>CAWAIQ010000004.1:2040000-3497463 GCA_963782225.1 uncultured Chitinophagaceae bacterium
CTGCCGGCACCATCCGGTAAGGCTAAATACTCCTAAGAGACCGATAGTGAACCAGTACCGTAAGGGAAAGGTGAAAAGCACCCTAAATAAGGGAGTGAAATAGTACCTGAAACCGTACGCCTACAAGCGGTCGGAGCGCGCAAGCGTGACGGCGTGCCTTTTGCATAATGAGCCTACGAGTTACTCCTCACTGGCGAGGTTAAGTTCTTAAATAACGGAGCCGTAGCGAAAGCGAGTCCAAATAGGGCGACTAGTCAGTGGGGGTAGACGCGAAACTTTGTGATCTATCCATGAGCAGGTTGAAGGTGTGGTAACACACACTGGAGGACCGAACCCATTAACGTTGAAAAGTTATGGGATGACTTGTGGATAGGGGTGAAAGGCCAATCAAACTGAGAGATAGCTCGTTCTCCCCGAAATGTTTTTAGGAACAGCCTCGGATATAGACATTTACTAGAGGTAGAGCTACTGATTGGGCTAGGGGGCTTCACCGCCTACCAAACCCTGACAAACTCCGAATGCTAGTAAATATCTCCGGGAGTGAGGCTGCGGGTGCTAAGATCCGTGGCCGAGAGGGAAATAACCCAGATTAGCAGCTAAGGTCCCTAAGCGTATGTTAAGTTGATCAAACGAGGTGGGATTTCTATAACAGCCAGGATGTTGGCTTGGAAGCAGCCATTCATTTAAAGAGTGCGTAACAGCTCACTGGTCGAGAGATCCTGCACGGAAAATAATCGGGCATCAAACATACCACCGAAGCTCTAAGATTGCACACTAGATGTGTATATCGGTAGGGGAGCATTCTGATCTGCGTCGAAGGTGAACGGCGACGTTTGCTGGAGCGTTCAGAAACGAAAATGTAGGCATAAGTAGCGATAAAAGTAGTGAAAAACTACTTCACCGTAAGACTAAGGGTTCCTGATCAACGTTAATCGGATCAGGGTTAGTCGGGTCCTTAGGCAAACCCGAAAGGGGCAGCTGATGGAAAACTGGTTAATATTCCAGTACCCGCTTTAGTTTCGATGGGGTGACGAGGTAGTGAACGACCCGCGGGGCAACGGATGTTCCCGTTAAAGCGTGTAGTTATATTCTGTACAGGTAAATCCGTACGGGATGGCGAACGTGACAGTACTGCAAAGCTTCGGCAGCGCAGATAGTGGTCCTAATCATACCTCCGAGAAAAACCTCTAAGGCTAGGCTAAAGCGGCCCGTACCGCAAACCGACACAGGTAGTCGAGGAGAATATCCTAAGGTGCTCGGGTGAGCCGTGGAGAAGGAACTAGGCAAATTGTGGCTGTAACTTCGGGATAAAGCCAACTGCGTTATGCGCAGTCTCAGTAAAATGGTTCAACCAACTGTTTAACAAAAACACAGGGCCCTGCAAAATCGAAAGATGACGTATAGAGCCTGATACCTGCCCGGTGCTGGAAGGTTAAGGAAGGGTGTTCGCCGCAAGGCAAAGCTCCTGACTGAAGCCCCAGTAAACGGCGGCCGTAACTATAACGGTCCTAAGGTAGCGAAATTCCTTGTCGGGTAAGTTCCGACCTGCACGAATGGTCTAATGAGTTGAACACTGTCTCCTCCACGAGCCCGGCGAAATTGTAGTATCGGTGAAGATGCCGGTTACCCGTCACGGGACGGAAAGACCCCGTGAACCTTCACTACAACTTTGCATTGATTTTGAGCAAACGATGTGTAGAATAGTTGGGACGCTACGAAGCGGTGCCGCCAGGTGCCGTGGAGCGGCCGTTGAAATACCAACCTTCGTTTGCTTAGAGTCTAATCCCTTGCGGGAAACAGTGCATGGTGGGTAGTTTGACTGGGGTGGTCGCCTCCTAAAAAGTAACGGAGGCTTGCAAAGGTTCCCTCAGTACGGTTGGTAATCGTACGAAGAGCGCATTAGTATAAGGGAGCTTGACTGTGAGACAGACAAGTCGAGCAGGGTCGAAAGACGGCTAAAGTGATCCGGTGGTTCTGCATGGAAGGGCCATCGCTCAAAGGATAAAAGGTACTCCGGGGATAACAGGCTGATCTCCCCCAAGAGCTCATATCGACGGGGAGGTTTGGCACCTCGATGTCGGTTCGTCACATCCTGGGGCTGGAGAAGGTCCCAAGGGTTCGGCTGTTCGCCGATTAAAGTGGCACGTGAACTGGGTTCAGAACGTCGCAAGACAGTTCGGTCCCTATCTGTGATGGGCGTTAGAAAATTGAGTGGACATGACCTTAGTACGAGAGGACCGGGTCGTACGTACCGCTGGTGTATCTGTTGTGCCGCCAGGTGCAGCGCAGAGTAGCTATGTACGGACAGGATAAACGCTGAAAGCATCTAAGCGTGAAACCTTCCACAAGATGAGTTTTCTTTTAAGGGTCGTAGTAGACGACTACGTTGATAGGCTACAGATGTAAAGGTGGTAACATCAAAGTCGAGTAGTACTAATTACCCGTACGCTTTAATTTTTTTATATTTTATTTTATAATTATTTCGATTATTTCTATTGCTCTCATTTACAGCTTTTACCAATATGTTAAACATATTTCAACTCTTTATGGTGGTTTTGCCAAGGGTGTTCACCTCTTCCCATTCCGAACAGAGAAGTTAAGTCCCTTATGGCCAATGGTACTGGATTAAATTCTGGGAGAGTAGGTAGCTGCCATATTTATTACAAAAGCCTCGCAGCAATGCGGGGCTTTTTGTTTTTATACTCCTTTCCCAAATTCAAATACAATTAATATCCGTACTTCTCTCCCCACAACGCTCTCAACTGCTTCCTCAACTCGTCCTCCCTCGCATTCTTCCCCGGATCGTAAAACTTTGTTCCACTCAATTCCTTCGGCAGATATTCCTGCGCAGAAAAATTCTTATCATAACTATGCGAGTACTGGTAGTTCTTTCCGTAGTCTAGATTCTTCATCAACTTAGTCGGCGCATTACGTAAATGTAATGGCACCGGCAAGTCCCCGCCATTCCGTCACCGCCGCTCATCGCCTCGTTAATCGCCATATACGATGCATTACTTTTCGGTGACGACGCTAAATAGGTAGCACACTGCGATAAAATAATCCGGCCTTCAGGATTTCCAATTTTATTCACTGCTTCAAACGTGGCATTCGCCAGCAACAACGCATTCGGATTCGCATTCCCAATATCTTCACTGGCCAATATCACCATCCTTCGCGCAATAAATTTATGTCTTCTCCACCTTCAATCATTCGCGCTAACCAATATACAGCCCCATTCGGATCACTGCCCCTCATCGATTTTATAAATGCTGAAATGATATCGTAATGCTGCTCGCCACTCTTATCATACAACACAATTCTTTGCTGCGCGATTTCCATCACTTTTTCGTCAGTAATAACAACCTGATTCGGATTTTTTGCACTGAAGTGCGTTCACGACAATTTCCAAAAGGTTCAGTAATTTTCTTGCATCTCCACCTGATATTGTTATCAATGCCTCTGTTTCCTTTAACTCGACAGGAATTTGATTTAGAAATTCATCTTTTTGCAACACCACTTTGATCAGCTGAACAAGATCTTCATCAGTTCAGCGATCTTAACACATACACCTGGCACCTGCTAAGCAACGCACTATTTACTTCAAATGATGGATTTTCGGTAGTAGCACCAATTAGTGTAATCGTGCCTTTTTCTACTGCGCCGAGCAGCGCGTCCTGTTGACCCTTATTAAAACGATGAATTTCATCAATGAATAATATCGCTTTGTCCTGGTGTTGCGCAGTAGCAATTACTTCCCGCACCTCTTTAACGCCAGCTGATATCGCACTTAATGTATAAAATGGAACTTCAAGCGTATTCGCAATAATATTTGCGATAGTGGTTTTGCCTGTGCCCGGCGGTCCCCACAAAATCATGGAGGGTACTTTGCCCTGCAGGATTGCAGTTCGTAAAATGCTCCCTTGTCCTGCCAGATGATCCTGCCCAAGCAGGTCTTCGAGCCGCCGGGGACGCATTCGTTCAGCTAGTGGAATCTGAGTAATTTCCGGCATGGTGCAATGTACACCTGTAAATTAATTTGACAGCCCTTTGATAAATGCCTCTACCTGCAAGAAAGAGTCTTCTAGATCCGCACCGAACCACCCGTGTCCCTGGCCTGGATAAACTACAAGTTTATTGAACACACCCTTTTCTTCAAGTTTATCCTGCAGCATATATGCCTGCGCAACCGGAACAAGTTTATCCTGATCCCCGTGTAGCAAAAGTGTAGGGGCCGAACTTGATGAAACGTAATTGAGAGGGCTCGATTCGAAGAAAAGATTTGGGTTTATATCCAGCGTCGCGTTAAGAAGATTTTTCAGTTGGCCCGGTATACTTACCTCAGCATCGATGTATAATTTCTCGAGGTCCGCGGGACCGAAAAATGAAATAATACCTCTGGGTTGCAACACGTCGCTATGTTTATATCCCTGCAACAATGAAAGGTGCGCACCGGCGCTAAAGCCCATCAAAATGAAGTTTTGCGAAAGGTTATATTCTGCAGTTTTATCTTTTAGAAAGGTTATAGCAGCATTTATATCGTTCTCCTGTGTAGGAAAATAATTTGCATCGGAACGGATCAACCGGTAATTGACGTTGGCTATTGCATACCCGGGCAAACGTTTTTGAATTTCGGGAATGAGCATGTTCAGGTCAGATTTGTCCCCGCTGTTCCATCCGCCGCCATGTGTGATCACAATCAGCCTGGTATTTTCATTCCTGGCTGCAGGGAGATAGACGTCTAGCTTCTGCTTACCGTCGGTCCCGTAGCTTACATCAAGGTGACTTGCAGCAGGAAGAGAGTCGTTGAGATCTTGTGAGCCAGACGAGTCCGAATGTTTAGTGCATGAGCTGGTAGCCAATGCCAGTCCTAAAGCCAAATATAAATAGCGCATCCTTTTGTCCTTTTTAATAGGGTAAAAAAAACTAATAGGTGCAAATCACATGCCCTCCAGAATACCAAAAGGAATTTTAACTAAGCCTGAGGTTTTATGGCGATGCTGAGTTCGTTTAGCTGTTGATTATCAATGGAAGAAGGAGCGTCAAGCATTACGTCGCGGCCGCTGTTATTTTTCGGGAATGCGATAAAATCGCGGATACTTTCGCTGCCGCCTAAAACTGCGCAAAGGCGGTCAAAACCAAAGGCTATTCCGCCATGAGGAGGGGCGCCGTATTCAAAGGCCCCGAGGAGAAATCCAAACTTGTGAAGTGCTTCTTCCCGGCTCATTCCCAATGCGTCGAACATTTTTTCCTGTAGGTCGCGTTGAAAAATTCTGATGGATCCGCCACCTATTTCATTACCGTTCAGCACCATATCATAGGCGTTGGCCTTGATGTTAGAGTATGGATGTTCAAGGTATGCGGAAGCGTTTTCAATAACATGCGAATTGCCGATCATAATGGGGATATGATCAGGTTTTGGGGAAGTAAAAGGATGATGCCGGGCCACCCAGCGGTTATCATCTTCGCTATATTCAAAGAGAGGGAAGTCTAGTACCCAGAGTAATTTAAATTCATCTTTTTTCCGAAGGCCAAGGCGTTGCGCCATTTCAAGACGAAGCTCGCTAATTGCTTTGCGGGTTCTTTCTTCTGCTCCAGCAAGTATCAATACCAGGTCTCCGGGTTTAGCACCTGCTGCATCTGAAAGTCGTTTTTAATTGTTGCTCGTTGAAGAACTTGTCGAAACTGCTTTTATAGGTTCCGTCTGCATTCACTTTTATGAACGCAAGCCCTTTCATGCCGATCTGCGGGCGTTTAACCCACTCTGTTAGTTCGTCGGTTTGTTTGCGTGTGTATTCGGCAGCGCCGGGTACCGCAATGGCAACTACCGTTTCAGCATCATTGAACACACCGAATGCAGTTCCTGCAATCAAGTCGCCGGTTGCTTCGATGTTTCCACCACGCTGAAACGCGCTTTTAATATTCAGCAGCTTCATTCCGAAGCGAAGATCAGGTTTGTCGTTTCCGAAGTTCCACATCGCATCTTCCCACGTCATGCGTTCCACCTTTTCAGTGATGTCGATATTTTTCACATCCTTGAAAATAGCTTTCACCATTCCTTCAAACATATTCAGAATGTCTTCCTGCTCAACGAAACTCATTTCGCAATCTATCTGCGCAAATTCAGGCTGACGATCGGCGCGAAGATCTTCGTCTCGAAAACATTTTACAATCTGGTAATAGCGGTCATAACCACTGACCATGAGGAGTTGCTTAAATGTTTGCGGCGATTGAGGCAACGCATAAAACTGTCCGCTATTCATGCGGCTGGGCACAACAAAATCACGTGCACCTTCAGGGGTAGATTTAATCAAAAAAGGCGTTTCTATATCCATGAAACCGTTTTCATGCAAATAATTTCTTGCAGAACGGTTCACAGAATATCGTAGTTCGAGATTTTTCTTCAATTCATTTCGCCTCAGATCGAGGTAGCGGAATTTCATGCGCAGATCGTCTCCACCATCGGTATCGTCCTGTATGGTAAATGGAGGCGTAGCTGCTTTATTAAGAACAGTGAAAGAGGTAACCGCAATTTCTATTTCACCTGTCGCGATGTTCGTATTCTTGTTGCTCCTTTCGCGCACGAGGCCTTTTGCCTGGATCACGAATTCGCGGCCAAGTGAAGTGTTGTTCAGCTGTTCGTTCAGTTCTTCGCCAAACACCAACTGCGTGACGCCGTAGCGATCACGGAGGTCGGTAAAAGTAATGCTACCGAATTTACGTATCGATTGCACCCATCCTGCAAGGGTAACCTGCTGGCCATTATTAGACATTCTCAACTCTCCGCAGGTATGCGTTCTGTACATTGTTCTTAAACTTGGTTAAACGTTACTACTTATCGCCCAACTAGTTAGGCCGGGACGCCGCAAATGTACACCAAAAGGTCGCAGGGTTTTGCCCAAACACTTCCATTTTCCAGATTTTCTTTATACTTTGGAATTACTAACCTCCTCCAGTATACAAAAACTGCAATCGCCTTCAACGGCAATCCTCGCAGAAGTTCGAAAAACCGATTTCAAAGAATCCATAACTGTGTAACTCCGTACCAATCGTACCTCATCACCAGCAAAATGGACCCTGATGGAAATCGTATTCATCTTCGCATTTATAGTGGGATTAATTCTCATGCAGTCGACATTACTAGAATGGTTTAACAAACTAGCCGTGAAGAGGCACTATCATAAGTTCCTCTCCCAGGAAACGTTTTACCATGCAATTGTGTCGCGTCATTTCAAATATTATAACAGGCTCAATCTAGAAGAGCAACGCAAGTTTTTGTTCCGGACTTACCTGTTCAGGAAAGCGAAGAAGTTCCATTATATAGAAGTAACAGAAACTCCCGAAATGCCGATACTTGTCAGCGCTGTATCGGTACAGCTTACACTCGGCCTCGATAAATATCTGATGAACTATTTCAGGGACATTTATGTTTTACGCGACGACTATCACTACGGCTTTTATTCGAGACCGTTCCAGGGACATGTAGATCACAGCGGCATTTATTTGTCGTGGGATAATTTTATGAAAGGACTAAAGGGCCAGACCCCCAACTGCAATGTAGGCTTGCACGAAATGGGTCATGCCCTTGCCTATGTCAATTTTATAACACAAACAGAAGAGGATAAACACTTCAAAAAGGAGTTTAAAAACTTTTCAAAAGTTGCGCGGCCGATTTTTAATGCGATCCAGGAAGGAACAAAAACACTTCTCGGCGATTATGCCGGCACCAACTATCATGAATTTTGGGCGGTGAGTGTAGAGGTTTTCTTCGAAAATCCGGTGAGGCTTAAACACGATCTTCCGGAGTTGTACGATGCTATGGCACGGTTGCTAAAACAGGATCCGATGGATGTATTCTTAAATGCGAGGCTCGCAGCATAACCGCGCGGTTCTTTTAGTTGGCAGCCGCCACTGATTTTGATTTTCGTTTTCTGAACGGCAAATAGATCGCATAGTAATAAACCAAAATGGCCAGGCCTGATATAAACGGGATCAAACAGTAGTATTTGAGCTCCTCATCCGTGCCGGTAAATTCAAAAATCATCCATAAAGAGTTAGCCATAATCCACAGCATAATCGCCAGGTTATGCGACAACTCCGACACGAGGTGCCGATTCTTCCACGTAATGTAAATCGCCACAAACAATGTGGGAAATATCATCGTGATGCCGAGCGGCTTGAAACCTATACACCAGCAAATATCTTTCACCAGCCAAAACAGTACATGAAGATTTTCGAGACTGCGGAATTTCGCAGGCACCGAGTACACGTCCGAAGAATTATTTGACAAGAGAATTGAATTTAGGATTTGAGAATGCCGTTGAACTTAACTGATATCAACCTCCGGCAAAATAGGAGTATTTTTTGTAAGATGATTCACGAGCTGGTGCGCAAAGTATGGTGAAAGCGAACATCCTTTCGTTCCCATACCATTTAAGATGCCGACAGACGGCAGATGAGGATGCATACCAACAAAAGGCCTACGCTCAACCGTTGCCGGACGGATTGAGGCAAGTCGTTTTACAACTTCGAACGGATGTTTTAGCCAGCTTTTTAAGGTTCTAACCGATCTATCTAAAAAGCCATCGGATGGCAGGTTGTCAACGAAATCCCATTCATACGACGCTCCCGCCCAAAATTCACCGCCACCTAACGGCGCGAGCGTGAGATTTTTCTTGTAGACAAAGTTCGGTGGCACTTCATCCGAGCGGATAATTAACGCTTCACCTTTGTTCAACGCAAACGGTAAATTCCTGAAAAACCTGTTTGTAGACGAGTAGATACCATCACAAAAAATTATTTTCTCTGCAGTTATGTCTTTATAAATAATTGCAGAATGAATGTCGAGTGCTTTTTCATCAAAATGTTCATTCATCAAAGCATTATCGCTCAGCAACTTTTGCCGCCATGCAGGAAGTAGTTCCTGGACATTTGCAATGTAACAAGGCGCAATTTCTCCGCAGCCCAGCTCGTAATTAAAATCACCCGAAAACTTAGACTCGTCGTTGGGAAGTGAAATGTATTCGCGGTGACTTCCCGCGGCCCGCTCAGAAAAAGCTATCCGCATTTGTGCCGACGGAAAAAATTCGATCATTTTAGTTGAAGCAATGGCGTTCACTCCGAGCGCTTGTCCCATCTTCTCATATGCATTCACTGCAAAAGGCATGATCTCATCTATCATCCATGTCTTCACTACTCTTCGTCCGGTAACCGGATTAATAATCCCTGCGGCCACTCTCGAGGAAGACGAACCATCATTATTATCTATCACAATAAATGAACGCCCCGCCTTTTTCAAATACCAGCTCAAAAAGGTGCCGCTGATCCCCTGGCCAACGATTAAAAATTCGGTCTTTATCATTTGTCTGTCACATTCACTTTAACACCTTCACTATGACTGCTAAATTCAGGCGCATACAAACATTGAATAGTTGCTACTCCATTATTGAACGAACCGTTGTGAGTAACAAACAGATCGTACTCAAAAACATGCGTTCCTTTTGGAATAAACTGGAAGAAATAATTATTAGATGCATCTTTCGTACTCTCATAATAACCAAGACCAGCATTCCACTTATACCCACTCAGCACGTTCACGGGTTCTGTTCCTGATGCACGCATATCTTTCAGATGTACATACTCCAAATCACGGTCGGTGCGGATTTCAATGCGCACCTTCACTCTGTCGCCAACATGTAACGTATTGTTTTTGTCCAGCGCTTCTATTACGGGACCGCGATCGGTATTCCTTTGAACAAATAATTTCTTATCGATCCTGAGCCCTGTTGCGGCGCTGGTAATCTTATTAAGATCCTCGAAATATTGCCAGTAGACACCGCCCCATGATGGCTTTGAGGGATTTCCACCTACTTCAACGGTAATATTTCCCATGGAAGGCATTACCGAATCGGCGGCAATAGTGTTACGGAAATAGCCCGTGCCAGCTTCCGATTTGCCCGATGAAAAGGTTTTATTGCCGAGTTTGATGGTCACGGGAGCATCTTCCTCGATCCAATTATCGCCATGCATTAACAAAGCATAGCATGCATCGGCCGTTGCTTTGCCGGTGCTCCAACTATTGGTTTGCTTGTTCTTCAACAACCATGTTTTCATATCGTTTACTGTCGCAACATCATTTGTTACCTCCGAAAACGCTTCGATAAGAACTGATTGTGTTTCTATCGGCGCCTGGTACCAGTAGTATCCGCCTTTTACATCTTTCCAGTACATTCCCATCTCTTCATTAATGAGGGCAGATTCTTTCAGGGCAGCTACTATTTTTTTCGCTGTAGGCGCATCGCCGGTGCGGGTAAGTGTTATTGCAATTAACGCACGCATATAGCTGTTCTGCTTCACCCATCCCGCTTTTGCCTGCGCCTTATAGTAATTATATGCTGGCGATACATCTTTAGGAATAGCGCTGTTTGTAAAGAAAGACCGCATGTATAAATATTGTACCGGCTCGTATGCTACCATCGTTCCCGCGACCTTTGCGCTTTTATTTTTAATACGTCCGTAATCGCGTTTGATCTCATTATCCAAATACCTGATCGCGTCTTTTACTATCGTATTCACTTTTTCGTTCGACTGCTCCGGAATTGCACCAAGTTTTTGGAGGTGACCAAGGCCCGTTACAATATGTTGCGTCATGTACCTGTCGATCGGGCCACCCTGGTACCAGACAAAGCCGCCGTCAACACGCATTGCATCAAGTTTATTAAGAGCAGTGTTCAACTCGCCCGACATCCTTGTAAGATCAAATAACAACGAGATGTTCTTTTTTTGCTGCGCATCTGTTTTCGCTTCCAGCACCCATGGTGTTTCTTCCAGCAATACCGTTTTAAGCTCCTGGTTTTTTTGCAGGTTACTTAAAAACGCGGATGTATCGGAACTTTTCCATTTCTCAATGATGGCTTTCAGCTTTGGAAAACTATTGGCCAGCTTCATCGCAAGGGCGTTCGCGTAGAATGTATTGAAGAATTGTTCAGCACTTTCGTTTTTCTGCTCCGACAAATAAGGTAATGCCTGCACCGCATACCAGGCGGGATTCGAAGTGAATTCAATAGTGAGGCCATTGTTTTTTAAGGTTGATGAGGATCCGCTATTCAGCAACTTATCAAATTTGAACGACTTGGATTTGGTGTTTCTGACAGGCAATGTGATTGTTTCTGTCACCAGCAATCTGTTGCTTAACACCGGAATCACCGCTTCTTCACCATCGGTGTATGCTGCATCTTTATCATTTGTTTTCGCGATTATCCTCCATGTAAGCGGTTTTGTATACGACGACGGAATTTTTATTGTGAATTGAACAGGAACGGATTGTCCTGCAGGTACCTTGAAGTTTGCAGATTGATTGCTGATGAGGCCGGTTACCTCAATACCGGTTGCAGGATCAACGAGCTGCATCGTGGCTACACCGCCCAAACTTTTATCGGTCATGTTTGCGACTTTAGCGCTGAAGTCGATGTTATCGCCTTCGCGAAAAAACCTTGGTGCATTCGGTTGAACCATCAATTGCTTTTGTGTTACAATTGTTTTTTGTCCCTGTACAAATGCCAGATCTTTTGTGTGCGCAATAAGGTTCCAGTTCCACTTTGTAAGTGCCTCAGGAGTCGTAAAGGAAAATTCAACATTACCTTCTGCATCTGTTTTCAGATCAGGAAAGAAGAATGCGGTTTCATTGAAATTTTTTCGTGGAATGAAGGCAGGCGGAGTGTTTGACGCTTGATCCTGGCGGTATTGATCGATAGGGTTTGGCGGGGGCGGTGCAACAGCGATAGCGTCTTCGGATACCGATTTTTCCTGGGCCACTGGCGCGACGGACATTGCGAGCTCCCTTCCGTTTTTTGCGATGCCACCTCGCATTGCCCTTGTCGAGTATCCGTATAGGCCACTTTCGGGTGCAGTTAAACGGTCATACTCTTTGCTAACAATATAAACGTCACCAGCCGGCACAAAGTAGTTCTCCGATTCGCCTGCAAAGAAATTTCCTTCGCCTGTCCAGTCTCTCGCATCAAGCGACCTGTCCCATAAGCTAGGTATCGACCAATGATGTGGCGCGAACGCATCCAGTGAGGCATCATACATCGATGTCAACAATTCTGCTGCTACTTTCTCTCCTTTGCTTCCTTTTATTTTTACTTTCCATTTTTCTCCGCTGTTCGGTAGTGTTTTGTCTCGGTAGGTGATGTATTCAACGTTTAGGAATCGGTTATCTGTCGACACGTAGACCGTGAGATTATCTGTGTAGAACCGGTTATCCTTTACAAAAATTGTTTTTATCGCGATTGTTCCACGATCGTTTTCTGAAGTCTCGAGTGTTTGCGAAGCTGAAGTTGTAGCAGTGTTGAATGTGGAACGCACGGTACCGCTATTCCGAATTATTTCCTGGATTAAGTTGATGTTTTCAACATTTGTTTTGAGTGAAAAGTTCACTTTTTCTCCGGGTTCAACAATCGTTTTATCGGCTGTCAACACGGCCGAAGGGTGAACGTCAACGATCTTATCATTAAATAATTGAACTATTGATTTTGCACTTACCGAATCGCCGTATTGATCTTTAGTGACCACCATTACAGAGTAATAGCCGGGCTCAGTAATTATTATCGGCTTGTTTAATTTTCCATCCCGCGAAGAGGTAACTGTAAATTCCGTCGCTATAGCGCCCTTCGCCCATTTCGATGAATTATATTCGTCTGCATATTCATCCAGTGGAAAACTTTGGTTGTACTCACTTTTGCTCATAATGAACTGATCCGGTTGTTCCCAGTACCTTGATCTAAGTATCCTGTCCGGCGAATTCAATTTATAGATCGACACTTTGATCTCCGATTTCACAAATGTGTCGTTCATGTTGGTTGTAAATACTGTTAGGTTTTTCAGGCTGTCGGTGTGTAAAGTCTGCGGAACGTTCAGCTGCACTTTAACCGCTTCATACGCCACCTGCAACGTCGTAACCCCGCTGATCGTTTCTCCGTTCATGTCGGTTACGTCCGCAAATACACGATAAATAAAAGTTGGGTGCGACGATTTTGGTACGCTGTTGTCAGGCAGCGCCACAAACGAAACATTGTATTTTCCGTTTTCATCGGTTGTAGTATTACCATGTGCGATCTCCTGCTGCCTGGAAGGGTACGGAGGCCAGATGCGAGGCATAAATCCGGCGTTCCAATAAGGCATGTTCCATTCGCGAACTACGCGGTATTTCACCGATGCGCCGTTTATATTGTTACCCGCATATGACAATGCCATACCTGTAACTTTAACAGTGTCGTTCACGCGGTATGTTGCCGAGGGTGCAGGGGTTTCTACATAAAACTTCGGCCGCTTGTACTCTTCGACATTAAACGCGACAGTACTTTTATTTTCGTCGTCTGAAATTTGAAAGCTGCCATTCAGTACGCCGACAGGTAAAGTAAATCTTCCTGAATAGGAACCGAAATCATTAGTCGTGAGCGCTATACTGTCAACGACCTCGCCATTTGCATTTGTGAGATACACTTTAGACTTTCGGCTGGCAAGAATACTATTGGAATAATTCTTCAGATTTTTTCTTACTGTGATACCCTTGAAGTAAACCGTTTGACCCGGGCGATAAATTGACCTGTCGGTAAAGAAGAACGTTTGTTGTTGAATTGAATCTCCTTCCGGAAAATTCGTATCGTAGTAGTATGTTCTTGCATCATTCAAAAACAATCTGTCATTCCCATAAGTGATTTCAAGATATTGTGCACCGTTCTGCCGTTCGGGTGACATCTTCTTAAGTTCGATAAAGCCGCTGCGATCAGTTAAATATGAATCCAGTCTTTTAAACTTTGTCGTGCGATCGGCGTTGCTGTAGTACTGCTCATACACCTGCACTTTGGCCTTTGCTAATGGCGCGCCCGTTTTCCGGTTCAACACATAATATTTAGATGCACTATTTACATACGCGATGTCCGAAACATGTATACGATGCAGTGCCATCGGACTTTTTTCTAACGAAAAATCTTTCGATGAGCTCGCCACAATACCATATTCACCCAAAGGCAGCGATTCGATCTTTACTTCTACGCGATGCTGTTGATGGTCGTTCGTTGGGGGGAGATTATACTCATATGTTTTTATGGCAGGAAGAGCGACAACTCTTTTCCAGAATTTCGGATCCCAACTTTCCTGTCCAAGCTGTGTGTCTTGAAGTTTGATAATTCTGAAATAGACCGTCATAAGTTTCGATATGATACCAGTACACGGAAGGGATCCTTCGATACATTAACCTTTTCCGCCTTCAGGGTTATTTCTTTTCTATCAATTTCATTAATGAGCGCAGCGCTTTCCGAGTTTGCTGCAGTTGATTTACTTGAACGCAACTACTTTTTGCGCCAGCTCGCGCGCTTTTACCAAATAATATCTGCCCGTTGTGTCGCCATTTGGATCGTATGCTCTCCCTTTTTCCGCATACCAGGCTGCCAGGGAAAGGAGTGCTGGTGCTGTTACAGCATCGTTCTTGTTGCCTGCAATAACTTTTTCGAGCGCTGATTTATATAATTCATCCTTGTCGGCATGAGTGCCGAAGTTTCTGGCAAACTGCAGCCTGTCGATGTCTGCATCGATCAGCGCATCTTTTTTCTGGTCATCCAGATGAAAGGCAATTATCCGCTGATATATCTTCAATGCTTTGTAATGATTCGATACTGTATCGCTCGTCACAAATTTGTGTTTCACAAATGTTGCAGCTTCAGCAAAGGCTTCCGCGTCGTTGATTTCAAATTGGTATGCAGGCTTCGATACATATGCCTGGTCATTTTTAAAATAATCAAGCGCCCTGAACGCAAGCAAATCATATAACTTAGGCCGTAGATTTCGTGCATTGCCCTTAATGATAATAGGGTCGAACCTTTCGAGCGAAGTAGATTGCAATAATTTCGGATCTGCTATTGATTTTTCGAAATAGGAGGCTATCCGCTCATTAAGCTGGTCTATGCTCCAGGTAGAAATATCTTTATTGTCATACCCTTTTGTGGTGGACCTGTTATAAAACTGCCACCTGTTCATTTGCAGGTATTGCCAATAGCTGCTGCCGGCGATACTATTTAGTATTGATTTGGCTGGCTCTTTTGCGGATGCAATCTCTTTATCAAGAAGCGCGATGTTCTCATACCTTCCGGAATCAGATAACGCATCATTCAACGACATCCTGAAAACGAGCGCCTTAATCACCTGGACATCGTTATTTTCTTTTTTTGCAGACGCATATACGGCATTCACTTCTTTCAGCGCCGTTTTAACAAGGCCCGATTTGTTTATCAGCGAATCGATTCGCTTCCATTCTTTGGTATACTGGTTTTGTGCGGTTGCTGCCATAGCGAGTAGAAGTAAACTAATAGAGAAGAAAAATTTCATTTTGAAACACTTTAAAAGATACTGATGCTTCTCACGCTTCAATTACACACTTCGTAAGACAAAAAAACCGGACTAATCGCAGTCCGGTTCCAAATATTTAGTTATGCTTAACATTTACTTCTTTCCGATCACCTCAGCCATTTTTTTGCCAATGTCTGCAGGGCTGCTCACAACAGTGATTCCGCATTCCGTCATAATTTTCATCTTGGCAGCGGCAGTATCATCAGCACCCCCGATAATAGCACCTGCGTGACCCATTCTTCTTCCAGGAGGAGCAGTTTGACCAGCAATAAATCCTACAACTGGCTTCCTGTTATTTTCTTTGTACCATTTTGCCGCTTCAGCTTCCATGCCTCCGCCTATTTCTCCGATCACTACCACGCCATCTGTGTCCGGATCATTCATAAACATTTCCAACGCTTCTTTGGTAGTGGTGCCGATAATAGGATCGCCACCGATACCAACCGCTGTCGAAACACCTAAGCCCGCTTTTGCAACCTGGTCGGCCGCTTCGTATGTCAGCGTTCCGGACTTAGATACTACTCCGATACGGCCCGCCTTGAAAATGAAGCCAGGCATAATACCCACCTTACATTCGTCGGAAGTTATTACGCCCGGGCAGTTTGGTCCGATCAGTCTTGAATTTCTTCCAGCCATAAAAGCCTTAGCTCTTACCATATCCTGCACAGGTATGCCTTCGGTGATACAAACAATCAGTTCGATACTGGAATCTGTTGCTTCCATAATTGCATCGGCGGCAAATGCCGGCGGTACAAATATGATCGACACATTGGCGCCGGTTTGCTTTACAGCGTCTGCAACAGAGTTGAACACAGGCTTGTCGAGGTGTGTTGAACCGCCCTTTCCGGGAGTTACACCGCCCACTACCTGCGTACCATATTCAATCATCTGCGTGGCGTGAAAGGTACCTTCAGTACCAGTGAATCCCTGTACCAGTATCCTTGAATTTTTATTAACGAGAATGCTCATGTCTGGAATTTAGTCGGGCAAAAATAGGGAAAAAGGTTACAGGGGCGCGTCATTGTTAATGATATCGTCCATGTTACGGTCGTTATCAATTTTGCCTGTGGCTTCGAGCATACGCATATCCTTGGCATCCTTAAGAAATTCGGAAGCAAAGATGAATTCGTTGAGTAGTTCATTCTTCGAGAAAATGATCTCTTTTTTGGTGCCTTCCCACTCTTTTTTGCCCTTGTGCATATAGATGATGTGGTCACCAATTTCCATCACACTATTCATATCATGCGTGTTAACCACGGTGGTGATATTATATTCAAGGGTAATTTCCTGTATCAGCCTGTCGATCACCAGCGAAGTTTGCGGATCCAGGCCTGAGTTAGGTTCATCGCAGAAGAGATATTTTGGGTTGAGAACGATTGCGCGCGCAATGCCCACCCTTTTTTTCATACCTCCACTAAGCTCTGCCGGAAATTTTTTATTTGCGCCCACGAGGTTTACCCGTTCGAGCACTTCGTTTACGCGTTTCAGCTTTTCGGCAGTGGTGTCATGCGTAAACATGCTGAGGGGGAACATTACATTTTTTTCAACCGTTAAGCTGTCGAACAATGCAGATCCCTGGAAAAGCATGCCTATCTCTTTGCGGATCTCCTTTCTGCCAGCGACCTCCATATCGGTAAAGCTGTGGCCGTCGTAGATTATTTGTCCGCTGTCGGGCTGAAAAAGTCCGACCAGGCATTTCATGAAAACCGTTTTTCCGCTGCCGCTCGCGCCGATGATTAGATTACACTTACCTGTATCGATTACCGCCGACACATCGTTCAGGATAACGTTTTCGTTGAAAGATTTTCTTATGTTTTTTACCTCAATCACTGTCCAATAGTAATGCGGCGAGTATGTAATCTGCAAAAAGTATGGCCACGCAACTCACCACTACGGCCTTTGTACTTGCACGTCCTATTTCAAGTGACCCACCCTGTACGTGGTATCCATAAAAGGCAGGAATGCTGGATATGATGAATGAAAATGTATAACCTTTTATCAGCGCAAAAAACACGTTGAAGGGAACAAAAGACTCCAGCAACCCGCGGTCGTAAACGTTAGGAGCCAAAACGTTTGATGCAACACCTGCCACTCTTCCCCCCAAAATACCAAGGCCCATCGAAATAACGATGAGCAATGGAATCATCATCAGCGCCGCCAGTATTTTAGGCAGCACCAGGTACGTTTTCGTATTGATACCCATTATCTCCAATGCGTCGATCTGTTCGCTCACGCGCATATTTCCAAGTTCACTTGCTATCTTACTGCCTACCACACCGGCAAGCACAATACAAACCAGCGTCGGGGCAAACTCGAGGATTACCGTGTCTCTAACAATTTGTGCAATGGTTGATTTCGGAATAACAGGGCTTGTAAGCTGGTAGGCCGTCTGCAACGCAGATACAGCGCCCATGAAAAAAGAAATGATTGTTACTATCCATAAAGAACCAATGCCTATCTCCGAACATTGGTGCATGAATTCTTTCCAATACATTTTTCCATTCTCCGGCCTGGAAAACATCCCCTTCATCAACAATAAATATCGGCCGAACTCGGTAAAAAAATTCATATCGGTTTACGCGGAAGTACCGCTGCTTCAATATACAATATTAGGCTATCCCTGTGAAACTGGTCCCTTAATCAATCTCCTCCACCACGATAATTTCTGCACTTCTTCCTCTGTCTTTCGCGGCGATTTTATCTGGGCATCTATTACGGCTACGATTGCCATGTTTACTATACTGCGAACCGAACTTCCGAGTTGCAGCACATGCACCGGCTTTTTAAGGCCCAATAGAATTGGACCGATAGCATCGGCGCCTCCCACTTCTTTAAGTAAATTATATGCCACGTTACCCGATGCCAGGTTTGGAAAAATAAGTGTGTTCACTTCCTGGTCAACGAGTTCGCTGAACGGATAATTCTCCCGCAGTAGTTCGTTATTGAACGCCATGCTGGCCTGCATTTCACCATCTACCATCAGCGTAGGGAAACGCTCCTTCACAATTTCTCTTGCCTGTTGTACCAGCCTCGCTTCAGGAGAATTGCTACTGCCGAAGTTCGAATAGCTAAGCATGGCTATACGTGGCGTAAGGCTGAAGTTTCGCACTTCGCGTGCAACCATGATAGTGATATCTGCAAGTTCTTCGGCAGTAGGATTGAAGTTAACCGTGGTATCTGCGAGGAACAACGGGCCTTTCTTGGTTAAGAGAAGGTACATCCCGGCGATCTTCTTCACCCCGGGTTCTACACCAATGATGTGGATAGCGGGCCGGATGGTGTCGGGATAGTTCTTTGTAAGCCCCGATATCATGGCGTCGGCTTCGCCTGTTTCCACCATCATACAACCGAAATAGTTCCTGTTGCGGATGATCTTTTGCGATTCGTACCTGTTAACCCCACGCCTGTTACGCTTTGCGAAAAACAGCTCGGCGTATTCTTTTCTTTTATCGTCGAGATCGTCCGATTGCGGATCGATAATAGGCATACCGTCCAGTTCAATGGCATGCGTTTCCGCAATGCTTCTGATCTTCTTTTCATTGCCCAGCAAAATCGGCAGCGCACCACCTTCGTCATATACGATCTGCGCAGCCTTGAGAATTTTCGGGTTATCCGCTTCAGCAAACACAACGCGCCGCGGATCGCTTCTTGCCCTGTTACCCAATGCACGCATCAGCTGGTTATCGAGACCCAAACGTTTATCGAGCTCTATCGCATACTCGGTCCAGTTAGTGATGGATGTTTGCGCCACACCTGACTCTATAGCTGCCTTGGCCACCGCGGGAGCGATGGTTGACAACAATCTCGGATCAAGTGGTTTTGGAATAATGTACGACGGGCCAAACGCAAGTGTGCTTGTATTGTAGGCGATGTTTACGATGTCGGGTACGGTTGTGCGGGCAAGCTCCGCAAGTGCGTGAACCGCTGCCAGCTTCATTTCTTCGTTGATCTTGGTGGACCTTACGTCCAGCGCTCCACGAAATATAAAGGGAAAGCCGAGTACGTTGTTTACCTGGTTAGGGTAGTCGCTACGGCCCGTGGCCATGATCACATCTTCGCGCGCAGCCAGTGCTTCTTCATAACTGATTTCCGGGTCGGGGTTCGCCATGGCAAACACTATCGGCCTTTTTGCCATGCTCTTCACCATGTCGCGGTTAAGCACATTGCCAACGCTGAGGCCGATAAACACATCTGCATCCTTCATTGCCTGCGCCAGGCTCATTTCATTTTTTGCGGTGGCGAATTCGAGTTTATCGCCTTCGAGATCAGGGCGACCCGCATACAAAGCGCCTTTTCTGTCGAACATCGTGAAGTTGGATGGCTTGGCGCCCAGCGCAACATACAAACGAACACATGCCATGGCGGCGGCTCCTGCACCGTTGACTACAAAGCGAACCTTGTCGATCTTTTTCTTTTGAAGTTCGAGCGCATTGAGTAAGGCGGCTGCGCTGATGATGGCTGTTCCGTGTTGATCGTCGTGCATCACCGGGATTTTCATCAGCTCGCGCAGTTTTTGCTCGATGTAAAAACATTCCGGTGCTTTGATGTCCTCTAGGTTGATGCCGCCGAAGGTTGGCTCGAGTGACTTCACTATCTGCACAAATTTCTCAGGATCTTTTTCATTTATTTCTATGTCGAATACGTCGATGTCGGCAAATATTTTAAATAGTACTCCTTTGCCTTCCATCACGGGTTTGGAGGCTTCCGGGCCGATGTCGCCGAGACCAAGTACGGCGGTACCGTTACTGATTACGGCAACAAGGTTGCCTTTTGCAGTATATTTATAAACGTTCTCAACGTTAGCTTCGATTTCTTTACAGGGTTCGGCCACTCCGGGCGAGTAGGCGAGGGAGAGGTCGCGCTGGGTTTTGGCATCTTTTGTAGGTATTACTTCAATCTTTCCGGGTCTTCCCTTTGCGTGGTATTCGAGGGCTTGTTCTCGTCTCAGGTCTTTTTGCATATTGTCTTTTTAGGCACAGCCGTTCACACTATTCAGATGCCAGCGGTGCAATTTACAAAAAACGGTTACACTCAATAGATTATGATTTGCGCTGCGCTGGCTTTGGCCTGCGGCCGGCTTTTAAAAAGTTTTTGCCTGCGGCGCGTTTTTAGTTTTGAGGGTTGCGCTGCGCTGGGCTTTGGCCTGCGGCCGGCTTTTAAAAAGTTTTTGCCTGCGGCGCGTTTTTAGTTTTGAGGATTGCGCTGCGCTGGGCATTGCCTGCGGCCGGCTTTTAAAGAGTTTTTGGCTGCGGCGCGTTTTTAGTTTTGAGGGTTGCGCTGCGCTGGGCTTTGGCCTGCGGCCGGCTTTTAAAGAAGTTTTTGGCTGCGGCGCGTTTTTATTTTTGAGGGTGGCGCTGCGCTAGGCTTTTGCCTGCGGCCGGCTTTTAAAAAGTTTTTGCCTGCGGCGCGTTTTTAGTTTTGAGAATTGCGCTGCGCTGGGCTTTGCGCCTGCGGCCGGCTTTTAAAGAGTTTTTGCCTGCGGCGCGTTTTTAGTTTTGAGAATTGCGCTGCGCTGGGCTTTGGCCTCCGGCCGGCTTTTAAAGAGTTTTTGGCTGCGGCGTGTTTTTATTTTTGAGGGTTGCGCTGCGCTAGCCTTTTGCCTGCGGCCGGCTTTTAAGGAGTTTTTGCCTGCGGCCGGCCTTTAAAGAGTTTTTGCCTGCGGCGCGTTTTTAGTGTTGAGAATTGCGCTGCGCTGGGCTTTGACCTGCGGCCGGCGTTCAAACGATTTTGCATACGGCGGAGCTTTTGTCTGCGAACAACCCTTATAAAACTCTGTTAAACCAAATAAATCTGCATTTGCGGAGGCTATTTTGCTCTCCATAACCCCGTATATATCGCTATAATTGTAAAGGAAAATACTGGAAACGAATATGAAGATCAGGAACCTTTCATGGGTATTTATTAGCCTCATCATCTTTTCTGCATGCAGAAAAAACGATAATGTCGGCGGCGGCAACCCACCACCGGACGACGTTCTGAAAGACTCAATTCTCTCTATCGCACGCGACATATACCTCTGGAACGACCAGATCCCCGCATCATTCAACGCAAAATCATATAGCGGCCCGCAGGAAATCATGGAAGCCATCCGGCGAGTACAGCAACGAGCCTGGCTTCCCCGACCCGGTCGACCACTACAGCTTCGCAATGAAACAAAATGAGTGGGACGATCTAAGCAACGGTATCATCTCCGACTTTGGCCTCAACGCTTTCTTTTTTACAGACACCGATCTCAGGGTTCGCATGGTAGAGCAAGAATCACCCGCAGGCAAGGCCGGCATCAAAAGAGGATGGAAATTTGTGCAGGTTGCCGGTAACACTAATATCACCGCAGACAATTCAGACTTTCTCGTCGACAACATTTATGAATCACCTTCAACTGCTTTCACTTTCGAAAAACCCGATGGAAGCACCGTAGATCTTACACTAAATTCTCAAACCTACCAGGAGCAGCCTGTAGTGTTCGACTCAGTATACACTGTCGGATCGAAAAAAGCCGGATACATGGTATTCAATTCTTTTCTCGGCGATACAAGCCAGGTGCTAACTGAACTCGCAAATGTGTTCAACAACTTCGTGGCTCAAAATGTTACAGATGTAATAGTTGACCTTCGATATAACGGTGGAGGATATGTGAGCCTGTCCGAGGCCTTAGCTAATTTCCTCGTTAAAACATCTGCGAACGGAAATATCATGATGACGCAGCAGTACAACGACAACTACTCCGACCTTAACGATGTATCTGTGTTTCGCAAACGCGGATCGCTGAATGTGAGCAACGTGTATTTTATAGTATCCGACAATACTGCCTCCGCGAGTGAGTTGGTGATTAACAACCTCAAGCCTGTGGCTAACGTAAAGCTGGTAGGTCCTGAAGCTACTTATGGAAAGCCAGTTGGCTTCTTCCCAATACCCATCGGCGACTGGTACGTTTTCCCGGTGTCGTTTAAAACTACTAATAGTCAGAATAGCGGTAATTACTTTGACGGTATCCAGGTTGACCAGGTTGTCAGCGATGGATTAGATAAGAATTGGGGCGATGTTAATGAAGCTTCGCTTGCCAGTGTGCTGAAACACATTGGTACGGGCAGTTTTGCAGTTGTGCCTCCCGGGTTGAACAGCACACTTGATACGCAGGTTAAAGAAAAGAACAAAAAGCTCAACAGAAATTTTAAAGGGGCAGTCTCCAGGTAATTTTAAAAATCCCAGACACGCGTCGGCGGCATCGGCGACGTCATCTGCGTCTTACTTCCTTCAACAATATGATTGTTTTTTACGGGCTTTAGCATATACACTACGTGGTTAAAAACTTTTTCAACCGCCGGTACAAACATCAGGTAGTCGTACGCAAACCTCTTCCCGTTATCATCTCTCACCACGTTCAGCAGCTGCTCACGGGTAACCTCATTGTTGCCCATAGTAATTCTTCCACTTAAATTTACAGGTACGCTATCTGCAATAACATGCAGGGTATCCGGCATCCAACTATTATTGTAATCGCGGAGGGTATCGAACGCGTACGAGATCAATTGAAAAGCGGTATTATTGTTGCCTGCATCGCGAAGCATAAACTGGAATTCGAGGCCCCTGTTATGGATGGAGTCGAGGCGGTATTCAAGCGCTGCAGAGTCGTAACGGAGGTAAGCGAAATTCAGCTTTCCGGTCTCAGCAGCAGGAACTGGCGTTTGCTTTTCGGTCCGGGTACCGCATGATAAAAAAAATACAACGGGAGCGATAATAATTAGGATGCGCAACTGTTTCATATTATTGAACAATATTAAATAAAATGGCAGGAAAAGGATGGCTCAATTTCAACGGAACCCTCTTTGATGAAAAAACGCCTGTGTTGCGCGCCGACAACAGGTCATTTCGTTATGGCGACGGCTTATTCGAAACAATGAAGGTGGTAGTAGGTTCTATACGGTTAAAAGAACTACACTTTCAACGCCTCTTCAATGGTATGGAAAAGCTGCAGATCATTCTGCCCGGCTTTGTTAGTGAAGATATTTTCACTGAGCAGATCACTCGCACCTTGCGAAAAAATCAGATAAGCGGCCCGGCTCGTGTGCGCCTTACCGTTTTCCGCGGCGACGGCGGTTTGTACGACTTCAAAAACACCAGCGCAGGATATATTATCCAGGTATGGCCCTTGTCGTCATCATCGCTCAGCATAAATGAGAACGGTCTTAAACTAGGAGTTTATGATGGCGCAAAAAAATCGATCGACAGCCTGTCAAACTTAAAATCCAACAACTTCCTTGTTTACGCAATGGGCGCGCTAAACGCAAAGAAAAACTTCTTCAACGATGTGTTGATTTTGAACACCCACAATCGCGTTTGCGATTCCACAATTGCGAATGTTTTCTGGGTAAGCGGTGGCACGATATTTACTCCTCCCCTTAGCGAAGGTTGCGTGGCAGGAGTCATGAGAAATAATCTGATGTTGAGACTTCCGGAGCTTGGATATACATTAACGGAAAAGGAACTGGATACAGAGGAGTTACTGGAGGCAGATGAAATCTTTCTTACTAATGCTATCAGCGGATTGAAATGGGTAGGCGAGTTCCGTGATAAACAATACGGAAACGCCATCAGCACAAAAATATTTCACTCTACTATTTAATGAATGTTTTTTGGTTCAGAAGAGATCTCCGTTTAACCGATAATGCAGGGTTGTATCGTGCGTTGAAGGAAGGAGAACCTGTTCTACCCATATTTATTTTCGACACGAATATTCTTGACGACCTCGAAGATAAAGATGATGCCCGTGTTCAATTCATCTACGATACGGTGGTAGAGATGAACAACGAACTGTCCAAACATGGCTCAACGCTTCACGTTTTTTACAGCAGTCCCGAAAAAGTATTTACTGAATTAATCGAAGGATACGATATCAGTAAAGTTTTTACTAACAGCGATTATGAATCGTATGCTATAGAAAGAGACAGCAACATTATCAGGCTGCTCGGAACCAAGGGGATAAGTTTTCATTCTTACAAAGACCAGGTAATATTTGAGAAAGATGAAATTGTGAAAGATAGTGGAGAGCCATACGTTGTGTATACGCCGTACAGCAGGAAATGGAAATCTGAACTGAATAAATTTTATCTGAAAGAATATCCGGTAGAAAAGTATTTCAGCAATTTATTCAAAACTCCAGTCAAACCAGTTCCGTCTTTGGAGAGCATGGGCTTTATAAAAAGCAAACTCGCTATCCCTTCTAAGGAGGTGCCGGATAATTTGATTAAGCAATACCAAAAACTGCGCGATTTTCCTGGTGAGGATGCGACCTCAAGGCTTGGCATTCATTTACGTTTTGGAACGATAAGTATCAGGCAACTGGTGAGCCATTCAAAAAAGCTAAGCGAGGTTTTTTTAAATGAATTGATTTGGCGGGAATTTTATCAGATGATACTTTCTCATTTCCCGCATATCAGCCAGGGAGCTGCTTTCAAGACAGAGTATGACAGGATACAGTGGCGGAACGATGAGAAAGAATTTAAGACATGGTGCGACGGTAACACCGGTTATCCGCTTGTTGATGCCGGCATGCGACAAATGAATGAAACCGGCTTCATGCACAATCGTGTGCGAATGGTAACGGCGTCGTTTTTATGTAAGCATTTACTAATTGATTGGAGATGGGGTGAAGCTTATTTTGCGCGTAAATTATTGGACTACGATTTTGCAAATAACAATGGTGGATGGCAATGGACGGCAGGCTCGGGTTGCGATGCGGCGCCATATTTCAGGATATTTAACCCGTCGATGCAAGCGCAAAAATTTGATCCGGATCTAAAGTACATCAGAAGGTGGGTGCCTGAGATTGATACATTCGACTATCCGTCGCCGATAGTAGAGCATGCGTTTGCAAGGAAGAGGTGTCTTGAAGTGTACGGCAGGGCGCTTAAGAAATAATGTCAACTCAAAAAAACATTTTCTAAATCGATCGGCACGTTGTTTATGTCACTGTAAATTCTCAGGAATGTTTTAATTGCTTCCTTCCCTTCTTCACCTAAATCTTTACTAAACTTATTTACATAAAGGTCGATATGCATTCGCATCACGTCTTCACTCATTTCCTGTGAATTGTTTCTCACAAACAAGCTCAATTCATTTTCGTGCGCATATGAATGGTTCAGGCTCTCACCGATGAGCCTTTCAACTTTCTTCTTCACATCAGTTGCCAGGGTTCGTTTTGCAACAATACCTCCCAGAGGTATGGGCAAGCCCGTTTCTTTCTCCCAATAAGATCCAAGATCGGTTACCTTATGCAGGCCTTTATCGTGATACGTAAACCTGTTTTCGTGAATGATCACGCCAAGTTTTACAAACTGAATATCATCTGTTGTGCCGGTATTGCTGAGAACGAAGTCTTCGATCTGGTCGTATCGCAAAAACACTTTATTGGTAGCGTCGGGATAGGCGAGGGAGAATAGAACATGCGCGGTAGTCTGGCGACCGGGAATAGCGATCGTACAATGTTGAACGTCGCGAGGTTTTATTTCAAAAGGAGAAATCAATAGGGGTCCAACGCCATTGCCTAACGCACTGCCTGTAGCAAGTACTTCATAATGGTCAAGAATACGCGGGAGAGAACCGTAGCTTATTTTTGTGATGTCGAGCTTGCCCGCAATTGCCATTTCATTTAGCGTTTGTACATCTTCAAGCACGAGTTCAAATTCAATATCGCCGCTGTATATTTTTTTGTTGACGAGCGCATCGAATATGAATGTATCATTTGGACACGGCGAAAAACCGATGGTGAGTGTCATAGGTAATTTTTGTTAGGCTCACATTTCTGTCAGAAGCTCTTTAAGTTTCACATTCAATCCCGCAATTGCTTCCATCATCTTCCATTTGGATTTGTCACGTTCGCCCACAAAGTTCGACACTCCCCTTAATTGTATAAATGGAATCTGCTCCATAATGCAGGAGTAATGCAGCGCGGCACCTTCCATGGATTCTACTACCGGGCCGTATTTATTTTTTATCGATTGCACCTGTTCAGAAGTAGAGCTGATGCAATTGATCGTTGCCCCGCGCACAAAAGGAAGTCCGAACCGCTTCCAGCTTTCCGAATTCGGATTAACAAGCATTCTGTTGGTGAAAGGGTGTTCATCCTCGGCAGCCAGGCCAAGGTCGAAAATATCTGAAAGCTCGCCGTTGTCTATCGCGCCCAGGTCGGCAATAACCTCTTCGTTGATGAAAGCGACGGAAGTTGGAGGCAATTCCCTGCTGAAGCTTCCACCGATACCGGCCTGGATCACTAGTTCCGGCGTTCGCCACAGCAGGTGCCGGGTAAGGGCATAAGTGGTTGCCGTGCTACCCACCCCTGTGATAAGCGTTTCCACCTCGTGGTCGTTCACCACTCCGTTTACCGATGATAACCAGGTGAGTGTGGGACTGATTTCATTTTCGGTGGAGGAAATAAGGAGGATGTACATAAGTAAAAATAAAGCATTTTCTTCCCCTACCTTTGCGAAAAATTTTGGGTTGAATGGTATATCTTACCCGCCTTGAACACTTTAATGCCGCTCACAAGCTTTACAATCCAAAGTGGAGCCGTGAAAAGAATGAAGAAGTTTTCGGAAAGTGTGCAAACGAGAACTGGCACGGGCACAATTACGAATTGCTGGTAACAGTAAAAGGTGATCCCGATCCCGACACCGGTTTTCTGTTCGACGTAAAAAAACTGAGCAACATTATCAAGGAAAGAGTTACCGAAAAGCTTGATCACAAAAACCTGAACGTAGATGTCGATTTCATGAAGGGCCAGATGTGCTCAACCGAAAATCTTGCGATTGCGATCTGGCAACAGCTGGAACCTCACATCGCACCCCCGGTTAAGTTACACTGCATAAAACTTTATGAAACGCCTAGGATATATGTTGAATATTTTGGTGACATCTAAAACAAAATCGATTGCCGGAAAAAGTAGCAGTATATAGAAAGGAACATTTCAATGCAGCGCACAGGTTGTATAATCCTGCCTGGAGTAATGATAGAAACGATGAAGTGTTTGGTAAATGCAATAACCCGAATTTTCACGGTCACAACTATGAACTCATTGTGAAACTGGTGGGCGAGCCTGATCCTCAAACAGGATATGTGATCGACCTCAAGCTTCTGAGCGATGTGATTAAAGAAAATGTGCTGGTAAGATTTGATCATAAAAATCTCAACCTCGACACCACACATTTCAAAGATAAAAATCCTACTGCAGAAAATATCTGTATCGTTATTTATAACATTTTAAGGGATAAGATAGATAAGCGGTTAGACATGCAGGTTAGGTTGTATGAAACTGAGCGCAACTTTGTTGAATACCCGGTAAGTTTGAATAATTTTTAAGAAACTGTCGACATGGCCTATAAAAAAACAGAACAGTTCGATGAGGCAATAACAAATGGCCTTATCGGAAACTACAGGGATATTTTAAAACATATTGGTGAGGATCCTGAACGGGAGGGCTTGCAAAAAACGCCTGAACGTCTCGCGAAGGCGATGCAGTACCTTACCCAGGGTTACGATATGGACGCAAAAGCGATCCTCGACTCTGCAAAGTTCAATGAACATATCAGTGAGATGATCATTGTGAAAGACATTGAACTCTACAGCATGTGCGAACATCATATGCTGCCCTTTTTTGGAAAGGCGCACGTGGCCTATATTCCAAACGGATGGATAACAGGTTTAAGTAAAATCGCGAGGGTTGTTGACGTGTACGCCAGAAGGTTACAGGTGCAGGAAAGACTTACCACGCAAATTCTCGACGCACTGAAGGAAACGCTTCAGCCACTTGGTGTTGCAGTGGTAATTGAAGCTTCACATCTATGTATGATGATGAGAGGAGTGCAGAAACAGAATTCTGTTACCACCACTTCTGCGTTTTATGGTGAGTTTGAAAAGAATGAAACGCGCAGTGAGTTCGTTAAGTTGATATCATCGCGCCTGCATTAATAAATATCTTTTGATTAAATTGTTATCAGAAACCTCGGTAGAAAAATGAAACATGCCTTTATATTTCCCGGCCAGGGATCGCAGTTTGTGGGGATGGGTAAGGAGCTGTACGAAGAGAACGCTTTCGGTAAAAAGCTTTTCGAACAGGCGAACGAGATCCTGAAATTCAGGATATCGGATGTAATGTTCTCTGGCACCGACGAGGATTTGAAGAGAACAAATGTTACGCAGCCAGCCGTATTTCTGCACTCGGTAATTGCATATAAATCTGCCGAGCAGGTTAAGCCTGATATGGTGGCCGGCCATTCACTCGGAGAATTTTCGGCACTCGTTGCAAACGGCGCATTAAGTTTTGAAGATGGTCTTAACTTAGTTGCGATACGCGCAAATGCGATGCAGTCAGCCTGCGAGCAGACTCCATCCACAATGGCGGCGATTCTTGGTCTTGATGATGAAAAGGTTGAACAAATTTGTATACAGGTATCTGAAGAAACGGAAGAAGTAGTGGTGCCGGCAAATTATAATTGTCCGGGTCAGATCGTGATAAGCGGATCAATAAAGGGAGTGGAAGTTGCCTGTGAAAGATTGAAGGCCGCCGGTGCAAAACGCGCATTGATGCTTCCCGTTGGTGGTGCGTTTCATTCACCACTCATGGAGCCCGCACGTAAGGAATTGCAAAAAGCAATTGAAAAAACTACTTTCTATCAGCCTTCATGTCATATTTATCAGAACGTTGTAGCTAAGGCAGTTTTCAACCAGGATGAGATCAAAAAGAATCTTGTCGAACAACTTACAGGACCGGTGAGGTGGACGCAAACTATCCAGGCGATGATCACCGACGGCGCAACAAAATTCACCGAGGTTGGCCCCGGCAGGGTGCTGCAGGGACTGGTTGCAAAGATTAATAAAGAGGTTCAGGTAGCAGGCGTTTAACGCCATCACAACAAAACGAAACACTTTGATCGCAATAGTAACCGGCGCAACTTCCGGCTTCGGAAAAGCAATCGCCGAAAAATTCGCAGCCAGCAAATACGATGTAATTATCACCGGCAGAAGAAATGAACTGCTACAGCAGGTTTCAACGGAAATCGCAAAAAAATATAGTGTAAAAGTGCTTCCGTTGAACTTCGACGTCCGCGATAAAAAAGCGGTTAACGATTACCTGGGCAATCTCCCTAAAGAATGGCAAGGCATTGATGTGCTGGTGAATAATGCGGGGCTGGCGTTGGGCAAAGACTATTTTGAAGAGGCCGACATGGACGATTGGGAAACAATGATAGACACGAACGTAAAAGGATTGCTTTACGTGTCAAGAGCTGTTATACCGTACATGGCTAACCGAAACCATGGACACATCATCAATATGGGGTCTGTGGCCGCAAAAGATATTTATGAAAAAGGAAATGTTTACTGCGCTACTAAAACTGCGGTAGAAGCGTTGTCGCGGTCGATGCGCATAGAATTATTACGACACAAAATAAAAGTTACCGCTATTCATCCGGGCGCAGCGGAAACAGAATTTTCACTTGTGAGATTCAAAGGAAATAAAGATGCAGCAAAAGCTGTGTATGACGGATACCAGGCATTAACCGCGGAGGACGTTGCAGATGTAACTTATTACTGTGCCAGCTTGCCTGCACATGTATGCATCAACGATCTTACGCTAACTCCGACTGCGCAGGCAGATGCATTTTATTTTCACAAAGATCAATAGGCCCACTTAACGAGCGTAGCGCCCCATGTAAATCCTCCGCCAAACGCGGCCAGTACAAGATATTCGCCCTTTTTGAGTTGATTTTCCCATTCCCATAAACAAAGTGGAATCGTTGCTGCCGTTGTATTTCCGTATCGTTCGATGTTCAGCATCACTTTCTCTGCGGGCAATCCCATCCGGGTTGCTGTTGCATCGATGATGCGCTTGTTTGCCTGGTGCGGCACCAGCCACGAAATATCGTTTCCTGTAAGATTGTTTCTTTCAATAAGCTCGGCACTCACATCGGCCATCCCCTTCACTGCAAATTTGAACACCGCCTGGCCCTCCTGGTAGATGAAGTGTTCTTTTTTCGTCACCGACTCAATAGACGCAGGCTTCTTCGATCCACCCGCCTTCATGTGCAAATACTGCGCACCACTTCCATCGCTTCTCAGAATACTGTCTAATACCCCCGTGTCATCTCTGGAGGGTTCAAGCAGGACTGCTGCGGCGCCATCACCGAAAAGTATACAAGTGGTTCGGTCGCTGTAGTCTACAATCGCGCTCATTTTATCGGCACCAACAACTACAACCTTTTTGTAGCGGCCACTTTCTATGTACATGGCACCGGTGGTTAATCCATAAAGAAATCCAGAGCATGCAGCACCAAGATCGTAGCTCCAGGCATTGATGGCACCTATTTTATCGCAGATGATGTTCGCTGTGGCGGGGAAAGTCATGTCGGGCGTAACCGTGCAGCAGATGAGGCAGTCAATTTCCGATGGGTCGATGCCTCTTTTTTCACAAAGATTAAGGACCGCAGGCGCGCCGAGATCGGATGTGCCTTTTCCTTCTCCCCTCAATATTCTTCTCTCTGATACCCCCGTCCGGGTTCGGATCCATTCGTCGGTTGTATCGACCATTTTCTCGAGGTCAGCGTTAGTTAGTTTATCATCTGGTACGAAGCCGCCGACAGCAGTGATTGCGGCCGTAATTTTTTGACTCATCGGATATTATTAAGGGGCGCTAAAATACGGAAAACCGTACTTTCGCTGCCATGATCGCTTTTTTGAAGGGCAACTTCGTTCGAAAAACCCCCGCCCTTGTACATGTAGATGTCAATGGCGTTGGATACGAACTTCACATCAGCCTCAATACCTACACCAGCATCTCAGGCAAGGACAGCGGCCAGTTACACACTTATTTTCATGTTCGCGAGGATGCGCAGATTCTTTACGGCTTCTATGAAGAAGCGGAAAAAGAAATGTTCATTCAACTGCTCAGCGTGTCTGGGGTAGGAGCTTCCACCGCCAGGATGATGCTGTCGTCTATGAAGCCCGTTGAAATTGCAAAGGCGATTTCGCAAGGCAACACTAAACTGCTCGAAAGCATTAAAGGCATCGGAAAAAAATCTGCTGAACGCATTGTTTTGGAATTGCGGGATAAGGTTGGCAAAACTGCTTTCGAATCAAATAATGACATGTTGATAAACAATACATTGGATCAGGATGCGTTAAATGCATTAATTGCACTCGGGATCAGCAGATCCGTAGGCGAGCAGGCAATCGGACGGGTGCGGAAATCGAACCCGGAACTTCATAAAATAGAGGACATTATCAAACAAGCACTCAAAAACATCTAAGCCTATCAGAAGAATCTCTACCTAACAGAAAACCCTTGTTCCGGAAGCTAACTTCTATCCTAAAAACTGCCATACTAACTGCCGCTATTCTCGTGAATGCGACTGACGGTAGTCTGCGTGCCCAGCAGACGGACAGTACGGCGCGCGTAAAGGATACGATTATTCCGGTTACAGGTGTAGACACCCTTCGCTATCCGATAAGTGACAGGCGCGGCGACCGTTACTCATCAAGGAGCCGGAGCCCGATAGACCTTAAGGATCCTTCAAATATCTCCGACTCGATCGTTTACGATCCCAAAACAAAAGAATATTACATCGTTGAAAAAGTGGGAGGTTTCTATTACAGAAAACCTACATATCTCACATTCGACGAATTCATGGATCTCCGCGGGCAATCGCAGGAGCGTGATTATTTCAGGCAAAGGAGTAATGTATTGTCGGGGCTGAATTACAAACTGCCACGGCCAAAACTCAACATCACCGACAACCTGTTCAACAGGATCTTCGGTCAGGGCAAGATTGATATTCGTCCGCAGGGCGAAGTAAATCTCATAGCTGGCTACCAGGGTCAAAACATTAAAAACCCTGCACTTCCTGAAAGAGCCAGGCGCAACGGCGGGTTCGACTTCGACATGAATGCGAACCTAAGCGTGGTGGGTAATATCGGAAGTAAACTTAAGCTGCCGATCAGTTATAACACTCTTGCAAACTTCGATTTCGAAAATCAACTCAAGCTCGACTATACCGGCACAGACGATGAGATTATTAAACGTATCGAGGCTGGTAACGTTTCATACTCTTCGAAGGGATCTTTGATCCCCGGCGCTCAATCGCTCTTCGGTATCAAAACTCAACTTCAGTTTGGAAAATTATTTGTAACCGGTGTGCTCGCCAACCAACGTGCGCAGCGTCAGTCGCTGGGTGTGCAGGGTGGAAGTCACAAACACTGCATTTGAATTTAAGGCGAACGATTACGAAGAGAACAGGCACTTCCTGCTGTCCCAATATTTCCGGCAGAACTACAACAGGGCAATGAGCCAGTTGCCCATCGTGAACTCACAGGTGCAAATATTGAGAATAGAGGTGTGGGTTACGAATAGAAACGGATCAACTACTGAAACAAGAGATATAGTTGGGTTGATGGACCTTGCAGAATCGGCGCCATATAATGCTACGAATCCTAATCTGCAACCGTACCGGCCAACCGCAAACGGTATTCCCGACAACGACGTAACGCTGCTTTACAGAAACATCGTTAACGATCCGAATGCAAGAAATTCTTCGGCGATCACTTCAAAACTTTCCTCGATGAACTTGCGCGCCGTGCAGGATTTTGAAAAAACATTTGCCCGCCAGCTGAGGCCGGAAGAATTTTATTACAATCCGCAGGTAGGGTTCCTATCACTCAATCAGCCGTTGCAGCCGGATGAAGTACTTGCGGTAGCATTTCAGTATAGCTTCAACGGAAAGATTTATAAGGTCGGTGAATTTTCACAGGATGCACCGCCTGATACAACACTAAAAACGCCAGGTTCACAGAAAGTGCTTTTCCTGAAATTGCTCAAAGCAACATCGCAAAGAACCACTTTGCCTTTGTGGGACCTGATGATGAAAAACGTGTACTCGCTTAAATCAAAGGATGGTTCTTTCCTGGCGAGCATTCAGCCAGGCGATTTTAAATTGAACGTTTTGTACGAAGAGCCGAGCCTGGGTTTAAAGAGATTTTTACCTGATGAGGTTGGCGCCAGCAGCGGCTTACCTTTGCTATCGTTATTAAATCTCGACCGGCTTAACTCGCGAAACGACCCATTACCGGACGGGGTATTCGATTACATCGAAGGATTTACCGTCCGATCGGACCAGGCAAGAATTATATTTCCATTATTAGAACCTTTCGGGCGCGACCTTGAAACAAGGGCTTTCGAGAATGCATCGCAGGATCTCAGAGATAAATACGTTTTTTATCCGCTGTACGATACGATCAAAGAGATCGCCAAAACATTTGCTAACCTCGATAGGTATGTGATCAGCGGAACGGCGAAGGGAAATGCATCGTCTGAAATTCAGTTGGGTGCATTCAATGTGCCACCCGGTTCCGTTACAGTCTCTGCCGGTGGACAGGTTCTTGTAGAAAACGTAGACTACACCATCGACTACAATCTCGGTACGGTGAAAGTGATCAACTCAGGCATCATTAGTTCTGGTGTTCCTGTTAACGTTCAATTCGAAAACAATGCAGGCTTCGGTATACAGCAGCGAAACTTTTTAGGAATACGATTAGATTACCTGGCCAAGACCACGGCGCGGGAGGCTCTTGCCCTCGGAGCATCAATGGTGAAACTCGGTGAACGGCCGTTCTTCACCAAGACAGGTTATAATGAAGATCCGATCAAGAACACGATGTACGGCTTAGACTTTAGCTACCGTACCGAATCACAACGCTTAACGCGATGGCTCGATAAACTTCCGTTTTACAATACTACCGAGATGAGTAGTATTACTGCTTATGGTGAAGGTGCATTTTTAAAGCCCGGTCACCCGAAGCAGATCGGTAAGGGCAGTGAGGGTTCGATATTTATCGACGACTTCGAGGGATCCCGGAATGCAATCGATCTGCGTTTTCCCCTTGTAAGCTGGGGGCTCGCTTCAACACCGGCAGGCGGTACCCGCTTTCCTGAAGCAACAAAGCGGGACACTCTTGATTACGGTTTCAATCGTGCAAAACTTGCATGGTATAATATCGAACCGATACTGCAGGATAGAAGAAATTCGAACAACCCGATCGATGACGACTTACTCGGAACGCCAAGTGTAAGACAGGTAAAGGTTACAGAAATATATCCCAACCGTACGCCGGATTTCGGACAGGCGCAGCTGGTAACGTTTGACATGGCTTACTATCCAACTGAAATTGGTCCCTATAACTTCGACTCACGTCCGGGGAGTGTATCAGCAGATGGCAAACTTTTGAACCCGCAAAACAGGTGGGGTGGTATTATGCGCGGCCTCGACCAGGTAGATTTTGAAACCGGCAACGTTGAATTTATTGAATTTTGGATGCAGGATCCGTTTCTCAGTAATCCTGCAAGTACCGGCGGACAACTATATTTCCATCTCGGAAATATTTCTGAAGATGTATTGAAAGATGGCAAAAGGTTTTTTGAAAATGGTATCAGCGGTGCAGTCACAACAGCGCAGGAAGATTCGGCGACTGTTTGGGGAAAGGTTCCCGCGAATCCTATACAGGTAACACAGGCATTTAGTAATGATCCAGCCGACAGACCACTGCAGGATGCCGGGTTTGACGGTCTTGATGATGAGGGTGAAAGAAGGAAGTATCAGGCATACCTTAACGATCTCGCTACTGCTTTCGGCACGTCTTCGCAGATATATCAACAAGCTCTTGCGGATCCTTCGCACGATGATTTTAAAAATTACCGCGATGCCGGTTATTCAAACCGCGATGGAATTCTGCAACGATACAAACAGATCAACAATCCGCAAGGCAACTCACCAGTTGCTTCATCGGGCGACCAGTTCGTGAGCGCATTTACGCTTTATCCTGACCAGGAAGAGTTCAACCGCGATAACACTTTAAATGAACTTGAAGAATATTTTGAATACAAAGTTGAGCTTGCGCCGCAGGATCTTATGCAAGTGGGCGAAAATTTCATTACCGACGTACGTTCGTTTACGCCAAGTGGTGGTGCACCTGAAAAATGGTATCTCTTCAGAATTCCTATCGCCCAGTTTTCTGAGAAAATAGGTAACATCCCCGATTTCAAATCCATTCGTTTCGTGAGGATGTTTCTTACAGGCTTCCAGGATTCCGTTGTGCTTCGGTTTGCAAAGCTGGAGCTAGTTAGAAATCAGTGGAGAAGATTCAACTACGAACTAGATACCTCAGGAACTTACAAACCCATTCCTGCGAATTCACCTACTACTTTCAATCAGCTTGCAGTAAACATCGAAGAAAACAATTCGCGCTCGCCGATCCCCTATAAAACGCCACCCAATGTTGTGCGTCAGCAACAGCTGAGCAACAATAACGTAAACTTATTGCTCAACGAACAATCGCTGAGCATCCAGGTGTGTAACATGGCAAAAGGTGATGTGCGTGGAGTATTCAAAACGCTGAACCTCGATCTGCGCCAGTATGCGAAATTGTTCATGTACACTCACGTTGAGTCGGGCGGCACTTTCGATAACTTACAGGACAATGAATTGTACACCGTTATTCGCCTCGGTAACGACCTTATCAATAACTATTATGAGGTTCGCATTCCGTTGAAGCGAACAGTTTGGGGAGCTACATCTGAAAGTGATATCTGGCCGGCACAAAATGATCTTGAACTAAATCTTCAAAGACTTATTGATTTAAAGGTCACCCGAAATAACACTGGTCCTGTTAATGATTACTATAGCCAAATTGGCGACGATGGAAAAGAGTATGCTATCTATGGTAATCCAAATCTCGGCGAAGTGCGTGTACTGTTCCTCGGAGTAGAAAACCGTTCGCGTGATAATGCCTGTACGGAAGTTTGGTTCAACGAACTTCGCTTAGGTGGCCTCGATGAAAGCGGTGGATGGGCGGCATTAGGGCGCGTTGATATCAAACTTGCTGATCTGGGCACATTGTATGTGTCTGCAAGTGCACGCAGCGCAGGCTTCGGCACAATCGAACAGCGCGTAAATGAGCGTTCCCGTGAAGATTTCACACAGTTCGATATCGCCACGAATCTGGAACTTGGTAAGCTGCTTCCGGAAAAATCGGGAATGTCAATACCGGTATATGCGAGCATTTCTCAAACCGTTGCCGCTCCGGAATATGATCCCTACGACCTTGATGTGAAACTGAAGGACAAACTGAATGGAACGCCTGCAAATCTTCGCGATTCAATAAGGGAACAGGCGGTTGATGTGAGAACGATCAAGACAGTAAACTTTACAAACGTAAAGCGAAATAACACCAATGGTAAAAAGCCAAAGCTCTGGAGCATTGAGAATGTAGACGTCAGCTATTCATATTATAAAGAAGAGCAGCACAACCCTCTCATAGAGAACAACGAGATCACCCGACATCGTGCGGGCCTGGGATATAATTATACTGCAACACCAGCGTACATCGAACCGCTCAAAAAAACCATCAAGTCAAAATCGACGTGGTACAATCTTGTAAAGGAATTCAATTTTAATCCGATGCCAAGTCTGCTTGGCTTCCGTGCCGATGTAAACAGGCAGTTCGGTGCGTATCGTCCGCGAAATGTGGGTGGTGCTAAACTTGGCCTCCCGGAAACGTACGATAAGTACTTTACGTTCGACAGGATTTACAATATGCGATGGGACCTCACACGTTCCCTCAATCTTGACTTCACTGCTACCAACAAAGCCTGGGTTGATGAAGACTCAGGCCGCCTTGACAAAGCCGACAAGAAGCGGGTGTGGGATAATTTCCTGAAAGGTGGAAGAACTGTTCTTTACACGCAAACTGCAAATGCATCTTACGTTTTACCAACACAAAAATTTCCAGCGTTAGATTGGACTTCAGTCCGGATAAATTATGTGGCTACTTACAACTGGCTCGCGGCATCTCTGCTGGCGCGTAACCTTGGAAATACGCTGGCGAACGAACAACAGAAAAACGCCACAGCAGAATTCGATTTCACCAGGTTATATTCAAAGTCACGGCTGCTAAGAGCGATTGATGAAGCTCCGGCTGCAGGCGCAGGAGCAGCACAAGCGCCGGCCCAGGGGCAACCGAAGGATACCACCGGAAAGAAAAAGAAAAGAGATAAAATGGAGCCGATCGTTTTGGGTAAGGGCGTTAAAGCTTTTGCTCGTATCCTTACATCTCTGAAGCGTATCAGTATTAACTATACTGAAAATGCAACGGCGACAGTTTACGGATATACCGATAGTACACGCTTGCTGGGCATGAACTTCAAATCGCAGGCACCCGGACTTGGTTTTATCTTCGGACGTCAACCTGACACCAGCTTTATCAGCACTCTTGCACGCAAAGGTCTGGTTACCGGCGATCCGAATCTTAACTTTCAGAACCGACAGGATTATCAGCAAAAGCTGACGATCAACGCACAGCTTGTTCCGGTGCGGGATCTTACAATAGATCTTACGGTAGATAAAACATTTGGTAAAACATATTCGGAATTATATAAGGATACTACAGCAGCCGGTTATAGCGGACAATTTGCAAGATTGAATCCATATGCGGAAGGAAGTTTTAGCGTGAGTTATATTTCGTTCCAGACTCTATTTGAAAAAATAAATCCGAATGAGGTTTCTGAAACGTTCCTGAAATTCCAGGATAACAGAAGGGTCATTTCACAGCGACTAGGAAAAGAGAATCCATATTCAGGTGGACAACAAACAACGGACGGATATTATAAAGGCTATGGAAAATACTCGCAGGATGTTTTGATACCAGCGTTCATCGCGGCATACACAAACAAAGATGCCTCATCTATTTCGTTGCTGAAAAATTCTAATCCTAAAATCAGCTCGAATCCTTTCCAGGGTATTTTACCAAGGCCAAACTGGAGAATTACTTACAACGGTTTATCGCGCATACCCGGATTCGAAAAGATCTTTACAAGCTTTACGATCACACACGGATATAATAGTACGCTTAGTATGAACCGTTTCGAATCCGCGTTGTTATTCCAGGATCCTTTCCGCTTCAATTATCCGGAGTTCATCGACACACTTACCGGCAACTTCATTCCATATTTCCTTGTTCCTAACATTACGATTAGCGAGCAGTTCGCACCGATGATCGATGTCGATATGCAGTTCACTAACCAATTAAACGCACGTTTCGAGTTTAAGAAATCCCGCCAGTTGAGCTTAAGTCTGATCGATTTCCAGTTAAGTGAAGCGCGATCTACTGAATTTACAATTGGCGCGGGCTTCAGACAGCGTGGTGCGTTTTCTTTCATCAAATGGAAAGGTAAAGCGCTGGCTAACGATGCTGCGTTCCGCCTTGATCTTGGTTTCCGTGATGATGCCACAGCTAACTCACGACTTGATCAGCTGCAGGCATTGCCAACAGCCGGGCAGAAAGTAATCACTATCAATCCTTCGATCGATTACGTGATCAGTAACAGGGTGAATGTGAAGTTTTATTTTGAACAGAGAAGGGTGGAGCCGAAGATTTCAACTGCGCCGCCGATTACAAACACGAGAGCCGGTGTAGAAATCAGGTTAGCACTAACGCAGTAGATGTGATCGTGAAGCGTGATGCGTGAGGCGTGAGACATGAAACATGAGGCGTGATGCGTGACGCAGTTCCTTCAAACCGCCGGAGCAAGGCCCGCCGCAGGCGTAAAACTTAAGAAGTCTTCTTCAGTAACATCACGTAACCACACATTTTCTTCTTGTTCTTATTAACCTGCACAGGTTTTATCATGTGATATTCTGATGCCTGTGGTATGTATTGAAAACTAATAACGTTACCGTCTACATCGCCCCACAGATTCTTCTTATAAATAACCTGTTTCTCTGTATAATCGTACATGCGCACTTCGTATAGCCTTGACGTTGGGTCACCAATAAAAACAAACTGATACCATGTTCCCTGGGTCATTGGGAGCACTATCGGCATCTCATATTCGCTTTCCATAGTCATCGATGCTTCGCGCAACACGGTATAGCCCTGGCCTGCATAGAATTGCTTCAGGCTGTCGACTTCTTCCTGGTAAGGATTGCCGTCACAACTTTGCTGTCTGATGATGTCTTGTGAAAATGCGAAACCGGAGTAGGTAAAAAAAAGAGATGTCAGGATAATCTTGCAAAGAAACAATTTCTTCATACAACACCGGATTAGATTGGGGGCGGACTAATGAGAGATAAAATTACTCAATCCTCCTTTAAAATCAAAATGACCCAGATCATAATGCGTATATGATTATCAACGGATTAGCACCGCTGTTCCCTTGCGCGATACTATTTTTCCGGTGTAGTCGGTTCCACTCACCATCCATACATAGGTACCATTAGCCTGGCGTACTCCATTCACATTGCCATCCCAACCCTTGTTGAACTGTGTTGTTTGAAAGACCACCTGTCCCCAGCGGTTATATACCCGAAAGAAATGAAGTGTAGAAATGCCGACCGCCTTGGGTCTTAGTTCCCTGTTTCGACCATCGGGCGCAAAAGCATTCGGGACAAAAATGTCCGGTTGCGTCTGGAACACCTGGACGTTGATTGTATCCAGGTCGTAACAGCCGTCTGCAGTAAAGGCGCGCAGTACATATGAAATATTCCGGTCAATCACTGCAACCGGATCACTCTTCGATGTAATATTCAATCCCGTTTCCGGTGACCATGCGAAAAATTCCGACCCCGACCCTTTTAGTTGTAAAGGCTGTGCTTTCACGATTGCTGTATCATTACCCGCATCCGCAACTATTTGGGGTCGCACAGTTACGGTGACCCTATCAATTCCCGGCTTCGGACACCCGAGCGTATCATATCCAAGCAACGCATATGTTCTTGTTTGCAACGGAAAAACATACGGCGCGAGCGAGTTACCATCTAAAATCGACAAGGGCGGATCCCATCGGAATGATGAACCATCAGTATATCCGTTCAGCCTTACCGTATCATCATAACAAATCGTAACATCCTGTCCAGCGTCTGCTACCGGATACGGAACCGTTCGCACGTTTATGTCATCTTCTGCAAAACATTTTCCAATTCTTGCGATAACATGGTAGTTGGTGTTTTCAAGTGGTTGTGTTTTCGGCATGCGAATATTCGCATCATCGATGAAGGCTGCGGGATTGGCCGTCCACGTAAATTTCAAGCCATCACCCAAAGGATTTAATTGAATCGTATCTGTTGTACAAATAGTGGAATCGCTACCCGCATTGAGCGTTACAAACGACACGACGCGTACGCGTATGTCGCCGGCAATCACGCAACGGTTTTCGGTCATGGTTACCGTGTAGGTAGTCGTTCGATCCGGGAAGACAGTGGGTGTGGCGCTCGTTTCATTGATGAGGTTGTACCCAGGTGTCCATTGAAAGGTACCATCGCCAATGGCGCGCAGTTGTAATGAATCGATATCACAAATGAGCGTGTCGGTGAACGGCAGCGTTAGATCAGGTTTATCTTTCACCTCAACCGTCACTGGTACCGTATCGATACATCCCTTCGTTGATCCTACGATCAGCTGAACGGTCTTAAATCCCAGCGTATTGTATCTCCAATTCGGAGTTGAAGAATGGCTGGTGTCGGCTTCCGTTGTTTCATCGCCAAAGTTCCACATCCATGTTGACGGTCGGCCATAACGACTTTTCGTTGTATCAGTAAATTCGAACGGCGTATATAAACATGCACCATCAAATTCGAAGCCGGGGTAAAATCCGGGATATACTTTCGCGAGCGTCGTAGTTGAATCAACACACTTTCCGGCTAGTACAACTTTAAGTTTCACCTTGTACGTTCCGGTATCTGCATAACGATGCTGCAGCGTGCCATCGGGTATCAGCGTATTCTGCGGGGCAGTTCCATCACCAAAGTCCCATGTATACACGGAGCCCGTTGGATTAATTTGCAGGTTTCTAAAGGTTACATTGAAGTCATCGCAGTATGCATAGTCGGGTCTGAGTACTGCATTTAAAGGAACACAATCTGACACCTTAATGTGAATGTCTTTGCGGTGAACATTTATTAACACGCCTCTGCGGTATTCTCCAATACAAACTGTAACAACATACTGCCCTATACGCGACGGCGCAATACCCGACATGATTCCTGTTTTCCTATTGATCGTAACATTTCCCATCGGCGCAGTGCCGGTATATGGTGATTGATATGAGAGCGCCTGGTAGGGTGGGGGAGCGCCCGGCACAGGCAGGGGACACGTAAAACAATTCTGGCCGTTGCTGGGGCCACCGCCTGCAAACGCATCACAAAACTGGTAAACAAGTGAGTCGCCCTGTTCATCTGTTGCCGAGAAATCGAATTGAAAATCGGATCCCATACACACCGCTACGGCGTCCCTCGTTGTTATGACAGGACTCGTATTCTGCGTTGCATTTACGCCCAGTTTTGTTCCCGGTATTTCACATGAGTATGTTGCGCCGAAATCATTGCTTGGAGGTTTGAGATTTTGAATGCCTTCGATTCTGCAACATCTTTGAAACGCGATTGTATAGCCGTCGGGGGTATTTGGTAAGTCGATTGTGGTCTGATAATATCTGAGCCTGTAACAAACATCTCTTGGTGGATTATTCAGGCAGGGATTCGAAGCAGGATCGTATCGTATGAATTCCTCGCTCGACATGCGCGCATATTTGCCGAGCACCTGGTTACCTCCTGGCTTTGCAAACACCGTCAGAAACACCTGGGTGTCCAACTGCCCCGGATCATTTTGTCCGCAGTCGATGTATAGCTTTAGTGTGACGAGATAGGTTGATGTATTTGTTCCCGCGCCGGGTCCAACATATTTATAGTATAGCTCTCCACCCCTGATATGGGCAGCGGATAACGGAAGAGTGAATCCTCCAAGAATGAGGATGAGAAAGCAGATTTTCTTCATGAAGCTCCTGGTATCTTTCTAATCGGCGCAGGTCAGTTGGCTACTTGCCGGAAAGGAAATCCTGCATCGCTTTTAAGCAAAATTCGGGTTCCTCCAGCATGCCCAGGTGTCCTGAATGGGCTGCTATATAAATGTAAGCAAAATCAGCTATCCGGCACAGTTTGAGGCTTTGCTCTATAGGTATTGCAGTATCGTATTCACCTATGATCAGCAGCACAGGCTTGGGGAAATTTTTTAAAACTTCCGTTCTGTCGGCCCTGTTCATCATTGCCTCAGTATATGCTACGAGAGATGCGGCTGAAAAGTTGCGGTATCGGTCAACCAACTCATCAACAAGGTCGGGTTTTTCACTTTTCGTTTTATCAGAAAAAAGATTGCGTGTAGCGGGTTCAAGAAACTTAGCCGATCCATGTTTTTGTATGAAATCGATATTCTTCTTTCTCGCTCCTTTCTTTTCTTCACTATCGGCATATGCAGTCGAATGAAACAGTCCCAACCCTTTTATTTTGTCGGAATATTTTTCCGCAAACGCAAGTGTAATATATCCACCCATGCTGTGGCCGATCATGAAACATGAATCAATGTTTTCGCTCTGCAGCAGGGCGTTTACATCCTCCGCCATGCTTTCCATAGAAATGCCATCAGTATTGCCTGTAGATCGCCCGCTACCGACAAGGTCGGGAATGACCAGGCGGTAGTTCGACTCCAACTGCTCTATCAGCCCATCCCAAATAGTACTGTCTTCGCCGAATCCATGAATAAGTACAACAGGATCACCGCTGCCCGTAATTCGATAATAAACCGAAGAGTTTTTTAGTTTAAGAGTTTTTTCCTCCATAATCTACTTTTTCAATGCCCTGTATGCACTTCGGATACCTGCCAGCAAGATCAAAGGTAAGAATGCGATGTTCAACTCCTGGGGAAGTACTTTCCAGAATAGCAACACAACCAATGCAAGTACCGCGGTGGCTCCGAAATATATTTTTTTAAACCTGGCATTTTTTTGCACGTAAAAGACAGCAATTAAATGCGTCGGCAATGCCCAAAGTAAATTGTAATTATCCCTGCAGAGTTCGTGATCTGTTCCGAACCACATGAATAACATAAAACTCCCCACCAGCCCAAGCAACAGAAAATAAGTGATATCAAAGACGTTCGCGATTTTTTGTGATCTTGTAAACAAGAGAATGATGCCCATCAATAATATCGCGATCGTCGCCATGATCGGAGTTATCCCTGAATCGCTCCCTTCACCTATCTGGACATGACGCAGAATTGTTTTCTTGTTTAGCACCAGGCTTCCATCTTTTGATACTGAACTGTCGAATCCCATCATAAGGTAGTCCGGCAGAAACATTGCTTCTGCATTTGCAACCTTGCGGTCTATCCGGCTTGCCAATGCAAGATCGATCCCAAACTTGCTCCAGTAGTGTTTGCTGTGATCCAGATTAGCATGAATCATATTTCTGAATGTCGGAGCCTCAACCGGAAGTATTCTTTTGAATGAAACGCTATCATCGTTGTTCGTTACAACAATATCACGGAGGCGGGTAGAACAATTGTCAAAAAGAAATTGGTACTTGTAGTATTTATTTTCTTCCCTCGCATTTGTACGCAATGCATTGAACAATCTTTCTTTTTCTTCACACGTCAACCTTAGCTCCTGTTCAATGACACTTCTGTTTTCAAGCTGATATGAATACATGAACCTCTCGAAATCTTCGACAGACACATAATATAATAACTTTCCTTTTGTAAATTTTGTGTAGAAGTCAGGGTCTTCAAAATCAAACGTGCCGTAGTTGAAAATAACATCGGTGCCTGAGTTGGCTACCTTTACCCTTATTGCGCTATGTCCCCATATAGAGTAAAGATCTTCACCCGGCCCACAAGTCAGCAAACTGATCTTCAAATTGCAGCTGTCATCCTGCGAAAACAATGATAAGCTGGAAAAAACGCAAAGTAATATCGCGACCGCACGTTTGAGTGAAATCATGTTACCTGCTATAGTTTGGCGCTTCGCGGGTGATCTCAATATCATGTGCGTGACTTTCCTTGATTCCCGCATTTGAAATCTTAATGAATTGCGCATCCTGCTGAAGCGACTGGATATCTTTTGCGCCGCAGTAACCCATTCCTGATCTTAAACCACCTACATATTGATAAACGATCTCTGAAATATTTCCTTTATACGCCACTCTTCCTTCAATCCCTTCAGGTACAAATTTCTTCAGGTCGTCTTCAACGTCCTGGAAATATCTGTCGCCGCTGCCCTGGCTCATCGCACCGATCGATCCCATCCCGCGATACTGTTTAAACTTCCTGCCTTCGTAAATAATTGTTTCGCCGGGACTTTCTTCAGTACCTGCAAACACACCTCCCATCATCACAAGATTTGCTCCTGCGGCCAATGCTTTTACCATATCGCCGGTATACCGGATACCGCCATCGGCTATCACTGGAATATTTCTCGAACGTAACGCTGTCGACGCTTCCATAATAGCAGTGATCTGCGGAACTCCGGCACCAGCCACTATTCGAGTTGTACAAATCGAACCTGGACCGATACCCACTTTCACGGCATCAGCACCAGCATCTGCAAGGGCCTTTGCACCTGCAGCCGTTCCAACGTTGCCAGCTATCACCTGTAAATTCCTGAAAGATTTTTTTACTGCTTTTAACGCTTCGAGAACACCCTTGCTATGTCCGTGTGCGCTATCCAGGCAAACGACATCCACACCGATGTTCTGCAATGCTTGTGCACGCTCAAGCATGTCACGGGTAATCCCCAATGCTGCACCAACTAACAGTCGGCCAAATACGTCTTTAACTGCATTTGGATAACTCGTAAGCTGAAGAATATCACGATAAGTAATCAGCCCGACAAGCTGTCCTGCTTTGTTTACAACAGGCAGCTTTTCAATTTTATATTGGCTTAGAATCTTTTTCGCTTTCGTAAGGTCGGTTCCTTCCGGCGCAATGATTAAATTTTCTTTCGTCATTACCTCACTTACCTTCCTGCTGTTATCTGTTTCAAACCGCAGATCACGGTTCGTTAAAATGCCAACGAGTTTTTTGTTTTTATCGACAACCGGAATGCCGCCGATTTTATTGTCTTTCATCAGGCGAAGTGCGTCGCCAATTGTAGAATCTTTATCGAGTGTAATAGGATCGATGATCAAACCGCTTTCACTTCGTTTCACTTTTCTTACCTGCTCAACCTGCTGTTCGATACTCATGTTTTTATGAAGTATACCCAAGCCGCCCTCGCGTGCAAGTGCAATTGCAAGATTAGCTTCAGTTACTGTATCCATTGCGGCCGACATCATTGGAACATTCAATGTAATCTGCTTTGTAAGCTGGGAACGTATACTTACTTCGCGCGGTAAAACTTGTGAATATGCGGGTACCAAAAGGACGTCATCGAACGTAACTCCTTCACCGAAAAACTTATTTGAAAGGGGGGAATTTGACTTGGAAGTGCTAATTCTTGTTGCCATGTGCAAAGATAGGGTAGTAGCCTAATTTCGCCCAAATGAAATTTTATCTGGCTAGTCTTCCAGCTTGAAACGCTTGCCTGGTAACACTTTAACGATTCCACTCATTTCAAGTTTTAACAATGAGGCTGCAACAGCAGTCGAACTCATTCCGCTTGAAAAAATTAAATCGTCGATGCCGGTCAGTTCTTTTTTTCTTAACAATTCCAGCAGTCCGATTTCGTCTGGATTAAAATCGTTAAAGAGCCTCTTCTGTAAAATCCTCTTTTCTTTTTTAGCATCGTTCCAGCCTAACAATTCAATAAACTCTTCCGGATCGCTCAATAACGCTGCCTTGTTTTCCCTGATTAATTTATTACACCCAATGCTTTTTGCATCAATCGTCCGGCCGGGAACTGCAAAAACATCCCTGTTATATTCCCAGGCAAGATTTGCGGTAATATTACTGCCTCCTTTTTCCCCGCTCTCAATAACCACGGTAGCATCACTGATGCCTGCAACAACCCTGTTCCTGCTTGGAAAATTATGTTTGTCGGGTCTCGTGTTGCTTTTGAATTCGGAAAGCAATCCCCCCGACGTAATCATCTGCCTGGCCAGCGCTGTATGTTCTTTCGGATATATCGTATCCAAACCATGACCCACCACACCAATGGTGGGTATTCCAAATTTCAAAGAACTTTTGTGGGCAATTGAATCAATGCCGAATGCGAGGCCGCTTACAACGAGGACGTCTTTTGCCGCGAGCGACTTAATTAGCTTTTCGGTAAAGGATTTGCCGTATTCTGTGTTGTTTCGTGTACCCACCACCGCTACAATTCTAAGCGAATTGACGTTGGCATTTCCCATGTAGAATAACATTGAAGGCGGATCAAAACAGTTCAGTAGCCGCTTCGGATAATTAGAATCACTGATGAAGAGCGGTTGAATTCCGTACTTCTCAATGAATACTGTTTCCTTTTCGGCTCTTCCGAAATCTTTGAAGTTTTTTATGCTCCGCGCTTTGAGGGCCCCAATGTGTTCGATCCGCTCCAGGTCCGCCAGCCTTGCGTTGAATACTTCAGAAGCCGAGCCAAAAACCTCGATCAACTTTTTCGCATGTACATTACCGATATATGGAATGTCGCATAGAGATAACTGGTATGTTAGTTCCGAATACATCTTCACTAGTTCATCACCTTCATCTCAGTGCGCCTGTTCTTAGCTCTTCCTTCTTCGCTGGTGTTCTCAGCAACCGGCTGCGTTTCACCCAGGCCTTTACCAGATAACCGCGTGGCAGCAATACCTTTTTCAATAAGATAGCGTACCACTGCACTTGCCCTGCTGTTTGACAGCCTGAGATTGTCTGAAGGCTTACCTACATTATCTGTATAACCGTTGATGCTAATCTTCAGCGTTGGATTCTCTTTCAGCAATTTCACTATGTTATCGAGTTCTGTTGAAGACTCCGGCTTCAACTCCGATTTGTTTACGTCAAAAAATACATTCTTCAATACAACAGTCGCATTTACGCGAAGCGGCTCCAGCGGAATGTCGATATTATAAGTGGAATCCGGAATTCTGTCTTTCAAAGAAAAGTTTTCTGAGAAGAAAAGATATCCTCTTCGGTTGACGTTGAAAGCATAATCTTTCCCAACTGGCAACGTCACGAGATAGCTTCCGGTTTCATCTGTCTGCACCTTACTGAGGATTTCTTTGGTTGCTAAGTCGGTCAGCTCAACTGCGGACGGTAATCCTTTCTTCGTTTGTGCGTCAAACACTTTTCCCTTTACCCATAATGTTTTCAGCGGACGAACGTCTTCTCTCAATTCGAAACTATACAAATCGAGGCCGCCCTTACTATCGCTTCTGTCGCTTGCATAATATGCTGTTATGCCATCTGCGGCGATAATGAGACTGCCTTCATTCTCAATTGTATTTATTGGGTAGCCAAGATTTTCTGCGTTGCCCCACTTGTTTCCGGGAAGTTTCTTAACGAGAAACAGGTCATCTCCTCCGTATCCTAAATGCCCGTCAGAAGTGAAATACAATGTCTGATTGTCGGCATGAATAAAGGGACAACTTTCACTGCCTGCAGTATTAATTTCCGGCCCCGCGTTCTGCGGCGCGGTCCATGATCCATCCGGATTTCTATGGCATACATAAATGTCACTTTTACCAAAGCCTCCGGGGCGATTACTCGCAAAGTATAAATCTCTTTTATCCGGCGACAAACTCGGTGCGGATTCCCACGACTCAGTATTTATGTTAACGCCTAAATTTTCCGGCGTACTCCAGCCCTGAGGCGTGAGATAAGATATATACAAATCGCAACTTCCTTGTCCTTCGGGAAAATTACACCCGGTAAATATCAGCCATTCACCATCCTGCGAAATGTTCTGTGCGCCTTCATTTAATGTTGTATTGATGTCGCCGGGCAGACTTTTCGATGGCTTCCACGAATTGTCAATTTTCGACGATTCATAAAAATCTTCATTGATGCTGTTTACTCTCCTCGTATAAAACAGCTGACTTCCATCTATAGTGATGGCAGGAAAATATTCTGACACACTACTGTTGATGCTGTCGCCAAGATTTTTTGGATCAAACTTGTAATTCGGATCTTTTGCTTTTTTGGAATATTCGATAGCGAAGCTGTAACACTGCTGACGATACTCGCCTGCCTTACGACTTGAAACATTAAGATCCTGTATTGTCAAAAAATCATTTGCCGCAGTGAGTGCTTTTTCAAAGTCACCTAGCCCCGCAAGGTTTATTGAATAGGGTAATGCGTAATCTTTAAAATAAATCGAATCAATCGCCCTGGCTTTTTCATAATTCACCACCGCATTCTTGTAATCCTTCATCTCGCCATAGATACCACCAATGGACAAATACGCATCGAGAAATTTCGGTTCGAGCTTTACTGCGTTCTCAAGCATCTTGATCGCTTCAACGTAATCGCCGTCTCCCGCGATATTCAGTGCATTCGAATAAAGGTTCGCTGCTTTCTTGTTGACGCCATTTGGATTGTACTGGCTTTGCGCGGAAAAAGCAAGGGATGTAAGAAGAAGTATGTAGAGTAAGTTTTTCAAAGGCACCATCATTTATTTAAGCACAATCAATTTTTACGGAACATGTATATACTTATGGATCTGCAGTGAGAACTCCCACTTTGGATTTTCCTTAATATACTCCACAATAAGCGGAGTTACAACCTGCGACTTATCCCACTCGGGTTGCAAAAAAAGTTTGCACTCCGGTCTAACTAACGAAGCGTACTGCTCTGCCCATACAAAGTCAGATTTATTAAAGATGACCACTTTCAGTTCATTTGCGTGCGGAAGAACTTCTGGCAACGGCGCTTTGAACTTCTTCGGGGAAAGGCAAATCCAATCCCAGCTGCCTGATAGCGGATGGCTTCCTGACGTTTCAATGTTTGTGACAAACCCTGCTTCATGCAAAGCGGTTGTCAACGGCTCGCAATTATGCATCAGCGGTTCACCGCCTGTTACGACCGCCAGCCTGCCCGGATGACTTTTTGCGTTGCCGATTATATCGGAGACGCTCACCAGCGGGTGTTTCGATGCATCCCAGCTCTCTTTAACGTCGCACCATACGCATCCTACGTCACAGCCACCCAGACGGATGAAATAGGCGGCTTTGCCCTGGTAAAAGCCTTCACCCTGGATAGTGTAAAAAGCTTCCATCACAGGAAAAGTTACCGTTGCTGTTGTAGATATAGTTTCTGTTTGCATTGAACCTGCAAATTTCGACTATTCACACCAATTTGTGTCCTAATACCCTATTATTTGGAAATGCAGGCCCTGAAAGTATTCTTCATGAGCGCAGCTATGGTCATCGGACCCACACCGCCCGGGACAGGTGTGATATAGCTGCATTTTGGCGCGACTTCCTCAAAGTCAACATCGCCTTTTATTGCATATCCACGCTTTTTGGAAGCGTCTGGCACACGGCTTATTCCTACGTCAATGACGATCGCACCTTCCTTCACCATGTCGCCCTTCAAAAATCCGGGTTTACCCAGCGCCGCCACGATAAGGTCCGCGCCCCGGCAAATAGTCGCGATGTCTTTCGTATGCGAATGACATATCGTAACCGTACAATTGCCCGGATTGGTAGATGCACTTAATAAAATACTCATGGGTCGGCCCACAATATTGCTTCTTCCGATCACCACTGCATTCATCCCCCTTGTATCTATCTTATAATATTCAAGCAAAAGCATTATTCCGTGGGGAGTGGCGGGAACATAGGTCGGCAATCCCTGCACCATCCGGCCAACATTGATGGAGTGAAAGCCGTCCACATCTTTAGAGGCATCAATAGTATCAATCACTTTCTGCTCTGAAATTCCGGCTGGCAGCGGCAGCTGTACAAGAATACCATCCACATCGTTATCCTCATTCAGTTTCTTTATTGTTTCAAGCAGCTCAGCTTCACCTATCGATTTGTCGAGACGTATTAATGTAGACTTATATCCTATTTCTTCGCATGTCCGCACCTTTGAACCTACATAGGTTTCACTGGCCCCGTCTGTACCGACCAGGACTGCAGCCAGGTGTGGAACCTTCCTGCCCTGTTGTACAAGCTCGGCGACTTTTAATTTCAGTTCATCTTTAGTGGCCTGAGAAACCAGTTGTCCATCCAAAATTTTCATGTGTCAAAGGTAGTATCGCGAAAACAGCCACCCAAAATATCCGCGTAAGAATAAAACGGTTTTATTGCGGTGTTTTTCCCATTTATATTTTCATCAACCGATGAAAATTTGCTGCATGAAGATGCCGCAAATCGTTTTACTATTAGCCCCGTGGATGCTTGACCGGAACGCTACACAAGCCCAGATCCTCTATCATACATATGCACCTCTGCATATATTAAGTGCAAATTTTTCCGAACGGTTAACTAACCCATTGACCGCTTCAATCAATCCCGCAATGGCGCCGAACATTAACAGCGTTGCCATATCGACGCTTATCGAGAAAAAATACCTTACTGACCTGCATTCAGTAATGATTGCAGCCGGCTACGGCTTTCACACCAGCGGAATAAGCGTGGCGCTTGAACACTTCGGTAATGTAGATTACACAGAAAGATCTATAGGAGCATCCTTTGGGAAAAGCTTAGGGAGAATCAATCTCGGCACAACGGTAAAGTTTACATCGGTAGATATCGCAGGATTTTCACCGAACCATTTTATACAGAACTCAGTTGCCACTGCAATTAAAATAACGGAAACCGTAACGGCGTCGGCAATGGTAAGCAATCTTAACTTTTTCATTTTAAAGTCAACCGATGAAGTGAGGCCTGCATCCGGATACTCTCTTGGTCTTGGATGGCAGGTCTCGTCATTGGTGTATACAGGCATTGAATACATCAAGCGGGAGAATCAGCCTTTGAATGTTGTTGTAGATATTCAATACTCATTCGCAAACGATCTCTCCGCGATGTTAAACTGGACAACCGCCACTAATCAGCCATATGTAAATATCGCGTGGATGTATGGTGGCATCCGGGTAGCTGCTGGCTGTAGCTACCATTCGTCGTTAGGCATTTCGCCAGCTATCACTATGGCTTACAACAAAAAGAAGTATGATAAATGAAGTTCATGTTTATTATATCATTCATGTGTTGTTTCATATACGCCGCCGGACAACACGCCGATTCGGATGTTGACGATAACGTAGCGGCGCAGCTTGAAGATTTGTCTCAGGAAGAAGATGCAGAATCAGAAAATGATTATGACCTGCAGTTACTCGACCGGCTTAAAAGGCATCCGCTTGATATTAACGGTACGGATCTGGCCATTCTTCCGCTTCTGGACCAGAGGTTAATTGATAATCTTGCGATGTACCGTAGATTGCTTGGAGATCTTATCGATATACACGAACTGCAGGCAGTGCCGGGGTTTACCATAGCAGTGATTAAACAAATAATGCCCTTTGTAAGTGTGCGGTACTGATCTTTCCTCGGCACGACTTTCAGAACGCTTAACAAAAGGGGAGCATTCATTTCTTGTCCGGTCTGTTTTTACGCCGCAGACGGCGGCGGGTTTCAAAAGCGATTCAGGTAGTTCGCAAAAGTTTGAGGGAGGCCGTTTGCCTCTTCTTGTTAGGTACAAATATCAATTCCGGAATCTGATGCAGTATGGAGTAGTCGCCGAGAAGGATGCCGGTGAAAAACTGTTTCCCAACAAACCGTTTACAGATTTCACCTCTTTTCATTTATTCGCGAGGGATGTCGGAATTTTTAAATCTATCGCTCTTGGCGATTACACGATCAACTTCGGCCAGGGACTGATTCACTGGCAGAGCCAGGCCTTCAAAAAAAGCGGCTCAGTTATCAATATAAAGCGACAAAGCGAAGCGCTCAGGCCTTACCATTCGGCAGGTGAGTATAATTTTCATCGCGGTGCGGCGGTGACACTTGCTAAGCGACAATGGCAGGCAACGTTTTTCGCTTCGTATAGACAAATATCTGCGAATACAGATCAGGATTCTTCAACGAATAAGTTTGTCACATCTATAATAACATCTGGTCTTAACCGCACTGCAGCTGAAAGAGCGAATAAAAATGCCGCAACGTCATTTGCAGCGGGTGCAAACGTTAAACAAATCTTTCGTGCAGGTCATGCAAGTGTGAATATTGTAGGCGTGGGTTACACGCTTCCAATTTTAAAAGACGATAAACCTTACAACCTCTACGCTTTACGAGGTAAGGAATTTATAAATGCAAGTGCCGATTACGCTTACACTTTCAAAAACCTACACCTGTTCGGTGAAGTAGCCGTAAACAGGAGCCTGTCCCGGGCAATAGTACAAGGCATGATGACCAGCCTTTCGTCATCCGTTGACCTTGCATTATTATATCGCGATATTCAAAAGGGTTATTCGTCAGTATATGGCAACGCCTTTACTGAAGCGACTCTTCCCGGCAATGAATGTGGATTTTACACCGGTTTGTCCTTACGACCGTCGGGCAAATGGCGGATAGACTTATATGCTGACTTGTTTTCGTTCCCTTGGTTACGGTACCGTCTTGATGCCCCCGCGATCGGTGCCGCCTACCTCATGCAGCTAACGTTCAGGCCAAACAAGCAGACTGAAATTTATACCAGGTTCCGGTATCGGATAAAACCGTTGAATATCGACGAAACAGAGGAAGAAACAGTTCCCGGGCCAGGAATTTTATACAAACTGGCGGAGCCAGGTAAATGTGCAGCTGACCCGCTCAATCCTGGTAAGGAGCCGGGCAGAATTGTGTAAATACGATCACCTGTTCGCGGAATTTCCGGCCTTCGGATATTTATTTTTCGCCGATTTTTTGTACAAGCCCTTCGGCTCGTGGTGGTCTGCAAACGTGCGCCTTCAGGCCTTCGAGGCAGAAAATTATAATACCCGGCTTTACGCGTACGAAAATGATCTTCTGTATGTCAGTTCAACTCCTTCCTTCTATAATAATGGTGTCAGGTATTACCTGAACTTTAAAGCCAAAGTTCGACTCAAGCACTTCAGTAATAAGCTGTTAACAATTTCTTTAAAGGCCGCATCCACCGTTTATACCAATATTTCGACCATTGGAACGGGTGTTTCCGAGCTTTCCGGAAACAGAAATTCTTCCTTCAAAATGCAGTTTTTTCTGACAGAATAACGTGTAAGTACACAATAAAAGACCGTAAAATTCTTTTTCTAAAAGAGCAGCGAAAAAGGGAAAGCCCTTGTCTTTGGTGGTAGGAGATTTCCGCTTAACAAGTTTAACATTATTTTGAACAAAGCAAAATCTTCCTATATTTACGGGTCTTTAGAAAAAAGTAGTACATGAGAAAAACGCTTTGGCCGCTGGCTTGGTCACCCAGCACAAACGTGGCATTTGAAAGACCCATCTATAGGAACTACATTACCGGATTCAGAATACTTCTACGAGTATCCGGAAATCAGCCAGACAACAGCTTAATTCAATTACAGAATCGTAATCATCGGGGCTAACCGCAGGTTCATTTTAATGTAGTTGTATGCTAATAAACCAATTATCCGTTCTATCGTCGTCACTTACTAATGTTAGTTCTACCAGGCATGCCATATGTCGGAACCTAACGATTCCCCGGTTTAACCACATTTCCTTTTTCAAGATTATTTCAACTAACTATTGCAAGCGGAGCGAACAGCCAAGGGGGGTTATCGTTACCGTTTTCAATGCTTTGCATGTTATAGCATAGGATTCACGTAAAACTAAAAATCAAGAGAGAGTATGAAAAAAATCTATTTCTTAATGACCATGTCGCTGTTGCTGGCAGTGAACGTTTGGTCGCAGGCCGTAAAACTAACCGGACAGGTAAAGAATGTCCAGGGAGAGCCTGTTCCTTTTGCAACCATCACGGTTAAGGGAACATCCGATGCGGTTTCTGCTGACCAAAGCGGTTCATTCACCATCTCAGCCGCACAAGGCTCAACGTTGGTAATTACCGCAGCGAGCTTCCAGACACAGGAAGTGACCGTAGGTAATCAAACAAACATCCCTATTGTACTGGTAGGCGAATCAAACCTCCAGGAAGTAGTGGTAACTGCGCTCGGTATCAGAAGAACTGAAAAAGCACTCGGATACTCAGTGAGTAAAGTAGATCCCGACAACATCGTGCAGAAATCAGAGCCCGATATGTTGAAAGGCCTGCAGGGTAAAGTTGCCGGTGTGGATATCAGAACTTCACAGGGTACGCCCGGTGCAGCTACACGCATCCAAATCAGGGGTAACAACTCATTCTATGGCAATAGCCAGCCACTTATCATCGTGGATGGTATACCTTATAGTAATGACCAGGTAACCACCAGTAACCAAACTACAGGTGGTACAGCTTACTCAAGCGGTATCGCTAACATCGATCCGAATGACATCGCTACAATGAACGTTTTGAAAGGTTCATCTGCGGCAGCTATCTACGGATCAAGAGGTTCTAATGGTGTGGTGATCATCACTACGAAATCAGGTAGCGCACTCAGAGGAAAGAAAGGACTTGAGGTAACAGCAAAAAGCTCGGTTTCTTTTGAGAACATCGCAAACCTTCCTGATTACCAGAACGAATACGGAGCTGGATCACAACAAGGTTATTCTAACTCGAACGGTTCATGGGGACCTGCATTCAGAGACAGGGATTCAATTCCTGCCTGGGTACTTTATAAAAATGCATTTCCTGAAATGTTCCCAAGCGACAGCGTTGCTTATCGCGCATACCCTAACAACGTAAAAGATCTTTTCAGAACCGGTATGGTGTATGAAAACTCTGTAGGTTTCCAGGGTGGTGATTCGAAAAGTTCGGTGTCAGCTACAATGTCACACCTAGCTCACACAGGCTATGTTGAAAATGCAAATTACAAGCGTTCAAACATCGGCCTTGGTGCGCAGACCAAACTTAGACATGGGACTTACCGTAAGAGGTAATTTCAGCTATGCACGCTCCATTCAACAGGGTGGTTACTTCGGTGAAAACCAGGTTGACGGTGCGGCATCATTGTTCGCAAGATCTATGTTTCTTGCCCGTAACTGGGATATGAACCTGCCTTACGAAGATGAAAATGGAAACAGCCTTACACCAAACGGTGGTGGCCAGTTCGATAATCCAAGGTGGTCGGCAAAATATAACGTTGCCAACACCGCTGAAGAAAGGTTCATTGCTGGTATCCACCTGGATTATAACATCAACAAATGGATCAGGCTCGATTATAACCTCGGTTCAAACGTTGCCCGTTTAAACAGAAGAGAAATTACAGAAGTAGGCTCAAGAGCTGCCCAGGGTCTTGGACGTCTTGTTCTTGACAATTACCGCAAGCAGGAACTTGAATCAAACTTTCTCGTAACACTTACTCCTTCTATCAATGAAGATTTCTCACTGAGAGCAATCTTTGGTCACAACTTCAACCAGAGACTTACTGAGAACGATACAGAAGAAGGTAACAAGTTTATCGTAAGAGGAATTCACACACTGAAGAACACAGCGTTCCAGTCGTTCCCTCTCGATTACTACGAGAAGAGAAGAATCATAGGTGCATTTACTGATGTCACATTAGGCTTCAGAGATTACGCGTTCCTGAACGTAACGGCACGTAACGACTGGTCTTCTACACTTCCTGCTGCAAACCGTAGCTACTTCTATCCCTCAGTATCAGGATCATTCGTATTCTCGGATGCGTTCAAAATACAAAGCAGTGTATTTGACTTCGGTAAGACTTAGAGCTGGTTGGGCAAGAGTAGGTAGAGATGCTGAACCTTATCAATTACAGAACATTTTCGTGGTTAACCCGAACTTCCTCGGAAACTCAACAGTTGGCCGTGACCAGACTTTCAACAATCCTGATCTGAAACCAGAATTCACACAGGAAATTGAATTAGGTACACAACTTAGTTTCCTCAAGAGAATGGTTGAACTCGATGTCACAGTATACAAGAGAAATTCAACTAACCAGATCGCTGCTATTGCGGTACCCGCCTCTTCTGGTTACAACTTCCGCGTTTTGAACTTCGGTGAAATCGAAAACAAAGGTGTTGAAATTGATCTCGCTGTACGTCCTGTAAGAACAAAATCGTTCACATGGGAAATTCGTGGTGTATTCACCAAGAACGAGAACACAGTGTTATCACTCACATCTGGTGTTGACAGAATTCCACTGGATAACATTACAGACGAAATTTCTCCATACCTCGAACCAGGAAAACCATTTGGTTACCTCAGAGGTCTTACCACACTCAGAGCACCTGATGGACAACTTCTTATCAGCCCTGAGACCGGTGGTATGATTACATCGGATGTTGAATCAGAAATTGGTAACCCCAATCCTGATTACAAACTCGGTGTTACAAACACATTTACTTACAAAGGATTTTTGCTGAGCGCCCTGTTCGATATGACAAAGGGTGGCGACATTTATTCTGTAACTGTTCAGAGTCTTCTTGGTAGAGGTGTAACAAACGATACAAGAGACAGGGAAGCTGCATACATCATTCCTGGTGTATATGGCGATGCTAATACTGGCGAACCAATACTTGTTGGTGGAAAAACAGTTCAGAACACGACCCGTATCACTGCTAACGACTTATGGTTCTCTCCCAACACAACAGTTGGTAACACATTTGCGATCAACACCGCTGCAGAATGGAGCGTTTACGATGCAACTGTTTACCGTCTTAGGGAAGTAACATTAGGTTATGAGTTTCCAAAATCATTATTCAGCAAATTGCCAATCGGTGGTATTACGCTAAGCTTCACAGGTCGCAACTTGTGGTTCCTCGCGCCAAATATGCCGAAGTATACCAATTTCGATCCTGAAGTGAACAGCTTCGGTGCTACATCTACCCAAGGTATAGAGCTGTCTGCAGCTCCTACAACTAAAAGGTATGGTATCAACTTAGCTGTAACATTTTAAGAACAAAACAATTTAATAGACATGATTAGTAGATTGAAATATATAATTCCAATTGCGGTGATCGTCATAGCGACATCCTGCAAAAAGGATTTTTTAAACATCAACAATGATCCGAACAATCCTACGGATGCTCCTGTTGATCTCCTGCTTACAACGGCAGAGAGAACACTTGGAGATGCATTGTCGATGGGCGGAGGAGATAATGGAGGTCTGTCGCAGATTCTCGAAGTGTACGTTCACCGTATTACTACACGTGAAGAAGCGGATCAGTATGGTGCAAAAGGAAATGAATTTTTCACCAGCCTCGCATGGCCTAAATTTTATTCATCAAGTCCCCCTCCGGGTGCATCAGAACCTCTCCATGGTATTCTTCAGAATCTTGAAGAAATAACAAGGAAGTCTACTGCCGATGGTAACCTTTATTACAGAGGTATCGCCAGGGCGTTGAAGGCTTACACCTTCAGCCAGCTAGTGGATGTATTTGGAGATGTGCCTTTTTCAGAAGCGAACAGGCTCGACGCTGTCGAAAACCCAATCACCTATCCTAAGTTCGACGATGATGCAGAGATCTATCCTAAGTTGATAGACACACTCAATGCGGCACTCGAAGATCTTCAGGCAGCTGACGGTGGTCCTCTTCAGCCCGCTGCTGATGATGTAATCTACCAGGGCGATCTTGAGCTTTGGGTAAAAGCGGTAAACACCATCAAGCTGAAATTATACAACCAGATGCGTAAAGTATCGAATGTATCCGGCGATGTGGCTACCCTGCTTGCTTCTCCAGATGCATTAATCGCTGCAACCAATGAAAGTTTCATCATGCCTTACGGTACACTCGGTTCAACTGACGACCGTAACCCGGCTTACCAGGAATATTTCTCTACACAGAGAAGTAATCATATAAGCCCATGGTTCTATGAAATTTTAAAAGGAAGAAACGGCGGTATCAATTTCAACAATCCTGATCCGAGAATTCCATATTATTTCTACAACCAGCTCAGAAAAACTGAAGCTCCTGAAAACCAGACAGAATATAGAGATAGCGCATTCGCTACGATCTATTTCGGTTCTGTAGGGCCGGACAGGGATAGAAATAACCAGAATACGCTTACTGTAATTGGAGTATACCCTGCAGGTGGCCGTTATGATGATGGCGATGGTGGAGGTCCTACTGCTGCTGCAGGTGTGGACGGTGGTAGCGGAACAGGTGCCGCGCCTTACAGGTTCATCACTTATGCTGACAGGCTTTACATAGAGGCTGAATTAATTCAAGCCGGCGTTGTTCCTGGTAATGCAAGAGAAGTTCTCGAGGCTGCAATCAATGAATCGTTTGCTACAGTTGATTATGTAGTTGACCTCGCTGGTCCTAATCAGCCTGTTCCATCATTGACAAGTGATCTTGCTGATGTTACAGAGGCTTATATTACAAAAGCACTTGCTGAATACGACGCAGGTTCTGATGCGAAAAAACTCCAGATGATCATGACTCAAAAGTGGATACAGAGCTTTGGTAATGGTGTTGAAGCATATAATGATATCAGAAGAACGGGTTACCCTGTACTCTGGGATCCTTCAAATAACACGATGGCGCCAAACGGATTTGCACAACCCCCGGCTGCAGGCGATCCTTTCCAGGATTCACAGAAAGCAGTACCGGTACTGGTTACTACCACTTATCCATTCACCCTTAGATGGGTTGATGATGAGCTGGAAACAAACCCAAATGCACCTGAACAAAAGGATCCACAGACGTACAAGCCGTTCTGGATGCCTTAACACTTAAAAAACTCTCGTAAAATGAAATTATCAATATTATATTCTTTTTTAGTCGCTGCGATCGTTATTTCCGGTTGCCGGAAAGACGATAACGCGTTGGTGCCAGACCTTCAGCAGGTGCCTATTCCACTTATCACCTTAGGTGACGGGTCTGATGTAAAAATCCCTGGTGGAGATCCAGCCAGCTTTACAACAACATTCATTGTCGACACCTATTTTAAAAATGGTGAATTACCAAAACAATTAGATGTCGTGGTAGTGAAGAATGGTGTGAGATCAAATCCAAAGGTTCTACAGGCGGCAGTAACCAGCTATCCAACGACAATCACCGTAACTGGTCAGCAGTTGATTGATCTTTTTGGTGAGGCGATTGCTCTTGGCGATGCATTTGAGGTTGGCGCCGATGTATACACACAGGACGGTAAGAAGTTCGAAGCGTTCCCTGTATTGGGAGAAACATATGCTCCGGGCATTGCAAACCTTCCAAATAGCAACACACAACTTCGCTTCGCTGCTCCATGTCTGTACGATGAGTCAGCTTACACAGAGGGTGACTATCAAGTTATCCTTGATGAGTGGAACGATTTTGCAGTAGGCGACCCTGTTGCAGTAAAGAAGATCGACGCTACTCATTTTTCATTCAAGTACGCAGCGGCTAATGCTAATCCAATCGTTTTTGAAGTGAATGCTGATGATAACTCCATCACAATTCCTTCAGTAATGTATGGTGATTATGACGGCGCACAGGTAACTGCAGTTGGTGCTGACGGTTCTGAAGTTGATCCTTGCGATGTAAGCTTCAAGCTCGTTATTAACCATAACGCACCTGATTTCGGTGGCGACCTTGGTAACTACACAATTATCCTGAAGAAGTTATAAGAACAGGGGTAACAATGTTTGATATAAGAGACCATCCTTCGGGATGGTTTCTTTTTTTGTTAGAAGGCAAGAAGTGATTTCAGCGCAGCTCCAACCTTCTGCTCATTTGGGAGAACGGCTTTTTCAAGTTCAACGTTCATTGGGATGGCAGGAACATTCAGCGACCCAAGTACTTCGACAGGTGCTTCGAGCCATTTATAACACTCCTTCGAGATTCGAAAAGCAAGCGCTTCAGCAAATGAATTGTATTGCTGTTCTTCTGTAAGCACAAGACATTTTCCGTGGCTCTTCACCGATTCAAAAATCAGCTCCTCATCTAACGGAAACAAAGTGCGCAGATCAATAATTTCAACCAGGCCAGGAAATTTTTTTGATGCGGCTTTAGCCCAATAAACTCCCATGCCGTACGTGACAACAACGCAGGATTTGTTTTTTGTGTCTGGTGATATTTTCTGGACGATGTTGGCTTTGCCAAGTGGAATAATATAATCGCGTGATGGTTCTTTTGCTTTCGCCTCGTCAGTGCCAGGCACCTTGCTCCAGTATAATCCTTTATGCTCGAGCATCACCACGGGATTAGGATCGTAGAACGCTGCTTTCATAAGTCCTTTCATATCCGCAGCGTTCGAAGGGTACACTACTTTGATTCCTTTGATGCTCAGCAACGTTGTTTCGATACTTGCACTGTGATAGGGGCCACCTCCACCATACGCTCCTGTCGGCACCCTGATTAACGTTTGCACCGGAAATTTCCCATTACTGAGATAACAGGATTTCGCAATCTCGGTAACAAGCTGGTTGAGGCCGGGATAGATGTAATCGGCAAATTGTATTTCAACAATTGGCTTAACACCTGTTGCAGATAAACCATTCGTTGAGCCTATTATATATGCTTCCTGTATTGCAGTGTTAAATACCCTGTTTTCGCCAAATGTATCTGCAAGCGTTGCTGCTTCACGAAAAACGCCACCAAGGCTTTTTCCAACGTCTTGTCCAAATAGTATTACTTCTTCATGGTCTTCCATTATTTCCCTTATCGCGTAGAGTGCAGCATCTACCATTAATATTTTGGGAGATGATGAAGGTGAGCGTTCACCCTTTTCTTCTGTAACCGGTGTGGGAACAAAAATATGATCAAGAACGGTTGAGGGATGAGGCTCTTCCGCCGCCGCCGCTTTTTCGAATTGCAAACGGATGTTTTCTGTTTCTTCCTCTTCGATAGATATAACATCCATCTTTTTGATGCCGCTGGCTAAAAGATGCTCACGCAATAAAATTCGCGGATCGCCTTCAGCATCTTTCAGCAAACTTTCTTCTGTGCGATAAAATTCCCTGCGTACACCACTCGTATGATGTCCCAATAATGGTACGACAGCCTGCACAACGCCGGGTGTTCGGTGTGTTCGTACAAAACTTATGGCTTCACCCATCGTTGTATAACTATCTGCAAAGTTTTCTCCGTTTATACGTAACCGTGAGATGCCCGGAGTGCCTTCAGCAAAGCCGTATACATCTGTGACTCTTGCTTCCTCTGATGTTACGCTGATGCCGCGGTTGTTATCCTGCACAAGAAAGATTACCGGCAATTTTTTTAACGCGGCAAATTGAAATGCTTCGCTTACTTCACCTTCTGTAACACTCGCATCACCAAGCGAACAAATTACTACAGGCAATTCGCCATTCGGTCCTTTCTTCAACAATGACGATCGAATGCGTTCAAGATATTGCAGGCCCTGTGAAATACCTACCGCCGGAATAGCCTGCATACCTGTAGCACTGCTCTGGTGAATGATGGTCGGCTTACTATTATCTCTGTTGCTCGGATGAGAATAATATTCTCTTCCACCCGAGAAAATATCATTCTTCTTAGCAAGCAATTGCAGCATTAGTTCATAGGGAGTAAATCCCAAACCAAGCAGCATGCTTTCGTCCCTATAATAAGGGCTTACATAATCGCAGGGAAGCAAATGAAATGCAGTAGCAAGTTGAATGGCTTCATGCCCGCGCGAGGTGGAGTGTACATATTTACAGATGGCGCGGTTAGCTTCATAGATAGCAGCCATTGCACCGGCCTGACACATCAGGCGATATGCTTTGAGTAATATTGTGGTTTCCAAAAAGTCTACTTTATTTCCAGGTTGCCGAGGCTCTCATCTTCCATGAAGAGCTCCAGTTCATCACCAACAACGCATTCACCCACTCCTGCCGGAGTTCCGGTGAAAATGAGATCGCCGATGTTAACGGAAAAGTAATTAGAGATGTAAGCAACTATTTTATCGAAGCTGTTGATCATAAGGCCAGAGTTGCCCTGCTGAACGAGCTCTTTATTTTTGTAGAGGCAAAAATTGATGTCTTTCTTATTCTTGACGTTCGGAAACGGAACCCATTTGCCGATCACAGCAGAGTTATCCCAGGCTTTGGCTTTCTCCCAGGGGAGGCCTTTTTCCTTGAGTTCATTCTGAATATCCCTGGCGGTAAAATCGATCCCAGCGGTAACGGCATCATAATACTTAGTGGCGAAGCGTTCCTGTATGTATTTCCCATTTTTGGAAATACGGAGAACCAGTTCGCATTCGTAATGAAGTTCATTGGTGAATTCAGGGTAGTAAAAAGGAGTATGGGCCTGTAGTAAGGCACTTTTGGGTTTCATAAAGATGACCGGTTCATCTGGAATGGCATTACCTAGCTCTTTCGCATGGTCTACATAGTTCCGGCCAACACAGAATATTTTCATATCCAATCTGGGTTTTCTTGGTTAATAGCTTTAAGGTTTTCATCAGCCTGGAAAAGCAAGGGTCGGGAGGGTATAGGATAACTGAATATCAAAATATTATCCTTGAATCCGTTAATATCGCGAAAATAAAGATTCAATTTAATACTTCATACTGAAAATTCTTTTTTATTGACTTCCGTCATAGTGCGTTCAATACCCGTAAATATAAAGCTCTCAACTACTTCCACACTTTTTTCGATTTTCAGTTTTACAAGCGGAAGCTCTTCAGTCGACCATTTTCCCAGCACATATTCAACCTGCATTCCTTTCGGATAGTTGTTGCCTACGCCGAACCGGAGCCTCGGGTAATCTACGGTTAAAAGCGACTCCTGGATACTTTTCAGCCCATTATGACCCGCATCGCTTCCGGATGGCCTAAGCCGTAAGCTTGTTTAAAGGAAGAGCTATTTCGTCTACAATGACCAGCACACTCTTGATATCAACCTTCCCTTTGTCCATCCAGTATTTCACCGCCCGGCCGCTCAGGTTCATGTAAGTAGTGGGCTTGATCACTAATAATTTCGCGGCCCTTCATCTTAACGGTGGCAATGTCGGCGAGCCTGTCGCTTCTGAAGCTTCCGCCATGTTTGGCGACAAATTCATCAGCAACGTCGAAACCGATGTTATGACGGGTATGGGCATACTCCAGGCCAATATTGCCAAGCCCTGCGATCAAATAGCGCGACATGAATTAAATATAAGAAATGAGGATGGTCTTAAAACAACGATCCCGCCATTTGGCGGGATCGAAAAGAAGAAATTTATTACTTTTTCGCTGGTGCGGCCTTTGGCTGGTGCCGCAGCTGCCTTTGCAGGCTGCTGCCGCGCGCCGGCTGCTCCGGGAGCAGTTGCAGCTTCTTCCTGTTTCAGCTGACGCGTCATTACAACGGAAGCGATAGGAATACGTGGCGAGTTAAGAATTTCGTAATTAGGATCCTTTACATCTTCAACCCTGATGTTCTCGTTGAGCTCAAGGTTTGTAAGATCTACTTCGATCACTTCTTTCAGATGCTTAGGAAAAGTTTTCACTTTAAGCGTCTTCATCTTAGTCACTAGCTTACCACCACCTTTTACACCTGCTGCAGTTCCTGAAAAGTGAATAGGAATAGTAGCGACTACTTTCTTGTCTTCAACAAGCTCAAGAAAATCTAAGTGTGCGAGTTCATCTGTAACCTTGTTGAGCTGTACATCTTTAAGAATGCAACGGTAGCTTTTACCGTCAACATTAATTTGTGCAAGAAGGAATTCCGGAGTGTAGACCACATTTCTGAATGCCAGCACAGGAGCGGCAAAATTCACTTCCTGTGAACCCCCGTAAATTACACCAGGCACCAGTCCCTGAGAGCGAAGCTGCGCGGGTAGTTTTTTTGCCCGTTTCGGTCCTCAGTTGTCCTTCGATTGTAATTGTTTTCATTGTTTATATATGTATTTGATTTGACTCTTACTTATTTCTCATCTGGCTGTGAATGAACAGCCCGGTGATACTCTTGTTTTCGTAAGCGTTTCTCAGTGCTATTGCAAACAGTTCGGCTACCGTAACTACTTTAATCTTCGATATCTTTTGTTTCAGCGGAATAGTGTCGCATACAACCAGCTCTTCCAATACACTGTGTTCGATATTCGAGTAGGCGTTGCCGCTTAACACCGGGTGGGTACAAAAAGCTCTTACACTTCTTGCTCCTTTATCTTTCAACAGCCCTGCTGATTTTGCCAGTGTTCCACCGGTATCGCAGATATCATCTATAAGAACTATATCCCTGTCGGCAACATCTCCGATCACCACCATGCTTGCTATTTCGTTTGCGCGTTTGCGGTGTTTATCGCAAATCACCATTTCTGCATTGAAATAAGTGGCTATTTCTCTTATCCTGTTCGCACTACCTACATCGGGGGCGGCGAAGGTAAGATTTTCCATCTGAAGTTGCTCTATGTAAGGGATAAAAATGGCCGAGCTGTCGAGGTGATCAACGGGGATGTCGAAGTACCCCTGGATCTGTGGTGCGTGCAGGTCCATCGTGATCACCCTGTCTGCCCCTGCAGCTTCCAACATATTGGCAATCAGTTTAGAACCAATCGCCACACGTGGCTTGTCTTTTCGATCCTGGCGGGCATATCCGTAATAAGGTATTACGGCTACCACTTTGTAAGCACTTGCCCTTTTTGCGGCGTCTATCATCAGCAAAAGCTCGATGATGTTTTCTGCTGGCGAGAAGGTACTTTGAACCAGGAACACCATGTCTCCGCGGATGCTTTCCTGGAAAATGGGCTGAATTTCGCCATCGCTGAATTTGGAGATGGTAATTTTTCCAAGGGGCACGCCGAATTTATGGGCTATACGTTCGGCGAGGTACTGTGAGCCGGTGCCTGAGAAGATTTTTGGAGCTCGCTGCATATGTTTTTAAAATATGCGGCGAAGATAATTCTATGGTTGAGCAATTGGGACTAGTACAAAAAAAAATTCAACCAAGCCATTATTCACAGCCGGTTGAATTATCACCACCTCTAATAGTGAATTATTTACTGGTCACGGTAAGCAAAACCTGCTTGCCGGGAGAAATCATAGCTGTTTTTTCTCCTGTAGATCCTGACTTAGCGATTTCGCTCTTAGGATTAACAGCGTAGAAAATGGCTGAACAAATGAAAATTGAAAAGAAAAGAGCTACAAAGTACATTCCTATGCAAAAAAGGAAGGGTTGGTAGCCACCGATAGCAGAAAATGTAGACTTACGTTTCATGGGTGTGGATTTGATGTTTTTCTAAGGTTTCGGAACTGCCTAAATAACGGTTACAAGCTGTTGTTTAGTACAATTGTTGGTTAAAAATAGTTGCTAACATTGATGGATGCAAGAGCAGAACTACCCGATTAATAAATGGGCAATCGACGATAGGCCCCGAGAAAAACTACGTTCCCGCGGCGCGCATGTACTCTCTGATTCTGAACTACTTGCCATTTTAATCAACAAGGGTACGCGCAAGTACAATGCGGTAGATGTGGCCAAGCAACTCCTGAAGCTGGGGAAAGACAATCTTGCCGAACTTGGAAAAGTGTCAGTCCAGGAATTGATGAAGGTGTCGGGGATAGGAGAGGCGAAGGCAATCACTATCTCCGCTGCCCTGGAAATTGGCAGGCGCCGTGAAGCGGCCTCTATTATTAATAAGCAGATGATCAACAGCAGCAAGGAGATCGCCGTTTACATCCGCTCACTCCTCCGCGATCTGCAGAACGAAGTTTTCGGCGTGGTTTTCCTCAACCGGGCCAACAGGGTAAAGCATTACGAAATAATCAGCGTTGGCGGCATAACAGGAACAGTTGCAGATCCACGCGTCATCTTCAAAAAGGCACTCGCCGAAGATGCCGTGTCTATTATCATCTTTCATAATCATCCGTCAGGTAATCTTCAGACCGAGCCGGGCCGATGAAGCATTAACCGCACGCATTGTGCAGGCTGCAAAACTGCTCGACATACGTTTACTCGATCATATCATTGTTAGTGACGAAGGCTATTTCAGTTTCGCCGATGAAGGGTTGATATGAATATCCGTAAATTTGTTCCCTATGACGGAAGAAAACAAGCCAGTACCCAATCAACTGAATATTGAGATCTCGGAAGAGGTTGCAGAAGGTCATTACTCCAACCTTGCCATCATTACACATTCTCATGCCGAATTCGTGATCGACTTCGTAAACGTGATGCCGGGAACACCAAAGAGCAAAGTGAAGTCAAGAATCATTCTCACCCCGCAGCATGCGAAAAGATTCATGAAAGCGCTCGACGAATACGTTAACCGGTTCGAACAAATCAACGGAAAATCCAGGATCTCGAAGATGTTCAGTTACCACTGAATTTCGGCGGTCCCACTGCGCAGGCATAATCATCCAAAACATTCTTCCGGATCAATGAGTAACCTGAAAGAAAAGATCAAAAGCTTAGCCTCATCCTATTCCGACAATTTCATTAATGTGAGGCATCACCTGCATGCCAATCCTGAGCTCAGTTACCAGGAATTTGAAACATCTAAATACATCCAGCAGCAATTAAAAGATTTCGGAATTCCTTTTAAAGTGATGGCCGAAACGGGAGTGATTGGATTGATAGAAGGAAAAAATCCTTCCAAAAGAATAGTTGCGTTACGCGCAGATATCGATGCACTTCCGATCGATGAAAAAAATGATGTTCCCTATCGCTCTACAAAAGCCAGGCATAATGCATGCCTGTGGTCACGATGTTCACACCACCGTATTACTTGGCGCCTCAAAAATTTTGAATGAGCTGAAATCGGAGTGGGAGGGAACTGTAAAATTGATTTTTCAGCCAGGTGAAGAACGAAACCCCGGTGGGGCAAGCATTCTTATAAAAGAGGGCGTGCTGAAAGATCCTGCGCCTTCAGCCATATTCGGATTGCATGTGCATCCGGGTCTTCCAGTGGGCAACTTTAGTTTTCGACCCGGAAAAGTGATGGCCAGTGCCGACGAATTATATTTCACCGTGAAAGGCAAAGGCGGTCACGCTGCGGCACCTCATCTTACTACCGATACCATCTTGGTTGCATCGCATATCGTGCTCGCGCTCCAACAGGTGATCAGCAGAAATAATAATCCGCTTACACCATCGGTGTTGTCCATCTGTTCAATGCAAGGTGGCCATACCACCAACGTAATCCCCAGCGAAGTAAAAATGATGGGCACATTGCGGGCCCTGGACGAAACATGGCGCTTCAAAGCGCACGACCTTATCAGGCGCATTGCAACATCTACCGCTGAAGCCATGGGAGCAACTATCGATATCCATATCGACATCGGTTATCCCGCGGTGATCAACAATGAAGAACTGAACGTTCACGCGCGACAACTTGCAGAAGAATTAGTAGGGAGCGATAAAGTGGAGACGACAGAAATGAGGATGGGCGCCGAAGATTTCGGTTACTATTCGCAGGTAATACCCGGATGTTTCTTCCGGCTCGGCGTTGGTAATGTCGAAAAGGGAATTACTGCAACAGTACACACTCCGGACTTTAATATCGATGAAGCTGCTATACAGAATGGAATGGAAATGATGGCGTGGCTGGGCGCAAATGCCAATCATTCATAAAATTAATCCGGCCTTACCTCTATAGTATCTGTAACAATATAGGCGCCGGTAGGATAGAACCGTTGAACATTCGCGAGGTACTCTTCTGCCTCTTCGCGCTCGCGGAAATTTCCCAGTTTTAAACGGAAAAACGGAGACTGGTACATCATGTACGTTTTCAACTCCGGAAATTCGCGGTACATTTTTGTTTTCGCCTCGATGACTTTCTTCCTATCGTTAGAACTGATCACTAATATCCTGTACCCCGGCGCGGCGCGTCTGGAATGACGGGTAGTGATTTCGTTGATTTCAATCTGTTTGTTTACCAACAAGTCCACACGCGGGTCCTTATTCACAACAACGCTGTCGATACCCTGCGCCGAAGCGTCGCTTAGAACAAAGAAGGAGAGCACAATTATGAGAAGCCTGTACGTCATACCGCTGATTGTTGTTTTACAATGGCTACACCTGCGCTGCAACCTATTCTGCTTGCACCGGCTTCGATAAACTGCCGGGCCGCATCATAAGTTTTTATTCCACCTGATGCCTTGATCTTTATACCAGATGATAAAGTGGCCCTCATCAGTTGCACAGCCTTAAGTGTAGCACCCGTTTCGGCGTAACCGGTTGAGGTTTTAACATAATCTACGCCAAGGGTACTATAAATCCTGCAACACGTAACGATTTCATCGTCGGTAAGCAAACCTGATTCGATAATGACCTTCACAATTTTCTTATTCGCATGAACGGGAGCAAGTAACAATTTCATTTCTTCTTCCAGCTCATTCCACAAGCCGCTCTTCGCTGCCGAAATATTTATCACAATGTCAAGTTCATCTGCTCCATCCTGAATCGCCTGTTCAACCTCACTCAATTTAGCTTTTGGCGTTGAATATCCGAACGGGAAACCTATTACGGTAGCGACTTTTACATCACAGCCTTTCAGAAATTCTTTGCTGGCTCTTATAAAAGGAGGAGGCACGCACACCGCTGCAAACTGGTAGTAACGTGCCTCATCGCAAAGCTTCTGAACATCGTCCAAAACCGTTGTAGGTTTTAAAACTGTATGATCGATGAAAGAAGCAATATTCATTTACACCGCATCTTTACCGTGACAATTCTTAAACTTCTTTCCACTGCCACAAGGACAAGGATCGTTACGCCCCACTTTTGGACCAACTTTCACTGGTGCCTGTTTAACGTTAGTTGAAGGATCGAAATAATCGTTCTCATTCGCTGCGTAGTCATCGCCTCTTGCGTCGATTTCTTTTTTGTTCGCACGCATTCTGCTCATGTCTGTCTTCTCTTCTCTCCCTTCTTTTATCTGTCCCGGCTGTTGCTGTTCAACAGGAATACCTGAATGGCTCAGGAAACTTACAATCTCGCGGTTCACTTCTCCGTCCATTCTTTTGAAAAGGTCGAATGCAGTGATCTTGTAAATCACAAGAGGATCCTTTTGCTCAAGATAGGAGGTCTGAACACTTTGTTTCAGATCGTCCATCGCGCGAAGGTGTTCCTTCCATGCGTCATCAATTATAGCGAGTGTAATTTGTCTTTCCAGTGCGTTGCTTAATTCGCGGCCATCAGTTTCGATTGTTTTATTGAGATGCGCAAGTATCTGGAGTCGCTTTTTGCCGTCAGTAAACGGTACAACCACGTTCTCGATATGTGCACCCTGCTTTTGCCTGATGTCTGTAAACACGGGTACGGCTTGTTTTTGCAGATCAGCTTTCTTTCTTTCGTAATGTGCGATCGCTTCGTTGTACAACTTTTCAGCAAGCTCATTAGGCTGACCTTTTACAAAGTCCTGCTCGGCAATTGTAGAATCTAATCCGAAGTTCACGATTACCGCAAGCTTGAAACCTTCATAATCCTGTTGTTCCTGGAATGAAGAAATAAGTCCTTCTGCAACACCATAAAAAGCATTATCAAGATCCAGCGCAAGACGTTCACCAAATAACGCGTGATTTCTTTTCTTATAAACAACATTACGTTGCTTATTCATTACGTCATCGTATTCGAGCAGTCGCTTTCTTATACCGAAATTGTTTTCTTCTACTTTCTTTTGCGCGCGTTCGATACTTTTCGTTACCATGCTATGCTGTATCACTTCGCCTTCTTTGTAGCCAAAGCGGTCCATGATTGCAGCAATACGCTCGCTACCAAATAAACGCATCAGATCATCTTCAAGCGAAACATAGAATTGCGTTGTTCCCGGATCACCCTGGCGACCCGCACGACCACGCAACTGCCTGTCTACACGACGGCTTTCATGGCGTTCTGTACCAATAATCGCAAGACCACCCGCTTCTTTTACTCCGGGTCCGAGTTTAATATCGGTACCACGACCAGCCATATTTGTTGCAATGGTAACCGCTCCTGCAAACCCTGCTTCAGCAACCACCTGTGCCTCGCGGGCATGCTGTTTCGCATTGAGTACGTTATGCGGAATCTTTTTTCCGGTCAGCATCTTACTTAGTAGTTCACTTACTTCAACTGACGTAGTACCCACAAGTACCGGTCTTCCCGCATCACGTAGTCTTTCAATCTCTTCAATAGATGCCTTATATTTTTCTCTTTTCGTTTTATAAACAAGATCCTGGTGATCTTTACGGATGGCGGTAACGTTTGTTGGAACGGTTACCACATCCAGTTTGTAGATGTCCCACAATTCACCCGCTTCAGTTTCGGCTGTACCAGTCATACCCGAAAGTTTGTGATACATACGAAAGTAATTCTGCAGAGTGATCGTAGCATAAGTTTGTGTAGCCGCTTCGATCTTCACGTTTTCCTTTGCTTCAAGTGCCTGGTGTAAACCATCACTATACCTTCGGCCATCAAGAATACGACCGGTTTGTTCATCTACGATCTTCACGGCCCCGTCCATCACAACATATTCAACGTCTTTATCAAAAAGTGTATACGCTTTTAGTAACTGCTGAACAGTATGAATGCGGTCCGCTTTCACTGAATAGTCATTCAGTAATGCTTCCTTCCTCTGAAGTTTTTCTTCGGAAGAAACTTCTGCGTGGTCAATTTCTGAAAGAAGAATATTGATATCAGGAAGAAGGAAGAACTCCGGATCTTCTCCTGATTTAGTGATCGCCTGGATTCCTTTATCGGTTAACTCAACAGAATTATTCTTCTCATCGATATGAAAGAATAGTTCTTCATCAACCTTCGGCATTTCTTTCTGCTGGTCAGCGAGGTAGTAGCTCTCAGACTTTTGCAGTTTAACTCTCACACCTGGCTCACTCAAAAATTTAATCAACGCACTATTCTTCGGAAGACCACGGAATGCGCGCATCAGTGAAAGACCTCCGCCTTTCGGATCGTCGTTTCCTTCTGCAAAAAATTTCTTTGCTTCATTCAGGTATTTATTGGTTACCTGTTTCTGCATTTCAAAAAGACGCTCAACACGCGATTTCAACAAATGATATTGTTGTTCATCTCCCTTAGGTACTGGTCCGGAAATGATTAAAGGTGTACGCGCATCATCAATCAATACGCTATCCACTTCATCCACCATTGCATAATGGTGTTTTTTCTGCACCATTTCTTCGGGACTATGCACCATGTTGTCACGGAGGTAGTCGAAACCGAATTCGTTGTTGGTACCATACGTAATGTCGGCAGCATAGGCTTTGCGGCGATCATTACTGTTGGGCTGATGTTTGTCGATACAGTCTACTGTAAGGCCAAGCCACTCGTAGATTGTTCCATTCCACTCAGAGTCGCGTCGGGCGAGGTAATCGTTCACTGTTACGATATGCACACCCTGTCCTGCGAGGGCGTTAAGGTATGCCGGTAAGGTAGATACGAGCGTTTTACCTTCACCGGTGGCCATCTCGGCGATTTTACCCTGGTGCAGTACGGCACCGCCGATCAATTGAACATCATAGTGAAGCATGTTCCACGTTATCAGGTTGCCGCCCGCTATCCATGAATTCTTATAGACAGCGTTTTGGCCTTCGATGCGGATATACTCTTTCTTCACACTCAGGTCACGATCGTGCTGTGTTGCCGTTGATACCAGTTCACTATTTTCCTTAAAGCGGCGTGCAGTTTCTTTTACAACGGCAAATGCTTCCGGAAGGAGTTGGTTAAGTATTTCCTCGATTTTTTTGTCGCGGTCCTTCTTCAGCTTGTCTATATCCTGGTACAAGTTGTCTTTTCCGTTGATATCTGCTGAGGAAAGTTCTTCTGCCTGTGTTGCAAGCTTCACAATTTCGTCGTCAATGTCATTGAGATAGTCAGCTATTCTTTGTTTGAATTCCGCTGTCTTGCCTCTGAGCTCGTCGTTGGATAGGGATTGGTATGAGTTGAAATGCCCGTTTATTACAGCAACAAGGGGTTCAATGGATTTGATATCTTTTTCCGACTTGCTGCCACCGAACATTTTTGATAAGAATCCTAACATATGTATGGATATGAATTATTTATTTTGATGAAGTCAAATATGGTGCTAAAGCCAGTTAGAAAGCCAATCTGACAGGGACGCGAAGTTAAATTTTAATTGGAAAGATTTTGGTTTGTTAAAAAATTTAGTAATTTACGCCTAAAATTATTAGCCCATGTCTATCGCAGGAAAGAATCTCAAATACCTTCGTAAGCTGCGCGGCTGGACTCAGGAAGAGTTTTCAGCGAAACTTCACATCAAACGTTCACTACTTGGTGCCTATGAAGAAGAGCGCGCGGAGCCGCGTATTGAGGTGCTTGAAACTGTAGGAGAGATTTTTAAACTGACGCTGGACGAACTGCTGCGTACGGAATTGGGCGAAGTAAAGGGCGGTAATTATTTAGCAAAGCGCCGCGCCCAAAAACTTGCTGCCGGCGGCAATAATGAAATTACTTTCGTGCCCATCAAGGCTGCAGCGGGCTACCTGGCCGGCCATTCAGATCCTGAATATATCGATGAGCTCAACACTTTTACCCTGCCTATGCTTTCACCAGGCACCTACAGGGCCTTTGAGATCGTTGGCGACTCCATGCTTCCTACGCCCAGCGGTTCGATCATTATCGGGGAGATGACGGATAATATAGATGATGTAAAAAGCAACCAAACCTATATTGTTATCTCGCGCAACGAGGGAATCGTATACAAAAGGATAATGAAAACCGGTCGCGCAAAAGGTAAGCTCACGCTTGTGAGCGATAACACCGCCTATCAACCATATACCGTCAATACTGCCGACATCCTGGAGATATGGAAGGCGAATATGGTGATCAGTAAGGCCAATGTTCAGCCAAGGTGGGATGTAAACCAGCTGGCAAATGTTGTTAGTAACCTGCAGGATCAGGTTGCTAATTTAAAAAACAAGATGAACTGATCGTATTTTCTGCAACGGGCATATAGAGTACTTCAACTCTAACTTGTTGATTCCTATCAATAAATACACTAAATAAGCGTTACTATTTACGGCGCGGAGGTGGCATCAGACCTGATTTCGGCTAATTTCGCACGCGCCAGATGTACATGCTTAGAGTACTGATTATCATAGTTTACCTCTTATGTTCGTGGACCGTGGGATTTGCACAGTCCAAAAAAACGCACGCCATTAAGGTGGCAACCATGCCGCGAATGGATGGAGTGCTCGATGAAGAAATTTGGCGAGACGCCCCGATAGCTAACCGATTCATTACCAACACTCCAAGTTTCGGACAGACATCAACAGATAGTACCTCGGTAAAAGTGCTGTACGATAACACCGCTATTTACATAGGCGCCTACCTTTACTCTGATCCTAAAAAAATTCGAAAACAGTTTACCCCCCGCGACCAGGAACGACTAGCCGATGTTGATCGGTTCGCCGTTTTTATAGACTCTTACCACGACCGCCAGAATGCCTTCCAGTTTCTTGTAACGTCCCGAAACGTTCAAAGCGATGCAAGGGTGTCGGCCAACGTAATCCCTGAGGATGGAATTTTTGGAGAATTAAGCTGGGACGCCGTCTGGGATAGCCGGGTGAGTATGCGCGAGGATGGCTGGTCTGTAGAAATAATGATTCCGCTGTCATCTCTCAGATTTTCAAAGAAAAAGGCAGGCGAGTGGGGTATCCAGTTTATGCGTTTCAGCAGATCCGAAAATGAAACATCTTTTTGGAATCCTGTTGATCCTAATGTGAGCGGATTTGTGAACCAGTTTGGGGTAATAGACGGTTTGGAGAACATTCTTCCTCCTTTGCGTTTGAGTTTTTCACCCTACGTGAGTGGTGGTTACCGCGAAACGCCAACGTTTGCGTCCGGAGTTACCAACGACTGGCTAAAGAGTGGAGGAATGGATGTAAAATACGGTGTGAGCGAAGGTTTCACGCTCGATGCAACATTAATTCCGGACTTCGGCCAGGTGATATCAGATAACGTAATTAATAACATCTCTCCATTCGAAATTCAATTCCGCGAAAACAGGCCATTCTTCACAGAAGGAACGGAACTGTTCAACAAAGCAGATATTTTTTATTCGCGTCGTGTGGGCAGACAACCGTCCGGGTATCAGGGCGTAGTCGATTCGACGGTCTATGGCTCGTCTCAGAATTACGACGTGTTAAAAAACCCGGCGCTTACAAGGTTGTATAACGCAATAAAGTTTTCGGGAAGAACAAAAAATAATCTTGGTATCGGCATATTCAATGCGGTGGCCCGATCGGAACGGGCAAAACTGCGAAACAGAATCACGGGCCAGGATTCAACGATAGTTACCGAAGAACTGACGAATTATAATGTGTTCGTGCTCGACCAGGCGCTTAAAAATCGTTCGTACATCACACTAACAAATACAAATGTGGTGCGTAATGGATCGGCGCGGGATGCGAACGTTACAGGAGTGGACCTTGCACTATATGACAAGCAAAATAAATACGGACTTATACTTCAGCCTCGTTACAGCAGGATATTTGATACGGATGGAAATTACGACGGCTTCAAAAATTACCTTGAGATTGGAAAAGTCAGCGGCAAGTTGCAATATTCCCTGAGCAATGATTTAAGAACCGATAAATATGATCCGAACGATCTCGGCTTTCTGTTGTCACCGAATGAATTAACCACTACGGCGAAAGTGAGTTATAATATTTATCAGCCAACCGGCACTTTCCTGAATCAGCAGTATAGTTTTTCGGCGGCGCAATCGTATTTGTATAAACCATTTGAATATCAGCGCACAGAATTCATTGCCACCTCTGCATGGACGTTCCATAACTTCTGGACATTAAATGCAGAAGCAGGATCGTATCCAAACTGGTCGAACGACTTTTTTGAACTACAAACACCTGCAAGTAATCTTCAAACTCCGCGGCAGAAACTTCGCAGGGCGCCTTATCACTATTTGTTTCTCGATGGTACAACTGATAATAGAAAGCGATTGTTCTTAACGTGGAACATGGGTGCGGCTGAAGGTGAATTGCCGGATAATCCATTTTACAAAGTGTCGATGGAGGCCCGCTATCGTTTCAGTGATCGCTTTACAATGACAGTATCTTATTTCCGGCAACATGATCACGGACAATTCGGTTATTCATTTCTGCGCGATGAAAGTACAAAAGCGCCCATTCTTGCAAGAAGGCAATACACGGATGTCACATCAATTGTTAGTGGCATCTACAATTTTACTCCGCGGATGAACCTTACGATTCGGGCCCGCCATTTCTGGAACAGGATATTGAATACGAACTTATACGATGTGACCCCCGAGGGCGACTGGTTGGAGAGATTTAGCATGACAGCATCGGACTACAATACGAACTACAATATTTTTAACGTAGATGCTTTCTTTACCTGGGATTTCCGGTTGGGTAGCAGAATTATTCTTGGATGGAAAAATTCATTGGGGCAGGATTATGAAGGTGTAATCAGCGGAACAGACTTCAAATCATACACACAAAATGCGCGTGAGATGTTTCAGATTCCCCATGGCAACGAAATAACGCTGAGGTTTATCTACTTCCTCGATTACCAACAGCTCAGGAAAGTTTTCTAATTAACTCTTACAACGGAATTATTCACGATAGCGAAAGCTATGTCGTCATTTTTTGGCCGCACGCTTACAGTTCCGGTAAACTTGCTGAAAGCAGGGAGTACACAAAATGTATCGGTAAAATAAAAGCATGGAAACCTTAGTGATTGTTTCCCGATGCCGCTGATCGTAATACCGGGGTGTATATGTCCGGAAAAAACGTAATTGTTTTTACTGTCCTCATCTTTACCACATTCACCGGGATCGTGTTGAAAACAAAAGTCTGCAATCGTAAGCGTTGAATCGAACAACTCGATACCTGCTCCCTGGTACCACTGTTTTTTTAGTATGTCGTGGTTTCCTTTAACGAGTTTCACATCGAGGTTCGCAAAATCGTTACGCCATTTAGTGAAGAGCTCAAGTTCTTTGTTCGCATAGCTATGAAACATGTCGCCAACAACTATCAACTTCGAGGGCGTAAAGTACTGGATCAGGGAAACGAGCCGGTGCATGTCTTCCTTGAATACAAGCTGTGGTACGGGTATTCCAGCTTTGCGGAAGTGCCCGGTTTTACCAATGTGAAGATCCGAAACCACCAGGGCCTTTTCCTGTTCCCAGTAAATGCTCCGCTCGGCCGAAAGCCACAAAGTTTGATCCTTGATTTTAAATTGCTGAAAGGCGTGCATAGTGAGGGAGCGAAGATAAACGGTCGTGAGACTTTTTTACGAGACGTGAATAACTTTTCACAGTTTGCTAAGCTGATCCTGCATTCGTCGCACGCGATCTTCGAGTTTTTCAGAAGAAAGATTTTCACGAAGACTGTCCACTTTAAGCGGAAAACAGAATGGTGTCAGCCGTTCAGGAAAGGTGATTACAATCTTGGAATTGTTTATGCGCGACAAAGTGTCGCGAAGACGGGCTTCTTCCATTTGTTGTTCCATCACCTCGTTGTATGCCTGGCGTACCAGGAGATTTTCTTTGTCGTATTCATTAAAAACCTGGAACAGCAACGATGCTGACGACTGCAGGTGCCGCGCTTTTTTGTACTCGCCCGGGTATCCCTGGAATATCAACCCGCCTATTACGGCTATGTCGCGAAACTTGCGTTTGGCCATTTCGGCAGAGTTAACGCTCCGTTGAATATCTTCAAGAAGATTGTCGGGCGAAAAAAGTTCGTCGGCATTCGAATCATCGAGGGGAATGGGCTGGTCGCTCAGAAGCTCGAAGCCATAGTCGTTCATCGCAAACGAAAAAGTGATTGGTGTGATCCGGCTTAAACGATAGGACAGGAGCGCACCCAACGCTTCGTGCACAAGTCGTCCTTCAAAAGGATATACAAAAAGATGATAGCCATCTTTCGTCTCAATGTGTTCGATGAGTAATTCATTCTCCTTGGGAATGTGCGACAAACTTTGTTGCAGCGCAAACAACGGTTCCAGCACTTTTACCTCAACATCGGTATCAAAATTTTTGTTATTCACTACCTGGTAGGCGTCGTTAAACTTTCTCCTGAGCATGATCCCAAGATTCGCCGACAACGGCATACGGCCACCCTGCCAGCTCGGAATATTCGATTTTTTGGAAGATGACTTTCGTGCCAGCACGGTCATATCCTTTATCATCACATATTCGAGGGTTCTGCCAGCCAGTGTAAATGGATCACCGGGTTCGAGCCGCGATATGAACCATTCTTCGATCATTCCAATATAACCGCCGCCAATAAAACGAACTTTCAGCATCGGATCACTTACAATCGTACCGATATGCATTCGATGCCGCATTGCTAACCGGCGACTGTTTATTTTATAAAGTCCGTCGATTATTTCCACTTTCTTATACTCATCATACTGCTGTAAAGCTGCTCCCCCAGACGTGATGAAAAAAGTCATTTGCGCAAACTCATCATCTGTAATCTCACGATAGCAGTACGTGGATCTAATTTCGGGAAGAATTTCATGCGGCCGGAATCCATCCGAGATAGCGAGCGTGCAGAGATATTGAATCAGCACATCAAAGCAGAGAATTCGCGGGTCACGGCTTTCGATGAAGTTCAGGTCCTTTGCTGTTTTCAGCGCCGCTGCCTCAATTAATTCCAGCGAATGTGTCGGAAGAAAATAAATTCTGCTTACTTCTCCGGGTTGGTGCCCGCTCCTGCCTGCGCGCTGCAAAAACCTTGCGACGCCTTTTGGCGAGCCTACCTGTATTACTGTCTCAACCGGCCGGAAATCGACACCAAGATCGAGGCTCGCGGTACACACCACTGCCTTAAGTATGCCCGAGTGCAGCGATTCTTCGACCCATGTTCTCATCTCCATGTCAATCGAACCGTGATGAAGTGCAATAGCGCCGGCGAGATCCGGACATTCTTTCAACAACGTTTGATACCACAGCTCGCTCATTCCACGCGTATTAATAAACACGAGAGTAGTTCTGCTGTTATTGATAATTTGAATGACCTTGTGAACGAGTTTAAGTCCGAGATGACCGGCCCACGGATATTTTTCTATTTCGTCTGGAAACACGGAGATTACTTCAATCGGCTTCGCAATGTTCGCGCGCACTATTACCCCTTCGGTTGACTCGTCTACCAGGGAAAGTGGAGAAAGCAATACTTCACGTGCCTGGTCGAGGTTGCCAATAGTGGCACTGATGCCCCACACACTAATATTCGACTTTTCCTCTCTGACCTTGGATGTTCCTATTATCCGGGAAATCGCTAGCTCAACCTGCACACCGCGCTTGGATCCAAGCAATTCATGCCATTCGTCTACGGCGATTATCTTAAGCGTCTTGAAAACATCTGCATAATCGCGCTGGCCGAGTAAGAGATGCATGCTTTCGGGCGTAATGATCAACACTTCCGGCATCTGTCGCTTTTGACGTTGCCGTTCAGGAATAGGTGTATCACCATTGCGACTACCTATCTGCCATTGCATGCCTAAGCCTCCAATTACTGCCTCCATCGCTCGCCCGATGTCTTTCGCCAGTGCCCGCAGGGGCGTTACCCATAACAATTGTAGTCCACTTTTCTTTTTCTTCGAATAGTCGTCAACGTTATGGTTTATAAAATCTATTACCGCACCAAGAAAAACGGAAAATGTTTTTCCGCATCCCGTGGGAGCGTTGACAAGACCAGACCTTTTATTGATGATATGTTCCCACGCTTCTTCCTGGAATGCAAACGGCTTCATATTGTTCGACGCAAACCACTCACTCACAATTTTATATCCTGGAGTCTTATGAAGTTTAAGCGGGAGATTATTTTCCATATATCTCCAGCATCTTTTTCAGGTCTTCAAGAGTGTTTATTTCCGATGCTGGCTTATCGTGCCGCCATCTTAGCATTCGTGGAAAACGGAGAGCCACGCCGGATTTATGCCGGTTAGAAGCGGCAATACCTTCGAAGGCAATTTCAAAAACGAGTTCTGGTTTTACAGTACGCACAGGTCCAAATTTTTCCAGTGAATTTCTTTTCACAAAGTTATCGACCTGCGCGAATTCTTTGTCGGTTAATCCGGAATATGCTTTTGTAAACGGAACAAGTTTTTCGCCGTCCCTAACTGCAAAAGTGTAATCGGTATACAGGTTGCTTCGGCGGCCGGCACCTTTCTGAGCATACACCATTACAGCGTCGATGGTTAATGGATCAATTTTCCATTTCCACCAGTCGCCCCTTTTCCTGCCTACCAGGTAAGGCGACGACTTTCTCTTAAGCATAATGCCTTCGCTGTTATGGTCCCGCGAGGTAAGTCTCAATTCAGCGAGCTGCTGCCACGACTCAAACGGTACAATGGGCGACAATACCAGGTAAGGAAGACTAAGGTCAGCTACTATAGCTGTTAGCCGCCTTCTGCGTTCGTCGAGAGGTAGTTCGCGCAGGTCCTGACCATCCTGCTCGATGAGATCGTAAGCGAAAATGCCCGCCGGCGCTTCTTCAAGTTGTTTTTTAGTTACATTTTTCCTGCCTATGCGTGTTTGAAGCACGTTGAAATTTAGCACTTCACCGTTCTTTAATGGCAGGATCTCTCCGTCTATTACGGTGCCGTCCGGTAGTTTTTCGGCAAGCAGGTGATACTCGGGAAACTTCTCGGTGATTAAATCCTCACCGCGGCTCCAGACGAAAAGCGTTCCGTTTCGTTTAATAATTTGGCCACGTATACCGTCCCATTTCCATTCTGCCTGCCATTCCGACGACTCGCCAAGGGATTCGGGCGGTTCTTCCAGGGCATATGCCAGGTAAAAAGGGTAGGGCTTCGAGTGATCCGCGATGGACGATTCATCACTTAACAGCTCGTCAAATGGCATAGTTACCGGATCCCAGTTTCCGCTTATGCGATGAGCAATAACGCTAGCCTCAAGCTTCACAAGCTTCGACAGTGCATTCACCATCATGCTTTGTGAAACACCCACGCGGAAAGTGCTCGATAGTAATTTATTGAAAACGAATATTTCTGCTGCAGATAACTCACCCCACGATCTTAAAATGAAATTTTTCTTTTCCTGCTCATCCGATTTCTCCAACTCAAGAAATTTCTCCACGTACCACGACAGTGAACGCAATGGAGAATTTTTTTTCTTCTGCTGATCGTCAGGTATCAGTAACGCTATCGTCTCCGACATATCGCCGACAGTATGATACGATTCTTCAAAGAGCCATAAGGGTAATCCCACTAATTCTGAACACCAGCCTGCTATTTTCGAAGGACTGATCGTTCTGCGAGGTCTGCGTCCGCTGAATAATGCGATCATCCAAACCTTGTCTTTGTCGGATGCTGACGAAAAGTATCTTACGAGCGCATCGAGCTTATCGTTTGTTTTTGTATGCGTGCCCAACTCATATACAAGTTCAGCGAACAGCTGCATGCCGCCTTTGTCGGTTTCTGTATGTGGCGCTGTATCATTCATCAGTAGGTACCTGTTCCGCGGTATCGTTTGTGAGTTCCTGTGTTTGTTCTTCGTCTTCTGTTCCGTATTCTGTTTTTATTTCAGCTGCTTCTATACCTGCTTCGTTAAGATACCTGCTGAACACAGATTGAAAACCATGTGTTACAAATACCTTACTTGCCTCGGTCGCTTGTACAGAACTTAGCAGTCCGGGCCAATCGCAATGATCACTCAACACGAATCCCTCATCTGCATTTTTACGTCGCTGGTTGCCGCGAACGCGCATCCAGCCACTACATATACCAAGACTATAAGGCGTGAATTTCTTTATCCATGGTGATGATTCTGCGGACGAAGGTGCGATGATTACCGCGTTGCGAAAAGTTTCTTTCGGCATTTCAGGAGTTACACGGGTGATGTTTGGCAGTGTTCCTGCCGGTAAAATATTGGACTCTAATAGTACCTGGTGCATGTTATACACCGCGCCATGAGCGTAAATGCTATCAGTTACCTCCATCACGGCACGCAATACACGCTGCGCTTTACCGAGAGAATAAGCGATAAGCACGGATGCTTTACCGTTAGATTGATTATCAACAATCCAATCCTGTATGCCAGTAAAAATTTCAGACTGTTTTTTCCACGTGTAAATGGGGAGGCCGAATGTGGATTCGGTCACGAACGTGTGACATTTTACCGGCTCGAATGCACCGCTAAGGCCATCATCTTCCGTTTTATAATCACCACTTATTACCCACACTTCTCCTTTATACTCCACTCTCACCTGCGATGATCCGATAATGTGCCCCGCCGGATGCAATGAAACCTTCACGCCATTGATGTCTATAGGCTCGTTCCAGCCTAACGTTTCGTAAGGATTGTCGCCGAGTCTTAATTGCAGGATCGGCTTTGTATAATGATGACAGAGGTACGCTTTACTTCCCCATCGCGCATGATCGCTGTGCCCATGGGTAATCACAGCCTTATCGACCGGCTTCCATGGATCAATGTAAAAGTTACCTGCGGAGCAATAAAGCCCTTTATCAGTAAAATCGATTAACAAAACAGGAGTTTTTAGAATTTGCGCTTCACGCCTCACGTTTCACGCTAGTACACTGCAATTTCCGCTCCATTCACTTTTTTCACGAAATAGAGCTTCTTATTCTCGAAATAATCGAGAGTGTTTGTTTTGGGGTTGATAACCGGCTGAATATCGAACTCGGTAAAAATTCGGTAGCGTTTATCTGAGAGGCTGGATCCAAGGTTTTTGCCATTAGCCATCAGGAGGTGTGCAAAGTGGTACACGGTTTCGAAGCCAAGAAAAAACATATCCGTGGGCCGGGAATAGAATCTCGATTTGTAGTCCGATACAATTTTCTCGACCAGTTCGTTGCTGTCGGATGTGTAAAATGGCGTGGTGTAAAACACTTCAACGCCTTTGAATTCCGGTTTGCTGAAGTCGGTTACATCCCACCATGTTGGCATTCCAAATAATACCGTTGGGTAATCTGAGTATAGAGAAGATAAACTCGACGTAAGGAGCTGACCAAAAGCAACATCAAGGCTTCCCGCAATGCAGGCAGTGGTACCATCTTCAGTAAGATGCTTTTTTAAATCATCGGGACTGAACAGTTCATCCAGCACCACATATTTTATCTTCAGTGGAACTGAAGAGGTATTTTTCGTAATGCTTTCAAAATAACTCTGCAGCCTGTCTTCCTGCTCGCCTTTTTTCCTAAATACCACTACAGATGCAAGAGGATATGTTCTTTGAATGAAGCGATACATACCTGCACAATGCGTGAGCAGTGTTGAATTTAAAACGACATAATTAGGGTTATTGGTAACGCCTGCGTCGTTCGGATAATTAGCATTGATGAAGGGAATATTTCTTTTTGCAACGGCGTTGGCAAGTCTCTTCGCTTCGCTCGCATTTACTTGTCCAATTACGAGATCTATACTATCAAATTGCGGTGATTTGATAATTTCGTTCACACTCGATGTGGAGGAACGTGAATCATAAATAAACACATCCAGTCCAACACCTTCTGTGTTAAGTGAGTCAATTGCAAGCTCAGCGCCTTCATAAAATTCGAGGCCGGAATTAATGTATTTCGGAAAACCTTTGCCGTAGCGGTATGTTGAAGTTTGATCGAACGCCGAATCGAGGTAGAGTGGAGTAAAAATAGCTACCTGGTAACGCACTGCCTGGCTGTCTTGCCCAATGCTTTTGAAAGCAAGCGCGCAAAGAAGAACAGTGATAAATAACCCAGGGCTTTTTCTCATTATAAACACAAAATTTACAGCAGCAAGACGGCTACTCCCATTCTATCGTTGCAGGCGGCTTACTGCTAATATCGTAAACAACCCTGTTAATTCCCTTAACATTATTGATAATATCATTGGAAATATATGCCAGGAATTCATACGGAAGGTGTGCCCAGTCGGCAGTCATGCCATCAACTGAAGTAACTGCACGAAGCGCGATTGTAAACTCGTAGGTTCTTTCGTCGCCCATCACACCAACGCTCTTTACCGGAAGAAGGATGGCGCCAGCCTGCCAAACCTGCGGGTAAAGGTTATGTTCTTTTAAGCCTTTTGTATACCTGTGATCTGCTTCCTGCAGCAACGCTACTTTCTCGGGCGTAATTTCTCCAAGAATTCTGATCGCTAATCCAGGACCGGGAAACGGATGTCTTTGCAACAATTCATTAGGAATGCCTAACTCGTGGCCTACTTTTCTAACCTCATCCTTAAACAAAAAACGCAACGGCTCAACAAGCCCGAGATGCATGATGTCAGGTAAGCCGCCAACATTATGGTGCGATTTTATCGTTACAGATGGGCCATGCACGGAAACACTTTCAATAACGTCGGGGTATATGGTGCCCTGTCCGAGGAGCTCGATGCCTTCTATTTTTTTCGCTTCTTCCTGGAAAATATCAATGAACAGGCGGCCTATTGTTTTTCTCTTCGCTTCGGGGTCAGATTTTCCCTGCAGCTCGCGGTAAAACAGGTCTTTCGCGTTTACTCCTTTTACATTTAAACCAATCGATTTATACGTTTCAAGTACCTCTTCGTATTCATTTTTCCTTAGCACGCCGTTGTCAACAAATATTCCGGATAATCTGTCGCCAATGGCACGGTGTATTAACGTTGCCGCAACCGTTGAATCCACGCCGCCGCTGAGTGCCATGATCACTTTCCTGTCGCCTATCAGTGATTTTAGATTGTTTACAGTATCAGTAATAAAATGCGCGGGCGTCCAATCTTGCTTGCACCCGCAGATATTTACAAGAAAATTTTTAAGAATCTTTTTTCCTTCGATCGAATGATATACTTCCGGATGAAATTGCACGCCGTATACAGGATGACCGGTGCCATTCTTTTTAAAAGCGGCAAATGGGATGTCTTCAGTTGTTGCGAGTACTTCAAAGCCTGGCGGCATTTCAAGAATCGTATCTGCGTGGCTCATCCAAACCTGCGAAAGTTCCAGTACATCTTTCAACAAAACGTCCTCAAGTTTCTTGTGCATCAGGGCCCGTCCATATTCACGTTTGTTGCTGTTCGCTACTTCGCCGCCAAACTTTTTTGCTGTCAGCTGGGCGCCATAACAAATACCGAGTACCGGCAAATCTTTCCTGCATGCCTTTAACGTCAACATCGGGAGCATTTTTCTCGTTTACCGAGAATGGCGAGCCAGAAAGAATAATGCCTTTCAGGCTTTCGTCGTACACGATCTGCTGGTGAAAAGGAATGATTTCGCAATAAACATCGGCTTCTCTAACTGCCCTGGCTATCAGCTGGGTATATTGACTTCCGAAATCGAGGATTAAAATCTTCTCCGTCATGGGCTGCGAAGTTAAGTTATTTACATTTCCACGTATTTCACCCTTATCCACACGTCCCTGTTTCGGCCCTTATCGTCGGTGCAGGATATTTTAACGGGCCCTTCAGGAGGCATGAAGTATAATGAAGACTTCGCATCGCCGGTTTTGTAAAAATGATTATCTATATACCAGTATACCCGGCTTACATCATTGCCTGCGCGGCACTGAAGCTGAAGCGGTTCCGGATCCTTTCTGCTGATGAGGTATTCAAACTCGCTTTTTGGAGAAGTTATCTGCGGCTTTTCGTTTTTAAAAAGACTTTCGCACCCGGGATTATGAACCGGTATCTTTTGGTACGCAATGTTATGCCCGTCAAAATAGGCCTGCATATCAGGAGATATAATCTTGTATAGCTTCTTTTTATATCCGGCGGTTGGCGCACAACTCCTGCAATAAGAGATTTTTTCATCGGGCGACACCAGCTCTTCCCTCATATCATCGCAGTTTTGAGACGGCGAGATCATGGGGATAAAATAGTCTGTCACCCTGTTTTTACAGTAATCCGACGGCGGCATACCCGTTTCTGCGCACACTATTCGAATATCACAATCTTCAGGCTGGTTGAACCACTCTTCATCGCTATCATAGTCTATCGTATTGAATATCCTGAAAAGTAGCGGTGTAGCGGTTTCTGAGCCGCTCAGTTCACGAATGCCTTCTCCTGAAAAATTACCCGTCCATACACCCACCGTATAGCGCTTGTTGTATCCAATGCTCCACGCATCACGCCGCCCATACGACGTTCCTGTTTTCCATGCAATTTTCGGCATATGCTCAGTGCTTTGCCAGTTCAATGGAAAATCGGGGCGATTGATTTTTGAGAGCGTTTCACTGATCATGAAAGCGGCCGCTTTACTAACGACCGGAAACTTACGAGCCGGCTTGTCGTCTTTTAAGAATGTTGGCTGTATAAAATTGCCATCGTTCGCGAACAGACGAAAACAATGATGTGAGTTCGAGCAAAGTTGTTCCGCATCCTCCAAGAATCATCGACAATCCAAGCTTTCTTTCATCGCGGCGCACCTGCAAAAAATTGCACGACGATAGCGCGTGCACGAACTTATCTTTTCCTAAACTACTCAGGCACTTTACGGCCGGAATATTCAGAGAGTGCTCAAGTGCATACTCGATTGATACGTTACCATTGAATTTTTTATCGTAATTCTCCGGCGCATAACCGCCATAGTTAACATTTACATCGGGGATGGTTGATTTCGGGGTGATGAGTCCCTCGTCAATACACATGGCGTACAAAACAGGTTTTAGCGTGCTGCCCGGTTGCCGGATGGCAATTGCTCCATCAACCTGTCCCCCGTCGGTCGTATCATAGAAGTCTGCCGAGCCGATGTAAGTCACCACCTGGTGCGTGGCATTGTCAATCACTACCACGGCGGCATTGCGTATATTTTTCATGCGGAGCGATCGCGTGTAATCTTTTACAATCTGTTCGGTTTTTCAGCTGCATGTTCATGTCGAGAGACGATTCAACTACAGCCTTATTTTGCTTTTTCAATGTCTGTGAAAGATGAGGAGCTAATCGCGGAACGGCACCTCTCGATACCACCAACGGCTCTTCAAGTGCATCAACAATCTCTTTCTGGCGTGAATAGCTTTTCGGCAGCAAAAATTTTCAGCCAGCGGTTTCTTTCCGTAACGATCATATCGTTGTTCCTGCCGGGAATGAGGCTGGACGGCCTGTTAGGGATAATTGATAAAGCGGTTATTTCGGCGAGGGAAAGGTGGTCGGGATCTTTTTTAAAATAGAGCAGTGAAGCCGATTTCACGCCTTCAATGTTACTTCCGTAGGGCAGCAGGTTGCAGTAAAGGCGGAGTATCTCGCTTTTGCTATAATTCATTTCAAGCTGTAACGCCCTGAACATTTCAATCAACTTGCCAGCGTACGTTCTCGGTTTCCGTTCGATTGCCCGCGCTACCTGCATCGTAATAGTAGAGGCGCCAGAGGTGCGCTTCATCTGGAAAATGTTTTTTCCAAAGGCACGTATAACCGAAAATGGATTAACGCCAAAATGATAGTAGAAAAACCTGTCTTCTTTATGAATTATTGTTTTCTTTAGCAGCGGCGACATTTCATCGAGCGAAGTTTTCATGCGCCATTTTTCATCGCGGGTAAGATAGGCATGAATTAACTCGCCTTTATTATCGGTGATGATTGTAGAATATTCAATATTCTCTATCTTCTCACCAACGGGGAAAACGAAATTCAGTGAAATTAGCAGGAGCAGGGCCGCAAGTGCAGATATCGACAGTATCTTAATCATTCAGCATAAATACATTTGTAAATTAACCTTTTTATATGCGCGCTTTACTCCTCGCCTTATCCGTGATGTTAATATTTTCCTGTAACCGAAATGCTGTCAGTTTACAGCACACAAACGCAAAGGGTGAAGTGCAGCGCCTGGCGAATTTAACCTTCCGGTTCAACAATGCTATGGTGCCTGATTCACTATTGAACCAATGGGATTCCACTAACTATATTTCGTTCACGCCGGCAATTCCAGGTAAGTTCAGGTGGGAGCAACCTGACGAGCTCGTTTTCTCACCGTCGCGGCCACTCGCGCCTTCAACTACATTCAAAGCCGAACTGAAAGATGAGTTGCTTTCGTTTACAAAATTCAACAAGATAAAAAGTGACGATATTAAGTTCTATACACCGGAACTGAAGCTGGAGGACTTGCATATAACGTGGGCTTTGCAGGATGGCAAAGCTGGAACCGCCGTGCCGCGCGCTGATCTGTATTTTAATTATCCCGTTTCTCCTGCTGAGCTGAAAGACAAACTAAAGATCGATGCAGGTGGAAATAATCTGAATTATACTATCGCAACATTGTCCGACGATAGCCGCATCTCGGTAGTGTTGACCGATGTAAAACCGCAGGATAAAGACCTTGAGGCAAAAGTATCGATCGAAAGAGGTTTGGTGCCGAAGGGAGGAACAAATGCTACAAAGGAGGCGATCGCCGCACCGTTTTCTATTCCTTCTCCTTTCAATCTGGTGATCAACGAAATTTCAGCGGAGCATGATGGTCTGACAGGGGTTGTAAATGTATTGGCGAGCCAGCAGGTGTCGATGCAGAACATTGCATCCCTTATAAAATTTGAGCCTTCAGTAAAATTCACCGTCGAACAAACCGATGAGGGGTTTGCCGTGAAAAGCGAAAGTTTCAGTGCCGATCAATCATATCTTCTTACTATAAAAAAGGGATTGCGCGGAATTGTTGGTGGCATACTGCACGAACAATCTGATAATAATGTGGCCTTCGGCGAAATAGAACCATATGTGAGGTTTACCAGCAATAAAAGCGTTTACCTGTCATCGCAGGGGAACAGGGTGATAGAGATGAAGCTGGTAAACGTGCCACGTGTGAAGGTAACCATCTCGAAAATATATGAGAGCAACCTGTTAACGGCGCAACAATATGGGTACTATCCGCAAGACAAAAACACTGGTGAAGATGAATACTACGAAGATGACTATTACCAGGCAAGCAATTTGTCATTTGGCGATGTGATATATGAACAGGAACTGGATACAAGATCGCTGCCAAAATCGGGCAGCAGCAGATTGTTTTCTTTCAACATAGAAGATAAGCTTCCCAACTTCAAAGGTATTTACCACATAAAAGTTCGTTCGAAAGACAACTATTGGGTGAGCGACAGCCGCTTTATTTCTGTTTCAGATATTGGGCTTATCGCAAAAGAAGGCCAGGATAAACTTTTCGTTTTTGCAAACTCAATAAAGAATGCGTCATCAGTGGGAGGCGTTAACGTTATCGCTTACGGCAATAACAACCAGGTGCTTGGAACGGCCGTTACAAATGAAGATGGAGTCGCGGAAATTGCATATGCCCGTAAGGAATTTGCGGGGTTTAAGCCCGCGATGATTATTGCTAAAACGGAAAGTGATTTCAATTATCTGCCATTCAACAATACGCGTGTAAATACGTCGCGATTTGAAGTTGGCGGCAAACGTATCAATAGTTCGATGCTCGATGCATTTATTTATCCGGAGCGGGATATATACCGTCCCGGAGAAAAGATAAATTTTTCAGCCATCGTTCGCGACAGGAACTGGAACATACCAGGAACGCTGCCCGTCAATTTCCGTTTCTTGTTACCCAACGGAAAAGAGCTGCGTTCATTCAGAAAGAGTCTGAACGAACAGGGATCGACCGAGGGACAAATAGAGCTGTCAGCTTCAGCAATAACCGGAACATATGTGCTTGAGATGTACACTTCGAACAATGTGCTGATCGCGACCCAGAATTTTAGTATTGAAGAATTTGTGCCCGATCGTATAAAAGTCTCTGCTACTCTAGACCGTGAATATTTTCAGCCCGGCCAATCGGGTAAACTTAGTATTAACGCCGTAAACTTTTTTGGACCGCCGGCAGCGAATAGGAAGTACGAATTGGAAGTGCAGTTGCGCAGCGCCACCTTCAATCCTAAAAAGTATTCGAAATACGATTTTAGTGTAAAGAACAAGGGACTGTCATTCGACAAAATATTCAGAGAAGGAAAAACTGATGCTGATGGCAACGCGGTAGAAAACTATGAGATCCCTGCAATGTTTGCGAACACCGGGCTGCTTGAGTCCGTTTTTTATACCACAGTATTTGATGAAACGGGGAGGCCAGTGAGTAAAGTTCAACGCTTTCCTGTGTACACACAACAAGTGTTCTTTGGTATCGGCGACGATGGGTACTGGTATTATCCGCTTAACCAACCCGTGAAATTCCCAATCGTAGCATTGGACAGAAGCGAAAAATTGATGTTGGGCTCGCAGGCGAGCGTAAAAGTGATCAAGCACGAATACCGGACGGTTCTGGCACGATCGGGCAGTTATTTCCGGTACGAATCACAGGAAGACGACAAGCTGATCTCAGAACAGAATGTTACGGTGAGTGGTGAAAACACTTCATATTCTTTTGTGCCACGAACGCCTGGTAACTATGAAATACGCGTATCCATTCCCGGCGCTTCCGACTATGTAAGCAGAACTTTTTACAGCTATGGATCATGGGGAGGCGACAACAATTCGTTTGAAGTAAATACCGAAGGAAGTATCGATATTGAAACAGATAAATCTGTGTACAAGCCCGGTGATGTAGCGAAGATATTATTTAAAGCGCCTTTCAACGGACGCATGCTGGTAACCGTCGAGCAGGACAAAGTAGTATCGTACCAATATGTAAATGCTGAGAAACGCAGTGCTTCCGTTGATATCAAGATAGGACAGGAGCATCTTCCAAATATTTTCATCACTGCTACATTGATAAAGCCTCATGGCATTAGCGAAATACCTTTAACGGTTGCACATGGTTTTCAAAACCTGAGAGTGGAAGAAGCGGCCAGGTTAAACAAAGTTGAAATCATTGCAGCAAAGTCATCCAGGTCTGCAAAAACACAGGAAGTAATGATAAAAACCGCCCCGGGAAGTTTTGTTACCCTGGCAGCGGTTGATAACGGGGTGTTACAGGTAAGTGATTTCAAAACACCCAACCCGCATAGCTTTTTCTACGCCCCAAGAGCGTTGCAGGTAGATGCATTTGATATGTATCCATACCTGTTTCCTGAATTGCGTGCACGGCTGAGCAGCACAGGCGGTAGTGATGAAGCGAATCTTGAAAAGCGGATGAATCCGATGCCATCCAGGCGTGTGCAGATCGTTTCGTACTGGAGTGGCATTGCTAAGACTAACGTCGACGGACAGGCTAAGTTTTCGATACCTGTGCCGCGATTCAGTGGTGAAATCAGGTTGATGGCCGTAGCGTATAAAAACAATATGTTTGGTTCCGCCGAGTCCGCAGTAAAAATCGCTGATCCATTAGTGATCAGTACTGCGTTACCGAGGTTTCTAAGTCCCGGCGATTCGATATCAGTCCCTGTCACAATTACCAATACCACTGCGAAAGCAGCCACTGCCAGGGCGAGTATAAGGGTTACCGGTCCGCTGGCCATTACTAATATTGCTTCGCAGCAAGTGGAAATAACACCAAACAGTGAGGCGCGCGTTACGTTTTATGTGTCAGCTGCGTCGGCCATAGATACCGGTAAAATTATTGTTGATGTAGATGCGCTTGGTGAAAAGTTTAAAAATGAAACGGCTATTGGCGTACGTCCTGCTTCACCCCTTCAGTTTGTTACAGGAAGTGGTGCTGTTGCAGGCGGAAAAACGGAGAACATCAATCTCGGCGCTCTTGATTTTATGCAGGGATCTCAAAAGTATACGTTGGTATTAAGCCGCAACCCAACATTACAGTCGGCCGAGCAACTTCAGTATCTTGTTCAATATCCCTATGGCTGTACGGAACAAACTGTGTCAGCAGCGTTTCCCCAACTATATTACGGTGACCTGGCTGGCTACCTTTCAGATCAGAATGCAAATGCCAACGCCAATAAAAATGTTCTCGAGGCGATAAGAAAAATTAAGCTGCGACAATTATATAGCGGTGCGGTAACGCTGTGGGACAATGAGGGAACGGTAAATTGGTGGACTACTATTTACGCTGCGCATTTTCTTATCGAGGCGCGGAAAGCCGGCTTTGATGTGGAAGATAATCTTCTGAATCCTATGCTGAGCTTTATCAACAGCCGACTGCGGAATAAGCAGACTATAAACTATTACTATAACCGTAATCAGAACAAAAAAATTGCACCCAAAGAGGTGGCTTATAGTCTTTATGTGCTTGCATTAGCGTCGCGCGCAAATGTGTCGGCAATGAACTATTACAAATCAAATCCTTCAATGCTCAGCCTTGATAGCAAGTACCTTCTAAGTGTGGCGTATGCTGTTGCCGGTGATAAGAAGAAATATGGTGAACTGCTGCCGGGTTCGTTTGCAGGTGAAGTATCCGTACCAGAAACGGGCGGAAGTTTTTATTCGCCTATTCGTGACGAAGCCATTTCGTTAAATGCGTTAATCGACGTGGACCCTGCAAATAAGCAGATACCATTGATGGCGCGTCATGTGGCCGACATGGTTAAAAAACGCAGTTGGTATAGCACACAGGAATCGTCGTTCAGTTTATTGGCGCTGGGTAAACTGGCAAGGATGGAAGGAAACTCAACGGCAGTTGGCGAGATTAAGGTAAATGGAAAGACGGTTGCGAAGTTTGATGGCAAAGAAGTAAAATATTCATCGAAGGACGCTGCAGCCAAAAACGTTCAGCTGGTGACAACCGGCGCGGGTCGCCTGTATTACTATTGGAAATCCGAAGGTATCAGTACGAGTGGACAGTATAAAGAGGAAGATAATTTCATTAAAGTTAGAAGACAATTCTTCGACCGGTTTGGCAGGGCTGTAAATTCAAAGGAGTTCAGGCAGAATGATTTGGTGATTGTGCGCGTTGTACTTGAACGTTCATTTAATACGGATGTTGAGAATATCGTTATTACCGATATTATTCCTGCGGGCTTCGAAATAGAAAATCCACGGACAAAAGAAATTCCGGGAATGGAATGGATAAAAGACGCCGAAACCCCGACTTCACTCGACGTTCGCGATGACAGAATTCACTTATTTGTCGATTTAACCTCGGGAAAGCAAGTGTATTATTACGCCGTTCGCGCAGTATCTACCGGCATTTATAAGATGGGGCCAGTATCGGCCGATGCAATGTATAACGGGGAGTATCATTCGTACAACGGCGGAGGAACAATTAAAATAATAGAGTAACTTTGCGCCGCTTGCCGCTTTAAGATCAAACGACGAATTTATGACCCGAAAAGAATGGATTGTCCTTCTGGTATTGGCAAGCCTCAACTTCACTCACATCCTCGACTTTATGATCATGATGCCATTGGGTAACTACCTGATGCCTCATTTTCAGATCAATGCACAGTTTTTTAGTTGGATCGTTGCATCGTACCCTATTACTGCCTGTGTGTCGGGGTTGATCGCCGCTTTTTATGTTGACAGGTTTGACCGAAAAAAGGTTTTACTCTTCGCCTATGCGGGCTTTTTAATTGGAACGCTTTGTTGCGGTATAGCGCCCGACGAATATTTTTTGATGGCGGCTCGAATTTTGACGGGCTTCTTTGGTGGACTTATCGGCGCCCAGGTGTTATCGATTATCGCTGATACATTTCCTTATGAAAAGCGCGGCCGTGCGATGGGGACAATTTTCATGGCGTTCTCAATTGCGTCCGTTTTTGGTGTTCCGTTTAGTCTTGCACTTGCTAATAAGTTCAGCTGGCACGCACCGTTTATTTTCATCGCTGTCCTTGGTGTTCCGATTATCGGAGCCATTTATCAGTTTCTGCCGCCCATGAGGGTACACCTGGAGGAAAGGGGCGAGGAAACCGGACGGTACAAACCTGATGTAAAAAAGGTCATCAGGGAGATATTCAGCAACAGGAGCCAGGTGATGGCGTTGCTGCTTTCAGGGTTTCTCATGATGGGTCACTTCCTCATTATCCCTTTTATTAATCCTTATATGGAGTTTAACGTGGGGTTCACTAAGCAGGAGACGCCTATGATCTACATGGTCGGCGGTGTTTGCGCGCTGATTTCGTCGTCTATTATCGGCCGGCTGGCCGACAAATACGGAAAGTTTAAAATTTTCGCCATCTGCCTCGTATTGTCGCTGATTCCGATATTTTTCATCACTAACATGCCTTCAATCCCGTTCTATATGGTGCTGGCGGTATTTGGGTTCTGGTTTACGTTCTCTACCGGCAGGAATATCCCCGCCCAGGCGATGATTTCTACCGTGGTGAATCCGGCGCAGCGCGGGCAATTCATGAGCTTCAACTCGTCATTTCAGCAGTTATATACGGGGCTCGCGTCGGTTATTGCCGGTTTTATCGTTGTCCAGGATAGCAAGGGCCGGATCCTTAATTATAACTGGGTAGGGTACCTGAGCGTAGCGATAGTGTTCGGCACGCTGTTTTTGGCCGGTAATCTGGCCAAAAGAATGCATTTGAAGTAAGATGATAGCATGAGAAGAGCCGAAAGATTTGCCCTGTTTAAAAGTCGACGAAATTACCTGAAATAAAAATCCCTCCAGATGGAGGGATTTTTCAATATATTAAGTATTTATAATTAAGCTTTTGCAGCAGGCGCAGCAGCGGTCTTCGCTCTGCGAGTCAACTTGCTCTTTAAATTAGATGCCTTGTTCTTATGGATAATACCCTTCTTGGCGAGCTTATCAATCATAGAAATAACATCCGGCAATTGCTTAACCGCTTCGTTCGGATCCTTAGTATCTTTCAGGTCGCGGATAGCATTACGCGTCGTTTTTCCATAGTACCTGTTCCTATCCCTGCGTTTGGTAGCCTGACGTACATCTTTTTTCGTTGCCGAGTGGTTTGCCATTTAGGTCAAAATTTTTAAGACCGCAAAAGTATATCATATCTCTCAAAATTGAAAAAACATTTACGTTATTCAACCGCTTTTTTTAGCCATTGATTTTTAACCGATATTTGTAGGCCTTACTTAAATCCGTTGAGCCTTAACAGTTTACTGGCCCCCAAAGTTGCAATTTTATGAAAGATTTTAGTTACATAACGAACGCCCATCCTTCCTTCATCGAAGGACTCTATCAGGATTATTCAAAAGACCCCCATTCCGTTGATCCCGAACTTGCAAAATTCTTCGAAGGATTCGACTTCGCAGTGTCATCGGGCAAGGCTGCTTCGAACGGCGGATCTAACGGTCAACATACCGCAACCACCTCAGACAGTGGCGTAAAAACAACGACTGATGGTGTTGACTGGAAAAAAGAATTAGGCGCATACCGCATGATTCTGGGCTATCGCAACAAGGGGCACCTTGAAGCGAAAACAAATCCTATTCGTCCAAGAAAAGATCGTGGTGCAAGCATCGACATCGGTTTCTATGGTTTTACCGAAGAGGACTTAAAGAAAAATTTCTTCGCAGGAAATCTTATCGGTCTCGGCACAACTACGCTTGAAAATATTTTATCTCATCTCAGGCAAACTTATTCAAACCACGTTGGCATAGAGTTCAAATACATCAGCGACCAGAAGAAAGTCGCATGGCTTACCAACGAAATGGAAAAGAATTTTCAGAATCCGCTTCCACTTGAAAAAAAGAAACGCATCCTCGAGAAATTGAACCAGGGTGTGATGTTTGAAAAATTTCTTCACACAAAATATATCGGGCAGAAAAGATTTTCGCTTGAAGGTGGAGAAACAACCATCCCAGCACTTGATGCCATCATTAACGTTGCTGCCGACAATGACGTACAGGAAGTGGTAATAGGAATGGCGCACCGCGGACGCCTCAACGTTCTCGCAAATATTATTGGTAAAACCTACGAACAGATATTCAGTGAATTCGAAGGCACCGGCAAGATGGATCAAACCATGGGTAGCGGCGACGTAAAGTATCACCTTGGCTACGGAAGTGAAGTGCAAACGCCGAACGGAAAAACTATCCACCTTAAATTAGCTCCGAATCCATCGCACCTAGAAGCTGTTGATCCGGTAGTAATTGGTTTTGCAAGGGCAAAGGCCGATGTGGTGTATAAAAGTGAATATGACAGAATTCTGCCAATACTTATTCATGGCGACGCATCAATAGCGGGCCAGGGTATCGTTTACGAAGTGGTGCAGATGAGTAATCTTCGTGGATACTTCACCGGTGGAACGGTTCACTTTGTAATTAATAACCAGATTGGCTTCACTACCGATTTCGATGATGCACGTAGTGCAGATTACAGCACTTCTATCGCTGCTATGATCCAGGCGCCGGTGCTTCATGTAAACGGCGATGATCCCGAAGCAGTGGTGAAGTGCGCCGAGATTGCCATGCGCTATCGCCAGGAATTTAATTCTGATATTTTTATTGACATGGTTTGCTATCGCAGACATGGTCACAACGAAGGCGACGATCCAAAATTTACCCAGCCGAAATTGTACGCGCTCATCGAGAAGCATGCGAATCCGCGCGAAGTGTACACCAATTATCTTCTCGAGCATGGCGAGCCAGACGCGCAGGACCTTGCGAAAGAGATGGAGAAAAAATTCTGGAACGAATTGCAGGAACGTTTGGATGACATAAAACAAAATCCTCTTCCGTATAAATACCAGCAACCAGAATTATGGTGGAAAAGTTTGCGCCGTGCGACGCCCGAAGATTTTATTCAGTCTCCCAGCACCGCCATTTCGGAAGAAGATTTCAAAAAAATATTTGACACCCTTATGAAATGGCCGGATGATTTTAAGCCACTCAAAAAGGTGGAGAAAATTATCCAGGACAAAATAAAACTATTCAACGAAGAAGGAAAAGTGGATTGGGCCACAGCCGAGTTGATGGCATACGGCAGCTTGTTGCTCGAAGGAAAAAACGTGCGTATGAGCGGTCAGGATGTAAGACGGGGAACTTTCTCTCACCGTCACGCGATACTCCGCGATGAGGTAGCGGACAAATCGCACAGCCGTTTAAAAAATCTCCCCGGCGGCACAGGAAAGTTCAGAATTTACAATTCATTCCTGAGTGAGTACGCCGTGGTAGGATTTGAATACGGCTATGCAATGGCCACACCCAACACCCTCGTATTGTGGGAGGCGCAGTTTGGAGATTTTGCCAATGGTGCCCAGATTATTATAGATCAGTTCATCAGCAGCGGTGAGCAGAAGTGGAATAGAATGAATGGGCTGGTGATGTTACTTCCGCATGGTTATGAAGGCCAGGGCCCCGAGCACTCAAGTGCGCGGATGGAACGAATGCTGCAGATGTGTGCAGAGTTGAATATGGTCGTAACAAATATTACTACCGCGGCGAATTTCTTCCACGTGCTGCGTCGTCAGCTGACGTGGCCGTTCAGAAAGCCGCTCATAGAATTTTCGCCAAAGGCAAATTTGCGTCATCCGGGCAGTTATTCACCCGCGAAAGATTTTATGACCGGCGGATTCAAAGAGGTGATAGATGATGCGTTCGTGAAAGACCCTGCAGCAGTCAAGAAGGTGTTATTCTGTTCAGGTAAGGTGTATTTCGACCTCGCAGATTATCAGCAAAAACAAGAAGTACAGGATACGGCCATCGTTCGTTTGGAGCAGATATATCCGTTACCGGTTGAACAGCTCGAGCACCTGTATAACAAATACAACAAGGCAACTTGGTTCTGGGTTCAGGAAGAACCGCTGAACATGGGAGCCGCATCATTCCTGCAAATGAATCTGAAAACAATTAATTATGGAGTGATCAGCAGGCAGCCAAGCGCTTCGCCAGCTACGGGATTCGCAAAGGTGCATGCCCAGGAACAAAAAGATATTATTGAAACAGCGTTTGGCATTTAGAAGGAATTCTATTGGCTGAGCAGTTTGTATATTTGAGTCCGCAAGAACAATTCTGACAAAATGATTGATGTAAAAGTTCCAACAGTAGGTGAGTCTATCAGTGAAGTAACGCTATTAAAATGGGTAAAGGAAGATGGACAATATGTTGACCGGGATGAGGTAATTGCCGAACTGGAGAGTGAGAAAGCAACCTTCGAGGTTAATGCCGAAAAAGCCGGAACCCTAAAGCAAGCGGCGAAAGAAGGTGATACTTTGAAAATAGGAGACGTGCTGGCATCTATTGATGAATCAGCCGCTAAACCAGAAGCCGCGCCAGTTAAGGAAGCGCCTGCGAAAGAGGCCGCGCCCGCTAAGCAGCCCGAAGCGTCGGGAAATGGCCAGGCAAAATCACAGGAGGCGCCAAAAACGGAACAGGCATCGGCAAAATCTGCCGATGTAAAAGCCACGCCGGTAGCCTCGGCGATCATTGCAGACAAAAAAGTTGATCCTAAAACCGTTACTCCTTCCGGCTTCCAGGGTAAGATTCTGAAGGATGACGTACTCAATGCACTTGCTAATCCCGGTCGTGTGCCTGGCAAACCGGCTTTCAGCCGCGACGAGAAGCGCGATAAAATGAGCAACCTCCGCAAAACTATTTCGAGACGGTTGGTTGAAGCAAAAAATTCCACGGCGATGCTCACCACTTTTAATGAAGTGGACATGAGCCGCATCATGGAAACGAGAACGAAGTATAAAGACAAGTTCAAGGAACTGCATGGAGTTAATCTTGGTTTCATGAGCTTCTTTACAAAAGCTTGCTGCTTTGCATTGCAGGAGTGGCCATCAGTAAACGCTTATATCGATGGCGACGAAATAATTTACCATAGCTATTGCGATATCTCTATCGCAGTATCGGCTCCGAAGGGGCTTGTAGTTCCGGTAATAAGAAATGCTGAGAGCCTTGATATGGCGGGCATCGAAAAGAAAGTGGTGGAGTTGGCTACAAAAGCAAGGGACAGCAAACTAACGCTCGAGGAAATGCAGGGTGGTACATTTACGATCACAAATGGCGGTGTATTCGGTTCGCTAATGAGTACGCCAATCATTAATATTCCGCAGGCTGCTATTCTGGGTATGCACAAGATACAGGAGAGGCCCGTGGTAGTGAACGGCCAGATCGTGATCAAGCCAATGATGTACGTGGCACTCAGTTACGATCACAGAATCATCGACGGACGTGAATCGGTAAGCTTCCTCGTGAGAGTGAAAGAGTTCTTGGAAAATCCTGAACTGCTGCTATTCGGTAAAGATCCCGTTAAGGCTTTATTGGAGCTGTAAAATGAAGTACGACAACCAGCTCCGTTATGCCTCTGAAATTATAAAGAGGTACGACGGAAAGATTCCCCTCTCCGCGTGGTTAAAAGATTATTTTCGCCTCAATAAACAGATGGGTTCAAACGACCGTAAAACCATTTCCGAAATGGTGTATGGATTTTACCGTTTGGGTTTTAATCAATTCGAATCTGTATCACGAAAGATTCCTTTCTTTCATTGCAGTTTCAGAGAATATTCCGCCAGTTAAAGAGTATTTTTTCGAAGGAGATAAGAATGAGAGTTTAAAGAACGGGAACAAAATATCCGTTGATAAAATATTTCATTACAACCAACATCTTTCAGAAGGAATTGATCCACTGGAATTCTCCAGGTCATTTCTTGTACAACCCAATCTTTTTCTGCGGGCACGGCCGACTTGTAAAGATGTCGTTTTTCAGAAGCTGGCAGCAAATAACATCCGGTACCAAGACTGCGGCGAAGATTGCATTGCACTTCCAAATTCCACGAAGGTTGAAAGTATCATAGAAATCGACAAAGAAGCAGTGATCCAGGATAGGAGTTCTCAAAAAACCGCAAATTTGATCTCCGAGGCATCATCGAAACTTTCAGGCAATCCGCTGATATGGGATTGCTGCGCTGGCAGCGGCGGCAAAGCAATAATGGCGCATGATATATTACCAACGGCAAAGCTAACTGTGTCGGATATACGTGAATCGATACTCCACAATCTCAATAATCGTTTTGAGCGTGCGGGCATCAGTAATTATAAAGCTTTTGTCGGCGATCTTACCGATCCTGAAACTACATTAGGTGAAGGTGCATTTGATCTCATTGTCGCTGATGTTCCCTGTTCGGGCTCCGGTACATGGGCACGAACTCCGGAACAACTCTATTTTTTCAAAGAGGAAAGAATAAATTATTACAAAACGTTGCAACGAAAGATCGTGTCGAAGGTGGTTCCTTCGCTAAAACCAGGTGCGATGCTGCTATACATTACCTGCTCCGTTTTTGCTGAAGAAAATGAGCATAACGTCGCATTCATGCAAAACGAACTCCGCTTACGAGCGATAAAAGTGGAAATAATAAAAGGCTACAACGAAAAAGCAGACACGCTATTCGCCGCGTTACTTACAAACCAATAAGTTTCAAAGTTCTCCTGTTTCTACCATCGAAGTATTGCAAGAGGTATAGCCCAAAGCGTTTTGTGCCCGCAGGACGCATTTGTACTCTGTATTGATTTCCCTGGGTTACATCAAGATTCTGCTCTGATAAAACGCGACCGTTCAAATCTATTACCCGCAAGTTCGCACGACCAGTTGAAGGCGCCTTGACGAATACAGTAAATATTTGTTTGAAGGGATTCGGAAATGTTTTTATCCATCCGGCAGTCAACAGGCTATCGTTTTCCAGTCTTTTAGTTTGAAGAATTGACGATGCAGTGCGGAAATTAGGAATACCGTAACCATACCTGTTATCGGGATTCGCGTACATGTGCGCACTTCTTTGCACCGCGTCCATGATGTCGGTATTTGAAAACTCCGGAAAGGCTTGCCATAAACAAGCCACTAAGCCTGCCATATTTGGGTTCGCCAGCGAAGTTCCATTGCCTAACGCTATATTTCCTGCACTGTTTATGTAAACCGCTGCGGCGCCTACCGAAACGATATTCGGTTTTAGCCTGCCGGCGCCGTTTGGCCCCCACGAACTAAAACCGGCAACAACCCCACTTGTGTTTACCGCGCCAACTGTCATCACGCTATCGCCGTCGCCGGGGCACAGAATATATTTTGTATCGTTAGGTGCATTGCCGGAATTTCCCGCGGCATTCATCACAATCAATCCCTTTTTCACAGCCATGTCGGCAGCAATTGTAATCGACGTGGTGTTGCCATCCCTCTGTGCGTAAGTGTGGTCGAATTGCGGGTCATCGAAAACATAATAACCGAGCGACGATGAAATCATGTCTGCACCAAGACTATCCGCTTTTTCGAGCGCCTCGATCCAGTTGTATTCTTCGATCGGTTTTTCTGATGCAACATCTTCCGTACGGAACAGCCAGTAATTTGCTTTCGGAGCGGTTCCAACCATCACTCCCGGACGGTTAGACGCCATCATTGAAAGAACAGTCGCTCCATGCGAATTGTCTTCGTTCACGCTGCTATCGTTCATCACAAAGTCGTATGTGCCGAGAATCTGGTGATTGCTGCGCACGCTGTCGAAAGCAGGATTTGTTAGATAGTTGAGGTAGCCGCCGTCGAGCACAGCAATGGTCATCCCTTGTCCGCGGTAACCCTGGTTATGCAGGTATTCGCCTTCGTGAATATGAACCTGCGGGTAGTTGTTGCCATAGTTGACGGTATCGACCTGTACGCCCTGCGTCTCCAAAACCGACCGCATACCCTCGATATTCTTTGAATTGAGTTCTGTTTTGTTGAGCTGTACAAAATCCGAGCGAACAATTGCCACACTGGTTATGTGCGACTGCTCAACAAACGGAAATGCATTAATTACGTCTATAGCAAATGGGTCCGTTAATTCAACAACAATCCTGTTGAACCATTTCGATCTACTTACAATGGCAACACCGGGAACATTCGCGATGCTGTCGAGATAGGCACTATTAATGGGAAGATCTGTAGAATCGATCGCTACATGCTGTTTGATTCTGCGTTGAATAGCTTTTTGAGAAAGAAATGCAGATGGCTGCGACAGTGAGTATGCGCTGCTTTTTTTGAACCTAAGTTTTACAGTGTAGCTCAGCTGCGCTTTTGAGGCTGACCGCAAAAAGTAAACAGAGGAAGACTGCAACGTAAAACTTTGCCATCGCTTTTAATTATGATCGATAATGCTCATTTTAATTCCAAAGCCAGATCTGAAGCCAGGGTTTCCTGAATTCGGTGGCTGGTATTCCCACATTTCAACTTCCTTATAAATCAGGCCAACGTTCCTGGCATAAATTTCTGTCCAGTAATTCTTGTAAGCGAGTCCATCGGGAAACTCAATGGGTACGTTAGACGAATCTGCCACCTGCGATACCGTGACTGTGCTATCGTAATTAACATCATTGATAGTTACCGGCTCATTTACATACGTGTAGGTATAGTTCCACAGATGTATATCTTCATCATTGCTGAACTGGTAAACAGAATAATATGGGGTAGAGGGCAGATAAGTATTTCCGTGCCAGTTAAAACCTTCGTTTACAGGTGACCTGAGCTTTTGAAACTTCAGGTTATTTTCCTGCAGTTCAACGCTCTCTCTCGATGGTGTAACGAAATAAGTGACGTGAGCGATGTAATCTTCAACGGTAGTACTCGCCAGATCACGCAAATAACGAATCACCCTGTAAGTAGTACGGCCGTCCGCATCGGTAAACTGGCCATCAACAACATCTTTTGCGTCGTAGGATACAATTGTATCGCGCTGACCAAAGTCGATGAAACGCAACGAATCAAGGCGGTAATGAATGTATTTTCCTGGCTGAAGAGGCATGTAGTCAGCTAGTTGAGTATTGTTGAATGAAGTGTCCTGTTTTTTGCAGGCAAAAAAGAGGAAGGTTGAAAGCAGGAAGAGGATTATTCCACGGGATTTTTTCATAACATAACCAGCACGGTAATAGATACGGATTTTAACGCCTGAAGGATGTTTTTATTGCCTTAAATGCCTGAATATAAGTGCTTACAACTGAATGATGCCGCCACCTACAACGTCGTCGCCTTCATAAAAAACCGCACTTTGACCTGGGGCAATGCTTTTAGCGTCGTTATAGAATTTCACTCTAATGCCGCGGTCGTCGCTGTAAAGGTTAGACAACGTGCCCGCATCCTTGTACCGGATTTTCGTAACCGCTTCCATTCCGTCGGTGATGCCGTCGTATTTCATCCAGTTCAATTTTCCGACAAGCATTTCTGAGCGGTTGAGATCTTCTTCATCGCCCAAAACGATGGTGTTAGTGTCGGGTTTAATACCGGTTACATATACCGGTTTGCCAAATGTTACTTCAAGGCCCTTACGCTGGCCAATTGTATAAAAAGGATAGCCCTTGTGTTTACCAAGGATATTCCCGGTTTTGTCCACAAAATTTCCGCCTTCTACCTGGTCTTGCAGCGTTGGTATCTTTCTCTTGAGGAACCCGCGATAGTCGTTGTCAGGAACGAAACAGATTTCGTAGCTCTCGCTTTTCTTAGCCAGTTCGGGGTAGCCATAGTCAACGGCCATCTGCCTGATCTCAGGCTTATGATAGGTGCCGAGTGGAAGAATGGTTCTGCTAAGCAGGTCCTGCTGAAGTCCCCACAAAACATAGCTCTGATCTTTGAGGTCGTCGACTCCGCGGCTTAAGAAATGCCGGCCGTTATGGTGCTGATGAATTTTAGCATAGTGGCCGGTGGCAATAAAGTCGCACCCGAGGGCATCGGCGCGCTTTAGCAAGGCTCTCCATTTGATGTGCGTATTGCACATTACGCATGGATTGGGCGTGCGGCCGGCCAGGTATTCATCTACAAAGTTTTCGATCACGAAACCACCAAATTCTTCGCGGATATCGAGAATATAATGAGGGAAGCCATGCTGAACGGCAGCCATACGCGCATCGTTGAACGAGTCGATATTACAACACCCGGTTTCCTTTTTGCTTGTGCCGCTGGACGCGTAATCCCATGTCTTCATGGTGATGCCTACTACTTCATATCCCTGGTCGTTGAGCATAAGGGCAGAGATGGTACTGTCGATACCACCGCTCATTGCAACCAGTACTTTTCCATTGCGGCTCATAGCCTGCAAAGGTACTTAAGTTAGGGGTGAGGAGGGTATTTTTCACGTTTGAATTTTAGCGGTTAAAAGATGGGGATAAAACGTTCGAAAGATGGGCAAAACGCGGGACTTCTCTATTTCAAATCAAGTAATTTGCGTGTTCACTTTTTAAATAACCATCGATATGATAAAATTACAGGTCATCGGAAATCTTGGTAAGGATTGCATTACCAATACAGTAAACGGAAAAACTGTAATGAACTTTAATGTGGCTCACACAGAAAAGTTTAAAGACAACCAGGGCGTGCAGAAGGATAAGACTATTTGGGTTGAATGCGCATACTGGAGTGATAGAACTGGCGTGGCTCCATACTTGAAGAAGGGTACACAAGTGTATGTTGAAGGAACACCCGAAGTGCGTACTTATCCAAAGAACGATGGCACAACGGGTGTATCGCTTAGTCTTCGCGTACAATCGGTACAATTGCTGGGTAGTGGTGGCAGCCGGGCAGACAGTGGTGGAAGTTCTGAAAGCAGCTACGGATCCGGAAGCTATAGTTCATCAAATGCAAGTGCTCAAACCAGTGATATCGCCGAGCCGGTTGATGATCTTCCTTTCTAATAACAACTGATGACGGAAGAAGTATTTTCTTACCATCGTTTATTGTCATTTACCAACGCAGTATTCGAACACATAGGCTGCAATGAACAAGATGCAATGATCGCATCGCGCGCATTGCTTAGTGCAGATCTCAGGGGTATCGACTCACACGGTATTGCACGCCTTAACGGTTATGTAAGATTATGGGAGGCGAAGCGCGCCAATCCAACGCCGAATATTAAAGTAATCCACGAAACACCGTCGACAGCAGTTGTCGATGGTGATGGTGGATTGGGTTTGGTGGTCGCGCCCTTTGCTATGGATATTGCCATACGAAAAGCGGAGCAGGTAGGCACCGGGTGGGTAAGCGTGCAGCACTCGAATCATTTCGGTATCGCCGCACATCACGCGATGAAAGCGAATGATCGCGACATGATCGGGATAGCGATGACAAATGCAAGCCCGCTTGGTGGCGCCAACTTTTTCTACTGAACGCTTACTGGGTACCAACCCCATTTGCGTGGCAATACCTGCAGGAGAGGAGCCTGCTTTTGTTGCAGACCTCGCAACAACAACAGCGGCAAATGGAAAACTTGAAATTCTGCAGCGTAAAAACCAGCAGGCACCGCTCGGCTGGATACAGGATAAATATGGCGGACAATCTACAAATCCGCATGAATTAAAAAGCGGCGGCGCGTTGTTGCCGCTTGGTGGAGATCGCGAGCATGGCAGCCATAAGGGCTATGCCCTTGGTGCCATAGTAGATATATTTTCTGCGGTTCTGAGTGGCGCAAACTATGGCCCGTGGGTTCCTCCGTTTCCAGCCTTCATGGCGATGCCGGAAAATATGCCGGGTAAAGGAATCGGCCACTTCTTCGGGGCAATGCGGATAGATGCATTCCGGCCCGCAGACGATTTCAAGCAACACATGGATCAGTGGATTCAACGCTTCCGCTCAGCAACGCCCGTTGAAGGCCAGGAGCAGGTGTTGATTCCCGGCGACCCCGAGAGGGAAATGGAATCCGAGCGGCTCGAGCGCGGAATACCGTTGTTGAATTCGGTAATTGAAGATTTGAAATTTTTAGGAGAGAAATTTCAATTAGAGCTATAAAGGTCTCTCACGTCTCCTGTCTCACGCTTCTTTCCCTATCTTTGCCGCGCAAAAATTTTTCTCAATGAAGATCATGAAGTTTGGCGGTACCTCTGTAGGCAAACCCGAAAGAATGCAGCAGGTAATGGAACTGATCACTAAAGGCGATGAGCCGGTGATAACAGTCCTAAGCGCGCTCAGCGGCACAACCAATGCACTCGTATCTATCGGCGACGCTATGGCCGAAGGGAACAGGCAGCTCGCCAAAGAAAACATCGACAAGCTCGAAGCGCATTACCATGCGTTCGTCAAAGATCTTCTGAAGTCTGATAAGGGTCATGCCAAGGGAAAGAATATCATTTCGGAACATTTTGAATTCCTCAACATCATTCTCAAGATTTCGTTTAGCGAAGCACTTAGCAAAGATATTCTCGCACAGGGCGAATTATTATCGACAAAGCTTTTCTCTGCATTCCTGGAAGAAAATAATGTTGATCATGTTTTACTTCCGGCGCTCGAATTCATGAGTATAGATGCAGATGATGAACCACAGGTTCCATCGATCAAAAACAAATTAACGGCATTGCTCAACCAGCATGCAAGCAAGAAAATATTTATCACGCAGGGTTACATCTGCCGCAACTCCAGGGGCGAGGTAGACAACCTTAAGCGCGGAGGAAGTGATTACAGTGCATCGCTCATTGCTGCAGCAATTGGTGCATCGGTTTGTGAAATCTGGACCGACATCGACGGCATGCATAACAACGATCCGCGTGTAGTAAAGAAAACCAGGCCCATCGAACAACTGAGCTTTGAAGAAGCGGCGGAGCTTGCTTATTTCGGAGCAAAAATTCTTCATCCGGCTTCTATTTGGCCTGCGCAGTTTTATAAAGTGCCGGTAAAGCTGCTGAACACAATGCAGCCGTCTGCAGCAGGAACGCTCATCGCGGAGCAAGCCGGCTCATCAGGTGTAAAAGCGGTTGCTGCAAAAGACGGAATTATCTCTATCAATATTAAAAGCAGCCGTATGCTACTGGCTTACGGTTTCCTGAGAAAAATATTCGAGGTGTTCGAGAAGTATAAAACTTCAATCGACATGATCACCACGTCGGAGGTGGCGGTATCGGTAACAATCGATAACCAGGTTCATCTGAAGCAGATTGTAAAAGAGCTGGAACCTTTCGGAACGATCAGTGTTGAAAGCGACTTCACAATCATCTCGGTTGTAGGAAATGAAATTTCTCAAACACCGAATGTTCTGAAAAATTTGTTTGAATCCCTTCAGCAAATACCGGTGCGTATGGTAAGCTATGGTGGAAGCAAACACAACGTGTCACTCCTCGTGCCGTCGGGTGAAAAAACGAGAACGCTTCAGTTACTTAATAAGGGATTGTTCGGTCTCGATTAATTATTTCGCGGGCAGTTTGTTCATCCACTCTCTCAACCTGTCGGGCCAGTTGATGTCGCTTGTCGGATTGACAAGACCGAAGCCATGTCCTCCAGACTCATACAACAGCACTTCTGAAGGAACACCCTTTGCGTTAAGCGAGTCGGCAAACAGGATGGTGTTTCTTACAAACACCGGATCATCCTTTGCGTGAACTAAAAATGTTGGCGGGGTTTCAGGCGTAACCTGTAATTCGTTTGAATATTCTTTCAGCTTTTCAGGCGTTGCCTTCGGACCGAGAAGGTTATCGCGGGAACCTGTATGCGTTGCAGTATCAGTAAATGTGATCACCGGGTAAATCAACACAAGAAAATCGGGCCTTAAACTGATGCCTTTCTTTTTTGGGACGTACGATTTATTGAAATGAGTGCCCGCTGTCGATGCAAGGTGACCGCCAGCAGAAAAACCCAGCATTCCTACTTTGTTTTTGTTCACGTTCCATTTCCGGGCATTCAGCCGAACGAGTTGTATAGCACGTTGTGCATCCTGGATCGGACCAATTTCAGGGTTTTCCATCCACTCTGCATTTGGTATTCTGTACTTGAGCTACAAACGCAGCGATTCCCAATTCATTCAAACGTTTTGCTACATCAACGCCCTCATGTCCTGCAGCAACTATTCCGTATCCACCTCCGGGCACAACAACAATTGCTTCTCCCGTTGCCTTTGCAGGATCGGGAAGATAGACAGTCAGGGTAGGCCTGCTGACATTGTGAATCACGAAAATTCCCTCATTCGTTTCTGATCGTTCAGTATCGGGGGCAGGCTTTGAGTTCGGTATCTTCCCATCGTAGAGTGGCATCACTTGTTGCGAGAAAGCCGACAATGCCGAAAGACACAGAATGGTCATTTTGAATTTGATGAGGGAAAGATTCATAATATTATACCCGATTTGATTTTCGCATAATGAAGATAGGTATTGAATCTCAAAGAATTTTTCGCAAGGCGAAGCATGGCATGGACGTGGTAGCCCTGGAGCAGATCAGGCAACTTCAGCGGCTAGATGCGAAGAATGAATATGTGCTCTTTGCCAAAGATGGTGAAGACAAAGGCTGGCTGACTGCATCCGGCAACCTTGAAACAGTTTTAGTAAAAGGAATATCGTATGCCGATTGGGAACAGATTTCGCTTCCTGCTGCCGTAAAAAAATATCATCCGGATATACTTCATTGCACAGCGAATACAGCTCCATATGCTTGTTCTGCGCCCCTTGTTGTAACGGTACATGACGTGATATACCTGGAGAAGACAACTTTCGGCGGATCAGCGTACCAGGATTTAGGGAACCTGTATCGAAGGCTGGTAGTACCGCGTGCCATTAAGAACGCGAAAAAAATAATCACTGTTTCTCAATACGAAAAAGAGGTAATCGCAAGGGTGTGCAACACTGATCCTGAAAAAATTGAGGTGGTGTATAATGGCGTAAGCGAACGATTTCATAATGCGTACGCTAAAGAAGATATTGAACAAATCAGGAAGAAATACAAATTACCCGGAGAGTTTATTTTCTTTTTTGGCAATACAGCGCCTAAAAAAAATACCGTTGGATGTATCAAAGCATATGTAGAATACTGTTCAGCGGTGAGCAACCCTCTGCCAGTAGTTGTAGCGGATTATTCGAAAAGCGCAATCGAGAAAATTTTACAACAATTAAATCGTCCCGAACTGATAATGCATTTTCATGCGCCCGGGTATATTCCGTCATCCGAAATGCCGCAACTGTACAATTGCAGTACGTTGTTTATGTATCCATCGCTAAGGGAGAGTTTTGGATTACCTGTTCTTGAGGCAATGGCGTGTGGTATCCCGGTAATTACTTCAAACATTCCTGCGCTTCGCGAAATAGCGGGCGATGCTGCGATTTTCGTCGATCCTAACAAGCCTTCAGAAATCGCGGCGCAAATAAGATTTGTATTAAATAATACGGAACAGGCTGCATCATTGATCCGGTCAGGCTTACAACGGGTAAAGTCATTCACCTGGGAAAACTCTGTAAAGGGGTTATTAAGAATTTACGAATCCATCGCCGGCCTCTAACATCTCACGCTTCACGCCTAGATCACCAGCATAGCATCGCCATAACTAAAGAACCTGTATTTATCCTTGATCGCCTTTTTGTACGCTTCCATAGCCAGGTCGTATCCCGCAAAAGCGCAGAACATGATCAGCAGGCTCGTCTTTGGCAGATGAAGATTTGTGATCAGCGCATCGGCCACATTGAAATTATACGGCGGATGGATAAATATATTCGTCCAGCCTTCTGAAGGCTTGAGAAGTTTTTCAGCTGTATATGACGATTCAATTGCACGCATGGTGGTAGTACCAACAGAGCAAATGCGGTGATTACCTTCAATCGCTTTGTTCACCACTTTGCAGGCAACATCTTCAATACGATAGTATTCAGCATCCATCTTATGTTTGCTAAGATCTTCGACTTCTATAGGTCTGAATGTTCCCAGACCCGTATGAAGCGTAACCTCGGCGAACCTGATTCCTTTTATTTCAAGTCTTTTGATAAGCTCCTTGCTGAAGTGCAAACCAGCGGTAGGAGCAGCAACGGCACCTTCATGCTTTGCGTAAACGGTTTGGTACCGTTCCTTATCTTCTTCGTCGGGCTTGCGCTTGATATATTTTGGAAGCGGTGTTTCGCCCAGAATTTCGAGCATCTGGCGGAATTCTTCATCGGTACCTTCCCAAAGAAACCTGATAGTACGTCCACGTGAGGTAGTATTATCGATTACTTCAGCTACCAGCTCATCGTTTTCGCCAAAATAAAGCTTGTTACCCACACGAATCTTTCTCGCCGGGTCAACGATAACATCCCAAAGCCTGTTTGGCTTGTTCAGTTCACGGAGCAGAAATACTTCTATTTTGGCACCGGTTTTTTCTTTTCTCCCATACATTCTTGCGGGAAAAACTTTCGTGTTATTTACCACGAAAACGTCTTTATCATCGAAATAATCCATCACATCACGGAAGTGCTTATTCTCGATCTGACCGGTACGACGGTGAACCACCATCATGCGGGCGTCTTCTCTTTTCTTCGTAGGGTGCTGCGCGATAAGATTTAATGGAAGGTCGAACTTGAACTGGGATAACTTCATGTAGTCTGCTGTTTAAAATTTACCTACATGATATCAATGGGGGCAGAGAGAGGAGAATCGGATGATCCGATACAAACCTGATCTTACGGCACCAGGTTGATATCAATAACGTATTTTCAAGCGTGCAAAGGTAGGGTATTCGGGATGGATTCCAGCAATTTTCTGGTAAAAGGTGACTGCGGCGAGTCATAAATCTGTTCCACTCCTCCTGTTTCTTCAATTTTTCCTTTGTTCATCACCATTACACGGTCGCAGATATGCCTGATGACCGATAAATCATGTGATATAAATATGCATGTATAGCCAAATTCCTTTTTCAGCTCGGCCAGCAACTCCAGGATTTGCCCCTGGATGCTCACATCCAATGCTGAAACCGATTCGTCGCAAACAATAAAGGATGGCTCAAGGGCGAGAGCCCGGGCGATAACAATCCGCTGCCGCTGACCGCCGGAAAACTCATGCGGATACCGGTTCATATGCAAGGCATCGAGTTTTACCTTTTCAAGCAGTTCTATTACACGGTCCTTTCGCTCACGCGCTCCAAGGTTAAAATGCACCTTCAACGGCTCTTCAAGGGCCGCACCGATAGTGATCGATGGGTTGAGCGATGAATATGGATCCTGGAAGACGATCTGTATATTCTTCCTGAACTGCTTGAGCTCGCCGCCACTCAGCGAAAGCATATCACGTCCGTTATAAAAAACCTTCCCCGCATGTGGCTTCACGAGCCTTACCAATGCTCTGCCCAGTGTTGTTTTCCCACAGCCGGATTCACCTACCAGGCCAAGTGTTTCGCCGCGGTACACCTCGAACGACACATCATCCACTGCACGTGTATAGTCCAGCGGTTTTCCTAAAAAAGATTTTTTCGAGGGATACCACACAGAAAGATTCTGCACTTTTATCAGCACATCGTTGTTTGCCAACTGTGTTGAAGGGTTTTTTTGCTTCAGCTTCTGGCTAACCTCTAATAACTTTTTTGTGTACGAATGTTGCGGTGAAGTGAATATTTTCTTCACGGCTCCGTGTTCTGCTATTTCTCCTTTATACATTACTACTACACGATCTGCGAGCTCACTGATAACACCCAAATCATGCGTAATAAACAGTACCCCCATGCCTGTTGATGCCTGCAGCTCTTTGATGAGTTCAAGTATGGTCTTTTGCACGGTTACATCAAGCGCGGTGGTAGGCTCATCACAAATCAGCAACGCAGGATTGCAGCTCATGGCCATGGCAATCATCACGCGCTGCTTCTGGCCGCCACTCAACTGATGCGGATACCTATTGAAAATATTGGCAGGGTCGGGGAGCTTGACTTTTTCAAACAGTTCTATCGTTTTCTTTTTCGCTTCACCTGCTGAAATGATTTCATGCAGCAGCAGCGCTTCCATCACCTGGTGTCCACAACTGAAAACAGGATTCAATGAGGTCATCGGCTCCTGGAAGATCATGGCGATCTGTTTGCCGCGAATTGATCTCAGCTCTTTTTCAGCAAGTTTCAGAATGTCAACCTGGCGCAATCCGTCTGGTGAAAACAGGATTTCACCGCTTACAAATCTCGCCGTGCCAGCCAGCAACCTCAGAATAGCAAGAGAAGTGACAGACTTCCCGGATCCAGATTCGCCAGCAACGCCTACAATTTCATTTCTATTGATAGTGACATTTACGTTTTGTATGGCAGTAACCTTTTCGGATTCTGACAGAAAATCGATCTGAAGATTTTTTATTTCGAGAAGAGGATGGATAAAATGCGTTGTATTATTTAGAATCTCAAATGTCTTACTGTCTTTCCGTTATTCATAAGTTGCTTAAGCGAATCGATACCGATTTTGATGTGGCGCTCCACAAATTCACTGGTGATCAATTTATCGCTTTCTTCCGTCTTCACACCCTCAGGCACCATAGGCTGATCGCTCACTAGTAACAATGCCCCTGTCGGTATCTTATTGAAAAATCCAACGGTAAAAATTGTCGCCGTTTCCATATCTATCGCATACGCTCGTATCTTTTGAAGATAAGCTTTGAACTGGTCATCGTGTTCCCATACGCGTCTGTTCGTTGTATACACTACGCCTGTCCAGTAATCTACTCCATAATCGCGAATGGTTGTTGACACCGCTTTCTGCAAAGCAAAGGCAGGGAGAGCGGGCACTTCAGGTGGAAAATAGTCCAGTGATGTTCCTTCACCTCTTATAGCTGCTATCGGAAGGATAAGGTCGCCGAGGTTGTTTCGTTTCTTTAATCCGCCGCATTTTCCAAGGAAGAGTACAGCTTTTGGTGAAATGGCTGTAAGCAGATCCATCACCGTTGCAGCAGTTGGCGAACCCATTCCAAAGTTAATGAGTGTAATATCACCCGCAGTGGCGCACTGCATCGGCTTCGTTGCGTCGGCTATCTTCACGCCATTCCAGTCGGCAAAGAGTTGCAGGTAGTGACTGAAGTTGGTAAGGAGTAAATACTTTCCAAAGTTTTCTATCTTTTCGCCGGTATATCGGGGCAGCCAGTTTTTGACTATCTCTTCTTTGGTCTTCATGATATGCGGGGTTTCATCGTAACTGAGTACATTTAATCGATGGAGAAAGTACAAACTTTAAGGTAATGATCAAAATACACTACCCTGCGCATCAGTTCAGAATGAAGAAGGAAAACGACAGGGAGATGATCTTTGATGAACTTCGCAAAACATGGTTGCGGCTTACGCCGGAAGAGTGGGTGCGGCAGAATTTTGTTAACTACCTCGTTCGTACAAAACAATATCCTGCCACGTTAGTTGCGCTTGAAAAAAAGATCATGGTCGGGGAGATGGTAAAACGTTTTGATATTCTTGTGTACAGTACATCGCATGAGCCATGGATGATGGTTGAATGTAAATCCACAGATGTGCCGTTAAAAGAAGAAGTGCTTACGCAGGTTTTACGTTATAACATAGCGATGCCCGTGCAATATCTTGTGATTACAAATGGAACGCATTGCATGGCGTTCCGCAAGGAAGATGCAACTCTTGCGACAATTGTTGAAATGCCCGATTACGAGAAATAGCGCCTGGGGCGGTTAACAAAAAATGCGTCTTAAAAAAGAAATTCCCCTCCCTGAGGGAGGGGCCAGGGGTGGGTTCACTTTATTACGGGAATATGCCTAACTCAGCGTAGCTGGTTCCAACCTTATCAATCGCCACAACATACGCAGCCGTACGCATATCCGGAATAGCCTTATTCTTCTTCCAGCAATCAATAATCTCATGCGTAGCACTGATCATCGTTTCCTCAAGACCACTTCTCACCAGGTCAATTTCATCTGGTCCCTGGATGATTTCGTCCTTCTCACCTGATTCAATCTTCTTACCAGAGAGCTTTTCCATCTGAGAAAGCAACTGGAAGTTCAGGTTTTCGGTAAATCGTTTTTCCATCCGTCCGTAGCGAACGTGACTTAAATTTTTCAACCATTCAAAGTAGGAAACTGTAACCCCGCCAGCATTCAGATACATGTCGGGAATTACCAGCACATTCTTTTTAATGAAAATTTCATCGGCTTCGGGGGTGAGCGGTCCGTTTGCTGCTTCGCCGATTATTTTTGCTTTCACACGTGCTGCATTTTCGCCGTTGATTACATTTTCAAGTGCTGCAGGTATCAGGATATCGCATTCAAGTTCCAGCGCTTCTCCATTTGTTGCCAGGTTCGTTGCACCAGGAAAGTTCAAAATGGATTTTGTTTTCTGCCTGTGCTGGAACACTTCGTCAACATTCAAACCGTTGGCATTGTAAATCGCACCTTCGAATTCGGCAAGCGCCACAATCTTTGCGCCGGCTTCTTCGAAAAATTTCGCACTATGGTATCCCACATTACCTAATCCCTGTACAACAACGGTTTTTCCTTCGATACCTGTTGATAATCCCAGTTTATCCATCAGGTCTTTCATCTTGCACACTTCCCTTACGCCGAAAAAGACACCGAGACCTGTTGCTTCTCTTCTTCCGCGGACACCGCCCTGCGTCACAGGTTTGCCGGTAACACAACCCAATGCATCAATTTCACCCGGGCGCATGCTTGCATAAGTATCCAGGATCCACGACATCTCCCTTTCTCCGGTGCCGTAGTCGGGTGCCGGCACATCAACGCCTGGTCCTATAAAGTTTTTCTTGATCAGTTCCGCCGTGTAGCGACGCGTGATCTTTTCAAGTTCGTATACCGAATAGTTTCTCGGATCGATTGTAATACCTCCCTTTGCTCCGCCGAACGGAACATTCACTATAGCACATTTAAAGGTCATCAGTGCGGCAAGTGCCATCACTTCATCAAGGTTTACGTTTGTTGCGAAACGGATACCGCCTTTGCAGGGCGTTTTGTGATGCGAGTGCTGAACACGGTACGCTTTGATCACTTCGATCTTGTCGCCCACTTTAACCGGAAAATGCATTCGGTACACCGCATTACACTGCTTGATCTGTTCAAGCACACCCGGATCCCAATTTGTAAAAGCAGCTGCCTTATCAAAACTTTTTTCTACCGCTCCAAAGAAACTGTAATCCTGATGTGATGACATAGTAAGATTTTTGTGGTAAGTAATTATTGGCGGGTGCCATTGGCCGACTGCCGCTCAATTTTTGAGATTTTTCTGTCCAGAGTTATGAGGTAAATAAATAAGCCAACTAGAATCGTAACAGCCACAACCAAAACAACGTAAACCTTTCCTTCGGCACGCAGCCCGGTTGCTTCTCTTTCTGCATTTACCACGAGCGAATCCTGCGCCTGTGCGAATAATGCAAGGAATAAAACAGTAATGCTGAGCAATATCTTTTTCATCTAAGCAGATTGGTTTTTTTCGTTGATAACATAGAGTCGTAATCTCAAAGTGGTTATCCAGATGCCAAGCAATATCCAACCGATGTAAGCAGGACGAATCACATATTTCATAGCCGTGTTCAGGTCGTCGCCGTTTAAGCCGGGATTTCCATCAACGCCCTTTCCTCCGGGATGAAGTGATTCCACCATCCGCGGCATGATCAGTATTAACGGTATGTACATGAAAAAGGCGAACACGTTATACACGGCGCCGATGCGTCCCCTTTTATCGAGATCCGTCATCGAGTTTCTTAATATAAAATAAGCGAGGTAAATAAGCATTGCCACCGCCACACCCAGCTGTTTCGGGTCGTTACTCCATGAAGCACCCCACGTGTACGTAGCCCACTCCATTCCTGTTACCAGTCCGAGCGCGCCGAAGACGGTACCCGTCCTGGCAAACTCTACTGCGTAGATGTCATTAACAGGATTCGGCTTGCGTAAAAATTTGATGGAATAAACGAGAGAGATGGTGAGCATTACAAACTGAACGGCCCACATCGGAATATGAAAAAAGGCATTTCGGATTGTTTGCTGCAGGTTGCCAAGATCAGGCACGGTGATTAACATTCCACCGATATAGGTATATAGCAATAAAACAATTGTCAGAATTTTCCACCAGCGCATGCATCAGGCGATTTTATCATCGGGTTCGCAAAATTAGGGTAAAGGGCTTCATTTTTTCACTTTTAATCTTTCCAGAGAAAAGGAAACAGGATAATAGCGAGCACAACAACCAGCACATCAAAACCGGCAAGCACCGCAGTCATAATACCCAGACCCGCCTGGATAACGTCAGAAAAGGCAGCATTCGAGATGCGCATCAATATTAATATCTGTGGAATGATGAGCGGAAAGCCAAGAATCGCGATCATCGCTGCATTCTGGCGTGCCCGCGCCGCAATTGCAGATAGAAACGAAAACACAAGACTTAAACTGATGCCGCCAAGGCAAACGATACCGGTAAATCTCCACGGGTGCCGCACAACGTCGCCCATCAACAGTCTGAAAAGTAGCAAACTGGTAACACTCATCACCACCATTAAAAGTGCGTTGAAAATTAATTTCGCGATGATGTAGTCACGTGCGCCGGCAATGCTGTAATAATAGAGCATGCGTCCACTGCTCTCCTGCAAAAAGCTTTTTGCCACTGCATTAACACAAATGAAAAGCTGAATCATCCAGAATAGGCCATTCCAAACTGCCGCATCCGGGTTGCCCATTGCTAAATAAAGCACAAAAATGGTGGAGGCTACGTAGAGCAGAATGCCGTAGAATGTATATTGTTGACGTATTTCAAGCAATATATCCTTTCTGAGAAGTGCCGCGATATGACTGAAGCCAACCGTCAAACAAATATTAGGTACAAAAATTGTTAACTTTATATAAACCCATCATTCTAAATCTATCCACTCAAACCTATGGAGCGTTTAGCAGAACTTATCGGCAAGTTAAAAGAACAATTTGATCAAAGAGCTGATTCGTCGAAACTATTGGCTACCACTCTTCTGATTGAGCGCGAACTGATGAAGCTTGAATCCGCGCAACCTCCCGTCAGCCGCAGTTCCAAGGTGTCTGTAGTGATGCCCACCTCGCACCAGGCATATCAGCCGAAGACCGAACAGCCGCGCTACCAGGAAACACAGGTTTTGCAACCCGAGGCGGTTATTACTGAGGAACCAGTAGCTGAACCTGTTCAAAAACGCCCACGCCCGCAGGAGTATCAATTCGATCCCCTTACAGAAATACCGACACTCGCACAACAGCATACTTCAAAAGAGATCAACGAAATGCTTGGTCTTCGCGATGCGTCGCTTAACGATAAGTTAAAAGACGCGAAAGTGGAAGTAGGTCACGTTGTTGCCGACTATCCAATTAAAGATCTCAAGAAAGCGATCGGCATTAATGACCGTCACATTTTTATCAACGAATTATTCAGAGGTGACGAGGTGATGTACGAAAGAAGTCTGAAGACCATCAATGGCTTCCGAATTTTTGCAGAAGCAGAATACTGGATCGAACGCGAATTGAAAGTAAAACTCGGATGGGAAGAGCATAAAGACACTACGCGCCACTTTTATCAGCTCATCAAAAGACGTTTCTGCCTGAATATAGCCGAGTATTTTCTGGGTGGCTCCCTTGTGTACCATCACATATTTCTCTGCAGCTTCACAACACTCACGGTACAACTCGTGATCTGTAATCAGGTCATCCAGTGTTTTTTCAAGATCGAGTGCATTATCAATTGTAAAGGCAGCGCCCTCTTCCAAAAGATCGATCGCTTCCTGGAACTGGTTAAACACCGGACCGAATATCACCGGTTTTCCATACACCGCAGCCTCCAGTACATTGTGCACACCTTCATCGCCAAAACCTCCTCCTACAAAAGTTATCGTCGCATATTTATATAAGCGCGACAGCATTCCGATATTATCAATGATCAGTGTATTAATGTTTGAGTAATTGGTTTTATTGTGTGTAAGCGCTGAATACCTGATGGTGTGTTTAAAAAGCTTTTCAATATCCTTTAAATGCTCTTCACCGATTTCATGGGGAACGATGATGAATTTGATTTCAGGGTGAGTGTTTGCGTAATGGTCAAGTTCTTCTTCATCTTCCGGCCACGTGCTGCCCGCCACAATCGCTGGTGCGTTCCCGAGAAATTCGCGGATCATGGGAACTTCTGTAAAATGTTCGGCGATATCTATTACGCGGTCGAAACGCGTATCGCCACTAACGGAAGCATTGTTCACGCCTATGCTGTTTAAACACTCTACGGATAGTTCATCCTGTACAAACAGCCAGGTAAAACACCGCAGCATTTCGCTATAAAGTGCCCCATACCACCTGAAAAAAGCATAGCGCTTGCGGAAGATAGCAGACACAAGCAGTAACGGGACGTTACGCTTTTTTACTTCATGCAGAAAATGATACCAGTAATCGTACTTGATCCAGAGTACCAGTTTCGGTTGCAGGATGTCGATAAACCGTTTTGCATTTTTGCTCGTAGGCTCAGGAAGATAAAACACAAAATCGGCGCCTTTATAGTCTTTCATCACTTCGAAGCCTGAAGGCGAAAAGAACGTAATGACAATACATGTTGACGGATAAGTATTGCGGAGGTTTTCAAGCAGAAAGCGACCCTGTTCAAATTCGCCAAGCGATGAACTATGCATCCATATAACGGGCCTTGTATTATCTTTCAAGGCTTCATGCACACGCTCAAGTAGATTTTTTCTTCCCCTCAGCCAGAGACGGGCTTTGATGTTCCATATGGAAGCGATTCGGATAGCCACCGCCAGCAGGCGGATGATGATGTTGTCGAGCAGCAGGAACACGGGCAAATGTAACGAGGATGTTTCACTGAACCAGTTTTTTACAGTAGGTTTGTGCGCTTTTTAAAAATGAACGTGCGATCTATGAGGCCGATACAAATGGTTGATCTTAAGCAGCAGTATGCGAAAATTAAACCTGAAATCGATACTGCCCTGCAGGACGTTCTCGACACTGCCGCGTTCATAAATGGCAAGCCCGTTCAGGACTTCACCCAGGCACTTTCCGCCTATCTGGATGTCAAACATGTTATACCCTGTGCCAACGGCACCGATGCATTACAAATCGCGTTGATGGCGCTCGGATCTGCAGCCAGGCGACGAAGTAATTACACCATCATTTACTTTTATTGCCACTACAGAAGTCATCGCATTGCTTAAACTGAAACCCGTTTTCGTTGAAGTAGATCCCAAAACATTCAATATCGATCCGGTTGCCATAGAAAAAGCCATCACGCCAAAAACAAAAGCAATCGTTCCCGTGCATCTGTACGGACAGGCCGCAGATATGGCCGCTATAATGGCTATTGCAGCGAAACATAACATTCCTGTTATTGAAGACAATGCGCAGGCAATCGGTAGCGACTTCCTGATGGCCGGACGGTAAAACAAAAAAGACAGGCACTATCGGTACAATCGGAACAACTTCGTTTTTTCCCTCAAAAAATCTTGGTTGCTTCGGCGACGGCGGAGCGATCTTCACCAACGACGACGATCTCGCCGCAAAACTGAAAATGATCGCCAACCACGGCCAAAGCAAAAGATACTATCACGATCTCGTGGGTTGCAACAGCCGCCTGGATACGATGCAGGCTGCAGTGCTAAATGTAAAGCTGAAGCATCTCGACAATTATATAAAAGCAAGAATAGCAGTGGCTGATTATTATGACAAGGCATTTGCTAATCATCCAAAAATCACCACGCCCTTCCGCTCTAAGTTTTCCACTCATGTGTTCCACCAGTATACGCTCACATTAAACGATGTTGACCGCGATGGTCTCAATGCGTTTTTGGCTGAGCACAATATTCCATCGATGCTGTATTATCCGGTGCCAGCGCACAGGCAGAAGATGTTTGATGAATTCGGTGGAAAGAATTATGAATTGAAAGTAACCGATTGGTTAACCGAGAGAGTGATATCGCTGCCGATGCATACAGAGATGGACAATGATCAGCTAGCTTTTATTACCGCTAAAGTGCTGGAGTACGTTAACAGATCTAAATAAAAAATACTGATGAAAATTGCTGTTGTTGGAACCGGCTATGTTGGATTGGTTACCGGCACCTGCTTCGCTGAAACAGGTAACGATGTAATCTGCGTGGATATCGATAAGGTGAAGGTCGACAAGCTAACTAACGGACAGATCACCATCTACGAACCAGGACTCGAAAAATTATTTCTTCGTAATCTTCGTGAAGAGCGCTTAAGTTTTACTACATCGCTCGCGGATGGCATTCGCGATGCGGCAATTATATTTCTTGCCCTGCCAACTCCGCAGGGTGAAGACGGTTCAGCTGATCTTAAATATGTGTTGACTGTTGCAAGAGATCTGGGTCCTATTCTCAAAGATTATAAAGTAATTATTGATAAAAGCACTGTGCCTGTAGGTACTGCAGAAAAAGTGCGCAACGAAATTGCGAAGAATTATAAAGGTGAATTTGATGTAGTATCGAATCCTGAATTTTTGCGTGAAGGCGTTGCTGTAGATGATTTCATGAAACCCGACAGGGTGGTGATCGGAACAGAATCGGAAAGGGCAAGAAAAATACTCAATGATCTCTATTCTCCTTTTGTGCGACAGGGTAATCCGATCATATTCATGGATGAGCGTTCCGCTGAACTTACAAAATATGCGGCAAACTCTTTTCTTGCAACTAAGATTTCGTTCATGAACGAAATTGCCCAACTGTGTGAGCGCATGGGCGCGGATGTAGATATGGTAAGAAAAGGAATTGGTGGAGATGAAAGAATAGGCCGCCGTTTTCTTTTCCCGGGAATAGGCTATGGAGGAAGTTGCTTTCCAAAAGATGTAAAGGCTTTGTCGCGGGCATCGAAAGAGAATGGGTATCGAATTTCGCATACTCGAAGCCGTTATGAAGGTGAACGATAACCAGAAACTTCATCTTCTTCCTAAAATCAAGAACTATTTCAATAACGATCTGAAGAATAAAAAATTTGCATTGTGGGGTCTTGCGTTCAAGCCAAATACCGACGATATACGTGAAGCGCCGGCATTTTATATGATTGATGCGCTGCTTGCCGAAGGTGCAAGTATCTCTGCATTCGATCCTGAGGCGATGAATAATGCAAAGCAACAGCTGGGTGATAAAATTTCGTATGCCGAAAATCAATACGAATGTCTTGATGGTGCCGATGCGCTCATCATTTCAACTGAGTGGAACGAATTCAGAACACCGAACTTCCTGAAGATCGTTACGGCAATGAAAAATAAAGTGATATTCGACGGCCGCAATCTTTTTGAAACAAATGCGGTCCGTGAACTTGGATTTCATTACGAAAGTATAGGCAGAGCTCCGGCAGCACCAACATCGGGCGCAAAAAATAATAAGTAGTATGGCAGCAAAACGGGTATTGATAACCGGCGCAGCCGGATTTTTAGGATCGCATCTGTGCGACAGGTTTATAAAAGACGGTTACTCCGTTGTGGGCATGGATAACCTGATTACCGGCGATCTCGAAAACATTGAGCACCTTTTCAAACTTCCCGGAATTTGAATTTTATCATCACGACGTATCGCGTTTCATACACGTTCCCGGTGAACTCGATTATATTCTTCATTTCGCCTCGCCTGCCAGCCCGATCGATTATCTGAAGATTCCGATCCAGACCCTGAAAGTAGGTTCGCTGGGAACGCACAATTGCATGGGTCTTGCGAAAGCAAAAGGAGCACGAATCCTCGTGGCTTCCACCTCGGAAGTATATGGCGATCCACTCGTTCATCCGCAAACTGAAGAGTATTGGGGCAATGTGAATCCGGTTGGTCCGCGCGGGGTGTACGATGAAGCAAAACGTTTCCAGGAAGCCATCACCATGGCATATCATAATTTTCATGGCCTCGAAACAAGGATCGTCAGGATTTTCAATACATATGGCCCCCGCATGAGGCTAAACGATGGCCGCGCGCTACCTGCATTTATCGGCCAGGCGTTAAGAGGTGAGGACCTTACCGTTTTTGGTGACGGCAGCCAAACCCGCTCGTTTTGTTATGTAGATGATCTGGTAGAAGGGATTGTCCGGCTGTTAATGAGCGACTACCATCTGCCCGTTAACGTGGGAAATCCCGAAGAAATTAGCCTGAAAGACTTTGCCGAGGAGATATTAACCCTCACGAAAAGCAAACAAAAAATAGTTTACAAACCGCTGCCGATGGACGATCCCAAGCAGCGGAAGCCCGATATCACCAGGGCTCAGAAACTGCTCGGATGGGAGCCAAAAGTGAGCCGCCAGGACGGCCTTGCCCGTACCTACGATTACTTCAAAGCGTTTGCCCGAAGCGGATCTGCATAAGCTTCCGAAAGAATTTATCAGCAGAATGTAAAATTACCTGACGGGAAAAGCGTTAATGGTTTGATTTTAACCATTTACAACTTAATAATACCTTAGAAAACTTAAAAAAGACGAACATGTATCAGGAATTAGTGGACAAAAAGGCAAAGCTGGCCGTGATAGGATTGGGATATGTAGGATTGCCGATAGCACTTAGAATTTGCAAAAGATATATCAGTTATAGGATTCGATATCAACGCAAAACGTATTGAAATGATGCGTAATGCACAGGATCCAAGCAAGGAAGTTGAGGCGAAGGAATTTGAAGGAAGAGACATCGTTTTCACGAACGACCTCGAATGTTTTGAAAGAAGCAAAGTTCTTCATTGTTGCGGTGCCTACGCCGGTAGATAAATACAACGTTCCCGACCTTAAACCCCTGATTGGTGCGTCTACAACAGTTGGAAAGGTGCTCAAAAAAGGTGATTACGTGGTATATGAATCTACGACCTACCCGGGATGTACCGAAGAGGACTGCTTACCAGTGCTCGAAAAGCTATCAGGATTAAAGATGCGTACCGACTTTAAACTCGGCTATTCTCCCGAGCGTATCAACCCGGGAGATAAGAAAAACACGCTGAAGACGGTGGTAAAAGTCGTTTCAGGCTGTGACGAGGAATCCCTTGACGAAATAGCAAAAACATACGAACTGGTCGTGGACGCAGGCGTTCATCGCGCCAGCTCCATCAAGGTGGCGGAAGCCAGTAAAATCGTTGAAAATACCCAGCGCGACCTGAACATTTCATTGATGAATGAATTGTCGATGATATTCGATAAAATGGGCATCAACACTTTTGATGTTATTGAGGCAGCAGGCACAAAGTGGAACTTTCTGAAGTTTCAGCCAGGTCTCGTGGGTGGTCACTGTATCGGCGTTGACCCGTACTACCTTACTTACAAAGCATCGGCGCTCGGCTATGAATCTAAAGTGATCTCTTCAAGCCGTTATATCAATGATGATATGGCAAAGTATGTTGCAAGAAAAATCATCACGCATGTGCTGAGAAACTCTAACGAACCACGTGTGCTGGTTAAAGGTGTTACCTTCAAGGAGAATGTGAGCGATATTCGCAACTCGAAGATCGTTGACACCGTACAGGAACTTTTATTATTTAATATCCAGGTAGATGTCGAAGATCCATTTGCAGAAGTAGAAGAAGTGCATGAGGAATATGGTTTGAAGCTGGTTACTAAAGAGCAAAAGGATTATGATGCAGTAATTATTACCGTGCCGCATACTAATTACCTGAATCTTGACGACAGCTATTTCAAAGGAATAACCAAAGAAAAAGCCGTAATTGCCGACCTGAAAGGCATTTATAAAAACAAAATTAAAAGCAGGGAATACTGGAGCTTATAATGGCTAATTACGAACGGACGATACTGGTAACAGGTGGAGCCGGTTTTATCGGATCGCATCTCGTTCGCCGGTTTGTTAAAAGCTATCCTTCTTACAAGATTGTAAATCTCGATGCGCTCACATACGCTGGTAATCTCGAAAACCTCGCGGATGTGCAGTCTGCAGCAAACTACATTTTTGAAAAAGGCGATATCAACGATGAGCAGTTCGTCAATCGTCTTTTTGAAAAATACTCTTTTGATGCTGTCATTCACCTCGCCGCCGAAAGTCATGTTGACCGGTCTATAAACGATCCGCTTGCATTTGTGAAAACGAACGTGCTCGGCACGGGAATTTTGCTGAACGCAGCGCGCATTGCCTGGAAACATAGCCCCGAAGGGAAATTATTCTATCAGGTTTCAACTGATGAGGTTTACGGTTCGCTGGGCAGTGAAGGCTTCTTTACAGAAGAAACAAACTACGATCCGCGCTCTCCGTATTCTGCATCAAAAGCCGCTGCCGATCACCTGGTGATGGCGTATTATCACACCTATCATTTGCCTGTTATCATTTCAAACTGCTCGAATAATTACGGCTCCAATCATTTTCCGGAAAAGTTGATTCCTTTAATGATCAACAACATCAAAAACAATAAGCCACTACCTGTTTATGGCAAGGGTGAAAATGTAAGGGACTGGTTATGGGTTGAGGATCATGTGTCGGCTATCGATACTATTTTCCATAAAGGCAAAGCGGGCGAGAAGTATAATATCGGCGGATTAAATGAATGGAAAAATATTGACCTGGTGCACCTGTTGATTGAAATAATGGACAGAAAGCTGGGCCGCAAACCTGGTGACTCGCTTAAGTTGATCACTTTCGTAACCGATCGTCCCGGGCACGATCTGCGATATGCTATCGATCCGAAAAAATTGTCTGCTAAGTTAGGATGGAAACCTTCCGTAACTTTTCAGGAAGGATTAGAAAAAACCGTTGACTGGTACCTGCAGAACGATGAATGGGTGAAGCATGTTACATCAGGCGATTACCAGCATTATTACGATCAGCAGTATAAGAAAAGATAATATTTGAATTAAATGCCGTTTACGCCAACTACTATTCCGGGCCTCATTGTAATTGATCCGGTAATACTGGAAGACAGCCGCGGATATTTTTTCGAATCATATAACGAAGATCATTTCAGGAAAAATCATATCGGCGTTTCATTTGTGCAGGACAATCAATCGAAATCCTCATATGGTGTAATACGAGGATTGCATTACCAACGACCGCCTTATGCTCAGAGCAAGCTGGTAAGGGTGTTGAACGGGGCGATCATTGATACTGTCGTGGATTTGCGAACTGGCTCTCCAACATTCGGTGAAACGTTTTCTATTGAACTTTCATCCGATAATAAGAAAGCAGTTATTTATTCCCAAGGGATTTGCCCACGGCTTTTCCGTGATCAGTGAAACTGCCGAAGTGTTTTATAAATGCGACGCATATTACAACCGTGAAAGCGAATCAGGCTTATTGTACAGCGATCCGCAGTTGGGAATAGACTGGAAAATTCCGGCTAATAAAGCCATTATATCGGATAAGGATAAATTACTTCCAACGTTTAACTTATATGCCGGTGAGTTTATCTTCGATCAGCAGGGATATTGACGTTGTTTGCTTTTCACTTTCGCGGTGGGATGCTCCGATCTCGTCGCCGGCTGCCTCACTTGCTAAAGAACTCGCGAAAAATAACCGCGTCTTTTACATCGAACATCCGTATTCTTTCAAGGATTTTATCAGTGAGGGAAAAGGCGCGCAAAAGAATACACCGACCAGAACGTGAGGGTGTTAACTCCTCCGCTCGTTTACCCGATTAACTTTTTACCTGGAGGGAAAATTTATGACAGACTTTCTGCTGTAAACAATTCGATTCTTCTCAAAACGCTTAGAAAGCTTATCGCGCGCAACCACATCAGGGAATACATTTTTATCAACTTTTTCGATCCGTTTTTTCTCCGCACAATTCCAACAGATCTACGGCCGGCGCGTTTCATTTATCAGTGCATGGACGATATTTCACAGGTGCCCTACACTGCGAAACACGGTGTCCGGCTGGAAAATGAGATTGTAAAAAACGCGGACGTTGTGTTGTGTACATCGCGCGAACTGACAAAACTGAAATCGCCTTTCTCTCCAAATGTACATTTTCATCCCAATGCTGCCGACGTTGCACTTTTTAATACTGCCGCGACTGACGTATTGAGCCGGCCGCCAGACATGAATTTCGGAGACAAAAAAATTATCGGATTTACCGGAAGCATCGAATACAGGACAGACTTTGATTTGTTATACAAACTTGCGAAGCATCACCACGAAAAGATACTTTTTATGATTGGGCCTGTGTCGACTGATGAGCATGTGTGCATTGAAATCGTTACCCAATGTTGTATTCGCCGGTGCCAGGAAATTGGAGGAACTCCCTGCTTATTTACAGTATTTTGATTGCTGCATCATTCCTTACAAAATAAATACGCTCACAGCAAGCATCTACCCGTTAAAAATAAATGAGTACCTGGCAGCCGGGAAGCCGGTTATCGCCACTAACTTCTCCAGCGATATTCAGTTCGTTCGGCAGCTATGCGTACATCGCTGATTCGCACGATGATTTTATTGCGCTGATCGACAAGGCGATTGAGGAGAACGTGATGAATAAGAAAATCGCGCGCATGGAAATCGCATCAGCGAATAGCTGGGAAAAACGAGTGGATGAGTTCTGGAAAATAATTACCTGATCGCGATGATTTCGGTTCCGCCGTGTTTGCTTTGCCGTTTTTACAATGCCGAAACCAGGTGCGAAGTATTCAACTCCATCAATATTCATTGGCACGCCGATTCCCATCGTTTTGATTTTCGTTTTGCTCTTGTAAGAGATCTTGTAGCAATCCCAGCTGCCCGCGGGCGTGGTGATTTTTTCTTTGCCTTCCACTTTGCGGTCGAACACTTCCATATCCATCGACTGCTTCATTCCTTTGTTGTCCCAGTCGAGGTGCATGGTAGCGTTTTTAAGATTATCGCCAACGTTCATATTGTTGGGATACTCCATGTAAATGTCATCGGCCTTTACATCCATTTCAGTACCGGGTTGCTGCGGCATCGACATTTTCATATCTATCATCATTACTCCGCCATCGCATTTGATATTGGCTTTGCTTTTGGCCATCGACTTTCCTTTCTTGTCGAACATTTCACTTTCAAGGTTGGCGGTGGCCGAGCTTCCTGAAGTATTTACGTTTGATACAGTGTATACCTGCTTCGCAGATTGCTCGCCCTTCTTATTCAGAATGGCCATTTCGATGGTTTTGTTGTTCTGGAGGAAATAGTATCCTGTGCAGTCTTGTGCGTTAATGGTTAGTGTAAAGAGGGTCACTGCTCCGCAGAGCAGGAATGATTTCAGCGGCATATATTTGGTATTAAGGTTATACCAAATATATATGATTTGTATGTACGGCCTGCAGCCGGTTATTTGAATTTTTTGAGCATTTCATCCACGCTGAGATTTCCTTCAAACGTAGTAATCAGATTCTGACTCTTGTCATAAAATGCCATGTAAGGAAAGTTAGCAATCTCGTAGAACGGGGGAAGGAAGTAGTTGGCATCGCGGCCGGTAATGATATTAGGGTACTTCTGGATCTGGTATTTCTTATTGAACGCGGCTAATTCTTCGATGGGTTGATAGGTAGCCATTACGATCTGGAAATTTTTGAACTCTGTCATTCTCTTCTGCATCGCCTCGAACTGGTGAATGCAATGATCGCAGCCCGGGCTGAAGAACATAATGATGGAAGGGGTGTTTTTCTTCAATTTAGCGGTAGAATACACACCATTACTCACGGTTTCTATGTCGAAAACCGGGAGTTTCCTGTTTTGTTTATAGGGAGGATTGCCAGACTGAGCTGATGCAAAACCGAAAACTACCAGGGCAAAAGACATTAAAAACCAAGCCTTCATGGATCGCTATTTTTTGGCTACAAATGTATTGATTGTTACCCTTAACTTTGCCGTCCGTTAGTTAAAAATCGGTTTAAATTAAAGAGTAAAATATGGCAACTACAGCCGATATCAGCAGAGGCATGATCCTTAAACTCGACGGTAGCTTATACTCCGTTGTGGAATTCGGACAAAACAAGACCGCACGTGCAGCCGCAAAAGTTTGGGCAAAGCTTAAAGGTGTGGATAACGGCCGTTCTATTGAACATACGTGGAACTCGGGTGACAACGTTCACCCCGTGAGAGTAGAAAGAAAAGATTACCAGTTTTTGTATAAAGACGATTCCGGTTTCACCTTCATGGATACTGAAACTTTTGAGCAGGTTACACTTGCAGAAAGTTTCGTTGATGCTCCCCAGTTCCTGAAAGATGGTCAGGAAGTTTCAGTTCTGTTCAATACTGAAACTGAACTGCCGATGAGCGTGGAACTTCCCGATAAGATCGTTGTCCTGGTTACTTACTCTGAGCCTGGTTTGAGAGGCGACACCGCTACACGTACGCTAAAACCCGCTACCGTTGAAACAGGGGCCACCGTAAACGTTCCGCTGTTTGTTAACGAAGGCGAACTTATTCGCATCAACACAAAAACAGGGGAGTACGTTGAGAGGGTTAAATAAATGAGAATGAAGGCTGAATATTGTAAATTCTTATCTTAGCCGCTGTTTCAGCAAGAATCTTTTATAAAAACCGAGTTTCAGATGGATTTCAAACAAATTCAGGAGTTGATCAAGCTGATCAATAAATCTAATATTGGCGAAGTTTCGATTGAAGAGAAAGGATTTAAGTTAACCATCAAACAAAAAGAGGAAGCTGCCCAAACGGTTTTCGCAGCACCACAGCAGCTCCCGCAAATGACCTACCAGGCGGCTCCCGCCCAGGCACCTCAGGCTGGTCCGGCAGCATCGGGTGATAAGACCAAAGCCGGCGCAAGATTCTGCTACAGACAACCTCATTACTATCAAGAGCCCGATGATCGGCACGTTCTACCGCAGCGCCACACCGGGTAAACCACCCTTCGTGGAAGTTGGAGATGAAATAACAACAGGCAAGGTGGTGTGCATTATCGAAGCCATGAAATTATTTAACGAGATTGAAAGCGAGGTGAAGGGCCGGATCGTGAAGGTGCTTGCCGATGATGCTTCACCTGTTGAATATGATCAGCCGCTGTTCCTCGTTGAGCCGTTGTAAGTCATCCGACAACCAAACGAATTCAAAAGATGTTAAAAAAAGTATTGATTGCCAATAGGGGGGAAATCGCGTTGCGCGTAATTCGTACGTGCAAGGAGATGGGCATTAAAACGGTAGCGGTTTATTCAACAGCAGACAAAGACAGTTTGCATGTAAGGTTTGCAGATGAAGCAGTGTGCATAGGAAAACCAGCCAGCGCCGATTCGTACCTCAACATTCCTCATATCATGGCGGCTGCGGAAATTACCAACGCCGATTCCATTCACCCGGGCTACGGATTTCTGGCAGAAAATGCAAAGTTTGCAGAGATATGCGGTGAACATAATATCAAATTTATCGGTCCCACACCTACGCAGATAAAAGCAATGGGTGATAAGATGACCGCCAAGGAAACAATGATCGCTGCCGGCGTTCCTGTTGTGCCCGGAGGTGAGTCGCTCTTAACAAGTGTTGAAGAAGCGAAGAGCCTTGCAAAAGATGTTGGCTATCCCATCATTCTCAAAGCAACGGCCGGTGGTGGTGGAAAAGGGATGCGTGTTGTTTGGGAAGAAAGTGAAATGGAAAAGAATTATGAGACAGCAAAGATTGAAGCTGCCGCATCATTCAAGAACGACGGTATTTATATGGAGAAGTTCGTGGAAGAACCACGACATATCGAAATTCAGATAGCGGGCGACAGATACGGAAAGATCTGTCATCTCAGCGAAAGAGATTGCTCCATACAAAGGCGCCACCAGAAGCTTGTTGAAGAGTCTCCTTCACCGTTCATGACTCCCGAGCTCAGGCATCGGATGGGCGAAGCGGCTAAGAAAGCTGCAGGGGCGATCGGTTATGAAAGCGTGGGTACGATAGAATTTCTGGTAGACAAACACAGGAATTTCTATTTCATGGAAATGAACACCCGTATCCAGGTTGAGCACTGTGTTACCGAAGAGGTTACCAATTTCGATCTTATTAAAGAACAGATTAAGATAGCCGCCGGCGAAGCCATCAGCGGGCAGGATTATCAGCCACAAGGTCACGCAATAGAATGCAGGATCAATGCTGAGGATCCATATAATGATTTCCGGCCTTCTCCGGGTCGTATTACTGTGTTGCATCAGCCGGGTGGACATGGTATTCGTGTAGATTCGCATGTGTATGCGGGGTACAGTATTCCTCCGTATTACGATTCGATGATCGCTAAGATCATTGCAGTTGCGCGTACCCGCGAAGAAGCGATTAATACGATGAGCAGGGCGTTGAGTGAGTATGTTATTGAGGGGATTCGTACAACGATTCCGTTTCATCAGCAGTTAATGCGTAATGAGGCGTTCCGCAGTGGGGATTTCAATACGAAGTTTTTGGAGAGTTTTAAAATGGTTTAGCCTGCGGCGCTTTTTCGTCTGCGACGCCACGCCTGCGGCGGGCTTTCGAGAAAATAATGCCTGCGGCGCTTGCCCTGCGGGCGGCTCGTTGGAAATAATGTCACCGGCGCTTTTTTGTCTGCGACGCTTTTTAAAAGATTTTGTCTGCGACGCTACGCCTGCGGCGGGCTTTCGAGAAAATAATGCCTGCGGCGCTTGGCCTGCGGCCGGCTCGTTGGAAATAATGTCACCGGCGCTTTTTGTCTGCGACGCCACTCCTGCGGCGCTTTTCTGAAAAATTTTCTGTGGTTTAGCCTGCGGCGCTTTTCAAAATGATTTTCTGCGACGCTTTAAAAAAACTCTTCGAGCAGGTGCTCTGCATTGAAAAACGACGCTAATTTCCTAATTATCTCCTCAACAACTGCATCCGGACACGACGCCCCACTCGTCATCAACACCCGCACAGGCTTCTTAAAATCAAGAAACCCCGCCGTAAGAACCTCCTCCCGCGAATGATAATTATAATGTAATACCTCAGAAGAAGAAATAATCTTCGCAGCAGAATTAATAAAATAAACAGGAAGCTTCTCTTCACACAACTCAACAAGGTGCGTAGTATTCGAACTATTATATCCACCAGCAACAATCGCCAAATCCGCCGGCGTATCTAACAAAGCATTAACAGCACTCTGATTATCATTAGTCGCGTAACACAACGTATCACGGTTATCCGCAAAACGTTCACTAACGGCAGACTCATCAAGCTGGTAATGCTCCTTCATCGTTTGCCTTAAAAAATCAGCAATCGCCTGCGTATCTGTCGCAAGCTGCGTCGTCTGGTTTACCACACCAACACGTTGCAAATCGCGCGTAACATCAAAACCGTCGGAATATCGTCCCTCAAACTCTTTATAAAAATCTTCGGCACGCAATACACCCGTAATATAACGTGCAAGCCTAATCGCTTCTTTCATATCATTCACCACAACAGACGGTGCCCCGGCCGATGCATGCGAAAATGTAGCACGCGTCTCTTCATGTTTTGGCTTACCATGTATCACGATGCTGTAACCCTTACCGGCAATCTGTTCACTTCTGTTCCAGACTTTTTCAACAAACGGACAGGTGGTATTATACTTCTCAATCTGAATACCCGATTCACGAAGTTGCTTTTCAATGGCGAGGGTAGTGCCAAAAGCAGGGATAAGCACGATATCGTCGGGCATCAATTCAGAAAAGGAAATCAACTGTTTTCCACTGGTATCCTGTAAAAACCTGACGCCCTTCGCCAGCAGATCCGAATTCACCTGGGGATTATGAATCATCTCACTCAGCAAGAAGATCCGCTTGCCCTCATTCTCTTCAATCGTTCTAAAAGAAATTTCAATCGCATTCTCCACGCCATAACAAAATCCAAAATGGCGCGCAAGGTAAATCTGCAGATCACCAAGATCAAGCAGGGTAGGACTAAGGTCCTTCTTCAGCTTGTCCTGCTGTTTTCTTTTATTCTTCACTGCACTGATCAGCGGACTTCTGTAGGTTGTTGGAACGTTGAACGATTTCATGACAGGCTGCAAATTTACACGTATTTTGTGTTATGAATTTTCACTTTGAACCTGTGCGTTGGTCGTTGAATACCAATCTATATGAGGTAAATCTGAGGCAGTATACAAAAGAGGGAACTTTCCAGGCTTTCAGCAACGAATTACCGCGGTTGCACGACATGGGAGTAAATGTGCTTTGGTTCATGCCCATTACACCGATCAGCAAAGAAAAAAGGCTCGGCACCCTGGGTAGTTATTATGCCTGCTCAAACTATACCGACACCAATCCCGAGTTCGGCACCATCCAGGATTTCAAATATCTCGTAAAGAAGGCCCATGGTCTTGGTTTCAGGATCGTCATCGATTGGGTGGCCAACCACACCGGCTGGGATCACGTTTGGGTAAAAGACCATCCCGAATTTTATAAAATAAATTCCGACGGCAAATTTTATGATAGCAACGGTTGGGAAGATGTAATTGATCTGAACTATTACGACCATGCAATGCGCAGAGAGATGATTGCTGCAATGGAGTTTTGGGTGAAGGAATGCGATATAGATGGATTTCGTTGCGACATGGCGCATCTTGTTCCGCTTGATTTTTGGCGCGATGCAAGAATGCAGCTCGACAAAGTGAAACCGTTATTCTGGCTTGCAGAAACAGAGCAGCATAACTACCAGTATGTATTTGATTGCAGCTACGCCTGGAGCTGGATGCATGTGTCTGAAAACTTTGCCAGGAAAAGATCGGGTATTGACGAACTGCGTAGTACGCTTCTCGACTATCAAAAGAAAAAACTTCCGCAAACGAATCACTTGTTCTTTACCAGCAATCACGATGAAAATAGCTGGAACGGAAGTGAATATGAAAAGTACGGGAATGCGGCATTGCCCTTCGCAGTTCTCATTAATACGTGGAATGGTCTGAGTCTCACCTATAGCGGCCAGGAAATACCGAATCGCAAGCGGCTAAGCTTTTTTGAGAAAGATCCCCTGCAATGGAATTACACAAATGAGCTGCATAACTTTTATAAAACGCTTTTCAACCTGCGCAGTTCATTCGATGGTGAGCAAACAGAAATATTAATGCTGCCCGTAAACGGTGACCGTCACGTTATTTCATTCATCCGTTTCTCAAGGCTTAAACAAGTGGTGGTAATTATCAACCTAAGCGACGGGACTCATCTGACCTCTATTGATGAAACACTCATCAACGGCTTTTATAAGGACGTATTTACTGATGTAAAATACGAAGCTCCATCACTAAAGAATTTAATGATGGAACCCTGGAGTTATTTAGTGTTAGAAAAGATCTAGCGATACGTCAACCGATTCGCTTCACCAAAGCAAATTAACATTCATAGAAAAGCTGTACGGTCTCGCGATGCGTGCGAAGACTTACCAAAAATAAAAAAGCTCCATCACTAGAATGTAGTAATGGAGCCCTTGAATTATTTAATTATTAGAAAAGAATTAGAAACTACGCGCCGAGATTCAATATGAAGTTATACACTCCTTCATATCCCGGATACATTCCTTCAACCTTAACGCTTCCGCTTGCACTTTCAAGAACCTTTCTAAGCTCTTCGACAGTGGTTACTTTTTCGTTGTTCGCTTTGAGAATCACAAAGCCTTCATATACTTTCACTTTGCTCAGCAATCCACGTGGCCCGATAGATTTGATTTCTACTCCACCGCTAACGCCAAGTTCGTTGGCCGCTTTCTTATCGATAGCAGAGAGCTCAGCTCCAAGCTTATCGATCACTGAAGTTTTTACCACATCCATTGTACCTGTGCTATTCCGAAGCGTAACGCTCGTCTTGTATTCCTTTCCGCTCCTCCGGTATGAAAGATTGATCTTGTCACCGGGACGGTAAGTAGCTATCTGACCCACCATTTCAGCACCGCTGCTGATAGGTACATCATTGATGCCTGTGATGAAGTCGCCCTTCTTGATGCCGGCATTTGCTGCTGCACCGTCTTTGGGTACGTCAAGCACATATACACCGTCTTCATTCGGAGGGATTCCACTTTCCTTTTTCTGCTCGTCTGAAAGTCCCTCACGAGGATATTGGATGCCGAGATATGCTCTCTGCACAGTGCCGAATTTCATCATGTCGGCAATAATCTTCTTAACTATGTTTACAGGGATGGTGAAAGAATAACCCGCATAGGCCCCGGTTGGGGAAGCGATTGCGGAGTTAATTCCTATCAGCTTTCCTTCGGTATTCACCAGCGGTCCGCCAGAGTTACCCGGGTTCACTGCTGCATCAGTCTGCATGAATGATTCTACCGGAGTCTGACTTTGCCTCCTGTTAATTTCAAGTGTTCTTCCTTTTGCGCTCACGATACCAGCGGTAACGGTCGCTTCGAGGTTAAGGGGATAGCCCAGTGCAAGTACCCACTGGCCGATCTTCACATCGTCGGAGTTGCCATAGAGCATGAAAGGCAGGCCCTTCGCGTCTATCTTGAGCAACGCCAGGTCACTGCTGGGATCGGCTGCTACCAGTTTAGCAGTAAATGAACGTTTGTTACTAAGGGTAACGGCAATTTCGTCGGCACCGTCGATCACGTGATTATTGGTAACGATATAGCCATCTTCGCTAATGATTGCGCCAGAACCGGAGGCCATTTGTGGCAGCGAGCGCGAGCGGTCGCCAAACAGGTCGTCCATATCGAGGTCGAACATGTCGCCAAAAGGACTTCTTTTGGGGAGGTTGTTGCTAACCGTTCTGGTTGCTTTTGTTTTTATGTGCACGGTAGCCGGAATAGCTGCCGAGGCCGCCGGAGTAAAGTCTACAAGAGCGTTTTCTCCACTCACGCCGTTAAAGCCGGCATAGTTCGAAGGGGCCTTTCCTGTGTCGTTGGTTCCAGCTTGCTGGTATTGATAAGTTTCGCTTTTACCGGAGATCTTATTGTACCCCCAGATTGTTCCAAGCGAGGTAGCTGCGCTAAGGACAATTACTGCAAGAGTGTTACTGATTTTCATATTCAGATGATATTATGTTTTAGTGTTGTCAAATTGTATGCCCGCACAACAAATAAACGATCAATGTCCAGAATCAGCCGTACCACTAATCCGGTTTAACAATTAATTTACTAAAGTCTTCGTAGATCACTGACAAAAGTAATTCACTTTCCTACAATTCCCGTAAGAATTGCAGGGTATCTGCCTTATCTGCATAATCGGTCAACCCAGGTTTCTGGGCCAGCCCAAACGGTACCTGGTTCTTGCCGACAATGCACTGAATATCGCTGTTGTTTTTAAGGAACTTCTCCACCTCTTTCCCATCGTCGTAAAATTCAAAATTCAGCTGGCTTACGGGGGAAAAAAGGCCTTTATTTTCGACAATAAGGATCGATCCGTTCGTCATGTAATACATCCGGTTGATGATCATGATAGCGAGCTGGTAATCGTAATTATTCTTGTATTTGTGTACGTCAAATGTCCAGTTATACTTCCTGAACGACTCTAGCAGCGGCACAAAATCGTATTCCCTCGGCACGTACATCTTCGTTACGTTACGGCAGCCCAGGCCAAAATAAATATAAACATCGTCGGCGAGTGCTGCAAGATCTTCTATCGTTTCGTTACCGGTAAGTATCGCTGCCGATGTGCGGTTGCGCCTGATGATGTGAGGATACTTGCTAAAGTAATAATCGAAATACCGCGAAGAATTGTTGCTGCCGGTGGCGATATAGGCATCGCAGTTTTTGAGTCGCTCGGCGATTGACGCATATTCGTTAAAGGATGGCTCCCATTCAGACAGCTTTTCTATAACATATTTTACCAGTTCGAAGTCTTTCGAGGAAGGTTTAATCACCTGGTGATGCCCGGAAATAAATACGGAAAGAAAATCATGGAAGCCTGCAAGGGGTATATTGCCGGCCATCACCAGGCCTACCTTTTTGGGTGAGAAAGTTTCGGGTGGAATACTATAGTTTCTGACGAGCGATTCAAGATTTGCACGATTAAGATATTCGGAACTGATATGGTTGAGCTGGTGCTGTACGAACTGCGGAACGAACCACGGATTTTCTGCCTGGGCTTTGTCAGTTGCCCTTTCCCATTCATCACCACCGGATGAAATGTGTTTTCCCAGTCTTTCCAGCAAATCAACTCGTTGCTCTACATTCATTTCTTATATTTGTTGTGCAAAAGTAAACGGAATCGTTTCATAAAAATCCGGAAGAATATGGCTATAAAAATAACAGACGAATGTATAAACTGCGGTGCCTGCGAACCTGAATGCCCAAACAATGCGATATATGAAGGTGGGGTAGAATGGGCGATCACCGATGGTACCACAGTAAAAGGAACTTTCGTTCTAATGGACGGCACTATTGTTGAAGCCGACCAGCGTAACACACCAATAGCAAACGATACTTATTATATCGTTCCAAATAAATGTACAGAATGCCAGGGCTTTCACGAAGAGCCGCAGTGCGCCGCCGTATGCCCGGTAGACTGCTGTGTGCCCGATGAAATGTATCGCGAAACAGTAGATGAACTGCTGGCGAAAAAAGAAAAACTTCATATTTAAACCATGGCTGTAAAACCAGTCATTGCCTTTGTTACCGGTGGCTATTCTTCGGAAGCGGTAGTATCCTATCAAAGTGCAATAACCATCGAAAACAATCTCGATACCGATAAGTTCAGCGTTTATAAAATCGATATCCGACCGGAAGGATGGACGTATGAGTATGAGAATGGAAAGGTGCAGGTTGACCGCGACGATTTTTCTATCTGTGTCCAGGGAAAGAAGATATGGTTCGATGCAGTGCTGATCGGTATTCATGGTACGCCGGGAGAAGACGGCAAACTGCAAGGCTACTTCGACCTGCATAATATTCCTTACACTTCATGTGATGCCGCAACATCGGCCATCACCTTTAATAAACGATACACAGTAGCGGTTGCTGCACTTGGTGGTATCAATACTGCCAAATCGCTTCATTTCTTCTCAGAGGCCAAACCAACGCCCGCCGACATTATCAGCAAGCTTAAACTCCCTGTATTTGTAAAACCCAATAATGGCGGTTCAAGTATCGGGATGAGTAAGGTGAATGAAGAGAAAGAGCTTGCTTCAGCGATAGAAAAAGCCTTTGCAGAAGATACGCAGGTGTTGGTTGAAGAATTTATTTCGGGACGTGAATTCACCGTGGGTGTTTTCCGCACCACGAAGGGCATTACGGTACTCCCCATTACAGAGGTCATTACCAAAAACGACTTCTTCGACTTCGAAGCGAAGTACAAAGGAAAGAGCGAAGAAATCACCCCTGCACAAATCCCCGACGTTGTTACCGAGAAGATCCGCTCGGCCGCACGCCGTGTGTTTGAAATATTCAACTGCCGGGGCGTAGTGCGGATTGATTTCATTTTTAACGAACAATTACAGGAGCCCTATCTCCTTGAAATTAATACCGTACCCGGTCAGAGTGAGGCGAGTATAGTGCCCCAGCAGGTACGGGCAATGGGCCTCACCCTCAGGGAGTTCTATACATCCCTGATAGAAGACGCTCTCAGCAGGAAACACAAGTAATTCTTTATTACATTTGACGCCATGTTTAAATTCATAACCGCAAGACCGCTGTGGGTAAATATTCTCTTCGCAGTAGTGCTGGTTTTTATCCTGCTCTTCGTTTTCCTGTTGTCACTCGATTTTTTTACAAGGCACGGTAATACACTCACCATACCAGCCGTAATAAATATGCCCTACGATAAGGCCGAAAAGGTGTTGAAGGATCAGGGTTTTGATATCGAGCTCCAGGATTCAATTTATTCTGATACAGCTGCACCACTATCCGTACTTCGCCAGTTTCCCGAAGCCGATGCGGTAGTGAAGGCAAACCGCACAGTCTATCTTACTATCAATCGCTCCGTTGCTCCTTCAATCGAAATGCCCAACCTCGAAGGCATGAGTTTGCGCACTGCGCAAATGGTGTTGAAGCAATACGGCTTGAAAATAAAAGACACGATATTCCGTCCCGATTTCGCAAAGAATGCTGTTCTCGAACAGCAGTACAACGAGGAACGTATTAAGCCAGGAACAAAGATCGCGATGGGTAGTGGTGTTACGCTTGTACTCGGTAGCGGTTTGGGTCAGCAGGAATTCAACGTTCCCGACATGTACTCACTTTCATATGCTGAAGCATTGATGGTTTTGCAAACTGCAGGTTTAAGCGCCGGCGTAGTAATACCAGATCCCGATGTAAAGGATACCTCCAATGCGTATGTATACCGCCAGAGTCCTGAGCGCTTCTCGTACGATGGTACATACAACCGGATAAGGCCGGGCCAACAAATCGACCTCTTTTTAAGCAGTCAAAAACCTAACAGGCAATCCGACAGCGCCCAATAACCCCACAAGAATTATGGAAAATATCACTGTACAGGAAGTGAAAACGCGTTTGCAATCCGGTGAAAATTTAAATCTTATCGATGTTCGCGAGTTAAGTGAAAACGCCGAGTTCAACATTGGCGGAATTGTACTTCCCCTCGAAAAGATTCGCAACATGGATTACGATGAACTCGAAGGTCGTGAAGACGAAGAGTTGATATTTTATTGTCGCACGGGTAACAGAAGCACGCAGGCTTGCCTGTTTCTTGAAACTACCGGGTTCAGTAATGTAAAGAATTTGGCTGGCGGGATGGTGAAGTGGCAGGAAAGCTAATGTAGCCGCAGGCATGCTGTTCATAATGTAAACACCACACAGATGCAACCCGCCGGTATTACGCACCGCTGAAATCGCGACCGCAAGGCAATTCAAATGTTTTGATAGCGCCGCAGACATGCCCCCGGCAGGGTAAGCGCCGCAGGCACACTTACAAAGTAATATTCACCCCAACCATCACATTAGTACCCGCCATCGGGAAATAATAGTTATCCGAATTTATCTTTCCTTCACTCCTGTAACTATAAGTATATCCATTCGCTTCGTACAAATTATTCAACACATTATTCACCTGCAAAATCAACTGGGTATTCTTAAACAATTTATTCTCCAACGAATACGAAACCCGCGCATCCTGCACAAAGAACGCATCAAGACTTCTGTTTTTATCTGAGGTATTATCCAGGTACTGCCTGCTCACATACTTTGAAATCAAACTTATTTCCCCGTTTTTCATTGGCGTAAAATTCAGCGAAGCCGCACCTACTACATCCGGAGAAAAGGCAATATCCGCTGTTGAGTACGTTTGTGATTGCTGACCGCCATTGTCGAAATCATCAAAGTAAGCAGTGAAATTCCTGACCTTATTACGGCTAACCGCAATATTCGCAGACGCATTAAACCAATCGGTAATCGCAGCATTCGCCTGCAATTCAATCCCCGCCCGGTAACTATCCGGAATATTCACGCGCGTGTAAGCACCAACATCGTTTATTTTTCCTGTAGGAACGAGTTGGTCTTTATACTTCATAAAAAATAAATTTGCACTCCATGTAAACCGGCTGATTTTTCTTTCCAGCCCAGCTTCTATATCATGCATTTTTTCAGGACGGGGTTGCTGATTGAGCCCAGCTTCAAAATCATCTCGGTTAGGTTCTTTCGCTGCATACGAATAACTCGCATACATGCGCATATAGCCGGAAGTGTAAGTGATCCCCGCTTTTGGATTAACAAAATTGTATTTATTGTTTACCATTAGCGTCGGACTATTCCTAAATCCACCAATATCATAATTTACATTTCGATACTGAACATCTCCAAATAATTCTAAACCGTTGCCTACGCGGCGCGTATATTTCGTGTACGCATTTACGTCAGTCTTATGCGCGCGAAGGTCGTACCATCTGTGTTTAACAGGTACACCGACTGCTGCCCATGGAATCTCACCAAAATGTTTTCCATCATACCTGTTCCATCCTCCTCCGGCAGTAAACGTGCTCTTGCTGCCTTTTATCTGTAGTGACGCTATCTGTCCATAATAGTTATTATCGAGCCAAAGCTGCCTTACGAGGTCAGTTTTCGTGAGGCTATCATTACCAGTCACAAAATCATTCAATCCATAATCTCCGAAAAATTCACCCGCTTTATAGTTTTCATAGTAGCCACGGCCCTGCGTTAAAAAAAATGCCGTGCTGAATTCTATTTTATCATTAAAGCGGTGGTTCACGAAAAGTTGATAATGATCCTGTTGATAATTGTCGGTTTCATTGTCATACGGCGTTCCCGGTTTTTCCATCCCGGAATAGTTCATGGTTCTGTTTGTTTTGAGATCTGCAGCAGATATACCGTTCCATGCCTGGTAGGTCTTTTCTTTTCCCGACATTACATTTAATCTTATCGATGTGTTGGCGGTAAGGTATGCGGCCGATACGTAAAAGGAATGCAAATTTGTAGTGGCTCTATCAATGTATCCATCACTCGAGATCTTTGATAATCTCGCGTCAACCGTAAAGTGGTCATTTATCAAACCCGTGCCTGCCTTTACTGTATGCTTCCATGTATTGAACGATCCAACCGCATTATTAATTTCGGCATACGGATCAAGTTTTACTTCATTTGTGCTGAAGTTCATCGTGGCGCCAAACGCGCCCGCCCCATTCGATGAGGTACCGATACCGCGTTGTATCTGAACATCACTCACCGACGATGCGAGGTCAGGAAGGTTTACGAAGAAGAGTCCCTGCGACTCAGCGTCGTTGTACGGAATGCCGTTGATCGTCATATTTATTCTCGTAGCGTCGGACCCGCGAATTCTTATACCCGTATATCCTACGCCATTGCCGGCGTCGGAATTAATCACGACAGACGGCGTCTGGTTGAGCAATACAGGCAGATCTTGTCCGAAATTTGCCTTCTTAAGTTCTTTGCCAGTGATAGTGGACTTTGTGAATGGTGAATTTTCGCTTGCCCTTATGGCGCGCACTTCAACCGGTTCAAGAAAGAGGGCCGCCTTACGGAGTGAATCGTCGTAACGTTCGGTAGAGTCGGATTGCGCGAAGAGCCATGCTGGTATAAGCATTAAAAGCACAGCGATGATTTTTTGCATAGTCATTTTTTTATGACTGCATCAAAAACCACGGGGAGCACATAATAACCGTTAAATGATAGAAGTTTACCTTCTCCCTTCGCAGGCATTACCCTGGCAGGTTCAACGGGTGTTATCTCAGCCGTACCGCTCTGCGGTAAAGCACCCCGGGGAATCTGAAGCAGATTCCTTATTCTGAAACAGCACGAAGGTACCATTAAAAAATTTAAATTTCCTGTAACATTCAGCGGGCGAAACCCGTCTCAATCTAAAATGCTTAAAATGAAAAAGTTTATTCTCTCATTTCTAATGATATGCACGGTTGCGGCAGTTTACTCACAGGCTGTTTTTCACGATAAGGACGCGGAGTTAAGGCAGGTGGGCGATTTTGAAGGAGTGGAAGTATCAAGTGCTATCGAACTTCAGCTGTCGCAGGGAAACGAAAATTCCGTGGCAGTAAGTGCTCCCGGCGACGCCAATCGCGCGGGAATCAGAACGGAGGTAAGAAACGGTATTCTCAAGATATGGTACGAGAACAAAAACTGGTTCAAAGGCAATGGCCGTAAGATCAAAGCTTACGTTTCTGCAAAAAATTTCAAACTGGTTTCTGCTTCAGGAGCATGCGATGTAGTGGTGAACGGTGAATTGAAAAGCAACGAACTCGCTCTTAAGCTTAGCGGTGCCAGCGACTTCAGAGGTGCTGTAAGGACAGAAAATCTTAAAATAGAACTCAGTGGAGCGTCGGACGTTGTAATCAGGGGTACAACTCAAAATCTAAGCATAAACGCGAGCGGTGCATCGCACTTCAAAGGATATGACCTGGCTACCGATAACTGCCGGGTGGATGCCAGCGGCGCGACCGACATAAAAGTTACTGTAAACAAAGTGTTGAATGCTGAAGCGTCCGGCGCTACCAATATCGACTATATGGGCACAGGAATGATTGGAGAACTTCGTTCAAGCGGCGCAAGCAATATCAGGAAACGTAGTTAGTCTTTACTGCTGCTTTTTAAATTCAGCGCTTTTCTCAAGCGGCCAGTGACCGGCTTTTCAATGTACAAATGAATGATCACTCCTATAGCAAGGGTGATGATGAATACAGCAATGATGATTGCGTTTTTCGGTAATGGCTCCCATGACTGTACATTGAAAGCCTCGGCGAAAGTTTTGCATATAAAAGGAGAATAGATAGAGTGGGTGATGTAAATGCTGTAAGATGCATCTCCCAGTAATGGCAGAATGCGTTTCGCCGGTCGCGTTCGAAGTCTGTCAAGTGTTGCAGCATACAAAATAATTAATGCGCTTGCGGCGCCCAATAATATGGTGGAGTAGATGCTAAACCTGTTGAATTCACGGAGTATAAGGTACACAATGAATATCCCCGCTATCGTAGCAAGTACCGAAGCGAAAATCGGAAAAGTAAGTTGACGCTTCATCTTGAGGAAGAGGTATCCTGCTATACATCCAAACATAAATTCGATGATCAGGGCCCCAAAAGTAAATTCAGTAAAAGTGGTGCTGTCAATTACGTCGCGGGAGTAGATCAGCACCAGTGCCATCCATACAAAAAATAAAATCCTTGACTTCTTCCAACCCAACGCAATGCATGCAGCGAAAACAATGTAGAAGACCATTTCGTAAATGAGGCTCCACGCGATACGCACAGGCATAAACTCACCATGAATCGGGAACAATAAAAAGTTTTTAATCATTGTTATCCAACCGGTCACTGTACTCATATCAAGGGCAGCCACCAGTTCCGGGCTGCCTTTGTATTCCGGCGCAATAATCAACAGTGTTATAATCAGCGTAAGCCAGTACATCGGGTAGATGCGCACCACGCGCTTCAACAGAAACTTTCTTATGCTGCCGCGATGCTCAATATCCGACAGGTGCATGTACGTGATAATAAATCCGCTTAAAGCAAAAAAGAAGTCAACTCCAAGGTTGCCGTAAGTGAAATGAAAAAATGCATGATTGAAAAATTCGTGGCTGTCTCCATCCAGGTGATACAGCACAACCGCTATTGCGGCGAATCCGCGAAGGATCTGAACATTGACAAGCGGTCTTTTTGGTTGGGGGCCCAAATGTGTGGAAAGGATTTAGGTATTACCAGCCTAATATAAAAAAAGAAACGCATTGGTTCTCAATGCGCTTCCTGCTGTTGCGAAGGGAGGGTTCGAACCTCCGACCTTCGGGTTATGAGCCCGACGAGCTACCGCTGCTCTACTTCGCGATGTGGGTTGCAAATGTACAGGTTTTTATCTTTCGGGCAAAATCCAAGGTATCTTTGCGAAATGAAAGCAGGGTTCGTAAGCATATTCGGTAGGCCAAACGCAGGAAAGAGTACCCTCCTCAATGCCATCTCCGGCGAAAAGCTCGCCATCGTATCGCCGAAAGTGCAAACCACACGGCATCGCATCAAGGCGATTTTAACTTCCGACGATTACCAGATGATCTTTTCCGATACGCCGGGTATCATCGAGCCAAAGTATAAGCTGCACGAAAGGATGATGGGGGCAGTGAAAACCGCTGTCGAAGATGCCGACGTGGCCATTTTTCTCGTAGATATAAATGAAAACCACCAGGAGGCAGAAGAGGTTTTCCAATCCCTTAAGTTAAAAGTGCCGGCTTTGGTGCTGATAAATAAAATCGACAGGGCGAACGAGAAAAAGCTCGAGGAAGTCAAAACATTTTATACCGGCAAACCATATGCAACCAGTGTGGTAGCCATTTCCGCCTTGCATAAAGCCGGAACCGCCGGCCTTATCGACACTATCGTTAAATATTTGCCGGAAGGAGAACCGTTTTTTGAGGGAGATGAACTTTCTGATCTACCGGAGAAGTTCTTTGTTGCGGAGATGATCCGTGAGAAAATTTTCTTTTTGTATAAAGATGAGATACCCTACCACACTACGGTGATCGTGAATGAATTTAAACAGAAATCAACACTCATTAAGATTGTTGCAGACGTGATTGTTCAGCGCGAAACCCAAAAGGGTATAATACTTGGTGAAGGTGGAAAAATGATCAGGCAACTGGGCACCGAAGCAAGAAAAGACATTGAACAATTTTTGTCGCAAAAGGTTTTTCTTGAACTCTTTGTGAAGGTAAGACCCAAGTGGCGCGACAATGACATGATGCTTAAGGAGTATGGATATCATTGATATTCCATTCCTTTGCACCTTTTAGATGAAATAATATGGCAGGATTTACTGTAGCAATTGTAGGAAGGCCCAACGTTGGAAAGAGCACGTTCTTCAACCGTTTACTTGGCCAGAGAAAAGCCATCGTGGATGATATCAGCGGCGTTACCCGCGACCGCCAGTACGGTGTATCGGATTGGAACGGCAAAACGTTTAACCTGATAGATACAGGCGGCTTTGTGCCCCAGAGCGATGATATCTTCGAAAGAGAAATAAAAAAACAGGTGCTCGTGGCAGTTGAAGAGGCCCATGCACTTGTATTTATTGTGGATGCCGCCACCGGCATCGCCGACCTCGATGAGGCGATGGCCGATGTGCTCCGCAGAACATCCAAGCCTGTGTTCCTCGCCGTAAATAAAGTTGACAATCACGAACGCCTGCTTGAAGCCACAGAATTTTATGGCTTAGGATTCGATAATATTTTTTTCATCTCCGCTATGACGGGCAGTGGTACCGGTGAAGTACTTGATGCGATTGCAGGCCTGATTACCGATGAAAAATCTGAGGAGACAACCGAACTCGACAATCTGCCGAAAATTGCGATTATAGGCCAGCCAAATGTTGGAAAATCTTCTTTGCTGAATACATTGATAGGACAGGAGCGAACTATCGTGAGCGACATTGCCGGCACCACACGCGACACCATTCACACCCACTATAATTTATTTCAAAAAGAATTTATCCTGATTGATACTGCGGGTATTCGCAGAAAAGCAAAAGTGCACGAAGATCTCGAGTTTTATTCGGTGATACGCGCAATCAAAGCAATGGACGAAGCAGACATCTGTTTATTGATGATTGATGCGGAGAAAGGCATTACCGCCCAGGATCTCAATATATTTTCGATGGCTGTGAAGAAGGGCAAGGGAATTGTTTTTCTTGTCAACAAATGGGACCTCATAGAAAAGGAGACAAACACTGCCAAAGATTTTGAGAAGCGCTTAAAAGAGAAGCTTGCGCCATTTACGGACCTTCCTATATTATTTATCTCTGCTAAAGAAAAGACGAGAATTTTTAAGGTGATTGAAACCGCACTCGATGTGTATGAAAACAGGAAAAGAAGTATTCCTACCTCACAACTAAACGAGGTAATGCTGAAGGCAATAGAGTCATATCATCCACCGGTTGTTAGGGGAAACGCTGTCAAAATCAAGTATATTACCCAATTACCGACTGTAGTGCCGTCGTTTGCCTTTTTTAGTAACCACCCGGAAGAAATTAAGGAACCTTATCGTAACTACCTTGAGAATCAATTGCGACTGAAGTTTAATTTCACGGGGGTGCCCGTGAGGATCTTCTTCCGTAAAAAATAATCTGCCTTTAAACGGGTAGTTGAAACGCGTTACCGGAATTTAATAACCGCTAACGTTTGCATCTTAAAAGTATTCATTGTATTTTGGCACGTCCATCCCTGTGACCTTCCTGGGTTACCACGTTTCCCCTACACCGATCTTCCTGTGCATTTATCTTTAAACTGAAACAAGTATGAAGAAATTCTACGCGTTGGCCGTAGTCTTGCTATTCGCAATCGGATCAGCATCTGCCCAGGATTTTTATTGGATCGGCCCGTCAAACGGAGATTGGACCAACATTTCGTATTGGTCAAACACATCAGGTGGTGCCCCTGCAGGCGCTTACCCTCAATCATTAACTGACAACGTCATTCTCGATGGAAATGCTTCCATCAGGATAAATACGTCTGTAGACATAAACCGGCTCGCCGTCACCGGCACCGGAACCATAGTATCCATCATCGGTACTGGGGGAGGCGGAGACGCCAATCAAAAAAATATAGTCGTTCATAGCACGAGCTCAGTAACGCCGGCACTTTCCATCGGCGCAGGATGTCATCTTGAAAACGGCTCGATATCAGGAACGTTCTTTCGTTTCGGCTTCGGCGATAACACTAAGGCTGCGATCAGCGGTGAGTGGTTATTTACCGGCGATATAGAAAGTGATAGCTACGCATATTTCGAGCTTCCGGCAGCATCGGGACAAACTACTGCTATTACCATCAACAACGGTGGATCAATGACAATTGGCGAAAATACAGTGACGAGCTTAACGGATCCAACAGGCGACAACTACCTGATTTTTGCTGCGGGTTCAACATTGAATCTTCTCAGTCTACAACCATTTGTGCCGGCAGCGAATTATAATACCGCTTCAGTAATAAATATTACCGGTGTAACAAATGCCGGTGTTGTAATTGAAGAAACAGGTTCAGTGGGCACCATTAATTATAATTGCCCTGCACAAAGTGAATCTGCGAGTCTTAATATGATTGCGCTGACCGTAAAGGGTAATCTGAACATTCTAAATACAAATAATAAAGAGCTTGTACTGATTGATAATATTACGCCATCACTCACCTCTAAACAGGCAACGATTAACGGCAACCTGAATGTGCAGGGTAATTCTTCAGTTTCGGTAGCAAGCAACACGGTCGACGTTGAGCCAACAAACACACTCACTGTTATTGGCAACCTGGTAGCAAATGGTACAGCCTTCAATATACACACCGGGCCACATATCAGTGACAAGTACACTAAGCTGGCAGTGGGCGGCGATTTACTTCATACCGCTGGTTCTTTTGGATCATCATCAACAGTTATCAATCAAACGACAGATTTATACATTATTGAACTCAGAGGTGGATCAGGCAACCAGAACATCAGTTCTGTTACAGGCACATTCGACAACGCCGGCCGCCAGGTGACGCTGAGAATGAACAATGCTGCGGGCGCAACGTTGCTTACTTCACTCCAGGTGGGTAGAATAGATTTCAATTCGCCAAATAAAGGAGTACTGACAACAGGAGCAAATACGCTCACGATAAATAATCTTACGCCTAATTCAACAGCATCCATTGTTGTAAATTCTCCATCTGCTGATGGATATGTGAACGGTACGGTTCGCAGGCGAACACAATCAACCGAGCCATTCGTAATTCCAACTGGTGGTACTGAAGGCTATCGTGGTGTTACATTGATACCATCAACTAATGCGCTCACTCTTTTTGAATCAAAATACTTCAATACAGCCTACAGCAACCTTTCGGTTCTTTCACCACTCGAAGGCGTTTCGCCCGACTACTACTGGATAATTGACAGGATAAGTGGTACCGCCGATGCAGCAGTGCAATTATCGATTCCTGGTGCTGTTACAGGGGCACAATCGAATTACGGTTTAACTGTCGCGAGGTTTAACGGATCCGACTGGTCCAATGAAAAAGGAACAACGGGTATCTCTGTAGCACCCGGTACCTCTACCTCAGGAACGATAAGGTCGCAGGTGCAAACAGCGTTCAGTCCATTTACGATTGGATATGCGCTCAATAGTGCTTTGCCAACGTTACTGGTTTCATTCAATGGTAAGAAAGCGGCAAAAGAAACTATCGACCTGAAATGGAAGATAACAGACAACAGTACGCCGGAAGTATTTGAAGTAACACGTTCAGCTGATGGTGTAAATTTTGAGAAGATAGGATCTGTTGCAGGCATTGAGAATGTACGTACATATGAATATACAGACAGGGCGATTCTTGCAGGCAACAACTACTACCGGTTGAGAATGCTCGACAGGGATGGAGCGATCACCTACAGTACGATCGTTGTGATTTCGAACGGTACTAAGGGCACGTTCCTTAATTCTGTTACACCATCAGTGGTGCAGAATCGCACGCGATTAAATATTCAATCTTCAGCCAACGCTAATATGCAACTTGTGGTGACAGATATGAACGGAAGAATCGTTCAAAGGCAGAATGTATCAGTGAGCAATGGCAGCCAGGACTACTGGCTCGATGTGTCAGCATTCTCTTCAGGTGCCTTCCAGGTAACCGGTTTCGTGAATGGTGTGAAAACCGCTACGCTCAGGTTTATTAAACTGTAACAAACTGTAGTTTTTCCCTTGGAACAGGGAAGGGTGCGACGATACCTTGCATGTATGTCGCACCTTTTTTATTTATTACTATTTACGACGATTGCAATCCCGCAAAAACTTATCGCTCAGAAGAAGTGGGATGGCGGTGGAGGCAACAATCAATGGAGCAATGCCTTAAACTGGGCCGGTAATTCTTTACCGCTGACAACAGATGATATAGTGCTCGACAACTCTGTCGTTACAAGCAATTATTTTGTTCAACTCCCCGGTACAGCTGTTACGGTCAGGTCAATAACAATTAGCCCGGCTATAAACCGTGCAATAGAACTGTCGCTGCCATCTGCCAATACACAAATACCAGGGTTAACGGTAAACGGTCCCGGTTATGGATTGGTGATTAACAGCGGCGGAACTTTTAAAAATTCTTCGGGTAGTACGAGCGGAAACACTGTTGTTGTCAATGATTCGATAAGAGTCAACAACGACGGACGTTATGTACATAACAGTGCAAGCGCGCATACCAATAATGTACAGAAGCTGGCGACGATCGCCGGCACGGAGGCGGGCATTTTTGAGTTTGATATTCCTACAGCCTCCTCTACGATATCATTCAGCGGGCGCACTTTCGGAAAGTTTGTACTGCGATCTACAGCTGCCGGTGGAACATGTAATTATACTGCGGCAGGCACAACAAAAGTCAACATCAGGAACATGCTAGACATTGGCGCAGGCGTCACTTTCAACCTCAATTGTTCTGATAGCATAATGGTCCGCGGCGATTTTCTTCAGGATGGTCCTACGTTCAATCTCGGAAATTCTACACGCTCAGTCGTGCTGAGTCTGCAACAGAACATCACCCAGGGTATAGGTACAGCCATTACAGAAACAGGTACGGGTACACAAACGATACTGATTAATGGTCCGGCATTTCAACTTGTTACTTTTCGGGGCACTATAACCAACCAGGTGGCACTGGTGAAAGATGGTGCTGGTGTCGTGCTGTCCAAATCAGCTGTTAACCTTCCTTACAGGCTAACGTTGAAGAATGGCAGAATTAATACCACGCAGGGTTTATTCACCCTTGCTGCAGCATGTACGATCAGTGCAGATACCTTATCGAACAACAGCTTCATCGAAGGACCACTGAAGAAAGACGGTTTAGCAGGACAATCATTTTTGTTTCCTGTAGGAAGGGCGGGAATGATGAGATGGCTACAACTCGTGAACGCCACTGGCAATTTTACAGTTGAGTACTTCCGGACCGATCCGACGTCGTTGAGCGCCACCACGGGTACGGGTATTCATCATTTTTCAAAAGTGGAGTATTGGGATGTAACCACAACGGCCGGATCTACGTCACAGGTAAAGTTGTCGTTTGCATTACCTGGAAGCGGCACGGTTACAGATCTTTCGACACTAAGAGTGGCACGGTTGATAAATGGAACCTGGGAAAATGCAGGAAGCGTAGGTGTTGCCGGCAGTCCCGGTTCGGATGGATGGGTTAGCAGCCTTGCTGCGAGCGGGTTTTCTGCGGGTAGTAAATCATTCGCGCTGGCTAGCGCCATGAGCCAGGAAAACCCGCTTCCTATTTCATCAGTGCTCTTGAGTGTGGCCAGAAAAAGCAACGAAGTGATCTTTTCGTGGAAGGCGGACGCAGATATGAAGATAGGATGGTATGAATTACAGGAGTCGGACGACGGCAGAAACTATAGGTCAATATTTAAATCGACAGATAACATAAACGTACAATTTGTGTATAGCACAAGATATCTGAAACAATATTACAGGCTGCTGGCAGCGACTAATGATGGAGGTGACAAATGCATTAGTAACACTATTAAGATAGCTGGCTACCTTTCGGGTAATGAGGGAATAGTTGGGTCGAATATTGTTTCCTCTCAACTCAAGGTTCGTATACCTGGCGAAAGTGCACGCGTTTTAATATATGATGGATCCGGAAAATTGCTGAATCACTGGCGATTCCCGGAGGCGGGTAACCAGATAGTTGATCTTAACATTGAGCACTTAAGGCCCGGTTCGTATTTCATTGAAATAAGAAATCAACATTCGCCTTCTGTAACCAGCAGGTTTGTCAAACTCTAGCAGAAGCGTTTTTTGCTGAAGTAAAAGATTTGAGGAGCTTATTGACTTGCCGCTTGTATTGACCGAGTGCAGCCTCCTCTTGTTGAATAAACGGATTGTCATCCAGGCTGCCAACAACTTTGTTCATTTCCTCTTCATTGCTATATACCATTGAGCGGAACGGATTGGTGTAGTCTTTTTCACGCGATTGAAAAATATTGTCGACCATCCACTGCCGGGTTTTGATGCTGTCTTGCAGCAGTTGACGAACATCGTCAACTCTCGATCTGCTGACCGTTAAACCAGCGACTTTTTTCAAAGCCGCGAGGGCATGTGAAAGTTTTTCTTTGTTGTATTTCTCTGCCTGTGTAGAGTAGAAGTTATGGATGTCTTCCCATGTTTTTACTTTTCCGGCTTTAATATTGGCGAGTGTCTTCTCGAGGTCCTCAGAACGAACCAATTGTCCGCCGATATTCTGCCATTCGGACAGGGATGCCTTAGGAAGGGATGATACGAACTCGTCGAACGACTTGAATTTATGTTGCGAAGCATGCTGTACGAATAGTGTACCTGCATAGTAACGCACAAGCTCTTTGAAAAGATTGTATGCTGCAGGAACCTTTAGCAGCCTCACGGTTCGCCCTGCGTTTTCAAATTCGGGTGCGATTATGTCCAGGTTTTTAAGCGAGTCGTCACTTCTTTCGAGAAGATCTTTGCCGATAACAGTTGCATCACCCGACGAGCCGTTAAATTTTCTCTTCCACGCTTCACCTGTTAACCGTTCGAAAATTTGCAGGGCATCCATAATCTCGTTGATGGTATCCGGAGCGAGGAAGTCAGACTCAATCGACTGTTTTTTTTCGGTGCGCCTGTCGCGGTCCGAATACTTCCATGAATTTCTTGCAAGTGCATACATGTTGTGCATGAACCAGTATCCGGGCATCACCAAAAGAGCGTCGTTGGAAACGTCGTTACTTACAAGCGAGAACGGTATAGGAATGTTAAGCTCAGCAGGGAAGTCGCCTTTTGCGATGATGGTGAAAGATCCAAATTTTGAATTGTGCTTAAGGCTTACACACAATCCGGGCCAGAACCCGCGTCCGGCAACAACTTCACCATCCGGGCTCCGTGAATTATGGTTGGAGCCGATCGTGGCGCCGGCGGCAATATTAGTTTGCCCTTTCAGGAGTGCTGCACAAAGAAATGAGTTGTTATGGTGCTGCTCATGGAAAGGAAATATCAGGGAGTTCAACACCTCGCAACACGAAATGGTTGAGTTGTTTCCGAGATATGAATTGATCAGACGCGCGCCATATTTCAGCTGCGAATGCGAAGCCATAAAGAACCGCACCGCTTTAACGCCGTAGAATATTCTGCATCCATAATCAATGATGCCGTTGACGAGCTCGCAACCTTCACCAATTTGTGAGGTGGCTTCGGCAGAAGAGTTGATAGTAAGATTCTTCAGCTTGTTGGCGCCTTTGAGATAGGCGTCACTCCCAATGTTTACGTCTTTGATGATCTTGCAATTCTTGATCACTGTCCTGTCGCCAACTACACCATAGTAGCCGCGCTGGGTATCAAATTTTTTGAGTGTGAATTCTTTGAAGCGGGATTGAATTTTATCATCGTCGCGGAAGCGGGTCCATAAGTATGCGTCGCCCGGAAGCATGCCATCGAAAGGAATAATTTTCCTGCCGCCGTTTTCATTGCATACCTCCAGCCATATCCGGAGCGATTCCGGCTCGCCGGCTTTCAGTGCACCGTTACCAAACTTGGCGGAGTCTGTTGTGGCCAGTTCGTTCACGTTTACAATGATCACTTCATTGCCAACAATGTAATGCGAGATATAGTTGCAGTTATCCACTACAACGTTATTGCCAAGATCGCAACTAATGATCGTGCTGTTGAACAAACCAACGGGACGCCTTAGGTTTTTGAATTCAAGATAGAAAGGTTCGAGTTTACCTATCCGTACAAGACCGTAAAATTTGCAATTGTGCACCTGCTCGGGACTAAATGCATCTGATACGAGAATGTTGTTCCAGTTGTCTGATGTATTACGGTTTCTTACTAAGACTTCGATTTCGAACGCGGTAAGTCCGCGGTATTTAATGCCGTTGTTATTTTGGCGGTTGCGGAGGAAGTATTCGTCGTTTCCGCGAGGGAGCATATCCTGCGGAATGAAGTTGTACCCTAATGAGGTGACCGGGTTTTTCTTTATTTGGTTCATGGCGAATTTCTTTTTGTGTGATTTTCTGTTCGTGATCCGGGAAGCGGCAACCGTGAGGCGGTACTTCATTGGCTGTATTTCGCCTCACGCTTCACGCCTCACGCTACTCCACTGTCACACTCTTCGCGAGGTTTCTTGGCTTGTCAACATCCGATCCTTTTGCAACGCCTACATGATAGGCGAGCAACTGCAAAGGTATGGTGCTAAGCATCGGTGCAACGAGCTCGTCAGCTTCGGGAACTTCAATAACATCGTCGGCAAGGCCGGTAATAACTTTATCGCCGGCAGTAATCACAGCGATAACTTTTCCTTTACGGGCTTTGATCTCCTGGATATTGCTTACGATCTTTTCGTGATAAGAATCTTTTGTGGCAACGATCACAACTGGAAGATTTTCATCTACAAGGGCAATAGGTCCATGCTTCATTTCAGCAGCAGGATAACCTTCGGCATGTATGTATGAAATTTCTTTCAGCTTAAGCGCCCCTTCGAGTGCCACTGGAAAATTGTACCCTCTTCCGAGGTACAACGCGTTATTAGAATCTTTGTATTTTATGCCAAGCTGTTTAATCTTCTCATTCGATTCCAGCAGCGTCGTAACCTTATCTGGAATTTCATGAAGCTCGTTGAGCAAATGCATGAATCTTTTCTGATCGATAGTGCCTTTTTCTTTTGCAATCTTCAAGGCGATCATAGTCAGCACCGCCAGCTGCGCTGTAAACGCTTTTGTACTTGCCACTCCTATTTCGGGGCCAGCATGGGTGTAAGCACCCGCATGCGAGATGCGCGCAATAGAAGACCCTACAACATTCACGATGCCAAAAACAAATGCGCCATTTTCTTTCGCGCGCTCAATAGCCACCAGCGTATCGGCTGTTTCACCACTTTGTGAAACGGCAAATATTACATCGCCCTTATTTACAATAGGATTGCGGTATCGGAATTCGGATGCATATTCTACTTCAACGGGAATCCTGCAAAGTTCTTCAATGATGTATTCGGCAATCAAAGCAGCATGCCAGCTGGTGCCGCACGCGATGATGATATACCGGTTTGCATTTTTAAGCTGTTCGATATTTTTATCGATTCCCGCCATCCTGATATATCCTTCTTTCGCATCCATTCGGCCGCGAAGGCAATCGAAAATAGTTTGAGGTTGCTCGAATACTTCTTTCAACATGAAATGATCAAAGCCACCTTTTTCAATCTTTGCAAGCTCGAGATCGAGCTTTTGAATGAATGGAGTGATTTTTTCGTTACCGAGATTTTTCAATATCAGTTCATCAGGCTTGATGATCGCGACTTCATAGTCGTTTACATACACAACTTCTTTTGTGTACTCGATAATCGGCGATGCATCCGAAGCAAGAAAATGTTCTCCTTTTCCAATTCCGATAACAAGCGGACTTCCTTTTCTCGCCGCAATCAGTGTGTCTGGATTATCCTGGTCTATCAACACAATCACATACGCACCTACCACACGCTTCAATGCGATCCGTAGCGCTTCTTCAAGGCCCACGTTGTTGTTGACCTGTATGTCTTCAATAAATTTCAGCAGCACTTCTGTATCGGTATCGCTGCTGAACTTGTAACCCTTATTGATCAGTTCCTGTTTAAGGAGATTGTAGTTTTCAATGATGCCATTATGTATCATCGCAAGTTTTCCATTGGCAGAAATATGCGGGTGCGCATTGCGGTCGCTGGGTTCACCATGGGTGGCCCAACGCGTATGGCCAATGCCACTATTCGAATGAACATCGCTGCCGATGAGTGATTCTTCCAGCTCGGCAACTTTGCCTTTCTTCTTATAGACCTTTAAACCCGCATTAAGCAAGGCGACTCCTGAACTGTCGTAGCCCCGGTACTCCAAACGTTTTAAGCCTTTCAATATAATAGGATAAGCTTCTCTGTGTCCGATGTAAGCAACAATTCCGCACATAGATGATAAAATTGATTAATAGTTGTGGTTCCTTTCAAAAACGCTAAGAAACTCAAAATTAATATGCTACGCAAAGTTTAAAGCAATATTCCCTGCATGAAGGTGAACGCAAGAGAGAAATAGATAAGAAGCCCGGTAACGTCTACAAGCGTGGCGACAAAAGGTGCGGAAGACGTGGCCGGATCGGCGCCAAGTCTTTTCAAAAATATCGGCAGCATCGATCCGGAGATCGTTCCCCATAATACCACACCGATCAGCGAGAATCCAACCGTAAGACCTATTAAAGTAGATGCTCGCCATAAGTATGAAATATTGAGTTCCAGACTATTACCCTGAAAAATCCGATGATGCCCAATACTAGACCGAGCATAAGACCGGAAATAATTTCCCGGCGCAGAACACGCCACCAATCGCTTAAAGTTATTTCACCGACAGCCATGGCCTGGATAATCAATGTTGACGCCTGCGATCCGCTATTACCCCCACTTGAAATAATCAGCGGAACAAATAATGCAAGCACTACGGCCTTGGCGATTTCATCTTCAAAATATCCCATCGCCGAAGCGGTAAGCATTTCGCCCAGAAACAGCACGATCAGCCACACCACCCTTTTCTTAAAAAGTTTTGCGAGCGGCATTTCCAGGTAGGGCTCATTAAGTGCCTCGGTACCCCCGATCTTTTGCATGTCTTCGCTAAACTCTTCATTGGCCACCCATAGCATATCATCGATCGTTACGATCCCAAGCAAAATGTTTTTATCATCAACAACGGGCAGCGCCACCCTGTTGTTCATTTTAAAAACCTGGTTCGCTTCTTCCTGCGTTTCAGTTACATTCAAGGTGATAGACCGGTAGTCGATAATTTCTTCAACTATTTTTTCGGGATCTGCGAGCAGTATTTCACGGATCCGAATGTCATCCACAAATTCACCCTTGTCGTTCACTACATATATTACGTCGATCGTTTCGCTATGTTTTCCTTCCTGTCTAATATGATCGAGCACTTCTACAATTGTCCAGTCGACCTGCACCGCGATATAATCAGGCGTCATCAGTCTTCCCACACTTCCTTCCGGATAACCGAGTAATGAAAGAGTGATTTTTCTTTCTTCGGGATCGAGGAGCCGGATCAATTCTTTTACTACTCTGCTGGGTAGTTCTTCAAGAAATGAGGTGCGGTCATCGGCTGGAAGTTCGTTTAGCAGTTCTGCAGTTTTATAAGGAGGGAGATCTTGTATGATTGCTTTTTGTGTAGAGAAGTCCAGGATTTTGAAAACGCTTGATGCACGGTGAATGCTCATGTTACTGATGATCTTCGACGACAGGTCGGGGAGTTCATCTACAAGAAATGCAACATCGCTGATGTTTTGATGATTGAGGAATTCGCGCGTTTCAAGCACGTCCTCTTTTCCGATGATCTCAAGAAAATTTTCCTTGATACTTTCCTGTTCTGTTTCCGGTATCATGCATCAAATTTACTATCTATATTGCACCATGCTCAGGATATTGCCCTGCTTATATGTTGCACGAACGAAAAAGATGGGCAAGGGGGTGTTTACCTCGGAATTTATCAGGAAAAATACTGTTGTTGAAGTGTCGCCGGTGATTGTGATGAGCCACCAGGAACGCCAGCTTCTCGATAAAACACTATTGCACGATTATATCTTCGAATGGGGAAACAGGAACAAGAAATGTTGTATGGCTATAGGATATGTGCCCTTGTACAATCATTCTTACAATTCTAATTGCGAGTATGAGATGGAGTTTGATAAGGATATTATTTCTGTAATTGCGGTTAAGGATATTGCCGCAGGCGAGGAGCTTTTTATTAATTATAACGGAACGTATAATAACACCAAACCAGTATGGTTTGATGCCAAGTAAAAACCCCGCGGTGCGGGGCTTTTACTTTTATTTGTTGCGCCTGCGGCGCAGGCCTTGCGGCCTAATCGTTAGCAAATTGTTTCCTGATCACATTCAAAGCGCCACCGGCTTTAAACCATTCAATCTGCTGCTTATTATAAGTATGATTCAATCTGACAGTATCTGATGTGCCGTCCTTATGATTCAATACCATCGTGAGCTGCTTGCCGGGTGCAAATGACTGCAAACCGTTAATATCTATGCGATCATCTTCCTGCACCTTATCATAATCTTCCTTGCTATCAAAAGTAAGCGCAAGCATACCTTGTTTCTTCAGATTCGTTTCATGAATACGAGCAAAGCTTCTTACAATGATCGCTCTAACACCAAGGTGACGCGGTTCCATCGCAGCATGCTCTCTCGATGATCCTTCACCATAGTTTTCATCACCCACAACCACCGTTCCTACATTCGCAGCCTTATAAGCGCGCTGCTGTAGCAGGAACAGGACCGTATTCACCAGTAAGCCGATTCTTAATTGGTCGGTTTTTTCGTTGAAGAAATTCACTGCACCAATCAGCATGTTATTCGAAATATTATCGAGGTGACCACGGAACTTAAGCCATGGACCGGCCATGGAGATATGATCAGTAGTACATTTTCCTTTTGCCTTGATCAGCAGGTGGAGTCCTTTAAGATCTGTGCCTTCCCATGCTGCGAAAGGCTGCGAGTAACTGAAGCCTGTTCGAATCGGGGCTCACAGCTACTTCAACACTGCTTCCATCTACGGCTGGTGCCTGGTAACCTGCATCTTCAACTGCAAAACCTGTTGGAGGAAGTTCAACACCTGTTGGTTCATCAAGCATCACTTCATCACCGTCTTCATTTTTCAGTTTATCCTTCAGTGGATTGAAAGTAAGATCGCCCGCAATTGCAAAAGCTGTAACAATTTCAGGAGATGCTACAAACGCATGAGTTGAAGCAAGGCCGTCATTACGTTTTGCGAAGTTTCTATTGAAAGAGGTGATGATAGAGTTCTTCCGGTTTGGATCGTCGATGTGACTTGCCCATTGGCCGATACAAGGTCCGCAGGCATTAGCGAGTACTACGCCGCCGATGCTGTCAAAGTCTTTCAGCAAACCATCTTTTTCAATAGTGTAACGAACAAGCTCACTGCCGGGAGTAATTGTAAATTCGGAACGGCTCTTCAAATTTTTTGCTGTTGCCTGGCGTGCTACTGAGGCAGAGCGGCTGATATCTTCATAGGAAGAGTTTGTGCACGAACCGATCAACGCAACTTCCAGTTTTTGTGGCCAGTTGTTCGTTTTCACCGCTTCAGCAAAACGACTGATTGGCCATGCAAGATCCGGAGTAAATGGACCATTTACATGCGGCTCCAGTTCGTTCAGGTTGATCTCGATACACTGATCGTAATATGCTTCAGGATTTGCATAAACTTCAGCGTCGGGTCTCAGGTGATCTGCAATTCCATCGGCAAGTGTCGCCACTTCTTCGCGTCCTGTTGCCTTCAGGTAAGCGGCCATTTTCTGGTCGTAGGCGAAAAGTGAACAGGTAGCGCCGATTTCAGCTCCCATATTACAAATGGTTGCCTTACCGGTAGCAGCTCATGCTTTCTGCGCCTTCACCAAAATATTCTACAATCGCGCCGGTACCACCTTTAACGGTAAGGATACCTGCAACTTTAAGGATAACATCTTTCGGAGCGGTCCATCCGCTCATTTTGCCAGTGAGCTTGATACCGATGAGTTTCGGCATTTTCAGCTCCCATGGCAAGCCGGCCATTACGTCAACCGCATCTGCACCGCCTACGCCGATGGCGATCATCCCGAGGCCGCCGGCGTTTGGTGTATGGCTGTCTGTTCCGATCATCATTCCACCGGGGAATGCATAGTTTTCGAGTACCACCTGGTGAATGATACCTGCGCCGGGCTTCCAGAAGCCGATTCCGTATTTATTAGAGATAGAGGAAAGAAAATCGAATACTTCGTTGTTGATCTGGATGGAGTTCGCGAGATCCTCTTTTGCGCCCGCTTTAGCCTGGATCAGGTGATCGCAGTGTACCGTGGACGGTACGGCAACCTTTGCGCGGCCGCAGGTCATGAACTGGAGAAGGGCCATCTGGGCGGTAGCATCCTGCATAGCTACGCGGTCTGGCGCAAAGTCCACATAATCTTTACCTCTTGCGTATGAATCGTTTGCCGGCTTATAAAGGTGGGAGTAAAGAATTTTTTCCGATAATGTAAGCGCTTTCCCTGTTAGCTTCCTGCCTTCTTCGATTTTGCGCGGCATTCTTTCATAAACCTTCCTGATTAAGTCCAGATCAAAAACCATCTATTGCAAATTTTAGTGAATCAAAATTTTACGCAAAATTACCTAAAATATGCTTATGCTTTAATCCAATCTTGTGCCCTCGATGGAATTTGATTAAATTAGCTATATGAACCGCTTGAGGTATTTTATCGAATGGAAACTATTCGGTGTTTGCAGGGCAATCGGCGAAAAAATGGGTATTTCGGTTACCCGGATTCGCACGTGGTTCGTGTACATTTCTTTCCTCACGATGGGCTCTCCGCTTATCGTTTACTTCGTGCTGGCGTTTTGGATGAATATCAAGAGGTATATTATGGCTGTACGCCGGAATCCGCTTTGGTATGAATAATATGCCCCTGCGGGCGGCATGCCTGCGGCGTTATTGACCAGCCCTGCGCAGCTTAACCAGCTTTTGCAACAAACTCTCCAACAAATCCAACCTCAACATATTCGCCCCATCGCTCTTCGCGACGGCCGGATTAGGATGCGTTTCAATAAACAAACCAGTCGCACCGGTAGCAATTGCCGCGGAGGCGATCGTTTCGATCATCTGCAGGATTGCCGCCGGTAACCCCGCCAGGCTGATTAGGCTGCTGCAAGCTATGCGTACAATCCATCACCACCGGCACACCAAATTTCTTCATCACCGGAATATTTCTATAATCAACAACTAAATCCTGGTACCCGAAAGTAGTACCCCGTTCAGTCAAAATAACTTTTTCATTATCCGCACCACGAACTTTTTCAACCGCAAATTTCATCGACTCACCATTCAAAAACTGACCCTTCTTTACATTCACCACTTTTCCTGTATACGCCGCAGCCTGCAATAAATCAGTCTGCCTGCACAGGAACGCAGGTATCTGCAATATGTCAACATACTTCGCAGCAATGTCTGCTTCATCATGCGCATGAATATCAGACGTCGTTGGCACCTTATATTTTTCTCCGGCTTTTTTTACAATAGCCAAAGCAGTTTCATCACCTATACCAGTAAACGAAGTTGCACTCGTGCGATTCGCTTTCCGATACGACGATTTAAACACGTACGGAATGCCAAGGTTCCTGCAAATACCAAAAACTTTATCCGCAACCTCCATCACCAATTCTTCCGATTCAACAACACACGGACCGGCAATAAGAAAGAAATTCTTTTCGTCGTACGACTGATTCTCAAAAAGGTCTTTCAAAAACTTTTGCATCCCGCGAAGGTAACAAAAGGTGAGAAGTCACATTTCTCTTATCTTCGCCTCCCTCTAAAAACCTCTCATGCAAAAAGAAAAAATTCTTGTTATCGGCGCGTCCGGCCAGATAGGAGTGGAGCTTACACTTGCCCTTCGCAAAATTTATGGGAACGCCAACGTCATCGCCTCCGACCTTCGTGAAGAAAACGATCTGCTAAAAGGAACCGGTCCATACGTGGCACTTGATATCATGAATAAAGAGATGCTTCACGTGCAGGTGATCCGCCAAAATATCACACAGATTTATTTACTCGCAGCAATTCTTTCAGCAACCGGCGAAAAAAATCCCAATCTCGCATGGAACCTCAACATGCAGGGGCTTCTCAATGTTCTTGATATTGCTAAAGAAGAACACTTGCATAAAGTATACTGGCCAAGCAGTATCGCAGTGTTCGGGCCAACATCGCCTAAAGTAAATTGTCCGCAGCAAACTATTATTGAACCCACAACAGTTTACGGTATCAGTAAATATGCCGGCGAATTCTGGTGCAACTATTATCATCAGCGTTATGGCGTTGATATAAGGAGTATCCGATACCCTGGTTTAATAAGTTACAAATCTGCACCAGGCGGCGGCACCACCGATTATGCAATAGAAATTTTCCAGGAAGCTGTTGAAGAAAAAAAGTATGAATGTTTTCTCGCAAAAGACACCTTCCTGCCGATGATGTACATGCCCGACGCTATCCGCGGCACGATAGAATTAATGGAAGCGCCGGCAGATAAAATTTCCATCCGCACATCGTACAACCTTTCTTCTATGAGCTTTTCACCGGCAGAACTTGCACAGGAAATCAAAAAGTTTATTCCCGACTTTACTATTTCATATCAGCCTGATTACCGGCAGGCGATCGCCACTACGTGGCCGCAAAGCATCGATGATTCTGTCGCGAGAAATGATTGGGGATGGAAGCCGGAATACGATGTGAAGAAGATGACTAAGGATATGATTGAAAACCTAACCTGATCAGAGGTTCGCAATATCCGCCACACTTTTTCTTTCTAATAGTTTGAGCGTCTGGTCGCGCACCTGTACCATCGTATCGTGCAGGCCGCAATGTTTTTCATCGCAGTTTTTACATCGCTCATAAAAATAAAGACTCACACAGGGCAGCATGGCAATGGGGCCATCGATGATTCTTATAATTCTCGCAAGCGGCACATCCCGCGGTGGTATCTTAAAAAAATATCCGCCGCCTTTGCCTTTCTTACTCTCCAGCACACCTTCATTCTTCAACTCCAGCAAGATATTTTCAAGAAACTTCAGCGGTATTCTGCGCTTCCTCGAAATTTCTGCGATGAGCGTTGGCTCATTGGCAGGTTTGTCTGCCATGTACATTAAAGCCTGAAATGCGTATTGTGCTTTTTTAGAAAGCATTAATAATGATAAGTTTATTATTCTATTCCCAAAACATCTTTCATACTGAACACGCCGTGTTTTTTCTTCGCCATAAACTCGGCCGCCAGCACCGCTCCGGAAGCAAAACCCTTTCTGCTGTGCGCAGTATGCGTAATGCAGATATCATCGACGTCCGAATGGTAATTGATTATATGTGTGCCGGGCGCCGGATCGGTCCTTTCACTGATAATTACTAACTCATCCTCTTTTTTTGACGGCTCGTTCACCCACTTTTTCTTCCTTTCAATACTATTTAACACCTGTTGTGCGAGCGTTATCGCCGTGCCGCTCGGCGCATCGAGTTTTTGGGTATGATGAACTTCTTTTAGGTCCACCTCGTATTCTTTGTGTGGAGCCATCAACTCTGCAAGTTTTTTATTTACCGCAAAGAAGATGTTTACGCCAACACTAAAGTTGCTCGCATACAATAGCCCGCCATTTTTTTGTTCAGCAAGTTTCTTCACCTCGTCATATTTGTCGAGCCATCCTGTAGATCCGCACACAACCGGCACGCCGTTCTCGATACACAACTTTACATTCTCGTAGGCGCTATCAGGACTACTAAATTCAATCACCACATCTCCCTTATTCACATTTTCGGCGGTACGGTCTTCCAGGTTTTCTATTCCTACTTTACAAACTACCTCATGGCCTTTCTGCAGAGCAATCTCTTCAATCGCACGACCCATTTTTCCGTATCCGAGCAAAACTATTTTCATGATCTCCTTTTACTTGAGTTTAACCACAACCGATATCGCGGGCGTCATCGTGTTTGGCAACACTGTTGGCTTTACATATATCGACAATTCATCGCTCACATCAAACCCCTTCAAATGCGCGTCTACTGTGGCGTCTACAACATTCAATCCCCACATTAACAACGTGAACAAGATCGAATAATCCATGTCTTTCCTGAAATCGTTCCGGTAATCGATTAGTGATCCCTGCTCACCCGTCTCTACCAGGAATTTCAGCGCCGGATCAAGCCTTTTAAGGCTATCCGGATCAGTCCGGTTGTTAGCAACAATCGACAGGGCATACTTTGTTTTGTTGTACCACTTTCGGTTATAGGTAAAAGTGTATATGGGTATCCCGATCGCTGCATATACAATCGGCACCTTCCAATATTTCTTGTTGTAAATCTGTCCCCACCCTGGTATAACCAGCGATCGCAGAGTGGCTCTTCGTGGCGAGTGTACTTTTTTCTTTACGATGGCGGTGTCTTTTCCGGAGACCGTTTTCTTAATGATCGTGTCGTTATATTGAGTGGTATCACTCAACACCGGGATCCTGTCTGCAGGAAGTGCGCGTGAAGTGTCTATCGCCGTGCGGACAGTGTCCGGAACCTGCGAGTATGAGCACTTGAATACACAGATGAGTAAAAAGATATTTAAAAAGATCTTTATCATTAGTCACCATCAGTTGGCCGCCACGCCTATCTGCTCAAGTATTCGATTAAGATCGTGGATGGAATAATATTCAATCAGTATGCTGCCGTTTCCTTTTTTAGAATGATTCATGCTGATCTTCGTACTTAAATGTGAGGCAAGAGTGTCCTCAATCTTTTTAAAAGCTGGTGGCAGGTGTTGTTTCTCGCTTTCTTTCTTCGCCGGACTACCGTTTTTATACAGGCGTCTTACTAGTTCTTCTGTCTGCCGCACCGACAAACCACTCTTTACTATCTCATTAAATATATATAGTTGCTTATCTACGGTATCTACGTTAATGAGCGCGCGTGCGTGGCCCATCGAAATGTTATTTTTTCTTACGGCAACCTGTATGTCGGGCGGTAATTTTAATAGCCTGATGTAGTTCGCAACCGTACTGCGTTCTTTACCCATCCGCTCTGCCACTTCTTCCTGCGTGTGGCTCAGCTCTTCCATCATTCTTTTATACGACAATGCTATTTCCATAGCGTTAAGATCTTCGCGCTGTAAATTTTCGAGCAGCGCCAGTTCAAGCAATTGTTGGTCGTCGGTTTTCCTGATGAAGGCGGGAATATCTTTTAAACCTGCGAGTCGTGCGGCCCTCCATCTTCTTTCCCCGGCTACCAGGCGGTATTTGCCGGTGGCTGTTTCAGAAAGGGTAACGGGCTGAACAAGGTCGTGAAGCTTTATTGAGTGCGCCAGTTCCTGCAAAGCCTGCTCATCAAAATCTTTACGTGGCTGTTTAGGATTAGGTTCTATATCATCAACTGCTATGCGCTGCATGGAGACTACGGATTTCACAACCGAAGGTTTCAGGTCACCGGATGTCGGTTTTCATTTCGGTATCTATGTTCTGAAGAAGGGAACGGATACCCTTGCCCAATGCATCCTTATTTTGTTTTGGATTGGTCATCATTAATATTTTTTGCGGATGCCTATTCAAGTATCCTTTCTTCCTGGCTGATCCTTGTTTTGTTATTTTTCTGAAGAACTTCCTTTGCGAGGTTCAGGTAGTTCATCGACCCCTTGCTCTGCGCATCATATAATATTACAGGTTTGCCTACGCTGGGCGCCTCGCTGATGCGGGTGTTGCGGTGGATAATGGTACTGAAAACCATTTCGTCGAAGTGCTTTCTCACTTCACTCACCACCTGGTTGCAAAGACGCAACCTTCCGTCGTACATCGTCATCAGGATTCCTTCAATGGCGAGGGCAGGATTCAGCCTGGTCTGCACAATCTTTATAGTGTTGAGAAGTTTTCCAAGGCCTTCCAGTGCAAAAAATTCTGTTTGAACGGGAACGATCACGGAATCCGCGGCCATAAGGGCATTAACGGTGATAAGCCCCAGCGACGGTGAGCAGTCGATGATGATAAACTCGTATTCGTCGCGGATGGGTTCCAAGTATATTTTTCAACACGCTTTCGCGGTTGGGATAATTGATCATTTCTATCTCGGCTCCAACAAGGTCGATGTGCGAAGGGATCACGTCGAGGTATGGAATCTCCGACTTCAACACCACTTCCTTCGCGGGGGTCCCGTTCACCATGCAGTCGTACAGACTTTGCTGTATGTTCTGCAGGTCGAAGCCAACACCTGTTGTACTGTTTGCCTGGGGGTCGGCATCCAGCAGCAAGGTCCTGAATTCCAGTACTGCAAGGCTGGCTGCCAGGTTAATGGCAGATGTGGTCTTTCCCACGCCACCTTTTTGATTCGCCACTCCGATTACTCTTGCCATAGATGTTTATGCTTTGCAAGATAGGTTGATAAGTTCTAACTTGCTGACAGGTTGGCAAAATTATGATTTCGGTATAATATCTGGCGGCGCAAGTTATGAACGATCGGTATCTGATAATATCTGGAACGAACAGGAAGGACAGCAACACACGAAAAGTTGCGCATCAGTACCAGGATTCTCTCGCCGACAGAAATGTTTCTGCTGAAATTCTCACCCTCGAAGGAATGGACCTTTCGCAGCACACGCCGGAGTTTGCAACAATGGAAAAACAAACACTGCTGCCTGCAGCCAAATTAATTTTTGTTGCCCCGGAATATAACGGAAGCATTCCCGGTGTACTCAAAACGCTCCTCGATCTTTCGGATTACAAAAAAACATGGCAGTGGAAAAAAGCGCTTCTCGTGGGTATTTCTACCGGCCGCTCGGGAAATGTGCGCGGCCTGGAGCACCTCACGAGCATCCTCAACTTTATGAAGGTTATCGTACACCCCAACAAACTGCCAATCTCTTCGGTTCATAAGCTTCTCAACGGTAAATCTGCAATTGAAGATCCCGACACGGTTACTGCCATCAACACACAATTGGATGAGTTTATTAAATTCTGATTTGCATGCGTAATCCTACATTTTTGTTCGTTATCATCGGGTTGATGCTTGTGCTGGAAATTTATGTTTTCCAGGCAGTAAAAATGGTCGTTCCACTCACTTCGCCACGTCTTCGACTAGCCATCACTGTTATATACTGGGTGTTTGGGGTGGCCGCGCTGGGTACGCTTATCTCCATACCGTTCGTCAACTTCGAGCAATGGCCGAAACCTGTACGCACTTACACGACCGCGCTGCTTGTGGGCCTTTTCTTTTCGCTGCTTGTAGCCTCTCTTTTTCTCGCGATAGACGACATCCGGCGAGGAGCGACGTGGATCATCGTAAGGATATTCCGCTCACCGGAAGCCGGGGTTGAACCTAATTCGGAACGTATCACACGCTCAGCATTTCTTAGCTGGATGGGATTGATTTTCGGCGGTGGCCTATTGGGAACGTTGGTGTATGGATTCAGCAATAAGTACAACTACAATATCAAACGGGTTGTACTCAATTATAAAAATCTTCCCGAAGCATTTCGCGGACTCAAGATTGTGCAGATATCAGACATTCATTCGGGCAGCTTCATGGATAAAAAAGCGGTACAACGTGGAGTAGATAAAATTCTGAATGAAAGGCCCGATCTAATTCTCTTCACTGGAGATCTTGTGAATGATCTCGCCGTTGAGATGGTTGAGTACATGGATGTGTTCAGCAAGTTAAAAGCAAAGATGGGCGTGTATTCAGTGTTAGGTAATCACGATTATGGCGCTTATGTTCGATGGGCTTCAAAAGAGGCGGAAGCAAGCAATCTCGAACGGTTAAAAGCCGTGCATGCTGAACTCGGCTGGAAGTTGATGATGAATGAGAATATCATATTCGAAAGAGATGACCAGCGCATTGCATTATTAGGTATTGAGAACTGGAGTGCGAAGAGAAATTTCTCGCGTCATGGCCGGATGAAGGACGCCTATGCAGGAACAGAAAATGTTCCTTTTAAAATACTCATGAGTCACGATCCAAGTCATTGGGATGCAGAGATACGACCTAAGTACAGCGACATCGATCTTACATTATCAGGCCACACGCATGGAATGCAATTCGGTGTTGAAATACCCGGTTTCAAATGGAGCCCTGTGCAGTACATGTACAAACAGTGGGCAGGATTGTATGAAGAAGCAAATCAGAAATTATATATCAACAGGGGTTTTGGATTCATTGGCTACCCTGGCCGCGTTGGCATCCTTCCCGAGATCACAGTCATCACTTTAACATAACGTTTATTAAACGCTAACAAAAGTTGTGAGTCAGAAGGAAGAACTTTAATTCATTCAATACAAAATTCCAACGTATGAATCCTTACAAGTCAGTGGCGGCAAGCCTTCCGGCTCACCCTCTTGAAAAATCAGTTAAGCCTCTTTTTCTTTTATTCATCGCACTTGTTGTTACAACCTTCAGCTTCGCGCAAGGATTTCACGTTGGCGTGAAAGGTGGTGTGAATATGTACAAGATAGAAGGCAAATCTTTTAATGACGAATTCAAACACAGCTACAATGCCGGTTTGTTTTCTGAAATTAACTTCAGCAAGAAGTTCGGTATCCAGCCTGAAGATCTTATGGAACCAGGCGCAAACACAAACCTCGACGCGTTTCAAAGACATGTACGACCAGGGCATTGGCGAATTGAAAGGCGTTACGCTCAACTATCTTAGTATTCCACTTTTATTGAATTTTTCTCCATCACGATTGGTTACGTTCCAGGCCGGTCCGCAGTTTGGCGTGTTGATCAGTAAAGATCAGAACCTGCTTGAAAATGGAAAGACCGCATTTAAGACAGGTGATTTATCCATGCTTGGTGGCTTGCAGTTCAACCTGGGTGGGTTTAAACTTGGCGGCCGGTACACAGTAGGACTTACTAACATCAATGATATAGACAACCAGGACAAATGGCGCAACCAGGGGTTCCAACTTTACGCTGGATTCAGACTTCTTTAGAAGGTGAGAAGTGAGAGGTGAGAAGTGAAATATGACTTTCGAATCAGGCCTCTCACCTCTGACTTCTGACTTCTCACTTTTTCCCTTGGCATCAAACTTGACTTATATGCACTATCCTTCAAAACACTAAGAAAGTTTGAAGGATAGTGTTATTTTGTCATAGTAAAACATGTTAATGAAAGATACTTTGTTCCTGCGGCCTGAAGAAGAAATGGATTTTATTCCCATCATTCCTTTAAACGAAAACGACTCAGATAACGGCCAGGAAACAGCAATCCCCAGTACATTACCGCTTCTGCCTTTACGAAACACCGTACTATTCCCCGGAGTTGTACTTCCTATAACCGTTGGCCGCGACAAAAGTATAAAGGCAGTGAACGATGCCTACAAGGCTGACAAATTGGTAGGTGTTGTTGCACAAAAAGACAGTGACGTAGAAGATCCCACAATAACTGATTTAGAAGATATTGGTACCATTGCACGAATTGTGAAGTTGATTAAAATGCCGGACGGTGGTACAACAGTCATCATCCAGGGCAAGAGCCGCTTCAAGATTTCAGAAGTTATTACAGACGATCCTTATTTCAAAGCAAATATTGAAACACTCGTAGAGCCGGAGGCACCGAAGAACCAGGACTTCGAAGCGTACGTTTCAAATATCAAGGATCTGGCCACCCAGATCATCCAGCTGTCGCCAAACATTCCTTCAGAGGCGGGTATCATTCTCAAGAATATTGAGAACCCTTCGTTCCTCATTCACTTTATTTCGAGCAACCTTAATACCGAGCTTAGTAGAAAAGCAGAAACTGCTTGAGCTGAATAACATCCAGGCAAGGGCCGATCTGCTCATGCAGTTGCTGCAACGCGAACTGCAATTTGCGGAACTGAAGAATAAGGTAACCGTAAAAACAAAAACGGAACTCGACAAACAGCAGCGTGAGTATTTTCTTCAACAACAATTGAAGAGCATAAAAGATGAATTAGGCGGAGATACGAACGATAGGGAAATTAAAGGAGATGCAGAAGAGAGCGGAAACCAAAAAATGGCCGCAATCTACACGTGAGATGTTTAATAAGGGGATTGAAAAGTTGGAAAGAATGCATCCGACTACGCCCGACTATTCAATCGTTTACAATCACCTCGATCTTGTTCTCGACCTTCCATGGGATGAATACACGCATGATTCGTACGATCTGAAAAAGGCGAAGAAGATTCTTGATGAAGACCATTACGGAATGGCGAAAGTAAAAGAACGGATTTTGGAATATCTCGCTGTGTTGAAGCTTAAGGGAGATATGAAGAGCCCGATTCTTTGTTTTGTCGGCCCTCCGGGAATCGGTAAAACATCGCTGGGGCGAAGCATTGCAAGTGCCATTGGCAGAAAATATGTGAGACTAAGCTTGGGTGGTTTACATGATGAAAGCGAAATACGCGGCCACAGGAAAACATACATCGGGGCGATGCCCGGACGAATCATTCAATCGATCCGTAAGATCAAAACATCGAACCCGGTGATGATCCTCGATGAGATTGATAAGGTTGGTCATGATCAGCGTGGCGATCCATCGTCGGCGCTGCTTGAGGTGCTGGATCCTGAACAGAACAATTCGTTTTACGATAATTATCTCGAGGGCGAATACGATCTGAGTAGGGTATTGTTCGTCGCCACCGCGAACGATATCAATAATATTCAACCTGCGCTGCGCGACAGGCTCGAGATCATCAACCTCAGCGGATATGCAGTGGAAGAAAAAATTCAGATCGCTAAACGTCACCTGCTGCCCAAGCAACGTGAAGCGCATGGCCTGAAAGATAAAAAGTTCAACGTCGGCGATAAGGTTATAGAGAAACTCATCCAGGATTATACCCGTGAAAGTGGTGTTCGTGAACTCGACAGATACCTCGCATCGATCATGCGTTATGAGGCGAAACAATACGCGCTAAAGGGCCGCCTTAAGTCGATCAATATTGCTGCGGATGTAGAAAAGATATTGGGAAGGGCGAAGTATAGTAACGAATTGTATAAGGTTGCCAATATTCCAGGTGTTGCGGTAGGTTTGGCATGGACTTATGTTGGTGGAGATATATTGTTTGTGGAAACGAGCTTGAGCGATGGTAAAGGTGAATTGAAGCTTACAGGGAACCTTGGAAACGTGATGAAGGAAAGTGCATCTACTGCGCTTAGTTATTTGCAATCGAATGCGAAGAAGCTTGGCCTGGATAGCGAAATGTTCAGCAAGAAGGTTGTGCACGTGCATGTGCCGGAAGGTGCGGTACCAAAGGACGGTCCCAGTGCCGGCGTAACGATGATCACTTCCATTGCATCTGCATTCACTGGCAGAAAAGTGAAATCATTCCTGGGAATGACAGGAGAGATCACACTCCGTGGCCAGGTGTTGCCTGTTGGGGGAATCAAAGAAAAAATTCTTGCTGCAAAACGTGCCGGATTAAAAGAGATCATTCTTTGCTGGCAGAACGAAAAAGATATTGAGGATATAGATCCGGAGTTTATAAAGGGAGTGAAGTTTCACTATGTGAAGACAATGCAGCAGGTGCTTGAAATAGCGCTGGTGCCGTGAGGCGGGAGACGTTTCGGATTTACTCGACGTAAACAATTTTTCTTGCGTACCAGCTTTTCAGCGAATCTCTTATTCTTGCGGTGTCGGCCGGCGCGGCTGGCAACAAAAAATATAATTTGAACGTAGTAGAATCCTGCGTTTCCATTTTTATTGGCGTAGCGTTTTCTACAAGCTGATTGTAACGGCGCACAGCGCGTCCCTTATTGTTTGTTTTCTCAATGATAAACTTGTATGATGATCGTGATGCTGCTAAATCAGTGCGTGCACGCTGAAGCGAATCGGGCATCGAACTAATCGCCATTGTATCCGAAGGAAGACTCGTTACAGGTGGAGTGGTAGAAGCTGTTCCGTCATTGGGTGCCGCGTTACGGTTATATAAAACATACCCGCCCCAGATAATAATGATAATTCCGGCAACGACTCCAAGGAGAAGCATTATTCTTCGGGAGCTTGTGCTTTTATGCGGCTCCAGGAAAAACGATTTTGATCTTTCTGCGGTTACCTCGGTCTCATGATGATGAACTTCTGTTTTCTGATAGCTGGGATCGCCGGCTTTGAACTCGAGTATTCCTTCGCGCGTTTTGTGAAGGTGCCCGATACCATCAATTTGAAAAGGCTTGCCGATATTCAGCAATATCTTACCATCAGATAAAAACGAATCGAGATCAGATTCTGCGAGTGGTTTTATTTTTCCGGTTTCTGTTCTTATAAAGTTGATGAATTCTTCGTCGGGTGAATTAACCGGCTGCTGGTTGAATTGAATATTCTGCAGGAAGTCGGGAAAAAGTTTGTCTGCAGCATCAGGAACGGTGATGGATGGATCAAGAGAGAAAACGCCTATCCCGGGTAATCTCAACTGCTTTTGCTGGTAGAGATACTTTGCGAATAAGGACGATAGTTTCAAGATATCAGAATTTGTGTCACAAGTTAAATATTAATTGTTGGTAACCAAACCATCAGGCGCAGTTACCACGTAAATTTGTATTACAATAAATACCGTTGATCGCCGTTATGCTCGACCCGAAAGAGAAGTTGTTTGTAGATTACTGGGAACGAAACAGGCTTAAAGAGAAGCAGTTTCTTTACCAGTTAATGACGGGGATCCCGGTAGGTCTGCTGTTTGCACTTCCCATCGTTTTTCTTTTATTTACAGGCAGGTATTGGTTTAAAAGAGCCGATATCGTGGCAAATTCCGAGTTAAGTCCCGCAGTGCTCATTGCCTGTGTGTTTATCATTGCCCTGTTCTTTGGCGTTATCCGCAAACGACATCAGTGGGACATGAAAGAGCAGCAATACAAGGAGCTAAAAGTAAAGGAAAGCCGAAATTCTTAACCTTATTTCTGCGAAGCAACGAAAGGGTACCGGTTATTGTCAAATAGCCGATACACGGGGATTGAGGTATCGTACCAACTATTTTAAAAAGAAGATGTAATGTTCAGGATCTTGTTTTTTGTATTGTGTATCAGTGTTGTAGCGCTGTCATGTCTTAAGTCTGCAGATAAAACATGCGCATACCCGCTTGTAAGAGTATCTGCTCCAAAATCTGAACAGGATTCGGTGAAAGCATATTTGGGTGCCGACAGCATTGATGCGATCAAGCACGACGCAGGCTTTTATTATAAAGTGATTAATCCGGGAACCGGCACCGATACCATGACACTCTGTTCCGAGGTGCTTGTTGAACAGTCAGGAAAGTTGAAGACCGGAGAAGTGATCAACCCGACACGCAGAGAATACCTGGTGTTAGGCGGCGCACCTATCGAAGGTTGGGTACTCGGTATTCCATTGGTAAAAAAGGGTGGCGAAATAAGATTATTCATTCCGCCCGCGCTCGCGTTCGGCTACAACGATGTTCCGAATCCTAACGGCGTTCCTGTTATACCTGCAGGCTCCATTGTGATCTACGACATCAAGCTCATAGATTATTCCACAGGATATTAATCCTACTTTCACGTAAAATTCCTCTTGCCACACGAAGCGATTTCCGTATTCGACATCTTCAAAATTGGAGTCGGCCCCTCAAGTTCGCATACTCTCGGTCCCTGGCGAGCAGCCCAGAAATTTGTTTCCTCTATCCAGCAAAAGTTTGCGCTGACCGATGTAAGGTCCGTGCGGGTTTTACTCTATGGCTCACTTGCTAAAACAGGTGTTGGTCATGGAACGGATATCGCGGTTCAACTTGGTTTATCCGGCGACGACCCTGTTACCTGCGACGTGAATCGCATTCATTCTAAAATAGCTGATATCGCTAACATGAAGACGCTTGTGCTCGACGGTCTTCATGAAATTGATTTTGATCCCCGTGAAGACATTGATTTCTTCATTTCTGAATCGCTGCCTTTTCATCCTAATGCACTTACATTTCTGGCCACGTTTAAGAACGGTGAAAACGTTGCCTCTACCTACTATTCGGTGGGTGGTGGTTTTGTGGTGCAGGAAAATGAGCCGCTTTCGCCCGGTGCCTCGGTGCAGTTGCCTTTTCCGATTAGTAAGGCTGATGACATTTTGCATTGGTGCAGGAAAACGGGCCTGGCGATTAGTGAAGTGGTACTAGAGAATGAAAATACGTGGCGGCCGGAGTTTGAAACGCGTGAAGGATTGTTGAAGAGATGGCAGGTGATGAAGGAATGTATGTATCGTGGTTGTCACGTCGAAGGCGAGTTGCCTGGTGGATTGAATGTGAAGCGCCGTGCGGCGGCGCTGAATAAAAAATTATTGAGAGATGCGAAGTACGATAACTACCAGTCATGGATAAGCGCCATACGGAATGGCGGTAATGATTTCAAATATATTCTTGATTGGGTCAGTTGTTTTGCGCTAGCTGTTAATGAAGAAAATGCATCTTTTGGTAGAGTAGTCACTGCGCCGACTAATGGTGCTGCGGGAGTAATACCTGCGGTTTTGCAATATTTTGTTGTGTTTAATGATGGAGATGATGATGATAAGATTTTGCAGTTCATGCTGACGGCGGCGGAAGTCGGAAGCATCTTTAAGAAGGGTGCAACAATATCGGCGGCTATGGGTGGATGCCAGGCGGAGATTGGTGTTTCTTCTGCGATGGCTGCGGCAGGGTTGACTGAAGCCAGTGGTGGTACGCAGCGCCAGGCGCTGATGGCCGCTGAAATTGCTATGGAGCATCATCTTGGTATGACCTGCGATCCTATTGGTGGGTTAGTGCAGATTCCGTGTATTGAGAGAAATACGATGGGTGCGATAAAAGCAATTACTGCTTCGCAGTTAGCTTTGCAGAGTACGCCCGATTTCGCGAAGGTTTCTCTTGATGGGGTTATTAATACGATGTGGGATACTGCGAAGGATATGAATTTTAAATATAAAGAAACGTCTGAGGGCGGATTAGCGGTGAATGTGCCGCTGGGGCTGAAAGAGTGCTGATTTTTTCAAAGCGAAGGCATTTAAGCCTTCGAATAAAAAGAAAAATCAATTTATATCCCGGGAAGATGTGCCTGACGGCACAGCCTGCGGAGTAGTGGTTGGACCTTCAACTTTTAATGAGCCGTCTGGTAAGATATTCATCCGGTCGATAAACACCATTCGTTTATCGCCTGTGGCAGTTGTTCGACCATGATATACACAAAACAATTCCTTACCATCCGGCGAATAAGTAATGCTGTTGTGCCCGGTGCCAGTCACCGTTCCTCCTTTTTCCACATTCTTTTCTAATACCGGATTGGTACTTGATTTTTCAAATGGTCCTAAAGGATGTTTTGACGTGGCATAGCCTACCGCGTAGTTTTTGCCGCCGAAATAATTTGCAGAATACATCATGTAATAGGTATCACCTTTCTTAAAGGCTACAGATCCTTCCGTCCAGCGACGGTTAACCTCTTTCGAAGTAACCGAACGACTTTCCCATTCCGCCTGTTTATCATCCATCTTAGCCGGTGGCCGCAAAAGCACCACAGGTTCACCAATAACGCCACTGAAATCCGGATTGAGTTCAACCCCATACACCCAGCTTTCTTCTACTTCATTGTACCAGCCCTTCTGTTTCGCCCAGGCAGATATTTCAGATTCTACAGGATGCTTGTAGCAAGCCCGTGAGTAATACAAGTATGCTTTGCCATCATCCGTGAACAACACATTTGCGTCGATAATCGGATAGCCGGGATCGAAGATGGGCTTGTTATTGAGATCTATAAATGGTCCTTTGGGAGAGTCAGCAACCGCAACGCCTATCCTGAAATTTTCCATATCCTTCCCCGGATTATTTTTCCATTGGGCGCTATAGAACATATAATATCTTCCGTTGCGCGCATATACTTCAGGTGCCCAATATGCGCCGTTCCATTCTGCAGCGGAATCACTCCAGCCATTTTTGTTATTTGCATAAAACACCTGTCCTTCATTCTTCCAGTTCACAAGATCGTCTGAAGAATACGCAGCAAAGCCATTTGTCGTAACGCCACCGGTGCCATACATATAGTATCGGTCGTTCTTTACATGTAGTACATAAGGATCGCCAAATTCTATGGGTAATGGATTTTGATAAGTTTTCGCCTCGGCGATCTTTTTAACTTCTGTGCAGGAAAAATTCGGAATCACCACCAACGCCAGCAAGTACATGCTCATACCTGCACCAATCATTCTTTTCATACAGCTCTTTCTTTAGTACTCGACTAAGGTGTTATATAATGTATCTCTCTCTACTGGCTTCCTCTTCACTTGCTTAATCAAAGTAACCAGTTCCTCGGTGGTCATAGATGGAGTTTGCTCCTCGGAACCAGCCATGGAATAAATTTTTGTTGAATCATCAATGGTGCCGTCAATATCATTCACACCAAAGGCAAGCGTCAGCTGCGCGTTATTACGTCCAAGCATCGGCCAGTAAGCTTTCAGGTGTGGAAAATTATCTAAGTACAACCGAGCAACAGCATACATCTTCATATCCTCCACCATCGTACTCTCAGGCACGTCACTCATTTCATTGTCCTTATTTCTAAACTTCAGGGGAATAAACGTATTAAAGCCATGGGTTCTATCCTGCAACTGGCGCAGCTTTTCCATATGATCAATTCGATGTTCGTAGTTTTCAATGTGACCGAACAGCATCGTTGCATTCGAATGCATTCCTAAACGATGCGCCACTTCATGAATGTTCAACCATCCCTCTCCGTCAATCTTATCATCGGCAATCTGCTTCCGCACGTCAGGATGAAATATCTCTGCACCTCCGCCGGGCAATGAATCTAATCCTGCATCTTTTAAATATTGCATTCCTTCTTCTACAGTCTTCTTTGCTTTTCTAAACATGTAATCAAGTTCAACAGCAGTAAATCCTTTTATATGCAAATCAGGACGATGGGCCCTTATCTTTCGTAATAACTCTCCAAAAAACTCAAGGTTCATTTTAGGATGCACACCACCAACGATGTGAACTTCCGTCACGGGTTTTCCATCATACTTCTTTACGATGTCGAGCATGTTGTCCATGCTTAATTCCCATCCTTCATCACGATGTGCATACAAGCGGGAGTAGGAACAAAATTTACATGCGAATACACATACGTTCGTTGGTTCGATATGAAAGTTTCGGTTGAAGTAGGTGGCGTAGCCGTGAAGTTTTTCTCGAACGTGATTGGCTAATGCGCCTAGATAGGGAAGGCCGGCATTTTCAAAAAGATAAAGACCGTCGTCCGCAGCAATGCGGGTATCAGAAAGAATTTTAGAACCGATTGTTTGAAGATTTTTATCTGGTTCATTCTGCACGATCTGTTCAATAGGTAACATTCTGCAAAGATAGCCTTCTTGCTTCGCAAAAAGTTTTGAACTCCCCTTATCCCAGCGCGCCAGCAATGCAACCACACATCAAACACGCAATCGTGCCTCCAATCAACGCCTTCACACCCAACTCCGTTAGATTCTTACGCTGGTTAGGCGCAAGCTGACTTATCCCACCAATCTGGATACCTATAGAAGCAAAGTTTGCAAAACCACACAACGCATACGTGGTGATTAATATCGATTTAGGATCTGAAATAATCCCGGCATTTTTCATTTCCCCGAAAGAGAAGTATGCAACAAACTCATTAAGAATTGTTTTCTCGCCCAACAACTGCCCCACCTGCACTATTTCTTTACTGTTCACCCCGATCAACCAGGCAATAGGAGAGAAGATGTAACCTAATATCATTTGCAGCGACAGCGAAGTATACCTGCCATCAGTAACACGCGCAATGTCATCATTCAATCCCATTCTAAAACTCGCTGAACCAAGTACCCAGTTACACAAATACATCAACGCAGTAAAAACAATTAACATAGCTGCAACATTGGCGGCGAGCTTCAATCCATCAGTGGTACCCAAAGAAACAGCATCGAGAAAGTTGTCGCCTATTTTTTCGCGTGGCACTTTCAATTCTCTCATCACTTCACCTGTTTGTGGAAACAGCATCTTCGAAACGATGATCGCAGCCGGCGCGCTCATTATCGATTGACTCAACATATGCAACGCAAAGTATTGCTGCTGCTCAGGATCATTGCCACCGAGAAAACCGACATACGCGGCCAGCACACTTCCCGCAGTGTTGGCCATACCGCCAACCATAATACATAGAATTTCTGACCGGTTCATCTTGTCGAGGAATGGCCTGATCATCAATGGCGCCTCGGTTTGACCAAGAAAGATATTCGCAGCAGTGGACACACTTTCTGGTCCCGAGATGCCAAGCTTCTTAAGCATCCATGCAAATAGGTAAACTATTTTCTGAAGTATACCCAGGTAATACAACATTGCAGAAAGCGCAGAGAAGAAAATGATATTAGGAAGCACCTGTATCGCGAACACATAACCCCAGTGACCGAGCGGATCCGCAAGTTTATTAAACATAAACTCCGTTCCTTTATGACCGACGTTGATGATGTCTACAAAGATTTTGGAAACAGCGGAAAAAAATGATTTGATGAAATTCACTCGCAGTACACCCAGCGCAAAGGATATCTGCGCTACGATGCCAATAAGAACAAGCTTCCAGTTTATTGCCCTGCGATTATTACTGAGTAAAAAACATACGAAGAGAAGAAACAACATACCAAGTGCACCGCGGCCTAAACTTTCCCATTGAATAGACGTCATGCTGTAACCAGGTTATACAGCAAAATAACTCATAATTAAGTATGGGCATTAAAAAAGCAGGCCCGAAGCCTGCTTTCACTATCGTATTTATATCAGCTTATACTGCAGGTGCACCAATGTGCGCCTCGATCTTTTTTACAAAGTTTGATTTGGGTTGTGCGCCAACCAGCTTGTCAACTACCTTACCATTCTTGATGAACAATATAGCAGGAATCGATGTAATTCCGTAGTTAACTGAAAGCTGCGGGTTATGGTCAACATTCACTTTACCAATGTTTACCTTACCGTTATACTCTTTAGAAAGTTCTTCGATAACAGGACCTATCGCACGGCAGGGACCGCACCATTCAGCCCAGAAATCGATTACCGTTAATTTATCTGAAGACAACACCTTCTCTTGAAAGTTTGAGTCCGTGAATTCTGCTGCCATAACTGTTATTTTAAAATTTTGTTTGTTAGATATAGGTAGAATGCAAATTTACAACCAATCACAACATAAAGCACAATCCCGATTAGGCTGTCAGCACCTGTACACTTATGTCCCCATTTTCGGTCAAAAAAGCAGCCATTTCGTCATTCATTTCGAAGCCCGTTTCCCGCGTGAACAAGCTTACTCTGGCGTTTAGTCGCGGTTCGTTGATATTGACCTTCAAACCCGATCTTCCAGGGAACTTTTTAACATTTTCATGCAGGAATGTTAAAAGTTGTTCGTTAACCTGTTTTGCCTCCATTTCCAACACTAGTTGTTTCGTAAGCTGCTGTTTGATGTTTTCGAGCATCGTGATCTTCTCGATCTTGAATTCGTATTCCGTTTTATTAAACCTCGTTCTGAATGCACCGGTAATAAACAGGTTTCTTCCCTTTTCGAGAAACTGCGAGTACCGCGCATAGTCATCACCCCAAAGCATGAACTCCGATTTACCGGAATAGTCTTCAATATAAAACGACCCAAACTGCTTGCCTGTTCTTGATACCCTGTGCTGCGCGTCCACTACCAGCCCGGCCAGCTTATAAGTTTTGCCTGGGTTGGCCTGCAAGGCCAGAGCTTCTTTCACCTCGTTAAACTCACTGATTCCCGTAATGCCGTAATGTGCTATTTCGAACCTGAAGTGATCCAGCGGGTGACCGCTCATGAACATCCCGGTAACATCTTTTTCATGATCAAGCAATTCTGTGAGCGACCACACATTGCAATTGGGAATTTTCGGAGGAACTACGTCGGGCATCGCAAAGTCGCCGAATAACGTATTGGTAGACCCCGTAGCATTCATCTGGTACACGTTTCCAAACTTGATGATCTTCTCAAGACCATTCAATGTTTCTCCGGTATGAACATGAAAATACTGTGCGCGGTGCATGTCTTTGAAACAATCAAATGCGCCCGCATACACAAGATTCTCCAACGTCTTCTTGTTCACTGCACGTTGATTGATTCGCTTGATGAGATCGAATATTGAAACGAACGGACCGTTCTTCTCTCTTTCTTCAATAATACTTTCAACTGCTGCTTCACCAACACCTTTTAATCCTCCGAGTCCAAATCTTATTTCGCCTTTTGCGTTGACTGCAAAACCTTTTCTCGATTCGTTTACATCCGGACCTAAAACCATTTGCCCCATCCGCTTACATTCTTCCATAAAGAATGTAATCTTTTCGATACTGCCGGCGTTGTTCAATACCGACGCCATATAATCAGCAGGATAGTGAGCTTTTAGATATGCGGTTTGATACGCAACATATGCATAACAGGTAGAGTGCGATTTATTAAATGCATATTGCGCAAATGCTTCCCAGTCGGTCCAGATCTTTTCAAGTTTGTCGGCAGGGTGATTTTTCTTTGTAGCTCCGTCGATGAACTGCGCCTTCATTTTGTCGAGCACCGACTTCTGCTTTTTTCCCATTGCCTTACGCAACACATCCGCATCGCCTTTGCTAAACCCTGCGATTTTTTGTGCAAGCAACATCACCTGTTCCTGGTATACGGTAATACCATATGTTTCCTGCAGGTGTTCTTCCATTTCAGGAAGATCGTAGCTAACACTTTTTTTGCCATGCTTCCTGTCAACATAGTCAGGAATATAAGCCATCGGGCCCGGACGATACAATGCGTTCATCGCAATAAGATCGTCGAACTTATCGGGCTTCAGTTCGCGCAGGTATTTTTGCATACCTGGACTTTCAAACTGAAACGTTCCTACAGTATCACCACGCTGGTATAGCTCAAATGTTTTTTTATCGTCGAGAGGAATTGTATCGATGTCGATTACTACGCCATGATTATCTTTGATCATCTCAAGTGCATTCTTGATGATGGTAAGCGTTTTCAAACCAAGAAAGTCCATCTTGATTACGCCTGCATCTTCAATTATGCTTCCTTCAATCTGCGTTACCCACAGGTCAGAATCTTTGGCCGTACAAACGGGGATGAGCGTTGTAAGATCTGTTGGTGCGATGATGATACCCGCCGCATGTATGCCCGTATTGCGTACCGAACCTTCCAGGCGTTCGGCGGCCCGAAGCACCTCGCCTTCGAGTGTGGTACCTTTGTGCAGGTCACGGAGTTTTTTTACGGTCTCGAACTCTTCTGCGCCTAATCCTTCTTTTTCTTCGAGCGATTGTTCTCCATCTTTGGAGGTGAGCGGCGCGTTGAGTACGCGCTTCAGAGTAATACCCAGTCGCTCGGGAATTAATTTAGCAAGTGCATTCGAATCGGCAAGTGGCAGGTCGAGGGTGCGGGCAACATCTTTAATACTCATCTTCGCAGCCATCGTACCGTAGGTAATGATCTGCGCCACCTGTTGCTTTCCATACTTTCCTACCACGTAATCAATCACCTTCTGCCTTCCTTCATCATCAAAGTCAGTATCTATATCGGGCATCGACTTTCTGTCAGGATTTAAGAACCTTTCAAAAAGAAGATTGTATTTAATAGGATCGATATTAGTGATGCCGATGCAATAAGCCACAACACTTCCCGCAGCAGATCCTCTGCCGGGACCAACATACACACCAAGATCGCGACCAGCTTTAATGAAATCGGCTACAATCAGGAAGTATCCGGCAAAGCCCATCGTTCTGATGGTAAACAATTCAAAATCTAACCTCTCCCTGATCTCCGGGGTAATATCACCGTATCGTTTTTCAGCGCCCTCGTAGGTAAGATGTTTTAAATACTCCCATTGTTCGAGCGTTGAATCGCCATGGTTGCGAAACTCGTCGGGCACTACGAATGCCGGGAGTAGAATATCTTTTTTAAGATTGAGCACATCGACTTTGTCCACAATCATATTTGTGTTGTCGATGGCTTGCGGAAGATCGCTGAACAGTTCTTTCATCTCTGCGGCAGATTTGAAGTAGAACTGATCGTTTGGAAACTTAAAGCGGCGATCTTTTACGTGAGCGTCATCATTTACGAAGTCGTCGTAGCCAGGTGTGCTCTTTTTTTCTCCCGTGTTTATGCAAAGGAGAATATCGTGTGCATTAAAATCTTCGCGGTCGGTATAGTGGCTATCGTTTGTAGCGATGACAGGAACATTATACTTTTTTGCAAACTTCAGTAGTGTTTCGTTGATCTTCTCCTGTTCCTTGATATTATGTCGCTGAATTTCGATGAAGTAATCCTCGCCGAACATATCGAGCCACCACTTGAATTCTTTTTCTGCGGCTTCTTCGCTACCCTTTAAAATCGTTTGCGGCACATAGGCTCCGATACAGCACGTTGTGGCGATGAGGCCCTCACGATACCGTTCAATCAGTTGCTTGTCTACCCGTGGATACTTACTGTACAGCCCCTCGATATATCCGAGAGAAGTAAGCTTAACAAGATTTTGATAGCCAACTGCATTTTTAGCCAGCAGAACCTGGTGGTAACGGTTATCCTTCTGTTCTTTTGTGAAGGTTTTACGGGTGCGGTCTTCAACAACATAAAACTCACAACCTATAATAGGTTTCACCTTCAGCGAGCCGTCGTCGTTCTTATGCTTATGCGCTTCTGACACAAATTCGAACGCCCCGAACATATTTCCGTGGTCGGTGATGGCAATTGCGGGCATCTGCTCCTTTATAGCCTTCTGGTACAGGCTTTTAATGGATGCCTGGCCATCGAGAAGGGAAAACTGGGTGTGAACATGAAGGTGAGAAAAACGGCACATCTTTACAATATTAGAGAATTATGGAGGAGATTATTTGTTATTTTTGCAGACGTTGTGAAGAACTTTTTTTACCTCTTATTGCTGCTTGGTCTATTGACTTCGTGCACTGCAACCCGCAAAACTTATCCGGGAAGTAATTCTGCGCCGCCGCCTAAACAGCTGCCGCGAGATCCAAAATTTCTTGAGAATATTTCAATCAAACCCGACGGCGAAAATAAGCCTACGGTAGGCACCAGTGCGCCGATTGCAGAAACGCCGCGTTATATACCTGGAATGGCGTTCTCAACGAATATAGAAAACTGTAACCCTCTTCAGTTTAAGTACGCCATCCTGACGGGCGAGCCTGTTGAGACCCTCACGAATGAGCGCCTGATCACTTTTCTTGAAAGCTGGTTTGGTGTTCCCTACAAGTTTGGCGGCGAGGCCCGTAACGGTGTTGACTGCTCGGCCTTCACATCTATGCTGATGGACTCGGTATATGGCATTGCCCTTCCCCGTACGGCTGCCAGCCAGTTTGAAATGGGGATGAGGGTTCGCAGGGAACAACTTGAACAGGGCGACCTGGTATTCTTCAACACAACGGGTGGCGTTTCGCACTGCGGTGTTTTTCTCGCAAATAATAAGTTTGTGCACGCCGCATCTTCAAACGGCGTTACCATCAGCGACCTCGACGATCTGTATTATCGCAAAAGATTTGTTGGCGCCAGCCGCGTTAAGTAGACCGCTTAAATGGGCTTCTTCTTTTTACTGAGCTGAGCACATGAAAAAGATCAGGTGTCAATTTCATAAAGTAAATGCATGCTCCGAAGATGGTCGCGAATACAGCGGTTCGTGCAATGATCCACTCCAACCCCGAATACGACTTAAACAGGAAGTAACATATTGTGTAACACGCAATACCTGAGATGATGGTAAGCATGGTTTTAAAATTGAACGGCTGCATGTTCACCTTCTTCCACAAATACAAACAGCGTATGAAATTATAGATGGTAAATGCGATAAGATTTGATATCGCTGGCCCGGTTACGCCGAATTTTTTTGTAAGAAAATAATTGAGTGGCAGAGCGAGTGATAATAATATAAGGCCAGTAAAGAATTCAAAGCGCCAGAATGTCGAAGTAGAGATGATCTGTGCATTAACACCGGTTCCCATATCCATGATACGCATTAGGCCTATAAACAGGAACACAGGCAAGGCCAGTGTATATCCCTCTTTCAACGAAAACGTTTCAATACCATCAGTGAAGTTGAGAAAGATGATGCAGAACATTCCTACAGAAAAAATTAACTGGTTGATCGACGAACGTTGATAGATGCGTGCGATCTTATCAAGGTCTTTATCTTTCCATGCGCGTGAAAGCGGACCAACCGCGGCAGAAATGATCCCACGCTGCGGCGCCTGAATAAGGCTCGCAATATTTTGCGCAAGCGAGTAAACGCCTGCCCAGGCAAGTCCGTTAGGCATAACCGCTGCAAGCACAAGTGTGTCGAATACCTGCGCTATGGTAAAAACTAATCCGCCTGCCCACACAAAAGAAACAAGCGACATTATTTTGCGGAAGAATCTTTTGGTGACCCTGCTAATACTAAACGTAAACGATATACGGCCCGTGGCAAGGAGGAAAACGCCTAGTACAATGGCCAGGAGCACGTAGGTGGTTGCGTAAATTTTGATGAAACCATCGAACATCGGGATGATGCCGGCAAAAAATAAAACGATCAGCAGTGTGGAAAATATTCTGAAGAGCACCTCGCGCAAAAAGTTTGTCAACACAGATAATTTCTCCTGCCATGCATAAGCTTCAAGAATGGAGTAGATAGTCAACCCGAATCCAAACGGAAAAAGCCAGATATAATACTTCACAAGGTCTGGTGCGTTCGTAACGAACTTCTGCACAACAAGATCCTTGATTACCAAACCAATGATAATGATGATAATAAAACCAAACGTTGCACACGAAAGGGCCCACGTAAGCAGATCGTTGCGCTTTACCTGGAGATTGTCTTTATAGTATGGATAAAATTTGTAGATGTATGCCTGCATGCCAAGATTAGAAAAGGCAAACATGATGTTGGCGATCGCTATAAAAGCGTTTACAAGACCGTATTGTGATTCAGTGAAAGAGCCCTGCTTAGTGTAGAGGTATGTATTAACGAACCCGAGCGCGAAGCCAAAGTATACTATTACAGATGAAATAATACTTTGCCTCCTGATATTGCTCATGCGCAAATATATTACATCTTCCTGCTGTCGGCATAAAAGTTGGGATCGATCCGGAACGATTCAGACGCGAGAGAAATTGATTTCCATTTCTCAGTAGGCTCAATCAAAATGCTTTTGTCGGTTATTATTCGCAGTGGCATATTGAAACCTTTAACGCAGTTGGTCCACCTGAACTGAAGCTTGCCAACTTCGTAGCGATATTCCAGCACCGGTATCATCGTGGTTCGAAGGTATTGGTCGAATACTTTTGTGAGATCTTTTCCCGCGGCCTTACACATGTAATCTTCTATCTCCCGCGTGTCAACAGTTTTATGATAGAAGGTTTTGTTCAGGTTACGCAACATGTTCCTGAACTTTTCATCATCATTCATAATCTGCCGCACCGTATGAACAACCGACGCACCCTTGTAGTACATGTCGTCGGAACCTTCCTTGTTTACGCTGTATGGACCGATAACAGGCTTATCGTTCTTTATATTTTTTCTTAATCCAACCGCATATTCGTTACCCGCATCTTTACCGGACTGGCATTCGGTATACAGAGCCTCGCTATAGTTTGTAAATCCTTCATGCACCCACATATCAGCAATATCTTTTGTGGTGATGTTATTGCCGAACCACTCATGACCACTTTCATGTACAATGATGAAGTCCCACTTCTTGCCCCATCCTGTACCGGAAAGATCGTTACCGAGATAACCGTTCATGAATTTGTTTCCGTACGCTATTCCGCTCTGATGTTCCATTCCGAGATGCGGGGCCTGTATTAACTGGTATCCGTCCTCGTAAAAAGGATATGGTCCAAACCAATGTTCAAAACATTTCAGCATCGGTATTACCTGTTCGAATTGTTTTCTTGCTTTTGGCTCATCTTCCTGCAGCGACCAATATGTAACATCAAGCCAACCTTTTTCGCCCTGGTATTGATCCTTCCAGGATACATACTTGCCGATGTACGGAACTATGTTATAACTGTTCACAGGATTTTTTACTTCCCATGTAAATTGAAGACGACGATCTGCAAGAGATGTTTTATTTGTAAGACGTCCGTTACCGACACCTATGAGCGTATCAGGCACTATAATAGAGAGCGACGCGCTTTCCGGCTCATCGCTCTGATGGTCTTTACACGGATACCATACACTTGCTCCCAGGCCCTGGCACGCTACAGTCATCCAGGGATTACCGCTTTTGTCTGTCTTCCATATCCATCCACCATCCCATGGCGGAGTTACGCTTCGCGGGGAGCGCCTTTAAATTTGATGATAACGCTGTGCTGTGAACCTTTGGCAATGAGCTGCGGAAAATCTATATAGTATGCGTTGCCGTTCCTGGTGAGTTGTAATGGCTTTTCGTTTTTGTTGAATGTCACGGTTTCAATCTCCATCGGTTGCTGAAGATCGATCTGCATTTTGGTTCCTTCAGTAATGGCCGTGAAGGTGATGACGTTTTTTCCGGTGATCGTTTTTTCACCGAAATTCGGTTCCACGGTTATGTCGTATTTGTTGACGTTCCACCACGACCGTTCAGGTGAAAGGGACCCTCTAAGCGAATCCTGTGCGGTACATGAACAGGCAATTGAGGTAATGAACAATAACTGTAATAACTTACGCATGAATGAAGCTGAAGATTAAATCCATTGTAATGCAATTAAGTGCATTATTATGGTTTTTGCCCTTTGTGGCGCTCCATTGGTCGTGCGAAAATAACCGCTCTTCATCTAAGCAGGTGTTCAGGTACAATGAGTCATCCAACATCGCTTCTCTTGATCCCGCATTTGCTAAAAATCAATCAATCATCTGGGCTGTTCACCAGCTTTATAATACGCTGGTAGAAACGGATAAAGATCTGAACATCGTTCCATCACTGGCGTACAGGTGGGAAATTTCGGAAGACAGATTATTGTACAGATTTTTTTTACGCGGCGACGTTTTCTTTCATGATAACGAAGCATTCGCTGGCGGCAAGGGAAGAAAGATGACAGCGCATGACGTTGAATTTAGTTTCAAACGAATTATCGATCGCAATACTGCAAGCAGTGGCGCCTGGATATTTAATACGCGTGTTGATTCCGTGAACCCGTTTAAGGCTGTAAGCGATTCTGTTTTCGAATTACGGCTCGCGCGACCATTTACTCCTTTACCCGGATTGCTATCCATGCAATACTGCTCCATTGTTCCGCATGAAGTAGTAGAGAAGTACGGAAAGGACTTCAGAAACCATCCGTGCGGTACTGGACCGTTTGCGTTTAAGTCGTGGGAAGAAGGTCAGTCGCTTGTGTTGTTGAAGAATCCTCATTATTTCGAAAAAGATTCAGCTGGAAATAGGCTGCCTTACCTCGATGCTGTTCAAACGACCTTCTATAATAATAAGGCGACGGAATTTTTAATGTTCAGGCAGGGCAAACTCGATTTCATCAACGATATAGATGCGTCGTTTAAGGATGAGATACTCAGCAAAAAAGGCCAATTGAAGGAAGCCTGGAAAGGTAAAGTGGTTTTGGCTAAGCATTCGTACCTCAATACCGAGTATCTCGGGATTCTTGTTGACAGTTCATCAGGTATAGTTGCCCAATCGCCGTTGAGACTGAAAAAGGTGAGGCAGGCCATCAATTATGGATTCGACAGGCGAAAAATGATGATGTACCTCCGTAATTCGATCGGTGCACCTGCCGAAAGCGGATTTGTGCCGCGTGGATTGCCGTCTTTTGATCCGGAAAGTGTTGAAGGCTATACATTTCAGCCTGCCCGCGCCCGGCAACTTCTTAAGGAGGCGGGGTATCCTGATGGGCGGAATATGCCTCCGGTGAAGCTGCTAACGATTTCAATTTATTCTGAGCTTGCCAGTTTTATCGCCAAAGAGCTGGAAGCCATCGGCATTACGATAAAGGTGGAGGTGATCCAGAAAGGCCTGCTGCTGGAGCAGACGGCAAGGTCGCAGGCGCCGTTCTTTCGCGGTAGCTGGATCGCCGATTATCCCGATGCGGAGAATTATTTAAGTGTGTTTTATGGCAAGAATCCGGCTCCGCCTAATTATACCCGGTACAAGAACAAGCATTTCGACGAACTATATGAGAAAGCCCTCTCAGAAACATCCGACTCCGTTAAGTATGCGATCTACCGCGAAATGGACCGACTCATCATCGAAGACGCTCCTATAGTGCCGTTGTGGTACGATGAGGTAATACATCTTGTTCAGCCGAACGTCCGCAACTTCTCGCCAAATGGACTAAACCTTCTCGAGCTAAGACAGGTATCCGCGTCCCATAAACATGATTGAATTCCCTATATGGGATAAATCATTTTTTCTTCTGATTATAGGCTAATCATTATCAGTCTAATACATATTGGATGGATGATTGTATATGATGTGGCACATATATAATTCGTTTTTATGAAAAAGATCTTAACCCTTAAAAAACATGTGACCAGGATGGTGTTGATTGTCCTGATCCTCGCTTCAAAAGAAGGCTTTGCTCAACCAGAGTATTCGTTTGTAGGAGGCGCTCTTACAGGGGGTACTAACCTTACGGTAGGTGCTACATATAGATATACAAACGTAAGACCGGGTATCGATGCTGTTCTGCAGATTACCGCTATGAGTCCGGGCATTGGACTTACAGAACTCGATGGTACTTCCGGTTACGCTGCAACGCTTCAACCTACTATTACGGCTGCGCCATGGACCAATGGTTATGTTGAAATGACCATCACCTTTAAAACTGGTGGTACTAATACAGACATGGTTCAGCCTTCGCTTGCGGTAACGGCTTTTGATGTGGATGGAGTGCTTAACCATGACGGTGCGGGAAATAATCTTCACGAGTTCGATCAGTTTAACCTTGGTGGCGGTTATGCCAATTACAATACAGTGGTGAGTGAGTTGACGATTTCGGGACCTGTCGGGAATTGGTGGACTGGTACGAATGTTTCGGGCATCGACTATCCTGGTCGTGATACTTCGGCGCAGCAGGTAATGTTCTCGGTGATTAATACTAATGTAACTGTTGCCACGATCCGCGTGGGTATCAATAATCAAACGAGCGTTGCGGCATCGAGGTTGAGAGCGGTTTACTTTAAGAAGTTTACTTATGCAAATTCACTGCTTGCGTTTAATGATATTCCGAGGATTATGCGTGAAAAGAAACTTGAGGGTAGATCTTCTTTTAAGGTTTATCCTACTAATATGCAGGGTTCGGCTACTATCGCGTTGCAGTCGGCTGAAGGTGGTATGGCAAGCTTCGAGCTTGTTGATTACTCAGGTCGTGTGATGCACAAGCAGGTGCTTTCTGTTGCTAAGGGCGTGAATAGTATTCCATTTAATGCTGGTGTGAGTACAGGGAATTATGTGGCGGTGTTGAGGATGAATGGCGTCGTGTACAACCAGAAGGTTGTGAAACAGATGTAAGTTTTGGAGTTCTTCATAGATAGTGTTTTTGCCTCCGGCAGGATTATTCCTCCGGAGGTTTTTTATTTTTTATGGGTGTTGCCCTGCGGGCGGCGAGCCTGCGGCGCTTTGTGCCATGCGGCAGGGTTATTCCTCCGGAGGTGTTTTATTTGAATGGGCGTTCTCTGCGGCGTGCGAGACCTGCGGCGGTGCATGGCAGTTACCTGAGCCCTGCGGGCGGCAAGCCTGCGGCGCTTTGTGCGATGCGGCAGGGTTATTCCTCCGGAGGTTTTTTATTTTTTATGGGTGTTGCCCTGCGGGCGCCAAGCCTGGCGCTTTGTGCCATGCGGCAGGGTTATTCCGCCGGAGGTGTTGTTGTCATCTCGAACCGAGCCCCGCGAAGCGGGGCGAGCGTGAGAGATCTGCGGAGGCGCAATGTTAACAAGCCCTGCGGGCGGCGAGCCTGCACCTACTTCTTCAGCTTATCCTTAAAAACCTTATTAAACTTCTCCAGCTTCGGGCGTATCACATAATAACAATAAGGCGCAGACCCATTATTATTATAATAATCCTGGTGATAATTCTCGGCTACATAAAACTTAGAAAAAGGACTGATCTCCGTTACAATCGGATTATCGAAAGCCTTGCTCTTGTCGAGTTCAGCTTTATACTTCTCAGCCTTTTCTTTCTGCTCCGCATTATGATAAAAAACCACACTTCTATACTGAGGCCCCACATCATTCCCCTGCCGGTTCAACGTAGTAGGATCATGCGTTTGCCAAAACACTTCAAGTAACTCATCAAAGGTAATTTTCGAAGGATCATACACTACCTGGATCACTTCAGCATGCCCGGTGGTTCCTTCACAAACTTCTTTGTAAGTCGGATTCACCACACTACCTCCGCTATAACCAGACGTAGCCTTAATCACCCCATTGAGCCCCTGAAAAATAGCCTCCGTACACCAGAAGCATCCCGTTCCAAAAGTTGCCGTGTCGGTGTTTGCACCATCCGGTACAGACACATTGATATCATTGCTCATCTTAACCTGATTTTTTTCTAATTGTTCGCACGATGTAAAACTGGTCATGAATAAGACCAACCCCGCCACTATAGAATTCATATAAGACTGATTTTCCGTTTGCAAATTTACCGAATTTGTTTCCTTTACCTGCCATCAATATACGCGCATGCATGCCAAACCAGATTTTTAGCATATTGATTTAACTTTGCGATATATATGAAGTTATTTCCGGACTCGGCTTTAGTGCAGCTTGAATTCGATAAGATAAAAGGATTGTTAAAAGAGCAGTGCGACACAGAATACGGCAAGCTCCGGTCCGACGAACTGAGAATTCACACGAAGAAAGAATTTATCGACCACGAACTGAAACAAGCGGATGAATTCAAACAACTCATCCAGGGGGCACTATACTTTCCCATCGATTACATACTCAACCTCAGCAAGGAACTTAAACTCATCAGCATACAGGGCGCCGTACTCGCCGGTGACGACTTTCTGCAAATAAGAAAGCTTCCCGAAAGCATTCAGAAGATTTTCAGGTGGTTTGATAAGGAGAGAAAAACTACTTACCCTTCCCTGCATAAGGTTATCGAGAAAACATATTACGAAAAGGCTATCATCGCCCTGATAGACGAGGTGATCGATGAAACAGGAAAAGTAAAAGATAATGCTTCTGCTGAGCTACTGCGCATACGCCAGCAGTTATCAAAAAGACGGGGCGACCTGCGACGTGTATTCGACAGAATAGTGCAGAAACTTTCAAAATCAGGATTAGTAACAGATACGGCCGAAGCATTTTTAAACGGCAGACGCGTAGTAGCGCTTTATGCCGAACATAAGCGGCAGGTAAAAGGAATTTTACATGGCGAAAGCGATACGCGCAAAACAAGTTTTGTTGAACCCGAAGAAACAATAGAACTAAACAATGAAGTGTTTGGTCTGGAGCACGAAGAGAGCAGGGAAGTGTATCGCATACTTCGCGAACTCACTGCAAAGCTCTCAGCATACTCAGATCTGTTATCCGCTTATCATTCTATTTTAGGTGAATACGATTTCATTCGCGGCAAAGCAAAACTTGCTGTGATGATGAATGCGAATCATCCGATGATCGTAGATAAGGCACACGTACGTCTCATCAGCGCATATCATCCACTGTTGTATCTATACAATAAGAAAGCCGGCAAACCTGTTTACCCGGTTGACCTCACCCTGAATGAAAAGACAAGAATACTATTGATATCAGGTCCCAATGCCGGTGGTAAAACGGTAACGTTAAAAACTGTAGGACTGTTGCAGTTAATGATCCAAAGTGGTTTGCTGGTTCCTGTACATCCGGATTCTGAAATGGGAATATTCAGACAGCTGATGATTCACATCGGCGATACGCAGAGCCTGGAGTTCGAATTAAGTACATATAGTTCGCATCTCAAGAATATGAAGTACTACATGGAGAATGCGAACGGTAAAACGCTGTTCTTTATTGATGAGCTCGGTAGTGGGAGTGATCCAAACCTTGGTGGCGCGTTTGCAGAAGTTATTCTCGAAGAACTCGTGAAGAAGCACGCGATGGGCATTGTTACCACGCATTACCTGAACCTGAAGATCATGGCGAACAAAACGCCGGGTATTATTAACGGCGCAATGGCCTTCGATGAAACCAATTTAATGCCGTTGTACCGGTTGAATATCGGCAAGCCGGGAAGCTCTTATACATTTTCTATCGCTGAACGTATCGGGTTGGAGCAAAGAATTATCAGCCGCGCACGACAACTTGTGGATGAAGGACATTTCAGGCTCGATAAATTATTGAATCGCACAGAACAGGATTTGCAGATTGTTGAAAGAGAAAAGAAGGAATTACAACATCAGCTAAAAGAAAACGAGCGCATGCGTAAAGAGATGGATGCGCTCATGAAGAAAGAGAAGCATAGTCAACAGGTAGAATTGCTGAAGCAGCAAAACCGTGTAACAGAAGACCGCCTTGCCTATCTAAAAGATATGGAGCGAAAGCTGAAGCAGCTTGTGTTCGACTGGAAGAAAGCAGAGACGAATGAAAATAAGAACGAGTTGATCAGGCAGATGAAGGAGCTGTTGTTCAGTCAGAACGTGAAGCAGCGGGATGAAAAAGTTAAGAAGAAGATCAACTCAAAATATGATGTTGTGGGCGGTGAGATACGAATAGGTCAGAAGGTATTAATGAAAAAGAATCACCAGGTAGGCGAGGTGCGCGAAATTAAGGGCAAAAAGGCAGTGATACAGTTGGGCATGATACCCATTACTGTTGAAATTGGCGACCTTACGGTTGTTGAAGAAAAATAACTACAGGCTCTGGTGGAGATAGTCTTTTAGTTGAGTAATAGTTTCCTGTTGTGCCATGATAGTTTCTCTTACCACGTCATTGATGGAGAGTATACCGCTGAGTCTGTCTCCTTCAAATACCGGCAGATAGCGAATGTTTTTGTCAGACATTAACTGCATACAGTAATCGATAGAATCTGATGGTGTAACGCGCGGAAAGTCCGAAGACATGATTTCGGAAACCCTTGTATCGGTGGAAGATTTTCCCTTGAGGATCACCTTCCTCGAATAGTCTCTTTCCGTCATAATACCGCGATATTCTCCGTTTTCGAGAATAAGCACGGAGCCAATATTCTGATCGGCCATAATTTTCAAAGCGTCGAGTACAGTAGTGTTCGGATTAACGTTCGTAACATTTCCTCCTTTGCGGGCGATAACGTCAGCAACTTTTTTCATATGCAAATCAATTTAGGTTTAGTCTCCTTCGATTTCGTTGAGATGGAATTTACGCAAAATATATGAGTTTGTAAAGACCCCCTCCCGGAGCTTACCTAAACCCGCGTAGGAAGTCTTCGATAGCCATACGTTTTTTGCCTTCGGCCTGAACATCTTTCGCGTAGATATACCCATTCGGTGCCGCAAAGCGGAGGAAGGTTTTATGGTCGGTGTCGAAGGTGCCGGGTGCCGATTGAACAGCCACTGCCGTGAATTCTGAACGGTAAATTTTAAACGTGCTGTTTTTCAATGTGGTAAAGGCGCCTGGATATGGTGAAAGTCCCCGGATAAGATTATGAATGTCTTCGACCGGCTTGCTCCAGTCGATCCGGGAGGTTTCGGTATTAAGCTTCGGAGCGTGCGTAGCAGAGGTGGGGGCTTGTGGCTGTTCTGTGATCGAGTGGCTTTCTATACCATTAACCGTTTTTACGATCAGGTCGGCGCCTGTAAGTTTGAGTTTATCATGAAGCGTTCCTGCATTGTCGTTATCGTCGATAACAACTTTCTCCTGCAATAAAATGTTCCCGGTATCTATTTCATGCGTCAGTTTGAAAGTTGTTACGCCGGTTTCTTTTTCGCCATTGATAATGGCCCAGTTGATAGGCGCGGCACCACGATATTTCGGAAGTAACGATGCGTGCACATTTACCGTTCCGAGTGGCGGCATATTCCACACCACTTCGGGAAGCATACGAAAGGCAACAACCACCTGCAGGTCGGCTTTCAGACTCGCAAGCTCCGCGAGAAATTCAGGATTCTTCAATTTTTCAGGTTGCAGCAAGCGCAGGGAATGTTCCTCGGCATATCTCTTCACGGCACTGGTGTTCATCTTCATGCCCCTGCCGGCAGGTTTGTCTGGCGCTGTGATTACTCCCACAATATTATTTTCTGCTTTAACCAATGCATCGAGCGAAGCCACCGCAAACTCCGGCGTGCCCATGAATACAATTCGCGGCTTCATCATTCAAAATCTTTGTAAAGGAGGTACTTCTTGCGAATCGCTTTGAACTTTGTGAGGTCTGCTTTCCAGCTTTCGCGAATCGCTTCTTCACTTAAACCATTTTTAATTTGCTCCCGTAATTCGCTGTTACCGGCGAGCCTGTCGAAATTTCTTCCTTTGTTAAGGAAGAAAGTGTCTTTACCAGGAAATAGTTTGTATGCATCAATCATCCACTTCATTCTCACCTTACCATCAATCTTATTTAATACTTCCCCGTTAGATCCACCAAGATCCCATCCGTAGGATAGCTGATCGAGCAGCTTAGGATTTTTAGCACCCTCACGACTGCGTGGCGTAAAGCTCTTGAGCGTATCCGGCAACTTCGGGTGACCAAACATCTGGAAAGCCCTTTCAGTACCGCGTCCTTCGCTTAGTACCGTGCCTTCAAAAAAGCAGGTGGAAGGATACAGGTAGATAGATGCCATGTCAGGTAAATTCGGCGAAGGCTTGATAGGAAGCTCATACTTTCCTGAGTGCGTATAATTTCCGCAGGGCACAACGGTGAGATCTACATCACGACCCGCTTTTCTGCGAATAGCAGAATCGATCCATTTCTCACCATTCAACATCTTCGCATACTCACCGATCGTCATACCGTATACGACCGGAATTTTCTGCATACCAAGAAATGATCTGAAGCCATCTTTCCTCACAGGTCCGTCAACATAAAATCCATTTGGATTAGGTCTGTCGAGAATGATTAGTGGCTTGTTATGTTCAATGCATGCTTCGGATAAATCTTCAAGCGAAGAAATGTAAGTGTAGAAGCGCACGCCCACATCCTGGATATCAAAAAGAATAACATCAACATCTGTCAGATCTGCCGCCACTGGTTTTCGCTTACTGCCGTACAACGAGAGTACTGTGATACCTGTAGCCCGATCCTTTGAGTTAGTTACATGCTCACCGGCATCGGCCGTACCTCTGAATCCATGCTCGGGCGCAAATATTTTCCTGATATCCACACCTAAGCGACTTTAAGGTATCCACCAAATGCGTGTTCTTTACCATCGAAGTGTTGTTGGCAAATACCGCAACGCGTTTATTTTTCAGTAATGGTAAATATGTATCGATGAGCTCTGCAGCCGGAGTGATTTCGCCATTGGCTTCGCTGCCGGCGATAGGGGAAGAAGGCGCCTGCTGAACGCTAACAGGTTGACTGCAAGCAACAACAAAAGCTGCGAAGAATGTAAAGACGAACAAAGTGATTTTTCTCATGAATATTGTTTTCGGAATAAGTGGGTAAAAGTAAAAATATTATCTCCGCCACACAATAAAAAATAGCATTTCCGGCACTTGCCGTCCGGGCGCTAATTTTCTACCTTGTCCGTTCTAATCACCCTATGTTAACCGTGAAAAACCTGGTATTGATTACCGCTATTGTTTTTTCATGCGGTCGTGCCGCTGCGCAAACCGATTCTTTATATGCTTCGCAGCGCGCTTTACTGTTTGCAGACAGTCTTCTCAACTCATTTCATCATAACAATCTTAATGCCTACACCGAGCTCTCGTATCCCGGCGTCATTCAGTATTATGGTGGGAAAAGAAATTTCGAGGAATATATTCGTAGGACGAGGGCTGTACAGAACGACGTTGCATCGGAGCGCATAAAGCTTGTGCAACTCGTGAACAAAACAAAAGAGTGGCAGTGCGTGGTACAAAAAACACGCACCTCGATAATCGATAACCGCCGGGCCGTTATTACAACTTACATGGTGGGGCAATCAACCGATGCGGGGAGAAGCTGGACATTTTTCGATGTTGCATTCAATTCCGTAAACAACATCGCAAACATAATGCCCGACATCTTTACTGCATTGACGATTCCGCAGCGCGAGGTGATGTATGAAACCGGTGCTACTGCAGGGTACAATTAACTATCTTACCGTTACACTTACTTTCGCCGGTTTACCGTACCAATAACCCAACCATAACCCGGTTAATCCCCATGCTACGACAGCATCAATCAAATTTGCTTCAAGATCAAAAGTCTGAAACCATATATGATATGTATAAGGAAAGTTGAGGAAGGCGACTACGCCAATGAATAAGCTCGTTAACAAAACATTGGAAAATTTTGGATTGGCAAATCTGCTCAGTATCCAGCATACCAGCGCTACCATTATCATATCGATGATGAGTCCACGAAAAATGTTCATGCCCATACTCATGTCGAGTGTTTTATGATAAGCAACGATTGCCCACGGCTTGCCAATCGATTCCTTCATTACCTGCTCCATTTGTTCGCCGCTGGCGCCCGGAGGATGTGTAGGAAGATAGTAAGATCCATCTTCAGAGAACTGCTTGTTTAAAAAGCCCATGATCTCATCCTGCTTTGGGGTGTATTGGTTAGCAGGGCGGTGGAGATCGAGAATTGTCCAGGATAAAAATTGGCAAATAAAAATGATGATGCCTCCGACGATGGCGCCGACAACGATTTTTTTCATGAAGCGTTAGTTTTATTAAAAGTTAACAGAAATTACAAATTTCTACTCGTAAGTTTTCTTCGACTCAAGATAACAACCAACGGCAAGCGCCAACGATAGAACAACGGTGCAGATAATTGACCCTTCAAAACCGTATTCACCACCCGTAAGCAGCGCAGGGCCTGTCGATTCGATTGATAAGATGCTGTCGAATGTTACACCACTCACTTTAAAGCCAAGCACGGGGCCCTGGATGAAGTTCCAGCTAAGATGAAAAAATATTGGCATCCACAAAGACCGTGTAACGATGAACGATATGCCCAGCACCAATCCGCCAAGTAAAGTATTGAAATGCCCGATAAAAGGAATACCCACATTTGAATAGTGCACGATCGAAAAAAGGACAGCACTGATAAGAAGAGCGACCCATTTATTGAAAGACTTCATGAGATTGCGAAGCACATATCCCCGGAAGATAAGTTCTTCCGAAAAGGCAATCATCGTAAGTACCGCGAGGCTCAGGATAAAATCATCTCGACGTATAGGCGATGTCTATCCATCTCAAATAATTCAGGTAGTATAAAATGAGCGCACCTGAGCACACGAGAAATGATCCGATAGCAAAACCGATTACGGCATCGGGATAAAAATGTGCCGTACTAAAACCAAGGCTCTCGAAAGATCTTCTGTCAAGCAATCTGCGAAAAAGGAATACGAGAAGAAAAGAAAGAATAAATGAAGCAGTGAACCACAACTCAGCCGACCATGTATAATTGCTCCATACAAGGGAGAATGCGGTGTAGACCAGGACGAGGATCAACGCTCTGATCCATCCTTGTTCTATGAGGGCGGGGGTATGCCGATTGAGTGACATAGAATATTTATCTTTCCCTAAATTAATCAATAGATGCCGGATCAATATAAATATACTGCAGCTTCGAGGTTTTTAAGGTATGTGCAGGTAGACACGCAGAGCGATCCAGAGTCGAATTCACAACCTTCGACAGCAAAACAGTTGGACCTTGGACGAATACTGGTAGAAGAGTTAGCCCAGTTGGGAATTGACGACGCTCAATTAGATGAGCATGGATATGTTTATGCAACAATACCCTCAAACACATCGAAACAGGTGCCCGTAATTTGTTTTTGCGCACACATGGATACGGCTCCTGATTCCTCCGGAACAGGCGTAAAACCAATCGTTCATGAACAATACGATGGAAACGATATAGTGCTTCCTGACGATCCAACGCAGGTGATATCCAGTGAAGATCATCCGTACCTGAAAGAGAAGATCGGCGAAGACATCATCACCGCCTCCGGTACCACTTTGCTCGGTGCCGATGATAAAGCCGGCGTGGCCATTATCATGGATGTGGCTACTTTCCTTTTGAGTCATCCAGAGGTTAAACACGGCACCATTAAAATTTTATTTACCCCTGATGAAGAAATAGGGCGCGGGGTTGATAAGGTAGACATGCAAAAGCTGGGGGCCGAGTTCGGTTATACCCTCGATGGCGGTGAAAGAGGGTCGATTGAAGATGAAACGTTTTCAGCCGACGGCGTGAGCATCGTCGTAAATGGCGTAAGTGCACATCCCGGTTATGCAAAGGATAAACTGGTAAGTGCATTGAAGATCGTTGCGGAATTTGTTGATTCATTTCCAAAGGATTCATATTCGCCGGAAACAACGGAGGGAAGAGAAGGCTTCTTTCACCCGGTACGCATGAGTGGCTCAATTGAGCAGGCTTCGCTTGAATTGATCATACGCGATTTTCACACACATAAATTGCTGCAGTATGAAAACTTCCTGCGCGATAAACTTGATGAATTAATTGCAAGGCATGCCGGTGCTACTGCAACTTTCCATGTGCAGGAGCAATACCGCAACATGAAAGAAATGCTCGATCAGCACCCACAGGTTACCGCCTATGCAGAAGAAGCCATACAACGTGCAGGTATGACAGTAGAAAAAAGCAGCGCGCGCGGAGGAACAGATGGTTCGCGGTTGTCGTTCATGGGACTTCCTTGTCCAAACTTATTCACAGGAGAAATGGCTTACCACGGCAAACACGAATATGTAAGCATACAGGATATGCAGAAGAGTGTTGATATGTGCGTGGAGCTGGCGAAGATCTGGGAAGAAAGATCCTAAACTTGTTTTTTGCTGATTGCGGCGATGATTCTTGTTGCGTGTTCGCGCGAATTTTCGATGAACCAAACGTGGGTATTCATTCCTCCGCAAACCACTCCTGCAAGAAATACATTCGGCAGATTCGACTCCATCGTTTCAGGATCGTAAGTAGGTTGACGTACTGCGTCATCCGATAATTTGATGCCCGATTGCTGCAAAAAACTAAAATCCGGTTGATACCCGGTGGCCGCAACAACATAATCGTTGGCGATCGTGATCTTTTGATCGCCGGTTAAAATATCAACTTCTTTTTCCCTGATCTCTGTTAAGCACGAATTGAAGTACGCTTTGATACTTCCTTCTTTTACCCTGTTTTCAATGTCGGGCCGCACCCAGTATTTTACACGTTTGCCAATTCCTTCGCCGCGCGTTACCAGGGTTACATCTGCGCCTTTACGATAGGTTTCGAGTGCTGCATCTACAGCAGAATTATTTGCGCCGACCACCACAACTTTATGCATCGCATAAAAATGCGGATCCTTATAATAGTGGGTTACTTTTTTAAGACTCTCGCCGGGAATATTCATCAGCACCGGGATATCATAGAAACCGGTTGCGATAACGATATACTTACAATGATAAACGCCTTTTGACGTAACCACTTCGTATCCCCCGTTCGAACTGACTAAAATTCAATACCTGCTCATCGAGGTGAATAGGCAGTTGATTGGATACGGCCACGCGCCTGTAGTACTCGAGCGCTTCGGGCCGGGTAGGTTTAATATTGTTAGAAACAAACGGAATATTCCCGATCTCGAGTTTCTCTGATGTGGAGAAGAACGTCATGTTCGCGGGATAATTATAGAGAGAATTAACGATGCAGCCTTTCTCGATGATCGCGAAACTCAACCCCTTACTTTTTGCTTCCAGTCCACATGCAATCCCGATTGGTCCGCCACCGATTACTATCAGATCAAAATAACTATTATTCATGAAATGCTCCCCGGTTGTAAGATATACCAAAGTTAATAGTACTTTCATCAAAACTACTCCCATGAATTGGATTGCAGAATACTGGTGGATCATCGTAATCGTCATTATTCTTTTAGCCGGATTAAAAACCATCAACCAGGGAAGCGTTGGTGTGGTTACCGTTTTCGGAAAATATCGGCGCGTGCTGCTGCCGGGCCTGCGATTGATTATTCCGTTCATCGAGCAGATATATAAAAGGATCAGTATACAAAACAGGTCTATCGAAATAGAATTTCAGGCAGTTACTGCCGACCAGGCAAATGTGTACTTCAAGAACATGCTTTTGTTTGCTGTGCAAAATGCTGAAGAAACCACTATAAAGAAAGTTGCGTTCAAGTTTATGCACGAACGTGAGCTGATGCAGGCGCTTAACCCGTACAATAGAAGGCACCGTTCGTTCTTTTGTTGCCACGAAGCGCCAGGCAGAAATTCTTGCACTTCGCAGAGAGATCGTTGAATATGTAAAAGAGCAGATCGATACACTCCTGGAAGATTGGGGTTATCACCTGCTGGATCTTCAGATCAACGACATCACATTCGATAAAGCCATCATTGAATCGATGAGCAGGGTAGTGGCGAGTAACAACCTGAAAGCTGCCGCTGAAAACGAGGGCCAGGCGTTGCTGATCACGAAAACAAAAGCTGCGGAAGCGGATGGTAATTCAATAAAGATTGCGGCAGAAGCTGAGCGTGAAGCTGCAAGGTTGCGTGGGCAGGGTGTTGCACTGTTCAGGCAGGAAGTAGCACGTGGTATGTCGGAAGCTGCAGAGCAAATGAAACAGGCCAACCTTGATACAAACGTGATACTATTCAGTATGTGGACCGAAGCCATCAAAAACTTTGCTGAATACGGTAAAGGCAACGTAATATTTTTAGATGGCAGTCCTGATGGTATGGAGCACACCATGAAGCAGATCCAGGCGATGATGGTTAAGCCGAGCGGAACAACGGGAATTAAGAATTAGTAGATTAACTCGTGATTTTCTTTCTTATCGGAATAAGGCGACCTGTTGCGGTGACGCAGGTAATAAATCACTACGATAAAGAGTGTGGTAGTAATAAGGAGAAGTGAAAGGTCTCTGAAATTATTCCACATGAAATGTGGCGCCCAGGTCCAGTTGCCGATCAGTGATTCAGCTGCAGCATTTGTTTTTTGCCATCTTTGTTTTGAGAACTGCATGATCTCGTCGATGTATGCGGGATCGGAGAAGCGGCTGTATACAAAACTGTGAAGGCTTACAAGTATTGCCGCGATGATGCTCGACATTACCCCGGTAAGCGTGAGCGATTTCATTTTTACAGCGGAATTTTTCGAGTAGTAGGTGAGCGATAACCACACGACAGAAACGATGCTGCCAAAGAAAAAAGTAAGAAAGAGAAGGTTCGCGGTAAAAGTGTGAGGAAGAAAACGGCGCAGGTAGGTTCCGCCGATCATTATTCCTGAAATGATCACTCCAGTAAAAAATCCTGTTATGATGGCTTTCCTCATGGATCTTTAAGATGTGATGTGTTTTAAATATATGAAATATATTAACAAATTTCCCAAGATTTTTTTATAATCTTTACAGCTTTAAAAAATATCCCATTAATGAATTGGTTCTTTCTTCAGATTGATACATCAGCCGCTGTAACTCAGGCAGTAAATGCAACCGAACCCGCTCAGCAAATTAGTATAATGGACCTTCTGTCGAAGGGTGGTGTATTGATGATTCCGCTTGCGTTATTATTCGTTGTGGCCGTATTTGTATTTATTGAAAGACTGCTTTACATCCGTAAGGCCTCGAAGATCGAGGACAATTTTATGAACATTATCCGCGACAATATCGTTACTGGTAACGTTACCGCTGCGAGGTCGATGGCCAAGAATACAAACAATCCTGTTGCGAGAATTATCGATAAGGGTATCCAGCGTATCGGCAAGCCGATTGATGCCATCGAGAAAAGTATGGAGAATGTAGGACGGCTCGAGATGTACAAAATGGAGCGCAACATTAGTATCCTTTCGCTCATCGCAGGTATCGCCCCGATGTTCGGGTTCCTCGGAACCATCATCGGTATGTTCCAGTTGTTCTTCAGGCTTGCATCTACAGGAGAGTTTACGATTCAATCAATGGCTGACGGTATTTATACAAAACTTATTTCTTCGGCGGTAGGTCTTATCATTGGTCTGCTTGCTTATATCGCTTATAACTACCTGAACACACAGATCGACAAAACCGGCAATCGGATGGAAGTAGCGAGCGCAGAGTTCGTAGACATCCTCCAGGAACCTACCCGATAAAAACCGACTATGAACATCAGAAAAAAAATACGATCACATGGAGAAGTGCACACAGGGCCGCTGAACGATATCCTGTTCATACTCCTGATGTTCTTCCTTATCGCTTCAACGCTCGCCAATCCAAACGTGATAAAGCTTTCAAATCCTAAAGCCAAGGGCGACACGAAAACCAAGCAAAACGTTGTGGTCAACATCGACCTGAAGAAACACTACATCATTAACGGCAAACAGATTCCTCTCGACCAGCTTAAGATTTCGCTACAACAAATCATTGCTAAGGATACCGCAAACGCAACAGTGGCTATTAACGCCGACAAACTCGTGCCGGTTGATGAAGTAGTAGCGGTAATGCGGGTGGCGAGGGAACTCGGCGCCAGAACAGTGCTGATGGTAGACAAGCAGGGCGTACAATAACTTTATTTCTCCAATAGCAGGAAACGATCGTGGCCGTTGATATCTTTCTTCAACGACGTTTTGAAATTCGTGCCGGCAAAACATTGCAGTAGCTGTACTCCGTGATCTTGATGTATTTCGAAATACACGTTAGACGCTAACTTCCTCTCGGCGAATTCCACGATTTTTTTGTAGAAGATGAGCGGATCGTTATCCGGAACAAAAAGGGCAAGATGTGGCTCAAAGTTCAGTACGTTATTGTGCATTGAGCTTTTGCCGGAAAGTGGGATGTAAGGTGGATTGCTCACGATGATATCGACCGAAGGCAATTGTGACCATTGCGATTCATCAAGGATATTTAATCCTTTGAAATGTATTTCTACATCGTGAGCGTGGGCGTTTTGCGCCGCAACCTGTAATGCTTCTTTGCTGATATCGACAGCATAGATTTCACATGATGGCAAATTCTTTTTTAAAGAAACAGGAATGCAGCCGGAGCCTGTGCCGATATCTACTATTTTTAATTCCTTGTTTTTCGAAAACTTAATGACCAGGTCAGCGAGTTCTTCTGTCTCTGGCCGGGGGATGAGTACATTCTCATTTACACTAAATTTTAGGTCCATGAACCACGCTTCGCCTAACACGTATTGCACAGGTTTATGTGTAAGCAATTCAGCTTGCAGAATATTAAAACGATTCTCCTGCTCTGACGTGATCATTTCATCTCTCGACGAAAGTCTTTTGTTACGAGCAACACCTGTGATATGTTCCGCGACGAGATCGGCAATGCTCATCGCTTCGGCATCGCCATAAAGCGGTTGAAGTGCAGCCATCAATTCAATAAGAGCTTTGCGGATCGTCATCCGGACAAACTTAATTGATTTTGGTTTCATACATTTGAAACGAACGTTTTGAATATTCATCAAACATATATGCATCGCTGCATTATGCTCGCATCGCAGGGCGCAGGATATGTTGCGCCGAACCCGATGGTAGGTGCAGTGCTTGTGTATGAGGATAAAATTATCGGTGAAGGCTATCATCAAAAATATGGCGGACCACATGCGGAAGTGAATTGCCTTGCTGCTGTAGCTGAAAAAGATCGCGGGCTGATTAGTAAATCGACGCTGTATGTTTCTCTCGAGCCATGTGCACACTTTGGTAAAACGCCGCCTTGCGCGGACCTTATTATCCAACATGGGATAAAGAAAGTTGTTGTTGGGTGTCGCGATCCGTTTCCCGATGTGAACGGCAAGGGAATTGAGAAATTAATTGCGGCGGGTGTAGATGTGTCAGTAGGTATTTTGGAAAACGAGTGCATGACACTTAATAAGCGCTTCTTCACATTTCATACGCAGCATCGTCCGTATATTATTCTTAAGTGGGCGGAAACTGCAGACCGGAAAATAGGGAACCAGGGTAATAATCGCCTGATGATCACGAACGGGTATACCAATACAGTTGTTCACAAATGGCGTAGTGAAGAAGCGGCAGTAATGGCTGGTACCAATACAGTAATGCTAGATGATCCGCAACTTACCAATCGCTTATGGACCGGCGCCCAGCCCACCCGGGTAGTGATTGATATGGACCTGCGATTGCCTTCATCGCTTCATGTATTCGATAAATCTGTACCCACAATTGTGTTCAATGCCTTAAAACACGAAGAGCAAAATAACCTGTTGTTCTACCAGGTTACGCACGATGTAAGTTTGGTACACCAGGTAGTGAATGGATTAAAGCAACTGCATATTTTAAGTGTGATGATAGAAGGCGGAACGCGCCTGCTCCAGTCTTTTGTAGATGAAGGCATATGGGATGAAGCACGCGTGCTTACCAATACACAATTGGTTTATGGTGAAGGGGGAGTTGCTTCGCCGATTCTCGAGAATGCCAAGCCTGCCAACGAATACTATATCGATAAAGATTTAATCAAGACTTACTTGCCGGGATAATCATAAAAACCTTTTCCTGTTTTTACTCCCAGTTGTCCGGCCGCTACCATGTTACTTAATAGCGGACATGGAACATAATGTGTTTTTCCCAAGCCTTCGTATAACACGTTTAAAATTGCGTGGCAAACATCAAGCCCTATGAAGTCGGCGAGTTGAAGTGGTCCCATTGGGTGCGACATGCCGAGTTTCATGATGGTGTCGATTTCTTCTATGCCGGCTACGCCTTCATACAAACTAAATACGGCTTCGTTGATCATTGGCATTAAAATCCTGTTCGCGATGAAGCCGGGATAGTCGTTTACGACGCATGGTACTTTGCCGAGTTTTTTTGATAGTTCAACTACTGTAGTGGTTACTTCTTTTTCTGTAGCATAGCCGTTGATTACTTCCACCAGTTTCATGACAGGCACGGGGTTCATGAAGTGCATGCCGATTACTTTTTTTGGTCGCTTTGTTACTGATGCGATTTTTGTGATGGAGATGGAAGAGGTGTTGCTTGCGAGTATGCAGTTTGCTGGAGCGTGAGTGTCGAGGTCCTTGAATATTTTTAGTTTGAGGTCGGTGTTTTCGGTGGCGGCTTCGATTACGAGTTGGCTGCTGGCTACTCCGTCGGCGATTGAGCTGAACGTTTTGATGTTCCTGAGGGCTGCGAATTTGTTTTCTTCGGTTGTGGTTTGTTTGGCTATTTGCCGGTCGAAGTTCTTGGCGATGGTTTGAAGGGCTTTTTCTAGATGGGCAGTGTTTACGTCGATGAGGTTCACGGTGAAACCGGATTGGGCGAAGATGTGGGCGATGCCGTTGCCCATGGTTCCTGCGCCGATTACGGCGATTTGGTCAAGCATTTAATTTTTTTCAAATAAAAGGAATTTTTTATTCGCTATCGCATTTTGTAGTGGCAAGGCTCGTTTCGCGCTTTTGAACGCACTCTTGGGAAAGGCAGGGTATTAAAGCCGCCCGCAGGCCGAACGATCGCTTCTCGCACAAAATAAAAAAGCCCCGCAGGGCAAACAAATTAGAACCTTGCGCCTCCGCAGATCTCTCACGCTCGCCCCGCTTCGCGGGGCTCGGTTCGAGATGACAAATTGCGCTACAGGCACGCTGCCCGCAGGGCACTTGCGCCGCAGGCACGCCGCCCGCAGGGCAAGAACATCGCTGCTCGCACAAAATAAAAAAGCCCCGCAGGACAAACAAATTAGAACCTTGCGCCTCCGCAGATCTCTCACGCTCGCCCCGCTTCGCGGGGCTCGGTTCAAGATGACAAAAAGCGCCGCAGGCACGCCGCCCGCAGGGCACTTGCGCCGCAGGCACGCCGCCCGCAGGGCAAGAACATCGCTGCTCGCACAAAATAAAAAAGCCCCGCAGGGCAAACAAATTAGAACCTCGCGGCTCCGCAGATCTCTCACGCTCGCCCCGCTTCGCGGGGCTCGGTTCGAGATGACAAATTGCGCTGCAGGCACGCTGCCCGCAGGGCACTTGCGCCGCAGGCACGCCGCCGGCAGGGCAAGAACATCGCTGCTCGCACAAAATAAAAAAGCCCCGCAGGGCAAACAAATTAGAACCTCGCGCCTCCGCAGATCTCTCACGCGCCTCCGCAGATCTCTCACGCTCGCCCCGCTTCGCGGGGCTCGGTTCGAGATGACAAAAAGCGCCACAGGCACGCCGCCCGCAGGGCTATTTCTTTTTCTTGTAGTCGCCGCGCTTCCAGGCCTTAATAAACTCATTCCACGCGAAAGGATTGAAAATATTTTGCGGCGGCGCCTGCCCATAATAATACTGGCGGGCAGCAACATTTTTGAGGTTATAGTTAGAAGCTTCGCTACCATCACGAGGGAGCGCACGTTCAAGAATACGCCGCTTCGACTCTTCTGTATTCTGCCGCGCAATCTCATACTGATCCGCCGGCACATCCGTATTCAAAAAATCTCTTTCAAACTGTTCACGCGTGGGCCGTGGCCTGATGATCGTGGCCGGCAGGTACTGCGTATCGGTAACCAGCAACTGGATCATGCTAAATTGATTCCCTTCAAGATCATGAGGAATCGTTACCAGCTTAGGCTTATAGCCAATCGAAGTAAACTCCACCTGGTCGCCCTTCACCACAACGATCGAAAAAACACCCTGGTCATTCGAGAGTGTACCCCGGTTTTCACCCTTCACCATGATGCTCACAGAAGGCAGCCCTTCGAGGCTGTCTGCCGTCATCACTACACCATAAAATTGTACGACTGAATCTTTGAGCTTTTCAAACTGGGCCGCTGAGAACAAAGGCGTTAGAAGACACATCAAAACCAGGCCGGGTATAACTCTTTTCATCTTTTTCAAACCTACGGTTTTTTGTTTAATGCCCTAAACCGGTAGCAAATTTTAACAAGTGTGGGGCCACACTTTCAAATAGACTAATTTTGTGCGCGAAAATAACAGATTCAACAAATATTATGACGGAGCAGAAAGTACTTGAAGCGCTTGGAAATGTCCAGGAACCAGATCTCGGAAAGGACCTCGTTACCCTCAACATGATCAAAGATATTCGCATCGATGGCAAGAGGGTTTCATTCACCGTTGTACTTACCACTCCTGCCTGTCCGCTGAAGGAACATATCAAAAACGCCTGCATCAATGCAGTCACAATACTTGTAGATAAAGAAGCCATCGTAAACGTAAATTTCACGGCCAATACTACCACGCACCGCCAGGATCCCCATTCGGTTTTGCCGAAGGTGCGCAACATCATCGCGGTTGTGAGCGGAAAGGGCGGAGTAGGGAAGAGCACTGTAGCCGCTAATCTCGCGCTTGCATTCGCGAACGACGGGGCAAAGGTTGGTTTGATGGACGCCGACATTTATGGCCCGAGCGTACCGATAATGTTCGGCGTGAGGGGCGAGCGCCCGAAGATGATTCCCGGCCAAGGCGACAAAGGGCTGATCGTACCGATCGATCGGTACGGGATAAAACTGATGAGCATCGGCCTGCTCATTGACGATAAAAATGCCGTGGTATGGCGCGGTCCGATGGCCAGCAGTGCCATCAGGCAGTTTGTCACTGAGGTGCACTGGGACGAGCTCGATTACCTGATTGTTGACATGCCTCCCGGCACCGGGGATATTCACCTTACATTGCTGCAAACCGTGCCTGTAACGGGTATTGTAGTGGTTACAACGCCGCAGGATGTGGCCCTTGCCGACGCTAAGAAGGCGATCGCGATGTTCGGCCAGGCGCAGATAAAAGTTCCGATTATAGGATTGGTTGAAAATATGAGCTATTTCGTTCCGCCGAATATGGAAAACAACCTGCAGAACAGGCATTACATCTTCGGAAAGCAGGGTGGAAAGAAACTGGCTGAAGAATACGATATTCCTTTCCTCGGCGAAATTCCGCTTGTACAAAAAATCCGGGAAGGCGGCGACATTGGCATTCCCGCAATGATGGGCGACGATGAAATATCCCGCAATGCATTTCTGTCTTTTGCAGGGATAGCTGCAAGGAATATTTCAATGAGAAACGCCGAAGTTACCCTCGATAAAGTACCTGCATGACGAGAAAAGAACTGGTTGGACATATCAAAGAAAAACAATCTTACCTGTGCGTAGGCCTCGATTCCGAATTCGAAAAGCTTCCGCCACATTTGCTTAAATCAGCGGATGCCCAGTTCGAGTTTAACAAACAGATCATAGATGCCACTCTCGACTATTGCGTGGCGTATAAAATAAACACCGCTTTCTACGAATCGAGAGGGCTGAAAGGCTGGGAAACGCTTGAGAAAACGGTCAGTTATATCCCTTCCTCACACTTTACAATAGCCGACGCTAAACGTGGAGACATCGGCAACACGTCCGCGCAGTATGCAAAGGCCTTCTTCGAAACACTCAACTTCGACTCCATCACGGTGGCGCCCTACATGGGCGAAGACAGCATATCACCATTTCTTCGATACGACGGAAAATGGACGATCGTACTGGGGTTGACATCCAACCCGGGCTCCAACGATTTCGAAATGACCGTATCGGAGAACACCTACCTGTTTGAGAAGGTGCTTAAAAAAACGTCCGGCTGGGGTAACCCCGGCAACCTGATGTTCGTTATCGGCGCAACGAAGCACGAAATGGTCAAGAAGATCAGGAGCGAATATCCTGAGCATTTTTTCCTGGTTCCGGGTGTGGGTGCGCAGGGCGGCAGTTTACCAGAAATATCTGCGAGCGGAATGAACAGTGAATGCGGCCTGCTGGTTAACGCGAGCCGCGCGGTGATCTTTTCATCAAAGGGAGAAGACTTTGCCGAAGCAGCCGCGGTTTCAGCCCGCAACTATCACGAAGAAATGCGAATTTCCCTCGATCGTTACGCAAAGTGAAATTTTAATATTACATAGGTGATTTGGTGCAGTTTTTGTTATTGGGATAGTCCCTCAAATCCTGACGTGTATGAAAATTTTTACTCTTCTCGCGCTTATCCTTGTGTTGTGTGTCTCCGCGTTTTCTCAAACAACTATCTCATTATCACTCCTTCGTACATCCACTACCGTTGTTACCACAGCTACTTATTTTGTCAACGACCAGGGTCGGGAAGGCGTATTTTTCTATGATGCAAAAGACGTAACCAGCGCTGATAATGGCGGTACGGTGATCGTAAATGCAGGAAGACGTTTTAAAAGACTGTATTCGGGACCGCTCGATGCAAGATGGTTTGGAATGAAGGGTGACTATAATGGCGTTGCGGGTACGGAAAACAGCGCAGCGTTCAAGGCGGCTATCGCAGCAGCAAAGAAAGACGAAGTGCTGCTTATTCCTGCGGGCCAGTACTACGTTAACAGCAACATCGATATGCCACTGGCAACAACCAGGAAGGTGAATTTCCTCATATACGGCGACATTTGGTTTGGCAAAGGTTTCGGCTTCATTATTTCCGGCCCGAACCAGGAGTTTAAATGTTACGGAACATTGATCGGTGCTAATACCGATGCGACAACTGAATCGGGCTACACAGCGTATACCGGCACAGGTATCTATCTTAAAAACTGTTCAAATTCGTATATCCACGTAAACGAAATAAAGAATTTCAGGTACGGTATCGAGCAGTCAGGCGATAAGGCCGGTGGTGCTGCCGATGGCTCGCAGTATAATAAAATTCACTTCCGCTCAATTCATAACAACTACGTTCAGATTCGTCTTTCAACAAAAGGCGCAACAGACGGGGGAGGGAACTGGAACAAAGAAAGCTTCTGGTATGGTGGCCAGCTTGGAAGAGGTATCCCCACCGTTACCTACGGCCGGGGTGGATGGATAGGTCTCCAGATAATAAAAGAATCTTCCAGCAATTCAACTAATCCTATCAGCGGCCACATGTTCCATGATATCGGCTTCGAGGGTCTCGAAGCGGCGATCAAGGCGAGTACTGCAGATCAAAATAGTTTCATCGGAGGTGGTATAGAACCAGAAGGTGTCCATTCCGGAGTTGACCTCGACCCGGTAACAGCAGTTGGAAACAAGTTCGTGGGGTTCACTTCACTCGGAGAGAATCTTTTTGTTTCAGGTCGCCTGGGAAGTAATACAGTGATCGAAGGAACACCATTCTGGACCGGTCCTTTTCCTGCAATGGTTGTTGGAGGTAACTCTGCAGTGCAGTCAATTACCCCTAACAAATTTTTACTCACCACAAACAAGTATACGCCCACTAACTTTTTAGTGAATAAAGCACATGATCTCATTAGCCAGACTGGTGAATTTCCAACTGTGCAGGCGATGATGTATCGTATCAATGGTGTTATCAGGGCGGTTCCATTCAAAAGCACTTTTCTTCATGTTACTTCGTCTACTTCCGCTAATCCGGTAGTGCTTCCTCCGAATATTGGCTTGCTGCGAATAGAAGCTACTTCGGCCAAAACTTATAAGATAGATGCAGGCGACATCGCGAAGAATGGCGAAAATTTCCTGGTTGAATATCTTACTCCTCAATATCCCATCACCTTCACACGGTCGGATAATAACGCCGTAGTGATCGCCTCATCAAACTTCCCCTCTGCGGGAACGTACAGATGTCTCTGGGTAAATGCCCAATACAGGGTGGCGAAAGTTGGTTCTGAGTTCAGAACATTTACGCAGGGTGGCAAAACATACGCCATCGCCGAAGGCATACAAACGCATTACGTAAACAATCCTTACGAAAATTCTACATGCACACTTCCTTCTGCAGCAGCGTGGCCCGGAAGAGTAATCGTTATCAAAAACCTGATGTCGAAGTTCACTGCTACGGTAGTGGGCATTTCTTCAAATGACGAGAGTGTGATTCCTGCAAGGGGCGCGATGACTGTAAAAAGTGATGGCACAACATGGAACGTTGTCAGTTTCTACAGGCGGAACGTAGCGTTATAAGTTATCCGTACTTTTGCTCGCATGGCTGTACGAAGCGATCTTTTTACCGCACCTGATTACTTTTCAACCGATGAATTATTTTCAGAAGAGCAGAGGCTGGTAAGAGATGCCGTGCGTGCTTACGTAAAGAAGGAAATCTCTCCTATCATCGAAGAGTATGCGCAAAAATCAGAATTCCCAACACAGGTAATTAAACAATTGGGCGAACTTGGATGTTACGGCCCCACCATCCCCACAAAATATGGCGGCGGCGGTCTCGATCATATTTCTTACGGACTGATGATGCAGGAACTTGAACGAGGAGACAGCGGAATCCGCTCCACTGCATCTGTTCAGGGTTCGCTGGTAATGTATCCCATTTTTGAATTCGGCACCGAGGAACAACGCGTTAAATATCTTCCCAAACTCGCATCAGGTGAATGGCTCGGCTGCTTCGGTTTAACCGAACCCAATCACGGCTCCGATCCCGGTAGTATGGCCACCAACTACACAGATAAGGGTGATCACGTTATACTCAACGGTGCGAAGATGTGGATCAGCAATGCGCCGTTTGCACAGGTGGCGGTTGTATGGGCAAAGGATGACCAGGGAGAAGTGAGAGGCCTCGTTGTTGAAAAAGGGATGGAGGGTTTTACCGCTCCTACAACGCATAACAAATGGAGCCTCCGTGCAAGCGCTACCGGTGAATTGGTATTCGACAATGTAAAAGTTCCGAAAGAAAATATTTTCCCAAAAGCAAAAGGTTTGAAAGCGCCGTTGAGTTGCCTAACCAAGGCCCGCTACGGCATTGCCTGGGGAACAGTTGGTGCGGCGATGGACTGCTACGACACTGCTTTACGTTACAGTAAGGAGCGGCAGCAATTCGACAGACCCATTGGAAGTTTTCAGTTGCAGCAAAAGAAGCTTGCTGAAATGATCACCGAGATTACGAAGGCGCAATTGCTGAATTGGCGATTAGGAGTTTTGATGGATGAAAACAAGGCGACGCCGCAGCAGGTGTCGATGGCTAAACGAAATGGATGTGAGATAGCCGCAAACATTGCGCGCGATGCGCGGCAAATTCTTGGTGCGATGGGCATTAGCGGCGAATACCCTGTGATGCGCCATATGATGAATCTTGAAAGTGTGATTACCTACGAAGGAACGCATGATGTACACCTGCTGATAACCGGCATGGACATCACTGGCATAAATGCATTTAAGTAGATGAGAATATTCCTGATCGGATTTATGGGTTCGGGTAAAACCCACTGGGGCAAACAACTCGCCACGCAGATGAAAATCCCTTTTTACGACCTCGATGAAGAGATTACAAAGAAGGAAAATCTTTCCGTAGCCGAGATCTTTTCACAGTCAGGCGAGGAGGCTTTCCGCAATAAAGAACGGGAAGTGCTCGAAACGCTCATTGACGACAACGCGTCGATGGTGTTGTCGTGCGGAGGTGGAACGCCGTGTTTTTTCAACAACATTGAAAGGATGAAAAAGTATGGCGTGGTAGTATGGTTAAATACTCATATTGAAATTTTACTGCAACGATTAATAAAAGAAAAAGAGAAAAGGCCGCTAATCAGGGAAATAGGCGACGACGACCTACGTTCATATATTATCAGAAAGCTGAATGAGCGACGCATGTACTATGAGCAGGCCGATGTTATTGTAGATAACGAAAACAGCATTGCGATGAGCGAATTAATCCAAACCATTTTGCATGCGTAAAGGATATATTGTAACTGCATCATCATTGCTGGCATTGGCGGTAATTCTTGGCGCATTCGGTGCACACGGGTTGAAGCAGATCGTACCACCTGAAACCGTTTCTACTTTTGAAACCGGTGTGCGCTATCATTTTTATCATTCTTTTGCGTTACTGGCCACCGGAATATTATTTGAACGCGGACGCGTTGGCTGGATGAAATTTGCAGGGTTTGCATTTATTGCAGGAATCATTTTGTTCTCCGGCTCACTGTATGTATTAACATTGATAAAAGCTACGGAAACTGCAGGCCTCCGAGGCATCGGCATCATCACTCCATTCGGCGGATTGTTTTTTGTTGCGGGATGGATAGCTCTGGCAATCGCCGTATCTTTGAAACCATGGCGAACCGATTGAAATCTGCCAAAAGCCAGAAATCCTATCCGGGATCTTTAAAACCTGAAAAAGAAGAAAAGGTAAGCGTAAAAGAGCTTGTGAAGGATGAACGTACCCATAAAATAATAGGGGTATTACTATTGCTCGCCTGTCTCTTTCTTTTCGCCTCTTTCTCATCCTATCTCTCTACCTGGGAAGAAGATCAGAGCGCGGTGAAAAACGGTTCATTATTTTTTCCCGCCGACAATACAAAGATCGCCAACGTGCTAGGCATGTTCGGAGCATGGGTGTCGCACCAGTTTTTCTTCAACGGATTTGGAATCTCATCATACCTATTCTGCATTTTATTATTTACTGCCGGCGCGAATATTTTTACCGGCAGAAAAGTTTTCGTGTTCAGAAGGCATTTGCGCTATGTAATTGCGGGCGTAATTTATTTCAGTGTTCTGCTGGCTTTCATTGGTAAGAGTGGCGCGTTTCCGTGGGGCGGTGCCTTTGGTAACATGTGTGTGAAATGGCTGAACAGCTTTCTCGGATGGTTTGGAACAGCTGCAGTGTTGTTTGGTGCCGGCTTAGCTTACGTTATCTGGAGGTTCAATCCTGCATTCAAAGTACCAAAGATTAAAAAGTCCGAATTGAAAGAGATGCTTCCTGCCGACCAACCGATAGTTGACGATATTATTGAAGAGCCGAAAAGGAATTCCGTCAAAAAGAATGCAAGCAAACTTGTACCACCGAAGCAAGTTGTAGAGGAAGAAGATATTCCATTTGATCTGAAACTTATTGAAAAAGAACCTGAGGAACCAACGTTACCCGCGCTCGATCCAATCACTACAGCGGGGATGAATATTGTTGATGAACCTCTCGTACCTGAGCCCGAGCCGAAGCGTTCGAAGAAAGTTGTCGCAGAGCCGGAACTCGTCATTAACAAAGTGCCACCTGCAGATGGTGCAGCGGATGATCAACCCGTTGTAATAGATTCAGAACCTTACGAGCCAACGCTGGATCTGCGCGATTATAAATATCCTACGCTCGATCTTCTCGAAGCGCACGGAAGCGAAAGAATCATCTCGGACCCAACCGAACTCGAAGCGAACAAAAACCAGATTATCGGCACACTTCGCAACTACGATATACATATTCAGAAGATCAGTGCGACTGTCGGTCCAACAGTTACGCTTTACGAAATTGTGCCGGCTGCGGGTGTTCGAATTTCCCGAATCAAAAACCTTGAGGACGATATCGCATTGAGCCTTGCTGCACTCGGCATTCGCATCATCGCGCCGATCCCCGGAAAAGGAACGATCGGTATTGAGGTGCCGAATGTGAAAAAGACCATCGTGAGTATGCGCACTTTGCTTGCGTCTGATAAATTCCAGCACAACAATTTCAGTTTGCCGATTGCTATCGGCAAGAAGATCGACAATGAAAATTTCATCGTTGACCTTACTACTATGCCGCACTTGTTAATGGCTGGTGCAACCGGCCAGGGTAAATCGGTAGGGGTGAATGCTATCCTTGTATCTCTTCTTTATAAGAAGCATCCATCGCAGCTGAAGCTTGTGTTAGTGGATCCGAAAAAGGTGGAGCTGAGTTTATACCGAACAATCGAAAAGCATTTCCTCGCAAAACTTCCCGGTGAGGAAGAAGCGATTATTACCGACACCAAGAAGGTGATCAACACACTCAATGCTTTGTGTATTGAGATGGATAACCGTTACGATCTGCTGAAAGAAGCAGGTGCAAGAAATATCCGCGAGTATAATGAGAAGTTTATCAAGCGCAGACTGAATCCGCAAAAGGGCCACCAGTTTCTGCCGTTCATCGTATTGGTGATTGATGAGTTTGCTGATCTGATCATGACAGCCGGAAAAGAAATTGAAATGCCAATCGCGAGGCTTGCACAGCTTGCCCGTGCGGTGGGTATCCATCTTGTAATCGCCACCCAGCGCCCATCCGTTAACATTATTACCGGTACGATCAAAGCGAACTTCCCTGCACGTATTGCATTTAAGGTTTCTTCTAAAATCGATTCGCGTACTATTCTCGACACTGGTGGTGCGGAACAGCTGATAGGTAAGGGTGATATGCTCGTATCGTACAATGGCGAGATAACGCGTTTGCAATGCGCGTTCGTTGATACGCCTGAAGTAGATAAGGTGTGCGACTTTATCGGCGATCAGCGTGGCTATCCCGATGCGTTTCTCCTTCCGGAATATGTTGATGAGAAGGATATGGAAGGAAAGGATTTCAGTCTGCTCGACCGCGATCCATTGTTTGAAGATGCGGCGCGTATGATCGTGCAGAACCAGGTGGGTTCTACGTCGCTGATACAACGCCGTATGAAGCTTGGGTATAACCGTGCCGGACGGTTAATGGATCAGCTGGAGGCTGCGGGGGTTGTTGGGGTGAATCAGGGTTCGAAGGCGAGGGATGTGTTGATTAAGACGGAAGCTGAATTAGATAATCATCTTAAGGTTATTCTTTAAAATATTCGAACCCACCCGTGACCCCTCCCTCAGGGAGGGGAACCTATTTTCTTAAATACTTTTTTTAGAAGCTGGCCGCAGGCCAAGCCCGCCGCAGGCGTTTATTGCCTCAAATCAACTTCTTCTACTCCCGGATATTTGCTCTTGTTAAAAACAAACATATCATCACCGATCGGGGCCTTACTATTCAACGAGTTCACAGTGTAAGAATACTTATTACCGTTCTTTTCGAGAACTCTTGTAGAATAGATTGTCTGACTCTTTTTATCTACAAGAAGATAAACCTTGTGGAACGCCTTCGTTTTATCAACAGGTGTTAATTCAATTTCCTGTAGCGTTTTTGCACCTTCTTTCTTTTCGCCATTTAATTTGTAGAGAAAGTCTTTATCGTAAAACGATGTAAACAATTTCTGTGGAGTGAACCCCGCGCCACTAGCGTCGAGCTGGGTAATAGTAACTTCATTAGCTGCCTTATCGTAGGTCCACACGTTCTTGCCATCGCTATAAATTTCCTGTCCGGTGATATTTACGCGATATTTTGACCCCTTCATGTAAACAGTTCCCTTCTTCGTTCCCTGTACTTTACCGTTCCCGTCCTCCACCTGGAGCGTAAAGTTGGACTGCACCGCCTTATAAGTTTTGAATTTATTACTTACCGCATCGAGCACTTTCTTGGCTGTTGGGTCATTACCTTGCGAAAATCCAGTTAACACAGTGATTGCCAAGCCTAACAGTAAAAATATTTTCTTCATTTCGTTTTTATTAATTATCAAAGCCTTTTTATAAGCCGCAAAGATATTGTTACGCAGCAATCCTTAGACCGCGATTGCATGTGAATGGTTTGCAGGCACCTGTGCTTTTTATTGTTAAAAGTTTTCCGCAGTTTGGTTTGCCTTCGCAGGCGGCTAACTTCCCCATCTGAATGCCTTAATATCAAAGCCGGCAAGGTCCAATGCCCGGTCCACCACGGTGAGCGCAACCTCTTCGATAGTTTTGGGTCTACTGTAAAATGATGGAGTTGCGGGGCAAATAATCCCGCCCGCAAGCGTAACGGTTTCCATATTTCTGATGTGGAGGAGGTTGTATGGCGTGTCGCGTACCATACATATCAGCTTTCTACGCTCTTTCAGCACCACATCGGCGGCGCGCGTGATGAGGTCCGACGATACACCCGCGGCTATACGCCCAAGCGTGCCCATAGAGCATGGAGCGATGATCATTGAATTATACTGCCCCGATCCTGAGGCAAACGGAGCCATGAAGTCCTGGGTGGTGTAATACCTAACGTCATATTTTTCGAAGGAACGGTCGCCAAGCTCGGTTTCCCAAACGGTTTTTGCGTTTTCAGTCATTACCACCGAAAAGTCCTGCCACTGCGACGAAAGTCCGAGCAATTTTTCAAGCAAAAGTTTCGCATAAATAGATCCGCTGGCACCCGTAATGGCTAAGACAACCTTGTTCTGCATTTCTCCATTTTAATTTGGGGAAGAGCACGCTTCCTTGACTCATGTCAAATATCTTACAATACTAAAAAACAAATTAGCGAAAACTCTATATATAACTAAATCAGACCTTAAATTTGTCTCTTTCATAGGATAAGGTTTAATGGTTAACGGTATTTGATTAGAGCAGGCCTCCCGCAAGGGAGGCATTTTATTTATGCGTTAGCCATATCAGGAATCGCTTCGACCTTATATGCGCCCGCGTCGAGTTTTTTCTTTGTAGCGGAAAACGCTTCAAGTGTTTCCAGGATATCCTGGTCGGTATGAGCAGCAGTAGGTATCAGCCGGTAAATAATGTGTCCTTTCGGAATTACCGGGTACACCACGATCGAGCAGAAGATGTGATGATTCTCGCGAATGTCCATCACCATTGCCGTCGCTTCCTCAACACCGCCCTTCATATAAACGGGAGTGACAACCGAATCAGTTTTACCAATATCGAACCCGCGCTCTTTAAGTCCTTTCTGAAGTTTCGTAGCGTTTTCCCAAAGTTTATCCTTCAGTTGCGGCTGAGTGCGCAACAGCTCAAGACGCTTCAGGTTTCCTATCACAAGCGACATCGGAAGACTTTTTGCGAATATCTGTGACCGTATGTTGTAGCGTACGTAGTCTATTATCTTTTTATCGCCGGCGATGAATGCGCCGATCGATGCCATTGATTTGGCAAAAGTTGAGAAGTAAAGGTCTATCTGGTCCTGAACACCTTGCTCTTCACCTGCACCGGCACCCGTTTTACCAAGAGTACCAAAGCCATGTGCGTCATCAACCAGCAAACGGAATTCGTATTTACCCTTCAGTGCTGCGATCTCTTTCAGTTTTCCCTGGTCACCGGCCATACCGAAAACACCTTCAGTAATCACAAGGATACCACCGGCCTTTTGTTTTTCGATGAGTGCCGTAGCGCGTTGAAGTTGTTTTTCAAAATCTTCGATATCGTTATGCTTGAATACATAACGGTGTCCGGGATGAAGGCGAAGTCCATCTATAATGCAGGCATGGCTCTCTGCATCGTACACGATCACATCATGCCTGCCACAAAGCACATCTATCAAACTTACCATTCCCTGGTAGCCAAAGTTTACGAGTATCGCATCTTCTTTTCCCTCAAATGCGGCGAGTTCAGCTTCCAGTCTTTCATGCTGATTGCTGTTTCCGCTCATCATACGGGCACCCATAGGTAATGCGAGTCCATATTGTTTCGCGGCATCTGCATCCGCTTTTCTTACCTCCGGATGATTCGCAAGCCCCAGGTAATTATTAAGACTCCATACGATCATTTCTTTTCCACGAAAATTCATGCGGTTGGAGATTTCGCCTTCAAGTTTTGGGAAGGCAAAGTAACCATGCGCTCTTTCACGATGTTGACCGATAGGACCATAATTCTTAAGGAGCCGTTCGAAAATATCTGCCATAAAAGAAGTAGATTTTAAATGCTGCGAAGGTAACTATTAATAATTTGTGGCGGCTTTTTGCTTTGCCACTAAGCAATGTTTAAATCTTTATTTTTAATGCTTTGAAACAAAATACATTGATGATGCGAACCTTATTGTTGTTGCTGATTGTTATATCAAATGTTGCCTTTGCGCAGGTAAAGAATGTTAAGAATCCTGTTCAGCGCCCTAAGCTGGTGGTGGGTATTGTGGTAGACCAGATGAGGTGGGATTACCTATACCGCTACTATAACCGCTATGCGGCTAACGGAGGCTTCAAGCGGCTCATTAACCAGGGCTTCAGTTGCGAAAATACATTCATTAACTATCTTCCAACGGTTACTGCCTGCGGGCATACCTGCCTGTACACAGGATCGGTACCTGCAATACATGGCATTGCAGGAAATGAATGGTACGATCAGCAAAACAGGAAGGTGGTATACTGTGCCGGGGATGACTCCGTAACAGGGGTAGGTACCACTGGTAATGGAGGTAAGATGAGTCCGCGCAATATGGTCACTACATCGATTACTGATGAACTCAAGCTTGCAACGAATTTCAGAAGTAAGGTTGTTGGCGTAGCCTTCAAAGATCGTGGAGCAATATTGCCTGCAGGTCATTCAGCAAATGCTGCATACTGGTACGAAGGTTCGTCGGGAAATTTCATCTCATCAACTTATTACATGAAAAACTTACCTCAATGGGTAACCGAATTCAATAATAAAAAATATCCTGACCAATATTTCAAGCAAGGATGGAACACTTTGTACCCGATCGAAACTTATGCACAAAGCACAAAAGATGATGAACCGTGGGAAGGGAAACCGTTCGGTGAAGATCAGCGCGCGTTTCCATACAAGCTCGACAAATATATCGGCTCAACCAGTTATGGAATGTTGACTGCAACACCATACGGAAATACACTTACACGACAGATGGCAATCGCTGCCATTGAAGGCGAACAAATGGGTAAGGACAGCATCACTGATTTTCTTACTGTTAGTTTTTCGTCGCCGGATTATATAGGTCATACTTTCGGACCTAATTCTATTGAAGCGGAAGATGGGTTTCTACGTTTGGATAAAGAACTCGGAGAACTGTTTGCCTATCTTGATAAAAATGTTGGAACGGGCCAATACCTCGTTTTTCTTTCCGCTGATCATGGCGCCGCACATTCGGGCGGATTTTCAGCTGCTAACAAATTGCCCGGCGGTGGTTTTCGTTACGAACAACTTGAAAAAGGGTTAGACTCTGTACTCCGTAAGCAATATGGAAACTACAAGTTCGTAGCGGCGTCTGATAACTATCAGTTTTATATCGACCAGCATTTAACGGATTCGCTAAATCTCGACAGGAAGAAAATATATAAAACAGCGGTAGACTTTTTATTAAAGGACCCAATCGTTGAACGTGCTTTTGCTTTCGAAGATCTTGCGAACGTACCATTGCCTGAATTCATAATGAAACAGGTTGTGAATGGATATAATGAGAAAAGAAGCGGCGATATCCAGGTTTTCCTGAAGCCCGGATACATGCACGGAGGATACACCGGCACCACGCACGGAGCATGGAACCCATACGACTCACATATCCCTTTACTTTTTTATGGATGGAATGTTAAGCCAGGTAAAACGAACCGCGAAACACATATGACGGACGCTGCTCCGACGATAGCAGCAATGCTGCATATTCAGATGCCAAGCGGATCTGTTGGCGATGTTGTAGAAGAGGTATTTAAGTAACCTTGGCACAACTTTTTTACTTACTCTGTCATGGCGAACAAGTCATCAAAATCCCCGAGCGGGGAAGATAGAGAGCAGCCTAATGAGCATATTCGTGAACAGGAGGTTGAAAAGGAAGACGTAAAGGCTAATTCCGGAACTCAAGGGTCAAAACCCGACAGAAAGCAGGAAAACCTGCAGAACAGAGGACTCCAGGAAGATCAGCCGGGTAATCCGATTCGTTCTACCGGTTCAACGAAAAAAGATCAGGAAAGTCTACCAACAGGGGAGCCTGATCCACGGGAAACTTAATTGTTAATCATTAAAACCTTGAGATATGTTGGAAAATAATTCAAATCAAAGAGGTACAGACAGAGATGTACGCCCACAAAAAGGCCAGCAATCAAATGAAAATTGGGATCAAAATAATGAAGAGCAAACTTCCGGAACTAATTCCGGAAACGGCAACGACGCAAGACGAATAGATGAAGAAACGAATACGTCAGGGGCAGGATCTAGTCAAAGAAACAAGGCAGATAATGTCGGGCCTCTTCAATCCGACCTGGAACAACTACCAAGTGAAAAGAGAAGGGACAGGGGAAGTAATTTAACCGGTCCTGGTTTAGGGTAAGAGTCTCTATGAAATTATGCTAGAATCCCCCGTCAGATTAAATCTTTCGGGGGATTTGCTTTTAGGTATCGTTTAGATATCTGTTGATATTATATCACGAACTATTATCCGTTCCTGTTAATGCAGTTGAGGTCTTCAAATGCTATTTCCAAACGCTTCATGAAAGTTTCTTCACCCTTTCTAAGCCATGCGCGTGGATCGTAGTATTTTTTGTTTGGCTTATCCGCGCCGGTAGGATTTCCGAGCTGACCCTGAAGGAATGCTTCGTTCTTCTTGTAATACTCGTTGATGCCTTCCCAGAATGCCCACTGAAGATCAGTATCGATATTCATTTTGATGGCGCCGTAGCCAATGGCTTCGCGTATCTGGTGTTGCGGTGATCCGCTTCCGCCATGAAATACGAAATACACAGGCTTTGGTCCGGTTTGCAGTTCGTTCTCAATGAAAGTCTGACTGTTCCTCAATATTTCAGGACGCAGTTCAACATTACCCGGGCTATACACTCCATGCACATTACCAAAGGCAGCTGCAACGCTGAACAATCTTCCCACCTTGCTCAATTCTTTGTAAGCGTAAGCAACGTGTTGCGGTTGTGTGTAAAGCTTATCATTTTCTATTCCGCTGTTATCTACGCCATCTTCTTCGCCACCTGTTACTCCTAACTCAATTTCTATTGCCATGCCGAGAGGCGCCATGCGTTTGAAATATTCTACAGACGTTTCGATGTTTTCTTCGATCGGCTCCTCTGATAAGTCTAACATGTGCGAGCTGAACAGGGGGCGTTTTTTCTCTTTGTAATATTGTTCACCTGCCTCAATTAGTCCACTGATCCATGGGAGCCATTTCTTCGCAGCATGATCAGTATGAATGATCACCGGAACGCCGTAATGTTTGGCAACATTGTGTATGTGAAGTGCGCCTGAAATACCGCCTGAGATGTTAGCCTGAAGATGATCATTCGGCATTCCTTTACCGGCGATAAACTGTGCGCCACCATTCGAAAACTGGATGATAATCGGCGAATTTACTTTCGCGGCCGCTTCCAGGGCAGCGTTGATGGTATTCGTACCTATTGTATTAACAGCCGGCATTGCGAACTGGTTTTCCTTTGCGTCCTGGTAAAGTGCTTCAAGTTCTTCTCCAAAGAGAACTCCGGCCTGGTATTTTTTCATGTTCTGAGCGAAATTTATTGATAAATGATCCCCGTTCTTTTGAGGAACCGCGAAGGTACGTTTTTCAAAATCGCTGAACAAGCTCAGTCGCCCAGCTTACCGAGCGACTTCTGGATGAGCAAAAAGTGTTTGGCGAGGTTTTGTTTGAGATGGGTTTTTACAATCTGGCCCATGTTGTGGCAACGGTTGAACGCCTTCGTTTTGAAGTGTTCATTCAATTCTTTTTTAAGCTGGTCCATCTTCTCAGGGCGCGAAATGTGATCTTTCGACATGATAGAAAGCAGGTCCATTGTTCTCCGCCGCGATGACGCCACCCTGAAAGCAATGAGGGTACGCTCTTCTGCCTGGTACTGTTCAATAGAATCTTTGTTCAATATTTTCTTCGTCAATTCTACCAGTTCTACGTTGTCTTTGAAGAATTGGGGCAAATAAAGATTCTTCCTGCCTTCGTATGACTGCTGGTCAAAATCTATCGCGCGGATCCGATATTGGAAATCTTCCACGTCTGGTGTAATGTCGACCACAAAATTGTACGACCTCATATCACCAAGCAATCTCACGAAGCATCTTTCATTAAATTTTACAAATTCTTTCGCGAAACGAATCTGGTTGGTGATAGGTTCATTCAATTGATTTTTGATGAAGAGATCGCCGGGAATTCCGGGAATATGCTCTTCAACAAGTGTAGCATTGCTTGTGAGAAAGGTTATCCTGTTTGGAGAAAGGATATGTTCCAGTTCGAGGCCATAAATCCGTGATGCATCTGCCTGTTTGATGTAATAGTAATCGTAGTTGTCGTTGAATTTATTAACGATACGAATGCGAAACGGATGCGAATTTCCAAACGTGCAGTAGTCTATTCTCGCAACATCGAGGTGTTTGCTGAAAGAAAGATCGCCTTCTGTTTTTAATATCGCATACGTTTTAACCAGCCCCTCCCTTATAAATTCCCACTCTTTCATATCGTAGCTCGCTTTTTCCCAAAGAGTGTCTTTGCCGGACTTATCCAGCAGCGGAACGCTGAACGTGATGCGAAGGAGGTCGCGGTAGGCGATAGGAAGCTTTACTTCCCTGCCATGGACAAGGAGGTAGTTTCTGAAACTTTCATTTACGGGGTAAATGTCTTTCTTGCGAGAGGGCTTGTTGTTCAGATCCATCATTCAAATTACGGGAAGTATTGTGGATGGATCCATTTTACCTCCTGCCAAATTAGTGAATGGCAGGAGGATTTTGGAGTTAATAAGGGCCTTTCAATTGGATTGGATAATAAGGTTTTGGACGTTGGAATTTAAAAAAAGTGTGTTCTCAGGTTGGGCACTTCTTTCAAAGGATATAGAGGAAAAACAGGCTGGATAAGGTTTGTTGTTTCGTAGGATACGGGGATCAGAGCCGGAAAAAAGAAAAAAAGAAGTTGACTGATACTGGACTTTTGGAAATTCCTTGGATATTGGACGTAAAGGATTTTCGGACGGATATTGGACTAAAGATTGATTTGTTATATCAATCAACTTCTGGTACAAATGTATATCCACATATGAATGTTAACAAGAGCACAATTGCCCTTTTATTTTCGTTCGGTATTTACTGTAATAATCGTAGATCAGCGATTGCTGCTTAGGAAGAGTCCTAAAAAGTAGTAGTAAAAGCACGAAAAAATCGGTTATTGTGCAGCGTTATTCTTTTCTGCGAACCCTTTATCCACAAGCCAATCGTCGTTGTAAACTTTTGCGACGTACCTGCTACCATGATCGTGGAGAACAACGACCACGAGATCATCTTTTTTTAATTGATCTTTCATTTGAATGAGGCCCTGTAACGCAGTACCTGCACTGTATCCGCAGAAGAGTCCTTCTTCTTTCGCAAGCTTTCGCGTCATCAGTGCCGCATCTTTATCAGTTACCTGTTCAAATGCATCGATGTATTTCATATTATAATTAGCGGGAACAAAATCTTCGCCGATACCTTCAGTGATGTAAGGAAAAACTTCATTCATATCTACCTCGCCCGTCTTGAAATATTTTGTGAGTAGCGATCCATACGGATCCATCGCCCATGCTTTGATCTGCGGATTTTTTTCTTTTAAATATTTCGCTGTTCCTGTAATGGTACCACCTGTACCAGTAGCAACAACTAGGTGAGTAACTTTTCCGTCTGTCTGTTCCCATATTTCAGGGCCTGTAGATTCGTAGTGGGCAAGACTGTTTGCAAGGTTGTCGTACTGGTTGGCGTGAAATGAATTTGGAATTTCAGCTGCGAGTTTGCGCGCAACTGAATAATAGGAACGCGGATCTTCGGGAGTAACATTCGTTGGACAAACAATTACTTCCGCACCCATGGCGCGAAGGATGTCAAGCTTTTCCCTTGATTGTTTATCAGTTGTTGTGAAAATACATTTGTAACCTCTTACACATGCTGCGAGGGCCAGGCCCATCCCCGTATTGCCGGAAGTGCATTCGATAATGGTTCCGCCCGGCTTTAACTTCCCTTCTTTCTCTGCCACTTCAACCATTTTTATAGCCATACGATCCTTTGCTGAATGACCCGGGTTGAAATATTCAACCTTTGCGGCCACGGTACACGGAAAATCCTTTGTGATTTTATTAAGCCTGATCAGCGGAGTATTGCCAATGGTGTCGAGGATGCTGTTTTTAATATCCATCGTGCAATTTACTAAAAAACCAAGGGGTTGATTTTGTACATTCGCCGCTCAATGGAAAAAAGATACATACAAAAGATAGCAGAGTTACTGCGTGTGAGCCTGAAACAGGTAGAGAATGTACACCAACTGAATGCTGAAGGAGCCACGATCCCCTTTATGGCGCGCTATAGAAAAGAGGCGACCGGCAATTTAGACGAGGTACAGATTAATGACATCGTAGAAAAAATAAAATATTTCGATGAACTCCATAAAAGGAAAGAGACCGTAATAAAAACAATTGAAGCCGCAGGTAAACTTACTCCTGAGCTGAAAAACCGTATTGAAAACAGTTTTGAAGCGACCGAAGTGGAAGATATTTATCTGCCCTTTAAACCAAAGCGGAAGACCAGGGCTACAACGGCTATAGAAAAAGGTCTCGAACCGCTCGCAAAGTTGATTTTCGAACAAGGCAGCGAGGATCCATCGACCGAAGCCGCGAAATACCTGAACGACCAGGTAACTACTGCGCAGGATGCCTTACAGGGTGCGCGCGACATTATCGCGGAGTGGATAGCGGAAAATGAACAGGCCCGCGCAACAGCAAGAAATCTTTTCTCGAAGACCGCTATCGTAACCTCTAAGGTGCTAAAGTCGAAGAAGGAAACCGACGAAGCGCAGAAATACCGAGACTATTTCGAATTTAGCGAGCCATTGTCAGCCTGTCCCTCGCATAGAATGCTTGCGATCAGGCGAGGAGAGAAGGAAGGTTTTCTGTTGATGGATATTACAATCGATGAACAGGCTGCCAAAGATGATTTGAAAAGTATATTTATTAAGAAGAAAAACAGTTCATCCGCACAGGTTGCCGAGGCTATCGACGACAGCTATGGAAGACTGCTGAAGCCATCCATAGAAAATGAATTTAGGCTGCTGGCGAAAAATTCTGCTGACGAGGAAGCGATTCGCGTGTTCGCCGAAAATCTAAGGCAGTTGTTACTTGCCTCGCCGCTGGGATCGAAAAAAGTGATGGCGATCGATCCCGGATTTCGTACAGGTTGCAAGGTGGTATGCCTGGACGCACAGGGCGCTTTCAAAAACTACTCTACAATATTTCCTCACCCTCCGCAATCTGAAGGCGGGGCGGCGACTGCCGATCTGAAGAAACTGGTAGAAAAATACGATATCGAAGCGATCGGAATCGGTAATGGAACGGCAGGTCGGGAAACCGAACAGCTTGTTCGCACTATCAATTTCGGCAAACCTGTTAGTGTGTTTATGGTTAACGAAAGCGGCGCTTCCATTTATTCTGCTTCAGAAGTGGCACGCGAAGAGTTTCCAAACGAAGACGTAACCGTGCGCGGTGCTATCAGTATCGGTCGCAGGTTGCTTGATCCGCTAAGTGAACTGGTCAAGATCGATGCAAAGTCTATCGGCGTGGGACAATACCAGCACGACGTGAACCAGGCAAGATTAAAAGAACAACTGGATAAAGTAGTTGAAAGTTGTGTGAACCACGTTGGAGTAGACATCAATACAGCCAGCCGGCATTTACTTGGATATGTTTCAGGTTTAAGCGGTACACTGGCGAAGAATATTGTCGACTACCGCGCCGCGAATGGTCCGTATAAGTCGCGCGACGAAATCAGAAAAGTGGCTATGATGGGGCCGAAGAGTTTTGAGCAGAGCGCGGGGTTCATGAGAATTCCGGGAGCGACAAATCCACTGGACAACAGCGCAGTGCACCCGGAAAGTTATCCATTGGTAGAAGCGATGGCGAAAGATGTAGGATGTTCAGTCAAAGAGTTGATAGCCGACGGTGTACTGCGCAAGAAGATTGCACCAAAAAAGTATATCACCGAGCAGGCGGGTGAATTTACGATCAACGATATCCTGAAGGAACTTGAAAAGCCAGGGCGCGATCCGCGTGCAGTGGCTGAAGAATTTCGTTTTGACGACAACATCAAATCGATGGATGATGTGAAGGTTGGGATGAAGGTGCCGGGGATAGTAACAAACATTACAAACTTCGGGGCTTTTGTAGATATAGGAGTGAAGCAGGACGGTTTGTTGCACATTTCTCAAATGAGCAACACTTATATTTCGGATCCGAACCAGGTAGTGAAGCTTCAGCAACAGCTGATGGTTACGGTTACAGAAGTGGACGTGGCCAGGAAGCGAATTTCGCTAACTATTAAAGATGAAGTGAAGCAGAAACCACCGTCAACGCCAATGCCTAAAAATGTTAAGCCGCAGGCAGCACCTGTAAACGACTTCCAGGCAAAGCTTAATGAATTGAAGAAAAAGTTTTCTTAGTTATTAAAGCGCGTATTAGACGTGCCGCTGTTGCATCCGTTCGTTTTTCTTTTTGGTGAGATACATATCCAGCAGCATGAGCCCCAGGATTATATTCACCATAATAAATACATTAACGTAAGTGCCGCTGAACATCTGCGACCAGTTGATATTGTTTATCTGTTGCAGCTGAGGAATATTGTTACTCTCCGGTTGCGACCAGTCGATCTGGCCAAAGCCGTAGACGAGCAAGCCAACGATTGTCGTGAGAAAAAATAAACCTATGCCCCAGATCACATTTTTGTTGATGTAATTCCGTGTAGCAGGAGTAATATATAATTTGGAAATTTCCTCCATCACATTTTGAGTAAAGCGAAGCGACGGATGTTCGAGATCGATATTGTTCTGCATGATCTGGTGCACTTCCATCAATTCAGCATACTTGATTTGCCACTCCTGGTTGTTGCGGATCAATTCTTCTACAATGCCCAGCTCGTTCTTTTCGAGTGAACCATCGATGTAGTTCCAGAGCTTCTCTTCGATATTTTGTGGTGCGTTCATTTTTTCTAACTTTTGCATGCCGTTGCCGGATTAATATGTTAGGTCTCTCACTTCTTGTGTAAAATACTTTTCCATCTTTTCTTTCAATCTCGTTCGCGCACGGTGCAGTTTTACTTTTACCGTGTTTGTTTCGAGATTCATAATCTTCGCGATCTCATCGAGCGATTGCTCAGCTTTATAGAATAAGGTGATCAGCTTCGCATCGTCGGGACTTAACAACTGGATCGCCCTGGTAACCATCTCCACTTTTGATTTCACTTCCACCTGGTTGGCACTCATGCCGGAATCCTTACTGTCAGCGGCTTCCATTACATGTTCGCTATCGAGCGATTGCACGTCCAGTTTCTTCTTTCTCAGGAACGTGATGCTCGTAGAGTTCACTATTGAATAAAGCCAGGTGCTGAATTTTGAGTCGCCCCGGAAGTCTTTCAGGGCTTTGTAAGCCTTTACAAATACGTCCTGGGCTATCTCTTCAGCGTCTTCACGACCCGGTGTATAGCGAAGCGCGAGCGTAAAAACGAAGTTCTGATAGCGTTTTACCAGTTCGGCATAAAGCTGGTGCTCCCCGCTTAAGACCCTGGTAATTATCTCGTTATCAGTCGTTCGGGCATCCATTGCTATATTAATAAGACTACATTAAGTGCCAGGAGGTTACAGTACAAAGTACGTTATTTTTAGCGTGAGGCGTGAAGCGTGAGGCGTGAGGGTGGGCGAAAAGAATTTTAAAAAGTTGGCCCGCTCCTGTAACCTTGCCGAAACTTGTGTAGTCTGATATTCCAGAAAACAATCTTGAAAAAATAAAAAAATAAGTTTTTATGAACGGCGAATTATTAATCCCCATTCTCGTACCTCTCGGCTTTTTCGCATTGATCTTCGGAATTGTCTACATGAATAAGAGAGAAAACCTGGCCATGATCGACAAGGGCATGAACCCTAAACAAGGAGCCACAAGGGGTCCGGAGCCTTTCCGTAACCTTAAATGGGGTCTCCTCTTAGTAGGAGCTGGAATCGGACTTTTCCTTGCTTATATTTTTGACCAATATCTTTCAAGGAATAATGACAACGAAGCGCTTTACTTCGCCTTAATCGCAGTAGGCGGTGGTACAGGACTTATTATTTCTTACAAAATGGAAATGAAGGAGCTGAGACTTAGAGGCAACTCTACTTTACCTCCAATGCCTTCTGAACTGTAAGGTCGTAAGCGTTATTTACTTCATAGTAACCTGGCATGCCCCAGATTTGTCTGGCCATCCAGGTTTTTATTCTTTTAGCCATTTCCTGGCGGTCGCGAAGGGGAAAGGCATCGAGCTTGATATTGTTATCCGCGACGTATTTCATCAGCCCGGCCATTGCCTCATCGCCGGCGTTGAACTGCCTTGAGAACTCCGAAGCTGACTTATATTTATCAAAGGACGCCTTATTATTGATATAGTATTGATAGATGAATTTGCCGAAATTCTGATTCTCAAACAGGGGCGTTACATCTGTTGCGAAGCCGGTTGTATCTATAGGTACAAAAATGTCTGGAGTGATGCCGCCACCTGCATACACCGTTCTTCCTCCTTTCGTTTTAAAAGCCACTCCCTGCGACACCTTTATCGTATCAGTGTGGTTAACCTCACCATTATGAAATCTTTCTAATACCTCCCCGTCATAAGCCTCACGCCCCTTAGCGTACGATTTCTGGATACTCCTTCCGGTAGGTGTGTAATAACGGGCCACGGTTAATCTGAGCGCGCCGCCGCCACTGAGGCCGAACTGCTCTTGTACCAGGCCCTTTCCAAATGTTCTGCGGCCCACGATCGTGCCGCGGTCCCAGTCCTGTATGGCCCCGGCAATGACTTCGCTGGCAGAGGCTGACCCTTCGTTAACCAAGATAATGAGACTTCCTTCTTCGAACTGACCTGGCCGGCGGCAATTGTAGTCGACTTTTGGTTGTTTTATTCCCTGGGTGTATACAATAAGTTTGTCTTCGCTAAGAAATTCGTCGCTTATATCTACAGCTTCGCCTAAAATGCCGCCGCCGTTGTCCCTAAGATCGAAAACAAGGCGCTTCATTCCTTTTGCTTTCAGTTTTTCGAATGCAGCCATACACTCTTCGTAGCTGGTGCTTGAAAATTTATTCAGGTGAATAAAGCCGGTGGTGTCGTCCATCATGTAAGACGCGTCGACTGAGTATAACGGAATAGTGCCTCGAACAACGTTGATTACTTTTTTCGCCAGGCCCGATAACACCAGGATGGGAACTGCAGTGGAGCCTGGTCCGCGAAGGAGTTTTTTTATTCGTGGCGAGGTAATGCCGGTACCTGCGACGGTTGAGTCGCCTACTTTTAGAAATTTGTCGCCTACGTTCATGCCGGCTTTGGCGCTTGGGCCGCCGGGCAAAACGCTTACTACGTGCACGGTGTCGTTTATAATCTGGAATTCAACGCCGATGCCTTCAAAGTTTCCGGCGAGGTCTTCGTTCACTTCCTGGAGGTATTTCGCGGGGATGAAGATAGAGTGGGGGTCGAGGTGGGTGAGCATGGCCTCTATGGCATCGTCGGAAAGGCTGTCGGTTGATACGGGGTCAACGTAATTGAGGCGTATCAGGTCGAGGGTTTCCTGGAGCGAAGTGCGTTTACTGTTTTGAAAAAAGCCTTGAGTAAAGGGAACCTGTTCTCTGAGTTTGTATCCGGTTATCATTCCAAGGATCAGCAGCAATGCGAACACTAATGGTAACCAGGCCTGTGATTTCTTCATCGATTGAAAGTAGCTGTCGCTTTATGACGGCGCGAAGTTAAAGAAAATGCGCCGCAGGCCCGCCGCCCGCAGGGCATTTCTTACCTTCGCCATCATGGCGATACTCATAGCAGACAGTGGCTCAACAAAATGCGAATGGCGACTGGCAGGAAGCAAAAAACGTTCGTCGTACTACACCCAGGGGATGAGCCCGTACTTTTTAACCTCCGAAAAAATGGAGGAGGTCATCAACGCCGAACTCAAATCCCAGATAAAATCTGCGAAGATTGAGGAAGTGCACTTTTATGGCACTGGTAACAAAGACCCCCGGAACGCTAAAAGAACGAAATCAGTCTTAAATAAAGTTTTTCCCGGTGCGGATGTAACGGTGAATCACGATTTATTCGGAATAGCCCGCGCCACCTGCCAAAGCGAACCTGGTATCGCGTGCATTTTAGGCACCGGTAGCAATTCCTGTTATTTCAATGGGAAAAAGATCGTGAAAAATAGTCCGGGGATAGGGTATGTTTTAGGTGATGAAGGATCAGGTGCTTACTTAGGAAGAAAAGTGATCCAGTATTTTCTCTACGAAATATTCGAAAAAGGTCTTCGCGAAAAGTTTTTCAAAAAATACAAGCTTGAAGCTGCTGATATTCTGGAACATGTGTACAAGCAGCCGCTTGCCAACAGGTACCTGGCATCGTTCGCCCTCTTTTTATCGGAGAACCGGGGCCACTACATGATAGAGAATATTTTAGAAGATGGGTTAAACGATTTCTTCTATTATCATGTAAGCAGATACCCTGAAAGCGCGAAGTACCCTGTTCATTTCGTAGGAAGTATTGCTTTTCATTTTAAAGATGTGGTGCTTTCGCTCTGCGACGCGTATGGGTTGAAACCCGGAAAGATTTTGAAGAGCCCGATGGATGGGTTGGTGGAGTTTCATAAACGTGAAAGGGCATAGGGAAGTCGGCTATAACTTAAATAATATACATTTTGTCTTTCCAAAACATCACAGAACAGTCTTCGGAGTATAATGATCTCGAAAAAATGAGCGCTCACGAACTCCTTGTGAATATCAATAACGAAGACAAAAAAGTTCCTTTTGCAATCGAAAAAGCAATTCCGGCTATCGAAGGCCTGGTAACGGTTGCAGCAGACAAAGTATTAGCCGGCGGCCGCATATTTTACATAGGCGCAGGTACCAGCGGAAGGCTGGGAATATTAGACGCCAGCGAAATACCGCCAACCTTTGGAATGGAACAGGGCGTGGTGATAGGAATTATAGCTGGTGGCGAAAAAGCAATTCGTTACCCAATAGAAAACGCAGAAGACGATGCTGAGCAAGGCTGGAAAGATTTACAGGCGCACAATGTTTCAGATAAAGATGTAGTAATAGGCATTGCATCAAGCGGCCGCACACCATACGTTTTAGGCGCATTACAAAAATGCAGAGAGAATAATATCGTTACCGCAGGAATCACTTCCAACGCGGAAACTCCCTTATTAAATTTTTCTGATTTTGGAATAGAATTGATTGTCGGCCCGGAATTTGTGACAGGGAGTACCCGGATGAAAAGTGGCACAGCGCAAAAACTTGTGCTGAACATGATTTCAACCTCGGTAATGATACTGATAGGAAGAGTAGAGGGTAACCGGATGGTAAACATGCAGTTAACCAATTCGAAACTGGTAGACAGAGGGACGCAGATGGTGATGATGAGAACAGGTATCACCGATTACGAAAAAGCGCAGCAGCTGTTACTTAAATACGGCAGCGTAAAAAAAGCAGTAGAATCCACTTACCAATAATTGAAACCCTAAAACCAATATACTTTCGAGAGCCCCAAAACGTTTAGTGTCCTATAGCTCGACTGAATTTCCGAATCTCTCCTAAACCCTGCTTATGATGTTAAGGCTAACCGCAGCAGCATTGCTATGCATGCTTATTCCGTGTCTCGCTTCCGCCCAGGAAGCCACCAACAACGCTTACGCAATTACCAGCGCAAATATTGGATCCACAACATGGACAGAAGTAAAACTCATTGATCTTTCTACAGGCCAGGTAATTAAAAATATTTACGACGACACGAAAAATGATTTCACCGTGTACGATGCACGTACGGCTAAACAACTTACGTATAGCAAGAGCGATACATCAATCGCTATGCGCGACCTGCGTCCGTTCGCGGCATACTCTGCAGCATGTGCGCTGGATAAAAAGAAAAACAGGCTCTACTACGCTCCATTATTTTCAAACGAATTGCGCTACATCGATTTAAACACCGAAGCTCCCTCAGTATATATCTTCAGAAACGAATCACTGAGCAACGCACCGGATATGGACGCTGAAGAAAACCAGGTAACGAGAATGGTTATCGGTACTGACGGCAATGGGTATGCGCTCAACAATGGTGGTACGCACCTTGTCCGTTTCACTACAGGAGAAAATCCTCAGATCACCGACCTCGGCTCATTGAACGATGCTCCTGATAACGGCGATATGAAAATTGCAGATGCATCTACCAGCTGGGGCGGCGACATGCTTGCCGATGTAAGCGGATTCCTTTACCTGATCACCGCTCACAATAATGTCTTTAAAATTGATGTTCAAACGAGAACAGCAACATATCTCAAAAAGATCAAGGGACTGCCTGAAGGTTACACAACCAACGGCGCCGTAGTTGATGCAAACGGTGCGGTAGTTCTTAGCAGTGCAAATTCTATTATCTCTTACTACAAAGTTGACCCGAACGTGTGGGAAGCAAAAGAAATAGCTGCAGGAAACAATGTATTCAATACGTCAGATCTCGCAAATAATAACCTGCTGTTTCAAACTAATCTTGCAAAGGCCGACAATGTTTTTGTAACAGAAAAAATTTCGGTGTACCCTAATCCTGTAAAATCTAAAGTGTTCAGGGTAAGCTTCGACAACAAAGAAGCCGGCGAATATAATGTGCAACTGATAGACATAGCAGGACGAATAGTTTCGGATAAAGCAGTAAGTGTTTACGCAGGTGCGCAGGTTAGCGAAGTAAGGCTGAATAACAACCTCTCCCGGGGTATGTACATGGTGAAAGTATTGAACCATGAGAGCAGGGAGGTGTATACGCGCAAGATCATTCTCGATTAAAAAAAATATTTGGAATACCTTTTAGTTAGGCTGTAACTTGCTTACAGCCTTTTTTATTAAATGGTAGTGCATGCATGATATTGAACCTTTCTACAACTGGCGCCATTTGTATGTGAGTGAGGAAGATGAGCGGTCACCTTTTTTCGGAAGAGTATATTCTGAATTTGAGTTTTCCCAAACTATTTACAACTACTACATACATCCGCAATGGGATGAATTCGACTCGCGCACCTTGTATCTGAAGGTGTTGATTGCCGATTACGAGGAGCATTATATTGTTATCGAGTTGATAGGCGAATGGAACGATGCCATCGAAAACGACATCATGAACCTGAAACGGGAAGTTGCAGATAAGTTTATGGCCGAAGGCATATACAAGTTTATTCTTATCGGCGAGAACGTCCTCAACTTTCACAGCGGCGATAAAGACTATTACGTTGAATGGTACGATGAGGTGTCGGATGAGGACGGATGGATAGTCTGTCTGAATATGCCAGAGCAAACCCAGTACGACTTTACGCGGGCTAAACTCCACCGGTATATTGAACTGATGACAATCGACAACTGGCGGATATATAAGCCTTTTCACCTGTTCAAAAAGATCGACGAGGCGATCGTTCGAAGGTTAGAATAAATATTTTTTGATATTTTAATGTTTGTCGATTATTTTTGATTTGCAATGAACATCACGAAAGCATTCCCATTCTTTTATTTTTACTTCTTTAAAGGAAGCCGGGATAGCTTTTGTTAAATCTGAAATAGAGAAAATAACATAAAGAGTCCCGGCCAAAAAGCCGGGATTCTTGTTTATAACCATAACTGTTTGATGAAAAAAGAATCGACTACGCAGCCAAAGAAGCCGGCACCAACGCGAGTGAAAGTTTCCATACAAGGTGTTGAAGGCAGCTTTCACCAGGCGGCAGCGCGTAACTTTTTCGGAAAGCAGGTAGAGGTAATCCCTTGCGCTACGTTTCGTGAACTTGTAAAGATTGCGGGCAATCCTAAAGAAAGCCATGGTGGAGTAATGGCGATAGAAAATTCTATTGCGGGCAGCATACTTCCTAATTATAACCTCCTGCAGAAAAGCAACCTTAAGATTGTGGGAGAGGTGTACCTGCAGATCAAGCAGCACTTGCTTGTGAACCCGGGCGTAAAGCTCGAAGACATAAGGGAGGTTCATTCGCATCATATGGCGATACAACAGTGCCTGGAGTACCTCGACAAATTCAACTGGAAACTGGTTGAAACGGAAGACACCGCATTGAGTGCAAAACTTGTCCATCAACATAAAAGCAAACACATTGCCGCTATAGCGAGCCGGCTCGCGTCCGAATTATTTGAGCTCGATATTATCGCGCCGAATATTCATACGATGAAAAATAATTACACGCGCTTCCTGGTGTTACAGCCGGTGAAAGAGGAAATTGTAATTGAAGATGCAAATAAAGCATCTGTGAACTTTCACACAGATCATTCGAAAGGCAGCCTCGCAAGAGTGCTTACCAGGATTGCGGACCTGGGCGTTAACTTAAGCAAGCTGCAGAGTTTTCCGATACCGGGCAGCGATTGGCAATATTCGTTTCATGCGGATATGGAATTTGATAGCGTCGATCAGTTTGAAAAAGTAATCAGCCAGATAAAACCTGTCACGGAAGATTTGAAAGTGTACGGAGTTTATAAAAAAGGTGAAACGTTTTGATTTATGGCCACATCAACCAGACTCGACGGCATCGGTGAATACTACTTCTCTCAAAAACTGAGAGAAATAGCGAAGCTAAACGCTGAAGGCAAAAACATCATAAACCTTGGTATCGGGAGTCCCGACCTGCCGCCGCACGCCGACGTCATAAAAGTATTGCAGGAAGAATCGGCGAAGCCAAACGTTCATGCTTACCAGGGTTATAAAGGTGTGCCGGAACTAAGAAATGCGTTCGCCTTATGGTATAAAAAGTGGTACAACGTATCGCTCGATGCAGAAACAGAAATTCTGCCATTGATCGGATCTAAAGAAGGCATCATGCACATATGCATGACTTATCTGAATGAAGGTGATGGCGCACTTGTTCCAAATCCCGGCTATCCAACATACAGCAGCGCAGTGAAATTGGCAGGCGGTGAGGGTATCAATTATGAGTTGCAAGCAACATCAAACTGGCAACCAGATTTTGATGAGATCGAAAAATCGATCAAGAGGCATGGAAGAGTGAAGCTGATGTTTGTGAACTATCCGCACATGCCGACAGGACAACTGCCTGACCAGGAATTATTCGAAAGCATCATTGCATTCGGGAAAAAACATAATATTCTTATCGTTCATGATAATCCCTACAGTTTTATTCTGAACGAAACGCCGATGAGCATACTCTCTGTGCCGAATGCAAGGGATACAGCCATCGAATTAAATTCATTGAGTAAGTCGCACAACATGGCAGGATGGAGAGTGGGCGTACTATGCGGGTCGAAGGAGAGGATAGATGAAGTGTTACGTTTTAAATCGAACATGGACAGCGGTATGTTTTTACCTCTTCAGCTTGCAGCAGCAAAAGCTTTACAACTTGGAAAAGACTGGCACGATGAACTTAATAAAGCGTATGCGAAGAGAAGAGAGCTGGTGATGGCGTTGCTATCGGCCATAAATTGTACGCCTGCAGCAAACCAGGCCGGAATGTTTGTGTGGGCCGCGATTCCTTCCTCTTACAAGGATTGCTATGAGTTGAGCGATGAGATATTATATGGTTCAAATGTATTTATTACCCCGGGCGGTATTTTCGGATCTGCCGGCGAAAGGCATATAAGAGTCAGCCTTTGCAGCACAGAAGAAAAGTTGAAACAGGCGATCGGACGCATTCAAAAAGTACAGGCATGACGGTCGCGGTAATTGGTACAGGGTTGATTGGCGGCTCGATGGCTCTTGCATTGAAGGACCTGGGCATTGCATCAAAGGTAATAGGAGTGGATGCGAGCAAAAGCCATCTGAACGAAGCAAAGCAATTGAAACTTATCGACGAATCCGGCACCTTATCGTATGCCATAAAAAAGGCTGACCTCATAATAGTAGCGATACCCGTTGATGCTGCAACCAAGGTGCTTCCTCGAATATTAGATAGGGTAACCACGCAGGTGGTGATGGATGTGGGTTCAACGAAAAGGCAAATAAATGAAGCGATAGCCGGTCATCCAAACAGATCGCGGTTTGTAGCGTCGCACCCTATGTGGGGTACTGAATACAGCGGTCCAAAGGCGGCCCAGAGGGAAGCATTCAAGGGTAAAGTAACCGTGATATCGGACAAGGATAAGTCGGACGAGGATGCGCTGAAGCTTGTTGAAAACATTTATAAGGCTTTTGAGATGAAGATCCTGTATATGGATTCTGTTGAACATGATCTTCACACGGCATATATTAGTCATATTTCGCATATCACATCGTTTGCCCTGGCAAACACTGTGCTGGAGAAGGAAAAAGAGAAGAACACGATATTCGATCTGGCTAGTGCGGGGTTTGAAAGTACAGTCCGTTTGGCAAAAAGTAACCCTACGATGTGGTTGCAGATCTTTATTCAGAACCGTGATAATATATTAGATGTGCTGAAGGAGCATATATCGCAGCTAAAAAAGTTTGAAAGTTCTATAAAAAAGGGCGACGAGAAAGAGCTGAAACAACTGATCGATAATGCCAATAAAATAAGGAAGATATTGAAATGAGGTACCTTTGCAAAAATTTTTGATTATATGACGACTTTTGAAGGGTTAGGTTTGGATGCGAAACTTGTACAGGCAACTGATGCTCTGGGTTTTACGCAACCTACCCCCATTCAGGAACAGGCCATTCCTGTCCTGATCAGCGGAACCAAGGACCTGGTGGGTCTTGCCCAGACAGGAACCGGTAAAACTGCTGCATTCGGATTGCCTTTACTGCACCTGGTAGATTCAGAAAAAAGGTATCCTCAAGCCCTAATTGTTTGCCCGACAAGGGAACTGTGCATGCAGATTGTGAATGAGATGGAGAGCTTTAAGAAATTCCTTCCCAAAATGCAGATACTTGCCGTTTACGGAGGTACTCCGATTGGCGCGCAAATCAGGGAATTAAAGAGAGGAGTGCACATCGTGGTGGCTACACCGGGACGGTTGATAGATTTGATAGAAAGAAAAGCGATAGACCTCGCACAGATACAATATGTGGTGCTGGATGAAGCGGATGAAATGCTGAACATGGGATTCCAGGACGATATTGAGTTTATTCTACAGAATACGCCGCAGCGCGACTCAACATGGTTATTCAGTGCAACGATGCCTCCCGAAATAAAAAGGGTGAGCAAAAAGTACATGAAAACGCCTGTTGAAATAACCGTGGGCAAGGTGAACACTGGAAATAAAAATATCGATCACCAGTTTTACATCACCTCTGCTCAGCACAGGTACCAGGCGCTAAAGAGACTGATCGATTTCAATCCCGGCATTTACGGCATCATCTTTACGAGGACGAAAGCCGATGCGCAAAACATCGCTGAGAAATTAACACGCGAAGGTTACGATATCGATGCACTTCACGGCGATCTTACGCAGCAGCAGCGTGATAAGGTAATGGGCGACTTCAGGGAAAAAACATTGCAGTTACTCATCGCTACCGATGTTGCTGCGCGCGGAATAGATGTGCAGGGGATTACACACGTAATTAATTACGAGCTGCCCGATGACGTTGAAGTATACACTCACCGTAGTGGAAGAACCGGAAGAGCGGGATTGACAGGTATATGTATGTCGATTGTTCATAGCCGTGAGATCGGAAAGTTGAAGCTGATTGAAAGAATGGTGCAGGCACCGTTCCATAAGCTGGAAATACCAAGCGGAAAGGATGTGTGCCGCAAGCAGTTCTTCAAATTCATGGATAAAATTATCGAGACGGATATCAGTCATGGTGGATACGAAACATATGTGCCCTTTCTTGAAGAAAAGTTCGCTGAGATGAGTAAAGAAGAAATTCTCAAGCGCATCGCTGCGATGGAGTTCGACCGGTTTCTTAAATATTATGAAAATGCGGAAGACCTTAATGTTCGTGAAAGAACAAGGCAGCCGTGGGATAGAGAGCAAAGTGGTGAGAGAGGGTCGAGAGGACAGAGTGGCGAAAGAAGAGAGCGGACTGAGTACACTGCAAACGGCAATGCAACAAAGCTGTTTGTTAACCTCGGTACAAAAGATGGGTTTTATAAAGCGAGCTTCTTACAGTTTATCCTGGATATGAGTGATTTAAGGAAAGACGTGTTGGGTAAGATTGATATGAAGGAAATGAATAGCTGGATAGAGGTTGACAAGGCCGCGGCTCAACAGATGATTCGCGCGATTGATGGGAAAAATTATAAGGGCAGGCGGATACGCATGAACGAAGCGAACCGTTAAGCGGCAGACGGGCAGGCGGGAGACGGCAAACGGCAAATCGGAAACGGCAAAAATCGGCAAACCGGCAAACGGCAGACGTCAGACGTCAAACCGGAAAAGGCAAACCGGCAAACGGCAGACGTCAGACGTCAAACCGGAAAAGGCAAACCGGAAACGGCAAAAATCGGCAAACCGGCAAACGGCAGACGTCAAACCGGAAAAGGCAAACCGGCAGACGTTCCGAAAATGCCGCCGGCAGGCATGCCCCCGCAGGGCCTTCCTGGTATAACGCCAAAAAATGAAATTTAAACTAACACTATACCATTCAACACAACATGGAACAGACACTTAAAACCGTTACCCCAGTTTCCCAGGTATGGGAAAAGCGCCCGCTGATCATTTCAGGGCCGTGCAGTGCCGAAACCGAAGAGCAAGTATTGCAAACAGCAACACGACTGGCAAAAACCGGGAAAGTGGACGCACTTCGTGCAGGCATTTGGAAGCCCCGCACACGCCCCGGAAGTTTTGAAGGTATCGGAACAAAAGGCTTACCCTGGTTACAACAAGCAAGAAAGTTAACCGGGTTACCAGTTGCAGTTGAAGTAGCCACAGGAAAACAGGTTGAAGATGCACTCCACTTCGACATTGACATTTTATGGATCGGTGCAAGAACTACCGTAAATCCATTCAGCGTTCAGGAAGTAGCAGATGCGTTGCGCGGAGCAGACGTTCCTGTTCTTATAAAGAATCCGATCAACCCCGACCTGGAATTATGGATCGGTGCAGTTGAACGTGTAGCTAAAGCAGGTATCAAAAACATCGGTTTAATACACCGCGGTTTCTCATCTTATGGCAACACAGAATACCGCAATGCTCCAATGTGGCACATGGCTATCGAAATGAAGCGCCGTAACCCCGAAATGATGCTCATCAACGATCCATCGCACATTTGTGGCCGAAGAGATATTTTGCTGGATGTTGCACAAAAAGCGATCGATCTCGACTTCGACGGTCTGATGATCGAAAGCCACATCGATCCGGACAATGCTTGGAGCGATGCTAAACAACAAGTCACGCCTGAGGCTCTTGCAGAAATGCTCGACGCAATTGTTTGGAGAAAAGAAGATATCAACTCAGAAGCATATCACCAGGCACTTGAAAAGTTGCGCCAGCAGATCAACCACCTGGATGATGAGTTATTGCAACTGCTTGGTCAGCGTATGAAGATCGCCGATAAAATAGGTGAATTCAAAAAGAACAACAGCATCACAATTCTTCAAACAAACCGCTGGAACGAAATTCTTGAAAGAGCTTACCAAAAAGGCGACAACCTTGGCCTTACACGTGAGTTCATCACGAAATATTTTGATGCTGTTCATATGGAAAGTATCAATCACCAGAACAGAATAATGAACAGTTAGGAGTGCAGCGTAAGACATACACATTCTCGGAAAAGAAGACCGCTTATTATTTCAATGCCGACTTCGGACTGCTTGACCAACTGGTCGATCCGGCCAAGGGAGTGATTGTTACAGATAAAAACATCTATCAATCACATTCCAAAAAGTTCAGGAACTGGAAAACGATAGTACTCGAGCCCGGAGAAGAAAATAAGATTCAATCAACAGTCGATTCTATCATTCAGCAGCTGATTGATCTTGGTGCTGACAGAAAATCGCAACTGGTAGGAGTGGGTGGAGGAGTGGTGACGGATATGACTGGTTATGCCGCCGCGATTTATATGCGAGGTATCAAATTCGGATTTGTACCGGTATCTCTTCTTGCAATGGTTGATGCATCGATAGGCGGTAAGAACGGAATAGATGTAGGCCCATATAAAAACCTGGCCGGCACAATCAGGCAGCCGGATTTTCTTTTATACGACAGCAGCTTCCTGAAAAGTCTTCCTCAGGATGAATGGGTGAATGGATTTGCAGAGGTCATCAAACACGCTTGTATAAAAGATGCCGCACTGTTTCGCGAGCTTGAACAGAACAATATCAAGCATTACCGCCAGGATAAAGATTCTCTGAGTAAACTTATACAGCGCAACGCTACTATCAAATCGAAAGTAGTAGTGGCAGATGAGTTTGAACAGGGCGAACGCAAACTGCTGAACTTCGGACACACGTGGGGTCACGCTATTGAAACAAATTACAACCTTCCTCACGGTCATGCCGTGTCAATTGGAATGGTGATGGCATCCAGGCTTTCGGAGGAGCTGACTGGCTTCGGTCAAACTGAACGTGTAACAGCGTTGTTACAACAGTACGGACTACCTGTTGAGATGAAGGTTGACAAGAAGAAAGTGTTCCAGGTGCTGAAGATGGATAAGAAGAAAGTAAACACAGCCATCAATTATGTGTTACTGAATGACATCGGGAAAGCGATAACAAAAAAGATCCCTCTCGAAAAGTTAGAGGAGCTGATAAATAATTATTAAGGCATTTTGAGTATGGTGGTAACAATACAGCCTTCGGATGTTAGCGGAAGTGTTCTGGCACCTGCGTCGAAAAGTTCGATGCAGCGCGCATGTGCGGCGGCGTTACTTTCGAAAGGCACAACGACTATACTTAATCCCGGAAATTCTAACGATGATCTTGCGGCGCTGGATGTTATCCAAAAACTCGGCGCCCGCATTGTAAGTAAATCCAAAGAAGAGATCATCGTTGAAAGCAACGGCGTTCAACCTGTTTCTTCAACTATCAATTGCGGCGAAAGCGGATTAGGCATACGGATGTTTACGCCTCTCGCGGCATTAAGTGATCAGTCGCTTTCAATTGAAGGAACCGGAAGCTTGCTTACACGCCCAATGCATTTTTTTGATGAGATATTCCCGAAACTTGGTGTAAGGATCAAATCAAATAAAGGCCATCTTCCCATACAAATACAAGGGCCGCTTACACCCGCAGACATTGAAATTGATGGGTCACTCAGCTCACAATTTCTTACTGGCTTGCTCATGGCTTTTGCATCGGCCGGCGCAAAGGATGTCGAGATAAAAGTGAAAAATTTAAAAAGCAAACCTTACATCGACCTTACCCTTGATGTAATGAAAAAGTTTGGCGTTCCGGTTGAAAACATCAATTACGAAAGGTTCAGGTTCAACAGCACCGGAAATTTCAAAGCAGGAAAATATACTGTGGAGGGTGATTGGAGCGGAGGCGCATTTCTTCTTGTAACAGGTGCCGTTGCAGGGGAATTGACTGTAGATGGACTAAGTACCGATTCAACACAGGCCGATAAGGAAATTATGAAAGCGCTTGTTGATTCCGGCGCGGGAGTGAAAGTGGCCGATAACAATATTACTATATCACCCGCTGAGTTACGTGCATTTGAGTTTGATGCGACAGACTGCCCTGATCTGTTTCCACCACTCGTTGCGCTGGCGAGCTATTGCTCTGGCACAACACGCATAACAGGTGTTTCGCGCCTTGCACATAAAGAAAGCAACCGGGGTATTACCTTACAGGAGGAGTTTGCAAAAATGGGTGTGAGCATCGAATTGGATAACGATCTGATGAAAGTTCATGGAGGAGTGAAAGTTAATGGCGCGAAAGTGCATTCACGTCACGATCATCGGATCGCGATGGCCTGTGCTGTTGCGGCGTTGAAAGCGGATGGAGATACTATTATCGAAGAAGCAGAGGCAATCAATAAATCGTTTCCGGAATTTTACGATAAAATAAATTCTATCAAAACAAAATGAATTCCTTCGGCCGCATATTTCGCATAGCCATTTTCGGTGAATCGCACGGAGAAAGTGTGGGCATTAATATAGACGGATGCCCTGCAGGACTTTCCCTAACACCTGAAGATTTTATCGAGGACACCGAAAGAAGAAAGGGCGGCGTTCAAAAAGGAACCACACCACGTAAAGAAGACGATATTCCAATCTTCAAAAGTGGTGTATTCAACGGCGTGACCACAGGTGCACCAATTACGATACTTTTCGAAAATAATAACACCCGCTCATCCGACTACGCAAAGCAACGCGCAGTTCCCCGTCCCGGCCATGCCGACATGGTGGCCCGTCAGAAATTTGGCGGTTTCGAAGATTACAGGGGCGGCGGACATTTCAGTGGCCGACTTACTGTTTGTCTCGTAGCTGCGGGAGTGGTCGCAAAGAAATTGTTGTCGTCGCTGAACCTGTCTGTAAAAGCCATGATCACTGAAATAGCCGGCGAAAGCGATCCCGAGAAGGGATTGCAAAGAGCCATTGATGCGAAGGACTCAGTAGGAGGGATTGTAGAGTGCAAAGTGAGCGGACTGCCCGCAGGATTGGGAGAGCCTTTCTTCGATTCCGCTGAGTCGTTGCTCGCACACGCCGTATTCGCCATCCCGGCAGTAAGAGGCGTTGAATTTGGAACCGGCTTCGCAGCTGCGAAAATGTTCGGCGTTGAACATAACGACGCAATTGAAAATAATGAAGGAAACACCCGCACCAACCATGCAGGGGGCATCGTGGGAGGCATTACCAATGGTAACGAGCTGGTATTTCGTATAGCGATCAAACCCACATCATCCACACCTAAAGAACAGCAAACACTCAACCTTGAGACGAACGTTGTAGAAACATTCTCGGTGAAAGGAAGGCACGACCTATGCATAGCCCTTAGAGTGCCAGTGGTGCTCGAAGCGGTAACAGCTTTCGTGCTGGCCGACCTTCTTATGCTCGAAAGGCATATACCGCGAATATTAAACCGTTAAATATTAAGGAATTTGGATTCATTTTATTATTATTGGAGCGCAATGAAATCCAATTTCGCTCCCGCAACATCGGTGAAAATACCTTTCTGGCTACTCTTTATACTTTCCACAAGCCTTTTAGCGCTTTCCTGCAAAGACGATGATGGCAAACCCAGCGAAAAAGATATTGTAAAAGAGCAGGAACTTTTTCCTGAACGACTTACTAAAAATCTCAACACACTTATCACCTACGCTTCTGGAAATAATGGTAAGATTAATGACTCTACCACTATCTCCTCACTCAATTTGGTTAAAACCGTCTACAACACTAATAATTTCACGCCCCTTTGGTCTACTGATGGAAAATGGAATTCAATCGCCGACTCACTGCACAACTTTGTAAAAAATGCAATGCAGTACGGGCTGTTCCCTGCTGATTTTCATGCGGTCGAGCTGAATACTATTCAGCAACGCGTGCAATCTGATTCACTTGCCGAAAAAGATGCTGCATTATGGTCGCGTGCGGATGTGTTGATGACCGATGCGCTTCTAAAGATTAGCGCTAATCTGAAACGCGGAAAACTACCTTATGATAGTATCTCGCGCAAAGACACTGTTAAAAATTTCGATAGCATCTACCTTAATACGCTCGGTAAGGTGTCAGAAACGAAGACTGTGGCGTCGGTATTAAATGAATTGGAGCCGCAATTACCCGGCTACACTGCGTTAAGAAACTCACTGAAAAATTTCCTTGATTCCACGGACTTTAAAAAGTTCACCTACCTGTATTATCCATACCAGGATTCTATTCAATTTTTCGATCAACTGACGCAACGGTTGTTTGAAGAGAAAATATTTGATTCATTGCCACCAGTAGTGGATACAGCTGTCATCAGAAAAGGGATTCTTAAATACCAGGCGGTAAGAAAATTAAAAACTACCGGCAGAATCAACGAGGCGACGGTAAGAAATTTAAACGATACAAACTGGGAGCGATACAAACGCATAGCGCTTAGTCTTGATAAATACAGGTTGATGCCTGATACGATGCCCACGACTTACGTTTGGGTAAATATTCCATCGTTCTATCTGAAAGTAGTAGACAGCGATACGGTTGCGATGGAGTCGAAGGTAATTGTTGGGGCCACAGCCACCAGAACTCCCGAATTGCATTCGGATATCTCGAATTTTATCACTTACCCGCAATGGACAGTTCCGTACAGCATCGTGTTCAAAGAGATGTTGCCTGCGATACAAAAAGATGTAGCATACCTTGACAAGCAGAACCTTATGGTGGTGGATAAGAATGATAGTGTGCTGGATCCCTACACGATCAAATGGGAAAAACTTAGCAAAAAGAGGTTCCCATACCAGATAAGGCAGCGTGAGGGTGATGATAATTCGCTCGGTGTGCTTAAATTCAACTTTCGAAACAAATATGCAGTGTACCTGCATGATACCAACGCAAGATGGATGTTCTCTAAAACCGGACGTGCATTGAGCCATGGTTGTGTGAGAGTGCAGGATTGGCGCGATCTCGCCCATTTCCTTGTGAGGAATGATACAATTAAGTACAGCACCGATACACTTGCCAGCTGGATTGTGCGGCAGGAAAAGCATGTGGTATCGGGTTTCAAAAAAGTGCCCCTTTTTATAAGGTACTTTACGTGTGAAGGATCAGACGGACGAGTGAAGTTCTACGATGATATTTATGGTGAAGATAAAATACTGACTGAAAGGTATTTTTCTAAGTACATAAACTAATCAATGATTCGAGCACTGCTTGCCTTCATCCTGCTCCTGCAGGTAGGAATGGGGTTGCATGCACAGTCTGCCGCTGACAGCATCAGGCGCATGCACCGCAAATCACCTGCTGCACTCGTAGACACGGGCGTGGCCAGCTATTATCATTCAAAGTTCCAGGGCCGTATTACTGCGAGCGGCGAACTATACGATCAGGAAAAACTCACTGCTGCGCATAACCGCCTTCCTTTAGGTACCATGATACGTGTTACCAATCTTCGTAATAAACGCTCAATAGTTGTAAAGGTTAACGATAGACTTCATCACCGAAACCCACGGCTTGTTGATCTCAGCCGTGCAGCAGCAACAAAGCTTGGATATATCGGGCGCGGCATCACCAGGGTAAAGGTGGAAGTTTTGAAGGATTAAAATATTTTCGGATATTCAGTCTCCGTTCATGCATGTTATCCAAGCGACTGTTATGAAGAAATCTTTACTTGTTTCTTTCACATCGGTGTTCTTCTGCGTAATCGTCTCCGGCCAGGAGAAGTCTTACAAACAGCCCGCTACACTTGGAATCCATTTTATCTTCAACGACTTTGCAACAGCGCAGGCCATTCGGTCATCATCACTTTCTTCTGTACTAAGAGATGGGCGCTTCGGTAAATTAAAAGATATGTCGCAGGGGCTTGCGATAAGTTACGGGCAGGGCATTTCTGAAAAATTTGATTTCTCTTCAACCATCGCAGGGTCTTTTCTGTCGTATCCGTTTCGCGACCGGCGTTCGTCAGGGAGCGAGTTTCTGTTGCTAGAAGCAGATGCAAGCGTAAGGGGCAAAATGTTGTCGGACAGATACTGGTTCGTTCCTTACTTACAAGCTGGTGTTGGCGTTTCGAAATACCAGGGATATTGGGGAACATTCATTCCGGCGGGCGTAGGTATTCAAATAAGTTTTTTCGGAGAGGCATATTTGCAGATCAATTCACAATACAGAATCGCGGTCACTGAATCAGCGAATTACCACTTCGTCCACAGCATCGGCCTCGTGGGAAATATCGGTAAAAGAAATCTGTAGTCTATTTATCCTTGTCTTTCTTTCCGAAAAGTCTCTTAAAAAAACCTTTCTTCTTTTTTTCTTCCTGTGGTGGCATTACTGCTTTTGGAGTGTCTACTTTTTTGCCACCAGCTTCTTTCAGCACTTTTTGCTCTTCGAGTGAAAGTTTAGATTCGATAGGAACATCGTTGTCTTCAGCCGGGCTGCCGAGATATTCATCTGCACCGCCTATTCCTCCATCAACACCTTCAGCACCGGGAGGAGCCTGGTCCTGGATGTTCATGTAGTCGTACAACATTTCGTTCCGCATATTTTCGGGCTGCACAAATTTTGCCTGTTTATCAAGCCCGAGCGTTTTATCTTCAAATGCTTTCCTGAAAAAATATTCCCAGATCGGACGTGCGGCCTGACCTCCATAACCGAGGCCACCTTCCAGCCGGATGAACCTGTTATCGCAACCTATCCAAACACCTCCGGCAAGTTGCGGCGTAAAGCCAAGGAACCATGCATCGGAGTTATCGTTAGTTGTGCCGGTTTTCCCACCCATTTCGGCTACGCCTAAACGCGAGCGAAGTCCAGCGGCCGTACCAACATCAACAGGACCCTGCAGCATCCTCGCCATTGTGTAAGCCGTGTTCTGGCTGATCACTTCTTTGCGTTGGGTATCGAAGCGCGCAAGAATATTTCCGTTTTTATCTTCTATGCGTGTAATGTAAAGCGGTTTTGTGCTGAAGCCTCCGCCGGGGAACATCGTATAACCCCACATCATCTCGAACAGCGAAAGATCGCATGAACCAAGACTGATAGAAGGGTAGGGTTGAACCTTTGTAGGAATGTTTATTTGTTTGATGAAATCGGCAAATCGCTCAGGTGTGGTTTGCTTGATCAGGTATGCGGCAACTTCGTTGATAGACCACGTAAGGCCTGTAGCGAGTGTTCTTGTTCCTTCGCGATCGGTCCTTTTGTTTGCAGGTACCCATCCTGAACCAGGGAAATATTGTGCAACAGCTTCGCATTGCGTTTCCGGGGTAAAGCCAAATTCTTCAACAGCGAGTGCGTACAGAAACGGTTTGATAGATGAACCAACCTGCCTCTTCGTTCTGATATTAACGTGATCGTATTTGTAGTTCTTGAAGTCGATGCCACCTACCCAGGCTTTTACATGACCCGTAAGTGGGTCCATCACCATAAATGCTGTTTGAAGCATTTCGCGATGATACCTGATTGAATCAAGCGGCGTCATCAAAGAATCTTTTTCCCTGTTGGCGTTCCAGGCAAAGACTCTCATTTGTGTTTTCGTCTTAAAGCTTTTCCTGATCTCTTCTTCGCTCACACCGTCGGCCTTCATCATCTTCCATCTGTCGCTGGCTTTCATCGCGGCTTCGAGGATGTTGTCGTGGCCTTTCCACACGGCATCCGTTTTTATGGCCTTTTGTGCGCTGAGAGCTTTCTGAAGATTCGGCATATTTCGCGCTACCGCTTCCTCCGCATACAATTGCATGCGCGGATTGATAGTGGTGTACACACGCAAACCATCTTCATAAATATCGTAGTTGTCGCCGTTTGACTTTTCGTTTTCGTTCGCCCATTTTTTGAGCTCGTCGCGGATTACTTCGAGGAAGTAAGGTGCGATGCCGTTGTTCTGATCGAGTTTTTTATAAGTTAGTTTGATGGGTTTTTTCTTGAGGTCGAGAGCTGTTGCTGCGGGCATATAACCATTGCGCACAAGCTGGTCGATCACTGTATTCCGGCGATCGAACGATGCTTTATAGTTTGTACGTGGATTGAACAGGCCGTTCGCTTTGAGCATACCTACAAGCACCGCGGCTTCTTCCACGTTCAGGCGATCTGGTTCTTTGGAGAAAAATGTTCTTGCGGCGTTGCGGATTCCATATACGTTGTCGCTAAATGGAACGGTATTGAGATAAAGTGCGATGATCTCCTGCTTGGTAAAATTTCTTTCTAGCTTAACGGCTATGATCCATTCTTTTGCTTTTTGCATCACGCGTTCAAACATGTTCGTGGCTCTTTCTGAAAACATGTTCAGTGCAAGCTGCTGCGTAATGGTGGAGCCGCCTCCTTGTTTGCCCATTAGTACCACGGCGCGTATTACTGCTTTGCCGTCGATACCTGAGTGGTCGTAGAAGCGCTCGTCTTCGGTAGCTACGAGGGCATCTACTACGTGCCTTGAAATGTCGTTGTATTGAACATAGCTGCGGTTGCCCTTTTCCCGGAAGAATTTACCCATGCTGGTGCCGTCGTCGCCGTAGATTTCGGTGGCGAGGGTTATCGAGGGGTTTTCGAGTTGTGCGAGAGAAGGCATTTTTCCGAATGCGCCAACGTTGATTAGTACCAGGATAAGTACTATCGCTGCGAATCCCCACAAGAATATATTCCAGAAAATTTTGACCGGGCGGGACATAGGTTGAATGTTAGGATATGATTATTGCAAAAATCGGGCTTATCTGTCTTAATTGTTTCACAATGCTTAATGCAGCGTCCTCGGCAGATCCCTCACATCGCGGCCGAGCCGCTCCGCTGGCGATGACAAATAACGCCGCAGGCAAGCTGCTCGCAGGGCTACTTCAAATACCTCTCATGAAACCGCCTATAACCATTCAAATCCTGGTTATTCTTCAACACCTCCAGGTTATCCTTACTAATAATAACAAACGAATACTTCCCCGCCGGCAACCACGGCACAATCTGCCTTGGCGCCACAGGCTGCACATTTTGCATATAAGAAAGCGCCACAGCGGCATTCTCAAAGCCCGACATCACCACAAGCCGGGTAGTATCATTCAGCACCTGGTTAGTAATTTCAATCGGCTTGCCCGAATAATTAACCTGGTTATACCTGTTAAACGCATTGCGTGTCTCGGTAACATATACCGGATCAACCTTGGTTAACACAATCACCACATCGTGCGCAGCCTCCACATTGAAAGTGAACGCCGATGCAACAACCTTAACGGTATCCTGTTTTACCACGGGTTTCTGCACGGTTATCTCAGGTTTTCTGCCCGTAGTATTAGAATCCAGGTTGTTCAATTTCTTTGGAATCAATCTGGTCGTATCCTGCTGCAGAGGCGTACCCACCTTCTCGGGCCTTAGCGGCTTTGCGTTCGCCACTTCCACGATACTGTCTTCCACTCTCTTAATTTCGAGTTTCGTCAGGTAATCTTCTATCTCTTTCCTTCTACCCAACACATCAATCAGCGTTTTGGCCTTCTCAGCTATCGGCTCGTTCGGATACAATTCCACCAGGCTATTCAGTGATTTTTTCGCTTCCTCGTCTTGTTTGGCATGCACATGATAAATCGATTCTATATACAACAGTTGTGGCGTCCAGTAAGTAGTGCCATACATGCTGTCTGCGATTTTTTTCTCCGCAAGCGCCTGCTCGAAGTTTCCCTCGATAAACTGGTTATACACCTTTTCATATTCCGCAGTAATCGTGGCTTTCTCTTTCTTATCCGCACCCGTTACCGCATTATAAATTTGTTTCTGATATTTTGTTTCGGCATACTTGCCATCCAGTTCGGCACGCATTGCATCTGCTTTTGCCGTATTACCGGTTTTCTGATAAGCATAATAGAGATAATACAATGCTTCCGGCCGCCTGTTACTATACCCAAATCTTTCTAGAAAAGCTTCAAGCGTTTCTATTGCTGCGCGATACTCCTCAAGCTTGTCAACATAAATAACTCCCAAATCCGCCATTGCATTTTCTACCGAATCTTCCGACAATTCTTTTTTCTCAGCTGTGAGCGGAATGTTTTTCAGCAATCCTTCGAAACTAATATCCTCAGAAGTACTTGCAGTATCGCCCGCGCCCAGTTCGCCCATAGCCCGCGGATTCCGTGGGCCGGATCCTGCCTGCTCAACCATCATCGACTGGCGCCTCCAGTTATCTACATTGGGACGGTTGCCAAACTTTTGCTTGAATGCAGTAAAACCTTTCGACTTTAAGGAAGCATTCGTAAAATACCAGTCTCCTTTCTCGTTGCTGGATCCGAAAAGATCCGGAGGAGGTTTATCATTATTGTTATTAGCCATTCCCACGGCAGCATTGCCCGGTTGCTCTTCTTCTTTCAAACCCTCCCTTTTTCTAAGCGTTCTGACCATTTTTTTAATGAGTGCATTGCGCTCCGCTTCCGGCATCGCTGCAATTTTTTGCAAACTGTCCTGCCGGTGCATAATGTCGAGCTGCGCTACAATTTGTGCCAACACCTGCTTTTTAACTTCGAAAGCAACAGGATCGGGCACTCCCGGATCGTTGTTGTTTACTGAGTCGTAATAGTTTTTCGCCGGCGCAAAATCATGCTCAGCATAATACAGATCGCCGAGAAGCAAAAATGATCTTGTTCTTTGTGCCGGATTTAATTGCGATGTTGCGCGTGTAGATTTCAGCAACATCTCTTTTGCGCCAGCTACATTATTTCTTTCCAGTTCAATTTGCGCAGCAGTGTAGTAGATGATGTCGCGATAATTGGTATAAAGATCTCTTCTGCCCATCTTACGAAGAGCTTCAATGTTTTTTTTGATGGCTGCAGAGTCGCTGCCACTTTGCCTTATCGAATTCAATATCGAATACACTTCCATCACGGGATCGAGCGTGCGTTTTTTGGCCCGGTCATAAAACTCCACTGCACGCGATGGTTTTTTCGCAAGCTCATACATCTGTGCGATCAGGAACTCCCATCTTGAAGCCTCCTGGCGGTTTTCTGCTTTGTCGAGCGCCTGCTCGAGATAAAAAGCTGAGCTGTCGTAATTTTTCTGTTGATAGAAATAAAGTGCCTGCACTTCACTCAGATCACTTTTTAACCGCTCGGGAAACAAACGATCATTCTTGATGGTCTCTATCAGGGCAACTGCTTCCGGTAATTTGTCGCGCGCGATGTAAGTTTTAATCTGCCAGATAAACGATTCGTTGCGGCTAGGCGGAGTTGTCAGGGCGCGGTTTACAAGGCTGCCATTTTCCTTTGTGGAAATCGACAACGCGTTGTTGCCTTCACTGGCGTTACTGCCGATAGGAATATCATATCCGTCTGGTTCTTTTTTAGAAAAGGCGTAGTTGATGTACTGAAAGGTGAGGTATGCTGAATCCAGGTCGTTCCGGAAGTAGTACGCCTTACCCATCAGCATGAACAGGTTATCCATCCATGAGCTGCGAAGGTCGTGCGTAAGAATGCCGGTGTTCGCCTTATAGATCACTGAATCGAGTTCAGTTTTGTCAGTAGCCGTTTTTTCGAGTGTATAGTTGTAAAACGTAAGGAGTTGTCCGTAGTCGTCGCGATGGGCGAGTTTAGCGCGTTCAAGTATTTCGGTGAGCTTATTGTTGGCGTTGAAGTACCAGTTGTAATGGGTTACAGTATTCTGAATGAATTTGCGGGGACCTTTGAACTTTTTCTCGGCCGATTTTTCGGCTCCAAGCTGCCTGTTCTCGTACTTTGCGGGCTTTTTGAGGTCGCTGGGAAGTGTAGGCTGAGCAATAGCTCGCGGTAACCATAGGAAAACCAGCAGGGAGATCAAGAATGTCTGGAAAAATACCTTTAACATTACCGGCGCAAACTAACTTCTTAATAACTGATTTTAAAGTATTTTATTTTAATTTATTCGCTAATTTCCTTTAACAACTACCTTTAATCCCAGATCCGCCGCATATGGCCAAATTCGACGCCAATTCCACGTTAAAACGCCTTCAGAACCGCTACCGCCTGGTAGTGATGAACGATGATACTTACGAAGAAGTTGTTACGTTTAAGTTATCGAGGATGAGCGTTTACATTACACTTAGCACCATTTTTGTACTCTTAACGGGCCTTACGGTGGCTTTGATAGTGTTTACACCACTCCGCTTGTATATTCCTGGTTATGGCGATATTAACGCAACGAAAGAACTGCGTGAATTGAAGCTGAAAACCGATTCTTTAGAACAGGCCGTAAGATATAAAGAGCAATACCTGGATAACATCAAGAATGTGCTTGAAGGAAATGTTCCCCTAAAGCTTGATACAACAAAAGTAGAAGTTCCAAAATCTGATAATCTTGAAGACTAAAACCTACAGCCATGTTTAACCAAAAAACTAAATCCGACATTTCTTCCGACGCAGCCGTACAACCATCGGGCGCAAGCATCATCGCCGCAGGAACCACACTGAAAGGCGACATCAACAGCAGCGGTGATATACGCATTGATGGCACTCTGCAGGGGAATATTCTATCTACTGCTAAAGTAGTCATCGGCGCTAATGGTGTTGTTGAAGGCGACATTGCCGGACAGCAGGCCGACATTATGGGAAAGATCAATGGCACCATTAAAGTAAAAGAGTTGTTGCAGCTAAAAGGCGGCAGCACAGTTACAGGTAATATTTACGCCGCCAAACTCCAGATAGAAACAAACGCCAATTTCAACGGTCAGTGTCATATGACCAACGGAACGGCTGAAAAGCCAAAATCAACCGGCAATATTATTAACGAAGCAAAGGCTGAAAAATCTGTAGTGGCCGATACCACGTTTTCACTAAAATGAAATTAAGAGCGTTCGCACCGATCATCACCGTATTTGTCGTTACCACCATTCTGCTACTAGTCATTCCGGATCTTAGCTTTTTATGGAACATGAGCAAACCGGTGATGATCGTTGGTAACCTCATCCTGTTTATCGCCACCTTCATTTCGTTTTCACTTTTTGTGCGGTCACTCGCAAATAACAACGTGCACGCTTTTTTGCGAATGATCTATGGCGGCATGTTTGCTAAAATGCTGATTGTTTTATTCACGGCGCTGATTTACATAATGGCTGTAAAGAAAGGCGTAAGCAAGGGTGCAGTATTCGGCTGCATGTTTTTATATTTCGTGTATACTTTTCTCGAGATTTCGATTATCATGAAACTTAGCAGGAAGGACAGGTATGCCAAAGACAGAAGCGCCACTTGAGGCGATTAAGCGATACATTCCGGATAAGGCGGCGCAAGCGGTTTTAGACTATCTGCATCAGCACAAGGTTCATCTAACCGTTACGAAAGACCGCAAGTCGATACTCGGCGATTACAGGCACGCTACATCATACAACAACCATCGTATAAGTGTAAACGGAACGCTTAATAAGTACAGCTTCCTCATCACGCTCATTCACGAACTCGCTCATCTCATCGCTTTTACCCAGTATAAAAACAGGGTGGATCCCCATGGTAAGGAGTGGAAGAAAATTTACGGTGAACTGCTAAAAGATTTTCTTGTTCCTGACATCTTTCCGAAGGATATTCTTCAGTATCTCAAAAACTCATTGCATGACCTGCCGGCGAGCAGTTGTTCCGATGAATCGCTGATGCGGGCCTTACGCAAATACGACCTTAACGGAAACGGGCTTGTGATGGTTGAACAGCTCGACGAAGGGAAGTTGTTCGATGCGGGAAAAGGTAAGTTATTCAGAAAAGGTAAGAAGCTCCGGAAACGGTTCCAGTGCGAAGAACTTGCTACAGGAAGAATGTACCTGTTTAGTCCTATTTACGAAGTGAAAATTTACGAAGGAAAACTCAGCTAAGAAGTGCGATTAATCCGTAAAGAACTACGTAAGAAAAGAGTGTTACGGCGATGAAAGCAGTGTGTGCGTTTTTCATAAGGGATTGTTCGAGTTAGGTATAACGGTCACAGTATTGGGTTTATTATGACCCTTAACAAATAAAAATGATGCCAGTTATAGTGAATATGAAAAACAAAAAAGGTTTCGCCTGCGCTGGCCTCCCTCTGGCGGTTAGAATACAAATGAATCATCACATTTTTCTCCAAACTGTCATGAAACCGCTGGTGAATGCTTTTGGAAGGAGATCGGCCAGTTTGCTGTCGAATCGCTGAAGCAACACACTGCGTTTAAAAATGAGTGATAACGGAAATACCTGTTCAATGAAGTTGCCTTTCTTTAGTTCCGCGATCCGAAATCCGTTTTCCGATGCGAGCTGGCGAAGCTTTGCATAAGTGAAAAATTGTATATGAGTGAGATCGTCGGCGCTCGATTGAACTGTAGTGCCTTTGTAACCGAGCATTTTTTTTACTCCACTTACAAATTTCCAGGCGAGATTATTTTTCCGTTGCAGGTACTGAATTGGACGGGTAACAAATAATTCGCGGGGCCCCCGGCCGTTTGGAACGGTAACGATTAGAATGCCATCATCAGAAAGCGATTCGCGAAGTACAGTTAGTAAATCTCCGGGTTTATGCAAATGTTCGAGCACTTCACTACAGATAATGGCTGCATATTTCCCACGCTCCGGTGTGAAATTTCCTGCACCTACTACCATAAAATTTACATTGGGCAGTTGGTTTGCATCGTTCGCGGCCTCGATAGTTTTTGTGCTTGAATCAATTCCTGTAACAGTATATCCTAATGAACCGACGGCGCGCGAGATGATACCGTTGCCGCAACCAACGTCGAGAATTTGTCCATGTATGGGAATGTTTTTGCTAATGGCATTCGTAATAAATTCAGATCTTTTTTTGTCGGCGATCCTTTCGAATTCCATAGCTGTTTATCCAATAAATTTTTGGATGGGCCGTTATTAATGCGGCCCGTTTTTTCCATACCCTTGAAGCAATTATTGGTTAGTTCTGAGACACTGCTTTGTTAACAAGAGCAGCTGCTTCACTAAGTAATATTGCAGATTGAACTTTTAATCCGCTTTCTTCAATCAACTGTTTCGCTTCCTCTGCATTCGTGCCCTGTAATCTTACAATGATCGGCACTTCTATATTGCCAATATTTTTATAAGCATCTATTACGCCCTGGGCAACCCTGTCGCAACGAACAATACCTCCGAAGATATTGATGAGTATTGCTTTTACTTTGGGATCCTTTAATATAATTCTGAAACCCGCCTCAACCGTTTGCGCGTTTGCAGCACCGCCCACATCAAGAAAGTTCGCTGGCTCGCCACCATTCAGTTTAATCATATCCATCGTGGCCATTGCAAGTCCGGCACCGTTCACCATACAACCTACGTTTCCATCGAGCTTTACAAAGTTCAGGTTGAACTTTGAGGCCTGTACTTCTGTAGGATCTTCTTCGCTCACATCTCTTAATGCTTCCAGGTCGGCATGGCGCATCAGTGCGTTATCATCCAGATTCATTTTACAGTCAACCGCCAAAATTTTCTCGTCAGCTGTTTTGAAAAGGGGATTGATCTCGAGCATACTGCATTCGAGACCAACGTACGCGTTATAAAGGTTGACTACGAACTTTACGCAGCTTTTGAACGCCTCTCCGGACAACCCAAGGTTGAATGCTATTTTCCTTGCCTGGAACGACTGAAGCATTCCTGACGGATGCACCCATTCCTTAAATATTTTTTCCGGTGTTTTGTGGGCTACTTCTTCTATGTCCATACCGCCTTCGGTACTGTACATAATAACATTGCACGCTTTCGCACGGTCGAGAAGTATAGAGAGATAAAATTCTTTGATAGGGTTAGGGCCCTGGTAGTACACGTCCTGTGCAACCAGAACTTTGTTTACGAGTTTGCCGGCTTCGCCCGTTTGAATGGTCACCAGCGTTCCGCCAAGTATATTCGCCGCGATGTCTTTGATCTGCTCGCTGTTTTTTCCAACCGCTACTCCGCGCTGTTCAGTTCCCCTGATTTTACCCTTTCCTCTGCCGCCGGCATGTATCTGGGCCTTAACAACCGCAAAACTGTTACCGAACTGAACCTTCAGATTCTTATACGCTTCTTCTGCAGCCTGCGGCGTATCTACAGGAATGCCCTCCTGCACCGGTACATTGTATCTTTTAAGTAATTCCTTGGCCTGGTATTCGTGAAGGTTCATAAAATTGATTTACAGTTAAAAACGCGTAGCGAAATTAGCGGTTTTTGGAACAAATTTTTCATACTAATCATTTCAAATAAACCAGTTAAGATGAAAAAAGAAATGAAATGCCGGCAATGCTGGTGGTAATGATTTCAACTTTCTTTTTGCAGGTCAGTGCCCAGGAGGCAGCCCACAGCGTTAACCGATGCAAAACATCCGAAAGTAAAGCAGCTCTCATGTGAGCTAATGCGTAACGACGGCAGCGATACTCGAAGTTCACTTCACCCATTGACGCCACTAACGATGACAATGTGCGTTCTGCGGCGCTCGCTTTGTTACCGCAGGACGATCAGAACAACAGCAAACAGCATTACACCGCCGGAGTAATTGCTAACGGGTGTTAGTTTCTTGAAGAAAAGCACTATTTTGCTTTTCATCAAGAAATACCTCCAACCATGCTTTTTAGTTTTACCGAAGAACAGCTGATGATACGCCAGGCGGCAAGAGATTTTGCAGTAAATGAATGTTTGCCCGGCGTTATCGAAAGGGATGAACACCAGAAGTTTCCAAATGAACAGCTGAAAAAACTTGCTTCACTGGGCTTTATGGGCATGATGGTGAGTGAAGAATATGGTGGCGCCGGCCTGGATACCGTTAGTTATGTGCTGGCGATGGAGGAAATAAGTAAGATCGACGCGAGCGTAAGTGTATCGATGAGCGTGAACAATTCACTCGTTTGCTGGGGACTGGAAAAATACGGAACCGAGGAGCAAAAGCAAAAATACCTGGTGCCGCTCGCGCGTGGACTTCACAACAACGATTTATTTATAGGCGCCTTCCTGCTCAGCGAGCCAGAAGCTGGCAGCGATGCGTCTTCGCAGCGTACGAGTGCAACCGATATGGGCGATCACTACATCTTAAATGGTACCAAGAACTGGATCACTAATGGAAACACCGCATCGGTGTACGTGGTAATGGCTCAAACGGATGCAACAAAAAGAAGCAAAGGAATTAATGCTTTTATAGTCGAGAAAAACTGGCAGGGTGTATCGGTGGGTAATAAAGAAAATAAGATGGGTATACGCGGTAGTGACACCCATTCGGTGATGTTCCAGGATGTAAAAGTGCCGAAAGAGAACAGGATTGGCGACGATGGATTCGGATTCGTGTTTGCTATGAAAACACTGGCTGGCGGACGAATAGGCATTGCCTCGCAGGCATTGGGTATAGCATCGGGCGCATACGAGCTCTCGTTGAAATATTCGAGGGAGCGTTATGCATTCGGAAAGCCAATTAACATGCACCAGGCCATTCAATTTAAATTAGCCGATATGGCCACCCGCATCAACGCCGCACGACTTTTATGTATGAAGGCAGCATGGGAAAAAGATAACAAACACGACTATGCGGTGACTTCATCGATGGCTAAAGTATTTGCATCAGAAACAGCAATGTGGGCAACGGTTGAAGCGGTGCAGATTCACGGAGGTTATGGATATGTTAAAGAATACCATGTCGAGCGATTAATGCGCGACGCAAAGATCACGCAGATATACGAAGGCACAAGCGAAGTGCAAAGGATGGTGATCAGCAGAGCGGTGTTGGAAGCATGATGCTTAACTTTACACTATGAACAGTGAACAGTACCGGAAATTCAGGGAATCGTTAGGCAACAATGTTACGCTTGTGGCTGTTTCGAAAATGCAGCCTGTTTCAAGCATCCGCCACCTGTATAATTTTGGACACCGGGATTTTGGAGAAAATTACGTTCAGGAACTGATAGAAAAACAATTGCTGCTTCCTCCCGATATCAACTGGCATTTCATCGGCCACCTTCAATCGAACAAAATAAAATATATCGCGCCATTCGTGCACCTGGTACATAGTGTGGACAGTTTTAAATTACTGCTTGAGATAGACAGGCAGGGAAAAAAAATTGATAAGCGCATCAATTGCCTGCTGCAGGTGCATATAGCTAATGAAGATACAAAGTATGGTCTGCATGCAGAAGAGCTCGACGAAATGATCAATGGCATTACCCGCGCCGCAGAGGTGAATACCATGAACAATGTTCTGGTCGCAGGCCTGATGGGTATGGCCACTTTTACGGATGACAACGATACCGTTTCTTCTGAAATGAAATATTTGTCGGCGCTTTACGAAAAGTACTCGCACATCAATACATCCAACATTCGTTTTCAATATTTGTCTATGGGCATGAGCGCCGATTATAAGCAGGCGATAGAGGCTGGAAGCAATATGGTGAGGGTGGGCAGCCTGGTATTTGGCGAGCGTAAGCAGCCATTAGTATAAGTTTATTATTTTCACTACTTGATTTTTATCGAAAGCCAAATGAGAAAATTTTCAGGGAAACGGATTTTGTGTTTTTGTTTACTGCTGATGGGGAGTGGAATATTTTCCAACCTCAATGCGCAGTACGACTCAGTGTTAAAGGTGTTGGATACGCGCTTTCCGCAGGAAAAGGTATATCTGCATTTCGACCGCCAGTATTATAACCCGGGTGAAACCGTTTGGTTTAAAGCGTACATATTCGCGGCCAACATGCCTTCTCTTATCAGCAAAACATTATATGCCGACCTGATCGATGAAAAGGGAAAAGTGATCGCGCGAAAAGTTGCGCCGGTGGTTTCATCTAGTGCAGCAGCGGCCTTCGATCTTCCCGCAACGTTAACTTCTAATAACGTGTACGTCCGCGCTTATACAGACTGGATGCTCAATTTTGATTCGTCGTTTCTCTATGTAAAGTCTATCCCTATCATCCAGCAAAAACAACCCGCCGCGAAAAAAGTTGTGCCCAAAAATTTCCTTCAGTTTTTCCCTGAGGGTGGCGACCTGGTGCAGAACGTGGAGTCGCGCATAGCCTTTAAGGCCACAGACCTCCACGGATTGCCATATGCAGTAAGTGGGGATATTGTTGATAGTAAAGGCAAATCGGTAGCAAAGCTTTCGTCAATGCACGACGGCATGGGCTTCTTCACTCTTAAGCCTGAAACCAATGAGCAATACAAAGCCACGTGGAAGGATATTACCGGAAAGGTGCAGTCGACGCCATTGCCCGGTGCGCTGAAAAACGGGTATACTTTGACTGTAACGCAGGATGCGATAGGCATTCGGTTTCTGATCTCGCGTCCCGAAGGAGAGATTCCAGCCTCTTCAGCTGTTACTGTAGTCGGGCAAATGCAGCAACAGTTGGTGTACATGGCCAACGCTAACGTGTCTAAAGGCCCAACAGTAAGAGGCGTGATACCAACAGAAAATATTCCTGCAGGAATTATGCAGCTCACAATCTTTTCCAGCGACAAGAAACCCCTTGCAGAAAGGATAGTGTTTGTAAATAAACAGGATTACTATTTCATTACGGACCTTAATGGACCACTTAAGGCATTTGAAAAAAGAAAGAAGAATGTGATCCAGGTAGATGTGCCTGATACTATTCCCACCAACTTGTCTGTCTCGATCACCGATGCGGGTTTAAATCCGCACCTTGGAAATGAGGAAGACATTTTTTCGAACGTTTTACTCACGAGCGATATCAAGGGGTACGTTCATAATCCGGCCTATTACTTTTCGAGTGATGTGGATTCGGTACGCAATCACCTCGACCTGGTGATGATGACGAACGGCTGGAGGAGGTTCAAATGGGAAGATGCGCTTGCGGGTAAATTTCCTGCTACACCGAACCAACCATCGGATTATGTAGTGCTGCAAGGGAAAATAAATGGTCTCAACAAAACAGAGCTTCTGAGCAAAGAGTTGTCGGCAATTCTTGAGGTAAACAAAAAGCAGGAGTTTTTACAGGTTCCGGTGAACACTGATGGCACGTTCACGATTCCGGGTTTGGTTTTCTTTGATACCGCTAAGATTTATTACCAGTTCAACAACGATAAAGACAAGGTTCTTACTTCGCGGGCAAATTTTGATATTAAAAGCAGCCTGAAGAAAGGATCCGTGGTGGCTACTAACGATACCAACCTGGTATTTCGCTCGGTGTTGCCTCCAAAGGAAATATGGGCTAACAACGTGGCGATGTCTGAAAGAAATCAGAGGGTGCTCGACGCACGCAGGAAGGTGCAAACGCTGGAAAGTGTTACAGTAACCGCACGCCAAAAATCTAAAAGCCAGCTGCTTGATGAGCAGTACGCTTCGGGACTATTTGCGGGCGGCGATGCATACTCCTTCGACCTGGCGGGCGACATGACCGCCCAGGGGGCGATGTCGGTGCTCAATTATTTGCAGGGCAAGGTTGCAGGGTTACAGATCACCGGAAACGGTACATCGGCGCAGATGTCGTGGCGCGGAAGCACTCCCCAGCTATACCTGAACGAAATGCAGTCCGACATGTCGTTCATTCAAAACCTGAACATGGCCGATGTGGCATACATCAAGGTATTTAGACCTCCCTTTTTTGGTACGCAGGGCGGTGGTGCCGGCGGCGCTATTGCAGTATACACGAAGAAGGGCGCCAATCTTTATAGTGATGTGAAGGGGCTTGATTTTACGAGCTATCGCGGGCTACAATTCGGACAAAGAATTTTATTCGCCGGATTACTCGAAATACGACGAGCGCCATACCGACGGAGATTACAGGACAACGTTGTACTGGAACCCGTTTGTATTAACGGATAAGAATACACGAAGACAACTGTTCACATTCTATAACAACGATATTACACGCCGCTTCAGAATTGTAATTGAAGGTTGCGATGAACAGGGGAGATTGACGCGAATTGAAAAGATATTCGAATAGAGAAGATCAACTTCCTCTTGAACCGCCAGTCTTAATAGGCTTCTTTGAAACCCCGGTTGGTTTCGAACTCTGTTTCATAAACTGCGAACCCTGCGATGAACCGCCTTTCTGTTTGTTCGCGTTTTTCTTACCGTCTTTACTATTTTTCGGAGTGAGTAGTCCCATACCTTATCGTTTTTCATTGTAAATATACTGTTTGTATCTTCGTCGCCCAATAACCGGGCAGCATGAGTGACGAAAAAAGTCTTAATTTTTTAGAGGAGATCGTAGAAGAGGATCTGAAAGCAGGGAAATATTCCGAGATTATTACGCGTTTTCCGCCTGAACCTAACGGTTATCTGCATATCGGGCATGCCAAAAGCATCTGCCTTAATTTCGGGCTCTCCAAAAAATACGGCGGTTACACAAACCTCCGCTTCGACGATACCAATCCCAGCACAGAAGAAACCGAATACGTCGACAGCATCAAGGAAGATGTGCGCTGGCTCGGCTTTGAATGGAAGAATGAATTATATGCGTCGGATTATTTTGACAAGTCTATACGAATTTGCACGTAAAGCTTATCAAAAAAGGATTGGCGTATGTTGACGACATGACCGCCGACCAGATTGCTGAACTTAAAGGCACGCCAACTGAGCCCGGTAAGGAAAGTCCGTTCCGAAACAGAAGTATAGATGAAAATCTTGATTTGTTCAGCCGCATGAAAGCGGGCGAATTTGAGGATGGATCAAGAACGCTGCGTGCGAAGATTGATATGGCATCGCCAAATATGCATATGCGCGATCCGATCATATACAGGATCAAAAAAGCACATCATCACCGCACGGGCGACAATTGGTCGATTTACCCATGTACGATTTTGCGCACGGGCAAAGCGACAGTATAGAAAAGATCACTCATTCAATCTGTACACTCGAATTTATTCCGCATCGCCCGTTGTATGAGTGGCTGATCGGGCAACTCGAAATATATCCATCGAAACAATATGAGTTTGCGAGGTTAAACCTAAACTATACGGTACTGAGTAAGCGTAAGCTGATTCAACTTGTTAATGAAAAGTTCGTGAACGGATGGGACGATCCGAGGATGCCAACGATCAGCGGATTCAGAAGGAGAGGTTATACCGCCGAGAGCATCCGTAGTTTTTGTGACAGGATAGGCGTGGCGAAGCGAGAGAACATTATTGACATAGGATTGCTTGAGTTCTTTGTAAGAGAGCATCTGAACAAAATAGCGCTCCGGAGAATGGTGGTGTTCGATCCGTTGAAAGTTGTCATTACAAATTATCCGCAAGGGGAAAGTGAAATCGTAATGGGGGAAGAAAACCCCGAGGACCCTAATGGTGGAACAAGAGATATCGAATTTTCGCGTGAACTATATATAGAGCGTGAAGATTTTATGGAAAACCCGCCGAAAAAGTATTTCAGGTTGTCGCCGGGACAGATGGTGCGGTTGAAGAGTGCATACATTATTCGTTGTGACGAGGCGGTTAAGGATGAGAGGGGAGAGGTGATAGAGGTTAGCTGTTCATATTTGCCGGAAAGTAAAAGCGGTGCCGATACCTCGGGTATAAACGTGAAGGGAACCTTGCATTGGGTAAGTGTTGCTCGCGCGGTGAATATTGAAGTTCGGTTGTACGACCGGTTATTTAAAGTTGAAGATCCTTCAAGTGAAGAAGGAGATTTTAAAGACTATATCAATCCGCATTCGCTTGATGTGGTGAATGCATTTGCTGAACCCGCGCTTGCGGATGCGACTGTCGGAGAGAGATACCAGTTTTTACGGAAAGGATATTTTTATCCTGATAAAGAATCGACGAAGGATAAATTAGTGTTTAATCGAACGGCTACACTCCGCGATGACTGGGCCAAGAAGTCGAAATAGCTGCCGCGCTTTTGTATTTGTTTCTAAACCTGATTAAGAAAATATTTTCACTTTCCCTCAGGGGGGCAAGGGGTGGTTTCTCTTTTGGGGCGCACACATTATCTATATTCTCCAAACACCTCGCGTAGCGTATCCGCAATTTCACCAAGCGTAACCAAATTTTCAACCGCGTCTAACACCACTGGCATAATGTTCTCATCTCCCGACGCACAATCATTAAGCGATTGCAAAATGTTGTCAACCTTTGCAGGATCTCGGCGGCGTTTCAACGCTTCAATCTTTTCTGTCTGCAATAAGCGGATTGAATCATCGATCCGAAAACCAGGTGTCGTGTTCTTTTCTGCCGAAACAAATTTATTCACTCCGACAATGATCTTCTCATTCGTTTCAACCTTCTTCTGAAAACTATATGCACTACGCGCTATTTCTTCCTGGATGAATCCCTGTTCAATCGCGTTCACACTTCCGCCCATCGCATCTATCCTTTCCATAAGCGCTAACGCTTCACGTTCCACATCATTTGTGAGCGACTCAACATAATAACTGCCGGCAAGCGGGTCAACCGTTTCTGTAGAACCACTTTCAAAAGCTACAATCTGTTGTGTGCGCAAAGCAATGCGCGCCGCTTCTTCGGTGGGCAGGCTTAATGCTTCATCGTATCCATTTGTATGCAACGACTGTGTGCCGCCAAGTACAGCTGCCAGTGTTTGGATAGTAACGCGCGAAATATTATTAAGTGGTTGCTGGGCGGTGAGCGTGCTGCCTCCTGTTTGCGCGTGAAACCGCAGCATCATAGCCTTGGGATCTGTTGCGCCAAGATCTTTAATAATCTTCGCCCACATTCTTCGCGCTGCCCTGAACTTCGCTATCTCTTCAAACAAATTATTATGAGCGTTAAAAAAGAAAGAAAGCCTTTTGCCAAACACATTAATATCCAACCCTTTTTCTATGGCGGCCTGCACATATGCCTTGCCGTTACTTAATGTAAAAGCAATCTCCTGGACGGCTGTGCTGCCGGCTTCGCGAATGTGGTAGCCCGAAATGGAAATGGTATTCCAGCGAGGCACCTCTTTACTGCACCACTCGAAAATATCGGTGATGATGCGCATTGATGGCTTCGGCGGATAAATGTATGTTCCACGTGCCGCGTACTCTTTTAAAATATCATTTTGTATAGTACCATTTAGCTTCAAAAGATCTGCGCCCTGTTGCTTGGCAACAGCAACGTACAATGCAAGCAGGATATAGCCGGTTGCATTAATCGTCATCGACGTAGAAACATCTTCAAGCTTTATGCCTGCAAACAATGTTTGCATGTCTTCGATGCTGTCAATGGCAACGCCCACTTTTCCTACTTCACCTTCAGATAATGCATGGTCGCTATTATAGCCGATTTGTGTAGGTAGGTCGAACGCAACGCTCAGTCCCATTACCCCCTGGGAAAGCAGGTAGTGATATCTTTTATTACTTTCTTCTGCGGTGCTGAAACCTGCATATTGCCGCATTGTCCACGGTTTGCCGCGGTACATATCGGGTTGAACGCCGCGTGTAAACGGAAATTCACCGGCTAATTCATTCAGTGGCTGATAAGAGGGTGATTCCCCGGTATAAATTTTCTTTATTTCAATTCCGGAATCGTTGTAGAGGGGTTTGTCCATAGGTAAAGCACTTTTATTGCCGCATTACTTTTTTCGCTTCGTAGCTCAGCACTTCGGCAACCACATTGTGCAGTGTCATTTTTGGATTCTGAACGATCATTTCAAGCAGCTGCTTGTTCAAGTTCGGTACCGGAAACATCCGGCGGCAGAATAGAGGCCACCTGGTTAACAATATGAATGTTTTGTTCCTTAAGGTTTCGCACGGCCTCCCACGCCTCGCTCGTCACGTAGATCTGCTGTGTGATGTTATGGTCGAACTCCTGCTTGATAGTATGGGTAAGCATCATCTGCATGTCTCTGCCCGCAATACCGGGTTGATTAATTCTGTTGATGAGGCTGGGCAGTGCTATGCGTTCGGTAAGAAGGATGAGGCGTTCATAAGCCTGAAGCTGCAATTGTACAGGATTTACGGTGGTTGTGTTTGTTTGTGGTCCTTCCTTGCGCTCCCTGGCTGCTTTCGCCCGCTCTCTCCAGAAGATGTATGCCAGCGAGCCTCCAAGTATCGCTGCAATTAAGAGCGCGCCAAGCATTTGCCAGGTATCCATCATTTTTTTGACAATTTATGGACAAATGTATGGATGATGTTAACAATACAAAAGCTTTCATTTTTATATCTTTGCATCATGGAAACGACAGTTAGTTCGCCTGTAAGTTTTACTGCATCGGCGGTGAGGGAAATCAACAGATTGATGTCAGCTGACGACTTCGACAAGACCAATTTTTTACGCGTAGGCGTAAAGGGTGGGGGATGTTCGGGTATGACTTACGTTCTGGGGTTCGACCAAAAGGTGGACAACGATGTGGTGTACGTGCTTGATGGCGTGTCGTTCATCATGAGCAAGGGTCATGAATTGTATTTACTCGGTATGGAGATAGATTGGCAGGGTGGGCTTAGTTCAAGAGGGTTTACCTTCTCGAATCCGAATGCGAGCAAAACTTGTGGCTGCGGAACTTCATTCGCCGTAAAAAACTAAACACTCCCGGCGCCTGACGTCTCTTTAATGCTTCAACGGCCTCTTCTTGATCATTCCCCCTTTGGTATCCTTAATGCTGTGCATCACCACAAATGCATCGTCGTCAATTTTCTCAATCTCACTTCTAAGGCGCGAGATTTCTAATCGGGTTACCACTGTAAACACAATGTCAGAATCCTGGTTGATCAGACCTTTCTTTCCATAGCCCCCCGTGCTTTTATAGATCGTTACACCGCGGCCGAGCTTCTCGATGATCATCTGCTGTATCTCCAGGTTCTTCCTCGAAATAATAGTTACGCCCAGGTACTCCTCTATACCTTCTATCAAAAAATCAACCGTCTTCGAAGCAGACAAATAGGTGAGCATGGAATATAGCGCGGTTTCAAGTCCGAGGGTATAAACGGCCGACGTAAAAATGATGATGTTGATGATCATGATGATGTCGCCGATCGTTGAGCCGGTTTTTCGGCTGATAAAGATCGCGAGCACCTCGGTGCCATCGAGTACGCCGCCACCCCTGATGGCAAAGCCGATTCCTGCGCCAAGAAAGAATCCGCCAAACACCGCAACAAGCAGCTTATCGTTCGTAACGATAGGGTATTCAACTACGGCCAGGCATATTGCAAGACCCAGGATGCCCAAAACCGTTCGAATGGTAAATACATTACCTATCTGGCGATAGCCCAGGAAAATGAAAGGAATATTTATTACGATAATGATCAGCGAAAGGGGTATCTCAAAAATTTTGCTCAGCAGGAGCGAAATGCCCGTGGCGCCACCATCGATGAAATTATTAGGCAGAAGAAAACTTTTCAACCCAAAGCCCGCGGAAACAATCCCGATGATGATAAATACTGAGCTCCTTACAGCTTCCTGCATCCCGATACGGGTACGGTACATCTGCTTGGCTACCTTGTACCGCGACGCCTCTGCTGTAGCAGTTTCTTTATTGAAAAGAGACGTTCTGCTGAATGGGGATTTCATTCCGGTCAAAATACGATTTTAACATGATGATACCTTCAATTGCTGATAAAATGTAATGCATGCGTTACCTTTGCCGACCTCAATATGAAGTACGTTAACGAGATCAATAAGCGAAGAACATTTGCAATCATTTCTCACCCGGATGCGGGTAAAACAACCCTCACAGAAAAGTTGCTTCTTTTCGGAGGTGCGATACAAACAGCCGGTGCCGTAAAAAGCAATAAAATAAAGAAGCACGCAACGAGCGATTTCATGGAAATAGAGCGGCAAAGAGGTATCTCTGTGGCAACAAGCGTGATGAGTTTTGAATACAAAGGAATTCTCATTAACCTCCTCGATACTCCCGGACACAAAGATTTTGCGGAAGACACTTACAGGACGCTTACGGCCGTGGATAGCGTTATTCTCGTGATCGATAGCGTAAACGGCGTTGAAGCACAAACGAGACGATTGATGGAAGTATGCCGGATGCGGGATACGCCGGTAATTGTGTTTATCAATAAAATGGATCGTGACGGAAAAAACCGTTTTGATCTTCTTGAAGAAATTGAGAACGAACTGAAGCTTTCTCTTCATCCCATGACATGGCCTATCAACAGCGGTAAGGATTTTAAAGGGGTGTACAACTTATTTGATAAAAATCTTTTGCTGTTCACTGCAAATACTAAAGCCTCTGATGAGGATACCATAAGTTTCGATGATCTGAGTTCAAAGAACCTTGATGAAAGAATAGGTGAGAAAGATGCAGACCTGCTTCGCGAAGATGTTGAATTGATAGAAGGGGTGTATGGCGGTTTGAATGAACAGCATTATCTCGATGGAAAAGTTGCACCGGTGTTTTTCGGTAGTGCTATCAACAACTTCGGTGTAAAGGAAATGCTTGATACTTTTATTCGTATTGCGCCTATTCCGCGCAGCCGCGAAACTTCAACAAGGCTTGTTAGCGTTGGCGAAGATAAATTCAGCGGCTTCGTTTTTAAGATACATGCGAACCTTGATCCCAAACACCGCGACCGCATTGCGTTCCTGCGTGTTTGCTCCGGACGATTCGAAAGAAATAAATATTTTCATCATGTTCGGCTGGACAAGGATATTCGATTCAGCAATCCTTACACATTCTTAGCGCGGGATAAAGATGTTATTGAGCAGGCGTTTCCCGGCGATGTGGTCGGATTGTTTGACACAGGAAATTTTAAGATAGGGGATACGCTTACTGAGGGAGAAGATTTTTACTTTACCGGTATACCTTCTTTTTCGCCGGAGATTTTTAAAGAGGTGATCAACAAAGATCCGATGAAAACTAAACAGCTGGAGAAGGGTTTGCTGCAGCTTACAGATGAAGGTGTTGCGCAGTTGTTTACGCAATATGGAGGCAATAAGAAAGTAATTGGTTGTGTGGGGGAACTTCAGTTTGAAGTAATTCAATACAGGTTGCTGCATGAGTACGGTGCGTCTGTACAATTCAATAGCGTTCCGTTTTATAAAGCTTGCTGGATTACGAGTAAGGATCCCAAAAAACTGCAGGACTTTATTCGCTTCAAGCCTGCTAACATTGCTGAGGATAAAGACGGGCATCTTGTTTATCTCGCGCAAAGTGAGTGGTTCTTAAATACCGAGAGGACAAATAACCCGGATATTGAGTTTAATTTCACGAGCGAAATTCATAAGAATTAAGTTTTTCGCCTGCGGCGGGCGTGGCCTTCGGCGGCCGTAGAAAAACCCTGCTTTCCGACTGGCCAAAAAAATAAAGAATTAAAAAAATTAATACTTCGGAGTTACGCCTCTATAATTGTGTGGTGAAATCTTTTTCAACTCTTTCTTTACGGTGGCCGAAACCTTCAATCCATCAACAAAACTATGCAAGCTCTGCTTGTTTATCCCTGCGTTACCGCGCGTAAGCTCTTTCAACGCCTCATAAGGCTCAGGATAATTTTCCCTGCGAAGAATAGTCTGAATCGCCTCTGCAACCACCGCCCAGTTATTCTCAAGATCATCAGCAATCTTGCTCTCATTTAGCACAACCTTGGCAAGCCCTTTTTCAATAGAACGAAATGCCAGTATCGTATGAGCAAACGGTACACCTATATTTCTCAGCACGGTCGAATCTGTAAGGTCGCGCTGAAGCCTTGAAACAGGCAGCTTGCCTGAAAGGTGCTCGAGTAATGCATTGGCAATGCCTAAGTTTCCCTCCGCATTTTCGAAATCAATCGGGTTTACTTTATGCGGCATCGCCGACGAACCAACTTCTCCCTTACGCAATTTTTGTTTGAAATAATCCATTGATATGTACGTCCACATATCACGGCAAAAATCAAGAAGAATATTATTTATCCTTTTGATAGAATCAAAATGTGCGGCGAGATTATCGTAATGTTCAATTTGTGTAGTGTACTGCTGACGTTGAAGGCCGAGCGTTCCCTCAACAAATTCATTAGCGAGCTTCACCCAATCCTTGTTAGGAAAAGCTACGTGGTGGGCATTGAAGTTTCCAGTAGCGCCGCCAAACTTTGCAGAGAAAGGAATCTGTATAAATAACTCCACCTGGTTCTCGATCCGCTCGATGAAAACCATCATTTCTTTCCCCAAAATAGTGGGGCTGGCTGGCTGCCCATGCGTGCGCGCAAGGAGCGTGATGTCCTTCCAATCGTTTGCCAGCACTTCAAGTTGCCTGTTCAGGTTAAGCAGCGAAGGCAAATATTCAAATTCAACGGCATGTTTCCACGAAATCGGAACGGAAGTATTGTTGATATCCTGGGAGGTTAGACCGAAGTGTACCCATTCTTTCAACGCACCGGCCTTAGCATCGTCAAGTTTTTTCTTTACAAAGTATTCAACGGCTTTCACGTCGTGGTTAGTAATCGCTTCTGTTTCCTTTATTTCATTTGCATCTTCGATACTAAAATTCTCTACCACTTTTCTTAAGGTGTTCTTCAACGCGGCATTGATGCTGAACAGCTTTTTTTCACCCAGGAAAATAAAGTATTCAACCTCAACCATTACCCTGTATTTCATGAGGGCAAACTCTGAAAAATACTCGTCGAGGTGATGCAGTTGCTTCCGGTAACGCCCGTCCACAGGAGAAATAGCTGTAAGAGAATTCAGTTCCATGTTAACCTTTAATTTGCCTTCTGGCCTTTAACTTTGCGCCGTAAAATTAAACTAATTGAAGAAGATAAGGGTTGGAATTGTGAACTATCTGAATACCGCACCATTGATATATGGTATAAGAAACAGTGCAGTATTGGATGACATTGAGCTGGTGCCCGATTATCCTGCGAATCTTGCAAATGATCTTTTGAACGATAACATCGACCTCGGACTGGTACCCGTAGCGGTGCTGGCGCGCTTGCCACACTGGTGGTTGATAGGTGATTACTGCATTGGTTGCGATGGTCCCGTTTCTTCAGTATGCATTTTCAGTGAAGTCCCTTTGGAGCAAACCAGAAAAATTTATTTGGATTATCAAAGCCGCACTTCGGTGGAGCTTGCGCGGATACTCGTGCAAGACTACTGGAAGCTTGACGTTGAGTTGATCGACGCCGAAGGAGAGGATTTCCGGGATTTAATCAAAGGCGATACGGCGGGGCTTGTAATTGGAGACAGGGCCTTCAAACAGAAAAGTATTTCGAAATATTCATACGACCTGGGTGAGGCATGGAAAAATCATACAGGCCTTCCTTTTGTCTTCGCGGCGTGGATCAGTAACAAACCGCTGCCCGCTGATTTTATAAAATCTTTCAACGATGCCAATGGATTCGGAGTGAACAATATTGCCGATGTTACAGCTCATTTAAGTTTCAACGGCTCCGTTGATCTGGAAGAGTATTTTAAAAAATATATCAGTTATCGTCTCGATGAACAGAAACGCTCCGCGCTTAAATTATTTTTGCGGCACCTGAACAAAAGTATCTCTATCTAACCAGCGAAATCACTCCTTTTCGGATTATTTCCCCGCAAATAGTATTTGCCCTTATCACATACACGTACCCACCTGCCTCCTGCATTTTCCCTTTGGCGGTTCCATCCCAGCATCGCGATGCATCGGTCGTTTGAAAGACCAATGACCCCCACCTGTTATAAATCGAAAACTGTCTTATCTCCGCATTCCCCCACCGCTGTATACCGAAGCAATCATTTTTTCCATCGTTATTCGGAGTAAATGCATTGGGCACAACAAAGCTTGGCGCACCACTTCTGTCAACGGCTACAAGCAATGTTGCAGATGAACTGCAACCATACTCATTCAAACCGGTAACAGTATACAGGGTTGTAGTATCTGCATTCGAAATGGTTTTTGCGGCACCCGGATCACTTAAACTGTTCGCGGGCGACCATGCATAATCCCGGGCACCGGAAACTTCGAGTATTGCAGAAGGAACTGTGCAATTAATATCGTTCGACTTGGTTGCTACCACAACCGGAACAGGGTTCACGTCGGTGATTACGTTGATGGCGGTATCGAAGCCGCATAGATTGTCGGTTATATTGACGGTGTACGTTGCGCTCGCAACAGGTACAAAGCTGATAGTAGGCTGATCAGCATCGGCAAATGCAACACCCGGACTCCATCGATAGGTATCTCCTCCCGAGGCCTGCAATATCGCCACATCGCCTGCGCATACAGCCGGCGTTCCCGATGCCGCAAATTCAGGATACTGTCGAACGCTCACATGTATTGAGTCAGTTCTAAAACATCCATTCGTGCCCGACACCCGTACAGCATACGTTACATTATTTACCAGAGCCGTTGTTAACGGTTGCGCAATGCGCGAATCATTCAAAGAAGCAGCAGGCGTCCATTCATAGCCGACACCGCCCGATGCGGCCAGCTGCAACGTAGCACCTCTGCACACTGTAGTATCAGTTGTAATCGTGACAACCGGTGATTGAACGACGTTGACCATCACCGTGTCTTTCGCGGGACAGCCACCGGGATCGATAGCAGAAACGATATACTCCGTAGTTACTTCCGGGGTAGCAATGGGATTAGGAACGAGCGCATTATTTAAACCTGTTGATGGTGCCCACGAAAAGAAAGATCCCTGGGCTACCTCAAGTGGTGCAGATTGGCCTGCGCAAATAGTAGTATCCCCGGTTGCTTTGATAAGCGATCTTCTAACGTTGATGCTTATGCTATCACGTACATCAACCAACTCTGCAAAGACAATATCATCTATCGCAAAATCATTTCCATTGACGCCCGTATTGAGATTAACCATGGAAATAGTAATGTTAGTATTGCCGGCTGAATTCCAAATTGCCGATGCTTTTGACCAGGTGCATACAGGCAGTGGAGCCGACACTGGCGCACCAACGGCCACTCCGTTAATTAAAAATTGAACATTCGCCGGGTTAGGCGTCCACACAGATTGCAGCCAAGCCGAAAAACTGTAGTTGGTATTAGGCTTCACTGTAATATTCTGAGACCAAATAGTGGTGCCCGCGCTCTGCGACCCATTTACGAGCATCATTTGACCGGCGGCTGTGGTATGGTCACTACAACGATCAAGTGATATGTTCCATGTGCGCGGATCTTTCCCAACAAAATATTCGCCCTCCACTACATTCGTAGGAGTGTAGGAATATTCGGAAATAAAATCCGTATTGCCATTTGTGAAGCTTCCATTCGTCACCAGGTTTTCTCCCTCTATACTTGCATCTACATAATATTTTATGCTTTGTCTTGTTGTAGTGGTGGGTGCGCCGGAATTCGGATCATCAAGAAAATTTGCGGGCGTCCAGCGATAAGAAATTGCAGGATGTGTTAGGATGGTAAGATCGGTTCCTTCGCAAATCGTCGTATCGTTTGTGATGATTAGCGAGTCGGAGCATGATGTAACGACTATTTCTTTACAAAGCAGCACTTCAGAAGGCAAGCCTTCATCAACAAGTAGCTGAATGTTATATACGCCCAATTGATTGTATGATAACGGAGGAGGATCCTTAGCAGTTGAACGTGCAATGCTTGAATTATTACAATCGGCAAACACGATCCTCGTGATGGTGCTGTTTTCTTTATTCACTACGAAGGCAACCAGGTCATCGCCTTGCTTAATCAGATTTGTTATAGAATGAGGATAGGCGAAAGAGCCGAAATTGCCCATGTCGTCGGCAACAGGAAAACCATAGATGTCGCTGGTAAAATTCAACCTAAGCAAGCTGTTATAAAACGGATGACCATTTACAACATAGCCAACCATTTCATTGCAAAAAGGTGCGAGGATCATATCGCGCGGATGCTGCAGCATGTTGCCAACGTTGCCAATGTTTACCGCATTCGGATCATTATTCAATAGCGAGCTTCCAAATTCCAAACGCGTGATATCAAACTGGCCATGTATTCTATCTTCATCGCCTGAGTTGGTAACGAACACCACCGTATTGCCATTATCATTTGTTACAAACAAACCTGATGGTTCACTCAACCGTCCAAGGTCACCAAGATTTTCCGCGGTCGGCTGATTATCGAAACTGCTTCCAAAATTAAATCGCGTAATTGTATTCGTTTCTGCGTTTACTGTTAGTCCAACCCAAACACTACCTTCCTGCACCAGGATCAGATCTTTGGGATCGTACATGTTACCCAAACTTCCCCAGTTGGTTACTGCAGGATCTGTATTAGTAATGTCATTGCCGAATTCAACTTTCGAAATCCGTGGACTTATGCCTCCTGGCGGATACCCCGATACGATAATAGCATACCATTTTCCTTCGTTTCGAACCACCTGTATTCCGCTGTTGCCATCACCCGGAAGCGGACCATCAAGATCAATCACTACACTAATGGGATTGTTCATTAAGCTGTTCCCGAAGTCGAGGCGCACGAGATCACCCGACGAAAAATTGGTTACAAATCCATAGTAATTGTTATTGGTGAAAACGATATCCATATAAACCGGCTGATTGAGTCCGCCAGGGTTTCCGATGTTCTGCGCAGCCGGTTCGCGGTTTAAATTCTTTGCGCAAAAATTCCACCTGAAGGTCGATCCGCCTACAGTTTCATTAGTAATAGTAAAAGGCTGCCCGGCACATACGGTCGCAGGAAAATTGAACGCAGGAGTAACCGTTTGCGCTTCCGTTACATAGCGTACAATGAAAAAAAAGAAAATCAGAAAGTAATATCTTCCGAATGACATACAGATCCCTGAAAATGATTACGTGCAGGTAGATAATTAAGTTGCCTTTCAGGTTAATCAACGGATCAACGAAAGTGAACCCCGCCGTTTAACAGGGCCACACAGCGTTGCTGCATCAATAATGTAAATATATCCCCCGGCAGGCTGCAAAACACCATTTACTTTACCATCCCAGCACCGGCCGGGATCTTTACTTTGAAACACTTGTTGCCCCCACCTGTTATAAATAGAAAATTGTGTAATTGTAGCAGTGCCCCAACGCTTTATGCCGAAGCAATCGTTGCGCCCGTCGTTGTTGGGAGTAAAAGCATTCGGCAAAACAAAACGTGGAACGCCACCGCGATCAACGTTAACAGTTACACTCGCCGATGAAGTGCAACCTGCATTGGTAAAGCCTGTTACTGTGAAAGTAGTTGTGGTGTCTACGGCCGCAAACGTTTTAGCCGCATTTGCGTTATCAAGGAAAACGAAAGGCTCCCAAAAGTAGCTGTCGGCTCCGCTGGCTTCTAATATCGAAGTTGGACTTCCGCAGTTGATATCATTTGATTTTACCGCGGCAACAACCGGGTTCGGATTTACAGTAACAGTCATGGCCATGGTGGTGTCATAGCCGCACGCGTTTTCACTGATATGCACGCTGAATAATGACGTCCTGTTAAGTGGAGTGACCGCTGTGGAAGAGGAAAACGGACTGCTTACGTTGGCCGCAGGGCTCCACTCATACGAATCACCACCCGAAGCTTCGAGAACGACCGCCTCACCATCGCAGACGGTCTTGCTTCCTGTCGATGCAAAATTTGGATGCGTGCGCACTTCCACGTTAATCGTATCTGTTTTTGAACATCCGTTTGAGCCTTCAGCCGTTACTGTATATGCAGTAGTTTGAGAAGTGGTAGCCAGTGGATTCGCAATACCAGGATTATCAAGCGGCGCTGACGGCAGCCATTGATAATTTACACCCCCCGACGCCTGCAATTGAACAGTGGCGTCACGGCAAATAACAGTGTCGTTCGAAGTTACGATGTCAGGACCCGGCAGTACAGTGATTAAGACTGTATCCGCAGAGGCACATCTCCCTGTACCAATTCCTACTACTACGTATTTTGTTGTTGTCAACGGCCTCGCAACAGGATTTGCTATCAGGGGATCCGAAAGCCCTGCAATGGGCGACCAGATAAACGAAGTTCCCTGCGTTACATTCATCTGCACTGGCGAGCCCGCGCAAACTGTTGTATCATCTATCGATTTTATATCAGAACGCTCAACATTTATTCGAACGCTGTCGATAATTGTTTTGTTTGTTGCTGCGATGTACGCCTGAACATAAAAGGTAGTAGTAACCGGCGGCGTAGCAACGGGAGTGGGCGAGGTGGGATCGTCGAGGTAAGCGGCAGGAGTCCATTGATAAGTGTCCGCAGGCTGCGAGCGTATCTGGTGATGTGATCCGGCACAGATCGTAAGATTGTTTGTGATGACGATACTATCAGGTGGAAGAATGAAAATTTCGCAGCTGTCTGCAATGTATGCACAATCTGCCGGCGCAGTATTAATTGCGGCGCCATCATTAGAGAGAGACAGGGTCAGGGTGTTATCGCCTTGCTTATTTAGCAGATTCTCGAATGTATAATAGGCAAGGAGGCCCACCTGTGCGGCGGGCGTCGGCAGATCGATGTTCATGTAGTTGCGAAGAAGATCCTGGGGCCGTGCATAATCCCATATCCTTACGTCGTCGATGTAACCAATGAAATTCGGTGAGCCTGTTCCATCTTGATGGCCGATGTAGGTGTTGTTATCCTGCTGCACCATATTTCCGGTTGCAGGCACTTCGCTCATCAGGTAACCGTTCCGGTAAAAGCGGAGGGTTGATCCATCGTATACTAAAGCAACGTGATACACCTTGTTCAATTCAATTGCGCAGACTTCTGGCGTGCTAAACACGCCGTTTACAGTTGTGATCAAAGCGCCGGTGGGTCGCAATACGAAATTGATGCTGTTAGGGTCGTTGTATTTAACAACGAGATCGCCGGAACTGCCAGCCGTAAATGGAGTGGTACGTACAAACTTTGCTTCAACAGTAAGCTTCGTGAAAGGTATGGTAATGTCGTTGGTGAAAGCGTATGAGGGAGCAGTATTTAAGTATAGCCAGTCGCTGCACGTTTGGGCGGAGGTGAGTAGGGTGAAGGAACAGAATAGTATCAGGATGCTGAGTACCCGCAATTCGTTTTGTATCAGCATTGAAGATCGAGAATATAATTTAGTTTTGCCCAACTTTAAGCGTATATGAAAGTAGTAATCTTTGCCGGCGGACTGGGTACACGAATAGCGGAAGAAACCGAAACGCGTCCTAAACCAATGGTTAACATAGGCAGCAAACCTATCCTTTGGCACATTATGAAAATCTACAGCCAATTTGGGTTCAATGATTTCATTGTATGCCTTGGTTATAAAGGTTATATGATAAAGGAGTACTTCATGCACTATTACCTGCACAACTCGGATATTACCATAGAGGTGGGCAGTAATCAGCTTGAAGTACATAATACAAATACGGAATCTTTCAGGGTAACGCTCGTAGAAACAGGATTAAATACAAAAACAGCCGGCCGCCTCAAAAAAGTTCAGAAATACATTGGCGACGAAGACTTTATGCTGACCTACGGCGACGGCGTGGCAGACATTGATATCGCGGAACTTCTTTCTTTTCATAAAAGTCATGGCAAAACCGCTACTGTAACGGCTATTCAGCCAGAAGCGCGCTTTGGTGGCATGGTTCTCGATAAAGAGGGCAAAGTGGTACATTTCAAGGAAAAACCGAAAGGTGATGGCAAATGGATCAATGGTGGCTTTTTTGTGCTGAAGCCTTCGGTTTTCAAATATCTTCAGGGCGATATGGAAGAAGTGATGTGGGAAGATGCTCCGATGGAAAATCTTGCAGGCGATGGTCAGCTGATCGCATACAGGCACCAGGGATTCTGGAAATGCATGGATGCGATGCGCGATAAAATAGAGCTCGAATCTTTATGGCAAAACAACCAGGCAAAATGGAAAACCTGGTAGCAGGCGAAAACATTGCTTCTTTTTATTACAAAAAGAAAATCTTTATAACAGGCCACACTGGGTTCAAAGGATCGTGGCTGCTCGCCACTCTTCATAAATTTGGTGCACAGGTAAAAGGCTACGCCCTGGAACCCGAGCAACCAGGCGGGCTCTTCGATTTTCTTAAGCCCCTGTCTCTCGGCGAAAGTGTAATCAGCGATATCAGGTCCCGGAGTGCGCTCGAAACTGAAATCGTGTCTTTTCAGCCAGATCTTATTTTTCACCTGGCGGCACAACCGCTCGTAAGAAGATCATACCAGGTACCTGCCGAAACCTTTGATATCAATGTCACAGGCACTGCCAATGTGTTAGAAGCCGCATCGAAGCTTTCCAGGAAGTGCGCTATTGTAGTTATCACTACCGACAAGGTCTATCAAAATAAAGAGCAGGACGTTTTATATAACGAAGACGATGTGCTGGGTGGTTATGATCCCTATAGTGCGAGCAAAGCGTGCGCAGAACTGGTTGTGGATTCGTTTCGCAAATCTTTTTTCAATCTTTCGAAATATTCGGCTCACCAGAAGTCGCTCTCCACTGTGCGGGCAGGAAATGTGATTGGCGGTGGCGACTGGAGCACTGACAGATTGATGCCCGATATCGTTAATTTTCTTGCTAAGGGCGAATCTGTATTAATAAGAAATCCGAATGCCGTACGACCATGGCAGCATGTGCTGGAAGCCATCACCGGTTATTTACTGCTGGGCATGAAAATGCATGAACAGCCGGAACAATTCTCGCAGGCATTCAATTTCGGTCCTGTACCGTCCGATCATTTGCCTGTGCAGAAAGTGGTGGAGAAAGCGATTGAATACTGGGGTTCAGGATCATGGAGAGATGTGTCGGATAAATCGCAGCCGCACGAAGCCACTTTACTGAAGCTCGACATTAGTAAGGCACAAAAGGGGCTGCAATGGAAACCGCGCTTGCAGGCGGAAGACGCGATAAAGTGGACGATTGACTGGTACAAGCAGAAGAACGACGATAAGGCCGCCTATACATTCAGGCAAATAGAAGAATACTTTGTAGCATGATATTTTCCCGCACAACACTTGATGGTAGCTATCTGGTACAGCCGGAACGGTTCAGCGATGACAGAGGGTGGTTCGCGAGAACTTACTGCGCAAATGAATTCAGACAAATAGGCCATCACGACGAGTGGGTGCAGATGAACCATTCCTATACAGCAAAGAAAGGTACGGTACGCGGCATGCACTTTCAATTACCGCCTTTCAGAGAGATTAAACTGGTAAGATGCATTCGGGGAAAAATATTTGATGTAATTGTAGATATCAGGAAAGAGTCGGCAACTTTCCTGAAATGGTTTGGAGTTGAATTGAATGACTCGGATATGAAGATGCTTTACATTCCTGAAGGCTTTGCGCACGGCTTTCAGTCATTGTCCGATGATTGTGAACTGATTTACATGCACTCCGAATTTTATCAACCAGGTCATGAAGGCGGTATAAGATATGACGACAAGCTTGTGAACATTCAATGGCCGGAAGATATAACAGTGATCAGTAAGCGCGACGAAAGTCATCCTGCGCTGAATGAAAACTTCAAAGGAATTTAAAATGAATTGCAGATTTTGTAAAACAGAGCTGGATAATGTTTTTATTGATCTCATCAACTCACCGGCGTCCAATTCCTTTCTTACGCAGGAAGAGTTGAACGAGCCTGAAGTTTTTTATCCGCTGAGAGTGTATACCTGCCAGAAATGTTTTTTGGTACAGGTAGATGAATACAAAAAATCTGACAAGATATTTGATAGCAGGTACGTGTATTTTTCTTCGTACTCAACCAGTTGGCTGAAGCATGCGAAAGAATACACGGAGATGATGACGAAGCGATTCAGTCTTGGCACTAGCAGCAGGGTAGTGGAAATTGCTTCCAACGATGGCTATCTTCTGCAATACTTCAAAGAACAGAATATTCCTGTTCTGGGTGTTGAGCCTACAGCCAATACAGCGGAAGTAGCGCAATCAAAAGGAATAGAAAGCGTAGTTGACTTTTTTGGAGTGAGGCTGGCAACTGAATTGGCAGCAAAAAACTTGCACGCAGATGTGCTGCTGGGTAATAATGTACTTGCGCATGTTCCCGATATCCTCGACTTTGTTGGCGGGATGAAAATATTGTTGAAGAGGGAGGGAGTGATCACGATGGAGTTTCCGCACCTGATGCAATTGGTGGACAACAACCAGTTCGATACGATTTACCACGAACACTTTTCTTATTTGTCATTCACCACGGTCAAAGCAATATTTGAATCGCAGGGGTTAGAGATGTTTGATGTGGAAGAATTGCCTACACACGGCGGGTCGTTACGCATTTTTGCGAAGCATAAAGAAGATGCATCGAAAAAGATATCAGGCAACGTAATAAATATGATGACGAAAGAGAAGCAGAAGGGCTTGCTCGATCTTAAATATTACTCTGGGTTCAGCGAAAAGGCATTAAAAGTAAAGATCGATGTGTTGTCATTTCTTGCCCATGCTAAGCGTGATGGGAAAACAGTTGCGGGCTATGGCGCGGCGGCAAAAGGAAACACCCTCCTCAACTATTGTGGAGTAAAGAACGACATGATTTCATTTGTGGTGGATGCTAATCCTCACAAACAAAACAAGTTTTTGCCAGCGAGTCATATTCCAGTGGTAAATGAATCATATTTAAAAGAGCGGCGTCCCGATTACGTGCTGGTGCTTCCGTGGAACCTGAAAGACGAGATTACGAAACAGCTTAGTTATATCAGGGAATGGAATGGTAAATTTGTGATACCCATTCCTGAGCTTCAAATTCTATAATAATTCATGGCTTCAACACTTGTAACAGGCGCAACCGGATTTATCGGCAACTACGTTGTCGGTGAATTATTATCGCGCGGTTACGAGGTGACAGCTACGTCTGCTAATGCAGCAAAGGCCGCAGCATTTACATGGTTCGGGAAGGTGAACTATTTCGAGCTGAATTTTGAAAATCTTCATGAAGGTGCAAATTATTTTGAATACTTCGACAATCCCGAGCGGATCATTCACCTTGCGTGGGAAGGATTACCAAACTATAAATCGCTTTTTCATTTTGAAGAAAATCTGAACCGCCATTATGTGTTTTTGAAAAATCTTGTTGAGAATGGCTGCAGAGACGTAACGGTTACCGGCACATGCTTTGAATATGGGATGCAGAACGGTTCTCTCAATGAATCCATGCCATCTCAGCCGGCCAATCCATATGCATTGGCAAAGGACACACTCAACAAATTTTTAACAGAACTCGGAAAGAAGGAAAGCTTTTCGTTAAAGTGGGTAAGACTATTTTATTTGTATGGAAAAGGGCAAAGCCCATCTTCATTGCTTTCTCAGTTGCAGAAAGCACTAGACAACAATGAAGAATCATTCAACATGAGCGCTGGCGAGCAGGTGCGTGATTATTTGCCCGTGGAAACGGTTGCAAAATATATTGTATCGATTGCGTTCCAAAACGAAGTAGTTGGCACGATAAATTGCTGCAGTGGCAAACCGGTAAAAATAAAAGACCTGGTGAACGACTTTCTTGCAAACTCTAACCGAAACATAAAATTAAATCTCGGATACTATTCATACCCCGACTACGAGCCAATGGAATTCTGGGGCGACAACAGCAAATTACAAACGATATTAAATGAAAAATAATCCTGTCCAGGAATTTATCGACGAGCGTCAGCATCGCATTACATCCAACGGTAGCAATAGTAAGCTTACGCAGGCTGCTAATGTTTTCAATATCGAATCTAACAAGTCGCAGTACTCTTATAATTTTTCATGGATGGGTCGGCCTATCATCCAGTATCCGCAGGATATGATCGCCATGCAGGAAATCATCTGGAGTGTAAAGCCCGATCTGATCATAGAAACAGGTATTGCACATGGAGGATCGCTGATCTATTATGCATCATTACTTGAACTGATAGGGAAAGGGGAGGTGCTGGGTATTGATATTGATATACGGGAGCACAACAAAAGGGAAATTGAAGCGCATCCGATGTTTAAGCGCATATCGATGATCCAGGGATCGTCTGTTGATGTATCAACAGTGGATAAAGTGGCGCAGGTGGCGAGCGGAAAGGAGAGGGTAATCGTTTGCCTCGACTCTAATCATACTCATCAGCATGTGCTCGATGAAATTACCTATTATGCACCGTTTGTTTCGGTTGGTTCTTATTTGGTAGTGTTCGATACGATCGTTGAGAACCTTCCTGATAATTATCTGCCGGGGCGTGCGTGGGCGAGGGGTGATAACCCGATGACCGCGGTTCATGAATTTTTAAAAACCCATCCTGAGTTTATTATTGATACGGATATTGATAATAAGTTGCTGATAAGTGTCGCTCCGCAGGGGTATTTGAAGAGGATAAAGTAAAAGATATGGAGAAGGCCATGGGTTGCATTTCTGTATTAGCACGTACAGGCGTCCCCAGGATACCTGGAAGACGCAACTCAGAGTCATTGCTTACTCAGACGTATTCAGAATTGGAAATGATTGTTATCGGATAACGATCCGGAACGAGCGGCGAGAGCGGTTGTAAGGCGGTTAATGATTTCGGTGATAAAGTATTCAGAAACTATGGCTAATGAAGTGAATCTTGGAATGATCAGAAAAGTTTCAACAAAAGCCTTCAAGCGTTCGACGGCTGAAGTTCGTAGTGATGGTCGCGGATGACGATCCTGTTGTATCCCGAGCTTGAAACGTTAGTCTGAAATGAGCAAAACCCCTCGTATGGCTTTATGATGGAGGATGCAATTGGTTCGGCACTAATCCAAAAATTGCGTACTCTGTATTTTTGAAGGTTGGTATGAGCTCCTGCCTCGCGAATAAGCTAACATTGGGGTGATCGAAACATATTCACCTTCAGATTTTATTAACAAATTCTTGATCTTCAAACTTTCCGTGCTTATCTATGGTCAATTGTGTGATAGAGGCGAGATTCGTTATTGAAAAGAATGGCATGCCCGATTATGGCACGTCCGCATCCTTGGTGACTCATGCGATCTGATATGCATGGCGGGCACGTTAGCGGCTGTATATCATCAATGAAACGCTTCAGCAGTCAAACCATTCCCATGAGCAACTTTTCGAAATTCAATACGAGTATTATGTGAATGGATGCAAGGGCTTTTACGAATTGATGAACGATGTTTGTGAGGTGAAAGAAATCTCGTGCCCGATTGGCCGGTTATGAAAACAGTGCGAAGACATTCGTATATTGGGTGCTTGACGCATCTTCTTTTAATTGAAGCGATATTATACCGTAATTCTCCGAAAGTAAAGAGCCGTTGATATGAGTATATATAAAAATAGATCTTTGCATTGCCAATGATGAAGGAGTACCTGGCATTAGATTTTATGAAAACAATAACATTCGCGTTAGAGTAAGATATGATTTTTAAAGCTAAAGAAAGACTTCAGGCACACTAAAAAGAATAATGGACAAGTTCAGCATCATATTACCAGTTCGAAACGGCGGCGACTACGTCAAACTCTGCGTTAACAGCATCCTCAACCAAACCATCGAAGACTTCAACCTCATCGTACTGGACAACGCCAGCACCGATGGAACCGTTGCGTGGCTAGAATCTGTAAACGATGACAGAATTATAATATACACCTCAGAGAAATCACTTACGATCGAAGAAAACTGGGCTCGTATTACCACTATCCCGAAAAATCAATACATCACGCTCATTGGTCATGACGATCTGTTAGAAAAAAACTATTTGCAGATCATGAGCGATCTTATAGCAAAGCATCCAAACGCCGGGCTATACCAAACACATTTCAATTACATCGATTCCAACGGAAAACTTATCAGGCCCTGTAAACCGATGGACGAAATTCAGTCCGCGTCGGAGTTCCTGGCCTTCTTCCTTACCAGCATGATTGATACGATGGGCACAGGTTTCATGATGAGGTCAGCCGACTACGATGCAATCGGCGGCATTCCCCCATCATACCCTAATCTTCTTTTCGCCGACTTCGAATTGTTCATCAATCTTACTCGCAAAGGATACAAAGCCACATCTTTTGAAAATGGCTTTTCATTCAGGCTCCATCAAAGCATGACTACCACCTCGTCGGACAACAAGTTTCATGAATCGTTTGCGATGTTTGTCGACTACGTTGAGGAGTTAAAAAAACAACCGGAGTTTGCACGCGTTGTAGAAAAGTATTCGCTCGATTTTCTTGCTTACTACTGCAAGGGCCTTTCGCATCGTTTATTACGGGCCCCGATGAAAAACCGAAACGGCAAAACCGTGCGTTATTTTATCGCACTTTCAAAAGCATATGCCGATAAGCTTGTTCCGGGAAATGATTTTGATCCGGAAAAACAATTTAGTGTAAGAGTCGCGCGGCAGATAGACGACACTGCTTTGACTCGTGCATTGTTCCGCTTCTTCAAGAAATTCAGGCCCAAGCCGGTTTTAAAATAATCGTTGCCACCGGATGCTTTCTATCATCATCATAAATTACCGCACACCCAAACTGCTTGCTGATTGCCTGCAGACCCTCTACGAACAAACAACAATCATTTCTTTTGAGGTAATCGTAGTAGACAATGCATCAGGTGATAACTCGCAGGAGATTATTCTTAGTCGCTTTCCCCAGGTTAGGTGGATCAACATGAGTTATAATTCAGGATTTGCACGTGCAAATAATGAGGGCATCCGACAATCGGGTGGCGATACCGTTCTATTACTTAACTCAGATACACTGATTGTAAATAATGCGGTAGAAAATTGCTATACTATCTTCAGTAAATCGCAATATGTGGCATGCGGGGTACAACTACTAAATGCGGATGGCTCGCCACAGATTTCCGGCAACTACGTAATGCCCGGTTCCATCAACAATCTTCTTTCCATGCCTTACGGTGGTGCGCTTGTCAAATGGCTTGGCAATATTGCAAAAGTTGGTAAGCCGCACGTTCCCGATTCCAATGCAGAAATTAAAGTTGATTGGATAAACGGTGCGTATCTGATGGTGAAGAAGTCGGCCATTGAGAAAGCCGGACTGATGGACGAAGATTTCTTCTTGTACGCAGAGGAATCTGAATGGTGCTCAAGGCTCGGGAAACACGGCGAGCTGGTCATTTATGGCCAGTTTAAGGTAATACATCTTCAAGGTGAAACATCGAATGTTGCGTTCACTTCAGAAGGAAAGGGTTACAGTAATCTTTACGACCGAAAGGGACTTCAGATCATGGTTTCGAACTTTGTCCGCGTAAGGAAGCAACATGGCGTTTTATGGTTTCTACTTCAATTGATTGTGTATACCGGAAACATTTTTCTGATGTTTATCGTTATAGTGGTGAAGGGCCTTTTGTTGCGAGGTAGCCGGCGTGATTTTTCCAATTGGACTAAGTACTCGGCCAATGTGCTAAGAGTTTGGCCTTACGCAGGAATTTTAATCGCCGGCAAGCCTTACTTCTACAAGATTCTTTAATATGTTTGAACTCCTAAACCTTAGTAATGAAAAAATTATCCCTACCCCTTGCACTAGTTGCAATTGTTACACTTCTCTTTTCCTGTCATAAGGCCTTGCCATTTACCGTCGAGACGCTTGTTTTACAGCCCGATAATAAAGACGGTCAGGATTGCCTCGTTGCCACACGCGAATCGGACAACAATTTTTACGCCAGCCAAAACCATAGTCTCAACCCCGACGTAGCTGCGATCGTTTGGACGTACGACGCAGATAATGCCGGTGTTGGAATCAACAGAACATACATCAAGTTCACAGGATTGTCGGAGTTACCGGCAAATGCAAAAATCCTTTCTGCTAAGCTTGCACTATTTGGAGTAGAAGAAGGAGTTGCTGCACCGATTGGAAACTCATTCTATCCCGGCAGTCCCTACGAAAGTTATGGAAGCAACGCATGTGTGCTGAAGAGGGTTATAGGGGATTGGAACGAAGGAACTATTACATGGAACAACAAGCCAGAAACAACCGACCAGGATAAGGCCACGGTGCCTGCGAGTACTTCTCAGTGGAACTATGATGCGAAATTTATTAACGTCACAAACATGGTGAAGACAATGGTGAAAACCGGTGAAAACAATGGTTTCTGTCTTCAGCTTAAAACTGAACAATATTATAAAGGTGTGGTGTTTGGAAGCAGCGAGCATCCCGATCCGGCGAGGAGGCCTAAGCTTACTGTTGAATACGCGGTGTACAAATAAAAGCCACTGCTTTGCGTATAATATTCTCCCAATAATAATATTCAAAAAATTCGACGGGGGTCTGGTGATATTCTTCAGAAGATGATATGATCAGATCCCCGAATTTTTTCCATTCACTCCCTGGTACTATCTTCAATTTATCACCACACACTTCTTTTTTGATTCCCATCGCACCAAGCTCGGTTGAAATGACAGTACAGTTCATTGCTATAGCTTCAATAGCTTTTGTTTTAACACCGCCGCCGGATAAAATTGGGTTTAAGAAAATGTCGGCAGATTTAAAGTACAGGTTGATGTCATCCACAAAGCCTGCATAAATAACATTCTTGTCTGCGTAATCTTTTAACTCGTTGAAAAAATCGGGCAAACCCTTGCCGCATACGAGTATCTTATATTTGAAATCCTTTCGTTGTAGTAAGAAAGAGTTTATTTCATCGAGAATAATTTTCAGCGCATCGTAATTAGTGGAATGATATAAAGCTCCGTTGAACAATAATATCTTTTCTGCCGGATCAATTTTATACAACTCATTTACACGCGCACGGCATTCTGCTCTATCGGCAGGAACGTCCGAATATTCAATACCATATGTAATCGCTAACGATTTGCGCCTGTCAACACGAAGATTTGCCACTGCAAATTCCAGATCGTCATCCGAAATAAAAAACACTTTGTCTGCACTTCTATAGGCCCATTCTTCATAACGCCTTAATGCCCTCCACCACCATCGACCGATAGATTTCGACCGCATGTACTCGATATTGTGTGAGTGCACGATCCACGGAACGCCCGTTGATCTGCGTATGATTGATGCGAGCCAGCCATAATAAGGATGTTCAGTGATAAGGTGAGTAATATTGAAAGCGGTGATCAGCTTTTTTATTTTGCTGACAAGAAACGGGTTTGCATAGCGGCTTCGATTATCAGATAAAATATTCAGCAGACGGTATCCATTTGCAAGATGTGGATCATTGTTTTTCGTGGTCACGCCGATTAGCTCTGCCTGTTTAGCGAGATATTCGTTGAATACAGCAATTCCCTTTTCGCCACCCAATTTTGCCGGAAGTATTTTATAGGGGATGATGCTTAATATTTTTGGCCGCTTTTTATCCATTTACCTTCTTTTGGGCCAACACAAATATTGACGTGGATAGAAACGGATTAGAAGTGCTGTCGTTCCTGAAAATATTGTTGACAAGAAATCTTTTGAGTTTGCCTTCTTTCAATACATCCATCGGTGCCGTAACATAACAGTGGTCCACTACAGTGAAGCCGCTTCTCTGCAGAAGTTTGATGATCCGGTCTGCAGTATAGATTCGTGCATTTGCGTATCGCTCATGAATTTTTCTTGGCAGCCACGAAAAGAAAGGAACCCTGTTCCATGGAAGCAATGGTAGCTTTGCGCCATGTGTTTCAAACACCCACCATTTGTTCGGCACTGAGATTACAGCCATGCCGCCGTCATTTAAAACATTGAAGTAAGCCGCAACGCTGTCTTCGTTTTTCAAATGTTCAATGACTTCGAAACTGATAAGCCTGTCGAATTTATCCGGGAGCCTTTCGTTTTCCAGATCAACCTTCCTGAACGCACAATTTTCGGCGTTATTCTTTTGCTTTTGATCCTCGAACTCTTGCGAGTAGTCAAAGATGTCGATGCCTAAACTGGTTTTGAACCGGTTGGCTACGCGGGTAATCGTTGCGCCACTTCCGCATCCGACTTCAATGCACGACAATGTTTTATTGAAGAATTCCGGATACCGCTCTATGAGCTTTATTCTTCTGCTGATTATTTTATCTTCATCGTCGGCGGGTTTGCCGAGATAGTGCTCATTCCTGAATAATGTTTTATCTACCCGTCCCGTATTGCTCATGATCGTGTTTTTGGAATCGCAATGACGTAAATGAACGGCGCGAGCCACATGGCTAATTTGCCTCCTTTTGCAATCATCTTATTGAGCAACCTTGCAGCAACATTGATCACCGGCTGCTTGTAATGTGTGTCCCAAAAGCCGGGCGCAAAGGTTACCGTGAACACGCTTTCATTGATCACCTTTCTATACCTATTCATCGGTAACAAATTTTCGGCCCAAACGCCGTTATCAGGATCGCATGTGTTGGTTCCATACGTAGAGGGGTCAGGTAGTTTCCCGGCTTTCCTGAAGGCATCAATAGCTTCTTTTAAATCGTCTGCAGCCAGGCCCCGCGTTGCTGCGGCGAGCTTTAACTTTTTGAACTCCTGCATACCAGGCGATTGTCTTTCAATCACCACGGCCCGTTTGCCTCGATAGACTTTTTCCCACTTCTTGTGCCACAGTTGATGTTTAATCACAATGGCCGGATTGCTGTTGTTTGCAGTTGTTGAAGAGAAAACTATTGCCTGCGGCTGTTTGTTATTGATAACAGAGTAAAAATCGTGCAACTTGTAAATATGTTCAACAACATTTCTTGAGGTGATGATATCGCATCGCAGACCAGATCTCTCCAGTTCATCAAGACACGCTTCTATATCGCCCACTATGTACAAATCAATCTTAACATCTATCGCCTTTGCTATCAATTCAGCGCTCAGTTGCCAATCGGCAAGGTGATCATTGTAGACCACTTTTTTACAACCAATCATCTTTGCAAGAAGGTAGAGTGTACCCACACCCGCCCCGTAATCCATCACAATAACATCATCGACTCTTTTCCCGGTAAGTTTTATGGAACGGTATAAAATATGAGCGCTCGTTTCGATGCTGAAGAAAAGGCGTTTTGAATGACTTGCCTTATAGTAATACAGGCAGTGTTCCGGCATGTCCAACTTGTCTGCATCCACTTTAACCAGCCTGCTGAATAGGTCTTCTGCTGCGGAATTAATTAGCCGGCCGGTTTCATCATCATAAGACAGAAATTTGTCCATTATACTTTGCCGGTTATTTTTTTGCTACCTGGGCATTTTCTCTTTGATAATTTCTCCAGAAAACAAATGCACCATAAAGAAGGATCAGTATCGATATTACACCAACGATCAGCGAAATGCGGTCACCTATCACGAACGATTCAGGCTCGAACCTAAACTCAATTGTATGTTCACCGGCAGGAATCGACAACGCGCGAAGCACATAATCCACGCGCGCGATCGGTGTTTCTTTACCATCGATCGTTGCCTTCCATCCGTGAGGGAAATAAATTTCGCTGAACACCCCTATGCCATTACTCTTCGAAGACGATCTATATGAAATCACGTCGTTTCTATGCTCGATCAGCGTAATCTTTGCAGTTGAATCTTTCTGTGGAGCATAGATAAGTTTCGATTGCTCGCGCTTATCTGCTACGGCGGTATCTCTGGGATTGAATGGATCAAGCGCCTTCATTTCTTCGTCTGCATTGTTCACATACTTGATCGCGCTGACGAACCAGGCATGTCCCAGGGCTTCAGGATTCGGTCGTAAAAATGGTTTGCCGGTTTGAGGATTCGAAAGGATGATGTACTTCGTGTTAAGCATATTCAACACGGCCATATTTCCTTTGCCTATCTCCGACAGAAGATCATTATACAATGCAAGCTTTGCAGGATGATAGCCTCCTATGTTATTATGTAAATATGATGTGCGCGAAGTGGCGCCCGACAATGCAAAAGGCGATCCGTCTGAAGCGTTATACACCCGGTAGTAACCTGTGTCTTTTTTTATTTCTGCGTCTTCAGGCGTAGGAACGAAGTATTGGTCGAAATCTTCTTTCGCAACATACTTTTCATGATTGAGATACCTGAGATCCACCCCGATCAAATCAATAAAAACGAGCGCGGTGAGACCGATTCCAACGACCACCTTATTAAGCTTGCCTTTTCCGAAAAAGTACAATGCACCAAATGCGATCGCCATGTATATTAGCGATCGAACGAGATCGCCGCCAAAGAGTGAGCGTCTGTCATCTTTTAATGCGTTCAGCACCGATCGGGCGAATTCGGTGGCACGCTGCTGAACTTCTGGTGTTGGTTGCCCGGTGGTGGACATCTGTTGAGTGAGTCCCGGAAACGAGGTTATCCCTGATACCGTTATCTTCCGGTCCTTTGTAATCGAACATGAAATACATGGCTACAAGCATTGCCGCGAATATTCCTGTAATGATCGATGCTTGTTTGAATTTTTTCCAAAATGCAACTTTATCCCAGGTAGTTTCCAGTATTTGGTTGAGTCCGAGCATTGCGAGCAGTGGTATCGTAAGTTGCGGTATGACCATTGCCATCGACGGCGCGCGGAACTTGTTGTAGAACGGAAGGTGATCAAAAAGAAAATAGTTTACTCCACTCAGGTGCCGGCCCCACGCAAGCACAATCCCAAGAATCGTAGCTGCAATTATCCATTGTATATGCCACCCTTTGTAGTACACACAAGCAAAGATGAATAAGAGTATTATCACAGCGCCAAAGTAAACGGCGCCCGACGTCATTGTTTGTGGCCCCCAGTAGGCGGGCATACTTCTTCCGTATTGCTCACCACGTTCTTCGCCTACTCCCAGGTCGTCTGCAAATACTTTGGATGTTTTGGAGCCCTCTGGCATCTCTCCGCTGCTTCCGCCAAACATTCGCGGCACCGCCATAGTGAGTACTTCAGTTATGCCATAGCTATATTCGAATGCATAGCTTTTATCAAGCCCACCTTTAGATTTGTTCTGTTCATTGCCGGGTGCACTTAATTCCGATCTGCCACCGCGCATCGTTTCTTTTGAGTACGAATAGGTGGGAAGAAGCATTACGGAAAATGAAAGTAGGCCCAGTACTCCCGCAACCACCGCGAGGCCTGCGGCTTTCGCAAGATGTGCGAGTTCTTTTCTGCGGATGGCATGCACTGCATAGGTGATGCCGAGGCACAATGCAATCAGGAAAGTATAATAGGCGATTTGAACGTGGTTCTGGAAAAACAGCTGCGTGGTAAATATTAACGTTACAATAAAGCCAAGTAAATATCGCCGCTGCGTTAATAATATTAAGCCTGCTATTACAGCTGGCGCATAACCCATCGCCGAAAATTTTGTAGTGTGGCCTACTGCAACGATCACAGCATTATAAGAAGCAAATGCATAGGCCAGTGAACCTAATATCGCGATACGGTTACGGATGCCGAGGGTCATGCTGAGAATGTAGAAGCCTATGCACGACAAAAAGAATAATCCTGCAGGTTCAGGAAGAAAAAGAATGAATAAATGATGCAGCCATGCTATCGTAATGTTGTGCCTCGATTCCATAGCGATCTGAAATGCCGGCATACCACTGAACGTGCTGTTGGTCCATAACGGATAGTATCCATATTTTTCCTTGAACTCGATCGACTGTTGCGCCATCCCTTTCCAACCAGTCATATCGGCCTGGCTCACTACCAAACCCTTGAAAGCCGGTAAGCAATAAATGCAGGCGATCACAAAAAACACTGCGATGGCTATAACGTGCGGCTGAACCTTTTGCCACAATGACTTATTCATTATCAAATAATTATTGGTGGGCAAATTAACTAAATATGCTAAAGCTTACTGGCTTTTATTACATTTATTAATGAATATGAAACCTTGCCTGCTACTAATTCTCATCTGTAATCTCCTATCAAACAACATGCTTTTCGCAGCATAAACCCTGGATGCTTGCGCCATTCACAAAAACAGATTCCGCGAACCCGATTCTTACGCCAGGGCCACTCACCTTCAACGACCCGATTTTAAACAAACAGGTGGCATGGGAAGAACGGTATGTGTTCAACCCCGCTGCAATCGTGCGCAACGGTAAAGTATACCTTCTCTACCGTGCAGAAGATACCGTTCAGAAATATGCCGGTGTGTCAAGGATAGGCTTAGCCGAAAGCACCGACGGCATACACTTCACCCGCAGGCAACAACCCGTTCTTTACCCCATGAACGACGAATTCAAAAAGTATGAATGGGAGGGTGGCGTTGAAGATCCCCGCATCGTGGAAGATGAAAAGGGCACATACTTTATGACGTACACCGCATACGACGGTACTACCGCCCGCTTGTTCGTAGCCTCTTCTAAAGATCTGATCACCTGGAAAAAACACGGCTCTGTTTTCGCCAAAGCTGAAAACGGCAAATACCTTAACTACTGGTCCAAGGCCGGTTCCATCATCACACGCAAGCAAGGGAACAAGCTCGTTGCAGCCAAAATCAATGGCAAGTACTGGATGTATTGGGGAGAATCAAATATCTATCTCGCCACCTCGCCAAACCTGGTAGACTGGACACCTATCCCGGAAACAGATCCAACAAAAAAACAATTCGACTCACTCCGCAACTACGAAGCGTTTAAAATAGCATTCGGACCGCGAAAAGGAAAATTCGATAGCCAGCTCGTTGAACCGGGTCCTCCCGCCCTTCTCACCGACGCCGGAATCGTATTCATTTATAATAGCAGAAACAGTCCCGACTACGGCGATCCAAATCTTCCAAAAGGAACATATTCAGCCGGCCAGATCCTTGCCGATAAAAACGATCCGTTCAGGATCATCGACAGAACTGACGAAACTTTCTTCCGTCCCGATAAGCCATATGAAATAACAGGGCAGGTAAACAACGTGTGCTTTCTTGAAGGCCTTGTGTACTTCAACAACAAGTGGTTTATATATTATGGAACAGCCGACGAACAAATTGCCGTTGCTGTAAAATAGACTGTTGCGTATGCCTCAGCTGATCTTCTTTTCACGCGTCGCATTTCTTTGTAATCTCTGTTTCCTGGTTACATTCCTGCTGAGGTTTGCACCCAGTCTCAAAGAAGGCGTTATCGTGTCCACCATAGTGACGCTTGGTCTCGTCGTGGCCATCGTGCTTAATGCAGTCATCAACCTGATATACCTGTTCATCAAACTGAACCGTAAGCCAATCAGCAGGTTTGTTCCACTCTGGCTCGTCATTACAAATTTTTTGTTCTTTGTTTTTCAGGCAATACTTTTATTGAAATGATCCATAACATTATCAAAGACAGACCGACAAGATTGTTCATCATTCTTGGAGGATTTTTTGTTGCCAACGCTCTTATTGCAGAAGTAATCGGTGTAAAGATATTTTCGCTCGAAGACACGCTCAATATCGACCGCGCAGATTTCTCCTTATTAAATACGGATCATCTTTCTTTTAGTTTATCTGTTGGTGTGTTGCCATGGCCAGTGATCTTTGTAATGACGGATATCATCAATGAATATTACGGAGTAAAAGGTGTCCGGTTTCTTTCGGTACTCACTGCCGCACTCATCGCATTTGCATTTATTGTTTTCTATTTTGCCATTCATACATCACCAGACACCAGCTACTGGCTCACGTCGAATACCTCAATGCCGGAGTGCCCGATATGCAGGCAGCATATTCCGCAATATTCGGCCAGGGAATGAATATAATTGTTGGATCACTTGCCGCATTCCTGATCGGACAAATTGCTGATGCATTTATTTTCAGAAAAATAAAATTTCTTACAGGCGAAAACCGCATCTGGATGCGCGCTACATTAAGCACACTGGTTTCGCAGCTGATCGACAGCTTCGTGGTAACATATATTGCTTTCTATCTTTTCCGTGGAGTGAGTATTGGCCAATGCACCGCATGGGCGCTCACATCATACACCTACAAATTTGTGATTGCCATCTTATTTACCCCTGTTATCTATCTTATTCACGGGTTTGCGGAGCGATATCTTGGTCGCGACCTGGCTTCACAAATGAAACAAAGCGCAATGAAGGGCTATTAACAGTATATTCCACATGTGGTGGGTATATTTTCTATTGGTCAGTTTTTCTGATCCCCATAATTTTATAAAACACAATTAGATACGACCTTTTCCAAATGGAATGAAATAAATAGAACTATGAAAACCGCCTGGGATTTGATATGATTTAAGGATTAATAGGATGAAAGTTGAACCACAATCTATCCTATTAATCCTTTTTCATTATTTAGGCAGCGATATCCCGGTAATTTCTCTTCCTGCTGTTCAGGAACTTCTCGTAGATCACCTCACTCATCGGCTTATTATACACCTTGCTTTCTACCCACGAAATAATATCCAGGTAAGCAAATGAACGCGTTTCAAAACGGTTCTTTTCAAGGTGCTTGATTTTATCAAGAAATTTATCGAGTTCCTGGCGAACCCTGTGTCGTGAAAGTTGTAACGAGTTTCTTAAAAACCTGAATATCTCCTCTTCAATCACTGTAAGATTTTCCATCCTCGCCATAAACCGGTAAACCGATTTAGTAAGCGAATCCATCAAACCAAAATTTCCAAGTTCATAATGCGCAAGCAAATGTAGCAGCCGCGCGTAGCAATGCAGGTCGCCGCGAAGGTCAACAGGTTCATTTATAATTCTCTGAACATAATCAATCGTTGCATTATAATCACCGCTGCCAAAATACAGCGACGCAAACTTATAGTTGAATACGAGTATGCGATGTTTGTCGAGGAACAATGCATATTCTTCGAGCTTCGCTTCGATATGCGGAATGAGTGAAAGCCCTTCTGAAAAAGTACCACGCATAAAATGCCGGTTGATCTTTGCCTGTTGCGTGGATACAAAAACCTGCACACGGAAGTTGTCATTATGTTGAACAACATGTGCGGGCTCAAACTTTTCAAGCTCATCTAAAACAATATCAAGCTGCTGATGATTACGCAGATCGAAATGTGCGTTCATCAGGTTGTGCATTCCTTTAATATAGTGACCGGTTTCAACGTTGATCATCTCCGGATTTTCGTGGAACAAGTCAACCCATTTTTTCGCGTGACGGTAGTATTGAATAAAATCCTGCCGGATGAACGAATACCATCCATAGCTCTGATGGAGGTAAAGACGTTCGTAAAAGCCGGTAGACTTATTCGCATCTGCGGGAAGATGTTCTTTGAAGAATTGTTTTACACCGCTTTCATCTTTTTCATTACGCGCGTGCCCGTTCTTCACATACCAGCTATACAATTGTAAGTGCGAGATTCGAAAGTTGGGTGATCATCTTCCTGCGCTCATGCACTTCGTTGGCTTCCATGGCAAGGTGGTCGGCCTTATCCTGCAGGCGCCGGGTGATATGGAGCGTTTCAATTTTCTTTTCAAGCGATATAACCTGGATGAGTATCGTATCCTGGTGATAGGCGATTGCCGTTTCTTTTACTTTCTCGAGGATCTTGAGGCTTTGGAGGTATAGGCCCTTATAATATAATATACGGGCGTAGTCGAGCTGCTCGTTCAGTTCGAGGTCAAGGTTTTCGGCTCGCTTTAGGAGGCGCAGACTCGCTAAAAGCTGCCTGTATAAGTGCGTTTTAAGGTTGGAAAGCTGGGGTTTTTCCGTTCCGGGAAGTTTTTTCAGCACCAGTTTCTCGTCGTATTCCTGCATTTTATCGAGCGCGTCGAACAGTTGGACGATTTTCAGGTCTTCTTTAGCCGAGTTTCGTCTTATATACAGTTTGAAATGGCGTTTTTCGGCCTTTTCGAGAGAGTGAATGAGCTGAAAGAGTATATCGGAATATCGGCTGGACATAATGAATTAGTTCGGGGCAAAGCTACGACTGGCGCGGGTTTCCTTGAGATGCCCGGCTTATTGGACATCATAATATGACTTAATTGTTGGAATTAAAGACACCATACGCTGCTATATATTTGTATTGTCGAAAGGGAATTCATATAGCAGGCAATCGTTGAAGCAAAGAATCGTAGAGGCTCATTTCGATAGTAAGCTGTGAAACTCAGCACAGAACATACTATTTAAGATTTTCATATGGCAAGCAATCGTTAGAGGCCGTCCTATTCTTAGGAGGGCTTTTTTTGTGCCCGTGAAGTTAATGTTTTTTTAACATTAGAAGCAAAAATTTATCACAGAACTTTTTTGCTTTTTTATTCTGCTCTGCATTTTATTTTCCTCTATTTTCGCGTCCGGCAGGTCTTACACGACCAGCTCCTGCTGAACTCCCCCAGGATCGGAAGATAGCAAGGGTAGGCGGTTGTAGCGGTGCGATGTAAGTAATCTGCCGATTTTTATTTAATAAACCACTCATGAAGTTTTTCATAGATACTGCTAATCTCGCCCAGATCAAAGAAGCCCACGACCTGGGCATCCTGGACGGAGTGACGACCAACCCCTCATTGATGGCGAAAGAAGGCATTAAGAGTGAGGAAGGGGTGATCGAGCACTATAAGAGGATCTGTGAACTGGTCGATGGCGACGTGAGTGCCGAAGTTATATCTACCAAATTCGACGAGATCATTGAAGAAGGTAAAAAACTGGCTGCTATCCATCCAAACATCGTGGTAAAAGTGCCGATGATCAAGGATGGCGTCAAGGCCCTCAAATGGTTCTCCGACAACGGTATCAAAACCAATTGTACCCTGGTTTTCTCAGCGGGTCAGGCTATCCTCGCCGCCAAGGCAGGCGCTACCTATGTTTCTCCTTTTATAGGACGGATTGATGATGCAAGCTGGGACGGTGTTGAACTCATCGCCCAGATCGCTCATATCTACCAGTTACAGGGATACAAAACCGAAATTCTCGCGGCTTCTATCCGGAGTTCACTGCACATTGTAAAATGCGCCGAAGCCGGAGCAGATGTTTGTACCTGTCCGCTTGAACCCATTCTCGGATTGCTGAAGCATCCGCTTACTGACCTGGGTCTTGCAAAGTTCCTGGAAGATGCTCAGAAGATGAAAGCTGCAATGGCTAAGGCCTAAGCACTTTTGCTTCTCGACCGCCGTTTTTTGGGAATTGAATCTGAAGAGGTCTTCTTTCCTTTTATTACTTCATCAAGAGTTGGAAGCTTCTCGTCGTCCGGCGACTTCTTAATATATATACTTACCTCGCTGCTTAAACGCGGATTGCGTATCACCGCCGCTTTGATCGTTACCTTGTCCAGGGCAAATGAGCTGTCGATAAAAAGGCTGTTACCAGTGAATTTACCCACGCTGGAGCTGAGTTTTATTTCCTTTTCGCCCAAAGGCAGGTAGGTGCCGTCGGTGAAGTGCCCTTCAACGTTGATATAGTTATAGGTGCCTTTCTTAAGGCTGTCCGTATATAAATTGAAGAAGATGGAGTCCAGCGTTTGTGAATGGACGGCGCTGGCGCTTATAAAGAAAAGTATGGTGATCAGTGTAAATTTCACAGTGTTATAAAGACAGTTTGTACATGGGTATGGTTGTTACCAGCCATAAATTTAACTCTAATTGTCAAAAAAATTTTTGTTAAAAGGGAATACCGTTTATTTTTGCGGCACATTATGAAATTCACATTGCACATACACCACCATCATACTTACCTCGCAGGGTAGGCCGGTGTTGTTTGCGCATGTCAAGGAATACAGTAAGGGCTTACTCAGGTAGGCCCTTATTTTTTTGCATTAAACAAACCAACTCATGGACCGCAGCAAGCTTAAGATCGCCATTCAGAAATCAGGTCGCCTTCACGATGACTCGGTGCGACTATTGAAAGATTGTGGTATCGAAATAAAAAATGGCGCCAACAAACTCAAAACGGAATCGGATAGCTTTCCACTCGAAATCTATTTTCTCCGCGACGACGATATTCCCCAATACGTTGAAGACGCAGTGGCTGATATCGGTATTGTGGGTGAAAATGTAGTCTATGAGAAAAACAAAAGCATCGATGTAGTTGAAAGACTTGGTTTCGGTAAATGTCGGCTGTCTATTGCCGTTAGCAGAACAGAAAACTACGATAATATTACGTTCCTGGCGGGAAAAAAGATTGCAACGTCATACCCCGGCATAGTGGGAAAGTTTTTGAAGGATAATAAAGTGAACGCCGAAATACACGAGATCAGCGGCTCCGTGGAAATAGCCCCCGGTATCGGTTTGGCCGATGCAATAGTAGACCTGGTAAGCAGCGGCTCTACACTTTTTGCTAATGGATTAAAGGAAGCTGAAACTATTCTTCAGTCGCAGGCAGTAATGATAAAAAATAAAAGTATCTCGATAGAACAAAACGTTTTACTAGAGAAACTTTTATTCCGCATTCGCGCTGTAAAAAAGGCGAAGAACAACAAATATGTTCTGCTTAATGCACCCAACGAAAATCTGCAGACCATCATTGGTCTTTTACCCGGTATGAAGAGTCCTACCGTCTTGCCGCTTGCAGAGCCTGGCTGGAGCAGTGTGCATAGCGTGCTTAGTGAAAATGAATTTTGGGATATCATAGAAAAACTGAAAGACGCGGGTGCGCAGGGAATACTTGTTGTACCTATTGAAAAGATGATCTTATGAAAATCTACAAAAACCCGGCAACCAACGATCTTAAAGAATTATTAGCGAGACCAGCCCTCGACTTCCAGGTTCTTGAAGACAAAATTGCGCCGATCTTCAAAGAAATAAAAAAGTCAGGCGACAAAGCCTTGCGGAAATTCACTGCCGAATTTGATAAAGCAGAAATCGAATCGTTCGAGGTTACCGCCCAGGAGAAATATTTTGCGCTCAACCAGATCAGTTCGGAACTTTTCGATGCTATCAAACTTGCAGCCGAAAATATTACCGCTTTTCATCGCAAGCAAATTCCTCCGGTGGAAAAGATCGAAACAATGCCGGGCGTAGTTTGCTGGAGAAAGAATGTAGGCATCGAAAAAGTTGGGCTCTATATCCCTGGTGGCACCGCGCCACTATTTTCGACGGTGCTAATGCTTACGATCCCGGCAATTCTTGCGAACTGTAAAGAGATTATCATTTGCAGCCCGCCATCTCCCGAAGGGAAAATACATCCCGCTATAATAACAGCTGCAGGATACCTCGGAATAGAAAAAATATTTAAGGTGGGTGGTGCGCAGGCTATCGCAGCCATGACACTGGGCACAGAAACAATTCCGAAAGTCAACAAGATTTTCGGTCCCGGTAACCAGTATGTTACCGCCGCGAAACTGATGGCAGAAAAGTTCGGGGTAGCTGTCGATCTTCCTGCAGGACCCAGCGAGGTAGCGGTTTATGCTGATAAAACTGCAGTGCCCTCTTTTGTTGCCGCAGATTTGTTATCGCAGGCCGAACACGGATCCGATAGCCAGGTGATGCTGGTGACCGACTACGAACCGCTCATACAACTGGTGCAGGAAGAGATCAGGCAACAGGTAGAAAAACTTCCACGTAAAGAGTTTGCTCTGCAATCGCTTGAAAACAGTAAAACATTTCTCGTACAGAACAAACAGGAAGCCATTGACCTGCTTAATGAATACGCCCCGGAACATCTTATTTTAAGTTGTGAAGATGCGCTTGAATTAGCGGAACAAGTGATTAATGCAGGCTCGGTATTTATCGGGAATTATTCACCCGAAAGCGCAGGCGATTATGCCAGCGGTACCAATCATACGCTTCCTACTAATGGTTACGCAAGAACATACAGCGGCGTTAGTGTTGATAGTTTTGTAAAGAAGATTACGTTTCAGCATCTAACCGAAGAAGGATTGAAAAACATTGCTCCGGCAGTTGAAGTGATGGCAGAAGCGGAAGGATTAACGGCGCATGCCGAAGCAGTTCGTATCAGGCGCGATTTCTTATCAAAAAACAGCAATTTATGAGCTTCGATCTTGACGTCCTCGTTCGTCCCAATATAAAAAACCTGGTGCCTTACTCATCTGCAAGAGATGAATTTAAAGGCGAGGCAAACGTTTTTCTCGATGCAAATGAAAATAGTTTCGGTTCGCCTCTTACAAAGTGGTACAACCGCTATCCCGATCCTTTGCAGATAAAGCTGAAAGAAAAGATCAGCGAAATAAAAGGTATTCCGGTGACGAATATTTTCCTCGGCAACGGTAGCGATGAATGTATCGACATCTTGCTTCGCGCGTTTTGTGAGCCGGGTATAGATAATATTATTATTTGTCCGCCCACCTACGGAATGTATGAGGTGAGCGCGAACATTAATGATGTAAAAATCAGGAAGGTTCCGTTGACTGCCGCATACGACCTTGATGTGCCGCGCATTGCAGACACAGTCGACGAAAACACAAAGCTCATTTTTTTGTGTTCGCCAAACAATCCTACAGGCAATTCTCTTGACCGTATTGATATAGAAGTGTTGCTGAACAATTATCATGGCCTGGTAGTGATCGACGAAGCGTACATCAACTTCTCGCGGTTCCGTTCTTTTTCACGTGAACTGGAAGAATATCCCAACCTGGTGGTGATGCAAACGCTGTCGAAAGCCTGGGGGCTCGCCGCGCTTCGTGTAGGCATGAGTTTCGCATCTGTTGACATTATTAACATCATGAATCGCATAAAGCCACCTTATAATATCAACCAGGCTTCACAGGAACTGGCGTTGCAGGCCCTTGATAAAGTAGGAGAGGTGAATGAAATGATTCGCGAGATCGTGAAGGAACGGATAATGCTGGAAGAAGAGCTGCCGAAAGTGCCGGTAGTTAAAATGGTTCATCCGTCAGATGGAAACTTTTTGCTCGTCCAGGTTACGGCAGCGTCAGAAATCTACCAGTTTCTCCTCGGGAAGGGAATTGTAGTGCGCGACCGCAGCCGTGTAGAACTTTGTGAAGGATGCCTCCGGATAACAGTCGGCACGCCGGACGAAAATAAAACGCTGCTGGAGGCACTTAGTGAATTTCAGGCTCAATAAAGTGGTAAATTTACCGCCTGTCCAAGTAAATCATATCATCATGAAATCAGTCGCTGTAAAATTTCTGCTCGCTGCATTTTTATCTTTCTCTTTTGCAGGAGTCTATTCAAACGATTCAACGAAAGTTAAACATCCGAAAGCTGATGTAACTCTGAAGCTGCCGGCCGGTTTCAAAGCTGTGTCTGTCGCTGAGGGTATTGGTAAAAACCGTCATATCGCCGTAGCGCCTAACGGTGACCTGTATGTGAAGCTAGACAAACTTAAGGGTGGCAAAGGAATCATCGTTCTCCGCGAAACAAACGGGAAAGCCAGGGTGGTAAATTCATTCGGCGATTTTGCGGGAACAGGCATCGCTATAAAAAATGGTTATGTATATGCATCAACTAACAGCGAAGTATTCAGATTTAAAATGAATGCAAAGGGCGAAGTAGATGCAAAGCAACAGCCCGAAAAAATTGTTACCGGCCTCATTGCAAAAAGACAGCATGAAGCAAAACCGATTACGCTCGATAACGACGGCAACTTATATGTGACCATCGGTGCACCCTCCAATTCATGCCAGGAGAAGGACAGGGAGAACGGATCAAAAGGAATGGATCCATGTTCACTGCTGGATAGCACTGGTGGCATCTGGCAATTTAAAGCAGACAAACTTAATCAGACCTATAAAGATGGTTCACGGTATGCAACCGGTATCCGCAACGCAATGGGTGTTGAATGGAATGATGAAGTAAATGACCTGTACGCTACCCAACATGGTCGTGATGGTTTATTTCAGATGTTTCCCGACATGTACAATGAAGAACAAGGCGCTGAATTACCCGCAGAAGAAATGATGCGCGTAAAAAAAGGGTCAGACTTCGGATGGCCATATTGCTATTATGATCAGATGCAGAGCAAAAAAATTCTTGCACCTGAATATGGCGGCGACAAAGTAAAGCAGGGAAGATGCGAAGGTGTTGATACACCTGTTGCAGCATTTCCGGGCCATTGGGCACCTAATGATTTAATATTTTATACCGGCAGCCAGTTTCCGGAAAAATATAAGAACGGCGCATTCATTGCATTCCATGGTTCATGGAACAGGGCGCCACAGAAACAAAAAGGTTACAACGTTGTGTTTGTTCCTTTGCAGGGTGGTGCACTACATGGCGAATACGAAGTGTTCGCAGACGGGTTTATTGGTGCTCCTGAAATTGAATCACCTGACGAAGCAAAGACACGTCCATGTGGATTGGCCGTTGCGAAAGATGGATCATTATATATTTCAGATTCAGTGTCGGGCAACATCTGGAAGGTTTCTTATACAAACTAAATTTCGACAGGCTAAAAACAGAAATCACAATCCGCCCTCCGGGGCGATAAAAAGAGACTTTTGTAATGAAGTATTGTATTGTTTTAGTTTTTGCCGCTGCTGTAGCGATATCATCGGGATTTACAGACCCAAAACAAGACGCGTTGAAAGCATCCATAGAAAGGGGCAAGACCGTGTATGAAAGCACCTGCCTTGCCTGCCACCAGGCAAATGGTTCGGGCGTGCCGGGGATGAACCCTCCATTGAAAAAAACGAAATGGGTATTGGGTGATAAAAAAACACTTATCAACGTTGTCTTGAAAGGAATGGACGAAGAAATTGAAGTGAACGATGAAACATTCGATAATGTGATGCCATCGTTTGCAACCCTCAGCGACCAGGAAATTGCTGATGTATTAACATATGTAAGAAATAGTTTTGGAAACAAGGCGAGCCAGGTAAAAGAAGCAGAGGTAAAAAAGCTCCGTGCCGAATGAAACGCGTTCTCTTCATAGACAGGGATGGTACGCTTATTAAAGAAGTACCTCCAACGTACCAGGTAGATGCTTTTGAAAAGGTGACATTCTATCCGCAAATGTTTGAATACATGGGTAGAATTGCGCGTGAGCTTGATTACGAGTTAGTAATGATCACCAATCAGGATGGGCTTGGTAGTAGTTCATTTCCGGAAAATACCTTCTGGCCCGCTCATGAACTCATCATGCGTTCGCTCGAAGGAGAAGGAATAAAATTCAGCAACATACTTATTGATCGTACGCTCGCTTCGGAGAACGCATATACCCGTAAGCCGAACCCGGGCATGGTTGTACCATATCTTAACAATGCTGGCTACGACATTCCAAATTCATTCGTAATTGGCGACAGGATCACAGATGTGCAGCTTGCAAAAAATATTGGATGTAAAGCCATATGGTTAAATAATGACCCGAACCTGGGAGCAGCAGAAGTATCTGGTAAAGCGGTGCAATTAAACGACGTCGTAGCACTTGAAACTACCGACTGGAAAGATATTTACCAGTTTCTAAAATCGGGCCTCCGTCATGTTGTACATGAGCGGAATACGAATGAAACGCAGATAAGGATCGATCTTAACATCGATGGTACAGGTAAATCGAAAGTGATCACAGGTCTTGCCTTCTTCGACCACATGCTCGACCAGGTAGCAAGGCATGGTAAAATGGATCTTACGATTCGTGCAAATGGTGATCTTCACATTGATGAGCATCATACCATAGAAGACACGGGCATTGCGCTGGGTGAAGCGTTTGCTCTTGCGCTGGCGGATAAACGCGGCATGGCGCGTTATGGCTTCGCCTTGCCAATGGACGATGCCGAAGCAAAAGTGCTTATTGACTTTGGGGGAAGAAGCTGGATCGTGTGGAATGCGGAATTTGTACGTGAGCGGATTGGTGAAATGCCAACGGAGATGTTCTTCCATTTTTTCAAGTCGTTCAGCGATGCTGCAAAATGCAACCTGAATATCGAATGCCACGGCACGAATGAGCACCATAAAATCGAGGCGATATTCAAGGCCTTTGCCAAGGCGATCCGCATGGCTGTAACCCGCGACCCGCTAAGCAATTACCTCCCCAGTACGAAGGGCGTGTTATAGAAATTTTTGTATTAATAAGAAATTTCACCATATTTGCATTCATGAAATTTACAACTCAACTGTGGTGGTGGCATACTTTCTCCGAGCGGGGCAGGTAATGCTATTACTATACTTGTAATAATATTTAGGGCCCCGGTACAAACCGGGGCTTTTTATTTGAATGTATAATGAAGAAGATCAAATTAGAAACAAGGTGCAAAAAAATGCTTGCCGACGTTTATACGCCGGTAGGTATTTACCTGAGGGTTCGTGACCGGTTCAGGGATACCGTACTACTCGAAAGTACAGATAGCCATGTAGCGGATAACAGCTTTTCGTTTATCGGCATCAATGCAATTGGTGGTATTGAGATAAGCACCCTCAACAGTATCGAAACAAAATATCCCGGGCAGCCTGTTGAAAAGGCCGCTATTAAAGATGCCTCTGCTGTTCCCGAGCAGTTGTGGCAATATATGCAGCGATATGAAATTGTAAAAGGGGAAGATAAGGTTGAACGTTTCGCCCAGGGTTTATATGGCTACACCACCTACGATGCGGTACAATTTTTCGATACGCTTAAGCTGAACAAAAGAAATACTCCAGACAAAGCAATTCCGCTCGCGCGCTACCGGCTTTATCAATATGTAATTGCTATCAATCATTTCAAAGATGAACTTTACATCTGCGAGAATATTTTTCCAGGCGTTAATAGTGAGATAGAAGTGGTTGAGTCACTCATCAGAAGTAAAGACGTACCTGTTTATCCGTTTGATGCACAAGGCAGCGAGACTTCAAATATGAAGGATGAGGACTACCGCGAGATGGTAACAAAAGGTATTCAAAGTTGCTATCGGGGCGACGTGTTTCAAATTGTTCTCAGCAGAAGTTTCAAACAAACTTTTACGGGTGACGAATTCAACGTTTACCGTGCGTTACGTTCTATCAATCCTTCACCGTATTTATTTTATTTCGACTACGGTGACTATCGTTTGATGGGATCGTCGCCAGAGGCGCAACTCATTATCAGCAATGGCCAGGCCGTTGTGCATCCAATTGCCGGCACGTTCAAAAGAACAGGAGATGAAAAAACAGACCAGCAAAAAGCGCAGGAGCTTTTGAAAGATGCGAAGGAAAATGCCGAGCACGTAATGCTGGTTGATCTCGCCCGTAATGATCTTAGCAGGTTATGCGATGATGTGAAGGTGCGCCAATACAGGCAGATACAATATTACTCGCACGTAATTCACCTGGTGAGTGAGGTTGTAGGTAGTGTTCGTGACGGTAGTAACCCGTTTGATCTGTTAGCACGCACATTTCCGGCAGGTACATTAAGTGGTGCGCCGAAATTCAAGGCCATGCAACTGATCGATGAATTTGAACCTACAGAAAGAAGTTATTATGGCGGTGGCATCGGCTTCATGGGATTTGATGGCAGCTGCAATCACGCGATCATGATCCGCACGTTGCTCAGCAGAAATAATCATCTGAATTACCAGGCTGGCGCCGGCGTTGTAGCCGCCTCTAATCCTGAAAGCGAATTGCAGGAAGTAAACAATAAACTCAATGCGCTAAAGACGGCCATCGTCGCAGCAAAAAGTATAGCATAACCCTATCTAAGCATAATGAAAATTCTTGTTTTTGATAACTACGATTCTTTCACCTACAACCTGGTACATCTTGTTGAAAAGATATTGCCGGTAAAAGTTGATGTGGTACGCAACGATCAGATTCCCCTTGAGAAAGTGAAGGAATATGACAAGATCATTTTGTCGCCCGGTCCCGGAGTTCCGTCCGAGGCGGGCTTGCTTCTTCCTTTAATAAAAGAGTATGCTTCGTCGAAGTCTATACTCGGTGTTTGTTTGGGCCACCAGGCAATCGGAGAGGCGTTTGGCGGCGAGCTTCTCAATTTGAGTCGTGTATATCACGGGATCTCAACAAACTGTCATGTGGTCAATGGTTCGAGCGAACTGTTCGATGGGCTACCCCAGGAATTTGAAGTAGGCAGGTATCACAGCTGGATCATCTCGAAAGACAAGTTTCCCAACGATCTTGAAATCACTGCGGAAGATGATAACGGTTATATCATGGCCTTGCAACACAAAACATATGATGTGCAAGGTGTTCAGTTCCATCCCGAAAGTGTGCTGACGCCGCAGGGCGAAGCAATTCTTAAAAACTGGTTGAAACAATAGCATGAAAAAGATTCTTCAATACTTATTCGAGCATAAAACGTTGCCCCGCAATGAGGCAAAGGAAGTGCTCATGAATATCTCCAAAGGCGTATTCTCCGATGCAGAAATATCATCGTTTATAACGGTGTTCCTTATGCGTAGTATTACTATTGCCGAATTGGAAGGGTTCAGAGATGCGCTGTTAGAACTTTGCCTGAAGGTTGATTTGAAAGATTATTCTGTGATCGATATCGTAGGTACAGGCGGCGATGGAAAAAATACTTTCAATATTTCCACGCTCGCATGTTTTATTGTTGCCGGTACCGGGCAAAAAGTAGCGAAGCATGGCAATTATGGCGCTACTTCAATTAGCGGAGCATCGAACGTGATGGAGAAGATGGGTTATCGTTTCAAAACCGATAATGATCAATTGAAGAAGGAAGTTGAGGAGGCGAACCTATGCTTCCTGCATGCCCCAATATTTCACCCGGCGTTGAAGACGGTTGGGCCGATCAGGAAGAGTCTTGGTGTGCGCACATTTTTTAATATGCTCGGACCGATGGTTAACCCTGCGTTTCCTTCTTTTCAGTTGGTAGGAGTGTATAACCTGGAGATGGCGAGAATTTACAATTACCTCCTGCAACAAACCGGAAGAGCCTTTACCATTATTCACGGGCTTGACGGATATGATGAAATTTCGCTCACAAACGATACAAAAGTTATTACGGCGCAGGGTGAAAGGATTATGACACCTGAACAGCTTGGCAAACGGCTGGTGGATGCCCAGGATATACAGGGCGGAAACACACCAGAGGAGGCGGCCAACCTGTTCCTCACCATCCTCAGGGGCAATGGCACGTGGGCGCAGAATGCGGTAGTGCTGGCTAATGCCGCAATGGCCCTAAATTGCACCGGGAATTATAAAAGTTACAACGACGCCTTCCAGGCAGCAGTCGAAAGCCTTGAGAGCGGAAAAGCATATAAGGGCCTGGAAAAGTTAATCGCATTGCAATAATGAACATTCTCGATAAAATAATTGAACACAAACGCGGGGAAGTAGCGCAATCGAAGAAGAATGTCTCCGTCGCAACACTTGAAAGTACTGTTTCGTTTGGCAGACCGGTGATATCAATCAGCAAAAGTTTATCGCAACCTGGTAGCACAGGTATTATCGCTGAGTTTAAAAGACGTTCCCCTTCTAAGGGGATGATCAACGCAAATGCGGATGTTGTTGATGTTACTTCGGCTTACGCATTCAATGGGGCGGCGGCGTTGTCGGTGCTTACTGATTCCCATTTTTTTGGTGGATCTAAGGAAGATCTTGAAGCGGCAAGAGTGAATAATATCGCCATTCTAAGAAAAGATTTCATAGTAGATGAGTATCAATTGGTAGAAGCGAAATCAATGGGTGCAGATGTGATTCTCTTAATTGCTGCTTGTCTTACTCCCGCTGATGTAAAACGACTCGCTTCGTTTGCTAAAAGTCTTGGCCTGGAGGTGTTGCTCGAGATTCATAACGAAGATGAGCTGATACATATTTGTGATGATTGTGATGTGGTGGGTGTGAACAACCGCGACCTGAAAACATTTACCGTTGATGTTAACCGGTCTATCGAACTGTCGGAGAAGATTCCGGCGAACAAAATAAAAATTTCTGAGAGTGGCATCACTGATACTGATACTATTCATAAGTTAAGGTCGGCTGGTTATAAAGGTTTCCTGATGGGAGAAAGCTTTATGAAACAAAACGACCCGGCGATTGCTTTTGCCTCATTTGTTCAACACTTAAAAACACTTTCACCAATGTGAAAGTACATGGCACATGAGAATAAAAGTTTGTGGAATGACCATGCTTGAGCAGGTAGAGCAACTGCCCGGCATAGGCGCAACCTTTGCGGGATTTATTTTTTATCCGAAGTCACAGAGGTATGTGTTTCGACATATGACTTCTGCCCAGATCAAAAAAATAAATACGATCAACAAGGTGGGGGTGTTTGTGAATGCGTCGGTGGAGGAAGTTCTTTTAATGGTAGATGAGTGCAGGCTTCACATGGTGCAGTTGCATGGTGATGAATCGCCGAAGTATTGCGAACGCATTGCGGATTATGTTTCGGTCGTCAAAGCGTTTCGCCTGAGTGATAACGATTCGATTGACTGGATGATTAAGCCATACATGGACGTTTGTGACATGTTTATGTTTGATACGATGGGAGCCGGTTATGGAGGCACTGGTAAAAAGTTTGATTGGAATATTTTGAAGGGACACAGTATAGGCAAACCCTTCTTTTTGAGTGGAGGTATCCAGGCGGAAGATACAAAGGCTTTAAAAGAATTTCAGGAGGAACCGGTTTCTAAAGCGCTTTTCGCTATTGATATTAATAGCCGTTTTGAGACGTCGCCTGGTGTGAAGGATATGAAGATGGTCGAGAAGTTTATAGCGGATTTAAAATGAAATAAAAAATGTCTAACAAATCATATAAGATTCCGAATGAAATGGGCTACTACGGCGAATTCGGCGGAGCATACATCCCCGAAATGCTCTACCGTAACGTAGAAGAACTAAAAACCCGTTACCTGGAAATTATGGAATCACCAAAATTCCAGAAATCATTCAGGGATCTTCTGAAAAATTATGCCGGCAGGCCCACACCATTATATTACGCTCAACGCCTGAGCCAGAAACATAACGCGAACATCTATCTTAAAAGGGAAGACCTCTGCCACACCGGTGCGCATAAAATAAACAACACAATCGGCCAGATTCTTCTTGCATTAGAACTTGGTAAAACGCGCATCATCGCAGAAACAGGGGCGGGTCAGCATGGCGTAGCAACAGCTACTGTCTGCGCACTCAAAAACATTCAGTGTGTGGTATACATGGGAGAGAAGGATATTGAGCGCCAGGCACCGAACGTTGCCCGAATGAAAATGCTTGGAGCAACGGTAATACCTGCAAAGAGCGGTAGCCGAACCTTGAAAGATGCAACAAACGAAGCCATCCGCGACTGGATCAACAATCCACACGATACACATTATATAATCGGCAGTGTTGTTGGTCCTCACCCGTATCCTGATATGGTATCACGTTTTCAGAGTGTGATCAGTGAAGAAATAAGGTGGCAGCTCAAGGAGTATACAGGATCGGAACTTCCACAGCATGTAGTAGCATGCGTAGGAGGAGGTAGCAATGCAGCCGGCGCCTTCTTCCACTTCCTCGACGAAGAAAAGGTAAACATCGTAGCCGTAGAAGCAGCAGGATTAGGCATAAGCAGTGGATTCAGCGCCGCTACAACAAAACTTGGCACACCCGGAATACTTCACGGAAGTAAAAGTTTAGTAATGCAGACAGCTGACGGGCAGGTTACCGAACCACACAGCATTTCGGCGGGTTTGGATTATCCTGGCATCGGGCCAATGCATGCGAATCTGTATGCATCGGGTCGCGGCCAGTTTTTGTCTGCAACCGACGAGGAAGCATTGAAGGCATCATTCGAAGTGGCGAAACTTGAAGGAATTATTCCTGCGCTGGAAACGGGACATGCATTCGCGGTGCTTGGTCAGCTTAAATTTAAGAACGATGATAATATTATTGTCTGCCTGAGCGGAAGAGGTGACAAGGATCTCGGAACGTACATGAAGGCAATGAATAACACTGAAAAATGAACAGGATCACCCAACTATTCGAAAACAAAAAAAGCCGGGTTCTAAATGTGTATTGCACGGCGGGCTATCCGAAAGTTGACAGCACACTCGAAGTGTTGAAAGCCTTGCAGGATGCGGGTGCCGACATGATAGAGATCGGTATGCCATATAGTGATCCGCTTGCCGATGGGCAGGTTATTCAATCGAGCAGCGCAAAGGCAATTGAGAATGGAATGACGATGTCGCGCCTTTTCGACGATCTGAAGAGTTTTAGAAAAGACATCAGGGTTCCGGTGATCCTGATGGGTTATATGAATCCTGTTATGCAATTTGGGTTTGAAAACTTCTGCAGGAACGCCCAGGAAACAGGCGTTGATGGTTTGATTCTGCCAGATCTTCCGATATATGAATTTGAAACTGAGTACGGGACGATCATCAACAAGTACGGCCTTAAATTTATTTTTCTTGTTACTCCAGAAACATCTCCTGAAAGAATCAGCAAACTGGATAGTTTGAGTACTGGCTTTTTATATGCAGTGTCATCATCTTCTACAACTGGTAATGAAAAAGGCATGGACAGCCAGATGGATTATTTTAAGAGACTGAAAGATATGAAGCTGAAAAATCCTGTACTGATCGGCTTTGGAATAAAGGATAAAGCAACATTTGATGCGGCCACCAAATATTCAAACGGTGCTATCATCGGCACGGCTTATATACGTGCACTGGATAAAACGGGTTCGATAAGTTCAACAACAAAAGATTTTATAGATGGCGTTATCGGGTAAGCAAGATATTGTGATTGTAAAATACAATGCCGGTAACATTCAGTCGGTGCTGTACGCATTTGAGCGGATCGGTATCGACGCAGTAGTTTCCGATGATCATGACACAATAAAAAACGCTGATAAAGTTGTTTTTCCTGGCGTTGGTGAAGCGAGCAGCGCCATGAATTATTTGCGCGAAAGAGGACTGGACGAAGTAATAATAAATTTGAAGCAACCCGTGCTCGGCATTTGCTTAGGAATGCAACTGATGTGTAAGCATACCGAAGAGAATGATACCACTTGTCTTGGAATTTTTGATGAGAGTGTGAAGTTATTTTCACCTGAACAAAGAGAGAAAGTACCGCAGATTGGATGGAACAATATTTTTCATTTGAAGACCGATCTTTTTAACGGCGTGCACGAGCAGTCATATGTTTATTCCGTACATAGTTATTATGCATCGGAAGGTGCTGAAACGATTGCCACTGCCGAGTATGTTCATCCATACAGTGCTGCGCTGCACAAAAATAATTTTTATGGAGTGCAGTTTCACCCTGAGAAAAGCGCGGCAGTCGGCGAGCAGATATTGAGAAACTTTTTTTCGCTTTGAAATAATTGAAAGTAATGCAACTAATTCCGGCAATAGATATTATCAATGGAAAATGCGTGAGGCTTACGCAGGGTGACTATGAATCAGTTAAGGTGTATAACGAACATCCCCTCGAAGTAGCTAAGCAGTTTGAGGATGCCGGCTTAACCAGAGTGCACCTGGTTGATCTCGACGGGGCGAAGGCTGGTGCAGTCAGAAACTGGAAAGTATTGGAATTGTTAGCGTCAAAGACATCGCTCGATATCGACTTCGGTGGAGGTATTAAAACTGAGAAAGACGTTGCTATTGTTTTAGAATCAGGGGCGCGATGGGCAACGATAGGTAGCATTGCGGTGAAAGATGAAGCATTATTTGTTGAGTGGATAGAAAAGTTTGGCTCAACATCATTCATGTTAGGTGCAGATGTTAAGGATGAAAAGATTGCAATTGGAGGATGGTTGGAAACGACGGACATATGGATTTATGACTTCTTGCGAAAATACATTGCCCATGGCCTGAAGCAGGTGTTCTGTACTGATGTAAAGAAGGATGGTTTGCTGCAAGGGCCAGCCGTAAAGTTGTATAAAAGTATAATCAACGAGTTTCCGTCATTGCACCTTATTGCGAGCGGCGGTGTTAGCTCGGTGCAGGATCTGGATGAGCTTGCCGCCATTGGTTGCAATGGAGCCATCGTTGGAAAAGCAATCTATGAAAACAGGATCTCGCTGAAAGAATTGCAAAAATTCCAGGCATGCTAACCAAGCGAATTATACCATGCCTTGATATTCGCGATGGTCGAACGGTGAAAGGAATAAATTTTGAAAATATCCGCGACGCTGGCGATCCTGTAGAGCTTGGGGCGCTCTATGCGCAACAAGGTGCCGATGAATTGGTGTTTCTCGACATCACGGCGACCAACGAAAAGAGAAAAACGCTGAGCGAGCTTGTCAATCGCATAGCGCACAGAATTAATATCCCGTTTACAGTTGGCGGCGGAATAAGTAGCGTGGACGATGTGAGGGTACTATTAAATAACGGCGCCGATAAAATTTCTGTCAATACCGCCGCATACAAAGATCCCACGCTTATTGAACGGCTTGCAAATGAATTTGGGAGTCAGTGTGTGGTGCTTGCAATCGATACGAAAATGGAAGAAGACGGCGAATGGTATGTATATCTTAATGGAGGTCGTGTAAAGACGGATACAAAATGCAGCGATTGGGCGGCGCTTGCGGTTTCGAAAGGTGCCGGCGAGATATTACTTACATCGATGAACCATGACGGAACCAAGAAAGGTTTTGCGCTTGATATTACGCGCAAACTTGCAGACGACTTGCCGGTGCCTGTTATAGCATCCGGCGGGGGCGGAACAATGGAACATTTTACTGATGTATTTGAACATGGAAAGGCGGATGCTGCACTCGCGGCGAGCATTTTTCATTTTCACGAGATTGACATCCCCGAACTCAAGAGATTTTTAAGATCGAAACATATTCCAGTTCGCCACTAATTGCTACAAACCAGATAAATGAACATAAACTTTTCGAAATACCTCGATAAACTGGCACCCGCGATCATACAGGATCATATCACTGGCAAAGTGCTTATGCTTGGTTTCATGAACGAGGAAGCGCTGACCAAAACAACCGCCGAGCAAAAAGTGACTTTCTTCAGCCGCTCAAAAAACCGTTTATGGACCAAAGGGGAGGAGAGCGGAAACTTTCTGTTAGTGAAAGATATTCTTTCGGATTGTGATGACGACGCCATCCTGATCAAGGCCCGGCCAACAGGTCCTGTGTGCCATACCGGCGCTGATACGTGCTGGAACGAGAAGAACGAGCAAACCGGCCCCGCATTTCTATCGTATCTGGAGGGAATAATTGACAGCAGAAAATCGGGAGCTGACGACAATTCATACGTTAAAAAACTCCTTTCAAGGGGTATCAATAAAGTTGCACAGAAAGTTGGGGAAGAAGCAGTTGAGATGGTAATTGAGGCAAAGGATTCTAATGACGAACTGTTCCTCGGCGAGGCGGCCGACCTGCTGTTCCACTATTTACTTTTGCTTAACGCAAAAGGTTATAATTTGCACAGCGTCATAAGCGTTTTGCAAGAGCGGCACCGACCATAAACACACACTATGAAAAGATTCTTAGCGCTGATACTCCTGGTACCTTTCGCACTTTCGGCACAACAGAAATTTGTGATATCCGGTAATCTACAAGGCCTTCCTGAGGGTACGCCTGTAAGCTTATCGAACGCAAACGATCCGAGCGATACTGTTGCCCATAGTGTGGTTAAATCTGGTGGCGTTTTCGAACTGCAAGGTTCACTTACCGAACCAAACCTTTTTCAGCTAAACCTTGACGGCGTACAAAAAAAATCAGTTTTGTTTATCGGTAATGAGAAAGTATCGGTAAGCGGCGACGTGGCTGCTGTGCAGGATCTTTCGGTGAGCGGTTCACGTGTGCATAAAGATTTCGAAGACTTCAAGACTACTTTCAATCCACTTTTCCAGGAATTAACGGCTATGAACCAGCGAATCAGCCGGACGCCAACACTTGCGAAAAGCGATTCAGCGATGAAGACATATCAGCAGCACATCGCATCGATTCAGGCACAGGTTGACAAATATGTAGAATCGCATCAAGCATCCCCGGTTGCTCCTTTTGTTGTACTGGTAACCGCAGAAATGCAACAAGATGCATCAATCATCGAAAAGCGTTACCAGTTGCTTGATAAGAGCGTGCAAAATGGATTCTTTGGTAAGATTGTGAAAGAGCAGATTGCAAGTACTAAAATTGGTTCAATAGGTTCGGAGGCGTTAGATTTTACACAGGCAGACATGGAAGGGAAAAACGTTGCCTTAAGTTCTTTCCGTGGAAAATATGTGCTTGTGGATTTTTGGGCGAGCTGGTGCAGGCCCTGCCGCGAAGAGAACCCCAACGTTGTAAACGCTTTCAATAAATACAAAGACAAAAATTTTACAATCCTTGGTGTGTCCCTTGATAACAACAAGGCACCGTGGCTTAAAGCTATCAAAAACGATAACCTCGTTTGGACGCAGGTTTCGGATTTGAAAGGATGGAGTAATGAGGTTGCTGGTAAGTACAATGTGCAGTCTATTCCGCAGAATTTTCTTATTGATCCCTCAGGAAAGATTGTTGCTAAAAATCTTCGGGGACCAGAGCTTCATGCGAAACTGGATGAGCTCCTGAAAAAATAATCTCGTTTTAGGCATGTTTCTCTCAAGGCAGGTGCATTCGCTTAGAGATTCATATCCTTTCCACCTTTTAATTTAGCAATCGCATCCTCAACTCCTTTTTTATTCATAGGGTCCGGCGCAATCGGCTGCGCCTGCTGTGCATACTTCAACGCAGTTTTATAATCACCATTGGCAGAATACCCTCTCGCCAAACCCATTAACGTAGTAAACTCTTTCGGATATTTAGCGTGATTAGCTTTGAACAGTTCAAACGCTTCTTTATTTTTCTTTTGATTCAGCAACTGCCTTGCGTAAAAATGAATATCCTGCATGGAAGCATACTGCATGTTACTCCTGATTAATGCATTTGCTTCGTCGCCTCTGCCAAGGGCAGTCAGAACCTGCGCCTTTGTAGCATAAGTTTGAAATTGGGTATTGCCTCCAAAAGTGGTGCTGGTAGCGGAATCTGCCCATTGCAACGCCTGCTCCAGGTTTACATTATTCTGCGCGCACCATTGTGCCGCCTGGTTCCATCCCACCCATGTAAATCCTTTGTCTGAACGCAATTCTTTACGAAAACTCGCGACCTGGTTCTTCTTAACGTCCGTCACGATCTTAAAAGGAATCGCAACTTTCTCCCATGCCAGTTGAATCGTTGCGGAACTGTCGGTTTGATTTACAAATTCATACTTCAGCCATTCGCTCGATTCATTTGATGTTACAGGCTTTACTTTTACCCGAAGTAAGTCTTCATTCTCATCATAATAGTATGCGCCCCATGATGTTGAATTCTTTGAAAGAATAATTGTCGATTCATTCGGATCGTAGGCAAGAAATACACCGTACGTGCCCGCCGGTACCTCTTTGCCTTCTAACATGACATCAGTAGAAAATGTAATGGTCGTATTTTCATTTGCTCCTGCACGCCATGGTGCAGACTTTGCGCTACCAAACCCAAGGTTTGTAAAACCGACAGGCACCAACTGACCCCATATCTTTCCTTCACGACCTTTTACGCCGGGTCTGTCATAATGTATCGTAACATCAGTTAAACCGATCCTTTCTCCTACAATTGCTTTTTTATTTCCGCCGCTGGCGGTGGTGGTAAGTTGTGCCATGGCAGTACATGACATAAGAATGCAGAGCGTAAACAGCGCGTTTCTCATAACAGTTATTTGTAGAGAAAGCTATGAAAAAAGCTAAAGCGTTTAAAAAGTTTGTGTTGAGCGGCGCTTACTTTAGCTGGCGCTGATAAAGTTGAATGGCGTTTTCAAAACCTACGTACAGTGCATCGGATATTAGTGCATGGCCGATCGACACTTCTTTCAAGCCGGGTACGTTTTGTGCGAAGTATTTAAGATTAGTAAGATCGAGGTCGTGGCCAGCGTTGATTTCCAGGTTGTTTCGTATGGCTGCTTCTGCTGAAGATATGTAAGGTTCGATGGCCCTTTCCCTGTTGGAAGAATATTCTTCGGCGTACCCTTGCGTGTAGAGTTCTATTCTATCGGTGCCGGTTTGGGCGGCGCCTTCAACCATTGCTACTACCGGGTCAACAAAGATCGACGTGCGGATGCCAGCGTCTTTGAATAGTTTTATTATTTCTGTTAAGTACGATTTGTTGGCAAACGTATCCCAGCCATGGTTTGATGTTATCTGGCCTAGTTCGTCGGGTACAAGTGTTACCTGGTGGGGTTTTGTTTCGAGTACGAGATCTATGAATTTTTGTTCGCGGCAGTTGCCTTCGATATTAAATTCCGTGGTGATGATTTTCTTTATTTCTCTCACATCGTTGTAGCGGATGTGGCGTTCGTCTGGTCGTGGGTGAACCGTGATGCCGTCAGCGCCAAACCGTTGTGCATCGATTGCGCTTTTGACTACATCCGGGTTGTTGCCGCCGCGCGAGTTTCTGAGTGTAGCAATTTTGTTGATGTTTACCGACAACTTGATCATGCCGCAAATTACGAATTGTCTATGCGTCCATACGTCTATAAAATGAAAAAAAGGAGCCGGCCAATAGCTCCTTTTTAATTTGTTGTTGTTAAGGTTGTTGGTATTAAAAAAGTTGTTATTCTTTTGTAATCTTCGTGGAAAAAAGAACAGCGCCCTCATTATCGATAATATCAAGCAAAAACAAACCGCTTTCGAGATTGCTCAGCTCATTGATCGAGGTGACGTTTGTTCCCTTTACCAGATACCAGCTGAACATCTTAACAATCTTTCCCGCCTCGTTAAACATCCTAACGATAATGCTCCTGTTTGAATCGCAGGAAACATCAAGCGTCAGTACCGTATAAAACGGGTTGGGACGAACTGTTACTTTTGTGATCATTGTGTATTTGTTGTAGGGTATGGTTGCATGTCCGTGGCCTCCGCGCCTGTCTGTTAAATTGATCCTGTCAAACATGTCCGATCTGGAGGTATTAACGTTCGTTGGCATAAATCAGAGTTTTCGATTTTTTCGTTGTACCTAGATTACTAACGAGGTGCCAATTCCAGAACGATTGAAAATCAATTATATACGAGAACAAATCTCAAAAAGATTTCTCTTTTTGGGAGCGATAGATCAATATGGGAGATGGTTAGAAACGCGCGACAACCTTCAGGTTAAGTAACCTTGGTGTCAACCGGTTGGGAATAGCAAAGCGGGTGTTCGAAAAGTCTTTGATCAACATGTAAGAGATGGTATTGTCCCGGTCAATCAGGTTAAACACCTCAAGTGTGGCCCAGATGTTCTCGAAGTTTCTGAAGGGGCTATGACTTCTTCTATTCGCCTTATCGGCATCCAGCAGCAACGCACTAAAACCGATATCTATCCTTATGTATGGATCAATGGTTAAAGCATTTCTGTATTTAATACTACCCGGAATATTATACGGCATGTTGCTGCCATAAAGAAAGTTGAGGTATACTTTGAAATTTTTATTCGTAGCAAGATAATCCTGTAGAAACAATCCAAACGTCACCAGCCTGTCTGTCGGGCGCCTGAACCATCCACCCTGCTGCAAGGAACTGTCTATAACTTTATTCGAGGAGTCGAGCGTGTAATTATAGTATACGTCGTTGTCAAGATTCTCGCGCGTGCGCATCAAGCCAAAACTGATCCAGCTTTCTGCATCCTTAACTAGTTCGGTAAACAACCGCAACTCCGCACCGGTTGCATACGCTTTAGCCTCGTTGCTTGCCCGTATATCTTATACGCACGTTGTCGATATCGTACGGCACCACACGCGACATACTTTTGTAATACGCTTCTGCGGTCAGCCTGTAAGGTCTGTTACCCGATCTGAAATTATAATCAAACCCACCCACAACCTGGTAACTACGCTGCGCTTTCAAATCTTTATTAATAGAACCATCCTGCCGCCGGAGCTCACGGTAAAAAGGCGGTTGATGATATGCGCCTGCTGAACCCCTGAAAATAATATCGCGCGTCCATGAAGAAGGCTTCCACGAAATACCTAATCGCGGAGACAACAAAAATTCGTTATTAAGATCATTGTAATTATATCGCACGCCACCCTGAACGGATACCCCGCCATCTTCACTTACAATTAAATTGTCCTGTACATAACCCGACAGGCGCAAAATATTGATGTTGGCCCTAGAGCTGGTGTAACTATTCAATACCAGGCCCGATGGGTTGTATGGAAGGTTATAGCCGGCAGAATCGAGGTATTCCCACTCATGAAGTTTGTCGTCTATGTTCTGCCTTTCCACCGACTGACCCCACTGCAAAAAGTGTTTGCCTGTACTGTAGCTGCCTTTATGGGATGCACTCCATACGCTGATGTTAAGGTTGTTTCTCGCAAACGTCTGATAAAGGCCCGCACCGAGCGGATTATTTATCAAGCCAAAATCGGCTTTCGTTTTGTCGAATTCTCTTTCTCCAAAAAGATATGCGCCCGTTATATCAAGTCCCTCGCGTTCATCATTGCTAAACCGGCTGGCCATCCACTTCAGTTTCAACTTGCTTGAAGGCTGCTGCGAATACGACAAGCCAACCATACCCGTTTGATAACTATCCTGCTCACGCCCCTCGAAAAATATGTCAAGCCCGAGATTAGCACTGAAAAATGGAGAGAATACACTCGAGGTGAGCTGACTAAATTGCGGCAGCAGCGTAAACTTCGTTTTAGAAAAATTCGCGAGCAACTCAAGCGAGGAGCGGTCGTTTATTGCATACGTCAGCAACGCCTGAATATCCGCAGAAGACGGAACGTAGTTGCCCTTTGTTTCCTGGCTGCTAAGAAGGTTGCGATTGCTTCTGTTTCTTACACCGGCTAAAAAAGTAAACCGATTATTCTTTGATACCCCTTCTAAATGAAATCCCTGCTCCAGTAAGCCAGCATATGCTGAGCCTCCAAACTTTTTAGGACGCTTGTATTGTATATCCAACACCGACGACATCTTATCGCCATACCTCGCCTGGAAGCCACCATTATAGAAATTTACATTTCGAACGAGTTCAGGATTGATAAAACTTAAACCTTCCTGCTGGCCACTTCTTACGAGATAGGGCCTGAACACTTCGAAGTCGTTTACATAAATAAGGTTCTCATCGTAATTTCCGCCACGTACCGAATACTGTGATGTAAGTTCGTTATTGCTTCCTACAAATACTTTTATCAGGCTTTCTATACCGCCTGTTGGAGATGGAATATTAATAGCGTTCTTTGGATTCAACGTAATCAGTCCCGCCTGCGTGCGCGAAGGCTGATCGGTAATGGTCACGGCTTCAAGTTCGCCACGCGCGTAAATTAATTTTATGACAACGGTCTCTTTTTCATTTTCGTTAAGCAGGAAATTCTTTTGCTCTGTTTTATACCCTGTGTAACTAAATATTACTCCAAAAGCTTTGGCGGCGGGAGTGCGGATGGAGAATGTGCCTGAATCGCTGGTAATGGTGCCGGTTTGCCGGCCAAGAATGATGACCGAAACTTTTGACAGAGGTTTGTCGTTTTCGTCTACAACAATACCGGTTAGTGAGGCAGTCTTATTCTGAGAAAAAGAGGATAGAAAGAATAGCAGCAGTGAAGAAAGTATGTAGCCGCATTTAAGCATATTGGATATTGATCAGCTTCCGGATGGTTTCACGTGGATTTTTGGAACGAAATACGGTGCTTCCTACCACTAACACATCTGCGCCTGCCTCAAGAATTTCAGAAGCATTTTCAACAGTTACCCCGCCGTCGATTTCAATCTTCACATTCAAACCGCGGTCATCAATCATTTGACGTAGTTCACGGATCTTATTAAGCGTGTATGGAATAAACTTTTGTCCGCCGAATCCCGGGTTCACGCTCATCAGGTTAACCAGGTCCACGTCGGCAAGGATATCACTCAACAACGATACCGGTGTATGTGGGTTAACGGCGACCCCTGCCTGCAATCCAAAATTTTTAATCTGTTCAATATTTCTGTGCAGGTGCGGACAAGCCTCAATATGCACTGATATAATATCGGCGCCAGCATCCTTGAAGACCTCCACATATTTCTCCGGCTCAACGATCATCAGGTGAACATCGTTCACTTTTTTGTTGAGCCTGGTAACCATTTCTATTACAGGTAATCCGAAACTTATGTTGGGAACAAACCGGCCATCCATTACATCCAGGTGGAGCCACTGCGCGTCGCTTTCGTTGACCATCGTGCACTCCTTTTCAAGATTCAGGAAGTCGGCGGCCAAAAGGGATGGAGCAATGATGGGCATAAGTAAGTTCCGGTTTATAAGGCGCAAGATACAACTAGCCGTTCAAACGACGCAGCGCATCGCGCGCCTCTGTGAACGTATTGTCGAGGGCCACCGCCCGTTCGTAATTCTGCAGCGCCTCCTCCGTTTTGCCAGTAGCTTCGTAGCAACGGCCCAGCCAATAGTAGGCATCGGCATCTGTATTGGATACGGTAGTGGTCATTGAGAATAGTTTCACCGCTTCATCATATTGTTTCCTTTCAAACAAAATAATTCCCTTTTCAATGTAGGCATCAGTCATTTTCCAGTCGCGCCTGATGCATTCATCAAACTGCCTGATCGCTTCATCGTACTTTTTTATATCGGCGTAGTACACTCCTTTCATAAATACCGGCTCCGTTTCCGACTTTGCGGAATCACGCGATAGGATGATATTACACACTTCAAGCGCACGTGCATTTTTTTGAGCAACGTAAATGTTTGCCAAAGCCATGCCCGAATAATTTATCGGTACTAATGCGAACGATCTTTCCAGGGCATCAATCGCGCCGGCAGTATCTTTTAAGCGGGCGAGCAGTATTCCCCTGTCATACCACGCTTCAAAATTTGATGAATCGGCTTCAAGCATCTTATCATATTCAGCGAGCGCTTCATTCGCATTTCCATTTTGCAGATGAATCTCTGCAAGCCTGCGACTGAATTCAGTATTCTCCGGAAACTTTGTTATTCCTTCCTGCAAAAGTTTTTCCGCCCCGTTTTGTTGCTGGGATAACATTAAATTTGATGCGTAATCAAGTAACACATTTTCATCTCCCGTTACCTCCCATGCTTTTTTGTAGTCAGCTGTAGCAATTTCGTGCTTATTTAACTGCGATAGTAAAAGTGCCCGCCTGATTCTTAATTGAGGATCGTCGGGAAATCGGCTGATGCTGTCTGTTATACCCGATAATGGTGGAGAGGTTAGGATGTTGGAACTCCTTTTTTCCGCATTTGAATCACCTGGACCGCACGAAACAAAGATTGCCAGCACGGCCAGAGCGACCATAATCTTGAGGGTCATAGGTAAAGTTAAATGGAAAGTATTTACTTTTAACTTTTAACCGCGCACTTTTAACATTAACGCATGAATACAGGAATCGTTCATCTCCATAATTTTCTTCGCTGGGTGGTTTTGTTGCTATTGATCGTTGCGATTGTTCGTCACCTATCTGGTATGACCGGCAGGAGGCCTTTTAGTAATGGCGATAAAAAAGTAGATCTGTTCCTGATGATATCTGCGCACATCCAGTTTCTGCTTGGAATTATTCTTTGGTTTATTGGCGATTTCGGATTTAACCTCACAAAGAACGGTATGGGAGAAGTGATGAAGGATTCTGTATCACGTTTCTGGGTTGTTGAGCATCCCCTGGGCATGTTTGTTGCCATTGCTTTGATAACAGTTGGAAGAGGCGTGGCAAAGAAAAATTTTCCGGATGCTGTAAAGCATAAAAGAGCGTTTTGGTTATTTGTTATCGCACTCGTTATTATCCTCGCTTCTGTGCCATGGCCAGGACGCGAAGTAGGCCGGCCAATTCTTTAGTTTCAATTATAACTTACCTCTACCATGCCTCATTACCACACAATGGGTACCATTCCGCATAAGCGGCATACCCAGTTTCGCAAACCCGATGGAAAGCTGTACGCAGAAGAATTATTTTCGACCGAAGGCTTTTCGAACGACTATTCGCTCATTTACCATTGTCATCCTCCAACAGAAATCATTGCCACAGACGATCCCTATGATGTGTCGCCGGTGATTGCCGAAGAAAAGATGCTTAAACATCGCAGCTTCGAAGGATTTAAGCTGCAGCCGAGGGCAGATTTTCTCGCGTCGCGCAAAGCGATACTTGTAAACAGCGATTGTCATATTGTACTTGCTGCTCCTGAGCGCGGTACGGGCGATTATTTTTATAAGAATGCCGACGCTGACGAAATGATTTTTGTGCATGAAGGGTCGGGGCGTTTGAACACGATGTATGGAACGCTGGAATTCGGCTACGGTGATTACCTGGTTGTTCCCCGCGGTACGATTTACCAGGTGGATTTCAATGAAAAGAATAACCGTTTATTTATTGTTGAATCGTTTAGTCCCATTCGATATCCTAAAAAATATCTGAGCAAGTATGGACAACTGTTGGAGCATTCGCCTTTTTGTGAACGCGATATAAGGGCGCCAAAAGACTTAATAACGGTTGATGAGAAGGGAGATTTTTTGATCGGACGAAGAAGAAGGGCAGTATGTATGGTATTCACTACGGACATCATCCTTTTGATGCGATTGGGTGGGATGGGTGCTGTTATCCTTTTGCTTTCAGTATTCACGACTTTGAGCCTATTACAGGCAGGGTACATCAGCCTCCGCCGGTACATCAGACTTTTGAAGGGCATAATTATGTTGTGTGTTCATTTGTTCCCAGGCTGTTTGATTATCATCCACAGGCGGTTCCTGCGCCTTATAACCATAGTAACATCGATAGCGATGAGCTCATTTATTATGTTGATGGCGATTTTATGAGTCGTAAGAATGTTACCCGCGGAATGATTACGCTGCATCCTGGAGGCATACCTCATGGGCCGCATCCCGGTGCGGTTGAAAAGAGTATTGGCGCAAAGGAAACGAAAGAGCTCGCGGTGATGGTTGATACTTTTCATCCGCTTCAGTTGACGGTTGATGCGTTGGATATCGAGGATACTAGGTATACCATGAGTTGGGCTGAATAGGGCGCCGCGCAACGGCAATGGCACAGTAAAGGCGCCGCAGGCATAGCGCCGCAGGCATCTCTGTCCCGCAGGCATGCCGCACGCTAGCATCCATCGCCGCAGGCATACCGCCGCAGGCAATCATTTTCTCTTACAACTTACTGCACTAAAAGTCTTAACAAATAATAAATTTTGTAATACCACCCCCTCCCTGTACTTTTGTTAACCACTTGGTTAAACTATATGGTTAAAGTACAAAAAGACGAAAGCACAGAAGAAAAAATTTTGGCGGCAGCGCGAAAGATATTCATGACGAGAGGCATGGCAGGCGCCCGTATGCAGGAAATAGCCGACGAGGCGGGAATCAATAAAGCCCTTGTTCACTATTATTTCAGAAGCAAAGAGCAATTGTTCGAAACAATATTCGAACGGTTAACGCAGGGCTTTTGGGCGCAGGTCACAACAGTTTTCGACTCAGACGAACCGCTTTTCGATAAAATCCGAAACTTCTGCGGCCTGTATATAGACAAGGTGATTCAAAACCCGTACATCCCACTGTTTGTGCTATATGAACTGAACCAGCGCCCGGATGCATTAACCAAAGTGTTTCGCGATAATCCTCCCAACCCAACGAAGCTCATGCAGCAAATCGAGGCTGAAGTAAAGGCTGGAAACATCCGTCCCATCGCTCCTCCACACCTCTTTATGAACATGCTCTCACTTTGTGTGCTACCCTTCATCGGCAAACCCATGTTCATGGCCGTAATGAACATCGACGACAAAGCATTCCTCAACCTTATGCACCAACGGAAAACAGAAGTGCCCGAATTTATTATCAACTCAATTAAAAAGTAAAATGTATGAATCGCATAGCGAGATGGTATAAAGCAACCTTACCATTGCTATTATTTCTCCCGGCCTCTTTGTTTGCGCAGAATTTAACCCTGCAGCAAGTACAGGATATGGCGAGAAAAAATTATCCTTCTATCAAACAAAAAGATCTCGTTCGTAAAACAGCGGATCTTAATATCAGCAACATCAGCAAAAACTACCTTCCTCAATTGTCTGTAAACGGACAGGCAAGTTACCAGTCGGACGTTACGAAGATAGATGTAGACTTTCCGGGCATTAAGATAGATGCACCGTCAAAGGACCAGTATAAGTTCAGTGCCGATATCAACCAGTTGATTTACGACGGCGGAGCAACCAAGTATCAGAAGACGCTTGCCAACCTTAACGCAAAAGTAGAGGACCAACAGGTTGAAGTGGAACTATACGCAGTTAAGCAGAGAATCAATGATATCTACTTCGGCATACTTTACACAGATGAATTAATAAAACAGGCAGAACTGGTACAGAAAGATATCAATATCGGGTTGAAAAGGGTGGATGCACAGGTTCAAAACGGCGTAGCGTTCAGATCATCTTCTAATATATTGAAAGCGGAATTGCTGAAGACGCAACAACGTGTTGTTGAGCTGCAATCAAACCGCAGGGCGCTCACTTCAACTCTATCAATCTTTATTGGTGAACCTATAGGCGAGTCTGCGGCGTTTCAGTCGCCGGGCATAGCTGCTGATACGAGCAATAATATCAGGAGGCCAGAGGTAATGTTATTCGAAAATCAGAATGCATTGCTATCGCAACAGAATAAGCTGATCAAGGCAAAAAACCTTCCTAAAACAAGCTTGTTTTTCCAGGGCGGATACGGTCGCCCTGCGCTGAACCTGCTGAAAAATGATTTTGAAACATTCTATATCACGGGTGTAAGATTTAATTGGTCGCTCAGCGGGTTGTATACAAAGAAGAACGAGAAGGCGATCGTTAAACTGAACCAGGATATAGTAGATGCAAAACGCGAAACGTTTTTGATGAATACGAATGCACAGCTTGTTACACAAAAAAGTGAGATTGAAAAATTGCAGGATCTCGTGAAGTCGGATGCTGAAATAATTGAACTGCGGCAATCAGTGACTGCGTCAGCGAAGGCACAATTGGAAAACGGTGTGATGACGGCAAGCGACTACCTGGTAGAAGTGAATGCGGAGGACCAGGCAAGGCAGCTATTGATCGGCCACGAAGTACAGTTGCAACAGGCGAAAATAAAATATCAAACTATAAAAGGTGAATAAATTAACTGCGGTGCATGACCACGTGTCCTTTCCTGCAGGTTCAAAAAAGAAAGAAATGAAATCGAATCTATTTATTGTTTTACTTGTTTCGGCAATGGCCTTCGGATGCAGGAACAACTCAATGCATTCTGACGCTACCGGCACATTCGAAGCAGAAGAAGTAATTGTCTCAGCCGAAGTGCCAGGCAAGATATTAACGTTTACCGTTGACGAAGGATCGGCATTACAAAAAGATGCTGTAGTAGGAACCATCGATGCAGCAAACTTAAGTCTTCAGAAAGAACAGGTTGATGCAAGCATCAAGGCATTGTCTGAACGCACATCCGACGTAAACCCCCAGGTAAAATTGCTCGAAACGCAATTACAGGTTCAGCAATCTCAGCTTAAGACAATGCAACGCGAAAAAGCGCGTACTGAAAATTTGCTGAAGCAGGATGCTGCAACGGGTAAACAACTTGATGACATCAATTCACAAATAGACGTGCTGGATAAACAGATTGAAGTGACCCGCCAGCAGATTGTAGTAAACCGCTCCAGCGTAGGCACGCAAAATCGCGGCATACTCAGCGAATCTGAACCATTGAAAAAGCGCGCGGCCCAACTGGAAGATCAATTACAACGGGCAAACATTTTAAATCCTATCAGCGGCAGCGTGCTCACCAAGTACGCTGAGGCTGGGGAAGTGGTATCAACCGGTAAGGCATTATATAAGATCGCAGATCTTTCTTACATCAACCTTCGCGCGTACATCACAGGCGATCTGCTGCCGCAAGTTAAAATTGGCCAGGCAGTGAAGGTGCTTATCGACCAGGGAAAGGATGATTACAAATATTATGATGGTGCCATCACATGGATATCGGACAAGGCTGAATTTACGCCAAAGACAATTCAGACAAAAGAGGAAAGAGCGAACCTGGTATACGCCATAAAGGTGAAGGTGAAGAATGACGGTTACCTGAAGATCGGAATGTATGGCGAAGTACAATTGAACCCAGCCGAGAAATGAAACCAGTAATCGTTGAGAATATTGTAAAAACGTATGGCGCAAAAAAAGAGAAGACCACTGCGCTGAATAACATATCGTTCGATGTGTCGGAGGGTGAATTGTTTGGTATCATTGGTCCGGATGGCGCTGGTAAAACGAGCCTGTTTCGCATCATTGCTACGCTGCTTGTTCAGGATAGTGGCGATGTGCGGGTAGACGGACTCGATACGGTGAAAGATTATAAAGCCATCAGGCAAATATTGGGATATATGCCTGGGCGTTTTTCGCTTTACCAGGATCTTACTGTGGAAGAAAACATTAATTTCTTCGCGACGATATTCAATACAACTGTAGAGGCAAATTACGACCTCGTTAAAGACATCTATTCCCAGATCGAACCATTTAAAAAGCGCCGGGCAGGAAAATTATCCGGTGGTATGAAACAGAAGCTGGCACTTAGCTGCGCACTGATTCATAAACCATCAGTGTTGTTGTTGGATGAACCGACTACGGGGGTTGATGCAGTTTCAAGAAAAGAGTTTTGGGAGATGTTGAAGAATCTGAAAAAGCAGGGCATCACCATTCTCGTTTCCACTCCTTACATGGATGAAGCAAGCTTATGCGATAGAATAGCGCTCGTGCAGAACGGAGAAGTGTTGTCGCTGGATACGCCAAAAGGTGTTACTGATTCTTTTGATCGGCCGCTGCTCGCCGCCAAATCCGGCGATATGCTTGCCCTGCTCAAGAAACTGAAAGCCGCGCCGGGCGTGGAAGATGCTTATCCTTTCGGTGAGTACCATCATGTAGTGCTGCAGAAAAATTACAACGAGAACGACTTTCAATCTTTTATCTCAGCAGAACAACAGCATGTGGAAATAATACCAGCTGACGCAAACATTGAAGATTGTTTTATGAAACTGATGAAGAATTAATATGGACAACGACAACGTAATATCGGTGCAGAATTTAACGAAGAGATTCGGACAATTTGTTGCGGTAGATCATATATCATTTGATGTAAAACGCGGTGAGATATTCGGGTTTCTTGGCGCAAATGGCGCAGGTAAAACCACCGCAATGCGAATGTTATGCGGACTTTCGCTACCAACAGATGGTAAGGCGACTGTTGCGGGATTCGATGTATTTACTCAAAACGAACAAATAAAAAAGAATATCGGGTACATGAGCCAGAAGTTTTCGCTCTACGAAAACCTCACGATCAAGGAGAATATCCGCTTTTATGCAGGGATCTATGGCAAAAGCGATCAGTTCATCAAACAAAAAACAGAATATGTTCTGGAACAGCTTCACCTCACCAATGAAGCGAATAAGCTGGTCGGTTCCTTACCACTTGGATGGAAACAGAAGCTTGCGTTTTCCGTAGCAATCTTTCACGAGCCGGGCATTGTGTTTCTCGACGAACCGACCGGCGGCGTGGATCCTGTTACCAGGCGTGAATTCTGGAATATGATCTACGAAGCAGCAGCAAATGGCATTACCATTTTTGTTACGACTCATTACATGGACGAAGCGGAGTATTGCGGCCGTGTGTCGATCATGGTGGATGGAAAGATTGAGGCACTCGATACCCCGATGTTGCTGAAGCAGAGGTTTGAAGCGGCGTCGATGGATGAAGTGTTTTTAAAGCTGGCGCGCAAAGCGAGCCGGTCAGATAATTAATTTACAATGAAACAATTTATATCACTCGTAAAAAAGGAATTCTACCACATCCTGCGCGACAGGCGCACGATGTTCATACTCCTTGGTATGCCTATCGTTCAGATCATATTATTTGGCTTTGCGCTAACTAACGAAGTAAAAAACGCAAAAATCGCTGTCTTCGACCAATCAAAAGATATCGCCACAAGCGCGTTGACGTCCGAAATAAGTGCAAGCCGCTATTTCGATATCGAATACAACCTCCATTCGTATCGTGAAATAGATGAAACATTCAAGAAAGGCTCAATAAAACTGGCTATCGTTTTCCCTGAAAATTTCAATAACGATCTTCAGCACTTCAATAAGGCACAGATACAATTAGTAACCGACGCATCGGACCCCAATACGGCGAACGCATTATCAAACTACGCCTCCGCTATCATTCGCGACTACGAAACACGCATCACCAACGACCGCAAACTTCCCTATACCATAAAAATGGAAACCCGCATGTTGTATAATCCTCAATTGAAAGGATCGTACAGCATGGTGCCCGGTGTAATGGCAATGGTGCTCATGCTCGTTTGTACAATGATGACGGCCATAACAATCGTGAAGGAAAAAGAGTTGGGAACAATGGAAATATTATTGGTATCGCCGCTTCAACCAATAAAGATCATTGTAGCGAAGGCGGTGCCTTACCTGATGTTATCGATCGTTAATATCGCAACGATTTTATTACTAAGCGTGTTTGTGCTTGAGGTGCCAATTAACGGTAGTTTGTTATTGTTGACGTTCGAAAGCATCCTCTTCACTCTTACTTGTCTCGCTTTCGGGCTATTGATATCCGCATCAACCGACTCGCAGCAAACGGCAATGTTCATATCGTTAACAGGTATGTTCCTTCCAACTATTATGCTCAGCGGTTTTATGTTTCCTATTGAGAATATGCCCTTGCCGTTGCAAATTGTTTCGAATATCGTTCCTGCAAAATGGTATTACTCCATTGTAAACGCGGTGATGATCAAGGGAGCAGGGATTGAGATCGTATGGAAGCAAACCCTTATCCTGGCAGGCATTATGACGTTTCTGCTGGCTTTAAGCATCAGGAAATTTAAAATCAGGCTGGCATGAGAACGCTCAAATTTTTATTGCAGAAGGAGTTCAGGCAGATATTTCGCGACCCATCTATCATACGCATCATCTTCATAATGCCTATTATACAGCTGCTCGTACTTCCATGGGCCGCAGATTATGAAATCAAGAACATTAAGCTCAGCGTGATTGATCATGACCATTCAACTTACTCCCGCCAACTAATTTCCAAGATCACCTCAACCAATTATTTCCAGCTTCAACAGTATAGCGATTCATATCACAAATCCGAAGAAGGAATGGAAGCGGGCAAAGTTGACATCGCCCTCGAAATTCCTGCTGACTTCGAAAAGCAATTGGTAAGAGAAAACGAAGCGCCGATATTTTTGGCCGTCAATGCAGTAAACGGCGTGAAAGCCGGGCTGGGATCGGCATACCTGCAGAGTATCATCCGCGACTTTAATGCTGATGTAAGATTGAAATGGATACAACTGCCGAAATTTAGTCCCGAACTGAACATCGACATCGTTACAGCCAATTGGTTTAACCCTTCAATGAACTATAAATTCTTTATGGTACCCGGTATTCTTGTGATACTCCTTACTATGGTGGGAGCAAGTTTATCGGCACTTAATATTGTTAAAGAAAAGGAGATCGGCACCATTGAACAGATCAATGTAACACCGGTTAAAAAGTATCACTTTATACTCGGTAAGCTGATTCCTTTCTGGGTGCTAGGACTGGTAATTCTCTCGATAGGACTTACAATCGCCTGGCTTGCGTACGGCATTGTTCCATTGGGAAGCCTGTTGGTCATTTATTCTTTCGCTGGCTTGTACCTGCTCGTGGTGTTGGGGTTAGGACTACTCATATCTACGGTAACTAATAACCAGCAACAGGCGATGCTGATCTCGTTTTTTCTGATCATGGTGTTTGTGTTGCTCGGAGGGCTTTACACGTCGATAGACAGTATGCCCGGTTGGGCCAGGGCGATTACGCGCATCAACCCGGTCGCGTATTTCGTGGAAGTGATCAGGATGGTGGTACTTAAGGGCAGTGGGTTTTCAGATATTGTACCGCATATGCTCATCATGTTTGGTTTTGCGGTCATCCTTAATGGGTGGGCCATCTATTCATATAAAAAGCGATCCTGATATATTCGCCTGTTTGTGCAGATTCCTGCGTGGCAAAAAAATTGTATATTCAGCTACCAAAAATTGCTCAGTCTATGATCAGGTTCAACGATTTAAAGCCAGGTGACATCGTTCTTGCTGAATACGAAGGACAAAAGGTTCGCGGAACAGTTAAAGAATTAAACAAAGAGGATAAAGAAGTGTGTGTTGAAACGTCCGTGCAGGAGTATTGGTTTACGCCGGAACATTTGTTCGCTATTCCCCTTAATGACGAACAACTGCAATACCTGGGATTCACAAAAGTTGAAAACGGAAGCGGTGCCAAGTACAGTAAAGATTCGTTCAGGCTCCAAATGCCCGACAAAAATAATTTCAATAACATCGAAATATGGTGGCGCGAAGACCGCCGGCAACTTACACAACCCATTGCTGTTCATGAGCTGCAAAACCATTATTACCAAATGACCAAGGTAGAGCTGAACCCGTGACGTTAATCTTCGACATCGGGAAAACAAACAAGAAGGCTTTTGTTTTCGACAGCGGGTACAACATTGTTTACGAAGAGTCGCACAGAATTCCTGATATTAAGGATGATGACGGCTTTCCATGCGATGACCTTGAAACGCTTACTGCCTGGATCCTGTCTACACTCAAGAATATTCTTGCATCGAAAGATTTTCGCATCAGCGCGGTAAACTTTTCTTCGTTTGGTGCCAGCCTTGTTCATATTAACGAGGTCGGTCAGCCGTTTCTTCCGTTGTATAGTTACCTGAAGCCGCTCGATCCCGCTATCAAAGCAAAATTCTTCGGTGACTATGGGGGAGAGGAACGAATCTCTCGCGAAACCGCGTCTCCTGTTCTTGATAGTCTGAATTCTGGCCTGCAATTATACAGGCTGAAGTATGAAAAATCGATTCATACAAAAGTTGGTTATTCACTCCATCTTCCGCAATATCTCAGTTACCTGGTAACACGTAAAGTGTATTCTGATATCACGAGCATTGGGTGTCATACCATGCTTTGGAATTTTGAGAAAGATGATTATCACGAATGGGTTAACCGGGAAGGGCTATTGAAACGACTCGCACCCACCTATCCATCACCACAACTGCTGGATGCAGAAACGAAATGGGGTTCGCTGAAAAGCGGGGTGGGCCTGCACGATAGCTCATCGGCTATCATTCCATATCTCGCTACATTCAAAGATTCGTTCGTGCTCATCTCCACAGGTACGTGGTCCATTTCTATGAATCCTTTCAATCACCAGCCGCTTACATCTAAGGAGTTGGAGCAGGATTGTCTATCTTATTTTTCCTATCGCAGGAAGCCTGTAAAGGCATCGAGATTTTTTGCGGGCAATATTCATGATGAAGGTGAAAAGCGTATAGCATCGCATTTCGATAGGAAGAATAATTATTTCGACACAGTAAAGTATGATGAGAACATTGTCGAGGATATGCAGATCCGTTTCAGGCAAGACGACCATACAGAATTCGTTGCGGGGCCAATAATGTTCCGCGAACGGGACATGAGTAGCTTCAAAAATTATGAAGAAGCCTATCATCAATTAATGCTCGACATTATTCACCAACAGGTATTGTCGACAAATTTGGTTATTGCCGGATCGAATGCGAAGAAGATTTATGTAGATGGTGGATTCAGTAAAAATGAACTGTTCATGAAATTGCTATCCCGCGCATACGAACAATACGAAGTATATTCTGCTACTGTTGCGCAGGCATCTGCAATTGGAGCTGCGCTGGTATTAAATACTGCCTCAGTTCCCGAGGGTATTGTGCAGGTGGTTAGGCATTAAGCTGTTTGCCATGGCTGTTCTGTCTTTGATACCAACTTTCCGGCACCACTTTACATCCAGCGTAAATACTCCAAAGTCTTCGATAACGATTCCTTTCATACTGTAAAACCCCTTTCCCCCGAGAGGCGAATGGCGGAGCACATCGGGGAAATGAACTGTGTCCAGCCAATCGCCATTAACGTCAATGAATGTTCCGAAAAACATCATTTCATTCTTGGTGGTGCGCACCTCCTTAGTGGTGATCAGATAACCGAGCATCATAACCTCCTTGCCGAAGTGCGCACCTATATCTTTAGCGGGCAAATATTTCGTTACATCATCATCAACCAGTTCGAAAGCATTGCATAACGGAAAGCCAAGTATTTCAATCTGGTCGATGGCTTCATCAAGCGGATGTTGTGCTAAATGCGGCAGCGCAAACTTAACAGGTTCGGCTTTAAAAAGTTGCCTTCCAGCTGGCTGATGGTTATGTTTTTGCAGAAAATTAGCATCCCACATTAATTCTTTCTTATTTCTGCCGGTAAATCGAAACGCATCGATCTTTATAAGTATGTTCAGCTGCGAGAGGGTTGGCTTTAACCGCTCGATAAAGTCATGCAATGATCTGTATTCTCCGTCACTCGATCTGCTTACAATAATTTCTTCTGCCAGGTTTTTTTCAAGGCCATCGATATGAATCAATCCCATGTATACTTCTTTCCCTTTTACGGCGGTGAGGTAAACGCTTTTGTTCATGCAGGGCGCGTGAATGACCGCGCCGGTTTTTTTGAGCTCATTGAAATACAATTCGCGGTTGTAGAATCCGCCGAAGTTGTTGATCACCGATACCATAAATTCAACGGGATAATATGTTTTCAGAAATAAACTCTGATAACTCTCTACGGCAAAGCTTGCCGAATGCGCTTTGCTGAACGAGTATCCACCAAAACTTTCAATTTGCCGCCACACTTCTGTTGTTAAGGCATCATCATAACCCAACTCCCTACAATTACCAAAGAAATTATTTTTGATCTTTTCAAACTCTTTCTGTCCACGGTACTTCCCACTCATCGCCCTTCGAAGTACATCTGCATCAGCCATATCGAGGCCAGCAAAATGATGTGCAACCTTTATCACATCCTCCTGGTATACCATCACGCCATACGTTTCTTTCAAAAGTTCCTCCATCTTTGGATGCAGGTATTTAAAGTCGTTTGGATGATGAAACCTGTAGATGTATTGCTTCATCATACCACTTTGCGCAACGCCCGGACGAATAATGGAACTTGCTGCGACCAGCGTGAGATAATCCTCGCACTGGAGCTTTTGTAATAATTGCCGCATAGCCGGACTTTCTATATAAAAGCAACCGATTGTGTCCGCGTTTCTTATTTTGGCCGCAATCGTTTTGTCTTTCTTAAACTTCTCAACCTGCGTTATATCTATTTTTTCGTTCCTGTTCGCATAAACGATTTCAATGGTCTCCCTGATGTGCCCCAGTCCGCGCTGGCTAAGAATGTCAAGCTTGTATAAGCCGATTTTCTCGGCAATGTGCATATCGATCTGCGACGCTGGAAATCCTTTGGCAGGAAGTTCCACCGCGGTATAATGGTACACCGGTTTGTCACTCACGAGCATGCCGCCCGCATGAATACTCAGATGGTTCGGGAAGTTCTTTATGAGGTTCGAGTATTTTTCTATCGTTCGCCTTATCTTATCCTCTTTCATATTTCCTCTCTCCAGCTCATCGATCTCTTCTTTCGGCAATCCAAAAACTTTACCGAGCTCACGCTTCAAAGCGCGCGACTGAAAAGTAGTATATGACCCCAACAGGCATACGTGATCGCGGCCGTAACGTTTGAAGATATAATCGATAATCTCATCGCGGTCCTTCCAACTGAAATCGATGTCGAAATCCGGAGGCACCGATCTTTTTGGATTCAAAAATCTTTCGAAATAAAGATCGAGCTCCAGCGGATCAACATCAGTAATGTTCAGACAATAAGCAATGATTGAATTAGCACCACTTCCTCTTCCAACATAAAAAAATTGCCTGTTGCGTGCATACCGGATGATATCACACGTAATTAAAAAGTACGCGTTGAAGCCCTGATCATGTATTATTTTCAGTTCCTTCTTTACTCTATCCTCTGCTTTTTTATTTTTGATTCCATAGCGCACGCGCATTCCTTCCAGCGCAAACTTTTCTAAGAGGATCCGGTCGTCTTCGCGTGAAGCTGAATACTGCTTCTTTGTTTTGTCTTTGCCGAATTCCATTTCGATCGAACACTTTTCGAGCAGTTGCAATGTATTCGTAATGATAGAGGGATACTGACTAAACTTCTGTAACAAAAGCGACGGCTGGATGAAGTTTTCGTGCCGCCCGGCAATATCCGCAGGTTGCTGTTTCGAGATTACAATATTTTTATCGATCGCGCGAAGCAAACGGTGTGCATTATACATTTCATCGTTCCGGAACGTGACCGGGTGCCTGATCACGTATTTTGTTGCAAATGCAGATGCATTTAAGTTGAATAACCGGTTAACCTCAGTTGTCTGTACGCCGATGAATTCATTTTCATTCAATTGATCGGGAGGGTATACCCCAAACGGATAAACGACAAACACGTTGTCAGAAGGAGGATATCTTTCGGGCAGCGATGCCGCTTCATGATGTTGATACGATAAAAATTTATTTATTTCGTGAAAACCCTCATTGTTTCGCGCAAGCAGAATGTATATAAATTTACTGCCGTCCCTGATCTCAGTTCCTGCAACAGGTTTGATGTTTCGCTCTTTGCAATGGTCAACGAAGTCCCACACATCACACGTATTGTTGATGTTTGTGATGGCCATTGCGGTTACACCAAACGACTCAGCTTCTGCTACCAGTTCTTCCGTTTTGAACGTGCCGAATCGAAAGCTGAAGTAGGATTTACAGTTGAGGTACATGGTGCGTTTTTGCCGTTCTTATATTTTTCTGAAACGAATAGTGCTCCAGCTGCCCGCATCAGAAAATTTTCACCATAGCGGTGTTTGATCTGATCGATTGCCTGGTACAGATTGATCGTTTCTGTGGTGTCGTCAAATAAATTAATCTGGTAGTTACCCGGAACGAGGTGGCTGAAACGCACACCGATAAGCCGTACAAGCAGACGCCTGTCGTACAGCTTATCGAACAACTGCTTTACATTTTCCTGGAGAATGTGATCGGCCGCTGTGTAGGGTATAACCGCTTGCTTTGTCACCGTTTGAAAATCGCTGTAGCGAACCTTCACCGTCACACATCCGGCAAGTTTATTTCCATCGCGTAATTCAAATGCGGTTTGTTCCGTCATCCGTATCAACTCGCGCTTCAGGAAATGTATATCGATCGTATCTGTTTGAAAAGTGTTTTCGGTACCGATGCTTTTTGCTTCGTGATAGGGCACGATGGGACTTTCATCGATCCCATTCGCCTTTCTCCACAAGTCTATTCCGTTTTTGCCGAGCAGGTTCATCATCATTTCGACCGGAATCGCGCTCAATACCTGGATCGTTTCTACGCCCATATTTCTAAGCAAGGCACCGGTTTGCTTTCCGATCATTGGAAGTTTTTCGATCGGCAGTGGCGCCAAAAAAGATTTCTCATTGCCATATGCGATCTCGATCTGGCCATTAGGCTTTACCTCGTTTGTGGCTACCTTGCTGATCAGTTTATTCGATGAAAGTCCGTAAGAAATGGAGAGCCTGCTTTTTTTAATAATCTTTTGCCGGAGTTCTGCGGTGTACTGCGCACAACCGAAGAAGCGGTCCATGCCGGTCATGTCCACATAAAACTCGTCGATGCTCGATTTTTCGAACAGGGGAACTTCATCAGCAATGATTTCTGTGACCTCTCTGGAGAATTTTGAGTAGCTGTCCATGTCGCCTTTTACGAAAATGAGCTCTGGACATAAGCGACGGGCAAGTTTTCCCGGCATGGCAGCCTTGACGCCAAACTTGCGGGCTTCGTAGCTGCACGATACAACTACGCCGCGGTCTGCACTGCCACCTACGGCGATGGGCTTGCCGATGAGGGCCTTGTTTTTAAGGCATTCGACACTTACATAGAAGGAGTCGAGATCGAAATGAGCAATGGTCCTGTTACCGGCATTTGTGAGCATAACTTACGGCATAGGACCGTAAATTACTAAATATTTTAGTAATTCTGTAGCTCTTCTTCGATGAGTTCGCTGAATTTATTTTCAAGCGCACTCACCCATGCCGGAACCGGTGGGTGGGAAAGTATCTTCCAGGAATTGTCTTCTTTCTGCATGTTGAAAACGATACGGTGTCCTCTGTCGTCGCTCACGTCAACTGTACATAGGGCCTGTTCACGTCCATTTGGCTTCCTGAAATTGAATTCCCTCATCCTTCCTTCCGCCTTGATAACCTTTGTGAACTGGATATTCTTAACAAATCTTATCTGCATAGGTTCTTCTTAGATGTGTTTTATATGCAATTTGTATGCGAGATTTTTTCGCCACCTGCAAACCGCGTTCAAAAAAAATTCCTCATCTGAGGAATTTTTTGAATGTTTTGATATCAACTTGCCCTTAGTACCTGTAATGTTCAGCCTTGAACGGACCGGCTTTTGGTATCCCAAGATATTCCGCCTGGTCGGTAGTAAGCTCCTCGAGCTCAACACCAATCTTCTTCAGGTGCAACATGGCTACCTTCTCATCAAGATGCTTAGGTAACACATAAACCTTGTTCTCGTAGCCTGAGTGGTTCGTCCACAACTCAATTTGCGCGAGTGTCTGGTTGGTGAAGGAGTTACTCATTACAAAGCTGGGGTGACCCGTTGCGCAACCGAGGTTTACAAGCCTGCCTTCCGCAAGGATGATCACATCCTTTCCTTCGATATTATAAATATCAACCTGGGGTTTGATTGTATCTTTTGTATGACCGTAAGTGGTATTTAACCATGCGATGTCGATTTCGATATCGAAGTGACCGATGTTACAAACGATCGCCTTGTCCTTCATTGACCTGAAATGCTTTTCAGTGATCAGATCGCGGCAACCGGAAGCGGTAACAACAATATCAGCTTCTTTTACCGCATCAACCATCTTCTTCACTTCGTATCCGTCCATCGCTGCCTGTAGCGCACAAATCGGATCGATTTCGGTAACAATCACACGGCAACCTGCACCGCTCAATGAAGCTGCAGAACCTTTGCCCACATCACCATAACCGCCAACAACTGCAACCTTACCTGCAAGCATCACATCGGTCGCACGACGGATCGCATCTACCAATGATTCTTTACAGCCATATTTGTTGTCAAATTTAGACTTTGTAACTGAATCGTTCACATTGATCGCAGGAACAGGCAAGGTATTTTTCGCCATTCTTTCATACAACCTGTGAACTCCTGTTGTGGTTTCTTCACTCAATCCCCTGATGTGCTGAACGAGCTCAGAATACTGGTCGAATACCATGTTGGTAAGATCACCACCATCATCGAGGATCATATTGAGAGGCTTATCGGCCGAACCGAAAAACAGCGTTTGTTCTATACACCAGTCAGCTTCTTCCTGCGTCTGGCCTTTCCAGGCAAACACACCGATACCAGCGGCAGCGATAGCAGCAGCAGCATGGTCCTGCGTAGAAAATATATTGCACGAACTCCATTTTACTTCAGCTCCAAGGGCTACCAGGGTTTCAATTAACACCGCAGTCTGAATGGTCATGTGCAGGCAACCAGCAACACGGGCACCTTTAAGTGGCTGCGACGGACCATACTCGGTCCTGAGCGCCATTAACCCCGGCATTTCTGCTTCTGCGAGGCGGATTTCTTTACGTCCCCATTCGGCCAGTTTTATATCGGCCACTTTGTACGGAAGTTTGAAATCGATATTCGATTTGGAGATTGTGGGCATGTTCAGATTTTTAGGCGACAAAGGTAATGTTATACCCTTAAACGGGCAAGAGAAAACGCTGTCGTTTAACCGTTAACATACAATTGGGAGTATTGGTTTAACAGAAGCGATACCAATGTTTTATCTATCGGCAGCGTTACTGCTTCAGGGGTCAGTTTGTTCCAGTCGATGAATCTGAAAGTTTCTGTTTCGCCTGTTTGATGGTAGGTGTCAAGTTGGGCAGCATCGAAGTCGAACGTTTCTGTTCTGATAGGGCACTTAATGGGTTCAAGCGCTTTTGCGAAATAGTAGATGGAAATGATTTGATGAGACGGGTTGAAGGCGCTTATTTGAAAGTAGTCGGTTGTATAGATGTGATCGCCGATTTCTACTTCGAGATCCATTTCTTCTTTGAATTCGCGTTTGAGGCAATCTCTTGTGCCTTCGCCAAATTCGAGGCCTCCGCCCGGAAATTTTGTGATATACGCTCCGCGGATGTATTCGTCTGCGACGAGGAGTTGATTTTTTTCATTGATGAGGATGCCGTATACGCGGACGTTGAACATTAGAATATTTTTTACGTGAGGCGTGAAGCGTGAGGGGTTAATTAAAAAATCTTTTTCCGCAGGAACGCTCTCTTTTTCCTTGCTTGCGCCGCAGCAGGCCCGCCGCAGGCGTTTCTAAAAATCTTTTTCGCAGGAACGCTCTCTTTTTCCTTGCTTGCGCCGCAGGCAGGCCCGCCGCAGGCGTTTCTAAAAGATCTTTTTCCGCAGGAACGCTCTCTTTTTCCTTGCTTGCGCCGCAGGCAGGCCCGCCGCAGGCGTTTCTAAAAAATCTTTTTCCGCAGGAACGCTCTCTTTTTTCCTTGCTTGCACCGCAGGCAGGCCCGCCGCAGGCGTTTCTAAAAAATCTTTTTCCGCAGGAACGCTCTCTTTTTCCTTGCTTGCACCGCAGGCAGGCCCGCCGCAGGCGTTTCTAAAAAATCTTTTTCCGCAGGAACGCTCTCTTTTTCCCTTGCTTGCGCCGCAGGCAGGCCCGCCGCAGGCGTTTCTAAAAAATCTTTTTCCGCAGGAACGACCATCCGATAATCAAAGAAATCACGAGCGACAACGATACCGGAATATAAAACGCATACGGCGAATTCGCATAAGGAATCGGAACATTCATCCCGTAAATACTCGCCACCAACACCGGAAACGTCAACACTATCGTGATCACAGAAAGCCTCTTCAACACTTCATTCTGATTATTCGCAATAATACTCGCGAACGCATCAAGCGTACTGCTGAGGATATTGGTATAGATATTAGCCATTTCAAGTGCCTGCGAATTATCAACAATCAAATCCCGAAGTATTTCTTTCTCCTCTTCATTCAGCGCCAAAAAATTGGTCCGCTCGATTTTCATCAGCAGCATTTCATTCGAACGCAGTGCAGTAACAAAGTACACGAGACTTTTTTGAATCCTCATCAACTGCAACAGCTGTTCATTCCTGTTGGCAGCATAAAGCTTCTGTTCCAGCACATTTCTTCTAACATTAATCTCTTTCAAAAATTCCATGTATGCCTGGATGATCTTCTCGATGATTTTCAAAATCATCATGTTCTTTTTATCCGGGCTCCTGTTCTGAAAGGTGCTAAGGAATTTTTTTATTGCCCCGTTATCGAACGAGTTAACCGTTACAATCTGGTTGTGCGTAAGAATAATACATATCGGAATAGTGATATAATACGCGTCGCTCTCGTTAAAAGAGTTATTTTCTGTTGGCGTCTTGATCACCACCAGCTTCACGTTATCTTCTTCTTCAAAGCGACTACGCTCATCGATATCAAGGGAATCCGTAAGAAAGTCAAGCGGAATATCCAGCGATTGGGAAAGTTCAGAAAACTCTTCCTGTTTAAGCGGCGGGATAATATTCACCCAAGAGCCATTCTCCGCTTTGTTGATGGCAACCGTCTTATGGTCGATATTTTTGAAGTGCTGAATCATGGGGCGGCGCAAAGATAGGAGATAGAGCGGAGAGCAAACAGCGTTTATGTATCGTTGATCGGATCGAGAACTAATCGTCTTCTATCTCAACCTCTCCCTCAAAAACTTTCTCTGCCGGACCAGACAACCAGATATTCGAGTAAGAATCATTGTTCAACCTATCGTATTCTACATTCAATTTTCCGCCCTTCGTATTTACCATCACATCATTGAATCCCGTTTCGTTATGATAGCACGCAAGAGCCGCCGCCGTAACGCCGGTACCACATGAAAGTGTTTCATCTTCCACACCACGTTCATAAGTTCTCACCGCAATTTCATCATCGCCCACCTGTTCAACGAAGTTTACGTTAATGCCTTCCTTCTTGAACAGATTGCTGTTACGGATGCTGCGACCATCTTTAAAAACATCGAGTTTATCAAGATCGCTCACCATTTTGATATAGTGAGGCGAACCGGTGTCAATAATATAGTCGCCGCTTATGTGGCGTATCTTAGGAACATCTTTCATCTTCAGGCTCACCGTTCCGTCGAGGTCTATTTCGGCCTCGTGGTTGCCATCGATGGCATCGAACAAGTAGGTGTTTTTATGGATTCCCAGGTGATAAGCAAATTTCACGAGGCATCGGCCACCATTGCCGCACATTGAGCTTTCGCGACCGTCTGCATTGAAATATTTCATTTCAAAATCATAACCCTGCTTTGAATTGAGGAGCATTAGTCCGTCGGCGCCAATTCCGAATCGCCTGTTGCAAAGAAAATTGATATGCTCTGTATTCAGGGACGAAAATTCACCTTTCCTGTTGTCCAGGATGATGAAGTCGTTCCCTGTACCTTGATATTTATGAAATTTTAGAAACATTCTGTACAAAGGTACGAGTAAAGCGGTTTTCACAGATTTTACAAGCTCTCCACCTTGCCTAGTACTTCAATAATTAACCTTTCTACAACTGCCACATGATCCTTCGAAAATTCCCGCGTTACCCGGTTTGCCACAACAGCATTGAGCGATAGGCAGTGGTGGCCGAGGAGTTTTCCCAATCCATATATTGCCGAGGTTTCCATTTCGAAGTTGCAGATCCTGTGTTGGCCAATACTAAAGGCTGAGAATTTTGGCACCAGGTCGGGCTGTGACAGCGGAATTCTGATCATCCGGCCCTGCGGTCCGTAAAATCCGGGGCAGGAAACGGTAATACCATGATGAAAGCCGTTTACAAAATGTTTTATCAGTGAAGGGGCGCCGCCGGTGATGTATGGGATAGTTATTTGCTGATGGATTTGTGTTTGGGTAACGAATGCCTGGAGGATGTGTTTTTCGTCTTCATTACGCTCGTGGCGGTAAAAGTTTAGAAGGTTGTCGATGCCGAGACCGTGAGTAGACGCCACAAACGCATCGGTTGGAATATCTTTTTGGAGCGATCCGCAAGTGCCGATCCGCATTACTTTCAGGGAAATGGGATCGGGATTGATCGTTCTTGTTTCAAAATTTATGTTGGCGAGGGCATCGAGTTCGTTGAGAACGATGTCGATGTTGTCCGTACCGATTCCCGAGGAGATAACGGTAAGTCTCTTTTTGCCGATAAAACCAGTGTGGGTAATAAATTCCCGGTAGGCAGACTTGTGTTCGATGGAATCGAAGTATTTGGAAACCTGTGCTACGCGTGCGGGGTCGCCTACGGTGATGATGGTGTCGGCGATTTCGTGGGGGAGGAGGTTGAGATGGTAGATTGCGCCGCGAGAATTTAGGATGAGTTCTGACTCAGCGATTCTGTTCATTCTCAAAAATACCCTACTTTTGCAGACCTGTAAAATAAGGTCCTGTGGCCGAGTGGTTAGGCAGAGCTCTGCAAAAGCTCGTACAGCGGTTCGAACCCGCTCGGGACCTCTTTTTTTCTTCTTTGCGTTTCTTCAGATAAGTTTTCTCAAATAATATAATATAACTTATCATCCTTATGATGAAGCGAAACAAGTTTATAGCATCAATCGTTACCCTGCTTACCGCGCCAATCGCAGGCTTCTCCAAAATTCAGAATTTAATTACGCGTAAAGACAAAGGATTCAGGATTCCGGCAGGCGAAGGAAGATTCCATGGTCACTTGAGACTGAAAGGTGTTAACCAAAATGTTCTGGATGTAAAGATATCCGGAAAAGATACTGACGGTGACCTTGCTATTTTTGAACAGACATCACTTTCACAAGGGAAAGGAACACCCTTACACATTCATCATGCACAAGATGAAATATTTTACGTGTTGGAAGGTGCTTATAAATTCCAGGTTGGAACCGATAAGTATGATTTAAAAACAGGAGATAGCATATTCCTGCCGAGAAAAGTTCCGCATGCGTGGACGCAGGTATCTGCAAAAGGAAAGATGAATGTGATCATGCAACCTGCGGGAAAACTGGAAGATTTTTTTGTGGCTATAGCTGCATTAACGCATGAACCAACTAAAGAGGAAATGGCGAAAATATTTGCAGACAATGATATGGAAGTAGTTGGGCCGCCGCTGCCGGTTTAAATTGATGAATGTTAAGGCACTACTTTATATGTCGTGAAATATTCTAAAATAATTTCAGTATTTCCACGAACGTCTGTAGTATTATACTCTGTTTCAGTGACATTGAGAAGCTTCCGGACGATGCCCGGCCATGGCGTAGTAATCAGTACGCTGCCAATAAAAATCCTCGGTCATTTGCCATTTTTTGTTGACAAGTAGTGCTATTCTATCTTCTTTCAAATGAGTGTTGTCGTCGGAGTTTTTCTTACAGGCACAGAGGAGGAGTGATGCCGCTAAAATAAAAGTTGTAGTCGTTCGCATTTCAGTAGGAGGGTTATAACTATACAAATTTTCAGAGAATTATTGACGACAGGCTGATGGTATTGCGCGGGCGTTCAATCAGTGCACGTGGCTTATTTTCTTTTCTTCTTACTCGAGGCCTTCGCAATCTTGTTATAATCGAGCGCTAACTTTACCCAATAAGAAAGCTTTTGTTTCGTATTCAACGCATCGATATCTACAAACACATATCCCTTCATTATTTTACCGGTAAAGTCCATCGGCGTGCAACCCTCCATCTCTAATGCTTCTTCATATACCGCCGGGTTGAGGCGCAACATCAGTCGTTCCTGCTCTACCCCTAAACACATCTTTTTGTTCACCATAAAGCAGAGACCGCCGAACATTTTTTTCTCCTCCACATCATCATGTGTTTGCACGATTAGTTCCCTGATTTTGTCTGCGAGTTTTTCGTTGTAGGCCATCACCTAAAATTACGGGTTCACTTTGCAACACGAAAAAACTTATAGGCTCGTAGAGATGAATGAGCTAGTTCATGTCGTAAACATCCTTCATATTGTCGTATACTACCTGCATAAACATCGAATGTTTTGAACATCTTTGTCAAAACAATTTTATATGACAGACAATAACGTTTCATTACACAGGGTGTTGAAAACATCGCCCGAAAAAGTATACCGCGCGTTTACAGAAGCGGCGGCAATCGCATCATGGCTTCCACCATATGGTTTTGTTTGCGTTGTTCACGAATTAAATGCGACAGTGGGCGGAACACATAAGATGTCGTTTCAAAATTTTAGTACCGGTAACAGTCATTCATTTGGCGGCAGATACCTGGACCTCCAGCCGGGCAAACTGATTAAATACTCAGACAAGTTTGATGACCCGAATCTTCCTGACGAGATGACTACCACAATTTCGTTACGCAAAGTTATTGCCGGCACCGAAATCAAAATTCTACAGGAGAATATACCCGCGGTGATCCCTGCCGAAATGTGCTACCTGGGCTGGCAGGAATCGCTCGAAAAGCTGGCCAAATTAGTGGAGCCCGAAATACCTGATGCATAAGCTACCGCGCACCGGTCTACGTTTGCTATAAAAATATATTTCAAAAGTACTTTGAATCTCAAAGTAAATGGTATATTTTCGTTTTGTTTATCAACAGAACCCAAAAATCAAACGTATGACCAGGAACCTCAATCGCATCGCAACAGCCGCTGCGCTCTTTCTTTCAATACCCTTATTATTAACCCTGCTTGCTATATGGAACTGGAAGCCAGGCACTTTCGTTATAGCTTTTCTTATTTTGGCTGGGGGAGTTCACCTCGCTTATCAGTTGTTCGTTAGAAAAGTATTGGTTAACCGGAGTTTTCTTATCGCCACCGCCCTCGCGATTGTTGCGGCGCTTGTTCTTATGTGGATGAATATTGCCGTTGGGGGCATACTCGGTGATAACCCGGCAAACATGATGTATTTCGGAGTGTTGTTAATAGGAGCGGCAGGTGCATCGATGAGCCGCTTAGAATCGCGTGGTATGTCGCACACCATGTTAGCAATGGCGTTCGCTATAATGTTAGTGCCTGCCATTGCATGGATGATTGATACGCCGAGTGCTTCCAACCGCATAGGATCGTTATTCGGCCTGCATTCTGCTTTTGCCATCGCGTTTGTTTCCTCGGCGCTATTGTTTGGCAATGCAGCACGCAACACTCCCACGCATCATTAACGTTTATTTCGGCAGGATGGTTAGATTTGTCTCACACATCTATTATGATCAGACAAATATTCCATCTTTGTTTTCTGTTTTTATCGTTGATAGTTACAGGATGCCAAACTGCAGCTCAATCTACAAATGCAACAGCGGGAAAATTATTTAATGGAAAAAACCTTGATGGATGGTATACGTTTCTCCAGAACCGAGGCCGTGATAACGACCCTAAGAAAGTGTTCACTGTGCAGAACGGAATGATCCGGGTGTCTGGTGAAGAGTGGGGATGTATTACAACGAACGACGAATACTCTAATTACAAACTTGTTGTTGAATTTAAATGGGGAACCAAAACATTTGCGCCACGAGTGAATAACGCAATGGACAATGGCATCCTTCTTCATTCCACCGGTGGCGACGGCGCCTTCGAAGGTACATGGATGCATTCGATCGAATGCCAGATAATTGAAGGAGGCACAGGCGATTTATTGGTGGTGGGTGATGAAACTCCGCAGTTTGCGCTTTCAAGTGCCGTTGCAAAAGAGAAGCAAAATGGAACTTACATTTTTCAGCCCGGTGGCTCACCTGTAACCATCAACGGTGGACGTATCAACTGGTTCGATCGGGCCGCCGACTGGCAGGATGTGAAAGGTTTTCGTGGCAAGGGTGACGTAGAGAAGCCGGTAGGAGAATGGAATCGCATCGAGTGTATTGCCAAAGGCGATAGTATCGACATTACGCTTAACGGTGTATTAGTGAACCAGGCGCATGATGTAAAGCCTGCTAAAGGAAAGATTCAAATTCAATCCGAAGGTGCTGAGATTTTTTTTAGACGAGTGGAGCTGACGCCACTATAAGGGTTGCGGAAACATCTGCGTGCGAACATAACAAAATTCTCCCAATCATATACGGTCAGGTCGTGCACACCTTCACGGTTATGGTACGCGAGTGGTGACTTAATAATTGGTTGATTAATGCCCGGCGGCTTTGCCGGCAAACCCGGTTTCAGTCCATATAATGCATATACTTTTTCACCTTCTTTTAGTGTAAGGTAGGTGCCTGTAGGATCGGCCCATAAATCTTTTGAAGCGTTTGTAGCATAAAGTGGGCGCGGTGCTATTAATGATACCAACATGTGCTGATCAACCGGCAGCGCTTCTTCATTGTCATTGTATTTTTTATAATTCCCCGTAAACCAGTGCGGAAACGCGGTGTTGATCACCGCTATAGTTTCACCGAATTTTCGCCTTGACAGTGCCATTCCGGTATTGCCCGAACAATTTGAAATGCACATCGCAAAACGTGTGTCGTTCGCAGCGGCCCATAAGGCGGCCTTGCCCCCGCGCGAATGTCCCACTACTGCTACTTTTTTCGCATCTATAGAACTATCTGTCTCCATATAATCGAGTACGCGGCTGGCGCCCCATCCCCATGCGCCAATCGCGCGCATGCCATTATTGGCTTCGAGCTGTTCGGGGTAAAGTTTTAGTGCACCGTTCATGAAGCTGTCTTTATTATCAGGGGCGAGGTCTCCTACATGAAAAGTTGCCATGGCATAGCCGCTGTCAATTACCATTTCTACCGGCCAGAAATCGCTTTTCGTTTTTCGTTCGGGATCGGTGTTGTCTTTTGGCCGGTTATTGATGAAGAGGAAAGCAGGTGTGTGATGGGGTTTAGAATTAGGGGTGAAGAGTATTAGGTGGATGACTACCTTTTGTTCGTTGCGGAAAACTTCTATGTCAACTTGCTTTAAGCGGGCGCGTCCGTTCAATGCGTTTTTGTTTTGTATGACGGTAGTGAAGTGAATACTATCGTACGAGGTTGGCATCTGGCCGTAAATATTCTCTGCAAACAGTTGTAGGATCTCCGGCCTGCGTTGATCTTCCCACATCGCTTTTGTTTTTACAACCTGCCTGGCTTTTGTTGTGAGAACATCGGGTAAAGTGTAAGGCTGAACCTTCGATTCATCATAGTTTGGTTCAAATGCCTGTCCGGCGGCCGTCAGGGCAGATATTGCGAGGAGATAAATACAAAGAAGATATTTCATATGACGGTAAATTCGGGAAACTTATTGAACTGAGTTGATAAGCCTTAACCGCGGACTTCCACCGAAAACACTGAAAAAGATTGATTTAACCCGCGCTTGGCTATTAAACCAGATAATTCTCCACGTGATGAAACTTAAAAGGTTAATAACTTTTAGGACTCAAATTTGATAAAAATTTTATGTTTAATAAACACAGCATCCCTGAAAAACCTGTGTTCATGCGATGGGGGAGTTATTTTTTCTTTATTACTGGAACGTAACCAGGTACAACCTGGTATTATCATTTTTGATAGCGTTGCTATCATTGAGTCCGATAAACGGTGTACTCTGTTTCGGAACGCTCGGAATACTGGCGTCTTTTATTGGATTCCGATACTTCCATAATCTCCAATATCTTTTTTATCTCAACGCGGGATATTCGAAGAAACAACTGATACTCTTAACGACGGTGATCAATGTTATCATCGCAGCTGTAATATTTCTTTTAATCGTAATTATCTGATGAAAAAACTTCTCGTGAAAGGCGTAAAAAAACGTTTCGGCGCTTTGAAAGTGCTGGAAGAAGTCGGCTTTACCTGCAGCACTGGTGAAGTTTTAGCGATTTTTGGAAGAAACGGAACCGGGAAGTCTACACTGCTAAGAATTTTATTCGGCATACTAAAAGCGGATTACAGCGATATCTACATCAATAACAGGCCACTTTCAAATACAGACAGAAATCTACTTTTCGGATTTCATCACCAGCAGGTTTTTCTTCCCAAAAATGTTTCTGTCAGAAATCTCATTCCACTTTATTATCCTGAAGGAGATGCGCAAAGCAAAATTTTCTATGATCCATATATTAACCGTATCGAACGACAAAAAGTGGGGGAGCTCTCCATTGGTGATCAGCGCTACCTTCAGTTCCTCTTAATGATCAATTCTCCTCAGCCGTTTTTACTTTTAGATGAACCGTTTTCGATGACCGGTCCGCGTCTCACAGAAATCATCAAAGAAAAAATCATCGAAAAGAAAAGCGAGAAGGCATTTATCGTAACCGATCACTTCTACAAAGACGTCCTTGAAATAGCAGACCGAGTGAAAATGCTGAAAAACGGAGTGATGATCAGTATCGCTGAGAAGCAGGAACTTGTTACTCACGGCTACCTTTCGAGCCGTATGCTCCAGGAATAAATGTTTCGTATGCGTAGGAAGGAAAAATAAAGGCTGCGAGTCGCAACGCACAGCCTTTATTCAATCTTTTACCCTAAATCTTCTCCGTCACTGCCCGCTACCTTTACAATCTTGTTGTAAATACCAAGAAGCAGGAATGGCGCAGCCCACTGTCCTACAAATAATGCAGTATGCTTGCGTCCAATAATTTTGAGCGTCAGCGATATAGCCATAGATGCGCCGGCAGCCCATAAGAATGTGTCCGACGGAAGTTTTGCGGTTTGTTCTTCAATTGTTCTCGCAACTTTTCCTTCACGTTTATCGCCATTATTCAACGCAGACGAGATTGCATTTGACAAAGTTTCCATATCATTCAGTTTAGATCGAATGAGTTGAAATTATTATGCCTCTCGACCCAGGTGCAGGAACTTCGTTATATGGGTACCAGACGCTACAGGTACATATTAATTGCTCACGAACGAATCTGGCGTTTAACTTTGAAGCCGTTGTACGCCGCAATTGTGTAACAGCTCAAAATGAAGTCAATGAAAATATTCTCTATAATATTTGCAGCGGTAATCATTGCTGCCTGCTCAACAGCTAAAAAAAGTACGTCAGTGAAGGGCTTTTCGAACAAAGTGATAGCTCACCGGGGAGCATTCAAAAACACAGGAGTACCTGAAAACTCAATTGCATCGCTTAAAGCCGCAATTAAATTAGGCTGCGGAGGCTCAGAATTCGATATCCACATGACCGCCGACAGCGTGCTTGTCATTCATCATGATCATGCGTTAGAAGGTCTAGACATAGAAACCAGCACGTACGCAACGTTGTTGGAAAAGCCTTTGCCGAATGGTGAGAAGATCCCCACACTCGAAGGTTATTTGAAAGCAGGGCTCGGACAAACTTCCACTACACTTGTGGCGGAAATTAAGCCATCAAAAGTTAGCAAGGAGCGTTCACTTGCTCTTGCCGGGAAAGTGGTCGCGATGGTGAAGCAGCTGAACGCCGAGAAGATGGTTGCCTATATTTCGTTCGACTACGACATATTGAGGAAAATAAAGGAACTCGCGCCGACCGCACCATTACAATACCTGAATGGTGACAAAACACCGGCCGAACTAAAAGCGGATGGCTTCGACGCCGACTATCATTTCAGTGTATTTCAGCGCGACCGCGAATGGATTAAAAATGCAAGGGCACTTGGTGTTATCGTGAATGTGTGGACCGTTAACGACGCAACATTAATGGATAGCCTCCTGGCGAGTGGAGTCGATTATATCACTACTAATGAACCCGAGTTATTACTTAAAAAGCTGGGCAAGTAGGTTTAAATAGACGTAAAAACATTTTTGGCATGGAATTTTTCTTCTTACTTCCATGGCAGATGAAAACAATTCGAGGTTGGTGCCTGAACAGGAAACCGGCAAACCGATCGATGCCGAAGAGTCTGTGGAACTGAATGATGATGGCGAAGCGAAGCAATTTTTCGAAGTTGTGCGATCAAGACTGCTACAGGTAAACAAATGGAAAGATTGGGCCGGCAGTATCTCAGCCGAGTTTCAGTTGTTCACTAACCATGGTGATAAACTCTACCGCCAGGTAAAAGAAGGCGATTATATAAGAATAGATATTCCCGGTCCTGGCCCAACGTCGGGAGACGGGTTCGATTGGGTAGAGGTTGAAGCTATCGATGAAGTTTCGTACGGCGAGATACATAATGTAAGTATTCGAGTGCGCCCCACATCTTCTCCGCTGAATGAGGAGGCGGATATTGCCCATTTTTATTCCCGTCAATCTACCAGCACATTTACCATTACTCTTCGCGGTAACACGATAACGGCCGGCATATACGATCGCAATACCCAACCGAATGCTGAATCGGGCTCAATCACCGATAAGGTCAGAGATACGCTAATTGGCACCGCAGCTGTTACGGGATTTTCGAAAGTGCAATGGAAACAACTCGCAAAAGGATTTCTTACAAAAAGCGAATAACAGGTATAAAAAAAAATTTATGAAAGAAATGCAATCGATGAGCAGGCGCAAGGCAGTTACAGGGCTTGCAGTGGGACTTACATCTGTAATGGCAGTACCGGCCATGGGTGCGGACAACAGCAATACAACTAATGTTAATGCCGACGTTGATCTCGAAGATCCGAGAACCAAATATCCAAAACCTCCTTTCAAGGAACAATCACAGAAGTGGCCGGGATTGGCCAATAAGATGACGCCAAAACCAGATCACGGTGAAAAAACTTATAAAGGTTCAGGCAGGTTGAAAGGAAGAAAAGCATTGATTACAGGAGGAGATTCAGGAATGGGTCGTGCTGCTGCTATTGCCTTCGCAAGAGAAGGTGCGGATGTGGCAATCAACTATCTGCCGGCTGAGGAATCCGATGCGCAGGAAGTTGTTGCGCTGATTAAAGCCGAAGGCAGAAAAGCTGTAGCAATACCAGGCGATATAACAGATGAAAAGTTTTGCAGCAAGCTTGTTACAGGCGCCGTTAATGGGCTTGGCGGTCTTGATATATTGGTTAACAATGCAGCGATGCAGCAAACCCAACCGAGCCTCAACGATATCACAACCGAGCAGTTCGACCGCACAATGAAGACGAATGTTTATGCACCCTTCTGGATCACTAAAGCTGCACTCGCTCATTTGAAGCCCGGATCCGTAATCATCAGCACAACCTCTGAGCAGGCACACGATCCATCGCCGGAACTTTTCGATTATGCCCAGACAAAAGCTGCGAACACAAGTTTTGTTCGCTCGCTTGCAAAACAGCTGGCTTCAAAAGGAATTCGCGTGAACGGTGTTGCACCAGGGCCAATCTGGACCCCTTTGCAAGTGAGCGGCGGCGCCACAATGGAGAAGCTGAAAGAATTTGGGGGACAAACACCCCTGGGAAGACCCGGCCAACCAGTGGAACTCGCGTCTATCTACGTGCAGCTTGCCGATAACAACGCCAGCTACTCAACCGGCCAGGTGTATGGAGCCATGGGCGGCAGTGGTCAACCATAATAAAATTTGAATTTAGCGCTGCTTTATTGTTTGCTTCCAGTCAAAGTCTTTTTTCCGCTCATCGTTGAATTTTGCAAGGTCTGAAAGCATTGTGTGTATCGTAGCCTTACTTATCCATTTACCGTTTACAAAGACACCAGCGATTTTCCTGGTGTTTTTTATATCGGTCAATGGATTTGCGTCAAGCAATATCAAGTCTGCCTGTTTGCCCAACGCAATTGTTCCCACTAAACTATCAATACCCAACCAGGTTGCAGGTAGTCGAGTGGCAGACGCAAGTGCTTCTGCCGCAGTTAAACCCGCTTCCACCATGAGTTCAATTTCATCGTGCAGGGAAAAACCACCTACTACACCGGATGCGCCGGCATCTGTTCCGGCAACCATCGGCACACCTGCCGCCTTGAAAGTCTTCACTAACATCACATGAAAATCTACCATCTTTCTAAAATACTCAACGCGGTCAGGCGTGGAATTTTTGTTATAATTGTTAGCAGTGAGCCACTTGCTCTGCAATAATGGATGAACGTATTGCAGCGTTGGCAGCGCGCGGAGCTCATCGAGTGTTCGTGCCTGGCTGTGAATCCACTTCATTGTTGTGAGCGTAGGCGATAACCATGTGCCATTTGCTTTAGCCAATTGAGCAAAGCGTTTGGCATCTTCCTCACTGAAACTATCGGTGTTCTTTGAAAATTCTTCAGCATGTGCCACCATTCCGAAGTGCGGAACGAACACTTCATCAATTTTTCCATGAAATGCGTTCGGAATGTGCCCGATTGTTTTCAATCCTTGTTTGTATGCTTCGTCGATAATCGCTTTGTAAGTTTCAATATTTAGGTTAGAATAAACCTTTATGAATTCGTACCCTTCGGCTTTTGCACTTCGTACGGCTTGCCTCCCGTTGGCCGGATTGTTTACATTTCTTCCAGCTCCTTCACCACCATTGATCAACGCCGCCAGCGCCATACGCGGGCCAATAACACTTCCTTTTGCAATTTCATTTCGCTGCGCAAAATGCTCCGCTCTGCTGTTTAATTCAAAAACAGTTGTAACGCCATTCGCGACGTAGGGAGTCATTATGTTTTGGGTGTTGAAGAATATTGTTGCTGCTTCTGTTGGAAGTTTTGCACTCAATCGTATGTCTGTCGGAAGGTGCACGTGCATGTCGATAAGGCCTGGAATGAGCCACTTACCTGTGCCATCTATTACTTTAGCGCCCGCAGGTATTTTCCCGCCTATGGCATCTATCTTTTTATTCCTTATAACGACATTTGTATGGGAGATGATGGAAGTATCGGAAGTAACTGTAATGACGTCTACATTTTTAATTGCGATAACTTTTCCATTTTGGGCTTTAGTTGCAACAAGAGAAAATAATAAAATAAATATTAACACATATCGCATAGTTAAAACTTGTGGTCAACAGAAAGCCCGAGCGTCACCAGCGTGTTTTCTGTCTTGAGCCTGTTGAGCTTATTGTAGGTTAACGCAGTAGTAAAGCTAAGCCACTTATATAACTTAAGCGAAAATGCCACATTTGTCTTGATAATATAATCTTCCTGGAGGGCGAAAGAATTCTGCAGGAAATGCAAGCCGTTGATTGAAAAGATATTTCCGAATGTAAATCTGTATTTTAACCGAAACGAATTTCGCCAGGTGCTGTAGCGGTCATCAACACTGTCACTCAGTTTAAGGCTGCTTGTTTCATGAAGAATTCCATCACTAATATTTATCCTCATCTTGTCATTCGCGATAAGATCGTACGACAAACCAGATCCGAACTGGAACCTGTGATTCAATTTCAGCGAATAACTTTTGTCGAATGTGCCAAGCGTCCATGCAACCAACCTGGTGTTGCTGAATCTGTAGTTTACGTCAACTGCGGATGAAAAATCATTATTGCTCTGCTGCCTATTCTGTTTTCCATATATCCATGACGCGAATGTCGTAAGAGCGAATTTGCTTTTGTTGAATTCTGTTTGCAGTACCTGGTTAAACACATGCGAACTGGTGGACTGAGTATTGTTGATGATGCCTGTAGCTGCATAGTGCAAACTATACTTCGCTGAATCGGGCGACTGACCCATGGTACGATTTAAAAGTAATACGCATATAACTGCGATAAACCATTTTGCCATTTATTACTTAGTTTTTGATGCCGGGGCTTTCTGTTTTCCGCCATTTATCCCAGAAGGTAAAATACAAACCGAAATTATATTTATACTGTTTGTGGTGATGTGAGTGATGAGTTGCACCGATAAACCACCTGCCGATTATGTTTCTGCTAAAGCTGTCAGGATAAATTTCTATATCGAGATGGTTGATCACGCTGCTAAACGTCATGATCGTTAGTTGTACAAAAATTACCGAAATATGAAGGGGAATAAACAAGATCGTAAACAGCATTGGTAACGAAAGCAGCAATCCTTCAACAGGATGAAATGTGAAAGATGTCCAGGGTGACGAGATAGTACTTTGGTGATGTATCTTATGAATTTTGCGAAAGACGGCTGGCCTGTGCATCCAACGGTGTACCCAGTAGTAGTACGTTTCGTCTATCAGTAACGAGATTGCGAGACTCACGGGGAGCCACCATAACGGATAATCGAAAACGTCGAGGTAAACGCGGGTGTATCCTTTTTGAAACAATAGCAACAGCACAGCACCCATTACTGCGAAACATATTCCTGAGATCATACTCCATTTCACTTCTCTGCGCAACTGCACCTTTGTGTAATCTCTTTTCCCGAGCTTCCGGTTCTGCCAGGTTGCGTGAAACCACTTGTAAAAGAACAGGTAGAAAAAACCGGACACAAGAAGATACCGGCCGGTGATTACCACGTATAAAATGGCGGCGGTGATGAGAAATGAAACGGGATGTGTAAGGTCTGGTATGATCATCAATTCTATCTGTCCACTTTCCTGCCACAAAAGTACCGAAAACCGGCGGGTTGAGCAGAACCTGGACATTTCCAAAGTTGCAAAAATCAATCCACCAATGGGAAATATATCCTGGAACGTCTTCGGCTATAACGTTGGAAACTAAATGCTTAGAGGGCGGCACACCGTTGGTTACTTTCAGGCACAAATCATCCTTATGACAGCCTTAGCAAATAACACAGTAATAAAAAAATCAGGTTTCGCACTGCTTTTTGTTGTTGGTTTTGCGGGGTTGCTCAATGCTCAGAGCGTTTCTGAAATCATTACCGACTATAATGGCTATTACAAATCGGGCGTAGGCGCTATCAATTCAGCTAAGCCAGACAACAATCATAACCTTCTTGCCTTTTCATTTAATGGTACCCGTTACTCAACCGGTGTGAACGATGCGCTGCTTACTTCAAATGGCGACGCGTTTAGTACGGCTAATTTTCGTGCTCTTCCAATGAATAATATCACAGGAACGCCTACCGGTAACACCAAGATCGGGTTCGGTGCGCTGGCAGACGGAGTATCGAATGGTGCAGGTGCTGCTCCTTCAAGAAATCTCGGCCAGTATTTAAGTGACGGTCCTAACGGCCTCAACCTTGGTACTGTGGTAGCCAACCTTCCTGCAGGTACAATGTTTTTGTCGGTTAGTAATCTCCAGGCTTCACATATTGGCGATGGTGTTCCAGACATTCTCGTTACGCAGGTAGCGGATCCGTCGGGAGCCGACTATTACGCGTTCACCGATATAAACGGAAACGTTGTAGGTAACCAGGTTGCCATCGATCTTACAAATATTCCTGCGGTAGGACAGTGGGTGGCTGACTTTTACGAAGCAACAGGTGCAACAATTCTTCAGCCCGGTTTTACACAAACGCAGAGAGATATTCGTTTGTGGGCTGCAGACTTCGGCGCTTTTGGAATTAATGCATCAAACATTGCAGACATTGCTTATTTCAGAATTATCCTTAGTGGTAACAGTGACATTGGCTTCGTTGCATATAATACAACAACAGTTTCAGTTCAGCAGGTTCTTTCAATGCCTGGACAAGTTATAACGCGTCAGAACGTTACAAGAAACATTGCTGAAGAAGTTAGCGCTCTTAAGTTGTTCCCTAATCCTGCGACAGCTGCAGCGAACGTAATTCACCCTAAGGCTAAAGGCGGCGAAACAGTGATGGTGTATAATCAAAGTGGGTTGGTGGTAAACCAGGCGGTAGTAAACAGAAATACTACTCAGACAATAATAAATGTTTCGGGGTTGAATGCCGGAACTTACTTTGTGGTGTACAACAATGGAATGAACAAGCATACACAGAAGTTACTCGTTCATTAAGATTGCGAATTAAGTCTACCAACATTACGTTTTTTTTGCGCCGCAGGCACGCCCCCGCGTGGTAGATTTTATCAAACAATGCCGCGCCGCGCAGAAATTCTTCAAAAACCGACGCAGAAAAATCTTCAAAAAAAGCGCCGCAGCACGTCCCGCTTGGTAAATTTTATCAAATAATGCCGCGCAGAAATTCTTCAAACACCGACGCAGAAAAATCTTCAAAAAAAGCGCCGCAGCACGTCCCGCTTGGTAGATTTTATCAAATAATGCCGCGCCGCGCAGAAATTCTTCAAAGACCGACGCAGAAAAATCTACCCGCCCTTTCAGCTTCCCAATATTTTACAAGCGGACATTTTGTTTCCAGCACTTTCGAAAACTGGGAGAGCGAATTTCTTCAAATGGCAATTTATGTTTTACTCACTGTGGGGCTACGGCAAAAGGGCTCCTCTGAATCGAAAAAATTATCCGGCAAAGAAGAAGTCGACCGGATACCGAAACCCGGTCCGCGTGCGCCATGGCCCGTTCGCAGGGAAGGAATATGGCTCAAGTTATATAGTAACTCTCTGTCCATTGCCTTTGGCTTATTGTTCCTTATATCTTTCATTCTGCACTTTAGCGGATCGCTCGTTGTACATAATGAAGAACTAGTAGCGGAAGGCCTTCGTAAAGAAACAGCAGGCGAATATTTAATTAGCTATAACTTTTGGTTCGAGTCTTTTCAAAACTGGCAAAGCGAATTTTTAGCCGTGGGAGCCATCGTTCTTTTGTCGATCTGGCTTCGTCAGAAAGGTTCGCCCGAATCAAAACCTGTCGATGGACCTGACGACGAAACCGGTGGATAGGGAAGAGGATTGTTGTTCCACCAACGTTCCCCAAACCCGGTTGTCGTTTGCCGTATGCCGTCTCCGTATGCCAGGCTAGGCACAACGATTGTAGTATTCATCAAAAACATAATATTTATGGATAGGATGCTAGACCTGCGCGACTTATTGCAGCACGAGATCGAAGACCTTTACTCTGCGGAAGAACAAATTATCGAAGCACTGCCTAAAATGGTGGAAAAGGCCTCTAATCCGGGTTTGAGGCAAGCACTTAACCAGCACCTCCAGGTTACAAAGGGTCAGAAGGACAGGCTGGATAAAGTAAAGAAGCTGATGGAAAGTGAAAAACGAGAACCTGGCTTCTTTGAGAAAATCTTTGGTGGCACCAAGTGCAAAGGCACAGAGGGTTTGATCAAGGAAGGAGAGAAGATGATGAATGAAAATATGGAGCCGACTGTTCGCGATGCTGCTATTATTGCGTCCGCTCAGAAGATTGAACACTACGAGATCTCCGGGTATGGAACTGCACGTGCATACGCTATGCAGCTGGGGCTTACCGCTGTGGAAGAACTGCTGACCGCTACGCTCAACGAAGAGTACGAAGCAGATGACAGTCTTACCGCACTTGCGTTCTTTGACGTGAACCTTCAGGCTGAGGCTGGACAAACCGCCGAACCCGAGACGAAGAATTCGTTATAGAAGAATAGAAAGAGATAGAGAGCAGAAACATTTATGGTTGCGAGAAAGAAAAGTGCCATACCGACGCGTATTGCACCCATGCTGGCTACACTTACTAAAGAAGTTCCGGACGATCCGGAACTTTTATTCGAGATAAAATGGGACGGCTACAGGATTGTATCCTACGCTCATAAAGGAAAAGTGCGCATGGATTCTCGCAGCGCTCTCGACTACACAAAAAAATACCCGCTTATTGCTGATGCCTTGGAGAAACTGGAACACGATGTTGTGGTTGATGGAGAAGTAGTAGTGTTCAACGAAGAAGGTAACCCTGATTTTGATGCGCTGCAATTGTATAACGGTCATACGTCACCGATATCGTATTGCATATTCGATTTGCTGTGGTTAGATGGTTATTCGTTAATGGAGTTGCCACTCGAGCAAAGAAAAGAAAAACTGCGGTCTCTGATAGAGGGGCACCCGGTACTTCGATTTAGCGAGTCGTTCGATGATGGTGCTGCGCTGTATGACCACATGCTCCAAAAAAATCTTGAAGGGGTTGTTGCAAAAAAACGGAAAAGCACATACCAACCGGGTAACCGGGGATATGACTGGCTGAAGATTCCTACGCGGAAGCGGCAGGAATTTGTTATTGGAGGATGGGCAGAATCGGACAAGGCAAGATCGTTTCGGTCCTTATTGTTTGGCGCATACAACTCTGCAGGAAACCTGGAATGGATAGGGCGCTCGGGAGGAGGCTATAAAGAAAAGGAGATGCCTGGAATTCTGAAACAATTACAGGCCATCGAAACGACTAAGTCGCCGTTCGTTAACAAGGTTCTCGATACAAAAGGTTCTGTTACTCATTATACACGACCGAAGCTTGTAGCAAATTTTGAATTTGCAACATGGACAAAGTCGGGCAGGATCCGGAAGCCTGCAACATTTTTGGGATTCAGAAAAGATAAAAATCCAGAAGACGTTGTGAGGGAGATTCCGAAAAAAGTTTCGGTTGAAGTTGTTGAACCGAAGCAGAAAAATTCCTCAAAAAAGAAGCCTGCAAGTACAGCCAGCCATTGGCGCGATGTGGAAAGGCAGAAAATTGAGCATGAATCCGAAATCGAAATAGACGGTTGCAGCATTACTCTTTCCGATGTTGACCGCCATATTTGGAAAGACATTACAAAGGCAACACTTATTGAATATTATCATAGTGTAGCGCACTATATACTACCGCATATTCAGCATCGGCCGCAATCGCTGCATCTTAAACTAAACGGAGCAAACGCGCCGGGTTTGTATATAAAAGATATGGAGGGAAGGCAACCGGATTGCGCGGAGATTTATCGTGATAGGCGGCGACATCCGAAGCAGGGTAAGCGAAGTGTGATCGACTACCTGGTGTGCAATAATGAAGCTACGTTGCTTTGGATGGTTAACGTGGGATGTATTGATATCAATCCGTGGAACTCCCGGGTTGTAAATATTGAAGAGCCCGATTACATTATTATTGATCTCGATCCTTCGGAGAAAGAGTTGTCTGCAAATGGGCTAAAGCGGTTGCGTGAAACGGCTTTAGCTACATACGAGTATTGTAACTCGAAAGCGCTTACGCCGTTTTTTAAAACTTCCGGAAAAACAGGTGTTCATTTTTTATTGCCATGCAGCGGGTTCACGTATGCACAGGCGCGTACATTTGCGGAGCAGATCAGTTCAGAGGTGCAGCATCTTGTTCCTTCCGTATCTACGACTACGGTGAGTATTTCTTCTCGCGGTGATAAAGTTTTTATCGATCCATCTCAAAATGATTATGCCGATACTATTGCTGCCCCTTATTCTGTAAGGCCATATGTTGTGCCTACCGTTTCCACTCCGTTGACTTCGCGAGAGCTTAAAGGTTTAGATCCACGCGATTTTGCGATTCATAACATTGTAAAAAGATTGAAGAGCAAAAAAGATCTTTTTGAAAAGATCTCAGATCCAGCAATCATTAAACGAAATAATAAAGTCTTGTTATCGCTCTGATTATCTTGTCGATCTACTTCAACTCCACAATCATTTCGATCTCCACACAAATATTCGAAGGCAACGATCCTACTCCAACAGCCGACCTGGCATGCTTGCCTGCAGCAGCTCCAAAAACTTCTACCATAAAATCAGAAAATCCATTAATAACTTTTGGTTGCTGATCAAATTCCGGTACGGCATTCACCATTCCCAAAACCTTCACAATCCGTTTTACTTTATTCAAATCACCTATCTGACCTTTCAGCGCCTCGAGCAAACGAATGCCAGTAAGCCGTGCAGCTTTCTGTGCATCTTCGACACTAACCTCTCCGCCAACTTTGCCCTTAATAAGCTGGCCGTCGTCCTGTAACGGTCCCTGTCCGGACAAAAAAACCAACTTGCCTACCTGTACCGCGGGCACATAGTTCGCTACGGGTGTCGGTGGCTTCTTCAACACTATTCCAAGTTCTTTTAATTTTTTCTCCGGATCCGCTTTCGTTTGAGCAGACGTAGTCGACAAAACAGCGAGCATAAAAGCTGAAATCACCAGTACATTCTTCATGAGTCGTATTTGCTGCAATATACTGCTGTGAAACAATTGCATACCTGTTTTGTCAAATTATATATAATGGAATAACATTTGTGATGACGAGACCATGGTATACCACCCTAACTATGGCTTCGCCAAGAGCAAGGAAGAGGCTCGGGACGAAGAAAATCCGTTGCCCCGCGCTGTTTTACGCTCTAATTCGTACCAACTTCTAGATGGAGAATGGAAATTTGCTATCGATTCCGAAGATGAAGGTCTTCTCCACGCATGGCATATCAGCCATAATTACACGCAAACGGCCCAATGGCCCGGGTCGATCGAGCATTACATGGAAAACTCGAAGGACCACAAGCAGTCGTGGCATGGCAAGATCGTGGCCTGGTATGAACGTGAGTTCACTTTACCAACCGACGGGATAGATTCACGTAATTCTATGTGGCAGCTTACGCTCGGCGCCTGCGGCTATGAAACGCAGGTTTGGCTGAATGGCATTCTCATCAGGACCATTGAGGGTGAAGAAGTGCACACCGGCGAATACACGTCGTTCTCATACGAGCTCAACCAGGAAATTCTAAAGCCTGTCAACCGGCTGACAGTACGCATCTGCGATACGATGGATGCCAACATCCCCCGGGGCAAACAGGAATCCAACGTTTACAAGCGTGGTGGAATCTGGTACCAGACTTACACCGGCGCCGTTCGAAGCATCTGGATAGAAAAAGTAGAAAGGAACCGGCTTCGGTCAAGGGTAGGCGTTATGGGAGTTGTGGAAGATGAACTGGTGCGCTTCAATCTGACGACCAGGATACACGACCCCGGCAGTTACACCATCCGATTAAAAGTATTCGAACGGAAACAGACCGACGACAAGCCCCTGGCAGAAGCAGATTTTTCGCTTATGCTTGAGGAGGGACAAAAACAACAACGCGTGGTAATGGAAGTTCCGGGCGTAAAGATGTGGTCGCCAGATACCCCCAATGTATATACGTTAATAGCCGAGTTGATAGACGCGCAAGGTGATGTAAGCGAGATTGAAACCCGTTTTGGTATCAGGAAAATAGAGACAAGAGGAGCGAAGGTGTATCTGAACAATGAGCCCATTTATCTTGATGGAATTTTATATCAGCCAGGCGCAGCAACATACGAAGAGATACAAAAGCACATGCATGCCATGAAGAAACTTGGCTGCAACCTCGTGCGTATCCACATAGCCGGCGTGGATCCACGCATTTATAATCTTGCGGATAAAATTGGTTTGTTGCTATGGGTAGAAGTGCCCAGCCCGCATCACTCTAATCACATCAGCCGCGCTAACCACCGCGAAGAATTGCTGCGCATGCTCGCATTGATTGAAACGCATCCGTCGGTAATTATTTGGAGCCTGTATAATGAGGACTGGGGCATTCAGGATGTTGCTACAAATAAGGAAACCCGCGATTATATTATCCAGATGTACCAATATATGCACATCTATCATCCACAATTTTTAGTTGTTGATAACGATGGATGGCAGCACGTTTCACTTGAGGGCCGGTTACAAAGCGATCTTCTCACGGCGCATTTATATAAAGCCGACCTCGAATCATGGAAATCTTCGCTGCAAAAACTTGTTGACGGAGAGATTAATGGCGTAGCTGCATTCCCCCTGGTAGTGGGGGATCCTTACTTTTACAGAAAGCAGGTACCCCTGCTCGTTAGTGAGTGGGGCGGCTTTGGCTTTGCTGATTATGGCGGTCCCGCAAAGCGCTGAAGAGCAAGCCAGAATTCATCCGCGAGTATAAGGCTGAACTTAGAAAACTGCCCATTGCCGGCGACGTTTACACCCAGGCAACGAATATCGAAGAAGAGAGGAACGGGTTGATAGACGATACCCATTCCGGGTTGCGCGTGCCAGACGGAATACTTAAGTCGGGCGCGGTCTAAGAATTGCGATAGTATAACTTATACTTTATTTTTTAAACACATTTAATCAAGAGGAAATGGATATAGTGTGCTTTTCCCACCTGAGATGGGATTTTGTCTTCCAGCGCCCCCAGCATTTGCTAACGAGGTTTGCCGACTTCTCAAGAGTATTTTACATCGAGGAAGCCTATTTTCATTCGCATGAAGATTGGTATGAAGAAACTATTCATGGAAATATACATGTTATAAAAATGCATGTATGTGGAGAACATGATGATCCCTTCGCTGTGGCCAGGCAAAAGAAATTGCTTCACGAAGTGACCGCTAAGTACCAGTTTAAAGAGTACGTAACCTGGTATTACACGCCGATGGCACCTGCCTATTGCCGCAGACCTGAACCCCGTTGCGACGGTTTATGATTGTATGGACGAGCTCTCGGCGTTCAAGTTTGCTCCGACCCGCTTGAAAGAATTGGAGAAAGAATTACTCAGACAGGCGGATGTTGTTTTCACAGGCGGCTACAGTTTGTATCATGCTAAAAAGCATCAGCACGACAACGTTCATGCATTTCCGTCGAGTATCGACAAAAAGCACTTTAAAAAGGCAAGGAAAAACATCGTGGATCCGGCCGATCAGGCTTTCATTGCCGGTCCCCGCTTTGGGTTTTATGGTGTGCTGGACGAAAGGTTCGACATTTCACTGATCAGCGAAGTTGCAGAAAAAAGACCTGAATGGCAGTTTGTACTCATCGGACCAGTGGTTAAGATCGACCCGAACGCATTACCGAAGAGAGATAACATACACTACCTCGGCAGCAAGCGATATAGCGAACTTCCCGACTATTTAAGTGGATGGGACATTGCAATGGTTTCTTTCGCGTTGAATGAAGCTACAAAATTTATCAGCCCAACTAAAACACCAGAATATCTCGCTGGCGGTAAGCCGGTGATCTCTACACCTATTAAGGACGTGGTAACCACCTATGGAAGCACAGGCTTAGTGGACATTGCAGCAAATGCCGACGAGTTCATCGCCGCTGCTGAAAAAGAACTGGCGCGTACCGACAAACGTGAATGGCTTAAGAAAGTAGATGCGTTTCTTGCAAAGGAATCGTGGGATATAACAGTAAACGATATGCGCAGCCAGATCTACCAGGCAATCGCAAGAAAACAATTGAAACATGCCCCGGCGGAGTTCTTTGTGGTAAACAAAGTGCTGCCCGTAGCATCTTAAGTAACAGAACGCTTCATGTTAAATAATCCTTTCAGATCTTTCTGGATGGCCGGATTCGAGTGCACCGACAAATTAAATTGTTTCGGGAATCGTGTGGATTTTTTGAAAGTAACCGGCCACCTGGAAAATATTGAAGAAGACTATCAGAATCTCGGCTTGTTCGACATCAACACCGTGCGCGAAGGAATTCGCTGGAGTGTTGTAGAACGCTCTCCATATCACTACGATTGGAGCGACGTGAAACGCATGATTGACTGTGCTATCGAGAATGACATTCAGATAGTATGGGATATTTGTCACTTTGGTTTTCCGGATGATCTTACTCCGTTGCACCCGATGTTTGCCAGGAGGTTTGCACGCTTATGCAGTGCATTTGTAAAATATTACAGGAGCCTCGGCCTGAACGATAAACTTGTGATTACGCCTATTAATGAAGTTAGCTTTTTGTCGTGGCTTGGCGGCGACGCATGTGGTACCGTTCCGTATTGCCGTTCCTATGGGTGGGAAGTAAAGTACGCATTGGCGAAAGCATACATCGAAGCGATTGAAGCGATAAGAGAAGCAGATGATAACGTAGTGATAATGGCAACCGAGCCGCTGGCGAATATGGTACCGCGTACCAGCGCTACGGAGTTGGAAATAATACACGCGGCCCGTGTTAATGAAGATCAGTTCCAGGTACTGGATATACTCATGGGAAAGATTTGTCCGGAACTGAGAGGTAATCCATCACTTTTAGATATTATCGGCGTCAACTTTTATCACGACAATCAATGGATAGTCGACACTCACGAATATTTGCCGTGGGCGAATGAAAACAACGATCCCCGTTGGCAGCCGCTGAGTGCATTGATGAACTCATTGTATGGCCGGTATCAAAAGCCTTTGGTTTTAACCGAGACAAGTCACCCCGGCGAGCACAAACCCAACTGGATAACTTCGGTAACCGAACAATGTAAGGTCGCATTAAGTATGGGGGTGCCGCTGCTTGGAATATGCTGGTATCCTATTATTGACAGACCTGATTGGGATTTTTTACATCCGTGGCATAAAGCAGGGATATGGGATGTGGAAACGACCGTTGATGGAAAGCTTGTGCGCGTGCTCGATAGTGTTTCCGCCAATGCACTGCTTGATGCGCAAACGTCACTTGCGTCCTATTGTTCTGAGAAGGTTCAGCTGTAGAAATTTGATTGGCACACTTTTTTAGATAGTAACTATACCAGGGTTCTCCTGCGGCACATACAGATTCTTTTACGGAATCATTTTACATAATTTTATTGCCCTTTTTTTGAAATGCACCTTAAACGTGTACTCAATAAACACTACAACTATGACTAACGAAAGCACTTTCAGTTCAACCTTAGGCGAATATTTTATCACTGCATTGCAAGAGCTCTACTGGTCAGAGAGTAACCTCGAAACGGTACTGGCAACGATGGCTGACGTTGCAACGTCGCAAGAACTCAGGAACGCTTTTAAATTACACAGGGAGCAAACGCGTACGCATGCTGAAAGAATCGAAAAGATATTTAGTGAATTAGGAGTAGAAGCAAGGCAACAGCATTGCCTGGGATTACAGGGATTATTTGATGAAGGATGGAAAGTAATTGATCAAACAGAATCTGGCTCGGCTCAACGCGATGTTGCATTGATCATAGCAGCACAAAAAGTAGAACATTATGAAATGGCCATTTACGGCAGCCTGAGAACGCTGGCAAAAACACTTGGTCAAAAAGATATTGCAAAGATTTTGAAGGAAACATTAGAAGAAGAAAAAGAAACAGACGCTCTGCTGACTGAACTCGCCGAAGCAGATATTAATGAAGAAGCGAGTGAAGAACCGGTAGCCGCAACGACGTCTATGCAAAGAGAAAGTAGCAGAATGTAAGGATGTGTAGAGGAGCATGAGGATAATGAAGGGAAAGCGCAGTGAAAGGATAGTGTTGTTGTTACTGAGATGCGCTCATCTCTTTTAGTAGGCCCGCACTTGTGCGGGCTTTTTTTAATAAAAATATATGTCGGACAAGTTAGAAATTAATTGGATAACCGGCAGACGTGCTGGCGTTCTGCTACACATCACATCACTTCCCGGCCCGGCCTTTACTGGCGACATCGGCCCGGCAGCAAAAACGTTTGCAGATTTTTTGCAGAGAACAAGGCAGAAGGTATGGCAGATGCTGCCACTTAATCCCACAGGTGCCGACCAGGGATTTTCACCATATAGTTCTTCATCGGCAATGGCGGGAAATCCTCTGTTGATCAGTCCGGAATGGTTGGCGGAAAAAAAACTGTTGAACAGTCGCGATATAAAAAAGGCGGGCGGCAACTCTGCTCATGCTGATTTTAAGAAAGCGGCTGAATACAAAAATAAGCTACTCAACAAGGCGTGGGAATCCGTTGGAAATATAACAGACCAAAAAGAGTTTAAGGCGTTCTGCGCAACTGAAGCTTATTGGCTCGATGATTATGCCTTGTATTCCGCGCTTAAACATGCATTCAAACAATCGGCGTGGTTCGATTGGCCGGAAGCGTTCCGCGACAGGAACCAACGTGCGCTTCAAGAGTTTGCGGTTGAGCATGCAAACGAAATAAATAAAACGAAGTGGGTGCAGATGATTTTTAACCAGCAGTGGCATGAACTGCGGAGTTATTGCAACGGACGTAATATTGAGTTGATGGGTGATATGCCTATGTATGTTGCCCATGATTCCGCTGATGTGTGGAGTAACAGGGAGATTTTTACGCTCGACGAAAATGGTTCACTTACAGAAGTGTCGGGAGTGCCACCGGATATTTTTAATGATGACGGACAATTATGGGGAACACCGCTTTTCAAATGGGAGGTTATTAAAGAGTCCGGGTATAAATGGTGGATCAACCGTTTTCGTAGAAACATGGAACTGTTCGACATGCTGAGGCTTGACCACTTCCGGGGTTTCTCTGATTACTGGGCAGTGCCCGCCAATAAAAAAACCGCGAAAGCCGGCCAATGGAAACGAGGGCCGCGATACGATCTCTTCATCGCAGTGAAGCGATCGCTTGGAAACATCGCCCTTATAGCCGAAGATCTTGGGGAAATTGACGAACCGGTCTATGACCTGCGCGATGAACAAAATCTCCCCGGCATGAACGTTTTACAATTCGGATTCAACGACGCGGTCGACAACAATTATCTTCCTCATCATCATACAAAAAACTCAGTGGTATATACCGGAACGCACGACAACAATACCACCATCGGTTGGTTCAAATGTTTACGGCCAATAGCGAAAAAACACCTCGTGAATTACACAAACAAAAAACTCAACGCAAAAAACGTGAGTGAAGAGCTCTGCAGGCTTGCATATCAAAGCGTATCCCAGCTCGCGGTGCTGCCGATACAGGATATTCTTTCGCTTGATGAATCGTCGCGCATGAATATGCCTGCAACATCCAGCGGTAACTGGACGTGGCGCTTAGAGCAGGGTAGCCTTACGAAGGCCGTAGAAAACAAACTCAACCGTTGGGTTGAGTTGTACGGTCGTTCAGCATCAAGATCTGTCAGCAATGTCCTGTAATTACGTAAGCGCCACGGTCGACTCCAGTTTCCTGATCAGTGCTTTCGCCGCGGGTCCCGCAGATAAAGGATTTTGGCCGGTAATGATCAGACCATCTTCTTCAATATGCGATACAAACGGAACAAGGGCTGAATGAAAATCCACGCCCAGCTCTTTCAACCGGGATTCCAATTTATAAGGAACGTTGTTACTCCGAAGTGAGAGTGTTTCCTCGGCGTTTGTGAATCCCGTAATTTTTTTCCCCTCCAGCAAACCCGGTACCATTTCCGCTGCTTTAATAAGCGCCGCCGGACCATGACATACGGCTGCAACGGGTTTATTGTCTGCGAGAAAATCAAGAATAATTTGCCCGCTTATTTCGTCAGTTGCCAAATCCCAGATAGGGCCGTGTCCGCCTGGTATGAACAGCGCATCGTATTCGGTTGTATCGACCGCCACCAGTGGCATGGTGTAGGCAAACTTCTGCTGCGTAGCATTATCTTCCTTAAACCTGCGGTTGGACGGTGTAATGTTTTCTGTCAATTCGCTCATCGGATCTATCGGAGGTTTGCCGCCGGCCGGGCTTGCAAGGGTGATCTCGAAACCCTGATCGAGGAATTCGTAATATGGATCGGTGAATTCGCCAAGCCACACCCCGGTCTTGTGGTCTGTGTTTTCCATTTGCTCGTGCGAAGTCAATATCATCAACAATCTTTTCATAGAGTTATCCTTTTGATATTACATCGGTAAAGTCTGTGCCAGTATTTGCGGCGGTGTTCTGGTACGCTAATTCTACACTTCTTTTTTTTATGGGAGAAAATGCCCGCGATGCTGATAATGGCATATCCTGTGTATTTATCAAAGTGTTACTGTGAAATCTAAATGTTTTTCAAACCCGGCCTGGTCGATGCCACAGATGAAAACTTTGCCATGCTTAAAGTACCTGAAGGCTTTGGCATAGCCAAATATGCTGGCCAACTGGGAAACCCCGGGATTCTCGCGGTGGCGCCGCAGGGCTTCGAGTATGCCAGCGATCGCCATTCACGACAATCAACTTTATCGAATTTCTAAAACTTAATTATCGTCGGACAAAATTTCGTTTCGAACAAACGATTCGTCGTCAAGTGTTTTCAGAAATAAAATAATTTTTGATTTTTCATCATTGGTTAAATTCATCTTTGACTTTAGCTTGTCATCGAGCGTTGCGCTTTGTACGATGCCGGACCTGTAATGCTCCAGCACCTCATCTAAAGTTCTGAATCTTCCATCATGCATATAAGGTGATGAATAGGACAAATTTCGCAGCGAAGGCGTCTTGAACAAATATTCATCTTCTTTCCGAAGCGTTATCACCCCGCGACCTTTGTCGTTAACAACCGTAGGCGCGAGGCCATTGTTGTGAAATAGGTTATCCGTGAATAAGTCGGTGGCATGGCAACTGCGGCAATGCTGTTCAAAAAGTTGCCTGCCCTGCGACTCATCGGCATTTAACACCTCTCCCTCATTTCTCACAAACTTATCGTATCGGGAATTTGCGCTTACACACTGTAGCATAAACTGTGATAGCGCCTGCATTAAAGTGGCCGACGTAACCGTTGGTTTACCAAACGCGCGGTTAAACATTCGCTGGTATTCTGCATCAGCATTTAATTTGTCGATGACTTCACTGATTTTCGCGCCCATCTCCACCGGGTTTTCTATGGGAGATAACGGCTGCAGATCGAGGTTGAACACACCTCCATCCCAAAAGAACGAGGTATTCCACGCAAGATTCATCACGGGTTGCGAATTGCGTGTACCAAGTTTATCATCGATACCATGGCTTACATTATGTCCATGTTGTGTGAATGCACTCGTTTGTATATGACAACTTTCGCAGCTGATTGTATTATTGCCAGATAATCGAACGTCACTAAATAATTTCCGGCCAAGTTCGAACCCCTGCTTCGTTAGAAAGTTCGATGCAGTATCATAAAATATCTCCGGAAAGTTAGATGGACTGACCAGGGGCATCGGTACCAGTATGTTTTCGTCGACGCCAATTGAGTCCGGCGCTTTCTGACAAGAGAATGTTGTCGCCATCAGTACGACTGCAAACCATTTATAGGTCGGTAAGCTGTACATCAATCATTATGTATATGATCGATGGAAAACATAGCTGCATAATTGTTAGCAATGGTCGCTGAAATATCAGAGAAGTGAACCATTGAATATTCCGCAATGCTCACATGCGTTGCACCGTCCAGGATTTTTCCTGCATCTGCGAAAAAGTGTACTTCCGGTGGTGTGGGTTTGTCTTTCCGCACTTTTGCCGACGATTCAAAAGGAGCGGCAACGGTTACCTTTTTTATGTTATTCAATGTAGGCGAGGAGTATCCTCCGAATCCTCCAATATGATAATAGATCTTCTGGTCTGGGGTGGTAGATACAGGCGATGTGCCCTCCATTTTCAAAAAGATGTAGCCGGAGTTCCACGTCCAGTACATGCCATTAGCTGCGCCCGCAGGGTCGAGCACGCCCGTGCGTTCCTCAATGGGCGCTGTATTCATAAGACTGTCCACACCGACTGTAAATGTAAATGACTTGTAGTCGCCTGCCGGTACATTCCCGAGTTCGATCTCATGCGAGTCTTCATCTTCTTCTTTGATAAGAAAATAGCTTTCATCTTTTGGCACGGCGTATTCGCTGCCATCGGTTTTTGTGAGAATGATATTGCTGATGTAATAGTTTAATGTAGAAATCGTAAAAGATTCGCCGGATCCATTCGTATACGTGCCAGTGTTCAATTGCAGATCGCTGCTGCCGACAACATTGTCGAATTCAAGAATAATGGAACCCGTATCACCGGGCTGAAAGTCTGATGCAGAATCTTTCTTGCAGGAGCTAAGGATAACGATGGCTAACATAGCCATAATGAAGTTTGTTTTCATGCCTTGATGTTGTTTGAAAAGAGAGATGCCAATAAATTAAATCTGAAATGGGCGGTTAGGCACCGGGCGGGCGGAAGATGGGGGAGAAGTAACCACGCAGTGTTCCGGAATTTATATCACCAAAGTTGAGTGGTTTGTATGCTGATAAATGAACTATTGAAAGGTCGTTTTCCAAAGGGATATAAACTTGATTTTTGTTTTCAAGTTTCAGTTCGGGATTCTTCTGCTGCGCATTTTCTTTCTCCTGAATTTTTTTCATCAGTAGACACTGGCCGTTACAATTCATCGCGGGACGAACTTTATTTACGCACGCGGCCATGAATACGCTTTTGTTGATCTGATAGTCGAGAATGACAAACAATTTGTCAAAAGATTGTACCATGAAAGACAGTAGCAGAAATATGGTTACGGCGTAACGCAGCATCAGGTTGCAAATGTACTAAATAGTACGACTTACAAACTTAAAAGGTTGCTTCAATTGAGCAACAACTTTACAACTCGAAGAACCGGTTAAGCATTTTCGCGAGATCTTTTATTGATGATATTTTTTTGATGCACGCGAATGCACCCCGCTGAAATGCTTTATCACAAATCACGTCATCCAATCCTGTTGAGTACATCACGACCCGTATTTTGCTGAGGCGCTGATCTTTTTTAATCATTTCCAGGCATTGGAGCCCATTTAGTGCGGGCATATTAACGTCCAGAAAAATGTAATCCGGAGATACATCGTCTAGTAATTTAATTCCGTCTTGCGCAGAAGATGCGCAGATGCAGTTCGCAGGTATACCAACCTGGGATAATGCTTCTTTGAAGATCAGGTGATCATCTTCGTCATCGTCTATCAACAGAATGTTTTTATCCATAGGTTATGCTATGCATTGAAGCCTTATAAAATGCGTGGAAAGTGGGTTGTAATAACGTTCCGGGGCGTGGCTGGAGAGTGTAGCAGAGGCCCGTGTTGCTAAAGTAGGATGTTTAGCGGGATATGGTAAAAAAAATTACATTATTTAAAAGCAGTATTGGAATAATAGTTAGCTTTATAGAACCTCATATTTCTTCGTGGGCGATCTACATTGATGATTTTCTAACTTCTTCATTTAAATTTTATGTTGTTATTATTCGGCCAGGCAGGAGACCCTGTTGACGCGTATATCGTATACAATTTTCGGCAGGTAAGTGATATGGTATTATTAGTGACCTACCAGGGTGCCCAACGAACACCGTGCAAAACGATTTTACACCAGGGCGATGACGGTTGGGCTATTGTTGCGGGAGATGATATCAATTGTCTCAGTCATGAGGATCTTTTATCTATCAAAGCAGCGCTCACTAACATTACAAAGGTTGAAGAGCCTATCCACACACTGGGAAGAAAGCTGTTCGCGGAAAGTGCATAAAGGAGAACTCAGATAAAAAAAGAAACACGCGCGTAAACGTGTCCATGGTTGTTTCACTTCGCTCACCAGCAACATTTCAGTACCTGAAATACGCTGGATAATTCAGGCTTTTGGGAGATGTGTTAACATCATTTCGTATAATGAAGACGCACAACGCCCAGGTTGTCAAACGTTTTGGCCGACAACAGTTTTAGTTTTAAATTATTAATGCCGAACATCGGGATGCCTTCGCCGAGTATTACCGGGTTGACAAACAAATAATACTCATCGATGAGTGCGTCGGACACTAATGGTTGTATGGCGGAAGGGCTTCCGAATATCATAATGTTTTTTTCAGAGCGCGATTTGATATGCTGAACCTGGTCCGCTTTGATGAACTTTATTTTTTCCCGGTCCTGTCCTTGCATTGTCTTCGATATAACATACTTCGTTACCCTGCTATACCATGCAGCATGTTGTTTGGCATGTGCTGATGGATTTGGTGTGTCGGCTGCTGTTGGCCAGTAAGACTCCATCATTTCAAATGTTTTTCTGCCGTAAAGTGCCGTGTCCGCTGTTTCGGTTACTTGTCCAACGGAATCAAATAGTTCATCGTTAAATGATATCCAGTTCATTTCGCCGTTCTTTCCTGCCACGAAGCCGTCGAGGCTTACGTGCATGGATACTATAAGTTTGCCCATTGTGTTATTTTGTTTTCTACACCTACTTTCAATCCGAAAGATAACCATCAAACCGATTCGCGCTTTCCCGGAAAGAATAATTGGATTTAAAACACGGCCTGGATTTCTATCCGGGCCTCTTTTATGTGTTTACACACGTCCGTTTGCAAGAAGCCTGCTGATTTCTCCTTCAAGAGCGTCTGGCAACTCCGCTGCATCATCGTCTAAAGATCTGAATTCGCGCAACTGGGGATCCCATACAAAAACGTGATCCGTACCGCCGTTTACGCGAACATAATAACGCACTTCGTCGTTGAATGAAAACGGTTCTGTTTCGACAACATAGGGAACATCATCAACGGAGAGGTTAAATGTTCGTACATCAGCAATGTTTTTGTTACTGTCCGATTTAGGCTCACTTTTTCCGTCTGCAACAAATGGTTGATTACTTTGGTTGCGGGCTCCGCGTCCTGCTGAGCCATGCTGGTTATTGTCTCCACGTCCTGGCATATGAAATCGTTTTAATAAACGACGACAGGAATTGTGCCAAATGACGCAAGATGGGAGAGATGAGCGTGGTTATAATGAAGAAGTTCTTTTGTTTTCGAGGTAGGGCTTGAGCTGCAGAAAAAATACGACGAGCAGCAATACTGATAGCGCTGCGGCTGTAATTCTCAAACCCCCATCAAATCTTATCGCTAATCCGGCAAGTGCCCATGCGAGAGGAATTAAATAAAAAGGTTGCTTAAGTCTTCGATAGGCGAGCAACACTATTAAAGTGGCTACTATATAGATAATAACTGCCCATGTTCTCTGCTCAAACGGCGCAAAGTTCCACCCACTTTTATTTAAAAGATCTGAAATAAAGGGTATCATCGCTGTAGTGAGCCAACCTGAGTATAACGCGAATGGTATCGACATCCATTTCTGCACGTTCGTCAGTGGTCTAACGTTCAGGTGCCAGCGAAACAATAGCTTTATCGAAATCAAAAGCATGATCAACTGGAGGAAGAAAGAATAGATCCAGAGTTCCAGCCCGGTTAATATCACCCACAACAAATTCAGCAGGATGCTTACCGCTACCCAGTGGCCTGTTCTTTCGAAAAATGTGTTGTTGTACTTTGGCTTTTTAAGCCCGGCAATTGCGTAGATCAGAAACCCCAGGTAGATAACGCCCCATATGCTGAACACAAAGCCAGGAGGCAATGTATAGTTGATAAGTTCCTCCCTTCCCGCTACTTCTGCGGTGGTTTTCAATGAAGTTTTTCCGGCATTTATCCAGTAGATCCCGAAAATGCTCAGAAGAGTGCTAAGGAGCACGATTACCGGCTTGGCTTTCATGTCAGAAGTACATAAAACATCATACCAAACATAGAAGTCAGTTACTCCCTCCTCAGTAACCTCCCATTTATTACTTTCTCCAGCACTATATCACGGTAGCTTCGGCTAATGGGTATGTTCGTCTTACTAATAACAATCTCGTTATTTTCTATGGAGCCGATTTTATCGATAGCTACTAAATACGACTTATGTACGCGGATAAAAGATTTCGGATCAAGATGCTCTTCGGCAGACTTAAGCGACATCAACGTCATAAATTTCCCATGCTTCGTAACAAACGACACATAGTTCTGTAAGGCTTCAACGTAAAGAATATCGTCAATATCGATCCGTTCAAATTTATAATCGCACTTAATAAAAAAATAATCTTTGCGTCCTGCGGCTTTTGTCTGCAGCTGGTGATAATCCTTGGCCTTGTTAACGGCCTGGAAGAAGCGGTTGAACGAAACCGGCTTTACAAGATAATCCAGCACATCGAGCTCGAATCCCTCCAACGCGTGATTTGGCAAAGCCGTTGTTATAATCACCATTGGCAGATCCTTCGACATTCGCAGAAAATCAAGTCCACTCATTACGGGCATGCGGATATCTAAAAAAATAAGATCAATATGTTTAAGCCCGAGCAATGTTTGTAATTCCAGGGGGTTCGAACCAGTGCCTGCAAGTTCTAGAAAATCTACTTCAGAAATGTATCCACCGATACCTTCACGCGCCAGCGGCTCATCATCAATCACAGCGCATTGTAGTGTCATTGATAAACTGCGTTTAGGGCTTCAGGAGTACTCGCACTTATCCGTTCAACAGGAGACGTTAAGGCCTCAAGCTGCAACCTCAGCTTCACATTAAATTCCATTTCGCTGAAAACAATCTCCAGGCTATATTTCCCGGAATACACAAGCTGTAACCTGCGTTTGATATTTTCCAGCCCGATTCCGCTGTATTCTCCCGATTCGGAAGCATCGGTTTTTGCCGCACTATTTTTCACCTGCATAAGGAGGACATCATTCTCCACCCGGATATCGAGTGAAATAAAATTGACCATGTCATATTCCCGCGACACATGCTTAAACGCATTTTCTATGAATGGTACAAGAATAAATGGCGCAATCATCAAATCGTCAGTCAGCCGCGAAATGTCAATCAACAATTTTATATTTTCATCCTGCCTTAATTTCTGCAACTCAAAGTAATTCTGCACATACAACAACTCCTGCCGCAGCGGAATCTGCTTCTCATTGCACTCATACAATTGATAACGCAGCAAGCTGGAGAATTTTTCCAGGGCATCAGATGCTTTATCCGGATTTTTTCTGATCAACACAAATATCGAATTGATCGTATTAAACAAAAAGTGCGGATGAAACTGCGAACGCAAAAACTTCAATTCTGTTTCAAGTTTTTCTTTTTCAAGTTCCTTCTCCCGGCTCTTCGACTGCAACCAGTTTTTAGTGAGTTTCACACTCATGCCTAGCGTCATAGCGGCAGCAGAAGACGCAAGTGTATTATGGCTAAAAAAATACATGAAGTTGGACGGATCTACTCCATACATTTCCATCAACGTTTTACCGGAAAGCGCAGCACTCACATAATACCCTGGCACAATAATAATCGCGGTAACAAGTATGGTGAGCAAGACAGAAATAGTGTACTGTGTAAGACGGCCTTTTTCGAGTAATCGCGGCATCAGGAAATAAAGATTGAAATACACACCCAGCGCCTGGAAAACGATATAGAACGCAAACTTTATAGCATACGGCGAATCAACAATATTATGCATTACCGCAACCGGACTACCTATAAGAACCGTCCACCACAAACAATGGTAAGCAAACCAGAACGGAATGTGATACAGTTTATAACGGATGAGCCAATGTGATGATGAAAGTGTGGATGCAGACACATATGTAAAATACAAACTTCAAAGAGATGTACCACTATTGGTGGATGAAATGCATGAGAAAATTGACAACCGGTAAAGGAGTAATTGAAGGTCATTTTATATCGGTTGTCCGTCAAACAGAATTGTAACGCCAAGTACAGGCAAGTTTCTTTGGGTATGAAACAGATTATCCTCGTTACTGTTATCCTACAAACCTACATTTCAGCTTATGCCCAGGAGGCGGCGTTAAAAGATACCCAGCGGCTGTCAGAAGTAATTGTCCGCGGTCAAAAGCCGCTTTTCCAGCAACGGCCCGACGGTACAGTGGTAAATGTACAGGGAAGTATTTTATCGAAAGGCAGTTCAATCATGCAGGTGCTCGAGCACTCACCCGGAGTGTTTATCGACCAGCGGAACAACAGCCTTGTTCTTAACGGCAAAACCGGTGTAACAATCATGCTGGATGGCAAAATATTAAAGATGCCGCCCGACCAGGTAATGACGATGTTAAACAGCATGACAGCCAACACAATTGCATCTATTGAGCTGCTCACAACCCCTGGTGCCGCATACGATGCAGAGGGCGATGGAGGGGTGATAAATATCATCACGCGTCGCAACCGCAGCACCGGTACTACCGGTACCATTTCACTGACAGCGGGGCAGGGATGGGGTGAGAAAGGCGCAGGCACCATTACTCTTGATCACAACAGAAGAAAGATAAGCCTTCGCGGGTCGTACAGTTTTAATCACGACCGTACCTACAGCAATATCGACATTCTTAGTTTTCAAAACATGCCTGTGTTTGGCGGGCAACTGACCGCAATATATCGCGACACTGCGCAACGGAGTCAGCAAACCCACGATGCAATGGCAGGGTTAGATGTGCGGCCCGATTCGTTAACTACACTAGGTGCATCTGTGAGGTATAACAATAGTGCCGGACGGAGTAATATACATACAGTTGCATCGTACGATCTGGCCGATGATTCGTTGGTGTTTGATGGAAATATTTTGAGAAGAAACTTTTGGCGCAATACCATCTCGTCATTCTATCTTGAGAAGGTATTGAAGAATAAAAGCAGATTTAACATTAATATCGATCATCTCCATTACAGCAACAGGCAACCATCTGAAGTGATTAATTCCTTCAATACAAAAGATGGTGCGCCGCTTGAGAATGATACATTGTTTGGTCCTGAACAAAGAGGGTATTCAGGCACTGCAATCCGTGGCTTTGTAATAAAAACAGATTACTCCGCGCAAATTTCGAAAAAGGTACAATTTGACGCTGGATTCAAAGGAAATTTTACAAAATCGAATAGTTCAAGTTTTATTCAGAGTTTGGTCGATGGAAATTGGGTTAACCGTGATGAGACCAGCACCGGTATAGATATGACAGAAAAAATAGGTGCAGCCTATAGCGCGTTGAATATCACAGCAACACTTTATACAAATGTCGTTTTGGGATTAAGATATGAGTATTCGGATATGTATATCAGCTATCCAGAAAGTACAACTCAGTCCACATCAAGGCGTAAAGGCGTTTTCTTTCCGAATGTTTCAATTACCAGGAAAGTTGGCGAGCGATCAGAATGGCTGCTGTCATATTCGAAGCGTATCAGCCGGCCAACATACAACGATCTCGCGTCGTATTCATCTTACAGCGATCCAAGTGCGATCTATATTGGTAATCCATTGTTGCAGCCTTCTATCAGCCATACGTTAAAAATAGGGTACAATGTAAGCGGCTACTCGTTTGCTTTGCTCGCCGGGCGTGACCTGCAAACAATTTCGCGGTTTCAATTGATGGAGTCGCCCTCGCGTGATTTGCTTTATGTTACGCCGGTAAATATTCCTGAGCAGCGCAGCTTGCAGTTGCAGGCCACTGTTCCGGTTAATGTTAAGTCGTGGTGGAAGATGAATTATTTCGCCAGTGCCGGCTTGCGAACGTTTGAATTGAATCATACGCTTAAGCCAGCTGTAAAGCATTATTCTTTCATTAATGTGAATGCGTCTCATACTTTTTTACTACCGCGTGGTTTGTCGATGGAGTGGTCTGCCTGGCTTAGTTCTCCCTGGTATAACGGGTCGGTGAAGATGAAGGGCGTGGGTGCGGTTAATGCAGGTGTAAAGAAAGACCTGGGAAAGCACGCGGGAACACTGCAGCTCAGCGTAAGCGATATCTTCCGGACAATGAGTTTCAACAGTTACTACGGAGCTGTTACCCGCGAGGCGTTCGATGTAAGCAATCATGTTGAGTACAATAGCGAAACCGCGAGGGTTCCTGTTTTTAAGCTAACGTATTCACATTCGTTCGGTCGCGGTAGTTCCACCTCAAGGCGCTCACCCGTATCAGAGTCGGCAGAACGTATTCGCACCGACTAAAAAAAATAACATTTCATTTGTTTACCATTGCTACTTTCGTGAATGCGCGTTACCGGATTCGTACTGCTTCTAATTTTGCCTCTGTTGGCGTCATCACAATTGTCGGACTTCCTGTCTGTACAAAAACGAAAAGGGGGAACGGTTAAGAATTTCATCACCGGTTCACCGATCACTTTTGTAACCACGTCAGGAAACATTGTGGAAGGAGTAATTAAACAACTACGCAACGACACCGTTACGGTGCTCAATTATAATGTGCGGCAGTATCAAACGAACAATGGAGCGGTGTTATTCGACACACTTTCTTACATCTCCGTACATCACTACAAAGAGATAGCAGGCGTGTACATTTTTCGTAACCGGGGATGGGGTCAACGACGCATAGCCAGCGTGCTGATGGCAGGCGGTGCTGGTTATTTTATACTTAACGTTGTGAACACTGCGTACCGCAAAGAGGATATGGGTAGTAAAGAAAACCTCACTACGTTGGCAGGATCAGCTCTAGCTTTCGGAGCCGGCTGGCTATTGAAAAGAAATGCACCTTCGGGCTTTACGGGTAAGCGGTACGAAATTAAGTACATGAATATGCAATAGCGCCGCAGGCATAGCCGCCTCGAGGGCACGCGCCGCAGGAACCGATTATTTAATACTTTCGCCTTCCATTAATAGCCAACTATGAAACGTGCTGTAGCTCTTGCATTTTTTCTTTCTAGTATATTATTCTCCTTTTCGCAAGAGCCACGCTATACCCGGGCTTTTTTCGAGAACAGCCCGATGTCGAAAAGTTTCTTCTACACCGAAACAAAGTATACATCTCCATCGTGGGTAGCGAATGTTTCCGGTAAGCTTCCGGTAACAGACAGTATTTTCTTTACGCCGGGTAATTCGCTCGTGCTGAAATATGTATCTGGAAATAAAGGTCGATGGGAGGCGAAGATTCTTTATAAGAATATCCGTGGACAGGATTTCTTTTCTGATGCTACACATCTTGTGTTTAGAATTTACGTCTCATCTACCACCGATGCAGACGAGCTTCCGCTTATAGCCATCGAGCGTGATAAATTGTTGCCGGTCTTTGTGCCTGTTAAGGATTACGTTGCAAATTTTGAGAGAGGCTCGTGGATTAAAGTATCTGTACCGCTTTCTAAGCTGAATGTGAAAGGATCGTCTGCTGATATTAAATCAATCGCTTTTCGTCAAAACGCGAACGACGGAAAAGAACATGTAATCTTCGTTGACCAGGTAGAACTGCTTGAAGAGAATGCTGCTTCAATTACGTCCTCTCCGAAACTTATTTCAGCAAAAGGCTTTGAAAAGCATGTTGATATTACCTGGTCTCGCATCGCGGATACTGCTGTTAAATATATAAAGGTTTATCGTTCTTCAGATGGCGATACTTATAACACCGTTGGCATTCAATCGCCATTCATATCGCGTTATGCAGACTACACCGACACTGCCGGTAAATCCTATCATTATAAAATATCTTTCCTCGATCAGAATTATAATGAATCAACCTTATCTGACAGCATCAGTGCATCAACCAAAAACTTAAGCGATGACGAACTGCTCGATATGGTGCAGGAAGCGCACTTTCGTTATTATTGGGAAGGTGCGGAACAGCATAGCGGGCTCGCACTCGAAAATATTCACGGACGCCGAAACATGATTGCTACCGGTGCATCCGGATTCGGAATCATGGCCTTGCTGGTTGGCGCGGAAAGAAAATTCATCACCCGTAAACAACTCGTTGAACGTTTTGAGAAGATAACTTCATTCTTGGAAAAAGCCGACAAGTATCACGGCGCATTTTCACATTTCATAGACGGCGCAACAGGAAAAACGGAAGCGTTCTTTGGTTCCCGCGATAACGGCGCCGACCTCGTAGAGACTTCCTTTCTTGCGCAGGGCCTGCTTGCGGCGAAGCAATATTTCGATTCAACCGTAGCAGAGGAGAAAGTGCTCATCGACAAGATTGATAGGATATGGAAGGGAATTGAATGGGATTGGTTTCGTAAGGACGATAAAAGCAAATTTCTGATATGGCATTGGTCGCCCGACCAGGGATGGATCATCAATCACAAACTTATAGGGTGGAACGAAACACTCATCACCTATTTTCTTGCCATTGCATCGCCGTCGCATAGTGTACCTGCGCGTTTTTATTATAGTGGATGGGCAAGCCAGGGCGCCGAGGCTCAGCAGTACAGAAGCGCGTGGGGACAAACAAAAGACGGATCCTTGTATAAAAATGGAAACCGGTATTATGGCATTCCGCTGAAGGTAGGAGTGTCGAACGGAGGACCCTTGTTTTTTGTTCACTATTCCTTTTTAGGACTTGATCCAAACAGGTTGACGGATGCGTACACTAATTATTTCGAGAACAACAGGAATATTGCAAGAATTAATTACAGGTATAGTGTTGAAAATCCTGAGAAGCACAAGGGCTATGGTGCTGATGCATGGGGACTAACCGCTAGTGATGGCTTATGGTCGTACCAGGCGGATGAGCCAGTGAAGCGGCAGGATCATGGGAAGATCACGCCGACAGGCGCACTGGCGTCATTTCCATATACTCCCGCAGAATCAATGGCTGCATTAAAGAATTATTACAGGAATTATGGAAAGTTTGCATGGGGTGAATATGGTTTTTACGATGCTTTTAATTTGGATGAAAACTGGCGATCAGAAATATTCATGGGTTTAAACCAGGGGCCGATAGCTGTAATGATAGAAAATTACCGCTCGGGCCTTATCTGGAATCTATTCATGAAGAATACCGAAGTGCAGGATGCGTTGAGGAAAATTGCTGCAGAGAAAGCGCAATGATTTGTATATTGGTATTCATCTATGAGATGTGTAACCCTTATCCTTGTAGCCTTCGCTGCAACCTTCAACCTTTATTCTCAGAAGGCGCCTGAAAGCTTTTACATCTTTGATGCCGACATGAAAGGCACGCAAAAGCAGGAGAATGCCGCTTACTTCGGCAGGCTGATGCAAGTATCCGATACATGCTGGGTATGGGATCTTTACAACTATATGGGTCCGAAAATCAAACGGATACAATACAAAGACGATCATATGCAATCGCCGCATGGCAAACTTCTCTATTACAATAAGAATGGGTATTTCGATTCAACTGGGTTTGCATTCAATAATTTGAGGCATGGAGACTGGTATTACTATAATGATACTGGCAAGGCGATATTTAGGAAACAGTATGACATGGGCCAGTTGACATCTACCACGAATTTTGATACCGTACAAAACAATACCGACACCTCAGACGGTGAGGAATCATTCTTCCCTGGCGGAATCGGGAAGTGGAAATATTATTTGATTAAGAACATGCGCTACCCGGAACGTGCAATGAGTGCAAATATCTCGGGCAATGTGCATGTTATATTTTTGGTTGATACCGATGGAAAAGCATTGGATCCAGAGGTATTTAAGTCTGTTGAGTTTTCGATCGATGAAGAAGCAATGAGGTTGATAACAAAGTCACCCAAATGGACACCCGGCCGGCAACACGGAAAAGTCGTCAAGACGTATAAACGACAACCATTTGTTTTCAGACTACAGTAAATCTCCAGTCCCACAAAACGATATCCCATCCAATCCCTCCATAGCGGAGCGTATCAACTACTTGAAATCCGGATTTCAAATGCGCTTTCAGCGAACGCGGATTATCTTCTGCAACATCAGTAAGACAATACTCGTAAGCGACAGCATACTCATCGCGAAACGTGTTATACATTTTCTGAACAAGTCCCATGCCCCTGTAGTTCTTTGCAACGCATAGTTGACCGATAATAATATACGCGCGGTCTTTAAGCATCGTCGACTCATAGGAAATCCGGTCAATTGCAGCAAAAAGATCCTTTATCAGATTGTGATGGATGCCTACTTCTTTGGTAGTGGCAAGTGCATAGCCTGCTAACACATCGCCATCCATTACAATAATCGACGGCGTTGCATCATGCATCTTCTCTAAAAATTCAATAGAATATTCTGCTGTTAGAAAACCTTCTTTCGCGGCTTCGGCGATTGTGAGTGCCGACCGCAGATTTTGCTCTTGCAAGATTTTAATCTTCTCCAATTGCGATTGGTCGGAAACAATTTTAATCTCCATTCTTACGAATTGTTTGATAAAGGTCAAATTTCAGGTACAAATCGTGTGTGTTTTCAAGGTCTGTTAATAAGTAGAGCGATCCACTCGCGGCTATAAAAATTATCTTGAACACCTAATCCAATCTAACTGCGGTATGAGGTTCGTTTTTACAGTCCTTCTATCAATATTTACTTTCACTCTCTCTGCGCAAAACTATGCTGCTGTTTTCAACGGCACCACAAGTTACATACAGGTTCCCGACAATAACGCGATCGACCTTAGCGGAACGTTTACTATTGAAGCATGGATATTTCCAACAGCCGCCGGCTCCGACGCTACGCAGGGTGGCATCATCGTGAACAAGGAGAACAGTTACGAAGTTGCAAGGTTTGCAAACGGCACCATTCAATTTGGATTTAGTGCCAACGGTGCGGGCACTGATTGGAGTTGGGTGAATTCATCGCTTACTGCGCCTCTCAACCAGTGGTCGCATGTTGCGGTTGTTAAAAGCGGAGCGAACGTAACAGTTTACCTTAACGGTGCTTCAACCTTTACGAATGCAGCCCAGCCGGCAACGCTTGCAGCCAACACACAAAACTTAAGGATCGGTGGACGTTCGGGTGGATCTCAATTCTTTGCAGGAAGCATCGACGATGTGCGTATCTGGAACACCGCACGAACGATCACAGATATCAAAACATATCTCTTCGATCAGAATCTCGCCGCGAATGCAACAGGCCTGGTGGGTTATTATAAAATGCTTGAAGGAAGCGGAACAACAGCGGCAAATTTTTCGAGTAACGTAAGCGGAATAAACGGTACGCTTTCGAACACATCATGGGCAGTAAGTCCCATTCAGTTTGCGCGCAATGGTTTGTCGTTCGATGGAACAGATGATCTCGTTACAACACAATTGAGTATAAGTGGGATGACTGCCTTTACACTCGAAGGATGGATATACCCAAGAGCAGGAGGGAACCGCATTGGCTTTTTCGGACAAAATGATGCAATTGAATTTGGCTTTAGTAGTGCAAATACTATAAATGCATGGACCGCGAATGGATCCAGCTTGTCGTGGACCTTCGACAATACTAATTTTCCATTCGACACGTGGCATCACGTTGCATTCGTTGGCAACGGAACAACGCTTACCCTTTATACTGATGGAGTACAACGAGCCATCGGCGGAAGCGCTACTGCGAACTACGGTACTTCGGCCGACAGGTTTAACATCGGGGGATCAGTGTGGGACAATACCGGCAACAACTTTAACGGCATTATCGATGAAGTAAAAATATGGAACGTTGCTCGCACGCAAACGCAGATACAAAATAGTATGTTCACCTACATGGATCCTGTAACCGCTACAGGTTTGCTCGGCTTTTATTCATTTAACCAGGGAATTAATACGGGGGCGAACAGCGGTTTGTTAACTGTTCCCGACCGTAAAGGAAGTAATAACGGCACGCTCACTAACTTCAATTTATCGAGCGGCAACACTACTTCGAATTTCGTGTTGCAGAATACTGCAGTGCTTCCGCTAAGATGGTTGAGCTTTACGGCGACACTCGCTGATACAGATGTTCACCTGGAATGGAGCACCGCCGATGAAAAGAATACAAAAGACTTCATTGTTCAACACAGTACGAACGGCATCGATTGGGTGAGCGTGGGCAACGTTAACACTAAAGGCGACGATGGAGCAAGCGTAAATACTTATTCATTTGTTCATGATAATGTCGCGCAGGGCGTTAATTACTATCGCTTATTACAGAGAGATGTTGACGACGCCGTTACATATAGTGTGATAAAGTCGGTGAAGGTGACTGACGTGGAGCGGTCTTTCGTGGTGCTGAATAACCCGGTTGTTGCGGGAGCGATCTACTTACAGGTAAACAAACCAACAGAGCTATTCCTTTATAATAACCAGGGTCAATTGCTGCAGAAGCGAAAATATGCCCAGGGGAACCATAAAATTGATCTTTCCGGGCACGCCAGCGGACTCTATATTATAAGAACTGACAAAGACAACGTCAGAATAGTTAAGCGGTAATATTCCCAAAATGATAAATACCTCCAATTATGGGAGGCTATGCCATTCTTAGAGTCCTATAATTAGTTGATTTACATTTAGTTGTGTTTTGGTACATGCGTTGTCTTGTATACCACAAGTCCAACGTTATGAAAACAACATCAACTCTCCTTGCTCTCCTGATCACCCTCACTTCGGTGACAGCTTCAGCCCAGACAACTTACAACGTAACACAAAGTTCAAAGTTCAGCACAACGAACATTCCTGACCAGTGTGTTAACTGCGTAATCAACCTGGCCAGCGGAATTACCCTTACAATGGATAAGGATGTTGCGTTTCAGAATGTTTCAATCAATGGCGGTTCTTCTAAAAGTACAATCGATATAAAAAACGGAAGCTTCACTTTTTGGTCTGCAGGTAGCTTCAACAACATTATCGGAACTTTTAAGAACTCTAAGTTTGTTAACTCAGGCACAGTAACGTTTAACAATTCAAACTTCACGTTCACTGGTAGCTCTACAATTACAGTGTACACGAGCATCAACCTTAACTCTTCTACATGGAAGTTGTATGATAACACAGACCTTACATCTACTGGCGGTACGCTCTCAATAAAGTCAGGAAGTATTACAGTGGGTGATGGAACGCCTTCAAGTAAAGCGACCGCTACATTTAATGGTGGTAATCTTAGCCTGCTGGATGCAACTTCATTTGTTACACTCTCTACTAACAAGAATACTTACTTCAACTGGAGCAATTATAATGGAAACGGAAAATCTATTTCAACGTTAATTAATAACAACCCTACCCTTTCTGGTCCTGCCACCCTTTCGGGTGCCGGTGTTGCAAGTTCAGCGACTTTGCCTGTAAAGCTGGTATCGTTTGCTGCCAAAACAAACAACAACACGGTGATGTTGAACTGGATTACTTCAGAGGAAATTAATGCTGAAGTTTTTGAAATCGAAAAAAGTGTTGATGGATTGCATTGGAGTAAGGTGGGTGCGGTTGCTGCAAAAGGAAATACTTCTTCAACATCTAATTACTCTTACACTGATGATGTGAAAAACGGTTCTTCTTTCACATATCGTTTAAAGATGGTTGACCTCGATGCAAAGTTTGAATACTCGCCAATTGTAAAGGTGACTTTAAATGGTAGTGTTGCAGCTTCAATCAAAACTTACCCTAACCCTGCAACTGATTTCTTCGCAGTGGATGGTGTATCAGCAGGTTCACAAATCCAGGTGATCAGCATGAGCGGTTCGGTTGTCAAGTTGGTTTACGGATATGTATCTAATGCAAAAATTTCACTCAGCGGAGTAGTTGCAGGTAACTACGTAGTAAAAGTGATCTCTGCGAACGGCGCTTCACAAGCTCACAGAATTATCGTAGCAAAATAATATTTACGACCGCGACCAAGGACGCTTTGACCGCCCGGAGTTCATCTCCGGGTTTTTTATTTCATAGAGTTAAGTGTGGTTAGTTCGAGTCTGCTTTTGGAATCTTCGGGGGTGTTGAGGTGCAGTAGTTTAGAAACTTCGATGTGATCGTTTTGAGTGTTTGAACATCTATCGGCTTCTTGAAAAAGTCAATTGCGCCATACTCTTTTGCTACCGCAACTTCGCCGGCAGACTTACCGGTCGAAAACATACAAACCGGAATGTCCTGGTACTCGTCGTGCGAGCGTATCTCTTTCAATGTTTCTATGCCATCCATCAGCGGCATATTGATGTCGAGAATTATCAGGCAGGGGAGATCTTCGCCAGATTTCAGGGAGTGGAGAAAGCCGAGTGCTTTTCTGCCGTTTTCAACACAAACCAGTTGGAGACTGCCGTCAACTTTGTTGAACATTTCGATGAGAAGGTCCTGGTCTTCCTGGTCGTCATCGGCGTACAGGATATATTTCTCGCTAACACTTACCATATTCTTCATTGCTGACGCGAAAATATCGCATTCGCACCTGTTTTGTCATAGCGTTAAAGCGTTTTAGCAATATTATTCTTGAAAATTAGTTGTAAACACTTACTGATTGTGATTGTGAATGTGATGAAGTTACTTGCTGCGCTTCTTTTGCTTTTCAGCTTTTTGATGCGCTGCCTCTTCTTTTGCCGCTGCTTTTTTCTGCTGAACATCAACTCGCACAATTTGTTTTTGTAATGTGTTAATGCGTGTAGTATATCGTTTGATAATCGGCACTGCAGACGTCACGGCACTTTTTAAACGTGGGTTAGTGGCCTGTTCTTTTTGCGCGCCTAGATCAGTATTGAAAGATTGTTGCAGTCGCAGCACTCCTGACGTCCACGTCGTGTCAAATTTAAATCCATTCGCCTGGGAAAGATCGTCCTGCAGTTTTTTCGATTCCTGGGTGATTTCATTCACTCTTCCCGCTTTTTTATTCCCTGCAGATACTTCAAGTTGCTCCATGGAAAATAATATCTCGGACAGGTCGGGAATCATCTCCTTTGCCAACTCGAGTATGTCAGCGTTCTTGGAGCGTTCAACAGCGAGTTGTGCAAAAAAGATCAGGTTACTGGCCGAGGCGATATTGGCTGCCGTAGACTCTTCGTCGTACGTGGCCAGCGCACGGGCAGATTTTTTCGGGTCGATGGCCTGGGCATTTGCTTTTGTTGAAAGCAGGTTGAGCATCACGAATACTGTAAGTGCTAAGGAGATAATACGATAAGTTCTCATGTGTTTGCGCATTGAATGTAGACGCCTGTAAAATTAGGGCAGTTGCATTATCCGTTACTCGAATTCTACATACAGTAACATAAAGTCTACAAAAAATCGCACAAATCTGGTTGTGTAACCGCCACGTTTTCTGGAAGGCGATTTGGATATGATTCCTAAATCCAGCTGCTGCGCACCATGAACATGGTGCGACTTGCCGGTAATTATTAACGAAACAATCGCGGAGTATGTTAGCCATGAATTTTCGAGGACCGTTCAGGATACGGGCAGACCGCCACAGGCCGGAACCCCGCATCGAGCATCCGTTCGATGCAATAGTGAGAGTGACGCGGTCACTGATCTGCGGATCGGATCTTCACCTTTATCACGGAATGGTGCCCGACACACGGGTAGGGATGACGTTCGGTCATGAGTTTACAGGAATTGTTGAAGAGGTTGGATCAGGTGTTCAAAAGTTGAAACCTGGCGATCATGTGCTTGTGCCATTTAATATCGCGTGCGGGTCGTGCCCGTTTTGCAAGCAGGAACTTTATGGAAATTGCCACGAGTCCAACCCCGAAGCAACAGCCTCGGGTGGCTTTTTCGGTTATGCCCATATCGCAGGGGGCTACGACGGCGGACAGGCTGAATATGTGCGGGTACCGTACGCAGATGTAGGACCCACGATCATTCCCGAAGGGATGCACATTGAGGATGCAGCCATGCTAACGGATGTTACGCCAACTGGCTACCAGGCTGCAGAAATGGGTGGGATCCAGAAAGGTGACACAGTAGTGGTTTTTGGCGCGGGGCCGGTCGGTATAATGGCCGCACGCTGTGCATGGCTGTTTGGTGCCGGGCGTGTCATCATTATCGACGAGCTCGATTATCGTCTTGAATTCGCCCGAAACTATGCATTCTGCGAAGCTTATAATTTCCGCGAAATGGACGATCCGGTTGTCTTTCTCAAACGTACTACTGATTGGCTCGGTGCGGATGTATGTATAGATGCAGTGGGTTGCGACGCCACCGGAAGTAAATTTCAAAACATAATAGGCAAACAACTAATGCTTGAAGCTGGTAATGCTGTTGCGCTTCATTGGGCCATCAATTCTGTCAAAAAAGGCGGCATTGTATCGATCGTCGGTGTTTATGGTCCTCCGTTCAATTTAATTCCCCTGGGAAGTGTGATGAACAAGGGGATTACGATCAGGGCGAACCAGGCATCTGTCAAACGGTTACTGCCAAAGCTGATCGACCATGTGATGTCCGGCCGCCTCAATCCGAAGGGCTTGATCTCGCACAGAATTCCTCTCGAATATATATCTGATGCCTACCGGATGTTCTCGATGAAGCTCGACAATATTATCAAACCACTATTGATCCCGCCAAGGGGTATGTCATTTTAAACTTATAATCTATGGAACGCTTATTACAGGAGGCGGAATTCGCAAAGCGTAATGTCAATACGGCCAATATCCCGGGATGGGGGATGGACGCGGATCCGGAAAATGATCCGACATACCCGATGAAAAATCGTAAGCCCGGCGTTGATCACGAAGGAATGAGTTACGAAAAAGCACCGCAGCAAAATAGTAATGTCAAAATCTTTCATTCTAATGAAAGACCTTCTGTCACGCGCGTATTCGGCACGTCAACACCTCCTTCAGGGTTGAGTGGATGGATCCGTAGTAAAGCTTTTGAGCATAGTGAAGCAACAACTGCGCACTGGATGACGCTTGTGCTTGCCGACAGGGTAAATGTGGTTGAGGAATTCGTGGGTGATATACGCCGGGGCAAGTTTCCCAATTTCATCGCTGAACTGGGATGGAGGGCCGAGTGGGATTACAACAGAAAAAACTTCGTTACAAGGATTTCGGCCTATGCTTTAGGCGTCGCCGCGTTTGTTTTACTGGTTAGAAGAAAGCGAAGCGCGTGAGGGGCCCTGCGTTAGGATAGGGTCGCCCGGAACAAATAATTTAATTATTCCCGGAAAAGTGTGATTTTTTGGGGAGCCGGGCGACTTATATCCTGTAACGCACTTAACCCCAGATGCTCACTTTAACCGACAATACTGCCTTTATCGACCTTATCAATCAGAATAAGGGCATCATCTACAAAGTCAGCAGTTCTTACAGCAGAAGTCGGGAAGACAGGGAAGACCTGGCCCAGGAAATCATCTACAACATCTGGAAATCGTTTCCAAGGTATGAGCGCGTTGCAAAGTTTTCGACGTGGATGTACCGTATTGCGTTGAACGTGGCAATATCTTTTTACCGCAAAGAATCGCGTACTGAAGATCATTTACCCTTCGATGAATCGCTTGTGATTTTTGATGAAGTAAATGAAGGCGATGATAACATGCATCTACTGTTCCGGTTTATTGGTGAATTGAAAGAAATGGATAAATCTGTAATTCTTCTTTACCTGGACGATAAATCATACAAAGAAATTGCGGAGATAACTGGTATCAGTGAAACAAATGTTGCTACAAAGATTAACAGGATCAAGCAACAATTGCGAAACAGCTTCCTTAACACTTAAAAAATACAATTATGGAACTCGATGACTTAAAATCTGCCTGGCACACTTACGATGCTAAAGTTCAGAAGGCGCTTAATTTAAATGTTCGTTTTTTGGAAATGTTACAGACACAGAAAGTAAAATCAAAGCTTACCCCTTTGTACTGGGGAAAATTGTTTGAGACTGCTGCACATGGAATAGTGATGGCGCTGCTCGTTGCCTTTCTTGTTAACAATGTTTCTGACACCAGGTATTTTGCTTCCGGAATTCTTCTGCTCGCCTTTTATGGTGTGGCTCTTTCGAACAGCGCGAAGCAAATGAAGATTATTAAAAGAATAGATTATGCAGCCGATGTTGTATCTATTCAAAAAAATCTCGCCACGCTTCAGGCTGATACCCTGAACTATTCGCGACTCACGATCCTTTGCATTCCAACTTTTCTTGCTTACCCACCGGTGGTATCTAAGGCGATCAAAGATCTGAACCTTACCTACTTTGCAGATTTCGATATCATTGCGCAGTCAGGGGGATCGTGGTGGCTCGCGCAGTTAGTTTCTTCCGTTGTGTTGATTCCACTTTGTGTGTGGATGTACACCCAACTTACGAGCAGAAATATTCACAAACCCTGGGTGAAAGGTTTTATAGAAAAGGCTTCGGGTAGAAGGGTGCGTGATGCTGTTGAGTTTGTGAGAGAGCTTGATGAACTGAAGTAAATTTTGACGACATTTAAGAATGCCAATCTTTAATCTCTTAATTGTCCTCACATTCACTTGTACAATTAGCGCCTGTGCGCAAACTATCACTCCGGGTAAAGTAAGAACATCAAACGGTCTTATTTCCGGAGTGAAAAGCGTTGATGACTCGGTGATGATCTTCAAAGGCATTCCATTCGCCGCACCTCCAACAGGCGAACTACGATGGAAGGATCCGCAGCCCGTAAAAAACTGGGAAGGCGTTAGAAAGTGCGATAAGTTCGGCCCTAATGCCATGCAGGGCAAGCCCGTTCCATTCGATGTGTACACCAAAGAATTTTTGATTCCTGTAGATGGTGAGATAAGTGAAGATTGTTTGTACCTCAACGTATGGACCTCAGCGAAATCAACAAACGAAAAGAGACCGGTTATTGTTTACATCCATGGCGGCGCATTCATTGCAGGTTCAGGATCGGTATCAATATATGACGGTGAAGCGATGGCAAAGAAGGGAGCTGTGTATGTAACGATCAACTACCGGTTAGGCGTATTCGGTTTTTATTCTCATCCTGGGCTATCTGCAGAATCACCTCACAAAACTTCAGGTAATTATGGTATCCTCGACCAGGTCGCCGCATTGCGATGGGTGAAGAATAACATTGCGTCATTCGGAGGCGATCCCTCAAACGTAACCATCTCCGGGCAGTCTGCAGGTTCAATAAGTGTAAACATTCTCCAGGTAAGCGAAACGGCAAAAGGGCTTTTTCATAAAATGATTGCGGAAAGCGGTGCAAGTGTTGTGAGTGGAAGATTCGGTGGAACCGTTACACTTGATTCAGCTGAAAGCAAAGGAGTGCAGCTTGCGAAATCGATCAATGCGAGTAATCTCAAAGAGCTGAGGCAGGCGAAAGCCGAAACTTTGATGGACGCCCATAAAGGAATTGGTGTTGTAATTGTTGATGGATATGTATTGAAAGAACCACTACCCGCAACATTTGCATCGGGTAAATACAATAGTGTTCCATTGTTAACAGGCTACAATGAACAGGAATCGACTGATTTCGGCGTTCAGAATTTTGCGTGGGCAATGAAGCAAAGCGCAAAAACACACAATACTTATTTCTATTACTTCAAAAGACAGGTTCCCGAACGCGGTGGCACAAATAACTACGGTGCTTTTCATACAGGAGAAGTGAGCTACGCATACGACAACCTGAAATTCCTCGACCGACCCCTCGTGAAAGGCGACCAGCAACTTGCTTCCCTGATGTCTTCGTATTGGTCGAATTTTGCAAAAACCGGGGATCCGAACGGCGTTGGTCTACCCAAATGGCCGGCATTCAAGGCAGACAAAGGTGAAATAATGATTTTTGACATACAATCTTCAGCGGGGAAACATCCTCATTACGATCAATTAAAATTACTATATGATCAGGCGCAATAGGCACACTTTCTTCCATAGCTTTGCAGCCCTTCAACGGTAATCTATGAACAAGAAACAATCAGGGGTCGGATTCATCTTCATTACACTGCTCATTGACGTTATGGGATGGGGGTTGATCATTCCCGTTATGGCGGACCTGATTGCTGAACTAAAACACATTCCGGTTAATGAGGCGAGTACTTACGGGGCACTTTTACTGTCTGTGTTTGCCATTATGCAATTTTTATTTGCTCCAGTTATAGGAAACTTAAGCGACCGGTATGGGCGCAGGCCAATATTGCTGGCCGCATTGCTTGGTTTTGGTATCGACTATATTATTCTTGCACTCGCACCTACATATGAATGGCTATTTCTCGGTCGCGTGATTGCTGGTATGACCGGCGCAAGCTTTACTACAGCGGCAGCTTACATCGCTGACGTTAGTACGAATGAAAACAGGGCTAAGAATTTTGGTTTGATAGGTGCGGCATTCGGACTGGGTTTCGTTCTTGGTCCTGCGTTGGGAGCGTTGTTGGCAACGTGGGGCATACGTGCGCCTTTTTATGGTGCTGCAGTTTTATGCCTGCTCAACTTTTTATATGGCTTCTTTGTTCTTCCCGAATCGCTTGATAAGAAAAATCGCCGGCCTTTTGAATGGAGACGTGCGAACCCATTCGGCTCCCTCCGATTTTTAACGAAGCATCCCGAAATCGGTGAGCTCGCAATTTGTTTCTTCCTTATATATTTAGGTGCGCAGGCAGTACAGGCGAACTGGAACTTCTTCACGATCTATCGTTTTGGCTGGACCGAAACGATGGTTGGTATTTCGCTAGCAGTAGTCGGCGTGCTGGTGGGTGCGGTGCAGGCAGGATTAACACGTGTAGTCAATCCGAAGATAGGTGATACCAATAGTATCTACGTGGGCCTTTCTCTTTATACGATTGGATTAATTCTGTTTGCGTTTGCCACGGAAACCTGGATGATGTTTGCTTTTCTTTTGCCTTATTGCTTAGGTGGAATTTGCGGTCCTTCTTTGCAGTCTGTCATCTCTGCGCATGTTGCCCCAAATCAACAGGGAGAATTGCAGGGCGCGCTTACGAGTTTGATGAGTGTGACTACTATCATTGGCCCTCCGCTGATGAGTGGCACGTTTGCTTACTTTACATCTGACCGCGCGCCGTTTCATTTGCCGGGCGTGCATTTCCTTATCGGTGCAGCGTGTATGCTCGTGAGTATTTTTATTGCTTACCGGATTTTAAGCAAGGAGAAAGCAGTGGCGGTGAAGGCGTGAGGCGCTTTATGGTTTTATTAGGATAACGTCAAGCAGCAGCATTCCCCGAGGTGGAGTCTATTCCGTGAACCTATCTGATATGAAATATATCTACCTGTTACTGCTTGCCACATTTATTTTCTGGATGCACAACTCAAAAAAGGAACATTTATCATTGGGGGAAGTGGTTCGTTTGAGTTTTTTAATGTTGACAGAAAAGATGAACCACATTACAAATATTCTGAGCTGGCGGTCTCTCCTGGGGTCGCGGTGTTCGTAGTTATGATTTTCAGGTCAGTGCAAACGTTTTTAAAGACGGTCATGAATTCCGCCAGACCGGCGGTGGCTATACTGTGAGCGCAGGACCTGTTGTATTTTTCTCACCTCAAACTGCCCTTGAATGGTCAATCGGTTGCCGAGGTAGCAAAATCGGTGATAGCGTCTTTAGCATTTTCACATCTATTGGTTTTCAAAGGCATTTTAAAAAATCGTCTAATTAGCCTTCAAATTATAAGTTCTTATGGCCAGCGGCTGCAACGCCGGCAGTGACGAAGAAGTCTTATCCAAATAAAAATAACTCGTTGCCGACATATCATCTGACCGGTAGAACAGCGTAAAACCATTGATCACCGACGAATCACTCATCGGAACATTTTTCTTGTAAACATTGCGGTTATTACCCTTTCCATCCGCATGCACAACCGGTATCATCTTCGCACCATTTGCCTCTGCTTCCATAACCTCTTTAGTAAAAGACGAACCCATCTGATGGATCGTTATCCTGCAATCTTTTTTGAAGTAAACCGGATCAGGAATATGATATCGGTAGAAAGTCCATTGCAATTTATCAGGATCTGAAACAAGACAACCTGTATAATTATTTACGAACGCATTCTGCGACCATGCATCGCCAATGTAATCTTCGGTTCCTGTGCCAACGAGTGTAGGATATTGCTTGTCACCATCGAGGTAAACTTTCACTTCACCTTCACCCCACCATATTTTATTATACGCCGGATTTGCGTTAATGCCAACATGCGTTCCTAAAAATCTGCCTTTACCGGTAATATGTGGAAGTAATTCAAAATCTTTTGCAAGCACTGTGGCGGTGTCGCGGTGCCAGAATGCATGGAAATATAAATAGTCGTTGTTCCATTTCGATAGCAGCTGGTAGTTCACATCAAAGTAGAAAGCGTTCAGGCGTTTCTTTGTTTCATTCACTACGGTAATACGCGCTGCTTTTTTAAACGGCATCGGTATAAAGCTATTGAACGATCTTCCTTCAGGACTTGCAAACACAGCATTCTGGAAAGCGCTCATTCTACCCAAACCCATTCCGAAAAAGTCAGATAACGGAACTGACACTGCAGGCTTCTTGTCATTATCCCAATACATTTTTACAGTGAGCGAGCGAAGATTTTCAGGTGAACGGTTATCAATTGTGATCCATATGCGGTTGATGATGCCTTGTCCCTGGATATTCAGCAAATCAAGTGAATCACCGGCGTTGATTGTCATCGATGCACTTCCTTTGGCGCCAAAGTTTTCCCTTCCCCCTTCACCTTTCTTGCCGTTTATATTCTCCGGACTGCTCCATCTTGTAGTGCTGCTGCTATCAAACTGAAACAAATTATTATTCGGCAAAACCTGCGTATTTCCTTTCAGAACATATTGCAAAAGAACAATCGTAAATAAAATGCGCCTCATCAGTTAATTCTTTAATTGAATATACTTATCGTGGGACTGAAATTATTTACAAATTTGGTCATGAATTGTTTACATTATATACAATTTTAGATTTTTTAGTAAGTCGATATGCGCATACCAATTCTCACGCTCACCTTTTGTATATGTTGCTTTGCTGTCAGAAGCCAGGAGCAGCTCATTTATCACGACATCAAAACCGACGCTTCCGGCAACATCATTTGCTGGTATGATAAGGATCCCGGCAAATCGTTCGATCACATCATTAATCTTATCTGGAACTTCTGGGATACGATGCGCGTAGACTACAACGGCATTCCGTATTACATGAATCACCAGGTATGGCAACCCGGGGTGAACGATGCGCGTGGCATAGGTGGCGATCAACTACAGATGGCGTTATCGTCGTGGAGATTGCTCTATGCATATAATGGAAATGAGAGAATAAAAGAGAACATGAAGTTCCTTGCCGACTATTATATTTCTCACGGCCTTTCATCTCCCACTTCTAAGTGGCCGAACATTCCGTATCCATATAATACGCTGGTGTATTCGGGCATCATATGATGGTGACATGGTAATTGGAAAAGGGTTTACTCAACCTGATAAGGCCGGATCATTTGGCATTGAGCTCATTCATTTGTATAAGATGCTTAGTCGTGAGCGATATCCGCATAAAACAAATGAACATTATTTAGACGCTGCGATAAAAATTGCAAATACGCTTTCTGGTAAAATGATTGCAGGTGATTCTGTTCGTTCACCGCTTCCGTTTAAGGTGCATACTGAAACGAGTGAACTTGGTATCATCAACCAGCGGTTGAAGCATGATAGTCTTGCGAATCAAAGTGGTTATACTACCAATTGGGCGGGTACGATGGAGATGTTTTTGCAGCTTGATTAAGTTGAAAAGAGGCAATGTTGCTGCTTATCAAAAATCATTCGACATATTCTTGAAGTGGATGAAAAAATATCCGCTGAACAATAATCGCTGGGGACCCTTTTTTGAAGACATTCCAGAATGGAGCGACACGCAAATCAATGCAATAACGTTTGCGCAGTTCATGATGAATCATCCTGAATATTTTCCTGAGTGGAAGCAACAGGTGAACGATATCTTCAATTGGGTGTACCTGAAGCTTGGGAATAAAACGTGGGAGAAGTATGGGGTAGTGGCAGTGAACGAGCAAACAGCATATCAAACGCCTGGTAATAGTCACACTTCGCGACAGGCATCTGCGGAACTTGAGTATGCGCGAATTACCAGGCGATACATCGCGTGTGCCAAATGCGAAACGCCAACTGAATTGGGCGACATATATGGTGGATAATGATGGTAAAAATCGTTATCCACAGGACGATAATTGGCTCACTGATGGATATGGTGATTATGTAAGGCATTATATACGGTCCATGGGTTCTATGCCGGAACTCGCGCCGTCCTTGGAAGATCATATCGTATATAGCTCTTCCACTATTCAGCAGGCGGATTACAGTCCGGTTTTTAAGAAATTTGTGCAGCTGGAATTAAGTGAAGCGGATACCGCAAATGCGCGGTTGTACTATCGCACTTTTGAGACCCAAGGAATTGATGCGATCAGGATGAAATCGAGACCATGCTGTCGTTATAGTGAATAAAGTTGCAATTAAGTGAGAATAAAGATGGTAGTAATTATTATTTGTGGAGGGGATTTGGATGCAGGTGGTGTGTTAACAATCCATCGTAAGGACGGCAATACGGTACTTATTAAAAATTAGATGATGAAGCCCAGCGTTTTTTACAAGAGACAGATGGAATTGGGTGAAGGAATTATGTGGCATAAAGCGCGCAGAAGTTTCTTTTGGGTTGATATCAAGGGTAAAACGATTTATGAATGCAGGTGGAGCGATAAGAAAGTTTCTTCAACGGAATTTACATACAGGGTAACACTGGTTCTTGAACAGACGACAAAAATATTATCCTGATGGGAGTGCAGGGTGGAATCGTAAAATATAACCTTTCTTCACGCATAGCGGATTGGATAGTAGACATCGAAAAGAATATCCCTGATAACCGCACGAACGATGGCGGCTATGATGCAGTGGGACGGATATGGATGGGCACAATGAATGTTGACTGTAACAAACATGCCGGCGCGTTGTACTGCCTCGAGAAAGATGGCTCATTGATACGAATTGACCGTATGACGATTCCAAATGGCATAGATGGACGCGTGACAATAAAACAATGTATCTCGTGGAGTCGGAAGATAAGGTAATAAATGCGTATGACTACGATCTTTCACACAGGCGACATCAGATTCAGCTGTGTTGCGATAAAAGTTCCTGAAGAGTTAGGATCACCCGACGGTATGTGTATGGATGATGATGAAATGTTATGGGTGGCGCATTATTCTGGATTTGCCGTGCTGCGCTGGGATCCGGTACATGGCAAAGTGCTGGATAAAATTGATGTGCCCGTGCCAAATGTAACGTCATGCGCATTTGGTGGTGACGATAATAAAACGATGCTTATTACTACTGCGCGCAGGAGATGTCGTCGCGAGGACTTAAATAAAGTATCCTGATAGTGGGAGTGTGTTTATGGTGGAGTTTTAATTATCACCTCTATTACATTCTTGTACATCTCGGTAAGTTTCTCGAACGAAATTCGGTTTGCCGCTCTTCGCGATGGCGAGTACAGCACATTCACGTCTACACTTCGTTTGTTGAACTGGATCTGAAATTTTAATGGCTTTGTCCCTTTTGGAATAACGTGTGCGATTTCTATTCTTTTCGAGATATCCCTTGAACCATCCGAGTGCGCTCGATTTACCACTGCTGCTCGTGAGAATAATTCGTTCGATAGATGGGTATTCTTCGAGAATGTGAAGGATCTCCATGTATTCGATTATTTCAAGGCTTTCATCTTTTGAGTCGGGTGCTAATCTGCGGATCACTCCACCCATATCTGTTATGCCTAACTTTAATTTATGCAAGATTTGTTGCCGCTCGGAGATCATTGTTTCCTTGGTCAGAGAGAGTGTTACACCCGCGATCGACGAAAGAATCTTCCAGAGATTGTTCTGAATATTGGGGTAGAAGAAGGCGTACGCCCATCGCTTTTCAATCGGCGGAAACGTACCGATTATTAGTGTCTTTGCATCCTTTGGAACGTACCACCTAAATGGATGCGGTTCATGCCCCGCTAGACTATTCTGTTGCACGACTTAAATATATGATCTTTTAAGTGCTTCGCCTGCGACGGGTGTGGGTTGCGGCCCTGCACGGGTAGCGGTATATCTTCAATAAAAATCATTTATCTTTTATACAAAAACCAGTATGCGTTATTCCTGCAAAATCGGATTATTCGGCATCGGCCTCGAAGCATATTGGGAACAATTTGAAGGATTGGAAAAACGATTAATTGGCTACCTCACTGCTCTCGAACACAAGGTATCCAAATTCAACGTAGAGATTGTCAATCTCGGCTTAATTGATACAGCGGAAAAAGCGTTCGCTGCCGGTCATGATTTCAGAAAGGCGGATGTTGACATTATTTTTCTGTACGTTACTACATATGCTTTGTCGTCGACGGTTCTTCCTGTTGTAAAGCGCGCACAGGTGCCGGTGATTATTTTGAATCTTTCACCAACGGCCGCAATCGATTATGCATCGTTTAATAAGATGAATGATCGAGGGAAGATGACTGGCGAATGGCTGGCAAACTGTTCTGCTTGTCCGGTTCCGGAAATTGCAAACGTATTTAAGAGAGCCGGTATTCCGTTCTTCCAGGTAACAGGGATGCTTGAAGGCGACGATCATGTATGGAAAGAAATAGGAGACTGGGTAGAGGCTGCGAAGGTGGTGAATATCATGAATCATAACCGTCTCGGTCTGATGGGAAACTATTACAGCGGCATGCTCGACATCTACACAGACCTTACACTACAGAACGTCACCTTTGGTGGGCATATGGAAATTATTGAAGTAGATGAATTAAGCGGGATACGTCGGGAGGTTACGCAGACGCAGATTGCGCATGAGATAAAAACTTTCAATCAACAATTTGATATCGGGGATGACTGTGCGCCATCAGAGCTTGAGCGTGCTGCGCGTACTTCGGTGGCGCTTCGCATGATGGCTGAAAAATATCGGCTCGGTTCATTTGCTTATTATCATAAAGGAACTGGTAATGTTGAGAACGAAGACACGATGAGTTCTGTTATTCTAGGCAATTCATTGCTTACTGCGCACCATATTCCGGTTGCCGGTGAATATGAAGTGAAGAATGTGCAGGCGATGAAGATTATGGATAGTTTCGAAGCTGGTGGGTCGTTCACCGAATATTATGCGATGGATTATAATGATGATGTGGTGATAATGGGTCATGATGGTCCCGGTCACATAGGTATTGCTAACGGTAAAATAAAAGTGAAACCTTTGCAGGTGTATCATGGTAAGGTGGGGAAGGGGTTGTCGGTAGAGATGTCGGTGAGGCAGGGAGACGTTACACTGCTGTCGGTTGTAGAGTCTGACGGTGCCATCACGTTGTTAGTCGCCGAGGCGCAATCCGTTCCTGGGCCAATTCTCGAAATCGGCAATACAAATAGTCGCTATAAATTTCCAATCGGCGCACGAAACTTCGTCGAAACCTGGAATGCTCAAGGTCCCGCACATCATTGTGCTGTGGGTACGGGGCACATTGCTTCGAAGCTTAAAAAGTTTGCTGCGCTCCTTGGTATTGGATGTGTACAGGTTTGCTAATTACAAAAGACAACTGCCGTGTGCCGTCTCACGTCCCTTTAATCCGCCCAGGGATCCAGCACAACCTTCACGCAGTTATCTTCTTTCTTTTTAAACATCGAATAGCCATCAGATATTTTTGAAAGAGGCAAACGATGCGTAATGATATCATCCAGCTTAACTTTTCCTTCCTTCACATAATCCAGCAACACGTCGATATGCTTTTGAGCCGGAGCCTGGCCACCAATCAGTGTGATGCCCTTATCAAAAAACTGCCCGATCGGGAAATTATCATACGTAGTAGGATATACACCCAGCACCGAGACCGTACCACCTCTGCGCACAGCACTCATACATGCTTCAAGTACTTTGGGTGAGCCCTTCTCTAAATTGATCACAGATTTCGCACGGTCAATTAATGAACGTTCCGGTTCAAAGCCTACCGCTTCGACACACACATCGGCACCGCGACCCTCGGTAGCTGCCCTTATCTGTTCTATCACATCTTTATCTTTCGTGCCTTCCCACAAAATGCCTTCTGCATTCGCCGCTTTTTTCGCCATATCCAACCGGTAAGGAAGCGTATCAACAATTAAAACCCTCCCCGCACCGCGCAGCCAGGCACTCTTTGCGGCCATGATCCCAACAGGTCCCGATCCGAAAATCGCCACTGTTTCACCGCCTTTTACCTGTCCCCAGTCGATACCTGTATAACCTGTCGGAAATATATCTGTAAGAAAAAGCACCTGCTCATCGGTTAAGTTGTCCGGAACGATCCTGGGACCGTAGTCTGCATATGGTACGCGCACGTACTGTGCCTGACCGCCATCATATCCTCCATATAAATCGGTGTATCCGAACAGCGCGCCGCCTTTCTCTGTAAGCAAGCCGCCTTCCGGGCCATAATGCTCAGGATTGCTGTTTTCGCAATGACCTGGCAGATGATGCGAACAGAAGAAACAGCTTCCGCATGCTATGGGAAAAGGAACCACCACGCGATCGCCTCTCTTCAGGTTTTTCACTCCTCTGCCAGCCTCTTCTACAATACCCATAAATTCATGTCCCAGCACCATTGGCCGCGGTTGCGGAATGCCGCCGGAATATATATGAAGATCAGAGCCGCAAATGGCTGTTGCGGTGACTCTCAGAATAATGTCGCGGTCGTCTTTTATAATCGGATCGTCTACTGTATCACAGGTCACTTTGCCTGGTCCATGGATCACTGCTGCTTTCATGCTTCGAGTTTCGTAAACTGAGACAAAGCACGTGCCACCATAATTAACGCTATCGATTGCATAAAGTTGATTAATCGGGCAATGGTATCTACAGCGAAATCTATCTTTGCCTTATATAATTCCTGACATTTACCTATGGCTAATGAGCAATTCTATTCGACGGATGATTTTAAGAAAGTAAGAAAGGTTGACGCGCATGTGCACTATAACACGCATGCAACAGATATTACGTCTCTGGCACAATCGTTGGGATTCAGGTTATTGAGTATTAATACTAACATCCCGGGATTTCCTTCAATTGCGCAACAGCAACAGTATATTCTTAAGCATATAGCATACAAGCAAACGCTTTTTCATCTCACTACTTTCGATAGTATTAATGTTTATGATGACGATTGGGTGAGTAACCAGTTACAATATGTTCGCGATGCTATTCGTAATGGAGCGTTGGGCTTTAAGGTTTGGAAAGATATCGGCATGGTTTTGCAGAACGCGAATGGTGAGTTTGTGTTTATCGATGACGAGATGTTTAAGCCTTTCTTCGATTTTGCTGAAGCCGCGCAATTGCCAGTGTTAGCGCATATCGGCGAGCCAAAAAACTGTTGGTTGCCATTGGATGAAATGACGGTGAATAACGATAGAAATTATTTTAGTCAGCATCCGGAGTATCATATGGCTTTGCATCCGGAATGTCCATCCTACGATACACTGATGCAATCCTATCAAAACATGCTGGATCAGCATCCTCGCTTGACATATATCGGTGCGCACTTTGCGAGTGTTGAATGGAGTATTGAGAAGGTCGGTGAGTTGCTTGATAAATATCCGTTAATGGCAGTGGATACTGCTGAACGTATGGGGCACATGCATTTTCAAACAATTGCTGATCGTGAAGCGGTGCGACAGTTTTTTATTAAGTACCAGGACCGAATTCTTTATGGTACGGATATAATTGTTGATGATGGAGCAGATATGAAAGCGCTTGCTGAGCGTGCAACTTCTATATGGCAGAATGATTGGCAGTATCTTACTACTGATGATGAGTTGACCTCACCGTATGTCAATGAATCTTTCAGAGGCTTGAGGTTGCCGGTTGAGGTGGTTGATAAGATTTATTCTGGCAATGCGATGAAATGGTATAAGATGCCGTGAGGCGTGATTTTACTCAATCGTAAATGAAGCCGTCAGCGCGACGCTATGATTCTTCGGCAGCTTATGCACACTCACAATCGTACGTGTATGTTCGCCCTTTTTGCCAAGCACTTCTAAAAACAAATCAGACGCACCGTTTGCAACTGTCGGCCCTTCGTCCCAATCATCGGCGGCCTGGTAGTGAATATCCACGTGATTAAGGCCGATAACTTTTTCAAGGCCCACAAACTTCTGCATCTGCGAGAGAACATTAGTTCCCGCAAGGCGTGCTGCCTGGTAGCCCTGGTCAGTAGTAATGTCTTTACCAATTCTTCCTGTAAAATAAAACTTGTCTTCTTTTATGGGGAGTTGAATAGCTACATACGCAATATTCCCCCTGATATTCACCGCTACATAAGATCCACCAGGTTTCGGAATCGTATTAAGATCCACACCTAGTTTATTGAAGTTTGCAAGTATTGCAGTGCGTTCCATCCAATAAAGGTACGACCACGGAGCGATTTTAGTCCAACCCAAATACAATATTCACACTCTGCGAAAGTTGGTTATTGACACCATCGTAAAAGTGAGCGTACCGAATAGCATAAGTGTTTGTATGTAATCAAATAAAATATTGCGATCTTGTTCACGTGAAGATTACAAACGCTCCTACCTTAATAGTAACAACCCTGGGCCCGTTAGCCCCTAAGCTCGTGAAACTGTTGATCGTATTCACCGTAACCTGGCTCACGTTTGTTACTTGTAAGCCGGCAAAAAAGGACATTGCATACTATGTAATCGATCCTGTGCAGATGGCATCATCTGTAACTATTTCCCGCGATAATTTTGGCATTGCACACATCAACGGTACCACCGACGAGAGTGCAGTGTTTGGCCTGGCATACGCTCGCGCAGAAGATCATTTCATGCTGATAGAACAGGCCGTGATCGCAGGTATTGGTCGCCTGGCAGAGATTGAAGGCGAAAGCGGTGTATCATCCGATTACAGGATAAAAGCTTTTAGAATCAACGAACTCGCACGCAACGAATACGAACAGTTTCCAAACAAAGTAAAATTAATCTGCGATGCGTATGCTTCAGGCTTAAATTACTATCTGCAAAAACATGCTGACGTAAAACCGAAACGTATCACACATTTTGAACCATGGCATTTTCTTGCGGTAGAAAGATTGATGTGGGGAACGCTCGGGTTTGGACTCACCGGTCTTAACGATGACGCAATATCTGAATACATTAAAAATAAGAAAGAGCCAGAAGTCGGATCGAACATGTGGGCCATTTCTCCAACACGCTCTAAGAATGGCAGTGCATATCTCGTGATCAATCCACACATTCCATCTGATCAGCCATATGAAGTGCACATTGCGAGCAACGAAGGTTTGAATTTTTATGGTATGATGGCGTACGGTACAAACATACTGCCTGTAGTTGGACATAATGCAGATATGGGCTGGTCATTAACGGTAAATTATCCGGATATAGGCGATGTTTGGGAGATGACGTTTGATCATCCGACAGATTCGCTGAAATACAAATATGGAAACGGTTACGGAGCTGCAGAGGTGTGGACCGATTCAATCACTATAAAAACAGATAGTGGTTTTATTGTACGCCAATACTCATTCTTGAAAACCATTCATGGCCCCGCGTTCAAAAAAGATGGTAACAAATATTATTGCTACAACAGTGCAGGTACAGAGAAGGGTGGAAGCGTGCCGCAGTTTTATAATATGGTAAAGTCGCACACTCTACGCGACTTTAAATCTGCGTTGTCTGCTACTTCGCTTGCGTATCATAATGTGATGTATGCAGATCGGGAAGGAAATATCTTTTACGTGTACAACGGCGCGATACCGAAGCGAAATAAGCGGTTTGATTGGACAAAGGTGGTAGATGGCAGCAATCCGGAAACACGATGGATGGGTTATCATTCATTCAGCGAATTGCCGCAAATCACTAATCCCGAATCCGGTTATTTGCAGAATTGCAATTCGAGTCCCTTCATGACTACTAAGGGAAGAAATCCTAACGCTTCAGCATATCCTCCGTACATGACCCACCACCAGGAACACAACGAAAGGGCAAAGCGTTCGCTTCAGATTCTTGATACGCTTTCAAACATTTCGTTATACACCCTTGAAGATGCGATCATGGATACTTATGTTCCTACTGCAGAACAGGATCTGCTGAAAATATTTCATGAGTACGATAGTTTAGAAAATATTGATAATAAGCGTTGGCGGGAATTGAAAGGCCCGATAGATGAGTTGAAGAATTGGAATAGATATAGCAGTGCAACATCGGTGGCTGCCTCACTTTATTTTATTTACATAAATGAAGCGATTGGTACGCAATATTCGTCATGGCCGGCAGTTAGCGCGCTTGAGGGAGCGGTAGATGGGCTGAAAGCAGATAAAGGTACGTGGCAGGTGGCGTGGGGTGATATTATGCGTCATCAACGTGTGCCCGATAACAATCAATATGGCGTTACTGATTCAGTTAAAAGTTATCCGCTTAAAGGTGGGAATGCTGTAACCGGTATGATGTTTTGCGTTTGGGAGAGTGCTCTCGACGAGAAACTAACCCGCCGGTCTACTGGTGGACATTCATATGTTGCGGTGGTAGAATTTGGGAAAGAAGTAAAAGCTTCTTCCATTCTAACATACGGAGTGAGCAGCGATCCTCAGTCGCCACACTATACTGACCAGGCAGAGATGTATTCGCAGGGTAAGTTTAAACCTGTGTTATTTACAGAGGAAGAAATAAATAGTCACCTTGAAAGAAAATATCATCCAGGCGAATAATTTCTTTACCGGGATAATATTTAGGAGAACTTATTGGCAGTCGTACACTAATACGAACGCAATACTGCTGCTAAAGAAATCATCATTGTTAGGATTGAGCGAAAGCGGCAATCCCTTTGAATTGTATTTCGGTTGTACGGCGGCGTTATTCTGGCTGTAGTTCCTGAATATCAATTGAAAGATAGGATTGATCCGAAGCGGGTTAATTTTATTATCGTACCATGAAGATTTCCATCCTGCTACTGCAAGGTTGCCACGGTTGTCGTATGTGTAAGTCGGGTTGCGCTGCGGAGCGATTGGTCCTCCACCACTGTTGTAATAGTTCCTGATATTTTCTTTTACAATTCTTTTTTGAGAGTCGTACGTAAGTTTGTGTACAAAGGCGACTGTATCACCTTCAATGAACATTACGGTATCGCGTATCGCTACATTGGCGCTGTTGTATACGAAACGGTGACGCACGGCAACGGTTTGGCCGTCGGTATATGTTTGTCGCCATTCCTGCAGGCGGCTCTGGTTATCATAGAAGAAATAGTGATCAGGATTTCCGGTACCGTTGTTGTCGTAAACTAGCTTGATTGGATTTCCTTTTGAGTTATACGTAAACAGGCCGGTGACTCTTCCGGCGCCGCTGCCGCCGTAGTCTGACCAGATTCGTCGGAGTTTACATCCGCTTAAATCGACAGCGACGTTGTCGTTGTTTGAAAGTGTAAGTGAATCTTCTTTTGCGATTTCTGTTTTGCTACAGGCTGCGAGGTAAAAAATACTGATGACCAGGAAAGTCCTGGTAAGGTGGGAGGTGCGCATGGTAAATTGGTTGAATGGTTTGCGAGATAGAACAAATAAAAGTTAACCGCATGCAACACGCCACTCCAAATTAGTTTGCGGCCAGGCATTAAAAAAGGCCACACGAGGTGGCCTTCTTCTTATTTAAATTGATGGCGATCACGCCAAAGAATTTTCTTTGTTCAATAAGCTATTCACGGCAGAAGTGACTTGCTCGCGTGTAAACGGCTTAGTAAGAAATAGATCTGCACCGTTTTCGATGGCAACGTCACCTGCGGAAGCGTCGTATCCTGTAAGCATGATAATGCCAGATCCCGGTGAAAGTTTTTTGGCGATCTGTATGAAATCAACGCCGAATCCATCTGGTAGTTTATTATCCATCAGGATTACTTCCGGCTTTTGATTTTGAAGATATGCAGCTGCAGCATGAAGGTTTTTAACGTGGTCTACCTTATGGTCTTCATCCTGGAGGATGATATTTAAGAGCAGGCACATGTCGCCTTCGTCTTCAATAATGAGCACTTTTTTAGCTAGGGGTGAGGAGTTCATTGCAGTTAAGATTTATGTTTTGAGAAATTTACGCGGGAAATATATGGTACGGATTAACGGTTACCCGAGTGAGCGGATCCACTCAACTACTTCATCTTTAGTTTTGCCGAGTTTCTTTTGAAGGCGGCCGTACATTTCGTCGTCTTTGCCTTCTTCGTATTGCAGATCGTCGTCTGTCAGATCGCCGTTGGCTTGTTTAAGTTTGCCTTTCAGCTCGTTCCAGCGGCCTTTGATTTCAAGTCTGTCCATAGTGTTGTTATTTGGCAAATAAATATAAAATCTTGTGCCAAGGGTGGCCCTCCGGGGGTAACCCTGCGGGGCAAACCGCCGGAGGCGGAAATCACAGCAGGCATAGATCGCCGATGCAAACTGGCAGAGGCAAATCCAGAGGCAAGTCGAAGTCAAGCTGCCGATGCAGCTAGAGGACACGAACCGCCGAAAGCAAACAGCGGCTGCAACCCGCCTCAGACAAACCGCCGGAGGCAAAGCGCGATGCTAACGTCTAAAACAAATCGCTGCAATCAGAACGCGGAAAGCAAACTGCTAGAGGCAAACAGCGGCTGCAACCCGCCTCAGACAAACCGCCGGAGGCAAAGGGCGATGCTAACGTCTATAACAAATCGCTGCAATCAGAACGCGGAAAGCAAACTGCTGGCGGCAAACCGCGGCCGCAACCTGCCTCAGACAAACCGCCGGAGGCAAAGCGCCGCAGGCACAACCTTGCGCATACGATTGCATTTAATATCCAACAAACCCGAAAAGTCACTAATTTAAACACTGCTAATTCTCACACATCAAAACGTTCACCATATGATAAATCCCGGACGCCGGTCCTTCATTCAAAAATCCGGCGCGGCACTCGTCGCCAGCACGTTCGCGCTGGACATGCTTTACCCTAAAAAAGCCAGCGCCGGCACAACTGCCAACACACTCAAAGTTGGACTGATAGGCTGCGGTGGCCGCGGTACAGGAGCGGCCATGCAAGCCCTCCAAGCCGACCCCAATACCGTGATCTCCGCACTCGGAGACATCTTTCCGGAGCAAATGGACACGGCGATAAAAGAATTAAGCGAAGTGTTCCCCGACCGGGTAAAGCCCACAAAATTCCTGGGTTTCGACGCTTATAAGAAAGTCATTGAATCCGGAGTAGACGTTGTCTTACTCGCTACACCACCGGTATTTCGTCCCGAACATATGATGGAGGCAGTAAACGCCGGCAAGCACGTATTCGCCGAAAAGCCGGTAGCGATCGACGCACCAGGCGTAAGAAAAGTTCTCGAAGCCGCGAAAAAAGCCAAAGAGAAAAATCTCTCAGTGGTATCAGGATTTTGTTTCCGCTACGATTATGCAAAACGCGCGTTCTTCGACCGCGTGGCCCGCGGTGAAATAGGCAGCGTGCTTTCGGTATCAACCACACGCAACGGCGGTGGATTGTGGAACAAACCGAAGCTCGCTAACTGGACGGATATGGAGTATCGCCTCAAAAACTGGTTATATTATACCTGGCTGTCCGGTGATTTTATCTGTGAAATGATGGTGCATAGTCTTGATATGATGGCTTGGGCCTTTGGCGACAAAGTTCCGCTTCGTGCAACTGGCACTGGTGGCAGACAGGTAAGAGTGGAAGAAATTTACGGCAACGTGTACGATCACTTTGCCATTGAATTCGAATACCCTGATGGACGCAAAGGATATCACTTCAGCCGGCAACTGGAAGGTTGCTCCACTACAAATAATGTAACGGTGGCCGGAACGCAGGGAAGAGGGTTGATAGATAACGGTCCGGGTGTACATGAACTCACCGGCAAAACGAAATGGGCGTACGGCGGCGAGAAAAATAACATGTACGAAACGCAGCACCAGGAACTGTTTGCAGCGATAAGAAAAGGGAAACCGATAAACGATGGCGAGCGTATGGCCAATAGCACAATGCTTGGGGTGCTTGCGCGCATGGTGGCTTATACCGGCCAGACGATTACATGGGAAGATGCCTTGAAATCGAACGAGGTGCTTGGTCCGCCCGTAGAAGAATACAGTAGAGATTTGATTTGGAAAGAAAATTCAATTGCTAAACCCGGGATTACAAAGTTCTCCTAAACTAATTGCTCAGCATTTATGAAAAATGTATATCAGATTCTCAGCGCACTAATAATCGTGTTTTGTTTTTCGTTCGCAAAAGTTCCCGCTGATAACAATATAGTTTTTGGAACGATCAGTTCATCGACCGAATTGAAAAAGGAAACATCGCTCAAATGGGTGAATGTAAATACTGCAGAAGATACATGGAACGTAAAAAATGAAATGCTCATCAGTACGGGTAAGCCGATCGGCGTGATGCGCTCTGAAAAACAATACGAGAATTTCATTTTGCATGTTGAATGGAGGCATATGGAAAAGGGCGGAAACTCCGGGGTATTTGTATGGAGCAAAGCCCAGCCTGATCCGGAAAGCAGACTCCCCGATGGAGTGGAAGTTCAAATGCTTGAACTCGGATGGGTGGAACTGAACACGAAAGACGGTGTGGTGCCGCCGATCGCTTACGTTCATGGTGAATTATTCGGGGTTGGCGGTGTGAAAACAGATCCTGATAATCCGCGTGGTGAGCGCAGCAAGAGCATCGAAAACCGTTGCAAAGGCAAAGGTGAATGGAATACATATGACGTTGTTTGTGTAGATGGAACGATAAAACTATCCGTGAATGGAAAGTTTGTGAATGGTATACGCAACTCTACACAGCGTAAAGGTTATCTATGCCTGGAAGCCGAAGGATCTGAAATTCATATGCGAAATTTCAAGCTCATAGAACTTCCTTAACATTATTGAAAGAAAAAGATATACAGATACGATCCCATTACAAACAACGATAAAAGGATAAGGATGTAAAAGACAATGAACACGACTCTCATTGTCGACAAAAACAGGCATTTCAATTTCATGGTTCACATTTTTGACGCCGCAAAGATGGGGTGTTATTTGACGGGTGTCAACGGGATTTTGACTGATTTTTTGGGGGTGTTTTAACGGGGAGTGCCTGCGGCGCGTTTTTGCTTTTTTTAAAGGAATATTATGAACAGAAGGAATGCTTTAAAAAACCTGGCGGTTGGTATCTGCCTCCGTTATCTCGCTGCCGGCATGGATGGTATCATGCGGCATCAGCGAAACGATACCCATCATTCCGGCTTCAATGAAAAGGAACAAAAAACACTCGCCTCAATAGCCGACACCATCATTCCCGCAGGTACCTCCATCGGTGCCCTTACCGTAGGCGTAGATAAATATCTCCAAAAATTTATCGACGACTGTACCGAACAGCCCGTTCAGGATAATGTGAAAAAGCAGCTCAAGGCAATAAACGATGCTTCACAGAAAGAGGAAAAACTCGACTTCAGCGGAGTGCTCACAGCAACAACGCGAAAAACTTCTCTTGACGTTTGGAGACTCACCAGACAAGAACCAAAAAGATTTTTTTGCACTGATAAAATCAGAGACCATTCGCGGCTTCAACACCTCGCAAAAAGTAATGGAAGACTATTTCGGTTACAAAGTGGCACCCGGCTATTATCACGGATGTGTGCCCGCTTAACTTTTTAATATGCCTGATAAATTCGGAACAAGGGAAAGCAGAACATTCGATGCGATCGTGATCGGATCAGGAGCCAGCGGCGGATGGGTGGCGAAAGAACTATGCGAGAAAGGTCTAAAGACACTCGTGTTAGAAAGAGGTCGCGATGTGCAGCATGTAAAAGACTATCCTACGGCATCCAAGGCGCCATGGGAGTTGGAACATCGCGGCACCGTGCCGATAGCTCAAAGAAAAGACTACCAGGGCGCACGCTTTCTGAGGGAAGAAAGTCTGCACTGGGCATTAAAAGACGATGAACAACCTTTTATAGAAGAAAAACCATTCAGATGGGTGCGCGGTTATCATACCGGTGGGAAGTCACTTTTATGGGCACGCCAGACGCAGAGATGGAGCGACTATGATTTTGAAGGACCATCACGCGATGGCTTTGCAGTTGACTGGCCCATTAGGTACAAAGATCTTGAACAATGGTATGCGCATGTAGAAAAATTTATCGGTGTATCAGGAAATAAAGATGGACTCGCAGTTTTGCCGGATAGCGAATCGATGCCGCCATTTGAAGTAAGCTGTATCGAAGATCATTTCAAAAGCAGTGTTGGCAGGAATTATAAAGACAGGCATGTAATCCAGGCGCGATGTGCGCACATCACTGACCCGCAACCGATACACACAGAGCAGGGCAGGTCGAAGTGCCAGAACCAGGCGATGTGCAACAGGGGTTGTGTATACGGAGGTTACTTCAGTAGCAATGCGTCTACATTGCCATGGGCGATGAAGACGGGAAACTTTACATTAAGACCCTTCTCAGTTGTTCATTCAGTGACGTATGACGAGAAATCGGGCAAAGCGACCGGTGTAAAGATCATCGATGCAGAATCAAAAGAGATGGTTGAGTTTTATGCGAAAGTAATTTTCGTAAATGCATCTGCATTAAATACGAATGCCATCCTTCTCAATTCAACCTCGCAACCGCTTTCCAAATGGATTAGGAAATGATAGCGGCGTGCTGGGGAAATATGTTGCATGGCATAACTATCGCGGCAGGGGAAATGCAGAATTTGAGGGATACCTGGATAAGAAAACAGACGGAAGAAGTCCCACGCACAGCTACATCCCGCGATTCAGAAATGTGCTGAAACATGAAATGGACTTTTACAGGGGCTATGCAGTCGGTATCGGCGGCGGAAGAGGAAACCATTCTGATACATCGATGATTGGTGATCAGCTGCGCGAAAATATTCTGCATCCCAAAAAGGGCAACTGGCACATCAGCAGCTGGATGATGGGCGAAACGGTTCCGCTTGAAAAGAACCACGTTCGCTTACATAAAGATCTGAAAGACAAATATGGCATTCCTCAACTAATCATATCATGTGAATGGAGTGAGAATGATAATAAGATGGTTGAAGACTACATCGCACAAACGAAAGAAATGTTCGGGAAAGCCGGTTTCATCAACGTAAAAGTAGAAGACACGAAATCGCCTCCCGGCGCAGACATTCATGAAATGGGTGGTGTTAGGATGGGGCACGATAGTAAAACATCGATGCTCAATAAACATAACCAGCTGCACGTCTGCAAAAATGTGTTTGTTACAGATGGAGCATGCATGACATCTACCAGCACACAAAACCCGACGCTAACTTTTATGGCATTGAGTGCCCGTGCAGCAAACTTTGCAGTTGAAGAACTTAAAAAAGGAAACATTTAAAACAGTGATAAAGAGAAGTAAAAAATGAAAAAACTACTTACGGTATTCATGATTATGATAGCAGCAACATCACTCGTACAGGATGTTGTAGCGCAAAGCGGTAAGCCTTTATTTACAGCGCCATTGGGTGTGCAGGCATTTACATTCAGAAAGAGTTTTCCGAACAGTATCGAGAAAACCCTTGATACGATTAAGATGCTTGGCTTCACAGAGCTTGAGGGTGGCGGTGGAAGAATTCCACCCGAAGAATTTAAAAAGCTTTGTGATGCAAGGGGAATCAGCATTCCGGGAACTGGCGCAGGGTTTGAGCAATTGGAAAAGTCGCCCGATTCTGTTGCGATGCGTGCAAAGGCTCTAGGCTCAAATATGTAATGTGCTGCCTGGGTGCCGCATAAAAAAGGTCAGTTCAACCTGGATGATGCTAAAGAAAGCGGTAGAGGTGTTCAACAGCGCAGGAAAAGTATTGAAAGAGCAAGGCATCACTCTTTGTTATCATCCACATGGCTACGAATTCCAAAAGTATAACAACGGAACCCTGCTTGATTATATCATTCGAAAACACCAACCCTGAATACGTATCATTCGAAATGGACATTATGTGGATACATTTCGGCGGTGGCGATCCTGCAGCATTGCTTAAGAAATATGGCGACCGTTGGAAGTTAATGCACCTGAAGGACCTCAAAAAAGGCACACCTAAAGATCTTACAGGTCTTACACCAGAGGAGAATGACGTGCCTCTTGGTACGGGTGAATTAAATATTCCTGAAATACTTAAGGCGGCAAAAGCGGTCGGCATCGAACACTACTTCATCGAAGACGAAAGCAATCATGTGATGGAGCAGGTGCCGCAAAGCATCAAATATCTCAGAAGTTTGAAAGAGTAACTTACTTTTTTACAAGATGATAATTTTGGTCGTTTGAAACCGACACAACAAGTTCCTTCGGCTCAAACCTGAATGTTTGCCTTTCATTTGCAGGTATAAAGAACTCATTTGCGGTGAAGGGGATTAATTCGTCTGCCATGGACAAATCGCTTGTCCACGCTACAAACAATTTTCCACCTTTCGAAAACACCTTTGCCACGGCCACTTCTTTGCCATTTTCGGAGTAAGTATAATTGCCTGCAAAGTTTTTATATGAAGATGGGTTGGCCGCAATCGCTTTATGCCTTTCGCAATATCCAAATGCAATTGCGTTTTGCATTACCTGTGCCAGCGCTGCCCCATGACCAGCTTTTGGTGTAAGCGCCGAGCTTAAATCTAATCCTTCGAGTTTTTTTGATTTAAGAAACGTAGTAAACGAATCAATGTTTTTTGATGTCTCTTTTTCAAAGTCACCAACACCGATAAACACCTTACTCTTCAACGTTTTGTTTGTGTTAAAGTATTCCCGTGCCGCAGGCATCAGCAGGCGACCGTTGTTGCCCGGGGCACCGATAAAGATCTTCTGAAAAAGATCGGCACGATTAAACAGGATATAAGTGGTGAACATGCCGCCCATCGAGTATCCGTATATCGCTCTTTCATCGTTCGTGCGGTATTGCTTATCAATAAACGGCATTACTTCTTTTTCAATGAATGAAAGAAAGTTCGGTCCACCTGTTGCAGGATCAAGATCGCGAGAGCGTTTATTTTCATTCGCGCCGTAACCGATTCCTACTACCAGCGGTTCATGTGTTGAGTAATCCTGCCGTAGCATACTAAAGCAGTTCATTGCAACCGTCATGTTCCAGTCGCCGTCGGTCATGTATAATACCGGTAAACGATTTATGGTTGTATCGTAACCGTCAGTTTTCAACACATACAGCGTGTAATCTTCACCAATTACCGATGAATGAATTTTCCACGTTTCTATCCCGGGTATTTTGAATGATCCGGTAGAATCAACTTGCTGTGCGAGAGTAGGTAAGGTAAACAGGAGGAGTAAGCTAACGGCTAAGGCGGTGAGGCGCATTGGGGTTTTTATCAAATATCAGGGTTTTTTATCCTGTTCGCGCGGTTTATTGCTTAATTAGCTTGTACGTAGATTTGCCGCCCTTATCTGGTCGAACAACAACGAAGTATTTTCCTGCTGGAAAAGATTTAAGATTGATAGTACTGATGCCGTCAGTAAGATTTTGCGATTTCAATTTATAACCGGCTTCGCTAAATATCGTAACTACGGCCTTCTTTGACGACTGCTGAATAAACAAATTTGTTCTTACAGGATTGGGCCAAACGGCTACGCCCTGCGATCTAACGATGTCCACAAAGTGAATCGAAGAGTAAAATGAAGAGTTGTTTTTGATAATTTTTATTCGGTAGTAATTGCGTTCTTGTAATGGCGATGCATCTATAGTCGATAAAGCACTAACTGAAATATCAATTGCTTTCCAATTCCTGTTATCACTACTTCGCTCGACAGTGTACGAGGTTGCTCCCTGCAAACTATTCCATGAGAGTTTAACTGTACCGTCGCTCAACAATAACGCTCTTAATTGAACATCTTCTTTTGCCAAAACCCCCATCGGAAAATTACATGACGTAAGGTCGCCCATCGCCGCTGTCATCGTCGACATCAGCGTTAAGCCCAGGTTGTTTTCTAGCCTGTATACCTTGTCAGTGGAGGTAATCATAAATATCTCGCCAGTAATAGTAAAGGAAATGCCGACGAATTTTGCTGGTGGTGCTGTCATTGCAACAAGCTGTGTAACCGTTAAACTTGCGACCGGCGTTGTCGGTAATGGTCCATTCAATCTAAATAGTCCAAACATTGAGTTACTTGAAGGAAGAATCCATAAGTTTCCGTTGCCATCTATAGCGCCATCGCCGGATGCGTGCGCACGAATAATGGAATCAACATCTTTTCCATACTGATCAACAAACGAAGCAGTGATCGATGTCCATGTATTAGTAGATATCTTGTAATAAAATAATCGGCCCTGCGTATCCCACATATAGTATCCGTCACCATCATTTGTAATAGAACCCGAGTAAACGGAGCTTGTTGTAGCGGGACTGCTTAGCAACTGGTACATATTCGTAGCGGGATCAAATGATACAAACTCAATAATGGTGGAGCTGGGAATTCTTTTGAAATAATAAAACTTGCCGTTAAGGGCATTGTAGCCTAGTCCGTTACTTTGATCGGGAGTATTGCCCGGATAGGCAGGATTGATCGCAGCGCTCACTGTTCCTGTAGGCACATCAATCGCGTGTATAAATCCACCGTTAGTAAGACCGTAAATAGTATTGACCGGGTCGCTGCAAACCTGCGCGTGTGAGAAACTATACGAGAATATCAGCGCGACGCAAAATGCAAAGCGCAAAGATTTGAGGGTTGATATTTTCGATAGGGTTGACATAGGAACTGGTGCAACAGCAATATTTCGGATCAAATGCCGTTCTCAGATGTCTCGTCCTTTGCATTGATGGACAGCTCTGTTAAACGAGTTTTCCGAAAATGAAAGGATATTCCATAACGGGAAAAGCTTGCAGTTATTGCTTTTTTTGATTATCGTTCACCCAAATCCAACCTGTGAAACAGACCATTCTTTCACTTACCGCTTTACTTAGCAGCATACTATCATTTTCACAATATTCTGTTGATACGGGAAACCTGATCGAAAAGACCGACAAAGTGATAGATGCTACAACCATCGTAAAGGTTGAAAATCTTGGATTAACCGTTAACTCCGACCTTCCCGAACTTCGTCCCACAGTGTCGGCAGATGGCAATCTTCTGTTTTTCATTTGCGAAAATCATCCGGCAAATACTAAATACAATTCCGTTCCTAATTCGCAGGATATCTGGTTTTCTGAACGCAACGAAAAAGGAAAGTGGAGCGATGCTATACATCTCGGTTATCCGCTAAATACGATGCAATACAATGCCGTTTACTGGATATCTCCCGACAACAATAAAATTTTGATAAGAGGTGCATTTCGCCAGGGGGCGTTCATGGGCAAGGGTGTAAGTCTTTGCAAACTTGAAGAGAGCGGAAACTGGAGTGAACCTGAAATGCTGTACATCAAAAACTACGAAAAGTATGACCGTGGCCGTCAATCAGGTGCTACAATGATTCACAATGGTCAAACACTTTTATTATACATGACGCCGGAAAAAGGTGGCGAGAACAATGACATTTTCGTTTGTTTTCTTAACGGCGATGGCTCATGGACGGAACCAAAGACGTTGGGTAAGAAGATCAATCTGCCTGGGTCGGATGAGATGACTCCCTACATGGCTGCCGATGGTGAATCGCTTTATTTTAGTAGCAACCGTGCGGGTGGACTTGGTGAAAATGATATCTACATAACGAAACGTCTCGACAATACCTGGCAGAAATGGAGTGATCCTGTAAACCTTGGAAGCCCTATCAATACTGATAAGTGGGATGCGTTCTTCACACTCGATGCCGGTGGCGAATACGCGTATCTTACAAGCAGTGAGAACACATATGGTGAAAGCGACATTGTCCGTGTAAAGCTTCTTGAAAAGGAAAAGCCAAATCCTGTTGTGATGGTAACAGGAAATGTTTACAATCAAAAAACAAAAAAGCCTCTCAGCGCCGCGCTTATTTATGAAACACTGCCTGATGGTGCACTTGCCGGCAATGGATCATCGAATGCTGTTGATGGTGCGTTTAAAATAGTTTTGCCTTACGACAAAAACTACAGCATCCGCGCGACCGCCGATCACTTCTTTGCAATATCAGAAAATCTTAATCTCGATTCGCTGGTTAAAGCGGGTTACAAAGAGATTCATAAAGATTTATACCTCGCCCCGATTGAAATAGGCCAGGTGGTTCGGTTAAATAATGTTTTCTTCGACTTCGACAAATGGGATCTTCGTCCCGAATCGTTCATCGAACTTAACCGTGTGGTTGAGTTGATGAAAGAAAATCCGACAATAGAAATTGAAATGAGTGCACACACCGATAGCAAAGGTTCAGATGACTACAACTACAAGTTGAGTGACGACCGTGCAAGATCGGTGCGTGAATACATTCTGTCGAAGGGTGTAGATCCTGCAAGAATTATTTCGCAGGGATATGGTGAAACTAAACCCGTTGTTGAAAATGATACGGATGACAATCGTCAACTCAACAGAAGGGTGGAGTTCAAAATTCTCAAAGATTAAATCTTTTTGGGATTCCGGAGTATTGTTAAATGTCGCCAACATATGCTGCGGCACGCAAGAATTTTGCCGGCGGTAGTCTTTTTATTTTGCGCCGCCATCCCGTGCTGCAGCGGAAAACGTATAAGTGGTCGTCCAGGTAAATTCTTTTCCCGGTTCTGCTTTCACGTGAATAAACGGCTCTGGACAAACAGTTTTGACTGTTGCCCAGAAAGCAAGGCGAGAAAACGGTCTGTCGGACTTCACATTCACGCCAGCGCCGGTTTTCTTATTCTTGATAGTAATATCGTAATCGGTGGGCAACTGAGAATACCCCGTAATCGGCCCGAGGTAATAATTCTTCCCGGCAGGCTCATCTTCCAAAATAATCTGGTTCGCGGTAATTGTAGAGGCTAGCTTTTCATCACCTGGTGCCACGACCGGTTCAAAGGGCAGCGTCACTTCAAAATCCGATCCCGTGACCTGTGTGTCGATCACAAAAAAATTGTGATTCATTACATTCGTTTCGATCGTTTGCTTGCCAGTATTCTTCAAAGAATGTAAAAGTACCAGTTGCGGCTTTCCTCTAACCAGCTCAATGGTTTTGCTATATATGTACGATACGGTTGTATCGTTAAGCGTATGGGTAAACTTCACCTTGTCGGATGCTTTTTTTATCGCCCATTTGCCCGGATTCACCAACTTGTAAGGCGAAGCAAAGTGATAAGGTTTGTCTGCCGCGCGCTCCAGCGCACCAACGCCAATTTTCACAAATGTTCCTCCAACAGGCGTACTATCGTAACCGATAGGGTCAAAAGCTTCTACCGGCCCCATGATCGCATCGTGAAGCAGCGGATCATACTTCTCAAACCATAATCCAAAAAAATTATGGCCCTTAAATTTCAACTCACTTATTTGTCCTGACCAATCGAACCTGGTACCCCTGTAATATCCATTTTCTGTATCGGGCAGATACAACTTTGCAGTAATAATGCCATTCGATATACTCGCCTCAGGACTTTCTGCAGCAATCGTAAATGCGAAAATTGCCGCGATACACACAACAAGCAACTGGGCCTTGATTATTTTCTTTCCCGTCATAATGGCCAAGTTAAAGCATTATCAAGCAAAATTTACATGTTCATTCAACAACCCTCGCCTGGCAAATTACATTTTACCTAATATTGGGAAACTGTTTTAGAAACACCCACTGATGAAAAAACGACTGCTGCAATCGCTTGCATTGATTATCGCATTGGCTTCCTGTAAGTCCGGAGGGGACAAGCCCAACTACGGAACGCGCGAATGGAAAGAATATCTTGGTGGCCCCGAGCGTAATCACTATTCCCCTCTCGATCAAATCACAAAAGAGAATGTCAGCCAGCTAAAGGTCGCGTGGGAATATCATACAAAAGACTCCGGTCAACTGCAGTGTAATCCAATAATTGTTGACGGTGTTTTATACGGCATCACTGCAACTATTCGCCCGTTTGCGGTTGATGCCGCGACAGGAAAGGAAATATGGAAAGCAGAAAATGAAAAAGCAGACAGTTATAGTAACACCCGGGGCGTTACTTACTGGGAAAAAGGCGACGATAAAAGGATTCTTTTCACGCGCGGCTCCTGGCTCTATGCACTCGATGCAAAGACCGGTAAAACCATCACCTCTTTCGGAGAGAATGGCCGTACGAGTTTAAGATCGGGGTTAGGAGAAAGTGCTAAAGACAAAATGATCACTTCCAACACGCCGGGTACTGTGTTCGAGGATCTTATCGTGATGCCTATGCGCTTATCGGAAGGTCCTGATGCGGCGCCAGGTTATGTGCAGGCTTTCAACATCGTAACCGGAAAGATTGCCTGGGTGTTTAAGACAATTCCTCATCCCGGCGAGTTTGGATACGACACCTGGCCACCAGAGGCATATAAAAATTCGAATGTTGGCGCAGCTAACAATTGGTCGGGAATGGCGATCGACCGCAACCGCGGCATCATTTATGTGCCCACCGGCTCAGCGGGCGATGATTTTTACGGAGCAAGAAGACCGGGCGCGAACTTATTCGCAAACTGCCTCCTGGCATTGGATGCAAAGACAGGAAAGCGCATCTGGCATTTTCAATTTGTACATCACGATATCCTCGACCGGGATTGCCCCGCCCCGCCAAACCTGGTTACGGTTACCCATAACGGGAAGAAGATCGATGCGGTGGCGCAAACTACCAAACAGGGTTTCGTGTTTCTATTTAACAGGGAAAATGGCGAGCCGCTCTTCCCAATCACTGAAAAGCCGGTGCCGGCATCAGATGTACCGGGTGAGAGTGCGTGGCCAACCCAGCCATTTCCAGAGAAACCCAAGCCATATGCGCGGCAGTTTTTTACAAAAAACGACGTTAATCCCTATTCTGAGAACAAAGACGAACTGATCAGGCAGTTAGACTCCAGTCGCTCAGAGGGCCCGTTTACTCCATTAAGTGAAAAGGGCACAATCATTTATCCTGGGCTGGATGGTGGTGCAGAGTGGGGCGGATCAGCCGCCGACCCAGAAGGCATTTTGTACGTGAACAGCAATGAAATGGCGTGGAGAATAAAGTTGTCGCCCGCTCAACCAGACGATGAGAAAGTGAGCAAAAACTCCGGGCAGTCACTTTATACAACAAATTGCGCGGTATGTCATGGACAGGATCGTCGCGGGGTGCCCACCAGCGGTTATCCATCATTGTTAGATGTCGGTGGAAGGCGTTCGAAGGATTTTGTGAAGAATATTATTGAAAACGGCAAGGGAATGATGCCTGCATTTCCAAAATTTGATGAGCACCAGAAGAGTGCAATCGCCGGATTTTTGTTTGGCGACGAAAAGGAGGAACCGGGAATATCGAAAGAGCCAATGGGTAAAAAGCCGGTGGGTGATACCAATACTCACTATACTATCTCCGGTTACATCAAATTTCTGGATAAAAACGGTTATCCCGCTATGACGCCACCATGGGGCACATTGAATGCTATCGATCTTAACACCGGCGAATATTTGTGGACCGTTCCATACGGTGAATATCCTGAATTGCAAGCCAAAGGCATTCCGCAAACCGGATCTGAAAGTTATGGTGGACCGGTAGTAACCGCAAGCGGAGTGTTGTTTATCGCAGGAACGAAAGACGGATTTTTCAGAGCTTACGATAAGAAAACCGGAAAGCTCCTATGGAAAACTCAGCTGCCTGCTGCAAACTTCGCAACGCCGAGCACATATGAAGTAAATGGAAAACAATATGTGGTACTCGCCTGCGGCGGAACAAAACTCGGAGCCAAAGGTGGCGACAGCTATGTGGCATATGCACTGCCGTAATGAAGTTTTAAAAAAATGATATTATGAGGAATATAATCGCTTTACTACTCCTGGCATGCATATCAGCGATAGCACATGCACAGGATGCAAATGAATTGAAATTGGCAAACTACAGACCCGTATCTATTTACAAAGTTCCGGTCACGAACATTACGAAAGCAAAGTTTCCGGTGATTGACGCGCACTCCCATAACTACGCAAAAACGGATGAGGAAATCGATCAATGGGTACGTTCAATGGATTCTGTTGGTATTACTAAGGCAATAATTTTAAGCGGGGCGACAGGAGCGAGGTTTGATTCTGTAGTTGACAAATACGCGCGCTATGCCGACCGTTTTGAAATATGGTGTGGGTTTATGATTGATGGATACAAGGAAGCGGGATGGAGTGAAAAGACTGTAAAGGAACTTGAGCGCTGCGTAAAGAAGGGTGCAAAAGGAGTAGGAGAGTTAAGTGATAAAGGGTTCGGACTTCGTTATAGTGGTGGCTTTGGGCCTCACATTAACGATTCGCTGATGAAGCCCTTACTGAAACGCTGTGCTGAATTGAATATTCCGATCAATATTCACGTGGCGGAACCGATATGGATGTATCTGCCGATGGATTCTACTAACGACGGATTGATGAATGCATACGAATGGAAGATAGATTCTACGCAACAGGGAATACTTGGACACGCTGCACTTGTTCGCTCTCTCGAAGAAGCTGTGCGCGATAATGCCAAGACTACCTTCATTGCTTGTCACTATGCAAACTGCGAGTACGATCTTTCGATCCTGGGAAGAATGCTGGACAAATATCCTAATCTATATGCCGATGGTGCGGCGAGGTTTGGCGAAGTGTCGCCGATTCCGAGATATATGGCGGCGTTTTATGAAAAGTACCAGGATAGATTATTGTATGGAACGGATAACGATCCTAATGTAGAGATGTATCGTTCAACGATACGAATTCTCGAAACTTTGGATGAACATTTTTATGATTGGAGGTCTTATCATTGGGCTTCTTATGGATTTGGATTGAATGAGAAGATTTTGAAGAAGGTATATCGAGATAATTTTCAAAAAATCAGAAAGCGATAAATCACCAGCAATCTGCTAAATTCTACAACCATTTTTTCAAGAAAGATAAAATATCTTTCCTCATGTCTTCTGTTTCGAGGTGTGCAACAGGATAAATTTTCAACTGCCACGCATCAGCCGCACCTGCATCAGTATACGCAGTCTTTAACGCCGCATCAATCTTCTCCAACCCTTTAACTGGAGTCAGCGGATCGTAACGCCCAGCTAAACCGAAGTGTGGCCGCGGAGCAATCAAGGCATTGATCTGCGCAGTAGTAAAGTGCGTACGTAAATCCGGTACGTAGTAATAAATACCGTGCAAGCCTAATCCATTCTCTTTTATCAACTCATCAAAATCAGTAAGACAACAAAGATCAACACATACTTTAATCCTTTCATCAAGCGCAGCCAACCACCACGACATCGTACTCCCCATCGACATGCCCATCGTGGCCACACGCTTCATATCCACATCACTCCTGCTTTCCAAATAATCGAGCGCACGCAGGTTATCATACACCATCATTCCCCACATCACTTCACCCTTCCACAACATATCCTTAAAAATATCCTGCTCACTTCTGCCCGCTCTCTTCCCAAAAGCCCATGAATCGATACATAGGCCGGCATAACCCTGCTTCGCGAGAGCATATGCATAAGGCGGCGTTTGCATTTCTTTTCTTCCAAACAGGTATTCATCCTTGCCCACATTGTACTGTCCGAAGTGCGAATGATTGAAAAGCACAACAGGAACTTTACCCGTGCTGTTTTTCGGCTTGGTGAAGTATGCGGGAACAAGTTCCTGCCCATTAAGATCGAGCATCAATCGCTCAATAATAATGTCATCTTTTTCTTCGCGTGAAATCAACTGCACTTTTATCGGCCTGTTGCGGTCAGGCAGTTTTCCCATCAGGGAATAAAGCTTCTTTCTGTCGGATACTACCTTACCCATCGTTGCATTTTTTCCGGTTGAACACGCAAGAAAAAAAAGCACGCACACCAGCGTTATCGTTTGTTTCATCATTTTTATTTTAAAATCACCAGCCGCCACCGCCTCCGCCGCCACCGCCGCCGCCACTGCTTCCTCCACCGGAAGAGCTGCTGCTTGGCGGAGTTGAAGCTGAAGAAATAGTGTTGGACAATCCGGATGAAATCCCTCGACTGAAATCACTCATACTAAAGTTTTGACCTGAATGCCCTGAGAAATGATAATACGCCGGCTGATATCCGGTAGCCATCGCGGCCGCCATAATGGAATCGAATTTCCCGGCCCACTCATTTTCCACTTCAAGTGCCACCGCATATGGAAGATATTTTTCAAACAGGTCGAGTGTTTTTTCGGGGGGCGTGAGTTGGTTGTAAATATGCTGCTCAGCCTGCGCCAGGTACATTTTGAAACCAAGAAGGTGATCAACAATCTCCCTGCCTCTTTTTGTGTATGCGCTCATGATGCGCCTGAAAATGAGGTGCGTAGTAAGAATGATCACCAATACCAGCACGCAGAAGATTGCGATCTTGAGCGAAGGCCGCTCTGTTAAAAATTTGATTGCAGCAAAAATTGAAGCCACTACAAGTATAGTCGCAAAGATGGTATAGCCGGTATTGCGGACAAACATTCCTTCTTCCTTATTCTTTTTGCCTGCCCTGATCAGAAACTTATCTTTCAAATCGGCTTCCAGCGAAATGTAGGCGCTTCTTAAATTATTATTGAACTTTCCCTTGATCGCTTTCTCTCCATAAAGTTTATTGAGGTCGAAGCCTGCGTCGCTGTTTACTGAAGGTGCGTCGCCTGGTTTTGAAAAGGTGTAAGCATTCGATTTAAAGATCATTCCTTCGCGGGCCACTTCTATCTTCAATTGCTTCTTCACGGCGCACTCAATTAATGCCGCAGCAAAAAGATGTGAGCCGAACTTTTGATTCAAAATGTATCCTGCCTCCGCAGCTTCTATACCAGGCGGCGGCGAAAATTGCGGATAGATAACACCCTTCTTCGGATCACGCCCCTTTTTATGCCAAACAAAGAAATTATAGAACAAAAAGAATACGAGTGTCACTGACAGCAGCGGAAAAATATAATTCGCTTTAAGAAAGTTATAAGTATTACTTACGCCTGATGGCGCCGAAATAATTCCTTTCTGAATGGCTACCGCGACGGTTAATCCTTCATACGATTCAAACTTTTTTTTATTTGAAAATGAAATTTCGTTGTCAGACAGCAGCTTGTTTGTACAATCCGATTCAGTGGCGCCGGACGGTCCTGTGTAACAGGTATGATCACCAATCTTCGCATCTGCCGGAAAATGTATCACGCACGACACGGTATCCGCACTAAACACCCAACCATTGCCATTTACGTTCCAATACAACTCATCTTTTTCCGGTGTGAAAATTACCTGGCGGTCAGTTTCATATTCTATCACATAATTGTACACGCCGTCAGGAAGGATTACCCTTTCTTTACCGATCATCAGCCGGTACCCGTTATTGAGTTTTTCTTTTTTATAATCTTCTTTCTCGCCGTTCTTCGAAATGTTCTTCACCGAAAATCCCCGTTCGGTCCAGTAGTCGTTAGAGTCTTTGTACAGCGTTGGAAAGTCGCGCACGATGCCGCGCTTGATATCGTCGTTCGTATACATCGACCGCTGGTCGTAACCTTTACTGTCGGTTCCGCTGCCATTAAAAATGGTGATGTATTCCTTTACGAGAACTTTTCCATCCTTGTTTATGGTGATGTCTGAATGAAATTTAAGAATGCGGTCACTGAAATCTTTGAACGATGACGGGAACTGCTGCGCCTTAGCAATAGAAGCGGAGAGTACTACAAAGACAATAAATATATTTTTGCGCATCCTGCTTAGGAAAATGAAACTTTAGGGACAGTGCCAGCGGCCGCTTCTTCCTGGAAAAACGGCTCAGCAGTAAAGCCAAACATCCCCGCAATAAGATTGCTTGGAAACACCGCTACCGCCTGGTTATAATCCCGAACGGCACCATTATAATACCGCCTGCTTTGGTTGATGCTCACTTCCATTTCTTTGAGATCAGTCTGCAGACTTAAAAAGTTCGTATTGGCTTTTAAGTCGGGATACTGTTCGGCAACGGCGAAGAAGTCGACCAGCGCTTCATTCATCTTGTTACTGGCTTCCATCTTTTCAGCGTTGTTGGTTGCCGACACCGAACGGTTGCGCCATTTCACAACATCCTGCAATGTTTGGCTCTCATGCAAAGCATAGCCCTTAACCGTTTCAACAAGATTGGGGATCATATCGTTTCGCTGCTGCAGGAAGGTGCCAATGCCACTCCAGCCTTCGCGAACGAGGATGCGTTTCTTTGTAAGATTATTATAAACTGCCACAAATAAAATAAGCAGCAGCACTACGATGCCTAGGATGATCCAGGTGGGACTCATAAACAGGGATTAAAAAATGAACATTTAAAGTAAGAAATCTTTAATTTCCTGCAAATTCTTTCAATTCATGACACGAGCCCTTGTGATTATCGGCTGCCTTGCCCTTTCTTATTTAATCGTTACTTCTTTCGTTTCGCGTCCAAAACCGAAGCAGAAACCCGTAATTGTTGCCTACGTCGGTGGATTTCGAGGTAACCTGACCGAAACAAACACCATGGATCCAAGGAAGATCTCCCATATAAACTATGCCTTTGTAGACGTAAAAGATAACCGCGCATTCCTGCGTAACGAAGTGACAGACACTGTGAACTTCCGTGTACTTAATACGCTAAAAAAGATCAATAAAGACCTGAAGCTGATGATATCTATCGGCGGATGGACGTGGAGTAAAAACTTCTCCGATGCCGTGTTAACAGACACATCGAGCCGTGCTTTTGCCCAAAGTTCAATCGACATTGTTGCAAAATACAACCTCGATGGTGTTGACATTGACTGGGAGTTTCCGGGATTAAAAGGCGACAATAACAAGTTTCGTCCTGAGGATAAGGAGAATTATACCATTCTTTTCAGGAACCTGCGTGAAGGCCTGGACAGTCTCGGTAAGGTGAAAGGCAAAAAATATTACGTTACAACCGCGGTTGGTGGATTCAGAGGTTTTATTGAGCACACCGAAATGGATAAGGTAGCAGCCTATTGCGACTTCATCAATATTATGGCTTACGATTTTGCTGGTGCAAACGATAGTTTGTCGAACCACCATACCGGTTTGTTTGCTGGCTCACCTGATACTTCTAAAACTTCAGCGGATGAGGCCGTGAGAGAATTTTTAGCAGCTGGCGTGCCTTCTGAGAAAATTGTCATGGGAATGGGCTTCTATGGTAAAGGATGGGAAATGGAAACCACTCAAAAAAACGGCCTCTATCAAAAAACAAAGAAATTCGTGCGGGGTGGAGGGTTTGGATACATAAAGGATAGCCTGGAGAATAAGAATGGTTATGTGAAGTATTGGGATGATGTTGCGAGGTCGCCCTATATCTTCAATGCTGAGAAAAAGATATTCATCTCCTACGACGATGAGCGTTCAATTAAGGAAAAGTGCGAGTTTATAAAGAAGAATAATCTTGGCGGAGCAATGTTCTGGGAATATGAAGACGATCCGAAAGAAAACCTGCTCGGAACAATTGCTAAAGAATTCGGGTATGTCAAATAACAGGCGCGATTTTATAAAGAGGTCAGCATCACTTGCTGCGCTCACCCCGCTTGGGAATATTACATCTGTAGTACAAGAGAAGAAGCGGCTGCGTGCCTATGCCGCAGATGCAGGTATGCAACTTTCGGAAGCCTACTTCCGGGGACTTGAGCAACGACGCATTGATTACTGCCTGCAGATGAATGTGCTTGGAGCCGTTGCCGGCGTAAGAACAGATGCGGGCGTAAAGCCCTGGGAACCCAAAGCGATCACCTCGAACAGGGAGGCCTGGGAAAAAGCGGGGCTGAAATGGAACGTTGTTGAAGGTCCGCCATCTCTTGGCGAAAAAACGAAACTCGGCCTCGAAGGAAGGGATGAAGAAATTGAAAGCTTCATCACGTTTATGAAGAACCTGAAGCAATACGGAAATGTGGACGTGATCTGCTACAACTGGATGCCGGCGATTGGCTGGTTCAGAACAAGTAACGACAAACCTGCAAGAGGTGGGGCGCTGGTAACAGCGTTTGATTATGAAGACGTAAAGAATGCGCCGCTTACGAAGTATGGCGAAATATCGCGCGAGAAACTTTGGAGCACCCTCGAATATTTTTTAAAGGCAGTGGTCCCTGAAGCCGAAAAGATCGGTATGAAGCTGGCCATGCACCCCGACGATCCACAGGTTGACAGCCTGAAAGGTATTGGGAGAATAATGACTACAGTAGAGAACTTCCGTAAGCTGTTGAAACTGTATCCAAGTGATTATAATGGTATAACCATGTGCCAGGGTAACTTTTCGCTGATGGGTGCCGACATACCGACGATTGTTAAGGAATTTGGAAAAGATAAAATTCATTTCGTTCACTTCAGGAATGTTCGAGGAGGAAAATTTAAGTTTGAAGAAACATTTCACGACGAAGGACAAATAGATATGTACGCAGCTATGAAATCGTACTACGACATCGGCTTCAAAGGTGCGATACGCCCCGATCACGTGCCGACGATGGCTGGAGATGTAAACGATTTTCCGGGTTACAGTAATGTTGGAATTTTATACGCCCTCGGTTATATCCGCGGATTAATGGAAGCCATTGAAAAAGCATCTTAACTTTTTAATTGTCGCGTTACTGCTTCTTGCTGCCTGCAAGTCGCGCACATACTCTGTCAATACCACCTCCAACCCTACATTCAAACCGAATACTGCATTTACTTCTTACGAAGATATTTCGTTGCCACGGTTCGACTCGTTGAAGATGAAATATCAAACCGACACCATCTTCCATGGCGAACAGGATGAATTTAAAAGAATTCTGTTGCTACGAAACTGGATAAGAAGCAAAGTGCCGATCAATGATTTCGGTGATCCGTATCCGGGTAACGACCACCCCGCACTAATAGTAGACGCTGCCGCCAGGGGACGCGGTTTTCATTGCGGTCATTACATGGTTGTGCAAAATGCATTCATGAATGCATACGGATATGTAACAAGGTGTTTGGGATCAGGCCCCGGTGTGAAAGATAGCGCCGATGGCCATCACGGAATGAATGAAGTATGGGTGAACAAATTTGCGAAGTGGGTGTTGTCTGATGCAAAATTCAATCATCATTTTGAAAAAAATGGAGTGCCATTATCAGCACTCGAAGTGCGCGAAGAGTTTTTGAAAAATAAAGCTGCAGATATTACGATTGTGAAAGGTCCTGATAGAACGCCTATCGAAACCGATTCGCTGAAAGATGTAAAAGGAAAATTCATCAAGCATGATAAACAATGGTTCGCCCAGTGGTATACGTGGCTGGAGTGGGATCAATCGTCTGACAGGTTTTCTGCGTGGCCCGATTTCCATACGAAGCTGAACATGTATAAGGATGACTACTTCAAAAACAACACATGGTACTGGGATGGCAAGCCACACTGGGCTTATAAAACCAACGATGTTAATTTCCAGGAACATCGCGACGCGATAGAGTGGACACCAAATACCATCGACGCGGAAACTAAGATTGAAGAGGGCGTAGCAAAGTTCAGATTAAAGTCGGCTACTCCGAATTTCAAAGAATTTCAGATAAAGCGTGGTGTGGATGGAAAGTGGTTGAAGTGTGATTCTGTTGTTGATGTTGTTCTTTCTGAGCCGGCGAAAACCTATTATTTCAGAACTGTAAATGTTGCCGGTGTAACAGGTCCCGAATACAGGATCGGCATCGTAGCGCGATAAAAATATGTATAGCTTACCTTATTTTACCGAAGAGAACCAGGATGAAGTTTTACGTTTTATGCACGCGCATTCATTTATTACGCTCTGCGGCAGCGATGCCAATGGCAAACCGGTAGCGACCCAGGTACCCGTCCTTATCAAAGAGAAAGAGGGAAAATTAGTTCTCGAGGCGCACATTATGCGCAACACTGATCATCATAAGGCGTTTGCACAAAATCCGCAGGTGCTCGCATTGTTTACAGGAGCGCATACTTATGTTAGCGCAAGTTGGTATAGTGATCAGAAACAGGCGTCGACATGGAATTATCAAAGTGTTCAGGCGCATGGGAAAATCAGTTTTTTGAATGAGGCAGGGTTGCGCCGTATGCTCGAGGAGACAACTGCCAAATACGAGAATAATGAAAACTCGCCCTCATTATACAAACATCTTTCGCCAGAATACATCAATAAACTTATCCATGCGATTGTGGGATTCGAGATTGTGGTCGAAAAAATCGGCAATGTTTTTAAGCTGAGCCAAAACCGTGATGAGAAAAGCTTTCATACGATAATAGATAAGTTGGATTCACAAGACGACGACGCCAAAAAGATCGCCGACGAAATGAAAAGAATAGAATCTGCACTTTTTAAAAAATAACTCACGTCTGCCGTCCGCCGCCGCCCTGTCCGCTCACCTGTATCAAAAAAGAACACCCGCGATCTACGAAACTTGTATTACATTCTTGTGAATGAACTACATAGGTTCGGGCACTTCCTTTGTTCCCGTTTTTATACCTTAAATAAGACTGTATGCTTAGGTATTATCTTCTTCTTGCCTGGCGGATGATGAAGAGGCAAAAAGTTTATACGCTTATCAACGTTCTTGGCCTGGCAATCGGCATCTGCGCATGCATGGTCATTTACCTGGTTACCAGCTACGAGTTCTCTTTCGATAAATTTCACCCAGGTAAAGAAAGGATATTCAGAATAACCGGCGAAGTACAACGGCTTAATGGCGACATGGAATTCGTGAACAGCGTTGTGCCGGATGTTGCGGGAATAGAAAACGACATCCCCGGCTTCGAAGCCCGGGCAGGCATATGGCATTATGGAGCGACTGTAAAAGTGCCAGGCAGTGAGGGAAAAATCACGTCGTTCCAGGGCGAAGAGGTGGTGGTGACGTCGCCAGACTACTTCAGGATATTTACCTACGAATGGTTGGGCGGTGATCCCGCCACCGCGATGCAGGAGCCAAATTCGGTCGTGATCACCGACGAACGGGCCAAATTATATTTCGGAATCGAAGCGCCTGTAAAGGCTATAGGAAGAACGCTGGTGTATAACGATTCCCTGCATTTGAAAGTAACAGGCGTTGTGAAGGCCTGGACGCAACATACCGATCTTGATTTTTCCGATTTCATATCGCTGTCAACCGCGGGTAATCCGTTCCTTAAAAACGAAATTCCGTCGCAGGATTGGAGCAGTTTGCGGCCGCATGGCACCGTAGCATTTGTAAAACTGGATAGAAACACAACAGAAGCAAAGACGAATGCGCTATTAAAAGACTATCTGAACAAGCATGCAAAGGCAGCATTTTACGGTAAGCTGGTAAAACTTCAACTGCAGCCTTTATCGGAACTGCATTTCACGAAAACGTACGGCCGTGCCGACGATGGCGATAACTTCAGGAAGGCACATCTTCCAACCTTATATATCCTGATCGGGATCGCTATTTTCATTTTGATCCTGGCAATCGTAAACTTCATCAATCTTTCCACGGCATTATCCATCAAACGATCGAAAGAAATCGGCATGCGGAAAGTGCTCGGCGTTGGTAGGCCGGGTCTCACGATGCAGTTGTTTACAGAAACCGCCGTGTTTACTATCCTGGGCGTTGTTACGGCGTGTTTATTGGTGAACCCGGTACTCACCTTGTTCAGCCATTACATTCCGCAAGGCATCTCATTTTCGTTGGCAGATACCAACCTGATGTTGTTTCTTGGAGCCACTACGGTATTGACAACGCTGCTTGCTGGGTTTTATCCTGCGCGCGTGCTTACATCTCTCATTCCTGTCCTCAGCTTAAAGGGAATAAGCAACGCCGGTTCAACGTCTAATATCGGCTTACGCAAGGGGTTAATAGTTTTTCAGTTTACTGTGTCACTGGTTTTCATCATCGGCACATTTGTAATGAACCGCCAGATCGATTACATGCGTACGGCTGACAAGGGCTTCAAAACCGACGCGATAATTACCGTGCAGAACTGGGGCGATGAGCACGATAAAATGAAACTGCTTGTTCAGAAAGTGAAAAAACTTCCGGGTGTTGATGATGCCGTGCTGCAAAGAGACAACCCGATGGGATTTGCTGAAACGTCGCAGCGATTAGAGTACAAAGGAGAAAGAGAAGGGGAGCTGGAAGTAATCATGAAAACCGGCGACGAGCGGTTTATCCCTTTTTATAAGATGAAACTTGTTGCAGGAAGAAACATATTGGGCAGCGATTCGACAAGTGAAATGATAGTGAACGAAGCATGTGCAAGGGCGATGGGATACCCCAACCCGGCCGATGCGGTGGGTAAATTTTTGTACGCGCCCGATAAGGCTATCCCGATAGTAGGAGTGGTGGCAAATTTTCATATGGGTTCGTTTCAAACGCCGATCAGGCCGATGGTTTTTCAACATATCGCTGAATGGGAAACCAGCATGGCTGTAAGCATTCAATCTTCCAATAAAAATATCGCTCAGACCAAGGCCATCATTGCAGGAATTGAAAGGTCGTGGAAAGAAGTATACCCGGAGCGTGATTTCGGATACAATTTTCTTGATGAGTCGATCGGGTGGCTATTTGAAAAAGAAGAGCAGGCAGCATGGTTGATGAACGCTGCGATGATCATCACCATTTTTATTTCGTGCATGGGGTTGTTCGGTCTGTCGATGTACACAGCTGAGCGGCGGATGCGCGAAATAGGTATAAGAAAAGTGCTTGGCGCGTCAGTTGTAAATATAGCTACGATGTTGAGCCGCGATTTTGGTATGCTCGTGGTGGTGTCCACTGTAATTGCTACGCCGATAGGATGGCTGATCATGAGCCGCTGGCTCGAAGATTATACTTATAGGGCGGGCATTTCGTGGTGGATATTTATCCTGGCAATGTTGCTGGCGCTTTTCATTGCGATGTTAACGGTGAGTTACCAGGCCATTAAGGCGGCCATCACCAACCCGGTTAAGCATTTAAGAACAGAGTAAATATGAAGGAAACTTTACAAATTATAGTGAGGGGTTCGGTACAGGGTGTGTATTTCAGGCAAAGCACAAAAGAACAGGCATTGGCGCTGGGCATAAAAGGAACGGTAAAAAACAGTTCCGATGGCTCTGTGAACATAGTGGCTTCAGGAGATCATGGACATCTTCAGCGGTTGATAGATTGGTGCTGCAAGGGACCCAAACAAGCATCGGTAACCGATGTGCATGTTGAAAAGATACCATTTACAGACTTTGATGACTTCACAATTCTGCAACATAAATAGTAATTGTACGAGCTTTCTATTTGCGTAACTACTACCTCTAAGTATTTGTGTTTAGCCTACTTAAATTAAACAATCAGATGAGCAAAGTACGTGTGCTCTTTGTTGGAATGAGGGGTGAAATAGGTGCATCTTTGTGGGGTCAAAGCAACGAACCAGATCCAAACCGAAAGAAAAACCAGAATCCAGACCTAAGAAAAACCAGAATCCAGACCTAAGAAAAACCAGACCCGTTTCCGTATCCACCTATGAACGATCCAGTGTCCCTTGGCTGAAAAACCCAAGCAACAAAAAAAACAAGGGAAAATATTAAAATGACCCGCTTCGAGTAGAGGCGGGTTTTTTAATGGAATGAAAGTTCTGGGTTCAAAAAAGCCCTCCGCAGGAGCAAGCAATCAAATCTCATCTTAAAATTCTTTTAAAAAAGCCCTCCGCAGGAGTAAGCAATCAAATCTCATCTTAAAATTCTTTTAAAAAAGCCCTCCGCAGGAGCGAACAATCAAATCTCATCTTAAAATTCTTTTAAAAAAGCCCTCCGCAGGAGCGAACAATCAAATCTTTTAAAAAAGAGCCCGTCCGCAGGAGCAAACAATTCACTTCTCACCTTAAAATTCTTTTAAAAAAGCCCTCCGCAGGAGCTATTATTCAGTAATTTCTCGGTTCAATAAAAACGCCACCTGCTTTATGAAAATATTGCTCAACCTCGCCCTCATACTGTTTTCCATTTCCGTATCAGCGCAGTCAACCTCCCTCGGGAGTTTTACCCATTCCGCCGATATTGGCAAGCCGAAAATTGCGGGCTCATCCGTTTACGATCCTTCCACAAAAACATACACGGTAAAAGGTGCAGGATATAACATCTGGTTCAACCGCGACGAATTTCATTACCTCTACAACAAAATGGCGGGCGACTTTACCGTAACCGCCACCTTTGAATTCACTAGAGACTCCAGCGCAAACGGTCACAGAAAATTCGGATGGATGATAAGAGAAAGCGAAGATGCCGGCTCCGTTAGCATTAACGCGGCGCAGCATGGCGATGGCCTCGTAGTGCTCCAATGGCGCGGCAAACAAGGTGAAAATATGCGTGATCCTGAAGATGAAATATTCTTTCCCACCAAAAAAGTTTTCAAAGTCGTTCAGCTCGAACGCAAAAAAAATACAATCACCATGCGTATCGGTAATCCCGGAGAACCGCTGCAATTGGTTGGCTCGCACGAACTAGCGATGCCCGAATCGGTGTTAGCTGGCATCTATGTATGCTCCCACGACGAAAACACAATCGAAGAAGTGAAAGTGTCAGACGTAAAAATCGAGACGAAAAAAAGGAAATAGGATGCATTTTTTGAAGAGCGTGGCAGCGTGCGCATTGATGTGTTCAATAAACAGTTGTTCCCATAACAAAGAGATGATAAAACCTCCGGTGGCTGAAAAACGTGCTCACGATGTGGGTATGCATGGTGATAAGCGAAACGACGAATACTATTGGCTTGATGGGTACTTCAGAAAGAATGCCGACAGCACGAAGGTGGTCAAATACCTTGAAGCAGAAAACGAATACCGGGATGCGATGCTCTCCGACATTAGCGGGCTGCGCGATACCTTGTTCAATGAAATGAAAGCGAGGATGAAGGAAGATGACCAGTCGGTGCCGGTTTTTCATAATGGCTATTACTATTACCGGCGCTATGAAAAAGGATCTGAGTACCCGGTAATATGCCGGAAGAAAGACAATCTTACTTCGCCCGAAATAGTTCTGTTGAACATTAATGAAATGGCAGAGGGTTTCGAATATTTCGAGTGCGATAACTATGAGGTGAGTCCCGATAACAAACTGCTTGCATTTGCAGTTGACACACTTTCGCGCAGGCAGTTCACTCTGTATATCAAAAACCTGGAAACGGGCGAAATTTACAGCGATGCCATGTATCCATCTGCCGAAGCAATGGCATGGGCAAACGACAGCAGGCACCTGTTCTACATCTCAAATAATCCCGAAACGCTCTTGTCGGAAAAAGTGAAACGTCATGCAGCAGGAACCCCGGCTGCCGATGACGAAGTGGTGTATGAAGAGAAAGATAAATCGAACTACTTGCGGTTGCACAAAACCACGTCGGACAAGTTTGTCATGATCAGGTCCGAAGCGACATTGTCGGCGGAAATGTGGTTCCTTGATGCTAACAAGCCTCTCGAACAATTTAAGGTGCTTCAGCCACGAATAAAAGATGTGTTATACGATGCTGTTGAGCAAAACGGTAAATTTTTGATTGTAACCAACCTGGATGCAAAGAATTTCAGGTTGATGGAAGCACCTGTTGATCATCCCACGAGGGATAACTGGAAGGAGTTAATTGCGCATAACCCCGGCGTGCTGATAGAAGATGTTCATCCATTCAAGAATCATTTCGTTGTTACGCAAAGAAAAAATGGTTTGGTAGAAATGCGCATTCGCAATATCGCTACTAACGAAGAACACCTTCTGGATTTTGGTGAAGCCACTTACTCTGCGGAAGCCGAACTAAACCCGGAGTACAATACAACAGTGTTCCGCTATAGCTTCACTTCATTACGAACGCCGGCATCGGAATTCGACTACGATCTGAACACCAAACTTAAAACGCTGCTCAAGGAGCAGGTAGTCGTCGGTGGATACAACAAGGAAGACTACATTACCGAGCGTTTATCAGCCACCGCCCCGGATGGTAAAAAAGTGCCTGTATCAATCGTCTATAAGAAAGGGCTTAAGAGAGATGGCACATCACCGTTATGGCTTGTGGGCTACGGTGCTTACGGCCACAGTTCCGACCCGTATTTCTCGTCTACCCGCCTAAGTCTGCTCAACAGGGGGTTTGCTTATGCGGTGGCTCACATCAGGGGCGGCGAAGAGTTAGGGAGAGAATGGTATGAAGATGGGAGATTGCTAAAGAAAAAAAATACATTTACTGACTTTATTGCGGTCGCGGAATTTTTGATAGGAGAGAAATTTACGTCGGCTGATCACCTGTATACGTACGGCGGAAGTGCGGGCGGATTACTGATAGGCGCTGTGGTGAACATGCGGCCTGACTTATGGAAAGGAGCCATTGCAGAAGTTCCGTTCGTAGATGTGATCACTACGATGCTGGATGAAACTATTCCGCTCACTACTAACGAATTTGATGAATGGGGAAACCCAAAGAACAAAGAGTACTACGATTACATGAAAACTTACTCACCCTATGATAACGTTGAACCGAAATCCTATCCAAACCTCCTCGTCACCACGGGCCTTCACGATTCGCAGGTACAGTATTTTGAAGCAGCGAAATGGGTGGCACGGTTAAGGGCCACGAAAACGGATAACAACCTGTTGCTGCTTAGCACGAATATGTCGTTCGGGCATGGTGGTGCATCGGGCAGATACGATTACCTTCATGATATTGCGTTAATGTGTGGGTTTGCGCTAAAGCTTGAGAATAATTCTAATAATAGCTTTTAGAAGAAGATCCTTAACTTTTAAGGGTTTGAATTGGGTGGCTTTTTAAGCATTAAAACCTCAAGCCATCTTGAATAATAAATTAGAAAGATCTTTAACAATGAATAAATTTTTTATGCGTCGCTATTTAGTTGCAGTCGTCTCTTTTTTCGCGGTTCAAGCAGCCTCCGCACAGGCGGTTGGTGTCTTCGAAGGCAGTACTGATGTTGGTGAGAATACCAAGAAGGGATCTGCTGTATTTGTTCCAGGTACCGAACAATATGTTGTATCCGGTGCCGGGTATAACATCTGGGCCGATCATGATGAGTTCAGATTTGTATGGAAGAAAATGAAGGGCGACTTCATCTTACATTCACGCGCAGAGTTTGTTGGTCCGAAAGGCGTTGAAGAGCACCGTAAAGTGGGTTGGATGGTAAGGAAGGACCTCGATGGTAAATCGCCTCATGTAAATGCAGTGGTGCACGGTGATGGGCTTACTTCATTACAATACCGGAGAACCTCCGGCGCGCAGACTGAAGAAAATAAATCAGCGCTTACGCATGCGAATATTATTGAACTGGAAAGAAAAGGCAATACATACACCATGCGTGTTGCTAAATATGGTGAGACGTTTGTTAACAGCGAAGTAAAGGATATCGATCTCGGCGATGATGTGTACGTAGGTATATTTGTAGGATCGCATAATGCGGATGTGCTTGAAACAGGTGTGTTCAGCAATGTGCGTATTTCTGTGCCTGCGTGGGATAGCCTTAAACCGTATCGCGATTACTTAGGGAGTCGTCTTGAAGTGATGGAAGTGGCTACAGGTGCGCGTGAAATTTTGTACACTTCACCGAATTCTATCCAGGCTCCTAATTTTACTATCGATGGAAATGGTTTAATATATAATTCAAAGGGGCTGATGTATAAATATGACATTGCTAAAAAGAAAGAGGAAGTCATCAATACCGGCGACGTAAAAAATAACAACAACGATCACGTAATATCTTTCGATGGAAAGTATATTGGCCTGAGTAGTGGAGTGCAGAAACTTGGCGGTTCTATTATTTATACCGTGCCGGTAGAAGGTGGAACCCCTAAACAAATTACTCCGAAAGGTCCATCTTATTTGCATGGATGGTCACCCGATGGAAAGACGCTTGTGTTTACCGGCCAGCGCAATAATGAGTTTGATATTTACTCTGTTCCGGCTGCTGGTGGTAAGGAAGTGCGGCTCACTAACGCACCTGGACTTGACGATGGATCGGAATATTCTCCTGATGGAAAATATATTTATTTCAATTCGAACCGAAGTGGTGAAATGCGGTTATATCGCATGAACGCTGATGGTAGCAACCAGGAAGCCATTAGTGATGGTGAGTACCACGATTGGTTTCCGCACGTATCGCCGGACGGCAAATGGATTCTTTTTATTTCTTTCTTGAAAAGCGAAGTAAAATCCGACGATCATCCGTTTTATAAGCATGTTTATCTGAGGATGATGCCGGTAAATGATTGGAAGAAAGTAAAGGTTGTGGCGTATCTGTATGGTGGGCAGGCAACGATTAATACGCCGTCGTGGTCGCCGGATAGTAAGAAAGTGGCTTTCATTTCGAATAGCGCGGATATTAAGTAAAATGCCTGCGGCGCTTGGCTGCCGCCGGCCAGGAAAAAAGAAAAAGTAAAATGTCTGCGGCGCTTGGTTGCCGCCGGCCAGGAAAAAAGAAAAAGTAACATGCCTGCGGCGCTTGGCTGCCGCCGGCCAGGAAAAAAGAAAGTAAAATGCCTGCGGCGCTTGGCTGCCGCCGGCCAGGAAAAAAGAAAAGTAAAATGCCTGCGGCGCTTGGCTGCCGCCGGCCAGAAAAAGAAAGTAAAATGCCTGCGGCGCTTGGTTGCCGCCGGCCAGAAAAAGAAAAAGTAAAATGCCTGCGGCGCTTGGCTGCCGCCGGCCAGAAAAATATTTTTTTATTCTATTAAAAAATAACCAATCATGGGCTTTGACCAATATCACGAACCGGCAGAAGAACTATCGCAGGAAGTAAGAACATTTGCAAGAATGATCCGTTCACTGATCGAAGAAGCAGAAGCAATCGACTGGTACGAACAACGTATATCTGTAGAAAAAGATAGCGAAGCGAAGAAGATCATGCAAAATACGCAACAGGAAGAATTTATCCATTTCGCCATGGACCTCGAATTTCTTCTCAGAAAGAAGAAGAAGTGGAAAACAATTATGGCAAATGTTTTATTTCAACCAGGCGATATAGTTGAGAACGGCGAAAAGGCAGAACACGCAGTTGAAGAAGATTAAATCATACAAAGCAATGCAGCATAATCGCAGAAAATTTATCCAAAACGGTTTATCTCTCGCCGCCGGAGGCATCATCCTCTCTTCACCTTTACATGCTAACCGCCAAAAAACGTGGACTGTTGGCGAGATCATCGACCTCTTCTTAAAGGAAATAAACGGAGCACCATTTCCGCAGACTGTCGATACCCTGAAGTCTGGCTCGCGCGATATCCACGTTACTGGCATTGTTACAACAATGTTTGCAACCATCCCGGTTATCAGGAAAGCCATTGAGGCCAGGGCGAATTTCATCATTGCACATGAACCAACATTCTATAATCACCAGGACGATACTGACTGGTTGAAGAACGACAAAGTATATCAATACAAATCGGCACTGTTAAAGGATAACAACATCACCGTCTGGCGCAATCACGACTATATCCATAGCCACAACCCTGATGGAGTGATGGATGGACTGATCGAAAGACTCGGGTGGAAGCAATACCTGCAACAAAACGATTATTATTTCAATCTTCCGGATGTTTCACTTTCATCTTTAATAACACACTGTAAGAAGAAACTCGGCATATCAAACGTGCGTTATATCGGGGATCCATCCGAAAAGGTCAAGAAGATATTACTGATGCCTGGTGCCTCGGGAGGCCGCTCGCACATTTCCGCTGTTGAAAAAATAAACCCTGATGTATTGATAGTCGGAGAGTTGAGTGAATGGGAAACGGCGGAGTATGTAAGAGATGCACGGGCGGCAGGAAATAAATTATCGCTTATTATACTTGGTCATGCTGATTCAGAAGAACCGGGCTCAAAATACATGGCCGATTGGGTGAAAAAGAATATTCCTGGAATGAAGGTGGTGGAAATTCCTGCAGGTAATCCCTTGCAATTTGGATAAAACAAGGACGTTCGCGTTGTATATTGCGCCAAAATTTAAATACGCTGACTTCTGCCTGGAACATAATTCAGAACAATACGAGAGTTAAGTGGATACTGCTTGCCGGACTGATCCTTCAGATCATTACGTCCATCACTGCCATCGGCACATCAAGCGCCGACCAGCATTTCCAGATCATTGAGTTTTCATTGAACCAACTGGGTCAACCGAGCGGCGCGCCATACGTGTGGGAATACGAACACTATGTTCGCGGAACCTTACAGGTATACATGTTTTCGGGATTTCATCTTGCATTAAATGCCATCGGTGTAACCGATCCATATACCCAACTTACGATACTGAGAGTTTTGCTGGGCATCGGAATGTTCATCGTGTTTAACCTACTCGCGATTCACTATTTCAAAAATGCAGAACAAAAGGTTTTTCTTTTTGTGTTGTTGCTGATGAATTTTTCGTGGTCGCTACCCTACACACGAACACTGTTCTGTGGCGAAATGATGGGCTCGCTGTTTTTCTTCGGAACATTACTGTTGTACGAAAAATGGAAGAATAAACCCGGCATATGGGTAGCGCTCCTTACGGGGTTTCTGTTTAGTCTCGCATTTTATCTGCGCTTCCAGGCAGCGTTCTTCCTGCTTGGCGTTGGAATATGGCTCGTATTCTTTGAAAAACGATATCGTCATATTGCGCCGATGATCATAGGTTTTATTATCGGACTGCTGTTAAATGTTATACTTGACCACGGCTACTACCATGAGTGGGTGTTCACGCCATATGAATACTACACAGCGAATATCACCGATGGCCGGGCTACCCAGTTCGGTACCTCCAGCTTCTGGAGATACATCGGCTTGATCATATTCGTAGCACCTGCACCGCTCTTGAGCATCGTGTTATTTTACTATTCAATTAAAACTTTATTTAAACAATACGCTAACCCGGTATTTCTCTGCGTAACAGTATTCATCATTTTACATTGTGTAGTAGGCCATAAGGAAGAAAGATTTTTGTTTCCCGTCTTCAACGCGATGCCACTGATTATCGGGTGGTCCATTCCATCGTTACTTCAATTTTACGAGCGCACAAAACCGGCTATCCGGGCGTTTCTTAGATTCCTGGGGTGGTTTACGTTAGTGTTGAACTCATTGTTATTAATAGCTATCACATGTGTGCCCTATTCTCAAACTATTCGGTTTTCAGAAAAGCTGAAAGATAAATTTCACAACCAGCCCGTCGATCTCTATACACTCGGACAAACACCTTTTCAAACACCAAGTCGCAACCCGATGGTGTTCTACAAAAATGGCGCACCCGAAATATCGGTCAACAGATTATCTACCCTCGATTCGGTAATTATGTTCGATAAGAACATCAAATATTTAGCTACCACTTTCAATGAATTAAAAGATAAACGCACCACGATCGACAGCCTCGGCTATAAGCCTGTTATGTATTCGTCGGATTTACTGTGGAGCGTCAACGAAATGCTCGGCAAAAGGAAAATCAACACCATCAACGAAATATGGGTGTTGTTCAGGAAAGATTGATGATGAAACACGACGACTATCCCATAATGACTTTCAAAACGCCCAAGGCTTACGAAACGTGGCTCGCTAAGAACCACGCAAAGTCTGATGGTATCTGGATAAAAATGGCGAAGGCAAAAACCGGTATCGCGTCGATCAATTTTCCACAGGCGCTCGACGTTAACCTTTGTTATGGATGGATAGATGGCTTGCGACGCAGTTTCGATGAAAACTATTTTGTACAGAAAGTCACGCCACGGCGCGAGAAGAGTGTGTGGTCGGTCATCAATAAAAATAAAGTTGAAGAACTGATCAAAGCAGGCAGGATGAAAGAGCCGGGCCTTGCTGCAATTGAAGTAGCAAAGAAGAATGGGCTGTGGGATAAAGCCTACCTATCTCAAAAAAATATTTTGGTACCCGACGATCTGCAGAAAGCACTGAATAAAAATAAAAAAGCCAAAGCCTTCTTCGCTAAACTAAACTCCCAGAACAGGTACGCCATCTTATACCGCCTGCACCAGGTAAAACGCGAAGAAACTAAAAAGAAAAAGATAGATGACTTCGTGCTCATGCTCGAGCGTAACGAAACCATCTATCCTCAAAAATTATAACCTGTATTTTACGGCTTCAACTTTCCTTCAAGCGAGCCATCAATTTCCTTGCCGGTAATTGCACCCGCGGCCATCTTGATCAACGAAATAAGTTTACCGTCTTTAGTATCCCAGTAGTATCCGTCCTCCGGGGTTACTTTTATAATCGTCAGCGTCGGATCTTCGGGTCCGTCATTAAACCATGTTTTCGCAATTGGCGACCACAGTTCTTTTGCTTTCGCAACATCGCGAACAATTTCGGCGGTTCCATAAATACTCAGGTATTCCTGGTTGCCGGTATTGCTGAAGAATAACTGAACGCGGTTATCCTGTTGTATGTGTGCGTTCTTATGGCTGCTTACTTCGCTAAAAAACCATAGCGTACCATCGTCATCGATCTCTTGGCGCGACATAGGGCGGGCTGAAATCGGGATTTCGCTGAGGTTTGTTGCAAAAAGGCAGATATCAGCCGCATCTGCAAGTTCCTTGATCTTTTTCATCGCCCCCTGGCGGTGTTCATCTTTTATTTTACTTCCCATGATAACTTTTTCAGATGTAGATAAAATTTTATGCCATTGGCAAATGTTTAATAATTGTTCGGTATAGTTCGTGAAAAGTTAATCAGTATATTGTACGATGGGTAACCAATTTCGCCTGCTTATGAGCAGATACGCAAGTGTGTACGCGTTAATTTTAATTGTAATTCGTCAGTTCGTGCGCTAACAACAAAAAAGAAAAAGTCGCGCCACCTTCCACTGAACTAGATGGATTAAAAGTGCCCGAAGGGTATTCAATTGAGAGTATTATTGATCCGAAATTGCTTTCGTACCCCATGTTCGGCATATTTGACAGCATCGGCCGGATGTTTGTCTTTGAATCTGATGGAAGTACTCCTGCCACTACAGAAGATATGCTGAAGACGCCCACTTATCATGTACGCCTTCTCGAGGATACTGATAACGATGGTAAATATGATAAGAGCAACATTTTCGCCGACTCGCTTACTATTCCGAAAGGCGGAGTATTTTACAATGGCAGTTTGTATGTAACTGCATCACCACACTTTTTTCGCATAACCGACACCGATGGTGATGGTAAAGCAGATAAGAAAGAAATTGTGCAAACCGGTTGGAAACTGCATCACAACGCAGCTACATTAGGAGGGCCGTTTCTGTCGCCTGACGGATGGTTGTATTTCACAGATGCCCGGAGGGGATTTGATATTACTACAAAAGAAAAAAAACATTACACGGGGAAATCATCTTACATCTGGAGATGCCGGCCCGATGGTACAGGTCTCGAACCGATACTTGGTGGTGGATATGATAATGCCATCGAACTTACATTTTTACCCGGTGGCGAAACCATCGGTACGATGACCTATTTCATAGAACCGCAGGGTGGACAGCGAGATGCCATCATGCATTGGGTAGAGGGTGGGGTGTATCCTAAACAATTTAACACGATACAGGAAGATAAAATGAAGATGACCGGTGAACTTATGCCCGTGATGGATAAACTCGCAAGAGTAGCGCCGTCCGGAATAATGCGTTACCATGGTGAAACGCTGGGAGGTGAAAATGATGGAAGGATATTTTATGCAGAGTTCAATACGGGTCGCATTATGCGCAGCACTATCCAAACCGATGGCGCCACATTTAAGACTGAAGACGAGCCATTCATTACCGCCACACGAGCCGACGTTCATCCCACTGATGTATTCCAGGACGGTGACGGTAGTATGATTGTGATGAATACGGGTGGATGGTTTATTGCAGGCTGCCCGCTTTCGCGCGTAGCAAAGCTCGATGTTCCGGGCGGCATCTACCGCGTTAAGAAAAATGGCGCTTCTGCGATTGACGATCCCTGGGGTAAGAAAATAAACTTTGCAACCATCACACCACAAGAAAAGGCCAAACTCGTACTCGACAAGCGAATTTTCGTAAGCGACAACGCCGGCCGACAACTTGTAGCGCTGAAAAATGATGGCATAGATGCTATTACCCGGGAACTATTTTCGTCTGACAAAGAAGAAATACGTGCAAAGGGTGTCTTCTTACTTGGTCAGATCGGTACAGATGAAGCACTCGCACAAGTAAAACTCGCGATGGACGATAACAGCGCGATAGTGAAGACCGCCGCAGCGAGAATGGCCGGCCTTTCGCGCGATAAAAGATTCTTAGAAAAATTAAAAACCCTGGTGATTGAAAGAAACCTTGCAGTTCGCCGCCAGGCCGCTATCGCACTTGAACAACTTGGTGACGTCTCTGCCGTGCCTGCGTTACTTGACGCAGCATCCGGCACTAACGACCGGTATGCGGAGCATGCTATTATTCATGCGCTCATCAAATTAAAAAGTGCCGCGGCGTTACAAAATGCTTTGACTCATCAATCGCCGGGTACGCGCCGCGCCGCCATCATCGCACTCGACCAGATGGATGGCTTCAAAATTCAGAAAGAAACTGTAATTCCCTTTCTTGAAAGTGATAATGAAGGGTTGGTGTCAACCGGTGTTTGGGTAACAGCGCACCATAAGGATTGGGGTGATGTTGTTGTCAACTTTCTTACTAAAACAGACGATGATAACGATAAGGCACATACGCTACTAAGTACTTTCAGTGCCGATCCTCTGGTGCAACAGTTCATTTCCCAAAAGCTCGCTGATTCAACTGTGACAATTGAAAGTAAAAAGACGCTTCTGGGAATAATAGCCGGCTCGCCGGTAAAAAAATTTCCGCCAACATGGACGGCTTTATTTAAAAAGCTTTTGAAAGACGGTGGGCCGGAAATTAAGTCGCACGTGTTGGGTGTGGTTCAGTCGAGAGGAATTAAGGAACTCAACCCACAGATCCAGGAAATTATATTCGGCGAACATCCGGCAGAATTAAAGGTGAAAGCGATTTCTGCGCGATTAACAACAGACCCTTTACTGACTGCTAAAGAGTTTAATGTAGTAACGAAACTCCTGGATAGTACAAACCAGGCGCCGATCAGGCAACAGGCATCGAGGTTACTGCTGACAGCCGAATTAAGCAGCGCTCAACTCATTGTGCTTGCGCAAAAAATTCCCACCATCGACAATTATCTCGCTGCTAATGTAATCAACGCATTCGAAGGCAGCATGACGGCGCCATCCGGCGAAGCGCTCATCGCAGCCTTAATGAAATCGCAGGATAAACTCGATAATGTTTCTGAAGATGATTTGAAAAGAATTCTCAGGTCGTATCCCTCATCCGTAAGAAAGTCTGCTGAACCGTTAATCGGTGCAGTGAAACAAAAAAATGCCGACCGGCTCACCACTTTGAAGAATACCGAGGCGACATTGAAAAATGGAAACGTGGGTGATGGACGGAAATTATTCTTTGGCAAGGCTATTTGTTCTACCTGTCATGCCATTGCAAATGAAGGCGCGAAGTTTGGTCCTGATCTTACGAACATTGGCCAGATCCGTTCGCAGCATGATATACTTGAAGCAATCATGTTTCCGAGTGCCAGTTTCGCGCGCGAATATGAAACAAGTCGTGTGGTTACAACAACTACAACATACAACGGCATTGTCAAGGAACAATATGCCGATGCGATAGTAATTGAAACAGGTCCCGGTGTAATAACAAGAATCGACAGGAAAGACATTACATCAATTGAACCGGGCACACTGTCGTTGATGCCGCCTGGTTTACACAATCAGCTATCACCGCAGGAATTGTCTGACCTCGTGGCATATCTTGTATCGTTGCCGGATGGTGCCGGTGGTACGATCGGTTACTGATTAGTATCGTTCGATCATTTCGAGACTTTGTTCTTCAACATCTGCTGCATTGCATCGGTGTACAATTGCACGCCGGCCAATTAGTAGAACAATCACCGCGCTGAATGAACATGCAGCCATCACAAATACCATTGGTATCGCCGTGCCGTCGCTTAACAGGCCTACTAACGCAGATGAGCCAGCGCCAAGTGCCATTTGTATCGAACCCATTAACGCGGATGCGCTGCCCGCTTCTTTTGTGAATGGCGCCATTGATAAGGCGGATGAGTTGGGAAAGCTGAAACCCTGGCAGCACAAATAAAAGAATATACACCCGATTGTGCCAAAAAGCCCCAGGAAGCCCATATAAGTTCCTACTACCAGCAACGTCGCAAACACACATTGCAGTGACAACGATGTTCTGATGATCTGGCTGCTGGTGAAGTTTTGCAGGAATATATTGTTCATCTGGCTGCTTCCGATTAAGCCTGCTGCTACCACCGCGAATATCCAACCATAATGCTGGCTCGATACATGATACAGATTCATAAATACAAATGGAGAGCCGGCAAGATATGCGTATAAACCTGCCGAAGCCAACGCACCTGTAAGCGAATAGGTATAGAATTGTGGGTTAGATAGTACGTGGGCGAAGTTTTTGAGTATCGGTTTCGGTTTGAGGGAGAACGATGCATCAGGCCCCCTGCTTTCCGGCAGATAACGTATTACTGCAAGTAGCATCAGAATGGTGATAACCGATAGAATAACAAAGATGCTGTGCCAGCCGAAGTGTGCCGTAATGTATCCCCCTGCAGTCGGTGCAATGATCGGCGACACGCCAAGTATCAGTATCAGTAGCGAAAAAATCTTTGCATTCTCTTCTACGGGAAACACATCTCTTATTATGGCGCGTGGTGCAACGATACCCACGCATCCACCGGCGGCCTGGAAAAATCGCAATACAATTAATACCTCGATCGTCGGTGCAAATGCGCAACCAATAGAAGAAATAATATATAGTGTCAGTCCGGCGTATAAGGGCCATTTTCGTCCGAAGCGATCAAGGAGCGGTCCCATTAATAGTTGACCCACGCAGATGCCGATAAAATAACTTGACAACGAATACGAGACCATTTCGGGTGTTGTATTCAGATCGGAAGCGATGATCGGAAAGCCCGGCAGATACATGTCGATGGAGAACGGACCAATTGCTGAAAGTAAACCCAGTATCAGTATAAGCCTCGCCCTGTTTTGAATTGCTATTCCGCTCTGTTGTACCATCGCACCAATAAAGGTAGTTTAATTACGGGCGCTTGTCAGTTCTCGAGTGTTCCAAGAAACGCGATTACGCTTTTCATTTCGCGCTTTGTGAGATTGAGTGTATCGGAAGGTAGAGATTGATTATCGAGATGAATATTCAGCCCGGCACCTCCTCCTTTGTTGTAAAACTCTATCACCTGCTCAAGCGTTCCGAATATACCGTTATGCATATATGGTGCCGTTTTGGTGACGTTGCGAAGCGTAGGCGTTTTGAAAGCATGGAGGTTTACCTCCGAGCGGGTGAAAATAATTTTGCCCGGATCGTCGTCTATTTTTGACGGCGATTGAACCGATGGAACACCAAGCACCTCCGACTCCGTTTCGGTGAACTGGGGTGGAACTAACCCATTAAACAACGGTATAAAGTGGCATGTTGCGCATTTGGCTTTTCCCGCGAACAGGTTAAAGCCTTTGATCTCTTGTTTTGTAAACTTCGCCTCACCGCGCATGTACCTGTCGAAGCGCGTATTAAACACCGGCATGGAACGTAGATATGAAGAGATAGCATTCGCGATATTATATTCATTCACCGCGTTTCTATCATTCGGATAGGCTTTTTTAAACTGCTCATGATATTGCGGATGTTCACGTATGCGCTCGGCAATTTCTTTCATCGATCCATCCATCTCATCGATATTATGTACAACAGAATTCAATTGTGTTTCGAGTGTGGCTGTCCGTGAGTCGTAAAAGAATTTAGTTTGATAAGCCACAGCCGTTAGGGTAGGCGTGTTTCGTTTTAATTCTTTTTTATTGATGGCAACCGGCACACGCAATCCGTCAGCAAAACCTTTCGATGGTTGATGGCACGTAGCGCACGTTCTTTTTGCGCGCGACATGATAGGATCATAGAACAATGCCTTTCCGATGGCAACTCGATCGTCATTCAAGCGGTATCGTTCGTTGGGCGAAAAGAAATGAATGTTGAACAGTGTATCCGAGAAGATGCTCGTAGCGAACTGGTTCAGCGGCCTGCGCTCCTGTGGAAGTACACTCCCCGAAGTTATCGCGAGTGCCACGAGATGTGCATATAACGGATCGGCAACCTCCTTAATGAACGCCATCCGGTCGAAAGAGTCGAAGTTTTTGGTTTTGGCAAGATTCAATTTGCCGTTGCTGATGAGCTGCATTCCGTCCTTATCCTTATAGACATGTAATATTTCTTCCATGCCTGTCAACACAGCATTCGATTCGTCTATCGATTGAAGCGCCACGGGCGAGTCGAAGCCTGTTATTCCAAGTGTTACCAGCCTGATCAATGATGATTTCAGCGCATCATATATCAATTCATTGCGGAGTTTGTATGGTATTGCGGGTTCCTCCTTTATGCTTGTAAAGATTTCAATTAATGCATCGACCTCTGTTGATAGCTGTTTATGGGGGTCAATATTTTCATCGTAAATAATTCGCTCAATTACCTGGAAACCGTGCGGCTCATGGATCTGGTCGGGATTGTCATCCTCCGCGTATTTCAGATCAGGTCCATTTATGCTTCTTCTAAAGGTGGGGTAGTAGTAGTCTATGAAAATTGACGAACGTTTATAAGCCATCCGTGCGTCGCGGAAATAAAGCTTGAGAGAGTCCGGGTGGGGCTGTTGTCGAAGAACTTCGAGTTTTTTCAGCACGTCATCGACCTGCGCCTTAAACAAACGCTCGAAAGGGTTGGACGTAGCCCGGAACGATGTTACGGTAACGGCTACCGCCACGCATAACAGTATAGCGGTCAACACCTTTTTCTTTATCAAAATCTTTTATGTTTCATATACTCTGAAGTCAAGAATTGACTAAATATGCAATAAAATATAATTTAAAACGTATTTACGGCGGATTGTTGTATCCAATACTAATGAAAATCTATTATCACGTACGGGTGTTGTTGTGCATGGGCATTTTGTGCCTGATGTTCCACTTTAAATCGACCAGCCAAACCACTATTGTTCCATATGGAAGTACCTGGAATTACCTGGCAAACGGGACAAACCAGGCTACCGCATGGCGGGCAGTAGGCTTCAACGACGCGACATGGACGCAGAATGCTGCGGCAGAGCTCGGATATGGCGATGGCGACGAGGTAACCACGGTAGGCTATGGTGGAAATGCAAGTAATAAATACATCACTACCTATTTCCGGAAAGTAGTAAACATAACCAACCCGGCGTCTTACACCAATTTTACGTTCAATGTAAACAGAGACGATGGTTACGTTGTGTACCTGAATGGTACAGAAGTCGGCCGCGATAATATGGGTGCCGGTGTCATAGCATACAACACTGCGGCAGCGTCGGCGATCGAAGATGCCGTGATATCGTTTAATGTAGCCAGTGCATCGTTCGTGAACGGCGCCAACACGATCGCCGTAGAAATTCACCAGGCTTCTATAACGAGTTCCGATATATCATTCGATCTGGAGTTAATCGGAAACGACGCATTTTCGTCTACCCTTACCCGTGGTCCATACCTTCAGATGGGTAACCAGACTTCCCTTCAGATTCGCTGGCGAACAAGCGCTGCACAAAATTCGCGTGTAGAAATTGGCACATCCTTCGGAACATATCCAACAATAGTTAACGATGCCTCGAGCGTTACCGATCATGCCGTAAATGTGACCGGCCTTGCCGCAGATACCAAATATTATTACCGCATCGGCAACTCCACAAACATGGGCGCCGCCGATAACCAGAAATTTTTCACAACATTGCCCGCTTCCAGTGCTACAAGGAAAATTCGTATAGCAGCTTTCGGTGATTGCGGACGTGATCAGAGCTTTTTTCAATCGCTGACACTTTCTCAGTACCGCTCATATCTAACGGCCAACAGCATCGACGCCCCCGACGCGTGGATATTACTTGGCGACAATGCTTACGATGCCGGCACCGATGCAGAATACACCGCCAACTTCTTCAATATTTATGGCAACAGTATTTTAAAGAATCATAAACTGTATCCATCCCCGGGTAATCACGATTACGCGAACAACACTACAAGGCAGGATGATCATGCTGTGCCTTACTACGACATTTTCACCATGCCAACAACCGGGCAAATAGGCGGTGTGGCTTCTAACAACGAAGCATATTATTCATTCGATATCGCCGATATACATTTCATATCTCTTGACGCATACGGTCGCGAAAACTCATCTACACGCATCTACGATACAACAGGTGCGCAGGTAACATGGGTAAAGCAGGACCTTGCAGCAAATACAAAAAAGTGGACTGTGGCCTTCTGGCACCATCCTCCATATACCAAAGGAAGTCACGATTCTGATACAGAGTCGGAACTCATTAACATCAGGGAACGATTCATCCGTATTCTCGAACGTAACGGCGTCGATCTGATATTGAACGGTCATAGTCATGACTACGAAAGATCGTATCTGTTAAATCAATACTTTAAAGCAGCGGCAGCGAATCCAAATGTTAGTGAAGTGGATTTCAATCCGGCCGTACACACTGCCAGCCAGTCGAGCGCGAAGTATGATGCCACAGCAAACTCCTGTCCATATGTATACAACAGTGGAAAGTTCAACCACGGCACTGTGTATGTTGTTGCAGGTAGTTCGGGCGCTGATGGCGGCACGATGGCGAACTATCCGCATAACGCATTTCCGTTTTCGCAGGACGATGGCGGTATGCTTTATTTTGAAGTAGATAATAACCGCCTCGACGCAAAATTCATAAGAAGAGATGGTGTGATTGCCGATAAGTTTACCATCATTAAAGACGTAAACAAAACGACAACGATAAATACAACTGTAGGCACGCCGGTAACACTTAGCGCATCGTGGCCCGGCAACTATGTTTGGAGCACCACAGCTACTACGTCTTCCATCAATTTTACCCCGGCATCTGTCGGAACAACGAACTACACCGTTCGTGACAATCAAAACTGCATAACAGATAATTTCTCTGTTGTTTCTGCAGCGTCATTGCCGGTTAAGCTTATTGATTTTAGTTTGAAAGAAAATTCTTCAGGTGTGGCACTTACCTGGACCACAACAGATGAATCGAATAATAAACAATACATCGTTGAAAGATCGGCTGATGGTGTAAACTTTCTTTCTATCGGTTCGGTCGCGGCGAAAACCATGCAATCGCCGCAGAATAAATATATGTACCAGGACAAACAACCTTTGTCGGGCGCAAATTATTACAGGCTTATCCAGGAAGATATCGATGGAAAGAAAACGGTGTTATCAAGCAAAAAGATCAATCTCCATCACCCGACGGGGTTGTCGCTTGGGGTGGTTGGTGCCTCAGAGAGGAATATAACATTGAGCATATCATCAGGAGAACAATCAAATGTTTCATTGAGGTTGTTATCCCATGATGGGAAAGTTGTAACGAAAAAATTTTATAATAAACTGGTAGGCATTGTTAACGAGCGGCTTAGCGTGTCTTCGGGAATGTATGTGTGCGAAATCCAAAATCACAAGGGTGAAAAGATTGTGAAACAGGTCGTTGTATATTAACTTTAAACTGTATTACCATTCTAAACTCCAAACCTATGAGACCACTTATTACCCTGGTGGTTTTCACCCTGCTGGCTTTCAATAATATTACGGCGCAAATTGTGCGGCCGTTCTCTCTTCGTTATTCCAATCCATCAGTACGCGGAAACATCGTATACGTAGCCAACAACATTATTACTTCTAACGGCGTCACGTCGGAAGCCCCTCCGGGCGGTACGACATCCAATAACAACGGGCCTGGAATCAATATAGATGTCGACGGATTGATCTTCGATTTCGGATCAACATGGAAATACCTCGACAACAACACCCGCCCAGCGAACTGGCAGACTTCGGGATTTAATGATGCGGGATGGGCGTCTGGTGCAGGTCAGCTTGGTTATGGTGACGGCGATGAAGCGACAGTAATCAGTTACGGCCCAAGCGCAACTACCAAGTACATCACTTCTTACTTTAGAAAGACAGTAAATATTGCAAACCCTGGTCTTTACACCTCTTTTACAATAAACGTTAACTACGATGATGGATTTGTACTCTATATAAACGGCGCGGAAATAAACAGAACAAATATGGCTGCCGGAGTCGTTGCCCATTCTACCCTTGCGCAGGCAGCGGTTGAATCTATGGTGTCGATTACTGTACCAACATCTGCATTTGTGGCTGGAAACAACTACATCGCTGTAGAAATGCACCAGAACGGAGCGAGCAGTTCTGATTTGTCGATGGATATGAGTCTTGGATTCAATGATGGGGTTACTGTAAACTCATCCACTGCCAACCTCAACCTTCCCAGCTGTTCACAGGTTCTCTGGGCCGGGCTGTATTGGGGAGCTGGGCAGGGTAACAACGGTACCAACACCGCCTGGATAACAGGCGAAACACAATGTAAAATCAAAGTGCCCGGGCGCATCTACATACACGACAGTAACCTCAACTCAAACAGATTATCATAACAGTACAGTTATACCCGGTTACGTACACACGGGTTTTAAATGTTTTGCAGACATCACATCACTTGTAAATACTGCCAGCGCAAACGGAACCTATACAGTGGGTAACATCACTTCGCCTGCCGGTATTACGGATGCATATGGTGGATGGACGATAGTAATCGCATATACGAATGCAACAGCGCAGATCAGGAACTTGACCGTATACGATGGTAACGCTGCTGTAAGAACCGGTAGCCCCAACGTTGACGTATCTATTTCAGGATTTCTTACACCGCCCACAGGACCCGTTACCTGCGAACTGGGTGCTGTAGTGTATGATGGTGACAGGGCCAGTGCCGATGCCTTTAGTTTTCAGCAGGGTGGAGCAGGACCCTTTTATGACCTTACTACTACCGGTGTATCAAGTGCTTCTGATATGTGGAACAGTACCATCAGTTATAAAGGTGCAAATGTTGCTACAAGAAATCCGAATCACTTAAATACCCTTGGCTACGATGCAGACATCATTGATGTACCCAATGCATCGAATGCCCAGTTAGGAAATAATCAGACGAATGCAATCGCGCGTTTTTCATCTCCAAATGAAAACTACCTCGTGCATGTGCTTTCGATGGCGGTTTCGCAGTTCAACCCGTCAGTAAAATTTGTGAAATCAGCCACCGATGTAAACGGCGGTTCGCTGGTGGGCAACGACGTGCTTCGTTACAGGCTCGACTTTAAAAACGTAGGCGCCGACCTGGGTACTAATGCTTTTATCACAGACAATATCCCCGGTGGTTCAACTTACAAAGCGGGATCATTAAAAATAAATGGTGTTGCTAAAACAGATGCAGCTGCCGACGACCAGAGTGAATACGATTTTACTAACAATCGTGTACGCTTCAGGGTAGGTAGTGGTGCCAACAGCACAACCGGCGGATCGTTCACGGCAAATAACACAGCAACAGATAGTGGCTACGTAGAGTTCGAAGTGTATGTAACGCCATCATGTTCGCTTTCCGGTTGTTCAAATACGTTGCGCAACAGTGCAAGGATAGATTACACTGGTAGCACATCGCTCACCAACTTATCTGATTCAAGCGGAGTATCATCGGCTGGATGTTTTACACTTGGAGCACTCAATTAGTCCGATTGCAGGTACCTGCTACGTTCCACATGATACAATTTTGGTGAACACTTGTCCGGCAACTACTGTAACGCTGCCCGACAATGCGTTACATCGGCTACCAGTTCTATAGTGCGATGCCATTTACGTCTGGCAATCTTTATAATCCGGCAACAGCTATAAATACTACACGCACATTATATGCGTATGGTGTTAACGGAAGTTGTATAGATACGGTCATCATACGCGTAAATATCAGTGCATGTCCGGATATTGATAATGATAAAGATGGTATTCCTGATTATGTTGAATCGAATTTATCGGCTGCCTTGGGCGATCACGATTCAGATGGTACCAGGAATTACCGCGATCTGCAGTATCCCGGTTATGTGGACTACAATGGTGATGGCATCAACGACAATTTTGATCCCGGCGCCGACAGTGATAACGATGGTATACCAAACTTTCTTGACATCAACTTCCCCGGCTTCGTGGACACTGACTCCGATGGGGTGAACGATAATTTTGACACTGACCGTGACGGTATTCCCGACTACCTTGATATTGACAGCGATAACGACGGTATACCCGACAATATAGAAGCACAAACAACCTCTACCTACACGTTCCCTTCCGGCGTTGACAATGACGCTGACGGCCTCGATAATACATACGACACGTTCGTGGGTATCGGTGGAAATGGTATTAACGTGGTGGATACCGATGGCGATCTTATCCCGGATTACCTCGATTCGGATTCGGATGCAGATGGTTATCCTGATATCATCGAAGGAAACGATCTGAACTTTAATAATACTGCAGATGACAATATAGTACTCACAGGCCTGGATACTGACGGTGATGGGCTTGATAACTTCTTTGATGCCAACAATGCGTCGATCGAAGGCACCTCGCGGTATATGGGTACTAATGGTAGTATCACCGGCGATGCTACGCCAGGATCAATAACCACTGTGCAAAGAACATCTACCAGTGCATGTCCGTCGCAGCGCGACTGGCGTTGTCTGGCGTTTTTACTTGAATGTTCAGGCGTAACGCTCAAAGGAAAAATAACAAATGGCGAGGCTTCGCTGGATTGGTATTCTGAATGCAATCAGAAAATTGCTCATTACCTGCTGGAAAGAAGTACTGACGGCACATCGTTTACGGAAGTGGCCGATGTAAAGAGCATTAATGTCGATCACACTGTTTACCATGCAAACGACCACGTTGCACGAATTAGCGCTCCGCATTTATATTATCGCGTGATATCTGTGGCAGGTGATGGCAAGCGATTCATCAGCCCTGTTATCATCCTGAATCCCATAGTGGAACCTCAAAATATTGTGAAGCTGATTTCGAACCCTGTAAGTAACAGCATCCAGCTGGATATCCAGGTGTATAAAAATACTGATGCAGAAATTACTTTGTTCGGCCCAGCGGGCAGTAAGCTCATGGTAGTAAAAGAAAAAATACGGAAGGGTGATGCACAACTGAAATATGCATTTCCTTCAGGACATTCTACCGGTGTCTACTATTTGCATGTGAGGCTAAATAAAGATCTGAAAGTGATAAAGGTGCAGAAAAAGTAACCTTATTCATGGTAAAGCAGATCCTGTTGTTCTTTGTGACGGGCGAAATACACCTTTGCAAACTGGCAGTATAGAATCAGCTTGATGCCATCGGCGCGGGCAAATGACGCCATATGTTCGGCAAGAGTGGAAGCTACTCCCTTGCCTTCAAACTTTTCATCCACTTCCGTATGATCAATGCTAATTAGTTTGTCGCCGCGCCAGGTGTAGGCAAGTTCAGCCAGGCGCTCGCCATCCTGCTCCACAAAAAATGAACCTCTCTGTCCCGTGTCTTCCTGCTGAATATTCATGAGAAATTTTTCTCAAAATTAGCTATTCGCTCCTTAAACTCTTCACAGGATTTGCCATAGCGGCTTTTATGCTTTCGTAACTAACGGTGATCCCCGCAACGACAAGTGCGCATATACAAGCCGCCACTGGAATCCACCACGAAATATTTGTGCGGTAGGCAAATCCATTCAGCCAGGTATTCATTGCATATATCGATAAGGGCACCGCAATCAACATGGCTACAAAAAGGAGCATCGTAAAGTTGCGGGACAACAGGTAAATGATGTTGCCGAAATTGGCGCCAAGAACTTTTCTTACCCCAATTTCTTTATTTTTTTGTTCCGCCATAAAGGCACTAAGACCGTACAAGCCTAAACATGAAATAAAGATGGCCACCACTGCGAAAATATTGAAGAGGCTGCCCATGCGCTGCTCGCCTTTGTATTGGTTGTTTAGTGTTTCGTCGAGAAATCTGAAAGAAAACGGATAGTAGGGATTTAGCTGGGCGTTAATTTTCTCCAACGCTTTTATTGTGGCTTCAGCTTTTCCTGCTTGCGCTTTCACTACAACCCATTCACCGTAGCTTACACGTAATATCATCGGATCGATCGCACTATGCATACCCTTAAAATTGAAATCTTTCACTACACCGACGACGTTTCCCGTAGCGCCCCATAATACAAAACGTTTGCCAAGCGCTGTTTTCGGGTTGAGACCCATCATGGTGACAGCCTTTTCGTTAAGGATGAAATTCGATGAATCGGTTTGTAAATCTTTCGAAAAATTCCTGCCGCTTATCAATTGCGTTTTGAAAACGTTCATGAATTTTTCATCAACCCCCATCTGGTAGAATATCGGCTTGAAGTTTGGATCCTTTCCTTCCCACTCGAACGATAACGTAGCACCGTTGAAATTGATAGGCAGCTCCGTAACAATGGCTGCATTTGAAGTGAGCGGATTGTTTAAGAGCGTTTCCTTTAGTAGCTTCTGATTGCTGGCGAGCTCACCGGTTAGCGGCATACACAACAGGTTCTCTTTATCATATCCGAGATTTTTGTTCCTGATGAAATGCATTTGATTAAGTACTACAACGGTTCCGATGATTAAGGCGATGGATATTACAAACTGCGTGACTACAAGGGCATTCCTGAAGAATACATTACCTCCCGAGTTCGAACCGCGACCTTTCAAGACTTTTACCGGTTGAAAAGAAGAAAGGAACAGCGCCGGATAACTTCCGGAGACCAACCCTGTCACCAGCGCAATTCCAATCATTCCCAAAACGATCTTCCAGTCAAAAAAGTTGAGTGATATATTTTTTTCAGCAAGAGTATTAAATGACGGAAGCACCAGTGCAACTATTACAAAAGCTACAATTAAAGACGTAAGAGAAATGAATGTTGCTTCTCCCAAAAACTGCCATATCAACTGTTGTCTGTTTGCGCCAATCGCTTTTCTCAATCCTACTTCCTTCGACCTGCGTGCCGACCTTGCCGTGGCGAGATTCATAAAGTTGATGCACGCGACTATAAGAATGAAAATAGCGATGATCGAAAATATCGTTACGTATTGTGCACTGCCATGACCAGTTACATCGCCCATAAATTTCGAATGAAGATGAATGTCTGTAAGCGGTTGTAGTGAGAAATCGGCCTTAAAGTCTTTGAACTGCGATTCGAATAATTTATTGATTGATGCATTCATCGCTTTCAGCGACGCCGGAGTTTGCACCTTTGCTGTCTGCACGTAAGTGAAAAAGTTGAAGTTGCCCCACACATTGTCCCGGAGATTGAAGTCGGTACGTGCAGCAAATGCCATGGGAATAAGAAAGTCGAACTGAAGGTGTGAATTGGTTGGTACATTTTCGAGTATGCCCACAACGGTGAGGCTCTCTTTATTGTCCTTTTTTATTGTTTTGCCGATCGCATCGTCGTTGCCAAAGTATTTTACGGCCATCCGTTCGGTAATCACGATGCCATCGGGGTTATTCAATGTGCCATCACCCTTTTTTATAGGGAACGAAAACATCTTCATAAACGCGGGGTCTGCGTACAAAATGCTCTTTTCTTCAAACTTCCGTTCGCCGCTTTCAAGGATATGGGTGGTGTATGCACTCGTGCGGGTGATGTTCGCAATTCCCTTTAGATTTTTTTCGAGATAAGGAGCGAAAGGGGCGGGAGTAACGCATGCTGAAACCTCGTTTACCTGTACAGTAGATCTGTAGATGGTGGCAGCGTTCTTATGAAATTTATCGTAACTCAGTTCGTCTGTCACCCACAAAAGAATAATGATGCTACAAGCCATCCCAGTAGCCAGGCCGAGAATATTGATGGTAGAGAAGCCTTTATGGCGGACAAGATTTCTGAAAGCGATTTTCAAATAGTTCTTAATCACGGCGGGGAATTTCCGTGTATCAAACACCTTAAGTGCCAATCATACACTGTTGTGACATTCAATAACTTCAACAATTAAACAAAGGTTAATGTTGTACGGTATTGATACATCACTGTACGCTTAATGCACCGTCTTTTACAGCAAGCTGCCTTCCAGATGCCTCGTTTTAGGTTTTTGCCATTTATCGAACCAATAGACCTGGTGGCTGGCTCTCCATTCGGCATATGCATCGATGGTTTCGGCGTCTGCATCTTTTGGAAACAACATGCCAATGGCGTCCATCTCCCTGAACATACACTTCAGTTCATCTTCACTATACTGCCCGTTACCATAGCCGGCGGCAATAAAGTATTCAGAAAGTGCCTGGCGGGCCTTATCCTTTCCTTCCCGCCGGAAACTGCTGAAAGAAAGATGGTCCATAAAGTCGGTCAGCATCTGTTCGGGTGTAACGTTTACCAATTTACAAAGCATCAGGAACTGTGGCGGCAGCTCGAATTTTAATGTTTGGCTACGCTGGTAAGCGCCCGTTTGCCACTTCATAACGGGCTTGCGTATGCGGAGTTTTTTCTTTTTCATGAGAGCAGAAAGCAAGCGTGATTATATATAATGCGGGACTAGATTTCGTAGGTTACTTTAGTATGCCATAAATCTCCAAGTATAGAGATCTTAATAAATACTGCAACAGCACATTAATATATTTCTTCTTAATGGAATTTAATATCGTATTTCTTATAAATTGCTATGTTTGTATTTTATAAAACTAATATAAAAAATTGAAAAAGATTTTGCTCTTTTGAATTTTTACTTATATTTACGGTAAGAAAAAGGGGGTAGCCCGCATATTAAAAGGCATCTTCAGAGCTGGAATTCTGAATTTAAAAAACCCTCGTTTTCGTTACCGTTCGAATAGATTGAACGCTTGTTGACGAAAGCGGATTTTTATTTGTTCATTGGCTTGTGATGATCTTTTAATAGGTGGAAGCTATAGCCCATTCAGGAAACCCCCATATACTTGTAGCTGCACTGGAACTAAGTTGTATCCCTCACTTGCTTCACACAGAACGAATAGAGGTTTCAAATGCTCAAACAAAGAGTGCTACAAAAAGTTTTCTGTTACAGTCGGTACAATCTTCGAAAATTCTAAAGTTCCTTTACGCACATGGTTTGCTGCAATCTACCTCTGTACTTCAGCAAAAAAAGGTGTTAGCTCGTTACAGATACACAGGCAGCTTGGTATCACACAGAAAACAGCTTGGTTCGTTTTACATCGCGTTCGTGAAATGCTGAAGGATAAAGCACCTCATATGCTCGCTGAAGAAATTCAGATTGACGAAACGTATGTAGGTGGGAAGGAAAAGAACAAGCATAAGAATAAAAAGAACGCTAAGTCACAAGGCAAAAAGGATAAGACACCTGTACTTGGTTTGATCGACAAAAGCGGTAAGGTTATCACTTACGTGTTGCCTGCGGTAACTGCGGATATCGTTACGCCCCTTATGGTAGAACACGCGCCCTCTAACGCGACTTTAATAACAGATACGCATTTAGCTTACCGTTTTCTGAAAGACCATTTTACGCACGTTGTAGTGAACCACAGCGCAGGCGAATATAAGTTCGGACGTTTCCATACTAACAGTATCGAAAACTATTGGGCTATCCTTAAACGTGGTATTATCGGTATCTATCACCAAGTGTCGCCTAAACACCTTCACAGGTATTGCAATGAGTTTGCGGGACGTTTCAATACAAGGGAGATAGCGGACAATGCAAGGTTTGAATTAACTGTACAGAATAGTGAAGGAAGGTTGAAGTATCAATAAGCTGATCGGCAAATAGCACCGTTAAAAAACCCTTTGCCGATAATTGAAACGCGGGTATATTACAGCAATACTAACTATGCCCCTTGCCAAATAATTTGAAAATCACCTATTGGGATTACTTATGGAAGACCATTAAATGGTTGTCCGGTAATCTTATATTCGGACTGTGCCCTATTATAGATTTATAGTGGGTTATCTCGCTCCTTTCGGATAATACAAGTCGGTAGCACGGAGGTTGAGCATCAAATTCACGAAGGAGGCGTCCTGTTTGTCTTTTTTGGCGTTAGTCGGAGCGGTAGCACTTGACTACTACCTGACAGGTATTCGGTTTAATGGAATCGCAAGATTTTCGACCGAATTTGACACCAATATTTATACTATGCGTGATTTTCGTGAATTATTTGCTGATTAAACTTAAAATTATTGACTCAAGCGCGATTTTCTCTTAACTCTTACACAAGCTATATCGTATGTACGGTATCAATTTTGTACATTAGTTTCGTAAAAACAAACACCGCTATAAAGGAGAACGAAAGAAATGCGAGTAATAATATATGATATTATTGTGTCTGTTAGCATGATTGATTGTGGTCTCATCAACTATGGATATTCATCATACAAAGAAGGGTCGAAATCGGTGTTGCATATTAGAGAAATTACAGAAAGAGCAAAGATGAGCAAAGAGAAAAGAAGACGCCACGACCGACAGCGACCGCTAAGCAAGGCAGACGCATTAGAGACGCTACGTAGATCATCATTTTAAAACATGTTTTAATTATAGACCCGCAGAGATGCGGGTTTTTTTATTTCCGTAAATTAAGGCCGTAAAGAAGAAGAAATGAAGTTTGCTTTCTATTCAAACCTCTTAGCTGGTCTTATCTGCACCGCCCTTCAGGTTTTTATTGCAAACCTGTATCTTGACGATGACCATGTATGGTCATCCGATTTTTGGACTATTGTTTGGCAAGTGTTGTTTGCTGTTCTGTTCGCAGCTATGGCTTGCATTCTCTTTGTCTCCGCATATAAAATTCATAGGCAAATAAAACGCGATCAATCTGTCTGAATTTACCCATCTTGTCCCAACACGTATATAGTTGCCGCTGCAAGTAACAAAATATATACATACTATATGGAGAATTTTCTCTTCATGTTTTGTGCAGCATATTCATTTAGTTGCCGCCACTTAAAGTCTTACCTCCACAATGAGTTCACACAAAAGAAGATTCAACCGCATTAAAATCGTCCTGATCGAAAAGGACAAAACTAATCTCTGGCTGGCAGAGAAAATGGGCGTTACGCCGGCCGCCGTATCACGATGGTGTACCAACGACGCACAGCCCAACATAGAAACATTTTTTAAAATCGCAAAACTACTGGGTGTCGAAGTACCCGAACTGCTGAACACAAAAGCATAGCGTTCGTAAACATTAGATACTGAGCAGCATACTAAAACAGTAATGGCCCCTTTGGGGCCAATCTGTATCCGTGTGTCCATAAAGAAGTATCGTAATTAAAACCTACTGCCTGGATCCTTCCACGTCACCGTTGTAATTAGCGAAACCGGAAAGGGTGTAAGTAAGCAGGATAGTGTCGTCTTTTGCTCCCTTGGTAACAAGGCTGCCCGAACCAGATACGGTTAACGTGTTACCATTTGGATTTTTAAATGTCTGCGTCGGAATGGTGAGCATGCTGCCGTTTGCTTTCGCCTTTACGGGAACATTCATAAAGCCACCGAAATTCTTGATCTGGAAGTCGCTGCCACCAGTGCTTTCTACTTGTAATGTGTACGTTTCGTCTTCATCTACTACAAGATATTGTCCGGCGAATGGTGCCGAAGGAGGCCCGGATACTCCTGAGTCTTTTTTGCTGCACGATACGAGCGCAAGTGTAATAGATAGAAGCACAAATGATAATTTTTGAATTAAAAAAGCTGTCTGTTTCATGTCAATTTGTTTTTATTTTTTTTGTTTTTGAATTCGACGATGCGAACATACAGCCACATCGAACCCATGTGTTAGAACGTGGGTAACACTGAATGACACTACAGTAACGTTTTTGAAATCAGTTGGAAATCAGCGTCTTAAAAGTTGTAACGCCGTAACATTGACTGCTACTTTTGTAACATTGGTTAAAATCAGGTGAGATTTTCTTTGATCGCAGCAGATTCGTTCGGCAGAAGTCCGAATTCTTCTTTGTAGCATTTCGAAAAGTAGGAGAGATTGTTGAACCCAACCTCATAGGCTACCTCCGAAACATTGCCTGCGCGCGACTCGAGAAGTCTTTTTGCGCGCTTTAACCTCATCGACCTTAAAAAATCGCCGGGCGATTCGTTGGTCAAAGCTTTTAGCTTTCGATGCAGCTGCATGCGACTAAGCGCAACCTGCTGACCGAACTTCTCCATATTGAAGTCGGGATCGCCCATATTCGTTTCGACAGCCTCCATAACTTTTTCCAAAAACTTTTCGTCCATGGAGGTAACAGGAATCTTTTTTGGGCCGAGAAGCATTTCCTTACTGAACCGTTCGCGCATTTGTTTGCGGTTTTCAATAAGGTTCTTGATTCTTACTATCAGTTCGCGGTTATCAAATGGTTTGGTGAGGTAATCGTCGGCACCGGTTTCAAGGCCCTGCAGTTTGGCCTTATCGGATGCCATCGCTGTTAATAATATCACCGGTATATGGCTGGTGCGCTCGTCTGACTTCAGCTTCTGGCACAGCGTAATGCCATCCATTCCCGGCATCATCCAGTCGCTCACCACCAGGTCTGGTATCGTTCCTACCGCTTTGTGGAATCCTTTTGAACCGTCCGCAGCTTCAGTTACAACATAGTGTTCGCTAAGAGAACGTTTCAGATAGTGGCGTAGATCGTCGTTGTCTTCCACAATCAGTACCGTTGGCTTATCACTCTCTTCGATAACCTCTTCCTGGGTATGCCTGATCGCTTCTTCAGCAACAAATTCATTCACTATGATCTTCTTCTCCCTGAAAACTTCCTCCCCGGTTGCTGCGCTTAACGGTAACGTTACGATAAAAGCTGCGCCACTACCTTCAGTAGAGGCGACGCTAAGGGTTCCCCCCTGCAGGTCAACAAGCTCTTTGGTTAGCGCCAGGCCGATTCCTGTACCCTGTTCATCCGAATAATATTGTTTTCCCTGGTAAAAGCGGTTGAACACCTCACCCACTTGGTCGGCGGCGATGCCGGGACCACTATCGGATACGGACACCCGAAGTAGCCTGGCGTCATCTGTGTCAACAACCGCGGCCATAAACTCAACTTTGCCTCCCCGCGGTGTAAACTTGAAGGCGTTTGAGAGGAGGTTGTAGAATATTTTTTCAAACTTGTCTACGTCTATTCTGCAGATGATCTTTTCGGATGGAACCGTTGTCGTGAACTCAATCTCTTTTGAATTGGCAAGCGATGAGAAGGACGCGTGTATAACGTTTAGGAGCTTGACAACGTCGATGTTCTCTGGATTTAGCTTCATTTCCCTCGCATCAAGCTTCGAAAGATCGAGCAGTTGATTGATGAGGTTAAGCAGCCGTTTTGCATTGCGATGCATCACTTCAAATTGTTGCAACTCGTTCTGGCTACCGCCTGATTTAACATTAGCCATCTTATCCGACAAGCTATTTAATATGAGTGTTAACGGCGTGCGGAACTCGTGCGAAATGTTCGCGAAGAAGGCAGACTTCACCTTATCCATTTCGCGCAGCTTTTCAGTTTGCTCTTCAAGTTGCTTCGACTGTCGGGTAAGCTGCTCGTTGATGCTCACGAGTTCCTGGCTTTGCCTGATCTTCAGCCGCTGGCGGCTTACAATAAGCGTAGCTATAATTAATAATGCCACCAGGCCGGCAAAAATGGTGTTACGCCTGAAGGCCTGTTGTTCGTTTGCTTTTTTCAATAGTTCTAGCTCTGCCTGTTTCTTTTCTGTTTCCAGCCCGGCCTGCAAATGCGCAATCTTATAAAAGTTCTGTTTGTTTCTTATTGAATCTCGTGCTGCAGCCTGCTTTGTGAAATACTCGTAAGCTTTTTTGTAATCGCCAGATTGCGCGGATAGGTCAGAGAGGAGTAGCAACACACCTGCCAGTGCTGCGTTGTCGTGTATTTTCTGTACAAGTGAAAGTGCACGATTTGCGTAAGTTTGACTTTCCTTCGGCCTGCCGGTTTTCAGATAGGTTTGTGAAATGCCCATTAACGTGTGAACCATCCCGTCGTCGTCTTCAATTTCTTCCTGCAGCTTAAGAGCGGGAACCAGGTATTCTTCCGCCTTCGCAAAATTGTTCATTTCTACATAAGTAAGACCAATGTTGGACAATGAAACCGCGCGGCTTTCCTTTTCGTCTTCGTCAAGCAGCTCAAGCGATTGAAGAAAGTATTTAAGTGCTTCTGTTGGATTTTGCTTACCGAGGTGTGCGGAACCCATATTGCTTAACGTCATGCTCTTTTCATGAGGCGACCGGTGGTACTTATCCTGGATAGCTAATGCCTTACTGTAATAATTTATCGCCCGGTCGTATTCTTCCTGCTCATTATATATATTGCCGAGGTTGTCGTAGATAGATGACTGTTCGCTTTCGAGTTTATTCGTCTCCCATATTTTAAGCGCCTGCATGTAGTACTCGACAGCGCCTGGAAGTTCGCCCTGCTTCCAGTAGATGAGCCCGATATTATTGAGTGCAAACGCCTCGCCCCGGAAATTGCCCGCTTCCTTATGCGTTTCCATGGATTTTCGATACCATATTATCGCCGAGTCGTAATTGTTCTGCTGATAGTAACCGACGCCGGTATTATTATAAGCAGTGGCCACGCCTTTTTTAAAGTTAAGTTTCTCTCCAAGTTCGGCAGCCTGCCGTGCGTATTCAAACGTTTTATTAATGTCGCTGTACCAATATGAAGAACTGAGTTGATTCAGCAGATTGACTTTCGTCGTGTCCTTCGCCGAGGAAAGTAATCCAACCAGGCTGTCTATCCTTTTATTTTGGGCAGATGAAAACTGTGCTGTTAGCAGAGCTACAGCTATTGTTAAGCAGTGGAGCCGGGGTTTGGGCATGAGCAGTAAAGGTCGGGAATTTTAATTTTCCGGCAGGAACCTAAACTCACTCACATAGCATTAGGGCAAAAACTGACCAGCGCTTATTTTGCGGTCTCATTAAAATACTTCACCGCAGCGATTGCCGAAGCAACGTTGGAAGGTGATTCGACAGAGTCGCGTTCGATGTAGATGTACCCGTCGAACTTTTGCCTTTTGAGTTCTGCAAAGATTTCCGGAAACTGTACAATTCCGGTACCTACGCGCACATCCACCAATTTCGGATCGTTCATGGCCGCTATATCTTTCAGGTGAATTCCGATTATGTGGCCTTCGAGCTTTTTTACCGCATCAAGCGAATTGATACCACTTTTTGGATAGTGGCCAAGATCGGCACATGCACCAAAGTTTTTATGACCTTTTATTGCGGCGAGTACCGAATCAGGATGCCAATAAATACTTGTTCCTTTCCAGTGTTCATGAATGGCCACTTTTAACCCATATACACCCGCAAGACTATCCACTACGTCCCACATGGCCATCGGCGGCTCGGCGGTCACATATCTTACGCCAAACTGTTTTGCTTTTTCAAAGTCGTTTTTCCAATCCTGTACAGTTTTGCCACCGCCCAGGTATAGCGAGCCCACTTTGATGTTGTGCTCCTGCACATAAGATTTAAGTTTTTCAATACCTGCAGGAGAAAGTTGACCGAGCAAAGAATCTTTCAATTCTTTTCCAGCACTATGAAAGGTGTTAGGCTCAATTAATTTTATTCCCGCACTGTCGGCCATCCTGAGGGATGTAGGGAAGTCGACATTGTGAAACGTCCACAATGCTACACCAAGTTCCCAATTGGTTGTTGAATCAGCCGTTGCCTGGTCTTCGTTGCCCGGCTTAGGTTCATCAGAACCACATGCCCCTAAAATAAAGCTGACGATCGCAAAGAATAATACTTTCTTCATTTTGCAGTTGTTGACTGTTTTAATTCATTTTTGTATACCACTCCATCCTTCATCACAAATTTTACTTTTTCTAAAATAGTGATATCCTCGAGAGGATTTCCTTCCACAGCAATAATATCGGCGAATTTATTTTTGGCTACCGAGCCCACTTTATCCTGCCAGCCAAGCAGATCCGACGCATTCAGGGTTGCAGCCTGGATGGCCTGCATCGGCGTTAATCCAAACTTCACCATATACTTAAATTGTTTGCCATTATCGCCATGCGGATATACACCGGCATCCGATCCAAACGCTGCTTTAACGCCGGCTTTAACAGCTTTCTGAAAGTTCTCACGCTGCGTTTTGCCAACAAGTTTTTCTTTGTCTATAATCTTTTGCGGATATCCGAATTTTAAATACTCACTCACTATGTAATCATCATTATAGATATCTGCAACCAGGTACGTTCCTTTTTCTTTCATCAACCGTATTCCTTCATCGTCAATAAAACTTCCGTGTTCAACTGATGCCACGCCAGCTTTTACTGCCATCTTAATTGCCTCGGTGCCATGCGCATGCGCGCATACTTTTCTATGCCACAATTTCGCTTCGTCAACTATCGTGTTCATCTCTTCCTGCGTATACTGAGGCGCACCAACACTTTCTTCTTCAGATAATACTCCGGCACTAGCTCCGAATTTAATTACATCGGCTCCATACTTAATATTGTATCGAACCTGTTCGCGAATTTCATCGGCACCATTGGCAATCCCTGTCATCCGTTCAGGCATGTTCCACTGCAGGTAAGGCGAAAAACCATTGACGTCGCCATGACTACCCGTAGAGCCAATATACAAAGTAGCACATTGCATACGCGGACCCTCAATGCTTCCGTTGTTGATTGCGTTACGCAACGATACATCAACGAATGCGGGAGCGCCAACATCTCTGCAGCTGGTAAAACCAGCCATCAATGTCTTGCGGGCGTAAGTTGGTGCAACTATCGCATAATCTATTGGTGTTTTCCGGAAAATATCGGCGTAATAATCCCCGCTGGGAAATGAAGTTAAATGGGTATGACAATCAATCAACCCGGGCAACAGCGTTGCGCTTCCGAGGTCAACCACCTTTGCGTTTTTTGGAATACTTAGCGCCGAACCTACCGCTGTAATAATATTGCTGTCGATAATGATGACGGGATTGTTAATCACTTCACCTTTTTCAACATCAATCAGCTTCGCCGCTTTGATTACCGTAATACGTGATTGTGCGTTTGCTTCGTTAAACTGAACCAGCAACAGGAGCCCTACGGCTGCAAAAATCTTCCTCATAGCCAAATTTAAAGCTTCAGTTTCACGCCACCTCTATTTAAGAGCCCGGTAATGAAAACACAAATGAGCGCTATTGAAAGAGACTTGACCAAGCCCACGCCGCCAGTTAGGAGCGCATCGGGCAGCTGTAGTTCTAAAATACCGAACAGGAGGGCGTACAATAAATAAGGAATAAGATAGCAAAGAAGGGTATCCGTGCCCGCCGGCTTAATGAAATTGAACCAGTTTGCTTTCTTGTATACATCGGCGATCCAGTAGATCACCACAAAACCTATAATGGTAAACGCACTGCAGAGAAACAACCAGGCAGGCGTGGCGCCGAGCTTCGCCAGCTTCCAGTAAGGACGCGTAACCATCGACAACACGATTAATAAAACACTGAACCCAAGAAGTGCAAGTGTCATTTTTACGTTATCGTTACGTTCCCTGAAATAGCGGAAGATCATTGTGGTGAGTACGCCGCCCATCGTTAAGCCTGCGAGCGTGCCACCAATTATTGGATTCGGAATAAAGTTCAATGCATCAGGAACCAGTCCTGCCTTAGACGCCATACTCAACACCGCGAAAAATATCCACGCAATAAGTATTACGCCAAATCTGTTCCTGGCAAAAACGGTAACAAGCCCGGCGGCCAGGTACGACCAACCGATAAGTCCGAGGATGCCCCACCATTTGGGTCCGAACATCGAAGCGGTTCCATCCCTGCTTTCGCCGCGGTAAACGTAGGCGAGAATAAGCAGAATGATTATGCCTATGGTCTTTGCCGCGTAAACGAGTTTTTTATTTGCTGATTTTGGAAAAACGTTCCAGATAAGGATGAATGAAATACAGCTGAACGTGTTCCATAAAAATCTTGGAAAGCCGGTAGCGTTGCCGTCGATTGATTCGCCGTTCACAAGGAACACGCCCATCACCAGCAGTGCGATAGTACGGGTAATAATGTGCCATGAAAGCTGAGCCTGTGTTTCACCTTTCTTACGCCTTGCGTCGATGGCGTATGGAAGGGAGAGGCCTACGATGAAAAGGAAGGCCGGGAATACAACATCCGCCAGGCCGATTCCATCCACACCAGACTCTACGTGTTCCAGCCATGCCGGAATGCCTTTGAGCGACCATAGATCGTTTACAAAAATCATGAGCACCATGGTGAGTGCTCTCAGGATGTCGATTGTTGCAAGGCGTTGAGTATTTTTAGGGAGAGAGCCGGCAACCATTGGAGGCGGCTCGAGGGTGGCAGAACGCGTCATATTTTCTTCATTTAGTTAGCGCTTTTGGTGGGTTTTCCGCAATCTTTCCTTCTGAAATTAATGCTTTAATGTGCATCTGACGCTATTACGCAGAAAAACCCGGCGCTGACGTATCGGCCGGGTCAAAATATGGTTACGGGGCAAGTGTTCTAAGGGTCTGGAAGAAAACGGGCGGGCCGCTTGAAAGTTTTCTAACGGGCTAACTACTGATAAACGGGAATTCGTTTGCCGGTTCTTTTCTTTCGTTTGCTGCTTACAACAGGTTTGATGTTGGCATCAAGCACCTTTTGTATGCGTTGCGAATGTCTTTTTATTTCAGACAATTGCTCGGCGATCCGGTAGCTTCCGATGTCGAGCAGCTCAACAAAAGCGGGTACGTCAAGACCTTTTTTCAGAACAAGCGCGGCGAGTTGGATGTCGAGCTCGTTGTCGAAAAATCTTGCGAGGAAGTGGTCCAATGAAGAGGGTAGTACGGAATACTTTTCGCGTTCGAAGATTTCCTGCATAGTACGGTCGGCGTTAAGTTCCAGGAATCGAACGAGACATCCGTGTTCCGGATTAAATTTGCGCGGGTGTTCGCTGTAGTACCTGAGCGATTGGTAAACCGCTTCGTAAGCGAGTGACGGATCATCGTACAACGCAGTACCATACCACTTGCTGATGCAGGTAAGAAGGTGTTCGCTGTAAGTGTTTGTAAGATTGGTTAGCGTGCTATGGCCAGATTCTAGCACGGCGAAATGCAATAGCAATTCGGGTTTGGAAGCCTTGAGCATTTTCGAAAGGATTTTTGGAGTTACTCTTAAACGTTCGCGACAGGGGTCAATAATAAAATTATTGAGATCTTATTTAAAAAGCGTGGTAGAAATACGATGGGTAGGTATGAAAATATACGATGTGTGCAAATTTTTTTCGTAAATTGACTCGGCGCTATGACAATTACAGATTTCTCCCTCCTTAAGTTAACTGACCAGCTCACTTTGCTGTATAGTGACGGAATTTATTTAAGCAAGAGGAGATCAAACGGAATGATCGTGTTGCTATTTCAGTTTAAAAACGTTTACGTAGAGATTTTTTACATAAAGTACCGCAGGCTTGTGCATCATATCGGGTTTTCGGAATCAACCGACATACTTGATCCATATCTCGAGTCTATTCCGATAGGAAATGTTTTCGAAGCTGACCAATAAACATCAAGGAAAGAAAGGTTTTAATAAACGACGATAAATAGTTCGCATGACCAAAGCAACTCCACCCAGCCATCTCGTCCTCTATGCGGACGATGATATAGATGACATTAAATTTGTGGAAGATTCTTTTGCAGAGACCACTCAAAACATAGAGCTGATAACAGCCTACAACGGCCTCGACCTGCTTAAATACCTCGGCAAGCTCACCCAGCTTGATCCTGATCCCTGCCTTATTATCCTGGACGTGAATATGCCTTTGCTCAACGGAAAGGAAACGCTTTCGAAGATTCGTGAAATGGAGCGATTCCAAAATATTCCGGTAGTGTTGTTCACTACATCATCCACCGACCACGATAAAAACTTTGCGAGAAAGTATGGTGCAGGCTTCGTTACAAAACCTCTTGACAGCTTACAAATGAAGAACATTACGGATCGCTTTATCGAGCATTGCTCGGATGAAGTACAAAAAAGTATTCGTAAGTCGTACAACTGACGTGTATATCATTTCCATAAATTCGTCGTTCTAAAATTGCTGCTATGAAATGGATTGTCGCCTTAGCATTCTTGTGTTTTGTTGTTAGCGCAAATGCACAAACGCCGTTCAATGGTGTTGAAACGCATCTTGGCAACCTGTTCAGAACATCCAATGCTGTTACCCGGTCAATCTCTGCCGAAAACATTACCGGCGAACCAGGCAAGGGTGGCATGGCTGATCCGAAACTGGATAGTGGAAAAAGAAATGTGGCCAACGCCGCACATGCGTCGAGAGAACTCGGCAAGGGATGGAAAGTGAATCCGTTTTTGGAAATTAAAGCAGGTGAAACGATTACACTCGCAGATATAAAAGGTCCTGGTGCCATTCAGCATATCTGGATGACGCCTACAGGAAATTGGCGGTTTGGCATCCTTAGATTTTATTGGGATGATGAAACCGAACCGTCGATAGAGGTTCCGGTCGGCGATTTTTTCGGAATGGCTTACGGTGAATATGCGCAGATGAATTCACTTGCTGTAACCGTAAATCCCGGCAGTGCATTTAACTGCTATTGGGTAATGCCTTTTAGAAAGCGTTGCAGAATTACCATGCAAAGCTTATACACGAATCCGAACGACATCTTAAGAGTATACTACCAGGTTGACTACACGCTCACCGAAATTCCACACGATGCAGCCTATTTCCACGCGCAGTTTCGCCGCTCGAATCCAACAAAGGGCTCGTTACACACTATACTAGATGGTGTGAAAGGAAAGGGTCAGTATGTAGGAACATATTTGGGCTGGACGGTTCACAACAATGCATGGTGGGGCGAGGGCGAGATCAAATTCTTTATGGATGGTGATGGTGAATATCCAACGATCAACGGAACGGGTACAGAAGATTATTTCTGCGGATCTTACAATTTTGAAAATAGAAAAACCAAACAATACCAGGAATTTTCAACGCCCTATGCAGGCATGCACCAGGTGATCAGGCCCGATGGATTGTACAACGCAACAACGAGCTTTGGCTTGTACCGGTGGCATATTATCGACCCTATCCGATTTAAATCCGACCTGCGAATAACCATCCAGGACCTGGGATGGCGCCACGATGGGCGATACCTTGCACAGCAATCGGATATCAGTTCCGTAGCGTTCTGGTACCAGATGGAACCGCATGCAAGTTTCCCGAAGTTGCCATCGAAGGATTACCTGGAAATCCCTAAGTGGTAAAATTATTTGATCAGATGCTGGTCGAAGCCGAGTTTAACTAATCCTTCAAAAGCCTTCCAAACGTCATCGGGAATATCCTGGTGTATCTGAAATCCTTTTGCGGGATACTCCCTGATGCGCTGAAGGTCGCCGGCCATTATTTCAATTACCCTGTCAACAGGAATATCATCACTCGGATATTCTTCAAACGATAATTGTGGTGAAGTGATCACTACATTTTTATCGGCCCAGTGTTTTTTAAATGTCGCATAGCTTCTGCGCTCCATGTAGGGCTTTTGCACCACGATGAAACTTTGAGGATCGATACCTCTTTCGCGCAATAGTTTTTCTGTAAAAATGATGTTCTCGCCGGTATTCGTTGATTTATTTTCTATCAGCACTGCTTCAGCAGGAACGCCCATTTGAATCGCTATCGCTCCAAACTGGTCCGCTTCGGATTCAGTCCAGATGCCTGACGTAAGATTACCAAGTCCGCCCGAACATACGAGCAAAGGAGCCCAGCCTTCCAGGTATAATTGCGCAGCACGCGTTGCTACACGCAGATCGTGGCTGCCGAGTGCAAGAATCACGTCCGCCTTTACAAGCGTATGATTCATATGATGGTAATCCCAGAGTTTTTTAGCAAGTGTGGTTATTTCCGGCGTGATGATCCGTGCGTTTCGTTTCATTAAAGACATGTTGCAATGATAAAATTTATTGGCCAAACATTCCTACATTTGCAACATCGTTACAAATTTGAACTCTCGTTCACTGATATCGCGTATTTGTTCCGTGGGGTTGTTACTGGTGATGATGCTCAGCATCACGCCGAAATCATTCCTGCATGAATTATTTGCTAATCACGATGATCAGGTGTCCTGTAACGATTTCGATCTGCTGGGGCCATGCATTCACAAGCAGGGATACAGCTGTCAGCAATCCGACCTGGTAGTTCCGTCTGCATTCGATGCCCAATTCGAAACTGCATTTGTCCAAACACACTTTTTTGCGGAGAAAACAGCCGGCTTCTACTCTCCATCTACTCTAACCAATCATTTTTCCGGAATCACGGACCGTGGTCCACCCGCTCGTGTATAATTTTTTGACGATTCATTTTCTATCATTCAAAAATTGTACATGAAAAAGTTAGTGACGCTTATTGCGATCCTGTTCGCTGTGAATATGATGTATTCGCAGGTACGGGTGCGCACACAGCTCTCGGGAATTGTGAAAGACGCACAGACCGGGGAAGTGTTGATTGGCGCATCAGTTGTTATCGATTCAAGATTGGGAACATCAACAAACAAAGACGGCCTTTTTACATTCAGCAATGTTCCAACGGGTCATAGCATCATAGAGGTGTCGTACTCCGGCTATGAAACGCTGGTTGATCATATCGACATCGCCCAAACGAACCAGCTTAATTTTCAACTGAAAAGATCTATAAGAGAGTATGAAGGTGTAACCGTAACAGGTGTTGCCGGCGCAACAAGTATCAGGAAGGCCCCGATTCCTGTAACACGTGTAAATAAAACTGAACTGCTCACTACTCCATCAACCAACATTATCGATGCATTAAGTAAGCAACCTGGCGTTACGCAATTGTCAACAGGGCCTGCTGTGTCAAAACCGGTGATCAGAGGTTTAGGTTATAACCGGCTCGTAACAATTAATGATGGTGTAAGACAGGAAGGACAGCAATGGGGAGATGAGCACGGTATCGAAATAGATGAGAACAGCGTGAGCCGTGTAGAAATTCTTAAAGGTCCTGCTTCATTAATGTATGGGAGTGATGCGATAGCCGGGGTAGTAAATATTATCACTACGGCACCGCTTCATAGCAATACGATCAGTGGAAATATTTTATCGAGCTATCAAACAAATAACCGGCAGCGCTCGCTGTACGGGAACATCGGGGCAAACTATAATGGGTTCAACTGGAACGTGTGGGGTGATTATGTTGCAGCGTCTGACTATAAAAATAAGTATGATGGGAAGGTGTCGAATTCCCAATACAAAAATGGAAATGCCGGGGGATATATCGGATACAATGGTTCGTGGGGATTCAGTCATCTTATTGTAAGCACCTTCAACCAGGAAGTAGGAATTATTGAAGGAGAGCGGGATGAGAACGGAAATTTTGCCGGAGAGAATCCAATGCAAAAGATTAATCACAACAAGATCATTTCAGATAACAGTTTTGCAGTTGGTTCGGGAAAATTGAAAGTCAATCTGGCTTTCCAAAACAACCGGAGACGCGAGTTTGAAGATCCCGGTTCTAATGAAGCCAGCTTATCTTTCGATCTCAGCACTTTCAACTACCACGCCTCATATCAATTCGATGACAGGAATGGATGGATCACATCCATTGGCGTGAATGGTATGCAGCAAAGCAATCAGAACAAAGGCCCTGAAACACTCATCCCGGAATACAGCCTGTTCGACATTGGCGGATTTCTGTATAGCCAGAAAACTGTTGGAAAAGCCACGTTCAGTGGAGGCGTGCGATATGATAACAGGCGTTTACATTCGAAACAATTCATCGAGGAAAACCAAGTGAAGTTTTCCGATTTCACGAAGTCGTTTTCGAATGTGTCCGGAAGTATTGGAGTAAGTTATGCCGCTGCGGACAATGTAACGCTGAAAATGAATATCGCGCGCGGATTCAGGGCGCCTGCTATTCCTGAACTGGCGTCGAATGGTGCACATGAAGGAACGAACCGATACGAATATGGAGACCAGCAGTTGAAATCAGAAACGACGCTGCAGGGCGATTTTGATCTTGAAATAACCAGCGACCATATTCTGTTTTCACTCAGCACATTTTATAATCACATCGATAACTTTATTTTCTACAGCAAGCTAAGTGGCGCAGGTGGCGGCGATTCCCTGGTTGAATCGGGTGGAGCCCTGGTGCCTGCATATAAATTCAGTCAGCATACAACAAACCTTCCGGGTTTTGAAGCGCTGATCGATATTCACCCGCATCCGCTCGATTGGGTACATTGGGAAAACAGCTTTTCGTATGTGCGCGGAAAATTTACGGAATCGGTGGGTAATACGAAGAACGTTCCATTTATTCCCGCTGCAAGGTGGTCGAGCGAGGTAAAGTTGTCGCTCCTGCCACGGGGCAAAACATTCCAGAAGACCATTTTTACGGTGGAAGGTTTGAACTACTTCAAACAAAATCGTCCATTTACTTCATTCGGTACCGAAACGGAAACGCCGGGCTACTTTCTTTTGAATGCCGGATTAAGCACAAACCTCTACCACAAAACAAGAAAAGTTGTGAGTGTGTACCTGTTGGCTAATAATCTTACAGACGCGGCTTATCAGAACCACTTAAGCAGATTAAAGTACACCGACATAAACGAAGTAACCGGCCGGCAGGGGGTTTTTAATATGGGACGAAATTTTGTGTTCCGGGTGAATGTGCCCTTTTAGAAAGCGGGGGTTTGCGATTTAACGATTATGTTTTAATAAATGTTTTATTAAAGTGCTAACTTAATCGCAAACACCTTCACCATGCTGCTTAAACTTTACTCCACTCTACTGTTGTTGTTCGTTCTTCTTCATTATAACGGTACTGCACAAACGTACAAAGGAACACAGGATGGCAAAGCGCTCAGAAACTGGTATGTAGCGGGTCCGGTAAAAATTTCTACAGATACAACGAATCCTGATAATACATCACAGGAAACTTTCTTCAATCGCGGGAACAATCAGAATATAAACGTTGGTTTTAAAGTTCCGGATGGTAGTGCAGCTCCCGATCTTAAAAACTGGAAACAGGTTTCGTGGGGCAATGATGTCATTGATCTTGATTCGATTTTCAAACATCCCGATTATGTATCTGCATTTGCCTATGCAGTGGTGATGTCGGACGTGGCAAAACCGGCTCTCCTGGGCGTGGGCAGTGATGATGCGATAAAAGTTTGGGTGAATGGAAAGCAGGTACATAAGAACTGGATGGCGCGTGGAGTGGTGGTTGATAATGACGTGATTCCGGTTCAATTGGTCAAGGGAAAGAATGAAATTTTACTGGAAGTGCAGGACATGGCGGGGGGATTTGCGTTTACGGCCCGCTTCCTCGACAAGAAGGCTATTACGCAAAAGCTTATACGCGCCACAACTCTGGGAAATGAGGATGAAGTAAACCAGATGCTCGCCGCGGGTGCAGATGTCGATGGTAGAAGTGAGCAGGGCGTAACTGCACTGGATGCTGCGAGGATAGCGGGCCGTGAGGACATCGAGAAATTGCTTGTTTCAAAAGGTGCAACAGGTGATGTACCTGCTCCTGAGAAACTCGTTGATGGTTTATATTCGAAAGTCAACGAAAAAGCGAATCCCGGCATAGCACTTTTGGTAGCGCGAGACGGCAAGATAATATATGAGAAAGGTTTTGGTTATGCAGACATTCAAAAGAAGGTGAAGATTACTCCCGAAACTAAATTCAGAATTGGATCCATCACTAAACAGTTTATTGCATCGGCCATTTTGAAATTGCAGGAAGAAGGAAAGATCAGTGTGAAAGATAAACTCTCAAAGTTTTTTCCTGACTTTCCGCGCGGGAACGAAGTAACTATTCATCACTTGCTTACGCACACTTCAGGTATTCACAGTTTTACCAATAACCCGAACTTTTTGGTGGATGTGCTTAAGCCGGTTACGAACGAGCAGCTGTTGAACTATTTCAAGAATGATCGTTACGATTTCAATCCCGGCGAACAGTACATGTATAACAATTCGGGCTACTTCTTACTGGGATACATCATTGAGAAAATCACCGGCGACAGTTACGGTAATTTTCTTAAGAAGAATTTCTTCGACCCTTTGCAGATGACTAACACTGGTGTGCACAAGCCCAAAATTCAATTGACGAACGAGGCGTACGGCTACCAGTCAGAAAACGAAACGTACAGGCGAGCGCTCGACTGGAACATGGATTGGGCAGGAGGAGCAGGATCGCTTTACTCAACAGTAGGTGATCTGTATAAATGGAACGAAGCGGTATTCAGTGATAAGGTATTGAAGCGGGAAAGTTTGAAGGCCGCATTTACACCTGTCCTTCTGAATGATGGAAAGGAACCTGCCGGTACAAAGTATGGATATGGATGGGCGCTTAGCGAATACAGAAACATTCCTTCTATCGGGCATTCGGGTGGTCTTCATGGTTTCATTTCGCAATTGCTGCGGCTGCCTGAAGAAAATATCACGGTTGTAATGCTTACCAATGTTCTTCCACCGCAGGTTGAGCTGGATCCGATGAAAATAGCGGAGCTGTACATCTGGAAGGATATGGCTAAGCAAACGTCATTCAAACAGTCGGCTATCGTTGAAAAAGATTTGGATAAATACACTGGCCGCTACGATTTTACCAACGGCGCGGTGATGCTTATTTCGAAAGAAAACGATGGACTTTACGCGCAGTTGTCGGGACAGCCGAAGTTTCCAATATTTCCATCAGCGCCGGGTAAGTACTTCTGGAAGGTTGTGGATGCAAAAATTGAATTTGTTTCTGATGCTGCGGGTAAGGTAACGCATGGAAAGTTTGAGCAGGGAAGTGCGAAGATCGATGTGCAGAAAATGAAAGACCTGACATTCGTTCAGCCGGACACCACGCAGTTCGCGCTATATAAGGGTGTCGTACAAATACACAGATAACATAAACATCGATATTACCAGTTCGAACGGCAAATTGTTTGCGCAGGGAACCGGTGAGCCACGTTACGAGTTGGCGGCGTTATCCGATACCGAATTTCTGATCAGGGAGCTGAATGCAACCTTGGTATTTAAGAAAGACCCATCTTCGGGTAAAGTGAATACGATTGCAGTAAAACTTGCGAGCGACATGCGCGACGCAGTGCGGATTCAGCAGTAACACTAAATAAGCAGCGCTTGAGCTTAATTTTGCTGCATGCCCGATATACTCGAAATTGTAGACTACAAGCCCGAATACGCCGGTGCATGGCATGACCTGAACCTGGCATGGATTTCCGAAATTTATGTTGTGGAAGACGAAGACCGGGCTGTGCTTACCGATCCTCAAAAGTACCTTCTTGATAATGGTGGTGCGATAATCATCGCACTTTACAATGGTGAACCCGTAGGCACGTGTGCGCTGAGGAGAGTGAATACGGATATTGTAGAGATGTGCAAGATGACTGTAGCTAAACATTTGCGCGGCAAGAACATTGGCAGGGTGTTGGGCGAAGCAATCATTCGAAAAGCTGGCGAAATTGGTGCCTCTGTAATTGAACTGTATTCCAACCGAAAAGGATCCGAACTTGCCATTGAGCTGTACAAGAAGCTCGGCTTCGCTGAAATACCCTTGATCGGGGCGGTTTACGCGCGGGCCGACATCAAGATGCAACTGATGTTATAAATTTGACACTGTAACCACTACTCATGCAAAGGCAACTACTGCTTATTCTGCTGATAGGTTCTCATACTATCAGTCTCTTCGCACAAGACAGTTCTTTTATCAAAATAAGACCCAAATACAACAAGGTAAGCGGCCTTCATCGTGTTTTTTTTGGTGAGAACTACCGGAAAGAATGGTCGACCGATACGAAGCTGCCGAATATCAGAATTTCAGAAGTTGCAGGTGGCCTGAAACCTTTACGTCTTGGCGGCGGTCATCAAACGATATCTCTGCGACTTGAAGATAAACAAGGGGAGGAGTGGGTACTGCGAACAATTGTAAAAGATCCTTCGATTCTGCTACCGCCGGGTTTGCGCGAAACATTTGCCAGGGATGTTATTGATGATGCAATGTCTGCGCAGCATCCGTTTTCGCCTCTCGTGATTTATGACCTCGCCGCTGCGGCAGGAATTCCGCACGCGCAACCCATTATAGGTGTAGTGCAGAATGATGCGATGCTTGGTGATTTCAACAAACAATTCGCGGGGCAGGTTTGTTTACTCGAACAAAGAGAACCATTCGGCAGTTCGGATAATTCGCCAAAGATGTTCGCCGAACTGGATAGTGACAATGAAAACAGCGTTGACAATAGAGCTTTCCTCAAAGCAACATTGCTCGACCTGCTGATCGGCGACTGGGACAGGCATCCCGATCAATGGCGCTGGGTGGATACGAAAAAGGGGAAATCTAAATTATATGTGGGCGTTCCCCGCGACCGTGACCAGGCATTTTATTTAAACCAGGGTATAGCACCATGGTATGCATCGTTGCCATGGGTAGTGCCAAATCTACAAGGGTTTAGTCCGCAGATTAAGCATGTTAAATTCTCTTTGATGCAGCATACTTTTCTCGCTTCGCAACCTACATCACATTTGTCGGAGCGCGAGTGGATGAGTATTACAAACGATTTTGTGAAAGCTATTACAGATGATGTGATCGACAAAGCATTGAAAAGACTGCCTTCGGAGTCATATAATATGCGCCACGCCGAACTGGCTTCTGCACTTAAGACGCGCAGAGACAATATTCCTGCAGCAATGAAGGAGTATTATAAGTTCATGAAGCGTATTGTTGATGTAAAGCTGAGTAACAAGAACGAGCTGATATCGATAAAAGATTCCGCGAATGGCTTTTTGGTTGTGAATGTGAACAAGCTGAGAAAGTCGGGTGATGCGGGAGAGTCGCTGATGAATACCACATTCGATCCTTCAGTTACAAAAGAATTTCGTTTATACCTCGGCAAGGGTCATGATAGTGTGGTGATCGATAACAGCGTATCGCCCATAAAAATCAGAATTGTGGGCGATGACGGATTGAAGCAGTACAATGTGCTCAATGCTTCGAAAAAGATCCGCACATATGATAAGTCGAAGAACGTTTATTATTCCGGCGAAACATCAAACCTGCACAGTCATATCTCCGACGATACCGCTAATTCTAAATTCATTCCTGCAAACCGCTTCAATATCTGGAAGCCACTGATAGGTTTTGCGATCAACAAGGATGATGGATTTCAATTAAAAGCGGGCTCACAATTCACCAGGCAGGGCTTCCGCAAAACGCCGTATGCAAGTCTTAATAGAATCATGGTGTCGTATGCATTCGCTACTTCGGCGTTCAAAATAAATTATGCGGGCGAATGGCTCAATGTGCTGGGCAAGGCGGATGTCATTGCCAATGCCGATATCTATGCTCCGGATAATACTCACAACTTTTTTGGACGCGGCAACGAAACGCCTTTCATCAAAACGGGGAATTACAAAAGATTTTACCGCGCGCGTTTCAATCAATATCAATTTACACCTGCCGTCAGGTGGCGCAATGCAAAGTCGGGTGTAACGTTTAGTGTTGGTCCGTCGGTACAGCTTTACGCGTTCGATAGTTCCGACAATGCAGAGAGGTTTATTGTGAGCACTCGCGTAAAGTCTTATGATAGTGCTATGATTGCATCAAGCAAAGTGCACGGCGGTGTTGTGATGAACTTTACAGTAGACAAGCGCAACAAGCTGATCATTCCTACCCAGGGCTATTTCTTCAATGTAAGAGTGCAGGGTTTTGGCGGATTGAATGATGAATCAAAATCGTTCGGGCAGATCATTCCCGAATTCTCATTCTACCAGAAACTTAACAAAAACGGTACGATAGTATTGGCCGATCGCATAGGAGGAGGCATCACAGTCGGGAAATCAGCCTTTTATCAATCTTTATTTATTGGCGGACACGAAAATCTTTTAGGCTACAGGCAATATCGTTTTGCTGGTGAGCATATGCTGTACAATAATTTCGAAGTGAGGATGAAAATCGCGAATTTTACGGGCTACATCATCCCCGGATTATTTGGTGCCGTAGGTTTTTATGATGTTGGACGGGTTTGGGTAGATGATGAGCATTCAAACACCTGGCATAGCGGTGTAGGCGGTGGCTTCTTTTTCGCGCCTGCTCAATTACTGGTTATAAATGTCGTCGCTGGATATTCAAAAGAAGGTTGGTTGCCGTATGTAACGATGGGTTTCAGATTTTAAACTTTCAATTATGCAGGCCAGGATTCTCAACTTACTATATGGCAACGAAGCCGCTGCAGCGGCTATCGAAGGACTCGACATCACATTATCACTCGATCCGCTTAAAAAATATCTCGAAGAAAGATCACGAAGCAGCCGCACTATAAAATCGGGATTCATTGAGTTTGTATTAGAAAAATTCAATGACTACCCGGATTTGAACGAAAACCTCACCCTCCAGAAACTTACTGAACACCGCGAACTGCTCGACATGATCTATGCCGTGCTGTCTACCCCGGTAACAGATGAAGATGGTCAGCTTTGGGGGCTTTGCGCACCGATCACGCCCTTAGTGTTTTATGGTACCGACTCGTTATTCGACGTGTTGGTTGACCCTGCAACCGGGCAGGTGAAGAATGCAATAGTAGAAACGCAGCTTGACATTGTTCAAACTAAACGGCCGGAACTTATTTATACGCTTATACTTTCTAAAGTTTACAAGTTTCAGCAAGCGTTTCACACCGAGCTTGTAAAAACACTTAAGGACGAACATACCGGATTATATAAATATTTCAAGTTGGTTTTCGATATGCGGTTTCTTGATGTGCATCCGAAACAAAAAGTTCCGGAGTTGAGACCCGAAGACATTCAGCGCATACTACACGAACCCGCACCACTCATCGCGCTCAGCAGGATCCTTCCGTTATCGATGTTCGCCTTTGAAGGAATGTCGCTCGTAACACTGATCGACGTAACGGAGCAATACGCAGTTGAAAGTATCAAGAATACGATCTTCAATAAAGGTAACTGTCATAATAATGATGACTACTATGATAACGTTATTCGCTCACTCAAAACGCTGGTGAACAGTAATGAAGTAGAATTCGGATTGTTGCCGATGTTGAAAGTGAACGAGAAGCTGGTGTTCAATGAATCTACATGTTTGAACAGCATGCTGATTAAATCTGCGAGAGACCATGGGATTGCAGAAACTGCTTACCTAACGGTGGCAGAGAATTATTTTAAAAATCCCAAGTTGCTCTTCTTCAAAACAATTGGCACTGAAGAAACAGGCAGGCATATTTATCTGAACCTGCTAAACGTAGATGGTGTGAAGTCGTATGCGCTTATGCCAATTTTTTACAACAATACGCTTGCGGGAACGCTCGAGGTGTTTTCAAAGAAAAGTGATGTGCTTACCGAAGAAATACTTTCGAAACTGGATCCCGCGATTCCGCTGGTAGCACAGATATTGCAATCGCATATCGAGGATTTCAACAGTAGTCTCCAGGAGGTAGTGAAAGAGAAGTTTACCTCTATCCAACCTGCAGTACAATGGAAATTTAATGAAGCTGCCTGGCGTTATCTGAAATCAAGTATGGAGAAGACGCCGAAAATGGAGACCATTATATTTAGTGATGTTTATCCATTGTATGGCGCGATTGATATCAGAAATTCAACTATTGAAAGGAATAAGGCGCTTCGCAGTGATTTACAACTGCTGTTCAATGTTCTGCTGAAGACACTGACATCAATACGTGAGATTACCAATCTTCCTATCATTGGTGAGTTGATCTATAAGTGTACAAAAAAATTCGAGAAGATCATGTCTTCCGATTCTGACAACGACTCAGTGAACGTGAACGATTTTCTGCAGAACGAAGTCGATCCGGTGATGTCGTACTTCCGCAGAACAAACACCGCCGTTGTGCCGATAGTGGATGCATATTATAAGGCCGCAGACGATCAAACCGGGTTAGCGCACGATAACAGGAGGCAGCTTGAACAATCGATGGAAATGATTACGTCGGCTATCAATAATTACCTCGACCTGTTTATTGCCGAACAGAAACAATCGTACCCTTGTTATTTTGAAAAGTTCAGAACGGACGGCATAGAGTACGATATCTATATCGGCCAGTCGATAGCGCCCGACATACCGTTCGATCTTTTATACCTGCGCAATCTGAGGCTCTGGCAGGTGGCATCTATGGCGGCCATCGCGAAACTCACGCATTTGCTAAAACCCAGGCTGCCAAAGCAACTTGAAACAACGCAGCTAATTTTTTCCAATTCAAACACCATCGATATCTGTTTCAGAAATGATGAAAGGAGATTTGATGTTGAGGGTGCGTATAATATCAGGTACCAGATCATTAAAAAGAGAATCGATAAAGTAAATATCAAAGGCACGTCAGAAAGGCTCACCCAGATTGGTAAGATCGCTGTGATTTATCATAACAGTAAGGATGCGGAAGAATACACGAAGTATATTCAATACCTCCAGGCACAGGGTACCCTGAATGATGATCTCGAAGATGTTGAGCTCGAAGAGTTACAAGGCGTCAAAGGTTTGAAAGCACTGAGGGTAGGAGTGGTGCTTGATGACCTCACGCTACCGAAACCTGATGTCAGAGAAGATTACGGAAACTAAACCTCCGAAAGGCAACATTGCAGAAGGCCTTACCTATTCAGCAAATTAACCGGCAGTATTATTTCGTATTGATTCGGCGCGATGCCGAGCAGTTCATTATCTAACAGGCGACTGTATCGTATGCCGATGCTTAGCGAAAGCTGGTTCCACCATTTCGTGTCGAAGTACAATTCGGCTCCGCCTGTTTTAAACGGAAACGTGGTACCTGTCGCAGGCTTTTTACCTGTGAATAATCGTAAAATACATTTCCTCTTAGTCGCAGCAGGTATACGATATTTCCAAAGCCGGCGTCAGGGTACGCGATTGGAAAATGATAGTTGCCACCCACCTTCCACATTCTTGGAAAATCTATGTCGCTATAACCTCTCGACAACGGAAAACCGTTGGTAAAGGCGTATTGCTGCAACGTATCTCGATGCTGATAGGCCGCTTGCACAACGATACTATGATTGCGTGCGAACCCTGGAAAGTACAGCGACGTGTTGAGCAACAACTGGTGGGCCGTGTAGTTGTTTATGATATGGCGGTAGCGCGCAAGGAAGGTTTGCGCCAATCTCGGATAGATGTTTTGCTGGGCCTTGATTTGTTGATTGGTCGCGCTCAACGACCATTCCGCATAGTTGAATCTTTTATCGGGAATAGTATTTTTTGATGCGCCGGTGTAGTATACTTGTTTGGTAGTGAATGCTCCCGGCTAAGTTAAGATTTTGTATAAATGAACCTGCGGCAAAAGACAACGGTACACTAACGCGTGCAGTTCCATTTGCTTCATTCCAGTTAACTACTCTTCCTGAATCGATAAAGGACCTGTCGAACGTAAAGGATCCGCCTGCTGACAGTACGGGGTAAAAGCCTGCGTAAGAAAGCGTGGCTCCCGTTTCCTTAAATCTTTCATTGCGATTGTACGTAAAATAGATCTCAGACTGAAGTGTGTTGAGAATGTTTTGGCTGATCAACGAATATGAATACTCAGGATCGCTGAAATACGGCCGCCAGCTATGAAAGTTAAACAGCTTGTAAGAAGCAGGATACCGTGTTACAGTATAAGCCGGAGTTGTTATTGCCGTAATAAGATTCGTTTCTTTTTCTTTTGCTGATGAAGAAGTGCCTGAAGGAATATCTGAAACTTCAGTGAAAGCTCCGGCACCCGAAAATAATTTATAGCCAACGGCAGTAAACGACGTCCACACATATTTTCCGCCTGATGATGCGAGCTGGTAATTGCCGGTAGAATGATTGGCGATTGCAGGATCGAACCTGTATACCTTATTATTCACTGCGATGAATAGCTTGTCCCTATCACCATCCGACATCGAGAATGAAATCGTATCTCCCTCCACGTTCGGAAATGCAATAATTTTCGATGTAAACGGCACGATCCATTGAGCCTCTCCACTTTCAATATCAAAATTACCGAGCGCCATTTCGCCTTTATTGTTCCGCACTGCGGCTACAACCTTTTTGGCATTGACAAATTTTGGATACGTGAAAATAAGTTTGTCGGGATTTGGAATATTGTTGATGATTGATCCGTTTGATGCATCAATTATCGCGAGATTGTTTTGGCCCGATGGTGCAGAATTAACGGCTACTATTTTTGATCCATCATTTGATATATCCGGAGATAGTAAACGGGTATTACGTGTAATTGTTTTTTCTTCTCCGGTAGTTACATCTATCACCTTTAACACTTCGTAATTTTTCCAGCCCCATCTCGCATCCGGCTCAAAGGCTGAATACACAATGCGGTTATTTCTATAGGAGAAATAATCATCAGTGGAAATACTTTTCGTGCGAATCTTGCGACTTTCTCCCGTAACAACATTCTTAGCAAAAAACGCCGGGATGTGACTGTAATCGTCATGAACAAAAATTACTTCCGACTCATTTCTCCATTGCGGATACTGCTCGTTGCCTGCGAAATGTTTGTTGATTCGTCCAAACGATGATGCGGAATCCGGTACAAGGTTGCTTTCCTTTTTATATTGCTCCATGGCCTCTTTCCTGAAGGAGATAAAACTTTGTCCGGTATTTTTCCTGAACGCTTTCTGAAAAGGATAAATCAGGCTCTTAAAAGACGCGGCATCATTTGTCACTTTTCTCCATACATCGATCCCATACTTTTTATATCCATAGTCGGCCAGCATGTATCCAAGCGGGTAATGATTGGGTACCAGGTCGCGGAGTGAGCCGTTTCTTAATTTCATCCATGAATAATCTTTTCCTGATGCCCAGAGTGAACGATAGTCATTATAAAAAAAAGGTAATCGTCCCCGTCCCTGGTTACTGAATTGTGTTTCCTGGTGAACAGCATCGCCTTCAAAAAACCAATCGGGCACCGCAAGGCTGTTAGCTAGTGCCTGGCCTTCTTGTCCAAACACATAATAAAATGCTTTTGACAATCCCCTTCTGAAATTGCTATACTGCTGCACGTGCCGGTACTCGTGAAGGGCAAGGGTTTTATGCCAGGGTAAACTGCCGAGTTCAAAACTGTTCTGCCGCGGCGTGAGAAAAAACTCTGATCGGAACGGGCCCATTGATACGTAGCCATTTGCCGTTGTTGGCAAAGTTTGCATGACAATATTTACTTTCCTGGTAGTGCCTCCGAGGGTGGTAGAAGTGAGCGAAGAAAGTTTATGAACAATTGCGGATACTTCGCGTGCCTGTTGTTCGAGTCCGGATGGAAAGATTATTCTTGCGGTGTCGGTGTTAAGCTGGTTCCATTTTACGGAAGGTGGATTGCCACCGAATCGCTGCGCCGCGGTGCAGAGTGAAACAACCAATAAAAGCAGCAGCAGTGTGCTCTTCTTATCCACAATTCCTGAAAGTATTGATTTTTAAAGTATCTTCCAATTCTACTGTATGAATACCCCTCAAACACCTTTCGAGCCGGACCATTTAATCCGTTTATTACACGCGCAGTACCCTCAAAGAACGGATGTGCTACGTGCTTTACAATTATGCACTGGCGGTCAATGGGAAAACAGTAACTACATTTATTTTCTTCGTTCTCATGTAACCGATCTGCCTAACTACGAAAGTCAGACTGTCGAAAGACTTGTGCTGGAAGATCATTCCGAACGTTCGATCGTTGTGGAAGTTGTTGCTGATGGAAGGATTGCAGCCATCGGTTATATGGCCAAATGATTCAATCGCCATGAAGGTCGCTTATTTACTACTTGTCTTATTTTCTTCTTTCACTCTCTCTGCACAGCAACCTGAATTGTATCCTGTTAATTGGTGGACGGGCATGAAGTGGAACAAGGTGCAGATACTTGTGCGCAATGAAAGTAGCCTTGCGGGTCACACGGTTAGAATTAATTATCCGGGTGTTTCTGTGGTAAAAGTGCATCCGCTTGAAAACGAAAAGTATCTCGCAGTTGATGTGGCCATTTCTGCTACCGCAAAACCAGGAACGGTTAGAATCAACCTTGAAAAAGGCGCTGAAAAGATTAGCGTCTTGTGGCCGCTGAAGGCGAGAAGGAAAGGCAACGGCACCGCGTTCGCGCAGGGTGTACGGTCCGGCGACTTCATCTATTTTTTGATGCCCGATCGTTTCAGCAACGGCGACCCCTCCAACGATAAAATTCCCGGGTTGTTAGATCAGTCGCTCAATCGCGATTCAATATTTCACAGGCACGGTGGTGATCTGCAAGGTGTGATCAATCATCTCGATTATCTGCAGGAACTTGGTGTAACTACACTGTGGCTTACGCCTGTGCTGGAAAACAATATGCCCGATCGTACGGAGCATGGCTATGCTATTACCAATCATTATAAAGTTGAACCGCGTTTTGGCGGCGACTCATTGTATATGAGGCTAAGCGACTGAATTGCATAAGCGGGGTATGAAGCTTATCCAGGATGCGGTGTATAATCATATGGGGCTGCAGAATTTTCTGATGCAGGATCCGCCAATGAAAAGCTGGGTGCATCAGTGGCCGGAATTTACAAAACCAAATTACCGCGATCAAACTCACTTTGATCCTTATGCCTCCGAACGCGACAAGAAGAAAATGGCCGATGGGTGGTTCACTGAGCAAATGCCCGACCTGAATCAAAGCAATCCTTATGTTGCAAATTTTTTAATTCAGCATGCGATATGGTGTGTCGAACAGTTTGGAGTGGACGGGTGGAGGATAGATACGTATATATATGTTGACATGCCATTCATGAACAGATGTAACAAGGCGCTGTTAGATGAGTACCCGAAGATTACTATGGTCGGTGAATCATGGGTGGATGCAGTATCTAACCAGGCATTCTTCACGCGCAACAACATGAATATAAAGTTTAAGGTGAATCTTCCTGGAACGATAGATTTTCAAACGTTGTTTCATGGTATCCAACCCGCGTTGAATGGCTCGGAAAATGGCGTACTGCAACTGTATCAAACATTGTCGAACGATTTTTTGTACAAGGATCCGATGTCGAATGTCATCTTTTTAGATAACCACGATATGAGCAGGTTTTTTTCTGTGATGAAGGAAGACGTAAAGAAGCAGATAATTGGTATACAGTGGCTGCTTACCGAAAGAGGTATTCCGCAAATGTATTATGGCACTGAGATATTAATGAAAGGAATAAGTAATCCTGATGGGTGGGTGAGACTAGATTTTCCCGGAGGTTGGGAGGGTGATAAGAAAAATGCTTTTACAGGAGATAACCTTTCTTCTGAAGAAAAATCTGTGCAGGAGCTGACGAAGAAGCTGGCCACCTTCAGGAAGAATTCAGATGCGCTAAAGACAGGTAAGCTGATGCATTACATTCCTGAAGAGGGGCTGTATGTATACTTTCGTTACACGGCCGCCGAAACCGTGATGTGTGTGATGAATACGTCTTCTACGCCAAAGAATGTTGACTTTTCAAAGTATGCTGAACGATTGAAAGGATTTGCGTCTGGCCAAAATGTTCTTACTGAAGAAGAAATCAATTTGTCAATCTCTCGGCAAATACCAGGCACAGAAATGTGGGTGCTCCATTTAAAAAACTAGGTTTCGCTGCCGGCGGCTACGCTTTTTTCTTCAGCGGCTCCACCTTCCCACTATAAGAAATCGCCTGCCTGTTCTGCTGATTCACATACAATGTACCATATCCGTTTTCAGATAAATTAAGATTCATCACCTGGATATCGCGTGCATCTTTAGGTCTTATTTCAATCATCCATCCACCTTTCTTCCCTTTTGTAACGATGTATGTAAAATCACTCGATGTAAAATTTAACGGATCCGACCCGCGCCCGATGGGGGCGGCATACGCACGACCGAAATAAGGAAGGTAAGAGATCAGCGTATCGTCGTTCACTGTAAAATCATACGTGCTGTTTACCTGCCTAGTTCCACCGGTTGCTGGCATAATGGTACGCACCTTAAAAACATACTCTTTCTTTTCTATAGCTGTAGCGATGGGATTATCTTTTTTATCCTGCGCAAATCCGCCGGTTGAAACCGCAAGGCTTATAACCAGGATTGTGAATATTGCTTTCATGTTGTTTGTGTTTATCTCAATACCATGTGATCAATATGCGTACCATCTGGCACGATTTTATACTTCAATACTATCTTTTAACAAACAGTAAAAGTTCGAACATATGAAGCGCGAAAAGATCAGCAAGCAGATGTATATCGATTGGTTTTCAGTTGCTCCAGGCGTGTGGCGCATTAAAGACCTGTTTGTGAACATGTACCTCATTCATAATCCATCCAATAACAAATGGGTGTTGCTTGATACCGGTCTGGGTACCTCGGCGAATAAAATCAAGAAGGTAGCGGAACATCTCTTCTGGCCAGAGTCGCAGCCGGCGGCCATAGTACTTACGCACGCTCATTTCGACCATACTGGCTCACTTCGTCAGCTGGCAGACGAATGGGATGTGCCGATATACGCGCACACCCTTGAAAAACCCTATCTCACGGGAGCTTCGTCCTATCCGCCACCAGATCCTTCAGTTGGGGGAGGCCTGATGTCGCTGATGTCGTTCATGTACCGCAAGCGCCCTATCGATGTATCCGACCGCCTGGTGATTTTGCCGGAAGACGGCTCCATCCCTGTGCTGCAGGGTTGGCGTTATTATCATACTCCAGGTCATGCACCCGGGCATATCAGCCTTTTCCGCCAATCCGACAGGTTGTTGCTGGCAGGTGATGCATTCGTTACTACGAACCAGGAGTCGGCTATCGCCGCCATTACGCAAACCCGTATTATGCATGGGCCACCCAAGTATTTTACCTACAACTGGGGATCGGCTGAACGCTCAGTTAAGATATTAGCCGGACTTGAGCCGGAAGTGGCTGCTACTGGCCATGGGCAGCCTATGGCGGGCGCCGAGCTGCGCGAAGCCCTTCATCACCTCGCGAACAATTTTCGTGAGCTTGCTGTTCCCCGTTCGGGCAGGTATGTAGATGAACCGGCACTCGTAAACCAGGAAGGCGTTCAATACGTTCCACCATCCAACAACCGAAATCTAATCCTCGCCGTAGCCGGTATCACTGCCGCTGCCGTGATGGGCTTTATCATCGCTAAAAACCGAAAACGCCTTTCGTTTTAGGTGGGTAGAAAAATCTGCATATGCACACAGCCAAAATTATCAGGCATAGACATAAGTACCATCATTATTTAAACGACGATCTGAAAAGTGTAACGGAAGAAACGTATTTCAAGATAGTTTTCTCGGACCCCGCAGAGTTGGTGATGTTCGAAAAGTGGTGCCAGGAAAACGGTGGCGATTACGACTACGATAAGGATAATAGCTGCCAGCGGGGCAAGCTTCCTAAGATAGAAATGTTTAAGGAAGAAATATGCTGGTGCGATATCATGGGTTATTACCTGATGCATGTTGCAGGGTATAACTTTCATTCAACAATACATCCCTATAAAGGTGAAGTGTATGTAAAGGGATGATTGTTTACTTTAGTTGAATGAAATTTCTTTTCTGCTTACTTGGCGTATTCGCCGCAGGTAATGTGTGCGCGCAACAGCATTTCATTAAATCCGATAACAGGTTTACATTAACGGTGGAAGGTGCATCGCATCTTGCGAGCCTTCCATTGAAATGTATACGGCAGCAATTTCCATATAAAACAGGAGTTGTATTTTCAGATTCCGCTCTCATCACTAATCCTAAAAATTATCATCCTGCCTTTTACGGTTGTTTTGATTGGCACTCCAGTGCGCACGGACATTGGATGCTCATCAGGCTGTTAAAGACTTTCCCCTCCATGCCGGGTGCCGATACCATTCGCACGATACTTGCGCATCAATTGTCGGCATCAAATATTCAAACAGAAGCAAAAATTTTCGGACAAAAAGAAAACAGAAGTTTTGAGCGCACGTACGGATGGGCCTGGATTTTACAAATGCAGAAGGAACTGATTGAATGGAACGATCCGCTGGGCAATGAACTTTCATCTAACCTTAAGCCTCTCTCAGATCTTTTTGCGAAATTATATATCGAGTATCTCGGTAAGCTTTTATATCCGTTACGTGTGGGTGAACATTCAAATCTCGCGTTTGGCTTACGGATGGCATACGACTATGCGATCGCTGCAAAGAATGATTCGCTGAGGCAGAAAATCGTTACAACAGCTTTACGTTTTTATAAGAAGGATGTTGGTTGTCCGCTTAGCTGGGAACCCGGCGGCACCGATTTTTTGAGTCCATGTCTTGAGGAAGCGGATTTGATGTGGCGCATTTTACCAGCTAACGAATACGAGCCATGGTTGAAGAAATTTCTTCCGCAACTCTTCACTTCTTCCATTCCACTAAAACCTGGTGAGGTTGCCGACAGAACAGATGGGCGGCTTGTGCACCTTGATGGATTAAATTTCAGCAGAGCGTGGTGTCTGTATGGCATTGCCGACCATGTAAAAACGAATAAAGCAAACATTCTTGAGCAGGCTGCTGTTCATATGTCTGTCGCATTGCCTCATGTTGCCAGTGGCGATTACATGGGCGAACACTGGCTTGCTTCTTTCGCCGTTTATGCATTAACCCTAAATAACAATTGATATGAGTTATATCGTTCCTGCGAATACGCGCATTGGTCATTCGCACCTTAAAGTATCTGATATTAAGAAAGCCCTTACGTTTTACCAGGGAATACTTGGTTTTGAAATTACTCAATGGTATGGTGATGCGGCAGTTTTTCTTTCCGCAGGCGGATATCATCACCACATTGGTTTGAATACATGGTACAGTAAAGGTGGAAGTCCTTCACCGCGCAACACATGTGGATTGTTTCATACAGCGATATTGTATTCCACTCGTAAGGAACTCGCGCAGGTGCTCAAGCAAGTTCTTGAAGCAAACTATCCGTTGACCGGCGCTTCGGATCATGGCGTTTCTGAGGCACTCTATCTTGATGATCCCGATGGAAATGGTGTTGAGCTTTATTGGGACAGACCAAAAAGTGAATGGCCGCTTGATGGTTCGGGCAAGCTGAGAATGATGAGCGATCCGCTCAACCTCGAAGATTTGCTGAAGGAGACATAAAAATGAGTCAGTTTATTTTTTGGTGCGGTAGAACGCCTTGATAACATCCCAGTATTCTTTTCCGTACGCTACAAAAATTTCGGAATTGGCCGGTATGTCTTTTTTCGATTCAATAAAAACTCTCAGGCCGTCTTCTACATAATCCGAATTATTTGTAATGCCTTTTATTTTCGTCATGCCGCGCGCATCGTTTGCATATCGTGCGAGTGCCTTTGGCCGAGGCAGGGCATCTATTACATGATAGCGTTTAACGTAGTAGATATATCCGTTGCCGCCATTCTGATGATCGGCGTCTTTCCAGCTTGAAATTTTTCCCTTATATTCAACTATGCGGGTTCCTTTGGGAATGAACTTCGTAGTGAATAAACCCTTTCCGGCACCCGGAAGGGTGGAGCGCTTAATTTTCAAGTACTTTTCTAACAGAGCCATTCTATCGGTTTCTTTTTATCGTATTAGCTGATGCGAGCGGGCGAAGATAGGGTGTAAGCATCACACGGCATGACAGCTACAAACCTGTTTACCCCTATTTTTAAGACCATTTAAGTAAAATAACAATTATGCCAGAAGTTATAGGTAAGCAACAGTTCAAGCACGTGAGCTATTTGTGGGATGATGCAAAGGCAGCATCATTCGGTAGCGACGAAGTGGGCTTACTGATTTACCGATCAAATTTGCTTGGGGCTGATTTGAGACTTACCAACTATGGCGGCGGAAATACATCATGTAAAGTGATGGAGAAAGATCCGCTAACAGGTAAAGAAGTAGAAGTAATGTGGGTGAAAGGATCAGGTGGCGACCTCGGCACATTGAAAAAGAGCGGGCTCGCTGCATTGTACATGGACCGCCTGTTGAATCTTAAAAATATCTATCGTGGCCTTGAACACGAAGATGAAATGGTTGAATTGTTCAACCATTGCATTTACGATCTCGCTTCCAAGGCGCCATCAATTGATACACCTCTGCATGGTTTTCTTCCATTCAAACATATAGACCATCTTCATCCGGATGCAGCTATCGCTATCGCGGCGGCAAAAGATGGAAAGAAGATTACCCAGGAATTATTCAGCGGAACGATCGGTTGGGTTGAATGGCGTAGACCAGGTTTCGAACTCGGATTGGAACTGAAAAAATGCCTTGATGAAAATCCGGGCATCCGCGGTATCATGCTGGGATCTCACGGATTGTTTACATGGGGCGATACTGCATTTGAATCTTATATCAACACGCTCGAAGTAATAGAACGTTGTGCGCAATACATTGAGGATAGCGTTTCTAAAACGAAAGTTTTTGGCGGACAAAAAATTCAATCGCTTCCAAAGGAAGAACGATTGAAGAAAGCCGCCTCGATCGCTCCCGTGTTACGTGGTTTGTGTTCTTCAAAAAACAAGATGATCGGCCATTTCACCGACGATGAGAGAGTGTTGCAGTTTATCAACTCAAATGACCTCGACCGCCTCGCTCCAATGGGCACAAGTTGTCCTGATCACTTTCTCAGGACAAAGATCAGTCCGCTGGTGTTGAATCTTAAGCCTGCTGATAACATCGAAAATGTTGAAGAGTTAAAGAAGGCAATTGAACCGCAGTTTGAAGCTTACAGAAAAATGTATGCTGACTATTACGCCAAATGCAAACATGTCAATAGCCCGGCAATTCGTGATGCAAATCCCGTTGTGATCATTTATCCTGCAGTGGGTATGTTCACATTTTCAAAAGACAAACAAACAGCACGCGTTGCGTCTGAGTTTTATATCAATGCCATCAATGTAATGAGAGGAGCGGAAGCTATTTCCGAATATACTTCGCTACCTCGCCAGGAAGCATTCAATATCGAATACTGGTTGCTTGAAGAAGCAAAACTGCAACGCATGCCGAAACCAAAAGCGTTGTCTGGCAGAATAGCCCTGGTAACCGGTAGCGGTGGTGGTATAGGAAAAGCCATAGCAAAAAGATTTGCCGAAGAAGGTGCGTGTGTTATTCTTAACGACATTGATGAAAAACGTCTTGAAGGCGCAACAGCTGAATTTAAAAAGCAGTTCAGCAGTGATAATGCTGAAAGCGTTTTGCTCGATGTAACAAGCGAAAAGAGCAGCCAGGATGCGTTTAATGCAGCCGCACTCTTATTCGGGGGTGTAGACATCATTGTCAACAACGCGGGCATCAGTATTTCAAAATCGATCACAGAACATACTGTAGAGGATTGGGACAAACTTTATAACATCCTTGTAAAAGGACAGTTTCTCGTTTCAAAGGAAGCGGTAATTATTATGAAGAAGCAGGGAACGGGTGGCGACATCATCAATATCGTTTCCAAGAATGCTGTGTTTGCCGGTCCTAATAATTCTGGTTATGGTTCTGCCAAAGCTGCCCAGGCCCATCTTAGCAGGCTGCTCGCCGCTGAGCTGGCTCCTGACAAAATTCGGGTGAACATTGTAAATCCTGATGCAGTAATTGCTGATTCAAATATCTGGGCTGGTGGATGGGCCGAAGGCAGGGCGAAAGCTTATGGAATTAAGGTTGAAGAACTACCTGCGTTCTATGCTAAAAGAACGCTGTTGAACGAAAGCATTTTGCCAGAAGACATTGCAAATGCGTGTTTCGCATTTGTTTCGGGTCTGCTGAACAAATCGACAGGTAACGTTTTGAATGTTGATGGTGGAGTAGCGGCGGCTTTCGTCAGGTAATTAAAGCGATCCTCTTCTTATCAATACAAAAGGGTTCTTGATTTTGTCTTTGCTGTTGTCGAGAATCAATCGTGCGGCTGTTTCACCCATTTGCATATGATCGGTAGTCATCACCGTGATACCATCCAGTAAAATCTCTTTAAGGGGGCTATCGTTGTAAGAAACAATGCCAAGATCTTTGCCGATCTGCAGTTTCTTCTCCCGCGATAACTTGATAAGATTACATAGGTCGCTTTCTTCAATTACAATATAAACTTCTCCACTGTGTATTTCTGTATGGGGATTGATCTCTTCGAGTACTTCGTTTTTGAAATCGTTCTGCATGCAGAACTTCCTGAAGCCCTGTAATATTTCAGGAGAGTATTTGCCTATGCCCGGAAATACGAGATACAGTTTATCATATTTTGACAGGAGATCGAGGCCTTGTTCGAGCGCTCCGACAATATCATTCTGGAAATCCTGGTATACCGAAGCGGAATGAAGGTCGGTCGATGGGATATTTTTGTCGAGAATGATTAGTTTATCCTGTGGGATCGTTTTGATAATACCCAGCGCACCTGCCGGATCATCATAGAAGTGGGGCATCACCACGAAGTAATCGTAATTGTTGATGTTATTAACGATGTGTTCGCGAAAAAGGGCCGTGTTGAAATGATGAATCTTTATGTCAACAACCGCATTATTTCCCAGCGTATTTACAAATCCGTTGTAAATCTGTTTTTTGTAATCGCTGAGTTTGCTGAACAGTAGTAATACTTTGTAGGCGACGTCGAGGTTGGTATTGTTTACATAGTAGCCTTTGCCTTTTACAGATGTTATTACTCCCCGTTCGTGTAAAATGTTATATGCTTTCTGCACGGTATCGCGCGCCAGGAAATATTCGTTGCTGAGTTCATTGATCGAATAGATCCGATCACCCATTTTATAGTTGCCCCTGCGGATAGCGTCTGTTATCGAGTCTACTATCTGCATGTACATGGGCACTTTTTTCTCAGGGCTGATGTCGAGTTGAGTATTCACGGGTCTAAGTTAACTGTTTTGCTTTTTTATACATCAGGGCTTCAATTCTTCAGGTAACAGAAAATCAGGAAAATTCTGGTAGCAGATGGGCCTCGTAAAGCGATAAATAGATTCTGTACCTACTGAAGTAAATTTGCTATCGGTGGTAGCAGGGTAGGGACCGCCATGATTCATTGCGGGTGCCACTTCTACTCCCGTAGGAACGCCGTTTATAACCAACCTTCCTGCTTTCAATTCAAGCAACCTTATTAGCTCAACATTGGCCTTGAGGTCTTTTTCGGTGCCCCATACCGTTGCGGTTAGCTGCCCTGGCAGCGCATCGGCGATCTTCAGCATGTCGTCATTCGAATGCGAAGTGACCTGGACAGAACTTGGGCCAAACATTTCTTCCCACAGTTCGTCGTTGCTGAGAAAATCGTTTGCCGAAGAAATAAACATGTGTGCACGCGCATTGTTCTGATTATTGTCGCTTGCAACCGCTGCAGTTTTAACGTTTTTAATCTCAGCCACTGCATTCATCCTTTCCCCGAACGACTTGAATATACCTGGTGTAAGCATCGGCGCAGAAGGTGTAGCGCGGATGGCATTGGCAAACTCGTCGTAGAATTTTTGAGCGTTCGTTTCATTGGCCACCATAATACCTGGGTTTGTACAAAATTGTCCTGCACTCGCAGTGTTGGATGCTGCCAATGCCCGGGCGATCTCTTCGCCTTTTTCCGCTAAAATTTCAGGCAAAATAAATACGGGGTTCGTACTGCCCATTTCCGCATAAACAGGAATAGGTTCCACGCGCTTTGCGCATGCATCAAACAACGCCCGGCCGCCCCTGAATGAACCGGTGAACCCAACGGCTTTAATTTTCGGATGCATCACTAAGCGCGTTCCCGATTCATGAGATACACCATGCACCATACTAAACGTGCCTTCCGGAACGCCAGCCCGCCTGCCGCTTTCAATCACCACTTTCGTTACCTCTTCCGAAGTTTCAGGATGGCCGGGGTTCACTTTATACACCACAGAACATCCTGCAGCGAGCGCTGCAACAGAATCGCCCCCAATCACTGAATATGCAAAAGGAAAATTGCTTGCGCCGAAAACAGCAACAGGTCCGATGGCATGTTGAATCTGCCGCAGATCGGGTTTCGGTAGAGGTTTCCTCCCCGGATCGCCTTCGTTGATGATGGCACGAACCCAGGTTCCTGCCTTCAGCAAATCGGAAAATTGACGTAATTGATTAATTGTTCTATTGAACTCTCCTTCGAGCCGTGCATATGGAAGGTTCGTCTCCTTACTTGCGATAGTGATCAGGCTTACGCGCTCTTTGTCGAGCGTATCTGCAATGCCGTTCAGGAAATTTATTTTTTGAGATGGCTGTGCATGTCTATATGTTAAAAACGCTGTATGAGCCTTTTCTGCCAGTTCATCAATTTCACTCATTGTACTTTCGACCATGGCTATAGATTTTTGTTTTGTTCAAATGTATCTTCGCTTATGAGATTTTCACAATGGATAGGGATCCTTGCCTGCCTCACGCTTATTGTGTCTGGATTTACAAACTGGGCCTGGTACCCCGATCTACACAAATACTTCACCGGTTTTTTTACCTACGAAAATCGGTACGGCAAGCCCGGAAAGGTATTCATCTATCTTACCTCTGTTGCGATTATCTTTTTTCTCATACCAAAGATATGGGCGAAACGCTGGAACGTATTGGTGGGAACCATTATCGTTGCGTTTGCAATAAGATCTTTCATTGTGTTTTCCTCCTGTTACCGCGCTACCTGTCCCGTAAAACAACCAGGGATCTGGGTGATGCTTTTCAGCGCTTTTGTGGTGTTGCTGTGTGCGTTACTGCCCGATATTAAGTTGAAAGAAGAGACAACTCCACGGAAATCAAACGAATAATTTCGCAACCAAAAATGCGGCTGTGGCAGCAACGGCGCCGGTAATACATACCCGTACGGCGTTTATCAACCCCAACCCGCCATTCAGTTTGCTTTCCCAATAACCAGCCACGAACAATACAATGAGTGTTAGCACTACAGAATAGGTGAGAGCCTGCATCGGTTGGCTAATAAAAAAATAAGGAATCGTCGTGATCAATCCACCGGCAAGATATCCTAGTCCAATAGTGGCTGCAGCGGACGCCGGGCGAACGGGCGCATCATACTTTTTACTTTCATGATAACCGCCGATAGACATCGTAACGGCTCCTGCGAGTGCCGCTACAAGACATGCTATAATGACTGGAGAGTTTTCCGATACCAATCCGCTTAATCCTGCTGCCAGGGCGAGCGGTATTGTTAAACCGTCTACAATTCCTATACTGATATTTCTAAAGAAATGGTGTTGCTTCAACTCTAATTATTTTCCGTATGCATGCAGGCTGCGCCCGATAATATCAACTGACTCCTTCACCTGCTCACTTGTAATAATAAGAGGCGGGGCTAGCCTGATCTTATCTCCATGTGTTGGTTTTGCAAGCAAACCAAATTCTTTCATCTTCATACAAATGTTCCATGCAGCGTTCTTATCTGCATGATCAATTTCGATTGCGTTCAACAGCCCCTTACCACGCACGGTCGAAATAAGTGGTGATTTTATTTTCCGCAACTCATCACGCAGCAGTTCTCCCATTTGCATAGCGTTATCGGCCAGCGATTCGTCGGAGAGCACCTGCAGCGACGCAATCGCAACGGCAGCTGCAAGGGGATTTCCTCCATATGTGGAACCATGCTCGCCCGGGTGTATCGTAAGCATAATTTCATCATCGGCCAGAACTGCAGATACCGGCATTGTCCCTCCGCTGAGCGCTTTCCCAAGAATAAGAATATCAGCCTTTATATTTTCATGATCAATACACAACATTTTTCCTGTTCTGCATAAACCCGTTTGAATTTCATCTGCAATAAATAAAACATTCGCCTCTTCGCACAATTGTTTCGCCGTCGAAAGATATCCTTCGTGCGGTACGATAACACCCGCTTCACCTTGTATCGGTTCAACAAGAAAACCGGCAACATTGTGATCTTTCAATGCCTTTCTTAACGCCTCGACATTATTGTAAGGGATGATTTCAAAGCCAGGCATCAGCGGGCCAAACCCACTATACGATGATGGATCGGTACTGAATGAAATTACTGTACTCGTTCTTCCATGAAAGTTGTGCTCGCATACGATGATCTTCGCGAGATTTTCCGTGATACCCTTAACGCTGTACGCCCACTTCCTGCAAAGCTTGATCGCAGTTTCAACCGCCTCCACGCCCGTGTTCATCGGCAACACCTTATCGTACCCGAATAGTTGCGTGATATATTTCTCGAATTCACCGAGTTTGTTATTATAAAACGCGCGCGATGTAAGCGTGAGCCTCGACGCCTGTTTAACAAAGGCATCTATGATACGGGGATGACAATGCCCTGGTTGAGTGCTGAATATCCGCTAAGGAAATCGAAGTAGCGATTGCCCTCTATGTCGTACACATACACACCGTTCGCCTTTTTCCAAAACAACTGGTAAGGGATGGTAGTTATGCGCGCCGTAATCGTCTTCAAGATCGAAGTAGTATGCTGGATTTGTGTTGATTATATTCATTGGGGCGATGTAAAAATGTATTTGATAAACTCGAAAAGACAGAAGAATTCAACAGAACGAAGACAGACCCCTTAGTGAAAAAGTAAATCGAGATTCGATTTCAGAACATGTGCTATGTGTGCGAAACGTAGAATGGCGAACGATTTCAGCGAAGATACGAATTAACGGATGATTTCGTAATTGCGGTAGTCGAAAAGCCTTTTACCTGTAACGCCTTCAATCCAGTGGAGTACGCGTCCTTTGAGTGTGAATTTTTTACACGAGATGTCGTGCTCAAACGTCCAGTTTTTCTTAGCGATCCTTTCACGCATCACTGTTGGATGGGTGCCTGTAAAGCGCGTGAGTGAATCGATATCAGAATAGTCGAAATGGTCCGTAACTTCTCTCGATATTTTGCACGCCATGTTGTCGCTGTCATATAGTTTTTCGAATCCGAGCACTTTCCTCATCTGGTATTGCGGATGGCGCACCCATCCATAGTGATAGATGTATGCATCTATTTCTGCGACGCGCAATTTTCGGTCGCTCTTTCTAAATCCCTGTGCGTCGCGGTAGGAGTGGATGTCTTTGTCTTTTCTGATAACCCGTATTTCATGGCTGTACCATTTTCGGGTGTCGCCAATGTAATCGTAGCTGCCGTAAAAGTGTTTGTATTTAAATAGCAGGCCTTCTACATCTTTTTCGTCCTTATATTTTTTCATCGCCGAAAGAATGGCAGGATAATATTTTTCGTGTATCACTTCATCGGCCTGAATATAAATACACCAGTCTGCATCGTTCGTAATTTGCTGGTACGCTTTATCAGTTTCTGCAGCAAGCACGCGGCCTCCTTCCATCAATGATTCGTCCCAAACCGAATGCACAATTTTTATTTTAGCCGGATCGATATGCGAGATGAGCTTTTCAGTCGCGTCCTCAGAATTGCCAATGTTAACGATCACTTCATCGCATAGCGGCAGGATAGACCTGAGGGCCTCTTCAACGGGGTAGTCGTATTTGATGGCATTCCTTATAAACGTGAACCCAACTACTTTCAATGCTCCTGGTTTAGAATAAAGACTCTGAAGTTAGGGGACGTCTTCAAATTTCCGGCTATTTTACTTTTGTGGAAAATTCCATATACACTGCTTCCTGTGCCGGTCATTGAAGCATACTCTGCGCCACCCTCGTACAACGTCTGTTTGATGGCTGCGATTTCCGGGTGTTTTTTAAACACGGGCTTTTCAAAGTCGTTTACCAGGTGTTCCTTCCACGTATGTACAGGCTGTTGTACAACTTCCTTTAGAGGTTGTTTCGCAGAAGAAAACTTTTCAAGCGCTGTAAATGCTTCGGCGGTATTCACGTGTATTCCCGGGTTGATCACCACAAAATAAAATTCACTTAAATCTAACGCCAGTGCTTCCATCAACTCCCCGCGGCCCGTAGCGTAACATGGCTTGTTGAGGATAAAAAAAGGACAATCGCTACCCAGCTGCAAGGCGTATTCGGCAAGTTTATTTTGAGGGATGCCCAATTTTAGTTCTTCGTTCAGCGCAAGTAATGTAAATGCGCCATCGGATGAGCCGCCGCCAAGTCCTGCACCCATCGGAATGGCTTTATGCAGATGTAATTTTATCGGTGGAATGTCAGGATAATCACTCTTGATGAGCTCCCACGCCTTATAGCACAAATTGGATGATGGTTCGCCGGGTATTTCTGTGCCGGTAACGGTAAGATCAAAGGTTGACGAATCTTTTTTGCGCCGATAGGTGGTTATCTCTAACGCATCGCGCAAGGGTACCGGGTAAAAGATGGTTTTGAGATCGTGGTAGCCGTCGGGACGCTTCGCAGCCACCCGGAGACCGAGATTAACCTTGCAATTCGGGAAAAGGACCAATTATATTAGCGGGATTTTTTTCGGCTGTTTATCTCGTCGCGGATGGCTATTGCCCTGAGGTAATCTTCCTGCTCGAGCACTTCGTTTAGCAGATGATTGAGCTCGTCTACTGAAAGCGCCCTGAGGTCGTCCGAGCCGCGTGCTGTTTCAGTAGTGACTGCTTCGCCACGTGAAATCTTCTTTTTGCCGGAAGAGTCTTCCATCAAGATACCTGCACTTTCAAGGATGTTGTCGTAAGTAAATATCGGGCAGCCGAATCTCACAGCAAGTGCGAGGGCATCGGAGGTTCTCGAATCAATTTCCACCGTATCATGTTCGCTTACGCAAAGCAACTTGCTATAAAATATACCTTCCTGGAGGTCACAAATAATAATTTCCTGCAGATCGATGTTGAAAGCGTTCATGAAGTTCTTCATCAGATCGTGGGTGAGGGGGCGGCTGGGATGCATTTTTTCCAGTGCAACTGCTATTGCCTGGGCCTCAAATCCTCCGATAACGATCGGCAGGCGGCGAAGGCCGTTAACTTCCCCTAAAACTACAGCGTACGAATGTGTTTGGGTGATACTGTGCGACAAAGCCACTATTTCCAACTCTATTTTCTTCATAAGACCTTCTTACCCGTGTTGCGCCGCTTATTCCGGGTGGGTAGTTTTTAAGTTTAATAATAAACCACAAACGTACAATTTTTATTCAAAAACGAGGTGTGCTAAAGCGCCTTAGCCGCTTCTATGAGTTTGGGCACCACCTCAAAAGCGTCGCCCACTATGCCGTAGTCGGCAGCTTTAAAAAACGGCGCCTCGGGGTCTTTGTTGATCACCACAATCACTTTGCTTCGGTTAACACCGGCAAGGTGCTGGATGGCTCCGGAAATGCCGATCGCCATATATAAATTTGGAGCAATAGCAAGGCCCGTTTGCCCGACATGCTCATGATGCGGGCGCCAGCCAACGTCGGCCACTGCGCGACTGCAGGCCGTAGCCGCGTGGAGAAGCGAGGCAAGTTCTTCGATCATTTTCCAGTTTTCCGGTCCTTTTAGTCCGCGGCCCGCCGCTTATCACCCGTTCGGCTTCGCTTAAAGGAATTTCACCCTGTACCTTATTCACGGATACGACCTTTGTTTTTGGTGTATCGAATGTTGCATTGAAGACGGAACTACTTCCGCTGACCCACCCATGGATTCTGCCTGGAATGAATTCGGATTGAGGGAAATTATTTTGACATCGGTGTCAACCGAAACATTCGCAAATGCCTTTCCCGAGAAAACTGTTTTCTTCACCACGAAACCGCTGCCGGTATCTGGCAGCGCAACGGCTCCCGATAACGAACCCTGCTTTCAGCCGCACTGATAGTCGTGGTGCGATCGCTTTTCCGTGAAGATTGTTTGCAAATACTATGACCTTTGCGCCGATTGACTGTCGCTACTTCGGCAATGATTTTCGTATATACCTGGCCGTCAGGATGATTCAGCTTTTCGTCGGCAACATGATGAATTTTCGTTACGCCATATTTACCGAGCGAGGCGATATCATCGCCGATGGTTCCCAGCAATACGCCTTCCGCAGTGGTGCCCAGTTGTGCCGCGAGTTTTGCGCCGTAGGTGATCACTTCGGGAGTCGTTTTCTTTATGGTGTTGTCTGACTGATCAATAAATATTAATACTGGCATGTTGTTGAATTAGAAATGTGAGTATCAGATCACTTTTGCTTCTTCACGCAGTAACCGAATCAACTCAGCAGGATTATCTGCGGGGATAAGTTTTACACCTGCTTTTGGAGGCGGCGTTTCAAACGACTTTACCGAGGTAAGCGCATCGATTGCTACAGGCTCACTTACTTTCAAAGGCTTTGTGCGTGCACCCATGATACCTTTCATATTTGGAATGCGTTGTTCGGCCATTCCTTTCTGGCAGCTTACTACCAGCGGCAGACTCGCTTCAACAGTTTCTTCGCCGCCTTCTATTTCACGTGTAACGGTAGCTGTGGTTCCATTTAATTCAAACTTTGTTGCAAGGCTGATAAATGGCAGGTCGAGCAATTCTGCTACCATACCGCCGACAGACGAACTGTTGTAGTCGATCGTTTCTTTTCCCGTAAAAATAAGATCATAGCTACCCTGCTTGGCGATATCAGCAATTTGTGAAGAGATGTAAAAGCTGTCTTGTGATATTAGCATTAACACGGAATGCTTCATCGCCGCCGAGGGCAAGTGCTTTTCTGATGATGGGCTCTGTGTCTGCCCCACCAACCGTTACAAGATGAATGACGGTTGACGGATCTTTTTCTTTCAATTCAATCGCACGTACCAGCGCATACCATTCATCGTAAGGGTTGATTATCCATTGTACGCCGGCTTCTGCGAATTTCGTATTGTTATCCGTGAAGGCTATTTTTGCCGTGGTGTCCGGCGTTTTAGTGATACAAACCAGAATCTTCATAACTATCGTGGTTTAAAAAGTTGTTTATGCAACTATGAGGCCTTGCAAACCAAAAGAATTTTCATCAATAAAACAAGTTTTGCGGTAAATGCTTACGCGGTTCAAACAAAATATACTGGAGAGAAAGCTGTTCGCTCCGTCAGATCGTTTGCTGCTCGCTGTAAGTGGAGGAGTGGATTCTGTTGTATTGTGTGAATTGTGCCGCAGGGCTGGGTTTGATTTTGAGATCGTCCACGCAAATTTTCAATTGCGAGGTGAAGAGAGTGCGGCAGATGAACGTTTTGTTCAAGACACAGCAGCGTGTTACAAGGTGGCTTTTCACGTAAAACATTTTGATACGTCTGCCTACGCAGAACGGAATAAGATATCTGTGCAGGTAGCCGCGAGAGACCTTCGTTATGCATGGTTTAAAGAAGTGCTGATACAAAGCCGGTTGCAGTTTTTGCTTACGGCCCATCACGCAGATGACAACGTTGAAACGGTGCTCTTTAATTTTTTTCGTGGCACCGGAGTTTCAGGGCTGAGAGGAATGGTGGATAAGCATGAAAATATTGTTCGGCCACTATTGCCATTTACAAAAACCGAGATCCTGCAATTTGCGAGAGAAAATAATTTAGTGTGGCGCGAGGATAGTTCGAATTCATCTGATAAATATTCAAGAAATTATTTTCGGAACGCCGTTATTCCGATGGTGAATAAAATCTTTCCGGAAGCGGAGGGAAATCTGGTTAACAACATTGAACGGTTTGGGGAGATAGAGGAACTCTATCGCCAATCGATTGAGCTGCATAAAAAGAAACTCGTTGAGCGGAGAGGGAATGAGGTGCATATACCCCTGCTGAAATTGAAGAAGGTAACCCCGCTGCGCACTATTTTGTTCGAGATAGTCAGCGAGTATCACTTCACTGCTCATCAACTTAACGACGTAGTGCATCTACTCGATGCTGAACAAGGGAAATTCGTTCAATCGCGTACTCATAGAATTTTTGTGAACAGGGGATGGCTGATCATTTCACCACTTAATTCAGAACAGGCGGAAAATATTCTAATCGGGGAAGATGTTGCGAAAATTATTTTTCACAACGGAACACTTGAGATCAGTCGCAAGTCGACAGATCAGTTTACTCTTTCTCATGATGCTGATATCGCAGAGCTTGATTATCGCTCGATAAAGTTTCCGCTTGGTCTTCGTAAGTGGAGAGCCGGCGATTATTTCTATCCTTTGGGTATGAAAAAGAAAAAGAAGGTGGCTCGCTTTCTTATCGACCAAAAACTTTCGCCTTCACAAAAGGAAAAAGTTTGGATACTTGAGACTGGCAAAAAAATATGCTGGATCGTTGGAATGCGAATCGATGAGCGCTTTAAAATCTTGCCATCAACAAAGGAGGCACTTAAAGTAAAAGTTTCTCAGCTTGCGAAGTAAAGACGCACGCCGTCTACAAATGTCTGTATCGCATCAAACTCACCTGTTACATAACCTACAATGATCAAGAATGCCACGCCGAACAATGCACCCCAGATGTGTGCGGAGTGATTGATGTTGTCACCTCCTTTTCGGTCAAGCCATGCAGAGATAATCAGGTACAGTGGTCCGAACACAAATCCTGGAATTATCGGGGGAATAAGAAACAATCCAACTTTCAGATAGGGTGCGATCATTAAACCCGCAAATACAACGGCCGATACCGCTCCGGACGCGCCGAGGCTCCTGTAATACTGGTTGTTTTTGTTCTTGAAATACGTAGGTAACAAGGATACTACAAGCGCCAGCAGATATAGCAACAGATACAATATTTTGCCGCCGCCGCCGAATATCTCCTCGAACTGGCGCTCCACCATCTGCCCAAAAAGATAGAAGGAGAACATATTGAAAGCGAGATGCATGAAGTCGGCATGAATAAATCCACAGGTAATAAAACGGTAATATTGTTTGTTCTGCGTTACAGCGGGCGGATAGAATATCAGATCGTTTGTAATCTTTTCGCTTTTGAAAGCACTAAGCGATACTAATGCTGTAACTATGATAATGATAATTGTAATCGACAATGTCATCTCATAAAGATAGGAGGGAAAAACAAATTCAACTGTGGTGATACTTTTCGTTCCTGAGTATTGTACACGCGCGGTACACCTGTTCTGCCAGTACAAGTCGCACGAGTTGATGTGGAAAGGTGAGTGCGGAGAGCGACCACACCAGGTTTGCGCGCTTGGTTACTGCAATATCAATTCCGTATACGCCGCCAATCAGAAATATCAACTGCCTGGTACTTTCGTTTGCACGGTCCTGTATAAACGAAGCCAGCTTTTCTGAAGTAAATGATTTGCCCCTTTCGTCGAGAGCGACAAGGTAGTCGTGCTGATCGAGCAATTTCAGAATTTGCTCTCCTTCCTTTTTTTTGAGTTCAGGTTCGGGGAGCGATGAAGCGTTTTTAAGAGGGGGGACAATCTTCCACGAGATGGTGAAGTAGTTATTTAATCTTTTCGTGAAATCTGCGATACCTTCTGCGACATACTGGTCATGATGCTTCCCAACAGACCAGAATTGAATTTGCATCCGTTTTTTTGCCGAAAAGATAATCCATTTAATGAAACGATTAAACCCCCGTTTAAGGGGGTTTATAATATCATATCGCTAGATTGATAACTTACACTCCAGAACCGCGAATGAGCCTTAACACTATCGCGATAACTGCAATTACCAGCAAGATGTGTATTAAGCCTCCGGCATTATAGCCTAAAAATCCGATTGCCCAGGCAATTACAAGAATCACCGCAATTACATAAAGAAGATTTCCCATGACATTTCAATTTTTATTTACGAAAGGTGTTACACCCTTATAGATAAAATAGCTTGCCATTGCCGTTACTTCGCGATTTCTTAAAGCGCATTAACATTTTACTCGGTCCATGTGGAATTTTTTCTACAACTTGTATACAGATAGGTAATTCGCTTATAGCTAATTTTCTGTTTCTCAGTGTTATTTGATAATCAGACCTTGCGAAGGGTGGTATATTATTAGTGACATCACGTTACAATCAACTAATTCCTACTGATGAGTAAAACTATAATCGTTTCGAACAGATTACCCGTGAAATTGGTAGAGAACAACGGCGAGTTTTCGTTAGTACCGAGTGAAGGTGGCCTTGCAACAGGTCTTGGATCTATATATCAGCAGTCGGGTAACGTTTGGGTCGGCTGGCCCGGACTTGAAGTAAACGACGCAGAGCAACGGCAGAAGTTCACAAACGAACTCGACGTCAAAAACCTGAAACCTGTTTTCCTGACACAGGATGAGATAAACCAGTACTATGAAGGGTTTTCAAATGAAATACTCTGGCCGGTATTTCATTACATGCCTACGTACGCGCGCTACAACAAATCGTATTGGGATTGCTACGTCAGTGTAAACAAAAAGTTTCGCGATATCATTCTCGATATCGCAAGTCCCGGCGACGTAATATGGGTGCACGACTATCAGCTGTTACTTCTTCCTGGTATGATCCGCTCGGTATTGCCTGATATAACGATTGGATTTTTTCAGCATATTCCATTTCCCTCATACGAATTGTTCCGGCTCATTCCATGGAGGGTGGAGCTGTTGGAGGGAATCCTGGGCGCAGACCTTGTTGGCTTTCACACCTTTGATGATGCGAGGCATCTGGTGCAAAGCGCGCGGCGATTGATGACATCTGTTATTTCATCATCAAACGAAATCAGCTACAATAACCGGAATATAGTCGTCGACAGCTTTCCAATGGGCATCGACAGTCAGAAATTCGATTCGCTCGTGCAAACCGAGGTTGTGCAGGAGCAGATCGCGAGCCTCGACAAAACATTAGTTGATCCTAAGATTATTTTATCAATCGACAGGCTCGATTACAGCAAAGGCATCTTGCAACGCCTGCAGGCGTTTGAGCTGTTGTTGCAGAACAATCCCGACTATGTGGGAAAGATCGCATTGTATATGATAGTGGTGCCGTCTCGTGATACAGTGCAGCAGTACAGGGAATTGAGAGATGAGATTGACAAGTTCGTCGGCGGCATTAATTCTCGCTATCGTACGATGGATTGGCAACCCGTGCACTATTTTTACCGCGGATTTCCCGTTGAAGAATTAACAGCACTATATGCTAAAGCGCATATTTGTCTTGTTACACCAATGAGAGATGGAATGAACCTTGTTTGTAAAGAGTTTGTGGCCAGCAGGAGAAATAACGACGGTGTGCTGATATTGAGTGAGATGGCAGGTGCATCAAGGGAGCTCGTAGATGCGATGATCGTAAATCCGAATAATATCGAAGCGATAGCCAACGCAATAATTGAGGCAGTGAATATGCCTGAACATGAACAATCAAGACGAATGAAGATGATGAAAGAAATTGTAATGAAGTTTAATGTTTCTCATTGGGTGAAGATGTTCATGAGCAGGCTCCATGAGGTAAAGGCAATGCAGCAATCTATGTATGCAAAGCGAATCAACAGTTCAACCCGCTATAGCATAAAGAAGCAGTATGCGGCGGCGAAAAACAGAATAATATTTCTGGATTACGATGGCACATTGGTGGGTTTCAAAACGAATATCGAACTGGCAGCGCCGGATGAAGAATCTATACCAACTGTTGAAACAGTTGTCATCGGATCCATCGAACCGACTTGTGATCGTGAGCGGAAGAGACCCCAAATTTCTTGACAAATGGTTCGGCGAACTAGACGTAGACATCATTTCCGAGCATGGTGCCTGGACAAAAACACGAAACAACAAATGGGTAAGCGTTCCGGGGCTAAGTTCCACATGGAAAAAGGAATTTGTACCCTGTGCTTGAATCATTCACTGATCGGACTCCCGGTGCATTCATAGAAGAAAAAGATTTTTCACTAGTGTGGCATTATAGGAAAGTGGAAGAAAGTTTGGGGGAATTACGAACAAATGAGTTGATGAATACCTTAAGGTATCTGCTGGAAGATAAAGGTCTGCAAATCTTGCCTGGAAACAAAGTAGTGGAAGTGAAAAATGTTGAGATCAATAAAGGTAAGGCCGTGCTCACGTTTTTTACAGGATAAATCGTATGATTTTATTATGGCTATCGGCGATGACCATACTGATGAAGATATATTCAAGGCATTGCCGCAGGGATGCGGTAACGATCAAAGTGGGTAGTCATATTTCGGCTGCAAGATTTTACACAGGCAATTACATTGACGTTCGTGATTTCCTGCGCGAGCTTACCAGCTACAACAATATGGCTAAAGACCAGGCCGTATCTAATTAAAGAAATATCGGCGTATCGAGTTTCATTGAAATCCGGTACGCTGCATTCATCAGTCCCACATGACTGTATGCCTGAGGAAAGTTACCCCACTGGCTTCCTGTTTCTTCATCTACATCTTCACTGAACAACAAAAGATGATTTGCAAATTGAAGGAGGTTTTCAAATTCTCTTATCGCATCATCAATTCGTCCAACGCATGCAAGGGCTTCAACGTACCAGAATGCACAGATGAGGAAAGTGGTTTTCGGTTTGCCAAAATCGTCGGAGTGCAGATAACGGTAAAATAAACCTTTCTCGTACGTAATTCTTTTTCGAGAGCGGCCAGGTGATCACGTGCTTTTTGCGATGAAGGATCGATGAAATTCATCATGATCAGCTGTAATGTACTCGCATCAAGATGGGGACTGCCCTTCGCGTGCTGGTATACTTTTCTAACCGGATCATAACAGGATTCGATATGCGCTGCAGCTTTTTCTTTCAGGACCAGTGCACGTTGTAGCAGTTTATCGTCTCCAATCAGCTGTGCCATTTTCTCAGCTGCGCAGCATCCGGCCCATTGAAACAAATTGCTATATGCGTGATAATGCGCCATATTCCGGAATTCCCAAATGCCCGCATCTTTCTCATCAATCGTCATCTCTATTTTGGTCAACACGGTATCTATCCAACGTGCAGAGTCTTTTCTTTCACGGAAAACAAAACGGTGATCAGTATAAAGTGGCAACAAGGAAATGAGTACCTGTCCATAGATATCATTTTGAATATGTTCGTATGCCTGGTTGCCAATGCTCACAGGCTTATTGCCGAGATAGCCCTCAGGCTTGGAAGTATATGTTCGGTTAAGTTGTTGTTCGCCGGTGATTCCATACAAAGGTTGATACCGCACCTGCTCCGAAAAGCAGATATCCGTTACATAATGGAAGTATTTTTCCATTTCTTCAAAGTGGCCGATGTGATTGAGCGAAGTGATTACATAATAGGTGTCCCGCAGCCAACAGAACCGGTAGTCCCAGTTTCGCCCGCTTCCATCAAATTCGGGTAAACTGGTAGTGCTTGCGGCTATGATAGCGCCGGTATCTTCATACTGGTGGATTTTTAAACATAATGCTGCGCGGATAACAAACGGCTGATGAAACCTTACAATCGATGAATGTTTGATCCAGATGCGCCAGTATGCGGTAGTGTCTCTTAAAAACGTTTCTGATGTGCTCTCCAGTGGAGCCTCTAACGGCGCGCCATAGGTGAGGAGCAAATAACGCGCTTCGTTCAGCACAAAGTAGTGCCCTTCGATAATGTAGCTGATAGGAATATTCGTAGTGAGCCTGATTTTATCGGGCCCACCCTGGTAATCTATATGATTACTTCCGCGGACTGCTTCAAGTTGCGTGTCGGCGTATTCGTATGTAGGTTTACACGTGATTTTTATGCGTGGTCAGTCCCTCCAGCGGTTCTATTTTGCGTATAAGCATCAGCGGTTTAAAAAACCGGTCGAATTGTTTGAAGCGTGGCGCGAAGTCTGTTACACGGTACCTGCCCTCTTCGCTGGTAATTTCAGTGCAGAGCACATTCGTATTTTCCCTGTAGTATTGTTTCGATGAATATTCTGACGCCGGAAGTATGGAAAACTCGCCACCTTTTTCTTTATCGAGCAATCCGCCAAAAACGAATGAGCTATCAAATCGGGGCCAGCAGAGCCAGGTGATGTTAGTATTAATGTTAACATGGGCCAGATACGAGCAATTGCCTATCAAACCAGCCTGGTACGTATGTTTTTCCATGTGCTATGTGTATCAAAAGCTGTTCCATCGCGTGCTTATCGCCTGGTCAAGAAAATTGGGTATTACATGCGAGTATGTACAGCTTATTTTATCTGGATCGTTTAAGTGATCGATCATGCCTTGCCATTTGTCGACACCATGATTTTCGATCACCATATCTTTTTTGTCTTCCCGTTGAAGGTACATCGTCATTCCTTCAGGATCTGCTTCCGGATGAAACTGTGTGCCCAGCATATAATTATTGAAGCGTAACGCCATCACGGCCCTTTCGAGCGGCACATGCGGCCGTTCTTTTTCTATTGCCAGCACAGTAGCGCCGAGTGTTTCGATCTTATCGATAGTCGGGTTCTACTACCTGGTAGTCGCGGCTGTCAACTGCATAAAAGGGATCAGGCAAACCTGAAAACAGTGGCTCATTTCTTCCATCATCTACAATGTGAACTGGAAACACGCCAAAGGCCCTGGATTTTCTTTTCGACACGTTGCCTATTTCAAAATACCTGCATGCCATCTGGAACGAGTGGCATATATACAAAACATGTTTCTTATTTCTCTTGTGATCGTCGTTATTGTAATCCTCAATGCTTTTCAACCATGAGAAATACTGATCTTCCCAATCCTTATCGTCGTCACCTAAGGGAGAGCCGGGACCGCCCGTTGAAATATAAATGTCGTAGTCTGTGCCCGGAAGTTCCTTCTTCAGTCTAACATCGAATTCTTTTACAGCGATATTAATCTTTTTCTCTGATGCGTATTGCCGGATTAATTGCCTTATGCAGCGCATACCTTCGTTTGCGGCGCCTTCATACAGGTCGAGGATTGCAAGTTTCACCTGCGTGTCTTCGTTGAACATAACAGCAAAAATACGAACATTAAAAAACTAAGAAGTTAATCATCGCTTCGAGGTACTTTTTGTCGGTTTCATCGAAGGCGTTGTACTGGTCACTGTCAACATCCAGAACGGCGAGTACCATGCCGTTACGTATCACGGGAACCACAATTTCCGAGAGGGATTTGCTGCTGCAGGCAATGTGACCAGGGAATGCATTAACGTCGGGGACGATTATTGTTTCATGGTTGTCCCAGCTGGTGCCGCAGACGCCATGGCCTCTTTTTATTCTTGTGCAGGCGAGGGGGCCCTGGAATGGTCCGAGTACGAGTTCGCCATCTTTTACCAGGTAAAAACCTACCCAAAGCCAGCCGAATTGTTCATTCAGGCATGCGCAGACGTTCGCCAGGTTTGCGATTAAATCTGTTTCGGCATCTACTACGCTTTTTATTTGAGGTAAAATGGATTCGTATTGGTCTTGTTTTGTACCGACCGTTACGTTTAGTTCTTCAGACATAATTTTTATCATTTTTCGTCTCCCGTCCTCACGCTTCACGCTTCACGCCTCCGCCTCGTCCCCCTCACACGTCATTCAAAAACGACCCATGTATATAATCTACTACACTTACTAAACTGTTCGTTTCCTCATAAACTTTTAACTGCCTGTCGGCACCTGTTCCGTTTTCAAGCATCTTACTGATATAGGCAATTGCATGCCGGCTGCCCAACTCATCAACCACATCATCAACAAACTCCAGCAACTCATTTATCAAAATTCTCGTACCAACTTCCTGTTCTTTCCCAAAATCTATCAATCGCCCGTCAATTCCATACCTGCTCGCGCGCCATTTATTTTCATTAATGAGCGCCCTGCTGTACTGAATGAAATTCATATTCTGCGAACGCAGCTTATATATTTTAGCACACACTGCCTGGAACAATGCCGCAATAGCGATCGTTTCTGATACCGTCATCGGTACATCGCAGATTCTGAATTCAACAGTATTGAAGAACGGATGCACCCGAAGGTCCCACCATATTTTCTTTGCGTTGTCAATGCAATTTGTTTTTACCAGCAGCTTAACAAAGTTGTCGTACGCTTCAATACTTTCAAAGGCTTCAGGTATGCCCGTACGCGGAAACTTATCGAACACTTTCGTACGGAAGGATTTATACCCGGTGGTTCTCCCTTCCCAGAATGGAGAATTTGTACTCAACGCGTAAATATGCGGTAAAAAATATCGCGTCGAATTTGCGATATGATTGGCCATATTCCTGTCGCTCATCCCTACATGCACATGCAAACCAAAAATAAGATTGCTTCGTGCCGCTTCCTGCAGCTCATTCACTATTTCACTGTAGCGCGCATGATCCGTGATCAGCTGACTTTGCCAGTGACTAAAAGGATGTGTTCCCGCTGCGCCTACCCAAAATCCAAAGCTCTCCGCGATTTCTGAGATCGTCTTCCGCAAAAATGATACATCCTTATACGCCTCATCAACGTTTGCACAAATATCTGTGCCTACTTCCACCACCGCCTGGTGCATTTCGGCTTTCACTTTATCTTTAATTACTTTTTGTCCCTCATTCACTATTTTCTGTTCGTGACTTGTTAGTTCATGAGTGAGGGGATCAAGCACCATGTACTCCTCTTCAATGCCAAGCGTAAACAGATTTTTCGATATGTTAACCATACTTATGTAGCACCGGATCTTAATCCGGGTAAATTGATCAGGCCAAAGGTTGTTTGAGAATGGACTTCCTTACAAATTCGCCCCATGTTAAATTATCTCCACCGTCTTTGTGTGCCAATGCGCGTTCGATAGCGTAATTCGCAGACGTCTCTACTACCCAGTCGAAATTTTCTTCGCCTACACTTGTTCTTTCAGCATCGGGCGCAGGGTTGCAAAAATCAATTGCGTAAGGTATGCCGTCGCGTATCGCGAGCTCTACGGTATTGAAGTCGTAACCGAGGTATTGATTCAGCTTCAATACAATTTCTTCCATCTGCTTTAGCAGATCATTGCCCGGGTTGAAGTCGCTTTGATAACGGAGGTGGTGCGGGTTTCTCGGTTCGTATCCCATAATGCGGACATGCTTTCCCCCAATGCAATAACACCTGAAGTATTGGTCGAAAATGATTTCCTCCTGCAACAACATTACCAGCTGGCCGGTCTCATTATGTTTGTAGTAGAAATCGTCCATGTCGTTCAGCTTGTATACATTTTTCCATCCGCCGCCGGCAAATGGTTTCATATATGCAGGAAAGCCAACATAATTGAAGATGCCTTCCCAATCGAGCGGATAGGCAAGGTTGCTAAAAGAAAGATTAGATGTGTCGGGAGGAATTTCCCGCGATGGAAGAATAACAGTTTTCGGTACCGGTATACCAATCTTTACAGCCAGGGCATTGTTAAAAAACTTCTCATCGGCACTCCACCAGAACGGGTTGTTGATGACGGCCGAACCGCTGATGGCAGCGTTTTTAAGATAGGCGCGGTAAAAAGGTACATCTTGCGAAATACGGTCAACGATCACTGCGTACTCACCTGAATCTGCCTGCGGTACTTTGTCGATCCTCACCGGCTCTGCCACTACACCTTCCACATTTTTGCTATTCACCCGTTCTATAAATGCCATCGGAAAACTTCTTTCCTGTCCGAAAAGGATCCCTATTTTTTTCATAATTGCGGAAGATTGATGGTATGAATATTTCTTCTAAAGCAGGTAGTGAACCAAATTTATCGGAACAGGGTTGAATAAAAAAATTGAATATTCGCGGATGGAAATGGAAAAAATGGAGGAGCTGATCACTGAAACCGTCGAACTACAGTCGCGTAATTTGAAGAGAAATGTAAAGATTGATTTTTACGTTACGCACCCCGAGGTGATTCAGTGTAATCTGTTGCTCGTGAATGATGGCCAGGATCTGGTAACGATGGACTTTTCAAAAATTCTTGCGAAACAAAAATTGAAACCGCTGATTGTAGTGGGCATACATTGCGGGGAAGACAGAAAAAACGAATATGGTATGATTTCGGCGCCTGATCATAAAGGATGGGGATCGAAAGCAGCCTTGTACGAAAAGTTTGTGACCAGGGAATTGTTGCCGTTTGTAAGCAAACGTTTCCCCCATGTGGAGTTTTCTTCTAAAGCCTTCGCAGGTTTTTCGCTCGGAGCATTAAGTGCGCTCGACATCTGTTGGCATCACCCTGAGATATTTACTGTTGCCGCTGTTTTTTCCGGATCACTTTGGTGGAGGTCGGTTGACCAGGACGATAAAGAATTCGATCCGTGGAAGCATCGCATGATGCACAAACAGGTTGCTGAATCACCGTTCCGGGAAATGAAATTTTTCTTTGAATGTGGTGAAATGGATGAGCTCGAAGACAGGAATAAAAATGGTGTGATAGATTCAATTGACGATACCCTGGATTTAATGCGGCTCCTGATCAGAAAAGGGCATCGTGAAGGGAAAGATGTTTTTTACCTGCAGATGCCGGAAGGAAAGCACGATGTTAGCTCCTGGGCAAAGGCCTTCCCGGCAATGTTAAAGATTTTCTATTCTTGAGAAGTACGCCCAGGTGTCCGTTTAGCCTCAAAAGCCCTCATTGATATTTCGACTAACTTTGCGGAAAATCTACAGATGCTGGATTCGATACAAAGTGCTATTGATGATATAAGGGCGGGTAAATTGATTATTGTAGTAGACGACGAAGAGCGTGAGAATGAGGGTGATTTTCTTACAGCCGCTCGCAATGTGACACCAGAGATGGTGAATTTTATGAGCAAATATGGCCGCGGACTTATTTGCACCCCACTTATTGAGGACCGCTGCGATGAGCTTCAGCTCGACCTGATGGTCAATAATAATACAGCACTTCATGAAACGGCCTTCACGGTTTCCGTTGACCTTCTCGGTCATGGATGTACTACCGGTATCTCTGCGCACGACCGCGCGAAAACAATACTTGCACTTGTTGATCCCGCAACTAAGCCAGAAGACCTCGGCCGGCCGGGACATATCTTTCCGCTTCGTGCGAAGAAAGGGGGGGTGCTAAGAAGAGCCGGACATACAGAGGCAACGATAGATCTTGGCTCGCCTGGCAGGGTTTGAGCCGGCGGGTGTGCTGGTAGAGATTATGAATGAAGACGGAACGATGGCGCGGCTTCCTGAGCTCCGCGAAATCGCAAAAAGATTCGACCTGAAACTGATTTCAATAAAGGAACTTATTGAGTACAGGTTGAAGTCTGATACGTTGATCGAAGAGATCGTTCGCGTAGAAATGCCTACAAAGTTTGGCGACTTTAAATTAGTGGCTTTCAGTGAAAAAGGAACGCCTAATGAACATCTTGCTTTAATCAAAGGAACGTGGGATAAAGACGAGCCGATATTGGTTCGCGTGCATTCATCGTGCTTTACCGGGGATATACTTGGATCACTTCGATGTGACTGCGGCGAGCAGCTGCATGCTGCTATGCAGATGGTGGAAAAAGAAGGGAAAGGGGCGATACTTTATATGAACCAGGAGGGGAGGGGAATCGGGTTAGTGAATAAGCTGAAAGCCTATAAACTTCAGGAGGGCGGCATGGATACCGTTGAGGCTAACTTGCATCTGGGGTTTCCGATGGATAAAAGGGATTATGGTATCGGCGCGCAGATTTTGCGTCACCTGGGTATTTCGAAGCTTCGCTTAATGAGTAATAATCCTAAGAAGCGGGCGGCATTGCTTGGGTACGGAATTGAGATTGTAGATGCTGTTGGGATTGAGGTTGTTCCTAACCCGCATAATGAAAAGTATTTGCAGACTAAGAGAGATAAATTAGGGCACGAGATTCTTAAGGGTTGATCAGCCGCCGGGTTAGCCGCAGGACTTATCCCTTATTATTGCTTCGCAGAACCAACCGGCGTCGCAGGCTGCTTCTCTTTCTTCTTCTTCCACAGCTCACCGGTATGGTCAAACTCGCGGCGATAGCTGATACTGGCACCCGAGCGATTTTCGCGTGCACCAAGATTAGTAAGATAATTATAGGTGTCCCTGTAAAAGAACGTAAGCACTAATCGCCCATCCGGCGTCACCTTCCACTCTGCTGAAATATTAGGAAGAAATGGCAAATTTTTAGAGTTCGCCGTCGAATACGTCGTATTAATTCCAAAGTCAGCCGCACTGCCAAACGTAAATGTTAGCCGTTCATTGAACAAGCTTTTGCCAATTGAGAGATTGAGGTTCGTCCGGTCAATATTCAGCACACTTCTATTAATATTATCAAGCACACTCGCACCGCTATAAAACTGCGCATTGAAGTTCACCTTGATACTTTTATCATTAAACAGATCCTGGAATATGTTAGAAGCATAACGGCTAAGGGTATTGGAAATGACCCCCGAAATACTGCCCACCACAATTCCCTCAAAGGCGGTGTTAGCCAAACTGCCCTGGTTCGTAGCGGTTGAAAGCGGTCCGAAACTATTGAACACAATCAGGAACGCAACCTGTTTGTTCAGCTCGTTCTCGTCATTCTGAATAAGGTTCAGCACACGCAACGCATCCGCATCATTTTTGAACGGGCTGCTGTTTGGCAACTCAATCCTAAACTTAATCACAGGCGACATCAGCTGCTCTGAAAGGCTCGCGACCACGAGCACTTTTCCTCTCGATGCCAGGAGGTTTGCATTCAAACCAGTGGTAGCGATGCTGGCGCCAAGATCGCGGAACTTCACATTCTCCGCCTCGTATTCTGCATCTATTTTTATTGTCGCATTATTCGGATCTCCAGACCATTGTATATAGTTACCTACACCTTCTCTTAATGTAAATGGTTTCCTTAAAATGGATTCGAAATTGAAGTTGTATTTACCCTGATCGATATCGTACCTGCCGGTAATACTGAACTCGCCATTTGTGGAAGCCTGAATTTTCAAATTACCGCGGCCACTCGCCTGGATGATATCACCTGTCACTTCATCGAGTACTACATATGTTTTCGCATAATTGTTGGCGGTAACATCAAGGTTTACGGTAAGGTTGTTTTGTCCTTTTGCGATTTGTGTTTCCATTTCGCGGCCATAAACCTTCCAGACGATGAAATCAGCTTTTCCGCTTTCCTTGCCCGCTTTTGTATTGATGATCAGGGACGAACTATCCGCGGGCTCTCCTTGTATGTCCATCCGCATATCTTCAAGTGGACCGGTAAAGTTCATTTTTGCCTTCGCTACCACATTTCCGTAATAAGCGTCGGAACCCGTGTTCTTCGTTGAAAGCACCGTGAGCTTATTTGTATTCATCGCGAAATCGAACGACAAATCATTGAAGCCATGATGATATAGAATACTTCTTGTCATCTGCGCCCTGTTGCGCTTTTCATCTTCAAACATGAAATTCCCGAAGTCAATCCGGTCATTTTTCATTTCAATATTTGCATTAGGTATCTTGTACAAAACATTAGTATACTTCACTCTAAGTTCTGCATTCGCGAGCCATATTGAACCTATATAATCAAGATCTTTTGGCGGACCTGTTATGCGCAGAACACCGGTCGCAAACCCTGTAACATCGCTGAACACACCCGACAAATATTGTTGCAGCAGGTCGATTTTCGTGTTCTTGAGGTTGGTGAAAAGGTCGATGTTTTCGCTTCTTGTGCTATCGCCGAGGTTGTAAATACCCTGCAGGTCGAAATTGTAATTCGGGTTTTGTGCAGTAGCATTGAACGTTACTTCCTTTAATGCATCGTAGTACTTCCCTTTCAATGTTACCTTTCCAATGGAATCGTCGTCTAGCCGGAATTGTTCCGCCTCGGCATTCATATCGATCCTGATCTTTTTAAACGGGTCAGACAAAACGAACAGTACCCGACAGCAATCCTTCGATGCGGTTCGACTTAACTAAATAGGGTGTGAAGTCGCCGATGTTTACTTTCTGAAGCTGCAGTTTAAGGTCGGTGCCGCGACCGGAATTTGACGGTACAGACGTGAGCTGAATTTCCTGCAGGCCGTTGTAGAGCTTGATGCCTTTTGCGGTTACGGTGCTGTCGGAGATCACAATCTCTCCATCCTTATCAATGATCCAGTTCTTACCGTTCACATCAAAATTAGATTCTCTGAAACTCACTTTCGCTCCGCCGGGCAAGGTCTGAACCCGCGCCGCAATGTTTGCTGCATTCAGCGTTTGATTAGCACTGGTTTTCACTACTATATCAGAAATATCGTTAGCAGACGTAAGCTTTATAGAGGTGCCCGGGAAAGTTCAGGCTATCGTTGATGTATACATTCGCGATATCAGTTTGTAGCGACAGGTTATCGTAGGTTCCTGTGGCCCTCAGCGTTATATCATCGAAACGCCAGGTTGCGGTAATTGAACTGCGGAACATCAGCGTTAAGATCTAGAAGGTTTTCTTTTGTGTTGATCCGCCCGGTAACTGGTACTGAAGTTGAACCCCGTTAATTTCGGATCAATCAGTCCAATATATTCTTCCACATTTTTCGTGGTGATAACAAAACTGAAGTTTTCATTCGTCAGCAATTTTCTCGACGGCTTGATATAGGAAGGATAGTATTTATTCAGAAAATGTCTGGAACGCCGCAGGCAGGTCCTTGATAGAAAATTCGCCGGCGATGGCCGCGTCAAATTCATTGCTCACAGCTGTAATCACTTTGTTGCTATCAAGGATCTTAGACTCCACGTACAGCGAATCGAAGGAGATTCTTTTTCCATTTCTAAGCACAAGCGCGTCATACACGCGGGCCGTTCCCAAAAAGTTATCAATATTACTTCCGGTGAAGTTGAAACTGAACTTCCCCCTGAAGTCGATCTGATCTTTATTGATGAGCTTGAGTAATTTGAGATCCGCTTTTTCGATATCCGCATCAAAGTCGAACTCAGGAATGTCCTTGCTGAAGTCCACCAGCCCGTTCAGCTTCGCCTGCAGATTAGGATCGGCAGCGATAAGTTCACCATTGAACAACTTCTTAGCCACCTTGCCTTTCACGGTAATTCCCTGGTACGGGTAATTGTTAAATTCAAAAAGCTGGATGTTTCCATCAAGCTCTGCATTCACATTCGATGCACTTAATCCGGCACCGTTCACTTTACCCTGGAAGCTTATTTTTCCAACTGCATCATTTGCGATGAGCGTTCCCAAAAGAAAATTGCTTGTCTTGATTTTTCCGGAATAGCTCGAAAGCCTGTTTTCCGGTAGCTTCATGTTAAGGTCGGTAACAATGGTGCCGAGCCTCGTTTCGAGGGTACCGTATGTTACAAAGTCACTAAGGAAGCCTGTAAAGTTGCCGCGAAACTTCAGATATTCAAGCTGGCTGATATCCATCCCAACGTCCTTCAATTGCGGAACAAGCGTCAATGCATCATTATACGTAGTGCGAAAATTCTCCGCTTCAAAGTCGATGTAGCTTTTGTTGATGTCTGGCAAACCTGCTATACTAACGTTACCGCGCAGATAGGTGTCCTTGCCTGCCTGGATAATTACATCTTTTGCGTTAAGATTATCAACTGTTCCCTTTACGGCTCCTTTAATCTGTATTCGTTTTCTTCCAGTCTCTCAATTGCGGAGCAAAATAGGCAATGTCGTCGCTTGAAATGATTGCGTTATTAAAATTTCCTTCCATGCGAACCTTCGACATAAAATCGCTCATATCATAGAACGTGTTATATCGCATGGCGAAAAAATCGGTAAGGTGGCTGCCCGGCGTTTTCAAACTCAATTTCGAAAATTCCATTGCCTCAGGGTGCCACTTCAATTTCGCTGAAAGATTATTTACAGTGAAGCCGCTTCTTTCTTTTGTGCTTAGCGAGACATCCGCGAAAATGGAATCCTTAACGAGCGTAAAATTTTCAATCGATCCTGTGATGTCGGCAAAGCTAATGTGAGCGCCATCGAACCCAGGGTAAGGTGCCCGTTCTGTTCTTCTATCAGTTGTGAAAAGTCCTTTCTCCACATGCATTCTGTCGATCACCACATTCCATCCCTCGACGTTCCATCGTAAATGAAGCGGGTCGTTCTCAAAAGTTTCCTCTGCTTCATCCACTGGTTTCACCCTGGGTGGGCGCCGCCCCTCATAATCTGTTATTGCGAAGTAGGGACGGTCGAGGTCGACGTGTGAAATGCGAATCAACTTTTTGTTAAAATTTATTTCGTGCGCATCGAGGTCAAATGCCTTTATGAATGCGCTCATATCTTCGCCTCGCCATTGGTCGCTTTGCACGATCGAGATATTGTCGAATTCAATGCGGTTCAGGTTAAGGTCGATGTTCTTTTGCTTTTTTGCAGGACCGGGCGAACTGAAGTAGTCCATGATGAACTGGTAGTTCCAAACGGAATCAGTGCGATTGAAATGTACCACCGCGTCCTGAAGCCCGATATATTTTAATTCGATTTTGTCTTTAAAGAAAAACCAATCGGTGAGATTCACGTTTACCACACCCGCATAAAGAAGAGTGTCTTTGTTTTTGTCGAGCACGAGCGTTCCTTCTAATAACATGCTGTTGAAAAGAGCAAAGTCTACATGCTTGATTCTAACAGTCGTGTTAAGGTCGTTCGAAATTCTTTTAGCAGCCTGGTGAACGAGAAAATTTTGAACTGGAGTAGTTTGAATAAGCAGCCATACTGATATGATCAATCCGATCAGTACCAATAGTACGGTGCGGCATATTTTCCAGAATTTTCTCAGGCTGATGAAGTTGGTTGCAAAATTAACTATAAAGGTGGACGGCGCAAATTCAATACCATAGAGTTATAAAGGAATGATAAACATTTACAATATCTTCGTCCGCATGAAATTTTGGGGCTGTTTCCTACCTGTTTTTTTGACGTTTTCCAATACCCTTTTACAAGCACAGGCGCCCCCTCGTATACTTCTTCAGATATCCTTCTACGCCTGAAAAAACTCAATGTTCTCGGTTCTGTACTGTACATCGCCGCACACCCCGACGATGAAAATACACGCTTGCTCGGATGGCTGTCTAATGAGAAGCTGGTTCGCACGGGTTACCTGTCGCTTACCCGTGGCGACGGCGGACAAAACCTGATTGGTGATGAACAGGGAATCGAGCTTGGATTGATCCGCACACAGGAACTCCTGGCCGCCCGAAGGGTAGATGATGCCGAGCAATTTTTCACACGAGCCTTCGACTTTGGATATAGTAAAAAAACCGAAGAAGCACTAGACTTCTGGGGTAAAGACCGCATACTTTCCGACGTAGTCTGGGTGATAAGAAATTTTCAACCCGACGTAATCATTACGAGATTTCCTCCTGATAATCGCGCCGGCCACGGGCAGCACTCCGCATCAACTGTACTGGCAGATGAAGCATTCAGGGTGGCTGCGGATCCAAAGGCGTTTCCGGAGCAATTGAAAAACGGAGTAAAGCCATGGCAGGCAAAGCGGATTTTCTGGAACAGCTACCGGTTTGGCGCAGTCGATTATACCAATCAACACGATTTTACAATAGACCTCGGCGCATTCAATGCGCTATTGGGAAAGGGTTATGGTGAGATTGCCGCGGAAAGTCGCAGTCAGCACAAAAGCCAGGGCTTCGGCGTTGCTGCCGGAAGAGGAGAATGGCTTGAATACTTTTCATTCACCGACGGTAGCAAATCCGATCGTTCGCTAACCGAGGGCATCAATCTTGGGTGGAGCAGAATCGGCGCTACGAGAATCACGGTGCTCATTGATGCCATTATCAAGAATTTCAAAATTGACAAACCGGCTAACTCGGTTCCCGCGCTGGTCAGTTTATATAAGGAGATCAGTGCGCTAAAAGAAGGTTATTGGCGCACACAAAAATTGAAGGAGCTGCAGGAAATTATTGCGGCCGCCGCCGGCGTTTGGATGGAAGCTTACTCGCCATCGCCAATGGCGGTGCAGGGTGACTCACTGCAAACTCGAAGTATTGTTCAATAACCAGGAAGGAGCAGCTATGCGGCTCGATCGTATCGTTGATGGCAGGCTTTGATACAACAATAAAGGCAGCCGCGCCAAAAAATAAGAACATCAGTTTCACCAAATCGTTATTCGTTGCAAACGATCAACCCGTTTCGCAACCGTACTGGTTACGCAACAAAATGGAGAAGGGTTATTATAATGTAGACGAGCAGGAGCTTATAGGTCAGCCAGAATCAAAGCCAGCCTATACTGCCGAATTTAGCCTCACGATAAACGGTCAGCCATTTCGTTTTACAAAACCTGTTCAATATAAGTTTACGGATCCTGTGAAAGGCGAATTGTATGAGCCCCTGGTTGTAGTACCAAAGTCGAGGTATACTTCCTCTTATGGAAGATTGCGACATATTAGCTACAATCATATACCCGACATATACTATTGGAGCCGCGATACCACCCAGATCGTTCTGGACTCTGTAAAAATCGACAGCAAGAAAATCGGGTACATTGAGGGCGCCGGTGACAAAGTATTGCCTGCACTTATCCTGATGGGTTATGATGTAACGATACTTTATGAAAAAGATTTGAATGCATCAACACTAGCACGGTTCGATGCGATTGTTACAGGAGTGAGAGCCTACAACGTTCATAAATTTCTTTCTGACAAAAACGGTGTACTCAACGAATATGTAAAAAATGGCGGCAACCTGGTGGTTCAATATAATACAAACAGTTATGTTGGTCCGAATACCGCGAATATTGGTCCATACAAATTTGATATTACACGAAATCGCGTAACCGATGAACACGGGCCGGTGAAACTTCTAATGCCGCAACACCAGGTGTTTACATTATCCGAATAAGATTAGCTTAAAAGATTTTGATAACTGGATACAGGAGCGTGGAATTTATTTCGCCGACAAGTACGATAAATCTTTCGAAACTCCACTGGCTATGCATGATCCGGAAGAGAAAGATGACAACGGAAGTTTAATAATCGCCAACTACGGCAAAGGGAAGTTCGTATATACAGGACTGGCATTTTTCCGCCAGTTACCGGCGGGCGTTCAGGGCGCTTACCGTTTGTTAGCAAACATTATCGCATTAAACCAACAGCCGAAATGAGTAAAGTATCGGATAGTCGCAGAAACGTGGGAATTGTTATTTCAATAGTTGTAGGTCTTATTATCGGTCTTTTTATAAAAAAGGTTTCGTTAGGATTACTCATCGGCATCGTACTCGGGCTTCTTGTAGGAGGTATGGCGATGGGTAAGGGTAAAAAGTAGTCTGACATTTCAGGGTAAAACAAAACGCTTAATGAGCATTATCGATTGGATAATCTTAATTGCAACGCTTGCCTGCGTTATTGCTTATGGGCTGTATAAGAGCCGCACCACCCGTGACCTCGAAGGGTATTTTCTCAGCAACCGCTCTATGCCGTGGTGGCTCGTATTATTGAGTGTAATGGGTACGCAGGCGAGTGCCGTCACTTTCCTCTCAGTGCCTGGTCAATCGTATGTAGACGGAATGCGTTTTGTGCAATTCTACTTCGGATTGCCCTTTGCAATGATCATCTTATGTGTAACGTTCGTGCCGATATTCCACCGCATGAAAGTGTATACGGCCTATGAGTTTCTTGAATCGCGCTTCGACTCAAAAACACGAACACTTACCTCATTCCTTTTCCTGTTGCAACGCGGTATGAGCACAGGTATCAGCATTTATGCTCCTGCTATCATCCTTTCTTCTCTCCTTCACTGGAATATCTATCTCACCAATATCTTAATGGGCGGCCTTTTGATATTATATACCGTTTCAGGTGGTGCAAAAGCGGTAGCGCATACGCAGAAGTTTCAGATGCTTGTAGTATTCGTGGGAATGACGTTAGCAGGCTATGTGCTGGTGGGAAAGCTTCCAGAAGGCCTCGGCTTCTCCGGTGCGATTGATCTTGGAGATAAGCTGGGAAAGATGAACGTAATTACCACAGGAATTACAGAAGAAGGTTTTAACTGGGGCGATAGATATAACCTGATCAGCGGGTTGATTGCTGGTTTATTTTTTCAGTTATCCTATTTCGGTACCGACCAGTCGCAGGTGGGAAGATATATTACTGCAAGTTCGGTTAAGAGAGAGCAGGCTGGGCCTTATCCTTAATGGTGTTGTGAAAGTGCCGATGCAGTTTCTGATTTTGCTGTTAGGCGTACTTGTGTTTTCGTTTTACACATTCACGAATCATCCTGCCACATTCAATACCAAACAACTGGAGGTATTAAATAATTCTGAGTATGCTGTACCTGCTGCGCAACTACAGTCTAAACTGGATTCGGTGCAGGCTTCAAAACAGGTCGTTGTAAAGCAGTGGATGAGCGACAGGGAGAATACCGGACTAGTCAAAAATATAAAGGATCATCTTGCCCAGGAGAAAGTGATTCAGGACTCCGTAAAATCGCTGGTGCGGAAGGTCGATGCACTTGCCGAAACAACTGATACAAATTACATCTTCCTGAAATTTGTGATTGATCATTTGCCTGTTGGACTGGTAGGATTGCTGATTGCGGTTATATTCTTAGCAGGTTGGGGGAGTATTGCTGCTGCGCTTAATTCACTTGCTTCGACTACAGTGGTAGACTTACATAAGAAGTTTGTTGAGAAAGAATGTTCAGCGCAGCGCGATTATAAATTGTCGAAGCGGTATACGTTTGCATGGGGAGTGTTTTGTATGATCACTGCTATGTTTGCCACGAAAATGGGAAGTTTGATAGAAGCGGTTAACGTTCTCGGATCGTTATTTTACGGAGTGATACTGGGTGTGTTTTTGGTGGCGTTTTATATGAAGAAAGTAGGCAGCAATGCTGTGTTCTGGGCAGCGGTGATCTCTGAGGCAATTACTATTATTCTGTTTATTCTTGGTGAGAAGAAGTATATCGGTTTAGGATTTTTGTGGCTCACTTTGTTGAGTGGATTTTGTGTGGTGATACTGGCGTGGATTTTTAGTTTATTTTTAAAAGAAGAGAAAAAAGTAGCGACTGCGTAGTTTCAATTCTTTTCCCTCGCAGGCAGGTATGCCGCCCGCAGGGCACATCATAAAAAAACCCCTCATCGAGGGGTTTGACATTTGCAATAAAATTTTTACTTCAAGGAAACAAGCAACTTCTCATTCAACGCTACATAATCATCATTTTTCGCTTCCTTAGCAAGGCTGATAGACTTCTGAGCAGCATCAGCCGCTTCTTTTTTCTTTCCAAGTTTCGCTAACGCGTTTGCTTTGTTATGATAAATCCAGAAAGCCTTTGGGTTATCCTGGATCGCTTTATCCATCCATTCTACTGCCTTATCAAGATCCTTACCATTTTCCAGGTAATACATGGCAGCAGCGAAATACGGTGGCTTGTCAGTTTTCATCAGCTGGTCGATCTGTGCACTAACCTTTCCATCAATTGCTGTTGTGATTGGAAAAGCCACTGCTGTGTTTTCCCAAAGTATAACAGCCTGCATAGCGGTTGGCTTCACATCATCAAATACGATCATCAGTGATTCGACAGGAAACGGCAACGACATCGGCTTAGCCTTTATTCTCACTACATCGTCAGCCTGCTTGTAGGCCGAAGGGCTGGTTACGTCTGTAGATTTTGTAAGAATGACTGTCCACTCACTCTGGCCGGGAATGGTCAATAATCCGTACTTGCCAGCAGGAACTTTTTTGTCGCCGATGGTCACTTCGTCACCGAAGGTGATAACAGTGGCACCGTTGGCGCCTGTTCTCCATACTTTGTCGAAGGGAACCAGGTCACCGAAAATCTTTCTTCCTTTCACTCCTGGTCGTGAGTAGGAAATCTCTACTGATGAAAGACCGAAGTCCTGCTTGATGGTGGTAGCAGGCGAAGGTGCCGGAACTTTGAGGTCATTTTGCGAAAAAGCGGCGCTACAGATGATAGCCGCCGCTAATAATGATAAAACGCGTTTCATGCTTCAGGTTTTGCGTAAAAGTAGGCTTTTCGCCTATCAATTCTTCGCCACATCCAACTTCCTGAAAATTGATTTCACGATCTTATTCATATCGTCCTTATCGATCCTTTTCCTGGTCACCTCAGTTTCTGCCCAACCTTGCCAAACAAGCTTTTTGGAATCATTATCAACGAGGTTGATAGTAATCGTTCCCGACTTGTAGGGCACGTCGTAAGAATCTGTTCCGAGATAACGGGTAGGATAGTAGAGAGAATTTACTCTGCCAGTGTACGGGTTATAAAAATACCGTACAAACGACCTTGAATAAACCGGGTTAGTTTTTTCGCGAACCTCGTTTTCTATCATAATATCGTAGTCGATCAAAACGTCCGGGTTTGATTTTGCTTTAACAAATCCGTTCTTTTCAAGTTGCTGCGAGATTAGATCTGTGAGGTAACTTTCCTGGAAGTCCTTGTATGGTTTGTCACTTTTCCTGCTATTTTTTTCGCCGATCCAGGCGTAAGTCCTGTAATTGTTAAGATTGACTTTGGGGTCTTTTTCAACATACGACTGTACGCCGCAACCAGTGATAATAAATGCAGCGAAAACTGGCAACCAGGTTTTCAGTACATTATTCATAATTAAAATTGATTTGAACATTTGACGACGTATTTAGCTGGAAGACGAACGGTTGTTAGTTAAAGATTCGTGAAACGTGAAGCGTGAAGCGTGAGGCGTTTATTTTTTGTAAGCGGGATGAAATTGCTGTAGAGTAGCTCTCAAATAATCACGATCGAGATGAGTATATATTTCAGTAGTAGTAATGCTCTCATGCCCCAGCATCTCCTGCACCGCACGCAGATCCGCACCTCCTTCAACAAGATGCGTAGCAAACGAATGTCGCAGCGTATGCGGCGAAATGTTTTTCTTAATCCCCGCTTTTTTAACAAGTTCTTTAAGCGCTAAAAATATCATCACCCTCGACAACTTGCTGCCACGCCGGTTGAGAAATAAAATATCTTCTTCCCCCTTAACTATATGTATTTTATTTCGAATGGTTTTGAGATATATCCTGATGTGCTTCACGGCGTGACTGCCCATCGGCACCAGCCTTTCTTTATCACCCTTGCCTGTAACACGAACAAACCCAAGGTCGGGATAGAACTGCGAGATCTTTAAATTCACCAGCTCAGTCACGCGCAGGCCGCAGCTGTACATCGTCTCGAATATGGCTTTGTTCCTTACGCCTTCCGGAGTTGACAAATCAATAGCTGCGATAATTTCATCAATTTCTTCAACGCTCAAGGTATCCGGTAACTTTCGTCGTGTTTTCGGTGCCTCCAGTAGTAGCGTTGGATCGCTTTCCGTGATGTGCTCCGAAATGCTGTAATCGTAAAACGACCTGATTCCTGAAATGATACGCGCCTGCGAAGTTGCGGATAGGCCGATCTCATTGATCCAGGCGGTAAACTTCTGAAGGTGTTTAAGTGTTACTTCTCCAGGTGAAGCGTTGATGGATGCCGATTCGAAGAACTGAGTGAGCTTCTCAAGATCGGAGAGGTAGGCGGCAACCGAATGCTCCGACAACGACTTTTCGAGCTGGAGCCATGCCTTGTAGCCTTTTTTGTAAGAATCCCACAATGGTGAATAAGTTGTAGGGCAAAATAATATTTCTTCTTTACTTTTAGCCTTCATGGATAAAATCAACCTGCGTTTGTTTCGCAAAAAGGCCATTCTCAACAGGCCGTTTTTAAAACGCTTTCTTTCCAGCCTCGAACGAAATCCACCCAAGGGCCTCGACAGGATAGCATTATCCGCCGACATCGAAATGTGGCAGAAGACCGACTGTCTTTCCTGCGCAAATTGCTGTAAAACCATGTCGCCTACATATACCCGGAGTGATATGGTTAGAATTTCGGCGCATGTAGGTATGTCTCTTGCTGCTTTCCAGAACAAGTATTTAACAAAGGACAGGCAGGGTGATTGGGTGAACAGGGTTCAGCCTTGCCAGTTTTTGAACCTTGACGATAATAAGTGCTCGATTTACGAAGTGCGTCCGCGCGATTGTGCCGGTTTTCCACATCATACCAAGAAGAGGATGGTGGATTATATGCATGTGTATAAGCAGAATATTGAACTTTGTCCGGCGACGTACAGGTTTGTCGAGATTATGAGGAGAAAGGTTTTGGGGGATTAGTGTGTTTTTTCGTTAATAGATATAAAAATCTTCAATAAACAAGTATTCAATCGGCGCATCACGAAGTATCAAAATGGACAAGATATCATATTGGATATTTCCGTGCCATCTTCGTAAGTAGGTATAATCTGTAGCCGCAGCTTGCAGGCACCTGAATTTTCTTTTTGTAACGCTTTCTTCCGGATATCCAAACCTTAAAGAGTGTCTTGTTTTTACTTCGACAAAATGAAGGTTCTTTTCCTTTGAGGCGATTACATCAATTTCATTTCTTCCGCTTCGCCAGTTTCGCTCAAGAATCTCGAAAGTCTTTTTTTATTAGCCAGTTACATGCCAGCGCCTCTCCATCTTTGCCTCTTAATAGATGTTCCATTTAAGTAATTTTGCAGCATGGAAGTTTCAGAAAAAATAATAAAAGTAAAAGGCGTATTTAAACACTACGATTGGGGTGGAAAAACCTTCTTACCGTCGCTTCTACACCGCTCCAACGAAGAACAAAAGCCTTATGCGGAATATTGGCTCGGCAGCGACATCCATTCCGAAGCAGGTAAACTTCCATATCTCTTCAAAGTGCAGGACGTAGCAGAAAATGTTATCCATACAGGTGCATCCTTCAAAAGAAGCCGCCCAGATAAAATTCAGGGAAGAAAATGAAAAAGGTATTCCCCTCGATGCACCCAACCGAAATTATAAAGACGACAATCATAAGCCAGAACTGCTATCTCCCCTGAGCGACTTTTATTTGCTGCACGGATTTAAACCTGCGGATAAATTGCTCAAAACGCTCAATGAAACTCCCGAACTACACTTTCTCCTTCCTGAATTTCGTTCCTCCGATTACAGGAGATTGTATACTAAAGTGATGACACTTTCTCAGGCTCACGTAACTGCCGCGCTTTCGCCGCTACTCGATCGCATCATACCATTATATAACGAAGGAAAACTCGAAAAAAACGACCCGCATTTCTGGGCCGCGCGCGCTGCATTGACCTTTAACGCGCCAGGGAAAGTCGACCGCGGCATTTTCTCTATCTACCTTTTCAATATCGTGAAGATGAAAGAAGGTGAGGCGCTCTTCCAGGACGCAGGCCTTCCTCACGCGTATCTCGAGGGGCACACAATGGAAATTATGGCGAATTCCGACAATGTGCTGCGCGGTGGCCTTACGCCAAAGCATATTGATGTAAAGGAGTTACTTGAACACATAGACTTTCAACCGACGGTACCTAACGTTATTACCGGCTCTACAGACGATACCCACGAAGAGATTTTCAGGACCCCGGCGCAAGACTTCCAACTCAGCCGCATCATTATCGAGCCCCACCGCGGAATTGCTATTCCATCAACACACCCCGACATTTATTTTGCTTACTCAGGTGGTGGCAGCGCTACTTCGGATGAAGATTCGGTACAATTCCGCTCTGGTGACGCATTGCTGGTTCTTCCGGGCAACGTCGCGCATTTTGCATCCGAGGAGAAAGCTGTGATATACCGGGCGACTGTGCCCTCACCATCAAAATAAAAAGCCTTATTTTCGCGCATATTTTCGAACAAATGAGATCAAGCAAAAACATCCTTATCACACTGGCGATTTTGATTATTGTTGCGGCACTGTACCGCGTTATACCGAACCGTCCGATGGGATTCGCGCCGCATCTGGCCATGGCGCTGTTTGGGGGCGCAGTGTTGCAGGATAAGAAGCTTGCTTTTGCTCTACCCATTTTCTCAATGTTCATTTCCGACCTGTTATATCACCTTCTTTATATCAGCGGGCTCACCACACTTTCCGGCTTTTACGATGGTCAGCTCACTAACTATATGCTGTTTGCCGGCATGACGCTTATCGGATTTCTGATGAAGAAGATCAGCGTGTTGAACATCGCTCTTTTTTCGGTTTTGATAGCCTCTGCCTATTTCCTGCTTTCAAACTTCTTCGTTTGGAACGCAGGCGCAGGATGGTCACGGCCGCATAATTTCGCGGGTCTCATGCTCACTTACGAAGATGGCCTGCCATTCTTCAGAAATAGCATTTACGCTACCTTAATGTTCAGTGGTGTTTTGTTTGGCGCATGGAAACTGTTCACATCCGATAGGAAAGCTGTAGCTGTTTAAGCTTTCTCAGACTGCTCATATCCCACATCTACTAGAAGATTGTCGCCGTCGGCTGCCGCAGTCGCGAGCTCGTCGCAGCGGTTGTTGTACTTATTATCGGCGTGACCCCGCACCCATTTAAATACAACATGATGCTTACTCGCCAGCTGCGCATAAGTAAGCCATAAGTCGCGGTTTTTTTTGCCGCCTTTAAAATCTGTTGCGATCCAGTTTTTCAACCAGCCTTCCGACACCGCCTTTACTACATATTGACTATCGGAGAAAATAATGATGTTCAATCCCTCTCTTGTCAGCGCCTTCAGTGCAGCAATCACGGCCATCAACTCCATCCTATTGTTAGTAGTACGCCGGTATCCGCCAGATAATTCTTTTTCTTTTCCCTTGTATTGTAGAATAGCTCCATAACCACCCGGCCCTGGATTGCCTCGCGACGCTCCGTCAGTATATATGATCAGTTCACTCAAACCTGGATCACACCCGTTTTGAATTCCGGAATATCAGGATTGTGATTGGCCGCTTCAATCCCCTGTGAGATTATGCCTCGTGTCTCGACCGGATCTATCAATCCATCGACCCAAAGCCTCGCAGCTGCGTAATAGGGAGAAGTTTGTTTATCGTATTTCGATTTTATTTCCAGTAACAATTGCTTTTCGTCTTCCGCAGATATTTCTTTGCCCTGCGATTTCAGACTCGCCACCTGGATTTGGAGAAGCGTTTTCGCCGCCTGTTCTCCGCCCATCACCGCAATTCTTGCTGTTGGCCATCCAAATATGAACCGGGGATCGTACGCTTTTCCGCACATCGCATAATTACCTGCGCCAAAAGAATTTCCGACAACAAAAGTTATTTTCGGCACAACAGAGTTCGCTACCGCATTTACCATCTTCGCCCCGTCTTTAATAATGCCCGAATGTTCGCTGCGTGATCCCACCATAAATCCGGACACGTCTTGCAAAAAAACCAACGGAATTTTTTTCTGGTTACAATTCATGATGAAGCGCGCACCTTTATCGGCACTGTCGTTATAGATCACGCCACCCATCTGCATTTCGCCCTTCGCGCTCTTCACTATTTTACGCTGATTCGCAACAATACCTACTGCCCAACCGTCTACACGTCCATATCCGCAGATGATGGTTTTGCCATAATCCTCTTTGAATTGTTCGAATTCTGAACCGTCGACAATTCTCTCGATGATCTCCATCATATCGTATGGCTTGCTGCCATCTACCGGAATCATTCCATACAGCTCGTTCACATTTTTTTTCGGAGCTACAGGTTTTATTCTATCAAAGCCAGCTGTTTTCGTTTTATTGCCGAGCATCGACATCATGCGCTTCACATGATCAAGACATTCCTGCTCCGTCTTGAATTTGTAGTCGGCAATCCCTGATATTTCAGTATGGGTGGATGCACCGCCGAGCGTTTCGTTATCTACGTCTTCACCTATGGCAGCCTTTACGAGGTAAGGCCCTGCCAGGTATATTGAGCCATTGCCTTCCACCATCAGCGTTTCATCACTCATAATCGGCAAGTAGGCACCACCGGCAACACAAGGGCCCATCACTGCGGCGATTTGTGTAATGCCGCGCGCACTCATGATAGCGTTATTGCGAAATATCCGGCCGAAATGTTCTTTGTCTGGAAATATTTCATCCTGCATTGGCAGAAACACGCCTGCGCTGTCTACTATATAGATAACAGGCAACATGTTTTCCATTGCAATTTCCTGCATGCGCAGGTTTTTCTTACCTGTTATCGGAAACCATGCACCGGCCTTAACTGTTTGATCGTTCGCTACAATTACACACTGCCTGCCGCTAATATATCCAACCCCCGCTACCGTACCTCCCGAAGGGCAACCTCCCTGCTCTTCATACATTTCCCAGCCCGCAAGCGCACCGATTTCCATGAAGGGCTTATCCTGGTCTCGCAGGTATTCTATGCGCTCGCGCGCAGTCATCTTTTTCTTTTCGCGTTGTTTCTCCACCGACTTCTTTCCACCACCAAGCGCAACCTGGTTCAAACGCTGACGCAACTGGCTTACTGAAAGCTTCATTACATCTTCATTCTTATTGAATTCGAGGTTCATGAAGCAAATGTAAGCGACAGACCATAATAAATAGGGAGTATCTTTAACCTAAAAAAAGGGTTATCAGAAGAATTTTTCTCATCATTCTGGCGCTATTTGCCGTCGCGATTAAGTTGTTTTCACTGTCCGGTGCCGCTGTTGAAAAATATTACTCCACAGGCGTATATCCCTATATCAGTTCCGCACAGCGAATCTTTCTCGGATGGATTCCTTTTAGCATCGGTGACTTGTTTTACGCCGTTGCTGGTGTATACCTGTTATATAACCTGGTAAAGTTCATTAAGACACTCGTACGCCGACAGGCTACCAAGGTGTATTTGAAAAATGTTGGATTGAATTTTCTAACAGGTGTGTTGACAGTATATGTCGTATTTAATTTGCTATGGGGCCTCAATTACAACCGGCGCGGCATCGACTACCAACTGGGACTAAACAGCCTGGACTACAATGACGATGATCTTGTGAGGGTAAGCAGACTGATTGCTGATAAAATGAACGAACTGCAACCTGCGTCTGAAAAAACGCGCCCCCCGCTAAACATAAAAGATCATTTGTTTAACAATGCGGTGAGTGCATATAAAAATCTTGGACAGGCGAGCCCGATAGAATATAGATTTCGTTCCATCAAGCCTTCGATTTTCAGTTATCTCGGAAACTATCTTGGCTTTACTGGTTATTACAATCCGTTCTCGGGAGAAGCGCAGGTGAACACTACGGTACCCCTTTTTGTCCGGCCATTTACAACGTGCCATGAAATGGGGCATCAGCTTGGCTATGCGAAAGAAAGTGAGGCTAATTTCGCGGGATATCTTTCTGCCAGTGCTTCGACTGATTCCTCTTTTCTTTACTCGGTTTATTTTGAGATGTTCGCCTACTCCGCCCGTTACCTTTACTATGCTGATTCGTCGGCACTAAAACAAATTTCAGAAGGATTATCGCCCGGAGTTAAAAAGGATATTCGCGAGCTGCGGGAATTTTATCTCAGCTACCAAAATCCCATCGAGACTGCGGTAGACAGACTTTACTCGCAATATCTCAAAGCAAATCAGCAACCGACAGGAAAAATGAGTTACAGTGAAGTGATCGCCATGTTAATTGCCTACCACAAAAAGTACAATAAGATTTAGAAACTATTCTTCCACATCATGCTTTCGATAGGCCTGTCTGGCTGCTGGCTGTATTTCGCGTTTTTCTTTTGATTGTATTTCACTTCAATCTCGCCTTCAACAGGAAAATAAATCAACTGCCCGATCGGCATTCCATGATAGACTTTTACCGGTTGCTTCACTGAAATTTCAAGCGTCCAGTTGCCACAAAAGCCTACATCGCCTTTACCAGCCGTAGCGTGAATGTCGATGCCTAACCGACCTGTAGATGACTTGCCTTCGAGAAAAGGCACATGTGCGTGTGTTTCCGTGTATTCAAGGGTTACGCCGAGGTAAAAAATATGTGGATAGAGTACAAAACCGTCGTCGGGAATGTCGAAATATTCTATTTCATTGTGTTTTTTCGCGTCAAGAATGTGTTCGCGGTATGTGGCGAGCGTTTTTCCCAGGTGAACGTCATACGAATTGCTTCCCAGGCAGTCGCGCTGATATGGTGTTACCTTGATCGTTCCCTTTTCAATTTCTTCCAGAATCCTTGTGTCTGACAGTATCATGTGCGGGCCCTTCGGTTTATTTTGATGGCTGTAAATATTGTCTTAAATCTGCAATGTAAAAGTAGTGGGTGGCAATATTTTTTCAACATAGTATCAACGACTCTACAAAGCTTGGCATCTGGAAAATTGAGGAAACGGAAAGTTTTTTTCTCGAGAAAGTACCGTTGAAACGACAGGTTACCCACCCTTATAAACGGTTACAGCACCTCGCCGGACGCCTGTTACTGCCAGAACTGTTCGATGATTTTCCGTTAAAAGAAATTATCATCGCAGATACGCGAAAGCCCTTTCTTGAAGACGATGTATACCATTTCTCCATTTCTCATTGCGGCAACTTCGCGGCGGCCATCGCCAGCAGGAAGCAAAGGGTAGGAGTTGATATAGAGTTTGTGTCCCCCCGACTCAAAGGTATTGCGCGCAAGTTTTTAACACCTGGCGAGAGCAGTTACCTGGAACAGTGGAAGGATCTTTCGACTTTACACCTTCAAATGATTACGCTGATCTGGAGTGCAAAGGAAGCCATGTTCAAATGGTACGGCGCGGGTAACGTCGATTTCCGCGAACATATGGTACTTGACGGCGTGATCGAGGTTGGGTCGGGCGAATGGATAACGATGCCGTTCCGGTTTAAAAAAGAAGGGAATGTTGAATTGAAGATTATGGCGAAAACTTTTGACGGAATGGTGTTGGCTTATGTCGCTACTTAATCCTTTTAAAACAATTCCTGTTCCCTCGTATTATTTTCTAATAAAGGAATGCTGGTTACAGACGCGCCCGCGATCCCTTTTATCGCTCCATACATGCCCGCCGTATTGATTAATACTTTTTCGAGTTGTTTCTCACGTTCACGCCATATTTTTTCCATCTGAAGTTTTTCCCTGATAATAGAATCCTTCAAAGAAATAAAACCTTCGACAATCGCCTCCATTTGCTGACGAAATTCCAAGCCGGTTAAATAATTATAGAGCGTCTGCATTTTCTCACCCTTATTTTCCTCCGTTTTCTTTGCTTCAGCGATTCTGACAATAGCCGTTCGCAGCGCTGCCGTTAATCCGGTCACTTCCTTAAAAGAACAGATCCATATGCCTTCTTTTTCTCCGAATACTTCCATGTTTCGGGGATACACCTGCGTAACGAGTACTGCGATGTCCGCCTGCTTGTTACGCATATCATTACGTAATTTCTCCGTCCAGTTGTTGCTCCACGCTTTGGCGCGTTTGCTTTCGAAAATTATTTTTCCGTATTCTACGCCTGCGGCACTGCGAACAACAAGAATACAATCTGCTCCCTCAACGCCTTTTCCGACCTCAATTACGCTATCGAAAGGAAAATTGTCGCGAAGAAGCTCTTCTAAAAGGAGCTCCTGTGCCTCACCCTGCAGCTGCATGGAACCTTGTTCTACGCGCCTTTTCATTTCATCTGCAAGTCTCTTCTGTGTATCGAGTTGTTTTTCGAGTTCTTTCAATTTCAATTGCAGCTCGGTTTCGCGCAAGGCAATTTTCTCGATCTCTTCGCGGCGTATCTGATCGGTTAGGGATAACCGTTCTTCGAGTAATTTTTTCTGTAGGGTAATCTGCAGTTCCTGCTCCTTTTTCAGAAGTTCCTGTTCTTTTATGAGAAAATCCAATTCTTTCTGTCGCGCATTTTTCAGTTTTTCTTCAGATTGGTTCTGCGCCTGTTGCAGTAGAAATATCCGGTTTTCGAAATCCGTGGCAATTGATTTGCGGAGTTCTTCTTCCAGGTGCTGGCGAATACGACTCCTTTCGTCCGTAAGTTTACGAGCGTACTCCTGTTCGGACTTCAATAGTAGATCCTGCACGGTCTTTTCCTTCTTTTCGAGTTCGTCGCGGTGCTTTTTCAACTCCTCATCTTTTTGTTTCTTGTAGTCCAGCATTTTAGTGCGGAGGTCGTTCTTGTATTCTTCCGATACAGCTTCACCCATTGGAAATATAAAGCTGCATTTAGGACATTTTATATCGCTGGCCATCAATATCTTTTTATGCAAGTTGTTGCTTTTTCCTTTTTTATCAATATTTTTATCGGGATTTGACAGGCTATGACACTCGATTATTTTATGTTAGACTCTAAGACGCTTATATGAAACCGAATCCAAAAAACCTGGTTTATATAGTTGATGACGACCCGGATGACAGACAGATAATCCTCGATGCCTTTCTGGAAAATAACACCAAGATGGACTATGTGTTCATTGAAAATGGTGATGAATTGATGCAAACGCTCGCCGCTTGCGCCGATACCGAGTATCCTTCATTGATATTACTCGATCTTAATATGCCTGGCATGCTTGGTATGCAGGCTTTGAAAGAAATAAAGTCGAACCCTCAGTACAATCACATTCCCACAATAGTTTTAACTACCTCTACATTGCTCAGCGACCGCAGTGCATCGTATTCACTCGGCGCCAACTGCTTTTTAAGCAAACCGCCTTCCTACACAGAACTCGTAACGTTGACTAGCGCGATTGCGAAACTGTGGTTTGGCTAACCGTCCTCGTTTTACGGAACCGTTGTCTCAAGGGACGTTCAATTAACACATGACATAATGCAGATACCACCAGCAGAAGCAACAGGTACACGTAAAATAATGCTGGACTGATTTTGTGCCCGGAGTATGTGAGTGCCGACGTGAAGAAAAAGTACACCGGAAATTGTAAAATGTACACGCCGTAACTTATTTCTCCCAAAAATACGAGTGGTTCCTTACTGAACCACCTGTTGAGCGCACCCTGGTTCATGGCTAAAATGAACAGCATTGGGGCGAAGAAAATACCAAACAAGCCGTTGTGAAAATCAACCGGCGAAACGTCTTTTCTCAGCACGATTGCCGACAAAATAAGCAGAACAACTAATGCGTAGGCGGAATACTTCCATGGTTTCTTCTGAACAACAAACAGCGCCCCTAATCCGGTTCCTACCAGGAACTCGTTTAGCCGTAATACAGGAACAAAATAAAAGTAATAGATGTTCCCGGGCCACCTGTAGATCAGAAAGTGAAAGAGCACCTGGCTGGTGATAAAAAAAATAACGACCCATTTCAAAAATGCCTCCTGCGTGAGCTTTTTGTAAAATCGGGTGAGGATGACCGGGAAGCAAAGGTAGAAAAAGGCTTCTACTGATAATGACCATGCCGGAGGATTGAGGGTAAAGGCTTTTTCCGGTATCCACGCCTGGATGAGGAATGCGTTAAGCAGTGTATCGTTCGTATTTAAGTAATAGTTAGATGGGGTTTGCAGGATATTCACTCTAATGAAATAGTAAATGATCATCAGGATCATTGCCGTATAGTACAAGGGCAATATCCTGGCTGCCCTGTTTCTCAGGTAGGTTACGGTATTGAACGATGCGGTGTTTTTGCCGTACGCGACTATCATCACAAATCCCGACAAAATAAAGAAGTAACTGACCGACAACCCAGCGTTGGCTATCAATGGGCGAAAGAAAGCATTGTTAAAAGGAGGAGCATCTATGCCAAAATGGAAAAAGACGATAACAATCGCCGCAATGAACCTGGTAAAGGTTAAATGTTGGGTTTTCAGGCGGTGAAGTTTTAAAAAAACCCGCTTTGCAGCGGGTTATTAGTGCGGAAGAGGAGATTCGAACTCCCACGCCAGTTACGGCGCTACCACCTCAAAGTAGTGCGTCTACCAATTTCGCCACCTCCGCGTTTTTGAGAGACGGCAAAATTAAGGGAAAATGGATGTTTTTTAGAAGATTTTTGCATTTTTCGAAAGGGAATTCGAATCTTTATTGATGATTCATCTCATCGATAACATCAGGAAAACGCGTACTCACGTTGTGGAACTTGTGAAAGATCTGTCGAGCGAAAAGCTAAATATAATTCCGCACGGCTTTAATAATAATATTATCTGGAACATTGGGCATCTTGTTGCCTCTCAACAATCCATCTGTTACATTAAAGCCGGGTTACCACCCGCGCTGCCGGAGGAACTGTTCAAAAAATACGCGCCCGGCACCAGGCCGGAACATTTTTTCGAAAGCGATGAGGAAGATGAGATCAAGAAGCTTCTTTTTAGCTCACTCGACACTCTCGAGCGAGATTATCAGCAGAATATTTTTGAAGACTTCGCGCCGTGGACTACTCGACTGGGCCTACATCTGAAAGACATTGACGACGCGATCATCTACCTCCACTTTCATGAAGGACTGCATACAGGAATGATAACGAGCATGAAAAAACTAGTGCAGAAGTAGAAACGCTTTTCCCAAATAGTCGATTACATCCCCGGCTACCAGCGCTTCCTGTGACAAATCTTTTGCTGCGAGATCGCCTGCCAGGCCATGCAAATAAACGCCTAGTATTGCGGCTTGTTCGGAAGGATATCCCTGCGATAATAAACCGGTAATAATGCCTGTTAAAACATCGCCGGTACCGCCGGTAGCCATCCCCGCGTTTCCCGAGCTGTTGAAATACCCCATGCCGCCCGGTGTGGCGATAAATGTATACGGGCCCTTCAAAACGATGATAACATTATACTCTTTAGCCTTTGCCAACGCCAGCTCAATCCTTTCGAAATCGGAAACCTGTTCACCAAACAATCTTTCAAACTCGCGTGTATGCGGTGTAAGGATTGAAGATTGCGGCACCTCCTTCAACAGGTCCGATGAACGCGATATGATATTTAACGCGTCAGCATCAATCACCAATGGTTTTTGGAAACCTTCGAAAACATTTTTCAACAACTGAATGTGGGAATCATGAAGTCCTAATCCCGGGCCGATGCCAACCGCATCGTATTTGTCAAGTGAACCGATCGAATTGATATGTTCGTCTCCGTTTTCCAGCTTACACATCGCTTCGGGAACCGCGATTTGCATAATAAGATTTCCGGATGCGGGAATGTGACAGGTAAGTTTGCCGGCGCCGCTTTTCATGAATGCTTTCGCGCAAAGTACAGCGGCACCCATCATGCCAAGGCTTCCGATAATCAATGCGCCATGACCATAATCACCTTTGTGCGAAAATCTGTTTCTCGGTTTCACAAGCTGTCGTGCAAATGCTTTGTCAACAAGAGTAAAATCGGCTTCAGCAGTTTTCAGATAGTCATCGTGCAGGCCGATATTTAAGATGTGCAGTTCGCCCGTATACTTTTGATTTTCTTTTATGAGAAACGCCAGTTTCAGACACTGAAAGCTTAACGTATGCGCCGAATGTACTACAACGTTGCCTTCGGAGCTCTTCTGCACAAATAATCCTGTGGGAATGTCGATGGAAATTATTTCGTTTTCTGATTCGTTGATATGCTCGACTACAGTCGCAGTCAGACCTTCAAGAGCGCGATTTAAACCGGATCCGAGAATCGCGTCTATCACAACATCACCTTCGCGAACATTGTGAATGTTTTCTTTCGATGAGATGAAAATAATGTTCGCAGATGTTTCATGCAGCCGCGCCAGGTTAGTCTGAAAGTCGCTGGTGCCGATATATCCAAATTCAAGTATAAATACCGCGACGTTGTGCCCGGTATTAGAAAGCATGCGTGCAAGGGCAAGGCCGTCGCCGCCGTTGTTTCCCTTACTGCAGTAAATAGTAAACGAGCGGTCTTTATAGTGGTTGTTCAGCAGCCAGTCGAAGCAGGCTTTGGCTGCGCGTTCCATCAGGTCTACTGAAGGGATAGGTTCGTTCAGAATAGTAAACTCATCCCATTGTCTGATTTGCTCGGTATTGAATATTTTCATTTCGGTAGCTGTTCGGTTTTCAGAGTAGCGTTACTATTATATCCATCACGTTCGTATTCGTCGGGCCGGTCTTAATTAAAGCATTGATTTTCTCGAAAAAATGGTACGCATCATTGTTCTGCAAATAACCAGCCGCATCTAATCCTCGTTTGCCTGCATCGATCATCGTTTGAGCGTCTACGAGTGCGCCCGCCGCATCGGTCGGACCGTCACTTCCATCTGTACCCGCCGCAAGCAATGTTACATCATTCGTATCTTTTAATGCCAGGCCAGCCGCCAGGGCGAATTGCTGCGAACGGCCGCCCTTGCCTGTTCCGCTTACTTTCACTGTCGTTTCACCTCCCGCAAGTAAACAAGTTTTTTTGGCACCTTCTGCAACCGCTTTCTTTACCCATTCTCGTGCCGCGTCTTCGGCGAGACCTGATAAATTACTGGTTACAATATGAGTTGTATAACCAAGTTCCACCGCTTTTTCCTTTGCTGCGTTCAGTGCTTTCCTGTTATCTGCGATGATGGTATTCTGTACATTTTCGAAAATCGCATCGCCCGGCTTTGGCGTTTCAGCAATCACACCATCAAGTCCATGTTGCAAGTGCGCAATCACTCCAGGTGCCGCGACTTTTCTCAGATCGAATTTTTCAAGAACAGCTATTGCATCGGCGAAAGTCGAATCATCTGCAGCGGTGGGACCAGATCCAATCACTGCGGGATCATTGCCGATCACATCACTCATAATAAAACTTATGACCGTGGCGCCGGAACACTTTCTGAGAAGTTGTCCGCCTTTCAATTCCGACAAATGTTTTCTGACAATATTTATTTCCGTGATGTTTGCACCGCTTTTTAGTAAACCATCAAACACTTTGTTTACTTCATCGAGTGTACAGTGGGCAGGAACATCCATCAGTAGCGAAGAAGCACCACCGCTCAATAAAAATATAAGCAGATCATCTTTTTTAACTTTATTCAATAACTTCTTTATTTCTTCTGCGGCAATCAAACTATTGGTGTCGGGCAGGGGATGGCCAGCAACAATTGACATCGTGTATTTCAAAGGGAAGTCGTGCGCGTCGCGTACGGCTATCACGCCTGCCTGTAGATGATGTGCGAGAATTTTTTCTACTTCATACGCCATCGCTGCCGTTGCTTTGCCAGCCCCAAGCACATAAATATTTTTAAAACGGTCTATTGGAAAGATATTATCCGCAATGTGAAAATGGTTATCACGTATAGAAAGAATTTCCGGAATAATATTCGACGGTTGTACAGCCTCGACTGCTGCCTGGTAAATTTGCTGAATATGATTCTTATGCGCTGAAACCGCCATTACTTCTTTAGTATAATTCGGAAGGTTGTGCCTTTGCCTGGCTCTGAATGTTTAACGAATAGTTGTCCCTGGTGGTATTGTTCGATAATTCTTCTCGATAGGCTTAAACCGAGTCCCCACCCACGTTTTTTCGTTGTAAATCCCGGTTTAAAAACCTGTCGCACATTTTGTTTTGCAATTCCTTTGCCGTTGTCAGTTACATCTATTGTCAGATCAGTATCAGTTTCGGCTATAGCTACAGCGATCAGTCCTTTCCCTTCAAGCGCATCCAGTGCATTCTTGAGAAGATTTTCTATTACCCAATCGAACAGCGGCGGAGATATCTTTGCAATAACCGGTGGTGAGGCGCGCACGTCGAGTGTAAAGGCAACTTTTCCCGGCGCGCGTTTTTTGATGTAATCGATCATCTTGCTCACCTTCTCCACCACATCATTTTCTTCGAGCTGCGGCGTGCTGCCTATCTTTCCAAACCTGTCGGATACGAGTTTCAGGCGGTCGACATCCTTTTCCATTTCGCCCACGATCATCGGGTCGGCATTCGCATCTTTCAGCATTTCAACCCATCCCTGTAGAGAGCTCAATGGTGTTCCTAATTGATGCGCTGTTTCTTTGGCCATGCCCGCCCACACCTGGTTTTGCGTAGAGCGGAAACTGGTGGTTAATGCAATTAATGTGATCGTAATAAATAAGCCTACGACCAGGAGTTGCACAATAGGGTAGTATCGTCACCTGGTTAAACAGTGGCGTATTTCCGTAATAGTAGAAATTTTTTTCTGACGGATTTGATGGATTGACCCATTCGATGGGCTCATTCCGCGATTTGAACGCTTTTAACCGGCCTGATAAATAACCTGTGTCGCTCGCTACTTCAGCCGAGTCGAGATTTACATGATCGAGGATGTTACCTTTTTCGTCGGTGACAATTATTGGGATAGATTTATTCTGTGTGATAATGATACTCACGAGCCTGACGCTTTCGCCCGAAGTATCGTTCATGAGCAGTTTTCCGGCTTCTACCCATTCTTCGACTTTCACTCTTTCTTCAATGGCGATTTTTTTCGCGAGAAACTGCGAGTAAATTATTGTTCCGCTTACAATGGCGATAGCAATCAGTGCCAAACCTGTTTTCCAGTTAAAAAGCGGTTGAATCATTTATCTAATTTATAAAAAGCGTTTATTTGCCTGCTTAATATATCAAATTAACCTGAAGCGTTTCATTTGGCACCACTGGTTTCTATAGTTATTCTCAATTGGAACGGACAAAAATTTCTCGAGCAGTTTCTTCCTTCTGTGATGGCGTCAACGTGGTCGAATTTCAGCGTGGTAGTGGCCGACAATGCATCAACCGACGATTCCATCTCCTTTTTACGATCTTATTATCCGCAGGTGCGCGTGATTGAACTGGCGCACAATTATGGTTTTGCTAAAGGCTACAATGAAGCGCTAAAGGAGGTGGATGGCGAATATTATGTTTTGCTAAATTCCGATGTGGAGGTGCAGCCATCCTGGATCGAGCCGGTTATTGCTTTGATGGAGCGCAACAAATCGATCGGTGCGTGCCAGCCAAAATTGTTGCAGTATAATAACCGGGCGTACTTTGAATATTCTGGCGCCAATGGCGGTTGGCTTGATTAGCTAGGTTATCCGTTTGCAAGGGGCAGGATCTTCGATGTATGTGAAGAGGACAACGGTCAGTATGATACTGCCGAGCCAATATTCTGGGCCAGTGGTGCCGCGATGTTTGTGCGGTCGAATCTGTATCATGAAGTGGGAGGACTGGATGATTATTTTTTCGCGCACCAGGAGGAGATAGACTTTTGCTGGAGGTTGCAGCGGAAGGGATATGGGGTGTATTCATGTCCATTCGAGTGTAGTGTATCATGTGGGCGGGGCCACGCTACCGAAAGGTAATTCACGAAAAGTTTTTCTGAATTTCCGGAACAACCTGGTGATGATGGCCAAAAATATGGCGGCTGGGAGAAGCCATTTGGAAGATCTCCTACCGGTTTATTTTAGATGCAGTGTCGGCGGTAAAGTCGTTGCTCGCGGGCGAAGGAAAGTATTTTGTAGCGGTGTTTCGGGCGCATATCGCGTTTCTTACGCTGGCTGTTTCGCGGTAAAAAGCACGCAGTAAAACTGCCAAAAGAAGGGGTGATAGTTGCAGGGATACTATAGCAGGAGCGTGGTTTGGGCGCACTTTGTGTTGGGTAAGAAGACTTTCGTGAAATTGTTAAACCGAAAAGTTAATTTTTTGAAACGAAGCATTACTTTTGCGTTGTAAAAAATCAGGATGGATCATATACAAGAAAAGGACTACCGCGAGAAAGATTTCGCACATAGCTGGGTAAATTCTTCAGTGTTCCTGTTTTACCTGCAGTTATTTTGTGTTTTAGCGTTTGTGTTTGGTGGCTGCTATAGTTTATACAACCACAGGTATCATGGTAAGCCGGAGGTAGAGGTTCCTGAGAACACGTTATACACTCCCAAGTATAAATAAGGTCTAAAAATTTTGCGAGACTGTATAGGATGGTTATCTTTGCCGTCCTGTAAAAAAGTTCTTTTAAGTTAGCCGCGTTAGCGGACAAATATTGCGGAAGTAGCTCATTTGGTAGAGCACGACCTTGCCAAGGTCGGGGTGGCCGGTTCGAGCCCGGTCTTCCGCTCAAAGTCCAAACCTCGTGTTTGGATTTTTTTTTGGTTGAAGATTTGAATACCCTGGTGGCGGAACAGGTAGACGCGCAGGACTTAAAATCCTGTTTGCCGAAAGGCGAGTACGGGTTCGATTCCCGTCTGGGGTACTTTAAAGGGGGAAGGCCGTTGCTTATTAAGGGGTTTGGCTTTTCCTGATTGTCGGTTGACCTCCTTGAACTTTTCTTACTTCGTTTAAGATCATCTCTTCCATGTCATTTAATTCCTTTCTATGACCCCATACGGTCAAAATATTGCTTTCCCCAAGCGGGTAGGAGTAATTTCGGTTTGATAGGGACCGTATTTTCGCGGATTCGCTAGAAGGATGTATTGAGCAAGTTGAAACCAATCGCAAGTGTCCGCTACAGAAGGAAATTGAACCTAACAGAGCAACAAGATTCAGAAAGAATACTACAGATGTTGTTGTTTGGGTGAAGCCTGAATACGAATTATAAGGGGCTGATAGCATAGAGGCTAATCAATCTTCACAAATTTCTGGACACTTCCGTCAAAGGCGACTGAACCAAAGTATACTATGAGGCCTTCTTCGTTTCTTTCAACGAAAACGGGTATGTTTCTGAGGTCAATCCTGTACTTCAACGTAGTCGTGTTAGGAACTGTATCAAGCCTTAACGAATACGGCTCTGTATGATAAAGCGTGTCAGCCTGGTACCATTCCCAGGTGTTGCTTGTGCTAAACTTGTATCTGCGTCCATTTCCTGGCTTTGCGTCATCGACGTTTTCATGGCCACAGCAATACATGGAGTTTCTGAGCTCCCAGGTTCCAATAATATCATCTGGTCGGGCCACAGCATCCGGTGGGTCTGAGTTCTTTTTGCACGATGCCAACATTATCATAACCGTCATCGGTATTAGTAGAAGTGTACGCTTATGCAGCTTGCGATTTAGGAGTGACATAAACTGAATTTACGATTTTAATTTGGGTCAATAACATCAGACATACCTGAAAAGGAAGTTTAATCATGGGAGTTCAGTAACATCAAAGCAAACCAGTCAATCAAAATCAAGAGGGCGACGGTGATGTTGATCCTAATGATACCGAGGCTTTTGAATTAGGTACCGGAGGGAAACCTCATCATTAACTTCGCTTCCAGTGGTAAACTAAATCTTACCCGTCGTGCAGCGGGCAAGCCAGCCGCTTTGTCAACCGTGAAAACTAAGTATGCGCACCATACTTGTCCTTATCACGCTTGCGTCCCTTCTTTCATGTAAGAAAAACGCGGACGCCCCGCAAACCGATAATGTTAAACGCTTTGAGGCTTGTGCCTGTTCCGACACATCGTCAAAGGCACTGGAAGAGGACTATATATCTGCAACTATCGAAGGTGTGCCCATATGCTTCGACGTTACGCCTCCCGGCATGGTTGATACTTTTCCGAACTTTCTTAGACATGGCTTCATAAAAAGGGATACGGGCGATCAGTATTTTGACTGTACATGATAAGGCAGGGTCCCGATGGTAAATGGCAGATGTCTATTTTTTTAGAGAACACACACGCGCTCGCACGCAACTACCCGTATAACCTTCCGAGACCTGACTCTTACGTTTGTGAGATCGGTGAATTTCAGCTCCTTAACCTCGAGCACTACAATTACTCTTTCTACGGTGGTATTTACGGTGACAATATGAAGATGACGGTCATCAGCTTCCGAAACAACATTTTTGAGGGTGTGTTCAGTGGAACTTTAAATTCTTTCAGGGTTACGAATGGAAAGTTTCGGATTAGGTTAATCGTTTACGACGACAGCATTGATGTGAGGGGGACGTAAGGTAGACCCCGAGATAACAATGCTAAGAAGCAACGTTCCTTATCTCGTTGTAAATCACGAGACGCCAAAATATGGGCAACGATATACGTGTTGGTACAAGAGGACATCATAAACGCAACAGTTATTTGATTTTACGCGCTTTAATATTGTCTGCTTTTAATCAATATTTCTCAAAAAGCATTTTTAGTTCGTTCACGTCTTGCAGAGCAATGTAGGTCTCTTCCTTTTGAATAAGAAAGCCTTGGCCAAAATAGTACCGCTCTACGAAGGGTCAATGGGCTCTTGCAAAAGTAAAACTAAAATAGGCTAATGGAGTGTACACGCGTAGAGACGGCAACCAGGTGCGGGTTAAAGAAGTGAACTAATTAAGATAGCATTGTCTGAACAGTGAAAGAAAAACATTTTGAACGATCAACGTCATACGGTGGAAAAGCTTGCAGCGGTACTTAGTACTGAAGTTAAGCAGCGTATTTCTGGCAACGACGTGTACTACGCATTGTTCATGTTGTATGGTGATCGGCTCGAGATGGAATGGGTAATGGATGTGCTGGACAGGGAGATGGACTTTGACTTGCTGCTCGAACAGCTTAGCACATTCGATTTTGTGTTGTTGCGCGAGGATATTGTTTCGGATGCTGAGTTGATTGAAGACATTGTACTTTATCAGCGTAAGGTCCAGATCAAATCTGATGGGGTTGTGTGGAAAATTCACTTATACGACGCCGACCCATTTCGGTCACAGCCACATGCGCACCAGGTTGATGAAAATATTAAACTAGATCTCAGCAATGGCCGATGTTACCGTGTAAGGCAATACCTGAAAACCATTTCCAGGAAAGACTTGATAGAAATCAGAAACAAAGCTGCGAAGAAGTTCAAAGGGGAATTGCCGGTATTAGCAGTTTAGTCCAAAAAATAAAAACACGAATTCATACGCATAGCATTCTCCAGCAGTGATAGATTTGAAAATAGAAATAGCGTGCAAGAAAAATAAAAACACAAATTCATGCGCGGTTCGCTTAGAGGTGGATGTAGATTTGAGGTAATGCGAGGCGAACTCGGTTCGAAAAGAAGCGCAGCGTTGTGGATGGACGCGTAGCGAATAATATCCTAGTCACTGGCGCCATGTATTATTATTCAGGCAGCATTTGGACTAGCATCATTGCTCACTTTATCACCAATGCCGTCCAGGTGCTTGCTGTTGCCTACGGACTGGCTGCTGTCCATCAGCATATCTCTTCCCCGTTTCTTTTAAGTCTGGTAGGTTTGTTTGTTGTTGTCATTACACTGCTTCGCATGAAACGATTTTCGCGTGTACACGTGTAGCGATGGCTATTGCTCAGTCAATTCTTTGCGACTCCGGCTCTCCCTTCGGTCGGGGCCTTCGCTGCAATGGGTTGGCTTGAGCGAGGGCGTGTTTGATTTCTGTGATTATTTAGGTACGGGATCGGTGTGTACACGTGTAGAGACGGATGTGAAGGACGATGTTCAAAAGGAAACGCCGCATTGTGCGTAGACGCGTAGCGAATAATATCCTAAAAAAACCGCTCCCCTTGATGGGGACGGGAGGGGGAGAAGATGTTTATTTTTAGGCAGGGGAGCGTGGAGATTGGGAGGGGTGGGATTCACTTAAACAGTACGGGGAAAAAAGATTTTTTTATCTTTGTGAATCAGTTTGCACGAAAGTGTTGGAAGGCTGGAAATGGCTGAAGAAGTTCATTGCGGTTTTATTTTACCTGGGTTTGAGCATCCTGTACGCCGGAGATTTCAAACATTCCGTTGTAAAAATGTTGAATAATAATCCTGTCATCGAACAGGGACAAAAAAGCAAACAGGAGGTGAACATGAGTATAGAAAAAGGAAACAAAGTAAACGATAAGACTCAGCCAATTCCTCCTGAAGATGTGAAATAAAGTAAAGAGGCTGTCTCAAAAGGGCAGCCTCTTTTGCTGAAGCCTTCGCCGTTAAAGATTGCCGCCAAGAACGGTGCGTCCCATTTGGGCGGGTCGAACATGCTCCGATCATATCAGACCGGGTTTGTGAAGTACAAATTCCCCTTACTGGTTGAAGAACGTCTTCAGTACACGAGCCATGAGTTCGGGGGCGACGACGTGTCCCTGCCCGTCGAGCGTGTGTCGTTCGGTCTGGGGGATGGCAGCGGTTATCGCTTTCGCGGCGCGGTCGAAGAAGTCGGTCGGGAGGCCTGCGAACTGGGGCTCGGTGGTCGGACCCTCGGTGGTCACCAGGACCGACTGAGTGATGCGGGCAAGTCGGTTCGTGGGGATCTTGTAGTCATTGAGGATCATGGCGTCTTTGACGAGCGTGTGGGCGAGCGCGACGGACGAGGCCCACATCGGGTGCTGTTTGCCAGCCGCGATGTCCGCGTCGGATCCGCCGGTAAGCCTCATGAACAGTTCCAGGAGCTCCTCGTCCCGCCCGGCTTTGTATGCCTCGTGGGTGTCCGCGAGGTACTGATTGAACCTCGGCCACTGGTCGTCCCCGATCACGTACGGCACATCCCACACCGCGATCTTGTCGATCGCCGAACCTGCCGCTGCTGCCTCCAGCGCGAGGGCGCCGCCAGATGAGGCGCCGTACACGTGAGCTGAGCCGCCGGCTGTCGCAATCAGCGCGTCGAGGTCTTCCACCTCCCGCGCCAAGGCGTACGGCGGTGTATTGCCGCTGGCGCCCCGGCCGCGTCGTGCGTAATTGTAGACCGTGAAATGGTCGGCAAGGAGCCGGGCCAGCGGCGCGTTCTCAGCGCCGTCGTCTAGGGTGCCGCCGACGAGGATCACCGCCGGGCCAGTGCCTTTCCGGTCGTAGGCGATCTTCGTACCGTCGGCGGACGTCACACTAAGTGTCATCTCGTTCACTGCTTTCGAGGGTGGAATGTTCTCTTTCATAGCATCAATTTAGATCGTTTGTGAATTTAATAAGTTAGTGACACCCTGCAATCTTTTATTGCAGCCTGCAGGAAAAAAGGATTTGAATACGCCATCATTTCGGACCATTCGAAAAATGCACATTATGCAGGTGGACTAAAGGAGGAGAAATTGCTCAAACAGATCGACGTGATTGAGCAGATCAATAAAAAAGTTTCGCCGTTCAGGGTTTTTTCCAGTGTCGAATGCGACATACTTATATCAGGCGAGCTCGATTACGACGCGTCTGTGTTGAAACAACTTGACCTCGTAATCATCTCTGTTCATCAACAGTTGAAAATGGATGAACAGAAAGCAACGAAAAGACTCATACGGGCGATCGAAAATCCCTACACTACCATACTAGGTCACATGACGGGCAGGCAGCTGCTCATTCGTCCAGGGTATCCTTTGAACTTTGAGAAAGTTATCGATGCATGCGCCGCAAACAACGTGGTCATTGAAGTAAACGCTAACCCGTACCGGCTGGATATGGATTGGTCGCATATTCCCTACGCATTGGAAAAAGGCGTCATGATATCTATTGATCCTGACGCACACAGCATCGGCGAAATCGATAATATCCGGTGGGGTGTGGCCGCAGCAAGGAAAGGGGGATTAGTGAAAACAATGACGTGGAACGCCTTGCCGTTACACAAGATTAATAGATGGCTCGCATTACGACGGAAGTAACATTTCGGCCCTTAACCACGCCGGAAAGGCCCCAGAATTGTCAATAGACTTCTCCGAAGGAACTCCACCGAATAAGAATGTCTGCGAAGGCACACTCATTTTTCGCCGCGAGCGCATCGGTTCAAAGAAAAAAATGCTGCGCCGGTGAACGCGATGCCGAAGGGAACAGGAAGAAAAGTAAATTAATAGAAAGGTCAAAAAGAACAATTCGCAGTTAGCCTGCGTGTCTCAAAACCATCACAAATCATCGTTTTTTATTTCGCTGAGGTTTTATTGCACCTGTCCGGACAATGACGGATAATATGGTACACCACGACTATCAACAATTAATGGACAACCTAAGATTCCTCATATTCGCCGGGCAGTAAGTAACTCCATTGTACCAACCCCGTATTTTTATTTAACCCGTACACTTTATCGTAGCAGGAAGTGATTACGCTATTACTGAATATAACTGGGCTTTCAAATCCATGTTGTCCTGTAAAGGTCCAAAGCATACCTCGCCTTATCAGCAGCACAAACGCAAAAAAGCGGAAGAGTGCCTGTCGTCATCATTGCTCAGGAATGTAAACACCGTTGCCATTAACAGCAGGGCTTGCATCAAATCCGTAGCTGTGAATAGTAATTCCATATTTCTTCACCTGTTGTAGCACGTAGCGCATATAGTGAATGCCATTCGCTGCTCACAAATAAGACATCGTTGGCAACAGTGGGTCCACAAAAGATCATTCCATCTGTATGAAATGCCCAGCGCTCCTGACCTGTCAGCGCGTCTTTACTGAACAACATTATAATTATTATCACCAAAATATACCGCCCCATTTACGACTGCAGGACTGGCATACAGTTGTGCACCTGATGACCGGTGATCAAAATATTTCCATTTTTCCTGGCCGGTGGTAGGGATAAATGATTAAAAATCTGATTGCTCACTCGATCCAGTACCTAAAACATCATTGACAACGGTGGGCGATGATGTGGCGGTGGGCTGATCATAAACATCCCCGATGAATTTCTCCCATTTCACATTTGGTGATGCAAGATCCAATGCATAAAGCCATTCATCCATGTCAACAACATATAAGACATTGTTATGGATTGCGGGAGGTGACTTTGTAGCGAGGTGGCACGTTAGTTGCCGTAAATTCCCACCTGGCTTTGTCAGTGGCAGTATCAACAGCATGAATGGCCCCCGCTACATCTCCTACATATACCACCCCATCGTGGTAAACGGGTGTGGACAACAGAGCAGATCTTCAAAAAATTTTAACCAGAGAACGAACCGGTGGCAGCCTCTATAGCGTACAGGTAACCAATATTAAAGTGAGCCAGTCGTGGCCGCTGCGTGGGCGGTCCCGGTGGCTGCGATAGAAGGAACGGTGTCAGTCGAACCAGTGTCGGTAATCGTATCCAGTGTGCCATCAGAGGGAGGAAGGAGAATATTTCCTGTTTTGAACAGGAGACAAATACAATTAACAGCAACAGGGCACAGTGACGCATAAAGATGTGATAAGGCCCAAAACAAGATACTGCTGAAGTCTCATTTTTGCAACACAAGAGGGTATTAAATTATTCGGTTTCCCGGTTATATATCAATTGTAAATCTTCTTCCCAGTCTTTGCCATCGCGCGACATTTCTCCTTTCGCGATCATCGTGTCCCATCATCTTTTATTTCACACGTCACGCGTTGAGAGAATTCACTTTTGTCTATTCCACCATTTCCAAATATTGTGTTCGATGGAAGTGGTGTACTTCCTGGAAACCTGGCGTTCATCGAAATAATTCATGGTGGGTAGTAACCACCCATCGTCGCTTTCCAAAATAGCCTATGCCGTCCGGAAAATCTTTGTGATCAATGTGCGATCGCATGATCACGAACGCGCCACCTTCCAGCCATTGAAAAGAAGTTTCGCCATGTAACGTGACGCCAAAACCAGGGTGGTCGCAGATTGTTTTCCATTTCCCAATTAATATATCGAAGGATTGCAATTAAATAGATTTTGCTTTGCCGCTTTTGACATGACTATTATTTGAATCATACTAAGATAGTCAAACCCACCTTGACATAAAGATTCATGAAACCACTTCACAAGGTTACCGCGGGCAATGATCCGCTTCATTAAACTTTTTCATGGATTTAAATAGACATCCATTGAAGTACCTTTCGCGGGTGAAGCATTTTTGTATGGACAAGCGAAACAAATATGCAGGTGATCACTTGGACAGAGGTCCTTAAGCACCAGGCTTCTGAAATTATTTTTATTTATAATGCTATCGTCGCAGGTGATACAGCGATAAATGGTTCTATCAATTTTTACCAATCATCTCTTCAACCGCGCGCACTGCTTCTTTATGCCCTTCAAAAATGTTTTCTTTTGTGATGACCGTGAGGTGAACATCCGGCGGTATGCCAGTCGCTTCGTAAAATTTGCCGTTGCGATCGAGGAGTCTTTCGTTTGAAACGGTGCAATAGAAGATTATGGATCGATTTGCCGACAGCGCCTGACTGGATGTTTCCATGGTATTGGTGCCGACCTGCGTAACGTGTGGAAGCGGTTTCATCGCCAGCACAAAACCCTCCGCGGCACTCCTGCTGATATCGGTAAATCAGGAATGCACCAGGCTTCGTGTATTGTACCTTGCCAGAAGGATGGACGTCAATCCTCGATGCGTTATAGAACTTACCCTGGTTGACTACCTGGCACGTATTCCGGCGAAAGTCGTTTTGTTGGTAAAGAAGCCGGCCATGGCTAAAAACGCGGCATCTTGGTCGCCAAAGTGAAACTTACGTCCACTGCTCTTCCTCCTTGTCTTTTAGCGCGGTGATAATTTTTCCCATCGCTTCGTAAACAGAATCTATCTGCTGCGTGCGTGTAAATCCTTTAGACGCAAAATCAGTGAATTAAATATCAATGTGAAAATATAACCAACAGAATTTGCATTTCAATACCACCATTCCACCTGAAGTTAAGGTCTTCTCTCCCTTACCATGCAGGAGGCTATCGCTGATGTTTTGATAGTTCTTGTTGAAGAAGAGATTGAAAAAGGTGTTCCAGATTTCTTTGATCGAATCCTGTTCTTTAAATGCAGCAACAGTAATGTCGCCAGATGTGTAGTGCCCCGGTATTGTAGCGTTTCACCCTTTTCTGAAATGACCTTCGTGTGATGATCTTTGGTCAAAGTGACTATCTCACCTAAAATTCTAAAAAGTTGATCAGTGGTGGTTGTATCGGTAAGTCTTTTTGCATATTCTTTTTCGATTTGGTTCCAGTCCACCTTTCGTTCTTTGCTGAAGGCATAGTTTTCCTTCATGGTTTCGATGTACAGCGTGAATCGTTGCTTAGCTGGCAGCTGTGTCATCTGCGCGAAGGTGAGTGTGCCTGCAGGTAGTTTTTTGATTCGAACGAAATCATTTTTGACCTGGAGCATTTCAGATTTTTCGCCGAAGTCGGACATCAGAATGCTGACGGTATCGTTATTTCGCCTTTTAAATGTCGCCTCGTTATCGGGCCGGTTGCTCCGCGTAGTCATTCTTCTCTTTGTAACAAAAATGCCTGGTGTAACTATAGAGCAGTACCGAGTCGCCAGTAGCGTCCAGTATATACCCGCAGCTAGTGAATTTTCCAGGAAGCCCTTCATAAACATGTCCCCGATCCAGTTAGTTCGCACCGGTGTGTATGCGTCGTTTACCGGGTTACATCTGCCAAGCAAATGATAAAAAACCAGGCCAAACGGTTAACAGCTTTTTCATTGCATCAAAGTAAAGGGATAATCGCGAGAGCAGGGTGAGCGGTGTTGATGCGGCGATAGGCCACCCAATCTTACACCACCGACCCCGGAACTGTCAATGGGTCATACAGTTTTGGTCTTTGCGGCGGGTAATTTAACGCGTTGTTCAGAATGATTTAAAAGTCATTTCTAATTTCAGATGACCTCGGACCTATTCCCTTGTTTATCGCTGACGCGATAGCGACTGAAATGTTATAGTCAAAACCCACAGCCTTACTGCGTTTAAGCGGAAAATCCGCATGAGTGGGCAGCTCAATAAATCTTTGTGCAATACAGAGAATATTTATGTGCACAGAAGCATCTGCGGGCGCAAGTGTATTTGCACACAGGGAGCGTTTTAAACGGAAGCATCGGAATTCGCCGGGAAATGTTTCATTCTTTGGAAATCGTCTCGCTACCACACGTCAGAAACTCTTGCATTCTTGTGCCCAGATTCGTGCGAATGTTTGGGGCCGCGTCGGAAGGAGAGGAGAGACGCCTTCTGCTCCACCCAACTCTGGCAGAAATCTAAAAGTTCTCTCAAAGGCTCCTTGTTTAACCAAACCTTATACAAGAAGCCTCTGAGAGCCTACGAGAGATATATACAAACAACATGTCGAACATTTGAAAACAAAATTGGAATGGCGAAGAAACCAAAAAACAACATCATCATGCGTCACACACATGGTATGATCAGGACGGCAAATAGTTTTCAAACGCAGGGCTGGTATCGGATACATTGCCGCTGCACCAGTAGCGAAGCAAGGCAGGCAACCTACACGCCGCCAGAAAGCCGTACAGGACAATTTGCGAAAATTCGTGGGGTATGCAAAACTTTACAAATGCACAAAGCCGGCGCTTAAAATGGCCTATGAATTAAAAGCAGCACGAACTCAATCTGCGTTCAATGTGGCTTTTCGCGACGCACAATATGCTCCAAAGGTTGAAAGTTTAATAACCAATTACTACACAGTACAATGGGTGACGTGATTGTTGCCCGTGCGATGTTCAACAACTTCAAAATCCATACCAGTAAAGATTACCATCAAGAGCAATTGTAACGACGATTTGATTGAAGAGGGACCAGCAACACAAAACGCTGACGGTTTGTGGACCTATTTTGCTACCCGAAGCAATCCAAATATTTGCGGAACAAAAATCAAAGTTTCGGCGTATGATATTCCGGAAAATGAAGGAACACTTGTAGTGACCCTGTAAGGATTATCCTGAGGGGCTGTGTTTCTTGTTGCAGTAAGCTTCACTGTTCGAATAGGAAAGGGGTTTACTGATAAAAATACTGTCTCGGAAAGGTCCACGGCTTTCTGCATGATCGGCCTGATGAATTTTACTGATCATCGTCGTCTCGTATATTCAATGAAAATGCTCGCCGGCTTTGTACCGTCTGCATTCGGCTTACCATCGAACATGGAAGAGATATGTAGAGGCTGGCACGCCGGGTTGGCAAGAATAAAGAAGCATCGAAGATTCTCGGGAAAAGTGAGCGGTGGATTCAACTGCTGGAACTAAAAGGGAAAAAACAAAACAATTAAAAAATAATAGTTGAGCGTTTGATGAATGTATTAACAGATGATCTCGTGGGGTTTGCATTATTTTAGGTGGAAAATTCGTTAATAAAGCCAGAATAAAACAACGTTATGTCTTAAGCTATATTACTTAAGCGATCCTTGAATCGTTTTTACAAATGCACTATTGAAAGTTATCTTGCAATACAACCAAAGTAGCAATGAAGAGAATAATCGCACTGGGCGTAACAGCGTCCCTCTTGTCGTGCAATAAAACCAATCATGTAAGGAAACGAATGAATTGGGCAAATGTGACGGTTCGATGGTGTTTTAAAAACCAATACAACAATCAAAGTCCAGAAATTGTTGAACTCGAGTACAATGGTAAGAAAATTGGATTCAACCGCCGACCCTTCGAAATCAATTACCTCCAGTTTCCCTGTCATTAGTTGAGATATAGTAGCGGACGCCCGCCATTTTCCGCGAACGATTCCTCTTTAGGATGAGAAAATGATTTGCATATGTACAGGCTTAGCCTCCGATTGAAAACAAGAAGCCCTTTTTCCGTTAAGGCTTGACGTCTTGATCGATTGCAGACCGGCTTAGGGTGTTTTCACTGTTTGCTATTCCGTTACTTCTTGATAAATTGACGACAGTCTATGCGTAGTCTATTTTTGGTTTTTCTTGTCCTATGTAGCTTGCAAATATTTTCGCAGTGCGATCCCCACCGTATCTCCGGAACGGTTACTGACACGGCGGAAAAACGGCCACTGAAAAATGCAGTCGTTCGTATAATCGATCCAGCAGATTCCGTTCTATTAAAGTTCGCGAGAACCCGGACGGATGGAACCTTCAACTAGATGATCTTCCAAAAAGATATATCGTCGTTATCACTTACCCCGGGTATGCCGATTTTCTTGAAATCATCAGTGACTCCACACGAAAGATCGTTGCTCTTGGCATCGTGCCGCTCACACCAAAGAGCCAGCTCCTTGAAGCTGTTATAGTTCAACAACGCGTAGCAGCATTCGGATGAAAGGCGACACCCTCGCGTTTCTCGCAGACAGTTTCAAAGTTCAGCAGGGCGCTACCGTTGCTGAATTGTTAAAAGACTCCCGGGCATCCAGGTGGACCGCAATGGCAAGATCACTGCACAAGGTGAAACGGTAAACAAGGGTCTTGTGGATGGTGAAGAATTTTTCAGCGATGATCCGGCAGTTGTCATTAACACTCTTCAGGCTGAAGCCGTGAAGGAGGTCCAGGTGTTTGACAAAAAAAGCGACCAGGCGGAATTTACAGGTATCGATGATGGTGAGCGATCGAAAACCATCAACCTTACCATCAAGCCGGAAAAGAAAGAAGGTTATTTCGTGAAAGCCGCTTTGAATGGGGGCACCAATGAATCTTTTGACAATTCACTGATGCTTAATTCATTTAAAGGCACACGCAAGGCAGCCGCGTTTGGCATTATTTCCAATACCGGTCAGCAAGGGCTTGATTGGCAGGATGCGGAGCGTTTCGGCGAGGCAACAATGCAGAGTATAATGAAGAAGAGCAGACGATGTACGTTTATGGCAGTGATGACGAATTTGACGAGGGCTCTAACCTTCAACAGGGGCTGCCTACCGCATGGTCAGGTGGGCTCCATTTTTCTGATAAGTGGAACGCTGAACGCGAAAAGATAAATACCAATTACCGCTTTCTTAAGAAGAATCTCGAATCGGAAGTCGGAACCTTCAGCCAGTATATTTTACCCGACACGCAGTATTTCAACAGTGTTACCAGGCGTTCTCAAAACAGCAAAACGGGTCATCAGCTAAAAGGATTGTATGAACTCGCGTTCGATTCACTTACAACAATGAAGCTTACATTTGGCGGCGACATTAGCCGCAATGATAATAACTCCATGCAACAGAGCGATATGCTAAGTGCGGATAGCGGAAAGGTTAATGGAAACATAAGGTACCTCTCGGGGATCACTGACCAGCAAAACTTTAACTCGAAACTGCTTCTCCGTAAGCGGTTCAGGCGAGCCGGCCGTACCTTATCATTAAATGTCGAGCAAAAACATAGTAAGCAGGATCTCGATGGATTACTTCAATCCACGACAACGTTCTATGACGCCACCGGACAAGTGAATGATGAAGAAATTTTCGACCAGCAGAAACGAAACCGCACAAATAGCATTGGGGTTAACGGTAGCTTGGTTTACACCGAACCTTTATCGAAGTCCGTTTTTTTGTCTTTGAATTATGGCCTGCGATTTTCCTCGATGGATGCGGACAGGAATAGTTTCAACAAAAGTGCTACGGATAAATATGACGAACGCGATCCCCTTTTTAGTAGTGACTTCCGGTTTCGGTACGGTATGCATAGCACAGGCGCCGACATCAAAATCAATCGAAAAAAATGGATGATGTCTATTGGGTCAGGTGTTAACTTTTCCGACTTCCGGCAGACTGACTTATTATTGGATTCGTCTCGCCGGTATTCATACATAAACTATCTCCCCAAACTTTTAATCCGGATCACCCCTCGTTCAGGAAAAAATATCACGTTTCGTTATAATGGTTTGAACAACGCTCCAACGCTTGAACAATTACAACCATACCGTCAGAATACAGACCCGATAAATATTCAACTTGGAAACCCTGGGCTGCGGCAGTCATTCACGCACACGATCATGTTCTATATGTACTCCTTTAAAATGCTCACAGAGACAAATGTGCAGTTTGGAGGAACATGGAACCTGGTTCAAAACGCCTTCAGCAATGCAACCAACACAGACGAGTCGGGAAAAACAACCATCCAACCCATAAATGTCGATGGCAACTACAACGTATCGCTCTATGGAGGGTGGGGGAAGAAGGTGAAAGAATCGCCTTTTTATATCGGAGCTTACGGCAGCGTTAATGTCAACCGTTATAAAAATCTTACCAATGGACTGGGTAACATTAACCGGTATATATACCTGAACGTTTCTCCCGATATTAATATCAGTAAAAACAATAAGTTTTCAGTCAGTTTGCGGCCGGGAATGGGTTTTACCCGCAGCACGTCAACCGTTCGGAAGGATATAGTAGTCGAGTATTTTACGAGCGATTCCGGGTGTCTACGTGGGTACAACTGCCGTGGAAGATGGCGTTATCGTCGGACGTTAATTTTAGTATTCGTCAAAAAACGGATGCGTTCGATGTAAACCGGAATATCACAAAGTGGGATGCAAATATTACACGTAAGTTTTTGAAGAACGATGTTCTCGAATTTAAATTTGCGGTATACGACCTGCTTAATCAAAACATCGGATTTGAGCGCATCGCCCGGACGAACATAGTCACTGAAACGAATTTTCTTACTATTCGGAGATTATGGATGATCGGCCTGCAATACAATATTTCCAAAAACCCATGACGATGCTAAAATTTATTCTTTTTTCAATTATCGCGCTTCCAATGGGATTATCTGCGCAGGTAAATTTTATAGAAGAAGGGAAAATATTGTATCAAAGAACCATTAACAACCACCGTCAACTGGATGATGTTGATTTCTTTTCCGAAAGTTACAAGGATCTTGTAAAGAAGATTCCTACGTTTCACACTAGCGAGTTCTCGTTGCAGTTTAATGCACGTCAGTCTATCTATAAACTTAGCGGCGTTATGCCGCAGTTCACAGCGGATTGGCTTCTGGGTCCATCGAAGGAAAACGTTGTGTATAATAATTTTGAACAGCACTCACGCACAAGTAGTAAAAAAGTTTATGAATCCACATTTATTATAAACGATTCAATCTATCCACTTCGGTGGCGCGTGTCGGACGAAAAAAGAACGATTGCGGGATTTGAATGCAGTAAGGCGGTTACTATTATCTGCGATTCTGTATACGTGGTGGCTTTCTATACGGATGAAATCCCTGTAAGTGGAGGGCCGGAATCGTTTGGCGGTCTGCCGGGGATGATCCTGGGAATAGCTATCCCGAGACTGCATACTACGTGGTTTGCTACCAAGGTGGAATTGATCGCGCCGGCTGCAAAAGATTTTATAATACCCACGAAGGGGCAGCGTATCAACAATAAGAAGCTCGCCGACAATCTTAATTCCTCTTTAAAAAGCTGGGGTAAACGTGGCGATCGGAATATTTGGTGGACGATCCTCTAGTAGACGTGTCCGGAGCAAGTTGATAAAAAAGAAAAATTATTTGACACGACTGGAGAATATTTTTTCTGCGCAAAAGACAATCGTGCATAGGTGGCCGAAAAATAAAATCCTGTATCGGTCATCTTAAATTTTATTTTCAATAGCTTACTATGGAGCTCCGAAACCATCAACTACTGGTAGAATTCGGAAAATACAATGAAAGAACATACGGTGCGATAGGGTAGTGCATACATTATGTTATATGTCTGTTCGCTATCAAATGGCTCAGTATATTTAAGTTTGCATGGCACCAATTAAAAAATGCAACAGATACCTACACTTTACGAATGGGCTGGCGACATGAATACGTTTGAGACGCTCTTCGCTAAATTCTATGACAAGGTGGTGAAAGATGAACTTCTTGGTGAGGTCTTTCACAATATGTCACCAGAGCATGTTACTCATGTGGCGCATTTTGTCGCAGAAGTCTTTGGAGGCAATAAATTGTATTCAACTGAAGACAACGGTAGTCATTCCAAAATGATCGGACACCATATCGGAAAGATGTTGAATGAGGAGAAACGACAACGCTGGCTTCAGTTGCTATTGCAAACTGCAGATGACGTCGGCCTGAAAAGTGATCCCGAGTTTCGTTCAGCATTTGTAGGCTATCTTGAATGGGGTACACGACTCGCGGTAATCAATTCTCAACTGACCGAAAACCCCATGGATACAAACGAACCCATGCCAAAATGGGGATGGGGAGAAACCGGCGGCCCCTACTTATCCAAATCATAGCTACATCATTAAATGCTGCTGGATCATTCCATCCGAATAACCTGTGTGGGAGGAAAGCGTTCATCAAAGTTTTACAAATCTGATTGCCGCTCCGCCACTACCGCTTAGTCGCAAGTTTATGTGATCGTTTTTGCTCACCTCCCGTTCCTTCACCGAGAGATAGTTGGGGTCCTTTTCTGTTTCATCGTCGTCCATATAAATAATGGCCTTATATTTTTCACTATCCAGGAAGGAAAGAGAAATATCGATCGATCGTTTTTCAGCATTATTGATGGCTCCCAGCCACCATTCATCACCTTTCTTTCTTGCAACAACAGCATATTGATCAGGTTTCGCTGCTACCACGCGGGTATCATCCCAAACTGTGGGCACCGTTTTCACAAAGTCGAAACCCTCTTTTCCTTCATACGCCGCGGGAAAATCGGCGACCATACCGAGATAATTTTCGAGTACCACATACATGGCCAGCATATGCGCCTTTGTGCTGATGATGAGCGGCCGCGTATACTGTGTAACAAACGCCGAATCTCTTACAAAGCGAAAGCCGCCCATGTGGTAGTCCGTCGGTCCGGCGAGCATACGGGTGAAAACAATATTTAAATCGTGGTCTGCCGTAATTATTTTACCCCATTTGTTGTTTTCATAATTAAGGGCGCCCTCGCGGGTGAGTTCGTTCGGATACGTCCTGCTGAGCCCGGTAGGTTTGTAAGCACCATGAAACTGAACATGCAGGTGATGTTTGGCGGCTTTTTGAAGCATCTCGGTCTGAATGTTGACCATTTCCTGGTCGTCGCGATCCATGAAGTCTATCATCATTCCTTTCAATCCCCATTTCTCGAATGCGGCAAATGCGCTGTCGATTCGAGGATATAAGGCAGCCCAATGTACCCAAACCCGCACACCGACACCCTTTGAAGCCGCGTAGTCACAAACTTCTTTCATATCAAGTCCCGGTACCGGCTGCGTTACATTGTTGTTCGGTCCAGGCTGGAAGCCTACACCATCGTCCACGTACCATTGATGTAATCCATATTCTACTACTGTATGGAACTCAATCTTGTTTCGCGCGCAAAAATCAATATAGTATTGCTGCGTCACGAAATTATTTCCCGGCGCGTTTATCGTATCCGGCATCACGTTTCCATTCCACCAGGGAAAAGTTGTTTTACCTGCGCGTATCCAGTCTGTTTCTTTTAACACCGACGGGGCATTCAAATTCGTCACGATATCAGAAGTAATGAGCGTACCAATACTGTCGCCGATCATCAGTACCCGCCATGGACTTTGATGCGGATATTTTCCAATCACTTTTAGTGAAGGTGTTTTGGGCAGCGGGGACAACACTCCTCTTAAGCCGTCTTTTTTGTTGATGAGGTACATCCCAGCATAATCGAGCAAAGCTGCTTCAGTGATGGCCAGGCATGTACCGTTGCTCCATTCAAAAAGTGCAGGCATATCGATGAGCGTATCTGTGGGCAAGTTTTCGAAAGCATGTTTTGTATATAACCCTTCATGCGAACTGGTGAAGTTCGGTAGCAGTAATGTTCGGGCAACCGGGTTGCCCTTCAACCGAAATTGTGTCAACTCATCCTGTAGCTGGAAGGAGTCGTCATTGCCTGACTTCAATTCATACCGGAACGCAACCCCATCGTCGAATGCGCGCACAACAATATTGTAAAGCGTGTTGCGCGAATTGATTGACACCACCATTTCATGATAGCGTGCGTGCACCTGTTTTCTTTTTCCGAAAAGTAATGTATAGTTCTCCGTCGCGTTGCGATGAGCAGCTTTGCCAACCTGTATGATATTATTGCCCGACGACCCGCTCAGCTGTAAATCCAATCGGGAAGGTTGAACGAGGAGGCTCCCATCCAATTTTACACTGTAAAAAACCATTGAAGAATTTACGTGGAGGTCAAAGACGATCCGCCCGTTGGGTGAAGTGACAAAAGATTTTTTTTGCCCGAACGATGCAGATAACATCGCGAAAAAAATGAGAAGGAGGATGCAAGCATGTTTCATCGCGTAACCGTTTAATTAAAGGTAGCGGGAAATATAACAGGCAAGCCAAGGAATTAAATGATTGTGCGCGGGGTTAAGTCGCAACACGCGCCACACTTGCGACACTACGATCAGCAGGCTGATCAAAGGAGAACGACGCTGTCGATGATCAGCAGCCACGGACTCACCGTGTAGCGAAACGACATTTGTCGTACTTTAGTCGAAACCGTGATATGTCATGAAACCTTATTCTATCCTCGCTTTATTTTTGCTGTTTGCACTTACAGCTTTTACTCAAGACAGTGCTCAGAGTGCCGCGAAAATTAGTACTCGTCCAGTGATTGCTTACTTAACTCCTCGCACTTACAACCATCCTATGAACGCAATGAGAGTTACGCCTCTACTTACAGAGAAAGTTTACGATACCCGCATCCAGGATGTGTATCGCCTAAAACAGGATGGGATGCCTTGCGTTGTTGCTGACAGCTCTGTTGCTTACAGGTTGCACATTATAAAACCGAAACGGAATTAATGTAGTTATTCTTCTTGATCAGAATATTTCAACAATTTTCGTGGGTCCATTCATATCAAAGTAGTCCCCGATTTTTTTACCTATCAACTTTCCGGCAAGTGGTGAAGTCGGAGAAATAAATATGATGTCTACAGCATTTATTGAATGTTTTGCCAAACCGGCTGCAACAAAAATGTTTACATTTTCGCAACAAATAAAACTTCCCGCAACAGCTGTTGAATAAATCTCGTGCACATTGATGTTGAGCAGTGCACTCAACTGTTCTGTATGTGCCAGTAGCTGGCGTGCATGCATATCTTTTTCCAGGTGACTCATCGCCCTGGAGGTTTCGTATTTGTCGCCTGCAGAGCTCTTCCCTTCGGCGTTAGCCGCCGCCTGTGCATTCGCCATCGCCTCACGTGTGGCAGATATGCGTTGACTAAGTAAATTTTCGCAGAATTGCCGAAGCTTTACTTTGTAAGCTATTTTTTCATCTCGTGTAGGTATCATGGGTGCCGGAACGCTCAACTCACTCGTCCTGACCGTTCCGTAAAATAAACCTGTTCCAGTTGCCTCACGAGTTCCTGGTTGGAGAGCTTCTTCCACGATACCTCTCCTTCGACATTTCTATAGGCGCCATCTAAAAAGATGCGATAAGTAACGTTTCCTGATTCTCTTTGCTCTGTTGTCTGAAATAGCACTTCTGCATGCACACTTTTTTCCATAGCAGCAATTTAAGGAAAGTCTCAGATGTTTTCCTTTCCATCATTCCCATGAAGACCATTTTACCATTTTTCTACGCCTAGTAATTTTTTACCGAGCGACGACAGTTCGGCTGCTGCGTATTTAGTCTGTTCCCATTTTCTTGGGTCGCCCGGGAAGGCGTATCCTTCCGGAGCCCTTCTTTCCTTCCATGATGAAATGCGCCAGTTTTTCAGTTCTTCATTTTCTTCTTCAGCCGGCATCATGGAAATATATTGGGCGATTCGAACCTTGTTTCCACTGGTATTTGCACGAATACCGTGTGGCTGGGTACTGTTAAAGATTAACAGATCACCGGCCTCCATGGAAATCTTTTCAATTTCAAAACCTGTGACATCGGGTTTGAAATGGTCCCTGTCTTCAGGCTGCGAAAGTTTCCAGGTGTCATAAGTTCTGTACAATTCAGGAACACATTGAAAGCCGCCCATGCCTTTATCTGTCTGATCGGCGAGAGCCAGAACACCCTGTACGTTTTGCGGCCTTGTTTCAGGATCATAATCCCAATGAATAAATCCCTTGTATTCATGTCCCGGGCGAATAGGGAAGTTGAGATTTGCGCGATCGATGGTTACCCAAAGTTTTTCTGTTCCCCAGATATCAGCAAAAGCCTGGTGAACTTTTGGGTGTTGACGGTTATCCCACAGAAACTGGTGGTTGTACACTTCTACCATGCCAGTGTTGGTGAGTTCCTTCATTTTCATCTCGGCGCGCGGAGGAGCATACCATGTATCAGGATTGTTGGGATCTTTTTCTTCAAACTCCCAGAGAAATTTTGCCAATCGGTCAACTTGTTCCTTCGGAACCGCGTCCTTAATCACTATATAACCATTTTGTATCCAGAATTGCCAGTCTGCTTCTGATAAAATCCTAAGCGGTTTTCCGTTGCTGCGGTCATTTAATTTAACGTTACTGGTTTTCGAAGTAGAGGGATTGCCGGGAATATCTTTGTGAGCATTGGCGGTGCCCATCGTAGGTGTCATGGTCGGTTGCATATCGCGTGTTTTGAAAGGATAAAAATGCGTTGAATTTCCGGAGATCAATTCAACGTGCTTAACCAATATTGATGCTGTATTGACCAGTTTTGTTAGCTTTAGTTGAAAATTAGTCATTGAAAATTGTTAAGGAGACGGTGACGGCCAATGCCGGCCAGTCTTTTCGCCTGTTTACTCCACGGCTCAAGAACTACTTTTTCTGGCATTATCACCCGGAGATCGAATTGGTTTATGTGGAAGCGGTCACCGGAATCCGACATGTGGGGCAGCATATTTCTAATTACATGAACAGCGATCTTGTGCTGATCGGGCCGAACATCCCGCACCTGAATTTTGACTATGGCGTGGAAGCGGAGTACATGCAGATCGTGGTGCAGGTGCCCGAAAATTTTATCGGAACGGCCCTCCAACAAGCGCCCGAACTGGCACAGATTCGCCAACTTTTCCATCGCGCGGCGCGCGGCCTTGCATTTACGGGAGATACTAAGGCAGCGGTGGGCGCCCGGCTCAAAGTGATGCAAGGTCAGGATAAGTTTACCCAGCTATTTTCGCTGCTGGACATTTTTCGATTGCTGGCCGACTCGACGGAAGCAGCCATCCTCAACGAAACCGACACCAGTGTAAAACTTTTTCTAAATGATAAGATCCGTATGGGCACGATCTACGAATACGTTCAACAACATTACCAGGATACGGTGCATGTAGACGATGTGGCGTTGCTGGTCCACTTAAGTACACCAGCGTTCTGCAGGTATTTCAAAAAGCATACGCGGATGACCTTCACCGATTTTGTGAACCAATACCGCATCAGCCAGGCGCGCACACTACTGTTGCGTGACAGCAGTATTGCTGCGGTATCGGATGCTTCGGGTTTTCAAAACGTTTCTCATTTCAACAAGCTCTTCAAAAAAAGTACAGGCGACACGCCGAGTGCGTTTCGCAAAAAATATTCGGGCAATAGTATTGAAAAGTTTCGGTCAACATCATACGCTTTTGATTTGAAAAAAGATTATTTTGGTTGATGACTTATCCATCATTGTTATCGATTGTTATACTTGCCAAATCAACATCAATGCGAAAACTTTTTTATTTATTTATTCCCGCGCTGTGCTGTGTTACGGCGCGCGCCCAGGAAATTACACTAGTCAATAATGGAAAATCTGCCTATTCGATCGTGATGCCAGAAAAGGCAAGCGCCATCGAAGTACAGGCCGCCAAAACATTGCAGGATTATTTATACCGCATTACAGGCGTCACACTGCCAACGTCATTCGATAACGCGCAGGAGAAGCCCGCGGAAATATTGATAGGTAACGTGAACAGGCAGCAGACGAAAAACATTCCGTACGCATCGTTTAAGCAGGATGGACTCCTGATTCGTACGGTTGATAAAAAACTCATCATCACCGGCGGAAATAAAAAAGGCGTCTTGTATGGAGTGTATACTTTCCTTGACAAGTACCTCGGATGCCGGAAATATGCGGCCGACGAAACGTATGTGCCGAAAAGAAAGAAGATTACCCTCCAATCGATAGATGACACGCAGCTGCCCGCCTTCGCATTTCGCGAAGTATACTATAACGAGGTGTCGGACCCGGAATACATGGACTGGCACAAGCTGAATTCTGTAAGCGACAAAAACGGCGAAAAAAGTCAATGGGGTTTATTCGTTCATACCTTCCACACGCTTCTCGACCCGGCGGAATATGGAGCCACGCACCCAGAATATTTCAGCTTTTATGATGGAACCCGCCATACAGGGCTTGTTCCTTCGTGGGACAAGACCAGTGTGCAACCTGAAGCTCAATTGTGCCTCAGCAATCCCGAGGTGCTTCAGATCGTCTGTAAAAATCTGAAGTCAGCCATGGACAAAAAGCCTGACGCAATGTATTGGTCGGTCAGTCAAAATGATAACGTCAACTTTTGCCGCTGCGATGCGTGCGCAAAGCTTGACCAGCAATTTGCCGCATTCCGACCTGAAGAAAAAATGCTTTCCACTCACGGGGGAGAGCAATATCCCGCGCTGGGCATGGGGTCGTTGCTGACGTTCGTGAATAAAGTTGCGGACAGCTTTCCCGACAAAATCATCTCCACTCTCGCCTACCAATATTCAAGGGTACCACCCAAGGGAATAGTGCCGCGCAAAAATGTAAACATCATGCTATGCAGCATTGAAAGTTCCAGGAATGATCCGATGGAAATAGCAGATACTGCGTTTAGCGAAGACTTAGTGGGATGGGGCAAGATCACCGATAATATACTGGTCTGGGATTATGTGATACGTTTCTCCAATCTGCTCGCACCATTTCCGAATCTCAGAATACTGCAACCGAACCTTCAATTCCTGCACAAGAACAGGGTGTCAGCTCTTTTTGAGCAGGGAAACAGGGATCGCGGAGGAGAATTTGCACAGTTGCGTGCCTACCTTCTTGCGAGATTAGAATGGAATCCGGACGTCGATATTGAAAAAGAAATGGACGAATTTTTAGCGGGTTACTATGGGGCCGCTGCTCCGGCTATAAAAGAATACATTAACCTCCTGCATGATAACAACCAGTCGAACAAGGGCGTTAAAATGTCCATCTTTGGCTCGCCTGTAGATGATAAAGAAACATTTTTAAGCGACTCGCTGATTGCACGCTACAACGCGATATTCGATGGCGCTGAAAAAGCTGTAATTAAAACGCCAACCTTTCATAGCCGCGTACGATCTGCACGGCTGCCGGTTTATTATGCCATACTGGAGATCGCCAGGAGCGAAAAGACCGGGAATCGCGGCGCGTTTACCGCAGGTCCGACCACGCAGCTTACGCCGAACAAAAAGGTGATGGACATACTGAACGACTTTTCGTACCAGTGTATACGGACAAACGTGACGCGTATAACCGAATGGCGAACCACTCCGAAAGAATATCTCCAGGAATATCTTTCGTTTTTCAATACCACTTCTGCAGGTCTCCAATAATTGGTGCGTAGCGATAGCCTCGACCCGGAAAGATTCAGCAGGGTTGTGTTCTACTGACTTGATCACCGTGTTTTAACGGTACGGGCGAACTTTCGTTTATCATGAACAAGCCAATTTTTAGTGATACATTTAGTAATGATGTGCGGGCCAGACCGCTCTACATTCGCTGAATCTTACAACACCACAAGGCATGGATCTGCCAATCATTAAAGGAGACCGGATCATCGCCGGCATTTCGGCACTATGCCTCGTTTTCCTCATCATTGTGTGGATGAATTTTCTTCGTAACCAACGGCAGGATCGATCGGCTGTTGTTGCTTCAGCAGTGGAACGAAATACAGGTTTGGCCATAGCACTCGAGCAATATACGGTCAGTACGATTTACAATGTGAATGCAGCGCTGCAACTGATCGGCAATCAGTACGAGAGCGACGGCGCATCTATTGATCTCAATCGAACGTTTGCCAGTGAAGAATGGAACAACCGGTTTTTTGAAGGGGGAGCTGTAGTAGGGGAGAATGGCGAAATGATTGCTGTAAGTAAAGGCTTTGACACCGCAGCCTGGCAGGCCAGGCGGATAACGGATAAAAATAACCCGGTAAAAACCGGCGTAGCCACGCGTATCATCATCAGTACACCCTCCCGCACATCCAATGGCGCCAAATCTGTTCTTAATTTTAGTCGTGTGCTCCCTCACCACTTCAGCCAGGCCACGCTGGTGATTCAGACCGACCCTTCTATTTTCACCTCTTTCTATGATGAGGCCAACCTGTTGCCGAAGGATATCATTTCTTTGATTGCGCTGGACGGTACAACATATGCACGACGCACCGGGGCGCTGGAAACAAACGGTGAAAACATCAGCAAAAGCCCGCTGTTCAGACATATCCGTAACAACGCGGACAGTTTTTATTTTGCCAAAGATGCCATCAGGGGAGTCCCTACTGTTTTTAGTTACAGGTCCATCAGGGAATACCCGATGCTCGCTACAGTAGGGCGTGCCGAGGAGGATGTGTTCGCGGGTTTTCTCAAGCGGCGCGCAAAGGATCTCACCTATGTTATCATCACCAGCGTGCTGGTTATGTTATTTTCTTTTTTGGTTATCCTGTTATTGCTGCATCGAAAACAATCTGCTCATCAACAGCGAAAGGCTGAAGTGCTGCACCAGCGACAACTGATCCAGCAAATCATTATTGCACAGGATCGCGAGCGCGAAGCAATTGGTCACGAACTGCACGACAACGTCAACCAGATATTAACATCCATAAAATTATACCTGGAGTTAATTGCCCAGGACAAAGAGCAACATGGTCACCTGGCTCCGCAGGCGGCCGAACTTGCTAAAAGCGCGATTGCCGAAATACGGAATTTGTCTCACCGGTTGTCTGCACCAACTCTTGGCAACCGATCATTGGTCGAATCTATCGAGTCGCTCGCTGCTACAGTGAACGAATCGGCAGGCATAGAGGTGAGCGTTGAGCATGGTTCGTATCATACGCACTTGCCAGTCGAACAAAAGCTTACCCTTTATCGAATCGTCCAGGAACAGTTCAATAATATTCTTAAACATTCCGGGGCTACCAAAGTTTGGATACAGCTTGCCCAGGAGGGAAACAATACCGTGTTGTCGATCCGTGATAACGGCAAGGGATTCAGTGATCGGACGAAGACAACCGGTATCGGATTGAAGAATATGTTCACACGCGCGGATCTTTTGAATGGAACGATGACAATCGACACAGCTCCCGGGAAAGGTTGTACAGTGAGTGTAATTATTCCGAAGTGAAAGACGGATCAGGCTAATTGCTTTCGCTCGGGCTGTCTTCGTCGTTGGGACTAAACTCTTTTGCGTCAATGTCAGTTGTATTGACAAGACTTCGTTCTCGATTCAACTTTTTAAACTCCTGGATGCTCTTCTTAAACTCTTCCCGCAACGTGTAAAAATCCACGCGCAATTGTTTGAATTTGCGCATCTGCTCCTCAAAATCCGACATAACGATAATATTTAAATGAATCTTATCGCTAGCGCATGGGAGGAAGGAAACAAAGTATTACCGCCTGAATGGTAACCGTTGATTTGAAGGCTCAAATCATGACGTGCCTATAAGTACCCTTAAGGTAGCGAAAGCGTGCGGCTTTTGCAGATAAAGTTTGTTCAGGCAGATGACCTAAGAAGTAATGGTGCCGTGTAGCACCATTACTCATGAAAGGGATTGATGTGAATTCAACAAGCTATTACATAAATACTCGTGCCAAGGGGAACGTATGGATGAGTGGATGTTTTCTTGCGGAAGCGCGAAACCGGTTTTACCATTGTTGAAAGATGATACAAATCTGCTCGTCCCTTACTGCAAATTCCTTCGCACCCCACGGGCGAAGGGTTACATATTTAAGGTTCGGGTGAAGGAATTCCGGGTGAGAAGCAGACACCTTCTTATAAACTTCTTCGATATTTTTTGTGACTAACCGAAATTCCGGGTTATGTTCTTTCGCCAGCTTTTCATGTTGGAAGAGATAAATACTTAACCCGTTTTTATTAAGTACGCAAAAGGGGTGGTCGGCTTTTAGTTCATTATGTCCGATCGCAAATTCTAAACAGTCGACAAACATTTTCAGGCCATCCGTGATATTCACATAATAAACGTTCGGAACCAGTTGTTCAAAATTCATTGTGGAATTACGTTTAGGTTTTTGTTTGTTTGTGTTGAGGAAAGTTAAGCGATTTGATTTTACATGAGGTTGCTGAAGAAATCAATGACATAGCCGGCAATTTTTGCTTTTATTATCTAACCTCCAAGAAAAAGGCCCGGGTAGAAACCCAGGCCGTGTTTTAAATCCAATATCCTATGAAAAACCTGAACTATGTTTTCAATCCATATGCCAAAGCTACAACCCGCCACCAGAGCGGTTTTCAGCCGATTGCTCGGTTCAGTCCTGTTTCAAAATGGGAATGTTGTTCCGAAGTCAAGAACGCTGGAAGGCAGCCGGATCATTCAGGAAGCCCCTGCGTTTCCTGATTTTTGGTGCACGAAGCATATGTTTTAGAATAATAAGTGATCGTGCTGCAATTTGTTGGACAGCCTCTGCTCCAGATGATAAAATACTGGTCAGCATAAAGTCCCTTCGACACCGACGCCCCTGGCGCCAGTTCAACACTTATTGATGGACTGATGGGTTCAAACTGGGGAGTAAGTGAAGTGGCTACTTCGACATGAAGCGATATATTTCCGTTGTTGGTAAAAGTCGTTTCTGCAGTATTATCATCTTCGCAACTATTACCAGCATCGTCGGTCCCTTTTTTACAGCTTATCAAGGTGCAGAAAATTGTGATTGCGTAGAGCGCCATTCGGATTGATTTCACGTTGTTTGGTTTTTGAGTGAAGAAAGTACCCATACATCGCGCGAATGGCCAAAGGTCATCAACTGTGCCTGCAAAAATCAGGGCGTGATCAGTGCGACCTGAACAAGCTTTTCATTCTACCTTAGTTTTTTCTTGTCACTCACGTATTCTAAAATATCACCCGGCTGGCAATCTAAGGCTTTACAAATAGCTTCTAAGGTGCTAAACCGGATTGCTTTTGCTTTTCCGGTTTTTAAAATAGAAAGGTTAGATAATGTCAAATCAACTTTTTCAGAAAGTTCATTCAGAGAAATTTTCCGTTTTGCCATCATCACATCTAAGTTTACAATGATTGGCATAGTTAAACAGTTAAATCGTTTTCGTTTTGGATTTCAACTCCCTTTTTAAAAATAGTCGCAATAACATAGATAACAGCCGCCATCAAAATAAATGCCTGGCTGTCTGCCCAAAACTGGTTTAGGTTGTCAATAGCAAAACCATGATGTTGCAAGTTTTTGGCTGTTTGTCGGGCTATATAACTTAATATTCCAATGGAAAAAGTGATAGTAACTAATTTGTGTTATTTGTTCTGAAACAAAACTGTTGAATGGTTTTGATAAATCTAAGTTGTCCATAATAGCCTGATGACCACATAAAATAAGAATGCTTTCAAAATCGAGATGAACAGGATGAAACTATACATACCGAAGAAAGCCCATTTGCTACTATTATACATTTCACTTAAGTCCAGCTTTTGATACAGGTTTTGGACAAATTCAGGTTTGTAGATACTAAAAATAAAATTGACTATCAAGCGCACCGGCTTCTATGCACAAGCCAACGAAGATGACCCAGGCAACAATATGTAAGCCTGTAAATACGAAGTTATTTGTTCTGTGACATAATCTAGTATAAATTGAATATGCAAATACTAATAAATATTTATTGATAAACAATAAATAAATATTGATATTCATTTTTCCTTTCCAAAAAAGAACAAACCTAACCGGTATCTGCTGAATGATGGGCACCTGCTGGGAGCCAACTTCCCAAAACGCCAACGCAAAAACTTTTTCGAACGCACACGAAAAAAAATTTGGAAACATTAATTTATTAATCGTAATATTGCGATACATATGGGATTAACGAAAACAGACCTGTTTACAAAACAGCAGAACGAACTGGCAACCATGGCAAAGGCTTTGGCGCATCCTGCGAGGATAGCCATACTTCAGCACCTGGTCAGGAAAAATGAATGCGTGTGTGGCGACCTCGTCGATGAAATCGGACTGGCCCAGGCAACAACATCACAGCACTTGAAAGAGTTAAAAAATGCAGGAATAATCCAGGGAAGCATAGAAGGAGTAAGCGTTTGCTATTGCATAGATCCCAAAGTGTGGAAACAGTACCGGGAATTTTTCAATACATTTTTTAAAGACATTTCCCCAGCTAGCTGCTGTTAAATTTTTTTGCATGCATTCATCGTAATATAACAATTAAGAAACACTAAAACTTTTAATATGCTCACAGATATCGAACTAAAAGAAGCAGTAAAAGAAAAATACGGACAAATTGCTTTACAAGATAAAGAGGTGAACGCTTCTTCGTGCTGCGGATCCGGCTGTTGTTCAACCGATGTAACAAACATAATGAGCGACAATTATAATGAGCTTGCAGGTTATAATGCTGAAGCAGATCTTGGCCTGGGGTGTGGACTACCCACGCAGTTTGCGAAAATCAAGCAAGGTGATGTGGTGATTGATTTAGGGAGTGGCGCAGGTAATGATGCATTCATCGCGCGGCATGAAACGGGTGAATCTGGTAAGGTGATCGGAATTGATTTTACACCGGCAATGATTGAGCTGGCCCGCAAGAATAATTTAACCAGGGGATTTACTAACATAGACTTTATCCAGGGCGACATAGAACAAATTCCGGTGGACTCGAATATTGCTGATGTTATCGTAAGCAATTGTGTGTTGAACCTTGTTCCGAATAAAGCGGCTGTGATGAAGGAAATTTTTCGTGTATTGAAGACGGGCGGTCATTTTTCAATTTCCGACATCGTTCTTGAAGGAGAACTTCCTTCGACCATTCAGGCGGCGGCCGAAATGTATGCGGGGTGTGTGTCGGGTGCAATTCAGAAAAGTGATTATCTGGGAATTATTGAAAAGAATGGTTTTGAAAACATCACTATCCAAAAAGAGAAAGTAATCAGCATACCGGATGATATTTTGCTGCAGTATTTATCTGCAGATGAACTTGTCGACTTCAGATCAAATGGCGCGGGCATCTTCAGTCTTACTGTCTACGCCGAAAAACCATTGTCAAAATCACCTTGTTGCGAACCTGGTTGTTGTAAGTAAACATATTAAACAATGAAGATTGCACTGTTTAGCGATATTCACTCAAACCTTCCTGCGCTGCAAGGTTTCTTCGCAGACGTCGAAAAACAAGACGTTGATGCGATTTATTGTCTCGGTGATTTGGTCGGGTATAACATCTGGCCCAACGAGGTTGTAGATGAAATTAAAAAAAGAGGAATTCCAACGATCGCAGGCAACTATGACTTTGGAATCGGAAGGCGCTCTGATGATTGTGGCTGCGCTTATAAAACGGATGTCGAGAAGGCGAATGGTGCTGTGTCCATATCTTTTACAAACAATATAATAGGAGAGGGGCAGCGAAAGTTTTTGAGAACGCTTCCCGCGCACATGCGATTGGAGTTTCAATTAAATGATGACAAATTAAAAGTTCTTTTCGTGCATGGGAGTCCGCGGAAAATAAATGAATACCTTTTTGAAGACCGTGATGATAAAAGTCTGCTTCGCATAATGCAGGAGGCTGATGCCGACATCATGTGTTTTGGCCATACCCATAAGCCGTTTCACAGGGTGTTGAAGGATACACATTATGGCATACCAAAGTACCGGCACGCCGTGAATACCGGTTCAGTAGGTAAACCAAAAGATAACGACCCGCGCGGGTGCTATGTAACTTTACATATTCATGATAAAAGTTCAGCTACCTCAAATAATTCTGTCGATATTAAGTTTCACCGGTTCGATTATGATGTAGTAACCGCCGCTAAAGCAATTGAGGAATCCGGGCTCCCTGATGAATATGCAAACATGCTTCTTAAGGGTTGCTAATTGATGAGCGACTTTTTTGACTCTTTAATACTATTCGTTGTAGTGGCACCCAGCAACGAATCCACACTCTTATTGTACTCATTTTTTAGTATATAATCAACAGGCCGTGTTACGTACGGCTTCGACTCGTCAGCAATCTTGTTGTAGGCGTGTAAAGCCAGGTAAAATATTACCGTAGCCTGCGAGTAAGCGATTGAGTCGTTTCCAGCATAAATATTGTGCGTTTCAACACCTTTTGATTTATCGGGTGCGAAATTATTGATTGTCATCACATACTTTTTATCTGTACATGCAGTAGCAAACACAAAAAGCATGGCGACGATGCCGTGCCGCCGAAGGTTTTGAAACGGAATAAACACGTCTAAATGTAACTTTTTAACCAGCCTTATTCTCTATTATTCGATACTTTTATCCCCACAGAGAAGAACTGCCATGCTGAAATTTGCTCTAGTGATAATAATGGTTCTCGGCTTAATGCAGCAAAGCTTTCCGCAGGATGCTGTTGGGACTGATACTGCGTCCATTCAGCAATTGCATAATGCCAATGAATCGGAAGAAGGAACCGATACATTCCTCGCAGTATTTGCTTTGATGGCAGGTGCAATTATGGTAGGCATTGCCGCAGCAACATTCGTAATAATTATGGCAGTGTTATTGTTTCTGTTCCTGCTTATAGCAGGAGGCGTTGTTTCAACTTCTATTGGCGTAGCTATTTACCGTAAGTCTGTAGCTTCGGGTGTGCGAATATTTGTCTTTATGTCACTTGGACTCATTGGCGCAATTGGTGGAATCGGACTAGGATGGCTGATTTGGAGGTTGTTTCAATTTAACGTGCTCGGTTATAACAATATGATTCTCGGTGGCATTACCGGTTTACTGGGTGGCCTGCTCGCGGCCATCGCGATTATGTGGCTCACCCGGAAATTATTTAACCCTGCTTCTTCATAAACTCAGTAACAGATTATGGGTAGATTAAAATTGTTGATCGTCGTTTTATTTTTTGTGAGTTGCTCTGATAATAATACAGAGACAGACGCTGTTCCTGGTGCGCAATCAGAACCAGTTGCAGCAGATACAAACACCAGCACGGCTGATAGTACCGCATTACAGTATTCATGGCTGGATAGCCTCCAGTCTGATGATGCCTCGGTAAGGTTAGCTGCATTGAAGCAATACAGGCAGGCACGTCCGTCAAGTGACGGTGATGCCTCAGAAATGCTATCTGCATATCTCAAGACCTACGTGTACTCTCATCCAAAAGAATTTTTGAGCAGCTACTCCTTCATGACTCCAACCGAACGCGTGACTGCACAAGGTGATATTGCTTACCAGATCTATGCCTCCTCCAATAAGGAATATCAAAAAGATATCGACGAATATTTCTCAGATATCGATAAAAGCTGCACTGATTGCAACGCTGATCTTAAGAAATTACTAAAGGATTTCAGGAGCAAAGTTGAAGCCCGCGCGAAAAAACTGGCAAAATAAGTTAAGCCTTTTTTCTGCCGAGTTTCGCAACCTCCAGCATGGTTGCATTCCAGATTTTATTTTTGTTCAGTTGCAGGTATTGCAATAATTGCCTGTGAGCCTCAAGTGAAACATTCAACGCATGTCCGCCACCAACGCCGTGAAACAAAAACACCACCAGTGCTCCTTTCTTCTCGGCCTCTTTTACAACGTTAATTAATTCATCCCCAGATTGACCAGCTACTGAATAGCAATTGATATCGAACCAATTGATTTCGGAAAGTTTAGTTGGAAATCCACTCATTACGCCGCGCGCCGCCAGGAATTTATTTTTAACCGGATCAAGATAAAAGGAGTCATGAATTTTTTGGTCGCCACAAGGATAGGCAAACGTGCGCTCGCTTTTGCCATCTATTTCATGCAGGAGATTATTCAGCGATAATATATCGTCGGTCATTCGCTTAACCGTATAATTGTTCATGTCATTTTCAGGTCGCACGAATTCTCTTCCTGGACGTCCACCTTCGCATGGGTGCGACATCGTATGATTGGCTAACTCGTGGCCCTCCTTCGCAGCCTTGCGCCACCCAGGTATTTGAGACCGCAATAACTTTGTGTAATCGGCGATGTAAAACGTTCCTTTCAACCCGGCAGCATCTAATGCAGGTATCCCATTTGTAAGATGCACGCCTAATCCGTCGTCGTAAGTGAGTACAACGGCGCATTGCTTTCCGTTCCACGCCTGGGCGCTTGCGAACAATGAACAAATCACCAGGGCGATTACACAAAAAACTTTCATATGCCTAAAATTTTTAGCTGCGTTTAAATTACTTCAATAAAGCCGATACCTGCAGAAATTCAAGTAACTTTTACGCTTACAACATTGTTTATGCAGCATCGCGCCAAATCTATCCGCCCATTCATTGGAGCTCAAAACTTTGAATTATCACGGAGCTTCTATAGAGACCTGGGATTCACTGAAACCGTGTTATTCCCAACAATGTCCGTATTCAAAAACGGAGCAATCGCATTTTACCTCCAGAGCGATTATATAAAAGATTGGGTAGACAATTCGCAGGTGTTTCTGGAGGTCGAAGATGTAGATGCGCATTTTAAGGAACTGTTTGCACTCGACCTTCCATCAAAGTACGAAGGTGTTAGACTGGTTCCCGTTCGAACATTCGAATGGGGCAAGGAGTGTTATCTCCACGATCCATCTGGTATACTTTGGCATTTTGGAGAGTTTAAAGCCCGTTAAAACAAAACATTCTTCTTTCCCCCGTAAATTGCCCCTTCATGCGGCAATTAGTTGCAATATTATTCGCGGATATGACGGGCTATACAGCCCTCATGCAGGAAAATGAACAACTTGCCCGCGAAAAGCGAATGCGGCTCAAAGAAGTTCTCGATAATGGAATTGCGCAATTCAACGGAAAGACCCTGCAATATTATGGAGATGGATCACTAAGCATTTTCAATAGCGCCATCGATGCCGTTAACAGTGCATTGTTTATTCAACAACATTTGTTGCAGTCGCCAAAGGTCGACGTAAGAATAGGAATCCATACCGGTGACGTAATCATCGATGATACCAATATATATGGTGACGGCGTAAATTTCGCTTCCCGAATCGAATCGCTCGCACCTGCGGGCAGCATCCTCATCTCTGAGAAAGTGTTCGACGAAATAAAAAATCAGGACGATATCCATGCTGTTGAACTCGGCTATTTTGAATTGAAGAATATCAAACAGCCTGCGCGGGTATATGCTATCAGCCATGACAGCATTATTGTTCCGAAGCGCGATGCGATTAAAGGAAAAACCAGGCCGCCGATGAACCGGCTGGCTGTCCTTCCATTTGTTAATATGAGTGCGGATGTGGACAATGAATATTTTAGTGATGGCATCACAGAGGAGCTTCTCAACTCCCTTACAAAGGTTGATGGCCTCCAGGTAACCTCCCGTACATCGGCATTTGCGTTCAAGGGCAAGAACGACGATATACGCGATATTGCCCTCAAACTAAACGTTGATAAAATACTCGAAGGCAGTGTTAGAAAAAGTGGCAACCGGGTACGGATAACCGCTCAGCTTATCAATGCTTCCGATGGCTATCACATCTGGTCGGAGAATTACGACAGAAATCTGACAGACATTTTTGAAGTGCAGGACGAAATCAGCGGAATTATCGCCAATCGTCTAAAAGAAAATCTCCTTCCGTCGGCTGGTAAGTCTAAGCACAACGCTGGCAATATCCAGGCTTACACGTACTATCTAAAAGGTCTTCACTTCCGGAACCGGATGACGCCTGCTGACGCAAAAGTTGCATTGAATTTCTTCGAACAAGCAATAAAGGAAGACAGAGAATATGCGCTTGCATATGCCCTGGTTGCAGAAACATATGCGTATCTCGGATCCACCGGGCAGATGTCGCCGTCGAAGGCCTTCGATCTGGTAAAAGAGTACGCCGATAAGGCTCTCCATTTGGACAGTACCCTGCCGGAAGCGCTTACCGCTAAAGCAGCCAGACTTCTTTATTACGAATGGAAGTGGAAGGAAGCATCTGATGCTCTTCACAAGGTGATTGAACTTAATCCCGGTGCGGTGTCAGCATACAAAATGCTTGGGTATTACTATATCACTGTAGGACAGAAGGAAGAAGCCGTTAAGAATGCTTGAAGAAGCCGCCAAAATTGATCCGCTCAGTCCGGGGGTAAACCAATCTCTTGGCAACATGTACGTTTTTGCGGAACGGTATGAGGATGCGCTGGTGCAGGCAGAGAAGGTGCTGGAGATTGTTCCGGAGATGCGGGGAGGCATTGAGTTGAGAGCATGGGCAATCGGCATGAAAGGTGATTGGAATAAGGCTCTCGAACTATTCCTGGAAGTACATCGTTTAACCAATCATCCTCTCAAGGGTTTGATGGGCGTCGGTTATTCGCTCGGCAAGTTGGGTAGAAAGGAAGAAGCGATCGAAGTGGTTAATAAAATCGAAGAATGGCAGCGTAGTGAGCCGGATGTTGTTTTAGATGGCGACCTCGCAGGTGTGTGGTTCGCTATAGGAGATTACGATAAAGTGTTTCATCATATCAACCGGTGCATAGAACGGCGGGCAGCACCCGTAAATTTCTTCCTGGAGTACCCTGTATTTGACGAGCTGAAAAAAGATCCCCGATACTGGGAGCTGAAAAAGAATATTTCCACCATCCAGGGGTAAAATCCAAAAATTATATACATCATTCAGGCGATTATGTACAGCCCGGCGGCATAGTTGCGGGTAATTTTGTGTTGTAAAAATTCAAGTTTATGACACATAATTATCAAGTTACGGGTATGACTTGCGCGGGCTGCCAGGCGAAAGTGCAATCGCTGCTTTCCAAAGTAGATGGGGTAAAAAAAGTAGGTATTGATTTACCTTCTGAAACAGCCACAATAGAGATGGAAAGGCACATCGCGACGTCTTCGTTGCAAAATGCGCTGAAAGATTATCCGAAATATCAGTTGAGTGAATCATCAGACGTACATCATCAAATGGAACCAATTGAGGATGGCGAGACACGAAGTTGGTTCCAAACCTATAAGCCTATACTCTTAATATTTGCCTACATCATTACGATCACGGTGCTGCTTGAAATCCTGAAAGGTGGCTTTAATTGGGAAGTGTGGATGATGCATTTTATGGCCGGTTTTTTTCTTGTTTTCTCCTTCTTTAAACTGCTCGACCTCCGGGGATTTGCAGACAGCTATTCTACATACGATATCATAGCTAAGCGATGGCGGCCGTGGGGCTACGTTTATGCCTTTATTGAACTGGCACTGGGTGTTGCCTTTCTTACAGGGTTTGATCCGCTAATAACTAACGGCGTAACATTTGTTGTGATGACTATTAGTATAATCGGCGTGTTGCAAAGCGTGCTGAATAAACGGAAAATAAGATGTGCCTGTCTTGGTGCAGTATTCAACCTGCCTATGACTACCGTAACGATAATCGAAGATGCATTAATGATTGGTATGAGCGCTTTCATGCTGATAAAAATTTTATCATGATGAAAAGAGTATTTTTTTATTTCCTGTTAATGGGAACTGCTTTGGGTTCTTCTGCACAACACGAGCATCACAGCATGGAGCAGCAATCCATGAGTCACGCATTTTCTTTGCATCTTCCAATGAACCGCAACGGTTCCGGAACGGGTTGGCTACCGGATGCATCGCCCATGTATGGTGTAATGAAGCACTCAAAAGATTGGATGTTTATGATGCATGGCAGCTTGTTTCTTCGGTATAACCACCAGGATTTTACCAACAAAGGAACTCGTGGCGACAAAGATTTTGATGCCCCCAATTGGTTCATGCTGATGGGTCAAAAACCCGTGAACAAGAAAGGACTGTTTCATTTTAATGTGATGCTTTCGCTGGATCCGCTCACACAGGGCGGACGCGGCTATCCGCTGCTATATCAATCAGGCGAAACATATAAGGACCAGCCGCTCGTTGACAGGCAGCATCCGCACGATTTCATTTCAGAATTATCGGTAAGCTATTCACACGCTTTTTCGAAAAAAACTGATGCTTTTGTTTATGTAGGTTATCCCGGCGAGCCTGCTCTGGGTCCGGTTACGTTCATGCATAGACCTTCAGCACTCGATAATCCTAATTCACCAATTTCTCATCACTGGGTCGATGCCACTCATATTACGTTCGGTGTGGTAACGGGTGGTGTCAGGGTAGGAAAGACTAAGCTGGAAGGATCGGTTTTCACGGGACGTGAGCCAAATGAAAATAGGTATAGTTTCGACAAACCCCGCTTCGATTCATGGAGTGGAAGATTTTCTTACAATCCCACGTCGAATGTAGCCTTGCAGGTGTCACATGGATATGTAAAAAGTCCCGAGTCCGCTCATCCGGGAGAGAATGTAGCTAAAACAACGGCGTCTGCCGTTTATGCTGTTGCTGTTGGTAAATCGCTTGTAAACGCAACGGCGCTGTGGGGTATGAATAAGAAGAAGAATCATGATGGCGAGAATGCCCTACTCGTTGAAGGTGCATGGCGTAAATCGCGTAATTCACTTTACGCCCGGTATGAGTGGACGCAAAAAAGTGCGGAAGAACTGGTTCTGGAAAACGGGTTCGACGAGCACGAGGTTTTTCCTGTGCATGCCTTTTCGCTAGGGAATAATTATGATTTGTTTTCGCTTGGAAAGGTGAAGGTCGCCGTTGGCGGGCAGGTTAGTGTGTATGCTGCGCCAACTGTTTTGAATAATATTTATGGAAAGAATCCGCTGAGTTATCAGCTTTATTTGAGGTTATATCCGGGTCTTATGTGATGGGAAGAGCTGTTTAGTGTGTCATCTCGAATTGAGCGGCTCTGCCGCGAGCGTGAGAAATCTGCGGAGAAAGCACTTAGCCGTATCAGTACCCCGCATGGTTCGTTCTCTTACATCCAGTATATTTAGGTAGATGAAGTCCCTCTTACCTTATCTCCTGGCGGTTAACGTATTTCTTATTGCTAACGCTGCCATTTCACAAGAGTTATTTATTAACGGAAAAGTTACTGATGCATCGGGTAAGGCACTTGCAGGTTGCAGTGTGTACATCAGTAATACGTCTAAGGGCACAGTCACTTCCGCAAGCGGCGAATTTTCGCTGAAGAATGTTCCCGAAGGAAAATATGAGTTGATTGTATCGGCAATAGGCTATCAAACTTTTGTGGCGATGGTTTCAAGTGGCGACTATCCCCATGATCTAAAAATCAGGTTGAAGCCGAAATCGAATGAATTAGAAGAAGTAGTTGTCGAGCCAATTGATAAAGGTGGATGGCGAAAATGGGGGAAGTATTTTACAGATAATTTTATCGGTACAACTGTAAATGCAGATCATTGCAAATTGCTTAATCCGCAGGCGCTGCGTTTCAGATTTAATAAAAAGGCAAATCGTTTGACCGCCCGCGCAAATGAGTCGCTTGTTATAGAAAATAAGGCGCTTGGTTACGTCGTCCGGTTTCAGCTCGAAGAGTTTACTGCCACTTTCGATAATAACATTGTCGTTTATCTCGGTTATCCATATTTCAAGGAGATGGAAAGCAACGATGCCAGGAAAAAGTTGAATTGGATGAAAAACCGGAAGAGGGCATTCTATGGATCATTGCTTCACTTTATGCGTGCACTATATCGTGATGATCTCCAGGAGCAGGGCTACATAGTTTTGGCAAAACGCGAAGATGAAGAACTAACCTTTTACAGCCTCGATACACTAATGAAGGCCAATCCCGACAAAAGCAAACGGCTTTTCTTTCAAAATAAATTGACCGTCGTTTACCACCGGAATCTTAACAGAACGGCAGAGGCTTCTGAAATTTACCTCGATTCTGCTGATGGCATTGATATTCAGCCCAACGGCAGCTATTATTCACCGAAAGGTTTGATCAGCAACAATCACTGGGGCCAGTACGAAAAACTCTCGAACATGCTTCCGTTTGATTATACGCCGTAGATTTACAGCCTCAACCATTAATTACATGCAGCGAAGAGAATTTATCAGGAATACGGGGGCCGCGGCCGCAGCGCTGGGCTTAAACATGCCAGGATCATTTGCGAATATCTCCGCGAAGAACAAATTACCGAAATGGAAAGGCTTTAATCTTACAGATTTTTTTAATCCCGATCCGTCACATTCACGTGGTGCTACTACCGAAGAACAATTCAAGTGGATGCGTGATTGGGGATTCGACTTTGTTCGTCTTCCGATTGCGTATCCTTATTATCTGAAAATAGATCGTTCGCGAAACATTACTCCGGAAGAAACCTACAACATAGATGAAGCACAGGTAGAAAAAATTGATAAACTTGTAGCGCTGGCGCACAAGTATAACCAGCATGTGAGCATCAACCTTCACCGCGCACCTGGGTATTGCGTAAACGCCGGCTTCAATGAGCCGTTCAACCTGTGGCGCGACCAGGCCGCACAGGATGCTTTTAATTTTCATTGGGGAATGTGGGCAAAGAGATATAAAAATGTTTCTTCAAAAAAAATCAGTTTCGATCTCCTTAACGAGCCGAGCGATCGCGAAGACATGAACGACCAGCATTCAAAACGTGCAGCCGTTCCCGGTGATGTTTATCGCAAAGTGGCCAAATCAGCATTGGAAACCATTCGCAAAGAGAATCCTCAGCATCTTGTTATTGCCGATGGAAACAATACAGGCAGCGACGTAATTCCTGAGATAAAGGATCTCGACATCGCACAGAGTTGCCGCGGTTATAATCCGGGGATCATTTCGCATTATAAAGCACCGTGGGCAATGAAGGATACTACCAACGTTCCTGAACCGAAATGGCCCGGACAGGTTGGGGATAAATATCTGAGCAGGGAAATGCTGGAGAAGTTTTACAAGCCGTGGATAGATCTTAAAAACAGCGGAGTAGGTGTGCACTGCGGTGAATGTGGTGCATGGCGCAAAACGCCTCACAATGTTTTCCTCGCCTGGATAAATGATGTCTTCGACATCTTAACGACAAATGATATCGGTTTTGCGTTATGGGAATTTTCAGGAGACTTCGGTGTGTTGAATTCACGCAGAGATGATGTAGCATATGAAGACTGGTACGGCCAGAAACTTGACAGAAAGTTGCTCGATCTGATGAGAAAGAAATAGAAGAGAAATAATTCATTTAATAATTACCCATGAAAGAAGTTGTTTTTATTTTAATACTTTGCTCGGGTGGTGTGTTCGCTTCTTGCCAGCAAACTCCATCTTCCAAAGTTAAAGCGACGACGAAAGACGATGTAGCGTATCGCGATTACAAAACTTATGGCGTGCCTAAGGAGGCAATTGATGCCCTTGCGCAGGTTCGCCCGGAAGATGCTGCAAAACTGGATGCGTTAAACATTACGGAATTTGCCAGTGCCATGCCCGATGGAGCAGAAGTGCAGCCGAATGCAAGGGTCTCCTCTAATGAAGACACAGCGAGAGGAACTAATGTGGCCCCTGCAATCAACGCGGCCATTAAAGCAGCGAAAATCGGGCAGTTTGTAATTATCGGTCCCGGTGAGTGGGTGGTATCCACACCTATCAACCTTCCCGGAAACAAAGGGGTGAACCTCATCTGTTCAGGAAATCTGCATTTTAATAAGCGCGACGGATTTAGAATCACCGCACCTTCAGTGGGTCGTGATCCTCAGCATCATTTATTTTTTTATGGATCACTCATTGGCTCAGAGAATCTTCCCAGGCACACGAAGCAAACAACCGATGCAGGTATGCAGCCGAAGTGGGACGATATGAAAAATACCGCCATAGATATCACTAATTGCAGCAGGAACTTTGTTCTTATTAATCGCGCCGAAGGCTTCGGCAATGCGGTGAGGATAAATGGAGAAAAAGGTGATGGCTCGCAGGAGAATACAATAAGTTTTCAGTATTTATATAAAAACGCGAACGGAATTACTTTACGCTCTGTTGATGGACGCAGTTATGTAGACAAGAACCGCTTCATGGGATTTTATGGAGGTGCTGGCAGGATTGGCGGAGGGCTTGCAATAAATATAGACGGATTTGAAGGTATTGCGCATAATGGTGAACGCTATAACGGGTCGTTTAGCAGTAATGAATTTCATTTTCTTGTAGAACAAGTCGATAGGATAATCATTGCCAACGCAGATGTGAGAGAGCCAATATTTGACATTATCATCGAAGCCGGAGATAAGACCGGAGTATATGCACCTGATCCTATACAACTCCGTTCGGAGGGGCCGAATGTGGTACGTTCACCGAAATTTGTTGGTGGAGGATTTTTGACATCTACGTGGCTGACAAAAGGCCTGGGTGTGAATGGGCTGATTATTGGTCTCCCAATTTACTATAATAACTATGCGTTGCTTGGCACAAATGGGCGGACCGATGAAAAAGGAAATTTAATTATGGATGGAAAGGTTAAGGTGCCTAAAGCCATTAAGGATAAGTTGCCAAAAAATATTCGCATCGCGGACTAGTTTGCCCTGCGGGCGGCCCGCGCCTGCGGCGCTTTTGATTTTGAAGTAGTGTATCCTACCTTATTGCGGTTCTTAATCTAATATTTATATTTATAAAAATCTCCTCGCCATGACTTCCACCATTCCTGATCTTTCGGAATTTCATATGCCAGTGTCGAAGATATTCCAGTGGCCAAAAAAAGCATCTGAATGGGAGCAATACAGGCTGTCGAAAGAACAGGTTGAATTTTTTAATGAGTACGGCTACCTGAGCGATGTCAGATTTCTCGACGAAACACAGATTGCTTTGCTTAGTGAGCAACTCGCGGATATTATGGAGCCCGAGCATCCGGGTCATCATCTCTATTACGAATTTCATTCTAATGAATCGGCCGATCCGAACTCAGTTCTCTTTCATGCCCTCGGTGCCTGGAGAATAACTGATGGTTTTCACGATGTGCTGTGGAATCCTGCCTTCGTGATGGCCGCAAGCCAGTTGCTGGGCAACAGAGCCGTTCGCTTCTGGCACGATCAGCTGTTCTGCAAGCCCGCCCAACATGGAGGCGTTGTAGCATGGCACCAGGATTATTCGTACTGGACAAGAACTGGACCTATTCAACACCTTACATGCTGGATAGCACTCGATCACTCGACTGTTGAAAACGGATGTCTTTATTATATTCCTAAAAGCCAGAACTGGGGACTGCTCGACAAGCCCGAACTCGCCGGCGATATGAACGGCATCATGAACTATCTTTCCGATGAACAGAAGTCGCAGTTTAAGCCCGTAGCGATAGAGCTAAAGGCTGGGTATGGCACATTCCACCATCCGTTACTTGTGCATGGTTCATATGAAAATAAATCCCAGCGTTCCCGCAGAGCATTTGTGTTGAATGTGTTTGCCGACGGAACAGCTTCTAACAGTAATGAAGAAATGCTGCAGGGTGTGCCGCGTGTGGAGAAGGGAAGAAAGATGGAAGGGAAGTTTTTCCCGCTGCTATTCGATCCTGCTAACGCGTAAACAGTTATCATGGTCAAATTTGTTTCGTTTCTCCTGCTGATCATTTGCTGTATCAACGCATTGGCGCAGAAAGCTGTTATCGCGGGGCCGATGCCGGGTCACATCGAATTACGAACAGCGAAAATCTGGTTGCAATTTGAGGATAACGTCAAAAACGCATCCATCCATTATCGCCACGCCGGATCGGGCACACAGCTATCTACCCAAAAATTACAATTAAAAGGTGGCGAGTTTAATACAGTTGTATTCACACTGACTGCGCTTGATCCTGCAACAACATATAACTACTATGTTACAGCGGGCGCAGGGAAAAATTATCTTGACTCAGGAACTTTTACAACGCAGGCTTTGTGGCAGTTCAGGAAACCACCGGCAGACTTTTCATTCATCGCAGGCAGTTGCACCTATTTCAATCAACCTCCATACGATCGCCCTGGAACTCCATACGGACAAGACTCATCGATTTTTAATGTAATGGCGAACGAAAAGGCGCAATTCATGTTTTGGCTGGGTGACAATTGGTACACGCGTTATCCCGACTACTCAAGCGAATGGGGATTAAACTACCGTCCATCGCATGAAAGACGGATGCCTGTGTTGCAGAAGTTATTGAAGTCAATGTCGCACTACGCCATTTGGGATGATCATGATTATGGTCCGAACGATGCTGATAAAAGTTATGTATTAAAAGAGGCGTCACGAAATGCGTTTATGCGTTTTTGGGCGAACCCCACATATGGTTTCAATGGGCAGGGCATTTATTCGATGTTCAATTATAACGATGCAGACTTCTTTATGCTGGATGACAGGTGGTGGAGGAGCAGTGACAAAATGAAGGACAGCATTGATGGAAAAATAAACGCCGGTAAAAAAATGTTTGGCGACGAACAGATCGAATGGCTGAAGAATGCGTTGTTGTATAGCAAAAGCAATTCGTTTACTAAGTTTCGTGTGATCGTAACCGGTAGCCAGATGTTGAACCGGGTAACCCGCTTCAATTCTTTCAATCACTTCCGTGGCGAGTACAATGAGTTTTTTGATTTTTTGAAAGAGAATAAAATCGACGGTGTTGTGTTCATAACCGGCGACAGGCACCACAGTGAAATCATCAGGCTCCAACGGAATAATGATTATACATTATATGATATCACAGTTTCTCCCCTTACGTCTCATGCTGCGAAAACCCAGGGCGCTGAGATGAATAATCCTGACAGGGTTAGCAAGGAAATAGCCGAACAGAATTATGGACGCTTCACATTCAGCGGCGAAGGCAGGGAACGCAGGCTCACCGTTGAGTACCTCGGCCTGTCGGGTACCCTGATCGAATCGTGGTCGGTAAAAGCGTCGGACCTTATCAGCCGGTAATCGTTCTCCTGGAGGCAACGCCTATCCCAACAAGTTGTTAAAGTGCGTTCGCGCCAGCGAAAGATATGCACTCATTTTACGTCTAAAAGGCACCGAATTTGCTCCAATCAAATAAAATAAATGAAGTTATGGTAAGCAGAATGCTTTTAGTGGCCGTGGCGGGCGTGACGATGCTGGCTTCCTGTCAAAAAGATCCTCTGAAAAAAATGAGTCCCGCCGACTCCAGGATCTACATCACAAACAGGGATGAGTCGGTCGATTTCAATTCTTTTAAAACGTATAGCATCACCGATTCGGTAGGTGTGATCGAAGACAACCAGTTCTTAGGTAAAGACCGCTCTGAATTTGATGCAAATATTATCACCGCCTTGAAAACAACTTTACAGGCGAAAGGTTTTACAGAAGTGCCCCGTAGCGAGTCACCGGATCTTGGCATCACTGTTTCCCGGATCTACAGTACATCTACAGGACTCGTAAGCTACCCGGGATACTGGGACAGCTACGGCAGCTACTATGATCCTTTCTATTGGGGCTATGGTGGACTTGACTACTACGATCCTATATATTATGGCGCCAACTACTACTCTACATATTCAATCACGCAGGGTGCGTTGAGTGTAGACATGCTGAATCTTAAGGACGCGGCTGCAGACAATGCGATTAAACCTGTGTGGAGTGCAATGGCGCGCGGAAGCGGAGTGTTTGCTCCCTCTGCGGCTGAAGGAGAAGTGAGTGCATTTTTTGAACAATCGCCCTATGTTGGCACAAATCAATAAAAACTATGAAGACGAAAATATTTATTCTGTTCGCTGCCGTATTGACGCTGGGGACCGTTTCCCTGCGGGCACAGGACAGGCTAACCCTGAAAGTGGGTTATAATACGGGGATGCCTATTGGAGACTTTGAGGATTACATGGGCAAGAACTCCTTCAGGGGATATTTGGGTGAACTGTCGTATCCTGTTACGCCGCAGCTTAAAGTTGGTCTCGGTGTTTCGTTTAACGACTACTATGAAAAGCTTCCACGGCAGGTTTATCAAATGGAGGAAGGAACGGTGTCGGCTGTTGTTAGCAATTCTATCCAGACAACGCCCATCCTTTTAAAGGCCGCCTACGAACTAACGAAGACAGGTTGGATCAGGCCGTATGCCGGAATCGGTGGCGGGTTTAACCTGGTGAGTTACTCACGATACTTTGGTGAATTTGGAAGTAAGAAAACGTCGTTTAAGCCAGCCGTTGGGGCCGAGGCAGGTATCAACATTCCCTTCAATAAGGAAACCAGGGCAGCGGGAATCAACCTCGGCGGCCATTTCAACTATTTACCTTTTAAATACGACGGACTTAAGAACCTGAACAACTGGGGAATTCATGCAGCAGTATACTTCCCATTAAAATAAGTATCGCTTTGGATTTTCCTGAGTCGCGCAAATTCTCGAACTTGCACAGCCTTTCCTATCCACACCAGGGAACTCATAACGATTGCGGGCCTTTTTTGGATTGTTAATGATGTAAAATGAGAAAACTTTTCATTGCCTCTTTAACCTGCTTGCTACATTTCGCTACTATTGCCCAGTCCACAAATGATTCGCTTCCATCTGAAGTGAACCTGCAGCAGGCTGTTGACTTTTCACTGACGCATCAGCCTGTCATCCGGCAGTCGCTCGTAGATCAGGAAATAACGGAAGCGAATATCCGCAGCAGGTTAGCCGACTGGTATCCGCAGCTCAATATGCGCTACAACCTGCAGCATAACTTTGTTGTGCAGACAGCTGTAATAGGCGACAACAAAGTAAAGCTGGGAACAGATAATACTTCGGCCGCACAGTTTACCGTATCACAAACGTTGTTCGACCGGGATGTTTTGCTTGCCAGTAATACACGCAACACTGTCAGGCGGCAGGCACGGCAGAATACCAGCAATAACAAAATTGAAATTGCCGCTGAAGTGTCGAAAGCATTTTACAATGTGCTTGCATCAGAACAACAGGTAAAAGTTTCAACGGAAAATATCAACCGCATTCAGCGCAGTCTAAAAGACGCGTACAATCAATACCAGGCTGGAGCTGCGGATAAAACCGATTACAAGCGTGCAACGATCGGGTTGAATAACGCACAGGCGCTCAAAAAAACAAATGAGGAGCAGCTGAAAGCGAAGCTCAGCTATCTGAAGAGTTTGATGGGATATCCTGATTCAATTACGCTGGAGATTGTGTATGACAGCCTGCAGATGGAGAAAGAAGTCTACCTGGATACGGCGCAGCAGGTAGATATTACTCAACGGATAGAATACAAGCAGCTCGAAACACAACGCAACCTGTTGCAGGCAAATCTCAGGTACAACAAGTGGAGTTTCCTTCCTTCGCTTTCTGCCAACGGCGCGTATAATCTGAACTATCAGAATAACACATTCAAAGATCTTTACAACGAAAACTTTCCGAATTCTTTTGCGGCGTTGACGCTGAACTTTCCCATTTTCCAGGGCGGAAAAAGAAGGGCAGATATCCAGGCGGCGCAGTGGGAGGTAACACGAAACCGTTTCGACTTCGACAATCTTACGAATAACGTAAACAGCGAATTTCAAACGGCGATGGCCAACTACAAAGGCGATCTTGCTAACTACCGCGCGCTTCGCGAAAATGTTGCACTCGCCACCGAGGTGTACGACGTTATTAACCTTCAGTACCGTTCAGGAATAAAAACGTATCTCGAGGTAATCAACTCAGAAACCGATCTGCGTACCGCCCAAATCAATTATTACAACGCATTATATAGTGTGCTTGCCAGCAAGATCGACGTTCAAAGGGCGCTCGGTCAAATCAACTATTAATTACCTTTTTATGAGTCGATATATATTTTCATTTGCTACACTCATTACCTTATTTGCTGCGTGCAAAAATAACAGCGCGCCTCCGCCTTCTGCTCCGCCACCTGCGAAAGTAGTTCTTGAAGCGGCACACGAAGCCGAAGCGGTTTACAATGAGGAATATCCGGCAACCGTGGCGCCGCTGAATGAAGTTGAATTGCGGCCGCAGGTTAGCGGATTTATCACAGGCATCCATTTCAAAGATGGCGACAGGGTGAAAAAGGGTCAACTTCTATATTCTATCGATGCGCAGTTGTATAATGCAAATTATCAGCAGGCCCAGGCAAACCTGAGTGTGCAGGAAGCGAATCTCGTGAAAGCACAAAAAGATGCGGACCGCTATCGTGAGCTCGAAAAGAATGATGCCGTAGCGAAACAACTTGTTGATAATGCTGAAGCAGCACTTGAAGTGGCGAAAAGACAGAGAGAAGCTGCCAGGGCAAATATTTCCGGAGTGCAAACAAGTGTTCGGTATACCAAAGTGTATGCGCCCTTCAATGGTGTAATCGGAATTTCGCAGGTTAAGCCCGGTGCTGCAGTAACTGCGGGACAAACACTTTTGAATACAGTTTCATCAGATGATCAGCTGGCTGTCGATTTCAATATCGATCAGAAAGAAATTTATGCGATAACAAAGCTTTTAAACGGTAAAGAAGAAGGATTCAACGTTTACGCTTGCATTTGGTAGCGATGAATACCCTTACCCCGGAAAACTTGCATTTTTAGACAGGGCAGTCGATCCACAAACAGGCACATTAAAGGCCAGGCTTGTGTTCCCTAACAAACAAAATGTTTTGAGGGCAGGGATGAACGGAACAGTGCGTGTAAAAAATAATTCAGGAACAAAGTCGGTTCTTATTCCATACAAAGCGGTTACAGAACAACTGGGCGAGTACTTCGTGTACGTGCCTGGTGATAGCAACAAAGTAACACAAACCAAAGTTGCGCTCGGGCGCCAGGTAGGTACCAATGTAATTGTGAAAGAAGGTTTGAAGTCCGGCGACTCGGTAGTAACGCAGGGAGTACAGAATTTAAGAGAAGGTGCGGTGGTACAGTCGGTAGCAGCTAATCAGGAACCAGCGCAGCAGAAGAAAAATTAGACGATAAAGATCTTTTAGAATGATAGCAGATACTTTTATAAAACGACCCGTTACTGCAATTGTAATTTCAATTGTTATTGTGTTGGTCGGGTTGATTTCCTTATTCAATCTTCCGATAGCCCAATATCCTGAAATATCTCCACCAACAGTTCAGATTTCGGGTAACTTTATAGGCGCAGATGCGCAAACTGTTGAGCAAACTACTACAACAGCGATCGAAACGCAGGTAAATGGTACGCCTGGCATGACTTACATGACCAGCAACAGTACCAGTAGCGGTCAGTCGGGTATCACTGTAAATTTTGAAGTAGGTACGGACATCAATATTGCTACGCTCGATGTGCAGAACAGGGTGAGTGTTGCTGAGCCGACGCTGCCGGATGCGGTTAAGCGTTTAGGCCTTACTGTTAGAAAAAGAAATCCGAGCATCATGGTGGCGCTTGCATTTTATTCGCCCAATGGTACACACGATGCAAAGTTCATCGGGAACTTTGTGAACCTTTATGTAAAGGACCAGGTGACACGCGTAAAAGGTGTGGGTGACGTGTTTTCGCGCGCTGATGATTTTAGTATGCGTATTTGGCTGAATCCGGAAAAGATGGCTGCGCTTGGAATTACTCCTGCCGAAGTGAATGCTTCGTTGCAGGAGCAGAACCTGCAGATAGCAGCTGGCACAGTGGGTGGAAATCCCCAGCCGGGCACTCAAACTTTCGAGTACAGTGTGATTACGAATAGCCGGATAAACACAAAAGAGCAATTTGAAAATATTATTGTAAGAACACGACCATCTGATGGCAGTATCGTTTACCTGAAAGATGTTGCAAGAGTTGAACTTGGCAAATTCGATTACTCGATCAATGCATATGCAAATGGCAAGCCCGCTGCGTTTTTGATTATCTACCAGGCACCCGGCGCAAATGCACTGAGTACATATACAGCTTTGATGGAACGCCTCAATGAAATGAGGAAAACTTTTCCGAAGGATATCGATTTTTCCGTGCCGCTTGAAACAGTATCTGTAGTAAAGGCATCAATGAATGAGGTAGTGCACACACTGGTTGAAGCGCTTTTCCTTGTGGTACTTGTTGTGTTTCTGTTTCTTCAGAACTGGAGAGCAACGCTCATTCCCGTGCTTGGCCATTCCTGTATCGCTTGATAGGAACTTTTATATTATTTGGCCCCTTGGTTTTACAATCAATACACTTACATTATTTGCGTTTGTACTGGCGATAGGTATCGTGGTGGATGATGCGATTGTAGTGGTGGAAGCGGTGCAGCATAATATTGATCACGAAAAGATGTCGCCAAGAGAGGCCACGCAAAAAGCGATGAAAGAGATTTCCGGACCGGTTATCGCGATTGCATTAATCCTCGCTGCCGTGTTTGTTCCGGTTGGATTTATCCCGGGCATAGTTGGAAGATTGTATCAGCAGTTTGCGATCACCATCGCCGTATCAGTGCTGATATCGGCATTTGTTGCGTTATCCCTCACACCGGCACTTTGTACGATCTTGCTGAAGCCATCAAAAGACGAAGCAGCAAAAAAGAACTGGCTCGAAAAATTCTTTGCATCGTTCAACAGGGGTTTCAATAAACTTACACGAGGTTACTCACGTGGCGTGGCATAATGGATAAGAAGAACGCCGATCGTCATCACAATGCTTGTGATACTATTCGTTGGATTGTTTTTCCTATTCAAGAATAAACCTTCCGGATTTATTCCAACGGAAGATGAAGGCCGCTTATTCGTAACCTACGAAATGCCCGAGGCAAGTTCTACTACGCGAAGTGTGGCGATGCTGAACGATCTCATCAAGCGCATCGAACAAATTCCTGAAACCCGTGTGGTGGGTGGATTAGCCGGATTGAACATCATCAGTTTTTCCACTAAGGCAAATGCAGGAACCATATTCGTTAACTTGAAATCCTGGGATGACAGAAAGGGTGAAGGACACCATTCGCAGGATGTTGCAGCTAAAATCCGCGCCGTTACTGCCGATATTAAAGAGGCACGTATCCTCGTGATCGCGCCGCCTGCTATACCCGGCTTGGGAGCCACATCCGGTTTTACTTTTGAATTGCTGCAAACAACCAGCACCGATGATATAAAGCAGTTTGAAAAAGTAGCAAACGATTTCCTTGGAAAATTATATCAGCGTCCGGAAATAGGAGCCGCATATACATTCTTCAATGCACGCACTCCAAGTTACCAGGTCGATGTGGATAGAGAAAAGGCGAAAAGACTCGGCGTGCAGGTTTCAGATGTGTACAGTACACTTTCCAATTATCTGGGTAGCAGTTATGTGAATGATTTCAATATATATGGAAGAAATTTCCGCGTGGTGTCGCAGGCGGACAGCAGCTATCGTAGTTCGCTGGCAGGCGTAGAAAAGTTTTATGTGAGAAACAGCGAGGGCGGAATGGTGCCGTTGGGTTCGTTGATTACACACAAAGTGATAGAAGCGCCGGCGGTATTATCGCACTATAATATTTATCGCTCGGTCGAAATCAACGGATCACCTAAGCCTGGCTACAGTAGTGGTGAAGCGATTGATGCACTTACAGAAGTAGCGAAAACATTGCCCGCCGGTTACGGTTACGAATTTTCCGGTATGAGCCGCGAAGAAATTGAAGCAGGAAATCAGCAGGCGGTGATATTTGCGATATCACTCGTGTTCGTGTTTCTTTTCCTTGCGGCGTTGTATGAAAGCTGGTCGGTACCATTCTCGGTATTATTTGCAGTACCTATCGGTGCATTCGGATCGATATTGACCCTTACGTTCCTGCCTAATCTTACCAATAATATTTATGCGCAGATCGGTTTGATAACCCTGATCGGTCTGGCAGCGAAGAATGCGATCCTGATTGTTGAGTTTGCGAAAGAACGGGTTGACAAAGGCATCGAGTAATACATGCCACCTTGCAGGCCGTACAGCTTCGTTTACGCCCGATCGTTATGACCTCGCTTGCGTTTATCTTCGGTGTGCTTCCGTTGGCATTTGCCACCGGTGCAGCTGCAGAGTCGCGCAAAACAATTGGATGGACCGTATTCGGTGGAATGATTGCCGCTACAACGCTCGCTATTTTTGTGGTGCCGGTATTGTTTGTGCTGATCACGAAACTTTCTTACGGTAAGAAGCTGAAGAGAATTGAAAGTGAGAGAAAGGCCGAAGAAGATGTGGATAGATCGATATTGGAATCGGGTGTGTAGTTATCGCATCTTTCGTAGAAAGCGGTAACTCAGGAATGCTCCGGCAAGGGTTAAACCAATAATGAATCCAAGCCACATTCCAGGCGCGCCCATATCAAACACAAAAGCAAACAGGCAGCCGGAAGGCAGGCCTATCACCCAGTATGCGATGGCAACAAGGTAGGTCGGCACTTTTACATCTTTGATACCGCGAAGCAAACCCGCCCCGATAACCTGCGTGGCATCTGAGATTTGAAAGATGCCGGCAAGTAACAACAGCAGCGAAGCAAGTTCAATTACCTCTACGTTTTTATTAAATATTGTCGGCAGCACGTTACGCAGCAATATGAACATGATAGCACAGAGGATACCGTAGACAACACCAGTGATCAGTGTGCTCTTCCCAATAAGTGCAATCTTACGGCGGTCACCCGCACCGAAAGCATTGCTTGTGCGGATGGAACCTGCCTGGGACAAGCCCATTGACACCATAAATGTAAGCGCTGCGCACCCTAGCGCGATCTGGTGTGCCGCCTGCGACACTGCCCCCATGGTACCAATCAGTATCCCGGTGATGGCAAACGCACCAGCCTCCATACTTACCTGCAGGCTGCTGGGAACACCAATCTTTAAAAGACTACGCATGGTTTGTGCGTTGTATTTCCACTCACGTTCTCTCGAAGAAAGAAACTGCGTAAACGTTTTATGCTTCAGAATAATAATGCCGAGCACAATGAATATTAGAGTACGCGTAATGAGCGTCGCCCAGCCCGCCCCTTCAAGTTCCAGTCTCGGGAAGCCCAAATTGCCATAAATCAGGAGCCAGTTAAGAAAAATATTGATGGGCATTGCACATAATGAGAGAAGCATGGCTGTCCTGGTATACTGAAGCCCATCTGCAAATTGCTTAAGCGTCATGAACAAAAGCATGGGAATCATTGAGAGTCCCATCAATGTCATGAATGGAAGGGAAAGCTTTACTACATCTGGATCCTGCCCAAGGTGATATAGAATGTTTCTGCCGAAGACGAGTGAAAGCGAAATGATAATTGCCGTAACCGTGCAAAGCCAGAACCCGTTGTAAAAATAGTGAGAAACCTTCGCAGGATCGTTTTGTCCCTGGGCCATTGAAACCATTTGTGCAACAGCGATGGTCATTCCGATGCCCAATACGAGTGGAATGTTGAGGGTGCTGATCACTAAAGATGTTGCGGCGAGGTGTTTATAGCTGATGGAGCCGACCATTGCAGAGTCGATGATGTGAAGCATCATTTGCGCCAGTTCTCCGATAATAATCGGGATCGCCAGCCTGATGGTATTGAACGCCTCATTTTTCATTTGGCGTGCGAAGATATGTTTTCATAAATTAGCGAATAGCGAACAACAAAACACTACTCACAATACATCTAACGAATGTCTGACATTAAGCTCCGCAGTCAAAACTGGTTCGGTAAAAAAGGAAAAGACGGCTTCATTTACCGCGCCTGGATGCGCAACCAGGGCATCCCGACATATGAATTTAAGGGTAAACCTATAATAGGGATCTGTAACACCTGGTCGGAATTGACGCCATGTAACGGACACTTCCGCGAACTGGCAATGTCGGTTAAGCGGGGTGTGCTCGAAGCAGGAGGCTTTCCCGTAGAATTCCCGGTGATGTCACTCGGCGAAACACTCATCAGGCCAACAGCAATGCTCTACAGGAACCTCGTAAGCATGGACGTTGAAGAATCGATCCGTGCCAACCCGATCGACGGAGTGGTATTATTATGCGGATGCGACAAAACCACGCCTGCGCTCGTAATGGGCGCCTGCAGTGTAGACATTCCAACAATTGTGGTATCCGGCGGTGCAATGCTAACCGGAAAATTCCAGGGAAGAAATATAGGCACCAGCGATGTGTGGCGCTTTACTGATAATGTTCGCTCAGGATTAATGAGCGAGGAAGAATTGAATCTTGCAGAAGCAGGCATGTGCCGCAGCAATGGCCATTGCGCGCCGATGGGCACTGCATCATCGATGGCGTGTATGGTGGAAGCGCTTGGATTGTCGTTGCCAGAAAATGCTGCGATACCAGCGGCAGATGCCAACAGGAAAGTGCTTGCCCAATTATCGGGTCTGCGCATTGTGGAGATGGTAAAAGAAAATCAGAAACTATCGGACATCCTTACCCGCAAAGCATTTGAGAATGCGATAAAGGTAAACGCCGCAGTAGGAGGGTCCACCAACTTCGTTATTCACTTACTGGCCATTGCGGGCCGTATAGGAATAGATTTGGACATTGCAGAATTTGATCCGCTGTCTGCAAAGGTTCCTTTGCTGGCCAACCTTCAACCGTCGGGGGAATATTTCATGGAAGACCTTTACTATGCAGGCGGTCTTCCGGCAGTGATGAAACAAATGATCGACGATTTGCACGGCGACGTCATCACCGCAAACGGGAAAACGGTCCGCGAGAACGTTACGAACGCAAAAATTTTGAACGAGCAGGTAATCGCTCCTCTTCACAAGCCATTCAAAAAGAATTCAGGTGTGGTGATTTTGAAAGGGAATATTTGTCCCGATGGTGCCGTATTAAAACCAAATGCGGCTAGCGAGCGCCTGATGCAACATAGTGGAAAAGCTGTGGTGTTTGAAACCATCGAAGATTACAAAGCGCGCATCGATGATCCCAATCTCGAGGTAGACGAAAACAGCGTTCTGGTTCTGAAGAACGTTGGACCCAAAGGATATCCCGGTATGCCGGAGGTGGGAAACATGGGCCTGCCGAAAAAGTTGCTCGAGCAAGGCGTAACCGATATGGTGCGGATCTCCGATGGACGCATGAGCGGAACCGGTTTTGGAACAGTAGTATTACATGTGTCACCCGAAGCAGCCGCAGGTGGCAACCTTGCACTGGTTAAAACAGGTGACATCATCACACTCGATATTCCTAACCGCAGTTTGAATATGAACGTTACTGATGAAGAACTTGACATCAGGAGAAAGACGCGACCTGTTGACGAAAGTGAAATCAAGCGCGGTTATGCCTATCTCTATAAACAACACGTGGAGCAGGCGCACCTGGGTGCTGATTTTGATTTCCTTCGGGGAGGATCCGGCAGTATTGTATCACGAGAATCGCATTAGTGTATGGAAACTTCTTTCAACGGTAAAGTTGCCATTGTGACCGGCGCGGGGCAGGGGATAGGTTTTGAGATCTGCAGGCAACTGTGTGCGGCGGGTGCAGAAGTCATTCTCAATGATATTGACGAGAAGTATGTGAATGATGCTACGGCGAAGATCCCTGCTAATTGTGTGGGCGTTACTGGTGATTCGAGCGATATTCAATTTATTCAATCGATGGTGGATATGGCTGTTGCGGAATTTGGCAAGCTTGATATTGTTATTGCAAATTCCGGTATCACTTTGTTTGGCGATTTTCTTACTTATGAGCCAGAAGCTTTTTATCGGGTAATGAATGTAAATCTTGGAGGATCGTTTTTTCTTGCGCAGGCCGCTGCGAAACAGATGATCAAACAGAATACCGGTGGATCTATATTGTTTATGTCATCTGTAACAGGGCACCAGGCACACAAGCAACTTGCAGCATATAGTATGACGAAAGCTGCACTTGAAATGCTTGCAAAGAATTTAGTGATTGAGTTGTCGCAGCATAAGATTACAGTAAACAGTATAGCGCCCGGTGCAACACTCACCGAGCGTACGCTCGATGACCCGAGTTACGAGTCAGTATGGTCGGGGCTTACACCGATGGGCAGGCCGGCGTATACGCAGGATATCGCAAACGCGGCGTTGTTTATGGTGTCCGAAAAGGCTAGTCATATTACCGGGCAGAGTTTGATTATTGATGGGGGGTGGACGTCGATTAGTCCGTCGCCGTTTTGAGTAATGACATTTTAGAGAATAAAGGAGTCTATTGACGCGGCAAAAAATTATTTTATTATTTCTTTTTTCTTAAGAAAAAAACGAAAATAGTTTCTTACGCATCAGGGATTACGAAAAAAACAAGCAATGTTCAAACTGACAAATAAGACTGCAATAATCACTGGTGGCGGCAGCGGTATAGGCAAAGCAATTTCCGAACTATTTGCACAGCAGGGCGCGAATGTTTTCATTCTTGATGTTGATGAAGCCGGTGCAAACAGCACGGCAGAAAATATCAACGCAAGCAAAGGCAACGCTACATTTTTGAGATGTAATATCGGATCGACCGAGCAAGTTGACACCGCTATCAAACAAATCATCTCCCGAAATCCGTCTATAGATATTATTGTGAACAACGCCGGCATCGCCCACGTGGGCACTGTAGAATCAACATCAAACGAAGATTTCGACAGGCTAATCAACGTAAACATCAAAGGTGTGTTCCATGTAGTTCGCGCAGCACTACCTTACATGAAAGAAAAAGGTGGATCCATTCTTAACATGGCATCGATTGCATCTACCGTGGGCATTCCAGACCGGTTTGCCTACTCCATGACAAAAGGCGCAGTAGTGGGCATGACATTATCGATAGCGAAGGATTACCTTAAACACAATATCCGCTGCAACTGCATCTCGCCTGCGCGCGTTCACACGCCGTTTGTTGATGGATTCATTGCAAAAAATTATCCCGGCAAAGAAGATGAGATGTTCAAAAAACTCTCCGCAACACAGCCGATAGGAAGAATGGGCAGACCCGATGAAATTGCATTTCTCGCATTGTATCTTTGCTCTGACGAAGCATCGTTCATTACAGGCTGCGATTACCCGATAGATGGTGGCTTTTCAAAGCTCAATAATTAACTGCTAACATTAATGAAAGATACCGCCATCGAAACTGAACTGCAGAAAGTTATTCCCGGCGATCGTATCAGAACACGATATATTGATCGGGTTTCCTATGGCGCAGATGCAGGATTTTATTTTCTTCTTCCAAAAGCAATAGTAAAACCAAATTCAGAAGAAGAAATAGTTAATCTCTTTAAATTCTCCCATCAGCATAAAATTCCTCTCGTCTTTCGCGCGGGAGGTACAAGTTTATCCGGCCAATCCATCACCGACGGAATACTCGTTGATCTCAGCCAGTTCTGGAACAAAGTAACCATCGAAAACAGCGGTGATCTTGTTCGTGTACAGCCGGGTATTACCGGTGCAATGGTGAATGCGCATTTGAAAAAATTCAGAAGAAAAATTGGACCCGATCCTTCAAGCATAAGCGCTGCCATGATGGGCGGCATCCTTTCGAATAATGCCAGCGGCATGTGCTGCGGCGTTTTGCTCAACTCATATCACACCGCAAAACACATCAGGTTTATTCTGCCGGATGGCAAAAGTTTTTCTACGGAACGCCCGGATGACTATAATCGGTTCCAGGCTGAATGCCCGCAGATATGCACGGAATTGCAGGTACTCAAAAAATCAATAGAAGCGAATCCTGCCTTATACAACCGGATCAGAAAGAAATATGCGACAAAAAACACGATTGGTTACTCGCTCAATGCATTCATTGATTACAGCCATCCGTTCGATATACTGTCAAGGCTACTCGTAGGAGCGGAGGGCACGCTCGCGTTTATATCGGAAGCCGTAATGCAAACCATCCCCGACTACGAATTCAAATCGACAGCGCTTTTATATTTCCCCGACATCTATGCGGCTTGCCAGGCAATTGTTCCCTTGCGCAACGCCGGCGCCGAAGCAGTTGAATTAATGGACAGGGCATCACTGCGGTCCATCGAGTTGTTACCCGGAATGCCGGCCATTGTAAAAACATTACCGCCACTTGCAGCTGCATTGCTTGTAGAATTCCAGGAAAATAAAGCCGATTTACTACAACGAAAAGTAGATGAGTTTTTAAAATTCGTGCCTGGTTTGAACATGTTACTGCAACCTGTGTTTACTACAGATATTGATGAACAGGCATTCTTGTGGAAGGTGCGCAAAGGATTGTTCCCAGCAGTCGGCGCGGTAAGAGTAAGCGGCACATCAGTTATTTTGGAGGACCTTGCTTTCCCGGTTGAAAAGCTTGGCGATGCCATTGTGGATCTTCAACAATTGTTCGATGAATTCGGTTATTCTAATGCTATTATATTCGGTCACGCAAAAGATGGCAATCTTCATTTTGTAGTAACGCAATCGTTCAATGAAGCCACTGAGGTGGATAGATATGACAGGTTCATGCGCGCCGTTGTAGAATTGGTGGTAAAAAAATATGATGGAGCACTGAAAGCGGAACATGGCACTGGCAGAAATATGGCTCCTTTTGTTGAGACAGAGTGGGGTGGAGATGCTTATACTATCATGAAACGCATCAAGCAAATTATTGATCCGCACAACCTGTTGAACCCCGGCGTGATTATTAACGACGATGCGAACGCACACATAAAGAATTTAAAAGAGCTTCCGAGTGTAGAGGAAGAGGTCGACCGATGTATAGAGTGCGGTTACTGCGAGCATCGCTGTCCCAGCAGGGACCTTACCACTACTCCGCGAAGAAGGATTGTCATCAGGCGCGAACTGCAGCGGCTTCAAAAATCAGGAGATGCGGCTACGCACAAACTACTCCGCAATCAATTTCAATACGATGTGCTGGATACTTGCGCAGTCGATGGATTGTGCGCTAATGCGTGCCCTGTGGATATTAATACCGGCGACCTGGTCAAAAGATTACGAAGCGAAAATCACTCACCATTTGCAAATAAAATTGCCCTGTGGGTAGCGAAGAATTTTTCGTTTGTTGAATCGTTCTTTAAACTAATATTATCGCTGAGATTAAATAAGCTTCACCCAAACAAACTCGTTAGAAGTATTCCGTCTCCACCGTCGCTCCCATCAAATTTTAAAGATGATAACAGCTCAGCTATCGTTTACTTTCCTTCGTGCGTATCGCGGCTGATGGCAAATGGTGAAAAAAATAAAAAGAGCCTGGTGGATACTTTCATCAGCGTATGCAGAAAGTCGGGCATCGTTGCGATCATTCCGACAAACATAAAGGGCAGTTGCTGTTCGCAGATCTTTTCGTCCAAGGGATTTACCGATGCCTACCGGTTCAAGGCTAATGACATCGTAGAGCGATTATTCGCTTCCTCCCGAAGCGGTGAGTTGACGATCGTGACCGATGTAAGCTCTTGCGCCTATTCGCTGCTTAAATTACGGCCATCGCTAACGGATGCGAACAAGGTGAAGTACGACCGGCTGAAGATCCAGGATAGCGTAGAGTTTTTACACGACACGATTCTCCCGTCCCTACAACATATCAATAAGAAGCACAACATCGTTCTTCACCCCGTGTGTTCCCTGGAGAAAATGGGAACAACACAGAAGTTTATACGGGTCGCGTCCGCATTTTCCCACTCTGTAACGGTTCCCAAAAACGCAGGCTGCTGTGGAATGGCCGGCGACCGAGGCTTTCTTCATCATGAATTAACCGCCTCAGCAACGAGTTATGAGGCCGCAGAAGTGAAGAAGCAACCGTATGATGGCTACTATTCGTCCACAAAAACATGCGAAATGGCGCTATCTGACGCTGTTGGCGCCCAATATGAAAGTATATTGTACCTGGCAGATGAATGTATGGATGCCGATCCGGCCTAAAGTGGCACAAAAATTTAGCAAATTTCTATATGGGACTTTCTAAATACAACGAAAAGCGGTCATTCTCCGATACTCCCGAGCCCACTGGTGGCAAACCGAAAGGTGGCGAACTGATTTTTGTGATTCAGAAACATGATGCAAGCAGGCTGCATTACGACTTCCGGTTAGAGATGGATGGCGTTCTGAAAAGCTGGGCAGTTCCGAAAGGGCCCTCACTCGACCCCACGGTCAAGAGACTAGCCATGATGGTAGAGGACCACCCTTTTGACTACCGCGACTTTGAAGGCATTATTCCAAAAGGCAATTATGGCGCAGGAACGGTGATTGTTTGGGACCAGGGTTCCTACACGCCGATAGAAAAATTTGCGACGAAGAAAGAACAGGAAAAGCACCTGCTTCAAAGGCTTGAGAAAGGTGATGTGAAGATTGTGATGAAGGGGAAGAAGCTAAAGGGCGAATTCGCACTCGTAAGAACGAATGGCATGGGAGAAAACTCATGGCTCCTAATAAAGCATCGCGATAAATACGCAACAACCGACGACATTACATTAAAAGATAAATCTGTTCAATCCGGTAAAACAATAGAGAAGATCGCTGCATCTTCCTCAAACGTTTGGGAAAGTAATAGAAAAACCACTTCAGATACTGCAAAGAAAACTGCCGTGAAAAAATCTCCTGCTAAGAAAGCTGCCGCTAAAAAGACAGCTGTAAAGAAGTCTGCCTCTAAAAAAAAAGTGAATCCCGAACTAAACGACGCACCTGAAGCGCCGTTTCCGGAAACGGTGTCACCGATGCTTGCAACGCTTGTAGACAAGCCATTTGATGAACCCGGATGGTGTTACGAAATTAAATGGGATGGCTATCGCGCAGTTGCACTCAGCAATGAGGGCAACGTGAAAATCGTTTCGCGTAACAATAAATCATTCGATGAAAAATTTTATCCTGTATTCGATGCTGTAAAAGCATGGAACGTAAATGCTGTGATCGACGGTGAGATTGCGGTGCTGAATGAATCGGGTGTATCAAACTTTGGTTCGCTGCAAAACTGGCGAAGCGAAGCCGATGGGGAACTGATTTATTACGTGTTTGATTTATTATGGCTGGATGGTCACGATCTCATGGGTCTTCCGCTTTCGCAGCGGCGCGGGTTGTTGCAGCAAATTTTGCCTGAAGAAGGAATCATCCGGATGAGCGAAACGTTTTCAGCGTCGGGTGCAGAGTTTCTCGAAGCTGCAGCCAGCATGGGTTTGGAAGGGATAATAGCCAAAAAGGAAGACAGCGAATACCGCCCTGGCGAACGCTCGCGTGAATGGTTAAAGATAAAAGTGAATCAACGACACGAAGTAGTTATCGGTGGCTTCACTATAAACGAAGGCACAAATAAATCGTTCAGCTCACTTCTTGTAGGCGTATACGAAAACGGCAAACTTGAATATACAGGCAAAATAGGTACTGGCTTTAACGACAAGCTGCAAAAAGAAATGATGACGAGATTCAAACCGCTCATCATCGACAGTTCGCCGTTTACTACTAACCCGGACGTAAATAAGCCCTCGCGGTTTCGTCCGAATCCGCCACATGCCACGGTTACATGGTTAAAACCAGAACTCGTATGTGAAGTAAGCTATGCCGAAATGACGAGCGATGGTGTTATGCGGCATCCTTCATTTGAAGGTATGCGTGAAGACAAAAAAGCAAAAGATGTTATGAGAGAGACACCAGTAAAAACCAAAGATGCAGTGAAGAAAGCCGCTAAGAAACCGGCCGCGAAGAAACCATCCGCGGCAGAAAAGTTGCTGAAGCCAAGTGATACAAAAGAGAGAAAAACACTTCTCAATCCTAAAGAAGAATCGCAGGTGAAGTCCGTCAACGGACATGAATTGAAATTCAGTAACCTGAGTAAAATTTACTGGCCCACAGAAAAATTTACGAAGCGGGATCTCATCAACTACTACTACCAGGTGGCGCCTTTTATTCTGCCATACCTTAAAGGCCGGCCGGAATCGCTCAACCGGTATCCTAACGGAATTACAGGAGAAAGTTTTTACCAGAAGGATATGACCGGTAAGGCCCCAGGGTGGATCGAGTTGTTCCCATATACCACAAGCGACGAAAAGAATAAGAACTATATGATCTGCAATAGTGAAGCAGATCTCCTGTATATGGTTAATCTCGGCTGCATTGAAATACATCCATGGAGCAGTACAACGAAAAAACCCGATAATCCCGACTGGTGCCTGATAGACCTCGACCCAAGTGATAAAAATAGTTTTGAAGACGTGATAAAAGTGGCGCAGGTAACGAAAAACGTGCTTGATGCAATTGGCGTAGAAGGTTATTGTAAAACATCGGGATCAACCGGTATCCATATTTATATTCCGCTCAAGCCAAAATATTCGTACGACGAATGCCAGTTGTTTGGGAGATGGATAGCGATGCAGGTGCATGAGCAGCTTCCAGACTTAACCAGCGTGGAAAGAATAGTAAAGAACAGGAAGAACAAGTTGTATGTTGATTTTCTGCAGAACCGCCCGGGTGCTACACTCGCGGCTCCATATTCCGCACGGCCAAAGCCCGGCGCTACCGTATCAATGCCGTTGCATTGGGATGAAGTAAAGAAAGGACTGAAACTTAAAGACTACACGATAAAGACTGCGATGGACAGGATAAAAAGCGTGGGAGATATCTTTAAAGGCGCGTTATCGAATGGTATAGACCTTGGGAAGGTTCTTAAGCAACTGACTTAGTTTCTATATACATATTCAATACGCCCCAGCATCATCTTTCGTTTGTCGTAGGCCGTTTCTTTGGTTTTTAAGCCAGCGGCGTTGTATTCATACATCCAACGCTGATAGTTATCGGTTCCCTCAGGAACACTAAGCATTGTTATTACCTGGTCCTTGTTGTTATAATCAAATACATACAGGGGCAATATGCGTTTTGCGCGCGTGTTATCGATCGCTACATCAGTTAACCTGTTTTTGTCATCGTAGTAATAAAAATAGGAGGGGAGAGGCGCTCCGCGACGTGTGCTGTTTTCTTCTGCTATATTTCCTTTTTCGTCGGTCACAAATGTTATGTAGGTGGTATCGGTGCCGTTCTTTACACGCAGCATCCGCTCCGCAGTACCAGTTGCATTGTAGTACCAATAGTGTTCCTCGCGTTCCGACTTTTGCCCGGCCGACACAGAAAGGTTGGTAATCTTTGCCAGCGAGCCGTTATCGTTGTAAAAGTATTCGCTTACGCTATGCGAGCCATCTGCGGTATCGATGCTCTTCGTCAGCCTTCCCTGTACATCGTAATAAGTAGTGAGTTCGGATTCGCCATACTCGGGCGTTTTGAATGTAGTAGTTATGCGCCTATAATCGGAGGAAATGGTTTGGATACCCGCAAAATCTTCGGTTCTTTCTCCCGTGTTTTCAAAACTAACCACATTAACTGAATGGATTTTCTGGCTCCTGTACTTAGCAGCGGTTTCAATTGTCTGCTTCGAAACGATGATGTCCTTATAGTAATACTGGGCGTTTGACGTGAGGGAGATCAACAGACACAGCGTACCGATTATCCTGTTCATATTGCCCGCGAATATCCTTTCTTTTTCACATATCTAAACACATGAATGCGTATTTTTAGCAAAATTTACATAGTGTCTCACGCCCGCGAACGAGCTGAAAAAATCTGCCTTAATTGTAACACCGAACTTGCTGGAAGATATTGTCATGTTTGTGGCCAGGAGAACATTGAACCCCGCGAATCGATCTGGGGTGTAATCACTCACTTCTTTAACGATATCACCCACTTCGACGGTAAATTTTTTAAGACAGTAGGCAAGCTTATAGCCAGGCCCGGACTGCTACCGTTGGAATATATAAATGGCAGGCGGGCCGACTACCTCCATCCCATAAGACTTTACGTTTTTACTTCCGCCGTATTTTTCCTCGTATTTTATACGGTATGGACTCCGGCCATTAAAAACATGGTCGCGCAAAATACCAAAACGGAGGTTACGCCGAATGAAGTTCCATCGTTAAAAGATGTTGTTCGGAAACCGATGGATTCGATTGGAGCAGTCTACGATCGGGAAGCAGAATACCGGTCGCTGGAGGCATACGATTCGTCTCAGCAAACACTTCCTGCAGCTGAACGCGATGGCTGGTTCACACAAAAAGTTACTAAGGGATTTATTAAGCGTTCCATTCAATACGACGGGAAAGGGGAGGGAATTCGTGATAGTATTATTGAAGACTTTACTCACAAGCTTCCTTACCTGCTATTCGTGTCGCTGCCGATTTGCGCGCTTTTCCTTACACTACTGTTCTTCAGAAATAAGAACAATTTGTACGCAGGTAATGCCATTTTCCTGGTTTACCTGTACGTGTTCACCTTCCTGATGTTGTTAGTATATATCCTGTTCGGCTACTTAAAAACGGCATATCACATGGGTTGGCTGGAATGGGTCAGGATATTACTACTGCTTTACATTTTTTACTACGCTGCAAAAGCAATGCGGCGATACTACGGCCAGGGACGATTTATCACTTTTTTGAAATTCATGGTGTACAATTTCCTGGCGCTGGTCACAGTGTTTTGTTTATTTATTATGTTTCTTCTGCTATCAGTAATGTAAGTTCAACCAATCATGGATAATACAACAGCCGACGCGTTTTTGAGATTGAAGGGGATTATGGACGAGCTGCGCGAAAAATGTCCGTGGGATAAAAAGCAAACGTTACAATCCCTACGCCCTCAAACGATCGAGGAACTTTACGAGCTTACAGATGCAATTACCGAAAGTGACTGGGGCGGGATAAAGGAGGAACTCGGCGACCTCATGTTGCATATCCTGTTTTATGCTAAGATCGCCGAGGAACAGGGGCAATTTGCCATCCGTGATGTATTAAAGGCGGTAAGCGAGAAACTGATCTACAGGCACCCGCATATATACGGAGATGTTGAGGTGAAGAATGAAGAAGATGTTAAAAGAAACTGGGAGAAGCTAAAGCTGAAAGAAGGGAAAACATCGGTACTCAGCGGTGTTCCTCACTCTCTGCCGGCCGTGGTGAAAGCAACGCGACTCCAGGAAAAATCGAAGCAGGTTGGCTTTGAATGGGATAACAGGGACCAGGTTTGGGACAAAGTTGAGGAAGAAATAACGGAACTTAGCGAGGCCGTTCAATCGGGCGATCGCGATAAAATTGAAGATGAATTTGGTGACGTGCTTTTTTCACTGGTGAACTATGCCCGATTTTTGGGTATTGATGCCGAAAATTCGCTCGAGCGTACCAACAAAAAATTCATCAAAAGGTTTACGGAAATGGAAAGGCGCGCTACCCAGGATGGAAAGCCGCTTTCAGAAATGACGCTCGGTGAAATGGATGCCATCTGGAATTCGATTAAAAAACAAAATACCGGTACTTGAAGGAGTTTTTCAAAAAGTTTGGTGACAGGAAACTTTATACGCTCGGAGCAGCGATACTTATGTTTCTTGTCGCGGTGCTGGTAAACCAGTTTATCGTAAGCAGTACTTCATCCACCTACTACTCGCGGCTGATTCAACAGGACGTACACGCAAAAGAGCGTGACTTCCGGAAATTATCCGCCGACACATCATTGCTGTTTTCACTCATCAATCGTACTTACAATTTCAGAACCCTAAAAAGTATTACCGATAAGGAGAAGGGATACCTTTTTTTTATCTACGACCGCGATACAGGATCTAAGCATAGCCTTCTTTTCTGGAACACGCAGCAGGCGCTTCCCCCGATCAATATGATGATCGAATCGAATGCAAGCCGCATGGTAACGTTGAGTAACGGGTTATATGTACAAACGAGCCACGTGATTAACCTGCCGGATAACAAGATATTGTCGGTTGAAGGATTGCTGCCGGTAATGCATCAGTATTTCGTTCAGATCGAAAATCTTCAGAAAGAGTTTGCGTCGTTCCCGGAAGCCGGCAAAAGAGTGGACGTAAGTTTAACGCCCACAGAGTATCCCGTTAAAAGTATCTACGGAAACACATTGTTCTATCTTCAGAAGATTAGTGCAGGTGCACAGGAAACCAGTTGGTGGTCGCGGATATTTATGCTGGCGGGCATCTTTTTTCTGATCGTGTTTGTGCACCAGATGGCGAACGTTATCACGACGCGTTATAACCTTCTTGCAGGAATCGTTTTCCTGAGTGTGATGATTCTGCTCATGCGACTCACCACTTACTATTACCCTGACCTGCTCGACCTGCGCCAGTTTGAATTGTTCGATCCTTCGATATACAGCTCGAGTTTTGTATTCAGTTCCGTCGGCGACCTGATGATCAACGGCATCCTGTTTTGCTGGCTGATGTTATTTATCAGCAGGAGATTGCCTACCGATAAGATCAAACCGCTGAATCCTGCGTGGCTCAGTATGACATGCACCGTATTGGCCCTGGCGCTGCTCGTATCGGTAACATTTGTTTTTGCGGATATACTTCAAAGTCTCGTCGCAGATGCGCAGATATCGTTCAATGTCACCAATTTCTTTAGTCTTACCAAGTATAGCTTCATAGGCTTCCTGATTCTTGGAACACTCTCGCTCAGCTACTTTTTCTTCTCTCAAACCATATTAAACATCATCAAGCGCCTCAGCGAGGGCTCCGTTTACTTCGTGATATTGGTCACACTGTTTGTGGGCCTGGCCATACTCACGTTCACACATAGTACCAACGTTGTTGAACTAAACCTTTATGTGCTCATCTGGCTGGTGATCTACATCCTGATGATGCAGCAAAAAATATTCTCGGGTATCAATACCAGGCTGAATATTTCAGAGGTGTTATACTGGTTGTTTGTCTTCTCATTTTCGATCACGGGCGTAATCATCTTTGAAAATAAAAAGATAGAGTTTGAGAGAAGAAAGGCTTTTGCTGAGAAATTGTCTTTGCGTGCTGACCCATCAAGCGAGCGGCTGCTAAATATCGCCCTTGCATATTTCGACAGCGACTTCCTTCAACACAACTTCGACCGTTTTAAGAATCCTGTTGACAATGCTGAGCTAAAGGATAGTATCATTAAAAAAAGCTTCAGCGCCTACCTCGACAAATACGACACGCGCATATTCACCTTCGATGCCACAGAGCAACCGCTCTCGAACAAGTCACCGATTTCTTACGATACATTGAACACCATATTCCGGATCCAGGGCAAAGAGACGAGCATCCAGGATCTGAAATACTATGAGAAGTCGTACGATAAGTTTTCTTACATCTACAAAAAAGATGTTGTTGATACATTCGGCGTAAACATCGGCTACTTCTTCGTGCTCTCGGAACCTAAGCGCTACAAAACCGACGCGCTGATACCCGAGCTGTTCAGGCAAACAAAAGAACTGGTGCCCGAGTATTCATCCTCGTATTATTACGGCGTTTACAGTAAGCTGGGGCTCATCAATTATTATAACGATTATCCTTTTCCAACGCGCTTGTCCACCGACCAATTGCCGAAGTTTGAATTTGAAACACGAAAGAATGCCGATTACGAAGAGCTCTGGTACCGCCATTCAGGCGATAAGGTTGTTGTGATCGCCAAGAAGGACAATTCATTCATAGAGGGAATAACGCTCTTCTCATGGCTGTTCTCCACATTTATACTGTTACTATTTATCTACAGGGTAACGGCCTTTATGGTGCGATCGCGATTTAAGGCCGGCGCTTTGTCCGAATATTTTCAATTCAGTATCCGGTCGCAAATTCATAGTACCATCATCATGGTGAGCCTGATGTCGTTCCTTATCATCGGGATAGCAACCATTCTCTTCTTCATTAAGCGATACGACCGTAATAACCAGGATAAGCTTAGTCGCGCGATACAGATAATGGTGAACGAGGTGCAGAACCAGCTTGCCGATCATACCAGCTTTAACAACGGCGTATTGTTATTTGAAACAGGCGCGAACCAGGAAGTAGAGCAATTGATGCAGGAAATATCGGAAATACACGGAACGGATGTGAACCTTTACGATACTTCAGGCACATTGCGCGTGTCATCAAATCCTCTCATTTACAACAAAGGCGTGCTTAGCGAAAAGATGAACCCAATTGCATTTTTCAACCTTAATAATCAGAAGGCTGTACAGTTTGTTGCCGATGAGCAGATGGGTAAGGTTGATTACATCAGTGTGTATTCGCCGGTGCGCGATGAGCAGGGCAACGCTTATGCTTACCTGAATATCCCCTCTTACAGTACGCAGGGTGAACTGAAACAGGAGATATCAAACTTTCTTGTGACGATCATCAACCTCAATGCGTTTATCTTCCTTGTATCGGGTGCTATTGCGCTCTTCATTACAAACAGGATAACATACTCGTTTACGCTGATCGGCCAGAAAATGCGCGATATTAACCTCCAGAAGATCAACCAGGAAATTGAGTGGAACCGTCGCGATGAAATCGGAGAATTAGTGAATGAATACAACAAGATGGTGCATAAGCTTGATCAGAGTGCCGAGGCGCTGGCGAAAAGTGAAAGGGAAGGGGCATGGCGGCAAATGGCGAAACAGGTAGCGCACGAAATCAAGAATCCGCTCACGCCGATGAAACTGAGTATTCAGTACCTCCAAAAGGCGATCGACAATAACTCGCCGAATGTAAAAGAGATGACGGCCAACGTTGCCAAAACCCTGATCGAGCAGATCGATCACCTTTCAAAAATTGCATCCGACTTCTCGCAATTTGCAAATATTGGTAACCAGCGCAACGAAGTATTCGATCTGCACGAAGTGTTATTTTCACTCGCATCACTATACGATCCGATGGAGAACGTGAGCTTTTCATGGCAGCCGGTAAACCATAAGGTGATGGTGTATGCTGATAAAACGCAGCTGAACCGGTTATTTACAAACCTGATGCAAAATGCGATAGAGGCGCCAGAAAATCAGCACGACCGGACCATAGAAGTGCATGAATTTATCAGCGGTGAAAATATTGTCATCAGCATTCGCGATAACGGCGGCGGCATACCATTTCAAACGCAGGACAAGATCTTCATGCCGAATTTCACCACTAAATCTTCTGGTACTGGTCTCGGCTTAGCCATGAGTAAAAGCATAGCAGAACAATCACAGGGCGACATCTGGTTCGAAACAATTGACGGCGAAGGCACGACCTTCTTCGTGAAGTTGCCGATATATAAGAGTGAGCTGGCTGATGCGAAACGGCTACCTGCCGAAGTAGCCTAGGATTTTCTTTTCTTTAAAAACTTCTCGAACTCTTTTAAGCTGAAGCTGCTCAAATTATTTTCTTTCGTTACGCCGCCCTTCTGCGCAGCAAGTACCCCATACTTGCAATGGTCAAATTCCGCGATCTCGTGGGCGTCGGGATCAATGGACACCGTTACACCTTTGTCTATCGCGTAATCCAGCCAATACCAGTCCATGTCTAATCGTCGGGGGTTGGCGTTTATCTCTATCACTACGTTATTGGCGGCACAGGCGTCGATTATTTTTTTATAATCTACAGGAAAGCCGGGGCGACTTAGCAACAGGCGCGCGGTCATATGCCCAAGAATAGTAGTGTAGGGATTACTGATGGCTTTCAATAACCTTGTTGTAGCTTTTTCTTCCTGCATCTTGATATTCGAGTGTACCGATGCAATGACAAGATCGAACGTGGAAAGCAATTTATCCGAATAATCAAGCGAGCCATCATTTAGAATATCGGATTCGATACTCTTGAATATTTTGAACGGAGCAAGCTTGTTATTCAACTCATCGATATAAATATGCTGTTGTTTGATCCGCTCCTCACTAAGACCATTTGCATAAGTGGCGGTTTTGCTATGATCGGAGAGCACGAGGTATTCATAACCTTTTTTAATGCACGCCCGCGCCAGCTCTTCCACAGTGTTCGAGCCATCACTCCAATCGCTGTGGCAATGGATGATCGCTTTAATATCGCCGGGCTGAATAACATCTTTGAAATCGTTTTTCCTGGCCTTTGCGATGATGTTCGATTTCTCCCTTAAAAACGGTGGGATAACGTGCAGCCCCCTCGATTTAAAAATATCTTCTTCCGTTTTGAAAACAGAGGTTGACTTCTTCTTGTTCCATTCTGTCAGAAACCCTTCTGAAGATGACGTTTCGAAGAGGGTGGAGTAGAATACTTCTTCCGCGCGCGAGTAGAATTCTACAAGCACATTTTCCGGTGTTCTGAACTGAGCGCTACCCGGCAATACCTCCTCTTCTATATACTTATGCTCCTCAAAAAAGCTTTGAAGTTTTTTAACCGGCACCGAGGTTACCCACTCAATCTTTTCTACTGTGAGGGAGTGCATTCTTATCTGTCCGGTGAGTTCGAACTTTTCTTTTGGAAAAGCTTTCTTTAAAATCTTATCAAGCGTAAATGCGTACTCTTCTATTTGGGCGTAAAGGTGACTGCCCTGGTGCTGCAGGTAAAACGATACCGCGTTCTGAATGCTCTCCTGGCTTTTTTGTCCGAAGCCTTTGAAGCGTGATAACCTGTTTTCGTTGCATGCGTACAGGAGTTCGCCCGGCGATTCGATATCCATCTCTTTCCAGATGGTGGCTATCTTTTTCGGTCCTATTCCTTTTATGGATAGCATTTCGAGCACTCCGGCCGGTGTTTTATGAAGGATGTCTTCAAGTGCTTTTAGTTTTCCGGTTTCGAGTATTTCGATGATTTTCTTTCCGGTTGATTCGCCGATGCCTTTGATCGCATAGATATCGCCGGGGTCGAGGTCGGAGAGTTCCACCGGGAGTTTTTCGATGTTGAAGGCGGCAATGGAATAGTTTTTTGTGCGGAAAGAGTTTTCGCCGTGGAGTTCCATAAGCTTCGCGAGCATGGAAAATTGGTTGGCGATGGAGGAATTATTCATTGGTACTAGTTGAATCTTTCATTGACAAATTTCGAACCCACCGCGATGTAAACACAAAAAAAGTCCCGGACATAATCCGGGACTTATAATTTTCTGCTGAAAATAAGAAGACCTTATTTCTTCTTTGCAGCTTTCTTTGCAGCTTTCTTCTTAGGAGCCGCTTTCTTAGCTGATTTCTTTGCAGCTTTTTTCTTAGTTGCCATTTTTTGTGAATTTAACGGTTAGTAAATAGTAAATCCTCGGTAAAAATAGAAACTAATTTCAAACCGCCAAAAATTTTTTGACAATATTTGGAAATGCCAAACGAATGACTTAAGAAAGGGACAGTAAAAAGTTTAAACCGACAGTACGCTAACGATAGTTTTTTCCTGCCTGGTTTTTTTGAATTCAACGACACCATCGCTCAATGCAAAGAGCGTATAGTCTTTGCCGACACCTACGTTTTTACCTGGATGATATACTGTGCCGCGCTGACGAACGATGATGTTGCCAGAAATTGCAGGCTGGCCACCATAAATTTTTACACCGAGGCGCTTACTTTGGGAGTCGCGACCATTTTTTACGGAGCCTTCACCTTTTTTATGTGCCATGATCTGGAGAGTTAGATTGTTAGAATTTTTTTGGAACTGTTAAGTTACGCAACGATATCGCTGATGCGAATCTGTGTATACCTCGTACGGTGTCCATGTTTTTTACGGAAACCTTTTCTTCTCTTCATCTTAAACGCGATCACCTTGTCGCCAAGTACGTGATCCACGATTTCAGCCTTTATGGTGGCTTTTGCTGCACTACCCGTTGCTATGTTGCCGTCGCCGCTCGTAAGCAGCACATCAGCAAACTCTAACGCATCACCTGCATTACCTCCAACATGGGGAACATATAATGTTTGGTCCTTCTGAACCCTGAATTGCTGACCGGCTATCTTTACTATTGCGAACATGGTTTCCAAAAATTAGGAGTGCAAAGGTAAGCTGTTTAAGTAAATTTCGGGCAATTTTAGTCGTTTTTTTCTTGTACGAATTAGCGTACGTTTGCCCAGCAAGGCTTGTATAAGAACTATGAAGATCAAATCTCTCCTGGCAAAGCCTTTTGCCAGCTATATATATAAAGGTATAAAAAAGGGAATGGCTACGGCGGTTGAGGATCAGGAAGCCATACTCAAAGATCTTCTGAAGGTGGGGAAACTCACGGAATTCGGTAAGGAACACCATTATAATAATGTCCAGGCTTACGACCAGTTCCGGCAGGCGGTGCCTATACGCGATTACGAACAGTTTAAACCCTATATCGACCGCATTAAAGAAGGCAGGCACAACGTATTATGGAAAGGCCGCCCTGTTTATTTCGCCAAAACGTCGGGTACAACCAGCGGGGTGAAATATATCCCCATCAGTAAGGATTCTATCTCAAATCATATCAACTCTGCCCGAAACGCACTCCTTTGTTATATAGAAGACTCGGGAAACAGCCAGTTTACCAGCGGAAAGATGATATTTCTTTCAGGTTCCCCGGTTCTGGACCGGATTGGAGACATCCCCACTGGCAGGCTCAGTGGAATTGTAAACCACCACATTCCTAACTATCTCCGTAAAAACCAGCTGCCTTCGTACGAAACGAACTGCATCGAAGACTGGGAAACGAAGCTGGATAAGATAGTGGAGGAGACCATCAACCAGGATATGAGCCTCATCAGCGGCATACCACCCTGGATGCAGATGTATTTCGACAGGCTCATTGCCAGGACAGGCAAAAAAATCACTGAAATATTTCCATCGCTTTCGGTCATCGTTCATGGAGGCGTAAATTTTGAACCCTACCGCGCGAAACTTTTTGATAGTCTCGGTGGTAATGTCGCTTCCATCGAAACGTTCCCGGCTTCTGAAGGCTTTATGGCTTTCCAGGATTCTCAAAGCAGCGAAGGATTATTATTAAATACTAACAGCGGCATTTTCTTCGAATTTGTAAAAGCGGGCGACATCTTCAACGAAAATCCTGAACGCATCATGCTGAAGGATGTAAAAGTGGGTGAGAACTATGCGCTCGTCATCAACAATAATGCGGGCCTCTGGGGTTATAATATTGGCGACACGATCAGGTTTATTTCTATACAGCCGTACCGTATTCTTGTAACAGGCAGAATAAAACATTTTATATCTGCATTCGGAGAACACGTAATCGGCGAAGAAGTAGAATACAGTTTGATGAAGGCCGCTAAAGAAGAAAATATCAGCATCAGGGAATTTACTGTTGCACCCGTAATTGCAGAAGCCGGATCATCATATCACGAATGGTTCGTTGAATTTGACAATACTCCGCACGACCTTAAAACCTTCGCCCAGCGCGTAGATAATAACCTCCGTGAAAAGAATATTTACTACGACGACCTTATTTCCGGAAATATTCTTTCACCTTTGAACATAAGGCCCGTGAGGAAAAACGGCTTCATCGACTACATGAAATCGATTGGAAAATTAGGAGGGCAAAATAAAGTACCAAGACTTAGTAACGACAGAAATGTTGTTCGCGACCTTGAGCGGTTCGCTGAACAATAACCAGCAATATCATGATAAAACGAATCGCAATATTCGGATCGACCGGCTCTATAGGAACGCAGGCGCTGGAAGTGATCGCCTCTCATTCCGATCTATTCAAGGCGGAAATTCTTACGGCGCAGAATAATGAAGACCTGTTGATTGAACAGGCGCTGCAATACAAGCCTTCTCTCGTTGTGATCGGCGACGATAAAAAATACCAGAAAGTAAAAGATGCACTTGCTTCTGCCAAAATAAAAGTGCTTGGTGGCGAAGATGCATTGACCGAAGCTGCTGCAACAGACACATACGATATGATGATTGCGGCTATCGTTGGATTTGCAGGTCTTAAGCCAACGTTACAGGCAATAGAAGCGGGCAAGTCTGTGGGCCTTGCCAACAAAGAAACGCTTGTTGTTGCCGGCGACATAGTGATGGCAAAAGCGGTAGAGCGGAAAGCACCGGTCATTCCAATCGATTCGGAACATTCTGCGATATTTCAGTGCCTCGTTGGTGAAACGAGAAATAAAATTGAAAAAGTAATTCTTACCGCATCGGGTGGGCCTTTCTTAGGAAAGAAACCCAACTACCTGGTGAACGTAAAACGCGATCATGCGCTGCAGCATCCCAACTGGAGTATGGGCGCAAAGATCACGATCGATTCCGCTACTCTAATGAATAAAGGCCTCGAGATGATAGAGGCGAAGTGGTTGTTTAACCTCGAGCCTGCACAGGTGCAGGTGCTGGTGCATCCGCAGAGTATTATTCATAGTATCGTTCAGTTTGAAGACGGTAGTATGAAGGCGCAGATGGGCATGCCCGATATGAAACTGCCTATTCAGTATGCTTTGTCCTTTCCTCAACGCCTGTTGAGTAATTTTCCAAGATATGACTTCAAAAAGCCAAGTCAGCTCACTTTTGAAGATCCTGATTTGAGAACATTCAGGAATCTTTCCCTGGCTACCGATGCGTTATTTAAAGGTGGCAACCTGCCATGTGTGCTGAATGCGGCGAATGAGATAGCAGTATATGCCTTTCTCCGCAACCGGATCGGTTTCCTCGATATGACGGATGTTATTGAGAGAACAATGGAAAAGGTGCCGTTCATCGCCAAGCCCACTCTGGAAGAGTATTTCGAAAGTGATGGAGAGGCGAGGAGCCATGCGGCGGGTTTGATTAAACTATAGGAGCTGGGCCCTCACTTTTCACCACTCACCTCTCACCCTTATTTAACGTTTATCTGTTAACTTTTAACTTACTTTTGCGACTCCCTAACCATAAATTCCGCGCTGCGGCTTGAAAACTATGACATTATTAGCTATAGACTGGTCAGTTGTCGGGATCAAAGCAGGACAACTTATCCTTTCCCTCTCAATTCTCGTGATCCTTCATGAGATGGGGCACTTCATTCCTGCGCGCTGGTTCAAGTGCCGGGTAGAGAAGTTCTATCTCTTCTTCGATCCATGGTTTTCAATATTCAAGAAAGAAGATCGGCGAAACAGAATATGGTATCGGATGGCTACCTCTTGGGGGATATGTGAAAATATCGGGAATGGTTGACGAGAGTATGGACAAGGAGCAACTAAAGCTGCCGCCCCAACCGTGGGAATTCAGAAGCAAACCGGCATGGCAGAGACTGATTATTATGATCGGTGGTGTTACGGTAAACCTGTTGTTAGGGTTCCTGATATTTGCGATGGTTCTTTTTAAATGGGGAAGCGATTACCTGCCAGCAGAGAACCTTACTTATGGTGTGTATGTTGACTCACTTGGTGAGAAAATCGGGATCAGAAATGGTGATCACATCTTGAAAGTAAATGAAAAACCGGTCACGAACTTTCTGAAATTGTCAGGTGATTTTATATTGAATGAAGGCAAGACGATTACCGTTAACCGTAACGGGGAAGTCGATCACTTTGAATGTTCCTGATGGGTCTATCAGAAAACTGATCAGCAGAAAAGGCGATCCGCTTGCGCGACCTGCTTATCCGGCAGTGGTTGACTCCGTGCTAACGTCGAAAGCTAAGTTTACGCAGAATGAGTTGAGGCACGCTGATACGATCATTTCGCTTAACGGCCAGCCAATCACATCTTATTTCCAGTTCCAGGATAAAAAGCTTGCATTCAAAAATGCTGAGATTTCGATGCTTGTTACGCGTCCTACCGGTGATACTGTTGAAGTAAAAGCGAGGACCGACGAAAATGCAAACGTGTTTTTCCGTCCAGTGTATGGCGATAAATTTTTAAAGATAGAAACGAGAAGTTATACGCTGGGAGAAGCGTTGCCTGCCGGTGTTGCTGAAGGTTGGGAAACGCTGGTGGCGAATCTTAAGAACTTCAAGCTGTTGTTTACTTCGAAGGAAGTGAAGGCGAGTGAGTCGCTGGGTAGCTTCATCAGCATCGGGAACATGTTTGGTGAGCAGTGGGATTGGGAGCGTTTCTGGAGGATGACGGCGTTGCTGAGTATCGTGCTGGCGTTCATGAATATACTTCCTATACCCGCGCTCGATGGCGGTCATGTGATATTCACCCTCTATGAAATGATATCTGGCAAGAAGCCTGGTGAAAAGTTCATGGAGTATGCGCAGCTTGTGGGTATGATAATGTTGCTGATGCTTATGGCGTACGCGCTTGGATTAGACTTCTGGCGATACTTGTTTAAGAATTGACGTGAAGGGTGAGGCGTGATGCGTGAGGCGACTATCACGTCATCCCGAACCGAGCGCCGCAGCCGCGATCGTGAGGGATCTGCGGAGAAAGCAACTAAAAATTCGTAAATTTACCGCTCGATAAAACTTTGGGGGTGCCCGGTTTTGACAGCATAGATCTTTGAAAGTGTAAGCATGTCGTGCGTTGGATAATTAGCACGTTAATCTGAATATTCAAAACTTCAAATGGCAATACACAGTATGCCATGGCTGCCTAATCAGTGATTAGATAGTCATTCGGGCCGCGGAGCAGGTTAGCCTGTTACCACGCTCTGCCGCCGACTCAAAACAAATACAGGATGCTGCGGTTGTAGGCTGTGCCGACCGCTTAAGACTATACAGCTAAGTGGCAAATTGGTTGGTCTGTTTCCTGTTTGCCGCCGACAATTAATAATAGAATAAACATGTAGAAAGCTTTTGACGAATATGTTTGGACGCGGGTTCGACTCCCGCCACCTCCACGAACCGATATTTCTCCACAACCCGCTCCAGTAGCGGGTTTTTGGTTTAAATCCTATTTGCTTAATCACTTACGAAGCAAAATAAGTTAATACCATATAGTCGTTTTTCACAGCCAACTTTGCAACCAACATTATATCCCTTTTCACCAAAAACCAGCAAAATGTTATGGTAAGCAAAATGAAGAATATAATCGCGTATCTCTTAGATTGTTTTATTCTTGATTGCCGCTGTTTCATCGAAGAAGAGCCACCAACGTTTATTGAAAAAGTAAAGAAATAATTGCGAATAATCCAACGCGAAAAAACAATAAAGGAAAAGAAGCGCATGTGGAAAGGAATATCGACTTGCCCTAAATCTTTAAAAACTCTGGATCCATCGCAACCCCGGCGTTACACCTTTGAAGAAATTATTAAAGTAGATCACTGGTTCAAGTTTGGTCTTGCCTTCAAAAAGGGATAGACGTCCCGCACCTAAACGCATGGTGTTTTTATTGAAATATTCTCCACTCCTGTGTACAAGGTATCCGAAGGAAACGATCGCGCTGAGCGATGATTCTTTATGTGGATCGTTGTCGCGAATTTTTCCTTGTCCGAACGTGAGTGTAAGAAAATCGTTCCGGTAGGTCTTCAACTTTCCCTGCGCATCTTTTCCGAAAAAGAAATTCGGTTCCCACGCTACCCCAATTTCGCGTTTGTAAAAACCATGACTGCTTAACGTTAATCCTGCAGTAATGCTGAACGACGGTACGAAATACGCCTTGTAGTTTTGCGCATCTACGGATGCCCTTACAAAGAGAAAATCATCTCCAGCGGCGAACCCATGCGGGTGACTTGCCGTTATCGACCGGTCGCGCCGTAATTCAACATGGTTGGGAGATGTGTAATCCCAATGCGTTTTATAGTTGTCGTTGAGCGCTTTCATTTTTTCGTTCAGGCCTGTGCCAATAAGTTTCGGAAGCTCGTTGATGTCATTAATAAATAAACTCAGGCGGTAATAGCGGGTACTATTAAATGCTTTACGCAATGTGTACTTCGCCCTGAAATAGACGGTACCGGTGAAATTGATCGTATCCTGTTCAAGTTTTAATGCAACAGGTTCTCCATCTTGTAATGTGTACGTAAATCCTTTTGGCTGATATTGCTGAATGCGAATCTTTTTTATCACAGGAGAATCAATCCGGTAATCTACCCGCTTAACCGTTAGTTCGTTCGTTAGTGAGTCTTTGAAAAAAGCAATGTCGGCCACGAATACTTCAAGAAGTGAGTCTATGTTCACAAGATGGATGAGATCTTCCACCTCTGTAAGCTCTATTTTAATTTTATTGCCCTGGCCGAGGTCTATGAAAAAGCGCCGATGTGCAAAATCCGGATCTAGTTCGAACGTTTTGTCTGTAGTGGTATTTTGGGCAATGGCTTGCTGGCCGATGCCCAGGGCTGAGCATCAGGAAAAATAATGCGTGCTTCATCGATGTAAATTTTTTAGTTGGAAGGAGCCAGGTAAATTTTGATTATTTTATCGGAGGGAGTATTTCTAACAAGTTGATTTCTTCTTTGTACGGTATTGCTCTCGAGTTCATTGATATGTACTACCCGTAGCTTCTTTGCAGGTAAAGCGGGAGGTGTGTCTATCAGGGCATATGTGGAAGTGGCCGGTACTGAGTCGGTCAAAGAAAATGGCGTAATGACAACGGTATCTGTTGCGATTTCCATAACCGGCCTTCTGACAAATGGCGAATTCGGTTTTGCGGTAGCAACTGATTGTTGTTTTAGAGTTGGTGCTGGTTGATACAAAACTATTTTCGCAGGTTCTATTTGATCCGTTTTTACAACCGGATGATCTTCGTTCTTGTGTAATGTTCCAATTAAAAAAAATAAGATCGCCACACACGCTGCTGCAAGAAGCCACCAAAATGGTTTAACTGTTGCCGCTTTTCGTTCAAGTTTAGCATTCAGTTTGTTCCATGCATCAGATGATACATGAACTGGTTCGCCTGGTATGTTATCCAGCGTAGTAAGACGCTCCCGCCAATCATCTTTTTTATATTGAATTTCTTCTTGCATAATCGTTTCTATTTTGCAATATCAATTTCTGAAGCACAACCTTTGCTTTGCTTAGCTGCGATTTTGATGTTCCTTCGGTTATGCCAAGTAATTTTGCTATTTCGCCGTGCGACATTCCTTCAACTTCAAAAAGATTGAATACTGTCCGATATCCAGCCGGCAGTTGCACAATAAGGCTAAATATTTCGGCGGCCGATAACCTGTCGAGTGCTTCCTCTTCGATCGCAATGTGTTCCGCATCACTCTCAGAGACCAAAATGAACATGTTTTTTCTCCGCATGAACATCAGGCATTCGTTGATCATTATTTTTTTGATCCATGCGAATAATTGGCCGTCGCTGTGATATTCGAATCTGTCGATCGATTTGAAGAACTTAAAGAAGCCATTCAGCATTAACTCTTCGGCATCCTCGGGCGTTTTCACATACCGCCTGCATAAAATGAGCATGCGCGCCGCATATCCGTCGAATATGCATTTCTGCGCTGCTGTACTGCCTCTCTTTGCTTCCTTTACCAGGTATGAAATATCCATGTGAAGTTGCCTGTACATACAAATGCAATACTAGGAAGAAGGGTTGCCCCACCTCGACATTTCTCTTTTTATAACAATATTATAGTGTGTTACTTCAGGCGCTTCGCGGCCGCCTCGTACGTGGCCAAACATGAATCCAGCGTCCTGCCCTTGTTGTAGATGCAATCACAGAAAGCCTGGCAGGCCTGTGGGTTTTTATTGCCGGCACAACCGTTGGTGCATTCGAGGGCTGAGTTACCCGGGCGAATGTCATATAGATACTGGTTGATGATCACTACCGAGGCTATTACGACAATAACAAATCCGAAAAAAGCAAAGGGAAATTTATTATTGACTTTTGGTATTTTACTCGACGGTTGTTTTAGAATAAGAAAAATTGATTTTAAGCGATCGTAATTCCAAACGAGCAGAAAAACATTCGCTATCAGCATGACAGTTGTTATACGCGTTCCCTCGAACCTTACGGCGTACGCCAGTATACAGATGTTGATAATGATCGGGAAGCACATGATGGCACCAAGAAGTGACGTTCTTGGAATAAGCAACAGCAACGCGGTTAAAAGTTGTACTACTCCAAGAAATGTGTAGTAGTAGCCGGTGGCGTGCAGTGCATCAAAGTATTGTCCGAGTGGATGATTGGATGGCAGGGCCGTGAATCTTTCGCCTGCCACTTTCACGTATCCCGATATAAAGAAGCCGGCGGCCAGGGCAACCCGACAGAAAGTGGCGAAGTACCGCATCCACCTGTTTTCCTTTGCGTGCTGGTAGTATTGTTCGAAGTCTACGGTCATATGAAAGCACTTTGAAATACAAAGTATGCGAAAACTTTGGGACGTCAAAATGTCCAGGTATTGATACGGCCTAAAGTGGTGCTTGTAATTCCCTAATTGTGGAAAACATCCCGCCCCGTATTGGTCGTTTAAAAGTCAATTAAATACATCCTCTGATGTGCTGTTTACGTAAATGAGTCTATCTCCAATACCGTTGAGCCTTGATGCCGTACCCGGCACGTAAATAGTCTCTCATTTCCAACGCATGAAGTATAGGTTTACCGTTCTTTCGCTGGTCGTTTTGATGTCGCTCTCCGGCTATTCGCAGGGCGTGTGGACATGGATGCATGGAGAGAAGGCTGCAAATATCAATCGTGTTTATGGAACCCGCGGCGTGCCTGCGGCTGGTAATACACCGGGTGGCAGGATAGGGGCGTCGTACTGGACAGACAGGCAAGGTAACCTGTGGTTGTTCGGAGGCAAAGGCAACAATGGCCTTATCGGTAACGGGGTGTTCAACGATTTATGGATGTACAACACCTCCACTAACCAGTGGGCATGGATGGGGGGAGATAAAGATTTGTCGCCTGGTGGCGTGTTTGTCGAAAAGGGCCAGGCTTCAGATGACAATAAACCAGGCGGCCGTCAGAATGCTGTGTCGTGGGTTGATAATGCCGGAAACTTTTGGCTCTTTGGCGGGCTCGGAATGCCTTCACAAGCGGCCGATGATGATGAAGGTATTGACTTGCTCGAGCAACCGGCATTCCTCAACGATCTATGGAAATATTCTCCTTCTAACGGACAATGGACGTTTGTTAGCGGAACTGCCGATGTTGATGAGCGCGGGGTATACGGTGACGTTAGCGTTGGTTCGCCGTCAAATTATCCTGGTGGACGATATTCTGCGAGTGGATGGAAGGATAAAGGTGGAAATCTTTGGTTGTTTGGTGGACGGGGATACTCGTCTCGGAACGCGATAGGTCAGTTGGATGATGTGTGGAAGTATTCTCCTTCCAACAACGTGTGGACGTGGATGTCGGGCGACGAACAAGGTGATGCCGGGAAACGCTATGGTCAAAAAGGTTCTTTCGCTGATGCAAATACGCCCGGCGGGCGTCATGGATGCATGAGCTGGACTGATAATAATGGTAATTTTTGGTTGTATGGCGGTGGAACGCAGGTTGATTTGTTCGCAGATCTGTGGCGTTACGATTTCAATAGTGGCCGGTGGGCGTGGATAAGTGGCGGTAACGGCGCTAATCAGCAACCGAAGTATTCAAAAATAGGCGTGGCTGAAGAAGATGCGCATCCGGGTGCAAGGACGCTTTCCGCTGTTTGGGTAGATGAGGCGGATGATGTTTGGCTGTTTGGAGGCAATGGATATGGAGGGTTGTCAGGTTCTGATCCGCTTAATAATTTATGGAAGTATTCGATTCCTACGAATGAGTGGACGTTTGTTAAAGGAGATATTGATGATGCTTCAGCTGAATATGGTTCGAAAGGTGTGGCTGATGAGGACAATAATCCCGGTGGAACGGGTAATCTATCTTTTTGGAAGGATGAGGAGGGAGAGTTCTGGATTTTTGGAGGAAGAAGGAATGTTACTGATTATGTGAATCAGGTTTGGAGATTGAAGATTGGGTGTGATGGGAATGTTACTGGAACGATTTCGCCGGCATCGGCTAGCATCTGCGAAGGCGGTACAACAGTGTTAACTGCGACAGGCGGCACATCATACGAGTGGATGCTCAACGGTGTAAAAATTCAAAATCAAACAAGTGCTACGCTCACCGCAAACGCTCCCGGCACATACAGTGTAACAATCATTAATGGCGAATGCCGCGGCCCTGCAGCAAATACTTCTGTTATCACACGTGCAACGGCACCGACAGGAAGTATTTCGCCTGCATCTGCAAGCATCTGCGAAGGTGGTACAACAATCTTAACTGCGACAGGCGGCACATCATACGAGTGGATGCTTGACGGCGTGAAGATTCAAAATCAAACAAGCGCAACACTCACCGCAAACGCACCCGGCACCTATAGTGTAACAATCATTAATGGCGAATGCCGCGGGCCTGCAGCCAATACATCTGTTATCACACGTGCAACCGCACCGACAGGAAACATTTCGCCTGCATCGGCAAGCATCTGCGAAGGCGGTTCAACAATCTTGACTGCTACAGGCGGTACTTCATACGAATGGCAACTCAACGGCGTAAAAATTCAAAATCAAACAAGCGCTACACTCACCGCAAACGCACCCGGCACCTATAGTGTAACAATCATTAATGGCGAATGCCGCGGCCCTGCAGCTAATACATCTGTTATCACACGTGCAACTGCACCGACAGGAAGTATATCACCAGCATCGGCAAGCATCTGCGAAGGCGGTTCAACAATCTTGACTGCTACAGGCGGTACTTCATACGAATGGCAACTCAACGGCGTAAAAATCCAAAATCAAACAAGCGCAACACTCACCGCAAGCGCACCCGGCACCTATAGTGTAACAATCATAAATGGCGAATGCCGCGGGCCTGCATCAAATACATCTGTTATCACACGTGCCACCGCACCGACAGGAAGTATATCACCTGCATCGGCAAGCATCTGCGAAGGCGGTTCAACAATCTTAACTGCGACAGGCGGCACATCATACGAGTGGATGCTCGACGGAGTAAAAATTCAAAATCAAACAAGCGCAACACTCACCGCAAGCGCACCCGGCACCTATAGTGTAATAATTATTAACGGCACGTGCAAAGGGCCCGCTTCTAATACTTCTATTATCTCAGTTATTGAAACAATAGGCGTCCGCTACACAGACCTCACTACAAAAGAAAATACTCCAACCCGGCTATCCGCAAGAAACGTCGGCACCCAATGGGAATGGACACCATCAACAGGCTTAGATGACCCATCATCCGTTGCACCCCTGGCAACATTAACACAAGATCAAACGTATTTGATCAACATAATGAACGAACAAGGATGTTCCTTCACGGACACACTATTCGTAAAAGTAATCCCATCAATTCCTAATAATAACAACACGGGAAAAGTAGGCGTACCAACCGCCTTTACTCCAAACAGCAACAACGTTAACGACCAACTTCGCCCCCTGGGAAACCTACGCAAGCTTGATTATTTCAAAGTATATAACCGCTGGGGCGTACTTGTATTTCAAACAAACAAAATCGGAGTAGGCTGGGACGGTCGCCACAAAGGAACAATGCAGAGCGCCGATACCTTCTCATGGATACTTATGGGCGAATCCACCGATGGACAACCGATAAAATTGTCGGGCAAAACTGTATTAATTAGATAATTCTATAACCTGTTCAAATCCTGCGGTTGCTGGTTGGTAATCACTTCCTGGATGGTTCTGTGAACCTCGTTAGGCATAGCCGTCTTCTCAAGATGGGTGTACGCACCACCGCGAATCAGCTGAAGAACATAATGAAAATCCTTGCTGCTATGCAGCACAATCACTGGTATGTGGGGATGATTGATGCGGATCCATTGGAGAACCGTGTAACTATTCATGCCTTCCAGCTGCGCATCGAGGAGAATAACATCGGGAGGTGACTGGTATTCGAGCTGCCTGATAAAATCCTTCCCGCTACCCGCCTCAACACTAACGGTGTAGGGCAACTGCTGTAGCATAAGCATAAAGCCCTGACGGAATAACGGGTGATCATCAATAATGCCAATTCGAATCATAGTCTTTGTTCGCCGCTTAAAGATACCCGATGATGTTAGTTAAAAACCCTTCGTTAGTAACTTGTTGAAAATCTAAACACCGAAGTTGTTTGAAATCATCCACAATATGTCTTCATTGAATCAAAAGGCCATTTCGCCTAACTCTATTTAGTATACACGAAGTACACCGCGCCTATCAACAACACAAAGCTTACGAGGTACCGCCAGCTAAGCGGTTCTTTCAGATACAGGATCGCAAAAAAGGTGAACACTACGAGAGTGATTACTTCCTGGGTCATCTTCAATTGAAATCCATTCATTCCATCGATAAATCCGAGCCTGTTGGCCGGCACCATAAAACAGTATTCGAAAAAAGCGATTCCCCAACTGATCAGAATCGCCTTCCAAAGCGGCATGCCGGTATTCTTGAGGTGACCGTACCACGCAAAAGTCATGAACACGTTCGATGCAGTCAGCAGCAATATTGTTCTCATTTACTTCGTCATTTATTAGACAAGGTCAATTTACTAAATAATGCATGCCAGCAATAAAACGTTAAAGCGCACCCCAACAAATTGTTAATTGTAATAAACACGAATAGAACATATCTTCTTTCTTCTACATTTAGTATTCACACCAAAACCTAAGTCTATGAGAGTTACTACTACACTTCTCTTCTTTCTCTTTTTCTTCACTTCATCAAAAGCACAGTATAACAAGGGCGCTAAATTAGTAGGAGGAACGCTTAGATTCACTTCCAGTAAAAATTACAATGCATCTGCTGCCAGCGATCGATCGTCCAGTTTTGGCATTAGCCCTTCCGCAGGGGTCTTTTACCAAAAGAACAGGCTGGCCGGACTGAGCCTCTACTTTGGCTCAAACAAAGACGGAGATCTTCCGAACGGTCACGATTTCGGCGGAGGAGTTTTTCTACGACAATATTTTCAGTTGGCGAAGTCGGCCTTTTCGTTTTTTGCCCATGAAAGCGCAAACGTAACTGTTGGCAGGAATAGCAGGTACTCCTCTTCAATAACCGATGCATATCGGATAAAAAGTACTATAGCGAATGTTGCGTTCGCGCCAGCCTTTGCCTATGGTCCAACAAAGCGGCTTCAGGTTGAGGTTCAACTTCCTGAGTTGCTTTCACTCCATTACGAAAGGCATAAGCCCGTATTTACTTCCAGTGCGAATGCATACAACTATTCGCAGTTCGGTTTTCAGACAGGATTCCAAAATTTTTCAAGTTTCACCGTCGGCCTTTCCCTGCTTCTTTAATTGTTACAGAATAATTTCAAATTTGGCCATAAATTGGCCGCATGAAGATCCTTATCGTTGAGGACGAACGGGAACTGGCCAAAAGCATTGGAGCATACCTCTCCGACGAACACTATCTGTGCGAGTTCGCTTTCACGTTCAGGGAAGCCATGGACAAGATAGACGTGTTCCAGTATGAGTGTATTCTGCTCGACATTATGCTGCCAGGCGGCGATGGCTTTAAGATACTGGAAGAAATAAAGAAACAGAAGAAACAGGATGGCGTAATCATCATCTCTGCAAAAGATTCAATCGACGACAAAATAAAGGGCTTGAAGGTGGGCGCCGACGACTACCTTGTAAAACCTTTTCATCTTTCTGAACTCGCGGCGCGTATATTCTCCGTCATCAGAAGGAAATCGTTCGAGAATTGCAACACGATCAATCAAAACGAAATAACCATCGATCTGCTCTCGAAAACGGTAAACGTTAATGACAAAGACATTGTGCTGACGAGAAAGGAATTCGACCTGCTGCTGTACTTTATCAGCAATAAAAATAAAGTCATCTCTAAAAACGCTCTTGCCGAACATTTGTCGGGCGACGACGCAGGTTTATATGATAGCTACGATTTCGTATACGCTCATATAAAAAACTTAAAGCGGAAACTTACGGACGCGGGCTACGATAATTACCTTAAAACACTTTACGGCACCGGCTATAAATGGGATATATGAGCCGCCTGATGAACAAAACCATACGAACGTTTTTAATTTATGCTGCCGTTGTACTCGTTTGCAGCATACCTGTTTACTATTACACCATTCGTTGGTTCTGGGATTTTGAAGTGGATGAACATAACATTATACTCAGCGAAGAAGCATCGATGCACGACACATTCATGATCCTCTCGTCGGTTACTGTCCTTACCACTGTATTTTTCATTGTGCTGCTCACTGGTTTCGTGCTCCTTAATAAAGCAATATCACGCAAGCTATGGGCACCATTTTATAATAGCCTCGACGAAATACGCAACTTCAATCTCACGGAAAATAAAGATCTGCATTTTGAAGACACAGACATTGACGAGTTCACAAAGCTTCACCATAGTCTTAATAAACTAATCGCGGGAAACATCGCCGCATACAGCCAGCAAAAAGAGTTTGCCGACAATGCGTCGCACGAATTGCAAACACCGCTTGCGATAGTGCAGAGCAAACTTGGAATGTTGCTGCAAAGCAAATCACTGACACGCGAACAGTTCGACACTATTGAAGAAGCACTTACTGCGCTGTCGAGAGTAACACGAATAAATAAAAACTTGTTGCTGCTTACTAAAATTGAAAACAGCCAGTACCAGGACCAGGAAGAGATCGACTTTTCGTTACTACTGAATAAATCGGTCGAGCAACTCGCAACAGTGCTCGAAGGAAAAGGACTTGATCATTCATAAGAAGATTTCGATCCGCAATATAAAGTTGATGGGTAACAGGAGTCTTGTTGAAATTCTCGTCAACAATCTGCTTACAAATGCCATTCGGCACAGTGCCTTCAAACGGTGAAATCTGCATCGATCTAACACCATCGGTGCTCATTGATAAAGAACACAGGCCACCGGACGCGCTGAATACCGAAAATCTGTTTAAACGCTTTGCCACAACATCTTCTACAAATCCTGGAACCGGCCTGGGGCTTGCATTGGCGAGGCAGGTATGCCTTCGATACAACTGGACGATAGCCTACACTTTTGCCGATAAGAAGCACATTTTTTCGGTGACATTTTGATGATGGAAATCTTATCTTCAGTAAATGAAATTCCTCTTCATTTCGCTTTGCCTTTTTACACTCACTTCGAGCGTTCATAAGCCAACTAAAATTGCATTTAACGTGCAAAGACGTGTTTCTGCAGGCGCGGATGAATATCAAAGTGGTGAAAGAAATACGGCAATGGGACGCATCACAAACCGCTATCATCATTTGTGATATGTGGAATGAACATTGGTGCAAAGGGGCAACTGAAAGAGTAGGAGAGATGGCGCCGCAAATGAACAAGGTGCTGAACGCAGCTAGAAATAAAGGCGTACTGATTGTGCATGCACCAAGCGACTGCATGGATTATTATAAGGAATATCCGCAACGGAAAGCCGCACAGAAATATGCTCTCGCAACAGATGAGTACACTGGAAGTAAAAGCCCTTCCCACAGAAAAAAATGCAAAGTGGCCGGTTGACCAATCAAACGAAGGTTGTAACGATACACCAAGATGTGAATTACGCAGCCCATGGAAAAGCCAGATCGCTACGCTCAAAATTGAAGACAATGATGTGATTTCAGATTCAGGTGCCGAACTGCTTCGCTTGTTTAAGGATAAGGGAATCAATAATATTATTCTGATGGGCGTGCATACAAATATGTGTGTTATGCAACGCTCGTTCGGCATGCGTGGAATGATTACAAATGGAAAGAACGTAGTGCTGATGCGCGACATGACCGACCTGATGTATGATGCTCGGCAATACCCATACGTTAATCATTTTGAAGGCCTGGGATTGATGGTGGAGTATATAGAAAAATATGTAGCGCCGACTGTTGTATCAACAGATATTACAGGCGAAGCTGCGTTTCGCTTTGCAGACGATCCCAGGAAATAATGATTAGAACTGACCGGTGGCTCCGCCGCCACCCGCGCTTCCTCCGCCGAATTTAAAACCCTGGTCAAGTATCGTTTCGGGTTTAAATGTTTCCGCCACTACAAGCGACTCAAGATGCTTTTCATCAACCGTCGGGGTTTCTTCAGGAATCATGTCAACCACTCCATTCCGGGGAACTGTGAGATACTTGATGCCAAAATAAGCAACGCCGATCATCAATAGTCCTCCAACTGTCATTACCTGCTCAATTGGCGCTAATGAGTAGTAATACCGGAAAGTAAATACGGTTGCTGCGACTAATAGTATTCCTGTGCGGAGCAGGAGTGCGTCTTTTTTATACAACCCCCGGGCGATGTATACCGCTGGAAACAGGTAAGTGGCTATCCAAAAGAGAAGTGATCCAGGTATCCTGGCATTGGCCGGCAGCCCGAACATTGAAATACTAAGTTCGGTTACCACGAAATAGTTGACTGAGGCATACGCTGTTACAAGTGAAAGAAATTCTATCATCAGCAGGCAATAGCGGTAGTGCCTTAGGCTAAACTTCTTCCTGTTGCTATGAGAAAGCCAATAGGTAGTCAACGACACGATCATTACCACGAAAGGAAGTATGGCTTTCGCGACGTTGCCAAAGGGCGATAAAGCATAGAAGATCACCAGCACAAACGAAAAGAATGCTACTGCACTCATCACCGAGTTAGCAAAACGCAGGCTTCCGTACAACGAAAGTAGGAAGACCGTTAACACCGCGGGTAGTTGGTTCATGTCGGTCCATACGATTAATGCTACCGAAATGGTACCCAATGAGAACCATAGCAACGCATCATCAACACCCGATCGATAATGTCGCTTTACTCGTACGAAATATTCGAGCGCGCCATATATCACGAGGCCAAACATCAGGCTGGCCAGCAAAATTGCGGGAATAATCAGGTACACAAATCCCATGCTGAACGATACCATCAAACATGTTGCAACGAAAAGCCCGATCCGGATAAATAAATTTGGACTATACAAACCTATTCGATGGGCATTTGTACTTACCGCATATTCATCTAGCGTGATGAGTCGCTTACGTCGGGCATCGCCAATGAGCGTCGACTATTTGCAGGTTGTCCAGCGATTCTTTACTGTATGCGAGCATCCTTTTTTATTTTTTTATTCATGTCGATAAGGAACAATACGAGGCCCACCGCTGATGCGATGAAGAATAACAATACGATCGCATAGGCTTCAATAAAGAACGTTGCGAAGACCCTTATAAATACATAAGCAAGCCCGATGTATCCGTACATGGTAATCATGAGTATTAGATAGAACGACCGCAATTGCAATGCTCGCTTGTAACAATAAAATACCAACGCTGCCAGCGGAAGGATCCATACAATATAGAATGAGTTGAATAGGAACATGCCCGCCAGCGTAGCGATGAAAGCGATGTTCATTCCGAAGTTGAGATAGGTAAAGCTGAAGTGCGCTTTGAATGTTTTGTTTGTTGTAAGATGTGATACCACAATCAGGAAAACACCAAGTATTATTCCCGCAAAGATGAGTTCAGCGTCTGCGAAATTGTTTGACTTAAAGATTGCGAGCGGCGTGACTGCCAGCCCCATCCATGCAGCCAGGTTTGCGATAGCAAGCGAAAGCACGCCAAGATGGTCGAAGTAGTAGGCACAAAAGAAAAGAATCAACATCGGGATAAAGGTGGCCAGCCCGAATCTATCGCCGAACACGTTGTATTGTGCCTGCAGATACGCTATGAAAGTTAGCATGGTTAAGCATCCAAGCAGCAGAACGTAATCGAAGAAGGCATTTGGCGACAGCACTTTTCCTCTCGAGAAAGGCGGCTTCTTTTTTTCACAGTAGTAGAAACATGCGCCGGTGATCAAAGCAATAAACGCGAGGATCGCCTGGTGGCCGATTGTATCAATATTCTTGTATACCAAAATGCCGAGACCGCTGGTAAGGAGCAGCACGCCCAGGTAAAGGACTGTCCGCAGCTCCCAGTGTATGGAAAATAGTTTGCTGCTTTCCGCAGACTTTACTTTCGAAAAAGAGTCTTCTGATATGAAACCCTTTTCGAGTAATTTCTCGAATATGGTGATGGTCATGGGCGGGGTTGTGTTAACAGCGTTAAACTACAATTTTTAAAACTATTTTTACGCGAAATAACCCTCAATAATAGATGTCCTACTGCTCGGCTATTGAACAAATGACAGGCGAAAGAAAAGCGCTGCATAAAAAGTATCATGATAAATTCTATGGCTTTCCTATTCACGACGACAACGAGTTGTTTGGAAGGCTGGTAATGGAAATAAACCAGGCCGGCCTTAGCTGGGAAACAATCCTGAAAAAGGAAGAAACCTTTCGAAAGGCTTACAGCAACTTCAACATAAAGAAGGTAGCGGCATACAAAGATTCAGATAAGGAACGGTTACTCGCAGACGCCGGAATCATCCGGAACAGGCTCAAAGTAAATGCCGCAATAGAAAACGCGAAAACCATCTTGCTGCTTCAAAAACAGTTTGGTTCGTTTGAGAAATGGCTCGAACACTATCACCCTAAAACTAAAGAGGAATGGGTGAAGCTGTTCAAACAAACGTTCCGGTTTACAGGAGGCGAGATTGTAAACGAATTCCTGATGAGTATAGGCTATCTGCAGGGCGCGCATGCGGAAGACTGCAAAATTTATAAGACGGTGCTTAAATCAAAGCCTATGTGGCTTTTAAAGGGTAAATTGTAGGTAATCCCTCTAAGCCCGTTCATGGTCTATCAAAAGTTTACGCCGTCGGAGGAACTAACTCCATTCATCGAATGCTATTTCACCTGGCATTCATCCGGCGTGTCTGCAAACGGCTTAACAGTTGAATCTCCCCCGAATGGCTTTTGCTCCTTTGTCTTTAATAACGGCGACGACTATACTCTTCGTAATAAAAAGTACGAGGGCCTTACCGTTCCGCGGCAGTTTGTATCGGGTCAATCAATTTACAGTTACAGTCTGCATTTCAATGGGGTAATCGACCAGTGCGGGATTGTATTTAAACCCGCTGCGCTTTCTTCGCTGTACGACCTCCCAACTTTTGAATACACCGAAGAAAGGATCTCGCTTAGTACCATCTTCAAACAGGCTGTAATTGATAGCTTGTCAGCTTCGCTGGCGGCCGAAAAAGATCCTGTAGGTAAAGCACGATTGCTTGAACAATTTGTGATGGATGTATACAAAAAGACTAATCCTAAGCCCGATTTCATAGACAATGCTGTGCAGCAAATTGTAGATAAGAACGGGATGGTTGATGTGACCGAATTGATGAAGGAAGTGTTTATGTCGCGCAGAAATTTCGAGCGTAAATTTTTTAAGAAAGTTGGATTGAGTCCCAAATATTATGCGCGCCTGCGCCGTATCGGGTACCTCTTGAACCTGATAGCGGGTAAGAAGAGAGTCGACTGGGGACGATTGTTTTCAGAATGCGAATATTATGATCAGTCGCATTTTATAAAGGACTTTCTTGAGTTCACTGGCAGAACGCCGCAGCAGTATTTAGATGATAATAAAGAGTTGGCGAATATCGTTGATAAACCAAAGCCGAACCCGATACAGTATTGATGTTTGTCGCACTTTTACAATGGATATGTCGCATCCTTACAACGATACCGGTCCTTTGTGATAGTACTTTTGTCCTGCACTTAAAAACACCTCAGCCTTAAAAATAAATAATATGCAGACCGTAGATCAGCAACTGAAATTAAGCCTCAAAAATAAATGCGTTCAGTTCATGTTCGCTTATCAGCAGAAGGATGTAGATAAGATGATGTCGTTCTGCGATCTGAATGGTACGGTGGAGTTTATTCCGTTAGGAGAGGCAGGTAAGGGTACGATTGGCGGACTCGGACGCGGAATATGGGAGTCTCTCGTAGAATGTTTTCCCGACATTGATAATACGCTCGATGCGGCAGTTGCTGACGATTACCGCACGGTACGTTGCCAGGTGGTGATCCGGGGTACGCAGAAGAAAGACTTTGCAAATATCAATAGCAAGGGTAAGAATTTCGATAGCGATCACATCTTCATCTTTCATATCAGCGACCAGAACCTGATCGATCACATTACCGTGGAGTGGAATCACGATGATTTTGTACGTCAGCTGACGGCGTAGTTCATTCACTAAACTTTTCCGGTCTTAAAAATTGCTGATTTGTTTCGGCCGGGCATCGCTTTGCAACCAATTTTCAAAAACAATAAAAACAACAAACGCTCAAACAAAAAACAAAAACACAATGAAACTTTTAAATTTCGCAATCATCTCAATTCTGGCGCTATTTTTTGCGTCTTGCAATAAAGACAATGACTCAACACCCGCACCTGTGCCACCGCCTACAATAGAAGGTGTGTACGATGGCAAATATGGCTTCGACAACGAAGCACCTCATGCTAATTATACACTGAACTTTAAGGCGAATGGAACTATCCAGGAAATCGGGCAGTCTTCTGGCGCGCCAACAGGCCAGGGTACGTATTCAATCAAGGGTAATCATCTTAGTGCATCGTATAAGATGTTGTTTGAGCCTTATAATGATTATTTCATTGACGCCACTTTCGATGCAACTTCAAAAACGATCATTGGTACGTGGGGTTATGAAGCCGGTGCTACCGATGGAGGTAAGTTTTCGGTAAAGAAGTAACACGGATAATGGATACTAAATATGGACACTCGCAGAAAGCCCCCGGAAGGGGGTTTTTGTTTGTAGTAAGTTGACTAAAAAGAAAAACCTTGCAGGTAGGGGTTTCTGCAAGGTGACACAGCCAAAGCTGATATTTAATAAAACGTGTTTCCTACGGTTTGGGGTCTAATTAACACCTACCTGGCTCATATGGCTCCTGGACTTCTGGCTAAGAACACTCTTTTCCTGAAGTGAAGCATTGAGGGTAACGATGTTGTTCCTTAGTTGTCTCATTTTACGTTGAGAAACAATAAAGTAGACGATCGAGTAGGCAATAAAGATTACTACGGTCGAAAATAACATAGTGGTTTGATTTTAAAGATTTTCTTGGGTTTAGATTAATTTCAGTTTCAAAAATACACAGGAACCTGGGGCATTGGAAGGCTTTTGAAGGGTTTGTGGGCCATTTTGGTAGTTGTTCCTTGTTCGGTAAGGGTAAACACATACTATGCTAATATATACACGCTTTTTACTTGCGATTATGGGGGCAATTCTGTGCCTCAACGCCTCCGCACAACCGAAATCCAAACCAGTAAAAATGGCCGTCGCAGGCATAAGTCATGGGCATGTGCCATGGATACTTGGACGAAAAGATAAAGCCGACGTTCAACTCGTGGGTATATATGAAAAAGACACCACCCTATGGGCACCGTATATCAAACGCTACAACCTTAATGCGAAACTATTTTACGCCGACCTCAACAAAATGCTCGACGCCGTAAAACCGGAAGCGGTAGTAGCGTTTGGCTCTATCAACCAGCATATCGCCGCAGTAGAAGCATGCGCACCCCGGCATATTCATGTGATGGTAGAGAAGCCGCTGGCCATTACTAAAGACCAGGCGGAAAGGATGCAAACCCTGGCGAAGGATAACAATGTACACGTGCTCACAAATTTTGAAACATCATGGTATCCTACTACTGAAAAAACTCACCAGCTTGTAGCAGACAGCGCTTTTGTGGGAAAGATCAGCAAAGCGGTTTTTCATCACGGCCATGAGGGACCGAAGAAAATAAATGTGAGCCCTGAATTCTTCAACTGGTTAACCGACCCGGTAGAAAACGGGGGAGGCGCATTGGTAGATTTTGGATGCTACGGCGCAAACATCATGACATATCTAATGAAAGATGAGGCGCCGTTAACCGTAACAGCAGTAACGCAACATTTGCAACCCGATATTTATCCGAAGGTAGATGACGAAGCAACGATTGTTGTAACGTATCCATCCGCACAATGTATTATCCAGGCGTCGTGGAACTGGCCGTTTGGAAGGAAGGACATGGAAGTGTATGGTGATAACGGGTACATCATCGTAAGCGATAAGAATAATATGAGGTTAATGAACAGGAAGATGAAGAGTGAAGAAAAGATTAGTGTCACCACGAAAGAGGTGCCGGTTTACACCGATCCTTTCTCTTATTTCGTTGATGTGATACAAGGCCGCCTTAAGGTGCCACCTTATGGCGTGTATTCGCTTGAAAATAATGTGCAGGTCGTTCGTATTCTCGACGCTGCCCGCGAATCTGCGAGAACCGGTAAAACTGTAAAGCTCTAATCGGACAGTGGAATAAGCTTCGCGGTCAAATCAGGATCTTTCATGTTCTTATCAACCGGAAACATGGGGCGCTTGATTCTCTTATACTGTAGTCGGTCAAGTTTTTGATCTACGCCACCGGGAGTAAGCGCAAGCATCCATCCGTTTTTCATTGCATACAGTTCCGGTTCCAGGTAGCCGATTTTCACTACAACGATGTCCGCTTTACGTGGCTGAAGTCCCAGGCGTGTAAAATCTTCTTCTTTGTGATAAGGTTTACGCTTTTGTGTGATGATGACACGCACACTGCCTGTTTTTATCACTGCTTCAACTTCTGCATTTTTATCACCCGAAAAGATAGATTCAACGGTGCCCGAAAGTAAAAGTGGCGGTGCGTATCGTGCGTCAACGGCAGCACCTGCATATCCTTCCACCTTGTTGCCGACACCTGCTGCAACAGCTTTCTTGATTAACTCCGGTGCGGGTATAGAGGCATAAATGAGCACTGGTCCGTCGGGCGATTTAAATTCGGGTCGTGCAAGTATTTGCTGTAGCGTCCACGTTACATCGCCGGCGCCACCTGCAGTAGGGTTATCGCCCGAATCACTGATAAAGAACGGAGGTGTTTTACTGGCGAATGCTTTTGCCAGGCATTCATCGAGCGAGCCGGTAGGCGCAACGAATGTAAATTGCTTGCGTGCGTCCCAGAATTTCTTTGCCAGTCGTTCCGCGGTGGCAATAACTTTCTGTTTATCATCGCCGGTAACCATTACCACAGCGTGGTTGCGCGGTTCATCGGCCCACGGGTAGCCTACCCAGATGGCGGCATCCACTATTCCTTCCTGGTCGGCTGCGGGTGCCACTTCTTTATAAATTCCTTTTGCGGGTTCTATTCTTGTACTGGTTTGTTCACCCGGAAGTAAAATCGGTATGGCAACGTATGCCTTGTAAGCGGGCTTCCCTTTTCCGCTTTCAAGTCTTTTGAGAAGGTTTTCGAGTGAACGTTGTTTTGTTTCCATAGCGTCTTCGTGAGGCGCCATCCTGTAACAGCTAATGATGTCGGAGCTTTCGGCAAGCCGGCCTGAAACATTGCCGTGAAGATCCATTGTTGTAGATATAATCGGTTTTTTGCCGATCACTTTTCTTACGCGTTCGATAAAGTCGCCTTCCGGGTCGTCGAGACCAACAACGCTCATTGCGCCGTGGATATCGAAGAGTAGACCATCATAGGGAAGATTCTTCTTGAGCGCGTCGGTAATTTGAGTGACGATTGATTCGTATGCTTCACGGGTTACCGCTCCGCCGGGGATGGAACGGGCATATAATGTCGGGAACCATTCCGCTCTTTTACGTATGGTTGATGTGTCGGAGAGGAATGGGTAGGCGGTAAACACGTCGTTACCGTAGCGTGCATGGAACGCTTCTTCGTGTGTTAGTGCAGGCGAGAAAGTGCTCGATTCGATTCCGAATGATGCAATTGCGATTCTCGGCAGTTTTTGTGCGGTCAACGAGAGGTGTAAAACACAGGCCAGCACCACTATAAATACGCGTTTCATTGCTATTTGGTTGGTTGAACTAAAGATAGCAATTATGGATACGCAGGCTTTTTAAAAAAACCAGCCACGATGGATATCGCGGCTATACCGGTTTAGGGTTGGTCTTTTGATTAGTGGCTCTAAAAAAATAGTATACGGATATACATCGGAAGGTTTTGAAAAGGTCATCAGGCTTTCGGTGAAATTTATTTGCTATAAGCACTCAGTGCCTTCTATCGTAGGTTTCATCCACGGATTTTTATCAATGTTAGTCTCAATAAATCTCTTTTGAGGAACCACTCCCTTCACTAACGTTTCAACAAAAAAAGACTTAGTCATCTCCATAACAGCCTCATATCCCCGGCCGGGATCCACCGGTCCCATTATTCCGGGCAACCATTTGTTCAGCATACCAAAACTGGTGAAATGACCGTGCTCCATGTTCTTCATCGCCACCATCCATCTTCGGGCCCGCGGCGCACTTTTGATCCATGAAAGATCAGTATAGCTATCCCGCGCATTGTACAGATGCAATAGCGGTTTATTCAAATTCGAAACATCATAATAAGCCTGGGATTGCAACAACTGCGCACCAAAGGCGGAACCGATACCGCCATCAAGACTCACCACCGATTGGATCCTTTTATTTCTAAGCGCCAGCGCCATTGCTGATTGCCCGCCGAAACTGAACCCGGCTACGCCAATTACATCCGGCATAATGGAGAATTCTTTTTGCAATACATCAAGTGCGAATTCATAGTCGAGCACCTGTGTTTCGAGTCCTTTCGATTCGTAGTCTAATTCTGTAGCAGTCGTCCCCTTCACCGGCACATGTACTACGAAGAATCCTTCACCTGCCAGGGTTTCTGCTAGAAAAGCGTAATCCGCAGCATAGCCGTGAACAAGCATGATCATCGGTAGCTTTGCGTTTGGCACAACAGCGCTTTTGAAAGACTTCATAGGCCTTTTGCTATCGAGGAAATTATCAAACGAAACGGTGTCAGCCTTCAAGGACTCGGGCCACGCGAAATACCTGTTCACGCCAAGGGTGTACCAATCTTTGTTGCGGGATGAGTCGAGTTCTAAACCAGCAAGGCCTACATAGTCGCCGAAGGCGATTGGTTGAGATGGCTTTTCTTTTGACGGGAACCAAACATTGATCTGGATAATCCGGCCATGGCTGTTATCGAACTGTTCCTGCACAGCGGGCCGCGATGCATCGAAACGAGTAAGCGATTGAAATCCGACTGGTGTTTGCGCGAAAACGGTCCCATGAATAAGCAAGAAGAGAATGAGAAGCTTCATTGGTAGTAGTTGAGGTAATAAATTTAAATCTATCGGTTGCGGGGCTCAAGCCGTTCATCACTATTTTTGTCTCTCACTGAAAACCATACACATGAAAATTGTTGTTGCTGATGGCTATGCACTTAATTCGGGCGATTTAAGCTGGAAGAGTATTGAACAATTGGGAGAATTGACAGTGTATGACCGCACTTCGCCGTCTCAACTCATTGAAAGATGTAAGGAGGCAGATATAATCGTCAGCAACAAAACACCGGTAGGGAAGGAGGCAATTGAAAACCTTCCCAATCTGAAGATGATCACCATGCTGGCCACCGGGTACAATGTAATTGATGTGAATGCGGCTAAAGCGAATGGAATTACAGTTTGCAATGTTCCTGCGTATGGTACGGATTCTGTTGCGCAGCATGCGTTTGCATTGATACTTTCACTATCTAACCAGGTTCATTTACATGCGGCATCTGTTGCAAAAGGCGAGTGGCAGCGGTCACCCGATTTTGGATATGCACTTACTCCCTTAACCGAACTCGCTGGTAAAACACTTGGAATAGTTGGGATGGGAAATATAGGTCGGCAGACTGCCAGGATCGGAGAGGCATTCGGCATGAATATTCTTTATAATAGCAGGAGCGAAAAGAAAGGTGTAAGTGGAAGGTATGTGACCCTGCAAGAGTTGTTTGCACAGAGCGATTTTATTTCATTGCATTGCCCGCTTACCGATGAAAATTTCGAGTTTGTAAATGCTTCTTTGATCCAGTTGATGAAACGCACTGCCTGTATTATTAATACCGCGCGTGGGCAGTTGGTTAATGAGCAGGATCTCGCGGATGCGCTGAATAATGGAACCATTGCTGGTGCTGGTCTTGATGTGTTGTCTAAAGAGCCGCCGGGCGATAATCCTTTAATCACTGCGAAAAAGTGTGTGATCACGCCGCATAATGCGTGGATGACGAAGGAGGCGCGGCAACGGATTATGGAGGAGACAAAGAGGAATATCAGGAGTTTTATTGAAGGAAAGCCTGTAAACGTTGTAAACAAGTAAATGCCGTTTGCCGTCAAAAAATCTCGCCAACACTCTTCTGTATCCCCTGCGCAATCTTTTCGGTCGGCACATCATTATCATCTCCACCAAAGGGATCCTCAATTTCTTCGGCAATCAATTCCAAACTCGCAAGCACATAAAAAATAAACACCACTACAGGTATCACTAAATACCCTAGGTTAAACACATATCCAAAAGGTAGTGTCATAATATAAAAGAAGATAAACTTCTTGATGAATACGCTGTAAGAAAATGGTATCGGCGTATTTTTAATTCTCTCGCATGCGCCGCAGATGTCTGTGAACGACATTAACTCTGTGTTAAGCACTATCAGCTGATCGCCTGAGAGTTTATTTTGTTTATACAGATCCTGAACGTGGTGAAACATAAGCGTGGCCACCTGGTTAGGAATATGTTTGCTCTGGTCTATTTTATTAAAGATGTGTTTATGCTCGCTGTCTTCTTCAAAGAGTTCAACTCTTATTTTTTCTGAGTGAAGGTGATTATGGAGAGTGAATGCATAGGCAGGGATTATTTTTTGAAAGAATGCGCGTTGAGCGGCTTCTTCTTTCGGGAGAAACGCCGCCAGTTTCATAGCAAGATTTCGGCTGTTGTTTACCAGGCCGCCCCAAAGCTTTCTTCCTTCCCACCATCTGTCATATGCAGTGTTGGTTCTGAACACTAATAGCATAGATATCGCAAACCCCAGGAGGTTGTGCATTACCGGAAGGTTTCTGAGATGATTGTTCTCAGATAGATTCCAGAATGTCAGCTCCAGGAAAGCGACAATGCCTGAGTATAGCGCGATGCCCATCATCAGCGGAAGCAGTTTCCTGAACGTATCTGCTTTGTGAAACCTTACGACGAACGTGAACCACTCTTTCGGATTATACGAGATCATACCACAAAGATGCGCGGAAGTTCACAAAAACAAAAAGGGAACGTATCGCTACATTCCCTCTCTTGTGGTTTCTCGTAGAATTATTTATCCGTTGCCGCAGGCAATGTGCCATTCTCAATATACCTGATCTGAACTTTTTTAAGTTCATCTGTAGCACCGGGCACACCTATCAACAACGCAGTGTAAACTTTTCCATTTACCAACTGCAAAGTTCTGTCAGCAGAAACGCCGGTTCCATTTACAGCAATCTTTACGTCACCACCTGCTACCGCAGTAAACGGAGCGACAGTATTAAAAGCCGCTGCTCCATCAGAAACAGTCGAACCACCAGCAGTGATCGTCACCTTCGGAGTATTCACTGAGTCCGGAATGGCATTAATAAACCGTACGTACGCCTTGTCGGCAGTCGCGTTGCTATCAATGTCATCTTTTACAGTTACGTTCTGATACTTGCCATTGTAACCTGTAAGGAAAACAGAGTACTGACCCTGGTCATCAAATGTGAACGAAGATTTTGCAAACAAAGAATCATTAAATCCAAATGCCTGGATCTCCCTTGTGCCAGTGTAAACAGGCTGATAAAATCCATTGAAGCTGGTATACGACAATGGTACATTGCTAAGAACATTGCCGGAAAGCGCAAACCCTACAGCCGGCTGATCCGCCGCAAGGTTAAACACCATTACACCCGCTGCGGGTATCGGCGTGCTCACAGCGTCTTTCTTATTACAAGACACCATAAACCCGCTAAGCAATGCCACACCCATAGTAATCACGGCAATCTTGCGAAAAGAAAAAAGTACTTTTTTCATTTAAGTAAAAATTAAATTTTAGAAATTAAAAAACGACAGCAGTAGTGAAAAGAGTAAGTTTTCCTGGCAGTTTATCCTGCGCGAGTAAATTCCATACGCAATTTACGAAGCGATGTAGTTAACGAAATTCAAAAACTTCTATCTTCAGGTATCTAAGCACGTGAATTATGAAACATATAACAGCCCTGGCTTTTCTCGTTATCGCTTTCGCTTCAACAAATGCGCAATCCGCGGATTCGTCTTTCTTCGAAGACTTCGACTCGCCCTCGATTAAAAATTTCCGGTACGGCTCAACTGGCACAAAGTCTGAGTTCAAATGGAAGTCGGGGGTACCCTCGAAGTCTGCCAAAGGCGTAAAAGTGCTTTCATTTAAACTCGATCCTTCCGACAGCGCCGGTGCTGGTCGCGGCCCCGAGGTCATTTCAAACGGATTCACTCACTTCGGCACCTACTCTGCCCGCCTGAAAGTGCCCGACGTTAGATCTACCCAACCCAACGTAGGGGCGGTAGTCGGCTACTTTACTTATCATGTTGACAGCATCCCCGGCCTAAGCGAAATAGACTTTGAATGGCTGATAGCCGACCCAACAGTTATCTATATCGGTACGTGGACAGGTCACAATCCGTTGAAGCGGATCGGCCGAACCATCAACCTGGCAAAAGGAATAATTTATAATACAGGCTTTAAGGAAGGTCATGGTACACAAAGCGAGCCGCTCACGGGGGCCCAAAACCAGCCTGAGAAAATAGCCGCAATCCCCGGCTATGATGCTTCCAGCAAGTTCTACACGTACGGATTCGACTGGCTGCCTAACAGGATCACCTGGTGGATGATCGATCCACAAACAAATGAAAAGATCATTTTGTGGGACTACCAGGGCTCAACAAGAGGGATTCCCCAGAATGCGTCAAAATACAGAATGAACTTCTGGCACACGAACAACTGGTCGGTGGAAACCAACCCTGCCTCTGTTGAGAAGCCGAAACAGCAATATGAACTTGAGGTTGACTGGATGTCTTACGATGCGCTTAAGAAATAAAATAATACATGAACAACGTTGCATATTTCGAAATCCAATCGTCGGACCCTGCACGAGAGGCAAAATTCTATGAGAGTATTTTCGGGTGGCAGTTCTCGCTAGACAAGAGTATACCCATAGAATATTACCGCATACAAACACCAGGTTCACATGGCGGGTTGCTTAAACGTCCGGTTCCCACGGCTGTGCAGGGTCAGGGTACAAACGCATTTGTATGTTCAATCGAAGTAAAAAGCTTTGATGAAACGAGTGAAATTATCCTCAAGCACGGAGGAGCCATCGCACTCGAAAAATTCGCCATCCCCGGAAAATGCTGGCAGGGGTATTTCCTCGATCCGGATAATAATACGTTTGGCATATTCGAAGTAGACGCAAAGGCAAAGTGAGAAGACTAAAAACGATATTATTTTTGGTATCGTTCCTTTCGGAATTCACCGGATCGGCACAGCCGAAACTTTCTTATCAAAAAATTCCGGGGACAAAACCGCGCAATGTTATTTTCATTCTTTCAGATGATCACCGGTTCGACTTCATGGGATTCACTGGCAAAGTGTCCGGCTTGCAGACACCAAACATAGACAAGCTTGCAAACGAAGGCGCACATTTTCTAAACGCATTCGTCACAACTGCCCTGTGTTCACCTAGCCGTGCATCGATCCTCACTGGTCAATATGCGCATACTCATACCGTGGTTGACAATGAAGCGCCCTCTCCAGCAAATCTTTTATTCTTTCCGCAGTATCTCCAGAGAGAAGGATACAAAACAGGTTTCTTCGGCAAATGGCATATGGGTGGCGAAAGCGATGAGCCGCGACCAGGGTTCAATGAATGGGTAAGCTTCAAAGGGCAGGGCGTCTACTATAACCCTACATTGAATATCAACGGCCGCCGCGTTGAATATAAAGACAGCACATATATCACCGACCTGCTCACTGACCTGAGCATCGACTGGTTAAAAAAACAACCGAAAGACAAGCCCTTCTTCATATACTTATCGCACAAAGCGGTTCACGCCGAATTTCAACCTGCAAGGCGCGATAAAGGAAAATATAAGGATATAGAAATTCAGTATCCGCCTTCAATGTTTCTTACTGCGGGCCCCGACAGCAAAAAGTTTACAAGGGGAAAACGGCAAACCGATAGCCTGAAATATAATCTTGCCGACATGCCCGAGTGGGTGAAGGCTCAACGGTACAGCTGGCACGGCGTAGATTATATGTATCATGGGCAAACAGACTTCGACAGCTTCTACCAGGATTACCTTGAAACGTTGCTGGGCATTGACAGCAGTATTGGCAAGGTGCTGAAATATCTCGCTGAAACAGGGCTTGATGAGGAAACGATCGTCTTTTACATGGGCGACAACGGATTTTCGTTTGGTGAACATGGGTTGATCGACAAGCGTCATGCTTTTGAAGAATCGATGCGCGTACCGTTGCTCGCAAGATGTCCAAACCTGATTGTGCCTGGAACCAAAGTGAAAGAGATTGTTTTAAACGTAGATATCGCGCCAACTATTTTAGAAATGGCCGGCATAAAGAAACCTACGCAAATTGAGGGCACATCATTTCTTAAACTTATCGGCAAAGATAAAATCGCAGAAAAGAACACGGTTTGGAGAGATACGGTTTACTACGAATACTACTGGGAGAATGCATTTCCGCAGACTCCTACGCAATTCGCGGTAAGAACAAGTCAATATAAATTTATCCGGTCGCACGGAGTGTGGGACATCGATCAGCTATACGATCTTCAGCAAGATCCTTACGAAGTGAATAACCTCATAAGAAGCAAAGAGCACCAAAAAATAGCTGAGGACCTTAATGCCGCATTGTTCAAATGGCTCGAGCAAACGAAGGGGTTATCCATCCCGCTTAAACCCATCACCGTTCCTAAGAACGATCATAAATACAAGGGCACGTGGTAGCGAAGATATTTTTACTCGGACTGTTAACTGTTTTAATAACGCGTTCAACAGGCACGAACGACACTCATGAAGGAATGGTACTTGTTCCAGCAGGGGAGTTCTTAATGGGTTCGTCTGATGAGCAGGCCAGGCCCGATGAGAACCCGCAACATAAAGTAAAAGTGAATGCATTCTGGATGGATGCAACAGAAGTAACGAACGCACAATTCAGAAAGTTTGTTGACGCCACAGGCTACGTCACCACAGCAGAACAAAAGCCCGACTGGGAAGAGTTGAAGAAGCAATTGCCCGCAAATACACCGAAGCCCGCAGACGATGTGCTGGTGCCGGCCTCCCTCGTGTTTCATCCCGATGAGCATCACACGTCGCCCGGCGAATGGTGGCAGTGGACAAAAGGTGCAAACTGGAAACATCCACAAGGAGAAGGTAGTAGTATTGATCGGAAGGATGACTATCCCGTTTCACACATATCGTGGTATGACGCTAATGCATACGCGAAATGGGCAGGCAAACGACTGCCTACAGAAGCGGAGTGGGAGTGGGCAGCAAAAGCGCCAGGCGATTCGAAAACTAATGCAAACATCTGGCAGGGAGAATTTCCAAACCATAATTCGATGGAGGATAAATTTGAGAGAACCGCCCCGGTAAGATCGTTTCATCCTAATACATATGGCTTGTTTGATATGGCAGGCAATGTGTGGGAGTGGTGCAGTGATTGGTATGATGCGGGTTATTATAACAAGTTGAAGGAACAAGTTTCAGATAACCCGAAAGGTCCGGAACAAAGTTACGATCCGGAGGAGCCGACGGTTCCGAAGAAAGTGATCCGTGGCGGATCGTTTATGTGTCACGATTCATATTGCAGTGGTTATCGTCCATCAGCGAGAATGAAGGTGTCGCCCGACACTGGATTAGAGCATACTGGATTCAGATGCGTCAGATAAATTTTTAATACCTGCAACGCTGTTCATACTTCGCTTGTCAATTTGCAAACCCTTGCCATGAAGCTGCTCCTTCCCCTGGCTTTCCTATTTTTCATACCAGCGTGCGATACCGGCCCAGGCTTTAGTGACTCGCCTTTAACAATGGCGTACGTGCCCATCTATGCTGATACCAGCAATCCCGGAACGATAAGTATTGAATCGTCGCGGCCAACATCAAGCGCCGGTAAAATTTATGTGTACGGCAGGTATATTTTCCAGAATGAGCAGAATGAAGGCATACATATCATCGACAATTCAGATCCGCAACATCCGGTGAAGAAAGCATTTCTTTCTATCCCCTTCAACACCGAGATGGCCATCCGATCGCATCACATTTATGCAAACAGCATCAACGACATTGTTGTAATTGATCTTGCCGATCCACTGCAACCGAGTGTAGTGAACAGAATTAAAAATGCATTCCCGATGATCAATCAAAACTTTCCTCCTGATGCCGGACTCTTTGTATGTCCCGACGCAAGCAAAGGAATTGTTGTAGGATGGAAATTGGATAATGTCGAAGCCTTCTGCAGAAGATAAACCCATGGCCATGAAAAAAATTACTTTATATCTGCTTACTTTTTTAGCAGTTCTTCATTTCTCCTGCAATAAGGACAGTGCCAAAGGCTTGATTTCTACTGGCGGCAAAGGTGGGTCGCTTGCGCGTTTCACTATTTCGGGAGAATATTTATATACGGTAGATAAATCGAAACTGAAGGTGTACAACATCGCGGATGCAGCAAATCCGCGATTGACATCCAGCGAAGACATCGGATTTGAGATTGAAACGATTTATCCTTTTAGAAATAGGTTGTTCGTCGGGTCAACAACTGCTGTGCACATTTTTTCAATCGACGACCCTGAACATCCGGTGAAGTTGAGCACAGCCATCTCTCCAACAGTATTACGTCGCTGTGATCCTGTAGTGGCAAAAGATTCAGTTGCCTATGCCACACTTCGCACTAACGGTCCCTGTGGTGGTACACAAAGTATTCTCGCGGTATACGACATACGAGACATTAATAATCCTGTACAGGTAAACACCGCTTTTGTGGGAGAACCGTACGGTCTCGGTTATGCGGACAGCGCGCTGTACATATGCGACAGATATTCCCTGATTATTTTCAACATCTCAAAACCATACGAACCACAGTTTGTAAACTCGATACCCGGCGATTCTTATGTTGATGTGATACCCGATGGTAATACGCTGGTATGCTGGGTATCTGAAGGTGTACTGCTGTATGATATTTCAGAAAGACTCAATCCGCAACTAATCACAAAGATCCAGTGAGAATATTTGTTGCGGTCATCATGATTATTTCTTTTGTGTCTGCATTGAAGGCGCAGAAATTTCCGGATTCATTGTCGGCTGGTACAGCATTCGCGCGTTTAAATCCTCTTGGCCTGGTGGATATCAGTGACATGAACCTCTCTGTCGGTGCAGAGAAAAGATTTTCAAATCGGTCGTCGGTTGCTCTTGATGTTGCTTACATATTTTTTTCGCAAAGGTTCCACGATAGAGGTCGCACGAGTGGGGTTATGCTGAGGCCCGCGTACAGGTTTTTTCCCGGGAAAAAGTATTTCTTTTTAGAAACGGAATTACAGTACAAGCTGGTTACACATCGTTATACTGATTGGGTAGGTAAAGATGTTGAAAACGGTGTTGCATCATATGAGGAGTATATGAACTTTCGTTTGCGCAAGCAAGTGTTGGGTGTGCACCTGAAAGCAGGCAGGCAGTTTAATTTGTCTGATAAACTTTGGTTGGAAATTTATTTAGGTGTTGGTGTTCATTTTCGGAAGTATAGAATTGCGAATCACCGTGATTGGAGGTATGTTGTGGACGATAATTTTTCAATTGATCCGGTGGTGACTGGTGAAACGGATGTTGTGGCGGCGCTTCCAGCGGGGTTAAGATTTTTATATAGGCTGTCCCGCTAAAAATTAAACTTGATAAACATTCCCCTCCCTGAGGGAGGGGCAGGGGTGGGTTCACCATTGCGCCTAAATCATTTCGTTAACACGTTTCGGAAGAAATCAATCGTTCTCTTCCACGCCAGCTTCGCTGCTTCTTCATTGTATCGCGTCGGCGCGGTATCATTATGAAATGCATGCTGTGCACCTTCGTACATAAATATTTCATAACGAATTCCCGCATCTTTCAAAGCTTTCTCATATTCCGGAATCCCCTGGTTCACTCTTTCATCAAGACTGCCATAATGCAGTTGAAGCTGTGCTTTTATTTTTGGCACATCAACGGTTGCGGCCTGCCGGCCATAAAACGCAACACCGGCATCGAGGTTTGGATCGTTCACAGCAAGCTGGTTAACCATCGCGCCGCCCCAGCAAAAACCAACACATCCCGTTTTTCCATTTGATTCAGGGCGTGAGCCCGTGTATGCGAGTGCTTTTATAAAATTCTGAAGGTTCTTTGCTGCGTCAAGCTTGCCTATTAAATCCCGTGCTTCATCTTCATTCTCCGGCGTACCACCTGTTCCTGATAAAGCATCAGGTGCCAGCGCCACAAAGCCAGCCTTTGCTACGCGTCTTGCCACATCTTTGATATGCGGATTCAGTCCCCTGTTCTCATGGATAACTACTACGGCGCCATATTTACCCTTTGCTTTCGGTCGGGCGAGGTATCCTTTCATCGTGATGTCATCGCCAGGATAAGTAACGTCTTCTGTGATGATGTCGTCATCCTGCTCGGGCACCATCGCTGCTTTAGCATAGTTCACTTCCAGCAAGGGAAGCACAGTGAGTGCAGCGGCCATGCTGCCGGTTATTTTTACAAGGCGACTGATAAATTCTTCACGCTTTAATGGTTTATGCGTGTACTCGTCGAACAGGTTAATTATTTTCTGGTCCATAAGTAGTGTGCCTGCGGCGCTTATGCCTACGGCGTTGTTTAAAATTAGTTTGTCTGCGACGCTTTTTTGAAATTAGTTGTCTGCGACGCTTTTTTAAAATGAGTTGTCTGCGATGCTTGGCCTGCGGCCGGCTTTTGATGAGTTCGTACGGAGTCTTTTGCCTGCGGCGCATTTTAAAATGAATTGTCTGCGACGCGAGGCCTGCGGCCGGCTTTTGATGAGTTCGTACGGAGTCTTTTGCCTGCGGCGCATTAAAAAATGAATCGTCTGCGACGCTTGGCCTGCGGCCGGCTTTTGATGAGTTCGTACGGAGTCTTTTGCCTGCGGCGCTATTTTAAAATGAATTGTCTGCGACGCTTGGCCTGCGGCCGGCTTTTGATGAGTTCGTACGGAGTCTTTTGCCTGCGGCGCATTTTAAAGTGAATTGTCTGCGACGCTTGGCCTGCGGCCGGCTTTTGATGAGTTCGTACGGAGTCTTTTTGCCCGCGGTGCTTTTTAAAAAATGAATTGTCTGCGACGCTTGGCCTGCGGCCGGCTTTTCAACTTAATCGTCTGCGACACTTTTATGCCTGCGACCTTTTATAAAAATAAAAAAACAAATTATAACATGCTGCGCAGCACCCCCCACACATTATTCGCTAAAATCTTGTGTCCCTCCGCTGTCGGATGAATTCCATCTTCAAGATTCAGCTCCGCACGCCCACCCACTCCTTCAAGTATAAACGGTATCAATTTACTATCGGTTCTGTTCGCCAACTCGGGATACATCGACCTAAACTCCGTTGTGTACTTTTTGCCCATATTCGGCGGAATCTGCATTCCTGCTACAATAATTTTCACCGAAGGATTTTTTGCTTTCACTTTATCAACAATAGCCAGCAGGTTCTTCTTTGTTTCGTTCAACGGAATCCCACGCAAACCATCGTTTCCTCCCAGTTCTAAAACAAATATGTCAACAGGCTGTTTAAGTATCCAGTCGATACGGCTATTACCGCCAGAACTTGTTTCGCCGCTCACACCTGCATTAATAACCTTATATGGCACGCCCATTGAATCGATCTTTTCCTGTATGCGCGCCGGAAATGCATCCGATTGGTCAAGACCGTAACCAGCAGTAATGCTGTTCCCAAAAAACAGAATCGTTTTCCGCGCAGCCGGTGCAGCTTTTGCTGTGGTAGCTGTTGTATCGTTCGCTTTGTTGGAAGGCGATTCGGTTTTTTCGACACAGGATGTTATCACGGCCGCAAAACAAATCATCACAATGGTTCTCATCTTTATCATAAGTTTATATGTTCCCTTAACACTCCCTTCATAAATTTAGTGGATAATTCAAAAGCGGATGATGGAAACGGTACTTAATGTTCAGGCGCTCTCAAAATCATATCAAAACGGCGGCCATACCCTTACGGTGCTGGACACTATTTCTTTTTCGCTCGAGGCGGGGCAGTCGCTTTCTATAGTTGGTCCTTCGGGCAGCGGTAAGACAACATTGCTCGGGCTGTGTGCAGGCCTCGACAGGCCAACGTCCGGCTATGTTGAATTGAACGGCATCAGGTTGAACGATCTCACAGAAGATGAGCGCGCAAGAGTACGAAACGAACATGTGGGCTTCATCTTCCAGAATTTCCAGCTCATGCCCACGTTAACAGCCATTGAGAATGTTATGGTGCCGCTCGAATTGCGAAAGGAAAAAAATATTCGTCCACGTGCGCTTGAGCTCCTCGGCAAGGTTGGATTGGCCAATCGCGCACATCATTACCCGGTTCAATTGAGTGGTGGTGAACAACAGAGAGTATCGATGGCGAGAGCGTTTATCACTAATCCCAAAATATTATTCGCAGATGAGCCTACTGGCAACCTTGACGAAGAAGCAAGTAACAATGTGGTGAAATTATTGTTCGATCTAAACATGCAGGCTGGAACTACGCTCGTACTCGTTACACATAATCTTGAACTGGCAGCGCAAACGCACAGGATCATCCGGTTGAAAGGTGGCAAATTGATTTCAGATCATAATCCGGCTGCGCATGTCGGTTAGTAACAATCTCTATACTTTCCGGTGGTTGGTGAAGATGGCGTGGCGCGATAGCCGTCGGAATCATTCGCGACTTTTACTATTCGGCTCATCCGTAATTCTCGGAATCGCTGCGCTGGTGGCAGTGTACTCATTAGGTGATAACCTCAGACGAAACATAGATTTGCAGGCCGCAACCCTGATCGGTGCTGATCTCGAGCTATCGGGAAACAAGCCCGCTACAAAAGAGATCACGCATATCATGGATTCGCTCGGCAATGAGCGTTCCGAAGAGGTGAGTTTCGCGTCGATGATCACATTTGTTAAGGGCGGAGGTTCGCGGCTTATCCAGGTCCGTGCATTGGAGGGTGGCTTTCCTTATTATGGTGAGCTCGAAACGTCACCCGCAAACGCACAACGGTCGTTCAGAGGCAAGCAGTCTGCACTGGTAGATAAAACGCTGCTGCTGCAATACGATGCAAAGCCTGGCGATACCATACAGGTTGGTGAATTGAATTTTGTGATTGAAGGGGGATTGTCAAAGGCGCCAGGACAAACAGGTCTCTCTGCATCTATCGCTCCTGTTGTATATATTCCGAAGCGTTACCTGGAGGGCACTGGGCTCATGCAAAGAGGTAGCCGTATCACTTACAAGTATTTCTTGAAATTTAACAGGCAGGTAGATACGGATGTACTGGTTGATCGAATTGAACCCCGACTGGATGCTGAAGGTTTTTACTATGAAACGATAGAAACGGAGAAGGAAGATACTGGCCGATCATTTCGGGATCTAACATATTACCTGGAGATTGTTGGAATGATTGCGCTGTTGCTTGGTTGTATCGGCGTGGCGAGTGCGATTCATATTTATGTGAAGGAAAAGATTGGGATGATAGCAGTGCTGCGTTGCCTCGGTGCAAAGTCATCACATGCATTTTTGATTTTCTTACTGCAGATTATTGGCATTGGTACTATCTGTTCTGTGATAGGTGCTACACTCGGCGCAGTTATACAACGCGTTTTGCCGTTGCTTATCCAGGATCTTATTCCATTTAAGATAGAGTCATCTATTTCGTGGCCGGCAATTATGCAGGGCATAGCACTGGGTGTAATTATATCACTCCTGTTTGCGTTACTGCCGCTGGTATCTATCCGAAAAGTGTCGCCGCTTAATACATTGCGTATGTCGTTCCAGCACGTCATCCCGCTGCGCGATCCGGTGCGGTGGCTGGTATACCTGCTGATAGCGTCATTCATTTATTTTTTCATGTACCTGCAGTTGCACGATGCAACGAAGGCAGCAATTTTATTTGGCGGCATTCTCGTAACATTCGGCGTGCTCACGGCGATGGCGCAGCTGTTGATGTGGTTGATCAGAAAATTCTTTCCGGTTTCATGGAGCTTTATCTGGCGGCAGGGATTGTCGAATCTATATCGCCCCAACAATCAAACTCTTCTATTAGTGATGTCTGTTGGTTTTGGTGCGGCGTTTATTTGCACTTTGTTCTTTGTGCAAACGATTTTAGTTGACCGGGTAAAGTTTACTTCGTCGGGTGATCAGCCAAATGTGGTGATGTTCGACATTCAAACGCCGCAGCGCGAAGAAGTACTGCAAATCGCCAAACAACACGGGTTGCCTGTGATGCCAACGGTGCCGATTGTAAATATGCGGCTCGATCAGTTGAACAATACAACTGCTGCTACATCTCAGGAGGATACTACAAAAGAACAGTCGCTGCGTTTGTTTAGCCGTGAGTATCGTGTTACGTTCAGGGATTCCACTACGAGTTCGGAGAAAGTTGTTGAAGGTGAATGGAAGGGTACAGTAGGGGAGGATAAGAAGATTTTTATTTCGGTGGAGAAAGGTTTCGCGTCGCGGTTTGGATTGAAGCTCGGTGATACGTTGTTTTTTAATGTGCAGGGCGTGATCATGGAAACGTACATAAGTTCTTTTCGCGAAGTGGAGTGGAACAGGATACAGGCTAATTTTCTTGTCGTTTTTCCTAAAGGTGTACTCGAAGATGCGCCGCAGTTTCATGTGTTTTTAACGCATGCGCCATCGCAGGAGGTATCGGCCAGGTTTCAACGTGAGACGGTTAAGAGGTTTCCTAATATTTCCATCATCGATCTCGCACTTGTGCTAAGTGTGCTGGATGATTTGCTCGATAAAATTGCATTCGTGATTAAATTTATTGCACTGTTCAGTATCATCACTGGTCTTGTAGTATTGATCAGTTCGGTATTGATCAGCCGTTATCAGCGAATGCAGGAGAATGTGTTGCTTCGTACGCTTGGTGCGAGTGGCAAACAAATATTGAGCATTACTGCGTTGGAATATTTTTTTCTGGGTTCGCTTGCTTCGGCTACCGGGTTAATTATTGCTTTGCTCGCCAGTTGGGCGCTTGCGCGTTATAGTTTTGAAAGTCCGTTTAATCCGCAGGTATTTCCAATTGTTTTAATTTATTTGTCGATCACAGCGCTTACTGTAATTATAGGTCTGTTTAATAGCAGGGGTACATTAAATCGGCCGCCGCTTGAAGTTTTGAGGCAGGATGTGTAGGGAGCGTGAGGCGTGAGGCGTGAGACGCCAGATATGCCGCGGCTAACCCGACCTGAACCAAATCCGCGACAGCAAGCACACCCCGCTGTCATCTCGAACGGAGCAATGCGAAGCATTGCGATGTGAGAGATATGCGGAGCCAACAAGTAAATCACTGTAATAAAACCGCATTTTGCGGTCCACTGCCAAGAGAAGCCTTCCGATCTTTCACTCGTGTATTTCGTTTACATTCTCACCAACCCTTCAAAAACAGTTTCTACATCTCACATCGCGCCTCCGGCGCTCCGTTCGAGATGACAAATTCTCGGTGTGTTGCTCTCACGCTTCACGCTTCACTATTCACGCCTCAACTACTATGATCACTCACAATCACCCACTTCCCATTAATCTTTCTGAACACTAGCGTAAAGTGCCCTTCCGCATTTCCTGCACTTCGTACCACCGTATACTTCCCAACAACAAAATAATACTCCGGCGACAGCCTCTTCACATGCAGAATATTAAAATGTAATTTCCCCATCGTTGCCGTATCAGGAAACGACTTTTTATAATTATTAAGGATGTTATTATAACCGTAAGTAACACCTTTGCCCCCAACGTACATGAGTGAATCATTCTCCCAATAACCCTTCATAAAATCATCTACACTCCCCTTATTCCATTCAGAAACCTGCTTGTACAGCACAGTTGTGATATCTTTCTCTTCATGACTCTGAGAAAAAGTTACAGCACAAAAACTGACAGCGAGCCACATTAAAATTGCGTGTTTCATGATGTAAGTATAGAGAAAATCAAGTAAATTTAAGGCACTGAGATGCTGATGTTAAGGATTGCGCTTGTCATATCATTTTTCTTCACTTTTTCGAGCGTACAATCCGTAGCGCAGGAAGTTTACGACTACGACAAAGTCCTCAAACCACTCTTAGGCAAGAAATGTTACGGCTGCCATAACACCAATAAAGATAAAGGCGGAGTTAATCTCGAAAATTATGCTGAAAAGGACCGCTTAATAAGCGACGGCCAACTCTGGTTAACCGTGGTCGACCAGATCAAGACCCGCGCAATGCCTCCAAAATCCGAGGGTCCGTTAAGCGCGCACGAGTTCTCTACACTTGTAGATGGTATAAACAGCATTCTTGAAACTTCACTTGAAGATAAAAACCCTGGTCGCGTTGTAATAAGAAGATTGAGTCATAACGAGTATCACTACACGATCCTTGACCTTACCGGCGTCGACTTCAATGCACGTGATTATTTTCCATCAGACGGCTCCGGTGGAGGAGGATTCGATAACCAGGGTGGTGCCTTGTTTTTCACTCCGCTAAAACTTGAACGTTATTACGACGCTGCCGATTCCATCGTTTTCGCCATGCGCGCCGATAAACAACTATGGAAGAATGTAGTACCTAAAGAATATAAGCAGGCATGGTATGAAAGATTCATCAACTGGATCAAGTCGTTGTTCAGCGATGATTACGACGAAATAAATTCTCCCGCTTCTGCTGCGGAAGAAGTAATCGTTCCATTTGCTACTAAAGCCTATCGCAGGTTCTTAAAAGATATTGAGAAAGAGAAGCTGCTGGATCTCTTCAGCAAAGTGTATCACGATAAAGATTCTCTCGCAGATAATGTGCGTTTCAATGAAAGTGTTGCCGAAACAATTAAGTCGGTGCTCATCTCTCCTAATTTTCTATATAAAGTTGAAGAAGAACCGGAGAAGTTAGGTGCCTATCCGCTTAGTCATTTTGAAGTTGCGAGCCGCCTTTCCTATTTTCTTTGGAGCAGCATGCCCGACCAGCAACTTTTCGACCTGGCGTACATGGGTAAACTGCACGATTCAACAGTACTCGAAACGCAGGTACGTCGCATGCTCGCTGATCCAAAATCCAAAAGATTTGCAGAAACTTTTTCAACGCAATGGCTTGGAATAAATAAACTCATCGATAATCAACCGCTCGCCGATCCTGCAAAGTATCCGGAGTTCGATATGCCTCTTCGCTTGTCGCTGTACCGCGAAACCGTTGAATACTTCTACTATGTGCTCACCCGCAGTAAGAACATGCTGGAGCTCATCAACAGCAATTACACTTTCGCTGATAAAAAGCTGGCCGACTATTATGGCTTCAATAATATTACCGGCAACGAATTCAAAAAAATTGAGCTCCCCGATTCAACAAGGGGAGGCGTATTGGGTATGGGCAGCGTACTCGTTACAACGTCTTTTCCATTACGTACCAGCCCGGTTACCCGCGGTAAATGGGTGCTGGAACAGTTACTGGGTATTTCTCCGCCGCCACCGCCGCCGGTTGTCGCAGAACTCACAGAAGATCCAAAAGCACATAGTGAGCAGGGATTGAAGGCGTTGCTGTTAAAACACCGTTCTGATCCTGCCTGCCAGTCGTGCCACGAGAAGATGGATCCGCTGGGATTAGGGTTAGAAAACTTTGATCCGATAGGCAGATGGCGCGATAGTTATGGGAAAGCTGCGGTAGACGCAAGCGGGGTGATGCAGGATGGAACCACTTTTAGGGGTCCAAAAGAGCTAAAAGAACTTTTATTAAAGGAAAAAGAACGCATAGCCCGCAATTTTTCCGTGAAATTGTTGTCTTATGCTTTAGGAAGATCCACATTGTTTACCGACGAACCGGCGCTAAAGAAACTTGACAAATGCCTGCTTGAAAACAATTTCAACCCGGAATTATTCCTGGTGGAACTGGTTAAAAGCTACCCTTTCCTGATGAAGCTCAACGATTTCGAAAAAAAGTCAACCGGTTAATATGCAAAAGAAATGGCAGATATCGCGTAGAAGAATGTTGAAAGGGATGGGCGCTTGCGTAGCATTACCCTTCCTCGAAGCAATGGCTTTCGGAAAAACAGGAGCAGGAACCACTTACAAAAAGCCTCCTGTACGTAATGCCTTTCTATACATGCCAAACGGCGTTCATCCCGATCATTGGACGCCCAAAACCGTTGGCCGCAACTTTGAACTTACCCGTCAGCTTGCTCCATTAAAAGATTATAAAAGCGACATATTGGTACTTGGTGAGTTGATGAACCATAACTCCATTTTCAAAGGAGCGGATGGTCACTACGCCAAATCAGCGAGCCTGTTAACATGTATGCCCATCACACAAACTATCGGCGACGATATCAACTGCGGTGGCGTATCAGTAGACCAGATCATCGGCAACCACAACGCGAGTGAAACGCTTTTCCCATCACTCGAATACGGTCTCGACAGGATAACAACAGGTGTTGATATTAATGTTGGCTTTACCCGCCTATACGGCTCCAGCATTTCGTGGAAAACGCCGTTGCAGCCAATGTCGAAGGAGATTGATCCAAGATTGGCGTTTGACAGATTATTCCGTTCGTTTGTTCCGGGTTATAAGGCAAAGAATGACCCGCATAAGCAAAGCATTCTTGATGCCGTGATGGATGATGCAAAATCGCTCAAGAATAATCTTGGCCGTTCAGACCAGGATAAACTATCAGAATATCTCGAGTCGATATACAGTGTTGAAAAGAGAATTTCAAATACCGACAACCTCGAAAAATTCTCTTCCAGGATAACTCCGGACATAAAAAAAGAATTGATCCGTGTAAATCAGAATATCAACGAGTACGTTGAAATGTACGCAGGTGTTGATGTGACTGAGAAAACGCGATTGATGTTTGATATTATCACCCTCGCTTTCTGGAGCGATGCAACGAGAGCCAGCACATTTATGTTTGGCAACTCGGTAGGCAACAGGAACTTCAGCTTCATAGAAGGTGTTCACGGTAACCACCACTCGATTTCTCACCACATGAACAAGGAAGAAACGATGGAGGAGTACCTGAGAATCTCTGCATGGCATATCGAACAATACGCATATCTCATCGGCCGGTTGAAAAGTATCAAAGAAGGTGACGGCACACTGCTCGACAATTCTATGATCATGTTCACATCGGATCTTCGCGATGGTAACAGGCATGCTCCGCAAAACTTACCGGTCCTGCTTGCAGGAAAGGGTGGCGGAAAACTGAGCACAGGTCAGAATCTTGTTTTCAACAAGGAAACCAATCTCTCAAATCTTTATCTCACTATGCTTCACGCACAGGGCATTAATATGCCGAAATTTGCCGACAGCAATAGAACACTATCTGAAATTCTAGCTTAAAGTTGAAAGCTTCCCGTTCACAATACAAACGCACCGCGCTTGCAGGCATTTTATTTTTACCTGCGATCCTGTTACTGTTGCTTCCATCCGTTCAACCAGGCGAAACACCGTACTGGCTGCTTACTATTGGAAGATTTCACCCGGTTATTCTTCACTTCCCGATTGTACTCATCATACTGGCGCTTATACTTGAGCTACTGCACCGGAGAAAATTGGTGAAGGCCGATTATATTATCACTATCGTTTTGTGGCTCGCTGCTTTGTCTACAATTGTGGCAATCGCATCCGGGTTCCTCCTATATTCTTCCGGTGATTATACCGGGCGATTGCTTCAACAACACTTCTGGATCGGTGTAATTACCGGCGCATGCATTCTCGTGACTGTTGCGTTTTACTTTTTTTCACGAACCAATCCACGGTTATATCCCGTTTATTTCGGTGCGTTACTTATCGCCAATGGTGCGGTTGCATACACCAGTCACCTGGGAGGATCGCTTACGCACGGTGAAGAATATCTCACCGAATATATTCCGCTGATCGTTTCGAAGACTGTAGTTGAAGCAAAACCCGAATCGGAAATGCTTCTTTACGAAGACATGATTTACCCGGTGTTTGAAACAAAGTGTCTGAGCTGCCATAACGAGAGTCGGGCGAAAGGTGAGTTTGCAATGAATTCGTTTCAGAATATGTTGAAAGGTGGCGAAAGCGGTCATCCAGGAATTGTTCCCGGCGATGCTGACAGCAGTGAGCTGTACAAAAGACTAATTCTTCCTGAAGGCGATGACGACAGGATGCCACCTGAAGGCAAGACGCCGCTCACACGCTCCGAAACTTCTTTAATTAAGTTTTGGATAGAGGCCGGTGGAAAGATGGAGATGCGTGTGCAGGACATCAGGAACGATACGCTCGTTAACGTTGCGGTAAGTAATGTAATGCCGGATCTGCAACGCTACAGGCGGCGACTGCACATTACAACTTTAAAAAATGAGCAGCTGCGCCTGGAATTGGATACGCTTGCAAAATCATTAAACGTATCTATTGTAAAAGATTCGAGCGCTGACGAAAACTATTATACGCTGGCAATGAAATTTCCTCCGGCGCGGTTTACTGGTAAGCAATTCGAAGAGTTGATGCCGTTCGCTGAAGTGTTTTCAAAGCTGTCTCTCGTGTCGAGTGGGATACAGGATGAAGGGTTGTATCATATCGGGCAGATGAGTAACCTGCAGGCATTGTATCTTCAAAAAACAAATCTTGACGGCTCCGGGTTAATACATCTTAGAAATCTCGAAAAGCTCGAAATTTTAAATCTCTCTTACACTAAAGTAGATGATAGGTCTGCTTTGGATCTACTCAAAATTCCCAACCTACGGGAAGTATATCTTTTTCAGACAAAAGCATCAGTTGATGTAATTAAGGCTTTACAGCAATATAAGCCAGGGTTACGTATACTTGTCGAGGAAGGCCCGTATCACTAACGCCGCAGGGGCCGCCGCATTCAACGTGACTCAGGCAACGGAGCCGCGACTACATTCCATGCGCCGCATGCATTTTAACTCAATGCGAGCAGATCGAAAAAAAATGTTTAGTTTGATCGCCTGCGGCGGGCATGCCTCCGGCAGTAAATTTTTTCTATGAGCGGCACACGGTACATACACGACACCCAAATTCATCGTCTCGATGATGCGCGAGTAATCGTACCGTTGCTGATAAAATTATTTTCTCCCAAAAGTGTTGTTGACGTTGGATGCGGGCTCGGTTCTTTTTTAAAAGTTTTTATTGAGAACGGTATAGATGACGTGCAAGGCATAGAAGGCGAGTGGTTGGATTCTTCTAAAATATTAATTGATACAAATCGCTTGCTTCTTGCTGATATCGAAAAAGGAATTGACTTACACCGGCACTTCGATATTGCGCTCTGCCTTGAAGTCGCCGAGCATCTGCCCGAGACCAGCGCCGACAACTTAATCAAAACACTTACCGCCTTAAGCGACGTTGTCGTCTTCTCAGCCGCTGTGCCATACCAGGGCGGACAAAATCATATCAACGAACAATGGATTGGTTACTGGCAACAAATGTTCAGCAAAGAGGGCTTCACCATGTATGATTTAATAAGGCCGACGATATGGAACCATGCTGGTGTGTACTGGTGGTACAGGCAAAATATCGTTTTGTGTATTAAAGATTCAGTGAAACATAATTTTTCAGAGGATAAGATCAATAACTACATCCATCCGGAACTGTACATCGCAAAAGTTGCCGAGCTACACGCATACAAACAGTGGGTAGAAAAGATTTTTAACGGAGATATCGAAATTGAATTAGCAAAATCGATTCTTGCCCAAGCCGAACGCCGCACCGAATAATTACTTCCGCTCACCGTCCCATATCTAGCTCTCACCGACGCACCAGTGCCGTCTACCGATTTTTCCCTTCCGTTTAACACATATTATACATTTTATCATGCTCTATTGTTTAGCTTCGCGCTTCCAAAACCAACGGTATGAAAATAATTGGTGCAATTGTGGGCTTGATGCTCATGTTCCCCTTAGTAAGCTTATCTCAATCTATCTCCGGCACAGTTAAAGACGATCAGGGTAAAACGCTACCCGGTGCCTCTATAACCCTCAAAAAAACATCCGACTCATCAATCGTAAAAATTGCTGTTTCCACAAATACAGGATCCTATCAGTTTCAAACAATTCCCGCAGGTAAATATTTTGTGAACGCGTCGTTTGTCGGGTACGTGGCGTACAACTCATCATCGTTCGAGCACTCAGGCGAATCAACCACGGCGCCTGCTGTCATTCTCTTCAAAGTAAACGGCGATCTTAAAGCTGTAACCGTTACGGCCTCCCGACCCATCGTAGAAGTGAAGGCCGACAAAACCGTACTTAACGTAGAAGGTACTATCAACGCAGTTGGACAGGATGCGCTCGAGCTTCTTAAAAAATCACCCGGTGTACTCGTTGACCGCGATGATAATTTAAGTCTTAGTGGCAAAAACGGTGTGCAGGTATATATCGATGGTAAACCTTCGCCTTTGTCAGGTAAAGACCTGGCGGATTATCTGCGTACACTTCAGTCGTCATCAATCGAGTCTATCGAAATTATCACCAATCCCTCTGCACGTTACGATGCTGCAGGTAACGCGGGTATCATTAATATTCGTCTCAAGAAAAATAAATCGTTCGGTACAAATGGTTCGGTGAATGCGGGATACGGTATCGGTACTTATTCAAAATACAACGCAGGATTATCGCTTAACCACCGCGACGCCAGGGTGAACGTGTTCGGCAACTACACCTACAGCGATATGATCAACGAAAATTTCATGAACCTCTACAGGTTACAACTGGATACGGTGTTCGATCAGAAGACAATAATGACATGGAAGGGGCGCAGCCACAACGTGAAAACAGGGCTCGACTACTTCATCAACAGCAAGCAAACCATCGGCGTGATGATGAACGGAAACTATTCTGCAAACAACTTCAGAAGTTTCAGCGGTACAGACATTTCGTACAAGCCTACCAATGAATATGTAAAAAGACTTATCGCCGACAATACAAACCAATCAACGCGCGATCAATCTAATTTCAACATCAACTACCGTTATGCGGACACACTCGGCCGTTCGCTGAACATCGACGCGGATTACGGTATGTTCCGTATTCGCAGCGACCAGATGCAGCCAAACTTTTATTTCGATCCATTCGGCTCGCCAACTGATACAAGAATTTATAACATGGTGTCGCCGACTGATATCGATATCTATTCTGCAAAAGCCGACTATGAACAGAACTATAAAAAGGGCAGGTTGTCACTAGGCGGAAAGACTTCATACGTTAATAGCGTAAATGATTTTAAGCGCTACAACGTAGACCAGGGAATAAAGGATCTTGACCGCGATCGCAGCAACGATTTTAAATACACTGAGAATATTAACGCAGGCTACATCAACTATAGCAGGCCCATCAAGAAAATTACCTTGCAACTCGGATTCAGGGTTGAACAAACCGTTGCGAAAGGTATATCGCACGGACAGAAATATAACGGCAACGACTACACGGGTTATGATTCAAGCTTCAACAGAAACTATGTGAACTTGTTTCCAAGTGCTGCGATGTCGTTCGCAAAAGGTCCAAACAACCAGTTCAATGTTACGTATAGCAGGCGTATCGACCGGCCTTCTTACCAGGATTTGAATCCGTTTGAATTCAAACTGGATGAATACACTTACATGAAGGGAAATACAGAACTTACTCCTCAGTATACAAATAGTTTTGGGATCTCTCATACATATAAATACAAACTCACTACTTCGCTTAATTACAGCCACGTAATCGATGTGTTTACGCAGCTGATCGACACTGCAGAAAAATCGAAGTCATTCATTTCAAAAAAGAATCTTGCAACACAGGATATAGCGAGTGTTAATGTGAGTTACCCGTTACAACTCGGTTGGTTTACTTCATTTGCTAACCTCAACATGTATTACTCGCATTACAAAGCCAACTTCGGTACCGGGCGTACTATCGACCTGGATGTTTACGCATACAACCTCTTTATGCAAAACAGCGCCCGTTTAGGCAAAGGCTGGACGGCCGAAGTAGGTGGCTGGTATTCTTCACCATCAATCTGGCAGGGAACTTTCAAAACAAAGGCTATCTGGTCCGTGGATGCAGGTGTTCAGAAAGCGCTGTTCAAAGGAAAGGGCAACGTGAAAGATGTCTGTAAGCGACGTGTTTCAAACGATGCGCTGGTCAGGTTACAGCGATTTCGCCGGGCAAATACTCAACAGCAATGGCGGATGGGAGAGCAGGCAGTTTAAAGTAAACTTCACCTACCGTTTCGGCAATATCCAGGTGAAGGCAGCAAGACAACGCAAAACCAGTCTCGAAGATGAAAGTCAGCGAGTAGGGGGAGATGGTGGTAGCGCCAGCCCGGGCAGATAATGGTTAACGGAGATCGTTGATCGCTTTCAGTAAAGATTTATCGCCTGGCGCATCATAGGTTAGCTCCCAGATCATGACACCAGCGGCTTTTAAATCGGCTGCGAGCTTCACCTTTTTTTGAATCGTTGGGATTCCGTTGTAGTAAATCTTGCCACCTGCGGCGGTTTCAACCATATCTTTATTCTCCGCGCCGGGGTATGCGGATACTATGTTTCTGAAATCCATGTACGATGCCGCTCCATTCTCAAAGATGTAGCCGTAAAAGGGCAGGCCTACCAGTATTTTAGCGGCAGGTATATTCCGCTGCTGGATGTAATATTTTGCGTCGTTCTGCGCCATTTCGAAAGGTGAATGCGGGCCGGGATTAGCCGGGTCCCACACTCCAGTGGCATCATAAGACATCACATTAATGTAGTCGAATTTAGCCAGGGTAGAGTCGTGAAGAACATTGCCGTTCCATGTAGCGAGCGCAGCAGTCATCAATTTATCTTTCGACTTAAGTACGGAAGAAAGTTCGCTGATAAAATCGGCATAATCGGCCGTAATGAAGTCTCCTTCGAGATCAACGTCAATTCCATCAAAGTCATAGTCGTCTATCAGTGCGCTCAGGTTCGAGATTAAATTGCTCCGGGAGTCATCTTCCAGCAGGGGTTTGAAATGCGGAGGAGTCGAGCCGCCGCCGATTGAAGCGTACACTCTTACGTTCTTGGCATGAGCCCTCGCGATCACCTCATCAACCTGTTCATTCAGCGAGAATTCGCCGTCCGTATCAGGGTTAATGAAAGCCAGGTTCAGATCTGTCAGCAAGCCGAGATCGGTCTTTAAGTCGCTGTTCCAGTTATAGTCACTGTATATGTAGCCGGATACCCTTACATTGAGAGGTTCGGCTGGCGGTTTTTGAACCGCTGGATCTTTTTTGCAGCCGCTGGTGGTGGCAAACCCTATCGCAATCAATAAATATCCTATGTAATACTTCATGCAATCCAAATATATGTGTGATAAATGTATCTTTTTACAGGGCCTGAAACAAACGATCTTGTTCTGGGTCAACTATTTTAATCTGAACCCACCTCTATTGGTGTAATTTTTGTTAAAGGACCACTACCCTAATTCCATTTTATGAAGCTGCTTTTACCCCTCCTTATCTCTTTCGCGTTACTATGTACTCAGGCCCAGTCTCAAATCCGCACTACAATCGCTACATTAAGAACCGGTAGTGTATCCACTACATCAACCTATTTTGTAACGGATGAGGGTAGGGAAGGCGTGTTTTTTTACGATGCAAAGGAAGCAGGCGCGGACAATGGGGGAACAATCGTGGTAAATGCCGGCAGGCGTTTTAAACGGGTGTACAGCGGCGAACTCAATGTAAGATGGTTTGGAATGAAGGGCGACTACAACGGAACCAGCGGAACGGATAACGCTGCCGCCTACAAGGCCGCTATTGCTGCAGCTAAAAAAGACGAAGTGATCATGGTGCCTGCCAGGCAGCTACTATGTGAACAGCAACATCGAAATGCCAAAGGTGCAAACCAAAAAAGTAAACTTCGTTATCTACGGTGATATCTACTTCGGAAAAGGATTCGGATTCATTGTAGAAGGTCAGAACCAGGAGTTCAAAAGCTACGGTAGTATCATCGGAAAAAATACGGGCGCCACTACAGAAGCCGCTTTCGCCGCCTACACAGGCGTCGGTCTTTTATTGAAAAACGCGTACAATAGCGAAGTGCATGTAAACGAGATCCGCAACTTTAAGTATGGAATCGAGCAGACTGGTGATAAGAGTGGTGGAGCACCAGACGGATCGCAGTTCAACAAAATCTTCTTCACCTCAGTTCACTCTAACTATATCCAGATAAGAATCTCTATAAGGGGCCTCACCACATCATCTGGCAACTGGAACAACGAAAGTTTCTTTTACGGCGGCCGGCTTGGAAGAGGTAACGCCGGTACGTACGGTTCAGGCGGTTGGTACGGAATGATGTTTATCAGGGAGAGCTCAAGTAATACAAAATCAGTGATCAATGGTCACATGTTGTACGACATCACTTTCGATGGCCTTGAAGTAGGTATAAAAGCGACGAATGCAGACCATTGCACCTTTTTCGGTGGAGGATTTACAAGGCAGAACGTTCGTAAGCCACTCGACCTTGATCCCGTAGGGGCCGTCAGCACCAGGTTCGTCGGTGTCACCAGCCTTGAAGAACAAATGTTTGTTGCGGGCAGGCTCGGTGTGAATACGGTCATCTCCGGAACGCCGTTCTGGACAGGCCCGGTGCCTAATATTGTGATAGGGGGTAGTTCGGCAATGAACTCGCCGACTGCTGGTAAGTACCTCGTTAAAACGAACAAGTACGTTGCCGCCAATTTTCTTGTAAACAAAACACATGACCTTATTAGCCAGACGGGTGAATTTCCAACTGTTCAGGCAATGATGTATCGCATAAATGGAATCATACGCTCAGTACCGTTCAAGGGTAATTTCCTTCACATTACTTCGGCAACAACCGGAACTTCAATTACTCTGCCTGCTAATATCGGCGTGTTGCGTGTTGAAGCTGCCGAGGCAAAAACATTCAAGATTGATGTAGGCGATATTGCGGCACCTGGTGAAAATTTCCTTGTAGAATATTTATCCCCCGGGTTTCCTATCAACTTTGTCAGGTCAGATAATTCAGCGTCGCTGATCGCAGCATCAGAATTTAATGGAGGTGGTACATACAGATGCCTTTGGGTGAATGGCCAATATAAAGTGGCACGCGTTGAATCTGAGTATCTCGCTTTCACGCAAACTGCAGGAACCGCCACCATCGCACCAGGTATCGAAACACATTACGTAAGTTATTCCGCGAATTCATCCTGTACATTACCCGCAGCGAAAAGCTGGCCGGGCCGCGAGATTATTATTAAGAACAAGATGGCAAATTACACTTGCCAGGTAGTGGGCATTTCTGCCAGCGATGAAAGCCTAATACCCGCAAGAGGCGCCATGACCGTTAAGAGCGATGGCACCACCTGGAATATTATCAGCTTTTACAAGAAGAAGTAAAGTTGCCTTCCCCGCAGGGTAAACTCCGCAACGCGAAGCGCTGACGATGTGAGAGATCTGCGGAGAGCTTATGTTTTTCTCTGCCACCGGCTGGCACGCGCCGCAGGCAATATCATAATAATTCTTTCGGAACAAATTTTTCAAGCACAGGCTTTTGTGCTTCTTCAATTACTAAGAACGTCCAGTTTTTAGTGTCGGTGGAATTTGCAATTACTTTCTTGATCACTTTTACGTGAAAGAAACCCGTGGACGCATCATACTTCACATTCTCTTGTCCGAATTGATTGGCGAGTGCGGCTTTCGTAATAGACGTGTCCTGCGTTCTTTCCTTCCTCGGAAACCAGGCGCATACTTAATGAACCAGCATACTGAAACGTTGAATACGTCATGTTATCAATACGCTGACTATCTTCAATAGATTTCATTTCAGGCTTGCTGAGTTTGATCTCAACAGCCGGATTGTTAAAGTTTGCTCCATCATTTCAATCAATTGCTCTTTCGGCGCTACTGTAAGTATACCCGGATTCACATAGTCTAATGACGCAGCAAATTCTTTCTTCAGCAAAAGATCATTGTAGATCATAAACTGGTTACGGATGCTGTCTTTATACGCTTGCGCGCCTGCGTACTGCGATATAAAAAGTACGCAGGCGATCAGAAAAATTCTCATGCTTGTTTACAGTTGTTTGATGTATTCTGCGCTGTCTTTAAATGTTGCCGGTTCCATTTCAACGTAGTAATATTTTACTCCCGCTGCTTTACCTGCTGCAAAGAATTCTTTCCAGTCAATTACACCTTTACCAACAGGTGCTTGCTCTTTAGCTGCTGTCCAGTCTGACAGATGCGCGGAGATAAATCTACCCGGATATTTGTTGAAGTAAGTTGATGCTTTGTATCCGAGATTAATTACTTCAGTTTGAAATTGCATCTTAACGAGATCGCCGTCAAGCTTCTTCATCATTTCTTCCCATATCAGTTTTCCATCTAACGATGTAAACTCAACCGAGTGATTGTGAAATCCTGCCTGCATGCCAGCCTTCTTGATCTTCTCACCTGCTTTGTTCAATTTATCAGATGCATCAAGATAATCTTTCAGTGTTCCTTTTTCTCCCAGGCCGAACGAAGAGCAAACCATATGCTCAAGTCCAAGTTCTTTCGACCATTCTATCCTGCTATCAAGATCATCAGTAAGTTCTTTCAATCCGAAGTGACAGCTCGGGCATTTCATACCTGCGTCGCTGAACATTTTTTTCAATTCAGAAGGTTTCACTTTTCCGAGTGGTTCAAACCCTCCACCATAACCTTTTGGTGAACACATTTCAGCGAGTGTATAGCCAAGGTCAGAAAGCATCTTTGTAGTGCCTGCAAAGTCTTTTCCGATTTGGTCCTTCACTACCCATGTCTGAAATCCTAAGGGCATGTCGGCGAGCTTTGCTCCTGCAAATAATTCTTTAGGCAATTGTGATAGTGCGATGGTGGCACCTGCGGCAAGTGCACTTTTCTGGATAAAATGACGGCGTGATACGTGTGTCATGAGTGTATTTTAAAGTATTCGTTTAAATGGTTGAAGGTTCCCAGCCACGCCTGTACTCGCGGTCGAGATATTTATTGGCTTCGGGAACGTTTGTGATTTTTACGTTTGCTGCATCATACTTCAGCAGTTTGTTTGTACGTAATGCAACAGCATACAAGTTGATGGCTTCGGTAATGTATTCTGCTTCGCGGAAGCTGCCTTCGTATTGTTTGCCCGATTTTACGGCAGCTACAAACTCTTTAAGCATCTCGCCTCTTTCAAGATCCTTACTCTTCGATGCTTCCGTTTTTCCACCTACCAATAATTTTGGTTCCTGCAGGTTAAACCCTGAAAGAATTTTTCCCTTATCGCCCACGAACATCATTCCTTCCTGTGGCAATTGTTTATCAACAGCAAAAAGTTCTTCAGGTGTTTGTGGCCGCATGCTGCCATCGTACCAGCAAAGCTCAATAGGTGCCCTATTGCCGACAGCAGGATACCTGAACCGTACCATGCTTGCCATCGGGAACGCGAAGTCGTTATTGATTCTGTACGGAACTGCATCATTGAAACTACATACGTGGCTTCTGCTTGGTTCTACAACTGTTGGCGAAGTAAGGTTGAGTGCTTTGAAAACCGACCATAAACTATAGTGCCCCATATCGGCCATAGCGCCTCCGCCGAAATCGTACCATCCTCTGAACGTCATGTGCGTGTAATGGGGATGATAAGGACGCTCAGCTTCGGGTCCCAGCCACAGATCCCAATCGAATCCCTCGGGCACAGGAGGCGTATCGGTAGGCTTCTCGGGGTATTGCGGCCAAACCGGGCGGTTGGTCCAGTTATGTACTTCGCGGAGTGTTCCAATTGCGCCGGCATTAATCCATTCCATGATCGGCGCCATCGAGCCGTTGAAATCCCATGGCACAAGGTGAGTGATCACATTACTCTTCTTCGCCATTTCAATCGCCTTCTTTCCTTCGATCAATCTGTTTGAAAGCGGCTTGTGAACGATGACGTGTTTATTTCTCTTCATCGCGGCAATCGATAATATGCCATGCAGGTGATCGGGCGTCATGATCTTCACTGCGTTCAGATCTTTCTCTTTTTCAAAAAGTTCGCGTACGTCCGCATATGCATTACAGTTATACTTGGACTGCTCCGCGTACTTTCGAATAGTACTTTTCTACAATATCTTTTCCGTTGTCCCGTCCACCCGCAACAACGTTGTCGCCGCCGGGGCTCCAGTTCGGATCCTCAATCGTTTTGCGGATGCCGTCTCTCAGGTAGTTGGGTCCCCAGTCTTTGTATCCACGCGCTTCTTTGCATGGGTCACAAACGGCTACAATCTGGATTTCAGGTATCTGAAGCATGTCCAGCATTTCCCTGATGCCTTCTGTTCCTGTACCGATATAAGCGAGGGTGATTTTATCGCTGGGCGGGATGTAATTTTTTCCTCCGAGTACGTGCCGTGGAACAATAGTAATGCCTGCTGCCGCGGCTGCGCTCAGCTCAACGAATTTCCTTCTATGCATATGTAATTTTTATCGCCGTTAAATCTATGTGATTATTATAGGACGGGAAAATTTTTGTTAACGTTGTCTTGTGTTCTTTTCGAGCGTTTTATATGAAACTTCTGAGCCTTTATTCTTACCTTGCCCCCCAATTCATGAGGGTATCCGAATTATATACAATAAGGCAAAAGGCGTGGGGCGTATTAATGTTCCTGACCCTGCTGTGGCTCACTGTTAGTCTGCCCTTTGTTTATGATGCCCAGCAGAAACTTGCTAAGATTTCTATGATGGCCACCCCTGTTGACGACAACCCTGTCGAAAACAGTGAAGACGCTAACCCGTTATCTAGTTCTGTTGAAGAAAAGGTTCCTTCAAATACTTCTATTCTCGAAGAATATCTTCATCAGGATGATGAAAGTTTTTTCAGCCAGAATCCTGGCTTGAGTCATATCGACAAACATTCTTCCGATCTTTATCTTGCTTTTCACGGCGAACTCCTTTCACCACCTCCCGAGTTATTGCTTGCGTAATAGCACTCCTTTAATCGCAATTGTTTTCTCTTTTAATTTATTTAAAAAATGAAATAGCGTTCGATCTGTTTAAGAAAGAACTAAGCATTCTGGCTTATCATTTTAAATAAAAGAAGAACAACTTCACTACTACTATTTAAGGGACTACTAAGAATCTCTGATTTATTGTCTTAATAAAACAATAAACAACTTCGAGACTATTTTAGAAAAAATAGAAGTAGTCTCTGTCTATCTATCAATTTATTTCTCTCACACTTTTCAAAAAGACTAATGATGAAAACACATACACGCGAATTCCAGGAAACACTCACACCCAAATTGGCATTCCAGGTATTGAAAGAAGGCAACGAACGTTTCGTCAACAATTATAAGATCAATAGAAATCTACTCCAGCAAATGAACGATACAAGAGATGGTCAGTTTCCATTTGCAGTTGCACTGAGCTGTATGGATAGCCGTACATCTGTTGAACTGATTTTTGACCAGGGTCTTGGCGACATGTTCAGCATCCGTGTAGCAGGTAACATCGTTAACAGCGATATCCTCGGCAGTATGGAATATGCAGTCCAGGTAGCGGGCTCTAAATTAATTGTTGTACTGGGCCACACGAAATGCGGCGCCATTAGGGGTGCTGCCGATCATGTGCAGCTTGGCAACCTCACCGGTTTGCTCGATAAAATAAAACCAGCAGCAGAAAGGATCAATCATTCGGAATTTGAACATCTGGATGATATCGACAAACTCACGTATGCCAACGTTCTCCAGAGCATTGATGTAATCCTTTCAGAAAGTTCCATCATTCGCAATTTGTACACCAATGGAAAGATTGGGATCGTAGGAGGAGTATATAGTGTGGAGACTGGTCACGTGAATTTCGTGCGAAAGATGTTCAACGAAAAGCAGAAGGAGAGAGAGAAAGCTACTTTACTATAAGATTTGCACTGCAGAGCAGGTGCCCCGGGTAAAGCGCATTTGTAACGGATGCAAACTGCCCGGGGTTTTTTATGCGTAAGAGATGGTATTTGTCAGTGTACCGATATTTTGAATAGCGATGGAAACTACATCACCGCGATCAAGCGTAAAATGATCTGGTGGAACAATGCCTGTACCGGTAAGCAGAAAACAACCATGCGAAAATTTCAATTCTTTATATAGCCAAGCCGCTAGGTCGTTGAGCTCGCGTTTCATTTTTTCGAGTGTTATTGTTCCCTCGAATGCCTTCTGGTTATTTCGGTTGATGGTGATCGTTATAGTCGTTGATTTTGCAATAGGCTCTTTCGGGATATATAAACATGGACCGAGAGCCACGGATCGCTCATACATCTTCGCCTGCGGCAGGTAGAGAGGATTTTCGCCTTCTATATCCCGTGAGCTCATATCGTTGCCTATAGTGTATGCCTGGATGTTTCCGCTGCTGTTGATGAACAAGGTGAGTTCCGGCTCCGGCACGTTCCATTTTGAATCTTTCCTGATGTATACTTCTTCATTTGGATTTGCAACGCGATGAGGCATCGCTTTGAAAAACAATTCTGGTCTTTCGGCCATGTATACGCGTTCATAGCAATCGCTGCCGCTGGTTTCTTTTGATTCTTCCATGCGGGCGTCCCTGCTACGCAAGTACGTAACGCCTGCGGCCCAAACTTCTTGTTGAGAAATAGGCGCGAGTGGATTTTTTAAGATGTTTTGCAATTCGCGGTCTTCGATGCCTTTCGCGGATTGAATGATTGTCGAAAGATGATCATGCAGATTATCGTGATTGATTAATGTATCCCAATCGGATTTATCGATGTAGGCTTTATTATTTTGAACGAGAAGATTGCCTTGTTTTGTTTTATACAGTTGCATTCATAGATTATTAAAATATTTGTTCTCACTTCTCACTTCTGACCTCTCACGTCTGCCGTCTCACGATAGCTACACTCTTATATAAACCTTCCTCTTATCCATCCAATAGGCTATTAGCCATAAAAGAAATACAAAACTCAACGCAAACAGGAGCGAACCAAACTCTGGCCGACCCGGAAACTTCGACGTAATATTTCTGTGAAACCAACCCCATGCCGAACCATCCTGCAGCCTGATCATACCAAGCAGCTTAGGAAACAACCCGCTTAATGCATAAATGAACAATGCATTTTTGCCAAATGCATCAAAAAACCTGCTCCATGCCCCGCGCCAGTTTTTAACTTCAATGAAGTACACGAACACTCCCAGTAATATGATGGCCAAACCCGATGTAACAAGCACGAAGGAGCTTGTCCATATTTTTTTGTTGATAGGAAACGTAAGGTCCCATGCGTACGCAGCGAATAGTAATCCCGCTGCCCAAACAAACAGCACTGTAAGTGTTTGGAAGATGTTGTCTTTATTATTTGTCCTGATAAAATTACCAACAAGAAACCCAATCAGTACCTGCACAATGGACGGTAATGTACTCATGATGCCTTCCGGCTCAAATGCAATGCCTTCGCCACGATACATGTGTGCCTCGCCGAGAATGGCGCGATCAACGTCGTTACCAAACCAACCCGTCATACTGTATGGATCGGATGGATTTCCTGCGATACATAGGATCCAGTAAAGTATCAATAATGCGGCGCCGATAATCGCAGCAGTGCGGGGCTTACTATAATAAGCAATGATCGACGCAAAGAAATAGGCCAGCGCAATGCGTGGGAGCACCCCCAATATTCTTATACCGCTGAGCCCTCCGTCGGCTCTTTGCCATGTCCAACCCTTCGCTACAAGATTATCGCCCTGCCATTGTACAAATGGAAACCAGTTGAGAAACAATGCGATCGCAAAAATGAGCAGCGTGCGTACGACTATCTTTTTCCAGAAGGCCGCATCACCAGCCTCCCGTAACCTTGGAATCACGAATGCTGTTGCATTCCCTACAGCAAATAAGAAAAACGGAAATACAAGATCGGTCGGAGTGAGGCCGTGCCATTTAGCATGTTCGAGAGGAGAGAAGATGTGTTGCCAGTCGCCGGGATTGTTCACCAGGATCATAAAAGCAACGGTTGCTCCGCGGAATACGTCGAGCGAGTGATAGCGTTGTTTAACCAAAGCAGTTCGTTTTGATTCTTAAATATAACACGGAAGCGCGATACTACACAGGCCGTCGTTTTACAGCGATTAATGTTAGCACTCCCGATAAAACAAGTGCTGCCGCCATAAATAAATAAGAAGCGCCGAAATTACCTGTCGACGCGTTTAATCGCCCGACGATATACGCGCCGGCAAACGATCCGAGTGCCCCAAAACTATTGATGACAGCCATGGCTACGCCTGCAACATTTTGTGGAAGCAACTCTGGTACGATTGCGAAGAACGGTCCGTATGGTGCATACATGGCCATGCCCGCGAGTGTGAGAAGCGCGAAAGAGACCCAGAAGTTTTCCGGTCCTGCGAGATACGATCCGTAAAATGCTAATGCGCCGATGAAGAGCAGGGGCCAGACAAACTCTTTCCTGTTGGCTAGTTTGTCGGAGAAGTATGAGGCAAGGAGCATTCCGATCACAGCGAATAAATAGGGGATGGATGAGTACCAGCCGGTGGCCACGATACCGATTGATGGAGCTGACCTTATTATCGATGGCAACCACATTACAAACCCATACACGCCGATGCTCCACATAAAGTATTGCATGGATAGCAGGATAACAGTTTTCGATTTAAACATTGCCGCATAGTTCTTCATCGGTTTCAGGTTCTGCTGTTCTGCCTGTAGTTGTGTTTGTAACGATCTCTTTTCTTCATCGGGGAGCCAGCCGGCTTTATTGGGTTGGTCTTCTGCAATGAACCACCATACAAACGCCCATGCAACGGCAGGTATACCTTCGATGATAAACATCCATCGCCATCCGAATGCGTCGAGCAAGTAGCCGGATAGGATCGACATCCATAATATGGTTACCGGGTTGCCGAGAATCAGAAATGCATTTGCGCGCGATCGTTCTTTCTTCGTGAACCACCTGCTCAGAAATATCAGCATCGCGGGCATCACTGCACTTTCCACAATACCGAGTGTAAACCTGATGATGATGAGCCAGGTTACATCGGTGATGATACCCGTTGCAGTAGCGCAGAGGCCCCAGAGTATGAGCGACCAGAACACTAGTTTCTTTGCGCTCTTTTTTGCTGCGTAGATAGCGCCGGGTATCTGGAAAAAGAAATATCCCAGGAAGAACAGCGAGCTCAGCAGGGTAGATGTCTCGGGTGTAATACCTAAATCTTTGCCCATGCCTCCGGCAACACCAAATGCAAAGTTGGCGCGGTCGAGGTATGCTAAGCTATAAGTAATGAAAACAACAGGAATGAGGCGGTGCCAGCGCGGTGACGTCACACGAAAAAATTTAGAGCGTAATCTACAGTAAAATATTACCCATTTTACCAGTACTTGTTTAATTAATCTTCGTTAATACTTTCTGGATTATGAACAAGGCATTGGTACAATTATGAATAACAGTAACAAAAAAAGATATATGAACTTTAGGTCATTCAAAACAATCAAAACCTACCTAATCGCCAGCGCAGCTGTATTCTTGATATCGTGTGGATCAGGAGGAGACGGAACTACTTTGTCTAAAGATTCCGTTACTGTGGCTCCTGCAGATACGGCTTCATCTGCAAACATTCCTGATCTTAAGCCAAAGAGTGCAAAGCCGGAATGGGGTCCTTCTATCACAGACAATATGCTCGTAGTAATTGAAAAGCTTACGAGTTATAATGCGCCGCCCATCGAATCGCTTTCTGCTGTTGAGGCAAGAAAGCAACCGACACCTACAAAAGCGGTGATGGATGTGATGGCGGAGAATAATATTCCGATGCCTCCTTCAATGGTGGATAGTACCGGAAAGGATATTCCGGTGAAGGGTGGAAATATTCATGCGCGGATTTATACACCTCGTGTGTCGAAGGATAAATATCCTGTGGTAGTGTATTATCATGGTGGTGGATGGGTAATTGCGGATCTGGATGTTTATGATGCGTCTGCTAAAGGTTTAGCTGAGCAAACAGGTGCGGTAGTAGTATCTGTTCATTACCGCCAGGGTCCTGAGAACAAATTTCCTACTGCTCACAACGATGCGTTTGCTGCTTATGAGTGGGTACTGAAAAATGCTTCTTCATTCAAAGGTGATACCGCTAAGATTGCGGTTGCCGGTGAAAGTGCCGGTGGAAATCTTGCGTGTCACGTAAGTATAATGGCTCGCGACAAAAAGATTAAAGTTCCATTGCACCAGGTGTTGGTTTATCCGGTAGCGAATAATGATACGAATGCTGAATCGTATAATAAATATGCTGGGGCGAAACCATTGAATAAGCCGATGATGGCGTGGTTCGTTAAGAATTATTTGCCTTCGCCTGCTACTGCCGCTGATAAGCGTATTTCACTTGTGCGCGCTAACCTGAAAGGATTGCCGCCTACTACAATCATTGCAGCTGAAATCGATCCGTTGATGTCTGATGGTAAAGCGTTGGAAGATGCGTTGAAGAAGGCGGATGTGAAGGTTGATTATAAATTGTATGATGGCGTAACGCATGAGTTTTTTGGTATGGCGACGGTGTTACCGGAAGCTAAGGAAGCGCAAGGCGTTGCTGCGGATGCGATTAAAAATAGTTTTGAATGACATTGTCATCCCGAACCGAGCGCCCCCTGGGGCGAGTGTGAGGGATCTGCCGAGAAAGCATTTCAAGCAATGGTTCGTGTATTCACGGACCATTGTTGTTTTGTTCGCTTTCGCTCGCGCGCCAAGGCGTCTTTGGAGAACACTTCGGTTGTTAATTAAAAATATTAGATTCTGTTCGCATCTTTTGATTGCCCAAATAAAAAAAAGCCCCGCAGGGCACACGCTTTACGCGTAATCACTTCTTTCGGTACCGTGTATACTACTTGTATACTTGTCCTATACTTCTTCTATACATCTTCTATACTGTTTAAGTATAGGAGAAGTGGTCTAGAGGTGTACTAGATGTGAAGCAGTAAGCAAACTGCTTGCAAGCGCAGTTATACGCTGTAAAGCTAAGTCACGAATAAAGCTTAAGAGCTATCGGTCATCTAGTTAAACCGGGGGCTCCCAGCACCTACTCCTTCACCCATCCATCTTCAGTCAGATAAACTTCAGCGGGTTTGAAAGGGATGGAACCGTAGCGGTTATTGGAGTAGTCAGTTTGCAAAGCCACACGTCCTTCCATCATGTCGCGCATGTATTGCATACCCTGCCACACAGGATATAACTTGTCTTTGTCGGGTTTAAAGAATTTCGTTAGTCCGATAGCGAAGTTGAGAAGCCAGATACCACCGGGCCGGAACAGCTTATAACGTGTACCTGTAAGCGTAGAAAGTAGCGACACGAAATCATTGCAGCTTAACACACTTCCCGCAATAAACAGGTGGCGGGGCGACGTATCGTCTAAACATACCGCAGCAGTGAATGCGGCGATGTCGTCTGTATGGGTAAATTCCATTTTCTGCTCAGGGTTTCCCCAGCAAAGAATGCGCTTTTTCTTTTTGATGATCAGCGGCATATCTGTTTTGATCAGGTCCATCAATGCGCCGGTAAAGATCGTGGTTGCTTGAATAGGCTGCCGGTTCACGTATTCATAGAACTGTTTTCGGAAGTCAAGATTCCGGTTGCGCCCAGGCACGAGGTTTCGAAAATCAATAGAAAAGTCGCTCGGGATAAACCGCGGCACACCTGCCGCCACCGCTGCGTGCAGCAAAGTTCGCTGCACACCGTTTACAACATCATCCAGCCCGGAGAGAACGGACAGTACGCAGTCTGCACCCTGGCACACCTCGGTCATCTGTTCGAGGTTCGTCATATCCACCTCACATACATCGATGCCTTGTTGCGTGAGACGATCAACAACGGTCCGGTCTTTTTGCGGGCGCAGCACCGCGCGAATGCGGACTTCTTTCTTCAAAAGCTGTTGGACCATTTTCCCTCCTAAGAGGCCGGTAGTGCCGGCAATGAGTATTGTTTTCATGGGATGATTTTTATTTATTGAGAGGAGGGGAGGTTGATGAAGATAAAGCGCTGTAATGAGTGCTCTCCGGCAGATCTCTCACGCTCGTTTCGCGTAGCGGCGCTCGGTTCGGGATGACATGCAAAAAATTCGTACTCACTTCTCACTTCTCACAACTCACTTCTCACCTATAATACTCCAACATCCACTCATAAATATTCTTCCCATCTTCCCTGTACGCAGTATCCAACGCAGTAGTCCAGGCATCGTGGCCATACTTATTAAATACAGTGATGCGCGGAGGTATAACAGGAGAATAACTATTCAATGAATCAATAAACCTTCTGGCATCATTTACATCCGCCATAGGATCATCATCGTTATGAAATTCCCAGAATGGCAAATTCGATTCGGCAATTACTTTTGCTCTCTCGCCAAAACCTGATGTAGTGGCAACACCAGCAATAGGAACCATCGCCGCAAATTTCTTCGGATATTTCGCGGCAACCAAAGTTGATATTCTTGCACCCAGGCTTAATCCCGATATATACACGCGATTCGTACGCACACGATATTTTGATATCACATCATTCACCAACTCCATTACTTCATCTTCCGTCGGTTGCTTCTGGTATTGCGGACTTAATACTATAAAAGAAAAGTCTTCACCACGTACCCTAAAGTATTCAGGCATCCTGTTGTCTTTAATCACTTTCCCGATACCATCAAAAAGAAGATTAGTTATTTCATTCTTTCCATCACCACGCTGTCCGAGTCCATGCAGAAATACAAGCAACGGATATTTCGTTCTCGTACTATCATATTCGTTAGGTAAAGCGATGTAATAACCACCAAACGCTTCATTAATGCGTTGTGTGTCGGCTATTAAAACATGTGAGTTGGTAAGAACCGGTATACCGGGATCAATAGCGGGTGCATTGTGCTTTTTGCACATCGAAAATGCAACTACCACTATACAAAGCGAAAGACCTCTCCGCATCTTCATTATGTTATCTGTTCAATACGTGCAATACAAATACGAAGTTTCGTTAAACACGGTTTCGATTTCCAAACTTTTTTTAACAAAGTAAAACTGATTGCTATCGAACCCCGTAGCTTAAAACGAGCCTTCCCCTAAGTTTTAGAGAATTTTCAACATTAAAAGTAAATAACATGCCGAAAAACGAATTCAACCGTCGTAAATTTTTAGGCTTCGCAGGAGCTGCTTCCGGACTTGTGGTACTCGCAAGTTGCAATAAAGATGAAGTAGCCTCTCCAGGCACCCTTGATGGTGTTGACCTGGGATCTGGTGACGTAGGTATCTTAAATTATGCCTATGCACTCGAACAACTCGAAGCAGCCTTCTACACACAGGTGATAATGACCCAATTCTCGGGTATTTCATCCCTGGAGGCAACATTACTCACAGACATCCGCGATCATGAAATTGCGCACCGTGAGTTCTTTAAAACAGCATTGGCCGATAAAGCCATCATGGATCTTGAAGTTGATTTCAGCTCAATTGATTTCGGTTCAAGAGACAGCGTTCTTGCCACAGCAAAAGCATTCGAAGACCTCGGTGTTAGTGCATACAATGGTGCAGGAAGGTTGATTGAAACACCAGATTACCTGGTTCTTGCAGGAAAGATCGTTTCTGTAGAAGCAAGACACGCAGCACTTATCCGCGATCTCATTAGCATGGGCTCATTCGCAGATGACACTGTAATCGATGCTAACGGTCTTGATGTATCAAGGAAGCCATCTGAAGTGTTGACAATCGCTCAACCTTACATTAAAACTGTAATCAACGGCGCTAATTTACCCACCTATTAAAACAATTAACGATGAATCTTAATCATATCATTAACGAGATTGAAAAAGTAGATGGTGATGTTAAGGGCCGACTTGATTCACGCAGAAGTGCGCTGAAGAATTTTGCCAGCTTCACCGGAAAGGCGGCTCTTGCTACCTTACCGATTGCGTTCGGCTCTATGTTTAAAAAGGCATACGCAGGTACAAGAGGTACACAGGATGTATTCGACGTATTAAACTACGCGCTTACCCTTGAGTATCTTGAAGCAGAATTTTATGCTACGTCTTTGACGTCTCCTAGTCTCCTTACAGGCGACATCGCTATGTCGATCCAGACGATTTCTAAGCACGAAACGGCTCACGTGAACTTCCTTAAAGAAGCCATCACTGCAGCAGGTGGTACACCGGTTGACAAACCTACATTCGATTTCTCTGGCGGTAAAGGTACCGGCGACGGTCCTTTTAAAGATGCATTCAGCAACCTCGCGTTGTTCCTTGCAGTAGCACAGACTTTCGAAGATACAGGAGTAAGAGCCTACAAGGGCAGAGCGGCTGAGATTGTTGGTGGAGAAGGTGTGTTGACTGCGGCTCTTCAGATTCACTCTGTTGAAGCACGTCATGCGGCACATATCCGTTACCTGCGTCAGCAGCTTGGATCCGGATTTGGAAATCTTCAGCCATGGATTACCGGCAACATGAGCGGTATTGACAGTGAGCTTGTACAACCGAGTTACAATGGTGAAGAGAATACAATGCAGGCAATGGTTGAAATAACAAACATTAACGGGTTCGATATATCATCTGAATCTGCATCGGAAGCGTTTGATGAGCCGCTTACACCAGAAGCGGTGTTGGCGATCGTGGATATTTTTATAGTGTAGATTACGCGTTTTCGGTTAACGATAGATCCTCCGCAAGGGGGATCTATTTTTTTTATGTGCCTGCGCCGCATTTATGCCTGCGGCGCTTTGACTCCGTCGGTTATGTAAAAGGGCTTTTTGCCTCTGGCGGAAATGAATCAAGCTTGTGCCTGCGGCGCCATGCCTGCGGCGCTTGACTCCGTCGGTTATGTAAAAGGGCTTTTTGCCTCTGGCGGAAATGAATCAAGCTTGTGCCTGCGGCGCTATGCCTGCGGCGCTTGACTCCGTCGGTTATGTAAAAGGGCTTTTTGCCTCCGGCGGAAATGGAATCAAGTGCCTGCGGCGATGCCTGCGGCGCTATGCCTGCGGCGCTTTGACTCCGTCGGTTATGTAAAAGGGCTTTTTGCCTCCGGCGGAAATGAATCAAGCTTGTGCCTGCGGCGCTATGCCTGCGGCGCTTTGACTCCGTCGGGTAAATAGAAAGATTTTTCGCTTAGGCGGGAAAATAAATTAAGCGTTGCCTGTAGTATTATAACTGCAACGCATTTTTGCCAGCTGCGCTAACCTCTCTAAAAAAGCCCCCGGCAGGGTAACCCCCGGAGGGTAACCCTAAATAAACTTCAACACAGCCGCGCCCATCGCAGACGTATTCAACACATTATAAGCAGCAGTCTTCGCATCAGCAATATCTTTCGTGCGTAAGCCCGCTTTCAGAACCTTATCAACCGCACTAATCACCGCTTCGGACTCTTCTTTCATACCAAAAGAAATATCCAGGAGCAACGCAGCAGAAAGAATTGACGCAAGCGGATTGGCAATGCCCTTTCCGGTAATATCATGAGCAGATCCGTGGATCGGTTCATAAACACCGGTGCCATCCCCAATAGAAGCTGAGGCCAGCATACCCATAGAACCCGCAATCTGAGAAGCTTCATCAGTAAGAATATCTCCAAACAAATTAGCCGTTACTACCACATCAAAGCGACGCGGATCTTTAATCAGCATCATCGCAGCAGAGTCAACAAACTGGTGCTCCACTTCAATATCGGGATAATCTAATGCAACTTTCTGCACCACCTCGCGCCACAAACGCGAAGTTTCAAGCACATTCGCTTTATCAACAGAACAAACTTTTTTCTTTCTTGTTCTTGCAGAATCAAACGCCTTACGCGCAATACGCTCTACTTCAAACCTGCTGTACTCAGCATGGTCGTACGCAGTGTCGCCGTTATTCTTTCTTCCTTTCTCTCCAAAATAAATATCACCTGTTAGCTCTCTAAAAAACAATATATCCGCACCACGCAGTATCTCTGGCTTAATGCTGGATGCATCAAGCAATTCATCAAACAACTTAATAGGTCTGAGATTAGCATACAGGCCAAGCTCTTTGCGCATTTTCAGCAACCCCTGTTCCGGCCTCACTTTCGCCGTAGGATCATTATCGTATTTAGGATGTCCCACCGCACCAAACAACACAGCATCCGACGCACGCATTTTTGAAAGCGTTTCCTCCGGCAGGGGAGAGCCAGTTGCCTCAATGGCAGCGTGACCAATCAGCGCCTCATCATAATTAAATGTATGGCCAAACTTAGCAGCAATACTGTCAAGTACTTTTTTCCCTTCGGTAGTTACTTCCTGTCCTATACCGTCGCCCGGTACAACTAAAATTTTCTTTGTAGCCATAACATTAAATTAAGTTGAGCATTTTTTGAGTAGCCTTGATTGCAGCAACGGTCTGGTCGCTATCAAGACCGCGTGTTTTAAATTCTTTGCCGCCGAATTTCCAGGTAATAATCGTTTCACAAAGCGCATCGCTTTTTCCACCGGGAGGTATACGAACGCTATAATCCGTCAATAGAGGAAGTTCCTGCTTTTTCTTTTTATATATTTTCTTGAGGGCATTCATGAACGCGTCATACTGACCATCGCCCTGTGAATGTTCTTCAAAACTTTCGTGGTTGATGGAAATCCTTAAAGTAACTGAAGGATCGAGATCTTTTGAATGCGTGAGCACATAGTTTTCGATCGTTACTTTTTCTTCAGCCTTATCTGTATTGAGAATATCTGAAATGATGTATGGAAGATCCGCCTGCGTGAGCACTTCTTTTTTATCGCCAAGCTCAATGATTCGCTCAGTCACTTTTTTCAGGTCGGCATCATTCAATTCTATTCCTAACGCATGCAGGTTGTTTTCGATATTCGCCTTGCCACTTGTTTTTCCAAGTGCATATGCGCGCTGGCGGCCAAACCGCTCAGGCATTAAATCGTTGAAGTAAAGTTTGTTCTTCTTATCTCCATCCGCGTGTATTCCCGCAGTCTGCGTAAATACGTTCTCACCAACAACCGGCTTGTTCATGGGTATACGCACGCCCGAAAATGTCTCGACGAGCTTGCTTACATGAAACAACGATTTTTCATTCACCGATGTTTTGATGTTCGGCATAAAGTCGTTGATCACTGCAATGGCGCTTGCAAGAGGAGCATTTCCTGCTCTTTCGCCCATACCATTCACGGTAAGATGAATACCCCTGGCACCTGCCCGTAACGCCTGCAACACATTTGCCGTACCTAAATCATAATCATTATGTGCGTGGAAATCAAAATGCGTGTTAGGATAGCGTTCAACTATCTCTCCGATAAAAGTGGATACTTCATGTGGCGTAAGTACACCGAGTGTATCAGGAAGCATCACTCTCTTTACCGGAATCGTCGTAAGAAAATCGAGGTATTCGAAAACATAATCTTTGGAGTGACGCATACCGTTGCTCCAGTCTTCAAGATATACGTTGCAGGATATTCCTTTCTTTACCGCCTTTGCAATCACAGTGCTAACGTCTGCAAAATGTTCCGCGGGTTTTTTCTTCAGCTGGTAAGTGAGGTGATTAAGCGAACCTTTTGTAAGAAGGTTCATCACTTTTGCGCCGGCCTTCTGCATCCATTCGATCGACATATCGCCATCAACGAATGTGAGCACTTCAACCTTGTTGAGCAGGTCCTGCGCTTTTTGCCCACTTGGTGATGCCCTTCACTGCAGAAAGTTCACCTTCGGACACACGTGCCGAAGCAATTTCAATTCTATCTGCTTTTACTTCTGTAAGCAGCAGCTTGGCGATAGTTAATTTTTCAGCCGGGGTAAAAGAAACGCCGCTGGTTTGTTCACCATCGCGAAGCGTTGTATCCATGATCTCAATGTAACGCCTGGAAGTAGACATATTCGTATGGTGGCTTAATAGATACTCTTAGCAGCAAAGGTTTGTATTTCACCTTTCATGGCCTGCAGGTAGTCAATATCATCATAGCCATTGATCATATTGTCTTTTTTGTAACTGTTGATATCGAATTTCTGACTTTCTCCGGTGGCGAGGATGGTAATTGTTTGCGTAGGTAGGTTTACTTCGAATGCTGCTTTTGGATCAGCTTCAGTAGCCCGAAGCATCTTATCCAAAAATTCTGGAGACACCTGTACAGGTAGTAATCCAATATTAAGAGAGTTGTTTTTGAAGATGTCGGCAAAAAAGCTCGACACCACACAACGGAATCCGTAATCGTAGATGGCCCACGCCGCATGCTCGCGGCTGCTGCCACTTCCAAAGTTTCTTCCGCCGATCAGGATCTTACCTGAATAAATGGGATTGTTCAGAACGAAGTCTGTTTTCGGGGAGTTATCTGGATTATATCTCCAGTCGCGGAATAGATTGTCACCAAAATTTTTGCGCTCGGTTGCTTTTAAAAAGCGCGCGGGAATGATCTGGTCGGTGTCTACATTTTCAATCGGCATCGGCACGGCTGTGCTCCTGAGTACTGTAAATTTATCGTAAGCCATTACTTGGTGCTGTTAGTCTGTAATTAATTCTCTCGGATCAGTTACTACTCCTGTTACTGCTGCTGCAGCTGCTACTAGTGGGCTCGCAAGCATTGTTCTTGCGCCTGGACCCTGACGTCCTTCAAAGTTCCTGTTACTGGTGCTTACGGCATATTTCCCTGCGGGAACTTTGTCATCATTCATCGCAAGACATGCTGAACAACCCGGCTGACGTAATTCAAATCCTGCTTCGTTCAATATGTCGAGAATACCTTCGTCTTTAATTTGCTGCTCAACAATGTGAGAGCCGGGAACCATCCATACTGTCACGTCATCTGCTTTCTTTCTTCCCTTTACTATCGAGGCAAACGCCCTGAAGTCTTCGATTCGACCATTGGTACAGCTACCGATAAAAACGTAATCAACTTTCTTACCGATCATGCCATCATCTTCATGGAAGCCCATGTAGTCGAGCGATTTTTCGTAAGTAGCTTTTCCCGTTCCGTTTTCCCCGAGAGGAATATGTTCGGTGATGCCAAGACCCATACCCGGGTTAGTTCCGAATGTGATCATTGGTTCGATGTCTGCAGCGTCATAATGATGTTCAACATCAAATTTGGCGCCTTCGTCTGTCTTCAATGTTTTCCAATATGCGACTGCTTTATCCCATGCTTCGCCTTTTGGTGAAAGGTCGCGGCCCTTCAGATAAGCATAAGTAGTTTCGTCAGGAGCGATGATACCACCACGTGCACCCATCTCGATACTCATGTTGCACACGGTCATCCTTCCTTCCATGGTCATCTGTTCGAACACATCACCAGCATATTCAACAAAATATCCTGTTGCGCCGGCAGCAGTGAGCTTCGAAATAATATATAGAATAACATCTTTTGGTAGTACACCTTTGCCCACTTTACCGTTAACGGTAATGCGCATCTTCTTTGGCTTCGGCTGCATGATACACTGTGAAGAGAGTACCATTTCCACTTCGGAAGTACCGATACCAAACGCAATGGCACCGAATGCACCGTGCGTTGATGTATGGGAGTCGCCGCACACGATCGTCATGCCCGGCTGGGTAATTCCGTTTTCCGGTCCCACCACGTGCACGATACCATTTCTTGCATGACCCAGGCCCCAATGCGAAATACCATACTTCGCGCTGTTGGTTTCAAGAGCCTTCAGCTGGTTGGCCGACAGCGGATCCTGAACCGGAAGGTGCTGGTTGATGGTGGGAGTGTTGTGATCGGCGGTGGCGAACGTTTTTTCGGGGAACATTACCTTCAGCGTCCTGTTCTCAAGACCAAGAAAGGCAACGGGACTGGTTACTTCATGAATAAAGTGCCTGTCGATAAAGAAAATATCCGGACCATCTTCGATCCTTCTAACCACGTGCGCGTCCCATACTTTGTCAAATAAGGTAGTGGGCATATTTATAATGATTTATAAGATTTCAAATCAGGCGGCAAAATTCTTGAATTTTATCCGCATTTCGGGATGAAAGTTGTTATTTTTTAGACCTTTCTATCGAATCTTTATTAATTCTCTCGTAAATCTTGCCAGCGGTGCCATCCGGGCACGGTTTAAGACGAGTGTATCGCCAACAATTACGTAGCTGTCGGCCCGGTTTAGCACTCCGAGAAAGTCAGATTCCAGCTGCATATCGTCCATACAAGCCATTTTTGTTGATATGATATCGGAGAGCTTAAGGCCGTCGCCGCCGGGCAACTCATAGGTGCCAACCATGGTATTGCAGCCCGTATTGCCGTTGAATTTGTTCTCGCCTTTCTTAAATATCATGTGTGGCAGATACGTGCCTTGTGGTATCCTGCTCTACCATACTGCCGTTTAGTTCCACCAGCAGCCAGTACTTATCGGTGATGTCGTTAGGGTCGCCCAGGGCAGCGTCGCTGTCGCCAGCGGAGGAACAGGAGGCCGCGCAGGCGATAAAGGCGAGAAAAAAGAGTTTTTTCATGGCACATAAAATTAACGAAAGTTAGCGACTCAGGCCGAGGCGTATTGACCTCTCTACCGGCGCATCGCCGCGAAGCGAATAGGGTTCGCGCAGTTCGAGAGCTGGTTGGGCTAGAAAACGCGGTTCCGTTCCGCGGTGGGGTTGTGCCGCATGAACTATAAAAGGATGGCACAAATACACGGTACCCGCCTTGCCTGTTGCCATAACCTCCGCACGATTTTCAGTTGGGCCAATCTTCGAAGCGAGTTCCATGAATGTTAGACCATCTTCTCCAAATGGTTCAAGAATTCGAGCAATATCAATGTGCGATCCGATACGAATTTTTGTAGGCGCCTCATGTTCACCGATATCAGAAAACAGAAACAGCATCAACAACCCACGGCCTTTAGAATAAACATTGATTTTCCATTTTGTAAAATCGTTAGGGTCATCGCCGGGAAAGGAAGAATCAATGTGCCATCCCGTATCACCAGGATCGGTGTCAGAAGGAAACCGTATCGGGAACGTTCCAATGCTGTCACGCGGCACCCACTTGCCTTTTCCGACTAACTGATCATAAGCGTCTGTTAGTACCGGCATGTTCACCGCTCTGTTAAACGGTTCGTCGTTATAAAACATCAGCCGGATGACAGGCTTCGTCCAGGTACTGCGATCATTTCTATCTACACCCGTATCTCTCCATAATATATCTCTGATCTGTTCGCAAATGTCGGCTGGCACCGCAGATTCGATCTTTACATATCCATCTTTTACAAACTTTTCTACCTGTTCTTTTTCAAGCGCCATCTTTACAAATTATTTGCTTCGTAGTAAGTAACAATTTACAGCGTTTGCAGGGCAAAAAAATTAAATTACCTGCTGGCTGCTAGAGAAAATAATGGTCCCCTCGGGTATTCAGATTAAATAAAAAGCCTTAGCACTGATTAATAAAATATATTCGCACTACGTGAAAAAAACCTTTCCTAGCACGGTTAAAACACGGTATTAATTAAAAATTGCAATCAGCATTTTTGAGCATGCCCGAAAAACCTACTCTCTGCTTCTTCACTGTAGTCATGAACAGGCTGCATCACCTCGAACAAACACTGCCCGCTAATTTGGCTTCGAACACCCTGCCGACTACCAAGTTTTTGATACTGGATTATAATTCCGACGACGGCTTGCAGGAGTATATTATTAATAATTTCTCTGACAAATTGAAAGCCGGACGGCTCGGGTATCACCGTTATTCACATGCAAGGTATTTTTCGCATAGTCATTCCCGTAATCTTGCTGTAAAGCTTACTGAGACTGAGTTTGTGTGCAATGTGGATGCGGACAACTTTACTGGTAAAGACTTCGATAAATACTTGCAGTCGCAATTTGCGGCGCATCCGAAAGTGCTGGTGAGTGGGTTAAGTAATCCGTTAAATAGGTATGGTGCGTTTGGAAGGATGAGTACCCGTCGTGAAGATTTTTTAGCTGTTGGCGGGTATGACGAATCGTTCGACGGATATGGATTTGAGGACTATGATCTCGTTAGCCGGCTACAGGAAAATGGTGTTCAGAAAGTGTTGATACACGATCCGGTTTTTCTTGAAACGCTTTCTCACGATAACGATGTTCGCGTGGCGCGGGAGTGGACGAAGGATCAGCTGGAAGTGTTGTACAGGCAGCAGGTAAGTGAATCGCTGCAGGTGCTGTTATATCTTTTTAAGGACGGAACGATGCACTATGGGGTGGTGAATGAAGATTTTGAGGCAGGTATGCATTACCGTTATACGCTTGCGGGTAATAGTTGGCAGGCGGGCACCTGGAGTGCCGGCGAGCGGGAGTTGATTATTCGTTTTAACGGGTTTGATGCCAGGTTTGAAAAGCAGGGGGTGTACTTGACGGGTAATAATCATCATCTTAAAATAGAAGATGATCCGGAGAAGCTTGAGGAGGCGATTTTGTTTCATACGAATATGGCTAATTGCTGCCGCTACCTTGCTAATAAAAAACAAAACATTATAAGGGTTAACGAAAATGGATTTGGCTCAGGAATAACCGAGGCTCTTTTCGCAAAATAAAACGCCTGCCGGCAGGGAAGGCCCACAGGCATAAACACATTCATCAACGCCTCTGGCAAAAAGCGCTGCAGGCATAAAACTTTTTTAAAAGCCCCCGGCAGGGTAGCCCGCCGCAGGCGAAACAAATTCATCACCTGCCTCTGGCAAAAAACGCTGCAGGCATAAAACTTTTTAAAAGCCCCCGGCAGGGTAGCCCGCCGCAGGCGAAACGAATTACATCACTCGCCTCTGGCAAAAAGCGCTGCAGGCATAAAACTTTTTAAAAGCCCCCGGCAGGGTAGCCCGCCGCAGGCGAAAACGCCGCGGCCTAAAACTTTTTAAAAGCCCCCGGCAGGGTAGCCCGTCGCAGGCGAAACATACTTGCCTCTGGCAAAAAGCGCTGCAGGCATAAAACTTTTTAAAAGCCCCCGGCAGGGTAGCCCGCCGCAGGCGAAAACAAATTAATCACTCGCCTCTGGCAAAAGCGCTGCAGGCATAAAACTTTTTAAAAGCCCCCGGCAGGGTAGCCCGCCGCAGGCATAAACGACATTCATCATCGCCTCTGGCAAAAAGCGCTGCAGGCATAAAACTTTTTAAAAGCCCCCGGCAGGGTAGCCCGCCGCAGGCGAATTCTTCACAATAAAACAAAAACAACCTATGACCAATGGACCTTCGACTACTTCATGGACCACCGTCGGTGCAACCCTCGCCCAACCGACGAGCACATCGACCCCAATCACTGTCACCGAAAACACGCAAAGTGTTTCAATCGATGATACACCCGGGCCTTACGGTCTACCCATTGATGCGCCCTTAGCGGTATCAATGATCAAAGCGCTCAGCGAGCTCGTTCAAAAACAACCACCAGAAAATGAACTCCGCCAATTGCTGGAAGGTTCATTCGCCATCACCCTAGACAAAAATGTATTGCTTAAAACAATCAGTCAGCCTAAATGTGAAGGCATCCGTTTTTACCTCTGTCTTAAGAAAGGCACAAAAGGAGAAGATCTTTTATCGCTCGTAACTGTTGGAGTGGATGAAAAAGGAGTCGATCTTTTGTATGAATACCGTGAGGGTACAGATGTGAGAAGTATTCCCACGCGTTCGCTGATTGCGGAATATGGATATCCTCCCGGAAAGCTTGCCCAAACCGGACCTGCCGTAGATCCATTTGTGCTGTTCAAGTTTGCACAGTAAATTTTTAAGCGAGAGTATCCCCATCAAACTGTTGCTTGCAAAGGCAGCAGTTTTTTATTCTAATGATTTAACTTCAATCTATGATGTCGCTGCTTATAATGTTGTTACTTGCTTTTAGTTCGCCGCAACCAGAGCAATATCAATGTACGCCTTGCGGCAGGGACTGCGACAAAACTACTTACGACAAACCAGGACAATGCACGCATTGCAATATGCAACTGGTAAAAAAATCAAGCACTATGTTCAGAACCATTCAGCCATCGGAAGTGTGTAGTTATATTGAGAAGCATCCGCAGGTTGTTTTGCTGGATGTTAGGACCACTGGTGAATTCGATGGAAAAACTGATAATTATGGTACGCTGAAAAACGCAGTGAATATTCCGATCCAGGAGTTAGAAGCACGTGTTGCAGAGTTGCAGGATTTCAAAGAAAGAGAAATTATCGTTTATTGTTCGCATAGTAAAAGGAGTCCGCGTGCGAGTTATTTTCTCTTTCAGAATGGGTTTAAGAATGTGATTAATATGGAAGGAGGGATGAGTGTGATGAAAGATGGGTCGTGTAAAAAGTGACGGGTGAGAATTGATTATTTATGGTTGAACGTCGCGATGCTTTGCTTAATGGATCTCTCACATCGAGGCGACAGAAGAAAAGTTACTTATACGGATCACCCGTAGCCGCAAGCAAAATACAAAAGAAATGCAATATCAATCCGGGAACGAAGAGAAGCAAATATCCAAGCCCTGTAAACAAAAACCATAACAACCCCCGCAACACATGCCCCCTATACAACTGCCCCGCACCGGGAATTAAAAAGCTAAGCAACGCTGCCACACCAGGACTCCATTTCCGTTCCCGATAAACTACTCTCTGCGAAAGCTCCGCATTACGCGCACGTAACTCCACCGGATCTACGATTTCGCCGCAATGCTTGCATTTGATCGCGTCAGAAAGAATATTCTCCGAACAGAACGGACATTTCTTAATTGCAGGTGCCAGAAGTACGCTCATGGTAAAATCCTTTGTATCTAAATTTAATATTTTTGATAAAGAACGCACATTAAAGCTTCACCAATTCTTCCACCACAACACCCTTCTCACGAACGGTAATTTTGTTTCCAACAAACTCAAATGTCAGATCGCGATCCTTTGAGAAGAACATATTATCAGCAGAAGGATACAAGGCATAACTATTTCCGCCGATAACCAAATTCAACATATCCTTACCCGCACTTACTTTGGCATCTTTCGTCTGCGATCCATTATAAGTACCTACATACTTTTTAAGAACGGCCGGTAAAATCGCAATAACGGTCCGCTTATTCTTATAAGGCGCGGGCCCGTGATCATAACTCAATACCCTGCTCATCTTCCATTCTCCATTGTTCACCACCCACAATTGCGTAAACTTCGCCAGTCCTTCCGCGTGTTCTTCCTGCCCTTTATTTTTGATATAAAACAGATGCTCGCCAGAAATGAGCGCACCATAAATTTTTCCATTGCTGTGCATTGGATAGACATGCACAGTTCGAGTGACCTCTTCACGCCTCAGGCTGAAACTATCCCGATACTTACAAATGTTGTTGCGGAAGGTTGCCGCAAAAAGGGAATCGCCTAACGTAATACCGCCTTTATCGTGATAGAATTCCAGGTCAGTCGTCACAAACTTTTGCATCGCTGGAACGTCGCACTCGTTATACGCGCGCCAGAATGCACTGTCTTTTTGGAGAATAAGCCTGGTGAGTTGTTCGTCGTTTTCCTGGCTATGGGCCATTTGAGGAAAGCCTATAGCCAACACGAGAAGAGCTGATAGAAACTGTTTCATGAGAAGTAAGACGCTGCTTCGCTCAACCAGGTTACACGGCCGCAAGCTTAATGCGAAACACTTATTTTTGACCAATGCCGATCATCAACCTTCAGATTTTCAAGACCTTCTTCAAGTCAGGCGCCGCAAGCGGCATACTGTTGCTGGCTTCGGTCGCCTGTTCGCTGATCATTGCAAACTCCTCCCTTGCCGATGGTTTTGCGATATTGCTTGAGCCGAGCCTTGTGTGGATCAACGACGGACTGATGTCCATCTTTTTCTTACTGGTAGGATTGGAAATAAAGCGTGAGCTGATGGAAGGCGAGCTATCTACCCCTAAAAAAGCTTTGTTGCCAGTGTTCGCTGCATTTGGCGGCGCGATAGTGCCTGCGGTTATTTATGCGGTGCTTAATTACAATTTGGAAACCGCAGCTGGATGGGGCATCCCAATGGCGACCGACATTGCATTTGCACTCGGCGTTATTTCGTTGTTAGGCAAAAGCGTTCCGCCATCTTTAAAGATATTCCTGGCCGCATTGGCCATCGCCGACGACCTTATGGCAATAGTTGTCATAGCAATATTTTATTCGGCTAATATTCACTCCGATATGCTGTTGTACGCAGCGATAGTATTCGCGGGAATGATGTTGATGAACAGGTTGAAAGTAACACACTTAATTTTTTACCTGGTACCAGCTGTGTTGCTATGGTATTTTGTGCATCATTCGGGAATACATGCAACTATCGCCGGGGTGCTCACCGCCATCACAATCCCTACCAACAAAGGCTCCCAGGCATCACCGCTTGAAAAACTCGAGCATGCTTTAACGCACCCGGTAAACTTTATTATCATGCCCGTTTTTGCACTAGCCAATACCAACATCACATTTGAAGAGGGAATGTTCAACGGACTGTTTACTAATCTCGGATTGGGCATATTGATCGGTTTGTTTTTAGGTAAACCTATTGGTATAGGCCTGATGTCGTGGATCGTTGTTAAACTCGGTTGGGGTAAGATGCCGCATCACGCGAATTGGCGGCATATAGTTGGGCTTGGGTTGCTGGGAGGTATTGGATTTACGATGTCGATCTTTATCGCGTTATTATCGTTTGGGGATGAGTCTCTCGAGGCGGAGGCGAAATTTGCCGTACTGATCACGTCAGTCCTTGCAGGTGTCAGTGGATACTTATGGCTCAAGCTTGCCGGTAAAGAAAATTGATTCTCCGCAGATCCCTCGCTGCGCTCGGGACAAAAAAAAGCAGCTCTTGCGAACTGCTTTCTTGTTTCATTGGAGGGTTGTCTGACTAGAATTAACCAAACAATCCGCCCTTCCTCAATTCTCTAACGCCTTCTCCGATCTTGAAACCGTTATGATAAATGGCTATTTTGTAGTTACCTCTTTTAAAGTCTTCGTTCTGTTTCCACGCAAACTCTACATGCTTTTTCTTTCCAGCTTCAATGTCAACCGGAATTCTTGCAGTGTATGGCTTTTCACCTTCTTCGCGTGTAGTAAACGTTCCTGAACCGAGTGCTTCAACACTTACAGGCCTTCCGTCAGGACCAGTGATTGAAACGTAAATCTCAGTTGAACCAGTTTCAGCGATCCTGTTATCAACATCAAAAGAAATCACGAGCTTGTCTACCTTCCTTGCCTTGGTCGTTACTTTTTCTTTACCGTTACCCCTTTCGTTGATTGGAGTAATAGCGATACCGTAGGCGTTTAGCGTAGATGCGATGTTAACCTTTGTTTCCAGTCCTGCTTTCACAGTTTCCAGTGTATCCTTCTGCGATTTGTATGTGTCTCTTTCAACAGTTACAGCCGCCTTTTCTGTAGTCAGTGTTTGATTTTCAGTTGTAAGACGTGCTACTTCCTGTTCGAGATTTCCAATCTTTTCGTTCAATTCTGCAATCAGCTCTTCAGCTTTCCTTCTTTCAGCTGCAGTGATCTTCTGTTTTCTAAGAATTCCGTTGATCTGGCTTTTCAGCTTGGTGATCTCAGAATTACGGTCAGTAAGTTTTCCTTCTATTTCGTTATTATATCCTGTCAATGAATCAAGGCGTGAAAGAGACGCGTCGAAGCTTTTTTGCAATTCATTCTTCGCTGAATCAACCGCAACGTATTGTGTTTGCAGTTGCGTCATTTCCTGGTCGTTCTTGTTCTTATCCCAAAGAAAATATCCCCATGTACCGAGAATACCAACAGCCAACAGCCCGATAATCAGGTTTTTCGAATCCCTTCGGGGCGGATTGTTTGGGGGTGGCGTTGCTGATGGATAGTTGCTTGTGCTCATAAGTGTGTGTTTATTTTTAGCTGTTTTATCTAGTAATTACGCAGCTTTGAGCCAAGTTAGGCTAAAACCGTGCCAATCGACGGCATTAGTTGCTAACTTATGTGTAAAACTATGGCCGAGTAGTTTGCTGACATCCACAACGTTATGGTGAAATAAATCGTAAGAAGCCTTCGGATTTTGACGTAATATTGCGCGTGCCGGATAAACTTTTTTTTAACATATAATGTCTGCAGAAAAGATACTGGGAGAATGGAAGCGAGGCCTTTACAAGCCTATCTATTGGCTGGAAGGCGAAGAAGAGTACTTTATCGATAAAGTGGTGGACTATGCTGAGCATAAGATACTGAACGAGTCTGAGGCATCTTTCAACCTTTCTGTTTTTTACGGCAAAGATGCCCAGTGGACCGACGTAGTGAATGCCTGCATGCGCTACCCGATGTTCGCCGAACGACAGGTCGTTCTGCTGAAAGAGGCCCAGCAAATGCGGGACATCGCCAAGCTCGAACCATACATAGAGAAACCGCTCAGCTCGACTGTTTTCGTGGTTTCATACAAAGAAAAGAAAGTCGACGGTCGAAGCAAACTCGCCAAACTGCTAAAAGAAAAGGGCGAGATGCTCACCACCAAAAAGCTGTACGACAACCAGCTTCCCGAATGGGCCAGCGACATCGTGCATGAAAAGGGTTTCTCCATCAGCCCCAAAGCCCTTGCTCTCCTCGTTGATCATATTGGAAACGACCTTTGCCGCATCGACAACGAAATAGACAAACTTCTTGTGAACCTCGGCTCGAGAAAAACGATTTCTGAAGATGATGTAGAAAAGTACGTTGGAGTGAGCAAGGAATATAACCCGTTCGAACTTCAAAGCGCCCTGGCTAAAAAGGATCTGGCAAAAGCCATCCGGATTGTAAACTACTTCGAAGCCAACCCCAAAGCTGCACCTATTCAACTCGTTTTGCCGGCCCTTTACAACCTGTTCAGCAAAACCTACATGATATTCGGACAAAGCAACAACGACGAAAAAGCTATTGCTATGAACATCGGCGTGAGTCCTTTTTTTGTGAAAGACTACCTGCTGACGGCAAAAAACTACGGTCCTGACGGTGTGGAGAAAGCGCTGATGCTGCTGCATCATTACAATCTCCGCAGCATAGGGGTAGGGGATGTGGGCACGTCAGACGGCGCGCTGTTGAAAGAATTGGTTATTAAAGTAGCTTTGCCGGCGAGATCATGAAGCTTCACACGGACATTGAACATCTACCCGTATTACATAAAGCGGTCGTTACTATCGGCACCTTCGACGGTGTGCATCTCGGCCACCAGAAGATCATCGCACAACTAAAAGCAGAAGCGGCAAAGATTGGAGGCGAATCGGTGATCATCACGTTCAATCCGCATCCCCGAAAAATTGTTCATCACAAAGAAGATGTCCGGCTTATTACAACGATTGAAGAAAGGATTGAGCGGTTAGCATCAGCAGGCATCGACCACCTCGTGATCGTTCCGTTCACGCATGAATTCTCGGAGCAGTCACCCGAAGAATATGTCGAAACGTTTCTGAGAAAACGGTGTAACCCATCGATCGTTATCATCGGGTACGATCATAAGTTCGGTAAAGACAGAAAAGGGGATTACAAATTGCTGGAAGAATACAGTGCGAAAGGATATTTTGAGTTGAGAGAAATTCCGCAGCACGTGATAAGGGACATTACAGTCAGCTCAACCATCATCCGGGAAAGCATCGTGAGTGGCAACATTGCAAAGGCAAATGAATTGCTGGGATACGAGTTCGATTTTGAAGGAGAGGTGGTGAAGGGTGACCAGATTGGACGAACAATAGGCTACCCGACTGCTAATGTGAACATCCTTAACAAGGAGAAGATCATTCCCGGGGATGGTATCTACGTGGTAAAAGCGCAGATAAAAAACAGGAACCAGTTTCTCGAAGGAATGATGAGTATCGGCGTGCGGCCAACGGTTGGCGGCACGAAACGAACGATAGAGGTGAACATTTTTGATTTTGATGAAGACATCTACGGCAAATCACTGAGAGTATTTGTTCTGGAGTATTTGCGCGGGGAGAAAAAATTCAACGGACTTGACGAACTGAAGAACGAGATTGACAACGACAAGAAATTATCGCTCGCGTTTTTCAACAAAAAACCAAACAAATGAGTTTGTATTCGCAAAGAGGAGTCTCGGCTCAGAAAGAAGACGTACATGCCGCCACGCGCTCGCTCGATAAGGGTCTTTTTCCGTATGCGTTTTGCAAACTGTATCCCGACTATCTCTCCGGCGACGATAAGTTCGTTAATGTGATGCATGCGGATGGCGCGGGTACAAAGAGTATCCTGGCTTATTTATACTGGAAAGAAACCGGCGATATTTCGGTTTGGAAAGGCATCGCACAAGATGCCATCGTGATGAACCTCGACGATTTGCTATGCACCGGCATCACTGACAATATTCTCTTCTCGTCGACTATCGACCGCAATAAGAGGTTGATACCGGCAGAAGTGCTGACCGTTTTGATAGAATCAACGCAGCACTTCTTTGATCTCATGAAAACTTACGGGGTGCATATCCACTACCTGGGCGGCGAAACCGCCGATGTTGGAGATGTAGTGAGAACGATTGCAGTAAACGGTACGATGACGGCCAGATGGCCAAAAGGCAAAGTTATTTCCAATGAAAAGATCGCTGCGGGCGACGTAATTGTGGGCTTTGCGAGTTACGGCTCGTGCACTTATGATGAGCAATACAACAGCGGAATCGGCAGTAATGGCCTGACGAGCGCGCGACACGACGCTTTAGCAGGACACTATGGCCAGCAGTTTCCGGAAAGTTTCGACACGGGTTTGGATCCGAAAGTGACCTATATCGGGCCGAATCGCCTCACCGATACCATCACAATCCCTGAAACGGGGCAAACGATGGAGGTAGGGAAATTGCTATTATCACCTACGCGGACGTATGCACCGTTGTTAAAAGACATATTCAGGTACCATTTCGATGATATTCATGGTGTAATACATTGTAGCGGAGGGGGACAAACGAAGTGCATGAAGTACTTACCGCGTAATTTCCGGGTAGTAAAAGACGATTTGTTTGACGCTCCACCTATCTTCAACCTGCTTCAGGAGGCTTCAGGATCGGATAACCGCGAGATGTACCAGGTTTTTAATATGGGTCACAGGTTGGAAATTTTCACTGGTGAGAAAACAGCTATAGAATTGGTAAAACTCGCATCAGGCTTCGGTATTGGCGCGAAAGTGGTAGGAAGAGTAGAGCAGTCGGAAGAGCAGGAGTTGGTGTTGAAGGTAAAGGGCGAAAAGATAATTTATAGTAAAACACTATGAACTTAAAAAAACGCGTGTTACTTTTGCTTTAGTAACGGACGGAATTGATTTTCAGAACATACCCTTTGCAACTTCCTCTGAACATTTTTCGACTTAACCCTTTTTATTGATCCCTGTACCCGAATCGAACGGATTCGTCAATTTTTATATTTAGATATGAGACAGCTCAAAATTGCTACACAGATTACCAACAGGGATTCCCAGGCGGTAGAAAAGTACTTACAGGAGATATCCAAAATTTCTATGATCACTCCTGAAGAGGAAACTGTACTCGCACAGAGAATCAAGATGGGTGATCAGCGGGCATTGGACAAATTGGTGCAGGCGAACTTACGGTTCGTGGTGTCTGTTGCTAAGCAGTACCAGCATCAGGGTCTCTCACTTAGCGACCTTATCAACGAGGGTAACCTCGGTTTGATCAAAGCTGCCCAGCGTTTCGATGAAACTAAGGGTTTTAAGTTCATTTCATACGCGGTGTGGTGGATTCGCCAGTCCATCCTGCAGGCGTTGGCAGAGCAGGGCAGATTAGTCCGCCTGCCTCAAAACAAAATTGGCACCTATAACAAAGCAAACAAAGCCTACATGGCTTTCGAGCAGGAACATGAGAGGGAACCAAGCACGGAAGAGCTTGCAGAACTTCTCGAAATGAGCGAAACCGAGATCAACAACATTTTTCAGAGCAACACCCGTCATACTTCGCTTGATGCACCTGTGCATGAGGCAGAAGATGTGGCTATGGGCGATCTTCTGGAAGGTGGCGACGACACAGACGATGATGTGATGAAAGATTCACTGCGTAACGAAATTCGCAGGGTTCTGAAGTCACTTAGTCCCCGTGAAGCGGAGATTGTTAATGCGTATTTTGGGTTAGATGGAGAAAATGGTGTTACGATCGAGCAGATCGGCCAGAAGTATGATCTTACTAAAGAACGTATACGTCAGATCAAGGAAAGAGCGATTAAACGTCTTCAGAAAGCGCGTTATTCTAACGCACTGAAGGCTTATTTAGGGTAATTTTTTGCTTTTTTAAGGATATTGGCCTGCTTCTTTTGAAGCGGGCTTTTTTTTGCGTGAGGCGTGAGGCGGCAGCCCGCAGAAGGCAGACTCAAATGTAAATTCGGGCACGATTTACTAAGCACTGAAGGCGAGCGCATCTAACGAATCGGGGAGACATCACGCCCGCAGGCGCAGCGCCGCAGGCACAACCCCCGGAAGGGGGCAACCTAACACCGTTAGCAAATAATTAAGACTTCCTTCTTTAACTTACAGCCTCAATGAAATATCTCTATCCGATATTCTTTTTAATAGCTTTTACCTCCTGCGAAAAAGCGATCACATTCACACCAGCCTCGCAGGATCCTAAACTGGTGGTAGAAGGCATTATCGAACAAGGTGAATACCCCACCGTTTACCTCACCACAAGCTTAGACTTCTTCAACACGATTAGCCCTGAAGCCCTCACAGGCTCATTCGTTAGAAACGCCGAGATCACCATATCCGACGGAGCAAACACCGAAACGCTGAAGGAATACCAGGTGCGGGTATCCGGCGATACGCTACTGTATTATTACTCGGTAGATACAGCCAACGGAAGACCGGCCATGCGCGGCGAAAACGGCAAAGCATATCAACTTAACATCAAATTAAACGGGCAGGAATATTCTGCTAATACTACTATACCTTTTCCAGTCAAAACAATCGACTCGTTATATTACTATGAATCGATAAACCCTTTAGATACCGGCAAAGTGGTGCTATTCGGAAGATTCAACGACCCTCCCGGGTTAGGCAACTACATCCGTTACTTCACCAACGTGAACGGCGGCCTGTACCTTCCGGGCCTCAACTCAGTATACGACGACCAGATAGTAGACGGCACAAAGTATAACGTGCAAATAGAAAGAGGCGTGAACCGCAACGACGAGATAGATTTTGAAACATATTCATACTTCTCCCGAGGCGACATCATTTCAGTAAAATTCTGTAACATAGATAAAGCTGTATTCGACTTCTGGCGCACCATGGAATACAGCTACGCGAGTATAGGAAATCCTTTCTCTTCTCCAACAAAAGTGATGGGAAACATAAGCAATGGCGCGCTCGGTTATTTCGGTGGATACGCTGTGCAATACGTAAGCATCATTATCCCTGAATAGCCGTTAAATTTGCAAAATTTCGAAGGAATAAACTATGGATAATTCAACACCGGAAAAAGTACATTGCCTTATTATCGGATCGGGTCCTGCAGGGTATACCGCGGCTATTTATGCTGCGCGTGCTAACCTGAAGCCTGTCCTTTACCAGGGTATACAGCCAGGCGGTCAGCTTACTATCACCACAGAAGTAGAAAACTATCCCGGTTACCCCGACGGCGTTCAGGGCCCCGATATGATGGTGCATTTCGAAAAACAGGCCGTAAGAATGGGCACGGACGTGCGCTACGGTCTCGCGACTAAAGTTGACTTTACTTCATACCCATATAAAGTCTGGATCGATGAAGAGAAAATGATCGAAGCAGAAGCCATTATCATTTCGACCGGCGCATCGGCGAAATGGCTCGGTCTCGAGAGCGAACAACGTTTGAATGGTTTTGGTGTGAGCGCATGTGCGGTGTGTGATGGATTCTTTTTCCGCGGCAAAGATGTTGCGATAGTAGGTGCAGGCGATACAGCTGCTGAAGAAGCGATATATCTTTCGAAGCTCTGCTCTAATGTGCATATGCTTATCCGCCGCGACCAGATGCGTGCGTCTAAGGTGATGCAGGAACGTGTACAAAGAACACCTAACATCAAAATACACTGGAACACAGAAACAGATGAAATTCTCGGTGAAACAAAAGTTGAAGGCGTTAGGTTAGTCAACGCGAAAACAGGTGAGAAGAGAGACCTGCCAGTGGCTGGCTTTTTTGTGGCGATTGGTCACCAGCCTAATTCTGAAATATTCAAGGGTTGGCTCGATATGGATGAGGCCGGATACATCCAGACGGTACCGGGTACCTCTAAGACAAATATCGAAGGCGTGTTTGCTTCGGGTGATGTGCAGGATAAAATTTACAGGCAGGCGGTTACTGCTGCAGGCAGTGGATGTATGGCTGCGCTGGATGCTGAGCGCTTTTTGTCAATGAAAGAACTTGGGATATGATCTCGATTCAGTTGGTGAACGTGCAGATGTATGCTTTTCATGGCGTTTTTGAAGGCGAAGAAAAGATTGGTAACCCATATATCATTAATCTTTCGGTTAAGTACGAAGAGAGGGATAAAGAATTTGCCAACATCGACGATACCATCAACTACGAGAATTTGTATAAGATCGTACGGCATTGGATGGAACTGCCGACAGCGCTTCTCGAAAAAATTTGTGTAAATATTATCAGGCATATTAAGCACGATTACCCGTTCGTTAAAGAAATTGACCTTTCGATTCAAAAACTGCAGCCACCGCTTGAGCAATTCCAGGGGAATGTGGGTGTTACGATGAACAGAAAGTTTAATGATTAAAAGTGCACTGATATCGCTTGCTTTTTTTTGTTTTTCATCTTCTTTTGCACAGGACGTTGCGGTGTTGATGAGGCAGGGCGAGGCGCTTGAAAAAGCATTTAAAGACGACGACGCGCTTGCGAAGTATAACGAAGTAATTAAGAAAGACCCGAACAATATTGAGGCGTTGTGCAAAGCAAGTGCGATGTATAGCATTGTAGGGAAACGCAGACCTGAAAAGAGTGAACAGAAAGAGTACTACAAGAAAGGCGAAACGTATGCACGCCGGGCGCTCGCCATCAATCCTAATCATTCTGAGGCGAATTTTGCAATGGCCATTTCAATGGGGAGGCTTGCGCTTATTTCGTCGGGTAAGGAAAAAGTTGCAGCGGTAAAGGAGATTAAAGTATACGCCGACAAATGTGTTCAGTTGGATCCGAAAAACTTCAAGGGTTATCATGTTCTTGCGAAGTGGCATTATGAAGTGAGTGATTTGAGTGCGTTTGAGAAGTGGATAGTGAAAATTACATTCGGTGCGTTGCCGCCGGCGTCTCTTGAGGATGCGATAAAATATTACGAAAAAAGCAACGCGTTATATCCGGGGTTCTTGTTGAATTATCTTGAGCTTGCAAAAGCTTATAAGCGTAAGGGCGAGAATGCGAAGGCCAAGGTTTTGCTGGAGCAAATGGTGAAGCTGCCGCCTACAGCATCTGATGATGCGAAAATTAAGAGCCTTGGCAGGAAAATGCTTGATGAATTATAGGGTTGCCCTGCGAGGCATCGCTTCCGCCGGCAAATCTCCTACGACGGCAATTGCAAATGCAAAAAAACGAATAACCCTGCGGGGCGTGGCTGCCGCCGGCAAATTACAACTCCCTGCCGTCTGCCGCTTCACGCCTCACGCTTCACGCTTCACGCCTCACGCTCACGCTATTCCCGCAAGATTATGTATTATTGCGGCTGCTAAATGATACACCCTGCATTTGATATCAGAAGAGAGGACCTTGAGCAGCTTCCGGAAGACAGCAGGCTCCTCATAGAACTGAGCGAGCAAACGTTCAATTATATCCTGTTCACCCGTTCACCGGAACAACTGTTCATCCTCCGCCAGTACCCCCTTTATACTACTGGCGACAAGAATACAAGAGACATTTTAGAAGAAATCATCTCCGGCGATACCGTACTACAACAATACGCCGGCACAGCCAGTATTGTATACAACTTTCCCGACGCTAACCTCGTGCCGGCAGAATTTTATAACGCCGATCTGAAATCGCCTGTTGCCAAATTACTCCATGGTGAAACTGCAGCAGATTTGATCTTCGATGAAACCATCCAGGACTGGAACATACAAAACATATATGCAGTTTCGAAAGATCTGCACAACCTATGCAAGGATAAATTTAAAGGCGGTCAGTACTGGCACCTTTACAGCAATGATATTGAGATGGTCGAAGCAAGCAGAAATTGCGGAAGGCAGTTTCTCGCGCCTCATATTTTACAACGATAAATTTGTCACTGCATATTTCAAGAATGGTGCATTGCAGTTAATGCAGACATTTTCTTACCAAACACCGGAAGACGCCGCATATTATCTCTTTTGATCTGCAAACAATTTGCGATACCTGCTGCTGAAATGACCTTGCATATTTCAGGATTGATTGATGAAAAGTCTGCCTTGTACAGCGAGCTGGTTAAATACTTCCAGGAGGTACATTACGAAGGCGTGCCTTCTTCATACGGCACCAATGGGATTCTTGAACAATATCCCGAGCATTACTTCTCACCATTGCTTAAGATGTCGCTATGCGTATAATCAGCGGCGACCTTGGTGGCCGTAGGTTGAAGCCTCCGGCAAAAATGCCATACACGCGTCCCACTACGGACATTGCAAAAGAAGGATTGTTCAACATTCTCACTAACAATCTCGACATCACCTCGCTCAAAACATTAGATCTTTTTGGTGGCACCGGAAGCATCAGTTACGAGTTGAAATCGCGCGGCGCGAAAGATTGTACAATCGTGGAAAAAGATAATGCGATGTTCGACTTCATCTCGAAAACATCGAAAGAGTTACAGCTCGAAAACTTTAAACCAGTAAAGATGGATGTGTTCCGGTATATCTCGCAATGCACGGAACAGTTCGATCTCATATTCGCTGGTCCGCCTTATGCATTGGCCACAATAGATGAGTTGCCGGTAAAAATCATTGCACAAAATATGATAGCACCTGGCGGCTGGTTCGTGCTTGAACATACTCCCCGCAATAATTATACAGGTTCTCCGCTTTTTGCTACTTCACGGAACTACGGTACCACCGTCTTCAGTATTTTTGTAAATAAATAGTCACAGCATGAATAGCAGGGAACGAAAGATCGTATTTGTTTCCGGCACCGGCACTGGCATCGGAAAAACATTCGTCTCTGCGATCCTCGCCGAAGCGTTACAGGCCGATTACTGGAAGCCTGTTCAGGCTGGTTATGCAAGCATCACCGACAGCGATTGGGTGAGAAACGAATTACGCAACAAGCGGTCTGTAATTCATCCCGAAGTATATAGGCTAAAACTTGCTGCATCACCGCACATCAGTGCCCAGCAGGAAAACATTCACATCTCTCTTCAAAAAATAGTTGACGCACTTCCTTCCGGGAGACAACGATCTGGTGATTGAAGGAGCCGGTGGATTAATGGTGCCGTTAAATGATCATGAGTTTGTTGCCGATCTTGTTAAGATGCTGAACGTTCCGGTTGTTCTCGTGAGCAGAAACACATTGGGCAGTATCAACTTTTCGCTGCTTTCCGCAATGGCCTGCAAACAAATGAGTATTCACGTGCTGGGATGGATATTCAATGATAATTATTTGAATTACGAGAATGATATTGTTGGATGGACGGGCTATCCCTCGCTTGCCTCGGTGCCTTTTTCACCACATCCTGATGCAGCATTCATATCAGAGCAGGCAGCAATCATGAGAAAGAAAATGGAACACTGGAGATGGTAAAAAGAGACATCAGGAAAATTTATAGTCATTCCCGGATGGCTTTGTCCGACGACGAAATTGCACAAATGTCTGAAGGCATCGTGAACAATTTCAGAAAGCTTGCCCTGGAGGGTGCGCAGGTGTTGTTGTCGTATTATCCTATTCCCGATCGAAAAGAATTTGATGTAACTGTCTGCGAACAATTGCTTGTGCTTGAAAATGAAAACCTCCGCGTAGCATGGCCCAAAATACTTAACGATGGCACGATGAAGGCTGTACTTATTGAGAAAGATGGCAGCATTCGAAGCGAACAGCTTTAATATTCTTGAACCGGTAAGCGATACTGATTATTGAACCGCAACTGGTAGATGTTGTGTTTGTGCCACTCCTTGCGTTCGACACACGCGGATACAGGGTGGGATATGGCAAAGGTTTTTATGACAGGTATCTTCCGCAATGTGCGCAGGACGTTGTTAAAATTGGTTTCTCTTTTTTCGAGGCGATAGACGCAATCAGTGATGTAAATGAATATGATGTACCTTTAAATTATTGTATCACGCCCACCAGTGTCTATGAATTTTAACGCCCCGTTGCTGCGCCCTGTCAGAATTCTTCTCTTTCCCTTCTCACTTTTATACGGACTCGCAATCTGGATAAGAAACATATTTTTCGACAAAGGCTGGATCGGCTCATCATCATTCAATCTTCCTTTAATTGGTGTGGGCAATTTATCGGCAGGAGGAACCGGAAAGTCGCCGATGGTGGAGTTTATTCTATCAAGATTAAAAGATCAATTCAAACTTGCAGTATTAAGCAGGGGATATAAAAGAAAAACTTCGGGATATGCACTCGCCAATGGACAGTCTACCGCACTTGAGATAGGTGATGAACCTTTACAGTTTTATAAAAAGTTTCCCTCGGTTACAATAGGAGTGGGCGAGGAAAGAATTGTTGCAATACCACAATTGCTGCACGACGCACCCGATACAGAGGTAATTATTCTGGATGACGCTTTCCAGCACAGATCAGTAAAAGCAGGATTAGATATTGTGTTGACTGACTACAACAACCTATTTACGCGCGATTGGTTTTTACCTACTGGTGATCTTCGGGATCTCGCCTCAGGATACAAGCGTGCGGATATTCTTATTGTATCAAAGTGTCCGCCCGATCTTAATGAAGAACAGAAGAAAAAGTTAGAAGAAGAGATAAAGCCTTTGTCTCACCAGCATTTATTTTTTACATCTATACAGTATGGTACGCCGTATCATATCGTAACGAAAGCACAGCGACGGATCAATGAACAAACAGAAGCATTGCTTGTTAGCGGAATCGCCAATCCAAAGCCATTAAAGAAATATTTGCATGAGCATACGGAAACATACTATGAACTGCTGTACAGTGATCATCATATATTCACCATCGACGACCTGAAAGACATCCGTAAACGTTTTGAAAGTATTGCCGCGGAACAAAAGATGATCATCACAACGGAAAAAGATTCGATGCGGCTCGATAAGTTCCGGCAGGAATTCATGAACTACCCTGTATACGTGCTGCCCATCGAGGTAAATTTCCTCTTCAACCAGGAAACAGCCTTTACTGAATTAATCACTAATTTCATCTCGACATTTAATCAAAATAACACAGATAACTGATGCCAGGAAAGAAACCATTTAAGGGAAAGAAACATCAGCCTGGCGCCAAAGCGCGCGTGTCAACAGGAACGCTCGATATCACGCGTTCGGGAATGGGTTTCGTAGTGGTGCAAGGGCAGGATAACGATATCATGGTACGTCCTTCCGATTTCAATACAGCACTTCATGGTGACACGGTGCGCGTAATTATTAAAGGCGATTTTAAAAGAACCCGTCAGCAGGGAGAAGTGATAGAAGTGATAAAAAGAAGACAACTGGAATTTCCGGGTAAACTTCAGCTGAGCAATAACTTTGCATTTTTCATTGCAGACATAGACAAGCCAATGCCGGATGTTTTCGTGCCGTTGGATAAGACGAAAGATGCCACCGAAAATGATATGGTGATTGTGAAGATCGTGGAGTGGCAGAAAAACAAAAAGCCTGTTGGTGAAGTGGTGCAGATCATGGATCAAAGTGACGAAAGCGACTTTGCCATGAAGCAGATATTAATGGAAAATGGTTTTCCATTAGAATTTTCCGATGATGTAATTGAGGAATCAGAACGCATTCCTGATGTTATTCCGGAAAGCGAGATTGAAACGCGACGCGACATTCGTGATGTATTTACGATCACCATCGATCCACAGGATGCCCGTGACTTTGATGACGCGATTTCAATAGTAAAACTTGATACCGGCAATTACGAGATCGGCGTGCATATCGCTGATGTAAGTTATTACATTCGAGCCTGGAACTGCGCTCGATACTGAAGCGTTTGAACGCGCAACGTCTGTATACCTGCCAGACCGTGTACTTCCTATGTTGCCCGAACGTATATCAAATGAGTTGTGTTCGCTGCGTCCGCATGAAGATAAGCTCACATTTTCCGTCCTATTCAAAATGACGCCGAAAGGTGAAGTGAAGTCGTCGTGGATCGGACGAACAGTAATGCATTCAAATCATCGCTTCAGCTACGAAGAGGTGCAGGAAATAATTGAGAAAGAAGAAGGCATTTATAAGGAAGAGATTTTGTTGTTGCACCGCATTGCACAGAAATTCAGAAAGCAACGTTTCAAAAAAGGTGCGATCAATTTTTCATCGCAGGAAGTAAGATTTAAGCTCGATGAAAAAGCGAAGCCCATTGGTATTGTAATAAAAGAAAGTAAGGAAGCCAACCAGTTAATTGAAGAGCTGATGTTGCTGGCCAACAGAACAATTGCAGAATATGTAGGTAAGATACGAGTGAACAAGAAAGAAGTTCCTTTCCCATATCGTGTGCACGACACACCCGACGAAGTAAAGCTTGTTACCATTTGTAGCATTTGCAAAGAAGCACGGTTTCGAGTTTGACACTTCTTCGCCTGAGCACATTGCAGAGTCGTTCAATAAATTGACTTGAAGATGCAAAGGGCACACCGCAGCAACACGTATTGGAGCAACTCGGCATTCGTACGATGGCCAAGGCGATTTATACGACTGAAAACATTGGCCACTACGGTTTAGGATTTGAACATTATTGTCATTTCACTTCCCCGATAAGAAGATATCCAGACGTACTGGTACATCGCATTTTGCAGGAGTGCCTGGATAGTACTGTTGTGCCCGATAAAAAGCTCGAACAGAAGTGTAAGCATAGCAGTGACAGGGAACGAGGCGCCATGGAAGCGGAGCGCGCTGCCAATAAGTATAAACAGGTTGAATACATGCGCAATTTCCTCGGTGAAGAATTTGACGGAGTGATTTCGGGTGTATCTAATTTTGGCTTCTGGGTAGAAACTGTTGAACATAAATGCGAAGGTTTGGTAAGTATAGCCAGCCTTGCTGAGTTCGATGACTTCGGCCTCTTGGAAGGAGATTATAGTTTAGTAGGAAGAAGGAGTGGAAGAAAGTTCAGAATGGGCGATAAGATCCGCATTAAGGTCGTAGCCGCAAATCTAACAAAGCGACAACTGGATTATGAATGGGTGGTGGTAACAGCGATGAGTGATGATGTTGCAGACACAAGCGAAAAAAGGAAAGCCTTTAAAAAAACGAAAGAGAAACGACCAAAGGGCAAGAAATAGATCATACATGCTATCATTTGAACAAATATCAGCGGAGTTTGGAAAGAGGTTTAACGTAAGACATTTCCCAGAAACACCTCCATCCTTGTACGACCCCGCGGAATATTTTTTGGGCATCGGAGGTAAAAGATTGCGCCCCGCCATCTGCCTGATGGCGAACGAACTCTTCGGAGATATCAACCCCGACGCTTATCATGTGGCTATTGCCATTGAGCTGTTTCACAATTTCACTCTTATTCATGACGACATTATGGATAAAGCTCCGCTGCGGAGGAACATGGAGACTGTTCACAAAAAATATGGAGAATCAACTGCCTTACTCACCGGCGACGTAATGATGGTGAAGGCTTACGACTATCTGAACCGGATCAATCCTGTCCATATCCAAAGAGTGATGGTTCAGTTTAATACCGCGGCAAGGCAGGTGTGTGAGGGTCAGCAACTCGATATGGATTTCGAAAAAACAGATCATGTAAACCTCGGTGAGTACATACGCATGATTGAGCTCAAAACATCGGTTTTGCTTGCTGCAAGTCTAAAGCTGGGTGCATTGCTTGGCGGCGCCGGTAAGGGCAACCAGGAGCACCTGTATGAATTTGGCAGGCACTTAGGTATTGCCTTTCAAATTCAGGACGACTACCTCGATGCGTTTGGCGATCCGGCTAAGTTTGGTAAGCAGGTAGGTGGAGATATTATGGCGAACAAAAAAACGTTTCTTGTTATCCACGCACTTGAAACCTGTAATGGCTCCAAACTCGACCAGTTTAAAAGTTTAATGAACAGCGACGACGACGGGAAAGTCGAAATGGTATTGGACTTTTTCCGCGAATGCGGTGTAGATACGTGGGCCACTGGATTGAAAGAAAAGTACATCTCGCTTGCTGAACATCATCTTGAAGAAGTAGCGGTGTCGTCGGTACGAAAAGAGCCTCTCAAAGACCTCGTGCGTTTTCTCGTTCAGAGAGATCATTAGGCTCGTTTCCCTTATTTTTATCGCCAAAACTGCTTACCTCTATGTCGAGTTCTCTCTTCCGCAAAAAGTCTATCTCGAAGATCGTTGAAGATGCAGAAAAGGGATTATCCGACGGTCATGCGCCAGGCGGAATGGACCGGGTGCTTACTGTTAAAGACCTCACCTTCCTCGGTGTAGCCGCCATTGTTGGGGCCGGAATATTTTCTACGATCGGCAAAGCGGCTTTCGACGGCGGACCGGGCATTTCTTTCCTATTTGTTATTACTGCGGTTACTTGTGGATTTTCGGCCTTATGTTACGCCGAATTTGCCAGCAGGGTGCCTATATCCGGGAGCGCATATACATATGCGTATGTTTCATTTGGCGAGATCATCGCGTGGATCATTGGGTGGGCGCTTATACTCGAATATGCTATTGGAAACATCGTAGTAGCGGTGTCGTGGAGCGGGTATTTCAATAATCTTCTTGAAAAAATAAATATCGTATTGCCTGGATGGATGACCATCGACCCGGGTACCGCGAAGGCGGCCTACCTGCAGGCACAGGATGCGCTGGCAAAGAAGCTGACACTTACACCAAGTTTGCAATTTGCTTATGATACATGGATAAACGCCCCGGTGATCGCCGGCTACCGGATATTCATGAACATTCCTGCTTTTGTAATAGTGGTTCTTGTTACATTATTGACGTTCGTTGGAATAAAAGAAAGCAAGAAATCGACGAATGCGATGGTGATCTTCAAAATTGCTGTCGTCATTTTTGTGATTGTGCTTGGGATGTTCTCTGTTGATCCCCACAACTGGAGTCCGTTTCTGCCGAATGGTTTTGAAGGGGTGCTTAAGGGAGTATCGGCGGTGTTCTATGCGTATATCGGATTCGATGCGATTTCGACTACTGCAGAAGAATGCAAGAATCCGCAGCGCGATCTTCCCCGCGGCATGATTTATTCGCTTGTTATCTGTACGGTGCTGTATATCCTGATTGCGCTGGTGCTGACCGGTATGGTGCCTTATACTCAGCTTAATGTTGTGGATCCATTGGCCTACGTGTTCGAAAGTACAGGGCAGCAGTGGACCGCTTATATCGTTTCAATCAGCGCGGTTATCGCTACAACCAGTGTGCTGCTCGTGTTTCAGCTTGGCCAGCCCCGCATATGGATGAGCATGAGCCGGGATGGACTACTTCCTAAAAAGTTCTCGAAAATTCATCCTAAGTATAAGACGCCGTCATTTTCTACGTGGATCACAGGGTTGATTGTGGCTGTGCCCACGTTGTTTATGGATGCTACGCTCATTACCGACCTTACCAGCATCGGCACCTTGTTCGCCTTCATCCTGGTTTCGGGAGGGGTGTTGATGCTACCTAAAATCCCTGCCAGCGTTCAGAGGGGGTTCCGGTTGCCTTATATCAACGGGCAGTTGATAGTGCCGGCGACGTATATTGGATTCCTTGTGCTGTCGCAAGACAGGATAGCTGAAAACATCTTCAATATCGGACACGATAACCTGCAACAGGTGCTATTCCTCGTATTCGTTCTGGAAGGGGCCATAATTTCGGTCTTTACGTTTGCAAGGAAGTTGTCGTTGATCCCCATCATGGGGGTTTTATTCTGTTCTTATTTGCTTATGGAGATACCTGCCATGTCGTGGCTTTGGTTCCTCGGCTGGATGACGCTCGGACTTTGTATTTATTTTCTCTATGGCTACAAGAAGAGTAACCTCCGGGCTTAGTAATTTTGCAGCATGAAGTTTCAGGTCGGGGATAAGGTGCTTGTATTACATTCTGAGGAAGAAGGAGAGGTAGTTGATATCATCAACAATAAGATGGTAATGGTAGATGTGAGGGGCGTAAAGTTTCCTGCTTACATCGACCAGCTTGATTTTCCTTACTTCAAACGGTTTTCTGAGAAGAAGATAGTGCCGACTACCCAGAAGTCTAAGAAGTTTATCGATGAAGTGCCTAAAGAGAAGAAAACCATCACCAATAAGGAGGAGACGGGTATATGGATTACGTTCATTCCTGTTGCTGATACCGATGAGTTTGGTGATGAGATCGTAGAAGAACTCAAGATTCACCTTGTTAACCGCACGAATACTGCTTATAATTTCGAGTACTCCCTCGACTACCTTAATAAACCCAACTTCGAGTTTAAGAATACTATCGTTCCGTTCCAGGACTTTTACATTCATGATATGCCTTTCGAGAATATGAATGATAGTCCGTCGTTCAATTTTGTTTTTTCGCTGCACAAGCCGGAGAAGAAGAAGGCCGAAAGTTTCGAGACCAGCTTGAAATTAAAGCCTAAGCAGGTTTTTAACCGGATACAGGAGATAAGGCAGAAGGGTGAGGCAACGTTTTCATTTCGTTTGCTGGAAACGTATCCTGACAGGCCGATTGAAGATAAAATGGAGATGGCTCCGTTGCTTAAGAAAGGGTATAAAGTTTATTCGGCTTCCTCGGCGCGGCAACATCTTGAACCAGCGAAATACGAGTTGGATCTTCATATAGAAAAGCTCGAGAAGGAGCATTCCGCATTCTCTTCTTTTGAAAAGCTGACGTTACAGTTGCAGACGCTTGAAAAGTATTTGGACCTGGCGGTTGCCCATCATCAGCCTTCGATGATGGTTATTCATGGGGTAGGGACCGGTAAGCTTCGTGATGAGATTCATGAAATTTTGCGGACCCGCAGAGATGTGAAGTCGTTTATTAATCGCTTTCATCCGTCGTATGGGTATGGTGCGACCGAGGTTTATTTTCAGTGGTAGGCGCCTGCGGCGGGCCTTGCCTGCGGCGCTTTTAAGAAATACTCGCGGATTTTTAGACACCTGCGGTGCGCTAAATAATGATTTTGGATACGCCTGCGGCGGGCCTTGCCTGCGGCGCTTTTAAGAAATACTCGCGGATTTTTAGACACCTGCGGTGCGCTAAATAATGATTTTGGATACGCCTGCGGCGGGCCTTGCCTGCGGCGCTTTTAAGAAACACTCGCGGATTTTTAGACACCTGCGGTGCGCTAAATAATGATTTTGGATACGCCTGCGGCGGGCCTTGCCTGCGGCGCTTTTAAGAAATACTCGCGGATTTTTAGACACCTGCGGTGCGCTAAATAATGATTTTGGATACGCCTGCGGCGGGCCTTGCCTGCGGCGCTTTTCAGAAACACCTACAGGGGCTAAAGAAAGCCTTTGGATACGCCGAAGGCCGACTTTGCCTGCGCTGTCCGATCTGCTTCAAAAGAGAAAAAGATATTATAGATTTCCCCTCCCTGAGGGAGGAGCAAGGGGTGGGTTCAAATAGTGCGCGAAAGCACATCAAAAATGCAAATCCGCCATACTCTGCAGCTTCTCATACTTAATCGGATAATTCACAAACACACCGGCCTTCCCCATTTTAACCGACCCTTCCACGCGAACAGTAACAGCCGAATCCTTCGCCGTCTCAATCATTTTTGCAAGCGCAGTAGCCGTCTGAACTTTTAAAACCAACGGCACGGAAAACGTATCGCGACGCGGAACCGACACCGTCGAATCCATCCGCGTATCCCCCAGGAACGACGAATTGACATACACTTTCGCAGCCGCATCCTTCAGCTTCACACTCTGTTTGTTGGGATTGTAAAACCTTATATCCACGCCGATCAGCGATTCCGTGATCCCCATTTTCACCATCCTGATATTCTGAATATCTATAAACTCCAGGTCTTTTGGCTTCGCGCATGAAGCGAAAATCGCAGCGACAATTATACCGGTCAATAATGCTCTCATCCGTTCTTTTGGATGCAAAGTATGCGAATAATTTTTTCGTCCAAAAATGAGGACTAATTTTAGCATTTTAGGTTGACTAAGTTTTTTAGAACCGATGTGTTAAAACGCATCAAATATGGCTTAAACCGGTTGCTAACCAAATTAATATAAAATTAAATGTATTATATTATTGATTGTTATTGGTTTGTGCGTCTCAACTATCACCTTTACTTGAAGTGCAGGAGCGATGTTTTCGCCCCAAATGCACAGTTTTCGACTTTAGTCTAAAAAACATAATTTTTGATTTTATACGATGCACTTAATTGTTGATTTACAATATTTTTCACCGGTCATTCTCTATTACACATTAAGCAATGTCAAGCATTGCGTTTTTGACCAATATGAGCACTTCCAAAAAATGAGTTTTCGGAACAGGTGCACTCTCCTCGGAGGCAATGGTCCCATCAATCTGAGCATACCGGTTCATGGAGGAAGAAATCAAAAGACAGTCATAAAGGACGTCCGGATCCTGAATAAGGAAAACTGGCAGGACCGACATTGGAAGACAATCACATCATGTTACAACAAGTCGCCATGGCTGGTACATCATGCCGACGACCTCGCACAGCTATATCAAAAGAAGTTTGAATTTCTGCTCGATTGGAATCTCGAGTGTTTCAAGTGGGCAGCCGACAAATTGGCAATAACGACCCCTTGGTCGTTCAGCAAAAACTATGTCGACGAATACGATAGAACGGAATATGTGGACTGGCGATCAAAGTTGCTTCCGGCCACCATCAATCAAAATTTTCCGGAAATGCCCAGGTACCCGCAGGTGTTTGAAGACCGGTTTGGTTTCGTTCCAAACCTGTCGGTTCTTGACTGGTTGTTTTGTGTAAACGGACAGCGGTAGGATTATAAACGGATCACGGTTTTGCCGGCTGTAGTATCCACCTCAGTGTAATAAAAGGTGGCCTTGGGAACATAAGGTTGCGGTGTTTCGCAAACCGTTTCAGGTACTTCCGGCTCCGCATGGTCAAGCATACTGAATTCCATCACTTCCGGTGCTGCGGCAAAAGTAATGGTGACGTCTTCGTCTGCGGAACTTTCAGTGATGGTGATTAACGAAGGCGGAGGAGGAGGTGGTGGTGGGGCAATCGATTGAATCGGATCGACAGATTTATGAGCAGTCGTTGGTCGCTGGCGAGCGGGGACCATCGCTGGTTGAGAGGTCACGATAGCTGGTTCAGAAGTAATATCTTTTTCGGCTGCGAAATAGACAACCTGTTTTGCCGGCGTTGTTACCGCTTCACGTAAAACGGTGACGTTCTTATTGCGAGAAGCAAAACCTGCCACAACCAGGCACAAAAAAAAGGCGATCAAAGGTTTTTTCACCGACGGTCGGGGGTTGTCCCTTTTCATGATCCTCCGGATCCTATGCAACAAATACTCTTTTCCGATCCCCGTAGCAGCCAGCGAAAATTTGCTTTCCTGCTGTCTGAAGCGCCCCAGAATATATAGCGCCTGCGAATATTCCATCGCATTAAATCCGGCTGCAAGCACGAGGTCGTCGCAGCTATTTTCGCGTTCTTTCTTCACTATATCTGCAAGCAATTTCGCGAACGGATTAAAGAACAAAACGATCTCGGCAACAGTCAAAAAAATATTGAGCAAATAGTCGTTTCGCTTGATGTGATACAGCTCATGCGCTATTACAGTTTCAATTTGCCTGTATGAGAGATGAGAGAAAAGGGCCACGGGAAGTAGTATCACCGGTTTCCAGAATCCAAGTGTAAGCGGGCTCGCCACCTTATCGCTCAACCAGAGTATAGTTCTTTTTGAAATACCGAGTTTCGAAATCATCTCACCCAAAAATTCCGTCATTTCCTCATCAACAGGGGCCAGGTTTCTTTTGTAGTTGTTTCTATGAGTGAGTACCTGGAATAATAATCGCAACGCATAAAACATCAACACGGGCAAATAAATAAAGGACAGAATAGATACGATCGCATCAGCCTTTCCATAATTGAACCACGTTCCGGTATGTTGTTCTATAAAATAAGCGAGACTGTATATATCACCATTTACAGCGGCACTGTAACTGTTAATAATAATGCTGGCAAAGAATAATAATGAGCCGGTCATCATTCCACCAAATGCAAGTGAATGACGCTTTTCTGCCGAGAACCGGCTCCCGTTTTTTGTGAAGAGAATATAGAAAATCCAGATGGCCCCGACCTGCCACAAACTGTCAATCAACGACCATCCCAATGCTTCGAAGAAGGAGGATTGGCTCATAAGATAGATTACTGATTCTTCATTTCAGTTAGAAGTTTCTGGATCTCTTCCAGTTCATCGGCTGAGGCTTTATGATTACCCAGCGCCTGGATCACCAGTTCCGTTGTCGATCCGCCGAACAGCGTATTGATCATCTTACCGAGCAGGTGTTTCTGCGTTTTTTCTTTGCTTACTGCCGGTTGGTAGATGTGCGTTTTAATGGAGTCGTCTCTTTTTACCAGTCCCTTTTCGTTCATTATCTGCATCAGCTTAAGAGTAGTAGTGTAGCCGGCTTCCTTGGTTTTCGACAGTTCTTCGTGAACTTCTCTTACACTCGCCAGGCCTCTTTCCCAAAGGACCTGCAGAATTTCGAGTTCGCTTTCTGTGGGTTTAATGTATTTGGTCGAAGACATATTATCGCTTTGAGCCAAACTTACGATATATTTCGTAAATGAATTGTGAAAAAAAGCCGGATGAATTCCGGCTCTTTTTAAAGATTTTTTGATTGAGAGTTATTATCAAAAAGAGTTGCTTTTTATTTTTTCGTAAAAATAATCTCTTTTTTTAGGTCTTTCTTCTTCGTTTCATGAACGCCGTTGCTATCCTGATGTAGCTTCGCAAGAGTAGGTGCGATTACAAGTGAAACGATACTCATCAATTTGATAAGGATGTTCATTGAAGGCCCGGAAGTATCTTTGAAAGGATCTCCAACAGTATCACCTGTAACGGCGGCTTTGTGTGGCTCGCTACCTTTCTTATAAATCTGACCGTTTATCTCAACACCTTTTTCAAATGATTTTTTTGCATTATCCCATGCACCACCGGCATTGTTCTGAAACATTCCCATCAACACACCGCACACAGTGGCACCAGCAAGAAAACCACCCAGTGCTTCAGGTCCGAGAAGAAATCCAATGATCAATGGCGAAAGGATAGCAATCGCACCGGGCAGCATCATTTTTTTCATTGATGCTTCGGTAGAAATCGCCACGCATTTATCATATTCAGGTTTACCTGTTCCTTCCATAATACCCGGAATGGTTCTGAACTGCCGGCGTACTTCTTCCACCATCGCCATTGCAGCTTCACCGACAGCACGGATGGCGAGGGAGGAAAATATAAATGGAATCATACCGCCGACGAATAAACTCGCCAGCACATTGGCTTTATAAATATCAATACCATCCAAGACAAATCCGTTGTGATTGATTACTCCAACAAAAGCGGCAAACAGAGCAAGAGCAGTAAATGCTGCAGATGCAATGGCAAAACCTTTTCCTGTTGCGGCGGTTGTATTACCAACTGCATCAAGTATATCTGTTTTTTCGCGAACTTCTTTTGGAAGTTCACTCATTTCAGCAATACCACCAGCATTATCAGCGATAGGACCAAATGCATCGATCGCCAACTGCATAGCTGTAGTAGCCATCATACCTGCAGCAGCAATCGCAACACCATATAATCCTGCGCACTCATAAGAACCCCAGATACCTGCTGCAAGAACGAGGATCGGAAGAAATGTACTTTCCATACCCACTGCAAGACCACCAATAACATTTGTAGCATGGCCGGTTGCCGACTGGCGCACGATGCTCGACACCGGGCGTTTACCCATTGCCGTATAATATTCTGTGATGATGCTCATCAGTGTACCCACTGCAAGACCAACCGCAATGGCACCAAGCACACCCCATTTTGTAAATTCAAGATCGCGGAGCGTCATGGTTTCAGGAAGTATATAATATACCAGCCCGATACAAGCGAGAGCGGTAAGTACGATCGAACCCCAGTTGCCCATGTTTAAGGCGTTCTGAACATTCGTTGTATTAACTCCTGCTGTTGTCGCTAATGCGAACGAACAGCGTTCCAACAATTGAAAATAAAATTCCAACTCCCGCAATCAGCATTGGTAAAAGAATAGGAGCGAGTCCGCCGAAATTCATCCACTGATTTTGTTTCCTGTCCCAATACCATTGTAGCAAGAACTGTTGCAACATAGGAACCGAAAAGATCAGCACCCATACCTGCAACGTCACCTACGTTATCACCAACATTATCGGCGATAGTTGCAGGGTTTCTTGGATCATCTTCCGGAATACCTGCTTCAACTTTACCTACAAGGTCAGCACCAACATCGGCAGCCTTTGGTATAGATACCACCACCTACACGTGCAAACAATGCAATAGATTCTGCACCCAGCGAAAATCCGGTGAGAACTTCGATTGTCTTACCATTTCTACTGAGTCAACAGCAGCGTCTGGTGCAAAGATCATTTTAAGAATGATGAATAATCCACCGAGACCAAGTACCGCAAGACCCGCAACGCCGAGCCCCATCACAGACCCGCCGGTAAAAGAAACAGCTAAGCGCTTTCCTAAGACTGGTGCGTGCAGCCTGCGCTGTACGAACATTTGCTTTTGTTGCGATCTTCATACCAATAAACCCGGCAAGGGCACTGAAAAAAGCACCTATAATAAAGGCACAGCAATACTCCAGTGGGAGTTCGTGTTACGTGAGCCCATGAAGGCAAGGAGAACAGCGGCGATAACAACAAAATAAGTGAGGATTTTCCATTCTGCTTTTAAAAAGGCCATCGCGCCTTCGGCGATGTAAGTGCTGATTTCCTTCATTCGGGCGTTCCCGGCATCCTGTTTTGATACCCAGCTGAATTTCACGAAAGTGTACAGCAAGCCAATGGCCCCCATGACAGGAACCAGATAAATCAGTTTGTCCATAAACAGTATTTCTTCATCAAATTTTAGAGTGGGCAAAAATAGGGTAAAAGGTTGATCAGTTTACTTTTTCTTCTTAAACGGATTGATGTTCTCAATCAGTCCTTTACCCGACTCTTTGAGCCTGTCTTCAGGCTTGATGGACTTGGTTTTCAGGCTGTCTGATGTAGCCGTGTCTTTTCTGTTAAAGAGCTGGTCTTTCAACGCCTGCCCGGCCTGTTTTACCACTTCTTTTTTGAGGGACTCAACCGTATCCTTAACCGCTTTTTTCGAGCTGTCTATTTTAGCCTGCGCAAAGTCTTTCGCCTGTGTTTTCAGGTCGTCGGCGAGGTTCGTGGCGGTTTCTTTCAGATCAAACCTGATATCGGGATTGGTGAGGGTACCCAACATCTTCACATTAAGGTTTACGGTTTCGCCCACCTTAACAGGCACACCCCGGGCTGAAATTTTATTAACCAGGTCATTCACTATTTCATTACCCTTGTTGCCCATCATCGCTCTCGGAATCTTCAGGTGAATGGTATAATCCATCGTTTGGTCGAACCCGTGCGATCCGCCAACTTCCATTTCAATATCCTTCAGTTTAAGCTTGAACGGCTTCACAAATACTTTTCCCGCACTGAATTCAAATTGCTCTCTCACTTCTCTTAGCGACACATCTTTTAACGCATCTACATTCAATCGCTCTGCAAGTTTTTCCAGCGGTTTGAACTTCTGAAGCAATCCCTCAATCAAAAAGATGTTTCCTTCCCCAGTAAGAGTGGTGAGGTCCGGGAACATATTTTCACCGAGCAGCCCGGTCATGCTAAGTTTTGAATCGAGCTTACCGGAAAGAAATTTCGCAATAGGCATTAATTTCTGAACCGTATTAAATGTGTTGAATGTTTTTTGAACATCGAGGTCCTTAACGTCGTAGCTAAGGGCAATCGCAGGTTTCTTCTTGTTCTCCCTTGTAGAATAAGAGCCATTAATTTCCATTGTTCCATCAAGGGCATTTCCTTTTACATTATTCAGCTTGATGGTTTCATTGGCGAGCAGCAATGTTCCACTCACGTTCTCCATCAAAAGGTTATCATACTTCACCTGGCCTACCTGAGCATTCAACGTCAAATCTAAATTTGCCGGAACGATGAATGCCGCACTTGCAGTTTCCTGTTTCGTAGTATCTGTTTCACCCATGTAGTCGTTAACATTCAATTTGTCGCCCTTCACATTTACTTCGCCACTGAGTGGCTGGTCCTTGAGAGCATACGCGATCAGGTTATTTACATAACCGTTTGCTGCGAAGTTGGTTTTAAGGTAAGATCCGGCCGCTTCGTTAAGCGTAACATTTTTTGGAGTGAAAGTCATTAATAATTTATCCAGCGTTACGCCGTCTGGATAATCTTTCGCTACATACGAAAAACCATTCAGCGCGATAGTACCCGCAGCAGAAAACTTATCGAATTGTTGTTTCTGTGCCGCTTCAACATATCCTTTTGCATTTACATCCGCATTCAACAAACCTTTGATCGTTGTTCCGTTTTCAAGTTTCACCATTCGCGAAATCTTTGAAAGATCGAGCTTTCCTTTCGCTTCAGCATCTACCCACATATCACTTACCGGCGTTTTCACCAGCAGCCTGAAATCGAATGGTTCATTTTCCATTTCAATATGTCCTTTCGGAATATCAACAACCGTATGATCTGTTACACCATCAGGATTGTTGACCTTTAGTGTGAGATCAATATTTTTGACCGGCGCCGGCAAATCAGGATACTGGAAAAAACCATCCTGTACATCGAGATTAATATTGTAGGCAGGCAGTTGTTTAGGGCTCATCGTTCCTTTAACCGCACCGTTAAAGATCGCCTTGCCACTTGTCTTTACTTTCGCAAAGTCTTTTTGATAAACGACAGGAATAAGTGAAAGAATATTTTTGAAATCAGTTGACGGAGCGTTGAACTTTATGTCCATGTTGTACGTGCTGTCATTCACCAGTTGAAAGAATCCTTCTGTCGAAACTTTCAGTTCGTTCAGTTTGATCTCATCAGTTTTGAAAGTATATTTTGAAATTTTGTTATCGATTTGTATGTCTGCATCAATACTCGTTTTCGTATTGGCGAGATAGGGGATAGAGCCCATAATGTACGTAACAGCGTCGGCGGTTGTTTTTGTGCTGAGGGTAAAATTATCTGATGTAAAGTCGCCGCTTCCTTCATGTTGTAAACCTGATACTTCTGCACTCATACCGCCTGATGAATCAACATACGATACGTAGCCATCGTTGATAGAATAGTTTTTCAGTTCAAGGTTGAAGGGTTCCGCTTCTGTGGTCGTTTGAGTAGTTGTATCTGGCTTTGTGATATCCCAGTTCACTGCACCATCTTTGGCGATGATGGCGTGTATCCGCGGCTCGTTGACAGCAACGGAATAGATGGTCATTTTATCACCCTTTATTACACTCATTAAATTGAGCGCCGCATCGATGCTTTTGGAAGACAAAAGTGTGTCGGAAGAAAACTGGCCGTTGCCAATTACCTGTATTTTTTCGATGGCTACCGACACTCGGGGAAATCTTCTGAGGAGGGATATATCGATGTCTGCAAAATCAACCTGCGCATTGATGCTTTTGTTGATCTCTGCTTTTACCAGTTTTATGATCTTCCCCTTGAATACGAAAGGTATTGTAAAAAGGATGACAATAATAACCAACAGGGTGATACCTGTGATCTTGAGTACTTTTTTCATAGTTATGCATTTTAAGCCCTCTCTTCCGCCACTGCCTTCAACGAATGGATACAAACATTTAGTTCGTAACCAATCAGTAAAATGAGGGAATTGAGATAAATCAGGAACATCAGGATCATAATTGTTCCGATTGAACCGTATACCTTATTGTACGACCCAAAGTTATTAACGTAAAACGAAAATGCTGAGGTCGAAAGAACTACCAGAAATGTTGCAAATATTGCACCCGGCGACGCCAGTTTCCATCTCTTCGTGATAGCCGGAGCGTATTTATAAATAAAACCGATCGAGTATAGAATTAACAAGACGATAATGATCCATCTTACACTGTATAGTAACTGCCTGATAATCGGGTTAGTTATCTGTAGCGTTTCCATCAGGTAAGCGAAAAGTTCGCCTTGTGTAACTAATAATACTATCGTCACCATCAGCATAAATATTAACACTGTGGTAAGTCTTATCGCTGTCCATCTCTCATTAACAAATCCTCTTTCTTTCAACGAATGAAGCGACCTGTTGAACGAACGCATAATAGCCATCACCGAATTGGATGCATAAAAAACTGCCACCACAAAACCGAATGATAATAACCCGCCTCGCGGGCGTATTCAAAAAGTCGTTCAGAAAGTTAGCGATCATGCCATAAGTGTCTTCATCGGGACTGAACATTTTAGCAAGATCAAGTAGTTCAATGGTGATCTCGCTCGAAATGGGCATGTACGGAATTAATGTACACAGGAAGATAGTACCCGCAGGTATGGCCATCAGAAAGTTGAATGCTACAGCGGCGGCCCTGTCGTTGATGCCCACCTTGTTCATTTGTTTTGCAAAGAAGATCACAACGTCGTACAGCGGCACACCTTCAAATCCGGGCAGCATAATGCGCTTGCTTTTGCTACGCACATATTTAGCAACCGGAGTATTTACTATCGCTGTTTCTAATTTATTCATCTATTTCTTCCTTCGCAGTCTTTTGTTTTTGTTGCTCCTGCATATTCAAAGCCTGCTGATACTCCCGCGCATATTTTAAATGCTCCTGGTATTTGGAAGTAAATACATGCCCTGCGGTAAAATCTTTTTTTGCTACAAAAAAGAGATAATCAGTTTTAGGTGCATTCAGCACCTGGTCGAGGGTTTGAAGGGATGGAGTACAGATAGGGCCGGGTGGTAATCCCTTTTTTCTGTAAGTATTATATGGCGATTCTACTGCAAGATGCTTTTCATAAATTCTTTTCAAGCCAAAATCTCTCAGCGCAAATTTCACTGTAGGATCAGCACCAAGATTCATATTCTTTGCGAGCCTGTTCATATAAACACTTGCTATCAATCCTTTTTCCTGGTTGTTGTTGGTTTCTTCTTCAATTATCGACGCAAGAATGTACGCATTACTTTGGGTCATACCCAGAGAATCCGCTTTCCTTCGCCGCTCTTCGGTCCATACTTTTTTATACTGCGCAAACAACTTTTTGAATATTCCGGATGGAGGAGTATTCCACAGGTATGTATAGGTATCCGGGAAACATCGCCGTCATTACCGTATTTGTATCGAGACCATAATTCCGAAGTGTGTCGGTGTTGTTCAAAAAGGCGAGAATGGTGATGGAATCTGTCTCGAATTTTTTTCCTACAAGCGAAGCTAAGTTTTCCTTCGTACGGATTTTGGTGATCACGAGGTTAACGGGCGACTGCCTTGCATTTCTTAGCATCCGCGCAAGATTGAAGAGACTCGTACCGTTTTTCACCTCATACCTGCCGGGACGAACGGAAGGCCATACGTCCATCTGTGTGGCGAGTAAGTCAAATGACCGCGGATTATCGATAAAATTTTCACCACGCAGGGTTTTCATTACCTCTTCCTTAGTCGCGCGTCCGGTGTGGATGTAAAGGAATTTCGACTTTTCATCGAAAGCTGTGTTAGAAAAGAAGAATCTTGCCGCAATTGCCACTACTGCGAGCGCAATCACAATCAGCACAATAACAAAGATTCTTAACATAGGTAATAGATTGCCGTGTAAAATAAACGAAAAACCCTGCGTGTTATGCAGGGTTGAGGACGAAAGATATATAAAAATCTTTTACTTGGGTTGCGCAGGAGTCGTTTGCTGCTGACCCGGAGTATTACCTGGTAAAGCGGGCGCCGGTGCCGGCGATGTAGGCTGCGTAGTAGTAGGCCTCAGGTTAGGTTCGTTTCCAGAAGAGGAACCCGGTGCAATAAATACCGGAGAAACGACACTGAGAATAGCAATCAACACGGCGAGGATCCATGTACCTTTTTCGAGGACATCAGTGGTTTGTTTAACGCCCATGAACTGGGTGCTGAAACCTGCAATGTTACCTGCAAGACCACCGCCTTTCGGGTTCTGCACCAGGATGAATAGCCCTACGAGCACACTCGAAACAATGATTAAAATAAGGAAGAAAATCGCCATGTCACTCTACTTTAATTGTTCAATTTTGGCTGCAAAATAAGCGCTTTTGGAAGGATTCTGCAAACTTAATTTGTTGAAGATGTCGATCGCTTTGGCGTTATGTCCCTGCTTGATCCATACCTCTGCCATCGCTTCGGTGACCACCTCTTTTTCCTCTATCGAATGGGCCGCTGTCTGAATAACGGCTTGCTGCCTGCTCACATCCTCTGGTTCCGCCGGGTTAACCTCTGCATTAGGGAGTTTTTTCATGCTTTTAAGCCACTCGGTAAAGCTTTTTAGCTGCTGCCCCAGTTTGTCTTTCGTAAAGTCTGCCTGTTGGAGCCTTATGCCCTGCGAGGCGAAGTAGTCTATAGTATGATAAGATTGAAAAACGATGTCAGAAGCAGGCTCTTCTGCCTTCTGCTTCCGGTTCCGGAACCGGGGCTACTTCAACGGTTTCAACCGGTTCGCTATGCGTCAGCTGCCTGTTCAACCAAAGCGGGTTGCTGAAATACAGGCCGGCAGTAATAATATCATCCGATACCTGCGCCGGGTCGTTATCAAACTTCTTTTTAGCCAAAAGAAATCTTGCAGGAGCAGCATAAGGATACTTTGAAAACGAATTCCTGCAGGTCGCCTTCACTCACGTCGTTCAGCTCCCTATGGAAAAGCTGCTGTGTTATCGAATTTATTTCGTTTTGCATAAGAGCCTACCAGTTTGAAAATATCCTGTTAAAGATTTCGTCCGTAAGGTTTTTTAGAATGTCGTCCATTTGCTGCGCTTCGGCTTGTTGCAAACTGATGCCCGCACTAAAGTCGAAGTTGCGGCTCACGTCGGCTTCAAAGTTTGCCTTATCATCCAGGCGGTTCCTGAACGCGACATGCACGGTTACCTGCAACCTGTTACTCGCTGCGCGCTGATCAGATACACCCGATGTGGTAAGATTATAGCCCCGTATCTCGGCATGAATATCATAGTCGGCATCTTCCGATGTAATGAGCGTTAACCGTGTCTGGTTATTGATTTTTTGCCGCAGCCTCTCGGTAAGCTGCGGACTCAATTGTGGATTTACATAAGAAGCCCTGTTTTCGATGTAGTTAACCCTTGCTGTTTTCACTTCCGGTGGAATGCTCACATCTTTAAACGAGTAGCATGAGCCAAACACCAGCGCAACGGGTAACAATAACAAAAATAATTTCCTCATACGGCTGTTATTCTTTTATGTCGTATTCTTTTAGTTTTCTGTACAATGTCCTTTCACTGATTCCAAGATCCGAAGATGCATCTTTTCTTTTTCCCCTGTGTTTCTTCAGTGCTTTTTCTATCAGTTCTTTCTCCTTGTCCATTATGTTCAGCGATTCTTCTACCTCTTCGTGATGATGTATATCATCATTGTTATGATGCAGAATCACTGGCTGGGCATTATTTTGCTGATGTACGCCGGACTGAATAGAATCCTGTGCATGCAACTCCTTCAAATCATTCATGAACGAAGGCTTCTGCGATGCGATCGAAGGATTCTGAATAATCTCAAAGAACATCTTTTTCAACTCAGTCACATCCTTCTTCATATCGAAGAACAGTTTGTAAAGGAGTTCCCTCTCATTTGCAAATTCCTGCGATGATGATCCCGATGAAACGCCATGCGCGAGCACCGGCAACCGGTTTCCTGATCTTTCCGGTAAAAATTTACTCATCTCCTGAGACGTAACATATCTGTCAGCCGCAAGCACTGATATCTGCTCAGCAATATTCTTCAATTCGCGAACATTGCCCGGCCAGCCATAGTTTATTAACATATTTTTCGCCTCATCATCCAGCTGTACAGGCGTTGTTTTATATTTCTCTGCGAAATCTGCTGAAAATTTTCTGAAGAGAATAATAATGTCTTCTTTTCTGTCGCGCAATGCGGGAACACGAATGGGCACTGTGCTTAACCTGTAATAAAGATCTTCACGAAATTTATTCTGTTCATGAAGATCCAGCAGATCTTTATTTGATGCAGCGATAACGCGCACATCTGTTTTTTGCACCTTTCGAAGAACCTACACGGATAAATTCTCCGGTTTCCAATACCCGTAATAAACTTGCCTGCGTGCCTAATGGCATTTCGCCGATCTCATCAAGAAAAATTGTTCCGCCATTTACTGTTTCAAAATAACCTTTCCGGCTATCCACAGCACCGGTAAACGAACCTTTTTCATGTCCGAATAATTCTGAATCGATCGTGCCTTCCGGAATCGCGCCGCAGTTAACCGCAATAAACGGATTATGCTTGCGTGCAGAAAGTGAGTGAATGATGTTAGAAAATACTTCTTTACCCACACCGCTCTCACCGAATATCAAGACTGTAAGATCGGTATTCGCCACCTGCGACGCCACCTGCAATGCAAAATTCAGCGCGGGTGAGTTGCCTATAATTGCAAACCTGTTTTTTATACTTTGAATGTCCATTCTTCTTTTTTTACCTGGCTACTTCGCCCAGCAATGTTCCACCTGTTGACCCTGTAACTTTTACATCAACATAATCGCCTTTGCCTGCTACGCCATCTTTTGAAAAAACAATAACCTTGTTTTGACTGCTGCGTCCCATCCAGTCATTCTCACTTTTTTTAGAATCGCCCTCAATCAAAACTTTAAAGTTTTGCCCACATCCGCCATGTTACTCGCCTCAGACATCCTTCTTTGCAAACTCACAATTTCTGCGAGCCTTCTTTTCTTCACATCTTCTGGCACGTCGTCCGCATATCTGCGGGCAGCAAGCGTTCCCGGCCTTTCACTATAGAAATACATGTAGCCGAAATCGTATGCGCAATATTTCATCAGGTCAAGCGTCAGCTGGTGATCTTCTTCTGTTTCAGTGCAGAACCCTGCAATGATATCAGAAGTGATACCGCAACCAGGAATAATTTCGCGGATCCTGTCAACTTTCGACATATACCATTCTCTCGTGTAGCTTCTGTTCATCAATTGTAACACACGGTTCGAGCCGCTTTGTACAGGAAGATGAATGTAATTGCAGATGTTTTCATACTTCGCAATCGTATGCAATACGTCATCGGTAATATCTTTTGGATGCGAAGTAGAAAACCGTACCCGAAGCAGCGGATCAATCAACGCAACCATTTCCAGCAGTGCAGAAAAAGTAACCGGCTTACCCCAACCGTGATGCTCATCCTCGGCAGGCGTCCAGTAATAACTGTCAACATTTTGTCCGAGCAGCGTAATTTCTCTGTAACCCATTTCAAAAAGCTGGTTCGCTTCTCTCACAATAGAATGCGGATCCCTGCTTCTTTCGCGGCCGCGCGTAAACGGCACCACGCAAAATGCACACATGTTGTTGCATCCGCGCATGATGCTCACAAATGAAGTGATACCGTTTGAGTCTAACTTAACAGGGGAGATGTCTGCATAGGTTTCTTCGCGGCTCAGTAAAACATTCACTGCCTTCGACCCGCCATCAGCATCATCGATCAATGCGGGTAGCGATCGGTAAGCATCCGGACCAACAACAAGATCACAAGCTTTTCTTCTTCCAGCAATTTTGATTTCAGCCGTTCGGCCATACAACCCAGCACGCCTATCAGCGCAGAGGCTTTTCCTTCTTCACGATCCTGAAATCATTGAGTCGCTTTCTAACAGTTTGCTCAGCCTTTTCGCGTATGGAACAGGTATTGAGAAAGATAAGATCGGCCTCGCGGTAGTCTTTTGTCGCACCGTACCCGCTATCGTTCAGGATGGAAGCCACCACTTCGCTGTCCGCAAAGTTCATAGCACAGCCATAGCTTTCTATATAGAACTTCCTATCAAACTGGTACTGCATTCACCTAAATTGAGGGTGCAAAATTAAGGAATATGGGGCAGATTGGCAGTGCTGATGGAAATATTGGCAGTATTTATTATTTGTTTAACGCCCTCATTTATAGATGACTGTGCCCAATTGAGCTGTTAACTCCTGTTCCATTCTTTTGAGATGCTGATGGGTATTGGCTGCAACTACCCATTCGTCGTTAGATTTAATGTCGTTCATATCCCGCTGATTCTCCTCGATCATCTTTTTTATCTTTCTCAGCTTTAGATAATTCACTGAGAATAATACGTCCTCGCGATAGAAGTCGCCAATGTTCGGAATCTTACCTTCAAATTTCTTATTCCAGTTCGGACTTAACTCATAAGGAAACTCAAGCAGCGATACTACCGTCGCACTGATTTTTAAGTCTTCGTAATAAAGAAAGGTTTTCTCTGTGGGTTCAATGCCTTCCTGGTACCACTTCTTATACATCTCCATTACCGCAGTGAGCGACGCATCTTCTATCAATTGCTGGTCAATAAATTCTTCAAGCACGAAATCCGCCACCTTCTGTGTTTCATTCCAGTCTTTCAAGCCAAATTCTATCAGGCATCGCACGATTGCGCGCTCATGCATCTCATCACTTCGTAACAGGGTGATTACATCATCGTCTGTAACAGCTTCTAGTTCCGTAACCGGCGAGGGACCTGTAAAGTCGAAGCCCTTGCTATTTTCCTGCCTGGAAACTTTTTCCCTGAGGAATTTATTAACGAGGTTGATGAAACCGCCTTCGTCGATCTTTAATATTTCAGATGCCTGCCTGATATAATCCTGTCTTCTTGAAAAATCTTCAGGCTTGTTAACCTTAGCGATCGTTTCAGCAATCGTGTTAACGGCCGCAGCCTTTTTCGCGCTGTCATTACCAGATTCTTTCAACAGCACCTCAAGCTGAAAAAGAACGAAGTCTTTTTTATACTTACCAATGAACTCGCGAAACCTTGCAGGGCCAACTTTGTTTACGTAACTGTCGGGATCTTCTCCATCGGGAATCAGCGCCAGCTGCACGTTCAGGCTTTCTTCCAGCGCCAGGTCAAGACCGCGCATCGCAGCTTTCACGCCGGCCGCGTCGCCATCATACAGTATGGTAAGATTGTTCGTAAATTTTTTGATCAGTCTTAGTTGGTCATGCGTGAGCGATGTGCCGCCCGATGCAACAACATTTTCTATTCCTGCCTGGTGCAGCGATACCACATCTGTGTAGCCTTCTACCAACAAACATTCATCGTTTTTATCGATCGCCTGCCGCGCAAAGTACAAGCCGTAAAGTATGCGGCTCTTGATGTAAATTTCATTCTCAGGCGTGTTGATATACTTCGGCGCCCTGTCGTTCTTGCCAATAATTCTCGCACCAAAACCTGCAATTTTCCCTGACTGGTTATGAACCGGAAATATTATTCTTCCCCGGTAATTATCCACCGGTCTTTCTTCGCGCAAAACAGTAAGGCCCGTTTTCACGAGCAGTTCCATATTGTATTGCGATTGCAACGCTGCTTTCGAAAAAGCATCACGGTCCTGCGGACAATACCCGATCTGAAACTTTTCAAGTACATCTTCCCGAAATCCGCGCTCCTTCAAATAACTTAAACCGATGTCACGGCCCTCTTCGCTATCGAATAATTTTTCAGCAAAATATTTTTGGGCAAATGTGTTGATGATGTAAAGGCTGTCGGCCGTAAGCTGCTGGGCTTTTACTTCGGGACTGACCTCCGTTTCCTCGATCTGTACATTATACTTGTTCGCGAGCCACCTCAGCGCTTCAACATATGAGTACTTCTCATGGTCCATTAAGAAGCTGATACTGTTGCCACTTTTACCGCACCCAAAACACTTATAGATCTCTTTTGTGGGTGAAACCGTGAACGATGGTGTTTTTTCGTTGTGAAAAGGACACAGCCCGAGATAGTTAATTCCCCGTTTCTTCAATCGTACAAATCCGCCGACGATCTCGACGATATCGATGCGCGACTGAATTTGTTGTATGGTTTGCTGGGTAATCAAGACTTATTGCGGGCCGTAAAGATACGAGATGAGCGTTTTTCAGGCACCTCAAAAACATCTTTGCTAAGCTTTTACTTACGGAATATAGTGACTATTTTACCGCCCTGTATCCAAATCCAATAGGAGCCTATGAAAACAATGCTACGCGTTTTTTTCCTGTCACTTCTCTGTGCGCCATTTTTAGTCAAGGCGCAATGTCCTGTTGTTAGTTTCGGTCCCGACACACTTGTCTGTGTTGGTACGGCAATCACGCTTGATGCTGGTAATCCTGGCGCTACCTATTCGTGGAGCGATGGTAGCACAACGCAACAGCTCGAAACTTTTTTCGAAGGTGAGTATTGGGTAGATGTTACGCTTAACGGTTGTACCGTTAGCGATACCATTTATGTTGCACAGGGACCGGTAATACAGGCCGACTTCAGCTATTTGCAACAAGGGTCTTGCGCGCCGTTCGTAACGTCGTTTACTGAATTTGCACAGGCGTGCAGTGCTGGTATCATCAGCTGGTCGTGGGATTTTGGTGACGGCGCCACATCAGTTGCCCGGAACCCCGCCCATACTTATGCGTTGCCCGGCGATTATGTTGTGTCGCTTAGCGTAATGAGTAATAAAGGTGCAAGCTATACCGCGCAGCAAACAATCAATATTATCGGAAGCGTTCCTCCTGCAATTAATCTTGGCAGCGATATCAATTTATGTCTTGGAAACGAGTTGATTTTAAATGCAGGTAATGCAGGTGCCACCTACAATTGGAGCACAGGTGAAACAACGCAGAGCATTTCTGTGGCCGATGGAGGCTTGTACCGTGTAACGGTGACGAAAGACGGTTGCTCTGCAGAAGATTCAATCAATGTTATTTCCGTTCCATCGTTATGGTCCGACTTTGCTTTTGAAAAGATTTCAGGATGTATTCCTGTGAAATATAAGTTCACTGATAATTCTACAGCTTGTGAATCTACAATTACAAATTGGTATTGGGAGTTTGGCGATGGAACTACTTCAACGCTAAAAAATCCAGAGCACGAATTTAATTCCGAGGCGCAGTTTTTAGTTAGATTGACCGTTACCGATAATAACGGCAATTCAATACGTCGCGGAAAAAGAATCACTGTTACCGCATCAACGTTATCAATCAATTTGGGTGCTGATACGGTAATCTGTTTCGGATCTACACTAACTCTCGATCCTGGTATTACGGGAGCCACTTATTGGTGGAATACCGGGGAAACCACACAACAGATAACTGTAGCTGACGAGGGTGATTATGCGTTGACGATCACCTCAGGCGGTTGCGTAGCTAAAGACACAGTGAAAGTACATACTTCCGCTTCGGCGCTCAACAAATGGTCGTATGTGAAAGGCGCAGCATGTTTACCTGTGCAGGTTAATTTCTCAGATAGCAGCTTAGCGTTTTGTGGGCAGGCCATACAATCATGGCTTTGGGAGTTTGGTGATGGCACCACATCTAACCAACAGAATCCGGTTCATAATTTCTTAACTGTTGATTCATTCCTTGTAAAGCTAACTGTTACTACCACATCTGGTGCATCTACGACTACTGCAAAAAGGATCGGAACATCTAATACTATTCATACCGTAGATATTCCATCGACACTTAAAGTGTGTACCGGCGAATCGCTGCAGATCGATGCTGGCGTTGCCGATGCAGAATACACCTGGACGCCAACATTCGGCGTAAACGATATACACAGCCGGGTTGCTACAGTGAAACCGATGCTAAATGCATGGTATTATGTTGATGTTACTAAGTGTATGGTCACTGCAAGCGATAGCGTGTTTATAGTAGTGGATAGTATTGATAAACCTGCTATCGTGCAACACGATAACACGCTTGCCGCAGAAACTGCTCACGCATACGAGTGGTATTTGGAGGGAAGGAAGATAAACAATGCGAACGCTAAAACTTTACGGATAGATAAGCAGGGCAATTATACGGTTAAGGTATTCAACGAGTCTGGATGCGAACGCATGTCTGATGCAAAATTCTTCATGCCGGTATCCGGGAAGGAAAAAGTTGCTGACATTATACGAATTAAATGCAGCCCCAATCCGGCGCGCGGTCTTGTGCACGTGTTATTATCTGAATTGCCCGAGAAGCCGGCGAAACTGGCTGTGTACGACAGGTACGGCCGGATAATGGTACACATGATTATCAAAGGCCACGTAACGCCCGTTGATCTCAGCCGTGCGGCGAAAGGGGTGTACTACGTTGAGGTAAATATTAATAATAAGAAAAGGTTAGTGCCCATTGTGTTACAGTAGATAAGAGAGTAGTAAAAATACCAGGGTCCCTTCAGCTTTCAGCAGAGGGGACTTTTTTTGTGAAAATAGGTGAGGGAGGGGTATAGCAGATGTGGGAAAACTGTTTTAAATTAGGTAACCGATCCTGACCCGTGGGAATTTGAAACCGAATTCGTTAAATCTAAATTTTACTCCCATGGTTACCACAACAACAGATGCTCATCAGCTTTCAAGTGAATGCACTGCATGGATCGACACCCTCAAATCATTCAAACAACAATTCAACAGTCACAAAAATCTTCTTCAGCAACATTCTGCACAACAAACGCATCACGACGTATTACTCGAAGTTGAACACTTGCACAACCAGTTTCACATTCAGCTGATCAACATTCATGATCTGAAGCAGTCTGTAAAAAGACACATGAATGAAATATCGTACGAGCGCGCCAGGAACAATGGAGCGATGTCGGATGATGTACTCGCAAGGCATGAATATCTGTACGATGAATTTCAGCGACTCGAATCAACGCTGCGTATTATTTCGCGCGAGTTCGAGCGTTTTGTAAAATATATCGGCACTCATTAAGAGGTGCGTTGCAATGCCTGCGGCGCTTTTAAAAAAAGATTAAAGAAGTAGTTATTCGCCTGCGGCGGGCGTGCCTCCGGCGGAAGCCAGCGTGCTTAATTTATTCGCCTGCGGCGCTCTTTGAAAAATAATAAACAAAAAATAAAAATTTATTCTCCTGCGGCGGGCGTGCCTCCGGCGGTAAGCCAGCGGTGGCTTAATTTATTCGCCTGCGGCGCTCTTTGAAAAATAATAAACAAAAAATAAAAAATTTATTCTCCTGCGGCGGGCGTGCCTCCGGCGGAAGCCAGCAGGCAGGCCGTTCGCAAATTTACCGTCACTTAAGTGACAATATATAGCTCGTAAGTTTCTTAGCATCCTCCTGAGTGAGAGATGGATGAGCAGGCATAGCCACTTCACCCCACACACCACTACCACCATTGATGATCTTGTTTACAAGATGATCAACGTCTGCTTTCTTATCCTTTGAATATTTCTTAGCCACTTCGTTGTAGCCGGGTCCGATTGACTTCTCCGCCAATTTATGACACGCTTTACAATCGAGTGATTCCATTAATTCCTTGCCGGCAAGAATATCCGGATCCCCCTGCTGATGTCCGAATGCTGCAGAATCAACCGGTGCTTTCGGAGCATCAGGTGCAGATGGAGCTTTTGGTACATCTTTCAGTTCGCCGGAAAAATAATCGAGTCTTGATACTGCTGCTTCCGGATTCTTGGAAAACCATCCGCTGCCATATTCAAGTACATAGATTTTTCCGTCGGGTCCAACTTCCATATCTATCGGAGCACTGAACTTTGTGGAACCCATAAACGGTTCCATCTTATCGAGGTCGCCGTTTGGCAATAACGTTACCGCTTTTATCCATCCGCGTATCCAATCGTACATGAAAAATTTTTTGTCATAATACTCAGGCATCACCTTGGCATCTTTTACATGATATACAGGGCCCGCCATTGCATTACGTCCGCCCGAACCTACCTGCGGAAACTCAGGTGACAATGCGTAAGGATAATACACTAACGGCGGCGTTGCTGGAGGAAGATTTTTGATACCTGTGTTGTTCCTCGAATTATTTACAGGATGAGCGGGATCGTAAGGCTCGCCGGATTCACCTGTATTGTAATCATACTTTTTGTAAGCATAATTGTTTCCAACAAAGAAAGGCCAGCCGAAGAAGCCTGCTTTTCTTGCCTGGTTTACTTCATCATATCCACGAGGTCCGCGTGTAGCGGTATCACGCGATGCATCAGGACCAACCTCTCCCCAATAGAGAAACCCGGTTTCCTGGTCAACCGAAATACGGTACGGGTTTCTGTCGCCCATTACATAAATTTCTGGTCTAGTTTTTTCCTGGCCCTTTGCAAACAGGTTGCCGTCAGGGATAGAATATGTGCCGTCGTCGTTGATTGTTATGCGAAGAATTTTTCCGCGGAGATCATTTGTGTTACCTGCAGATCTTGCACCATCATATTGCAGATGACCGGGACGATCATCGAGCGGACCGTATCCATTATGCACAAACTTTTGACCGGGCTCGTCAAATGGAGTGGTGTTATCTCCTGTTGAGAGGAACAATGTTTTATCTTTTCCAAACGCGATCGAACCACCGGTGTGGCAGCATATCTCGCGCTGGGAATAAAATTGAAGAATGACTTTTTCAGAAGCCATATCAAGTTTGTTGTCTTTGAAAACAAAACGCGACAACCTGTTCACAGATGTATCGATCGGCGCATAGAAGATGTAAACGAAATTATTCTTCGCAAAATCCGGGTCTGCTTTCAAACCCATGAATCCTTCTTCCGCATTCACATCTTTGTTCACCTTTGTTTTATGATAAACATTCAGTAAACCAACCTGCGAGATAGAGGTGTCGCTTTGCTTATAAAGCAACAGTTCACCGCGACGTTGCGCGATAAGAATATCTAGATTTGGCAGGATGGTCATTTCGGTGGGTTCGAAAAACACGCCCTGTTTAAGGATTGTTTTGGTAAACCTTTCTTCTTCCGGTGTTTTTTGGGTATGTACTTTTTTATAGTCTAACTCAAGGTTATCGCCTATAGCATATTCAATACCGCCAAGCAGGTGCTTTAAGTAATTTTCATCGCTGTAAGCTTCTTCAACGTGGCCTAGTTCAGTATAAAATGCACGGCCGCCATCGTAGTCATGATACCATGCCATCGGATGGTCGTCGCCATTGGCGCCACCTTTATATGATTTCTCATCAATTTTGATGAGCACATGAACGTCTTTATTGAGTTTTTTGAAATTGTACCATTCGTCTTTCCGTTTCCACTGGTCGGGTAGGTGTTTGGTGGAAATGTGATTTTTATCTACCACGTTCAGCACCGCCTCCTGTTGTTCGGGGTGGCTAAGAAAGTAGCCTCCTACGAGGCGTCCGTACCAACCCCATTGGTATTCGGCATCCGTAGCTGCGTGTACACCTACAAAGCCTCCGCCTGCCTGGATGTACCTTTCGAAGGCATTCTCCTGGTAATTGTTGAGGAGGGAATCGCTGTTATCGGTTGTGTTGAGAAAAACTACTGCAGAGTAGTTTCTTAATGAGTCTTCGTTGAAATATTCAGCATTTTCCGTGGTATCCACCAGGAAGCCGTTTTCTGCGCCTAACTTGATGATAGCCTGTTTACCTGTAGGAATCGATGAATGCCGGAATCCGGTAGTTTTGCTGAAAACGAGGATCCGGGGAGTGCCTTTTCTTTTGCCGCCGCACGACGTCAGTATCAGGGCAGCGGCGCTTAGGGCAAGCAATGACTTAAATATTTTCATGGGACACAAAATAAAGGAAAATTGAGGCGGAATTACTTACCGCTCGCGGAAATTTCATTTTTTTTCGATAGTTTTGCCGCCCGTTTCATCGCCGTGTAAGCGGACAATGATTACCCACAAGGCTCCATAAGTGTCCGCCGGTGCGGAACGCCAGCAGGGTGTAAAAATTAATATACAAGTAATGCCAAAAGTTAAAACTAACTCGAGCGCCAAAAAGAGGTTCAAAGTAACCGGCTCGGGAAAGATTACCCACCAGAAGTCTTTTAAACGACACATTCTTACCAAAAAGTCTAAGAAACGTAAACGCGCCCTCCGCAAAGATGGTACTGTTCACAAGTCTAACCTGGACTTCGTAAAGCGCCTGCTCAGGCTCAAGTAAGTTTAAAAGCATTATAACACCTATTAAAAATATTTCGATATGCCACGTTCAGTAAATGCAGTAGCATCAAGGGCAAGAAGGAAACGCATCCTGAAAGCCGCAAAAGGTTACTACGGCAAGCGCAAGAATGTATACACCGTTGCGAAAAACGTAATGGAAAAGGGCCTCACTTACAAATATGTAGGCCGCAAACTCAAGAAAAGAGAATACCGCACACTTTGGATTGCCCGTATCAACGCTGCAGTTCGCCCGGAAGGCTTAACCTATTCTCAGTTCATTCACCTTCTTAACGAGAAAGGTATTACCCTTGATCGTAAGATCCTCGCAGACCTGGCCATGAACGAGCCCGAGTCGTTCAGCAAGCTGGTTGCATCAGTGAAATAATCTCACTAAAACATTCTATACCGACCGGGTGCGCAACCACGCACCCGGTTTTTTATTTATTGAATTGTTCAAACATTTATTTTTGCTCCGGCGTGGTGAACAAACACAACTCCATAAGCTAGCCCATGGCGATTAATACTCCTAATGAGTTCATGAACAATTCGTACACCGACCTGGTGAAACAAACTTTCAACTACCCCCAGGAAGATTTCGAAACTCATGACGGATATCTGTACTTCAACGGTCTTGACCTTAAAGCGCTCATCGACAAATACGGAACTCCTTTAAAACTTTCCTTTCTGCCAAAAATTGGAATGCAGATAAAGAAGGCCAAGAGAGATGTTTGCGAATGCTATCAAGAAGCATAAATACGAGGGCAACTACAATTATTCTTATTGCACTAAAAGTTCGCATTTTTCTTTCGTTGTGGAAGAAGCATTGAAGCACGACATCCATCTCGAAACTTCTTACGCGTACGACATCGAGATCATCAAGAAGCTGTATGAGAAAAGAAAAATAACGAAAGATATTTTTATCATCTGCAATGGCTTCAAGCAAAAATCTTACACCAGCCGCATCGCGAACCTGCTGAATTCAGGTTTCAAAAATGTGATGCCCGTACTCGATAACGCAGATGAATTGCAGCAGTATAAGAAGTCAGTAAAAGTGCCCTTCAAGTTAGGTATACGCGTTGCCGCTGAAGAAGAACCTACATTCCCATTTTATACATCGCGACTTGGTTTTCGCGCGCGAGATATTCTTGGAATTTTATGTAGATAAGATTGAAGGAAATGAAGATCGCTTTCAATTGAAGATGCTTCACATCTTTCTAAACAAAGGAATTAAAGATGATATCTACTATTGGAGTGAACTGAATAAGATCATCAATCTTTACTGCCAGCTTAAAAAGATTTGTCCCGAACTCGACTCGATAAATATTGGCGGAGGTTTTCCAATCAAGCATTCACTGGGATTTGAGTACGACTACCAGTTCATGATTAATGAAATTGTAGGGAACATTAAAAAAGCCTGCAAGAAGAATCGCGTGCCGATGCCGCACATCTTTACCGAATTTGGTAGTTTTACTGTAGGTGAAAGCATGGCGCACATTTATAGTGTGGTGGGAGTGAAGAGGCAGAACGACCGCGAGTGCTGGTATATGATCGATTCCTCTTTTATTACAACGTTGCCGGATACGTGGGGTATCGGAGAAAAGTTTTTGTTGTTGCCGGTGAATAAATGGAACGAGGAATACCAGCGAGTGGTGCTTGGAGGGATAACCTGCGATAGCCACGACTACTACGATTCAGAGGAACATGTAAATGAAGTATTCCTGCCGAAGGTTGCTAACGGCGAGCCGTTATATGTTGGATTCTTTCACACCGGTGCCTACCAGGATCAGATTAGTGGATATGGAGGGATAAAGCATTGCTTAATTCCTTCACCGAAGCATATCATTGTTGACAGGGATAAGAACGGGAAATTGGTTGATTGGGTATATGCGAAGGAACAATCTGCGCAGAGTATGCTGAAGATACTGGGGTATATTAAGTGAGAAGTGAGAAGTGAGAAGTCAGAAGTGAGAAGTGAGTTGAAAATACAGATAAATATTTTACGATTCTCGCTAAGGTATTAGCTTTCACGTCTCACTTCTCACCTCTTCTTAATTCTATACTTCTTATTAACCTTCGGAGAATTGAAATACTGGTTCAGTTCTTCTTCAGTCATATTGTTTGTTATTTCAATAGGAATGTCAATCAACTGGATCTGAATCTGCTTTAATTCTTCCTTTAATCTATTCGTCTTCGTAATAATCTGATTGTCGCGCTCGCCGATAAGACTATTATCCCGGAGCATATACTCAAGCCTCTTAATAGAAGAACGAATCAAAGAAGCCTGGTTCTGATCGAAAGTTTTTGGCGGGGCAACCGCTTCCTTCACGGGCACAAGCGACACACCGACACTTGGAAGCACACGCCCTGTCTTAGCCGTACTCTCGTTGGTAGATGAATTTAAAATACTTCCGGTGAGCGCTGTTGCAGAACCGGTGATATCGAACGTAGTACGAGTGGTCTTTACCTTCTTTACGTTTTTATCAAGCTGAAGAAAGGTGTATTTCAGCTGAAGAATGTACGTACTAACAGCACGGGAAATTTTATTGTACTCTTCCAGGGCAAGCGGATAATTCATCGCATCGCGCACAACGATCCGAACGACCGCGGTGTCTTTCAGCATGAACCGGTTAGCACCAACGAAGCTCAGGTTTACCACACGCACTTTTGCAGAATCGGCTTCTCTCACAAAATCAAACCCCGGCGACCAGGTGAAATCCTGGTTACACTCGCGGATCACCGAGTAATTAATAAGCGGCATGTTCGCGAAGAACGTAATGTTTTCGATCGGGAAACTTCCGTTTTCGCACTGAACTTTGAAATTTACCGTCTCGCCTTCTTCAACGAACAGTGTGCCACTGACAGACGGCTTAACCCGCGAAGGAATGATGTCGGTATTATAAAATACGATCGTAAGCGAGGTATCTACTTTGTCTTTTGGATCTTTCAAGCTCTGTACGCCGACGCGCACCTTGTACTCATTATCGTATTTGAGCTTTCCTGAAAGAAAATAAGATTTTTCAACTTTTACAGTCAGTACCCCATTGTCTTTGTCTATTCTTACGCCGATCGGCGAGTTGCGGAGGAACCAGTAGTAATCGTCCTCGGGACGGTTGATTTCGAGGTTGTACTGTAACGCAGAATCTACGTGAAGAGTAAAGTATGGATTAAGGTTTTTGATTCTGAGTACGGAGTCGGCAGGGTTCTGGGCCGGAGTGGGAGGGGGTGCGGGACTGTGAACGCTAGTATCAACACGCTTCGAGAGGCTATCCTGCCCTAAACTGTTCAGAGAGAGCAAGGATACGGACAAAAACACCAGTGAGCCAAAGAAACGGTTAAGTGTTCTTCTCATGAGTATTGGTTAATAAAAAATGTTGCGCGAAGTTAACCTTTAAAACGTAAAAAAAATCCCATAACGGGGTAAACCGCATGGGATTGTGCCTGCCTGTGTGTTGACAATTATTTAATTAACTTATAGTTATTTGTTTAGGCTGCTGCTGAACTTCCGGCTTTTTCGCAAGTTCAATCTTCAAAATTCCATTGTCGTATTTGGCCTGGATGTTCGATGCATCGATTTTATCGTCAAGGCTGAAACTTCTTTTGAAGCTGGTAGAAGTAAACTCACGGCGGATGGTTTTTTGGTCTTCGCTTTTTGTCTCTTCCTTCCTCTCATAGCTAACGGTCAGCAGATCTTTCTCGAGGTTAATCTTGAAATCTTCTTTGTTCCTGCCTGGTGCGCTAATTTCCAGTACATAAGCAGCAGGAGTTTCATGAACATTCGCAGCAGGGGCGCTGGTAACGTCGGCCGAAGGATTCGCCCACACTGATGGTGTGAAGAAATCGTTGAAGAAGTTATCGAACTTCGCTACTGGCCTGTTGATGAATTTTAACTGTGTCATGATTATTCGTTTTAAATGTTTTGTTTCTAAGTTTTCATGGCCTAGGGATCAAAGGATATACCATTGGATTTTTTCGCGACATTATTGCTGATTTTAGAAATTATCATGACAAAACCGCCGATTTGCGAGTGGCGTTTCTGCAGAACTTACTGGAATTAACTCCATGCTTTTACTTAACTTTGCCGCTCGAGATTAACTAACAAAAACTCATATAATAATATGTATCCTGCAGAACTTGTGATTCCGATGAAGGAGGAACTTACAGAAAATGGATTTACAGAATTACTTACCCCTGGCGAGGTTGCCAGCCAGCTTCAACAGCCGGGAACGACGCTCGTGATGATCAATTCGGTTTGCGGTTGTTCTGCCGGTACGGCAAGGCCCGGAGTGTTGATGGCAGTGGCGAATAGTGAAAAGAAACCAGATCACCTCACCACCAGTTTCGCAGGCTTCGACCTGGATGCGGTAAAGGAACTTAGAAGCAAACTGCTTCCTTATCCTCCCTCATCTCCGGCGATCGCGTTATTTAAAGACGGAGAGCTTGTTCATTTTATTGAAAGACATATGATCGAAGGCCGCTCCGCCCAGATGATCGCCCATAACCTTATTGCTGCTTTCGACCATTACTGCTCCTGATTAAACAACCCCAGATAGTTCATGTATCCTAACCTTTATTATGTTTTTCAGGATTTCTTTGGTGTTGAATGGCCGGCATTAAGATTTATTAACTCCTTTGGTTTCTTCGTGGCGCTTTCCTTCCTCGCTGCTGCCTGGGTGCTCACCCAGGAATTGCGCAGAAGAGAACGGTTGGGCCTGTTGCAATTCACAGAGATGAAAATCACTGTTGGCCGCGCAGCGACCGCTGGTGAGATCATTACAAATTTCCTGCTCGGCTTTTTACTTGGATACAAAATTCTTGGGCTGTTTCTGTCGGATAAGTCGCTGACAGACGATCCGCAGACATTCATTTTTTCCGCGCAGGGACATTTACCTGCCGGCCTTTTGATGGGCGGCATTTTCGCATTCGTAAAATGGTGGGAAAGGAATAAGCAAAAGCTTGCAAAACCTGAGGATCGTACCATACGCATATGGCCGCATGACAGGGTGGGTGATATCGTAATACTCGCTGCAGTATTCGGGTTTTTCGGTGCAAAGATTTTTCATAACCTCGAAAACTGGAACGAGTTCTGGAAAAGTCCTATCGAGGCGTTGATGTCGTTTAGCGGACTTACTTTTTACGGTGGCCTTATCTGCGCGACCATAGCAATTATCTGGTATGCAAAGAAGCACAAGATTGCGGTACGACAGCTCGCTGATAGCGTTGCTCCCGCATTGATGCTCGCTTATGCTCTTGGACGAATCGGTTGCCAGGTTGCAGGTGATGGAGACTGGGGTATTTTAAACAGTGCCTACATCAGTACAGCGGAAGGAAAGGTGGTGCCGTCTGACAGTGCAACTTTCAATAAGGCTCTTGCAGCTAATAACGCGATATACATGGAACAATCGGGCTATACCAGCGTCGATCAGATCCAGCATAAAGATGTTGAGGGTCCATCATGGCTGCCAAGGTGGATGGTGGCTTATAACTACCCGCATAACGTGGTTAATGAAGGCACAAGTATCACGAACTGCGAAGGCCAGTACTGCCGCCAGTTGCCGATACCCGTGTTTCCGACGCCGTTCTATGAAACCGTAATGTGTCTTCTTCTTACAGCATTACTATTCTTTATCCGTAGCCGTATTGCGGTGCCCGGGGCAGTGTTTTCAATCTACCTGTTCCTGAACGGCCTTGAGAGATTTTTCGTGGAGAAGATCCGCGTGAATACCGAGTACGATCTGTTTGGTTTTCATCCAACTCAAGCCGAGCTCATTTCTTCTTTCCTGATGCTCGCAGGTATTGTTTTATTCATCACATCGTATCGCAGAACCAGGAGTACAAAATAAAAAAGGTCCCATAGACATGGGACCCGTACCAAAACTAACTGCTTATGAGAAAACTTATTCTATTCTCATATAAGACTCCGTTTGGCGAAAAAAGTTTCACCTAAACGTGTTAAAATTTCCTAAACGTTCTTTTCTTTATCCAAAATTCAGCACATGCCATCATTCGATATCGTTAGCAAGGTGGAGCTTCAACACCTCGACAATGCCGTAAACGTTGTAAAGAAAGAAATTACCAACCGTTTCGATTTCAAAAACAGCCATGTGGTAATCGACCTTGATAAAAAGGATTTTAAGTTGAACATAGAAGCCGATGACGATATGAAGATGGGGCAGATAGGGGATGTGCTGGTAAGCAGGGCGCACAAGCAGGGTATTTCGCCGGAAGCGTTCGACTTTTCAAAAGATTCATACCCAAGCGGCAAGATTGTGAAGAAAGAGGTGAGTGTCCGCAATGGTCTGAAACAGGAAGATTCTAAGAAGATCGTAAAATTAATCAAGGACAGCGGGATGAAGGTCCAGGCGCAGATAATGGATGACCTGGTACGCGTTACAGGCAAAAAACTGGATGAACTTCAGGCGGTGATCAAGCTTTGCCAGGAGGCCGGCTTGGGCGTACCGCTGCAGTTTATAAACATGAGAAATTGAGAAAATTCTTTTAAAAAATGTAGAATTTTCCTACCTTCGCCGTCCATTTTAAAGTATATGAAAAAGGAAATACATCCTAAGGGTTACAGACTGGTAGTTTTCAAGGACATGAGTAATGGCCAAACCTTCGTTAGCCGCTCAACAGCTAATACAAGGGAAACTATTAAGCTGGAAGATGGTATCGAATATCCTCTTGTGAAGCTTGAAATTTCAAATACATCGCATCCGTTCTTTACCGGCCAGAAAATGTTGGTGGACACGGCGGGACGTATCGACAAGTTCAAGAAACGTTACGAAAAGAAATAAGTCTTCAAAGCCTCAACATATTTATCCCTTCCTGGTTTCAGGAGGGGATTTTTGTTTTGAAAAACTCTTTTTGAACGTAGATTTAGTTCATGAAGCAGGTTTTTCTGGATGACAAAGAAATCAAAGACGATCTATTCCCCTTTACGCTTACACGATCTGCTGCCGACATCAGGATCGGCATCTTAACCATTCGGGAAAAATGGACCCGCTACCTGGGTACAGAACCTTTTTCAGCCGATCAGGATAAAGCAATCTCCTGAAACCGCTTCAGTAGTGGCAGCGAACGTTGTTCCCTCGCGGGAATTTGTGTCTTCAGATGGCTCATCACCTGCATCAGCACGAGTTATTCAATACCCCTGGCACATCTTCATGTTCAATGAATGGGCGCTCCTGGAAGACTTCAAACTTATTACCGCAGGCAGGCGGTCGCAACCGATACCGGAAACGGTGAACGTTGCAAATGCAGCGAACATTTTCATTGAAGAAGGCGCTAAGCTTGCACATTGCATTATCAATGCGGCAAACGGTCCGGTATATATAGGCAAAGACGCTGAAGTGATGGAAGGATCGTTGCTGCGAGGGCCTATCGCTATTTGTAATAATGCTGTCGTAAAGATGGGCGCAAAAATCTATGGCGCAACTACTATCGGTCCGCATAGTATTGTTGGGGGCGAAATTAAGAACGCTGTGATATTCGGATATTCGAATAAAGCGCACGATGGTTATCTCGGCGACAGTGTAATAGGAGAGTGGTGCAACCTCGGTGCGGGCACCTCTAACTCGAACATGAAAAACAATGTCAGCGATGTGCGGGTGTGGAACCAGCAGAAAAAGGAAATGATCAATACGGGAGTAAAGAAGTGCGGATTGATTATGGGCGATTATTCGCGGGCTGCGATCAATACTTCGTTTAATACCGGCACAATGGTAGGTGTCGGTGCGAATGTGTTTGGCACCGGCGACATTTCTAAGTTTGTTCCGTCGTTTACGTGGGGAAGAGATCAGCGTTACGAATTCGGGAAGCTCACGAATGACATAGACAAGTGGATGCAACTGAAAGGGAAACGGCTTGATGAAAAAGAAAAAACAAGATTGAAGCTTATATTTGACGAATCAAATTGATAAATGCTCATGCGAAAACAAATTGCTGCTGCTAACTGGAAAATGAATGGCAACGCCCAACAGGCAGAAACACTTCTGAATGACGTGCTGCAACCCCGGGTCAAATTGCAAGATGACCAGGTCGCGGTATTTGCGGTTCCATTTCCGTTCCTTGTAAGTGCACATCAGCAGCTCGGAAATGAAAGGAATTATTTTATATCTGCCCAAAACTGTTCCAATCATGCCTCCGGGGCATATACCGGCGAAGTATCTGCTGAAATGCTTAAATCGATTGGTATAGAATATTGCATCGTTGGTCATAGTGAAAGGCGCGAATATTTCGGGGAGACTAACACTCAGCTCGCCGAAAAAGTGAATATTCTTCTTAAGCATGACATCACGCCAATTTTTTGCTGCGGTGAGCCATTAAATATCAGGGAAGCAAACGGACAGGATAAACACGTTGAAACGCAGATACAGGAATCGCTGTTCCACCTGTCGGCCGACGATCTTGTACGGGTGGTGATAGCTTACGAACCTATCTGGGCGATCGGCACTGGCAAAACTGCGAGTACAGAGCAGGCGCAGGAAATGCATGCATCGATACGATCTGTGCTGGGAAAGAGATATGGTAATGAGATCGCATCGCAGGTATCTATTCTATATGGTGGAAGCGTGAAGGCGAATAATGCCGCCGAAATATTTGCCGCCCCGGATGTTGATGGCGGTTTAGTAGGTGGGGCATCATTGGTTGCGAAAGACTTCATCCAGATTATACAGTCGCTGAAAAGCTAACAACGCTTCGAATGTGAATATCAGCAAACGTTTATGGTATTCCATAATAGTGATAGCATTTCCGCTGTTCTTTGTGTTACATGGCGTGAATGAACAATTCGGGCTGATTCGTATCTCTACAGTTGCAGAGCTGCTTCTCATTTATTTTGGTGTATCAGTTGCTACAGCAATTATATCATGGTTGTTGCTGCGGAGTTATGCGAAAGCAACTTTAGCTACATTCACTGTGCTGTGTATCTACTTCTTTTTTGGAGTAGTGAAAGATTTTATCGGAGGACCTTATAAGATATTGTTGCCGGTGACGGTAGTGCTGGTGATCACAAGTTTTGTTTTGATTGACATAACAAAGGCAAAGCTGCTTCGTGCTACTCGTTTTATCAACCTTTTCCTTCTTGTGTGTTTAGCTCTCGAAGTAGTAATGCTTACTTACAACCTGATCTCAAAAAAACAAAAACAAAAAGACCTCGGCGACATCGATCATCAACTCATTCAAAACATATCCATTCCTGATTCGGTCACGAAACCTACAATCGTCTGGATAGTGATGGATGAATACTCCGGGAATACGGCACTTAAAAAGAAGTGGAACTTTATAAATCCATTCAACGATACACTTCGGTCGAAGGGATTTTTTGTTGCCGACACCGCATGGAGCCCATATAATTACACTCACTATTCGCTCGTGTCGTCGCTGGACATGACCTACCTGCCTGGCCTTGAAAATCATTCCGTCATCAGGTATCGGGACATTGTAAGAGGAAATATTTCATTGCAGGAAACGAATGTTACGAAGCTATTGAAGTCTGCAGGCTATAAAATTTATAACTATACGATTTATAACGTTGACGGATACCCGACAAAGGCGCATGAGTACTTTGTGAATGCAGATGCCCGGTTAATAGACAATCAAACGCTCAGTGGCCGTATGAAACAGGATATAGGCTGGAATTTTGTCAATATTTTTTCAAAGACCAGCCTGGCAGAAGGTATCAAATCGGAAGCCAACTACCGGCGCTTACTCCTTACAGAAAGTATCGCCGCCGCCCGGGATGCCGCCGCCGAAAATGCACCTGCTTTCCTTATGTATCACTACATGTTTACGCATGAACCATTCATTTACAAGGCAGATGGATCACTGGACACTGCCACCGGCTTCGGCATGTACCCCGACAGATATGTGTCTTCTATTAAGACGGCTAACCAGGCATTGTCGGGCTTTGTTGATTCACTGCAAGACATCTATAAGGGTAAAGAGTTAGTAATTATACTACAAGGCGATCACGGTTATAAATTTGATGAGACCGATCCCTTGTTTGAACAAGAAGGATGTAGTATCTTTTACGCAGTTTACTGTTCAGATCAAAAGTATTCTGGTTGGGAAACGCCGTTCAATTCTGTTAACGGGTTTCGTGTACTCTTCAATAAATGTTTTCATACCAATCTTTCCACACTGGAAAATCGTTCCATTAATCTCTATTACCGCTAAACAATTAAATGTGGAAACGTTAGAATTTAACAGCTCAGTCAACAAGCACGTGGTATGGAAGGCACTCTCTTTGTTCTTCCTTTTTGCGCTTAATGTACTTTTCGCGAGGTACTACGCCGCTGCCGCCACAGGCTATGTATTTTACTTCTTTACTATTAATGCCTTTCTCATCCAGCTGCTTGGCTTTAGCCTCGAATCTGGGGTAGCATATTATACGGCAAGGAAGTCGATGCGCGAAGGCCGGCTCATTAATTTTTCGCTAACATGGACGGCAATTGTTACCGCGCTTACGCTGGCTCTTTATTACCTGTATAATTATTACAACCCGGGGGCAATAGAGTACCCCATAATGTATCCGATAGCATTTGTAGCAGGTAACATGCTCATTGCTTTTGGTAACGCGATTTACTTTTCGAAATACAACTTCGTTATTCCGAATGTTTTTTCGCTGATGATCAACATCACGCTGATTATATTTCTCATCGTAACTAACGAATTTTCGAGAGTAGAAGTGCCGGCTTCATTTATTCCAATATACTTCTATTCGTTTCTCGTGCATGGTTTGCTTTTATTTCTTTCCCTGTTTATCGTATCGAAAGAGGAGAAGTTCATCCTGAAGGTTACTTCAAAAAATATATCTAAGATTTTCAGGTATTCTTCATACGCGTTTATTGCGAATATTTTGTTCCTTGGCCTCACACGAATCGATTACTTTTTCATTAAGTATTTCTGCAGTGCTGAAGACATGGGCAATTACATCCAGGTGTCGAAAATTGCACAGCTGTTCTTTATTCTGCCGGCTATGATCTCGACAGTGATGTTTCCTTTCATCGCTGCCGGTACCAAACCGGAGATGACAAGACAGGTGAAAGGTTTTTCTTCGAAGCTCGTGCTCCTTTACACATTTATCTGCCTGGCACTTGGAATGTCGGGCTACTGGTTGTTTCCATGGATTTACGGGCCAAGCTTTGCCAATATGTTTATACCGTTCCTTCTTATCATTCCCGGTATCATCGCCATGTCGGGCATGTATCCATATACCGCCTATTTTTCGGCTGAAGACCGGATTATCGTAAATATCAGGGGATCGCTGTTTGCTTTTGTGTTCATCGTGATTGCCGACGCTGTGTTTATTCCAACATATGGCATCAATGCGGCGGCGCTGATCAGTAGCATTGGGTATTTTATTTATTATTGTTATGTTTATCTCGTTTTTAAAAAAGAGATGAGCGTTGAAAAAAATACTCTGGTTCGCAACCTGGTTTCCTGACAAGCTTGAACCACTTTCCGGAGATTTTATTGAGCGGCATGCGAGAGCAGCGTCGTTAGTGAATGATATTACGGTCATTCATATTGTAAAGGATCATCTTAACAGAACATCCGGAAACAAAACGGTTGAGAGTGTGCGCCATCACAACCGGTACCGATCTGTCATAGCCTACTATAAAGGATCATCTCACCGGCTACTTGCGAAGGTTTCATCGGCGATCACTTATTTCGTTCTTCAGAAAAAGCTGATCGACGAATATGTTCGCCAGGAAGGTAAGCCTGACCTGGTTAATGTTCATATTTGTTACAAGGCCGGGCTGGGGGCCTTATATGCGAAGTGGCGCTATGGAACGAGGTACGTGGTATCTGAACAGTGGACGATCTTCTGCCCCGAAGCACAACCAAACTTCACAGATCAGCAAGGTGTGGCGAGATGGTTGATGAAAATCATCTACAAAAATTCATCGTCGGCTTCTGCGGTTAGCCATTATCTTGGCGGGGCAATAGCCAGCAGATTTCGCATTACCGCACCTGTCAGGATTCCGAATGTTGTCAACCACAACATCTTTTATCCTTCATCTGACAAGCACCGGATCTTTACTTTCATACATGTTTCAGTGCTTAATTATCAGAAGAGTCCGCTTGAAATATTAGCTGCAGTCGTCCTTTTGAAACGGATCTCAACAACTCCTTTCACGTTTATCATCTATGGTCCGCAGAATACAAACATTTCAACATTCATTACCGAAAATGGCCTTCGGGATGTCGTTGATCATAGATTTGAGGTTGATCAGGCTGTGCTGGGCGGGGAATTGAGGCAATGTCATTCCCTCGTTTTGTATTCGCGTTTCGAAACATTCGGCTGCGTAGTGATAGAAGCAATGGCGGCAGGCTTGCCTGTGATAGTGAGCGATATTCCTGTAATGCACGAGCTGGTAGAAGAAAATGTGACGGGAACATTTGTTCCTCTCGATCAACCTCAAATGCTTGCGGAGAAAATGTTATGGATGATGAATAACTACCCGTCGTTCGATACAACCGCCCTTGTTGAAGAGTCCAAGAAGTATTCTTATGAAAGGATAGGCGGGCAGTTCAGCGAGTGGTACAACGGGGTACCATAGCGTTAGCACGCTAATTGCATTAAAGGAGAGATGCAGCACCATGAAAACGCTACATCGAGTGTGGTCCTCGGGCTTACCCAAAATTACCTCCAGCAACTTTCGCCAAGTGAGCTTATCGACCAGTTCAACGACCTCTCTCATCAGTTCTCGGCAAGATTAGACAACATGGATATAGATGATCTGAAGAAACTTCAATACTATTTACGATTGATTTCTGCCGAATTGAAAGCTCGCGAAGCATAGTATTTTGCCGATGCAATGGCTGCGGGAATTCCGATGGCGATACCTACTACCAGCGCATTTACAAGGTACTTCGACCACTCAAATACAGGTTGTGCGTGCAAAGCAGAAAAGGGAAGTACAAGCCTCGACATAACCAGGTCAATCAACAGCCCATACAGCAAGCCCGTTATAATTTGGTTTCCTCTTAAAAGCTTTATTCGCGGATACGCGACAAAGAATATCAATACAAAAATTGTTGCGATCAGGAAGTGAGAAAGTAATCCCACGAGCGCAGTGCCGCTACCACCTTTCATTGCGTTGGGAACACCTATCCAGCCGGCAGCAATATAATGAAGCAATTTGTCTGCAAATTTTCCTGTGCGAAAATATTGAACAATATAAGCTCCGGTGATATCGAGTGCACCCGCGACGAGTCCTGTAACAAAAACATATTTGAGAAAGCGGTTCAAAACGCTAACCGTTCTTCATTTCCCACACGAGCGCACTCGCGCCAAGTATGGCTGCGTCGGCTTCGCGAAGATGGCTCACAAGAATTTTCACTTTGTTCTGGAAAACCTTTAACAGGTTAGTCTCCATACTTTCTCTTGTAGGCTTTAAAATCAAATCGCCGGCTTTTGTGAGTCCGCCGAAAAGAATAATGGCTTCGGGACTTGAAAACATTACGAAGTTTGCGAGCGCGAGTCCGAGTATCTGACCCGTAAAATCAAAAACTTCTTTTGCTAAAGCGTCGCCCTGAATGGCGGCTTCGTATACTTTTTTAGAATCGATCTTTTTTGGATTGATATCACTCAGCAAACTTTTTTCAGTCGACTTACCAAGCATTTCTAGTGCGGTCAGCCGCACTCCGGTAGCGGAAGCATAGCTTTCAAGCGAGCCAAGCTTGCCCGTGCCTTCATGCAATCTTCCATTAGGAATGATGATCGTGTGACCAAGTTCGCCTGCAAAACCATCATGACCATAAATGAGTTTTCCGTTGGCTACGATACCACTGCCAACACCTGTTCCAAGGGTGATCATGATAAAGTCCTTCATGCCTTTGGCGGCGCCATACATCATCTCGCCAATCGCCGCTGCGTTTGCATCGTTGGTAAGAACTACCGGAAGGCGAAACTTTTCCTCAAGCATCTTTGCGAAAGGTATTATTCCTTTCCAGGGCAGGTTAGGAGCGTACTCCACCGTACCGGAATAAAAGTTTCCGTTGGGTGCGCCAACACCGATGCCCCTGATACGTCCCGCTCCGCCCGCTTTTTCTATCAGGTGGTAAAGAACGCCGTGAAGTTCATCGATAAATCCTTCAACTTCTGAGTGATTGCGTGAAGAAATTTCACCTGAGAACAGAATGTTTCCGTTGCGGTCAACGATCCCAAACTTAGTACCCGTGCCGCCTATGTCAATGCCCACAGCGAGCTGCTGCAGAGAGGTTGTTTTCGCCATGTTGTCTAATCTTAATGTCCGCTGCTGATCTGCTGATCGAAATCAATTCCCTGCGATTTCAGTACCTGCCTTGACTTCAGCGCGTGCCATGCAAGATAAGCAAAACAAATAACCGGAACTATGTAGGAGAAGTGAGTATACGTTGTATTCATGATGCCCTCGGGATTCGTGGCGTCGATGTCGCAGATAGCGCCCTGCAACGGGGGAATGATAGCCCCTCCAAGGATCATCATAATAAGAAATGCCGATCCCTGGCTGGTGTATTTACCCAGGCCCGCAATGGCAAGAGCGAAAATGCAAGGCCACATTACGGAACAAAACAGACCGCCGCTGATAAAGGCAAATTTTGCAACATCACCTGTTGTAAATAGCCCGATGAGCGTAGCGATTGTAGCCATTACCGATACACTGAGCAACATGGCTACAGGCTTTTCGTTCGCATAAAAGAACGCTGCTATCAGGAACACGATGCAAACAACATATACATACAGATTGCCTACATCATTTCCTCTCAGAACGTTCACCAGCAGAATGAGTGCGAAGCACACAAACGGAACGATTACCGTAAGAATTCTTTTGGTTGATTTGGTGAAGTTGAATACAGATATAGAAGCCGTGAGTCTTCCTATCATCAAACTGCCCCAGTACAACGAGATATACTGCGAGATGAACTTTTCGTTCAACCCACCAAAGTCTGCTGTTTTAAGCAACGCACCCATATTGCTTTGCACCGTTACTTCCACACCTACATACACAAAAATGGCCACCATACCGAGCACGAGCTGCGGGTATTGCATGGCGCCCCAGCCTGTTTTGTTCTTCTTCGATGCACCCATTCCGTAAAAGAGTGAACCGATAGTAATGATGAGTGTGATAATGATGAGGTACCCCTTTGCGGCATCGCCAAAATGCTTTACCACCCATTCATTAAGGAATATGAGAATAAAAGTGGGGATGCTTATAATGATAAGGGTTGTGAGGGCTTTGGGACTTTTTTCAATCTTTTCGTCGCTGGTTACGCGTGGCAATTTCGAGATGCCGAAGAATACCGCCACTCCTGTAAACAACGCAGCAAGGATGATGTATAATTGTTTGATGTTGCCAAGTGTGGCCTCTTTACCTGTATCGGCAATGCCACCAAAAAGTACAACGCTTACCACGAGTGGTCCTAACAGTGTACCTATTGAGTTGATACCACCTGCCATGTTCAACCGGTGTGCACCTGATTCCGGCGCGCCGAGTGCAACAGCGAATGGCTGCGCGCATGTTTGCTGAAGCGAAAATCCAAGCGCGATGGTAAAGAAGGCTACGAGCACCATGCCGAATGTGGCATCTTCAGACGTAGAGATGAATGCCATACCTATTGCGCCGATAACTGAAATCAATAATCCGTATATGATGCCGCTTTTGTACCCGATTTTGTTTAGAATATCCACGCGACTAACGGTAGAAAGAATATATAGGATAAGTGACCCGAAAAAGTAAGCGCCATAAAATGCCGCATCAACTAACTGTGATTCGAACTGATCGAGCTGGAAGTGAGTTTTACAAAACGGGATAAAAATTCCATTGGATGCTGCCACAAAGCCCCAGAAAAAAAACACTGTGATAAGTGTTCCGAACTGCGACCATTTTGTTTGTTGTGGAGCGGCCGTTGGCGTCTGCAGTATATCCTGGGCCATAATCGTTAGTTTGGTTGATTTGGTGCTGAAAATACAAACAATTTGCTACGTAAAAATTTTTTAATTCACTGACGATAAGTTTATAAAACCTTCATAAATTGAATGGGATTCGTTCAGTTATATTCAATTAACCGGGCGGCTTAAACGAATCAAAATTCCGATGGAGATACTACACGTCAGCGCAGAATGTTACCCGGTTGCAAAGGCTGGTGGTTTAGGCGATGTTGCCGGCGCACTTCCTCTTTATCTTAACCAGGCAGGCCATGTTGCGAAGGTGGTGATGCCAATGTACCGCACAAAGTATTTGTACAATCACTCATGGGATGTAGTTCATAAAGGATTCACGAATCTTGGCAACAGGTGGTTTGAGTTTACCGTCATCAAAGAACAAACGAACGAGCTTGGCTTCGACCTGTATCTTCTCGATATCAACGGGCTGCTGGATCGTGAAAAGGTTTACGGCTACGATGACGATACCGAGCGCTTCACAGCGTTTCAGATTGCCGTACTTGACTGGGTAACGGCATGGCAACATCAACCCGACATCATTCACGTACACGATCATCATACAGCCCTGATACCTTTTATGATGGGCAACTGTCATAAATACGTTTCGCTTCGCCATATTCCAACAGTACTTACCATTCATAATGCCGAGTACCAGGGATGGATGGGATGGGATAAAAGCATATACATTCCACCATGGGATATGTGGAACTGGGGAAAGCTCGATTGGCAGAATACCATCAATCCACTTGCCAGTGGCATTAAATGTGCATCACTGGTAACTACGGTGAGTCCAAACTACCTCGAAGAACTGAAGTCGATGAGTAACGGACTCGAAGCGTTGTTTGAATTCGAGAAGGGAAAATGCGTGGGTATTCTCAACGGTATTGATAGTAACGTGTGGGATCCGCAGACCGACAAGTATATCACCCACCATTTTAGTGTGCAGGATTTTGAAGCGGGTAAGGCAAAAAACAAGATGGAGCTGTGCGAGCGTTTTAACCTCGATTTTCAAAAACCACTTATATCTTTTATCGGCAGGTTGGTGGGGGAGAAAGGCGCGGACATTCTACCGGCAGTTTTTGGAGATTCGTTCTGGCATGTTGGGAGGAGGATGAATTTCCTCGTACTGGGCAGCGGCAATCCTCACACCGAACGTGAGTTGGAAAGAATGATGGAACATGCATCAGGCGACTATGCAGTGTTCATTGGTTATAATGAGGCGCTCAGTCACTTAATGTATGCAGGCTCGGATTTTTTACTGATGCCATCGCGTGTTGAGCCGTGCGGATTGAACCAACTGTATTCAATGCGCTATGGAACGGTGCCGATGGTGAGAAGAACGGGCGGCCTGTCAGACACTGTTATCGATTACGAAGATCCGGGAGGGTATGGCATATGTTATAACCATACATCAACGGGCGACGTATCGCAGGCGGTGTATCGTGCTGTTGAATTGTATCGCAACAAAAAGAAGATGAATGCAAACAGGGAAACAATGATGAATCTTGATTTCGATTGGCGCATCAGCGTTCAGAAATATATCCAGGTGTATGAACGATTAATAAAATAAATCAAATAACTTGTCGTATGTCAAAATCAATACTTGCTGTAATATTGGGAGGAGGTGCTGGAACGAGGTTATTTCCACTTACTGCGAGCCGCTCTAAACCAGCGGTACCTATCGCCGGGAAATACCGCCTGGTAGACATACCCATTTCGAATTGTTTGAACTCCGGTATCAGCAGAATGTTTGTGTTAACTCAATTCAACTCTGCATCACTTAACAGGCACATCAAAAATACCTATCACTTCAGTGCTTTCAGTTCAGCATTTGTTGACATCCTCGCTGCCGAACAAACACCCGATAACCCAACGTGGTACCAGGGTACCGCCGATGCGGTGAGGCAGGGGTTGCGACACATCAAAACATTTCCAAGCGAATACATTCTTATTCTTTCCGGCGACCAACTATACCAGATGGATTTCATGGCTATGCTTAATAGCCATATCGAAAGTGGTTCCGACATATCTATCGCAACTATTCCCGTGATTGAAAAGGAAGCTTCCGATTTCGGTATCCTGAAAAAGAATGAAGATGGCTTTATCACTTCATTTATAGAAAAGCCTAAAGGCGCAGAGCTTCTTAACCAGTGGCGCAGCGATACAGGTCCTGAGATGCAGGCAGCAGGAAAACACTGGCTGGCTTCAATGGGTATCTATATCTTCAACAGAGACCTGATGTTTGAACTTCTCGAAAATGAATTTAAAGAAGGAACAGACTTCGGTAAAGAAATTATTCCCCAATCGCTCGCTAAATACAAAGTATCAAGCTTCCAGTACGAAGGTTACTGGACCGACATCGGAAACATTTATTCTTTTTATGAAGCCAACCTCGGGCTGACAAAAGATATTCCCGATTTCAACCTCTTTGATAATACACGCAGCATATATACACGCGCACGCATGCTGCCGCCTGCAAAAATCAGCGGAACAACGCTTGAACATTCACTCATTGCAGAAGGCTGCATCGTAAATGCGTCGAGGGTAGAAAACAGTGTTGTAGGCATTCGTTCGCGTATTGGGTATGGTACATCCATTATCAGCAGCTATATAATGGGTAACGATTATTTTGAAACGATCGAAGAAATTGAAAATGCGCACCATCACGGTATTCCAAACGTTGGTATAGGCAACAGGTGTTTGATCTCTCATGCGCTCGTGGACAAGAATTGCCGCATCGGCGACGATGTCAAAATCAATGGCGGACCTCATCTCGAAAACACCGACCATTCTCTTTATACTGTTAAAGAAGGTATAGTCGTGATCAAGAAAGGTGCAGTAGTCCCCAACGGATTTACTATCGGCTGATAAATAAAATATGTCCAGCAACACAACGATCTCGTCTGCGGCTACGTCACCGCTGGCTACCAAGCCGCGCCTGTCTGTATCGCAGATATTCAACATGAGCTTCGGCTTCCTGGGTATTCAATTTGGCTTTGCGCTACAAAATTCAAATGCTTCCGGAATTTTAAGAAACTACGGTGCCGACATCGAGAAACTTTCGTGGTTCTGGATTGCGGCCCCTCTCGTTGGAATGATCGTGCAGCCCATTGTTGGGCATTACAGCGACCGTACATGGAACAGGCTTGGCAGAAGAAAACCTTACTTTCTTGCAGGCGCTATTTTGTCGGCCAGCGCATTAGCCCTGATGCCGAACGCCAACATACTGGGCAATATCGCATCGCTGGTAATTATTGGTGCAGGGTTTCTGATGATAATGGACGCATGCTTCAACCTCGCCATGGAACCGTTTCGCGCACTGGTGGCCGACATACTGCCAGATGAACAACGCACGCTTGGATTTTCGATACAAACATTTTTAATTGGCATAGGAGCAGTAATTGGTTCATGGCTGCCGTTCATACTTGCAAACTGGTTCGACGTTGCTGAAACCGCGCCGGAAGGAGTAGTGGGCAATAATGTGAAGTATGCGTTTTATATCGGCTCGGTCATTTTCATATTGAGTATACTATGGACGGTATTTAAAACGAAAGAATACAATCCGTCCGACTACGAGAAATATCACGGTAAAACGGAAGGCCAGCATGCAGGGTTGTCTTCTATATTCAAAGACTTTGCCGCGATGCCCAGAACGATGAAGCAGTTGGGACTTGTTCAGTTCTTCAGCTGGTTTGCATTATTCGGGATGTGGGTATTTACAACAGATTCTATCGCCACGCATATATTCGGATTACCTGTCGAGGATAAGAGTTCCGAGATGTACAGGAAAGCACAAAGCTGGACCGGCATCATTTTCGGTGTATATAACCTGGTTTCGGCGATCTATGCATTGTTTCTTGCATCGATTGCAAAACGGGTGGGCAGAAAAAATACACACGCCATTTCGCTGATCATTGGTGGCATCGGACTGATTTCATTCTATTTCGCGCCAAATAAAGAATTCCTGATTTTTTCGATGGCCTGCGTAGGTGTGGCGTGGGCAAGTATCCTGGCGATGCCATACGTAATATTATCATCGTCGATACCTGCTGGTAAAATGGGTATATACATGGGTATCTTTAACTTCTTCATCACTATTCCGCAGATATTAAACGGCATTGTAGGCGGGCCGATGGTGAAGAATATTTACAACAATCAACCTGTATATGCACTCATTCTTTCGGGAATATTTATGCTGTGTGCAGCGGTAAGCGTCATCTACGTGTATGACCCCGGCGGCACCAGGATAAGGCTTCCTAAAACCGTATAAATTATTTGTGCATGGGTTCGCAGAAGAAATATGAGGAGATACATTTTGTAGATGCTACAAAATCGGTTTGGAACTATTCATTGTTCAGTGAAGAAGACGTTCGCAACTTTCAGCACGGCACCCTTTATAACGCCTACGAACGGTTTGGTTCACATGCACGTGATGTACTTGGCAAGCCCGGTTATTATTTTGCGGTATGGGCGCCGAATGCAACATACATTTCGGTAATAGGTGAATTCAATAATTGGGATCCTCACGCGCATCCATTGTTTGTGAGGATGGACAATTCCGGAATCTGGGAGGGCTTTATCCCCGAGATACAGCGCGGGGCCATGTACAAGTATCATATCCATGGATATAAGGGCGCGATTACAGAGAAGGGCGATCCTTATGGAAATTTCTGGGAGATACGCCCTGCTACCGCTACAAAAACATGGGATCTCGATTACAAGTGGGATGATAAGTCGTGGATGAAATCGCGCAAGAAACACAACTCGTTAAAGGCGCCATGGAGTGTTTACGAAGTGCACCTTGCCAGTTGGATGCGTCCCGATAAAAACGATGAGGAGTCGTACAACACCTATGATTTTTTTGCGGATAAACTGGTGAAGTATGTTCGTGACATGAAATATACGCATGTTGAACTGATGCCTGTAATGGAGCATCCGTTCGATGGCAGCTGGGGTTACCAGGGCACAGGGTATTTTGCCGCGACGTCGCGCTTTGGTACACCACAGCAGTTGATGAATCTCATCGATACATTTCATGCTGAAGGTATCGGTGTAATTCTCGACTGGGTCCCTTCGCATTTTCCTTACGATGCGCATGGTTTGTTTATGTTCGATGGTACGCATACCTATGAGTACGCCGACATGCGCAAAGGGTTTCATCCAGACTGGAACAGTTACATCTTTAATTATAAGAGAGGTGAAGTGAAATCGTTCCTGATATCGGGCGCCCGTTTTTGGTTCGATAAATATCATATTGACGGAATGCGCGTGGATGCAGTGAGCTCGATGCTCAAACTTAATTATTCACGTGACGAAGGAGAGTGGGAGCCGAATGAATTTGGTGGAGACGGAAACCTTGAAGCAATCGTATTTATTAAAGATCTAAACGAAACGATATACAGGGATTTTGAAGATGTGCAGATGATTGCCGAAGAAGCAACAGACTGGCCAGGCATCAGTAAACCAACCCACAGCGGAGGTTTAGGTTTTGGAATGAAATGGATGATGGGCTGGATGCATGATACGCTGGATTTCTTTAAACTCGATCCGCTTGCCAGGCAACATCAGCAGGATAAGTTTACGTTCAGCATGATGTATTTCTATGATGAAAATTTCATGCTGCCGCTGAGTCACGATGAGATCGTTCACGGCAAAAGCCCGATGCTTTATAAAATGCCAGGCGACGAATGGCAGAAATTTGCCAACCTGCGTTGCATGTATGCATACATGTTTACGCACCCGGGAGGTAAGTTGCTTTTCATGGGTAACGAATTTGGATCTACAAGCGAATGGAACTATAAAAGCGAACTTCAGTGGGACTTATTAAATTTTGAACCGCACAGCAAGTTGAAGGATTACATGCGTGATTTGAATATACTGCTGCGGAGCGAGCCGGCGCTATACGAACGACAATTTAAGCAGGACGGATTTGAATGGGTGGACCTCAATCATCGCCAGGAAAGTGTTGTGGTGTACAGGAGAAAAGGCAAAGATCCCGATGAAGAGCTGCTTGTAATTTTAAATTTCACGCCTGTTGCGCGCCTGGATTGGAAGGTATATGCGCAAGGAAAGAGCAAGTGGAAGGAGATATTCAATAGTGATGGTAAAAAATACTACGGAACAGGCGACGTGTATAATCCTTCGGTGGAAACTAAAATGGTTGATAAAAAGGGAAAGTGGTATGAAATAAACGTCCACCTTCCGCCGTTGGGGGCTGTAATTCTTAAGTAATGAAAAACCTGATCTTTGCCGTTTCACTCTTTGTGACTGTTAATTCATTTGCACAAACGGAAAGTTCTCTGCAACTCGCCCGAAAACAATACCAGGAAGAAAATTATGCTGAAGTAATAAAACTGCTCGACAAAGCGGCTGTTGAAGAGCCTGGTAATGCGCAGGTGCCATACCTCATGGGCAGGGCGTATGTTGACATGAGCAATTACAAGAAAGCGGTATCACATCTCGAGAAAGCGATTGCTATGGATTCCAGTAAGAGCAACTGGTTATACGAATGTGCACTGGTGTATCAATCGGTACCTGATTATAAAAAGTCGTTGAAGATGATGTTGCTTGCGGGAGAAAAGGGATACAAGAAAACAAACGACTACCTCGAAAACCTTGGAAACACCTATATCAAATTAGGCGATAATGCTAAGGGCGCAGAAGTATTGGGTGAAGTATTGAAAAAAAAGCCTGAAGATGCTGAATTGATTTTTCAGATTGCGCAGGCTTATTACAAAGGTGCGAAATACCAGGAAGCTATAGATATGTGGGACCGCGCGTTCACTATTGACAGCACGAATGCGGAGGTACTTTATATGATCGGTCTTGCTTATCAAAAGAAAGGTGAAAAGGATAAGGGTCAGCAGATTTGTGACAGAGCAATATCGATGGATCCATCATTGAAATCAAAGCGACAGCAGGCGGGTGGGGGAGGACTATAAGCGTCCGGCAGGGGCGCCTGCTGCAGTCAGCATTATTTCTTCTTTCCAAAAGAGAAATTCCGCGATACATTAAATCCAAAGAATATATCCCCATCACCCCATGACCCATCGGTTTTTCCGATGTATTGCGATTCGATCATCCCTGCAGAATTTGTAAACACCAATTGAAAAACGTGTCCACCGGTTTCGATATCTACTCCCAACGACAAAGAGTTTGTAAGGTCCATTGCATTGAGCATGCCTGGTACGAGGTAGTTGTATTCTGCGGTGATAGCCATTCGTTTTGTGAATTTAAATCGCCCGCCAGCTGTTACTGCAAAAACTTCCTTAGCTGAGTTCAGAGCCGGGTAACGGTTATAATGCAGGTAAGCAGGCGCCAATAACAATGATAATGCGGGAGTGAATTTGCGCGCTATCAACACCTGGGTTACATAGGTGTTTTTATTCTTAGCGCTTACAAATGTGGCTGACCTTAGCGTCATATGATTGATGGCTCCAAGGATGCTCACACTTACCGGAACGCGTTTCGCGCCTTCGGTTTGTTGAAGCAATTTGTATTTGACATAACCATCAAAGGTTTTTTCGAGCGATGTTCTGCCGATGCCAATTGCAAAGCGATCGCTTATGCCATAATCCAGGCCGAGACGAATGGATGCATTGTCGAGTCCGAAGAAATTATACGCACCATCGTTTAGTTTTCCGAAGCGGTGCATGATAATAAAGTTGAGGTCGTTTTTCGCCGGCGATTCAACCGTTTGGGTGTTGATGAGATGTATTGCCTTGAACGTTCCTTTCACCGGCATAGATGCGCCCGATTTTGAAGAATCTTCCAGCATCGTTAATAGCGAATCCTGCGAGAAGCACGGGCTTACTAGCACAAGAAAAACGAAAGAGAGCAGTATGTGCGTGCGTATCAATTTTGTTTCCATTCAACCTTTACTTTTACTGTGTTTTCTTTTTCTATCTTTTCGCGGACGAGAAACGGAATTTCAATGTTATAATCAGTGGGATTGAGCTTGAAGGTGCTGTTTCCGGTAATGGTTCCACCCTGGATTGTTAGCGTGGCTGGCAGCGACACATCTTTCGTAACGCCGTGGATCGATAGTTTCCCATTTACTTTGAGAGTGTAGGTGCCATCTTTAGTAAGATCTGCTGTTTCCGTGTACGCACCACTGAATGTTGCCTTAGGAAACTTATCGCTTTCAACATAATTTTCATTGAAATGTTGCTGCATGAGCTTTCGTGGAAAAACAAATTGCTTCATCAGCAGGCTGAACGCGATGCTTTTTTTATTTGCGTCGATTACGGCCAATACATGATCGTTTACGGCATCGATATCTTCAAGAAGAGTATGAGAGTGAAAGCTGATGGTTCCGCTTTTAGTCATGATAAGTTGCGCCTGGCTTGCCAATGCCAAACAACACGCTATCAGCAATATGATTGTTGTTTTCATTGCGTAGGTTTTTCATTAGTTATCCTTTATTCCATTCGATATCCAAGACTTTATCTTATCAATGTTGCATTGCGATAGCTTAGGTCCGTTTTGCGGCATCGGGATAAAGCCCTGCGCATGACTGATCACGCCGGCAAGCGTACCACTTTCTGCATAAGGTTTAATGTTGCTATAGCCTTCGAGCACCCTGCCCATGCTCCCGCTGTTCGTATTTGTGCCATGACAGCTGTAACAATTTGCCTGTAGTATTGGCACCACGTTGGCTGCGTATTCCATATTAACGGTATCGCAATTACCGCCACCGCCCGGAGGGTCAGGAGGGTTGTTATTATCGCCATCGGTGCCACTTTTTGTACAGGAGTAGAACAAAACGGCCAGCAAAGCCGCGCAACTCAGAAACTTTTTCATGATTTAAACTGTTTTCAATTTTTGGGATGCTTGAGGGCAATAAACGGTCACCCCGTTATTAACCGGGAAAATTTGAAATATATTGTTATGGTTAACGGAAATCCCTCGTAATGCCGAATAAAAGTCCGGCGCTGGTGACCGGCATTTTACCGATACCAATTTTCTTCAAGGGAGCTTTTAAATATGGTTCAATCCTTATATTCATTTTTGGGGAAAGACTGAATTTATAACCTGCACTTAACTGTAAGTTTGAAAACAAGTGGTCGCCCGAACGGTCATACTTTCTTTCTCCTTCATAATACCACGGACCCGGACCCGCCCATGCACCGTACTTGTAATCCTCTTTCTTCATCATGTAGGAAATCAATCCTGCTGTTGCGAAGAACGTGTTCTTTTTCACTGAAAGATCGTAGCGTGCAAGCAGCGGAAATTCGAACATATTGCAGCCTCCGTTAAGCCATGTTATATCTACGGTTGATGGTATTTGTGCGCCTTCTTTACTGAAATACTTACCATCGGTGAAATATTTCTTTCGGCTCCATAGCAAGCCGACTTCTACTGACCAGTGAGCGTTCAACTGGTATCCTGCGATTATGCCTGCTGAGTATCCGGTTCCCTTTACTTCCTGGCCTTTTATTCTTGAAATGTCGGGTGCGGCCGTTATTCCATAATAGAATCCTTTTTTATTCGAAGGTTTCTTCTTTTTAGCATTGGGTACGGATGGTGTTTTTTCTATTTGTTGCTTTACAGGGATGTTGATCTCTGGCTTTTGGAATGTTCCATAGGGAGGAAATTTGTTCCATTGCAGCAGATCTTCGTCCGATAAAGTGTTTGTTAAAAAAAAGTCAGCAGTCGATTTTTTGTTATTGACGTGATGAGATACAATATTTTCGTTTCCTGTTTTCTTAGCAGTAAAATTCTTTGTTATAGAAACATCAGGGATGGAGCTGCTGTTTTCAGGTTGAGGTTGGTTCGATGAAACTGTTTTGTTCGCCGCTTGCCCAGGTAAAGCATTTTTCTTTACAGATAAACCAGGAACGTTTTCGCTGCTTTTAGGTTGACCGGATAAAACGTTTTCATTTTTGGTTTTGTTTTCCTGTCGATCTTTTTCTGCGCTGCTTCCGGAAGCCCCTTCTCTTTCAACAAACAAATAAACCCCCAGCGGTATCAACAGCAAAAGCAAAAGCGGCAAATACCTCCTCCATCCACTCTTCGCCTTGGGAGCCGTTACTTCCCCGGGATACAACGCCCCGCGAACCGCATCCCAATTCGGAGGATCCGTTTTCAGCGGATAGTCGCGCCCGGCTTTATTAAACAACTCATCCATATCGTCGTCGAAATATTTCATATTGCGGAAGCCTCAAGGTCTTTGATGTGTTTTTGTAAAATAACCCTTGCTCTTGACAGGTTTGATTTTGATGTACCCACCGAAATATCCAATACACCGGCTACTTCGTGATGAGATAGTCCATCAATCACAACCATATTAAACACCGCTCTATAGGCAGGAGGCAATTGCTTAACCAGCGAAATCAGTTCCTTATATAAAAGTGACTGGTCGGGTGAAAGGCTTTTATCTGCAGTTTCCCAGACGTAGTCCGGTATTCCGCCAATTTCAACGAGCATGCTGCTTCGCCTTAGTTCATCAATCGCTACATTAATCATTATCCTCTTCATCCAACCCATGAACCTTTGCTCGATATGTTCGTAATCGTCGGTTTTAAAACGGTCAATATTCCTGAATAGCTTAACAAATCCGTCGTTCACTACATCAACCGCCTTATCGTACCTGTACACATACCTGAATACAATCTTCAGGGCATACCCATAGTAGCGCTCGTACAGCGATTTCTGTGAAGCGCCGTGATTTTTAGTACAGGCCTCGATAATTTCCCGGAGGTTATCCAAACAATCAGTATTTGATCCTTATAATTTAATCAATTATTCGCTATGCTGTGTGTATGGATATACGAGGTAGATTATTAGCGGGTTGCGTCACATTCGTTCAGGTACGTTAATTCCAAGGAGATGCATACCACTACCCAGAACATTCGCTACAAACTGCGAAAGTTGTAAGCGCAGCTCTTTCTTTTCCTGGGTTTCGGCCGTAAGTACACGCTGTTCGGTGAGGAAGGAGTTAAACGCCTGTGCAAGCCTGAACACATAATTGGCCACTACGGAGGGATTCATCTCCACGGCAGCTTCGGCAAGTATAGAAGGATATTTTTCGAGATCTATGATCAGTTTCTTCTCCGAAGGCAGCAGTTTATCGCCGCGATTTCCAAATGAAGGCTTTTCTTTTCTTAATATCGATTTTGTTCTCGCGTAAGTATATTGAATGAAGGGTCCGGTAAATCCATGAAAATCGATCGACTCTTCGGGATTGAACACCATTCTCTTTTTTGGATCAACACGTAACAGGAAAAATTTCAGCGCTCCTAATCCAATGGTGGTATACAGTTGCTTCAATTCTTCTTCAGTAAAATCATTCACCTTTCCGAGCTCACGAGTATGCTTCTCTGATATCGATTCCATCTCATCAACAATATCATCAGCATCAACAACGGTTCCTTCCCTGGTCTTCATTCGTCCTGTGGGCAATTCAACCATGCCGTAGCTCAGGTGATGAATACCATCCGCGCCGGCAATCTGCAACTTTTGAGCGATCAGCTTCAGCACTTTGAAATGATAATCCTGCTCATTGCCTACTACATATATGCTCTGCTCTTCGCCAAATTCTTTATGCTTCAAGTCAACCAGACCAATATCCTGCGTAATGTAAACCGCAGTGCCATCTTTTCGCTGCACAATCTTTTCATCAAGACCATCTGCCGTAAGATCGATCCATACGCTCCCATCTTCCTTTTTATAGAATACGCCTTTCTTCAAACCTTCTTCCACCATTCGTTTGCCCAGCAGGTACACCTCACTTTCATAGTAGGTTTTGTCGAAGTTGCTGCCGATTCTCTTATATGTTTGTTCGAAACCGCTATACACCCATGCGTTCATCTTGCTCCATAACTCAATCACCTCAGGTTTGCCAGCTTCCCAGTCAACAAGCATCTGCTGTGCTTCTTTCATGATAGGCGCCTGCTTTTCGGCTTCTTCTTTTGGAACTCCGCTCTCTATCAATTCGCTTACCTGCTTCTTAAGCTCTTCACCAAATTTCACGTAATAATCTCCTACAAGGTGGTCGCCTTTTATTGTAGCTGACTCTGGCGTTGCGCCGTTGGCAAATTGTTTCCACGCCACCATGCTTTTGCAGATGTGAATACCACGGTCGTTTGCGATAGCAGTTTTCTTTACATCATAACCATTGGCACTGAAAATTTCAGATATGCTCCAACCTAAAAAATTATTACGAAGGTGGCCAAGGTGTAATGGCTTATTTGTGTTGGGAGAGGAGTATTCTACTATTATCGTTTTTCCATTCTGCGGCTGCCTTCCGAATTCCGCGTTTGAAAAATTAAGTGTGAGAAATTGTAAACATTCATCTTCCGCAACGGTTACATTGAGAAAGCCTTTGATTACATTATATGATGCAACAATATTCGACTGGTTAGCTACAAGCAGATCGCCGAGTTCTTTGCCAACAGCTTCGGGAGATTTCCTCAGATGTTTGGCTAAGCCAAAAAGTACAATCGTATAATCGCCTTCGAATTCCGGCTTAGTTTCTGATACCTGTATATCTTCCGGTTTGAAATCAGACCCTGTTAATGACTGTAATTCTTTTGCTGCCGCTTGTTGTATGAGGAAAAGTATTCCCATTGGTTTTTTTGAGACGGCAAAAGTAGCATCTATATTATACAAATGAAAAAGCTGCGTAGCTATACGCAGCTTCTTACAGGTCAAGGGGGTAATAGGCAACAAATATGTGCCAAAAAGCATATATAATATTCCGGCTTAGGCAGTTATTGACTAAAATCATGGAAGTCTCTTCTTAAATTTGCGCCCATGCTGAAAGGATGGATTATTGGGATTATTGACTTTTGCTACCAGCCGTTCCGAAAATTGATGCCTATTCAGACGTTCAGGTATGCGGCTTGTGGTGGCGGAAACACCATCCTCGACATCTTTCTGTACTTCCTTTCATACAACTTCATTTTGCAGAAGCAGGTGGTGTTCACGCCGGCCGGTGCAATAAGCCCGCACATCGCGGCATTCCTGATGTCGTTTGCCATTTCATTTCCTACCGGCTACCTGCTTAACAGGCACATTGTGTTCCCGGGGTCCATTTTACGCGGGAGGGTGCAGTTGTTCAGGTACTTCCTGCTGGTGATACTTTGCGTGTTTCTGAACTACATCTTCATCAAGCTTTTTGTCGAGCACTTTCATATCTACCCAACCGTTTCCAAGATTCTGACCACGGTGATTGTTGTGTCATTCAGCTACCTCACGCAGAAGAACTTTACCTTCAAAACCGACAGCAATTTGCCGCGAGGCTGACATTTTTGCATTATCTGTTACACGGCATAATCATTGAGTATCACAGGTGAATAATAAAAAGATCATCCATGGGAAAAATAATAGGAATTGACCTCGGAACTACCAACAGTTGCGTTGCTGTTCTTGAAGGAAATGAACCTGTAGTAATACCAAACGAAGAAGGCCGTCGTACAACGCCTTCAGTTGTAGCTTTTCTCAAAAACGGAGAAAGAAAAGTAGGTGACCCGGCCAAAAGACAGGCTATCACCAACCCGCAAAACACCATTTCGTCGGTTAAGCGTTTTATGGGCCGCCGCTATGATGAGGTGACCGAAGAGATGTCTCACATCAGCTATAAGGTGGTGAAGGGTGACAATAATACCGTACGTATTGACATAGACGGTCGCCCTTACACTCCACAGGAGTTGTCGGCAATGATTCTTCAGAAAATGAAGAAAACAGCTGAAGATTACCTGGGTCAGGAAGTGAAGGAAGCGGTTATTACCGTACCTGCATACTTCAATGACGCTCAGCGTCAGGCAACAAAAGAAGCAGGCGAAATTGCGGGTCTAACGGTTCGCCGTATCGTGAACGAGCCTACAGCTGCCGCACTTGCTTACGGCCTCGATAAGAAGGCTCACGACATGAAGATCGCCGTATTTGACCTTGGTGGCGGTACGTTCGATATCTCTGTACTTGAGTTGGGAGAAGGTGTATTTGAAGTAAAGAGTACCAACGGTGACACACACCTTGGTGGTGATGACTTTGATAAAGTGATCATGGACTGGCTCGCAAACGAATTCAAGACTGATGAGTCGGTTGATCTACGTAAAGATCCTATGGCCCTTCAGCGTTTAAAAGAAGCGGCTGAAAAGGCTAAGATCGAATTGTCGTCTTCCAGTGAAACAGAAATCAACCTGCCTTATATCACAGCTGTAGACGGAGTGCCAAAGCACCTCGTTAAAAAGCTTACGCGCGCCAAGTTTGAACAACTGGCAGATTCACTGTTCGAAAGGTGTCTGAAGCCATGCGAGCAGGCATTGAAAGATGCAGATATGAAGGCGTCTGATATTAATGAAGTGATCCTTGTAGGTGGTAGCACGCGTATCCCCAAGGTTCAGGAAATAGTTGAAAAGTTCTTCGGCCGCAAGCCAAGTAAAGGTGTGAATCCTGATGAAGTGGTAGCAGTTGGTGCAGCGATCCAGGGTGCGGTATTAACCGGTGAAGTGAAAGACGTGCTTTTGCTCGACGTAACACCGCTTTCGCTTGGTATTGAAACTATGGGCGGTGTAATGACAAGGCTTATCGATTCTAATACTACTATCCCCACTAAGAAGTCTGAAGTATTCTCTACTGCCAGCGATAACCAGCCGGGTGTTCAGATTCATGTGTTGCAGGGCGAAAGGCCGATGTCATCGCAGAACAAGAGCCTTGGCATGTTTAACCTTGATGGTATTCCTCCTGCGCCAAGAGGCCTTCCGCAGATCGAAGTAATATTCGACATTGATGCGAACGGCATCCTGCATGTAACGGCTAAGGATAAGGGAACCGGCAAGGAGCAAAAGATCAGGATCGAAGCTGGTAGCGGTTTAACCAAAGAGGAAATTGAAAAGATGAAGGCAGAGGCGAAAGCCAATGAATCAGTTGACCGCGAAGCGAAGGAAAAAGTGGAAAAGATAAACCAGGCCGATAGCCTGATATTCCAGACAGAAAAGCAATTGAAAGAATTCGGAGATAAGATCCCCGACGATAAAAAGGCACCGATTGAGAGTGCGCTCACAAAACTGAGAGAGGCACATAAATCGCAGGATCTGGCGGCTATTGACGCAGCCGTTGCTGAAATGAATACTGCCTGGACAGCAGCTTCTGAAGAGATTTACAAGGCTCAGGCCGCCGCTGGCGGCGCCCAACCAGGAGCCACTGGTTTCGAAGGTGGTCAGCAACAGCAGCCAAATGCGGGTGCTGGTGGAGAGAACGTAACTGATGCCGAATTTGAAGAAGTAAAATAAACTTCAAAAGATTTTACGCATAAAACCCTGTTTCTTAAGAAACAGGGTTTTTTATTGGCATGAATTTTATTACCTTTTTAACAAAACGTATTTATGACCAAAACCTACATTTCAACAAACTTAATGAGAACCTTCCTGTTGGCACTGGCCGTACTCGTTATCGGCTATCCTTCATTCGCATCGCTCGAGCCAACATCAGAGCCTCTGCCTCCGAAGAGCGAAAGTACCGCTGTAACGCCTTTAAAGAATTTTACTGTTGAGGACTTCCTTGCTTTAACGCCGAAAAAATACAAAGAAATTACCGGTAAAAAGCTTTCGCTGACACAGAAAATCTCATTGAAGATTGCTCAGAAGAAAATGAAGAGAGCCATTAAGAACAACGACAATATCGACACTTCAACTGTGATGGCTGAAGCATTCGATACCTCGGATTTCAATATTGGTGGTTTTGTTCTTGGTCTTTTGCTTTCCGTGATCGGTGTATTGATCGCCTACCTGATTGGCGATACAACAGTGATCAAATGGGCATGGATCGGCTTTGGAGTGTTCCTCGTAATATTCCTTCTTGCAGTATTGCTCTAACCATGCAGAACAACCTGCACCGTTTCGGGTGATTGCTGTTTGAGCCTGATGCGCTTTCCCTGCGAAAGCTGCTGCAGTACCTCTTCGCGATAATGCCGGATGGTGAGCAACGATAAATTCTTTTCGATCAGTACGTCGAATTGTTGAGAAGCGGACAGCGCTAGTTTTTCGAGCCTGTCCGCTTTGTCGTCTACACAAATGTCTATTCTCACAGCACCCGTTTGCAGCAGGTTCGCCTGGATATGCAATTCGGCAAGTAGTGTGTATAATTCCGCGACAGGTTTTTCTCCTGCGAAAGAAAAGTCTTTTGTGTGAAGATGAACAAGCGCCTGGTTTTGCTTTACAACAATAACAGGAGGCAGATCGTACGTTGGCTGATCGTTAATGACGGTGCCCGGCAGATTTTTATCGAGAAAGCATTTTACATAAAGTGGAATATTTTTGTTCTGTAGGGGCTTAATCGTTTTGGGATGTATTACCTGTGCACCGTAGTAGGCCATCTCAATCACTTCTTCGTAACTCAGCTGTTTAATGAACACAGCATCGGGAAAATGGCGTGGATCTGCGTTCATCACGCCTTCAACATCTTTCCAGATCGTAAGTCCCGAACCATCCAGGAGGTTTGCAAATACCGCTGCGGTATAATCACTGCCTTCGCGGCCAAGCGTGGTGCTTTCGTTCTCATCAGTCGATCCAATGAAGCCCTGTGTAACCACCAGGTTCACTGAACTGAAGAGCGGTAATATCAGCTCATTCACTTTTTGCTGTGCGTATGTAAAATCAATCGCCGCATCACGAAAATTATCATCGGTGCGCAACACGTCGCGGACATCTATCCATTTGTTCTGAATACCGTTTTCGTTGAAGCAAGCGCTCATGATGCACGTAGAAAGTAATTCGCCTGAGCATACGATCTGATCGTAGTAATAATCGAAACCTCTTACAGCCTTATCGTGGAGAAGCCATTCAACTTCTGTAAAAATGTCGCGAAGGTTGATAACAGTTTCGTCGTAGGACGTTTTTAGAAGTTGCCTTGCGGTAGCAAGGTGCTGTTGTTTGATTTCTTCGAACAATTGAAGAGAGGCATCTTTATTCCCGGCAAAAAATGCCTCTGCAACTTTTTCGAGGGCGTTGGTGGTTTTGCCCATCGCGGAGATCACTACCACTATCTTTTCTCCCGCATCACCCCGTAAAATATCGTTCACTTTGCTGATCCTTTCTGTAGTACTTACGCTTGCTCCCCCGAATTTGAATACTTTCATCCGATACGTTTATAGAAAACTGAAAATTAATTAATCGCTTACATTTGTCGCCATTTATTTGCTTACCAAACGCCACCTCATGACCCCCATCAGCCGCAAAGTATTTACGCTTGACGAGTTCACTATCCAACAATTAAGAATGTTTCCGCACGCCACTGGTGAACTGAGCGGCCTGTTGCGCGACATCGGGCTCGCGGCGAAACGAGTAAATGTTGATGTAAATAAGGCAGGGCTGGTAGATATACTTGGCGATGCCGGTGCGATAAATGTGCAGGGCGAAGACGTAAAGAAGCTGGATGTTCTCGCAAACAACCAGTTTATGGGAGCGCTGAAACACGGAATTAGCTGTGCCGGTGTAGCAAGCGAAGAGATGGAGAGTTTTATTGCGTTTGATGACGATGTAAGCAGGCAGTCAAAGTACATCTGCCTTTTCGATCCGTTAGACGGAAGCTCCAATATAGACGTGAACGTTTCAATAGGAACAATTTTCAGCGTGTACAGGCGCGTGTCTGAGAAAGGTTCGCTGGCCAGTGAAATGGATTTCCTGCAACCCGGCGTAAAGCAGGTAGCGGCAGGCTACATTGTTTATGGCTCTTCAACGATGCTGGTGTACGCCACGAGGAGAGGGGTAAACGGTTTTACTCTCGACCCTTCGATCGGGGAGTTTTGCCTTAGTCATCCGGATATGAAATGTCCGTCGTCGGGACAGATTTATTCAATAAATTACGGCAATGTGAGACTGTATCCGGAGGGCGTAAGAACCTATCTGCAAAAATGCGAACAAAAGAGCGAAACTAACGGTGGCCCTTATTCGCAACGGTATATTGGAAGCATGGTGGCGGATGTGCATCGCAATCTTATAAGGGGCGGTATCTTTATGTACCCGGGAACAGTCAGCATGCCCGAGGGTAAATTGCGATTGCAGTATGAATGTAACCCGTTTGCGTTTATACTCGAAGTTGCCGGGGGCAAGGCGACTAACGGAAGAGAGAGGATTTTGGATGTTGTGCCTGCATCATTGCATCAGCGCAGTCCGCTTTTTATCGGCAGCAAAAATATGATGGAAGAACTGGAGGCAAGTTTTAAAAATTGACAATGAGCGAACACATTATAAGTATCAGGAACCTGGTTAAGGATTACGGAAATTTCAAGGCGGTTAAAGGAATAAGTTTCGATGTTAAGAAAGGAGAAATATTCGGTTTGCTTGGACAGAACGGTGCCGGTAAATCTACTACCCTTGAAATCATTGAAACGCTTCGCGACAAAACATCGGGCGAGGTAACCGTTAACGGATTTAACCTTGACACGCATCCAGAGCAAATCAAAAAGATAATCGGTGTACAGTTGCAGGCGTCAGGATTTTATCCGAACCTGCACCTTAACGAACTGATGACTCTTTTTGGGGGATTGTATAATCGGGATGTTGATGGCATGGCATTGTTGAAACTGGTGAACCTGGAAGACAAGGCGAAGAATAAATTCAAAGAACTAAGCGGCGGACAAAAACAGCGCTTCTCAATTGCTACAACGCTCATTAACGATCCACTCATAGTATTCCTCGACGAGCCTACGACCGGGCTGGACCCCCAGGCAAGGCGAAACCTCTGGCAGCTGATTCGTGATATCCGCGATAAGGGTACCACAGTAATTCTTACTACACATTATATGGATGAAGCAGAAGCGCTCTGCGATCGCGTGGCTATTATGGACACGGGTAATATTATTGCGCTTGACACGCCCGACAAGCTGATTGATAAATTAGTGGAAACAGGTTTCGAGCGGCCAAAAGAAGTGAAGAAGGCGAACCTGGAAGATGTATTTATTTATTTGACAGGCCACGAATTTAGCCAACAAACTAATTGATATGAGCGAACAAACTATAGATCCGCGGTATCCTATTGGAAAATATGAACCGCAGCCGTTTTCACACAAGCAGCTCCGGGACTGGTTAAACGACATAAAATTTCTCCCCACAACCTTAGAGCAGTCTATTCAAAACCTGGATGCTCATCAGCTGGAAACGCCGTACAGGGAAGGTGGATGGAAGATAAGGCAGCTAATTCACCATGTGGCGGATAGTCACATGAACGCGTACATCCGGTTCAAACTTGCCCTTACAGAAGAGCTGCCTACGATAAAGCCTTACCTGGAAAAGAAATGGGCCGAGCTCCCGGATTCGGTATTGCCGGTAAATGTATCACTCACATTGTTGCACGCGTTGCATAGCCGTTGGTACGAAACGATTAAAGATCTTACGCAGGAAGAGTGGGAGACGAGGAAGGTTTTTCACCCGGAACATAAGAAGGAGATTACTTTGTGGCATTTGCTTGGAATGTACTCCTGGCATGGAAGGCATCATACTGCGCACGTGACTAGCGCAAAGCTCTAGTTTCAAAAATCATTTATAAAAATTCCCTTCCCTGAGGGAGGGGCCAGGGGTGGGTTAAATATGCGATGGCATTTGCCGATAAAATAGAAGAAATGAACTGGAAAATATTATCCTCAACATACCTATACAAAGAAACCTGGTTCACCATCCGCAAAGACGTCTGCGAAACGCCGGAAGGAAAAATAGTTGACCCATACTACGTTTACGAATTCCCGACATGGGTGTCCGCACTAGCTATAACAGAAGATAACAAAGTAGTGATGGTACGCCAGTACCGCCATGGCATCCAGGAGACAATCATTGAAGTACCCGGCGGCTGCGTCGACGACACAGACAAAGACTATGAAACGGCCATTGCAAGAGAGCTCCTGGAAGAAACCGGGCACGAATTCTCTAAATACGAATACCTCGGAAAAGTTTCACCCAACCCATCTACCAATACAAACTGGATGCATATGTTTTTGGCAACAGGTGGTAAAAAAATAGCCAAACAAAACCTGGATCACAACGAAGAAATAGAAGTAGAACTTATCGAAATTGATGAACTGAAAAGTTTGGTAGACAGAAACGAGATAAAGCAGGCACTGCACATGTGCACTATTATGTATGGCTTAGCGAAACTTCGCCAACAATAAAAACACTTCCGCATATCAGTATCAAATCATTCTTAGCAGCCCTGGCCATGGCAGCTTTCAATGCACCGTTCACTTCGGCATACACATCACCTTTCAGGCCCAACTCACTCGCACGATCGAACAAAACATTCTCGGGCAACGCGCGCGGTATCTGCGCACGCGTGAAGTAATAACTCGCTTCGGTAGGTAATAACTGCAGCACCTTTTCAATCTCTTTGTCTTTTACCATTCCTATCACAATGTGCAGATGATGATAATCCGACAATTCGATTTGCTTTACGAGTTGCCGCATGCCGTCTTCATTATGGGCCACATCCAGCACCACAGAAGGATGTTGGTGAATAGTTTCCCATCTTCCATGCAAACCGGTCAACTTCTTCACCTGGCTTAGCGCCTTCACCACTTTTTCATTGGGCAGATCAAAATTCCTGGTACGCAGCTGATGGATTACTTCCAACACCGTCACCACGTTTTTTAATTGATAGTAACCGGGAAGATCGAGTTGATAGGTTGCCCTGCTTTGATCATGCGCATCTACAATGTCTGTTACGAGATATCCATTTTCGTGCCTCCAGTCGGATGCGTAATAGCGTTTATCAGCGAATATAATAGGGGCCTGACGCTCGGCAGCTATTGCTAAAAATACATCGTCGGTCTGGTCGGAAGATTCGCCGATCACAACTGTCCTGTTCTTCTTAATAATGCCACCTTTTTCAGCTGCTATAAGTTGTAGTGTATCGCCCAGGATGTTCATGTGATCCATACCGATGTTGGTGATCACCGACAGTTCCGGCATAATTACGTTTGTACTATCCAACCGGCCGCCTAAACCGGTTTCTATAACGGCTACATCTATACGCTTTTGTGCAAAATACTCAAATGCCATTCCAACTGTCAACTCAAAAAAAGAAGGGTTTATTTCCTCTATCAATAGCTTGGTACGTTCCGTGAATTCAACTACAAAATCGGTGCTGATCATCTCACCATCAATCTTAATCCGTTCCCTGAAATCTTTGAGGTGAGGGGAAGTATACAACCCGGTTTTGTATCCGCACGATTGTAATACCGATGCGATCATGTGGCTGCATGAGCCTTTGCCGTTTGTACCTGCAATATGTATCGACCTGAATTTGGTATGAGGCTGACCAAGAAATTTGCAGATTTCCTTGGTGTTCACAAGGTCGGTTTTCAGCGCTGCTGCACCTGTTTTGCTAAACATGGGCAACCTGCTGAACAAATATTCGAGCGTCTCCGTGTAGGTCATGTAAGTTGGAAAGGTAAATTAACTCTTCAGCCTGAAATTGAACTGCAGTGTTCCTGTTGACTCCTGCTCGCCGGGATTGAATTTAATCTGCTTTGCTTTTCTGATGGCAATAGCTTTAAGATTGGGATCGGATGTGGTGGATCCCCTTGCCTGGTACTCTGCAGACGTTACATTGCCTGCAGCATCAACTCTTATGTCAACTGCAACCTTTGCGTTTTCGTTGAAGTCGTCTTCGAAGGAAGGAATGCGTGCGATCCTGCGACCGGTAAGACCGCGGGAAACTGCAACACCGGAATTTCCGGTGCCTCCGCCTTTATAATTATCAGATTCAGGATTGCCGCCCGGAGCGCCCTGGTCGCCAGTGCCACCCGCAACACCCTGGTTTCCGCCCTTCTTGTAATTGTCAGCTTCATTGCCACCTGTGCCCGTTCCGTTCACCCCTTTGAACACTGCCTTTGGTTTGGGCGGAGTAGGAGCGGGTGGATCGTTTGTCACCTGCGGTTTTTTAACTGGTTGTGCCCTCACGATTTCCTTCTCAGGAACTTTCGTTGCTTCGGGCCTTGCAACAGGCGGCTTTTTTATAACCGGTGCTTCTTCGTCTTTATCGTCGGTTTCAAAATCTTTTACAGCTTCTTCGGGAACGTTCACGGCTTTGGGAGGAGGAGTATAAGCCTGTTGATCGGAAGGTGCGGGCTTTCCGGGAAGAAATGGCTGGTCTTCGCCTAAGCCCTGATCGCTGTTGCCAAGATTCACTTCAATACCTTCTTCTTCAGGGGGAGGCGGAATCAGTGCAAGCGTCCATTTAATCAACAACAAACCTAAGAGGAGCAGCACGCACACGATCAGTGTATACACGGAGGCGCGTATATTTTTTTCTGCTTCAAATTTGTCGGCCGTCATCATGAAGTCTAAATTAATTAAAATGTTAGCTATTAAACGTTAAAGTGACCTGTTTTAATGAGCGAAATCCGCTTCAAAATTACCCTTTATCCGTTCGATCGGCGGATTAAAATATCCGTACTTAAGATCCGGAAATTCCTCCCTGATCAGATCCATCAAGTTGTTTGATGCCCATGATCTCACCGGTTTCGTGTTCCCCGATTTTTCCCAAATACCAGTCAGGATCGATATTGAAATTACGCCATTGTATCATGCGAAGGCCAGTATCGCTAATCAATTTCCTTAACGCCTCGTATTCTTCGACACTATCGGTCATACCTGGAAAAACGAAATAGTTGATGCTCGTCCATCCACCATAGCCACGAACAACCTTTAAACTTTCGATAATGTCTTCAAACTCATAATTATTCGGCCGGTAATATCGCTCGTAAATATGTTTGCGTGCAGAATTGGTACTCACGCGAATGGAATTTAAGCCTGCTTCACACAAAGCTTTCACGGCATCCGGTTTCGAACCATTCGTATTGATGTTGATGCTTCCTTTATCGGTGTGCTTTCGCATTTCAATGATCGACTGCCGTATTGTTTCCCACATCAACAATGGTTCACCTTCACAACCCTGCCCAAAACTTACGATCGGAAAAGGCGCAGATTCCAGATGCGGCACGGTAAATTCCACTATCTCTTCCGCGGTTGGTTTAAACGTAAGTCGGTCCTGCGTAGACACAATAGTTTCTTCAGCCGGCTGAAATGAAATACATCCTACACAATTTGCATTGCATGCCGGAGAAGAGGGTACCGGACATTCCCATCTGCCCGAAAAATAATTTCTCGCAGCGGGACAATGATAGGTTAAGCAACAATTTTGTGAGAGATGTTTAAGTAACCGGTTGTTCGGATAAGCGCGGCATGATATGATCAACACCGTGTTCAATTACTGTGTCATCATATCCCGCAGATTCCTGCCTGATGTCCTGTTCTATTCTGACTGCCGGCACGTAAAATTTTTCATCGAACCACGATGCGGCCGTGTAACAAAACAATGGGAGCGTCGGTGCATCAGGCATCGTTTCATATGCTGCAAGAAATAATCCTGTATGAGCCGGCGGAATGAAAGCCGCGACAGCCCAACCTTTTTCGCATAAACGCATTTCGCCGGTGCGCACATCTATTCCGATTCCCCGCCTTTCCGGAAGTTCATATAACGAACCTCCGTCCGGTAATTCTATCCAGTCTTCATTCGGTACTTCATACGCTTCCCATCCGCTTCTTCCTGTGGCATAAAGCGTTTTATCCTCGAAAATGTTTCCTTTTCCGTCGGAGTATAAGAGGTATGGACTGCTAGTCAGCAAAGTTTTTTATCATTTTTGTTGTGAGTTTCTAACGCCCGCTATCCATTCATTAAACTCGGCTTCGCTTGCTTCACTTTCGCCTTCGTCAATTTCTTTCTGAAGCAGCCGGTTGTTTTTAAAATCGATCGTGAGCACGCCGTCTTTTAATATCACATTATCAATCTGCGACCAAAAAATCTTTTTCCGGAATAATTTGTTCAGCATGATGTGGTCCTCGTCAAACCCAATCTCTGTAGGCTTCTTGGCCTGGTATTCCAGCAGTGCGAGAAAAACAAACACCGCTATCAGCCATTGAAAGAAGGGCATAAAGGTCCAAACCAATCCCGCAATCAGCAAAGCTTTACTGTAATAAATTTCCTTATCGGTTCTATAGTACAAAAAAGCGTTCCAGATAAGCCATCCAACACAAAACAGCACCCCCATCAGGTACACCATTATGATCTTATCCCTGAAAATCATTTCGCGCGCAAACATAATGGCCGAGCCTGCAGTCAGCAGAAGACCAACCACATTTACATATCGGGATACTTCGTTCCGAAGCGTGATGATATATGGATATTGATTGCCGTCGCGCACTGGTTAATTATTGGCTGAAGCGAATAGATTGCAAAGTTTCAAAAGTACGCGTGCGCCGAGGTTCGAATCCCAATCTGTTTCTCCGGTACCTACTTCAACCAGGTCGAAGCCGAGAAGCTGCCTGCCGCTTTCAACCATCTTTCTGAGCAGGTAATAAATCTGCTCCGTTTCAAACCCGCCGTGAACAGGCGTGCCTGTATTTGGCGCGAGCTTCGGATCAAGGCCGTCGATGTCGAACGTTAAATAAATTTTTTGTGGCAGTTGGTTGATGATATCGTCGGCCACCTGTTTCCATGTGTCCCCTTCATACTGTCTGCGCTTGATATCTTTATCAAAAAATGTTACTACGCGGCCGTTGCTGTTTTTGATATAATTCCACTCTGACTCGCTGTAGTCGCGGATACCCATCTGGACAAGCTTGTTAATCTGCGGAATTTCTTCCAGTGCATTATACATTACGCTGGCATGGCTGTAGTCGAAATCTTCGTAACATTTACGCAGATCGCAATGAGCATCGATTTGCAGAATCCCAAACTCGCCATGTTTCTCGCCGATGGCACGCAGGTATCCGAGTGCGGTGCTATGATCGCCACCGAGCAACGCTACGAGCTTGTCTCTATTCATTAAACCTTTTGTTTGCTCGTACACCCATTCGTTTAGGAATGTGCCGCCTTCATTGATATCTTTTAGCGATTTGCACATGAAGGCATTTTTCTTCAGATCTTCGCCACGCGAAATGTAGGCGATATAGAGTTCCGCTTCTTTGCGGAGATAATCGCTCTTCATTAAAATTTTCTTATCCGCTGGCCGCATGTAATAACCCTGTTTCCATGTTTCAGGGTAGTCGAGGTCGAAGATGTCCACCTGCATGCTGGCCTTAAGAATGTGTTCCGATGCGCGCGCCGTTCCGGCATTATAACTTACGGTAACCTCCCAGGGTACAGGAAGGATTACCAGTCGTGCGTCTTCTTCCGTGGTTGGAAAGCCGTAGATATTGTTCGACGGGTTGCTGGCGGCGTTTGGATCGAAGTCTGTGAAATTCGTCATTCTGAGCTGTTCACTAAATTTTTTAAAAAGCGATGCAAGGTAGTATTAAAATTACTTCCGGTATCTGCTATGTCAGGCTAAAGACGATAGTTTTTGAAGTAACTTTGCATGCGAATAGTAAAATATGAAGAAGATACATATTGTGGGGCTTGTGGCGATTGCGGCGATCATAGCGGTGCTAATCAGCATGATGGGCGATCTCTCAACCTATGAAACGATTGCCTCTGCCCGCCAGAAGCAGGGTCAGGCTGTAACAGTCATCGCAAAACTTGACAAATCGGTTGCGAACCCGATTCACTACGACCCGGCAAGAAATGCAAATTACACGTCTTTTTATGTGGTCGATTCTCTTGGCAACAGGGCTAAGGTGGAGTATCACTTCGAAAAGCCCTTTGATATGGAGAAGAGCGAAAGAATCGTGCTGAAGGGAACAATGAAGGGCGACGTATTCGAAATAAGGCGAAAAGATGGCATCCTCATCAAATGCCCTTCAAAATACAAGGATGATCCAAAAGCGGCGCAAAACAACCTTAGCCGCAACTAACGCTATCAAAATCAACGTATCGGATGAATTACCTTGGCGAACATCTTTTTCCAGGCCAACTCGGGCATTTTCTATTAGTCCTCTCTCTTGTTTCCTCGCTTGTTGCAGCAATAGCTTATTTCTTTTCTTCTAACGCTACCCTGGTTGAAGAACAGCAAAGCTGGAGGAAGCTCGGCAGGCTGGCCTTTATCATCGATGCCTTTTCGGTGTTTGCCGTGTTCATGGTGATTTACTACGTCATTTCAAATCATTACTTCGAATATCACTACGCCTGGAACCATTCCGACAAATCACTCAGCCTCGGCTATTTGGTTAGTAGTATCTGGGAGGGCCAGGAGGGCAGCTTTCTGCTTTGGGCCATATGGCACGGTGTAATCGGTGTAATGCTCATCCGGGCTGGTGGCAGGTTCGAAGCACCCGTGATGACCGTTTTGAGCTTCTGCCAGGTGTGTCTCGCGACAATGGTGCTGGGTATTTATGTATTTGGCCTAAAAATAGGCAGCAACCCGTTTTTGCTTACCCGCGAAGTTTTCCAGGACGCCCCGATTTTTAAAAGGGAAGACTACCTGAGCCTGGCCAGCATGCAGGACGGTAACGGGTTAAATCAACTGCTGCAAAACTATTGGATGGTCATTCACCCGCCAATATTGTTCCTTGGTTTCGCTTCCACGATCGTTCCGTTTGCGTACGCGATCGCGGGGTTATGGAAGAAGGACCATACGTGGACAAAGGCCGCACTGCCATGGAGTCTTTTTTCAGGCGGAATCCTGGCACTTGGAATCATGATGGGAGCAAGATGGGCTTATGAATCGCTAAGCTTTGGTGGCTTCTGGGCGTGGGATCCGGTTGAGAACACCTCGCTGGTTGCCTGGCTCGTTATGGTAGCCGGAATACATACGCAGGTAATTTATAACTCCACAGGCCATTCGTTGAGGCCGACATACTTTTTCTTCATCACAAGTTTTCTGCTGATACTTTACTCAACATATCTTACGCGCAGTGGCGATTTGCAGGATACTTCGGTGCATGCCTTTACGGGTTCGGGATTGAACGCCCAGCTACGTGGGTTTATGCTCGTGTTTCTTGCACCGGCAATGGTGCTGTTTTTCGCGAGGTATAAGAAGATTCCATTCATTCATAAGGAGGAAAGCAGTTACTCGCGGGAATTCTGGATGTTTATCGGTTCCCTTGTGCTATTCCTTTCTGCGATGTTCATCATCCTGTTTACTTCTCTGCCGGTTATCAACAAAATATTCAAGACATCCTTCACTGTTGGAAGTGAGGTAGAATTTTTCTATAACCGTATCCAGATTTTTGTAGCGATTGTTTTAGGTCTGCTCACGGCCATCGCGCAGTTTCTTCGGTATAAGAATACCGACAAAAAAAGTTTCGCGAAGAAGCTGGTGATCCCCACATTGCTGGCACTTGTGATTTCTGCGGCGATCAGTTATTTCGGCGAGATCAGGTACGACAGGTTTGGCGCTGGTTTCCTTGCTGCCATTCATCTCGGTTTATTCACAGGTGTGTATGCGGTAGTGGCTAACGCCGGTTATATATGGGCGGGCCTTGGCGGCAAATTGAAGGCTGCTGGCGCATCTGTCGGTCACATTGGTTTCGGAATCATGCTTGTGGGCATTCTTGTGGCATCATCCAAAGAAGAAGTGCTTTCTGTGAACTTTCTCAATCCGCTGAACTTTGGTCCGGAGAGTGAGCAGAAAGGAACAGAAAATCTTACTCTCTTCAAAGGCGTGCGTACAGACATGGGTAAGTACTGGGCCACATATAAAAAAGACAGCGCGAAAGAAGGCGATAAGAAAACGTACTTCCATATCGAGATTGAAAAGAAGAACGGCGGCAACAAGTTTACGCTCGTTCCGGATCTTATAAAGAATACGAAAGGGCAGGAGGGGCAATCAGCCAACCCGGACGCGAAGCATTACTGGAACAAAGATATTTTCACATACATCACGTATGCAGAAATTATGGCTGCGGACAAGGACACCGCGCAGTTTAAGCTCCACGCCATGGAAAAAGGCGATACCGTTTATTATTCCAACGGTTTGATGGTGCTTGAAAAAGTTACCCCCAACCCGGTAACCGAAAAATTCAAATTTCTACCTACCGACACAGCCATTATGGCTGAACTTAATATATATAGTTCTAATGGACGGCAGTTTAAGGCAAACCCGGTTTTCTACGTGAAAAATAACGTGGTGCAATACCACATGGACACGGTTTTCTCAGAGGGTCTCGCCATCGGTCTTTCGCAAATAGTAGATAATAAGCACCTCGGCATTATCGTTAAGGAATCGTCGCAACTAACACCTTTCATTGCGCTCAAAGTTCTCCAGTTTCCCTTCATCAACCTGGTTTGGCTGGGAACGATCATCATGATCGTCGGATTTACGATGAGTATTGTAAGAAGGCAGAAGTTGGCACGACGCGAACGGGCTGCTTAGTAAGCATTTATATGTATAATTCTTATAAAATTGTAGTCCCTCTTTCGCGTAGCGAAAAGATGTACTAATTTTATAGTAATTGTATGTACCTGTTGAGAAAGAACATATTTACGATTCTCGTTTTTGCTCTCAGTTTTACCTGTGCAAACGTGTATTCCCAGGAACCAACTCCCGGTAAAGAAAATATGCCCCCAATGCCCGAACTCGGGCCCAATGATACAATTCCTGTTCCTGCGAGAGTGGTCGACAACGAAGTGATTCCGGGCGGCAATCTCGAATGGGTATGGGTAAGTGCCCAGTATCCTCCGCATCTCTTAAAGAAAAGACAGGAGTGGACAAGATTGCGTAACGCCGTTTATGTTACCTACCCTTACGCCCGCAAAGCAGCATTTTTGATCAACGATATCAACTACAAACTTTCCAGCATCGATAGCAAGAAGGATAGAAAGAGATACATCAAATCGCGCGAGAAAGAAATCAGGAAAGAATTCGGCGACCCCATCACAAATCTTTCAGTTTACCAGGGCAAAGTGTTGATGAAACTTATCAATAGGCAAACAGGTAATAATTGCTATGAAATACTGAAAGAATATAAGGGCGGCTTCAATGCGCGCATGTTTCAGACCGTTGCATTTTTCTTCGGTAGTAATCTTAAGCAAGGTTACGACGGACAACAGGAAGACGTGCAGATTGAAAACATTGTGAGAGAAGTAGAGAGAATGTACGGACGGCGCTAATCAGAGACTGCGAATTTTAGCAATCATTCCGGTAGTAGAAAATCCTTCAACAATTTTATTGATCACCACACGACCGCCAGCGGCAATCACTTCTTTGGCACCTGCAATCTGTTCGATACGTATAATCGCCGCCCTTCACCATCACATCGGGCATTACTGACTTAATTAATTCCAACGGAGTGTCTTCTTCAAAAATCACTACAGCATCAACAATTATTAATGATGCAAGTATCAGTGCGCGTGAATCCTGATCATTGAGTGGCCGTTCGTCGCCTTTCAATCTTTTTACTGATGCGTCTGAGTTGAGGCCTACGATTAAAAAGTCGGCTTCGGAAGCGGCCTGTGAAAGTGAAGCAATATGGCCGGAATGTAGAATGTCGAAAACGCCATTAGTGAAACTGATCTTTGAACCGGTCATGCGTATCTGCGCAATCTTAAAGATCAGCTGTGGCAGCGTATATATTTTTTGCCTGATGATGTCAGCGTTCTTCATCTACGCTTTTTTGTTTCTTGTTCACTATAGGAAGGAGTATAAATGCAAGTGTACCAAATAAAACGATGATGCCGGTTTGCGCGAACCAGATGAGCATGCCGAGAGACAACCCTTTCTCGGGCGTCACACCATATAGCATCATTACCTGTTGGATGGCATATTGAAATGAACCGATGCCACCCGGTGATGGAATGATCATTCCAAAGCTGCCGAATGTAAGCGCAGACAAAGCCCCTTTGATTCCGAAATGAGCCATGTCACGCATTGCAAAGAAACCCATGTATGTGCTATAGAGGTACAGTGCCCATATGATGATCGAGTGTATGATAAATGTGCCCTTATGCTTAATGTGTCGAATGCTTGTGAGCCCCTGCCATATGCCAAGAAAAATGTTTCTTGTTTTGATGACAATCGCGAGGTGGCTGAGCCGGCGGAAAATCCAGATCACGAAAACGATAAATGAAGCGATGATAAGAAGGAGCACGCCAACGCGGACCATAGAAAATCCGCCCGACTTTGAACTAAAGAATTTTGTGAAGATCTCTTTCGAAAAATCACCAATCATATCATATTGCGAAAACACTGTAATAAGCATCACCACAATCAGGCTGCACACATCAACCGCGCGTTCAGCCACGATAGTGCCTATAAGTTTGTCGGCGGGAACCTTTTCGTACCTGCCGAGGATGGTACACTTAAGTACTTCGCCGAGTCGCGGTACAGCAAGGTTGGCCCAATAGCCGATGAAAACGGCGAGGAAAGTATTAAGGGTAGATGGTTTATAGCCTAGTGGCTCCATGAGTATTTTCCATCGTAGTGCACGAACAAAATGGCTCACTACGAGCATCAATGTAGCGGGGATAAGATAGATGTAGTTGGCCCCGGAAAGATCGCTGATAATGTTATTCCAATCAGATTTACGGAGGGTGAGCCAAAGCAAAAAAACTCCCACACCAAGGAAGAAGGCATATTGGAGGACACCTAGTAGTTTTTTGCTCATCGGGTATAAGATACGACCTGTACTACAATTTATTTCCTTCCTTAGGGAATATGATCCAGGGTTTAAACACCTTCGCCTTCTCAAAATCCATGTGGGCGTATGAAATAATGATCACAATGTCACCAACTGCCCCTTGCCTTGCTGCCGGACCGTTCAGGCAGCAAACGCCGGATCCCCGTTTGCCTTTTATAATATAGGTTTCCAGGCGTTGGCCATTGTTTACATTCACTACGGTTATCTTTTCGTTTTCTATGAGGTTTGCACCATCCATCAGGTCCTCATCAAGTGTAAGGCTACCAACATAGTTCAGGTTGGCTTCAGTGATAACAGCACGGTGAATTTTCGACTTGAGTACTTCTATTTCCATAGCAGCGCAAAACTAATAAAAACAATTAACCATCAATGGTTAAGTAACATGTTGTCAATCAGCCTTACTTCTCCAAGGAACGTTGCGACCAAAGCAACGAGTGGTGTGGAACCGTTCCATTCATTGACAGGATGTAAATTTCCAGCATCTGCTATTTCAACGTATTCTACGCGGAAGCCTGCATTGTCCAGGTTTGTCGCGGCCCTGATTTTAAAAGGTTCAACGTTACCGGGAATAAGGTTGGTTTTCAGGTCGGTCAATACCTTATGAATAAGCGGTGCCTTTTGCCGGTCGCCGGCAGTTAGGCGAAGGTTTCTGCTGCTCATGGCAAGACCATCGCTTTCACGCATCGTGGGACGGGTGTCGAGTACAACATCCATGTGAAGAAGCTCTAATAGCCTTTTCACCACCATGCATTGCTGGTAATCTTTTTGGCCCATAACCAATTGATCCGGCGCAACAGCTTTCAATAACCGGCTCATCACCTGGCAAACGCCCTGGAAGTGTCCCGGCCTGAATTGACCCTCAAGAATCGTTTCAAGATAGCCGAGGTCGTAGTGCTCAAGTTCTTTTATTCCGGTTGGATAGATTTCTGAAACCGGAGGCACAAACACCACATCAACTTTCGAGGTGGATAGCATTTTAATATCGGCTTCGAGCCGGTCCGGATACTTATTATAGTCCGAGGTGTCGTTAAATTGGGTAGGATTTACGAAAATGCTGCATACGGTAATATCACATACGGAAGCGGAGTGGTTGATAAGGTTGATATGGGCGTTATGCAACGCACCCATAGTAGGGACAAAGCCAATCGACAAACCCTTTTCGCGCTGCCTGCGAAGGTAATCATGAAGAAGGGCGGCTTTATGTATAAGAATCATTGTCAGTTGTTTACAGCCATGCTTTGTGCTTCCGGGTAATTATTCTGATTAAATACCTTACCTTTGCAAACTATTTTTAAGTAGTCACATCTAAGCAATCATTTTCATAATGCTGACAAAGAAAAGAATTTTATTTATTGCTAACGAAATGTCTCCTTATCTGGAACTCACTGAATTTTCAGAGATCGTCAACCGCTTAGCAATAAAGGCAAATGAAAATGGATTTGAGGTACGTTGCATCATGCCACGCTTTGGCATCATCAACGAAAGGAGGCACCGACTCCACGAAGTGGTAAGGCTTTCGGGTATCAATGTTTCTATCGATAACGACGATTACCCGCTGCAGATCAAGGTCGCTTCTCTCCCCAACGCCAGGCTCCAGGTATACTTTCTTGATAATGAAGACCTGTTCAAAAGGAAGTATATTTTTCATGATGAGCAGGAAAAATGGTACGATGATAATGCATTAAGAACTGCGTTCTTCTGTAAAGGAGCGCTCGAAACCGTGAAAAAATTCGGATGGCCTCCGGACATCATTCATTGCAGCGGTTGGATGACCGGGCTGATACCGATGTATTTAAAAACATACTACAAGAAAGAGCCCGTGTTTTCTCATAGTAAGGTTGTCTACTCAATAGGCAGCACAAGCTTCAAGGAAAAACTGGGAGCCGATTTCACGAAGCTCATCAATGTGAATGGCGCTGTCAAGGAAAAAGACCTTGAGGTGTTCAAAGATGCCAACAATGTTGCGCTGATGCGCGGTGGCGCTACATACGCCGATGCAATTACTTTCGGCGCAGATCACATCGATAAAAAACTCGTCGACGAATTCGGAAAGGTGCGCGGCAAAAAGGTTTTGAACTTTAACGCGGAGTCTGATTTAACAGACTATTTGCAGTTATATGCCGACCTTGCCCGCTAGCCTAAACACCCGTTAAACATTATAATTCAAACTCTACGTGAAGAGGATATTATCTGGCACCGCTGCGATTCTTTCTGCTATCCTTGTTTTTATTTCATGTAATAAGATCGATGCTACTGACCTCGGAAGCGGTATCATACCGGAGATAGATAATGTCAACACTTTCGATACTACTATTTCGGTGATCTCTGATAATTTCTTCAGCAATGAAGACACGGTGAGGATGATTTACACAGCGCGCCACAGCGTAGGTTTCATTGAAAATGATCCCGAGTTCGGCCAAACATCAACGCTTTTATATACTGCTTTCGCTCCATCTGCCACCCGCACCTATCCCTTTGTAAAAAGGGACAGTGTTACGATCGATTCTGTAGTGCTTTCACTCGCCTATGCCGGGTCGTATGGTGATTCAGCGTCGCAGCTCAGTTACGAGGTGCGTGAGATAGATCCTTCTTTCGATTTTAGGGACACAGGCTATAGTGTGAAGCATCCTGATTTTCCAACGCAGTCGCAAGTAATAGGTTCCAGAACAGTGGTTGTGGACAAGCTTCACGATTCCATCATGTACAGGAATCAGAAAGATACCGTGAAAGTAGCTGGCGAATTACGCATTCCTCTCGATTTGTCGTGGGCAGGCAGGTTCATCAACTATGATACTACCAACGCTTACAAAAACGACTCTATATTTCAGCAACGGTTCAGAGGCGTAGAGGTGCGTGCGGCACAAAGTTCGCCACAGAAAAAAGCGTTGACTTACTTCAACCTTACTGACAACGCAAAAACGCGTATCACTTTTTATTGCCGGGTGCAGAATAATGGAAAAACGGACACTATTGCGCCGTTTTTCCAGTATAAGACCGGATATCCCGAGGCAAGCATGGTACGCAGCACGCCCGCAGGCGCTTACCTTGCAAACATCAATAATGGATTGGTGAACGACGAACAGATCTATATTCAGTCAACCACCGGTTCTTATGCCACCATCCAGATCCCTGCTTTAAGCAATCTTCCGAATGCAGTGATTCACCGGGCGGAGTTGATTATGGATAAAGTTCCATCTCTCGAGGAAAACTTTTACGCGCCCCCTCCGCGGCTGTTTATTGAAGCATTAAGTGGTGATACTGTATTTACCATTAGAAACGACTTTATCCCTGCAAATTCTGCAATCGGTTACGACCTTACTACGCTTGGCGGTACGTTTAGCGCTAACAAATATGTATTCAATCTTAGTCGATATACCCAAAGTATTCTAACAAAAGGGTATAGAAATTATACACTTAGGGTGAGTAGTCCGTTTATTGCCACTCCCACATTTCTCACCGCTTCTGATATGAACTCCAACCAACCGTTCCCACTAATCATCAACCCCATGCTGGGTGGAGGGCGCGTTATTGTGTACGGCGGCGGATTTGCCGACCCTTCCAAGGCGATGAGATTGCGTATTATTTATTCAAAGATTTGATGAGTGAGCCTATCTTTGCGCTACCTAAAAAATTCTTAATTCAATTTCTATAAGTATGCCCTACCTTTTTACATCTGAAAGTGTTTCCGAAGGACATCCGGATAAAGTGGCTGATCAGATATCCGATGCGCTGATCGACAATTTCCTTGCATTCGATCCTGAATCAAAAGTAGCTTGCGAAACGCTCGTTACAACCGGCCAGGTAGTTCTTGCAGGTGAAGTGAAATCGAAAGCATATCTCGATGTACAGGAAATAGCAAGAGCAGTAATCAGGAAGATTGGTTATACGAAGAGTGAATATATGTTCGAAGCGAGTTCATGCGGTGTGCTTTCTGCAATTCATGAGCAGTCTTCGGATATCAACCAGGGGGTTGACAAAAAGAAGAAAGAAGAACAGGGTGCAGGCGACCAGGGTATGATGTTCGGTTATGCAAGCAATGAAACCGATGATTACATGCCGCTGGCCCTCGATATTGCTCACAAAATACTCATCGAGCTCGCAGCAGTAAGAAGAGAAAATAAGCAGATCAAATACCTTCGACCTGATGCCAAAAGCCAGGTTACGCTCGAATACGACGACAATAACAAACCCGTTCGCATTGATGCGATCGTGGTTTCTACCCAACACGACGACTTTGATACAGAAGCGAAGATGCAACAACGCATTTCGGAAGACATCAAAAAAGTGCTGATTCCACGAGTGAAGTCGAAATACAAGAAGTACGCTAAGCTTTTCAACAACGATATAAAATATCACATCAATCCTACAGGAAAGTTCGTGATCGGCGGTCCACACGGCGATACAGGACTCACTGGCAGAAAAATAATCGTGGATACTTACGGCGGCAAAGGTGCGCACGGTGGTGGAGCATTCAGCGGAAAGGACCCTTCGAAGGTTGACCGTTCTGCTGCTTATGCAACAAGGCACATTGCGAAAAACCTTGTAGCAGCCGGTGTTTGCGAAGAAGTTCTCGTCCAGGTTTCTTATGCTATCGGTGTAGCACAACCGATGGGTATTTACATCAATACCTACGGCACTGCAAAAGTTGAACTCAGCGACGGCGAAATCTCCCAGAAGGTGGCCGCAATATTCGACATGCGTCCTTATTTTATAGAGCAACGTCTGAAGCTTCGCAATCCCATTTATAGCGAAACATCTGCATACGGACATATGGGTCGAAAAAATGAGATCGTTGAGAAATCATTTTCATCTCCTGATGGCAAAACCATCAAGAAAAAGGTTGAACTTTTTACATGGGAGAAGCTCGATTATGTCGATAAGATAAAGAAAGCGTTCCGCCTTTAATCAATACTTTGAATTTATGGACCAGAATCCCTGGAAAATATTGTCGACACAGGAGGTGTATGACAATTCATGGATAAAGGTCACTGAATTTGGTGTTATTAATCCATCTGGTGGACGAGGTATCTACGGGAAAGTACATTTCAAAAATCTCGCAATAGGAATCATCACGCTCGACACAAGTCTTAATACTTACCTGGTGGGCCAGTTTCGTTTTCCTACCGATACGTTCAGCTGGGAAATCCCCGAAGGTGGATGCCCGGCAAACATGCTGCCCTTAGACGGCGCCAAGAAAGAACTTGCCGAAGAAACCGGGCTTACATGCCCAGTCGTGGGAGAAGATTTTAGAGATGGACCTGAGTAACTCTGTTACCGATGAGCATGCCATTGTTTACCTCGCTTACGATCTTGAACAGCACCAGGCAGCTCCGGAAGAAACCGAGGATCTTACAATTCGTAAACTTCCCTTCGAAGAAGCTTATCTCATGGTTGAAGAAGGTGTAATCACAGATGCTATTTCGGTAGCGGCTATTCTGAAAGTAAAACTGATGTTGGCAGATGGAAGGATTACCTGAAAGGCCCGAGGCTAAGAAAACGTCGGTGATCACCGGCAGGCAACCTGTGCTCGAAGCACTGAATTCCGGACGGCCCATCGATAAGATTTTATTGCAGGTAAGCTCTGCAGGTGATATCATCGGCAAGATCCGCCATCTCGCAAAAGAGAAAAATATTCCGGTCCAGGTAGTTCCACCGGAAAAGTTATCTTCTATCAGCCGCGGTAATCACCAGGGATGCATAGCGCTCGTAGCTTTGATACAGTACATGGATCTGCAGCAGGTGATCGACCACGTTGTGTCGACGGGATCAGTACCGCTCTTTGTAATGCTCGATGGGGTAACAGACGTAAGAAACATAGGCGGCATCGCGCGGTCGGCTGTGTGCTGCGGCGCCCAGGCGATAATTATACCCGACAAAGGTGTCGGGGCGTTAAATGAAGAAGCCATAAAGGCATCAGCTGGTGCACTTGAACAAATACAGGTATGCCGGGTGGGCAGCTTGTTGAAGGCGATAGATGATCTTCACCACAACGGCATCAGGGTAGCCGTGTCGGAGATGAACAAAGAAAGATTGCTTCCGGATATCGATCTCAAAAATCCACTTTGTATAGTTATGGGGGGTGAACAAAAAGGGGTTCAACCATATCTTAGCAAAGCAGCCGATGAACATTTTTCTATACCGATGGCTGGCAACTTCGACTCATTCAACGTTTCTGTTGCCGCTGGCATCATTTTGTATGAAGCGATGAAACAACGACGTTAGCACAACGCACACTCCGGTAAAAAACATTAAATAAAAGTTTACTTTGCAAACCTATGTCAAGGAAATCCACAATTGACCTGGTTGAATGTCCCCGCGACGCACTCCAGGGCTGGAAGGAAGATATTCCAAACGACCTCATCATCCGTTACCTGAACACCTTACTGCGTGTAGGATTTCACACGCTCGACTTCGGCAGTTTTGTATCTGCGAAAGCGATTCCGCAGATGGCGGACACAGACGAAATTTTGTACAGCCTTGATCTTGCCGGCACTAAAACAAAGTTGCTGGCCATCATTGCAAATACGCGCGGCGCAGAAGAAGCTGCTGCCCATAAAAATATCACTTATCTCGGCTTCCCTTTTTCTATTTCCGATACGTTTCAACTCCGGAATACCAATTCTACGATTGAGGAATCGCTGGTAAGAGTAGAGGAAATCCAGGAAATATGTGAGAAGAACGGGAAAAAACTGGTGATCTATATTTCCATGGCTTTCGGTAATCCTTACGGTGACCCGTATTCGGAAAGCATCGTATTCAAGTGGGTGGAGAAAATGATACGCATGGGGATAGAAACTATTTCGCTCGCCGATACTGTTGGAGTGGCCACACCCGAACAGGTTTATGAAATTACGCGCATGCTTGTAAGCGTGCTGCCCAATACTGAGATAGGTGTGCATTTGCATTCGAGAAGGCATAACTGGAAAGAAAAGATAGACGCTGCACTAAAGGCCAATTGCAGGCGATTCGACGGTGCGATGAAGGGAATAGGTGGATGCCCTATGGCAAACGACGACCTTGTAGGAAACATGAATACCGAACTAATGGTACCGTACTTTGAAGAGCTGAAACTTTTGAATGGCATAGATAAAGAGGCGCTTTCGGAAGCCTCGGCGCTTGCCAATCAAATATTCGGGTTATGAAATTCATGCTCGACATAAAGATTACCGGTCCCGATAAAAAGATAGATTACCGCGACAAAATACTGCTGGTAGGATCATGTTTTACGGAGCATATCGGTGACAGCCTCGCCGATCTGAAATTCCAGGTGTTGCAAAATCCCAATGGAATCGTTTTTGATCCTTCAACTGTGGCTTCGTCTATTACTTCCTACATAGAAAATAAACAGTACACAGAAATCGACCTGCTGCAATTAAATGAGTTGTGGCAAAGCTGGCAGCATCATTCAAGATATTCAGGAATCAGCAAAAGCGATGTGCTCCATAATATCAACGCGTCGCAACAGCGCGCGCACGGGTTTTTGAAAGATGCAGGATGGCTGATCATTACTTTGGGTACATCGTTTTCGTACAGGCTTACTGATAATGGCAAGCATGTGGCCAACTGCCACCGCGCTCCGGCCGGCTGGTTCGATAAACACCTGATGGCAATAGAGGAAACCGTTACGGCACTCGACACAATGTTATACAGGCTGTTTCAATTTAATCCATCCATCAATATCATTTTTACGGTTAGCCCGGTGCGTCATATCCGGGATGGGATAGTAGATAACAACCGCAGCAAAGCCAGGCTGCTCGAGTCGGTTCATCATCTCGTCAACAAGTTTTCGCGCCTGTATTATTTTCCTTCATACGAATTAGTAATCGATGTACTTCGCGATTACCGGTTCTACGATATAGACCTTGTGCATCCGAACTACCAGGCAACATCATTTGTGATTGAGCAGTTCATGCAGCATTTCATCAATGAAGAATCAGTTAGTTTATCTAAGGAGATTGAAAAATTGATGATTGCGAGGAAACATAAACCTTTTCAGCCAGACACCGACGCACATAAAAATTTTCTGAAACTGCATGCAGAACGAACAAGAACGTTGATGAGTTCTTATCCATTTTTATCGTTGCAGGAAGAACTTGATTTTTTTGGCCAGGGACACGCTTAATGGATCCTGTCGCCACGTACTTCCATATTCTCCATTACCCCTGCTTCGTAATCCAGCCATTCTTTCCATCGCTTCCTTACCTTGTCCTTCGCCACATAGGTTTCTGCCAGTTCAATGAAAAGATGGTAGTGGCCGGCTTCGCTTTCCATAAAGCGCCGGTAGAATTTTTGAAGATAATCGTCGTTGAGGCCTTCGCTGAGGCGTTTGAATCGCTCGCAGCTGCGCGCTTCTATTAAAGCGAAAATCAGGAGCCTGTCGAGCAAAATGTCTTCTGCGCTGCCACCCTTCACCTGGAATTCCATCAGCTTATTTACGTAGGCATCTTTCCGTTGTCTGCCCAAAGAAAGGTTGCGGCGGGTAAGTTCTGCCAGCACCTGCCTGAAATGACCCCACTCTTCCGTTACGATGGGCGACAACTCATTGACAAGCTTGTGTTTTTCGGGATATCGTTGAATGAGAGAAATACAGCTGGTAGCTGCCTTTTGCTCGCAATAAGCGTGATCTGTGAGAATTTCCTCGAGGGAGATCGAGGCAAGGTCAACCCACCGGGGGTCGCTGGGCAACTGCAGCCCTAAAATATTTTTTGTTTCCTGCTGGGTCATCGGCTCGCTATATTTATCAAATTAAGACCTTTGGCTACCGTAAAGATATGAATGAAGAGTTTTTGAACAGGAAATTGCAGCAGCGCAGAGAAAGCTCTGCTTACAGGGAACTACGCTGTAAGCAGGGGACGGTAGATTTCTGTTCAAACGATTATCTCGGCATTGTTACAAACAAACTGTTGGATGCCGGATATAATAAATCACAGGAGAAACTTCACGGGTCAACAGGCTCGCGGCTAATATCGGGAAATTATCCTTTGATAGAAGAGGCTGAAAGGATGCTGGCCAGCTTTCATAATGCACCGGCTGCCCTCATCTTTAATTCCGGCTACGACGCAAACATCGGACTACTCGGGTGTGTACCGCAACGAAACGATACGGTACTGTACGACCAATTAAGTCATGCCAGTATAAGAGATGGCATACGGCTTAGCCACGCGTTTGCATTTTCGTTTGAGCACAACGATGTGGATGATCTTGAGAGATTATTGCAGATGGCGACGGGGAATATCTTTGTGGTGACAGAGTCGGTTTTTTCGATGGATGGGGATGTCGCGCCACTCGATGAAATTGCCGAGGTATGTAAGAATTACAATGCGATGCTGATTGTTGACGAGGCCCACGCAACCGGGGTGATCGGAAAAGGTGGTGAAGGGCTGGTGCAACACCTGGGATTGGAAAAGGATTGCTTCGCCCGGGTTCATACTTTTGGCAAAGCGGTTGGATGCCACGGAGCGGCTATAGTAGGTAGCGAAACGCTCAGGAATTTTCTAATCAATTTCAGCAGGCCTTTTATTTATACCACCGGAATGCCGGCCGCTGCGGTGCAGGCGATCATGCAGGCGTATTCAGTGTTTCCGGCGATGGAGCAGGAGCGCGCCCATTTATTCAGGCTTGTGAAACGGTTTCGTGAAAGTATCCTTTCACTTCGGTTATGTAAAAGTGTTACGCCCATTCAGGGGGTTATTATTCCCGGCAATGAAGAAGTGAAAAGTACTGCGCAGATTCTTCAGGAAAATAACCTTGACGTACGTCCGATATTATATCCCACAGTTGCCCGCGGAAGTGAGCGGCTAAGGATCGTGCTGCATTCGTTTAATACCGAGCAGGAAATTGACAAGCTCATTGCCATCCTTGAAAGTCGTAAATGAATAGTAGATTTGGCCATATGAGGGTTGTTTATTTCCTTCTTTCATTATCAGCGACGCTGATAGTAATCGTACTGCTGAGTTCCGCTTTCGGGAAGGCCCCTCCATTTGGTAAGTTTCTCTCTCCGCAACATGGATTCTGGCAAAATGCGGAACCAGTTAACGAGCAATTCTCCGACGACATTCATATGCCCGGTATCGATCGCGCCACGCATATTTACCTCGACGACCGCCTGGTGCCACACATATTCGCGCAGAGTGAAAAGGATGCATATTTCGCGCAGGGTTATCTCCATGCAAAATTTCGTTTGTGGCAGATGGAATTTCAAACGATCGCTGCATCGGGACGGCTAACCGAAATATTAGGCGCAGGCCCCGATAGTGCTTTCCTTAATAACGATCGGAGAATGCGCAGAATCGGAATGGTATATGGGGCCAAGAGATCACTTGTAGCAATGGAAAACGAGGAGGCTACAAAAACTCACCTTAATGCATATGCGAACGGCGTAAATTACTTCATCGATCACCTGAGCGAATCTGAGCTGCCCCTTGAATACAAGCTGCTGAATTATTATCCTGAAAAATGGTCGCCGTACAAAACAGCTCTCCTTCTTAAATATTTAAGCTACGACTTAACTGGTACCGATTCCGATATCGAACACACCAATGCCAGGTCTTCTTTCACGAAAGAGGATTATGAAAAGATGTATCCTATCATGCATGATGTGGCCAGTCCTGTGATACCCAGGGGAACTTTTTTCAGGAAGCCGGCTGATTCAGTGATCGCACCGCCCACTGCCGATTCGCTGTACTTTCAATGGAAACACGCAGACACCATACCTAACATTATCGCACCGCCGCCAGTAAAAGGCAAGGGCAGCAACAACTGGGTAGCGGGCGGAAGCAAAACGCTCAGTGGCCGTCCCATACTTTGCAATGATCCACACCTCGGGTTAAATCTCCCATCGCTGTGGTACGAGGTGCAAATTACTACGCCCGATCAAAGCGTATACGGCGTGAGCCTTCCCGGTGCACCATCGGTGATCATCGGTTTCAACGATTTTATTTCGTGGGGCCTAACCAATGCTGCCCGCGATGTACTGGACTATTACCAGGTTACATTTAACGGCGGTAACAAATCAGAATACCTGCTTGATGGCGAATGGAAGAAATCGGACCTGGTGGTAGAGCAGTTCAACATGAAAGACGGTTCAGTATTTACTGATACTGTAGCATATACTGTTTTTGGTCCGGTGATGTATGATGATCATTACAACGGCAAAGGCCGCGTTGGATCCAATATGAATCTTGCAGTGAAGTGGATTGCGCACGAGGCTTCAAACGAAATGAAGACATTTACTGATCTTAATAGCGCACGCAATTACGAAGATTATGTGAAAGCTATAAGCTATTTCACTTGTCCCGGGCAAAACTTTGCATTTGCATCTAAGAGTGGTACTATCGCTTTATGGCAGCAGGGAAAATTTCCTGCAAAGTGGACGATGCAAGGAGATTTTATTTTGCCTGGCAGTGACACGTCGTACCGGTGGCAAAAGTTTATTCCACAGAATGAAAATCCGCATATAGTAAATCCTGAAAGGGGATATGTGAGCAGCGCCAACCAGGTTCCTGCCGATACCACTTATCCATATTACCTGGGTGGTGACTATGATGTGTATCGGGGCGTTCAAATTAACAGGATGCTCGATATTATGGGAGGAGTGTCTGCCGCGGATATGCAAATGATGCAGAATAATAATTACAATGCTTTTGCGGAGGACGCATTGCCTTATATGCTTTCAAATATTAAGGAGTCTCTGCTCACTCCAGACGAAAAGCGATTTCTTGACACCCTTAAAGAATGGAACTTCCGTAACGAAAACCAATTAACGGCGCCAACGATATTTGCAAGCTGGTTTAACGAATTTGAACAACAGGTGTGGAAAGATGAGTTTGCGAAGCTACCGGGTGCTGCAACAGATCCGGATTCGCCTACACTTATTCAGCTACTGAAAACGGATAGTTCATTTACGTTTATCGATGACATCAATACACCGGAGAAAGAAACAGTAGTAGACATTATTACGCGCTCGTTTAAGAAGTGTGCCGTTTCGCTTGCAGCAGCAAAAAGTGAAGGCAGGCTAGTATGGAGCAGGTTCAAGGACACGGGGATCAGGCATCTTCTTCGCATGGAGCCACTCAGCCGTTATCACCTCAATACGGGTGGTGGAAGAAATACTATTAACGCAACCCAGCAGTGGTGGGGACCAAGCTGGAAAATGGTAGTCCATCTGACGGACAGCACTGAGGCCTATGGAATTTATCCGGGTGGACAAAATGGAAATCCCGGCAGCTATCACTATGATGATTTTGTAACAAACTGGTCGGAAGGAAAATATTTTAAACTGTGGCAGATGAGAGGAGAGGAGTCGGACGATAGGAGAGTGAAACATACACTGAAACTTTCACCACCATTTGATTAAGTTGATTAAGCAATGAAATTTTCGATATCGATACTTGTAACGGCCTTGCTTGCATTTGCGTGCGGATTGTATCTGCCATGGTGGTCGATTGCATTGGCTGCGTTCGTGGTAGGATTATCAATCGAATTACGACCCTTACATTCATTCTTTGCGGGCTTTTGCGGCATACTGCTATTATGGCTTCTTTTAATAGTGATAATCAATGCCGCTAATGATGGCATATTGGCCACGAAAGTGAGTGAAGTGCTGGGGCTTGGGACATCGCCTGTGGTGCTGATTATTGTGAATTGTGTGATAGGTTCGCTGGTAGGCGGAATGGGGGCTTTAACAGGAAGTTTATTAAGAAGAATGAAAAGATAAATATCTTTGCGGGATGTGCGCACTACACAACAGGGTGTCTCAGAAAGAGCTGAAGGAGAAGCTGTACCGCGAAACAGAACCACGAAAAACAATCTCATTTTACAGGTATTTCCATATCGCCGATCCGGGAAGTTTTCGTGATGATCTCTATCGCGACCTCGCTTCTGTTAATGTATTCGGCCGTATATATGTTGCGCATGAAGGCATCAACGCGCAGATAAGTGTTCCTGAAAGCAATATGCCTTCATTTCAATCTTACATCAATGCCCACGAAGGTCTTGCCGGTACGCGCCTTAACGTGGCCATAGACGACGATGGAAAATCATTTTGGGTATTGAAGATAAAAGTGCGAGATAAGATTGTAGCTGATGGTATTGCTGATCCCACGTTCGATATGGAGAACAAAGGACGATACGTTGATGCAGAGCAATTCAACACACTTGCAGACGATCGTGAGACAGTCATAGTGGACATGCGCAACCACTACGAATATGAGGTTGGACATTTTCAAAATGCGATCGAAGTTCCCAGCGATACTTTCCGCGAACAGCTTCCCATGTCGGCAGAAATGTTGGAGGCCGACAGGAACAAAAACATTATCATGTACTGCACCGGCGGTATACGGTGCGAGAAAGCAAGCGCCTACCTCTTACACCGCGGCTTTAAAAATGTGTTTCACCTTGAAGGTGGCATAATCAATTACGTAAACAAAGTAAAAGAGCAGGGGCTCGAGAATAAATTCGTTGGCAAAAACTTCGTGTTCGACGACCGTTTAGGTGAGCGCATTACCGACGACGTTATTGCAAGGTGTCATCAGTGTGGCAAGCTTGCCGATGATCACACAAATTGTAAGAACCAAGCGTGCCACCTTTTGTTTATCCAATGCGACGAATGCGCAGAAAAATATTCGGGCTGCTGCAGTGACCAATGCCTGCAGGTTTATCAACTCCCCGACGAAGAACAGAAAACTTTACGAAAAGGAAAACAAAACGGTGTGATGGTATTTAATAAATCAAGAAGACGAATGAAGCCGGATACTCTTAAGTGAGTTATTTATTCTCCTGGTGATTTCTTCCTCGGGTAATATTTCCGGCACAAACTTTTCACCAATCACGGTTTCATATAGTTCTATATAACGTTTGCTGATGGTATCAATCCACTCATCACTCATCTCAGGAACGGTTTGCCCTTCTTTACCCATAAAATTATTGGCGATAAGCCATTCGCGCACGAATTCTTTACTCAGCTGAAGCTGTCGCTCGCCTTTATCCTGTCTTCCCTGGAAGCCATCAGCATAAAAATACCGTGATGAATCGGGCGTATGCATTTCATCCATCAAATAAATCTCATCTCCAATTTTTCCAAACTCGTATTTTGTATCTACGAGTATCAATCCCTGGCTTGCCGCAAGTTTTCTGCCCCTTTCAAAAAGCAGTAGTGAATAATTTTCGAGAACGGCCCACTCGCCTGGGGTAGTGATGCCACGTTCAATTATTTCCTCCTTCGAAATGTCTTCATCATGTCCCTGGTCCGCCTTAGTAGATGGTGTGATGATGGGCGTGTTGAAGTAATCATTTTCTTTCATACCATCCGGCATAATCACGCCGCATAATTTTCTTGATCCGGATGAATAAGTTCGCCATGCATGGCCTGTAAGATTTCCGCGAACAACCATTTCAATTCTGAACGGCTCGCATTTTTTTCCGATAGAAGCGGTGGGTGCAGGTGTATCCAGGAGCCAGTTTGGGCAGATATCTTTCGTTGCATTCAGCATATACGCAGCGATCTGGTTTAATACCTGTCCTTTATACGGTATGGGACGCGGAAGAATCACATCGAAAGCGGAAATGCGGTCCGATGCGATCATCACAAGCAAGTGATCGTTGATTGTATACACATCGCGAACCTTTCCCCGGTAAAATTTTGTTTGCCCTGCAAACCTGTTTTCGTTCATGGCCCGAATATAGGAATTTGACCATCATAAATTTTTACAGGTTATATACAATTGCTATTATTGCCTTATCTATTCTTAACCAATAATGCCTGTATGAGAAACGCGATGCTTGTGGCGGTCCTTTTTTGCTCTTTTCTTACTTCAGCTTATTCTCAGAATATTGTTCTTTCAGGGAACGTCAAAAACGCAAACACCAAAGAAATTGTGCCGTCTGTTTCTGTTGAAATAAAAGGCACAGATGCAGGAACCTTTACCGACGACAAAGGAAACTTCAGAATAACAGTTGCCAAATCACTTCCTCTTACACTCAGTTTTTTCTTCAATCGGCTACGATCAGCAGGAAGTTAATGTTAGTGATGCCAGCTCGCCGGTTACGGTTGAGCTTTCGCCTGCTTCGTCACTCGGTGCCGAAGTGGTGGTGTCTGCCAGCAGGGTGCCGCAGAAAATTCTTGAATCGCCTGTTTCAATTGAGCGCATCAATACAGCGGCCATCCGCAATACTGCATCAACAGGTTACTATGATATTCTTAAAAATCTGAAGGGCGTTGATCTTGTATACTCGAGTCTGACTTTCGCTACACCGAGCACGCGCGGTTTCAATGGAAGCGGAAATGCGCGACTGAACCAGTTGATGGATGGAATGGATAACCAGGCTCCAGGCCTCAACTTTAGCGTAGGCTCCATAGTGGGCGTTACTGAACTGGATGTTGAAAGCATGGAATTGTTACCAGGCGCATCATCCGCACTTTATGGACCCGGCGGCATGAATGGAACGATTCTAATCAACAGTAAAGACCCGTTCAAATTCCAGGGTTTGAGTTTCCAGGTGAAGACAGGCATTATGCACGTTGACAAAAAACAACGCGACAACGCCGGAGCTTATCACGACTGGAGTGTAAGATGGGGTCAAAAAGTAAGCGAGCGTTTTGCGTTTAAGATCAATGCGCAGTTTATACAGGCAAAAGACTGGATAGCCAATGACAGAACGAATTACCAGGCTGGCGACGTTTCGCAAAGTCAATATGGTAATGTAAAAAATGGCGACAGGGTTTCCGATCCTAACTATGATGGTGTGAATGTATATGGCGACGAAACTTCGCTTGACCTTGCCGATCCAAATTTACCGGTACTCGGACTTGTTTCGCAGGGAATAAAAGCCCAGCTGCAACAAGATCTTCCGCAACCACTTTACGATGCTGCTGCTGCGTTTCTTGATTCTTCTGTAGGATCGTACCAAAATTTTGCAGTGTCCCGCACCGGTTACGATGAACGCGATGTAGTGAACAACAACACAGTTGACGTTAAACTATCCGGGGGCCTCTACTATAAACTCACTGATGCTATCGAGGCATCGCTGGTTGGTTATTGGGGTACAGGTAATACTGTATATACCGGTAGCGACCGTTACTCCCTGAAAGATTTAAAAATTGGGCAGTACAAGCTGGAACTAAAACATAAGAATTGGTTCGCGCGTGTGTACACCACACAGGAAAATGCCGGCGAGTCGTACAACGCCACTATCACTACAAGATTATTTAATGAACAATGGAAGCCGAGCCAATCTTGGTATGCTGATTACGCGCAGGCGTTTCTTGTTTCCAAAGTTACTCCCTATGTTCAGGCGCTGGCTACATCATCGCCATTCAGCGCTGCACCAGATGCTCCATTGCACCAGGGTGCCAGAGGGTTTGCCGATGTTGGCCGCCCGGAGCCCGGATCTGATCAATTCAATGCGCTTTTCGATCGCGTACGTGCAACGCCGATATCACAAGGTGGCGGATTATTTCTCGACAAAAGCGATCTGTATATGGCAGAGGGCCAGTACAATTTCGGCAACATTCTCAAATTTGCAGATCTCCTCGTCGGCGCGAATTACAAACGTTATGTACTAAACTCACAGGGCACCTTGTTCGCAGATACTGCCGGCACAATAGGAATAAATGAAGTTGGCGCATATGCACAACTAACCAGGGCTCTTTTGAACGATAAGCTCACAATCACCGCATCAGGCCGTTACGATAAGAACGAAAATTTCGATGGACGCTTCACACCGAGGTTCACTGCAGTATTTAAAATTGCGGAAGATCATAACCTGAGAGCTTCATATCAAACGGCTTATCGTTTTCCCACTACACAGAACCAATGGATCAACCTTGTTATTGGCGGCGGTACAGTGCTGATCGGCGGACTACCAGAGCTTCGCGATTTTTATAATTTTAAGGGCAATCCTGTTTACAGCGTTAACAGCGTGAGAGCTGCCGGCGCAGCGTTAGCTGGTGGAACGGCACCTGAGCAGGCTCTTGGATTATTACAAGCGCAACAATTTGATGAATACAAACCTGAAACGCTGAAATCTTTTGAGCTCGGCTACAAAGGACTCATCAACAAAAAAATCCTCATCGATGCTTATGGATATTACGGCAAGTATGATAATTTTTTAGGAAGGGTAGTAGTGTTGCAATCGCTGCAGCCGGCAAATCCTCTTGCATTGTTTAGCGGATCTTCGCGCCGTTCTATTTCGGTGGCCGTTAACAGCACAAACCAGATTACCACGTACGGCTTCGGAGCAAGCATCGATTATCAACTGCCTAATAATTTCGTAGCGAATGGAAATATTTCAACCGATAGAATAAAAGATGTTCAACCCGGTTTTGTATCATTCTTCAATACTCCGGATTATCGGCTGGTACTGGGTCTTGGAAACACCGGCTTCGGTTTCCAGAAGCGATTCGGATTTAGAATAGATATGAGAAACCAGAACAGTTACTACTATGAAAGTGATTTCAGGCAGGGTGAAATCGACGGGTTCACTACACTCGATGCGCAGGTAAGTTATAAGTTTACAGCAACACGTTCGATATTAAAACTGGGCGCAACGAACCTTACAAACAAGTATTATCAAACAGGATTCGGTAATCCGCAAATTGGTGGGATATATTACCTGAGCTTTGGATACAACGTGTTCTAAGGACTATACATTAAATCGGAAGTGCATTACATCGCCGTCCTGCACAACGTATTCCTTACCTTCTATCCGAAGGCGCCCGTTTTCGCGTGCTGCAGCTTCTGACCCGTACTGAACAAAGTCGTTATAAGAAATCACTTCGGCTTTAATAAAGCCTTTTTCAAAGTCGGTATGTATTACGCTGGCAGCCTGTGGTGCTTTCCAGCCATGCTGAATAGTCCAGGCGCGCACTTCGGTAACACCAGCGGTAAAGTAAGTATTGAGGTTTAGTAACCGGTATGCAGAAGTAATGAGCCTGTTCAACGCGGGCTCTTTCATTTTATATTCTTCCATGAACAGCTCACGGTCTGCCGGATCTTCCATCTCTGCAATTTGTGCTTCGATAGAATTGTTCATGATAATCACTTCCGCTTTTTCGTTCTTTACAGAGGCCAGAAGTGTTTCAGAAAACTTATTTCCGGTGTGCATCGATCCTTCATCAACATTTGCAACATACAAACAGGTTTTTCTGTAAGCAGGAACAGATCGGCGATAGCCACACGTTCTTCTTTGGACAAATCCAGTCCCCGAATATTTTTTCCCTGCTCAAGTTGTTGTTTGCAGCGCAGCAACACTTCGAGTTCCGCTTTCAGTTTAGGATCGCTCTTTGCCTGTTTTTCAGTGCGGCCTATTTTTTTTTCAACACTTTCAAGATCTTTCAACTGAAGTTCGGTGTCGATAATTTCTTTATCACTAACAGGGTTGATGGCACCTTCATCGCGCAGAATATTTTCATCTTCAAAACAGCGGATCACGTGAATGATGGCATCAACTTCGCGGATGTTCGCGAGAAATTTATTTCCTAGTCCTTCACCTTTGCTGGCGCCACGAACGAGGCCTGCGATATCAACAATCTCGATCTGCGTGGGTACGATGCGGTTAGGCACCACAAGTTCTGCAAGTTTATGAATACGCTGATCGGGTACATCTACCAAACCAACATTTGGTTCAATGGTACAAAAACGATAATTGCTGGCCTGTGCCTTGGCACTGTTGCTTACCGCATTAAATAATGTTGATTTTCCTACGTTCGGCAACCCTACTATACCCGCCTGTAATGCCATAATCGAACTGAATTTTGAGGCCGCGAAATTAGGTAAATATTGCCCAATGGTATTATTTGAATTCTATTATTATCTTCAAACCCTATTAACCTATTAAAATGGCGCTAAGCAGGATCTGGTCGGCCTTCATAATCATTGCTGTAGTGGTGGCCGCTATCAGGTGCTTCTTTTTGGGGGATGCCGACATTTTCTCCTGGATGGTGGTGGGTAAAGCCAGTGATCCCGCAAATCCCCTCAAAATCGACGGTATCATAGAAACCTGCTGGGTGGCGGTGGACATCTGCCTCCGGTTAGTGGGCATTCTTACACTTTTTATTGGCTTTATGAGCATTGCAGAGAGGGCAGGAGGCATAAGGCTACTCGCCCGGATAGTAGGTCCCTTTTTCTCGAAACTTTTTCCGCAGGTACCGAACGGTCACCCGGCGATGGGTCATATGATCATGAATTTTTCGGCGAACCTGCTCGGCCTCGATAATGCGGCGACACCCTTTGGTTTAAAAGCGATGGAAAGCCTGCAGGAAATAAACCCCGATAAGGAGAGAGCCTCAGATTCGCAGATCATGTTTCTGTGTCTGCACGCTGCCGGCTTAAACCTGATTCCTGTAAGCGTGATCGCTGTTCGTGCGTCGCAGCATGCTTCAAATCCCACTGACATTTTTCTGCCGTGTATGATCGTAACGTTCGTAGGCACGATCGCTGCCATGCTCATCGTTTCGTTCAAACAAAAAATAAATGTGTTGCAGCCCGTCATCCTTATCTGGGTACTATGTATTTCGGCGGTGGTTGCCGCGCTGGTGCTGTACGTAAGAACGCTTGACGCCGATTCGCTCAAGTCATTTTCAGGAATTCTTAGTAACGGCCTGATACTACTCGTATTTCTTCTTATCATACTGGGCGGGGTGTATAAACGTATTGATGTGTTTGATGCGTTTGTTACAGGAGCGAAAAGTGGTTTTGAAACGGCCATCAGGATTATTCCTTATCTCGTTGGAATTCTTGTAGCCATTAGTATGCTCCGTACAAGCGGCACTTTCGATGTGGTGATCCAGGGTATTAAAAGCTTTTTTGCCATGCTGGGAAGCGACACTCAATTTGTTGAAGCATTACCCACTGCATTAATTCGTCCGTTAAGTGGAGGGGCTGCGCGAGGGATGATGGTGAGCACGATGACGGCATATGGCCCTGATTCGTTTCCGAGTTTCTTGTCAGGTGTTTTCCAGGGAGCGTCGGACACTGCATTTTATGTGATCGCTGTGTACTTCGGAGCAGTATCAATAAAAAATACGCGATATACGATCGGCGCGATGCTGCTGGCCGATCTCGTTGCTGTTATTACAGCAATATTCGTTGCCTACCTGTTTTTCTCTAAAGCTTAATTACTTCAATGTAAACCTTACCGACAATGCGAACGCATCGGGAACAAAGTTGATATCGGGCAGAATGTTCAGTTCAGGTTTGTAGTCGAGAGAAAGGTTAATAGGCACATTAGGAAACTTATAATCGATGCCCACTATGCCTGTTGGTCCAAGATAGGTGTCAGAATCTTCGAAGCCAACGAAAGCTCCCGCACCATAGAACCACCTTAGTCCTTCTATGTTCGTTGGCTTGTGAATTTCGAGAAGGCCGCCTATCCCAAAGCGCGATCCGAAAGAAAGCATTCCTTCAATGGCGTTTTGATTGGTAACGAAATACTTTCCCGTAATAGAATTATTTAAGGTAGGAGAGGAATTGCTCAGTCTTACACCTAGGCCAAACCTGTAGCCAGGTTCGCCGGACAACTCCTGTGCTGACGCGTTGTAAATGATGCCAGTTGATACGAGGGCAATAAGAAAGAGTGATTTCATATTGTATTTTAAAATGGGTTAACGCAATAAAATGTTACACGGTATCCGACTGAAACCATTTAACATAGTTTAATCATTAATTGCCCATTAACTCAAATTTAGTTTTTGGTCTTTTATCCTCGTGCCACTTAAAGCTGCGCAGCTGCCTGTCTTCTTCGGTAGACTGCCTGAATGGTAACATCCTGCCGGTAACGGCACTGATGAAAACCACTTTATTCAGCTCTTTATTTTTAAACCGCATGTCAATGATGTCTGACGATGCTTTATTGATACCTACAAGTTTGTCTTCATTGTCTTTCGCGTAATAAATGCTTTCCGCATTTCCCTTGGCCCGGACATTATTTATTTCGCCTTCTGTAAAATAGCCGAACAGCCGGTTGCCCTTGATCTGGTTGTACATATCAACACCAGTTTTGTTCACCATCAAGCCATTCTCAAAAACATACAGCTCGTGAGGCTTTTTATTTCTCGTGTACATATAAATAGTGTCGCCGGTAACCTGGCTCGCGCCCGACCAAACGATAGGATCCCTGAACAGCCGGAATATAGAGTCTGCACCAGAATAAAACAGGCTGTCGCATACTGCCTGCAGCGAATCGGAAAATATCCTCACATTATTATAAGCCCGGAAAAAACGACCTGCACTGTCATTTGTAACGGTAACAACCGAGGTAGTTTTTGATACCGGCGGCTTTGGCTTTTGAGTGCGAACAATAGCAGTATCCTTTCTTACGGCGGTGTCTTTCTTTGCCGTACTGGTAATCAGCGTTGTTGAGATTGAATCGGTATTTTCGCCCGTTGCAGATGTATCCATTACACTTGCAATTGATGAGTCGCGACACTCGTGCTATCTTCTATTACCGGCAACTCACTTATCCTTCCTGAGTACAACGTATCCGCGGTAATAAATGTGCTGTCTTTGTCCTGCGTGATGATCATCAGCGGATGCTGCGTCGCAGTCATGGATCCCGTTGTGCGGTTCGAGACTATTGAATTGGCAAGTACAGACAAACCTTCGGCAGTATCGCGAAACACTGCATTGCCTGTTAGAACACTCAGCCCGGTGTAATCATCGGTGTCTACTGTTTCTGCAGTAATGATCATTGAGCCATCATGTATCACAGGGCGCTTACCGAATGATGCATTCTTGTTCTTCAGATCATAATATCCTTCGCTGGTAAGGATCGTTCGCTTTACACTGTCTTCAATATATGTTTCTGAAATAAATGTGGCAATCTGCGAATTAGTATTATATAACAGCGAATCGGCTTCGAGATAATATTGCGGATCTTTCAACTTCACATCATCCTTAAAATAAAAATCTTTCAGGTCGGCGTAGTAGGTTCCTTCATCACTGGTAAGAACAGAAGTTCCGGTCACTACCCGTCCGCCCTGCCGGTAGATACCAACTCTTGGTCCAACATCGTATTGAAGATCCTCAGTATATAATGTGCTTGTTCCATCTGTAAGGCGCACCTTCTTTTTCAGAAAGGCCGTGCGTGTATCTGTGTGATAGATGAGATAGTCTGAATATGCGTGAACGCTATCGTGATCATTAATATGAACGTTTCCAAATGCCTCAACCAATCGGTTGTTCCGATTATACACAACACTATCGCCGTAGAATATCGTTCCTGCCTGTTTGAGCGCCACTTTTCCTACAAGCAACAGTAATTCATTGAGAGAATCTTTTTTCGAGTAGCCGTAACGGTTTGCACTAAGGATCTCTACCACTTTGGACGTGTCGCTGCTTAAGGTATCAGCGTTTTTCTGATTGGCCTGGTTGAGTGAATCGGCTTTGCTGATGCGTGGTGGAGTTACCTGGGCCGATGAATAAAAGGAGAGGAAAATCAGGAAACCAAGGATGGCGATACCTTTCATCTTAGTTTCCTTGAGTCGAGTCATATATTATTGGTTGCAGAATCGGTCCGGTTTTTTGCTTCTTTCCAAAAACCGAAATGCTCACATATCTTTTAGGATTAACACGAATATCATCGAGCAATGTAGTTAAACTGCGGTTGGTCATCCGTAGCTCATTATACAATTGGCGATCATTTAACAACATACCCAGCGAGCCGTTTTTGCTGTTGATAGTCGTGAGTGTTTGCTCAAGTTTACCCATTGTTGAACGAACGGTTTGCAAAGTCTGATCGATGTCTCCATCAGCAAGGCTACCGGTTGTTTTCTGCAGGTTGGCGATCGTTGAATCTATTCTTCCGCTGTTTCTTGCGAATGTTCCGGTAATCGCTTCAACATTATTTACCGTTTTGCCCAATGCTGCACTTTGCGCGGCAATCAGGCGTTCGAGTTGTTTAGATGTAGAAGTAAGCGAAGCAATAATTCCCTGGAGGTTACCCTGGGTTTTCGGATCGAGGACGGCACTCAGTTGTTGAATCAAACCATCGAGCGATGCAAGCGTTTTATTTACGTTGTTGAGCGCAGGATTCAGACTGTTTGTGATTTCAGTCATAATGCCGAGCTTTTGTGTGCTCTGCAGGGTGTCGCCGTGCTTGATGAAGTTTTTGCTGTTTCCCAATTTAATTTCGAGCGAATTACTTCCAAGAATATCGCTGTTGATCACCGCTACGGAATTATCGGGGATGTTGATATTTTTTGTGAGCGAGAAGGTAACAATGATGCCGGAGAGGTCATTGTCTTTTTCATGCATCTCATAGATCTTGCCTACCTGCAGACCCTTGATGAATACGGGATTTGAAACCTGTAAACCTTTGATGTCAGGAAAAATGCTGGAGATCTGGTCGTTTCGCTCGGTAAGGCTTCTGCCTTTAAGAAAGTTGAACCCCATTATGAGAATAACTATCGCAATTGCTGTTAGAGCGCCTACTTTAGTTTCATTCGAAATCTTCATGAAGAGGTTTTTTATTATATCTATCCTGTTAAGAAAAGATAAAATTGTACATAAAAAACCATACCGCCAACTATTTCCCCTCTGTAACCTGCTTGTACTTTTTCACTGCGTTAAGTACGTTTTCGGCAACTGAATCCTGGCCGGTTTCACTGTTCAGATAATCTTCATCTTTTTTGTAGGTGATGAAGCCGGTTTCAACAAGAATACTCGGCATGGAGGTAGCCTGGAGCACCCATATACCTTTTTCGTTTCGCTGTTTAACTCCGCGACTAAAACGTCCTTCGCCAATAAATTGCTCTTCAACAAACGATGCAAGCATGTAGCTTTTATCAAAGAACCGTTTGGTCCATAACAGGGCCTTGGCCTTAAATTCCGGATCGGTAATATCTGGAGCGTATTCTGTCGAGTCTTCAATTTCCGGGCTGTTTACATCGGCACCTATAAAACCTTCTTTTTCGTCGGATCTGTCGGCCGCCCATATATACGTTTCAGTGCCCATGGAAGGGTTGTCTGTAAAATAGACCGTGTACTTTGGAACTTTGCGTGTATGTTTTTTTCTTTTCTTGCCCTTGCCGGTATAATATGTTTGCGATTTGTAGCCGGCAAACTTGCTGTGCCTGATCTTTGGAGCCGCATTTACGTGGATAGAAATAAAGAGATCGCCTTTATTTGAGTTGGCGAAATCGGCCCGCCACCTGTTATCCGTATACACATCAGCTGTACGTGTGTAAAGGATTTTAAGTTCCGGAAATTCTGTTTCGAGCTTTTTGCCCAGCTTTAATGCTATATCAAGGCAGATATCTTTTTCATAAGAGTATATACCTTTAGCACCTGCAGCTTTTCCACCATGGCCTGCATCAACGATAATTGTTCGCAACGGCGCTTTTAGTTGAGCCGAAGATTCGAGCGCCGTAAATGTAAACGGTACAGCAATGAGGAGGATGGATACTAAAACGTTTAACGGTCTGCTGATCATAATTTTCAAGTCAATTTCAATTGGGCAATCTTCACATAATCTTAATGCATTTAACCCTACTTTTGCCCACCACCTACTTATGAGCGACGGACGCAAAAATAAACCAATTTCCAGTTACCTGCGGATTTTATGCGTTCTACTCATTTCAATAACGACGATTTTCTGTTCAAATGATGCACGGGCCCAAAAAATTTACAAGCCTTTAACGCCCCGCAACGATACACTACCTGCAAACACCACTTCGAAAGACACCATTCCACAAGCCGACAGCCTCTCAACTATCCGCGATACCACCGCACCTCTTTCCGATACATCGAAGATTGCCGACTCATTAGTATCGGTGACCGATACACTAAATATGCAGCTGTCGAAAGATACGCTCGACGCACCAATTGATTACAGCGCTTCCGATTCGATTGTTTTCATGGTACCGGAAAAGAAAATCATTCTTTACAACCAGGGTGTGGTAAAGAAAGGTGACATGGACCTCGCGGCTGATAGTATCGAAATAGACCAGGAAACGAAAATAGTCACCGCCACCTCGCGCCGCGACACACTCGGGAATGTTGTAGGGCAACCGAAGATGACCCAGGGCGAAACCACGATGACCTCAGACGTAATAAAGTATAACACCCAGACCCAGCGGGGTATCACCCAAAATACACTCACACAGCAGAGCGAAATTTTTATCCAGGGTGAGCGCGTTAAGAAAATAAATCAGAACGACTTTTTTGCCTATCGGGCGCAGTTTACCACCTGTAACCTCGATACGCCCCACTTTGCTTTCGTAACAAAGAAGATGAAGCTGGTGAATAAAAAACTTGCGGTGTCTGGCCCCATACATCCCGAATTCGAAGGCGTGCCTGTACCTATTTACATACCCTTTGGTATTTTCCCAATCTCCCAGGGACGACATTCAGGATTTCTTCCCCCGCAGTTTACCGCGAACGACCAATTTGGTCTTGGCCTGCAAAATATGGGGTACTATAAAGTTTTCAACGACAACCTCGATCTGGAAACACGCGGTGATGTGTGGTCGTACGGCGGGTGGACGCTTAATGTGTCGCCTACTTACCGTGTAAGATACCGTTACAACGGTCGTATGCAACTAACGATGCAGCGTACGCGCATGTTGAGCGAAGATCCCAAAGAGGACTACACCGACCAGCGAACGTTCAGGATCAACTGGAGTCACCAGGTAGACGGTAAGGCCCGGCCGGGAACCAGTTTCTCCGCTAACGTTAACGCAGGTTCAACACAGTTTAACAGGTTGTACCAGGGTGCACCAATGTTAAATTATTCGAATATGATGACGTCATCTATCACCTATTCGAAAACGTGGGATGCGTTCAACCTTACGGCAAGTGCCAACCATAATCAGAATAATAATACACGTGAAGTGCGCGTAACACTTCCGAACGTTGCCTTAACCGCCAATACATTTTATCCTTTTCAGCGCCAGGAGTTCGCAGGTTCGCCGAAGTGGTACGAAAAGTTAGGTATCGGTCTGAACTCCAGCTTCGCCAACCAAATTAATTTCTACGATTCGGCATTCAGCTTTTCAAGGATACTTGATACACTTGAATGGGGCGCCCAGCACAGCATCCCTATCCAGTTGTCGTTACCACCGGTAGGGCCGATACAGATCGCTCCAGGTATTTCGTATAGCAACAAATGGTTTTCGCAGCGTTTTGAAAGAAGATGGAATGACGCAAAAGGAAAAGTAGACTCAACGTTCACAAAGGGCTTTTTTATGCAGCACGATGTGTCGTTCAGCCTTAGCCTTAGCACGGCGATATTCGGAAAGTTTGAAAATTTTGGAAAGAATAGTCCCATTGCGGCATTGCGTCACGTAATAAGGCCGACGGTCGCTATCAGTTACAAACCCGATTTAACCGCTAAAGATTTTTACAGCACCAAGCTTATTGCAGACACTGCACGTAAACAGGCAAGGCTATCATACTACGAGGGATCGATCTTTTCACCTTTTGGTAGCGGAACCTTTGGTGGTGTAAGCTTCGGTTTGGATAACAACGTGGAAGCAAAAGTGAGATCAAAGAAGGATACGGCTACCGGTGGTATCAGGAAAGTAAGGTTGTTAGATGGATTTGGTTTCAACGGATCTTACAACCTGATGGCCGACTCGTTTGCACTGTCCGACATCACGATGTATGTGCGAAGCACATTGTTTGAAAAGATAAATATTACAGCAGGTGCCACCCTCGATCCCTACAAACGCGATAAGTTTGGTGATCCTGTAGACGAACTGGCATGGAAGGGAGGGAAGTTTTCTTTTGGACAAATTACCGGCGGTAACGTAGCAATATCAACAAGTTTCCAAAGCAAGAAAAAAGAAGATGCTCCGAGAGAAGAGGATGTCCTCGATAATGATCTGTCGCAGCTTTCGATGGATGAACAGATGGCCCAGGTAGAATATGCGCGGCAGAATCCATCGGAGTTTGCGGATTTTAATATTCCGTGGTCGGTGAACATTTCATACTCACTAAGTTTTTCCCGCCGTTTTATGCGTGATTATTCAGGTTATGAAACGCAGGTGAATTCCAACGCCAGTGTGGGTGGCGATTTCAATCTTACTCCGCGGTGGAAGATGGGGTTGAATTCTTACTACGATTTCAGAACGTCAAAGATCCAGATGCTCACGATGTTTATTTCACGTGAAATGCACTGCTGGCAGATGTCGATCAACGTAACACCGGTAGGTTTATACAGGTCTTTTAATATTACCATTTCACCGAAATCAGGAATTTTACGCGACCTGAGAATAAACAGAACAAGGAGCTTCTATGGCGGCGGAGGATAATTATTTCTGGTTCTGCTGATAATACAATCTTCATAATCTGGAACGTGCGCTCCCTCAACTGATCGGCAGTTTCTTTTTCCATAACCGGTATCGGCTCAGGAAAATGTATTTCCACCGGGTGCGGCATTGCATAGAATACTTTTTCAGTCGGCAGCACTTTCCGGGTATTTAAAATGATTGCGGGTATCAAACTCTTGCGGGTATCGACAGCAAGTCGGAAAGCGCCGTTATGAAATGATTTAAGTGGTTCTTTCGATTTATTCCTGCGTGCCCTCAGGATAAATGCACATGTGTAATCCCATCTGCAAAACCTCTTTCATTTTCATATAACTTTCTTTTCGGCTTGAATCGCTTTTACGGTCTACCAAAATACTTCCGGTTTTATATAACAAGCCGAACAAAGGAATTCTTGACAGCTCAACTTTAGCAATCGTTTTATTGCCTGCTGGTATAGCGGGAGTGGTGATGGGAACATCCATAAAAGAATTGTGATTGCACAACACGATGTAATTTTCGCCCTTTGCGAAATTTTCTCTGCCCTTAATTTTAAGTGGCGACAGCGATGAGAAACAGGAATACTTTTATCCAGTAGTAAGACCAGTGTGTGAACTTGTGCGTTTTTGCCGGATCTTTTTTGAAATAAATAAATATCAAAAACGGAATCAGGTAAAGAAGCATCGATGCCGATGAAAGCGATAGCGGCCCACACAGCGAATATTCTTCCAAATATCTCTTTAAAAATTTTCATTCTTAATCCAGCGACCAATCGATGGGGTCAATGCCATTTTTTACCAGGTATTCATTTGTTTTCGAAAAATGTTTGCATCCGAAAAAACCGCTGAATGCGGAGAAGGGAGAGGGATGCGCGGCTTTTAATACCAAATGCTTTGTTTCGTCTATCAATTCCTGTTTTTGCTGTGCATATTTACCCCATAGCAAAAAAACAAGGTTTTTTTTCTCCGCAGATAATTTGCCGATCACAGAGTCTGTGAATTTTGTCCACCCGATAGATGAATGACTAAGCGGTTCATTTTCGCGCACGGAAAGACTTGCGTTCAATAACAACACACCCTGCTGTGCCCACTTGGTTAAGTTTCCATGTGGTGGCATGCGGATGCCGATATCATCCTGCAGTTCTTTGAAAATATTCATCAGCGATGGGGGAGGTTTTATTCCATGTGGAACAGAAAAACTTAGGCCATGCGCCTGTCCCTTTGCCATGATATGGATCCTGGCCGAGCAATACAACTTTTACTTCGTTAAAAGGAGTGGTGTTAAAGGCATTGAAAATAAGAGACCCGGGAGGATAGATGGTTTTGCCGAGCGCTTTTTCTGTTTTGAGAAAAGTAACGGCTTCCAGGAAATAGGGTTTGCTGAATTCGATCGTGAAGAACTGTCTTCCAGCTTTCCTCTATTTTAACATCCATGAGCTGCTAATTACAAACTCTCACGCACTTTCCAATATAAAATTTTCGCTTGCCGGGAAGGGTTGGTTGGTGAAATCGATGTTGATTATTTTCTTGAGTGTTTTAATAATACTTTCGAACGAAGTAGGCTTCACCACATACAGGTTTGCCTTAAGATCGAAACAGGTGTTGATGTCGCGCGGGTTATCAGAAGTAGTATATACGATGATAGGAAGGCTAGTCGAGTTTTTTGTCGCTGCGGATTTCGCGAAGACATTCGATGCCGTTTTTAACGGGCATATTCAGGTCAAGGAAAATCATATCGGGTAGTGATTTCCTTTGTCGAGGTAGCGCATAAGCTGTTCGCCATCTTCCGCAAAAGAAAGCAGGATAGATGATTTCATGAGGTCCGCTGCCTGCGTAAATAGAAGAGCGTCGTCCGTGTCATCATCTGAAAACAAAATATGCGTACTTTTTTGATCTATTTTTAGCATACGCCGTGGCAGATTGAACCTTCAAATAAAATAGCTTTTTCCTGTGCCTTCAAAATAAAATAGATAGCAGTAAGTATTTCTTCTTACGATACCCGTAAAATAATCCATACATATTGGCCACTTTGACACGTGTTTTCGTTGATAGGAGGTGAAAGGTTTCTAACTTCCTGTTTAAAGAAACGAGGTTACGTATAGTAAGGTGAGCACAATTTTTACGAAACAATCCCGTTTTATTTACCGTACAGAATCCGATCCGAAACAACCCTAAAGAAAAACCCGTATGAACTATTTCATGGAGAACGAGCAGGATTATCTCGCTGCTAAATTTCACATCAACGATAGTCACATCACACAGGCAAGCCACCTGGCATTCTTAAAGATCCAGAGCTGGAAATTTGCCCTTAGAACCCCCACCATCGGTAAGCGCTACAGGGAAGAGGCACAGGACCTCATCAATAAATCATTTTGCAGTTTTGTTCCAAACAGTTTTGTACTTAGTGAAGAAGGATACTATTTCGCACCACTCAATTGATTAAATCCAAAATACCCTATCATGGCCCTTTTATTTCCCGACAAAAGAAAAGCGATCACAGGCCAGTTCTTTATTAACGACAGTCTTATCAGGCAAAGCAGCCGTAAGGCGTTTAGAAAAATCAGGAACTGGAAGTCGTCGTTTACTGTAACCGAAGAAGCAGAGACTAATTATCAACCGCAGTTTGACAATCTTGTAAGGAATTCGTTTTTTAATGAGGTGTCGAATAAGTATATTCTTCACAAGGAGAAGTACCACGAAAAGCCGTTGGATAATTGATTTAATAAATTAATTGTTTTTTGTTTTTTTTCCCGCCCCGGCGGGTTTTTTTTATTGTTCAGCCTCGCGCCGCAGGCATGCCGCCCGGGGCAAATCAGATCTGTTTTTATTTCCCGCCCCGGCGGGTTTTTTATTTCGCTAAATTTGCGGCATGAAAAACGTTTACATCCTCTCTCAGGCCCGTACCCCTGTAGGAAGCCTGAACGGATCGCTTGCATCTGTTACCGCACCACAACTCGGCGCTATAGCCATAAAAGCCGCCCTCGAACGCAGCGGAATGGATCCTTCGCAGGTTAACGAATTGTTCATGGGCAACGTAGTAAGCGCAGGCATCGGCCAGGCACCAGCCCAGCAGGCAAGCATATACGCAGGCCTCCCCGTAACCTTGCCCTGCACCACCGTAAACAAAGTGTGTGCAAGCGGAATGAAAGCCATCATGCTCGGCGCACAATCGATATTTAAATGGCGACAACGACATCGTAATCGCCGGAGGAATGGAAAGCATGAGCAACATTCCCTATTATCTGGATAAAGCAAGAACTGGTTTCAGACTCGGCCACGGACAAATCACCGATGGTATTATCAAGGACGGTCTTTGGGATCCATATAATAATTATCATATGGGTGAAGCAGGAGAGCTGTGCAGTACAGAATACAGAATATCGAGAGAGGAACAGGATGAATATGCAAAGGAAAGCTATACACGAACGATCAAAGCGTACGAGCAGGGTTATTTCAATAACGAACTTGTTCCGGTAGATATAGAAGGAAAAGTGCCGAAGAAGATCAGTGAAGATGAAGAATACCGCAAAGCGAATTTTGAAAAAATGGCCTCCCTTAAACCTGCATTTGCAAAAGATGGAACAATTACTGCCGCTAACGCATCAAAAATAAATGACGGCGCTGCCGCAGTAGTGTTCATCAGCGAAGGAAAACTAAACGCTCTCGGTTTAACGCCTCTCGCAAAATCGTTTCATTTGCCGACGCAAGTCAGAGTCCCGAATGGTTTACAACAACGCCTATAAAAGCAATGACTAATGCCCTGAACAAAGCAGGCATGAAAGTGAGCGACATCGATTATTTTGAAATAAACGAAGCCTTCAGCTGCGTGCCGATAGTAAATGCACGCGAGATGAGTATACCCAAAGACAGGCTTAATGTATGGGGTGGAGCTGTTTCGATAGGACATCCTATCGGCTGCAGCGGCGCAAGAATAACTGTCACGCTAACATCGGTATTACATCAGCTTAATGGCCGGTTCGGATTGGCCGGCATTTGTAACGGTGGTGGCGGCGCCTCAGCGCTTATTATCTCCAGGCCTTAAGGATGACGGAGCGACAACTTTTATCGGTTGAAGCTTCTTGGGAGACAACGGCCAGAAAAGGAAAGACAGGAAATTGATCATACGCTTCATTTCAGATTTGTTCGATAGGGTCTTCATGGTATTACAATAAACGCCCTTATGGCTAAAAAAGTTTGATGTGGCGGGTAATTTTTTGATAATTTTGGCGCGCATTAAACTAAAGCAAGGATGGCGAGATCAATAGCGTTCAGGGAAGCATTACGGGAAGCGATGAATGAAGAGATGAGAAGGGATGACAAGGTGTTTTTGATGGGTGAAGAGGTTGCCGAATACAACGGTGCTTATAAGGTAAGTCAGGGCATGCTGGACGAGTTTGGTCCCAAAAGAGTGATAGATACCCCGATCTCGGAGCTCGGTTTTACGGCAGTAGCCGTAGGTGCCGCCCAGAACGGCCTTAGGCCGATTGTGGAGTATATGACGTGGAACTTCGCGGTTCTCGCGCTTGACCAGATACTTAATACAGGCTCAAAAATGCTGGCAATGAGCGGCGGACAACTCGGTTGCCCGATCGTATTCAGGGGCCCTAACGGCTCCGCAGGTCAGCTGGGTGCCCAGCATTCAACTGCTTTTGAAAGCTATTTAGCCAATATTCCCGGGGTTAAGGTGATTTCTCCATCAAATCCCTACGACGCGAAAGGGCTCCTTAAAGCCTCTATACGCGACGATGACCGGTTATGTTCATGGAAAGTGAGGTGATGTATGGTGAAAAGGGAGAAGTGCCTGAAGAAGAATATATCATCCCGATTGGCAAGGCCGATGTAAAGAGGCAGGGAAGCGACGTAACCATTGTAAGCTATAATAAGATGATGAAGGTAGCGCTTGGTGCGGCTGCTGAACTCGAGAAGGAGAATATCAGTGCTGAAGTGATTGATCTTCGTACTATCCGTCCGCTCGACTGGATGACAGTATTGGAAAGCGTTAAGAAAACGAACAGGCTGGTAATAGTGGAGGAGCAGTGGCCTATGTGCAGTGTATCTTCAGAACTGGGGTACAGAATTCAGAAAGAAGCGTTCGATTACCTGGATGCGCCGGTGCGCAGGATTACTTCAGCCGATGCACCTTTGCACTATGCACCTAACCTGGTGGCAAATGCACTGCCCGATGTTGCCAGGACAGTTAAGCTGGTGAAGGAAGTGATGTACTTGAAGAAATAGAGTAATAACAACAGAAAACAGAAATAAAAAGAGAACCGGAAGCAGACGCTTCCGGTTTTTCCATTCTTTACCCTAAAACTTTAAAAGCGCTGGCAAAAACCATCAGAACCCCGTACATACAGCTTAACAGGGCTCCACTTACAAATGCCAGTTTTATCACGGTAGTACTCACCGAAAATTCTTTAGTAGACAGTTGGTTGTTTTTCATAAGCTTTCAGTTGAATAGTGGATTTAAATCTATTGTAAATGTAGCTTCGCGGGCTGCCCGGTTGCAAGGTGTTTTCAACCGGAAATCGACTTCTGAAAACCGTATTTTCCTCATTTTTTGTCAATCTTCCGGGTCAAATTATATATCGTTACTTTTGACGGCCTAATTACTTACACAGGTTCTGTAAAAACCCAAGATTTACGCGGTTATGTCAAATATTCTGATAATTGATGACGAAAAAGCGATAAGAAAGACCCTTTCTGAGATTTTATCTTATGAAGGATATAAAATAGAAGAAGCCGGCGACGGCGAAGAAGGCCTGCGACGCTTTCGCGAAAAGACCTTCGACGTTGTGCTTTGCGATATTAAAATGCCCAAACTCGATGGCATTGAATTCCTTGAAAAAGTAAGAGAGGCTAACACTGATGTGCCAGTCATCATGATCTCTGGTCACGGTAACATCGACACAGCAGTTGAAGCAGTAAAAAAAGGCGCATACGATTACATCGCCAAGCCACCGGACTTAAACCGTTTGCTCATTACCATTCGCAATGCAATGGATAAGACGAACCTGGTTGCTGAAACGAAAGTGCTTAAACGAAAGTTTGGCAAGGTGGATGAAATGATCGGCGAATCGGCACCGATTGAGAAGATCAGGGAAACGATCGATAAAGTAGCACCTACCGAAGCACGCATACTGGTTACAGGAGAGAATGGAGTAGGAAAGGAGCTTGTTGCAAAATGGGTGCATGAAAAAAGCAGCCGCGCAAGCGCTCCGCTTGTTGAAGTAAATTGTGCAGCAATACCAAGTGAGCTGATCGAAAGCGAATTGTTCGGGCACGAGAAGGGCTCATTCACTTCTGCGGTGAAACAGCGCATCGGAAAATTTGAACAGGCTCACACCGGAACGTTTTTCCTTGATGAAATTGGTGACATGAGTCTGAACGCGCAGGCAAAAGTGCTGCGGGCATTGCAGGAAGGCCGGATAACCAGGGTAGGAGGCGACAAAGACATTAACGTTGATGTGAGAGTGATCGCGGCCACCAACAAAGACCTGTTAAAGGAAGTTGAAGAGAAGAATTTCCGCCTTGATCTTTACCACAGATTAAGCGTGATCATCATACATGTGCCTTCGCTTAATGAGCGTCGTGATGATATTCCTTTGCTGGTCGATAAATTCTTGTCGGATGTATGCGCTGACTATGGCATCGCAAAAAAATCAATCGACAACGATGCTATCCAGTATATGCAGGATCATAACTGGACGGGCAACATCCGCGAGTTACGGAACGTGGTTGAACGCCTGGTGATTTTGTCAGGCAAATCGATTACTGCCGAAGACGTTCATACGTACGTACTTCCAAAAAATTAGATGTGGTTTAGTTATCACGCCGTCCATCCACATTTTCAATTCTTTAGCAAATGATTATGTTATTTTTGCCCGAATATTAAATACCCTGGAATGAGTTCGAACGATATATTCGTCCTAATACTGGTTTCTCTTCTTATTGTTCTTTTACCCGCACCCGGTCTTTATAAATTATTTCGCAAAGCCGGCATTCCTGAGTGGAAGGCCTTTGTTCCTTTTTTAAATACCTGGGAGATTATAAAAGTTGCGCAACTAAGGCAGCATTGGTTTTTCTGGCAGTTTATACCGATTGCAGGATGGTTCATTTCCATCTGGTTGCTGATTGAGTTTGTGAAGCTATTCGGTAAATTCAAACTTTACGAACACGCCGCAGTTGTTTTTGTGCCTTTTCTTTACTTTCCTTATCTCGCTTCAAAAAAAGACGAAAAGTTTTTCGGTCCGGATATTGTTCATAAACATAAGAAATCTGCTACGCGTGAATGGATCGATGCGGCAGTATTCGCGATTGTCGCGGCCACGCTTATCAGAACTTTCATTTTCGAAGCGTATACGATTCCGACGGGCTCAATGGAAAAAACATTGCTTGTGAACGACTTTCTGTTTGTGAGCAAGCTTACTTATGGGCCGCGTATTCCGAATACGCCACTTGCTGTTCCTTTTGTACATCACACTGTGCCCGGGTTTAATGTGAAATCATACTCCGAAGCCATTAAGATACCTTACCGCAGATGGTTCGCAACACCGGTTAAACGAAATGATGTGGTGGTATTTAATTTCCCTGCAGGCGATACACTAACCAAAGAAAAGGATTCAGAAGATCCTTACTACGATATTTTAAAGAGGAAAGAGATTGAGTTGTACCCGTTGTACAAAGCGCAGATTGCGGATGAGCAGCAAGCTCGCGCGGCTGCACAACAACAGGCAAGAAATAGTGTTTGGGACGACTATACAGTGATGACGAGGCCCGTTGATAAAAGAGAAAACTATATTAAACGTTGTGTAGCCATTGCCGGTGATACCATTATGATAAGAAACGGTGACCTGTTTATAAATGGTCAGCCGGCTGTGCTTCCCCCATATTCTGCAACGGATTACCGGGTAGTTACAAACCGCGGATTAGGAGAAGATGAGCTTCGTGATGCTGGTATCAATCTAAATACCGATTACCAGTCGCCTGATTTTGATATGGCCGGCACGAATTCATACCGTATTAATCTGACCGCATCGGAAGTTGAAATATTAAGAGGCATTCCGGGTGTTGTATCGATAGCGCGGGAGATCACTGACATCATGCCTGTGTATCCTTACGACAGACGATTTAATTGGTCGCTGGATAATTTCGGTCCGTTGTGGATTCCGAAAAAGGGTGTTACAATTCCACTCACTCCCCAGAATATTGCTTTATATAAACGAGCCATCTTTGTGTACGAACAGAATAAATGGGAAGAGCGCGACGGGAAAATATTCATCAATGGAAAAGAGACGAAAGAGTACACGTTCAAGATGAATTATTATTGGATGATGGGAGACAACAGGCACCGCTCGCAGGATAGCCGGTACTGGGGATTTGTTCCTGAAGACCACGTTGTAGGTTCTGCGTGGCTTATCTGGATGAGCTACGATAAAGGCATCAGGTGGAGCAGGCTCTTCAAAACCATCAAATAGATGCATCCGGAATGAAGGAAGAAGTTTATCAGTTCAATTATAAAACATTCGACTCACCACAGGAGTTAAGTATTAACGACCGCGAGCTGCTGAAAGCAGCACAGGATGCCTGTTCGTTGGCACACTCACCCTATTCGGAATTCAGCGTTGGCGCAGCCGCCAAACTTTCTAATGGAGAAATCATAAAGGGAGCGAACCAGGAAAATGCGTCGTTTCCTGCCGGCTTATGTGCTGAAGGCGTGGTGCTGGCTGTTGCATCTTCCCAATTTCCAAAAGTTCCAATTGAAACCATTGCTATCAGTTATGCCTCCACGAAGTTACAAAGCGATCATCCCATAGCGCCGTGCGGAATTTGCAGGCAGTCGCTTCAGGAATTCAGGGACAAGACCGGTTCGCCAGTCAGGCTGATAATGGGGGGGATGCGGGGAAAGATTGTGGTTGTTGACGATGCTTCGTCACTGCTTCCTTTCTCGTTCAAATTTTAATGATTATTCTTCCCATAATTTTTCCGTCGAGAATGGAGTCGATGTAGGTGTTCGTTTCTTCGAGTGAAATTTCTTTCGCGATAGCATTTAGTTTGTCCTTGATGTTCCAACCATTCATCAATTTCTGCCAAAGCAAAAGCTTTGTTGCAACAGGTGTTTCAGCACTACCGATACCAAGAAGATTTACACCGTTTAAAATAAATGGAAAGACGGTTGCGTCGAGTTTGGATGAACCGACCAGGCCGGTGCTAACAACATTGCCATCCGGCATGCAACCTTTAAGTAGCGTGTGCAATGTATTTCCGCCAACCGTGTCGATAGCGCCCGCCCATTGGGGTCGCAGTAGTGCTTTGCCGGATCTGTCGTTAACAAAATCGCGCGACTCAACGCGGGCGGCACCGAGGTGAGTAAGATATTCTTTTGCGTTTTCTTTTCCTGTAATGGCAATTACTTCATATCCCGCTTTTGCAAGTATCGCTACGGCGATGCTGCCCACACCACCGGTTGAACCGGTAACAACGATGGGTCCCTTTGATGGAGTTTGTTCCATCAATTCCATTTTATGCAGTGCGTTCGCTGCTGTTAATCCTGCGGTTCCAACAGACATCGCTTCCTGGTAGGAAATTTCCAATGGTTTCTTTATCACCCAGCTGGCCGGTACGCGGATGTATTCGGCAAAGCCGCCCGATGTGTTCATACCGAGATCGTTTCCGGTAACGATTACTTCGTCGTTCACTGCGAACAGGGCACTTCTGCTGAGTTCCACCACACCCGCAGCATCTATACCGGGTGTGTGCGGATACTTGCGCGTAATACCTTTATTTCCGGTGGCGGACAGCGCGTCTTTATAGTTGAGTGAAGAGTATGAAACCTTTATCAGCATGTCACCGGGAGGAAGGTCTTCGATATTCAGTTGCTCGATACTTCTTTCGAATTTTCCTGTAGGGGTTTCGGTCACCCGGAGTGCGCGGAAGGGCATATTTAGTCTTTATAGTCTGTTTAACCAGGGTTAAAAGTATTTGAATTAATTGGCATTTCGTAAGTCGTATTTCGTATTTTTAGTGCCCTTATTTGTTCATAAAAAAATCGATTAAAAATGAAACGCTCAGCAACAGCAGTCTGGAATGGTTCTGGTAAGGAAGGCTTAGGAAAACTTACAACAAAGAGCACCGCTATCAGTAACGCTCAATACTCATACAAATCAAGATTTGAAGAAGGTGTGGGTACCAATCCCGAAGAGCTGATCGCTGCAGCACACGCCGGATGTTTTTCTATGAAGCTCAGCTTTGTTCTCGGCGCTGCCGGACATGAACCCGAGTCAATAGAAACATCTTCTGAAGTTGATCTCGACAATGGCGTGATTAAATCCTCTCATCTTACTGTCAAAGCAAAAGTGCCTGGCATTTCTGAAGAAAAATTTCAGGAAGCGGCAAAAGACGCTAAAGAAAATTGTCCTGTGAGCAAAGCATTGAACATGACGATCACCATGGATGCACAGCTTGTCTAGAATACTTTTATCACATAATCGAACACATGAAAAAAACTGATTTTTCCAGAAGAAAATTTCTCACGAACACTGCCGTTGCCGGAGCAGGTTTTTTCATTGTACCACGGCACGTGCTGGGCAGAGGATATGTTGCCCCGAGCGATAAACTGAACATCGCGGGTATAGGTGCAGGAGGAAAAGGAGAAAGCGATCTTACAGGTTTTGCTGCAAGCCCGAATGTTAACATCGTTGCCCTTGTTGATGTTGACGACAGGCAGGCGGTTGCTTCCCGCAAGCGATTTCCAAAAGCTAAATACTACAAAGATTTTCGTGAAATGCTGAGCAAGGAAGCCAAGAACATTGACGCCTGCTCTATTTCCACGCCCGACCATACACACGCTGTTGCCACAATTGCTGCTATGCAGCTTGGCAAGCACGTATACACGCAGAAGCCACTTACACACGACATATACGAAGCGCGCAAGCTTACCGAAGCTGCGAAGCAATATAAAGTGGTCACCCAAATGGGTAACCAGGGATCATCAGGAGACGGCGTTCGCCAGATGATGGAATGGTATAAAGCCGGGTTGATAGGCGATGCAACAGAAATTCATTGCTGGACCAACAGACCAGTATGGCCACAGGGTTTTGGTAAGCCAAAAACAAAAGACGAAATACCAAAAGAACTCGATTGGAACCTCTGGCTGGGACCAAACGAAGAGGAAGAGTATCATAAAGAATTTCTGCCTTTCAACTGGCGCGGCTACTGGAGTTTCGGTACCGGTGCATTGGGTGATATGGCATGCCATATTATCGATCCTGCATTCAAAACCGTTGGTCTTACCTATCCAACATCTGTTGAGTGCAGCGTAGCCAACTTGTATGAGCAGATGTGGAACCCAAGCTATCATCCTGAAAGCTGTCCTGCAGCTTCGTCTTTGAAGCTTGAATTTCCTGCTGAAAATGGTAAACCACCTGTTAAGCTGTACTGGATGGATGGCGGTATTATGCCTGAACGTCCTGACGAGCTCGGTGCCGATGAACCAATGGGCGATGACGGCGGTGGTGCAATCATTACCGGTACAAAAGGCAAGATCATGTGTAGCACGTACGGTGGCAACCCAACTTTACTTCCTACGTCGAAAACGAAAGAAGCGAACGTTCCGCAGTCACTGGCCCGCGTTCCTGAAGGACACTATGTTCAGTGGGTTAATGCCTGCATAGCGGGTTATGGAAAGAAGGAAGTAAGCTCACCATTTGAATATGCAGGGCCACTCACGGAATCTATCCTGATGGGTAACCTCGCTCTCCGTGTGTTCCAGTTGAAGGATGCCAGCGGCAAATTCAGCGGGCGCAAGAAGTTGTTGTGGGATGCAAAGAATATGAAGATCACGAACTACGATGATGCCAATCAGTTTGTGAAGAGAGAGTACAGGAACGGTTGGAAGAGTCTGTAACGACAGAATTATTCGTCTAATAAACTGGCCAATGCAAGCAGCTCAGCGCGCTTGTATTGGTCTTTTTCGTCTGTAAAGCATTTGCTGAACTCTTCGAGCAACACCTGGATGATACGTTTATTGGTAAGCGGTTTAAAGTAAGATGTAACGGGTGGTACGTTGATCCTTTTAAAGTATGTTTCAACATCTTTATGGGTGAACACCTGTCCGCTAATAGGGTCAATAAAAAACTCCGACTTGTACATGAAGTTTTCCGTGTGCTTGGCAAAATCGTAATCTGTTTTGAAGTAGCTCAGCACAAACTGTTTCGGAATATTGATGGCGCGCACGGGGATGTCGAGCAGTTCGCTTAATACCAGGTAGAGGATTCCATTGGCGATCGCATTGCCCCTTTTAGACTCAAGTTGTTTATTGATAAGGAACTCTTCGGGCGCCTGGTATGCTACCTCTGTACCTTTAATGTTGAAATAATTATACAAAATGCTGGTAAGTACGTTCACCTGTTCGAGTGGAGTGAGGTAGGTATTCAATTCGAGCCAGATGTTCCGGCGAAGCTTTTCGATATCCTGGTATACCTGTGCGGTACCCATTTCCGGATATTGGAATCTCGCTACGAGAAGTGCGCCGGTAAGAAGGTCATGATGAATATTCCTGCTCCACTGTTCAATCTCTTCAGTAAGGTCACGGTAGTGGAGGCGATGAATCAGCAACTCTATCCTGGTCTGTATATCCTCGCTTACAGTGTTTTCCCACAGATTTTCGAGGTTGGGGATGATACCTTTGCCATAGTCGATCAACCGGCTGGATACCGCTCCAAAAACCTCTTCATCCGGATCGTCGATCAGATGCAGTAAGGCGTGTATCTCCTTGTTTTCTTCCATAACTAAGAAGGGTATTGTTGATTACGAACAATATCGATGAACTTTAGGACTATGATCTTATAATGTTTTCCACAAGCACATTGCGAATGTTCATTACTACTAACGAAAAAAATTATGCCCGTAGATTTCGTCAGGCGTGTAACGGCAGGTGTTCGCTAAGCAATGTTCTCAGTTCCGGTTCTGTATCCTGCGTTAGCAATCTCTTAGGTATAACGATTGCGTGATACGAATTCGTATACAGGTAAAAACTGTCGGGTGTTTCTGCGAGGCGAACGATAGCGTCCCAATCGTAGCGGCTTTCCGAAACAGTGTCCTTATCAATGAGCCCGTCTTCATTTAAAATGATTTCAGCTTCATCCAGCACGTGCTGATTTTCTTTTTTAGAGAGAATATCTTTCACCCGGCGACGAATAGAACTTTGTACAAAACGCGGAATCATGATGAGATACAGCGTGCCGGTAAGGATAAATACGGAGATATCTATCCAGATGTAATGTTGCTTTGTGGCGAATATGTAAAGCATCGCTACAGCTCCATAGAGCAATATCACACGAAGAAAATAAAATATGCGGTATTTCTTTCGTTCGGGTGCCGCCCAGGCAGTATAGTAGTTGAATTCCAGGAATTCGTCCTCCGTAAGCCTAAACCTGAACGACGGCATTGCTTGTCAAATAAAAGTTATGAGCTCTTCTTTTTCCTGAAACTTTTCTTCGGAGGATTTGCCTTAGCTTCTTCTATCAGTTTTTTTACTTCTTCTATTTCAAGTTCGGCGGCCTTCTCCTGCTGTTCCTTCGGGATTTTATAATTGCGTAAGCCCTGCTTGATATACGGACCGTACGGACCGCGCAACAATTGTATCTTTTCTTTCTCGAAGATCTTTATTGTCCGCTCTTCCTTCGCCGCCCGCTTTTCCACAATGATCGGTGCAGCCTCATCAAGAGCGATGGTATACGGATCAAAATCTTTGCTTAGCGAATAGAACTTTTTATCGTGAGCGATATATGGACCGAATCTTCCGATGTTAACAGTAACGTCCTGGTCTTCAAATTGTCCAAGATTGCGTGGAAGCTTAAACAATTCCATCGCCTCATCGTACGAAATTGTTTCAATGCTTTGAGTATTTTTCAGTTTCGCAAAGCGTGGTTTCTCTTCATCATTTACATCTCCGATCTGAACCATAGGTCCGTATCTTCCCATTCTCGCCACCACCTTTTTACCGGATACTGCATCAACCCCTAATTCCCTTTCGCCTTTAATCCTGTCTGCATTCTCCTTGGTGTCTTCTACATCCTTTTTAAAGGGATTGTAAAAGTCATCGATCATCTTGTTCCACTTCAACTTTCCTGCGGCTACTTCATCAAACTCTTCTTCGATGCGCGCAGTGAAGTTGTAGTCCATGATGTCATCGAAATACATCTTCAAAAAATCTGTTACCACTAGTCCGAGATCAGTAGGAAACAATTTTGATTTTTCTGCCCCGGTATTTTCCTGCTCTGTTACTTTCGTGATCTTATCTTCTATCAGCTTAAGTATCTGGAAATCTCGCTTCACACCTTCCTTATCGCGCTTTTCAACATATCCTCTCTTCAGGATAGTGGAGATAGTTGGTGCATATGTGGAAGGGCGACCAATACCCAGCTCTTCGAGCTTTTTAACAAGCGAGGCTTCAGTGTAACGTGGCTGCGGTCTGCTGAATCTTTCCGTCGCCTTCATTTCTTTCAGAGGCAGCTTCTGTCCGACAGTAAGTGGCGGAAGCATACCTTCTTCATGCTCATCTTCAGAGATGTCTTCTTCATCCCTGTCTTCCATGTATACTTTCAGAAATCCATCGAACTTCAACACTTCACCCTGTGCACTTAATTCTTCTTTATTAGTGGAGATGTTGATCCTGGCGGTTGTTCTTTCCAATTCTGCGTCGGCCATCTGGCATGCCATTGTTCTTTTCCAGATCAGTTCATAAAGCCTGCGGGAATCCGACTCTTCAACGGTCGTATTTTCCATGTATGTTGGCCTTATCGCTTCGTGGGCCTCCTGCGCGCTTTCGTTTTTATTTTTGAACTTCCTGGCGTGCACATATTTTTTTCCATACTGCTTCGAAATCTGGTTACTGATGTCTTCCGTGGCTGTTTCGCTCAGGTTAACGCTATCAGTACGCATGTAAGTGATCTTACCGCTTTCATAAAGCTTCTGTGCAAGTATCATGGTTCGCGCAACGGAGTAACCGAGTTTCCGGCTCGCTTCCTGTTGCAACGTGGAAGTAGTGAATGGGGCAGGAGGGGTCTTCTTGCCAGGCTTCACCTGGATATCCGACACCTTATATTCTGCGTTAAAGCACGAACGCAGGAATTCTTCTGCGCTGGCTGAGTCCTTGTATCTTTTTCCTTCCGCAACGAACGTTACCAATTTTCCGGAGATATCTTTTGCGGTGAAAAGCGCCTCAAGCCTGAACTTGCTTTCGGGAATAAATGCGTTTATTTCCCGTTCTCTTTCGGCGATCAGACGCACAGCAACACTCTGCACACGTCCGGCGCTGAGGTTGTTTTTCATGCTCATCTTCCGCCAAAGCACAGGCGAAAGTTCGAATCCTACGATCCTGTCGAGAATACGGCGCGCCTGTTGAGCCATTACCAGGTTCATATCCACGGTACGTGGGGTCTGAACGGCGGATTCTATAGCAGGTTTGGTGATTTCGTGAAAGACGATCCTTTTAGTTTTGGTTGGGTCCAAACCAAGTACTTCGCAAAGGTGCCAGCTGATGGCTTCGCCTTCACGGTCCTCATCCGTTGCCAGCCATACTTCGTCTGACTTTTTCGCGATCTGCTTAAGCTCCTTAACAACCTTCGCCTTCTCTTCTGGGACTATATAGGTGGGTTTGTAATTGTTATTGACATCAATCCCCATCTCCTCCTTTTTCAGATCCCTGATGTGCCCATAGCAACTTTTTACCTCGAAATCGTCACCAAGTATCTTTTCTATGGTTTTGGCTTTCGCAGGCGACTCCACGATCAATAAATTCTTAGCCATATAATATCTAAACGGATTATATACGTGCCCGTCGGCGTGCAATTATACTATATAAATAAGAATAAGGGCAAATTTCAACGGAGGTATTGATAATTAGATACTTAAATATACAACATCAATTTAATAATAATGCACCTCCCCGAGGGAGGGCAGGAGTGGGTTCAATAATACTTGTAAGAAAAGTTACATCCCGCCCTGAACATCATCTGACTCAGTCCTGTTATTCTTCCTCTTGAACAGATTCACATCAAACTTCCCAAATCGGTAGCTGAAATTCAGCCTTCCAATCTGCGGATCCCGCCGCCTCCACTCATCCTGCACAAAGATGGCCGACTCGGAATGAACTGAATATTTCCGGGTCCTGAAAACATCGTTTATATTAAAGGAAAGTGAAGCCTGGTTTTTACCGATTTTGAAATCCTTCCTGACTCCAATATCTATCCCATAGTTTGCATCAATATACCCCTGGGTACTGGAAGGCGGCCCGCCCATCCATCCACCACCTCCGCGACCGCCGCCACCACCACTATTACTGGTAGAAACGGGCAACGCGCTCTTGCTTTGATAATCGCCACTAAGCTGAACGCTCAGCGTCTTGGTAATCTTGAACGTATTATTAAGCTTGGAAAATGAGCTTGTTCTCTCGTTTTCAAGGTCCGCCACCACGTCGCTTCCTTTGATCTTGCTATAGTAAACGTTTGTATTAAAATTCAGTTCCCACCAGCTGGTAAGGTTGTTCCTGAAAATAAATTCCACACCCGCGGCGTAGGCTTCATTCGCATTAATGTACGACGACACAAGCGCCGTGGTATCACCAATGTCCCTCAGGCTTTGGTATCTCGCAATAAGGTTTGTTGTCTGCTTGCCAAACATTGTAACGAGAAACGTGTTGTTTCTTTCTCCGTATGTTTTCTGATAGGAGAGTTCCAACGAGTTGGTGAACTCGGGTTTCAAATCAGGATTACCGGTGTTAAGGTTAAGCGTATCGGAAAAATCGGTGTTGGGCATCAGCTGAAAAAAGTTCGGACGATTTATTTTCCTGCTATAGTTCAGTTGAATGTCCTGCTTGTCGCCGATATTTTTTGTAAGAAACACACTTGGAAAAAAGCTTAGCGGAAAATCGTTGCTATACGATCCTTTGCCAATCTGCTGTCCGTCGTAGCTGGAGCTTTCCACACGCAGGCCCAACTGGTAACTGAAAGCATCTTTTATTTTTTGAGAGAAGATTCCGTATCCGGCATACACGTGATCCGAATAAGTAAACTCGTTATTGATATCGGTTTGCGGAACACCATTGTAGAAGTTGAACTGGTGACTTTCGTATCTGCGCGTTTGAGAACGGAGACCCGCTTCCCACTTCATGTTTGCGTTCAATGGATGAACGTAGTCTACCTGCGCAACCACGAATTTATTATTACCTCCGGTGTTGATGCTCTGGAGCTGTTCGGGTGATTTTGGAATGAATTGTCCCGAGTCGGTGAACGACCGGATGTTTATGTTTTGATAACCGGAGTTTGGCGAATAGTTGTAGTTCACATCTGCGGTCAATTCTCTGCCCGCTCGCGGAAACAGGTGTTTAAAACCAATGCTGGTAGTGTAATTGTTGAATTTGTTTTGACCAAGCGTATTGCGGTATTGCGACTCCGATTCTGACGATGACGATAGTAATGAACGGTATAACAGATCGTTCTGGTTGTTCATATTGAACCGTCCACCCATTATATTCTGGGATACTGTAATTGTGTTGCGGTTGTTTATAAAATAATCGACACCAAAGCGGGCGAAAGCAAAGTTTCCGGTGAACACGCTATTGTTCGACTGAAAAGTTTCAGTTGGAGGATCGGTAATACTAATCCTGTCTGTTTCACCCCAGCCCTTACTCTTTCGCTGATTGTAAAATGCATTCGCAAATACATTGATCTTGCCCTGGCGTATGTTGAAGTCGCCACCACCGTTAAAGCGTCCGCGGGTATCTATGCCCACACGTACGCCACCGTTGTAACCAACTTTTCGTGCTTTTTTAAGAACAATATTCAAAATGCCCGACTGACCACCGCTCGCGTCGAATTTCGCAGATGGGTTGGTGATCATCTCGACGCTTTCTATGGCGTCCGACGGAATTTGGTCGAGGGTGAGTGTCGTGGGGCGGCCATCTACAAAAATTTGCGGAGCAGAATTTCTAAGCGTCACATTTCCTTCAATGTCCACATTCAGCCCCGGAATGTTGCGCATAATGTCAACGGCCGTACCGCCGGTTGAATTAATATTTTTATCTACGTTGAAAATTTTCCGGTCGATGCCCATCTGCATGAGCGGTTTTTCTGCGGAAACCACCACAGATGCAAGCATCTGCGTATCGATTGCGAGCTTAATATTTCCCAGGTCTTTATCCAGCGCGGCCATCATTTGGGCAGGATCCTGACCCGGCCCGAATTTTACATCGAATGCTACTGGCTGATCACTTCCACGGTAGCCGATGGCTGTGACAAGTAAACGGAACCGGCCCATTGCCGGCAAATTTTCGAGACTAAAGTCTCCGGATTTGCGGGTTAACATTCCGGCAATGATGGTATCGCGGCGGGTTTTGCTGAGCGAGTCAAATTTTGTGGAGATAAGTTGTACGGATGCGGCGTCTATGCCTTTATCGCTTTTTTCGTCTACGATTCGTCCATAGAATCTTCCATTCATGCCTTGTCCGCCACCGCCTCGTGGTCTGCCCTGTCCCATTGTAGCTGCGGTAAGTAGGACACAAACGGCCAGGGTAATAAAATTTTGCATACGCATAAGATGCCCCGCCACAATAAAAACATGCGCGCGGTGGCTATAAATTATGATGGACGGTAAAAAGAAAAATTACAATCAACTTTTGAAGAAACATACTTTTCACCTAATTTCGCTGCCTCAAACGGTGGCTGTAGCTCAGTTGGTTAGAGCATCAGATTGTGGTTCTGAGGGTCGTGGGTTCGAGCCCCATCAGTCACCCAACTTCTTCCCTTTTTCTGCCTTGTTAATTCCATTCGAAGGAACAACAACCCAGCCTTTTAATCGTTATTTTTGGAATCAATGATAAAAGCGTTTGATTATATGTTTAGCAAGAAATCTTTACCCGTTGTTGCCCTGATTCTTTGTGCTGGTCTTATCGTTGGTTTTAAGTCGCTCGGATGGGGTGGCGGTCAGCCGCCGACGAAGTATGAAAAGATACTTCACAACATCGGCGAGATGCTTTCACAGATACATTACAGCCCGAAAAAGATAGACGATAACTTTTCTAAGGACATCTTCAAAAAATACCTTTCTGAAAAAATCGATCAGCAAAAGAATATCTTCCTGCAGTCCGATATTAACCAGCTAAAAAAATACGAAACGAGGATCGACGATGAAATTCTCGGCGGCTCGGTTGAGTTCGTGCCCGCTGTGTCTGCGGTTTACAAAAAGCGCATTCTCGAATCAGAAGGATTTTACAAAGAATTTCTTTCTAAGCCGTTTGATTTTACAAAAGACGAAAATGTAAGTTTCAATCCCGAAGCAATAAATTATCCTGCAAGTCTTGAAGAGAAGAAGGACGCGTGGAGAAAGAGAATGAAGTTCCTGGTGCTTGAAAGATATGCCGACCTCCGCGATCAGCGTGAAAAGAATAAAGGTAAAACGGGATACGTTGCAAAGACTGATGCTGATCTCGAAAAAGAAGCGAGAGAAAGAGTGCAGAAGATAATGGACCGCTCATATGACCGTCTTAAGAAAAAGTTTGACGACGATGATTCTTTTAACTCATTTGTGAACACCATCACCGAAACGATGGATCCTCACACAACATTCTTTCCTCCGATTGAAAAAAGATATTTCGATGAGCAGATGAGCGGACGCTTTTTTGGCATCGGTGCATCGCTTCGCGAAGAAGAAGGAAATATTAAAATTGCGACGTTGCTTACTGGTAGTCCTGCCTGGAAATCGGGGGAGATTACAGCGGGTGATCTGATCATTAAGGTTGGCCAGGGTAAAGAAGAACCTGTTGACATTACAGGATTTCATTGTAGAAGACGCTGTTAAGCTTATTCGCGGTAAAAAGGGTACCGAAGTTCGACTCCAGTTGAAGAAGAGTGATGGTACTTTGAAAGTGGTTACACTCATTCGTGATGAAATTGTTCAGGACGAAACATTTGCACGCAGCGCAATTATCAATACGGAAAAAGGTAAGATTGGTTTTATATACCTCCCCGAATTTTATGCCGACTTCGACAATCCTAAAGGAGCGCGTTGCTCGGACGATGTAAGGAAAGAAGTATTGCGGCTGAAAGAACAGAAGGTTGATGGCATTATCATGGACCTGCGCAATAATGGCGGTGGTTCTTTGTACGACGTTGTGCAGATGGTGGGCTTCTTTATTGAAGATGGTCCCATTGTACAGGTTAAGGATCGCGACGGTAAGCCCCAGGTTTATCGCGACCGCGACAAGACTGTGTTGTATGATGGTCCGCTTGGCGTTATGGTGAACGAATTCAGTGCATCGGCATCTGAAATATTTGCTGCTGCCATCCAGGATTATAACAGGGGAATCATTATCGGTAGTACCACTACTTACGGTAAGGGTACCGTGCAAAGGAATATTGGTCTTGATAAAACATTAGGTATTCTCGAACCGAACAGTGAACTGGGTACAATTAAACTTACACTTCAGAAATTCTACCGCATAAACGGTGGTTCAACCCAGTTAAGAGGTGTTAGTTCCGATATTACTCTTCCCGACGTGTTAGAATATTCTCCGCTTAGGGAAAAGAATAATCCCGATGCATTACCATGGGATGAAATTCAGAAAGCGGATTATCGCAACTGGAGATACAGCCTGGATCTGAAGCCAATCAAAGAAGCAAGCAATGGCAGAATAAATGCGAACAACTCGTTTACTGTCATCAGGCAGAATGCAGAGTGGCTGTCCAAGCAAAATGACAAGGAATACACACTTAACTACAAGAAGTACCAGGACGAGCAAAAGGAGATCAGGAACAGGGTTAAGCAGATCGATAGCCTCAACAAAACGTCTAATGAAATTGACGTGGCCGCATTAAGCGATGATCTTAAAAAACTGCAGTACGACGAAGGTAAATCTGAAAGGTTCAAGCAGTGGATCAAGAATCTTCGTACCGACATTTACCTCGACGAGTCAGTAAAGGTGGTGAGTGACATGATTGTTCAGAATAATCTTGTGTATAACAATAAGCGCTAGCATGCGAAAACTTTCGATCTTCGCTTCTTAATTGTCTTATGAACCTGATCGAAAAGTTCAACCTTATTACCACTTTCATCCTCGATGTTGACGGTGTTTTAACCGACGGTACTATTTATGTGTTCGAATCCGGCGAACAGGTTCGTCGCATGAGTATAAAAGACGGCTTTGCGCTACAGCTGGCTATCAAAAAGGGATACAGGATCCTGATTGTATCCGGAAGCAATTCACCTGCTGTAAATACCCGTTTGAACAAAATTAGGCATCACAGATGTTTTTATGAGTGTAACGGATAAACGTTCGCTCGTGCTTCAATACCTTTCTGACCATGGTCTTAAAAAGGAAGAAGTTTTATTTATGGGTGATGATGTTCCGGATTATGTTGTCATGAAGGAGGTGGGTTTGGCCGTTGCCCCTGCTGATGCAGTGCCCGAAATAAAAAGAGAGGCGACATATATTACTTACGCGAAGGGTGGAAAGGGTTGTGTGCGGGAAGTAATGGAAAAGGTGTTGAAGCTTCATGGACACTGGGAACTCGAAACCGAAATTGCGAGCCGTTAACGAGCGGCTGAATAAAGAGTAAACACGCTAATGAAATTAATCGTTGCCTTCTTTAAACTGGTTCGCGTGTTGAACCTGCTTTTCATCGTTCTTACGCAGGCGTTATTCCAGTATTTTATAGTGGTGCCGATGATGCAGTACAAGCAGCATTCGCCTGCACTTTCTCATCAGCACTTCGCATGGCTTTGTTTGTCGTCTGTACTTGTTGCGGCGGCAGGTTACATCATCAACGATTATTTCGATCTCAATATCGACCGCATCAACAAGCCGGGCAAGAATGTGGTGGAAAAAGTGATTAAGCGGCGATGGGCCATTATCTGGCACTGGGTGCTTTCGTTTGCCGGCGTGGTAATAGGGTTTTATGTAGGATGGAAGGCGCACATTTTCTGGTTGGGTCTTGCTAACCTCGGGTGCGTTGCGGCACTGTGGTTTTACTCAACTACTTTCAAGAAGAAATTGTTATCCGGTAATATTATTATTTCATTGCTTACTGCGTGGGTGGTAATGGTGATCGGCTTTGCCACGCATTACAGAATGGTTACGGAGCCAGGGTTCTACGGAACACAGTTTGCGTCGAAACTTTTGCGTTATACGTTTTTATATGCCGGGTTTGCGTTTATTATTTGCCTGGTGCGTGAGGTAGTCAAGGATATTGAGGATATGGTGGGTGATGCAAAGTATGGTTGCCGCACGATGCCGATTGTATGGGGTGTACATGTGTCGAAAGTTTTTGCCGGCACGTGGCTGGTGGTGCTGGCTTCGGCTCTCGTAATTGTGTTTGGTTATGTGTTGCAATTGAAGTGGTGGTTGTCGGCCGCATATTGCCTTTTGTTTGTGATTGTGCCTTTGATGATGGTGATACGGAGGTTTGTAAAAGCCGAAACGATAAATGATTTCAGTAAACTGAGTGGACTGATAAAGTTGGTAATGTTTACCGGCATCTTGTCAATGGTATTTTTTTAGAATAAAAATATTCGATGTCTCCAATTATACTTGCTTCAAAATCACCGCGACGTAAAATGCTGCTCGAGTGGGCAGAAATATCTTTTGAAATTCGCGTCGCGGATACCGAAGAAACATATCCGCCAGGTACAAAAACCGAAGAAGTGCCGGTAATTATTGCCCGCGAAAAGGCAAATGCAATTGACGGCACGAAGGATGAAATAATTCTGGCGGCCGATACCGTTGTCGTGCTGAACAACGAGATTATCGGCAAGCCAAATGATGCTGCCCACGCACAGGCAATCTTAAAAAAACTATCCGGAAATACGCACAGGGTAATTACTGGTGTTGTGATCTTACACAAAGACCGAGAGGTTGCGTTCTCGGATATTACTGAAGTAACCTTCCACGCTCTAACCGACGACCAGATCAACTTCTACATCGAAAGATACAAGCCTTACGACAAAGCCGGTGCTTACGCCATCCAGGAATGGATCGGGGTGATTGGAATCAAAAATATTAATGGAGACTTCTACAATGTGATGGGCCTTCCTGTGAGCCGCGTCGTTAAAACACTGCAACAACTCCGTTAGAAACACATTGCGCCTGCTGGCTTCGCTGTTAGTTTTACAAGACAAATGGAAGAGGCATGAACGAGCGGCTGTTGCAATACATCTGGCAATTTCAATACTTCAATAAAAACGACCTTACAACATCTGAAGGAGAGCTGCTGGAGATCGTACACCCTGGAACGTACAATACCCACCAGGGCCCGGATTTTAAAGAAGGAAGAATACTACTTCACGATCATTTGTGGGTCGGTAATATTGAATTGCATGTTCAATCGTCGGACTGGCACCGGCATATGCATGCGAGCGATAAGAATTACAACAACGTCATACTTCACGTGGTGTGGTGCAAGGATGAGGAGTGCAGCGGGCAAAGATTTCCTACTCTCGTTCTAAGCGATCGTGTGCCGAAATGGTTATTGCAACAGTACAGTCAATGGATGAATGGCGAAGATTTCATTGCCTGCCAGTCGTCTGCTGCTAACGTTGAAGAGTTGGTATGGATGAGTTGGAAAGAGCGGTTAACGATTGAGAGATTGAATAGAAAATCGGAGTACGTCAACTCGTTGTTGAAGAAAAACAGTTCACACTGGGAGGAGGCATTTTGGTGGCTTTTGGCGAGAAACTTTGGGTTGTACGTGAATGCGGATGCGTTTGAAGAGATGGCCATGTCGATACCTCTGAATTTGCTGGCGAAGCACAGGTTGCAGGTTCACCAGGTTGAGGCGTTGTTATTCGGTCAGGCGGGTTTGCTTGAAAAAGAATTCTCAGAGCAATATCCGGCAATGCTCAAAAAAGAATATGCATTTTTGAAATCGAAGTATGAGTTGGTACCCTCGCAGGTGCCCATGCATTTTTTAAGAATGAGGCCGGCGTGTTTTCCAACAGTGAGAATTGCGCAGCTTGCGATGCTCGTGCATTTATCCGGCAACCTGTTCGCAGATATCATGCAAGCCGGGGACATCAGGCAGGTGAAAACGTTGCTGGATGTAACAGCCAACGACTATTGGCATTACCATTTTCGCTTCGATGAGCCTGCAGCGTATAAGCCTAAAACGCTTGGCGGCGCGATGACGAACACCATCATCATGAATGCGGCAGTAGTGGCGCTGTATGCTTACGGCAAGCATCACCGCGAGCATGCATATCAACAGAAGGCTCTTGACTGGCTCGCTGCGTTGCCAGCTGAAAACAACTCAATGATCGTCCAATTCAAAGCAATAGGCATTAAGCCGGACAATGCTTTCGACACGCAGGCGCTCATTGAACTGAAGGCGCAATATTGTGATAAGAAGAGATGCCTGGATTGTGCTGTTGGAAATGCGATTTTGAATAAAAACAAATCGTGATAACGTCTGCCATCTGCTGACTCACGCTTTCGGCCAATTATATGTCACCTCGAGCTTTATCTCGGGATGGATGCTATAGGCCACGGGACATGTTTCCGCAGCTCTTTGAAGTATTGTTTGTTGCTTATCGTTCAATTGAAGCGATTCAGGGAAATGAAATGTTAAATTTATCCCTCCAATCCTTCGTGGATCGGACTTCATGATCTTCTCTACTTCGATCTTTACACCCTTTAAATCTACATTCATGTCGTTAGCGCGCATTCCCATGATCGTGAGCATACACGTGCCCAGCGCGGTGGCTACAAGATCGGAGGGTGAAAAGCGTTCACCTTTGCCATTATTATCAACGGGTGCATCGGTTTCGATAGAAGATCCGGATCTTACATGAGTGCAAACTGTGCGCAGATTGCCTTCGTATGTGACGGTTGAAGTCATTATGTTTTTTTGCCTAAATTTACGTTGATTACAATAAATCATTATCGTGAAGAAATTAGCACTGTTGATGATCGCAGGCATAGTCGCATCTACCTTATGTGCACAAACTCCTGAGCAAGCCCGGTCGAAGCGTGAAGAGAAAGTAAAGAAGAAAAATGAAAAGCGTATAAGGCTGAATGAGCTTGCGCGGCAGGAAGAAGAAGGAGAAATTGTTTTCAATAAGCAAAATGTTTTCAGCCTGAAGCTTGCTACCGATGGATATGGTATCGGATATGAGTTTGGAAAATTTAAGGCAAACAGGAAAGCCATTCTTTTCAACTTCGAGTTATCTGAGAAGAAACATCCTAAGGAAAAGCGTGAAGGCTTTTTTGATCCGGGGCAGCTTCGTGTAAATTATCTCGCCTACGGAAAGACAAATACTTTTTACCAGGCACGCCTTGGTGCCGCAATGCAGCAGGTGATTGGTGGGAAAGGTAATAAAAACGGGGTGTCTGTTTCCGCTATCTATGGCGGTGGGCTGGCGCTTGGGCTGGTGAAGCCATATATCATTGAAGCGTTAATCAACGACCAGGGAGAGATTATTAGCTCACGATATCCCGAGATAATAGAGAAACAGTACCTGGAGGTGAAAGCAAAGGGAATTTCGGGGGGATGGAATGAGCTTAAAGTGAAACCCGGTGCTTACGTGAAAACAGCAATGCGCTTTGATTACGGCAGATTGAACGAAACGGTTACGGCTATTGAAGTAGGACTTAGTGCAGAGTATTATTCCAGCAAAATATCACAGATGTACTACAGTAAGGATAAACAGTTCTTCTTCAACGCATACCTTGCGATTCTGCTGGGACGAAGAAAGTAAACTTTTTATCTGAAATTTGCATAATGCAGGAACTTCCCGTTATCAATAATGTTCCGGAGGGATCGAAAGTCAAGAAGCCAGATTGGCTTCGCGTGAAACTTCCAATCGGCGAAAGCTATAAGCACGTACGTGGGCTGGTTGACACACACAAACTTCATACGATCTGCGAGAGCGGCAATTGTCCGAACATGGGCGAATGCTGGGGCGAAGGAACCGCTACTTTTATGATTCTCGGCAATGTTTGTACAAGAAGCTGCGGATTTTGCGCAGTGGCTACAGGACGACCAGCGGCGGTGGAGTGGGACGAACCACAACGTGTGGCTGAGGCGATATACCTGATGAAAGTGAAACACGCGGTAATTACATCCGTTGACAGGGACGAGTTGAAAGACGGAGGAAGCATCATCTGGTATAATACGATCAAAGCTGTTAAGTCACTTACTCCTGACACAACGCTTGAAACACTTATTCCGGATTTCAAGGGGCAGAGAGAAAACATCCAGCGAATCATCGAGGCTGCACCCGAAGTAGTGTCGCACAATATCGAAACAGTTGAAAGGCTCACGCGGCAGGTAAGGATTCAGGCAAAGTATCACAGAAGCATGGAAGTGCTTCGTATCCTCAAGGAGGGCGGCATGCGTACCAAAAGCGGTATTATGCTTGGTTTGGGCGAAAAGAAAGAGGAAGTTATTCAAACACTCACCGATCTTAAAAACAGCGGTGTAGACGTAGTAACGATCGGCCAGTACCTTCAGCCGTCAAAAAAGCACCTTCCTGTGCTCCGCTTTGTTCATCCGGACGAGTTTAAGGAATACAAGGAAATTGGCTACCAATTGGGCCTGGATTACGTTGAAAGCGGTCCGCTCGTGCGTTCTTCCTACCATAGTGAGAAACATGTTATCAAAGGTTATGGTAGAGAGCTGTGGAACAGGGAAAAAGAGTTACTTTTGCCCGCTTAAACAGAGAAGGGCCCCTGAATGAAGAACATCCGGAATTTTTGCATCATAGCTCATATCGATCACGGTAAATCCACCCTTGCAGACAGACTCCTGCAGTCTACCAATACTATCAGCGAACGCGAAATGATGGACCAGGTACTCGACGACATGGACCTCGAGCGGGAAAAGGGCATTACGATCAAGAGCCACGCCATTCAGATCAATTACAAACACACCGACGGAAACGAATATATTCTCAACCTGATCGACACGCCGGGTCACGTTGATTTCAGCTACGAGGTGAGCAGGGCACTCGCTGCATGCGAAGGCGCATTGCTGCTGGTAGATGCCACCCAGGGCATACAGGCGCAGACTATTTCCAACCTTTACCTGGCCATCGATAACAATCTTGAGATCATTCCGGTCATCAATAAGATTGATATGGACGGCGCCATGATCGAGGAAGTGCAGGATCAGATCATAGAGTTAATCGGCTGCAAGCCTGAAGATATACTCCTGGCAAGTGCACGAACAGGGATTGGCGTGGAAGGCATTCTTGATGCCATTGTTAAGAGAATCCCTTCACCTAAGGGCAATGCGGACGCGCCATTGCAGGCTTTGATTTTCGATAGTGTGTTCAACAGTTTCAGAGGTATCATCGTTTACTACCGTATTCTAAACGGCGTGCTGAAGAAAGGAGACCTTGTTAAGTTCGTGTCGACCGACCAGGAATACAATGCCGATGAAGTAGGTATTCTTAAGTTGAAGATGACCGAAAAGAAAGAAGTGCGGGCAGGCGACGTAGGTTATATCATTACGGGGATAAAGAATGCGAAAGAAGTCAGGGTGGGCGACACGCTCACATTGGCTGCCGACCCAACTCCGGAACAGATAAAAGGGTTTGAAGAAGTAAAGCCCATGGTGTTTGCGGGGATATACCCTGTAAATACGGACGAGTTTGAAGAACTGCGCGATTGCATGGACAAGCTGCAGTTGAATGATGCGGCGCTTACTTATGAACTTGAAACGTCGAAGGCGCTTGGTTTTGGATTCAGGTGCGGATTTCTTGGAATGCTTCACATGGAGATCATCCAGGAGAGGCTTGAAAGGGAATTTGATCAGACTGTTATTACCACCGTTCCGAACGTGAGCTTTCTCGCGCACACGACAAAAGGTGAACTCATTACGGTGAACAACCCCACTGAATTTCCCGATCCGGTGAAGACTGAAAGAATCGAGGAACCTTTCATCAAGGCACAGATTATATCGAAGCCGGATTATATTGGCAACATCATGACGCTCTGCCTCGGTAAAAGAGGCATCCTGGTTAACCAAAGCTATCTTACCGCAACACGCGTAGAGTTGCTGTTCGAAATGCCGCTTACTGAAATCGTTTTTGATTTTTACGATAAACTGAAGTCGCAGACGAGAGGATATGCGTCGTTTGATTATCACCCGATCGGGTATCGTGACAGTGACATCGTGAAGATGGATATCCTGCTGAACAATGATAAAGTAGATGCCTTAAGTGCATTGATACATCGCAGCCGCTCGCAGGAATTCGGAAGAAAACTTTGTGAGAAATTAAAAGAATTATTGCCACGGCAGCAATTCCAGATTGCGATACAGGCAGCTGTTGGAGCAAAGGTTATTGCACGTGAAACAATTTCGGCAATGAGAAAAGATGTTACTGCTAAATGTTATGGTGGTGATATCAGCCGTAAACGTAAACTTCTTGAAAAGCAGAAGGAAGGTAAAAAGCGTATGCGCCAGATCGGTAACGTTGAAGTTCCGCAGGAAGCGTTTTTAGCTGTATTAAAACTCGACGAGTAGATCACGCTATTACGAGCCGCCATTATTTCTTTTTCTTGTCAGCCTTCTCTATATTTCGTTGCGAAGCTTCCTCAAGTTTCTTTTCATCAATATTCCCCTGGTCATCTCTCAACTTATCATCCACCGGAAACTGTCCGTCCTGCAACTTGAAATCGAAAACGCGATCGACGTGCACCCACTGGCCATCCTTCCATTTAAATCCTTCATATGAGCCATCAGGAATGTAAGTGTTCTTTTTCTCCGGTTCTTCCGTTTCAGAAATCAGGTGGTCAAACACGATCATATCCAGGTCGGGATCGTAATTGAAAAGTGTGTTCGCTTCTTTTTTATACTCGATGCTAAATCTTGCCTGAACGGGTTTTTTCGTTGTGTCCTCTTTGAACGATATCACTGGTCCTCCAAACACAGGTTCCTGCCTGTCGTTGAAGCTAAGCACCTCCATCCATTTTTTGTTGCTGCTCACCGCGAAATCATCAAACCCAAGTAGCGTAAAATACTTTTTGCCGCGGTGTTCCTTCATCACTATCCGGTAATAAATCGAACCAATCCAATTGTCTTTTGTTCTTACCGAATCAACTGGTTTAGCGGTGAACATTGAGTAATCGAATAATGGAAACAGTTTCAGGTCTCCACCCGGAGTATTCATTTGTATCGCACCTTTTTGCAAGTAGACATATTCGTCTTTTTTGAGCTGCCATGTAAAGATGCGGAAGCTGCTATCAGGCGCGTAAAGGATCGATATCGTGCGAAGAGAATCGAACGGATAATAGAAGGAGTTCTCTTGCTTTAGGCTTCTTACGAGCCCGCGAACAAAGTTGCTGTCGGCGCGAAAACGCTCAGGGGGTTCGGGCGCATTGATCATCTTGAAGGAGAACTCTTTCAATGAGTCTTCCTTTTTTACCAGGTCCTTCTTTACGGATGCAGTGATTCGCTGTGCTTGCACCGCGATAGAGGCGAAGACTATTACTAAAAGGATGAAGGCAGTACGGCCCGTGTTTATCATATGATTGGTCATATTACTGAAAGCTGTGTATATAAATACTCAAACGAACAAAGCTCAAAAAAGTGTTCTGCAAAACTAACTAACAATCTCAACAAATATTTGTTATAATCGGTTGCAGTACAAGTAATTACTTAAAAATGGCGGGCCACGTTTAAATTTCAGAGGATACGAGCAGGATTTTAGTATACCTTCTGGAAAACTAAGACTATGGATAACAGCAGCAACTTATACGAAGGATCTGGCGAACAATACAGTTATGACAACAGCGACGGTAGTGTGGTTCAGAACGTTAGCAATTTTGAAAGGGGGCTGTCTATCGGAATCGGGGCATTATTAATTTATAGTTCAATAAAGAATTTCAGAAAAACACCATTGCGCGCCGTTTTGAGAACTGGCGTCGGTGCCGGATTGATAATGAGGGGGGCCGGCGGCAACTGTCCGCTGTATTCAGCTTTAAGTGTTGATGGCACAAAAAATACTTCAGTAAATGTTCGCACAACATTCGTAGTGAACAGGCCCAGAAACGAAGTGTACGCGGCATGGCGCAACCTGTCGACTTTGCCAAGGTTCATGAAACATCTTACAAGCGTTACCGAGACCAGTAATACACGCTCACATTGGGAAGCGAAAATTCCCGAAGGAAATCCCGTATCCATCAGTTGGGATGCTGAAATTGTAAAGGACGAACCAGGTACATTACTTTCATGGAGGTCACTTCCGGGATCAACCATTAATAACGCGGGAAAAGTTGAGTTCAGGGATGCACTTGGTCACCATGGAACCGAAATCAGGGTAACGATTATCTATCGCCCACCAGCCGGAAACATTGGAAGCGGCGTAGCAAAATTGTTGAATCCGGTATTTAAGAAAATTATCAAAGCCGACGTACTCAACTTCAAGCAGTACATCGAATTTCTGAATGCAGAATCAACCGGAGGTTTCAGGTAACGCCGAGGCAAATTCAGCAAGCGTTCTAAATTGAAAATCCACAAGGGGATCAGGCAGTTTTACCTTCACGCCAGTTGTAGAGAGTAGAATTGTATGCATGCCCGCACTTCGTCCAAATTCCATATCACTGATATTGTTTCCGACCATTATGGATTGGGCAGGTATGATATCGGGATAGTCTTTCATCGCGCGCAAAGCCATACCTGGATTCGGTTTGCGCTCGGGGTGATTATTGTCGACTGAGGTACAGTAATAAATTTTTTCCAATCGGCCACCACCTTCAATGATGCCGTTTTTCATTTTGTCATGGATGCCTAGCAGATCGTCTTCCGTCATAAGCTTTCTCCCGACGCCACGCTGATTGGTTGCCACCAAAATATACTTGAATATTCTGCTGAACTTTTTAATGGACTCTACCACGCCGTCATAAAATTCAAACTGCCCTGCATTTAATGTGTAAGGAGACAGGTCATGATTGATGACACCGTCGCGGTCCAGGAAAAGGGTCCAGTCTTTATTAATCGTTGACAGGTCAAGCATCCTAGAGGGATATTAATTTAAAATCCTGCTGAGCCCTGCTATAGTCTTCCGGTATTCCGATGTCGATGAAGTAACCCTTCTGAATCAATCCGAACATTTTGCGCTCCTGGTAAAATGCTTCGAAATAGTCTTTTTCGAAAGAAAATTTTTCAGGAAAAGTTTCGGCCGCAAACGATGGCACTTTCAGCGCATATACGCCACCGTTAACTATCGCATTTTCATTGAACTGTTTTTCCTTGAAAGATTGTATCCTCCTGTAGGCGTCAAGCTCAACGGTGCCGTATCGGTCCGTTTTCATCATTTGCTTAAGCGACAATGTGCAGTCGGCCTCATTGGATTCATGAAAAGCAGACAACGTGCTGAGATTTATCTCGAAGTAAGTATCGCCATTCAATACCAACACATCATCAGACTTCACTTCTGAAATCGACTTGTATACTGCACCACCCGTACCTAACGGTTCGCTCTCAATAATACAGGAGTAATCAAGGTCGGCGTATTCGTTGGCGAGAAACTCTTCAATAAGTTCGTGCTTATAGCCAAGCGAAAACACAACACGCGTGATGCCCTGTCTCCTGAAATAGTCTACGACATATTTAAGGAACGGATGGTCAGCTACGGGTGCCATGCATTTAGGAAGGTCGGGAACTGAGGATCTTAGCCTGGTTCCCAGCCCGCCAGCGAGGATGATTGCTTCGTTAATCATGGTTTGAAGTAGATCTCTTCGACGAGTTGACAAATAATATGACCCAGCATAATGTGCGATTCCTGGATACGCGGTGTATCGGTAGACGGAACGTTAACCAGGTGGTCAGAAAGAGACTTCATCTTTCCGCCGTCCTTACCCGTGAAACCTACCGTAACTACTTTTTTTGTTCTCGCTACCTCAAATGCCTTTATAATATTCCCGGAATTTCCAGATGTGGAAAGTCCAACTACATAATCCCCTTCGTTTGCAATGCCGTCAATCAACCTGGCATAAACAACTTCGTAACTATAATCGTTTGCAACAGCAGTAAGATAAGAGGTGTTGCAATGCAATGCTTCTGCGGGCAGTGCTTTTCTATCTGTATAGAAACGACCTGAAAATTCGGCAGCAAGGTGTTGTGCATCTGCAGCGCTGCCGCCGTTGCCACAAAAATATATGCGGTTGCCTTTCTTGAAGCACTCCACCATTCCGTTCGCGATCTGCTCTACTGTTGCCAGCAATGTTGTATCATCCAACACAGACTGCTTAACCGCAATCGCACTGCTGATAATATCTTTAATTTTTTGTTGCATCTTTTTTTATGGGATAAGTTTTAAAGCGTCCATGTTGTGAGGCCATGATCTACGAACTGGTAATTTCTGCATTCACCCCCAAACGAGGTAAGTGCATCTCTTACCGCATATTTTGTGTTGCCCGGACAATAGAAGATCATAAATCCGCCACCGCCTGCACCAGATATTTTTCCCCCGGTTGCCCCGGCTTTCTTCGCGGCCACGTAGATGTCTTCCATTAATGTGTTGGAGATTCCTTCAGCCATTTCTCTCTTTTGCCGGAAACCAAAATCGAGAATCTCCCCGATTTCGTGCACGCGACCTTTCAGAAGAGCTTCTTTCATCATTTGCGCCTGTTGTTTCAACTGGTGCATCGCTTCAATCGATTTTCCCTTCTTCTCCGTAACATTTAACTTCTGCTTCTCGATAATTTTTGCCGATTCGCGGCTCGTACTCGTATAATATAGAACAAGATTATTCTCCAGTTCAAAAAGGTATTGTTGTTTAATACGCAGTGGATTGACGATCACCTTGTCGTCTGCGTAAAATTCCATGTAGTTCACGCCGCCAAAGGTCGCGGCATACTGATCCTGGCGGCCGCCAGCCATCGCAAGCTCATTTCTTTCGATATCATAAGCAAGATGGGCGATGTCGTATTCCCCTAATGGAAGGCGAAGCATTTCTGCAAACGCGCCAATGAGCGCTACAACCAGCGTAGATGATGTGCCGAGACCAGAGCCCGCAGGCGCGTCCACTGATGTAGATAAGCGGAAACCAGATAGCGGAATTCCAAACTTTTTCTGGATCCGGTTATAAACGCCCTTAAGTAAGTCGAGCTTGCCATTAATAGGCAGCTCTTCAATTAATTCGTGTCTTTCGTCTTCCTTTCTGTCAACCGCATTTAAGATGATAGCCTTTTCTTCGATGGGCTCAATGTTCGCGTACGCATAAAGAGAAACCGTAGCATTCAGAATGGCGCCACCAAAAAGGTCGCAGTAGGGGCTCACGTCTGTTCCGCCACCTGCCAATCCTATTCTTAAAGGAGCCTTACTTCTGTATATCATCGGCCAGTTTTAAGATCGCTTCTGTCATCTTTTTCCAGGAATATTTTTCCTTTTCGCTGCGAAGATGCGGAATAAAATAATCTTCGCCTAATTCATAGAAACGAACAATCGCGGCTGCAATTGATTCTGCATCAGGCTCTGAAACGATACCCACTTTCTTATCGGGCACAAGGTCCGGCAGGCTGCCGACATTGGTAACCACCATCGGTTTTTCGAAGTGATAGGCGAGGGGAGTCACGCCACTCTGGGTAGCATTCCGGTAGGGCTGCACAACCGCATCGGCCGCACACAAAAAATACTTCACATCGGCATCGGCAACAAATTCGGTTCGCATGATCAGCTGATCTTTGAGATCAAACTTCTCTATTAAGTCGAGGTATGGTTTATCATCCTCATAAAATTCGCCGGCTACCAGCAATTTGATTCCCAACCCATTTTGCTTTAACACATTCATCGCCGCTAAAAGCAGATCGAGCCCTTTGTATTTTCGGATAAAGCCAAAGAACAAGACAATCTTCGCATTCTCGGGTAGATTAAGTTTTCTACGCGCCTCAATTTTTGATACAGCAGGTCCGAAATTGTCATACAATGGATGCAGCACCTGCCTCGCCGGCTTGTTGCCTTTGAAAGTTTTTAAGTCGTTCAGCACTTTTTCACTCATCGTGATGAAGCCATCACAGGCGGCAAGAAAATATTTTGTGAAGGGCCTATCGCCAGGCCTTTTCTCGTGCGGAATCACATTATCAGTGATCGCGATAATTTTGGTATGACCGTTTTTCCTTACCCGTCTTAATATCGTTCCGAGCGCCGGTCCCATAAACGGAAGCCAGTAGCGTACAACAATAATATCCGGCCGCAATTTCATCAGGCGGTTACCGACCGTTACCCAATTCAACGGGTCTACGGAATTAATGACGGGATATATATTGAGATTGTCGGGCTTCGGATCAGATGAGAATTGTGTTTTGCCCGGAAATAAAAATGATGGATACTGTAGCGAGAAAGAATAAATAGAACAGCTCATCCCCTCATCGGCAAACTGTTTCGCGAGCCGCTGATCAAATGTAGCCAGCCCTCCCCGCAAAGGCCAGGCGGGTCCTATGATCACGACCTTCTTCAACAGCGCATTTTCTTTTCTACCAGGTATTGATTTCTGTGCGGCGAATTACGGGCGATGAGTTCTGCAATAAATCCAGTCACAAACAACTGCGTACCCACTATCATGGCAAGTATTGCGAAGAAGAATAACGGACGCTGTGTGAGTCCGGATTTATCGAAGAAGAATTTTGATATTGTGAGGTAGACGAAAACGGTCAAGCCGAAGATGAACGAAACAGTTCCCCACGATCCGAAGAAGTGCATCGGGCGCTTTCCAAACTTTCCTACGAATAGTATGGAAGCAAGGTCTAGAAAACCTTTTACAAATCTCTCGATACCAAATTTCGACGTACCATATTTTCTTGCGCGGTGCTCCACCACTTTCTCACCGATTTTTCTGTAACCCGACCATTTTGCGATCACCGGGATGTACCGGTGCATCTCTCCATACACTTCAATATTCTTTACCACTTTCAGTTTGTATGCCTTCAGTCCGCAATTGAAATCGTGCAGCTTTATCCCGGTACTGCGTGTAGTTACCCAGTTGAAGAATTTAGACGGAATCGTTTTGCCTATCGGATCATGCCGTTTTTTCTTCCAGCCGCTTACGAGGTCAAAGCCGTTTTCAAGTATCATGCTGCGCAAGCCGGGGATTTCATCAGGACTATCCTGCAAATCTGCATCCATCGTTATCACTACCTCGCCTGTTACAATTCTGAAGCCTTCATTCAGCGCCGCAGACTTACCATAATTACGCTGAAATTTTATGCCTTTTATATGTGCATTGTTCTCTGAAAGTTCTTCAATCACTCTCCACGAATCATCGGTGCTGCCATCATCTACCAATACAATCTCGTAGGTGTAGTTGTTGGAAGAAGCCACCGTGCTGATCCACGCACACAATTCGGGGAGCGACTCTTCTTCGTTATACAATGGTACCACTACCGATAAATCCATGAACGTTTAGGTTAAATGTTGTTGAAAGCAGGCTTGCTTTTTCTAACAATAAGTGAAATGAGTAAACAGAATATGAAAGCAAGGATACAGGTGATGGCGTATCCCAGGAACACCCGTGGAAGTGAAAACTGGTCCTTTCCTCTTTCGGCGTCGAGTACCTTATCAATTTCACTGTCCGACATGTATTTCTTCAGCGCGATTTCCGCCTTATTGATGGTTTCTTCGGACAATGCCTGTTTGAAAGGCACATCAATATAATTGAGCAGTATATACACGAATACCGTCTGTATCAGAAATCCGAGAGCCAAAACAGTGAATGTCGTTTTGAGGGCCTCCGAAAATTCCAGAAAGCCTTCGTTTGCTTTACGCACTTTCAGCGCAGCCAGCACCGCCATTGTAATTAATACGAGGTAACTAACATACCCGATCGGACTCAGGTACATATCCAACCCGCCGAGGTATTGCAGTAATGTAACCAGTGTAATGATTAGTCCGGCTATCAGTCCGTAGTTACGGGCTACATTGGTTTTTTCAGGAATGTCCATTAGTTTTTTTGTTTATTTCTGAAGAAAACTTTGTCGTGCTGAACCGTACCCAACACTGTTCCTTCGAGCTCTTTGCCTATAAAGGCACTGTTCGCCGACCGCGAATAGAAGTCTGATGAGTTCACCACTGTTTTACCGCGGGGTGAAAATATGGTAAGGCACGCCTTTTCGTTCGTTTTGATTGTCGGCTGCGTTAACCCGAATATTTTTCTCGGGTTGATGCTTAGAAGTTCTATCCATCTTGCCTCGCTTACATTGGGCAATATCGTTTTCAGTACAGCATAGCATGTTTCCAATCCTGTCATACCATTTTTCGCATACTCAAACTCCAAAACTTTGCTGTCGTAATCCAGTGGCATGTGATGAGTGGCGATACAGTCTATGGTTCCATCGGCAACTGCAGTCTGCAAAGCATTTTGTTCTGCCTGGGAACGCAATGGCGGGTATACCTTTAGGTTAGTATCATATGTTTTCAGATCCTCATCGGTGAAAAATAAGTGATAAGGCGTAACCGAGCAGGTCACAGGAAGTCCTGCATCCTTCGCTCTTCTTATATATTCAAGTGACCGCGGCGAAGTGACTGCAGTAAAATGTAATCTTGATTCGGCGTATCTCGCCAGCTTAATATCCCGCGCTACCAGTAGTTCCTCGGCCATCATCGGTTTACCGGCAAGGCCGAGCCTTGTAGAAACGATCCCTTCATGCACAAGCCCTGTTGACCCTACACTTTTATCGTCGGGAATCTGGATGATCACACCATCGAAGGCTTTTACATACTGCAAGGCTTTCAACAGCAGGCCGGCCGATTGTACCGGGTTGATGCCATCGCTGAAGGCAACGGCGCCGCTGTTACGCATGTCGTACATTTCTGCCAGGTCTTTTCCATCCGTATTTTTAGAAACCGCGCCAATCGGATGAATATTCGCCGCCAGGGATCCCGACTTACGGCTGAGATACTCCACCTGCGATTTGTTATCAGTTACCGGCTTCACATTCGGAATAACAAAGACATCGGTAAATCCGCCCGCTGCAGCAGCATTCGAACCGCTTTCGAGGGTTTCCCTGAATTCATATCCGGGGTCAGCAAAGTTTGCAAACACATCTACCCAACCCGGCGATACATGAAGATCGCTGCCGGAAAAGATTTCCCGAACATTCTGTTCGCCAATGTTGCTGCCAATATTTTTAATGATGCCCGATTCTACCAGGATATCCTGAACGGTGTCGTTGTGAGGAGAAGTTGGATCAATGACCCGGGCTTGTTTAATAAGAACCGTCATTCAGCAAAAAAGTTGAGCGAAGATAAGGTTTTGGCAGGTTACAGCATGAACGAGATGTGTACCATGAGCCGGTCGTTAGCTTTTACCGATCCCTTCGCAAGTTGTTGGGAGAGAGGGCTCTGAAAATTTGCGCCTATTGCAATTTTGTTGGTTGTTAACTCCGCTCCGGCGCCATATAAAAGGATATTTCCCCCTGTAACGTCCGCAACTAATTTGTTATCCTCGTCGCGAGCGGCTGTTTCATATGCCATACCTGCATTTGGGGCAACAGTGAATTTATTTTTTACGCGGATCTTGTAGTATGCCTGTAATGTGGTATTCAACTTATTTCCGTAGCGGTAATCGTCGCGGTTTACAGTGTTAATCTTGTAGCTGGCCGTGGTATTCACGCCAAAATCCTGCACGCGAAAATCATACATCATGTTCAGCGTGAAATCTAAAGAGCCCGTACCTAATTGAAAGGTATTCGCAGATTGACCGCTTTCATCTTTCTCGGAAGATTTATATTCACCTGTTGGCAACTTAATTCCGGCACCCATCCACAAAGAATGACTAATAAATTCTTTACCGCTTGCTCCGCGTTTGTCAAATACCTGGTAGAATCCCTGTAAGCCTATATCGCCGATGCCTGAATGCTTCCTCGTTACCCCCTGGTTAACCTGTTGGTTGATATTGAAAGGTATGTAACCCATCAGCCGTATTCTTTTGGTGATGGTCCATCCGCCCCAGACGTCAATTGTGTTGAACTTTTCTTTTGTGGTGAGATAGCTCAGGTTGCCGCCAGGCGCAAGGTGCGTGAGCAGTGAATTGTACCGGTAGCGGATACCGAATATTTTTTTATTGAATTCAGGAAGGATGCCAGTATAATAGCTTCCAACACCACAGCCACAGATGTCGCACGCAAACGCCTCACTACTGATAGTAACGATGAGAAATAATATTGCGAGCGCTTTCCTCATTAGTCGTTGTGTGTATGGTCGTGGGTAAACATGTTCGCGTAGTTGTTGGCTACATTAACGCTGTAAGGTTCGAACAAAATTATATTATTCGTAGCAAGGCTGATATCGGTTGAACCGGTAAAAACCTTTGCTATATCCGCCATAATATGAATAACAGATTGTTTGCCCTCCCTGATTTTCACTATTCCTCCCTGTGTCAGATCAAGTGAGATGTTCTTTATATTATTTATTGTAGGGGAGCTTTTACCACCATAGCCAGCTATTTCGAATTCGTACCTGCCACCCGGCGCCTGCTGCGAATTGCCTTCCATGCTAAAGAAAACGTAACCGCTGTTTTCATCGAGATATGTTGATACAGTTGGCGCGAGCACACCCAGACGCTGCGAAAGCGGCATCGTACTTCTTAAACTATCTATCCCTACTGTGAACCTTAACTGGGCATATTCCCCTTCCGGAATTTTTAATGTAGGTTTTGCCGCCGCCATGCTTTCATCAACAATGAAGTAGCTGCTATCCTGGGGCACTACGTATTCGGTACCATTGGTATTCACTAAAACGATGTTGCTTATAAAGTAACGCAGTGCGCGCACCGAGTAAGTTTCGCCTGCGGCATTCGTATATGAGCCAGTGTTTAAGCGCAGATCGTTTGAACCTACAACATGGTCAAATTCCAAAGTCATTAACCCGCGGAACCTCGTGTCGTAACCTGTGTTCTGTTCTTTTTTACACGCAATACAAACCACTAGCAGCAGCAAAAAGCAATAAACAGTCCTCATAAATTTATTAATACGTCAAATTTAGGCCAGAGTTGATTAGGAAGGTGGTTTATGTAGAGATTTCGTCACGCCGGCACGGCACTCCACTAAAATACCTAAGCGTACAGCAATGGCATAGTTTTAGTAACATATAAGATCCGCGAGCAATGTGATTACGATAACCCCATTTACTTGGGAGGTTTTCATAGATAAGCCGAATAAAATTCCAAAAATTATTTAAGGGCAAGACCTGGTGTAGATATGAAGTGAAGTGTGTGAACAGGCCTGATCCGGTAACTCATCCCGGTGTAAAAGTCAACAGTGAATGCCGTTCAGGGCGGCCAATAGGGGTTAGCCAATATTGGGCCGGGTGAGTATGCCGGAATTTTATTTTCTTGATGGATAGCTGTTATATCTTTACTTTCATTTTAACTAACAGGGTAGCAAATGGAAAGGGATGAAGTGTACCGTGAGCAGTATACAAAACCATCGGATTTTAAGTTCAGCAGCAAGGTAGCGGGAGTTTTTGACGACATGGTGAACAGGTCGGTTCCCTATTACGAGGAAATGCAGAGAATGACCGCTGAACTCGCAGCAGACCACGCACTCCCCGGCACCAGTATCTACGATCTCGGCTGTTCCACCGGCACAACAATGATTCACATGAACGAGCTTGTTGACGAGTCTATCCACTTCGTTGGCGTTGATGATTCGCAAGACATGCTCGATAAGTGCCGTACCAAACTTGTTCAACTCAATTTTAAAAGGCCGTTTGATCTTGTCATCGCAGATCTCAATCGCGATGTACAAATACAGAACGCATCGGTCGTTGTCCTGTGTCTCACACTTCAGTTTGTTCGCCCCATTGCCCGCGAGCGACTCGTTAAGCAGATTTTCAATGGCTTAAATAAAGACGGGGCACTGATTGTGATTGAGAAAATACTCGCAGAAGACAGTCGGTTCAACCGCGACTTTATCAAATACTATTACGACATGAAGCGCCGTCATCACTATAGTGAGATGGAAATTGCGCAGAAACGCGAAGCGCTCGAGAATGTTCTCATACCGTATAAGCTCAGCGAAAATATAACCCTTCTCCGCGACGCAGGATTCGAACACTGCGAAACGTTTTTTAAGTGGTATAACTTTGCCGGCTTTATTGCAAAAAAATCTTCATGATCTCCATAGGGAATTTTTTCTTCAAATACAGGAACTGGCTTTTTATCGTTCTATATCTTCTCCTGTTTGTTCCTTCGCCGGCACTTTTCAGTGAAAGTGTTTTTGGCCCCAATTATTTTCTGTATCCGATTATCCTCGGTTTAATTATTACGGTCACTGGTCAGTTGATCCGGGGCGCTACTATCGGGCTGGCGTATATCGTGCGGGGGGGTAAAGAAGGAAAAGTTTATGCAGATGAGCTGGTTACCGGCGGTATTTTTAACCATTGCCGAAATCCCTTGTATGTTGGAAATATTCTAATGCTGCTGGGGGTAGGTGTGCTGTCTAATTCCCTTCTGTATGTGGCGGTGATCATGCCATTGTTTCTTTTTATTTACCAGGCGATCGTTCTCGCAGAAGAAAATTTTCTACGGAATAAGTTTAAAGCTTCGTTCGATAATTATTGCAGGCGCGTAAACCGATGGATACCTTCCTTAAAAGGGATTGGTAGCACATTCCGTTCTATGCATTTTAAAGCAACGAGATGGGTGTTGAAAGAATATAACACGCAATATATCTGGCTAACGGGTATTGTACTGATTCTTCTGTTTAAGTATCCGCAGTTAACAGACTTCAACGAAGAGAGGAGGAATACCCTTCTCGCGATTATCCTGCCGATCTTACTTTTTTTATACTTGCTGGTAAGGTACCTGAAGAAGTCAGGCAGGTGGAAGGAATAATGCCGTTTGCCGTCAAAAAGGTATACCCAAATTAATATACGACCTGATCTTTTTTGTTTGATCGGAATACATTGCACTAATTTCAAGAGGACCCAGCGCAAAGTTATAAGCAAAGCCAGCCGAGTATCCTGAAAGAAACGTTGGCTTCTGCAGCTGATTATCAAAATCAATAAACTCATTCACTAGTCCATTCGCTTTCCCCATCAGGTAAAAATTGTTGAACAGTTCATAGCGGAGCCCAAGCTGCAATGCACCAACTCCCGAACTATTGATCGAATTCTCTTCCAATCCCGCAAAAACGATCTGGTTGCGGATTGTTTTCGTCATTCCTCCAATAATGAAGTCGTTAAGAATACTCCTGTTGTATTCGAAATTTATTCCTCCCTGGAATATGGCTGAGAAGTTCAGCTTCGTGGTGATGGGCGTATAAACCTCAGCGTTAAGCGTGGCGCGATGATAATCGTTAAGAGAAATCTCTGTAGAATCTGGATCAACTATCGGTGTGCCGTTATTAAAGAACAACACCTTCGGACTCTGATTGTAAATCCATCCTACTTCACCTTCAACCTTAATACCGCGGTCGGGATAAATCGCTTTGTTGAGTGTGTTCACCGCAAAAAACGCGTAGCTCGTTACGTATTCATTTTTACCCGAGATCTCGAACGCCGAACGGATACCGGGTTTATAATTTACCCATTCAAACCGGGTACCTGCTCCGACAGTAAATTTTCTGCTTGCTGAAAATTCAAGCTTACCGTCACCTCTGAACAACTGCGTGCCATAAAGCCCGTCTACTTTGAAGTCATTGTAGGTGCTGATGTCTATCTTGTCGTACTGCATCCCGAGTATCAACGCTACACGCTTACCTCGACCGAGGTATTGCAAATGCTCCGCTTTTGCCCGAAAGTTTTCACCCAAATTTATCGTAACCATGCTCCGCGAGTGGGGTAGGAACAGGTTTCGTGAAGTAAGATTGCCAATCAGGCTTATGCCGGTGAAGTCGTTATAATGGATGCCGAGCTTTGCGAACGTCGCGGGGTTCTCTACAACGTCAAAAACTATTTTTACGGTGCCATTAGGTAACGGGTTCAGCGCATAGACTACCCTGTTATAATAGCGCGTACCGAATACTCTGCGCACCATTTTGCCGATCTTCTGCGCAGTATAATATCTGCTGACCTCGAAACCCATCATGTGCTCGAAAAAGTCTTTCGTCGTTCCTTTCAGGCCATTCACTTCAATTTCTGTAACGAATATCGAATCCACTTTGGGTAAGCGATTCTTTTCAATATACTGCTGACCATAAATATCATTCAGCGAATCGGCCAGCGCTTTAAACTGCGGATACAATTTTCTGCCCTGGTCTAACCCGAATTCCAGTAACTCATGAGCTTTGCCGAAACTGGCGGCAGTATAATTTTCAAGGGGCATCGGTATGTAAATGTCGCTCTGCCTGATGTCTTCCGCACTTGTTGCAGCCTCTTTAAAAAAGACTATTTGCAGTAATATCTGCAGCGCATTAGTCACTTTTTCTTTTGGTAACAATCCGGTTGCAACCCGGCTACCAATTACAAAGTCGGCGCCCATTTCCTTTACATCACGCACGGGAAAGTTTCGTACTACACCACCATCTATCAGTCGCTTGCCGTTATGTTCTATTGCAGTAAAAAGGGAGGGTATCGCCATACTCGACCGCACGGCGGTTATAATCTCTCCACTGTCAAGTACAACAGGTTCCCCGGTTTCTATATCTGCGGCAATGCACTTAAACGGGATACTAAAGTTGCTGAAGTCTTTTATGTTATATACCGGGAAGAACAGCTCCGAAAATTTCAACCATAGCTCTTCACCCTCTACAACACCGCTCGGAAGTTTGAACCCGTTGTTCACCCATGGCAATTCGATAGCGTATTTGGAATATTCTTCTTTTTCCTCCATCACAATAGCGCGCAGCGACGACTGGTTGCGTAACACTTCTTCCCAATCCGCCTTCCTCGCTATCTTCTCGAGTTCAACCGCCGAGTACCCTGCAGCGTATAGTCCGCCTATTATGCTGCCCATGCTTGTGCCGGTGATGAAATCCACTTTGATTCCTGCAGAGTCGAGGGCTTTCAGAATGCCGATGTGAGCTAAACCTTTCGCACCCCCGCCACTAAGGGCTACACCAATTGTAGGACGCTTGTCTTGTGCCGAAGAAAATTGTGCTATCAGCATCGCCAGTACAAAATAGGCGACGCCGATAACGCGCATATCAGGCTTTTTGCGCGCCATTGCTTTCAAGATCCACAATTTTTTCGAACACCAGTTCATATTCCTTGTTCAGTTTGGCGAGTTCTGTCTCTACCTTTTTATATGCGGCTTCGGTTTGAGTATACTTATTCCTGTCGTTGTAAATTTCTGGCGACGCAAGTGAGCCTTCCAGTTTCTTTTTCTCGTCGCTAAGCACCGCAATCCGTTCTTCACATTGCTGATAAAGCTTCTGTTGCTTTTGAAGTTCCTTCTTAAGCTCTTTATTTATTGGCTGTCCTTTCGGTTCTGCAGGTGCTTGTTTTACCTCAACCGGGGCAGGAGCGGGCTTTTGTTTCTCCGCTTTTTTCTGTGTTTCATTTTTTGCTGCCATCCGTTCATTCCATTCGACATATTCAGTGTACGTTCCCTTGAACTCTTTTATTTGTCCATCTGCTATTTCCCAAATTTTATTTGCTGCCTTGGAAATGAAATACCGGTCGTGGCTCACAAAGATGATGCTGCCTTCATAGCGGGCGAGCGCCTCAACCAATAACTCCACCGAGTGTATATCCAGGTGGTTCGTAGGTTCATCGAGCAACAGAAAGTTGGCTTTGCTCACGATTGTTTTTGCAAGCGCCACTCTTGCTTTTTCACCACCACTTAATATCTTAATCTTCTTATCAACATCCTCACCGCCAAAAAGAAAGGATCCCAACAACGTTCGGTATTCCAGTTCGGTTTTACCTGCGCCCGAGCCCATCATTTCTTCCAGGATAGTATTATCAAGATGCAATGATTCAAGCTGATGCTGCGCATAAAAACTTTCATCTACATTATGTCCCCACACTCTTTCCCCCTCAAACTTTTCAGTTCCGGCGATGATCCTCAAAAGCGTTGATTTTCCTTTGCCGTTCGCACCGATCAATGCTATCTTATCGCCCCTGTCAATTTCTGCATTGGCGTTCTTAAGAATAGTAAGATCACCAAAAGACTTCGAAACATTTTTAAGCGTCGAGATAATTCTTCCGGGTACTTTGCCCACGCTGAAGTTGATGCGGATATTCGGTCTTTCAAGATCGGTATCCTCGATGCGGTCAATTTTATCCAGCAGTTTTTGAACGCTCTGCGCCTGTGCGGCCTTTGATGCTTTGGCTTTGAAGCGCTCGATAAAGCGCTCTTGCTGCCGAATGTAATCCTGCTGGTTGTCGTATGCGCGTTTTTGGTTTTCTATCCGTAACGCTTTCTCCTGTTCGTAGTAAGTATAATTACCTGGATAAATATGCAACTCCTGCTGGTAAAGCTCAACGATCTTGTTCACCATCCGGTCGAGGAAGAACTTATCGTGACTCACAATCACCACGCTTCCTTTATAATTGATCAGGTATCGTTCTAACCATTCTATTGATGGAAGGTCAAGGTGGTTTGTCGGCTCATCCAGTAACAGCACATCCGGACTCTGCAATATCATTTTCGCAAGCAGCACCCGCATACGCCATCCGCCCGAAAATTGCCTGTACGGCTTATCAAGCTGTTCGTCGGTAAAGCCTAATCCATGTAACACCTCTTCCACTTTGTAGCGGATGTCGAAGCCATCGAGCACTTCAATTTCATGAAGAACATCCATGTATCGCGTAAGCAACTGTTCGTCTTCTTTTCCTTCGAGTATTTTCTCAAGCTCATGCTGTTCCTTCTGAAGTGCTACCACTTTCTCAAAAGCTTCCATTGCCACATCAGTAATGCTGTTATTTGTATCGAAACTCAGCAGGTCCTGGTGCAGGTAGCCTATCGTAGTGTCGCGACTTTTTTCTACTGTTCCCACAGAAGGGGAGTATTGCCCAACAAGCACTTTAAGTAAAGTGGACTTACCGGTACCGTTATATCCGATCAAACCAACACGGTCGCCCGGGTTGAGGTGCCACGTGGCTTCCTGTACGATTACTCTCGCTCCGAATTCGAACGTCACATTCTGTAAACCTATCAGCATAATGCTATCTCAATTTGTTAAAACGACCCGCAAAAGTAGTACAATCGGGCGGGATACTTTTTAACAAGTACCTTTGATAAAATACCCGCTATGAATCGACCTTTTCTCGCCTTATCTGTCCTGCTTGCCAGTGTGTTAGTGATGTTTCAATATTGTGGTGACAAGCCTGAGCAGGAGAACGTTCCCGAACAGAAAAGCGCTGCCCTAAACGTCGAAAACTCCGGCCCCTTCAACGAATCATTTACTAAACTCATCGAATCATATTACTCCCTCAAAGAAGCTTTCGTAGGTGCTGACACTGTTAAGGTCAATTCCGCTGCAGCATCGTTATCCGGCCTGGCCGACGGCCTCAAAACGGATGAAATAAAAGGCGATTCTTCCGGTACCATCCGCGAAACCGCTAAATACTTTGCCGGAACGATCGGTGGATCCGCCAAAGCGTTGTCTGCCGAACCGAAGGTGGATGACAAGTTGCGCGAGTTTAACATGATCAGCGATGCCCTGTGGAGCCTCACCCGCACCGTTAAATACGACGGGCAAAAAATATATTATCAGTACTGCGAAGAAGCATTCGATAACACCGGTGCATACTGGCTCAGCAATAAAATTGATACTGACGACCCATACATGCCAGGCAATGCAAAAACTTGCAGTGAAGTGCGCGACTCGTTGGATTACGGCAAGAAATAATTATGAAGAGATGTTTAACCTTCGCGCTGCTGGTTTGTTGCTTTGTGGGTCGCTCGCAAAGTAAGTTCACACTAAGCGGCTATGTGCGCGACTCACTTTCGGGAGAAACGCTCATCGGCGCTTCTGTTATGATCAGCGGACAGTCGAAAGGTATCGTCAGCAACCCTTATGGGTTCTATTCTATTACGCTGGATGCCGGGACTTACACCGTTGCCACGACGTTCGCCGGCTATCTTCCTTTTGATACAATTATCGTTTTAGACCGCAACACGGAAGTAAACTTCAATCTGCTCCAACGCGCCATGCTGCAGGAAGTAATTGTGTCGTCGCGCCGCCGCGATAACAACGTAACTGCGCCGCAGATGGGCAAAATAGATATGAGCGTTACACGCATCAAGTCGGTACCAGTTTTACTGGGCGAAGTTGATTTGTTGAAAACGCTTCAACTATTACCCGGCGTACGAAATGCTGGCGAAGGCAATACCGGTTTGTATGTGAGGGGAGGAGGTCCCGATCAAAACCTCATCATGCTCGACGATGCGATCGTGTACAACAGCGGTCACCTCTTTGGTTTCTTCTCTATCTTCAACTCCGATGCGATCAAGAATATTTCGCTCATCAAAGGAAGTATGCCAGCGCAGTACGGTGGACGAATTTCATCGGTACTCGATGTGGCCATGAAAGAAGGCAACATGAAAAAATTCGAGGCTGAAGGGGGAATTGGGTTGATTGCCTCAAGAATATCTGTGCAGGGGCCTATTAAAAAGGATAAGGCGTCGTTTATTATTTCGGCGCGGCGAACGTATATAGATGTGTTGATGAAGCCTTTCATCAGGAAGACCAGCGACTATTACGGCTCAGGTTATTATTTCTACGACCTGAACATGAAAGTGAATTATAAATTTTCTGAGAAAGATCGCGTTTACCTGAGCGGATACTTTGGAAGAGATATTTTCAGTTTCAAAAACTCTGCGCGGTCTTTTGCAGCCGATATCCCGTGGGGCAATTCAACGGCGACACTGCGATGGAATCACGTGTTCAACAGGAAACTGTTTGCCAACACCACATTGGTGTATAACGATTACAAATTTGCCTTTGGTGCCGAGCAGGATGATTTCAAATTGCGGCTTTCATCGGGTATCCGCGACAGAAACGCGAAAATAGACATAGACTATTACCCGGCACCATCGCATAAGATGAAATTCGGCGGACAGCTTACCTATCACACATTCGTTCCGAATATCCTTACAGGTGAGCAGGGCGAAACGGTATTCGAGCCCAATAACGATAGTAAAAAGTATGCGCTTGAAATGGCGGCATATGTGCAGGATGAGTGGGAGGTGTCGCCGCGCATAAACGTGGGTGCGGGCATACGTTACAGCGCATTTTCGCAGCTAGGTGCGTATACGGTCTATGACAGGGATGTAGACGGGAATAAGACCGACAGCACCGTTTATGGTCGCGGGCAGGTGATAAAAACATATGGCGGCCTGGAGCCGCGACTTACCATACGGTATGGTCTAAACGATGAAACGTCGTTGAAGGCTGGTGTGGCGCGCAACCTTCAGTATATACATCTTGTAAGCAATGCCGGGTCTACGTTGCCAACTGATTTATGGGTACCTAGTACATACCGTGTTCAACCTCAAATCAGCTGGCAATACTCTGCCGGCTTATTCAAGAATTTTGCCGACAACGTTTTTGAGACTTCCGTCGAATTGTATTACAAGGACATGGAGAACCAGATTGAATACGGTGAAGGGTATACGCCATCGCTGAATGACCCTGAGGATAATTTTGTGTATGGAAAGGGCTGGAGTTATGGAGCAGAATTCTTCGTCAATAAAACGAGAGGAAAGTTTAGTGGATGGGTGGGATATACTTTGTCCTGGACTTGGAGAAAATTCGAGGGATTGAACGACGGACAGAAGTTTCCTGCGAAATACGACAGGAGGCATGATATATCAGTGGTAGGAATGTATGAGCTGAACCGAAAATGGAAATTCTCTTCTGTGTTTGTGTATGGTTCAGGCAACGCGACTACTTTACCCGAGCGATTTTATATTGTCGATGGAGTGCTTACCCAGGAATACAGTAAGGTGAATCAATACCGGTTGCCGGCGTATCACCGCCTGGATCTTTCTGCTACTTTAACGCCGACGCCAAAGCCTGGCAGAAAGTTTCAGCAGAGCTGGGTGTTTAGTTTATACAACAGTTACAGCAGGCTCAATCCTTATTTTATTTATTTCAACCAGGAAGGAAGTCCTTATGATGGGACATTGAAGATTGAAGCGCGAAAGGTTTCGTTATTTCCCGTGATACCGGCGGTAACGTGGAATTTTAAGTTTTAGCATTATGGGTTCCGCCTGAAGTGCACCACTGCATTTTTCTGTTCCGTCGATGTTATTCTCACTTCATAACTCTCATCACCGGCATTAACAACCATCAACGAAGTATTCGGCGGTATCTCGCCAAGGTTATCCGCAACCATCACCAGTTCATGAAATGAAACCTTTTCATCGAGCGTAATCGTAACCGTAAGTGCCTTATCGGTTAAACGGTGCTTCGAAATAATGAGTTTATTATCTACATAAACTGAAACGGTATCGTTGTCGATCGTGCCGTTATCATATATTTTGATGGTTACGACCTTAGCGGAAGTAACGATCGTTTTGACCAGCTCGTTCAACCTGGTCTCAAGAACACGTGGCACAGGGGTACCGATATTCGTTCTCGGGGCAATCTTTTTGAAAGTATCCGTAGTGGCAAGGTCTATGTTCGACTTTGGTTTAGGCGCAGGCAGTGAAGGCTTTGGGGCCGGGGGCTTCGGACGACTAGAGACAGGCTTTTTTGTTCCCGAAGCAATATTCGACTTCGGCGGATTGGCTGGCGGCGTTTTTTTAACTGTTGGCCTGGCAGGCGTTTTTGTAATCTTCGGTGCTGCAGGTTTAGGTGAAGGTGGCGGTGTGGCTTTTACAACAGGAGGTGATTTTTTCTCCAATTGCTTTTCCTTCTCCACTAAAAAGGGCTCTTTATAAAAATCTGTTGTCGGCACTTTTCGCAGAAACACCGTACCTCCGGGGCATTGGGTTGAATCAGAAACATTCATCGCAGTAAAATTGCCCTCTAAGAACTCTTCGCTACCCACTTTAGAATACTGAAGAAACAATGTCATGAGGCACGCTCCGCCGCCCATACTTTTCACCTCCAGAAGCTTCATTTCTTCCAGGAGCACTTTTTTGGTTTTTGTGTTCACTGCACCTGCGCAAGATGCTTTGCCGTAAAAGACGGTGGTTTTGTAGGAGTATGTCACTCCTTCGAATGTCTTATCGTTCTGATCGATCTGCGTTTCGAATTTGTACCTGTCATCGATCCCGAGGGAATCCATCAGCTTGGTGTTTTCACCGGATTTAAAATGTCCTCTCCATATTCCGGTAAGGTTCTGCGCAGTCGCAGAAAAAACCGTCAGCCCCAATAAAACAACTAGAAGTGCTCGCATAATCGTGTGGCGGCAAATTACCCAATAATGACCTAAGGCGTTTAATAACAGAATGTGCTGTCTGCAAATCATTCGTTAAATTTGCCGCTCTAAAAAATCGGAGTAATAGCGAATGATCAGGATCACACTCCCCGACGGAGCCGTACGGGAATATGACAACGGAACTACTTCATTGCAGGTAGCGAAGTCAATCAGCGAAGGCCTTTCAAAAAAAGTACTGGCTGCACAGGTTAACGGGCAGGTTTGGGATGCAACGCGCCCTATCAACAACGATGCATCGCTGAAGTTGTTGACGTGGGATGATAACGATGGTAAGTCAACGTTCTGGCATTCGAGCGCGCATCTTCTGGCCGAAGCTGTCGAATCATTATATCCAGGGGTCAAATTCTGGGTTGGTCCTGCTGTTGAGAAAGGATTTTACTACGACATGGATCTCGGCGGGCGCCAGTTGAGTGAAGACGATCTGAAGAACATCGAAGTGAAGATGAATGAGCTGGCGAAGCAACAGAATAAATATGCACGGAAAGAAATTTCGAAAGCCGACGCCGTAAAATATTTTTCTGACAAGAACGACGAATACAAACTTGATCTTTTACAGAATCTCGCCGATGGAGAAATTACTTTTTATACCCAAGGACAGTTTACGGATTTGTGCCGCGGGCCGCATATTCCTGACACAGGTTTTATTAAGGCGATTAAACTGACAAATGTTGCAGGTGCATACTGGAAGGGTGATGAGAAGAACAAGATGCTCACGCGCGTGTATGGTGTAACATTTCCTAATCAAAAAGAGCTTGACGAATATCTCGCGATGCTTGAAGAAGCGAAAAAGCGCGATCACAGGAAGCTTGGCAAAGAGCTTGGCATTTTTACATTTGACGATGAGGTAGGCCCGGGGCTTCCTTTATGGATGCCTAATGGTGCCGTTATTATAGAGGAGTTGGAAAAATTAGCGAAAACCACTGAGGAAAAAGCGGGATTTAAACGGGTTATTACCCCTCACATTGCTAAAGACAGTTTATACCTTACATCCGGACATTTACCGTACTACGAGGACAGCATGTTTCCTCCAATGGAACTGGAAGGAACAAAGTACTACCTGAAGGCGATGAACTGTCCGCATCACCATAAAATATTTGCAGCGGAACAGCGCAGCTATAAGGATATGCCGTTACGTTTAGCTGAGTATGGCACATGTTATCGTTATGAGCAGAGTGGTGAGTTATTTGGGTTGATGAGGGTTCGTTGTCTGCACATGAACGATGCGCATATTTATTGCACTAAGGAGCAATTTTATGAGGAGTTCAAGGCGGTGAACGATATGTATCTCAAATATTTCAAAATTTTCGGGATAGATAAGTATGTGATGAGGTTCAGTGTACATGAGCCTTCCAAGCTGGGCCAGAAATATATGAACGAGCCCGAACTGTGGTTAGAGACGGAGGAGCTGGTACGAGACGTTCTTATAAAGACGAATACACCTTTTATAGAGGTTCCGGATGAGGCTGCGTTTTACGGACCGAAAATTGATGTTCAGATCTGGAGCACTATTGGCAGGGAATTTACTTTAGCTACCAACCAGGTGGATTTTGCGCAGGGTAAAAGGTTTAAACTGGAGTTTACCAACAAAGAGAACCACCCGGAGACCCCGCTGATCATTCACCGGGCGCCACTGGGCACCCATGAAAGGTTTATCGGCTTCCTGCTTGAACACTACGCCGGACGCTTCCCATTATGGCTGGCGCCCTTGCAGGTGAAGGTGTTACCCATTAGTGATAAATTCTTAGGGTATGCACAAAGTGTTTTGGATAAGCTGAAAAAAGCGGATATTCGTGCAGAACTGGACGACCGTAGCGAGAAAATAGGCAAGAAGATCCGGGATACAGAAGTGGCGCGGGTTCCTTATATGCTGGTGATCGGCGAAAAGGAAATGAACGACAATAAAGTATCGGTGAGAAGACAGGGTAAAGGTGATGAAGGAGTGGCGGATGTAGACGCATTGGTTTCGCGTCTTACCCAGGAGATCAAAGAAAGAAGTTCATTATAGAAATTGTAACGTCTCTCCCAAAGAGACTAATTAGAAAATAAAACAAAATAAGCGTGTTTCCCGGGGGAAGGGGAACAAATTAAATTATGGCATTTCCACCCAGGGAACCGAGGGGTTTCTTTAACCCACGGTTCAGAAGAGAACAGCAGCAGGAACACAGGACTAACCAAATGATACGTGTTCCGCAGGTTAGATTGGTTGGCGACAATATTACAGTAGGCGTATACCCGATCCAGGACGCATTGAAGATGGCGCAGGAAAAGGGTCTTGACCTCGTAGAGATATCACCGCAGGCAGATCCGCCGGTTTGTAAAATAATCGACTACAATAAATTCCTTTACGAGAAGAAGAGGAAAGAGAAAGAGATGAAGGCCAAGAGTAAATCGGCCGAGGTAAAGGAAATTCGTTTCACTCCGGGAACTGATGACCATGATTTCGATTTCAAATCGAAACATGCGGAGAGTTTTCTGAAGGAAGGGAACAAAGTAAAAGCTTACGTTCAGTTCAAAGGGCGTGCGATCATGTTCAAGGAAAGAGGAGAGTTGTTGCTCCTGAAGTTCGCTGAAAGGCTCGCCGAGGTTGGACAGCCAGAAGCGCTTCCGAAAATGGAGGGTAAAAGGATGTTGATCATCTTTGCGCCGAAAGCCCAGAAGAAGAAGTCTGCTGATAAATCATAGACGTTTTTATAAAAAAGTAAACCCCGGATTTCCGGGGTTTACTTTTTTATATTTTCTCACTTCTCACTTCTCACCTCTCACCTCTCACTTCTCCCTCCTCACGCTTCATGCTTCACGCCTCACTGCTTAATAAACTCCACTCTTCTGTTATTAGCTTTTCCCGTAACCGAATCATTTTTATCAACAGGGGCCGACTCACCCTTACCGTCACTGGTCATCCGCGATTCATCAATACCAAACTCTTTTATAAGTGCAGCCTTTACCGCTTCAGCCCTTCGCTTTGAAAGCTCAAGATTCGATTTATCATCACCATCGGCATCTGTGTGTCCAACAATCTTCACTTTCACATCTTTATTCTCACTCAGCACATTCGCGATAGACTTCAACGTGCCGTATGACTCGGGTTTTATCAAATCTTTATTTACATCAAACAAAATACCTGTGGTTACAAACTTGCCTTCAGAAATTAATTTATTGCGTGTATCAGGCGCACCCACTGCCAGCCTTATGTTGCTTAATAGAAAATAATCATCATCTCTATGCACCGAATACGGTGAAAAGGTTACCGAGTTGTATTGGTCCGCAGGGGCTTTAAAACCTTTTGGCAGATCCCAGATTTTTTCTCCGTTCAGGTATACGCGTAATCTTTCCTTCTGCCTCCAGATTGAAATATGTCCAAAATTTTTGTTGGCGTTATTCCACGATTTGAAGTCTACACGATTCGAAATTTCATGACTACCATCGCTACCTACAACGATATCCGAATTGCCCGGATTCCCCGCTACCGAAGGTAGAAAACTCATATGAACAGTATGATCGCCCTGCCATCGAACATAACTTCCGTAGTCGCCATACTTTTCAGGCGATTTCAGCTTGGTAATATTTACATAGAAACCACTTGAATTAAAGCCATTGTTTACGCCAAGATCAAATTCCAGAGTAAAATTTTCAGGAAGGCTCGTAATGAATTCAGGATAAAAAATTGCTTCCTTATTTATCTTCAGCCATTTTCCTTCGCGTGTGTTTGTAGTGACTACTTCGCCTGTACCATTAGTGTTCCAGCGTTGAGGGAAGTCGGCGATTTCTGTTCCGGAAAAATCTTCGAACTGGATAACTTTTTCGCCGGGAATGAAATCATACTTCGAATACGCCTTCATGGTAGTAGGCCCGCCCGATGATTCACCGCTTGAAGACGAGGACGAAGAACCCGACGATGCAGTTGTACCTGGGTTCGACGAGTTGTCATCTCCACTTCCTGAATTTGAATTGTCGTCGCTTCCGGAAGATTCTTTCTTGTCACTTTTCTCTTTTCCGTTTCCGTCTACCGCGTCATCAATTTGTTTATCGACCTTATCGCCTGCTTTTTGTTCGATCTTACTTTTCGCACGCTGGCCCAGGCGTTTCAGTACCTGGGCATTTAATGAAGTGATTGTTGTGAGTGCTACCGCAAGCAGAATTAGCTGTTTCATTGTTCACTGATTTAAGGATGAAAGGTGGTAAATAAAGGTACAAAAACCGCCGCGACACATAAATAAAGATTTGATTTATAGGTCGCTTTCTTTTAGGTTTGTTCACCTCACTAACGGACACCCAAAACTTGCTATGATGGAAAATCAAAGACGGGAATTTCTGAAGAATATTACGCTCGGAGGATTTGGAACTGCTATTGCTCCCGATGACCTCTTTTCGGGAAAGAAAATCGAAAAACAAAAAGTTCAGCCGTATACTTCGTATGACAAAGATCAAGACCGCGAATTCAATGGATCTTATGAAGGTGCATATCTTAACCGCATCGCTTTTCCAATCGGTGGCATAGGTACAGGCATGTTTTGTCTCGAGGGCACGGGCGCCATTTCGCATATGAGTATCAGGCACCGTCCTGAAATTTTTCACGAACCCGGCATGTTTGCGGCAGTCACTATCAAGGGTGAACAAACAAAAGCTAAAGTGCTCGAGGGCGCTGTGCCCGAATGGAAATTGTTCGGCCAGAAAGGTACCGGCAACGGTGCAGCAGGTACAACATTCGGATTGCCGCGTTATAAAAGTGCATCTTTCAAAACGAGATTTCCATTCGCAGATATAAACCTCGACGATCCCAAATTTCCTATAAAGGCGAAAATTACCGCTTGGAGTCCGTTTATTCCTACTGATCAGGATAATTCAAGCTTGCCGGTTGGCGCGATAGAATACACGCTCACGAACACTTCATCTTCGTCTGTTGACGCCGTGTTCTCTTTCAACACCAAGAACTTCCTGGCTGAGGAAAATCAGCCCAACACTATAAAAGGTATTAAGAACGGCTTCGTTCTCTACCAGGCAGCCACAACCGAAAAGCCACATCTGCAGGCAGAGATGGCTTATTATACCGACGATCCTGCAACAAAGGTCGATCATTGCTGGTTCCGTGGTGGTTGGTGGGATCCATTAACCATGGCGTGGAATTCAGTGAGAGAAGGAAAGATTGATACGAATGCTCCTGTTGAGAAAGACGCTCCGGGTGCATCTTTGTATGTTCCCTTCACGCTCGCAGCTGGTGCGTCTAAAACAGTAAAGCTGTATAGTTCATGGTATGTGCCGCTTTCCGATTTGCAGGTTGGTGATGTAAATACAGCGGAAAAGAAAAATTGCGCGCCCGGCAGCGGTTGCTGCGCAGGCCCCGAAGACTTAGGCATCAAGGATCTTAAAAAATCGGATGCATCAAAATATAAACCCTGGTATAGCAGCAGGTTTCAGAATATCCAGGAGGTTGCCGACTATTGGCTTGCGAATTACGATAAGCTGAAAAAAACATCCACTCAATTCTCCGACGCATTTTATTCAAGCACTCTTCCACCAGAAGTGATCGAAGCAGTAGCGGCGAACCTGACGATTATAAAATCGCCAACTGTGTTGCGTCAGTACGATGGCCGCTTATGGAGCTGGGAAGGTTGTGGCGATGAAGGCGGATGTTGTCACGGTTCATGTACGCACGTTTGGAACTATGCGCAGGCAATCCCTCATCTGTTTCCTTCGCTCGAGCGCACTTTACGCAATACCGAATTTTGTGAGAACCAAAACATGGAAGGCCACCAGGCTTTCCGCGCAAATATTCCTATTAGTCCCCTCAAACATGATTTTCATGCTGCAGCAGATGGTCAGTTAGGTGGTATTATGAAAGTGTATCGCGATTGGCGCATATCAGGTGATTCCGAATGGTTGAAGAATATTTACCCGATGGTAAAAAAGAGCATGGACTATTGCATTTCTATTTGGGATCCACGTAAAGCTGGCGTAGTGGAAGAGCCGCATCACAATACTTACGACATTGAATTTTGGGGACCCGACGGAATGTGCACTAGTTTCTATCTTGGTGCACTTACTGCAACTGTAGAAATGGGCAGGCATCTCAAACAAAATGTAAAGCCTTACCAGGAGCTTGTGAAAAAAGGAAAGGCCTACATGGAATCGAACCTGTATAATGGAGAATTTTTTATCCAGGAAATTAAGGTTGAAGGATTACAGGCGCCAGATCCTTCAAAAGCAAAATCGTTTGGTGGTGATTACTCTGCCGAAGCCATCGAATTATTGAAGAAAGAAGGGCCAAAATACCAATACGGCAAAGGTTGTCTCAGTGATGGAGTACTTGGTGCATGGATAGCCAAAGTGTGCGCGGTTCCCGATTCTCTTGATCAACAGAAAGTAGCAAGTCATTTACTCGCTATTCATAAATACAATCTGAAATCGGATTTAAGTGAACATGAAAATCCACAACGTCCTGCATATGCGGTAGGTGATGAAGGTGGACTGGTACTCTGCACATGGCCCAATGGCGGAAAGCTGTCTCTCCCTTTTGTGTACAGCGATGAAGTTTGGACAGGTATCGAGTACCAGGTAGCGTCGCATCTTATGTTTGCAGGAAAAGTGAAAGAGGGCTTAGACGTAGTGCGCGAATGCCGGAACAGGTACAGCGGCAAAGTGAGAAACCCGTTCAATGAATACGAGTGCGGTCACTGGTATGCCCGTGCAATGTCGAGCTATGGATTAATAGAAGGATTAACGGGAATGCGTTTCGATGCTGTCGATGGCAGCCTGCATGTAAATTCAAAAGTGGGCGACTTCAGGTGTTTTTTAAGCACCGCAACTGGTTTTGGAACGGTAAATTTCTCGGGAGGAAAAGCATCCGTGAATGTTGTTTTCGGAACCATACCGGTGAAAAAGTATATCATCAACGGAAAAGAAGCAAAAGCATAATTTTTCAAACATCTTTAAATGAGTAAAAAACTTTCGGGAATCTTTTTATCATCGCTATCTCTTTTGATGATTATTTCCTGTTCCGAGAATAAAACCAGCCACATGGAAGAAAATGCCAATCCCCAACAGGGATCGTTTGCATACGACAAAGATTTTTTAGCAAAACACGACAGTGGTATCATCGAACTAAAAAGTGATAAAGCCTCTATTCTTGTTTCCCCGGCGTACCAGGCAAAAGTATTTACATCGTCTGCCGAAGGTGATGGCGGAAAAAGTTTCGGGTGGATCAACTATAAAGCGTTTAAGCCGGAACTGGATGCACACATGAATGCATATGGAGGAGAAAACCGCTTTTGGCTTGGCCCGGAAGGCGGAAAGTATTCCCTCTACTTCAGGAAAGGTGATTCAATGATTTTCGACAAATGGAAAACCCCTGCGCCAATAGATACGGAAACCTGGGAGGTAGCCAGGAAAGATGATAAGTCGGTTACGATGAGGAAAGACATCAACATCGCAAACTTTGTGGGTACCGATCTTAAAATGCAGGTTACGCGTACAGTAACCATCCAGGATAAAAATCAAATCGAACAAACGTTGTATGCTGCGCTCGGCGACTCAATAAAATTTGTTGGCTACTCAACCGAAAACGTACTGAAAAACGCCGGCAGCACCGCATGGACCGAGCAAACCGGTATGCCCTGCATCTGGATTCTGGATATGTTCACACCATCTGACTCAACAGTTGTGGTCATCCCGCACAAATCATCTGAAGGTGGCAAGAAGGTAGCCAGCACCAATTATGTCGGCTTTGGCGAAGTGGATTCAACGAGAATAAAAATCACCGACAACGTTCTCTACTTTAAGGCTGATGGAAAAAGTCGTGGTAAGCTTGGCATTCTTCCGCAATACGCACTTCCGTTTGCCGGTAGTTATGACGCGCAGAATAACGTTCTGACTCTTACGCACTTCACGGTAGATAATGGTGCAAGATATCTGAACCAGGAATGGACTGTTACAAAGCCGGTTTTCAGCGGCGACGCAATGAATTCTTATAATGATGGACCGCTCGCCGACGGATCGCAGATGGGGCCGTTCTATGAAATCGAAAGTGTATCGCCGGCAGCGGCACTTAAGCCTTCGGAAGAAATCAAACACATTCACAACGTTTACCATTTCACCGGAAGTAAGGATGAACTGAACACGCTCGCTCAAAAAGTGCTCCGTGTATCTCTTGATGATATTAAAAACGCATTTACTAAATAACTGCTCATGTATCCAAAAATTGGTATCAGGCCTATTATAGATGGACGCCTCGGAGGTGTTCGCGAATCGCTAGAAGAAACTACGATGAAGATGGCCCAGGCCGTTGCCGATCTGTATCGTAAGGAAGTAAAATACCCGGACGGTTCACCGGTTGAAACCGTTATTGCCGATTCCTGCATCGGTGGTGTGAAGGAAGCCAGCGATTGCGCCGCGAAATTCGAACGTGAAAATGTGGGGGTATCACTTTCGGTTACGCCATGTTGGTGTTATGGAAGCGAAACCATGGATATGAACCCAATGTTGCCAAAAGCCATATGGGGATTCAACGGCACCGAAAGGCCAGGCGCAGTTTATCTCGCGGCAACACTTGCTGCCCACAACCAGTTTGGTTTGCCTTCGTTTGGTATCTACGGTCATGACGTGCAGGATATGGGCGACCAGAATATTCCAGACGATGTCAGGCAGCGGCTGCTGTCATTTGCGCGCGCAGGACTTGCAGTGGCGATCATGAAAGGGAAATCGTACCTGGCTATCGGTTCGGTGAGTATGGGTATAGCCGGTTCGATCGTGAATAATGATTTCTTTCAATCATATCTCGGTATGAGAACGGAGTATATCGATTCATCTGAAGTGCTTCGCAGAGTGCAGAAAAATATTTTTGATGAAGCAGAATATACAAAAGCACTCGAGTGGGTGAAGAAGAATTGTAAAGAAGGCGAAGACTTTAACGCTAAAGAAAAACAATTCGACCGCACACAGAAAGATAAAGACTGGGAGTTTGTTGTGAAGATGACGATTATCATCCGCGACCTCATGACTGGCAACCCGAAATTGAAAGACAAAGGATTTGGTGAAGAAGCGCATGGCCACAATGCAATAGTATCGGGTTTCCAGGGACAGCGGCAGTGGACTGATTTTCTTCCTAACGGAGATTTTTCAGAAGCGATCCTCAATTCATCATTCGACTGGAACGGTATCCGTGCGCCTTATATGGTGGCAACAGAAAACGATGCGATGAATGGCGTGAGTATGTTGCTTGGATATCTGCTGACTAATACTGCACAGATTTTTGCAGACGTAAGAACATATTGGAGTCCTGACGCGGTAAAAAGAGTATCGGGATGGAAACCTGATGGTGTTGCATCGCAGGGATTCATACACCTGATTAATTCGGGTTCTGCAACACTCGATGGCAGTGCCCGTCAGCAACGCGATGGTAAACCTGTGATGAAGCCCCACTGGGAGATTTCGCAAGAGGAAGCCCAGGCGTGCCTGGACGCAACCACATGGTATCCTGCAAACAACGGCTATTTCCGTGGTGGTGGTTATTCGTCGAAGTTTGTTACGAAAGGTGGAATGCCGGTTACTATGTGCCGCATGAATCTTGTAAAAGGTTTAGGTCCTGTGTTGCAGATTGCTGAGGGGCATACCATCGACCTTCCGGAAAAAGTGCATAACGTTTTAGATGAAAGAACAGATAGAACATGGCCGACCACGTGGTTTGTGCCGAATTTGAATGATTCGTCACCCGCCTTCCGCGATGTGTATTCTGTGATGGCAAACTGGGGTTCTAATCACGGCTCTATCAGCTATGGACATATCGGTCATGAGTTAATTACACTGTGTTCGATGCTGCGCATTCCGGTTTGTATGCATAATGTTCCTGCGGAGCGTGTGTTCAGGCCGTCGGCGTGGAATAGTTTTGGAATGGATAAGGAGGGAAGCGACTATCGCGCGTGCGATACGTATGGCCCGCTTTATAAATAATTTTTCGCCTGCGGCGGACGTGGCCTGCGGCCTGCTTATGCCGGCGGCAGCCATGCGTGCGCAGCACAAACGCCTTATGCGTATCTCTTGCGCAGCAAATCCTTCATAAACACGTTTATCCCCCATTGATCAGCAAGCGGCTTCCGCGAATACGGTTCTGTCGGCATATAATCGGCAGGACCAAACTCTGTTAAAAACGTCAACACGCCTCCGGAAGCCTTTTTCAAATCAACAATCTTATCCCACCATGCAAGATGCGCGTCCAACGCTTCTTTCCATTCCGGAGCCCGCGGATCATTCACTTGTGGTCCCTCAGGATGGCCAATCCTCGCATGAATATGATCAGCGCGTTCCAGCGCAAGCTTAACCGTATCGGCCTGGTTGCCCAGCAAACTTTCACTCACATTGCACCAATGCGAAATATCTAAAGTGATTCTCAAATCTTTGATGTTATCAAAATAATGTCGCGCGGCAGGAGCAGAGTATAAAATCCGTGAGCGATGGGTTTCATGCAAAATTTTGATACCTGTTTGCTTCGCCATCATCGTCGTATGATCAATAAAAGATTTATTCTGCTCAAACGTATAGTAGTCTCGACCCGAATGGCAATTAATGTAAAGCGGCTTGATCTTTTTATTTGTCACCGCGGCATCTACCATCTTTTTAAAGAACTCAAAATGTTCTTTGTAGTTTACATCCTGTGCGCCGCACAAAAATCCAACCTGTAACCCATTATCATTCAACAGCGACACCAGTTCATTCAACTCTTTTTCATCCATCGGCCACCAGATCTCGATCCCGTCATATCCTTCTTGCTTAACCTTCGTGATATACTCTTTTATACTGCCTTCAAAGCCCCAATTCGTGGCCAGGATTTTTAATTGTAAATTTGAATTGCTCATCTATAAATGTAAAGCGTTTCCATATGAAAAGTAACAAACTCCAGAAATTACTGGAACACCACCAGCACGGATGGAGCCTTGCACAACCGTTCTACCTGGATCAGGATGTGTTCAACGCCGAACTCGAAACCATCTGGAAAAAATACTGGCTCTTCGCGGGAACAGTCGCCGATATACCTAAACCAGGCGATTATTTCACTTACAAGGTGGGCAACGATTCTGTGATCATTATCAGGGGAAACAAAGGCGAAGTCTACGCTCACTACAATACCTGCAGGCACCGGGGTTCGCTGATCTGCCTCGAAGAAAAGGGCCGCGCTCCGAAACTAGTGTGTCCCTATCATCAATGGGTATACGATAAAGATGGCTCACTCGTAAACGCACGACTGATGCCCGACGATTTTGATAAATCAGACCACGGACTTCATCCCGTAAAAGTAGAAGTAACCGGCGGTTTCATTTTCATCTCGCTGTCGGAGAATCCGCCACCTTTCAGGAAAGTGGCCGACGACTATTTCCCATTTTTAGCTCCATATAAAATTGAAGAAGCAAAAGTTGCTTTCAAAAAAACATACGAACTGCGCACCAACTGGAAATTGGTAGCTGAAAATTTTCGCGAGTGTTATCATTGCGGTCCTGCGCACCCTGAATATTGCAGTGCTGTTATCGGGGCAAATATGAAGGAGTCGGCTACGGAAGTTTTAGAAGAAAGGAAAGTGGAGTGGGAGAAGAGCGGTCTCGCTACAAATAATGTTGAATTTGAAAACGACTCTTTTCATTTCGCGATACGGTATCCTCTCCGGCCCGGCGTGGTAAGTTATAGTATTGATGGAACGAAAGTAGCCATCCCGATGGGCGATCACAAAGATTACAATGCAGGCGTGCTCGGCCTTGTGGTACTGCCAAACTTTTGGATGGATGCAGTCAGCGATTACATGTGGACGATGAGAGTTACGCCGGTTAGTCCTTCGAAAACAATGATCGAACTGGCATGGCTGGTAGACAAAAATGCGGTAGAAGGCGAACATTACACACTCGATCACCTTACCGAGTTTTGGAAAATTACGGGCGAACAGGACTGGGAGCTTTGCGAGAATAATTTCGCGGGAATTGAGTCGAGTCATTACCAACCTGGTCCTTACGCACCGATCGAAATTGATGTGGTTAAGTTTGTGGACTGGTACCTGGATCGTTTGCGGGATGGGATACTCGAGGCATCACCAGCATCATAAACACAGCGATCACCACTACGATCACCGCGTTCATAAAAAAGATCTGTGATACTGGCAACTGCCGTCCAGCCAAGTAGCTTGCCCAAAAGTTTCCTGCGATAGCACCAGCTCCCAGCATGGCCGCTGTTAAGAACGATTGACCCGTTGCACGTAGCTCGTCTTTCACCAACACATTCACCTGCTCGACAGACGCTGCCCAGAACAGCGACCAACCAATGCCTTGCAACAATTCAATAGGCAGTACCCAGTAAGGATTGTGCACCTGGTTGTAGAGCAGTAATCGTAGCGCCGTGGCGAATACTGCAACGATCAGTGTGGTGCGAGTTCCCAGCTTTCCAATAATGCGCGCTGCGAAGTAGAAGAATGGCAATTCGCATAATCCCTGGAATGAAATGGCAAACCCTGTGAAAAATGAAGTGGCGCCGTTCTGTTTGAGATAGATAGAATAGAAATAATAAATAGGAGAGGATGCTGCATATACGAGGAATACGCTTACGAGCAGTATCATCAGGCTCCGGTTTCTGAATATTGCTTCCAGATCTTTAGCGACCGACAATTGTTGCGTTTCTTTCGTTTTCACCTTATCGTATTGAAGAAAGAAAGCAAACACGAAAGTGAGCAACATACTTATTGCCGATGACGCAAAGATTACGGAAGTGCTCAGCTTATCTATAGAATAGCCCACTATAATACCGGTAAATGCCCAGCCTGCCGCACCTGCAATACGCAACGAACCATAAGAAAAAGACGGATTACGTTTGATGAAATTCAGCGACAGTGAATCCAGCAACGGCTGCGTTGAATTGTAAAAAACAGACATGCACGCTGTGATAATCACCAGGTAAGTAAAACCGCCATCAAGTAGATACAGGAAAAAACTAACAGAAGCAAGTATGGAAGACAGCAGTAAACACTTTTTGTATCCGAATTTATCCGCGAGCATACCGTAAAACGGCTGTACGGTAAACATTAAAAACGGTGTAACGGCCAGGATAAGTCCCAGGCGGAAGTCGGTTATGCCACGGGAATTTAAATAGTCGGCAAAAATGGGTTGCCAGGCGGCGGTGCAGGAAAATGCGAGGAAATAAAGAACACGCAGTCGCGCGGCTTCACTTAAGTTCATGTCTGGAAGTTAGTTTCGATGCTGCTTCCTCGTCCAGTATTATTTCTCCGTCATCGTGTTTTCTCATGATGCTTGCCGGCATCCGCGGGTTGATTTCTCCCTCGATTGCCTCGCGCATCACCTCTGCTTTTTTTATGCCGTTGGCGATAAGAATCGCCTTTTTCGCTTCTATTAAATGCTGAAGGCCCAATGTAATGCCTTTCGTGAGCTTCGTCTCTTCCCTGAAATATTTCTGTCCTACAGTCTGCGTGGTTTCATCAAGATCTACCACATGTGAATATTGTTCGAAGCTTATTCCTGGTTCGTTGAACCCGATATGTCCATTTCTGCCGACGCCCACTATGATCAAGTCTATTCCTCCATGATCTTTGATGAATGCATCCATGTCGGCGCATTCTTTTTGAGTATCCGTCGCCAGGGCGTTGAACAGGTGGAACTGCTTGTCGGATATTTTCAACGGTGTAAAAAGATAGTTGCGTAAAAAGTATTGGCAGCTTCCTTCGTTTTCCGGTGGTATGCCTACCCATTCGTCGAGCGAGGCGAAAAAACACCTGCTGAAGTCAACTTTTTCTTTCTTACCTATATTGGCAATAAGGTCGCAGGTGAGTTTGGGTGTGTCGCCGGCTGCGATGCATAGCAAAGCGTTGGGCTTGGATCTTACCAGGTCGATTACGTGTCGTGCAGCGTGCAACGACATGGCATCGTAATCTTTTTCAATCGTTAGCTTCATTGGAGAGTCTTGAAATTGAATATACGAATTAAACGCGGCTGTGATCGGCGCGCCAGTTGGTGATTAATTTTTTAACCGCGGTAGGTTCGAGACTTTCTTTCAACGTTTTATCGATCAATGGAATCAATTCCTCGTCGGAAGCAAAACGCAATGCTGAAATTTGTCCGAATGAAAGTTTTGTTTCGATAGGGTCGAAACGTTTTGCCGTAAGTTCGAAGTAGCGTTGTCTCATTTCAATTCTCACAATTCTGTTTTGCAAGGTAAGCGCGTAGTGCTGGCGCAGCATGAACGACAGCCATATGATTAGAAAGATGACGGCCGCAAAAAAGTAAAATTCTATTTTCTTTTCGGGCAGTTTATTAGCGTAGTAGATGGCTGATCCAAGTAGAGCAAGAGATAACGGGTAGAAAACGAAATGATGAGCTGGGTAGTACCTGACGTGATTCGCAAAATTCTGCTTCGACATATCCTGTTTTTTGCCAAAGTAGCCAAAGGTTGGTTATGAAAGAATAAAAAAATATTTTCCTACCTGAGGGAGGGGTAGGGGTGCGTCTAAATCCTTTTGGTAAAACCCTTACTTTTCCAGAATCAACACCCAATCACTCCCACGCCCTTCCGAATGCGGAGCAAACTCCATCTCCTTCGTATTAGAAAATTTACCAAGCATAATATCACTCCCATCACGGGGATTGAACCACGACGCCTTCAAACTATCTGAAGCAATACCGTCAGTTTTAACTTTAAATTTCCTGCCATATGGCGTATACACAAGCAAAAAATCTTCATCCTGGGACCGCGCCGCCACGACGTATTCTTTATTCTCAACATTGTCGCTAACAATAATATCCTGCGCGGGCACCAACCTCTGCCACTTAAACTTCTCAAGCATTTTTCTCATCAAACCTACCTGCCTCGCACCGGCATGATCCAATGCGGTCGTCCAATTGGTACGCGCCCATGAGATCGGTTTCCTTTTCTCGCTGTACATCTGCCAGATATTATGATTGCCATATGTATGTCCGCATGCGCCAGATCAACATACTCCAGTAGGCAGTCTGCCTCGCATCAAAATCATCCATCCAACCTTCCTTGCCCGGATTGAACTTATTCGGATGATCCTCGTAGCGTGGCTCACCATCGAGGTGAGGATGAAGCGGCTTCATCGCCAGGTGCTTAATATTAAATTGGTAATTTTTAGAATCGTTCGAGTGCCCGGTCTGCGACATATGAAAATCTATCCACTCTGCATCTTTGAAAAAATCAGATGAACTCTTTCCGCCCTGCGGATGAAAAGTAAAAAGATGCTTTCCATTATCTCCCTTCTTCAACCCCTTCACCATCGACTCAATGATATTCCTGTCTTCATCGTCCATTATATCCCTGTCTCCACCCATAATCCATACAATCGGCTTGTCGCGGTACCGCGTGCCGAGATATTCACCAAAAATTTGAGCGTTGGTCGCAGTAAAAATTTCCGGCCCCATGCCCCATGTACCCTTATTCCATTTATCGCCCCATGAAGGTAGCATCGCAATGATGAGCCCAAGCTTCTGCGCTTTGTTCACGATGTAATCTACATGGGCGAAATATTTTTCGTTAGGCTTTGTTGGGTCGTTGTTGATGAGCGGTTTGTCGCCGTAAGCGTTGGGCTCGTTCAGGCCATCCAATTCGGCAAGCACTACTGCCTGGATAACAGTAAAGCCTTTTGCGGCACGATCCCGCAGGTATTTATCGGCCTGCTCGCGGTTGAGGCGGTGGAATAGTTCCCACGCTGTATCACCGAGCCACATGAACGGCTTGTTGTCTTTTGTAAGAAAGTAGTGTTTGTCTTCACTGATCTTCAATTGGGCACTCCCTTTCATGCCTGTAGCCAGTAAAATTGCTAAAATGCCAGTGTAAATTTTTAATCTCATGTATTTGTTATGATGGTATTACCAGGGTTTGAGAGAATTCATCAAGTCTCTCTATTGAGCGCTGCAGACTTTTTTCCAGTTTCGCGCGTTTAAAAATATTGAACAGAACGAGAGATATGAAATTGTTCTCTATATAATAATCCAGCGTAAGCCGCGATTTCTTTTCGCCTAGTATTTCAATCGTATATCTCGTAATGCTTTTATCTGCTTCATTCGTTTCCGTAAAAATCAGTCTCTCGGGAGTATAAAGATAACTGCTCGCATAAATGAATGCTTCTCCCGACGCGAGTTCTGTTTTACATCGCATACCTACGCGCGGTAGATAATGATCAATAATTTCAACTCTCTTTACGCCCTCGAGCCACTCATGCCGGTAACTGAAATCGCCGGATGCATGAAATAAAGTGATGAAGTCTGTTTCAAATATGCGTGCCACAGATATTACTTTCTTCTTCGCGGAGAGATCGACGGTTGGAGCGGGCTCAGTTGTAATCTGTTGTTTAAGCGGACTTAACTGGGTAAAATGAAAAGGAATGTTTCCATTTTCTGTTTCTTTCGCGCTACGGTGCCAGTCCATCCACGATTTTATTCCTGATGGCGATTCGCCGGGATGTAGATTATTCGTCACCAGCCAGTATTCATGAGTAGTAATATCGTTCTTGAGCAACTGGTGCGCTATGATGATGTCTTTGCCTATGAGCTTATGAAAATTTTGGACGCTGTAACCGGTAAATTCGCCGTAGTGTGAAATTACTTTTAACGTAAGATCATTTGCTGTGCTGCAGGCCTTGCATAAGCAATACCTCGTATGATCGTACGCAATGATTCGTTTGTGAAATTCGCAGAACATTTTTTCTACCTGGCCGTACATTTCTTCTAATGATGGCGGCTCTCCGAAACGATAAAACAAAATAGCATCGCCTTCTATTTCTGATATTTTCAAACCGATTTCATTCGAATTGATCAGCACTTCAAGCAGTTCCTGTATGATCAGCCTGCTGTGCTCAATCTCGGTTTGGGTTACAAATTTTGTAAAGCCACTAATATCAGGAATGAAAAGTAGTCCCCTGTTTTCCATTGATCTAAAGATATTACTTTGCTATCCGCTAACCTGTTCTATTAACTCGAGTCTTTTTACGATGGCGCCTTTCTCGAGAATCGTTCCGGGGGAAAGGACCGCATTTGCACCGATTCTGCAATTATCGCCGATCAGCGAGCCGAATTTCTTTACTCCGGTGTTAATTATTTGCAGATCCGACTTTCACTAATATAATTTTGTCTTCTCTTTCATTGTAATGATTCGCTGCTACAGATCCTGCTTCAAAGTTTACATTGCTGCCGACTATGCTGTTTCCAACGTAATTAAAGTGCGCTACTGCGGTTTTGCTGAATATCACGCTCTGCTTTATTTCGCAGCCCGCGCCGATGTGTACGTCCATATCGAGGATGATAGGGCCTCTCAGATAGGCATTGGCTCCGATGGTTACATTTTCTCCTATTATCATCGGCCCTTTTAAAGCGACGTTTTGTTCAATTTTTGCGGTTTTGTGAATAGCAACTTCGTTGTTGATGATGTAATCTTCGCTGAGGGTAGGGATGATTTTATTTATGATTGAATCGAGAGTTTCAACAATTTGCCAGGGAGTCATTTCCAGTTGTTCTGGAAATACTGTCGAAAATCTTTCGATATAGGTTGCTGGGCTTAGTATCATAGTTTGGTCGCTCTTTTTTTATTTGGAGGCAGTTTTTCCTGCCGGAGGCTTTCTTGGCCTTCAATTTCACTACTCACCTCTGACCTCTCCCTTCTCACGTCTGCCGTATCACGCTTCATGCTTCACGCTTCACGCTTCACGTTTCCCCAATAAAGCAGTAAATTACTCCATTTATAATAATGCGAAAATTCGTAATCGGCGATATTCACGGCGCACACAAAGCACTTAAACAATGCCTTGAACGCTCCGCGTTCGACTACACCAACGATACCCTCATTCAACTCGGCGACGTCGCCGACGGCTACGACGAAGTGTACGAATGCGTGGAAGAACTCATGAAAATCAACAACCTTATAGCAATAAAAGGCAATCACGACGAATGGCTCCTTCAATTCTGCCTCGCAGGCTATCATGAACAACACTGGTCGCAAGGAGGAAAAGGCACAGTAAACTCTTATCTCAAACTCGGCACGAAAAAAGCACACTTCGCCGCGTCGCGATTCTTCGGCTTCAATGTAAATATCGACCCCTCAGACATCCCCCTTTCACACAAAAATTTCTTTCAATCGCAAATCCTTTATCACGTAGATGAACACAACAACTGCTTCGTACATGGAGGCTTCAACCGCTATCAATCTTTCTATGAACAGAGAGAAGAAACCTACTACTGGGATCGCAGTCTTTTTGTAGACGCAGTGGAGTTCGAACAACTCAAAACACGCCTGCCAGACATCGAATTCGAGATGACCACTCCATTCAACAAGGTGTACATCGGACACACCAGCACCGTGGTTTTTAAGAAAGACAAACCCGTGCACGCAGCAAATGTCATCAACATGGATACGGGCGCAGGGTGGGGCGGACGCCTCTCGATGATGGAAGTGGGAACCGACAACCTCTGGCAGTCGGACCCCGTTTCAGAACTATACGGATACCGCGGCCGTTAAAGCATCACACGATAGTACAGTCGCTCGTTCAAAAGGGTTAAATTAGCGTAGATGGAAGAAACCTTCTGGCTCTGGAAATTCCTGGGACGATTGCATCCAATGGTAGTACATTTTCCATTGGGCCTCATTCTTTTCGCTGCATTGCTTGAGCTGTTTACGATCCGACGATTCAACTCGCCGCTGCGGCCGGGAATAAAGGTGTGCCTTATCGCAGGCGTCATCGCCTCACTATTCTCCGTTGCGTTCGGTTTTCTCCTCGCTTCCGGCGATGAATATACCGGCGACACATTCACCCTTCACCAATGGTTTGGCATCGCTACAGCCGTTTTCGGCGCAATTGTATTATTCGCACTAATAAGGCTTAGGAAGAAACAAAGTGCCGGTGCCGTCGGCTTATACAGAACACTTTTGTTCGTAACTGCTATTGGCATTTCAGTAACCGGGCACTTCGGCGCATCACTTACGCACGGCGATGAATACCTCACCGAAGTATTGCCAGCGCCGGATACCGGTGGAGGCTCGGGCATCAACTTCGCCTCAATGAACGAAGATTCCGCAAAACTTTCGCCCGACCAGGAACTTGAACTAAACACGCGCGTAAAAGCGGTGTTCGCGCACAATTGTTATAAATGTCATGGCGCCCAGAAAGTAAAAGGCGAACTAAGGCTAGATAGCAAAGAAATGGTTTTTAAGGGCGGTGAATCCGGTGAAGTGATCGTAAAAGGCAAACCACACGAAAGTGAAATCATCCGCCGCATCATGCTTCCACGGGATGATGAAGAAGCCATGCCACCGAAAGGAAAGAAACTTTCAAATAACGACATCGACCTGCTTAATTTCTGGATTGCGAAGGGTGCACCGTGGCCGGATTCAGATAAAGACAAAACTTTCCGTGTCGCAAAACTTGAACCCCGCAATCCGGCTCTCCCCGCAAATATCACTCATACCGGGAACCCCATTGATTTATGGGTAAATGAATACTTCAAAGCCAACAAACTTGAATGGGCGCCTGCAGTGGACGATAGAATTTATTTAAGAAGAATATATCTCGATATCATCGGTCTTTTACCCACGCCTGCTGCACTCGATTCATTTCAACAGGATAGTGATCCGCAAAAGCACGCATCATGGGTAAGAAAGCTGTTGAACCGCAACGACGACTATGCCATCAACTGGCTCACTTTCTGGAACGATGCACTCCGCAACGATTATACAGGAACCGGTTATATTACCGGCGGCCGCTTCGACATTACCGACTGGTTATATAAATCTTTAAAAGAAAACAAGCCTTACGATCTGTTCGTGAAGGAACTCGTTAGCCCCTCGAAAGAATCAAAGGGTTTTGTTGAAGGCATAAGATGGCGCGGAGTAGTAAATGCCAGTCAGAGCACCGAAATCCAGGCAGCACAAAATGTTGCGCAGGTATTTCTCGGGTTGAATCTTAAATGCGCATCGTGCCATAACAGCTTTATCAATAATTGGAAACTTGAAGATGCATATGCGTTCGCCAATATTTTCAGCGACTCTTCTCTCGAAATAAACCGTTGCGATAAGCCGACAGGTAAATACACCAGCCCGAGAATGTTGTGGCAGGAGCTTGGTGAAATAGATGGCAAAGCAAAGCGTGATAAAAAACAGGAACAGCTTGCGGAGATAATAACGAAACCTGAAAACGGCCGGCTTGCACGTACAATGGTGAACAGGATATGGGCACAAATGATGGGACGCGGTATCGTTGAACCGGTAGACGTAATGGACAACGCACCATGGAGCCAGGACCTGCTCGACTGGCTGTCGTTCGAATTTTCTTCTAAGAAATACGATCTGAAAGAACTGATTTATCTCATTGCTACCTCGCGTGCATACCAGCAACCTTCTATAGGATACAAGGACCCGAACAAGCTAATGGCGCAGGATTATGTATTTACAGGAATGGTGCGCCGGAGAATGTCGGGTGAGAAATTTACGGATGCAGTCAGCAATCTCGTATGGCCAATCTTTGGTGATTCACTAGTGAAGTTCAAGCCGTTTCCGAAACCTGATTCAAACTATATCTACAGGGCTTCGCTGGTAGTAAATAATACATTCCTTACTGCGCTTGGCAGACCTAACCGTGAAACCGTTAGCACAGGCAGAGAGTCGCAGGCTAATTTGCTGCAGGCGCTTGAACTTACAAATGGCACGCGCTTCAATGCAGCGATGAAGAAAGGTGCTGAGAGATGGAAAAGAAGCTATGCAACTACCGATGAAATGATCACTGCTATTTACCGGAATGCGTTGAATAGGGCACCAACAAATAAAGAATTAACAGCGGCTAAACAAGTGATCGGCGCAGATCCATCACCGGATGGCGTTGCGGATTTGTTATGGGCAATAATGTTATTGCCTGAGTTTCAGTTGATCTATTGATATAAAAATATTTGCAATGTTCACGAATTGGAACAGGAGAGATTTTTTGAGAAAAACAAGTGGAGCGACACTCGCAGCAATGGCCGCGGGCGCACCGCTTACTCAATTTCTCTCATCATGCAATGCAAAGAAGATAGATTCGAAAGCCGATACTGTTATTCTTTTATGGATGGCTGGTGGCATGCCTCACACCGAAACATTTGATCCAAAAGCCTATACGCCTTTTACAAAAGGTATGGAAGCAAACAGCGTGCTCAGCACATTCAACCGCGTGCCGACCGTTCTTGATGATATTTATTTTTCCGAAGGACTTGAGTCGATAGGAAAAGTGATGGATAAGGGAACGCTTATCAGATCATACGTTGCCGCGGATCTCGGATTCATTTTACATTCACGTCACCAATATCACTGGCACACGTGCTACGAGCCTCCGCAGTCGGTTGCAGCTCCGCATATCGGTGCATGGATCGCAAAAGAAATGGGTCCGTTAAATCCTGTTATTCCTGCATTCATCGACATCGGGCAACGATTTACTGTCGGGGAAGGTGAAGAGTTGAAAGCGTTTCATACCGCGGGCTTTTTAGGTAACGAGTTTGGTCCTTTTATGATACCTGACCCTTCATCGGGATTGGAAAGTGTACAGCCCCCTCCCGGCATGTCTTCGAAAAGATTTGAGAGCCGTAATAAATTGTATTCAGAACTCGTAAAGCAAAGTCCGCTTGGCGAATATGGAAGCGACTATCAGAAAGAATCCCTCGCCCGTTCAATGGAGCAGGCCTACATGCTACTGCGCTCTCCTGAAGCAAAAGCATTCGACCTAAGTACAGAACCTAAAGAGAGCTACGATATCTATAATACGGGAAAGTTTGGTTTGGGATGTTTGATGGCGAGAAGACTTACTGAACAGGGCGCACGTTTCATTAGCGTAACCACAGAATACGAACCATTTAAGGGTTGGGATACGCACGATAACGGCAGCACGCGGGTAAAGGACATGAAGGCGATGATTGACGGGCCGGTTTCACAATTGATAAAAGACCTGGATAAATCAGGAAAGCTGGATAGAACAATTGTGATCCTTGCAAGCGAATTCAGCAGGGATATGATGGTTGAAGGTCGCCCGGATGCAAAAGTTCAGGAACAGGTTCAACAGCCGGATATTATTCATGAGATGAAGAATTACGGTATGCACCGTCACTTTACCGATGGGTGTTCAGTGCTGATGTTTGGGGGTGGAATAAGAAAAGGATATGTATATGGAAAAACTGCCGACGAACGCCCTTGTAAAACCATCGACAAACCGATTAAGATCGACCAGATACATCAAACAATCTATCATGCGCTCGGAATTATTCCTGACGCGCACTATGTTATTGAGGAGCGTCCATTCTATACTACTCCCGATGGTACGGGAAAAGCGGTGATGGGCTTATTTTCGTGAGCCGGCCGCATACAATCCTGCTGCAACGCCTGCAAAAATCATCAGTGATACTTTCGTTTTGGTAGACATGCCCCGATTGCTCCATCCACCATCTATGCTCGTTCCAAATTCTACAGGCTTCAGCACGTTTCCGGTGGTATGCTCTATTTCATCGGCCTGTGCCAGGTATTTGCGTATAACCGCACCCGTTATATTACGTGTAAGTTTTGGAAACATCGCGTAACCAAATCTTAAGAGGAACGAAGGAACACCAATTGTCTTTCTTGATTGCGGGCGTCGTGCCAGGCGCACAACTGCGCGGGCTACTTTTCTCGGATCTAGTATTGGTGGTGCTGGCTTCAACACTTTACCGGTGTAGTTCGCTGCATGCTGTATACCAGGTGTATCGAGGAAGCTCGGGAAAATGTCAACTATATGAATATTGGGATAGTTGCTTACTTCACCTTTCAGTGCTTCCGAAAATCCTCTTAATCCGAATTTGCTAGCTGAGTATGCGGTGGCGTACGGAACGGGCAGCCATCCACCCACAGAAATATTATTGATTAAAATACCATGACCCTGGATCTTGAAATAGGGTAGTGCTTCCTGTGCGCCGTTCATGTATCCCAGCAGGTTCGTGCGGATGACGTTTTCATTTACTATTGCCGGCACATCTTCGAGTGCCCCTGCCGCCAGCACACCTGCGTTATTGATCCATACATCGATGCTGCCGCCAAATTCATAGGCAGTTTTCGCAAGTACCTGCATGTCTTGCGAAATGCGGGTATCTATCTCCAATGTTTCTGTAATGGCACCGATGGAACGACATTCTTCAGCAACTTCGTGCAGGGCGTCATTACGCCGGGCTGCAAGTACTAGCTTTACGCCATATGTTGCGAATTCGAGCGCTATAGCTTTACCCACCCCGCTGGATGCGCCGGTGATGACTACCACTTTATTCCTGAGATCTGTCATGGGACGTTTTAGTAAAAAGAGGCAATTTTTACGCCACTCCCGTCTGCCTTCTGGCATCTCCCGTCTTACGCCTCAGCTATCTCCTTCACTTTCGCTAACGCCTTCGGCCACATTTCATTGAACATCGCCGCAAACTCGGGTGTAATGTCCATGTCAACTACCAGTTCCGTCTGCCCCTTATTTTCTTCAAGTGTATAATTCTCATGCGATCCTGCCCATGCTTTTACTTTCTCACTCATTGTGTCTTCAACACCACCAGTTACTTCTCCAAGATGTTCAAAGCTCATAAACTTGTTAGGAATGTTTTCTGCTATCCGCGATACCATTCCATTTCCGTCACCATCAACAAAAAGTACCTTACTTCCCTTCTTGTAATTGTCTGTTTGAATTGTTGAACCGGCATGGAAGGCGGTGGTCCATGCTTCGTACGTAGATTTGTTCCAGAGTGTTTCCCAAACTTTTTCTTTCGGAGCATTGATGCTGATGCGATGTTGTAATTTTTCCATGTTGAATTATTTTAGCTTTCACAAAGATGGGTTTCTGTTGCCAGAAGAAAGCGGTGTAAATACGACAAAAAAGAGGTTATTTTAGGTAAATAAACGTGCCATGGATTATCTGCAGAAAATTATTGGAGATATTGAAGTGCATGATGTAGATGGAATCATTAACTGTTTCGAACACGGCGTTGATCCTAATGCTGAATTTAAAGGCGAGCCGTTGATTTTTGAATTGACGAGTGAGTATAATAGAACAAGTCGTTTTAAAGATTGTGTTCGTGCGTTCGTTGACTATGGTTTGAAATTCGATGATAAAGCTTTATTGTTTGTCTTGCTCGATGATGCCGCGGCGCTAACGCAAACAATTTCTTCAGAGAAGTCGCTTATAGATAAAACTTATTCGCTTCGCTGCGCGTTCACTCCTTTGTTCCAGGTTTCTCTTCTGCATATATGCGCCGAGTTTAATCATGTTTCATGTGCCAAAGTGCTTATCGCAAATGGCGATGATATCAATGCCCGCGCAGGTGTGGATGAATTTGGTTTTGGTGGACAGACCCCAATCTTTCACACAGTGAACCAGCTTCATAATCATTCGTCAGACATGTTGCGCTTATTGCTCACCGCAGATCTGACGATCACCGTTCCCGGCCTGATCTGGGGCAACGGTTATGATTGGGAAACTCTCATTCCTGCTGTGAATCCGATGAGTTATGCAATGATGGGGCTTCTTCCGCAAATGCATCGCAAAGAGAAAGATATTGCTGATGCCGTCGCACTTCTCATGCGGCACGCGTATCATATCGATTACGCTCCCCCGAATGTGCCTAATAAATATTTGCACGGATAGTGTCTACCACGCTTTGCCCCCGGCGCACCTGTCATCCCGAACGGAGCGCCAACGGCGCGATGTGTGGGATCTGCGGAGCAACCGTTTTCGCGTTCTTTAATTCAGTTCCAAAACATTCTCTAAACTCCCCAGATATTTTCTAAGCTGAAGCCTCGCCCTGTGCAGGTACACTTTCACTTGTGGCGTATTGAGCCCTGTTATTCCTGAAATTTCCTCATACGAATATCCTTCCCAATCTTTCAGCAACACTAACGACCGTTGTGTTTCGCCCAGCTTGCTGAACGCTCTTTCAAGTAGCCGCTTGTGATCATTGCCGCGATGGTAAACCGGCGCATCTTCCATTTGCACCCTTGTCTTCTTTCTTCTTGAAAGGTCTATCACTTCGTGATATGCTACAGTAAATAAAAATGCTTTTGCCGTGAGCGCGTTGACCGATTCTCTTTTTGCCCACATTTTTTCAAACGATGACTGCACGATGTCTTTCGCATCTTCAGTATTTCGTGTGTTCTTCACAACAAACCGGTACAGGTGATCTGCGTGTAGTCGAACACATTCGTTATAGTCCCGGTCGGTCATGGGCCTATTAAAACAGACCATGTGCCAATCAAAAAAATCAATGTAAATCAATGTGTTGAATAAAAACGAACGAAAAGTTAATGCCCGCTTTTGATACGGTTTGTGAAGAACTGATACAGATCTCATCACTCACTTTTCACCGCTCACTTTTTTTATCATCGGGAAATTAATAAAAAGATAATCCCGGTTTTCTGTAAATTAGCCTCTGCCAAAACAAACACCGTTTCCAACATTTCGTGGAATGACCGACACTGCGCTTAACGAAACTGAACTGCTGCATCGCCTCGCATCCGGCGATTCCAACGCATTTACTTCGCTGTACAAACAGTACTACCAGCGCATATATTATTTCGCAAAATCATTCCTGCCAGATAAAGAAGACGCTGAAGACATCACGGCCGATACCTTCATCAAACTCTGGAACCATCGCGATAGCTTCGATACCATTAACGCTCTCAAATCGTTCCTTCACGTTACCACCCGCAACAGCTGTTACGACTTCCTTCGCCATTATAAAGTAAAAGCCGAGAAGCAGGTTGAGCTCATCATGGAGATGGACATCCAGTACAACCCTGAGCTCCAGCAAACCAAAGAAGAACTTCTCAAACTCGTACAAAAAGAAGTAAAGAACATGTCCGCTAAAATGAGACAGATCTTTTACCTCTCCTATAACGAAGGTCTCACGCCAGCGGAAATCGCCGAAGCACTCAAGTTAAGCGTGCAGACGATCAGCAACCAGAAGACAACGCTTATTAAAACCCTCAGAAGAGCGCTCACCCACGCTACATCTCTATTCACTTTACTCTACGCCATCTCGCTCTTCCGCTAAAAGCAAGAAAATATTTTCATCCTGCGATAGTAGGATTCTTTTTCACAAACGTTTATTATATACTCATGAGCAATTCTAAGAAGATCAGTCGCCTGTTGTTTAAGTACCTCCAGGGCACTATAACAACCGATGAAGCCATCGCGCTGCAGGAATGGAGACAGCAGTCGCCGGAAAACGAGCAACTGTTCAACCAGCTGTCGACCCAGGCATCTGCACGCTTCGAAGCGTCATCCTCTTCACAGCATCTTGAGGATAAAATCTTCAACAAGATCAGCTCAGCCATCCCGGAACTGCAGAAGAATGTTGTACCAATACACCGGTTCAACTGGAAATACGTGGCCGTAGCCGCGTCAGTACTAGTCGTACTGGGCGCAGGCCTGATAATGCAGTCGAATAACAACACAAAGGTATCAGCACTCGCAACGATAGAGCACACAGACACAAACGACGTCGACGCACCGGAGGCGAACTACGCCAGCATTACGTTGGCCGACGGACAAACAGTAAACCTCAATGGCTCCGCCGATGGCACACTCGCATCGCAGGGTAAAATGAAGGTGGTAAAAACGGCCGATGGGTTAATAGTCTATAAAGCTGCTGCGGGACAAGCAGGAAAGACGATCCAGTTAAACACATTGTCAAATCCCAAAGGAAGTAACGTGGTAGGAATGGTGTTGGAAGATGGCACAAAAGTATGGCTCAACGCAGGATCGTCCCTCACTTATCCTGTTGCCTTCGTAGGTAACGAACGAAGCGTTTCCATCACCGGCGAAGCGTACTTCGAAGTAGCAAAAAACAAACGCAAACCGTTTAGGGTTAGGCGCGACAATATGCAGATTGAGGTGCTCGGAACGCACTTCAACGTGAATGCTTTCACTGACGACCCTAACATGAAAGTTACTCTCCTCGAAGGATCGGTGAAAGTATACAACGGCAAAGTATCGGGTATGCTGAAACCAGGTCAGCAGGCGAAAGTAAAAAACGACGACATCAATGTTGAGTCAGGTATTAACCTCGACCAGGTAATGGCCTGGAAGAACGGCTACTTCAGCTTCGAAAAAGCTTCTGTTGCCGAAGTGATGGGCGAAATAGCAAGATGGTATAATATAACTGTTGTTTATGCGGGACAAATTCCTGACGAACATTTCGGCGGTGATCTGCGCCGTAATTCCAAACTATCAAGCGTATTAAGAGTGCTTGAAAAGTCGGGCGTTAAATTCAGGATCGAAGGAAATAAAGTAACGGTTTTTCAATAGATAGAGCAGCAGGGCTGCCATCAATATTCTTCATTTACCAAAACTAAAAAAAGGTTATGCACCATCGGACTTTTTTTAGCATCCCACATTTTCGGGGATCACTTATCAGAACACTCAGGATCGTAAAGTTAACGTCGATTATTTTTTTCGCAGCAATGTTCAGCGCCAGCGCAACCGGCCATTCGCAGAACATCACGATCTCCGCGAAGAATGTATCGCTGAAGAAAATTTTCGATGCTATCAAAAAGCAAACTGATTACACCGTATTCTACAACTATGAAGTGCTCGAAGATGCCAGCAAGGTATCGATAGAGGTGAAAGATGCTACGGTAGAACAGGTATTGAATCTCGCTCTCAAAGATCAGCAGCTCACTTATGTGATCGAAGACAAAATGGTAGGCATCTACAAGAAGGAAGCAAAAAAGGCAGCGCCCCTTGTAAAAGCTCCGCCTCCGCCTATCAACATTACCGGCCGTGTGCAGAACGAAAAGAATGAGCCTATTGCCGGCGCTTCTGTCGTTATTAAAGGCACCAGCAACGGTACAACTACAAATAACAATGGTGAATTTTCGTTGGTGAACGTTGCTTCAGACGCTACGCTCGTGATTTCGCAGATCGGTTATGAAGTACAGGAACTCGCAGTAAACAACCGCGCAAATATTGTTGTTAGAATGGATCTGTCGGCTACAAAGCTGAATGAGATCGTTGTAACAGCATTTGGTATTTCTAAAGCCAAGAAAGGACTTGTATATTCTGTTGCCTCAGTAAAAGGTTCGGAGTTTACAGAAGCCCGCGAAACAAACGTTGCCAACGCACTCACCGGACGAATCGCAGGCGTGGATGCTACGCAGGTATCTTCTGGTCCCGGTGGATCAAGCCGCGTGGTAATTCGTGGTAACGGTTCATTCAACAGCAACCAGCAACCATTATATGTTGTAAACGGTTTACCGATTTTGTCTGATAACTACGGTGCTCAAACCAACACTACAGGATTAAACGTTGACAGGGGAGATGGTATCTCTTCAATCAACCCCGATGATATCGAATCTATCGAAGTATTGAAAAGCGGCGCGGCTGCTGCCTTATACGGTAGCCAGGCTGCGAACGGCGTGGTACTGATCACTACAAAATCAGGAAGAGCGCAATCAGGGACTTGGTGTTGAGTTTTCATCGAACATCGTTTTTGGTACACCTACTGCCTATCCAAACTTTCAAACTGAATATGGATCAGGTAACGATGGCGTAAAACCCGCGACACAGGCCGCGGCGTTAAGCGCTGGTCGTCTTTCCTACGGTGCAAAAGTGGATGGTTCAAGCGTCATCCAGTTCGATGGCGTTGAAAGACCTTACTCGGTAGTAGGGGTAAAAAATAATGTAAAGAACTTTTTCAGGCCCTCACAGGACTTCGTCAATACACTCGCAGTAACGGGTGGCACGAAAGAAATTAATTTCAGGCTCTCCTTATCCAATCTCAAATCAGAGGCTCAAACGCCAAACTCAACGTTCGACAGAAAAACGGCCAACCTCGCATTGCGTTCAACGCTTGGCCGTAACAACCTGATTCAACTTGAGTCGAACATCCAGTACAACATCGAGAACGCAAAAAACCGCCCCGGTGTTGGTTATGCCGAAATGAACTCGAGCTGGGCAACGTATCTCCTTGGAAATACTGTTGATATCAGAAGCCTCGCCCCCGGTTATAACGAAGCAGGCAACGAGATTCAATGGAACCCGGTTCCTGCCGCACCAAACCCATGGTTTGTTGTAAACAAAACAGGAAACAGCGATGAAAAGAAACGTTTCATCGGATCGGGTAGTGCGAAGATCAACATCCTCGAAAATCTTTCGCTGAAGGGTTCGATCGCACAGGATTTCCAAAGTTTCAACCTGATGGATTTTGTTCCGATGGGTTCAGCATTTACACCTAAAGGTTATCTCAACACCGGTACACGCCAGGATGTTAGAACAAACATGAACGCGATCCTCGCCTACAACACCGACTTCCTTTCAAACTTCGGCTTGAATGCGTTTGTAGGTGCCAACAGGGAAAGGATTTCTAACCTGTCTACCAACCTTCGCGGTATTGACTTCATTGTTCCAAATTTCATCAGCTACACTAACCTCGCTACGCTCAATCCGTCAACAACACAATGGCCTTACAGAAGCGAGCTTCGTTCAGGAACAAACTCTGTCTTTGGTTCACTCGATCTCAACTTCAAATCTATCGTGTTCCTCAGTGTAACAGGAAGGCAAGACTGGTTCTCTACACTTAACAGGGGTAACAACTCAATCTTTTATCCATCAGTAGGAACAGGTATCATCCTCTCGGACCTGGTGAATATGCCCGCAGCTGTAAACTTTTTTAAACTGCGTGCATCATGGGCACAGGTAGGTAGCTCTACCGTTGCACCGGAAAGCATCAACCGCATTTACACATTTACTCCTGGTGGTTTCAATGGCGTTCCTGTACAAAATGCACCTAACACTTTGCAGAATCCCGACATCAGGCCGTTGACTGTTACTACAACAGAAGGTGGTTTTGAGGTTCAATTCCTCCAAAATAGACTAAGCGTGGATGCGACTTACTACAGCCGTGTAACGACAAACGATATTCTTCAGCCCGCTATTTCAAACACCAGCGGGTACCTTGCGGGTAACCAGAACGTAGGGAAGATCACTAACAGGGGTATTGAGTTACTCATCTCTGCACGTCCCATCAGAACGGAAGATTTTACCTGGAACACAAGTTTCAATTTCGCCTATAACCAAAGCAAAATTGTTGAACTTGCACCGGGCATTACTAATCTTACTATCGGCACGGGTATCAGTTCAGGTGTAAGCATCGTCAATGCAGTAGGCTTGCCTTATGGATCTGTGCTGGGTTGGAGAATGAAGAAAGATGCTAACGGAACACAGGTGTATAATGCTACCAGTGGTTATGAAGACAGGTACCAGGATTACCTGGGCGTAGCCAATCCACCATACACAATGGGCTTTTCAAACACGTTCACCTATAAGAGGTTTACGATGAATGTGCTGTTCGATGCGAAATTCGGCGCAGTAGCATTCAATAACATGTGGATCTATGCAATGCGTTTCGGCTTAACAAAAGGCACACTGCCAGGCAGAGAAACAGGTGTACAGTTAGATGGTGTTGACCAGCAGGGCAACAAGTTTAGTAAACTGTGGCCGGTTGTTGACCTCGATACATACTACAATAACAGGGGAGCTAACTATTCTGAGCTCGCTACTTTCAGCACCGATTTCGTAAAGCTTCGCAGTTTCATTTTAAGCTACAGCTTACCTGTTAACAGGCTGAAGTTCCTGAAGATTCAATCTGCATCACTTGGATTTGTTGCAAGAAACCTTGCAATTATCTACAGGGATAAAAAGGTGAAAGACGCAGGTCTCGATCCTGAAATGCAGCAGACTGTTGCAAATGCTACAGGTACTGCAGGTGCAGGTGAACCAAGAACACGTAACATCGGTTTTAATCTCAACGTTAAATTCTAATTCTTTATTCTGATTAATATGAACACGAAATCTTTAAAGCTGGCCAGCCTGTTGTTACTCGCTTCAGCTTCTGTATTTGTTTCATGTAATAAAGACAATCTTACAAATCTTAATAAGCCAATCAACGCGGTCGACTATCCCATTCCGGCGAATTTGTTTACCGCTGCGTTGCTGAACACTCCAAGAGATAACTATTCGGTGCTCGCACAGGGCATGCAATACTTCTCTACTTATAAGGAGGTTCCTGCAATTGGTGATAAGTTTTACAGCTTCAATGGAACAGAGGCAGACTTTACTACTTACACAACGAAGCTGAACTTACTTCATCAACTGGATGTGGCAATTGATCCGGCTATGACAAATGAAAAGTCGATGGTTCGTATGCTTCGCGTGTACGCTTTTCATCAGCTTACGGATGTTGCGGGTGATATTCCATACTTCGATGCGGTGAAAGGAGATGAGGACAAGATACTGTCTCCTAAATACGATACGCAACGTGATATCTACCTCGACATGTTGAAAGAGCTTGATGAAAGTGCGACGGCCCTGGACGTTGCAGGAACAAACTTTGGCAACGCTGATTTGTTCTACAAAGGTGATGTTACCAAATGGAAAAAGTTTGCTTACACGCTGATGCTTCGTTTGGGAATGCGTTTAACCGAGGTTGAACCGACGCTCGCTGAAGAGTGGGTGAAGAAAGCGATTGCAGGTGGTGTGATGACTGACGATGCAGACATTGCAAAGATTTCTTACGCGAATGTAACAGGCGGTATGAACCCAAAAATTCAGACGTCTTTTTTAAATGGTAATTATCTTAATCCGCAGGATGTAGATAATGTTGAAGGCGGAAAATACGCGGCTACGTTTATTGATAAACTAAAGAGTACAAGCGATCCCCGTTTGCCGGTGATGTCTGTTGTTTGGCAGATCTTCTGGTGCTGCTTATGTTGCCAATAACGATCCTGCAGTGCAAAGAGGGATGGTGAGTGGAAGTTTGAATACCAAGCCTGTTGATTTTGATACTTATTCCGAACCGTCGCCGCTTGTGCTTAATGTGGCTGCGCCGATTGTTATTCTGGGTCCTGCAGAAGCGTATTTGTTGCTTGCAGAAGCCGCCCTGCGTGGATGGTATACTGGTTCAACTGCGCAGGAAGCGTATAACTTAGGTACTAAAGCAGGTATGACGCAGTGGGCGTTGTGGCCTTCTATTGCACCAAGTTCAAGTGTGATTACACAAACGCAGATCGATGATTATTTAACTGCTAATCCATATCCTGTTGCGGGTACTTTTGAGGAGCAACTTGAAGAGATTTCTGTGCAGAAATGGATTTCTTTGTTTGGTGATGATTACGAGGTGTACGCTAACTGGAGGCGCACTGGCTATCCGGTGCTCGCGCCGGTTAACTATCCTGGTAATGTAACGGGTGGTAAGATGTTTAGAAGGTTTTCAATTCCTCTCTCCGAGAATTTGACCAACCAGGCGAATTATTTGGAGGCCTTACAACGCCAGGGCTTCGCCGAATCTACCGGTGATAATTTGCTGGGTAGAGTTTGGTGGGATAAAGAATAGGATTTAGCATTTCGATTTATATTTGTTTGGTTACGAGGGCCGCGATCAACGCGGTCCTTTTTATTGGGGAAGCCTGAACACGGATACGCCGAGCCTTTTAGGTCTAACCTTAACCGCTATACTGGGAACGCTAAATTGTGGCGTCTTTACGATTGATCTTAAGAGTTGACCAGTTGCCTTCTACTCTCTAATGCAAACGCCCAGGTGCAATGTATTACCGTTAATTAACGGTTTTCCTGAAAACTTCGAGCAGCGCTATCGCACCGATCTCAGTACCAACGGGAATCGCCCGCAAATCAACCCTGAAGCCCCCTGTATGATGGAAGTAAGGCACGTCTTTGCCTTCACTTTTAAACTTTGCATATTCATCCGGATTGGTAATACCAATCTGCAAATAATTGCACTTCGTTTTGGGATAACTCCTTACAAGGTGTTGAAAATCTTCACTCCCCATTGAAACCTTCCGGTTTGTGATAATTGTACTGTAAGCGGGCTTCAGCGCGTTATTTATTTTCGTCGTCAGAACAGTATCATTATCGAGAGGATAAGCGTTCCCCTTCATTTTTATTGTAGGATATTGTTCTTTAGAAAGCCCGTTCGCAACAGCGATACCTTCATTGATTCGTTTAATGCCATCAAGCAAAGTTTTTCTTGTCTCTTCATTGAACCAGCGGAGATTCACTTTCACTAAAGCGGAAGATGGAATGACATTGTTATCCGAGCCTGCCTGGATCGATCCAATCGTAATGACCGCTGCATTCAACGCCGCGATGTTTCTGCTAATGATGGTTTGATATTGCATTACCGCATTCGCCGCCATCACCACCGGGTCTTTTGTAAACTCAGGTTCAGAACCGTGACCACCAACCCCATGAAAAGTAACATCCAGCTGATCGCTGCCTGCTGAACGTATTCCCAGCCCATTATCTATTGTGCCCAGCGGCAGTGCTGAATCTGTGTGCATTCCAAACAAGAAATCAGGTACGGGTACGCCTTTCGCGTACATGCTGTCATCCACCATCGCCTGTGCGCCCATCAAAAGTTCTTCTGCAGGTTGCGCTATAAATACCAATGTTCCTTTCCAGTTGCCCTTCATGGCAGTCATAATCCTGGCCACACCAAGCATCCATGTCACGTGTGCATCATGACCGCATGCATGCATCACTGGCGACTCTGTTCCGTCTGCTTTCTTCATTGTCTTAGTACTGGCGTAGGGCAGGCCTGTGGTTTCTTTAACGCCGTTACAATCCATATCCGCCCTATACATCACGGTGGGACCATTGCCGTTTTTCAATATTGCCGCCACGCCGGTCTTGCCAATGCCGTTAACCACTTCGTATCCCAGTGCCTTAAATTCTTTCGTGATGATCTCCGCAGTACGCACCTCCATAAAGCCGAGTTCAGGATGCTGATGGAGATCTATATACATGGCCGTTAGTCTCGTCGAGTCGGCATTAACGAACTGCTTTATTTGTTTGATGTGTTGCGCTTGCGCCGAAAGGGTTGTTATGATTAGAAGAAGGAGAGGGGTAATTTTCTTCCCTGGATCAATCCGCTTGATGCTTTGAAACGGACTTTTAATCAAATACCAAAATCCCTGTTTGCCAGGTTCATCAAACTCTTTTAAACCAAGCGTTATCTGATCGACCGGTTTGTATTTATAAGTGCCGAATATCCTATCCCACAAAATAAAGATGTCGGCATAATTTGAGTCGGTAAAATGCTGGTCCTGCTCATGATGCACTTTGTGAATGTTTGGCGTTGTAAACACAAGGCCGAATGTCTTGTCAAGCCAGGCTGGAAAACGGAGATTCGTATGTTCAAGAAAAGCGACAATAGTAAACAGTAGCGTGTATACCCCCAGTGCTTTTACATCAAGGCCGAAGATCATTGCTGCAACGAGACTGGCCGTGCCAAACCAAAGAATTAACTCTATTGGATGAGCCCGAAAGAATGTTGACGAATCCATGCTCGTATCGCTATGATGAACACGATGAAAGCGCCATAGTAACGGTACACGGTGGGAGGCCCGGTGAAACCAATAGGTAACAAAGTCGAATAGCATTACACCGAGTATCAACTTCAACCATGCCGGCAGGGCAACTAAATACAGCAAGCCGATTTGGTGATTATTGAACCACTCGATGGTAAAAACGGTAAAGGTTGCATAGAAGACGTTGCAGATGAAAAATGCTACCTGGAATAAAAGATTATGAAAGAGATGTTGGGGCCGTTTATCAAACTTGAATTGCGTCTGCAGCAACGCTTCCATTGTATATAAGATAACAATTCCTGCAATTACAAAGTAATTGATGTCGATGCTTAGCAACGTGTCGAGGGTCATACTTGAAGGGGTTAGCCTAAGATACCAACAAATAAGTTGAGTAAAAGCGTTACACCCTGCTTTTTATGCAAAACGCATACAGAGCAAGCAACTTAATTCGCTTTGCTCGCCGTAATAACGATATAAGCGTTCTTTATCACCAACTCCTGAAATTTCACATCTTCATCTTCTTTCTCAACAACGTTGATGACCGTGAAGCCGTTGTCAGCAAGCAATTGTGTAGCACTTTCAGTAGAAAATATGCTGAACCCATACTTCGTAACAGGCATTTTCTCCATGACTGATTTTGGCCTGATCGTTAGAATAAATATGCCGTCTTCTGTTAATGTTCTTCTGAATTCATTGAATACTTTCTTCGGATTCTCCCAGAAGTAGATAGTGTTTACTGTAAATATTTTTTGAAAATGATTATCAGGAAACGGTAGGTGATGCGCATCGCCTGCAATGAACGATGCCTGTCGTTTGTTAACCCATTCAGAGTTGATCGCAGTCGCTTGCTCCACCATCTCGTTAGACGTATCACAGCCGACGTAGGTAACATTATTGGCAGATGATAAAATATCATTTACAAAATATCCGTTGCCCATACCAATTTCCAAAATGCGGTCGTTGTCGCCAACGTGTAATTGCTTAATTGTTTCGAGGTTCATGAGACGGTTGCCTTTGTTCATCCTTTCTGCGACTTCTTTTCCGAACGTTCCTCCGGGCTGTCTTAGCTGTGCTGCCAGTGCTTTGATTTGTTCTTCCTTGCTGTTATCCATATGTGCATTTATTTTCCGCTTGAAGGCTGCCAGTTATACACGTTCTTCATTGATGGCATTTTCCTTAAGGTATTGATACAGTTTTCGCTCACCTTTGTATTATTCAGGTTCACTGCTTCCAATTTAATTAGTGGAGTGAGAACATCGCAAATTTTATCTGAGAGATCATTGTTTTCTAACCTTATTTTTTGAATGTTCGTCATTCCCGAAATCAACTTCAGATCTTCAACCGACAAATTGTTGTCTGCTAGATTCAGCCAGATGATATTTTTTGATACGGAAATTAGGTCGTCTTTTGCTTTTAGGAATTTGTCTTTTGAGTTCGGAGGCAGTGATACATCCAGTAGCACTGGCCGTTTCAACATTATTCTTAGATTAAATCCTTTAGATTTGAGGTTTTCAATTGCATTCGTGTTTATCGAATCCGGCACATCGTTGTAGCCTTCTTCCAATACATCGTTATTTTCATGATCACCCGATAATTTAAGAAACGAGCTTACCTCACTGGTAATTTCAGCAGCATTCTTATTTTGCACCAACTTATCTCCATTTGAAAAAATACCCTTTTCCACCCACCACTTCAAGATAGCCGTTTCGCTTTTCGTCAGCGGCGTTTTTCCATCCGCTGGCATGAAGTCTTCATGCGACGGATCAAGCGAAATGCGTTGTATCATTTCACTTTCAGCAATATTGCCTTCCACAATGCCATGTCCACTTTTACCTCCCTTCTTCATGTCAGCAATCGTCTCTACTGATAGTCTGCCTTTCTTTTTTCCCTGCCGGTGACATTGCGCACATTTCTTTTCCATAATCGGCTGCACTACGTCTTCATACAAGAATACCTCGTTGATACTAGCGGGCTTCTTTCGCTCCTGCGCATGAAGCACATTAAGGTTGATGTAGTCACTTCCATGAGTGAGATTAGCGCCCTGGTGACCAGTATAAATAAGAAACGCGATCATCACCGTGATAACTGTCGTGGTTATCACGGGCGGAATCACTTTTAGTTTCTGAACGCTGAATAGATACAGTACGCCGGTGAGTAGTGTTACAAGTATGCCGCCGTTTCGGTGGGAGTTCAATGTATTGCGATCATATTCGCCATTACTTGCCAGTAGAAATCCAAGAATCACTGATAGTATTGAAAAGATAAAACCAGTAAGAATGATTACCGGGATCATCTGTCTGAAATGCGAAAACCTTTTATTATAACTAATGATATCGAATAGAAAAGCAAGAATGAATATGCCGATAGGCAAATGCACTATCAATGGATGAAAGCGTCCGATAAAGGTGGTGATATCCAACGCAATCATGAAAGAATTTCTTTTACAACCTTTCCATGCACATCAGTCAGACGGAAACGCCGCCCCTGGAATTTATACAACAGGCGTTCATGATCTATACCCATCAGGTGCATCAGAGTTGCCTGGAAGTCGTGCACGTGCACAGGATTTTTCGTGATGTTATAACTGAAGTCGTCCGTTTCGCCGAATGTAATTCCTGGTTTCACGCCTGCACCGGCCATCCACATGGTAAAGCATCTTGGATGATGGTCGCGACCATAATCGTCGGCCGTTAACTTGCCCTGCGAATACACTGTTCTTCCAAATTCACCTCCCCATACGACCAACGTGTCTTCTAAAAGTCCTCTTCTCTTTAAATCTTTTATTAACGCCGCCGTGGCCTGATCGGTCGCTTTGCACTGCCCGGCAATGCCGCGTGGCAGGCCACCGTGCTGATCCCATCCCTGGTGATACAGTTGAACGAACTTCACGTCTTTCTCAAGCAATTTTCTCGCGAGCAAACAATTTGCTGCATACGTTCCGGGATTTCGACTTTCCGGTCCATACATGTCGAAAACTTCATCCGGCTCTTTACTGGCATCCATTACGTCCGGCACAGAAGTTTGCATGCGATACGCCATTTCGTATTGTGCTATGCGCGCATCGATGTCAGGGTCGCCGTATACGCCCGATTGCAGCTCATTTAGCTTCGAAAGATACTCGAGCATTTCTTTCCGTGCGGTGCCGTCATAACCCTCCGGGTTGTTGAGATATAGCACCGGGTCTTTTCCTGATCTGAACTGCACGCCCTGGTGTTCTGTCGGCAGAAATCCGTTGCCCCACAGTCGCGCATACAATGGTTGATCTTTCGGCGCATCTTTCGAAACGAGCACGATGAATGTTGGCAGGTTGTTATTGTCGGATCCTAATCCATAGCTCAGCCACGATCCGATACTCGGTCTCCCCGGCAGTTGATTGCCTGTTTGTAGAAAAGTAATAGCAGGATCATGATTGATGGCTTCGGAGTATAGTGATTTAATGATACAAAGATCATCTACTACCTGCGACGTATGTGGCAGCAGTTCGCTGATCCATGTCTGCGATTTACCATGCGGAGCGAATTTGTAGATAGAGGGCACTACCGGTAGTGACGCCTGGCTTCCGCTCATGCCTGTCAGTCGCTGGCCTTTTCTAATGGAATCAGGTAGTTCCTGTCCCATCATTTTATAAAGTTCCGGTTTGTAGTCAAAAGTCTCGAATTGACTGGGTCCGCCACTCATGAAGAGGTAGACTATTCGCTTAGCCTTTGGTACGAGATGGGGGATGGCTCTCAGAATTTCCTTTTCGAAATCAGTCGATGCCGATTCGGTGATTAAGTCAACGTCGGATTTCCCGAATAACTTATTGCCCAGGAGCGAGCCCAATGCTACCGCACCCAGACCGAGAGATGTTTTGGTTAGAAACGTTCTGCGGTCGAAACCTTTATTCAGCGGATCGAATTCCGGCGAATCGATTCTGTACGAGCCATTATGATGATGATGATGATGCATGTGTTGTTTTTTGTGGTAACGCACTAACGTTTTATCATGGCCGCATCCGAGTTCATAATGGTATTGGCCACAACGGTATTCGCCGCGACCATCGCACGATCAAGCGAGCCATCGATCTTGTACTGCCCAGCACTCAACCAACCCTTCGCTTTCCCCGGATTCAACCTGAATTTTTCAAGCTGTTTTCCCCTTAATTCTATTAATAAGTTAATCACTTTTGAATCAGGAGCTTTGCTCGTAAGCTTTCGGTACGCTGTGGTAATCGACTCTTTACATCATTAGATCCTGACATTTCCACTCCCAAGCGCGCGCGACGCCTCAATAAACGTGGGATCGTTCATCGTAACCAGCGCCTGCAACGGTGTACTTGTTTTTTGTCTCCGCACCACGCAATACGATCTTGAAGTCGCATCAAAAGTTGAAAGCGTAGGATGCGGCACCGAACGCTTGATCAGCACATACACGCTCCTTCGATACATTGATTTGCCTGTATCAGCCTCATACTGCATACTATTGATCTCCCATAATCCTTCCGGTTGATAAGGCTTCACACTCTTTCCGCCGATTTCTTCATTAAGAAGTCCGCTTGCATACAACGCATTATCACGAATCATTTCTGCTGTCAATCGATTCGACGCCCCGCGCGACAACAGCCTGTTTTCCGGATCTGCCGCATGTCGTTCTTTCGTTGTAATCGAAGTTTGCTGATAAGTTGTACTCATCACTATCAGCTTCATAAGCGCTTTAACGTTCCAGCCGGATTCAATAAACTGAACAGCGAGCCAGTCAAGCAACTCAGGGTGACTTGGCAACTCTCCCTGGTTACCAAAATCTTCAGCAGTCTTCACAATGCCGACACCAAAGAAATTCTGCCAATATCTATTTACCGCTACGCGTGCAGTGAGCGGATGATTGGGATTAACCAGCCATTGCGCTAAACCAAGCCTGTTTTTTGGGAGATCTTTTGGAAACTTCAGAATACTCTCCGGGGTGTTTGGAAAGACTTCTTCACCCGGCGCATCATATCGGCCCCGTTGTAACACATACGCCTTCTTACGTTCAGGCATTTCCTGCATCACCATTAATTCGGTAACCTTTTCAGATGTGTCTGTGAGTGATTGCCTTAATGATCTCAGTTTTTGAAACTCGCCGAAGAGCACCTCATTCTCTGCGCTGTTATAATAATCGTGAAGCGTTTGCTTTTGTTCATTGGATAGTTTGTTTTGCGGCAGGCTCGCCATTTCGCTCCATGAAGCTTTTCCGCTGAGCACTTTTATTTCGAAAGGAGTAAGCGTTCTGTCGTATACGAGTATATCATCAACCTTTCCATTTTTCAAACCATATCCCCGGCCCCACGCACCGATTTGTAATCCGGGCTGCACAGGCAGATTCAGCAAAATATCTTTCGAGAGTTGATCCATCGTTGTCGTCATCGACATTTCTTCCCCATCTGCATACAACTTTAATCCTGCTGCTTTCGACGAGCCATCATAAGTGATGAACAGGTTGATCCATTTGTCTCTCGCAATATCCTGCGTAGTGATTTTAGTAATGGCATTCGAAGGTGCAGCGTGCGACATCCCCAATTCGAGCTTATCATTCTTCAGGTATAAATGATAACCCCTGAAATTGTACAACCGTTCCATGAAACTCTTGTGCAGTATCACTCCTTCTTTTAGGTCCTTTGGAATAAAGACTTGTACCCCAATACTGAAATAGTCTGATTTTCTAAATACACCCATACCTCCTAGATCCAGTGACGCATCACCATCAAGTGTAAGCGCTTTTCCGTTTGAGCTCTTTTCAAACTTCGGCGACGGCGCTGTTCCCCCGGTTTCAAGATTCATTCTTCCTTCACTCTTTGCACTGGCTCTGTTTCTAAGTGTGCCATCATCGAAAGGGTAATATGCCTGCAATGATTTCGTGGGTATTTTCTGCGCGTCGAGTTTTTTATAGTTGCCGGTCTCCAGCCATTTTTCGAAACCTGTGTTGTCCGATTTCAGCTTTTCTATATTCTTTTTCTGAATGTCAATTTCGTTATTGATGTATGATAAGATCTTTTCGGTTTGATTGTCTGGAAGCATAATGGTGGGAGAGGGCATCGCATCGTCCCACGCGATCTGGCCCGCTTCTTTTACGTTGTTGAAGAAGCTATACAATTCATAAAAGTTTTTTTGAGAGATCGGATCATATTTATGATCGTGACATCGGGCGCAGCCAACAGATAGTCCCATCAATCCATCGCCCAGCGTAATCGTTCTGTCTACCACGTACTCCGACTGGAATTCTTCCTCAATAATTCCACCCTCCATATTCTGGGGATGATTTCTATTGAAAGCCGTCGCGATGATCATGTCGCGTGTCGGGTTCTTCATCAGGTCACCCGCAAGTTGCTCTTTTAGAAATTCATCATAAGGCATGTTGGCGTTGAGTGCTTTGATGACCCAATCGCGGTAGGGCGACATATCCCTCAACCTATCTACAGTGTAACCATGGGAGTCTGCGAACCGGGCGAGGTCGAGCCAGTCTACCGCCATCTTTTCGCCATAATGCTGAGAAGCAAGTAAGCGGTCGACTTGTTTCTCATACGCGTTCGGAGAATTATCATTTAGAAAAGCGTCGAGTTCTTTCAGCGAAGGAGGAAGACCGGTGAGGTCAAGTGACAATCTTCTCAGCAATTCTTCTTTGTTCGCTGTCGGCGAAAAAGTTAGCTTTTCTTCTTCCAGTTTATGCAGCACGAAATTGTCAATTGCATTCGCGGTGAGCTTTTCGTGTTTTACTTTTGGCGGCTCTTGTTTTTCCGCTTTCACGAACGCCCAGTGAGGTTTGTACTCGGCGCCATCTTCTATCCATTTGATGAGGATGGCTTTCTCTTTGGCACTTAGTTGCAGGTGCGACTTCGGACCAGGCATCACATACTCCGGATCGTCGGAAGTAATGCGATAAAACACTTCGCTGTTGTTCAGATCACCCGGGTCGATGGCCACTTTTCCGGGATTATCTGGTAGATCGGCATAAGCAAAGGAGGCGATGTCGAGTCGCAGTCCTGCTTCCTGCTTTTCTTTATCAGGCCCGTGACACGCAAAACATTTATCTGATAGGATTGGTTTAACGTGTTGGTTATAGTCGAGTTTTTCGGGAAGAGATTTGAGAGCTGTTTCTACGTCTTTCGGAAGATCAGGTGAGCAGGATGTGAAGCTGATGATGGCGAGAGTGCATAGCATTGTCATCGTGCGCGCATGACTGAAAAATGACTGGCTAAGCATCCGTTTACAGCAGTTCGTTTGGTCTCTACGAATGTAACTACAAAACACCCATCTTTCGGAAACGTTTGCGTAAAAATTTAATCCGTTTCAGCGACTATATTTTTGGTTTTCACCTCGTTCCTATCACTATTCTATCTAACTTCTGCCGGCATTTATAACACATAGGTTTTTATCAATTTACAGGCACCATTAACATGCGTACATTCTTTTCCTTTATACTTCTTATTATAATCTCTCATTTCAACGCGATAGCCAACAATCCACCCGGCTCCGGGCTTCTTCCCGTTCCAAGAAAAGTAGCCCTAACCAACGAAAATTATACGTTCGACAGAACATGGGGCGTCACTTATTCAGCTAATATAAAAGCAAATGATGCATCAATCAGTAGTTTGATCAACGGAATTAACGACAAGTTCGATATCAACATACCTGTTAATGGGCAGGCAAAGAAGCGCATCAACTTCATTATTAAAGCTAATTCAATTAAGATCGGAACCGCCACGGATACTAATCGTGCGGAGCTAACAAAACAAGCGTATCGTATAAAGCTTGAACAAAATACCGTAACCATTACTGCTAACGCTTCAGCAGGATTGTACTATGGCGTACAAACATTTCTCCAGCTGCTATCCAAGGAGAACGAAAATGTCACCTTTAATGCGGGTACAATCGAAGACTGGCCTGATCTTGAAATGAGAATCATTTATTGGGACGACGCGCACCACCTCGAGAAAATAAAGGCATTAAAACGTGCCATTAAACAAGCTGCGCACTACAAAATAAATGGCTTTGCCATTAAGCTGGAAGGGCATTTTCAGTATAAAATAGCAAAACCAATTATCGAGCCTTACGCATATACCCCGGAAGAGTACCAGGACCTTACCAACTATGCGAAAGAACATCATGTGCAACTGATACCATTTTTAGATTGCCCCGCGCACGTATCGTTTATCTTAAAGCACCCTGAATTCGCATCATTGCGGGCATTTCCGAATAATAACTATCAGTTCAGTGTAGTGAATCCTAAAGCCGACGACCTCATTATTGCCATGTTCAATGAACTGTTTGACGCTAACAAAGGTTCTAAATTTGTTTTTCTATCAACCGACGAAGCTTATTACGTCGGTAAGACAGAAAACGAGAAAGAAGCCGCAAAGGCCGCAGGCGGAAACGGTGCCTTGCTGGCGAAATACATTACAAAGATTTCGACCGAACTCCACAAAAGAGGCCGCACACCGATTATTTGGGGCGAATATCCGCTTACGAAGAAAGATGTCGCGACATTACCGTCGCACCTCGTTAACGGAGTCTATGATAGTTCTGTTGCCGCAGACTATCGCAAACAGGGCATACGCCAGATGATATATACATCTACGCAAGGAGTGGAGCCATACTTCCCGGAGTATTACAACTATCCGCCTCATCAGTTCGAGGCCACAGATACCAGTAAAACGAAATTGATCACAGACGATGAGATGGCGCAGGGAGAATTAGGTCGCGGTCGTGTTGATGGACTATTACAAACGATCGCGGGAAGCATAGCTGAGAAGAGAGCGAGTTTCATGGGATCGATTGTAGCAGGCTGGGGCGACTCAGGTCTAAATCCTGAAACGTTTTGGCTAGGATATGTTACGGGCTCTGCTGCAGGATGGAACCATGAAAACACGACCGCAAAAGATTTGTCTGATCGCTTCTTTAGAAGCTTCTATGGAAGTCAACCGGAAAAGATTGAGAAGATTTACCGTTTGATGAGCAGTCAGTCGCAATTTTGGGAAGACAGCTGGGAGTGGGCGCCTTTGCAATTGCGTACGCCGATCCTTGGCAATTCAAACGAAATATTTGATGAGCCACGTCATTTGAAAGATCAGACCTTGCTGCCGCTTACGGCAAAGAATTGGAATGTATTGAATGCCGATCGTCTGAAAGCCGCTGAAAAGTATTTGGCAGAAAATACAGAGTTGATCAACTTGTTACAGGAAACAGTGCAGGAACATAGCCAGCAGCAGTTCAATCTGCGTGTGTTTATTTCCGTGGCTCAATTGTGCAGGCAGAACCTGACGATGCTCGCCGAGCTCGGCAAAATAAATTCATTGCTCGATGCTTCATCGTCTGCAACCGGTGCTACTTCCCTGTCATTGATGGACGAAGCGCTTGATCATGCGCTTGCATTGCGCGATGAACGAAATGAAACATTGAAAGCTGTTGAAACGGTTTGGTATGAAGAGTGGTTTCCGCGTGTTGCCGAAGCGAATGGCCGTAAGTTTCTCGACAAAGTGGATGACATCAAAGATCACGTGCCGATTCGGACTGTTGATATGAGTTATTTGGTTTACCGCCAGCTAAATTATCCGATGGAAAAGTGGTGGGAGGAGGTAATTGTCAGGCGTAACAGGCTCGCGAAGGAAAATAACTTGCCAATTCGCCGCGATAACCTGGTCTGGAAAAATATTAAATAAACCTTCAGAAATCTAACTAAATTTTACACCTTTCACTCACTGACATAAAATTCCTTTGCCCTGATCGCCTCTTCTTTTCCTTCTTTAACCTTTCCCGTCTTCAACAATATCGCGGACCGATATTCATGGCATTCTTTTGCTACCCACGAATCAGGAAATGATCTCGCCGATCGCGTAAATAATTCATAAGCTTGATTCAACGATGTAGAATCACGTTTCGAAAACAATAGCTTACCATTCTCAAAATCATCCAGCCAGTTCAGCGCCTCCGGTTTCATCCGATCCGCTTCCTGCAAAACATGAAACACGGGTAATTCACCAGGTATTTTTTTCGCCTTGATCACGGCTTGCGGATGACTGAAAAACGCTTCAATTGCATTGAAGAAGGCCGATGCCTCCGCAACATTATACGCTTCACCCTTCAACCGCTTCTCCTCATCCTCATTACTAAAAAACGACGCCTCCGCAAGTAACCCCGGAATTCCATACGACTCCCTTAGCACCGCCGCACCTTTCTCCGGAAAAATAGTATAGTCAGATACCACACTGATAGGCCCCGCACCATTAAATAGTTTTTGTCTAAGACCAACAGCAAGCAACTTCGCCGCCTGCACACTCGCATCATTTTCCGAGGCTGCCCCATGAAAATACACAATGGGAAGGTTCACCGCCCGGTCGGCCGTAGCATTATGATGAATCGAAATAAACAGATCAGCCTTATTCTCAACAGCGAGCTCAGCACGTTTCGCCAGCTCAACGCGATCGTCTGCAGTCCTCGTCATAATAACTTCCGCACCTTTCGCCTCCAACATTTTCTTCAAAGCCAACGCCACCCGCAGATTGATCCATTCTTCACGTTCGCCAGCCACACCCACACGATAACTGTCAGTAGCAGCGGTTCCACCATGACCAGGGTCTACGCATATCTTTTTTCCCGCGACCGATGATGGCGCAGTACTAAAACAAACCGCGACAATAGAAAATAATAAAATAAATCGCAGCATCATTACATACGGGGATTTCCTGGTCTGAGAGGCTTTTCAAACGAATGAACACCTTTGGTCTTCAACTTTCTTCTGAATACTTTATCGCCTGCGGTCACATACAACACATCAAGCGCTGGCCCTCCGAAATAGACATTCGATGTTTGGGAATTAGAAGGAGGAGCAGGCAAAATCGCGTTTACCCGTCCCAGTTGATCAAGCACCTGTATACCGATACGCGTCGCCACATACAACCTTCCCGCAGTATCGCTCTTCAACCCATCGGGCCAGGCATTTTCGTCGGTATCAGGAACATGAAGCCAACCATACTTTTGCTTATTACTCAATGTGCCATCGGCCTTGATAGAATAAGCCGTCACCCAATGCGAAGCAGATTCTGTAACATACAATGTCGTTTGATCCGTCGACAACGTCACACCATTTGGAAATTTCAATCCATCATCCACAACAACCTTTTCACCATTTGGCCGAACCAACATCAATTTCCCTGGTCTGTTTCCATCAGGGGCCGTCACGTAGATGTTTCCATTGTTTGCAACAATCAAATCATTCCCGTCGATGCTGTCTGCAACCACTGTTGCCTTTAGATTTTTATCATAACTCAATATCTGTTTCGCTCCGCCCGCCGCAGTGTAATATTTTCCATCGGAGCCAACACTCGTACCGCTCGCTTTCTTAGCATCGTATTCGAGTAAAGTCACTTTACCATTCACATCAACTTTATAAGTTTTAGACTGGGGTACATCCTGGTAATAGACTTCTCCTTTTTCATTTCCGCCTGTGCCTTCAGTAAACTTGTATCCTTCACCAACTAGTTCCCAGTCTTGCCCGGGAATCAGCAGGTCACTTAAAAATTGATTTTTGGAGGAGCCTTTCTTAACAGGCGCTGGCCAGTCTTTCCACAGCCATCTCATGACTTTCGGAAAAATCGCAGTGCCATGATTTCCATTGTGACCTTCCTCACCCCATTCATGCGCGACTTCATATCCTGCAAAAGTGAGGGCACTTTCCATGTCTTCGTTTGCGCGAAACCAATCGCCACCATATATATTTAGATCCGTTTTGCCATCCTGGAGAAAGACCCGGATGGGCTTCGGTTCATATTTGCGTACGAGAGTAGGGTAGCGGTCACCGCCGCGTAGGCCTACATAAGTCCCGATAGCGCTGAACACGCGGGAGAATTCTTCGGGCTTCTCCCATGCAGCGGTGAAGGCGGCAATTGCGCCGCTGCTTGAGCCGCCAATCGCACGATCGTTGCCACTCTTAGATAATTTTATAGCGCGGCCATCTTTAGTCTTTAGTCTCTCTACTGCAGGAAAAATCTCATTTAATAAGAACCTGGCGTATGCATCACCAAGGCCATCATACTCAAAACTTCTATTAAAGCGCGGAACTGAATTCTTAACAGAGTCAATCACTTTTCCTGGCGTCACAAATACACCGATAGTAACAGGCATTTCCTTGTTCTGAATCAAATTGTCGAATACTGTCGGAGCGTTCCACTGAATGCCATCCTGGTTGACGTAAACGCATGCCGCCTTATCCGCTTTGTATTGTGCAGGCACATAAACGAAACACTCTCTCGTAGTACCCGGAAATATCTTCGAATCAGAAAATGTGAACGTGAGGATTTCCCCTTTGGGCACGTTGCTGTTTTCTTTGCTGGCAGGATCGACGGGATAGGTGGCGTTCTGAGCGATCGCAAACGAACAAAGCACAATCGCTAACAGCAGTAAGTTTATTTTTTTCGGCATTTATAAATGTAAGCTGTTTATAAATACACTCCTCGACTTCTCACCACTCACCTCTCACTTCTCACGTCCCCGTCGTACCTTGCGAACTAAGAAATGGCCGAGGTTACGTTAAAAGACAGGTTTTCAGCACTAAACAATCTTCCACGATTTTTTAAATTGGTATGGCAGGCGAGCCCTGCGCTAACTATCACCAACGCTGCCCTGCGCATCGTCCGATCCGCAATACCCGTTGCGATATTATTCATCGCCAAACTCATCATCGACCAGATCATCGCATTAAGTAACGGTCCGCAAGGTGCCGATCACACTTACTTGTGGACTCTAGTCGCAATAGAATTCGGACTCGCCATTCTATCCGACGCATTAAGCCGCGCGACCACGTTAGTCGACAGCCTATTGGGAGACCTATTCTCCAACCACACCTCCGTCCAGATCATGCAGCACGCTGCAATCCTCGACCTCGACCAGTTCGAAGACTCAAATTTCTACGACAAACTTGAGCGCGCAAGACAGCAAACAATTGGACGCACCGTTTTACTTGCACAGGTGTTAAGCCAGATGCAGGACCTGATCACCATGGGTTTTCTCGCAGCGGGCCTGATTGTTTTTAACCCCTGGTTGATATTGTTATTATTTATCGCTGTGCTGCCAGCCTTTGCGGGTGAGTCATATTTCAACGATAGAAATTATTCTCTTAGTCGCAGGCAAACACCTGAGCGCAGGGAGCTAGACTATATTCGCTACATCGGTGCGAGCGATGAGACCGCGAAAGAAGTAAAAGTATTTAGTCTATCCGGCTTCTTAGTGGACCGGTTTCGTCAGCTGTCTTCTAAGTTCTATAAAGACAATAAGCAGTTATCCATTAAGCGATCCGTCTGGGGAACTTTGTTTTCATTGATTGGAAGCCTGGGTTACTACGGCGCATACGTGTACATCATTTCAAGAACAATAACCGGACACTTATCCATCGGTGATCTCACATTCCTGGCCGGATCATTCAGGCAACTAAGAAGTTTATTAGAAGGAATTCTATCGCGCTTTACGGCGGTGTCGCAGGGAGCAATCTATCTAAAAGACTTCTTCGACTTCTTCGACATTCAGCCGAAGATCAAGTTGTCTTCCAATGCAAGGCCTTTCCCGAAAAAGATTCAGCAAGGCTTTACGTTCGAGAACGTTGGATTCAAATATGCAAATTCCGATCGATGGGCTAACCGGCATTTGAACTTTACTCTTCATGCTGGTGAAAAACTTGCATTGGTAGGAGAGAACGGCGCAGGGAAAACGACGCTTGTCAAATTACTGGCTCGCCTTTATGATCCCACAGAAGGACGAATATTATTAGACGGCTATGACCTGCGCGAGTATGATCTCGCTGAATTGCATAAGCAGGTCGGAGTGATATTCCAGGATTTTTTGAGGTATCACATGACTGTCTCGCAAAACATTGCTGTTGGCAACATTTATGAGAAAGACGACAGGGAGTTAATAGAAAATTCGGCGAAGCAGAGTCTGGCTGATATGCTCATTCAGAAACTTCCCGGGAAATATGACCAGGCTTTAGGCAAGCGATTCAACCAGGGAGTCGAACTATCAGGAGGAGAGTGGCAGAAGATTGCGCTGGCAAGAGCTTACATGAAGCATGCGCAGCTGATGATATTAGACGAACCTACTGCAGCACTTGATGCGCGAGCCGAGTACGAAGTCTTTCAACGTTTCTCGGAACTTACAAAAGATAAAACAGCGGTGCTAATCTCTCATCGCTTCTCAACCGTTCGTATGGCCGACCGCATATTGGTTTTAGATCAAGGTGAGTTACTGGAAGAGGGAAGTCACAGGGAGTTATTAAATAAAAACGGACGATACGCAGAACTTTTCAACCTGCAGGCGGCAGGCTATCAGTAAGGGCGGGGGTTTGAGTTATACAATGACAAACATGTTCAACTGTAATGATTCATTTCGATATTTACTTGATTAGCTTAATATTGAACCCTCAAAACTTCTTTACATGACAACGCTGTTCAAAACATTTCTTATCTCTTTAGTTTTCGCTTTTCCGATTTATCATTATGCTGATCGTGAAAAACAACAGGGATTTGACGTATTGTTTGATGGAACGAATCTCGATAAATGGACCGGCAACAAAACTGACTATGTTATTGAAGATGGAAATATCGTTTTGCATCCTGAAAATAAAGGCGGAGGAAATTTATATACCGCGAAAGAGTATGGTGATTTTGAATTTCAGTTTGAATTTAAGTTGATACCCGGTGCAAACAATGGAGTGGGTATACGTACAAAGTTGACTGGCGATGCCGCTTACGATGGAATGGAGATCCAGATATTGGATAACGACGATCCGCAATACAAGGATTTGCATGAATACCAGTTTCACGGATCGGTGTATGGCGTGATACCCGCTAAGCGTGGATTTTTGAAACCTACCGGCGAATGGAATTCACAAACGATCATAGCAAAAGGCAATCATATCCAGGTAATACTTAATGGCGAAAAGATCCTGGATGGAGATATCAAGAAGGCTTCAGAAAACGGGACAATGGATAAGCAGAAGCATCCTGGTCTATTCAATAAAAAAGGCCACATCGGTTTTCTCTATCATGAAACAACGATCAGCTTCAGGAATGTTAAGGTGAAGGAGTTGTAGTTGATATCAAGAACACCATCACACCAATTTGTCCTCAGATGGCTTAGGACTAACAGGCTTTTTAGCAAGCTCTCTCGGACTGAAACCTCTCTCAGATTTTCTGTTCAGAAGTATAGATTTCTCTTTTGACTTTTCGGAGTGAGCATCTCTCAGATTTTCACTTGGTGACCCTTTCTTAATTGTTGTTTCCATAAGTAACAACTTAAGCTGTTATTCAAGGCAACACAAGCACTGTTGGCTTTTGCAGAAAACAAAACTTTTATTTAATGGTTTTTCAGATTTATATTCTGACTTAGGCGGCCGATAACAGATTCTGTCCGCCGAGGCCGCCACGACTCTTCCCACAACGGGAATCTCATCATATAACGCCAATTCCACATACTTGCGTTAGCCTTTTCCCGTTAACGAAGTACATGTGAAGCCCTCTTTACCCAATATTCTTCTTACCCTGTTCCTCACAACGTTGCTAAGCAACCTGCATTTCGCCGCAAACGCGCAATGCGATGCTCCTGCACTAACCTTTCATAGCCCTGTTCTACTGAGTGGTACCGATGGACAAATCGGCTCGATATACAAATTCGCCGAGGTGTTACCAGGCGTTGACGCCCACATTGAAATTACCGACCTCGTAGGTGGCGCGACACTAAACAACATAGACGACAGCGCAGGCGTAGGTTACTACGACGCGTTTCAACCATATGTTGGCGCAGGTGCGAACGACACATCATACCTCGAGTGGAGAATTGTTTTCAAAAAGGGTGGAACGACCATAGACACGTTTCTTGCTTGTTTAGCGATTACAGGCGTTGACGTAGATGGCGATGGTTCGGCGCTACAGGAATTCATTGAAGCGGCTACTCCGGGAAGTATTGGTCTTGATCCCAGCACAAATCTAATGGTGAGCTTCGACGGAGTGAAGAGCAAAGCAATTTCACCTGTCGCTAATATCCCTTTGATTGATACATTTCATTTGGAAGCAATGTTCCAGATGAACTTTCAAAATATCAATACTCTTTTATACCGCAATGGTGCGATCACTACCGGTGGCGCACAGGTGCGGCAGACGTGTATCTATTTCAGACCATTCTTTCAATCATACGTGCTTCTCGCCAAGACTTTCGAATCTTTTTCCGCGAAGCGAGTTAAAGATGTAGTAGAGTTGAATTGGAAGGCAATCGGCTCGCACAAACAATTTGTAGTGCAACGGAGCGAAGACGGCAGAATATGGCAGCAAATAGGTGAGGTTCCCACATCTTCTACCGGCACCTATAAGTTTAACGACACTAAACCACTGCAATCGCTTTCGCATTATCGTGTGATGGCAGTATTGGTAGGTTCAAACGTAAAATATAGTTCGATATCCACTGTTCCAGCTGTCGACGTTACTGGCGCTGTATTCAGCCACAGTACAATATTCAGCAATAGCGTTACACTCCGTTATTTGCATTCTTCCAATGAGGAATTCAGAATAAACATTTATTCAGTGAACGGCTTAAAAGTCACTGATCAACATATTATACTGAATGCAGGAGCAAACGCTACGCTAAACATCCCATCCTCAACTCCTCCCGGCAATTATCTGCTCGTAATAAAAAATCTCCGCGGAGAGGTGATTCACCAGGCGAGATTGGTCAAGAAGAATTAAATCATGTCTAAAGGTTCGAATGAAAATCTTACAACTGAATAGATATGTTCAAGTGCCCACCGAGGCCTTCATGGACGATTTTTTGTAAAGTAGAAAGCCGCACTTCTTTTATGTTGTTCTCAATTTTAGAAATATAAGATTTAGTTGTGCCAACCTTATCCGCTACTTCTTCCTGGGTAAGCCCTTTTTTGAGCCGTGCGTTTTGCAAAAGAAAACCTAGCTTAAAGTTCTCAAAACCTGCTTCATGCTTATTTCTTTTTGGCGTTCCCCTTTTTCCGTATTTATCATCAAGGTAGTTATCAAGTGATATTAGTTGATTGCTTTTTGTTTTCGAGGTACTCTCTTTTGATTTTTTCAGCGGTTTTGATTTCATGCCTTGGCGTTTTTTGTGTTTTTTTCTGAAAGCCATTGATAACAACTATCAACTTTCCATCATCGAAGAAGCAAAATATCCTGAAAATATCACTTCCAGATTGCACTCTTATCTCATATAAACCATTGGTGCCTTCCAGATGTTTAAGGTAGGTCCTTGGAATTCTTTCAACGCTCTGGAGTAATTCCAATATCCAATCAATCTTTTCCTGGACTCTTCTAGTTTGCTGTTTTACAAAATTTGTGAAATAAGTTCCATAGATATGTATGCTTCTGAATTTGCGGCTGCCCATCAAAGGTACGATTAGTTGTACTAAAGTGAAACTTTTGGTTTCGGTTTTTTGACTGTTACGATTTGATTCGAAACTACAGTATCAGTTATTTGATACAAGTGGATAAATACCGCATTAATGGAGTGTTTTTCTTCTTGCCGGCGACAACACTATTCCTTAGCTTTAGCGAAATCGAAAGAATGACTTTTTACCAGATAGCAGGCGATCAACCGGGAACATCAATTTATATTAATCCGCAACATGTAGTGAGAGTAGTGCCCAACGGGCAAAACAGTAAGATCCATTTAAGCGATAAAACTGTTTACGATGTGGCGCAGGCACCGAATATTGTTTCGGCGAACCTGCTCAAATGCTTAAGCGCGGAAGACTGATCAGCATTCACGCATCCACTGGATTGATTATTGCAAATATTGAGATATGGAAACGACAAAAACGAACGTACAGATAACGCAGGAGCTATTGGCGCTGGCAAACGCGCGTTACGACAAAATGCACTCCAACGAGCCCGGCGCTGATCCCCAATCCGATCCGGTTATTAAAAGCCTGCTTGACGAGCTTTCCCTCGCAGGTGACGGCGTTCCGGCATCCGTAGATCGCTCAGATCCGTATTTCAACGCTGAAAGTCATGACCCGGAGCTCTTTCGCCAGGCAGTTACCAAGCTTCGCGACCAGGCAGACGACATTCCGGAAAGTCTACAGAAGATTTTTGATAAGCTGATTCAATAATCTCAGGCAACTGCGGCGACACTAGACTTTTCTAAAACACGCCGTTTACGACATATTACAACGGTCAATCCATCCCCGATATTAAAATTTTGGTCAGCTCCAGGCACCAGCCAACTTACCCTATTATTTTCTGCGTGTGCCTCCTTATTTTCCCCGGAGGCATCCACTTCTACAGTATCATTATACAGTATCTTCGGCAAAAGCCTGCCGGCTTCAACCATTCGAACACTTTAAAAGGTAAACTATCATGAGAGTAAAATTCCTAACGATCATCGCCATCATTTGTACCATTTCAATCACTGCAACTGCTCAAAAGCCCCCCGGGTTTAAGATAGTAGGGTATTACCCATTTGATGGTGCCATGAAAGTAGACACTAACCAGGTTCCCTTCAACAGGCTCACTCATATAATGCTGGCATTCGTGAACCCGGATAGTCTCGGTATGTTTAATGACGATTTCAACGCCTTAGCTCCTTTCATCAAAGCAGCCCATAATCGTAACGTGAAAGTTCTTTATTCTATCGGAGGAGGTTCATACGTGGCCCAGTACCATAACCTTTTAAAACAAGGTAAAAGGCAGGAGTTGATTAAGAGTTTCGTGGCACACACTGTTCAGCATGATGTAGATGGGATAGATGTGGACCTGGAGGAAGGTTATGCTTTTGGTCGTGACCTCGATCCAAACTATGGTGTTTTTATAAAGGAACTTGCGACAGCCTTGAAAGCAAAGAATAAACTAATAACGGCTGCATTGCCTAGTCAGCCCGGAAATTCGGTGAGCAACGATGTGCTAACCCAATTCGATTTTATCAATATCATGTCTTACGACCATACGGGTCCATGGACACCCGACCGTGCAGAAAACCATGCATCATATTCTGCAGCGATGGACGATCTGAAATACTATATCAATACGCTTAAGGTTCCGAAAGATAAGCTGGTACTTGGCGTACCTTTTTACGGACATGGATTTGGTCCAAGCCTTAACGATCCCGTTCTTCCCTGGATGAATTATAAAGAAATTGTTGCAACTTACCCGGGAGCGGAATGGGTTGACCACTGGCACCTGCCCAATGGCTACATTATGCATTACAATGGCATCCCTACCATTAAGGATAAGACTAGATTAGCAATGAAAGAATGTGCAGGAATTATGATTTGGGAGCTTACTTCTGATGCTGCCGGTAGCAAGTCGCTGCTTAACGCGATATACCAGGCGGCTAACGCATCGAAGCGAGGATATTAATTGAAACGGAAAATAAGAAAAGGTTGGATCGTTATGATCCAACCTTTTGTATTTAGAGGGAAAAGGGGTTCTATTTCCTGGTCTCCTGTATAACCTTCACCTCATCCTCCAAAATCTGGACAGTCTTCACAGAAACATTATCTTCCATTACAATCACATACACCCTGGTGGCGAAATCCGCAATCTTCACCTCACTTACCTCCCGCACCTGTACATCCACGAACCTCTTATCCAGCATCTTCTTCATCTCCTTTGTAAGCAAACTTTTTCCATACCTGATCACACTGTATAACTTCCCTTTATTATCGTAATCAACCGCAGTAAGCAGCTCATTCTGCTGGAAATATGCCCTGTAGCCATTGCTGATCACCTTCCAATCCACTTCCTTCGCATCCCGGAAATCGGTTTTAAACCTCTCCACAGCTGTCGCCGAAATGTCTGCCATAACCGAGGAAGCGTTCTCCGGGCCGGCCACATCCAGTACGGAACTCTTTATTAATAATGCTGTCTCATTTTTCTGTGCGTTTGCCTGGCTGGAAATAATAAGCATGGCGATGCCGAAGGCATAGAATGTCTGTCTCATTGTTTAATGATTTATAGTTTAGGAAAAATTAAAAAAGGTGGGCACGGACCAAAAGAGAGTATGATCCAAATGTATAGTCACGCAGAGGCCCATTCCAAATTATGGGCATGACAATAGCCTGACGACCACCGGACAAAAACCTGACATACCAGTTTTAGATAGAAGAAAGTGTCTCTTCGAGGTTTGTTTCTGTTGAAAATTGTAAACGCTGTCTTAACCGCTGCCGTGCTTTGTGAACGCTGTCAACGGAAATGCCGAGCATCGACGCCATTTGACGCGCCGTAAGATTTAAACGCGTAAGCGCCGCCATTCTTTGCTCCGCAAGTGTTATATCGCGGCTCCTTTCGCGAAGCCTTATAAAGAATCCGGGGTGGATCTTCTCAAAAAGTTGCTTGAAGTTCTCCCATTCCTCCTCAGTGAGGATGGTTTGGCGACTGATTTCATTGATCAAGTGCTCCTGCTCCGTATTGCGCTCGCGGTGCGACAACTGTGCCGTGAGCTTTTCTGCCAGCGCGGTTTTTTCGATCACGTTCTCTGTGATCTTCTTCATCTGCTCTTTCGCCGCATTGAGCTCCGCTTCGGTGGCATTTTTCTCCTTTATAGCAAATTCGTGCTTCTGCTTTTGTTTCAACCTCACCCTGTTCAAGTACAGGAGCAGTACAATGGAGGCAAGCACCAGCGACACGACGATAATATTCCGTTTCGTATTTGCATTCTCTTTTTCCTGCTGTAGTAGCTGGATGGCGCGGAAATTATTCTCGTTATCCACCCTCATCTTGGCGATTTTCGTACTACTCAGCAGGTAGACCTTCTGCACCGAATCGTGAAGATTATTATATAGCTGGTTGTAAAGGTTGAAACTGTCGCGGTTACCCATCGCGCGGTAGGTATCAGCGGTGGTGAAGTATATCTTCTCCAAAAACGTCTCCGGCTGCAGGTAATACCCGTATGAAAGTTTGTCGAGTGTGGCCTTTGCTTCCCTTATCCTTAACAACGCGCTGTCGTTTTTATTCTCGGCCAGGTGTATCTCGGCAAGTTGCTGCAACGATTTTGCCGCGTGCTGTAGTTCGCTGTTTTTGGTGATGTCGTAACAATATTGCAGCAGCGGTTTGGCCCGCTTGTAGTCTTTCTTCTTTAAATATAATCCGCCGATAAAGCCTGCGTTGATGCCTTTCCAGATAATGGAATTTTGCGCTTCGGCCATTGCATTCGACTTTTCGTAGTAGACAAGCGCGGAATCCCACTGGTTTAATCGCTCGTAATTCTGGCCTATGGTGTTGTATCCCTTCCCGAGAGAAAAGTATCTGTTGGCTATCGAATCATGGGGTGGGTAGTCAATTACATTCCGGGTGTAGTAAATACTTTTCTCATAGTCCATGCAGTGAAAAAGCACCTCGCCCAGGAGGATATTTTCAAAGTACCTTTTTCTGGAAAGTGTGTCGATGCGGTCATAGTATTCCTGGCCTTTCAACAGGTATGTAGCCGCAAGTTCGAGGTTCTGGTACCCTATGGCGTTGGTTCCGCACTCGAAAGAAATAAAAGCGATAAACTGTTCGTCGCCGGTTTCGTAGGCTGTGTTAAGAGCCTGTTCCGACTGAACCATCAGCTCTGCTCTACTTTGATAATTGTTGTATTTAATGTTGAAGAATACGCCTGCTGTTTTCAACCTCGCATTGATGTACGGTCCCGCGGACTTGTTTTTTTCTTGCATTTGCTCAAAGAAGCCGAGGGTGGCTGCGGTGTCGCCGAGGTTGTTCAGGTATTCCTTTAGTTTTAAATATCCTGAGTCTATAGCTTTACCTTTTTGGGAAAGTTCACGCGTCCAATAGTCGAGGTCGTTCAGGCCCGCCTGGCTAAAAGCAGGGGTGCACGTACACAGTAAAATGTATCCACAAACGAAAAGCGATCTAGGGGTTATCATGCCTGGCTGATGTGACGTTTAAAGATACAACCGCAGGCGCAATTAAAGTGATTTAATATCCTCTCTTTTGAGGTAATACTCTTTGTTTTATAGTAGTGTTGTTTTCTTAAAAAAGAACGCAATTTAAAATAGCACTTTCAAAAAAGAAAAATTCTTAGAATGTAGTTCAAAATAACTTCTTGAATATTGCTTTTCAGATGCAGCAGTCCAATCGGTAATTCAGGAAAACGCTCGGCAACAATACTCTAATTAGGTTTTATTTTCTACAAAGTCATTTGCAGGATTTCTAGCCCTCCAATATCGATATCTTAGAAAGTAATAATTTGAAGCTCGGAGTCGAGTGCACCATCTTAAATGTTGACTTTATCTAGCTCGAAAACTGTTTATTCAGCATATCTGTAAATTAACTACATCAAGAGAATATATTTGCCTTGGAGATGTTGGGATGATGAAATGTGTAAATTGGACCGTTATACAGTCAAGTGGGATGGAGCAAGCAAAAGTGAAACTTGATAAGTTCTTAGTAAATACTATGTGATCCGATGTATGAATTAGCGACCCAACAATTAATGTCATTCATACTCGACAGCTTTTTTGCAAGAGCACGGAGCATATCGATCCCTTATTTAATCGTTTGAGAACCAGGTGGATCGGAATACCGAATAAAGGAAATGTAAGGATAGGATGAGGCTTTCATTCTGTTTTACGGTGAGTTTACTCCTTTACGACTCTACGCATTAAGGATGAAGTAACCGTATGGACATTGTGGTTTTAGTCAATGGCGGTGCAAAGTAGGGGGCGACCGATTAGCAAAGTAGAAACCTAAACCTGAAATGGATTGAAGCATGTCAATTTGCAAAATCGCATAAGAAACGTTACGTAATAGAGAAATTAAAACAATATGAAGAATCGAAGGATAGACAATACTAGATCACAACGATGGAATACTGCTTTAAACAACAGAGCAAATGAGAAGTGAACACGAAACAAAATATTGAAGGAACACTTGCAGAGGTGCGGATATTCGTTCGCCATTATACCGATATCGTGGTGAGAATTAACGAATTGATGAACCAAAAAGGGATTGTCGCAAAAAGACTTGGCCGAGCGACTAAATAAAAGACCTCAGAAATTAACAAATGGCTAAAGGGTCATCACAACTTAACATTAAAAATATTGTCTAAAATCGAAGCGAACTTGGTGAGTCGGTGATCTCTACCCGAGCCGCTTCTTAGTAAGCCATTAAACAAAAGAGGTTGGACCGTTACTGATCCAACCTTCTTTATTTAGGCGAGAAGATATCCTTCAACTGCTCAATCAATTTCCCATTACCTCCCACACTGATGCTGCTGATCTTATCCGCGATCTTCTTTTTTGCAGGTGGCAAAAACAAAGAGTAACAAAATCAGTAGGGTTGCGCGCAAGAGGCTAATGTTTATTGATGCCCTGAAATTACATCTTTCCCAAACCCATACCAATCAAACCCTGTCTCAACACGGTTATGCCTGAGCGAAGGGATTTGCGTTGTAATGATTAGCGTAGTGCCGTTGAAGTCGGCGCGATGATGTTGCGGGATTTGTTGCTTCACACCCTTCACCATCCTGAACTTCACATCATGAAAGAACTCCTGCACAGAATTTTTTAACAGGTTGATATTCTCCATTCCGTACATCAAAACAACTTCTGGCTTGTAAATATTGATGTTTTTAAGAATCGTGCTTATTCGACCGGGATAAACGTGTTCTTCGTATGATGTACGCCGTTTGAGAAAAGGTAATTGAGGTAACTCCAACCAGGCATAATACCATGCATGATTATGAGCGGGTAGGGGATACAGGTGAATCAACGCTTCGTTAGACGATGATGATGCAAATGAGTTTTGCTGATACGTAAGCAGATCCGGAAGTGCTTCACCGTTGTATCCATATTCAAATGCGATCAGATTTTTCCATGAACCATGCAGTGTTGCATCGCTTCCAAACCGGTGATCATAAAAGTTTGAGAACTTCTCTGCTCTCGGCCCGTCTATCCGAAATGCTACATGCCGATACAGTTCGCGGATATCGCAAAGGGTGTCCTTATTAGGGACCTGTGAATGATAAAAGTAGTTGAATTTGTCAGCTGCTTCTTCAGGGAGATCGCCGCCATTTTCTTCATAGCCAACGAACCAGAATTTCGCTTTCCACGATCCGTATCCATAAAAATTATCGATCCAGTGTTTGATCGCCTTTTCTTCAATCAACATGACAGGAAAGATAATAAAAGCAAGTGGCGTATAAAAAATAAGCCGGGCCCCGATTAAGATTGGCCCGGCTGAATGAATAATAGTATTATCGCTAATTCTTCATTATCAAAAACGTTTTGCCCAACCCCTGTGTGCTGATGTTGTAATAGCCTTTTGTTAAACCCAGCATATTAATTGAATGTTGGTTTTGTCCGGCTACTACATTAATCACTTGTCTGCGCACTGTCCGTCCGCTTTCATCGATGACTACGATTTCTTTTTTCCCGGCTTCCTCTGCATAAAATCTGAGCATCCCATAATCGCGAACAGGATTGGGTGTGAGACTCAGCTTCCTGGTGCTGCTTTGCCATGCAGGACTCATCGCAAAAATATCACCACCACTACCCGAAACAGTTGCATGAATAACATGCTTAGCCCTGTCCAGGAATACTTCGTCGTTGCGGGTCGCATTTTTTTCGCGGTAGAATGCTGACAATGATGATTCGCTGCCTTCAACCAGATTTGCATTTGTATAACCAGCGCGCACATCAACCTTTCCATCAACACCTGATAAATCGATCTGCCAATGATGATCCAGGTAGTCCGTTATTCCTGCAGGCTGAAAGTTGGCCATACCGTTTTTTAGCCAGAATGGAAATAACTCCATCCTTATTTATTCCGTTCGTCGTAACAATCGCCGGCGTGTACACATTCCCGGTACCCAAAGGCACAAGAAAGTTATCGATATCTGTGTTGACACTTTTCCGGACAGCCCCGCGGCCATTGGTTTCGATCCATGATGTGCTACCAACTTTTTCGAGTGATGCGTTGGCATCCAGTGAAAGATCAAAATTATTGCATCTCAATTTTCCATTGTTCATCTGAAGGGTTCTTGAGAGCGATAACGGCCCCCCAAGCTCAACATATCCCGCGTTATCTATCCGAATACCCGGCACAGCAAAACTGTTGGCGTTGATTAATTGCACGGTCTCTCCATTCAACGACAGCATGCCTTCACCCGTTACCGGTTCATTAATATCAATATCGCCCGCCACTGATAGCTCACTGCCTTTACTGAGGAAAAGACCAGCGCCTTTTTCAACTACCAGTTGAGCAAAGGAGCTTCCGTACAGGATCGCTCCGATGGCAAGGAGTAGGAACTTTTTCATATCAAAAATTGTAAATGATAAATGTTATTTGCTCTGAGGCATCAGCTTTTTAAGTTCCGTCATTAACTGGTCTATTTGCTGTTGCTGGCGGTTCATCACTTCCTGTTGCGCTGCGATCTTCGATTCAAGTGCCTGGATGCGATCTGCATTCTCATCAGAATGTTTCTTCATTCCCGCGATATAAAATTGTTGTTCCTGCACTGCTTTCACCAGCGGCACTACAAACGATTCGTAGCTCAGGCTGTAATATTCTTTATCATTTTCAGGGGAACTGATGCCGCTGAAGTTATAACCCGCGTCTTTTGCTGCGGATTCTACTTCCTGTGCAATGAACCCGGTTCTCCTGATTTCCGCCGCACGGTTGTAGGCAACCTGTGTAACACCTGCCATACCAACTCCGTCTGTAACGCCATCAAAACGTTTTACATCAAATTGATACGTTACCGGTCTGAGGCGCATGATAAAGCTGAGTCCTGATACATTTTCCTGCACGTTGAATTTATACCTGCCATCAGATGGTGTGGTAAACGGAACCTGTCCTTCTATCTTCGTGATAGAGGCGTTGCCTATGCGCACTTTATTGCTGGCATCGACCTTCGCGTTATAACCAATAGCGGTAGAGTTGGAAAACTGACCGGTTACATCTGCGCCCTTGCCGACAGCCGTATTATTAATACCGGTTGTATTCAAACCGAGCGCATTATGACCTAACGCTGTGTTACCGCCACCGGTTGTGGTACGGAGCATTGAACCTTTACCGATAGACGTATTAAAACTTGCCGACGTATTATTCAACAGCGCTGAATCGCCCATCGCAACAATGGCGTTGCCGGTTTTGTTTTTTGATAAACCCCAATACCCAACGGACACGTTGCTTGTGCCGGTGGTATTACTTTGCATGGAGCCGAAACCAACAGCGGTATTCGTTTCGCCAGTGGTGTTAGAAGACATTGCCGTGTAGCCTAATGCTGTGTTTCGCGACGCAGTAGTGTTAGATTTTAGCGCAAGGGTACCGAGTGCTGTATTCCCCGACCCGGTTGTGTTAGCATATAATGTTCTGTAACCTTCGGCAGTATTTTGATAACCGGTAGTATTGCTATACAACGCCTGATCACCTACAGCGTGATTATTAACCCCGGTTGTATTACTGTATAGCGCTTTTGACCCAATTGCAACTGTATTGGAAATTACGTTGGCAGAAAATAACGCTTCGTCTCCAATCGCCACATTAGATTCGGCGGTGGTAGCATTCTGCAAAGCAAAATATCCCACAGCAGTATTGTAAGAGCTGGATTCAAACGCTGCCTGGTTCAGCGCAAAAGCTCCAACTCCTGTGTTGAAGGAACCGCGCGCATTACTGAGGGCAGAAACTCCAACTGCCGTGTTATGATTGCCTGCAATATTGGATGATAAAGCACTGGATCCAACTGCAGTGTTGGCATGACCTGTTGTGGTAGCCTCAAGCGTATTGCGGCCGAAGGCCGTGTTGTGGCCATAGTTGACGTTGCCGGTGGTGACGCTTTTTAGACTCAAATAACCCAGCCCTGTGTTTCCATTGATTTCTATGCGACCAGCAGCCTGATTAAAGATTTTAAAAATGACTGGTTTATTATCTGTAGTTCCCAGAAAATTCACGGCTGGGTCGGTACCGGCGTTACCCATAAGATCCCAGGATCCGGCGGCCACTGCAGCACTAAACGTTCCATCGCCGTGGAGAACATCTTCATTTTTGCCTGTGAATTTTAATGACCGCAATACGCCTTGCTGGTTATGCAAAACGAGTCCGCTGTCTTTTGTTGCAGCGAGTGAGTCAACGCGAAGATCGCCGGCAACATGAAGTTTACTAAGGGGGCGATTTGTTCCTACGCCTACATTTTGAGCATAGCTTGCGAGCACGCCCATACAGAGAATTACGGTAAAGACTTTTTTCATATTTGGTTTGTTTGTGTCAATAGGAGGCGCATCGGAATGGATGCCGATAATTCACAGGTGATCGAGTGAATTCTAAAAATCAGGAGCTGTTGTTGGAATGGCCACAGATCGAAACTGTGTGTATTTCTCGTACCTTTTCTACCACTACAAATTACATTAATCCACGTCAAAAAAAATCAAGCTTGCAAAGATTTTTTTCATATTTAATGACGGTGTGGAGTATGCGATGTTGCATGTGGCAACATTGATTTTTATGTAGGTATAGTTTGAACTAAGCAACTGTTTTGTTCGAACGAAGCTTTTTTATCGAGCAAGGCGAAGCTTACGCAAGCATTCCTGCTAACCGTTTCTTGGTAGCACCTAACGCAAGCAATGATCGAACTAATAAATCCATAGACACCGAGGGATCTCCAGCTTCCATTTTAGCAACTCTTGATTGGCTAGATTGAATTTTATCAGCAAGTTCGATCTGCGTAAGTCGCTTAGCTTTGCGATAAGTTTGAACATTTCTGCTTAAAGACAGCTTCATTTCAATAAAGTCGGATTCTTCTGGCGAAAGCTTCAAAAATTCCTGAACGCTTCCAACTTTCCAGCCTTTCTCCTCGAGTTTCTTTTTTTTAGTGCTGTTCATAGTATTTCGTTTACCCTTCATATTGTTTAATGCGCCTCTTGCAGTTTTCGATAATATTCTGGGGAGTTGTCTGAGTCTGCTTCTGAAAAACTTCCAGTATCAAAACTGCGTCTTTCTCAAGTCTATACACTATTCTCCAAATTTTGTTAGCGTCACTAATTCTTAATTCGTGACATCGACTTCCAATAGTAGGCATCGGTCGTGAATGAGGCAACGACAATTTTTCTCCTTGCTGAATACGTCGGAGTAAAAATCCCACTTCAAGCCTTGCTTGATCCGATAACGGTGGCGTCTTTATTTCACCCTGAAGCCAGACTAAGGGTTTATCGTGGGTACTCAATCAGGTTCAAAAATATGTCATTTCTGACATACTACAAAATCCCTTGACGTCGAATCTTCCTTACTTAACAAACAGCGTAAAGCTTTTGCTACAGCTATCATAGTGCCTATGCTATCCAATTACCTTAATACAACGGGAAGTCCGGTAACTTCGAAAACAAAAGATGAGTTTGTTAGTTTTATCTTGTATTTATGAATCACACTTCAAACGCAGTTGATCCTGCCATCGAAACCGCCACCCATTATGATGAATTTTATGGCCCGATGTTTTTCGAGCCTTATGCGATAGAAGTGGCAAATCGTATTGATCCCGCATCAGTTTCTGTGGCGTTGAGATTGCTGCAGGAACGGGCCGTGTCACGCGCCACATACGAAAACGAATTTCGCCTTCCGCGAAACTGATCGCTTCAGACATCGACGAGGACATGCTGAATGTTGCGAAGAAAAAACTTGGCGATCTTGAAATTGACTGGCAAGTGATCGATGCACAACAGCTTCCGTTTAATGACAATAGTGTCGACTTAATCGTGTGTTGCTTTGCTTACATGTTTGTCCCTGATAAGCAAAAGGCATTTGCGGAAGCATACCGGGTGTTAAAACCTGGAGGTATGTTTTTATTTACTACGTGGGACACATTGGAGAGCAATGCTGCATCGTACACTTACCTGGAGGCGGCAAAGAAATACCTCGACGGTGTATTGCCTGAGTCGACTAACGTGGCAACTTCCATGAGCGATGAAGCGAGTATACGACCATTACTTGAGCAAGCCGGTTTCTCGAAAATAACAATTGAAAAAGTGAAGAAGGAGTCATTTTGTAGCACTGCGAAAGATGCAGCGATCGGCCTTGTTCACAGCGGGCCTGTTATCGACGAAATCAAAAAGCGTAATCCTGAATCGATAAAAGAACTCATAATTGATTTAGAAAATCAGCTTTCGGAAAAGTTTGGCGCAGCGCCGATGATCGCTCCGATAAGTGCGGTTGTCTGCCAGGCGTGGAAGTGATTAGTTCTTCGAGTGGCAGGTTAGCTTTGAAATCGATAATAAAAGTGCGATGTTTGTATGACGATGATCGACAACTCACATATCGTTTCCACGTTCAAATCTAGCTTGAGCGAGCTGTATGGTAGTCGTCTGGCACGTCTCATCTTGTTTGGTTCTTACGCACGAGGCGAGGAAAAAGAAGATTCGGATATTGACCTGCTTGTAGTGCTTAAAGACAGAGACATTTCCGTTTTTAAAGAAATAGAAAGTATCAACGAGCAAGTATATCATATCATTTTAAAAACAGGCAAAATCATCTCATTTATACCCACAACAGAGGACAAGTTCGAAAACTCCACCAACTATTTTTACCGCAGAATAAAACAGGAGGGGATAGATGTATGAGAGAAGAAATAAGCAAGATTATTGCAAAGGCTGAAGATTTTTATGATGACGCAGTTTATCTTTTCAAGGGCGATAGATATGGTGCTGTTGTTAATCGTAGTTACTACGCGATGTTCACACTGATTCAAGGCTTGCTGATCAGCGAGAATGTATTTTCGAAGACCCACCAGGGTACCATGGGTAAATTTCATGAGCCAATTGATTTATTAAAAGCGGACGACTCCCTATCGAACTCGGAAAAGATGCTCAACAGAAACGTTCGAAAAAAGGCAGTTTGGCGACTATGATGTTGACAGGCTGTAAATAACAAAATGACGATGCTAAAAAGGTGCGTGGGCACGATGCGGATGTATTTATAAGGCAGATAAAACTTTCAACTTAAACAACTGAGCCTGTGTAACTACAACTCACCAATCGAATGTGGTTTTAACACGGATTATGCATCGGCGCCGCAACACGTCTTTTATAGTCTTTAGCCCCACCACCTAACCTTGATAAATCATGCCAAAGAAGGAAAATACATCAAAAATTGTGTTGAAACCTGGCGCAATTGTGAACGAGGATGTGGGAAATTACGAGAAGCACCCGTTTTTCGTCAAGAAAGCCAACCGCGCTAAAGCATTTCTGAAAGACGTTGGCTTGCCCCTAAAGCTTTCAAAGAAATCCTCCAGGTAACCGATACACCTAAACCGTCATAAGTTCATCTTCTTTTAGCCCTCATCGCGGCATACTTTTTTCAATTCTATCAGAAGTATGGACATCTCATTAACCCCCACCACCAGGCAAAAAGGCATAGAGGGCCTCGCAAAAGCCGGACTTACAGCTAAAGGCTTAGTTTATCTTATTTTAGGCTTATTAGCCCTGATGGCGGTCTTTCATATCGGCGGCCGCTCTGCGGAAACGACCGACAAAGCTCACATCTTCTCATTTCTTGATGAATCGTCCGCTGGGCAGTGGCTATTACCACTTTTAGTAATCGGCCTGTTTTGCTATTGTATATGGCGAAGCATCGAAGGGGTTAACTGCATCCAGGAAGGCAAAAAGCATTTTCCGAAGGCGGCGAGATATTTTGCCAGTGCCGGCGTATACTTGTTGGTTGCTGTTAGTGCCGCGAATGAATTCCTTGACAACCCAGGAAAAAACGGTGACGGCAAGCAGGAGCTTGCCTCTAATTTACTATCACAGCCGGGAGGCCACTGGCTTGCAGGGGCGGCAGCGCTTGTTTTCGCTGGAGTAGGTATATACCAGTTGTACTATGCCTGGTCGGAGAAATACAAAAAGCATGTACAGCGAATGAACAAGCAAACAAATTCGGCGTCTATATTATTAGCCACCGGCAAGATAGGATACACAGCACGAGGGGTGGTGTGGCTGATCATCGCGTACTTAATGTCCCGCGCTGCATTTACTGGCCGATCAAAAGATGCGGGCGATACCGGCAAAGCCTTTTCTTTTATTGAACAAAGCACCGCAGGATCAATATGGCTGGCTGCCATCGCAATCGGCCTGATTGCTTATGGCATATTTTCGTTTGTGCGGGCGCGTTATGAAAGGTTTGGGTAGTGGAGCTAATGCGCGAAATACCCGGGTAGTGGAGCTAATGCGCGAAATACCCGGCATATCTTTATAACGAAGAAATCACTGCGGCTAGGTCAGAAGACGAAATCCTGAACGTGAAATATCGAGTGATTCTCTTACCTTAATCGTATCATGTCTATAGCGTTAACGGTTCTCAATATAATTTTCCTGGTGGCCTTTCTCGTTTTTGCCTGGTTCAACCTGAATGATAAGGACTCCTGGCTGTGGGTGCCGATATACCTGGTTGCGGCAATACTTTGTGGCCTCGCTGCATTTAAATATTTCTTCCCGGTGATTTCCAGCATCGCGGTTGCATTTTACCTCGTGTATGCAGTGGTGCTCTTCTTCGCAAAAGACGGCGTGCGTGATTGGATAACGAAACACAATGCCCAACATATCGCACAGACGATGCAAGCCACCAAACCCTATATTGAAAAGACAAGGGAATTTTTTGGTTTGCTGATCATCACCGGTGCTTTGCTTATCAATTTACTTCTGCGAAAATGATCTTTTCCCGCCTCGATGCTTTCTCAAGAAGAACTTTTGTGATGTAAGAATCGCGTTTCCTATATTACATTAAGTATTAGGTAAACATGAAAATCATTACTCAGAACCGACTGCTTCTTTTCGTCCTTTTATCTTCGATCATCATTATTTTCCTGCACAGATAAGACAACATTACAGCGAGGCGTTGTCACCAGCGGAGGAAGTAGAACATTTTGAGATCGACAGCACTTTTAAAGTGGAACTATTCGCTGCTGAGCCATATGTTCAATCGCCGGTCGACATGACATGGGACGATGAAGGCAATGTGTATGTTGTTGAAATGTTCGACTATCCCTGGAAGCCGGAGCCAGGGAAAGGAAAAGGAAGAATACGCGTATTGCGCGACATAAACGGTGATGGAAAAATAGACAGTGCAATTATTTTTTCCGATAAGATCGCCGATGCTACGAGCATATTGCCATGGAATGGCGGACTGATTGTTGCTGCCGCTCCAGACATCCTGTTGTTGAAAGATACGAACGGCGATTTCCGTGCAGATACCAAACAGGTTTTGTACACAGGATTTTTCGCGGGCAATTCAGAAGCACAGATCACGAGCCTGCGCTTTGGCGTAGATAACTGGATATATGCAAACAACAATGCACAGGACGGTGAAGTGAGTAATGTAGCAAACCCTTCTGCGCGTAAACTTACAATGGGTGGATCCGACTTTCGTTTTCGTTTAGATAAGAACCTGGCTGAGAATGAGTCGGGGTGGGGGCAATTCGGCGCAACACTCGACGATTGGGGTCATCGTTTCTATTCACAGAACACCTATCACATTCAACAATCTCCGATTCATTGGCGATACCTGCACAGGCACGAATTTCTGCCGAAGAGCACTGCCGATATTGATATTTCTGATCATGGGTTCGTGATGTATCAGCAAACACCGCCACCGTACTGGCGCGCGGAACGCACAAAGCGCAGGCAGGAACAATTCGACAAAGAGAAACTGGATAGAAAAGAATATGCTGAAAAACATTTTACAGGATCTTCGGGTGGAACAATGTATTTGAGTGATGTTTTTCCAAAGGAATATTATGGTTCTGTGTTTACGGGTGATGTAGCTGGAAACCTGGTACACCGCGATGTATTGCTTCCCGGAAAAGATGATCCTGCGTTTGTTGCAAAGAGGAGTGACATAGAAAAAGAAAGAGAATTTTTGTGTCGACTGATCCATGGACAAGGCCCGCAAATTTTACGGTTGGTCCGGACGGATGTTTATATATGATCGATATGTATCGTCAGCATATCGAAGCACCTACATCAATTCCAGATGATCTTAAGAAAGACATGGATTATTCGAACGGTGAAACGTATGGAAGAATATATAGAATATCACCTAAAAATTATTCCGGCCGAAAGGCGGTCGTTCTAAAAAACAAATCTTCAATGGAGTTGGTGGCGCTGCTTGGCGATTCTAATCAATGGATACGTCAACATGCCCACATGATACTCGTTCAGCGAAACGATAAATCAGTTATCCCGCAATTGAAAACGATGTGTGCAACACATGCAGATGCGAGGGCGCGATTAAATGCGCTGTATGTTCTCGAGGCATTGGATGCGCTTGATGTCTCACTTGTTTCAAAGGCATTACAGGATAAAGAAGCGGGTGTAAGAGAGCAGGCCATTATTCTTTCTGAGCGATATCCGCAATTGTTGCCACAAGTTATTGGCATGGTAAGCGACAATTCAGCGCAGGTGGCTTTGCAGGCAACGCTGAGCATCGGCAATTCACAAGACCCACGCGTACTCCCTGCTTTTGCAAAAGTAATCCAGGAGCGGGCTGCGCAGCCACTGTTCAGAACAGCGGTGCTGAGTTCGGAAGCAGGTTCGGGTGCAGCGATGTTGAACGAGCTGGCAAAAAACCAGTCGGCAATGAAAGATACTTCTGTGGCGAAATTTATAAAAGATCTCTGTTATGTTGTGGGTGCCCGCAACAACCAAACAGAAATTTCGGAAGTCACTTCAATTATTAAAAACACCGATCTTAACGCTACTTGCCTTGAAAGTTTGGAGAAAGGGAAAAAGAGGAATAATGATTAAGCCGGAGACGTCGGGCCGAAGACTGTTCCTGCAAAAATGTATTTCATCAGCGTTGTTATTCGCCGGTATCAGTAGTTGTGCAACAAAAGAAAAGAAAACAAACACATCAGCAAATCCCTGTGCTGATTATTCTGACCTCAGCGATGAAGAAATAAAGAAGCGGGAGAGTCTTGGATTTGTTGAGAAATCGCCTAATGAAAACAAACATTGCGGCAATTGCAACCTCTGGTTGCCGGCAAAGCAAGGTGAACAATGCGGGCGATGCCAGTTGTTTAAAGGTCCTGCTGCCGCAGAGGCCTACTGCACATATTGGGCTCCCCAGGTTTAAACATTTTTTATGTTGATGAAGAAATATCGTTTTCATTTCCTGTATTTCGTCGTTATTTGTTTATTGTTTTCCGTACGCTGTTGAAGCGCAGCGCCAAGCAGGTTTTAAGGTTGGCGTATTTGAAGCCGATGTTACTCCGCCAATTGGCAGTCCCGTTGCCTACGCAATAACACGTTCCGTGGTTGATCCGCTTTCAGCGCGGGGACTGGTATTTATCATAGATGGCGAACAGCCAGTAGTATTATGCGCTGTTGATTGGATCGGCATTGCAAATGAAGGCCAGGATTTGTGGAAGAAAGAACTTGCTGAGGCCGCTCACACAACACCGGATCGTGTTTCTGTACATGCGCTGCATCAGCATGATGGCGTGCAGTGCGATATCACGATGGAAAAGATCATGAACGCAGTATGGCATTAGCAACACGCCGTTCGACAGTGCATTCCAACGCAGTGCTATACGTAGGGTAGCTGGTGCTGTGGCTGCCGCATCAAAACATGCACAAGAGATCACGCACATTGGGTTTGGTAAGGCGAAAGTTGAACAGGTTGCATCGAATAGGAGAATACTGGGGAGCGATGGCAAGGTAGAATTCACCAGGTGGAGTAGTGGAAATGATTCTGTTACGAGGGCAAAGCCGGAAGGATTAATTGATCCATGGCTGAAAAGTGTGAGCTTATGGAACAATGATATGCCTGTGGCGGTTGTTACTTATTACGCAACGCATCCGCAAAGTTATTACGGCAAGGGCGATGTAACGTGTGAATTCGTGGGAAGGGCGCGCAACAACAGGGAAAAAACGCTTAATGGATTACCTCATATTCATTTTAACGGTGCGGGAGGAAATATCACTGCCGGAAAATACAATGATGGCACCGATTCGTTGCGCCGGCTGCTTACACAACGTATGGAAGTTGCCATGCAGCAAGCGTGGCGACAATACAAAGAAAACAGCGGTGTCATCGAAGCCTGTGTGGAGAACTGAGTTTGTAACGCTGCCGATTGCACGAAATTCAAGCGAAGAAAAGCTAAGACAAACTTTAGCGGATACGAGTGCGAAACATGGCGATGTGATAGCCGCTGCTGAACGGCTTGCATGGCTAATAAGAAGTAAAGAGGGAGTAAAAATCAGTGTTTCATCGTTGCGGCTTGGGAAATATTGGTTGCTGAATTTGCCGGGCGAACTATTTGTTGAATACCAATTGGCGGCACAGAAAATGAAACCCGGAGAAGAAGTCTGCACGGCGGCGTATGAGGATTATGGTCCGGGTTACATTGGTACTGCGATGGCATACGACCAGGGCGGATACGAAACAAGTGCGCCAGCCTCGGGCGTAGACCTGGCGTTGAAGCAGTGCTGTTGGAGGCTATTGAGAAAGTGTTGAGATGAGGGCAATAAGCGAATTTGGGGTCGGAGTGATTTAAGCTACGGAATAGTTCTGCGGGTAGGTGAAGAGTATTCTTAGTTTCCTGGTGGTCGACAGCGGTAACACGTCGACCTGAAAGAATAGACGAACGTGCCCTTTCAGCCCAGGAGTGGTTAAAGTCGGAGTCGAAATTCTCTTCCATCTTCCATAGCCGATTGAGGCTCAGAGGTAGGCCAATGTTTTTATCCTCATAATCTTTTACAAGCGCGAGGAGTAGATTTAGTTCGTCAGCTTCTGGAGTACCGGCCCGCGCATGAAATATATCCATAAGTCTCCTCACTGCCTTATTGTAATCGGCGCGTGTTTTAATTACTTTCCAAGTCATTTGTTTCTTCTTTGTGGGATCACTCGAATTAGTACTTATAGTACGCCTGCTTTCGACGATAGCCGCCTCCTCCGATGAAAGTTCTAAAAATTGCTGCACGTTACCAACAATCCAGCCGTTTGCTTTCAGTTTTTTTCTTTTCATATTGTTCATAGTAGCCAGTTGGTGTTTATCAACGACCTTGAAACATAAAAATATATCTTCTTTAAAAGAGTGAACCAACTAGGTTACTTTTTCTGAAAAGATGATCGAGTATATAATAATTCAGACTAATAGTTCGGCAACGATGCCGATAAACAGTTTTATTTTCTGCAAAATCATTTCGATGATTCTCCGACGCGCCTCTACTAATAGCTTGCAAATAATAGGTGCGTTGCAAACCGTCCCACGAATATTTTGGTCCTTTGCAAACTACTACATGTCTACAAACCCTACTATACCAACCGTCTTGGGCGCGCTGTTGCCGAAGACTTTCGCACCGTGCGGGAAGGCACCTATCATTTATTACCGGTTTTCGAAACAATTGGCAGGTGGTACGTGAGGGTAACCAGCGACCTACCAGGGTCTTTGCAACCCAGGCGCAAGCGCTTCAGTATGCCCGCCAGCTGGTAAATAGAAAAAATGGTGAAATCGTCGTTCACACCCCTACTGGTGATGTCAGCAGGGTGATCAAGGCTACATTATCTTTCTTTCTTATGCAAGGCTTGAACTCCGCGTTTGTGTGACGAAATCCTCCAGTAATATCTTCAAGAAAAAATCCAGGAAAAAGTCTACTACAAAGTCGATGGTCACACAACTGAACAGCACCTGTGCGAAACCGGACAATCCAAAAAAATGAGTTAGGTAGCAACCCGTTGGTTAATAGTGTGTAAAAAAACAGGCACCCTTCTGGGACAGTTCTGCTCTATTGTAAAATCAAGCGCATGTTCAAAAATTATCTCCTTGTCGCACTCCGGCAGCTAACCAGGAATCGCGGCTACTCCTTCATCAATATCTTCCGGCTTGCCACCGGCATGGCCATCGCGCTGGTCATAGGCATTTGGGCGAACGACGAGCTTTCCATCGATCAGCACATTCCGAACGGCAACCGTGTTGTAGAGATAATGCAAAACCAGTGGGCACAGGGCGAAACAAAAGAGAACACACCACCACGTTATGTAGGTACTACGGTGTCGCCCGCGCTCAATCCCTTTCTGCAAAAAAAAGAGTATAAGGATATCTTCAGCCAAACAGCGATGGTGCAATGGCCCGGTCAACATTTGCTGGTGAACGGCGACAAAAGCATTATTCACTCCGGCACATCGGCAGAGTATACCTTCCCCATCATTTTCGGCTTTCGTTTTTTGAACGGCAGCGCCGAAGCCATGCGCGACCCGAACACGGCTCTTATTTCAAGGTCCACGGCTATTGCGTTGTATGGCACTGAAAACGCACTCGGCAAAACATTTCAATATGAAAATCGCCGTCCATTCACCATTGGTGGCGTTTATGAAGATCAGCCCGCGAACAGCAGCTTAAGTGATTATAAATTTTTCATCTCGATGGCCAACGAGGAAACAGCGTGGGTCAGGAACATTGATGATTTCGAGAATCATAGTTGCCGCATGTATGCGCGGCTGGCGGATAATGTTACTCCCGAACAGGCGACCGCGCGTATCAAAAATATCTGTAGCCCATATGTGAAGTTTGCCTACGAAACCTACAAGGTGCTTCCGTTTTCTGATTTATACCTGCATTACGATGAATCTAACTCCGTAGGCGAGGGGCGAATGGTGTATGTGAGAATGCTAAGTATCATCGGCGTGTTTATACTTCTGCTGGCCTGCATCAATTTTATGAACCTTGTACACTGCTCAGAGCGAAAAACGAGCAAAGGAAGTGGGCATTCGGAAGACTGTCGGCTCGCTGCGTGGTCATCTCATCGCGCAGTTCCTCGGCGAATCGATCCTTCTTGCATCCATATCTTTTGTGTTCGCGATGGCATTGGCAGCCCTGACGCTGCCCTGGTTCAACCAGCTGTCTGGCAAGACCATGTCGTTCCCCTGGACGAACCCGCTTTTCTGGAGCCTTTCATTGGGCTGTGCACTGCTCACCGGTATCCTTGCCGGCAGTTACCCGGCTTTCTATTTGTCGAGCTTCCGGCCTGTGAAAGTGCTGAAAGGATTTTTCAAGGCGGGCAGAGGTGCCAGCACTCCGCGCAAAGTACTCGTGGTCACTCAATTTGCTATTTCCCTCGCGCTGATCATCGGGACGATCGTTGTGTTCCGCCAGATCCAGTTTGCCAAAAATCAACCGCTTGGCTATAACCAGGGCGGACTGATTGCTGTGCCCATCAATACGCCGGAACTGGACACCCGTTTTGAAGCCCTTCGCAAGAGCTTGCTCAACACGGGGGTAGTGGCTAATGTTGCAAACTCTTCCACTGGTCTCAACGGATTTAATATGAATAATTTTCTTGAATGGGAGGGGATGAGTGAGGAAGCAAAAACGATTTCTTTCCGCGACATTTTTGTCAATGCGGATTTCGGTCCAACTATCGGGTGGAGCATTGTTAAGGGACGGGATTTTTCACGGGCACATGTAACCGATAGTACGGCCGCCATTGTTAATGAAGCGGGGGCCCGCATCCTCGGATTTGAAGACGCGATCGGCAAGACCGTTAAACATTGGGGTAAGAGCTATACCATTATCGGCGTTACAAAAGACATGATCAGCAATAATCCCTATTACCCGGTGCAGCCTGCGATCTTTATGGGAGAAGGGGCATGACTGTATTTACAATCCGCATTAAAGCTGGTACTCCGGTAAGAACTGCACTTGCCGCGATGGAACCTGTGTTCAAACAGTTCAACCCGGCCAGTCCGTTTATTTATTCTTTCATTGATGAAGAGTATCAGAAAAAGTTTAATACAGAATCGCGGATTGGCAATCTCGCGAGTGTGTTTTCGGGTTTGGCGATTCTTATAAGTTGTTTGGGTTTGTTCGGCCTCGCTTCTTTTGTTGCTGAGCAGCGTACAAAAGAAATTGGTGTGCGAAAAGTTCTTGGCGCGAGTGTTACCGGATTGTGGGCGTTGCTCTCTGCAGACTTCATAAAGCTGGTAGTGTTGAGTATGCTGATTGCGATGCCAGTTGCATACTACTTTATGGATCAGTGGCTGCAGAACTATACGTTGCGTACGAACTTATCGGCCTGGATCTTTGTGATTGCGGGTGTCAGTTTGTTGCTGGTTACATTAGCTACTGTTAGTTTCCAGGTGGTGCGGGCGGCGCTGATGAACCCGGTGAAGAGTTTAAGGTCGGAGTGAGTAGGTCTCCAAAGGGCCCTTTGGAAGGTCTGAATAATCCAGTTTATATCCAGATTGATATGTTGTAAAACGCACTGCTGAATAAAGAGTTCGGAATTAACTATTGGCAAAATATTCTTCATCCGGGCGACAATATATCGCTGTACAAATTGTACAATATCAAACAGGGGTAGTACATAATGTACTATATTTTACGTACCTTTGCTATAGTTTATGAGAAAGGGACATGGATGTTAGAATTTTAAAACTTTCCTCGAAAGAAATGATCGAGGCTTCCATTAGCCCGGAAAAGGTAAAGCTGCCGGGGCTGGCGGAGGGCTGGCGATTTGCCTTCGACAAGCACAGCAAGAAGCTTCCTTATTCGACGACATATGTGTTGGTTGCTGAAGAGTCGCCGGACATTGTCGAGGGCTGCATGATCTTCCAGCTTAAAGATAAAATAGTACCCTATATGGCGTTTGTGGAGGTGGCTCCGCATAATTATGGGCATAAGAAAAAGTATGATTATGTGGCAGGCTGTTTGATCGCATTTGCTTTTAAGCAAACATATGTTCAGGCAAAAGGAGATTATCAGGGTTTGTTGACTTTTGATGTTAGCGAGAAACATCCTGGAGATCAGGTAAAACTAATGGCCTTGTATAGCAAGAAGTACGGCGCAGTAAAAGTAGACGAAACCTTAATGTATTTGATGGATGGTGCTGGCGACGTATTAATTCAAAAATACCTGGAAAACAAAGAAGGGAATGCTAAGGAAGAATAGATATATAATTTTTAACCTGTAGAATTAAAAATCTATGGCAGCTGTTAAAGCGAAGAGAAAGATATAGATTTCAAAGTTGAGATCGGTCTACTGGATGTTGAGGATTGGACTGCCGATAAACTGGCCGCTACCAAGGCGCTTGTAAAGAAGCTGGCTGCCGGCCGGTCGCCGGAGCGTGTCTTAAGGAACAGGTACCTCGCAGTTAAATACCGCATGGAAGCTTATGCGGGAACGGATGAAAGAGAAATTGAGAAACCTATCCCGCTGGAGGGGTTTCTTAATGCTTATCTTACGGCTTTGGATATTTCCTTTCGGAGATTCGCTACGGCTATTGAAATAAACGATGCCAATTTAAAAAAATATATCTCCGGCGAAAGAAAGTTCAATACCGATTTGGCTAAACGTTTTGGTCGTTTTTACTCCACAGTTCTCCTGTAACGTAAGGATAAAGTTTATCAATTAAATGACCTAGTTCAATTAAGAAAAGAGAGGGTAGAGCGGAGGTATGATAAATATGACTTCTTGAAAGTTGCCCATCACGGTTCTGAGCAATGGTTTACCGGTTCCTGTTGTAAAAACGGGAGAAGGCGGTTAAAGTTACAGGGACCAGGTTGCCCAAAGCGGCGCATAGCGGGCCACAGGTTTTTAAGCGAACTGTTAAAGCAGCAAAAAAATCTGCGTGAGGTCGGATTGAAAGAAAAATTTCCCTGATGTTGATCAATTGTACGTTGATGAGCGGTGCGTCCAGTGTCACATAACATTAAGCTGCTACCAAAATGAAAATGAGGCCGAAGCCTCACTTAAAAATATCGCAAAACGCCAAGTGCAACGATCGTCACTTTATCAAGCTAATCACCACCTCATTCGGGGACGATGTGATGCAGACCTTGTCACCCGGATGAAACCCGATCTTCTCCAGCCATTCACCACGTAGTTTAATCTCAGGATAAACAATATACCAATCATGGCGAGGCATACTTACTCCGTTGATTCTGGCGATGCGTGCGCTGGTAATCTCTCTTCTTCGATTATTCAATTGCATAGTATTGTAGTTTAAAATACGCCAGGCAATGGTGCAAACATCAATCGAATACGGAATGGCGGGACTTTCACCCTACGCTTTGCCTGGCGTATATTAAGATAAACTCCAATAGAGTTTATCGATTGATTTTGCAATTCAAAAGTAGAATGAGAGCGGTTTGAGCCAATGAGAAAAACACCGCATTAGTGCAGTGTTTTCTGGGATGTATTTGAGGGGTTAGCCTTGCTTTGAAAGTATTAGAAGTTGTTCTTGGAGAAGCGCATGATGCAACTTGTTGCTGGGAACATTTAATCGTAGTTGCGCAGCATTTCTTTGCTCCGGATCGGCTTTGATATCGGCGATGATCTCATTCACCAGTGTCATCCGGTTATTCTGTTTCTTTTGTTTGGCTGTTCTCTTTACGCGGCTCATATCCGGATAGGCGCTAACAATCTGTTTGCCGCCTACAATGCGGAACACTATCTGTTTATTGATTGTTCCGCGAACGCCGTGCATAAGTGGGTTGGTACTGATAGCCATCTCGTATATCTTTTAAAGTACTCAAAGTATAAAGTCCTTTCGATAATGTCAAGTCTATCATTCAATATTCTTTCGACTAAATACGAACTCACGCTGAAGGATAGTCGCAAGAAAGACGAAGGAAAGACGAAGGATCCCAGGTTGAGAGCTATCTGAGAGATGTACGAGAGTGCTCTGAGAACTATACAGATGGGTTCTTAGTCCGGGCAACGGTTCTTTAAATAATGGGTTTAGTACTGCTTGTTCTCCTGATGGCGCCAATGACGATCGTAGTAGCTATGACGCGTTTTGCCAAACAGTCTGCAGAGCTTTGCTATACTTTGTTTCGGATAGAGCTCTTTCATTTTTGTGACCGTTTGGCACCAGGCTTTTTTCTGATATTGATTTTAAGTTGTTCTTCTGCTACATCGATGAGCGTATTAAGTGCAGCGATCTTTAGTTGTGCTTCCTGTAACGCCTGTTCAAGGGCTTTTATCCGCTCATCCTCAGCAGGCGCATCCTTGGGAGTTTTTTTATTCATATCGCCTTTTTGACACCCGCTAAGTTCAACATTTTCCTGCTCAGCTGCCCGCAACCATTCCCGTATGCTCTGAGGTTGTTTGATCCTGGATGCTTTCTGCGCTTCCCGTATGGTCATCGTTCCGTTCTTTATTGCAGCGACGATAGACCTCTTTTGAACCGCTGTGACATTGGGCTTTCGCTTTTCTTTGTAGATATCACTATAGTTCTGCAACCATTTCCTAATGGTCATTTTAGACATACCGTATAATTCACAGGCTTCCTTTTGTAGAAGGCCTCGCTCGACTTCCTGAACTACCTTGATGATGAAAGCTTTGGTGTACCTGACATTGCGGTTAGTGTTGTAGCCACTACCATTGAGGATGGGTGATGATCTCATATACAACTGTTTTTGTTGTATAGTTTTTTTAGGACGGGTCAATGAGATAGTCGAGAGTCCTGCAAAAGCTATACAGATGGGGTTCTTAGTCCGGATACTGAACTTGTAGTTATTTAAAGGTAACGGGTTTAGTACTTCTTGTTCTCCTTATGGCGCCATTGCCGATCGTAGTAGGTATGGCTTGTTTTGTCAAACAGTCTGCAGAGCTTTGCTATACTTTGTTGCGGATAGCGCTCTTTCATTTTTGTGACCGTTTGGCACCAGGCTTTTTTCTGATATTGATTTTAACTTGTTCTTCTGCTACATCGATGAGCGTATTAAGTGCAGCGATCTTTAGCTGTGGTTCCTGCAAGGCCTGTTCAAGCGCTTTTATGCGCTCATCGTCAGCAGGCGCATCCTTGGAAGTTTTGTTATTCATATCGACTTTTTGATCCCTGCTAAGTTCAACATTTCCTGCTCAGCTGCAGGCAACCATTCCCGTATGCTCTGAGGTCGTTTGATCCTGCATGCTTTCTGCGCTTCCCGTATGGTCAGGGATTCGTTCCGTTCTTTATTGCAGCGACGATGACCTCTTTTGGACCGCTGAGACATTGGGCTTTCGCTTTTCTTTGTAGATATCACTATAGTTCTGCAATCATTTCCTAATGGTCATTTTAGACGTGGCTATGGTCCATTACCTAGGCGAAATTACTGGCGAACTCACCACAGACTATCACATACATTATACATCAGTAAGTTCTGCATAGGAAAGTAAGTGGAAGTAACTTCCCTTTTTGCTGGTGCCGCTTGACGTTTGGCACCACGTTATACTTAAATCGATAAGCATAGCCAGACAAAGATCACGTTCGCAATGCCGGCCGTAGTTTGATAGACCTCCCAACAATGCAGTATTTCTCATTCCAAAAAACACCTAACTTCCGTAACGCCAAAGCCTATAGGGTATGAAAAAGCTTATTCTACCATCTCCTGATTGCATCACTCTTCCTCACCGCCTGCACCTCATCAACGAACGATAACAAACGCAAACGATAACAACATCTCCGGCACCGTCACCGGCCCTACCGGCCCGGAAGCCGGCGTGTGGGTGATCGCGGAAACGTACGACCTGCCAACCCGGTATGCGAAAATTGTAGTGACAGACTCAATAGGCCGTTACCTGATCCCGGAACTTCCCAAAGCAAATTATAAAGTGTGGGTGCGTGGGTACGGACTCATAGATTCAGAAAAGAAAGATGCAAAGCCGGGAGCTACTCTCGATCTCACAGCAGTCATCGCGCCATCAGAAGCAGAGGCCGCACAATATTATCCCGCAGGCTACTGGTTCTCGCTCCTCAATGTTCCCGATAAATCGATGTTCCCTGGCACCGGGCCCACCGGCAATGGCATTAACCCTAACATGAAAGTGCAGGCCGATTACATCCGCAATATTAAATCAGGCACCTGCCTCGCCTGCCACCAACTCGGCAGCAAAGGCACACGCGAGTTTCAACCGTCACTCGGCAAGTTCAAGTCGTCATTCGACGCATGGGAGCGTAGACTCCAATCCGGACAAGCAGGCGGCTCAATGGTCGGCGGACTGATGAACGTTGGTCGTGAACATACCCTAAAAATGATGGCCGACTGGACAGACCGCATCGCACAAGGTGAACTACCGGCAAAGCCTCAACGCCCACAAGGCATCGAACGCAACGTAGTGATCACACAATGGGATTGGGCCGATCCAAAAGCTTACCTGCATGATGTTGTGTCAACCGATCGCAGAAATCCCACCACAAACGCTAACGGTCATCTATACGGCGCCACCGAGCTCAGCACCGATTATCTTCCCGTGCTCGATCCAATGGCAAATGATATCTCGCAAATTCCTCTCTCGGTTCTCGATTCAAGTATGACGTCTGCCTCAGGCGATGTTGTACAACGTTCACCCTACTGGGGCGACACCGCTATCTGGAGCTAGCAAAACGAATGTTCACAACCCGATGCTCGATAAAGATGGCCGCGTGTGGATCACTGCAGCAGTGCGTCCATCCGATAATCCTGATTTCTGTAAAGTAGGTTCCAATCATCCGTCGGCAAAAGCCTTTCCTGTCGACAAATCATACCGTCACCTCGGGGTGTACGATCCTAAAACAAAAAAGTATACTCCCATCAACACTTGCTTTAGCACGCATCACCTGATGTTTGCCGAAGATGAAAACAATACGCTTTGGACCAGCGGCGGCGGAGACGTTGTCGGTTGGTTAGATACTAAAAAATATCTCGAAACCGGCGATGAAAAAGCAGCACAAGGTTGGACGCCCATCATCCTCGACTTCAACGGAAACGGTAAACGTGATGCATACACTGAACCGAACGCGCCCGATGATCCAACAAAAGATAAAAGAATTGCGAAAGGTCTATATGCTGTTTCGCCTGCACCTGATGGCTCTGTGTGGGGATCTAATCTCAGCTATCCCGGTGCGTTGATAAGATTGAATCCTGGTGCTAATCCTACTGAGACTGCTCTCGCAGAATATTTCGAACTTCCACTTAACGATAAAGGTGAACCCATCGAAGGATTTTCTCCGCGTGGTATGGATGTGGATCGCAACGGCGTAGCATGGGTAGCGTTAGCAAGTGGTCACCTCGCGAGTTTCGATTGCAATAAATGTAAAGTTCGTAGCGGTCCAAAAGCAACAGGACAGCATTGTCCAGAGGGTTGGACGTTTTACACTGAACCACTTCCGCAATTCAAAGGCTTAGATATTAAAGGCAGTGCAGAATCGAGCTATTATACATGGGTTGATCAGTTCAACACGTCAGGACTTGGTGCAAATACGCCTATCAATACCGGTAATGAATCTGAAGGTCTGTTAGCGTTGCAGAATGGAAAGTGGGTGGTGTTGCGTGTGCCTTACCCGATGGGATTTTATACGAAGTGGATGGATGGAAGAATTGATGATCCGAATGCTGGATGGAAGGGTCGTGGTTTGTGGGCCACGATAAGTACGCGTGCGCCGTTTCATATGGAAGGAGGGAAGGGTACGTCGAGTAAAGTATTTAAGTTCCAGATAAGGCCCGATCCGTTGGCGAAATAGAAAGATTTGATAGAATTAGTCGTGAACTTTTGTGCGATTTATTAATTTTGAGTAATTCCAGACCGATGGAGCTGTACGGCTTCGGCTGGCCTGGACAAAGTCCTCGGTTTGTAACCGGGGTTTTCTTATGAACGTGCTCAAATTTGCAGAGTAATTGTATCAAAGCGACGCCCATCAGTGCGGTCAGGAAAACAAAAAGGGCATGAGGTGAAATTCATTGTCAGATAGTTTGCTTCACGCCTGATGGTATCCAATGCGACGAATAAAAGATTGCTTCTCCGCTGATCTCTCACACTCGCGGCAGGGCCGCTCGGTTCGAGATGACATCGGGGTTACTTCCCTGGAACTGCTAACATTCCTTCGCATACTTTAAACTTGCCACCGAGGTGTTCTCCGTAGACGCCTTGGCGCGCGAGCGAAAAACAATAAGATTTTTTTTTATTGAAGGTAATGGCGAGCCCGCCGCAGCGTCGGAGGAGAATACTGAGGGAAGCAAGCATTGCAATAAAAACAATAGTCCGCTAAAACCAAACCACTGTGTATTACTTTTTCCGGAGATCCCTCAGGCTCGGTTCGGGATGCCTTCGGGGTTACTTCCCTGGAACTGCTAACATTCCTTCGCATACTTTAAACTTGCTACCGAAGTGTTCTCCGTAGACGCCTTGGCGCGCGAGCGAAAAACAATAAGATTTTTTTTATCGAAGGTAAAGGCGAGCCCGCCGCAGCGTCGTAGGAGAATACTGAGGGAAGCAAGCATTGCAATAAAAACAATAGTCCGCTAAAACCAAACCACACGCTTCACGCCTCACGGCACATTCACACCAACGCCATCCCCATTAACGCCTGCACAAGAACTGCTGTCACTAAGCCCGCGTATACCAGCGCAAATGCAATTACTGCCTTACTGATTTTGCAATAAAATATCCAAACAACGGAAAGATCTGCAACGTGTGCATCCCGAAGAAATGTGCAATGCGCAGATCGCCGTGTTCGCGGCTCCAGTTGACTAACGGCAAGCCCTTCCCTCCATCATCGCCTCCAACCGTATGCTTCAGCGCCTGCGCCATCATACCGCCTTCAAAAGCAAATACTACAAAGCATAGTATCCCGAGTCTTATGCCCCATAAGTAAGGTTTTGATATTGTCCATTCACGTTTTCTGAAAAACAAAATACCGATGTAGCCTGTCCAGATGGTAAGCAATACAATCGCAACACCCATCAGGCTGAACAATATTCCATATAGCGGAGTAGTGACATTAAAATGAGACAATCTTCCGTTTGCCGCCTGCCACGTAATGACAACACTCTCGAATGTAAATACGATCACCGCCATGATGTTGTACGCCCTTATTTTTCGTGGCATGTCCAGGTAATAGAATAGCCAGCCAACTGTGAAACAAAATATCGCAATTGAGAGGAAGAATTTTAATGGTTTGATGTAAGCGTTAATGCCGTTTACCTGAACGTCCGTGGTTTGCGATAAGATGATGCAGATGAGGGCAGCTGCAATATTTAAAAGGCCGTACCAAAACATGACCGGGTTGCGTTCCCTTAACTGCGGGATAAAACCCACCCCTGGCCCCTCCCTCAGGGAGGGGAACCTTTTTTCTTTAACAGAGTTTTCCATGGCAAGTTTGTTAAGCTTCGTAAGCGATAAAAGTTTTTGTCTTTATCCAACGCATAATGAAATACACCAAATACCCAACCGGACCCAGCATAAACGTGAGGAACAACGCTGGTACCGTCAGCCAATGATTGATTTTATTCCGTTGCGCGTTCTTCACGATCCATGCACCTACAAACAGGTCAAATGCCAGGTAATGCACCCAACCGGCGACAAGAAAATATTTATTCTGAAACAGACCCGATACACCGTCGAGCGTACCGAAACTTTCGAATAGTCCCGGCTCAAAGCTCCACGCAATAAGCGAAGCATATACGATAGAGAACAGTATCACAATAGTGCTGATCACATATCGATCCCTGATCTTCCACTTCGGAAAGAACACAAGGATGAGCCATCCTATCAAAGCAATACTGTTACAAAGAGAAAAAATGCGGTCGGCTGACATACTCAATGTTTGAGAGACAAATGTCAGCTACGTAAACCAGCTTTTCGTTGATATTTGTTAAGAAGTGCTGAGTTTGCGACGAATGCGACTAAGATGCTCCGGCGTAACGCCGATGAAGGAAGCGAGCATGTATTGTGGTACCAGCTGTAGCAGGCTGGCATTGGTTTGTATCATCTGCGTGTATCGTTCTTCGGGTGTTAACGCCAGTAAAGCAGTATTGCGCTGGTTGAGCATGATGAATAACATTTCTGAAATCTTTCTGCCAAATTCCTGGAACACAGGATACGATTTGTACAACCGTTGCATGTCGTCGTAACCAAGGTCTAATTACTTCAACATCAGTGAGCGCTTCAATATTTTGTGCAGCAGGTTTTCGCGTGAGAAAACTTTCATATTCAGAAGTGTAGTCGCCCTGCTGCGCAAATCCGATCGAAATATCTTTTCCGTCAATCGAATAATATAATCTTACAAGGCCCGAATTAATGAACGAAACATATTTACATATTTGCCCGGCCCTCACGAGAAATTCTCCTTTTTTGAGTTGTCGTACAATGAGACATTTCTCCAAAGCTTCCCATTCACTGGATGTGATTTGTGGGACAAGATTTTTATAGTACGCTTTGACGCTGGAGAACATAAATTTTGATCGAATTTGACTCGCGTGAACATGTAAATGTAAGGCATGATGGCGCTTGTGCGAATGAGTGTTTAAGAAATTAAGCTAACTAAGTTTTTTAATCGATTTCTGAAAGCAATATAATCCTGCCATACATTTGCAGACCTCAATGAAACCCTAAGATGGCTTTGAATATTAAATTGGACTTCGATTCCACTTATCCGTTGGAGTCCTTGTCGGAAAATTTTACTGCAAGTGCTTTCAATACCGTGTTGAAAAGCGAACAAGAAGTTCGAATTGGCGTAACGATTAGCAGTGTTCCTCATCCATATTTACCTGAAGTATACAATCTGGCTTTTGGGCCCATAGATGCCGATGGACAGGTTGACGACAAGGCAAAACTTATACATCAACAGCATTCAAAAGTTTTTTCTACTGTTCTTCTAGCTGGCCTAACTTTCCTGGAGAAGTTTCCAGAACGTTATCTCGGTGTCGACGGGTCTAATAACGCACGGGCCTATTTATACTATCGGTGTATCCACAATAATTTTGATTACCTGGAGCAATTCTTTTTGATGTATGGCGCGAAGTACTATGTGCGGATTTTACGAAAGGCGAATGACGAGGACGACACACATTCAGTAGATGGCGATGATATCATAGCAGTACCCATTAAGATTCAAGAGAATGTGCGAGTTGGTTGCGACCTGCTCTATAATTATTTCATGTTCAAGCTAAATTAGCCAGACGGGCTTTCGTTTTTGTATTTATTAATATTAACTTTGTGGCAGCTATGAAAGAGTCTCTCAGAAATAAAATACAGGCCATAAAAGCCAGTGGAAAAGGCAAAAAGCAGGTGCTTACACTCAAACATGGTCAACGTGACTCGCTTTCTGAAGTGATCAAGACCAAAGAGCAAGCTGATCTCTTTATGAAGATGCTCAAGTCTGCACAGTAGTTGACTTTTTTCTCAGCAGATCCCTCACACTCGCTACACCCGGTCGGGACGACTTTTTATCTCTTTTAAAGCTTATTGCAATTCAACGCAGCCCTGTAGACATTGGAGATCAATTACAGCTACTGTCGCAGAAAATTACGCCTTGCTTAGTGTTTATTAGAAAATATTCTGACCAAAATCAGTTTCTGAAAATCGAAACTAAAACGACCGTTCTCACTATCTTCAATGCCAATAACACGATAATCTTATGGAGAAAGCTGTGGATGTAGTTATTGTAGGAGCAGGTCATAACGGACTTGTGTCAGCGATACTTCTTGCCCGTGCAGGTTTAAAAGTAATGGTGCTCGAAGAGAAAGACATGGTTGGAGGTGCAGCAAAAACAGAATTTCCATTCACAAAAGTACCCAACACTTGGCACCAGCACCGGCGCCTACCTGCTCGGTTGATGCCACCCGAATTAATAAAAACCCTTGGTATCGAATTGCCATTGCTTCGTCGCGATCCGCATTATTTCCTGCCCACTACCGGCAAAGGTTATCTGTTGTTTGGCTCTGACCAGGAGGCCATGCGCAACCAGTTTATTTCTTTTTTTTCTGAAGATGACTGGCGTGCTAACCAGATGCTGACAGAAGAAATTGGAAAGATCAGGGATGATATTGCACCCACATGGCTGGAAGAGCCTTACAGCATCGAAGAAACAGCTGACCGTTATGTTCGTCCCTGAACTCAGGCAAATATTTATCGATCTGTGCAGGAAGCCTGTTGGTGAATACATCAACCGTTTTGGATTCAAGAGCGATCTGGTGAAAGCGATGTATGCTGTGACAGATGGATTTTCCGGTCTTTTTGGAAGCTGGGATACGCCCGGTTCAGGCATGAATTTTCTCGTCCATAACATGTGCCGCCTTCCCGGAAGCGATGGCACCTGGATGGTTGTAAAAGGAGGCATGGGCACTATCACGAAAACACTTGCAGATACTGCCCGTAAAAGCCGGGGCAGAAATTATTACCGGCAAAAAAGTTAGCTCGATTGATATTCAGAATGGTGTTGCAACAGGTGTAACGTTAGCTGACGGATCACAGGTTAAGGCAAAAGCGGTGGTAGTGAATGCTGATCCGTTTCGTATGCAATCAATGATTGGAGCCGATAATTTGCCTGCATCTTACAATGCAAGAATTGAAAATTATAAACGTCCCGGTTCTACATTTAAGGTGAACCTCGCATTAAAGGGCCTTCCGAAATTTACCTGCCTGCCGGAAGACCGCGGGCAATACGGTACCACTATTCATCTTTTGCCAGACGAGAAGGATGTGATGCAAAGTCTTGAGGAAGGATTTAATGCTGTGAAAGAAGGTAAGCTGTATCCGTTTCCCAACAATAGAATGGTACATACATACAACGGTTGATCCGTCACTGAGAGATGCAGAACGGACACCATAATTCAGCTTTGTTTGTTCAATGGGTTCCCTACGAATTAAAGGGTACCACCTGGGAGGCAGAAGAAGAACGATATGTAAAACAACTCCTTTCCATTTGCGATCGTTTTGCGCCTGGCACAAGCGATCTTGTTGCTGACACATTTCCTCTTCATCCGAAGAAAATTGAAAGTCATTTTGGTATAACGCTCGGGCATATCCATCATGTTGATAATACCTTTGGTTTTGCTGATCGCCTGCCATATACTACTCCTGTGCAGGGGTTATATTCCGCAAGTGCGGGAACGCATCCTGCCGGTTCGGTAATTGGTTGTGCCGGGCACAATGCAGCGATGCGTTTGCTTAAAGATCTTGGGGTTAAATGACCAGTTTTATTCTAGAGAACGTAAGAACCTTTCGGGTAACTATAGAAGTCCTTTGTTAGCAGTTGCAAGTTCAAATTCCAGGCTTTCGATCAGCTTGTCGGCCATAAATTCAAACATGGCATTCTCATCCAATTCACTTAATTCAAACGTTTTGAAGTAGTGATTGCGGTCCACTTCTTTGATAAATATTGGCGGAAAGCCGCATTTCATTAAAATAATATTCATGAAAAGCCGTCCGATCCGGCCGTTACCATCGCGAAAGGATGAATTTCATTTAGAAACCGCTGATGAAAAAAGCGTGGCGATAGTAAGAGGGTGAAATACTTTTTCGTACAGGTTTACATTGTTGAGCAACTCATTAATCTTTTCAACGAATAAGGTCATTTCTTCGGGTACGCTCTTATGAGAAACGTAGTAATGAGCCTTACCAGTTTCCCGATAAGTAAAGTTGTCAAAGCTTTTGTACTGACCCGGGCTAAACAGTCCATCGTCTGCCCACTGGAAGCGGTCTTTCATAAGCGAAGCGTGGCATTTTTTGATGGTTTCTTCAGAAATCGCGAGCCCATAAAAGTTTTGAAAAATGACATCGAGTACCTCTTTGTGATGTATCATGTCGAGCATGTCTCCCGGAGACGCATGTTCGGGTATCACCAATTCGCGAAGCAGTCGAATTGTTTGGCCGTATTCCAAAGAATTGCCTTCTATTTTGTTGGAGTAGTGCGTGAAGTCTATTTTAAGCTGCTCAAGAAAGTTGCGGTCCCACGACTTTTTTGCCTTGACCTGGTCGACCCTGGACTTTAGTTCGTTAATCTTTTCAATCCTGGTACCAACACTCATTTGGTAAAGACAATTTCTTTGTCAAATCCTTGTCTGACTAGTTTATCGAGCCACTTATTGTAAAGCCCAACAGGCACTGCCGGTTTGCCATCGGAGAGTTGCAAAGTTTCACCGACCAAAAAATGAATAATATCGGGGTGGAAATGCACATCCAATTCGTCGATAAAGATGAAGTTTTTGTGCGAGAGTTTTTCTAACTCACTTAATTTTTCACCTATGAATGATGCGTTCGGCATGTAGCAAATATAATTCTTTAAATCTAAACGATTTAGGTGCCTAATGGCTTCCAAACGCTTAATTTACAGTACAAACATCGCCTATGCCCGACAGCGGTACAACGTATAGTGTAAAGACAAACGGCTTCTCCTTTTCGTTTACAAAAGAAGAGATTGATAACGCAGATATTATCGAAGTCTCTGACGGCTCTTTTAATATTATAAAAGATAATCGTTCGGCGAACGCTAAAGTTGTTGCGAGCGATGGCCCAGGCAAGCGATTAAAAGTTGAAATAAAGGGTGAAACGTTTGATATTGAAATAAAGGATGAACTGGATCAAACGCTGGAGCAAATGGGCTTTGGAAAGTCAAGCGTTAAACAAATCAAGGAGATCAAAGCGCCCATGCCTGGATTAGTACTGGAGATTTCCGTCACCGCGGGACAAGCAGTAAAGGAAGGCGATAAACTCCTAATACTCGAAGCAATGAAAATGGAGAACAGTATAATCATTCATGCGGATGGGATTATCAAGAATGTATCTGTGGCCGGCGGTCAGGCGGTTGAAAAAGGACAGGTTTTGGTAGAACTCGAATAAAAATAATGATGCAGAAAATATTAGTAGCAAACAGGGGAGAGATCGCGTTAAGGATCATGCGAACGATCCGGAAAATGGGTATCCGATCCGTAGCGGTTTTTTCTGAAGTCGATCGCAACGCACCACATGTGTTATTTGCGGATGAGGCAGTTTGTATCGGTCCCGCTCCATCAAATCAATCTTACCTAAATGGAGACAAGATCATCGCAGCAGCAAAAGAGTTAGGCGTAGATGGCATTCACCCAGGTTACGGCTTCCTAAGTGAGAATGCGGAGTTCGCAAGGAAAGTTGAAGCAGCAGGAATTAATTTCATCGGACCAAGTCCGGAAGCCATGCGAATAATGGGGTCGAAGCTCGCTGCTAAAGAGTCGGTGAAAAAATACAATGTGCCGATGGTGCCGGGCATCGATGAGGCCATAGAAGATATTTCCATCGCAAAACAAACAGCGAACAAAATAGGCTACCCGATTTTAATCAAAGCTTCCGCAGGCGGAGGAGGAAAGGGGATGCGGGTAGTGGAAAATGAAAATGAATTCAAGGAACAGATGGAACGAGCCATCAGCGAAGCAAAATCATCGTTTGGTGATGGGTCGGTGTTTATTGAAAAGTATGTTGATTCACCGCGACATATAGAGATACAGGTGCTGGCTGATAAACATGGCAACACTGTCCATCTGTTCGAACGTGAATGCAGTATACAACGGCGTCACCAGAAGGTTGTTGAAGAATCACCTTCTTCCATTCTTACTCCTGAAATCAGGAAAAAGATGGGCGAGGCAGCCGTGATGGTCGCGAAATCCTGTAACTATACCAGCACCGGAACAGTTGAGTTTTTGGTGGATGAGCAACTGAATTTTTATTTCCTCGAAATGAACACCAGGTTACAGGTTGAACATCCCGTTACCGAAATGATAACAGGCATCGACCTGGTGGAAGAACAAATAAAAATTGCAAGAGGAGAGAAGTTGAGTTTCACACAAGATGATCTTACTATCAACGGACATGCACTGGAACTACGTGTGTATGCAGAGGATCCGCTGAATGATTTTTTGCCCTCTATCGGCACACTCAACACTTATAAAAAACCTACTGGTGAGGGAATACGAATAGATGATGGCTATACAGAAGGGATGGATATTCCGGTATACTACGATCCAATGATCGCCAAGCTGGTGACACATGCAAAAGATAGAAACGAGGCCATTCAAAAAATGAAAGCGGCTATAGAAAAATATAAGATTGAAGGGATCTCTACCACGCTGCCATTCGGCACTTTTGTTTTTGAGCACGAAGCTTTTATATCAGGTAAGTTTGATACACATTTTGTAAAGAAATATTATTCAGCGGAGAAGCTCGTTGAAAAACAAAGGTCGAATGCTGAGTTAGCGTCAATCGTTGCGCTGAAATATTTTCTTGACCAGCAGAACAAAATTAAACCGGTAGAATCGGTTACTACAAATTGGACAGGCCGTCTCTCGGAAAAATAATTATCATTCATGAAGAAAGTTAAGTCAGATATACTGAGGCAAAAGTTGGAAGAAGGAAAGCAGGGTGGCGGTGCGGCAAGAAATGCGGCGCAGCATAAGAAAGGAAAATTGACTGCCAGGGAACGCATTACGTTGTTAATGGATGCCGGATCGTTTGAAGAGATCGGTGCGCTGGTGGTTCATCGTACCAAAGATTTCGGAATGGAGGACCAGCAATATTATGGCGATGGTGTGGTTACCGGTTATGGTACGATCAATGGCCGGCTGGTGTATGTGTTCGCGCAGGATTTTACTGTGTTTGGTGGCGCATTGTCTGAAACACATGCCGAAAAGATTTGCAAGGTGATGGATCTCGCCATGAAGACGGGCGCACCGATGATTGGGTTGAACGATTCAGGCGGTGCGCGAATCCAGGAAGGTGTGCGATCACTCGGCGGTTATGCCGATATCTTTTACAGGAATGTTTTATCGTCCGGCGTTATTCCGCAAATATCAGCGATTATGGGGCCATGTGCAGGCGGCGCGGTGTATTCACCGGCTATGACGGATTTCACGTTAATGGTGGAGCATACGAGTTATATGTTTGTTACCGGTCCGAATGTGGTGAAGACAGTTACCAATGAAGAAGTGAGTTCTGAAGAACTGGGTGGCGCTTCAACGCATTCTACCAAATCAGGCGTTACACATCTTACGGCTGCGAACGATATGGAGTGTATTGCGCAGGTGAAAAAATTATTAAGCTATCTGCCGCAAAATTGCGAGGATACTACTCCTAAAGTTCCGTATGAGTTTGGCAACGAAATACGGGAGTCATTGGAAACGATTGTTCCCGAAAGCGCCAACCAGCCTTACGATATGCGCGTGGTGATAGAAACGATTTGTGATGACGATTCATTCTTTGAAATACATAAAGATTACGCGACTAACATGGTGGTTGGCTATGCGCGTCTTGCCGGCCGCAGTATTGGTATTGTTGCTAATCAGCCAATGAGTCTGGCGGGCGTGCTGGATATTAATAGTTCGAAAAAAGCGGCAAGGTTTACGCGCTTCTGTGATTGCTTCAATATTCCATTATTGGTGTTAGTGGATGTGCCGGGCTTTTTGCCGGGTACCGACCAGGAGTGGCATGGCATCATCACCAATGGTGCAAAATTATTGTATGCATTGAGTGAGGCAACGGTGCCGCGTGTTACAGTGATTACAAGAAAAGCATATGGTGGTGCTTATGATGTGATGAATTCAAAACATATTGGTGCCGATATGAACTTTGCATGGCCGACGGCGGAAATTGCTGTGATGGGAGCGAAGGGAGCGAGTGAAATAATTTTTAAAAAAGAAATTGGTGAAGCTGCTGATCCCGTGCAAAAGCTGGCGGAAAAAGAAGCGGAGTATGCTGAAAAATTTGCTACTCCCTACCTTGCAGCTGAGAGAGGTTTTATTGATGAGGTAATAGAACCAAAAGAAACACGAATAAAACTGATCAAGGCGTTTGCTATGCTGGAAAATAAAGTGGTGAAGCTTCCTAAGAGGAAGCATGGAAATATTCCGCTTTAGAACACCACTATCTGCCCTTAAAAAACTCTCTCACCTTAGCGATAGCCTGGTTGTCGGTAAGTTTACCTGAACTGTCTATAGTAAGTTTTTTAGAATTGAACTGAACCTGCTCCTTCAAATGATGCTGCAGTTGTTCCTGGGATTGACCAGGTCCGAATATCACAATTTCATCATAAGGTAATAGGGCACTTGTTACCGCTTTCAGATATTTAAGATCTTCTGATTGTTTCGCATTGTTTATCGAATGTTCACTTCCACCGCCCTGCTTTTCATGTCCTTTCACAGTTTCCTTTACACTGTAGGCAGTATTGTCGCTCTCTTCCTGCGCAATGATAACCGCCTTAACGCCGTCCAGCCAAATGCCTGCAAATTTCTTCTCGTGATGTACTGCCATAATATTGTTCTTGATCGCTTTAAACTAACGATTCTTTGGAAGGTAGTCTACTTTACCGTCACTAAAGGAATATGAGGTGAAATTGGGAAAGGTTTGGCAAGTATGTCTCAGCCGGTCGGGGCATTTACTTTTTCGTCGGCCAGTTCAAGTTCTTCGCTTGTAGCCTCCGGCTCCTCGTTATACTTTTCTGCTTCGGGATTATATTGAAGATTCACGAACATCGGGAAATGATCCGAGCCGCAGCTTTTGAGTCGTTTGAGATCGCTCAGGGCGAAGTTCGATGAGCAGAAGATATGGTCGAGGGGAAACCGAAGGAAAAAATATTTTGCGTTGAAACTGTTGAAGAAACCCCGGCCTCTCCGCGGATCAACGAGCCCGCTAACTTTACCGAATAGTTCGTTAGTATAACTCCATGCGACATCGTTCAGATCGCCAATTACAATCACCGGGCATTTACAGGCCTTTGCTTTTTTGCCTACTAACAAAATCTCTTTATCGCGTTCAGTAGATCTTGGATTTTCCTGCGGTACAGGCGGCGTGGGATGGAGGCAAAATAACTTCACCTGGTTATCGCTTCGCAAAGTCACATCAACTTCTATAGAAGGAATATCGTCTTCAACCAGGTAATTGATTGATCCGTTATTTAGCGCCAGTTTCGAGTAGAGCAACATTCCATATGTATTCGCCAGGGGAACTTTTATGCTATGTGGATATTTTGATGAGATGGAATCTATTTGTTGATGCCACCACTCGTCGGTTTCTACAAGGAGCACGATGTCGGGATCATGCGATGCGATCAATTTTTTATACTCATCTGCTCTTCTATTGTGCTGGTAAACGTTGCCAATGAGAATGCTGATATTCTCATCTCCCGGAGGGTTGACTGCATTAACGATCTGCACTTTTGCAAGCGGCGTAAATGGGTAAATAAGGTAGGCTAGGTAAATTAGATTTCCTATGAATGCAATTAACACTATGTATTGCCAGGTGGCTTCCGGGTAATCAAAAACAATCACGCCGATGAGTAATAGAATGTTGAGTAAGAATTTTTGTAGTCGCGGGTATTCGAACACGCGGAATATCCAGTAATCGCTTCGGATAAAGGGAATAAGGGTGGTGATGATGATGAATATGATGATGTAGTACAGGATATCGTGCAAGAGATGTTAGTTTTTTGATCGACGGACGTAAATATAATATCGGTGAAGAACATGCGAGGAGGATTTTGGATTTGTTTGGGTTTGTAACATTTATGGTAGGATAAATCAACGATACAGGAGATTGCATGTCAGCAGATCCCTCACGCTCGTGGCAGAGCCACCCGGTTCGGGATGACAGCAGTGTTGTTGTAATCTTGGATCGGGATGACGTGTGGGTGAGCTCCGGTTAAAAAATATTTTATAAAAAATAATTTCCCCTCCCTCAGGGAGGGGCCAGGGGTGGGTGATAAATCTGCCCGGCGGCAAAGCCTCTTCACAGGCACCCCCGGCCCAGTTTCTCCAAATCATTGCTTAATTTAAAGGATACTGCCACTCCGCATCACGGAGATCTAACGACATGCGCGCCAAAACGACTATCATACTGCTTCTTGCGGCAATCATCTGCGCCTGTCAATCACAGACGCAGCAAGACCCGACCCTACCGGAAACCATCAGCTATAACTTTCACGTTCGACCCATACTTTCCGATAAATGCTTCGCCTGCCACGGACCCGATGCAAACAAACGCGAAGCAAACCTGCGGCTAGATGATCCGAAGTCCGCATTCGGACATCTTGAAGAAAACGAAAACCTGTTCGTAATCGTTAAAGGAAAGCCGGACTCCTCCGAACTGTACCGGCGTATTAGTTCTGAAGATCCCGACTACCAGATGCCGCCACCGGTATCGCACCTCGGTATACTCAACCAACAGGAAATAGCCACCATCAAGAAATGGATCACGCAAGGTGCACGCTACGAAAAACATTGGGCATTTCAACCGCCGGAACGTTCGCCGAAACCAGCAATCAGACAAGGAACCTGGCCCAAAAACGATATCGACTTTTTCGTTCTCCATGAAATGGAACAAAAGAACCTGGCACCAAACGAAGAAGCAGACAAAGAACGATTGCTAAAAAGGCTTTCGCTGGATCTTACCGGACTTCCACCTTCCGAAGCTCTAATGGAAAGATTTATGGCCGACAAATCCACCAACGCGTATGAGAAGGTGGTCGATGAGTTACTACAGTCGAAGACTTACGGCGAAAAGATGGCGCTCGCATGGCTCGACCTTGCACGCTACTCCGACTCATACGGCTACCAGGACGACAATATCCGCTCGCAATGGCCATGGCGCGACTGGGTGATCAATGCATTCAATAATAACATGCCGTATGATCAGTTTCTCACGTGGCAACTTGCAGGCGATCTTCTACCGGATGCCACTAAAGAACAAAAACTTGCTACAGCATTTCTAAGAAATCATAAATACACAGAGGAAGGTGGCGTTGTACCAGAAGAATATCGCATCGAATACAACCTGGATAAAGTCAAAACATTTGGCAAAGGCATCATGGGTGTAACCATCGAATGCGCACAATGCCACGATCATAAATACGATCCGTTCAGTCACAAAGATTATTACCAGCTCTTTGCCTTCTTCAACAACAGTAAGGAAGCCGGCTTCGAAGGCGACGTGTCAACCTCCATCCCGGCAAAGACGCCCTTCATGCCTATCACAAGGAAAGAGATCGACAACATGATGTCGTTCATCAATCATAAAGACACAAATCAACTTATCGTGTCGGTAATGGAAGATAACGATACGCTTCGCCACACTTATGTGCTTGAACGCGGTGTGTACGATCGTCCCACCCTCGAAGTAAAGCCTGCGGCGCTGTCTGCAATTATGACTTATGATACCAACACCTTACCTCGTAACAGAACCGGTCTCGCGAAGTGGACAACCGATAAGAAAAATCCGCTTACATCGAGAGTATTTGTCAATCATACCTGGCAGGACTTTTTTGGAAGAGGAATTGTGAAGACAACCGGAGATATGGGTATGCAAGGCGAACTTCCATCGCATCCACAATTGCTTGACTGGCTCGCAGTGGATTTCATGGAAAGCGGGTGGGATATCAAGCGATTGATCCGATCAATTGTGATGAGTGCCACATATCGACAGTCGACAAAAGTTACACAGGTAAAACTAAAATCAGATCCGGAAAATGTATGGCTTTCGAGAGGTCCCCGCCAACGCATACCCGCTGAATTTGTCCGCGACATGGTGCTATCCACCAGCGGATTGCTGAATAATGAAATAGGCGGACCCAGCGTGAAACCGTATCAACCGGGAGGTTTATGGGAAGGCTCTACATCCGGAAGAGGAGTCCTGGCAACATACCGACAGGATCATGGAGAAAAGCTGTACCGCCGGGGCATGTACAACTTCATCAAATTAACAGCGCCTCCGCCGGCGATGATCATTTTTGATGCAAGCAACCGGGATCAGTGTGAGGTAAAAAGATCAAAGACGAATACGCCGTTGCAGGCGCTTGTAATGATGAACGATCCGCTCGTAATGGAAGCATCGCGGGTGTTCAGCGAAAGGTTGATGGCAAAAAGCATTGATGCTGATAAAAATATCCGCACAGCGTTTCATCGAATCATCTGTCGCGAACCGTCGTCAAACGAAATCAATATTCTTAAGGATTACTACCAAGAACAGCTGGATCTTTTTAAAAACAAAAAACTTAACGCAGAAGATATTCTTCAACATGGAGAATATCCACGTACACCAGGCTTAGATGCCTCCACCACCGCAGCCCTTATGAAAACGATCAACACCATTTACAATATGGAAGAGGCCATCACCAAATCGTAGATTATGCCAGACCAGCTTAATGAATACCGCATGCAGATCAACCGCCGGAAGTTTCTTTCCGCCGCGGCCCTCGGTATAGGCAGCGTGGGATTAGGCTCATTGCTCATACCCGATTTGTTGAGCGGTAAAAATGAGGAGGCGATCCTCGCAGGTTTACCTCATTTTGCACCAAAGGCTAAAAGAATCATCTACTTATTTCAGAATGGTGCGCCTTCGCAACTAGACTTGTTCGACTATAAACCAACGTTGCAGAAAATGTTCGGTGAAGATTTGCCTGCGTCTGTTCGCATGGGACAGCGTCTCACTGGTATGACTGCCGAGCAGAAAAAGTTTCCACTGGCAGGAACCAAGTTCAATTTCAAACAATACGGGCAAGCTGGCGCGTGGATCAGCGATGTTTTACCCTACACAGCAGGTATTGTCGATGAGCTCTGCATCATAAAAAGCATGTACACGGAAGCGATCAATCATGATCCTGCACTTACATTCTTTCAAACGGGTGCCCAGGTCGGCAACCGTCCAAGTATGGGCGCATGGCTGAGCTATGGGTTAGGTAGCGAAAATCAAAATCTGCCTGCTTTCTGTGTATTGCTTTCGAGAGGAATTGGTAACGGACAGGGAGTGTACTCGAAACTATGGACGAACGGCTTTCTCGATTCCGTGCACCAGGGTGTTCAATTCAGTAGCGGCGATAATCCGGTTCTCTATCTCAACAATCCAAAAGGCATCGATAAAACGGATCGCAAAAGAATGCTCGACCGATTAGAAAAACTGAATGAATCAAACTACGAGGACTTCGGCGATCCTGAAATAAAAACAAAGATCCAGCAGTATGAGATGGCTTACAGGATGCAGACGGAGATTCCTGAAGTAACCGATCTTTCTAAAGAACCTGAATCGATAGTTAAATTATACGGCGCCGATTGTCTTGTTCCGGGCACATACGCTGCTAATTGTTTGCTTGCGCGAAAGCTTACCGAGAATGGCGTCCGCTTTGTGCAGCTATACCACCAGGGATGGGACGGCCATAATAATCTTCCGCAGGAACTGGTGAGCCAGTGTAAGGATACTGACCAGGCCTCGGCTGCGCTTGTGATGGATTTGAAACAAAGAGGCCTATTAGACGAAACGCTCGTGATATGGGGAGGAGAATTTGGTCGAACTAATTATTGCCAGGGAGAATTGACTAAAGAAAACTATGGCCGCGACCATCATCCGCGAAGCTTTACTATATGGATGGCGGGAGGAGGCGTGAAGCCGGGTTTTGTTTATGGAGAAACTGACGAGTTCGGTTATAATGTTGCTAAAGATCCGGTGCATGTGCACGACTTCCAGGCAACAGCCCTGCACTTAATGGGACTCGATCATGAAAAGCTCACCTATAAACATCTCGGTCGTCGTTACCGGCTAACAGATGTACACGGTAGTGTAGTTAAAAACATCATTGCTTAAACATCAGTGATGATCAGAAAAATTCTTTTTACTGCGTTAGTGCCTTTGAACTGTTTACTGCTATTTTTTATATTGGTAGAAGACAGGATAGTCGTGCCGTCATGGTTGCAGGTGTTTGGACGAATGCATCCCTTGCTGCTTCACTTTCCGATTGCATTCCTGATTTTGTTTACACTTTTTGCGTTATTTGTTCCGGGATCTAAATTGAAGCAGCCGGCTTTTGAATCACTACTGCAATATTTTTTATTAGTTGTTGCACTTACGGCTGTGGTAACGGCGCTGATGGGTTTCTTTTTGTCTGCCGGCGGTGAGTATGCGGATGAAACAATTGCATGGCATAAATGGTCGGGCGTGGCGCTGCCGGTTGTTTTGTTTTTGATGTGCGTATTCAGAGGATTTCTTATTGCTAAGATTGCATTGCTAAGAGGTGCGGCAATAGTAACCAGCGTGCTTCTTGTAGTGGCAGGGCATTACGGCGCTACGCTCACGCATGGGGAAAACTTTGTGTTGATGCCGGTTACCACTGAAGACTCTGCGAAGAAATTACCGCCGTTCGATGAGGCGCTGGTATTCGCCGACCTGGTTCAACCGGTGCTGGAAAGGAAATGTATGTCGTGCCATAACACGAGTAAAGCAAAAGGGCAGCTGATTATGGAAACTAAAGCTTTGTTGCTTAAAGGCGGCAGGGGAGGAAAGTTATGGGATACTACAAAAAGTGATTTGGGTTTGATGATGAAGCGCATCCATTTGCCGGTTGAAAATAAGAAGCACATGCCGCCGGTTAACCGGCCGCAGTTGAGTGCCGAAGAAGTGTTGACTTTGGAAGGTTGGATAAAACACGGAGGCGACTTTGAGAAAAAGATAATTGAGCTTTCGCCGAATGATACGCTTTACACTATTGCTAAGAAGAATATTTGGTTCGGCATCCGGAGAGCTGTATACGTTTGAACCACCTGATGAATCGGAGATTCAACGAGCTGAATAATGCGAATCGTGTCGTTAATGCACTTGCGATCGGGTCGCCGGCAGTTAGTGTTCACTTTTTCAATCGTGCGGCGTTCTCTGTTTCATCCATTGATGAATTGACTCCGTTGAAAGATAATATTGTAGAGATGAGTCTTGCCAACATGCCCGTGACGGATGACATGCTTGATCATCTCAAGCCGTTTAAGGCGCTGCGCAAATTAAATTTGAATGCAACGCAGGTTACCGGTTCCGGCCTTTCTGCGTTGGCGTCTTTACCTGCACTTAAATCGATATCGTTGTCTGGTAGTGCGGTTGACGCAGACAAACTTGAAAATCTCGCCTCTTTCGCTTCGTTAAAAAATGCTTTTCTATGGAACACTGCTGTAACACACCAGGATGTTCAGAAAATTGAGAAAGAAAACCGGAAGGCAATATTTGACATTGGTTTTAGTGGCGACACAACAGTGCTTCAGCTGACGCGGCCACAAATGGTTGCGCAAAGTGAATTTTTCAGCAAGTCGCTGCCTGTAAAACTTAGACACTATATCAATGGCACTACTTTGCGATATACGGTGGATGGATCGATGCCGGATAGTGTTTCTTCGCCTGAGTATAAAGAACCGTTGATCCTCGATAAAAACACAATGGTGAAATCGAGAGCTTTTAAGAAGGGTTGGATTGCGAGTGATGTTATTCAGCACTTTTACTTCAGGCAGACTTTTGTACCCGATAGTGCCGCGTTGGTTGGCAAAAACAAAAAGCCTGATGTTGGGACCGGTGCGCGCATGATTATCGATGGGTTGAAGAGTGATATTAATTTCTCCAGTGCCATGTGGCTTGGCTTCCGCGACAAACCGATGGAGTGCATGTTGTATTTTAATAAGCCTGTAAAGGCCTCGAACATTACTATAAGTTATTTAATGGATATCAGCGCCTCGATCATGCCTCCCCAGGAGGTTCAGTTTTGGGGTGGGATGGATGCAAAAAATCTTCGCCTGCTAAGCACGCAGCATCCTGTGCAACCTACCGAGATGTTGTATCGTGAAATACTTCCGGTGGAATGCAATTTTGCACCTGCTGATATACGGGTGATAAAACTTGTTGTAAAGCCACTGCCTAAGCTTCCCGAGTGGCACCAGCAGAAAGGCGGTTCAACTGCTTTTTATATCGATGAGGTGTTTGTGAATTGAGTTTGTATCTTAAAGTGTCAACATGGGCTGGCCGCATTATTTTGATGTGAACAAACGACCGTCCAAATCTGGATCAATTGCTGTTGTTGCCCCTCACTTTAATTATGATGAGTTTTTGGAAAAAAACAAGCATGGACAATTCAGGTACTTACTTGAGTTGATACAAAGTGCCGTGATGATGTGTGTGGATGAGTTTCGTTGGATAGGATCGTATTTGAATATGCTTACCAATCAGTTCTCGATTGCAATTTTGCATTTAGAAAGGAATATCCGTATAAACAGTCGAGAGACAAGAAGAAGAAGGGTCGCGTCATTGTCGAGAAAACAGAAAGAACTACATCAGTTTTGGTAGAAATCAGCATGAATAATACAGTCGTCATTAAAAAGCTCTTTGATAAACGCAATCAAGGTTGTTACGATAGCGTGTATGTTTTTGCGCGATCTAACAAGTGGCTAAGTAGTGACCGGTTTGGGATTTCCTTTGCAAAAGGTATAGCTCAGAGTTGGTACTCTATTAGCCGAGACAAAGTGATTCATATGTCCCACGGGGAATTAATTGATAGGATCAAATTTGCTGAGTACTTTATGTTTGAGCGGCGGACGCTTGATGATTTTTGAGCCGTACTTTGTTTTTTCCGCGCCAACGGTTTCTCTAAAATAACTACTCTGCACACCTCACACAAACGTTTCCGTAACTTTTCAGCAGCGCGCCTATAACAGGCAATCGTTGGTTAGCTTTATAAAAAAGCCACATGGATAGCAACAACCTCGGCAGGAGGCATTTCCTAAAATCAACCGGTGCCGCAATCGGAGGCGTAACGCTTGCGGGAATGGGACTACCACTCGATACCCTCGCCAATACAAATGCCGATAAACCCGTGCGACTCGGTTTTGTAGGAATCGGCGGCCGCGGCTCGTATCACCTCGATGTGGCCCTCGGCATGGAAGGCGTTGAAGTCCCCGCTATCTGCGAACTAAAACCCGAACGCCTGTACAATGCTAAACGTTGGATAGAAGAATCAGGAAGACCGTCACCAAGACTATACGACAAAGGTCCAACTGATTTTAAACGCCTCTGCGCAGAAGAAAAGCTCGACGCTGTTATCTGCTCCACCTCGTGGGAATGGCACGCACAAATATGCCTCGCAGCCATGCGGAATGATAAACACGCAGTGTCTGAAGTGCCGATCATTCTCACAGTTGAGGAAGCGTGGGAACTCGTAGAAACCTTCGAGAAAACTGGTAAGTGGGCAACACTTGCACTGGAGCAGGCGATGCTCGAGTCAAAAGATGGTCTGACGGTTCTGAACATGATACAGAGCGGACTTCTCGGCGAGATCCTTCAGGCCGAAGGCGGATACGTCCACGACCTGCGGATGGTCAAGTTCAATCCGGAAGAAGAGCCATGGCGGCTAGCCTACGACGTTAGTCACAACGGCAACCTGTACCCCGATCACCCTATGAACAGGATCATCTCGTACACAGGCATCAATCACGGCGACCGACTCGATAATCTTGTGTCGATGAGTTCAAAGAGCGTAATGATCAATAAATACGCAGAACTGAACTACGGCAAAGATCATCCCTACGCGACGAAGAAAATGCTGCAGGGTGATTGCAACACAACATTGCTTCATACGGAAAATGGAAAAATAATCACACTGAATTACGATACTAACACGCCGCATCCGCGCGAGTTATTCAGAGTGCAGGGAACAAAAGGCGTTTACCTGGCGGGCAGTGCGTTAGAAGGGCCGAAAATATATATCGAAGGAATGAGCCCTAAAGAACATCAGTGGGAGCCGGCCGAAAAATATCTCGCAGAATTCCGGCACCCACTTCTTAAAAGTTATAATCCACCGGAAAGAAAGCAGGCACTCAGGGGACATGGTGGCAGCGGCTCCAAACTTCCGCTCACCTGGCATTTGCTCATCAAAGCATTGCGTGAAAACAAAATGCCTTATTTCGATGTATACGACTCGGTTACCAGCAGCGTAGTGTTTCCGCTATCTGTGCAGTCGGTGGCGAATAAAAGTAAATTGATAGAGGTGCCCGATTTCACAAAGGGAAAATGGAAAACGAGGGCGCCACTAGCGTTTTAACGGAAGCATAAATGCTTTACGAAGGCGAATCCCCGCCTGCGGCGGGGCTCACTTATATTATTTAAAAAGACAAATCTGACAAACGTTATGAAATTTACATTGCCTCTACATTTTCTATTGCTGATCGTATTGTGCAGCTGTGGCAACAACACCAATACAACAGATAGCGAATTAAAACAAAATGATTCAACTGAACAATACTACACCGAGGCAGACTTCGGTTCTGTGAAGAAGTTCAACACGCACGTGCACATCAGTGTATTTGATTCTATTTTTATTAAGCAGGCTGCAGCAGACAACTTTCGCTTTCTGACAGTTAACGTTAACTCTCCATCGGTGCCGGTAGCAGACCAGCAACAGGTTGCCGTGAAATTGATAAAAGCTTTTCCAAAGGAAGTGTACTTCGCAAGTGCGTTTGCAGTAAAAGATTTTAATCAACCTGGTTGGACTAAAAAAACACTGGACTACCTGCAGAAATCATTCGACAGCGGAGCCATCGCTGTAAAGGTTTGGAAGAACATCGGTATGGAACTGAAAGACAAAAAAGGAAAGTTTGTCATGATCGATAACCCTGCATTCGACACCATCATCAACTTCATCGAGAAGAATAACATCACTTTAATTGGTCATCTCGGTGAACCCCGTAATGCATGGCTCCCGGTGGATAGCATGACAGTTGCAGGTGACAAAAATTATTTCGCTGCTCATCCCGAATATCATATGTATCTGCATAAAGAATATCCATCGTACCAGGATCAGATCAACGCGCGTGATCGCATGTTGGAGAAACATCCTAACATAAGATTTATCGGTGCGCATCTTGGAAGTCTCGAGTGGAACGTTGATTCATTAGCTGCGCGTTTGGATAAGTTTCCAAATATGGCGGTTGACATGGCGGAAAGGATTTCGCACCTGCAATACCAGGCGGTTACTAACTGGCAGAAAGTGCACGACTTCATTATTAAGTACCAGGACAGGCTTGTTTACGCGACCGATGAAGGCGTAAGCAGTAAAAAAGATCCTGTTGAAGTAGCAAAGCTTGCACATGAGAACTGGCTGAGGCACTGGAAGTTTTTTACCTCTGGCGAAAAAATGAAAGTTCCGAAAGTCGAGAAGGAATTCAATGGCATGAAGCTTCCCAAAGAAGTTGTTGATAAAATTTATTTACACAACGCGGAAAAGTGGTTGCCGACTATTGTGCAATAAGCTTGTATAAATCTTTTCATTATTCCGTTCGCAGGCTCTTTACGGGGTTCATGAGTGCTGCTTTTATTGCCTGGAAACTTACGGTAGCCAGGGTAATGAGCAATGCGATTATGGTGGCTGCAACAAACACGATCCAGCTGATCTCCACCCGGTAGTCGTAGTTGGCCAGCCAACCCTGTAAATAAAAGTAAGCGATAGGTGTGGCAATCAGGCACGAGAGTGACACCAAAACAATAAACTCTATAGATAACAATCTCCAGAGGTTAGCCGTACTTGCGCCGAGCACTTTCCTTATACCCATTTCTTTCGTTCGCTGCTCAGCAACAAAGCTGGCCATACCAAACAATCCTAAGCATGAAATGAAGATAGCAAGCACGGCAAAGTATGAAGACAATTTTCCTATCCGCTCTTCTGCCAGGAACTTCGAACCGAAATCCTCATCAACAAACTTATAGTCAAACGGAACGTCGGGGCTGTACTTTTTCAGTGTTTGCTCAATTATTTTGATAGATCCGGCAACATCTCTGTTGGGATTTAATTTCAGGATCAGGTTGTTCATATTGCTAAACTGATCGATGTGGTATAGCGTTGGACGCACGGGGTAAAAAGGCGATTCCTGCATAATGTCATCGATCACGCCGATGATGGTAAATGGCGTGCCGTTCCATTTGAGTGTTTTACCCACGGGATCCTCGAACCCGAGAAATGTAGCTGCCGATTGATTGATGATAAAGGCTAAAGAGTCTGTTGCGAATTCGCGGGAGAAATCGCGGCCTGATTTCAATTTCCACGATACTGTTTTGCCGAAGTCGAATCGTACAGAATTATTCGGAAAGTCAACCGCGAGGTTTGGATCTTTACCTTCCCATTCGAAACCTCCGTTTGTGTTCCAGACACCTGTGAGCGGAGCGTTAGAGGCAGTCATTTCTTCAATGGCACCACTACTTTTCAATTCATTTCTTACGGCATCATAATGTTCTTTTATTTCACGCTCCATCCAGATGTTTACCAAACCATTGCGCTCGTAACCGATAGGTCGCTTTTTAGCATGCTGTATCTGTTGATGAACAATGATCGTTCCTATAATGAGCATCACCGATACAGTGAACTGCAATACAACTAAAACTCTTCTCGGGATCGCTGCATTCTTACCGGCCTTAAACGTGCCTTTTAATACTTTCAACGGTTGAAAAGAAGAAAGATAAAGCGCGGGATAACTTCCTGAAAGCAGTCCGGTGATGATAATAAATGCAAGGCAACCCAACCAAAATATTGGATTGCTCCACGGAATCGTCATTTTCTTCGCTGCAACATCGTTGAATAGCGGCAGCAATAGCGACACCAGTACAAGCGCAATAGCAAAAGCGAAAACGACAACCATATATGACTCGAAAAAGAACTGCCGTGTAATCTGCCATCTCAATGAGCCGATAGCTTTTCTTATACCAACTTCTCTCGCTCTTTTTTCGCTTCTTGCTGTGCTGAGGTTCATAAAGTTGATACAGGCAAGAATCAATACAAAAATGCCGATGGCAGCGAATAACCAAACGTACCTGACATTGCCCCCTGTATTCACGCCGTTCTTGAATTCGCCATACAGGTTCCATTTGCTCATGGGATGAAGAAAAACCTGCCACTGATATCTTTTTTCTTCGGGCCCCACATTATCCATTTTCACGTTCCGGATTCGTGCAGAAGCACTTTCCATACTCGCATTGTCGGCAAGTTGCACGAACGTCTGGGAAAAATTACTGCCCCATGGATTTTGCATTTGTTTTGCCCATGGGTTTTCTATAAGCCACAGCTGCCAGGGCATCATCACCTTTATTTCGCGAAAAGTGGTGTTCTCCGGGAAGTCTTCATACACACCGGTAACTTTCACAACATCTGTCCTGTTTAGCTTGAGTGTTTTATTCATGGGATCTTCGCGACCGAAAAACGCCTCGGCTGTAGATGCGGAGAGAAGAATGGAATAAGGATCTTTTAATCCCTGCCTTGAGCCCCTGATCATTTTGAGAGATAACATTTCCGGCGCATCTGCCTCGAAAAAAATACCTACTTTCTTCAGTGATTTTGTACCCAATGAAAGGTGAAGGGGGCTGATCCACGAAGCCTGCAGTACATATTTAAAATTAGTTCCGTACTTACTTTTAATTGTCGGGCCCATTACAGCCGGGTTCGACGTTTGAGACGCAATATTACCGTTGTAGTTTGCATGCTGCCAAACCTGGGCTATACGATTGTAATTTTTGAAGTATTTGTCGAACGACAATTCATCATACACCCAAAGTCCGATAGCGATTGCCACGGCCATACCAGTGGCGAGGCCACCGATATTGATAGCGCTATACCCTTTGTTTCGGATAAGGTTTCTCCACGCCGTTCTAAAATAGTTCTTGAGCATGTCAATGGTTTGATATAGGCATGAAACAAGTGTACCATTTGGGTAAGTGCCTGATAACAAACCGATCATTGATAACGAGTCGGTAATAAACTGTACGGATATGATACACGAGTGTATTTATGCACGGGTGGTCGCACAACAAATTCGTTTGAGCGTTCACTTGTATCGATTCCGCACATAGTGCCGGCTTCCTCATTTTCCGCACTATATTGACTTTCAGGCGACTGCTCGTTTGACACGATATTTGACTCATGAGTTCAACTCTTAAACATTGTATCAAAATGGGCAGCCAATCCCTTATCATACTCCTTCGCCGTCTTGGTCGCAATAAGTTGTCGTCTTTCCTGAATATCGTCGGCTTGTCGGTGGGCATTGCCGTGAGTGTGGCGATTTTTGTGATCATCAGGAATGAACTGAGCATCGACACCTTCCATAAAAACCACAATCGTATTTATAGAGTTGTTTCCACTGAAACATACCGCGATGGAAAGATAGAATACGACGGATGTGTTCCCATTCCATTGGGCGTAGCACTTGAAAAAGAGTTTCCCCCGGCAGAGAAAGTAACGTCGCTTTGGAACGTGGGGTACGAAGAGTTTCAACTGGCAGATGCGCCAGAAAAACGCTTTCGTACAGACAATGTACAATATGTAGAACCCAGTTTGTTTGAGATATTTGATTTTCCATTTCTTTCCGGCGAACCTCATACTGCTCTTGGACAACCGAACACCATGGTGTTATCGAGGACCACTGCTAACGTTTGGTTCGGTTCATGGAAAGACGCGATCGGTAAAACAGTCCTGTTTGGCCTGGGCAAAGATCCTTACAAAGTAACCGGCATCATCGAAGATGTGCCCACGAACAGCGATCTTCAAATGAAGATTCTTTTATCGTACATCACTTTTAAGAACGCTAATCTGTCGGCCTTTTCCAACCCTGGTAGTTTCGACAACTTCAATAGCTCATCGCAATGTTTTTTCCTTCTACAAAAAGGTCAAACCATCGATGCAATGAACAAGTTGTTACCGGGATTCACCACACGGCATTTTACTCCGCTTGCTGCGACCTCCAACACATCTAACGGCAGTTTATTTCAGCCGCTAAAAGACATGCATTTCGACGAACGGTTTTATCATTTTACAACAAACGGTTTCACTAAGTCTGAATTATGGACGATCGGCTTTATAGGTGCATTTATTTTGTTGATGGCATGCGTAAACTTTGTGAATCTATCCACTGCACAATCGCTCACACGGGGTAAAGAAATAGGAGTAAAAAAAGTTTTGGGCAGTAGCCCCTCGATATTGTTCAGGGACTTCATGATAGAAACCGGCATTCTCGTGCTGTTCGCCTTGCTGATAGGCACCGTCATTGCACTCAGCGGATGGAAGTACATCACAACAATTCTCAGGCAGGATATTCCGTTGTTTACTTTCACGTCGCTGGTTACGATCGCATTTTTAATTATTACAGGAGCGCTGTTAACGCTGTTCGCAGGCTCTTATCCTGCACTTATCGTATCACGCTTCAATCCTGTGACTGCCCTCAAAAGCAAATCGCCTGCAGCGAATGGGAAACAAATTTTGCTTCGTCGCGGACTTATCATTTTTCAATTCATCATTGCACAGTGTCTGATCGTCGGCACATTGGTGGTGAACAATCAAATGACCTTCTTCTATAACAGGCCGATGGGATTCGAGCGCGACGCCATCGTTACGGTAAACCTTCCCTACACAAAGGATGGAAAAGTGCGCAACGAGCAGCTGAAGCAGGAAGTGTTACGACTACAGGGCGTTCAATCGGCAACGTTGTGTAACGAGCCGCCTTCAACTGAAAATTCCGGAAGCACCTATTTCACTTTACAGGGACATGCGGAGCCGGAAAACCTGAAAATTGCGTATCGGTATGTAGATTCGAACTATCTGTCAACCTTCAACATTCCGATTGTTGCCGGACGTTTTCCGTCAGCCAACGATTCGATCCGGCAGATCATGTTAAACGAAACAACAGTGAAAGCATTGGGCCTTACGCCAAATGATATTTTAGGGAAGACGCTCACGTGGTCGTCATCTGATATATACGAGATAGTAGGAGTGGTGAAGGATTTTCACGAGGGTAGTCTGAAGGCGGAGATATTGCCGATGGCGGTGTTCGCTACCGGTAGAAACTTCAGACGGCTCGCAGTAAAAATTAATCCATTGTCCCTTGCAACAACGATGCCGTTGCTGAAAAAAACTTATGAAACTCGTTTTCCTGATAATTTCTTCGACGCACCATTTCTTGATGAATCTATTGCGGCGTATTACCATTCTGAAGAAGTGGTGTTAACACTGATGAGAATATTTGCGGTACTTGGAATTGTAATCTCGTGCCTCGGCTTATACGGGCTTGTAGCATTTATGACATTCCAGAAAACAAAAGAAGTTGGCGTGAGAAAAGTTCTTGGTGCCTCCGCATACAGCATTGTTTATTTGTTTTCAAGTGAATTTACTTTGCTCATCGCACTGTCGTTTCTGATTGCTACCCCGGTGAGTTACTATTTAATGAGTGAATGGCTTCAGTCTTTCCATTATCATATCAACATCGAATGGGGTGTGTTTGCTATTTCGCTGGTCGCTTCGGTTTTTCTTGCGTGGATCACCGTGAGTTACAAGGCCATCAAGGCGGCTACTGCAAATCCTGTAAATAGTTTGAGAAGCGAATGAAACATCAGAGATAAGGCTTTAATTCGCATTATAACTTATCGGGTGATGAAGAAGTTCATTTTTGCTATTGGCGTATTAATACACTTTGCAGGCTTTTCCCAAACAACTTACACGTGGTTCAATCCCGCCGAGAGTTCCTTTCCAGTGGTGGAAGGACGTGGATGGTCTGATAGCCTGGCTAATCCATACGACCGGTTTCCCGCGCGTGCAGAACAAAAAGTTCGTAAAGAGGTGTGGGATCTTTCGCGAAACGCCGCGGGCCTCACGATTTCTTTTATGGCCACCACTACTGAAATTACCGTTCGGTACATCGTAACCGATGAACGGGCTTTTCCTCATATGCCCGCCACAGGCGTGAGCGGTGTTGATATGTATGCGATAGACACCGATGGCAATTGGCTTTGGTGCGGGGGAAAATATTCGTTCGGCGACACGATTACCTATCGTTTCGGCGGAATTGAACCAAATGACAAGTATCACAAAAAAGGCCGGCAATACAAGTTATTCCTTCCTCTATATAATACTGTAAAGTGGCTGGAGATAGGTGTGCCCGCGGGGTCCGACTTTGGTTTTCTGCCGGTAAGGCAAGATAAACCCATCGTCGTTTATGGAACCTCTATTGCGCAGGGTGGTTGCGCTTCGCGTTCGGGTACGGCGTGGCCCTCCATGTTGTCGAGGAGAATGGACAGGCCGGTGATTAATCTTGGATTTTCCGGTAACGGCCGTCTTGAAAAAGAAGTAATTGATTTGATGGTAGAAGTTGACGCGAAGGTGTATGTGCTGGATTGCCTTCCCAATCTTACACCGAAGATCTATACTGCGGATACAATCAGAAACAAAGTGAATGAAGCAGTGAAAATAATACGCGCGCGACGCGGTGCTGTTCCCATTTTATTTGTTGAACATGCGGGCTTTGATGCAACGATCAACCAGGGATGGGTGAGAACAATCGACAGCCTGAATACCGTGATGAAGTCGGCGTTCGATAAACTTGTAGAGGACGGCGACAAAAATCTATTCCTTTTGACCAAGGATGAAATTAATATGGATATCGATTGCCTGGTAGACGGATCGCATCCTTCTGATCTCGGGATGTTGCGGTATGCAGAGGCGTGCGAAAAGACACTGCGCAAAATTTTGAATGAGCCTATCGGTACCATTCAAACAACAAAGCCACGTACACAAAATCGTGATGCCAACACCTACAAATGGGCAAACCGGCATCACGAGCTTTTAAACCTCAATAAAAGTAAAGCGCCAAACATTGTGTTTATTGGCAATTCGATCACACATTTTTGGGGTGGAGAGCCGAAGGATACGATTGTGAACGGAGGGAACACATGGCAAGAAAGACTTGAACCGATCGGCGCAAGAAATTTTGGTTTTGGATGGGATAGGATAGAGAATGTTTTGTGGAGAGTGTATCACGAAGAGCTTGACGGTTACAATGCGAAGCATATTGTTATTATGATCGGTACCAATAATCTTGAATTAAATTCTGACCCGGAGATTGTTGAAGGATTGAAGATGTTGATTCGCTCTATCAGGAGCCGTCAGCCGAAAAGTAATATCATAATGGTTGGACTACTGCCGCGCCGTGATAAGGAAAAGCACGTTGCGCAGTTGAATAACGCCATCAAACAATTGTCAAGCTCGCTTAAGGTTTCCTTCACGGATGCAGGCACAGTCTTTCTCGATAATAATAAGAAAATAAAAGAAAATCTCTTTACAGACGGCCTGCACCCGAATGCCGAAGGATACAGTTTGTTGCTGGATCGATTAATTGGAAAGTTGAAGTAGACAGAACAAAAATCCAATCAATCAACAATCCGACAAACTAGGAATTGGAATCGCTGCTAAATAAGGATCAAGCACCTGCGTACTTCCGCTAATTCTAAACTCTTCAATCGATTTCTTCTCCGCATCGAAGAACGTTTCAACGTAATAGTTCTCCATCATAAAAAGAAAAATCATCGACCCCCCGGAAGTTCTTTTCGCAACGAGCACTCCCTGGTGAAGCACTGCATCTTTTTTGGCGAGTAGGTCGAGTAGCATAAATTCAGAGAGGCTCATAGTTATCCATTTTAAATTGAACAATAGAGGCATTCTAAATCGAGGCCGAACAGAAAAAAACGAGAGGCTAAAATAAGTGAGGCTGAAAAAAGTAACGCGAATAATTGGCTAATGCAATCGTGCGATAGTAAAGTTAGGAAAAGCATCGGATTTTCCAACAGTGCAAAAGATTAAAATTCTCTTAATCACCTTTACAGCACATTAAATTTTACCGGAACGTTGTTGCCGCGCAAGTTATGCGAACCGTATTACGTCGAATGCCGCAAACAAGCCTGGAAATAAGAATAGCGTATGAACCGGATCCTGTGTGTATTCATCAGTCACCTGCTTTTAACAACTGCATCAATTGCCCAGCATCACCCCACCAGCCTCGAAATGTCGACCCTTCTATCAGGCATCGCCGATAGCATTGAGTCGCCCGAAAATCCTTCAGCATCAAACGCGCGGCTGAAATATTTTAATCTCGGCCTGGCGCAGTCGCGAAATTTCGACGACTCTCTCAATTCACGATATTTCATCGCCCAAACCTTACTCGAATTAGGTCGCGAGAGCGACGCAATTAACCTCGCAGAAGAAATGCTGACAGGATTAAACGACTATTCCTCCGAAAACGCTTACGCGGTCATGCGCACACTGGCGCTGGCGTTCCTCAGGCATGGAGAAAGGGTGAACTGCGTGGCGGGCCATATGCCCGGTTCATGCATTTTTCCGATACAGGGTGACGGCCTGCAAAAAAATATTACCGCATCGAAGAAAGCTATTACTATATATGAGAGAATCTTATCGCACGACAGCACCGACATGGATTCCCGTTGGCTGCTCAACCTCGCCACTATGGCAATAGGGAGATATCCCGAGGGCGTCAGGTCTCGTTTTCTTATTCCAAACCTTAGCGCGTCGTCCCTGCATCCCGTAAGTCCTTTTGTAGACGCAGCCATGAACACCGGTTTAGATACTGAGAATATGGCTGGCGGAAGCATAGTAGACGACTTTAACAACGATGGCCTGCTCGATATCGTCACCAGCGGCTGGGGCCTCGAAGAACAAATGCACTATCATCAGAACAAAGGCGATGGCACTTTTGTAAATCTTTCGGCAACGTCGGGAATTGATCAGACCAAGGGCGGACTGAACATCATTCAGACAGATTACAACAACGATGGCTTCAAAGACATTTTTGTTTTACGCGGCGCATGGTTAAGATCGTTTGGCCAGCAGCCCAATTCCCTGCTTCGGAATAACGGCGACAATACCTTCACTGATGTAACCATAGAAAGCGGGCTCTTATCTTTTCACCCCACCCAAACCGCAACCTGGGCCGACTTCAACAACGACGGTTGGCTGGACCTATTTATTGGCAATGAAACCACATCGCTGATTGAGGGTCACCCCTGCGAGCTATATATTAATAATACCGACGGAACATTCAGCAACGTGGCGAAAAGCGCCAACTGCGATCTTCGCCTGTTTGTGAAAGGCGTAACCTCGGGCGACTTCGACAACGATGGTAAGGTTGACCTGTTCATCTCTACCATGAACGGCCGGAAAGTATTACTGAAGAATGACCTGGGTAAAAAAGGCAAACTGAAGTTTAAAGATGTATCGAACAACTCGGGCATCAATTTAAACCCGTCCCCAACCTTCAGTACCTGGTTCTGGGATTATGACAACGACGGACAGCTCGATCTGCTGTGTGCCGGTTACGACGCATCAACTTCCCTCGCAAAATATGCCGCGCAGGACGCACTGAATATTGCTCCGCAGCACCGCGGCGGACTTTTCGTTTATCGAAATCTCGGCAACGGCAAGTTCAAAGACGTCTCGGCTGAGTTAGGTTTTGGAAAATCAGTGTTCGCGATGGGTTCCAACTATGGCGATATCAATAACGATGGCTACCTGGATATCTACCTCGGGACAGGGAACCCTCTTTTTCAATCGCAGATCCCTAACAAAATGTTCCTGAATCTTGGTGGTAACGGGTTTGCGGATGTCACCAGCTCTGCGCGGGTAGGCAGCCTGCAGAAGGGGCACGGGGTGTCGTTCGGTGACCTGAACAAAGATGGAGACCTCGATATTCACATAGATATGGGTGGCGCCTATGAAGGTGACGCCTATCAGAATTCTCTTTTCATCAACTCGGGCGGGTATGACAACCAAAGTGTCACTATCAGCCTGGAAGGCACAAGATCCAACAAGGCCGCCATAGGGGCCAGGCTGAAGATTTCGTTTCGCGATGGCGATAAAGACAGGATAGTGTACCGCGAAGTGAATTCAGGCAGCAGTTTTGGAGCCAACGCGCTGGAGCAGCATATAGGCATCGGCAAAGCTACCAAGATCGACCGGCTCGAGATTACCTGGCCGGGAACTAACTTCAGGCAGGAATTCACTAATATCCCCGCTAATCAATTCGTCAAACTCATTGAGGGTGACAGTACAATACACCCCACTAACCCAAAAGCCTTTCAATTCGGCGCCGGCCACCAGCATCATTAGTTAGTAGTGTATTGTAAACACAATCCGGTTTTTCAAAAAAAAGCTGCAGGTGCCACTTCCTTTTTGTCTTCTCACGGTACATATCAAATGAGCGGGTACTACCGGTGCCACGCGTGCGGCATCTATCCATGACTGTTTGGACTCATTTTAAACCAATTAAACTAACTGCAGTGAAAAAGATCGCTACGCTAACATCAATGTGGATGTTATTCGTCATTACTGCCATGGCCGGCATTAATAACTACGACGAAAGAGGAGTGCCAGAGGCTACAATCCAGGGCACCGTCAACGATGCCAATACAAGTTTACCTATCGAAGGAGTAACCGTTACCGTAAAAGGTACCACTACCGCAACAAAAACAAATGCGCGTGGAGAATTTACGCTAACCGCTCCCGACAATGCAACAACGCTTGTTGTATCATCTGTTGGTTACAACTCGATGGAGATTCCAATCACTTCGGGCTCCATTTCGGTAAAATTGACTCCGTCTGCTACTGATCTGAGTGAAGTGGTAGTAGTAGGGTATGAGACCATGAAGAAGAGTGACCTCACCGGGGCGATCACCACAATCAACGCCGATAAATTAGATAAGGCCACAGCGCCCGATGTAAGCCGTATGCTGCAGGGTAAAGTAGCGGGTCTGCAGATTTTGCAGAACAGCGCCCAGCCCGGCGGAGGTTTAGACATCTTGATCAGGGGAGGCGGCTCGATCAACGCCAGCAACAGGCCATTATTTGTTGTTGACGGATTTCCGATTTATGAAGTGGGTCAGCCAGAAGGTACCGATCCTTTGCGTTATTATTCAGAAGGCTCGTTGGGTACGCTGAACTCTTTAAATCCAAACGACATTCAGACCGTTACGGTTTTGAAAGATGCGAGTGCGACTGCGATCTACGGTTCGAGAGCGGCGAATGGAGTGGTACTTATCACAACAAAAAGAGGTGCGACTGGTGAAGCGAAGATCAGCTATTCAGGAAACTATTCCGTTCAACCATACGATAACAGGTGGAAGTTGCTTCCGTTTAAACAATGGCTGCAAACTTATAATGAAGCCGGGTATGAAAACTTCCTGTATCAAAACCAGGTTGCACCTTATGGCACGAAAACACTCGAAGAAGCCCTTGCAAACCCGGTTGCTGGTTTATACTCTCCAAGATTCTCCCAGGCGTTTATTGATAATGCTGACCAGGGAACTGATTGGCTTGGGCTGATCACGAGAACAGGATCTACAATGCAACACAACGTTTCCATCTCAGGTGGTAGCGAAGGCGTGAAATATCTGCTTTCCGGCAACTATTTCAAGCAGGATGGAGTTGTACGCAACTCGGGCATCGATCGCGGAAGCTTCAGGGCGAACGTGGATGTAAGGCTGAACAAAATGATGAAGCTTATAACATCACTTAACTATAACAGGGTTAACAATAATAATAGCCAGCTGGGTGATGACCAGTACGAAAAGTCGGGTATCATTACCGCGGCTCTTCAACAAGGTCCGCATATAAGGGCACGTGATGAAAACGGAGGCTATCCGATCAATCCGGATGCGGCCATTCAACCGAATCCCGCTTCACTGTTAACAATGACTGATAAAGGCAGGCAGGAAAAATTGTTGGGTGATATCGCTCTCGATATCAATCCCGTAAATCATTTAAATATCAACATTAAATGGGGTGTTGATAAATCAACATTCAAAAGATGGATGTATACGCCTACCACTATTGTGAGAGGTAGGGCCGAACAAGGTGTTGCCGATGTTATCAATAGCGACAACAATCACTACCTGCTACAGGCCACTGCATCCTATAATAATACGTTTGCTGCGAAACATCGCGTTGACGTATTGGTAGGTGCTTCGCGTGAAAAGTTCATTGATGATATGGATGCCCAAAACGCAACCAGTTTTATCACTGACGCATTCTTAATGTATAATACCGGTGCTGCTACTGGTAAAAGAACTTTATCTTCTTCGCACGTTGAAAGCGAAATTGCTTCGCTTTTCGGAAGGTTTAATTATAATTATGAAAGCAAATACTTCTTCACCTTTTCTTTAAGAAACGATGGAACGAGTCTCTTTGTAAAAGGTCACCAATGGGGTCTTTTTCCTTCAGCAGCGGTTGCATGGGATGTTACAAAGGAATCGTTCTTCAATTTTTCTCCTGAACAAATTTCGCAACTTAAACTTCGGTTAAGCTATGGTGAAGTAGGCAACTCTTCAATAGGCACAAATGCTTTTGCGGCCTACGCGGCAGTGCCAGCGTGGTTAAGCGGAACACGTCAACGTGTTATCGGTGTACTTCCCGACCGTTTGGAAAATCCCGATCTGAGATGGGAAACCACCAAGGAGTTTAATGTGGGACTTGACTTCGCAGTATTTAGCAACAAAGTGAGTGGTTCAGTGGAAGTCTTCAACAAGCAGGTGTCAGACTTGTTAGATACAAAACAGCTACAGTCATATCAACCCATCAATAGCGTTATCGCGAATATCGGGGCGACAAGAGTGAAAGGTGTTGAGTTTACTATTTCTACTTTGAATTTGAGCCGCAGAGATTTCAGCTGGAGAACAAGTTTAAATCTCTCGAGGTATAAAACTACATGGGATCAGAGAGCTCCGGACTGGAAGCCTTCCATCTATCAAAAAGATAATGACCCTGTGAACGCGATGTTCTACAGGCATGCAGAAGGAATTTTGCAAGCGGGTCAGAAAGCTCCTGAAGCTCAGCCGGATTTATTGCCGGGCCAATTGATCATCAGCGATGTGAATGGATTTGTGAGAGATGATAACGGTGATCCTATCGTAGATGCCAGAGGCCGCTTTGTATTATCAGGCAGTGCTGATGGAATAATAGATGATGCTGATTACACTTTAATCGGCGATATGTCTCCAAGCTGGTCAGGCGGATTGACGAACTCGATCGAATATAAAAATTTCACGTTGAACTTTAGCTTCAACGGAGTATTCGGCAGGAGGATGGAAGATCCCAATTTCATGAGGTTCGGATTAGATGCATCGGGCATCTTTACCGGCGGACAAAACAGGTTTATAAATGTGTTAGACAGATGGACTCCGACAAATCCTTCCACTACACAACCCAGTTCATACCAGGGCTCGTCAACTTATGGAAACGGTGATTTCTTTCTTCAAAAAGCGTGGTTCATCAGGTTGCAAACTGTTTCACTCGAATACAGGTTGCCGGACTATCTGCTGAAAGGAATTTTTTCAAGAGTTGGTGTGCAGGTTGGAGCAAACAATCTCTTCCTGATCACGCCATATAAGGGTATGGATCCTGAAACGGATGTATATGCTGCTGCATATCCGAACATGAGAATGTTCACATTCGGTTTAAACTTTGATTTCTAGTATCACAAAGAAAATTGAAATGAAAAATAATATTGTATCAACCATTTTACTTTCCTTCCTGGTTATCGGTTGTAATAAGGAATTAAAGTATGTAGACACATCAGCCATCAATCCCAACATATTCCCTCGCACTGCGAAAGACGTTCAGGCGATGGTAAATGCCTGCTACTACCCGGTAAGGGGAGCATGGTGGGACGGAATCAATACCACTTCCGAGAGAGGAATAATGATGATTAAAGAATTGCAGACAGGCGTGCTGCGAGGCGAGGTAGGCGGTGACGACGGAAATGTTACTTCAATGAACTACAACCCGCAATCAGAGAACGTCACATTCTTCTACGACTGGTATCATAACTCGATCAGTACAATGACGAGTTATATCAACAGGATAGAAACCTCTGACATTGATATTACAGATGAAGAAAAACAAAAAGCGCTGGCTGAAATGCACACTGCACGAGGCTTGCTTTGCTACGATCTTTTTGACCTTTACGGGCCGATAGTGGTTGCGCCTCTTGAAGCGCTGGAAAATCCATTGAAAGATCAGCCTCTTCCAAGAATGGAATACAATGAAATGATCAACTTCATCGAAGCAGATCTGCAGGCTGGCGTTGCAGGTTTGCCTGAACCAGCTGACGTGGAGTATGGAAGATTCAGTACGGGCCTGGCAAGAATGCTTCTGATCCGTTTGTATCTCCATGAAAAAAGATGGGATAAAGTGTTAGCGCAAGCCGATACGATCATCAATCAAAATCATTACCAGATAGATCCTGATTACGTTGGCATGTGGGGTGTGAGAGCTGCGCAGAATAGTCCTGAAGTGATCTGGGCGATTCCGTGCGATTATAATGCCACCAGTGAAAACCAGTGGCAGATGATGGCGTTGCCAGGTAATTTTCCCCAGCAGCCTGGTTATGGAGCTATTCAAAGTTCATGGTGGTTCTATGACAGTTTCGAAGATAATGATGTAAGAAAAACAAACCTGATTACTGCTTATACCGGTAGTGATGGAGTGGATTATAACAGGCAGAATCCTTCAACGTTTTTGAACTATGGTCCAAGACCATTGAAAATGGATGGCGACTGGGACAGAACATCTGAACTTTCAGAAGTTGATATTATCGAGTACAGGTATGCTGATGTTTTGCTTTCAAAAGCTGAAGCGATTGCAAACCTTAGTGGTGGTCCAACGCAAGAGGCCATGGACTTAATCAACCAAATCAGGAACAGGGCAAATCTCGATGATTTACTTCTTGCCGATTATGCTTCGATGGACAAGTTCATTGACATGTTATTGATGGAAAGAGGCCACGAATTTTGGTGCGAGAATGGAGAATATCGTGCGGACCTGATCAGGTATAACAAACTTACAGAGAGAATAAAATTGATAGCCGGCGACCAGTTTGTAGATGAGAACAAAATTCTCTTTCCCTTCTCACTGGAAAATATCATTGAAGGCAAGGGACAATTCCTTCAGAATCCCGGTTACAATTAATCTGAATTTTAAAAATACTTTTATATGAAACCTAAATTCTCTCTCTATATAATCCTGGCGTTATTGCTGGGTGTCAGTTGCAATAAGGACGATGATGCCGCACCTTTCAAAGCATTGTTCAGTTACAGCGTTAGCGGATTCACTACCAATTTTTCGAACTTCACTGACTGGAGAAACTATTCAGGACCGTACGCTGAATATTCGTGGGATTTTGGAGACGGTGTAACTTCTACGGTAGCTTCACCTTCTCACATCTATAGTGCAATTGGTGACTACCAGGTTACTTTAACCGCTACAAAAGGAGGGCAGACGAGCTACCTTTTCTGACAAGGTTACCATCAAGGGTCCGGAGATCAAAATAGATGGTGACTTCATTGACTGGGAGCACATCGAAGCGAATTATACCAACGATGATCCGGACGCGACTTTGAAACTTGTAAAAGTTTTTGAATCGGGTGGAAATATCAACTTTTATATTGAAGGAAGTGGTGACATGGATTTCTCGGAAGCGCAGATGTACTTTGATACCGACGATGATCCAAGTACGGGTTACCAGGTGGAAGATTTTCCAATGGGCTCGGGCGCTGAATTTAACTTCTATGGCGAAGGATTGAACGTGTATACAGAAGTGAATGAGCACCAGGGAGAACCGAAGATGATGATTGGGAAAACGTTTTTTATTATGACTTCTACGATGATGGAACCAGCTGCAGATGGTGGACCTGCTTACTCGAGTGTAGTTGATTTAACTGGTGGCAATAAGGCGATAGAGATTTCTATGCCTAGAGGTCTGCTTGGCGGTGTAAGCAACGTGATCAGTTTCGCTATTTATGATAATGGCTCCTCTTCAACAATTCCAGCGAGTGGAGATCCGTCGTCGAAGTTCATCAGGGCCGAATTCTAAATGATGAAGCAATTATCCATCTTCATTCTCTGCCTGGTTGGTGTACATCGCATTGAGGCACAGGATTGGTCTCACTTTGTAAGAACAGCCGGTCATGGTTTGCAGATGGATAATATCTCTGCTACAATAAAGGATGCAAAGTCAACGCATCTGTTTGGGATAGAGGTTGACAATGACATTCCGGGGCGCTATGAAAGTTTTTTGGATCCGACGGAAAAGTTGAGAGCCTTAAAGGCGATGGCGGATAGTGCTCATGCTATCAACAACCATGCTTTTGTTTACATAGCCGGCCTGGAAATTATCACGTCGAATTCAGATACTGCGCGACATACATTTTTCAAAGATCATCCTGATTGGGTTCAACGGAACATCAAAGGCGAGCCGGCGATATTCGGCGGAGGCGACGCTTTTTGGATATCGAAGGGAGATGAAGATGCATGGATAACGCCGTATGCCTTGGAGTGGAGAAAAATTTACATGGAGCGGATCCGGCAAATGACGGCAACGGGCATTGACGGAATCTATATAGATATTCCTTATTGGATGGGGCACTTTAAAGGTTGGCAGAAAAGCTGGGCAAGTTTTGATAAGTATACTGTCGCCGCTTTCAAAAAAAAGACTGGAATCAATGCGCTGAAGCAGGTTAAAATTGGTGACTGGAGTGATCCGGGTTTCATAGCATGGGTAAACTTTCGCAAAAATGCTATTTCAGCATTCGTTGCTGAGGTGAAGGAGAACATGAAGAGTGTGAACCCGGCGTGTAAATTAATATTAGAAATATATCCGGGACTTAGCGAAGCAGTTGCAAGAATAGGAACGGACAACTATGAGTTATATAAGATTGCGGATGTGATTGCGCATGAATACAGTCCCCGTGACAAAGACTATGTTGATGGTGGGGGAGGAAGTAGTGCCCGAAGTAATCCATTGGGATGGATGCGGTATATGATAGCGATGCACAGTTTCAGGGCGATGGCGCAAGAAAAGCCGACCTGGATGTTGAGTTACAGTTGGGATGGAGAAGAGATGTTGAGCCCGGCCGACGCAATGAAGAATCTTTTTGTCAGCCAGGTAATGAGTGGAACGAATGCATGGGATGCGGCGAGGCACGTGATGAGTGGATCAAATGATTATGACACTCGTACGCAGGTTTATAAATGGATCGGAGAAAATGAGAAGTTGATTTATAGTAAGCGCGAGGCTATTGCTCCGGTAGGCGTTTACTTTTCGCCAAACACGAGGGATTATTTTTCGCAGGAATGGGAGCGATCTTACTTTGGAACGTTGGAATTGTTGATGGAAAGAGGGATTGAGTTTGAGATTGTTACGCCGGCTACATTAAGTAAATGTAAAAGTGATTTGTTGATATTTCCGGACGTGAAAAGTTTAACTACAGCCGAAGTTCAACAGGTTGAAGCTATCTTAAAACAGGGGAAAAAACACCTGGTATTTACAGCGAACACCGGCGAATATGATAGCGTACGAAATCATGTAAAAGCAAATGCTATCAAATCTTTGCTTGAAAGTTTTAAAGAAAATACAACATACATCGAAGAAGATCCCGGTACAGTCTTTCACAAGTTTATGGATACGTTTTACGACGAAGCGATGTATAGCGATAGGCAACTGCAGGATGTTCCTGTCAATGCGCTTACAGATATCCTGGGTAAATATTACAAACCTTCGGTTGAAATACACGGCGCAACAGGGTGCGTGAACCAGGTAGCATCTGTTAACGGAAACCCCACGGTATATATAGCCAATTTTACTGGTTTGAAAAGTAAGGAGAATGCGATTCCGATCGTTCGGAGAGATGTAAGTATCACGTTCCGGAACGTTGCAGATAAAAATGCGACAGTGAACTTTATTCCGTTTTTAGGCAAGAGTATGAAGTTGAAGGGAGTGAGGACTGGAGACGATTTGACTGTGAAGTTGCCTGGTTTTTTGAGAGGAGGGATTGTGGTGCTTGAAAAGTGAGAGGTGAGAAGTGAGAGGTGAGAGGTGAGAAATGAGAAATGGAGTGAGAAGTGAGAAGGTGAGAAGTGAGAAGTGAGAGAGATGAGATAGATAAGCGATAAATAGACAGGACGGTAATAACATGGAATAAAACAGAAATCAGCAAAAACAAAACAGGTAATAGCAGAGAATAAAACAGATAAGCAGCAAAAGACAAAACAGGTAATAGCAGAGAATAAAACAGATAAGCAGCAGAAGACAAAACAGGTAATAGCAGAGAATAAAATAGATAAGCAGCAGAAGACAAAACAGGTAATAGCAGAGAATAAAACAGATAAGCAGCAAAAGACAAAACAGGTAATAGCAGAGAATAAAACAGATAAGCAGCAGAAGACAAAACAGGTAATAGCAGAAACTAAAATAAATACATTAAGAGATAATCAATCTCTTAATAAAATATCTCCTTATTAGAGGAAAAATGATCCCCTCCCTGAGGGAGGGGCAGGGGTGGGTTCAAAAATCTTAAAGATGTATCAAGTAAAAACGATAGTTGGCATTATTGCAATAAGCATTCTATACTTAGCAAGCAAGTCAATACAAGAAGTTAAACCCGCGCCACAAGCACTAAACTTCACAGAAAACCCAAGAGACATCCCAAACCCCGACAGGGGCTTTTATAGAGGCCGCTGGCAATACGCCGAAACACCATTCGGCCGCACTCCCGAAGTAGACCACCGCGTTCCGGTTGATGAGAAATCAACTTTGTATCACGGAAGACAAATGCCACCGGTAGAAGGTGACGACATAGAAGTAACAGAACCTTTCAATAAAGTAACTGTCGATCCGTATGTAGGCGGCACAGGCGTGAAGGCACTCCCTTCCATCTCGTTTATGGGCTTCGACTTATGTAATTTTTCATCTAATGCATTTCTAAGCAGGCAAAGTGGTTTGGATTTCGATGCGGATCCTGCAAAAAGCTTCAAAGGAAGAACAGGTAAAACGCAACCGCTTACACCGTATGCGCTTGATTATATAAGAGGCTTGCTGCAAAAAGTGCGAGAAGGTAATGGTGTGGCGCTGGTAAAATTTTCTTATGATGGAAACGGATTCAATTATGTTGAAGGAAACAATGAGCACCTGATATTCGGTCCTGAGCCAAACTACGTAACCGCGAACAACCCATCAGCGATGTGCGACGTACCCGGTTACACTGATAAAAACTGGACGGAATATCACATCTTACAACTTAAGCCCATCTTACACGAATACGAAGACGTGATCATGTGCGTGAAAGCCGGAATGTTTGGCCCCTGGGGTGAAATGCATACGTCACCCATTGCGCGGGATCCAAAAGAATACAAGAAACTGCTCGATGCATACCTCGATGCCGTTCCTGCATCGCGTTCCATTTTAGCACACGCTGGCGCATTCCTCGCATGGTACAATGCAACATACAGTAAGACATATAACTTCTCGAATATCGATGCTATACCTGCGCCCGCAAAGGGATCGCGCGAAGCCCGTTTCGGTTATTTCAATGATAGTTATGCGGCTGGTAATTGGGACGATCATGGCTCGCTTTCCGAAGGAAGCAGAATGTTTCCATCTGCCGAGAAACTAGAAGACTTTGGATACGATCGTTATAAAACGATTGCGTGGATTGGTAAGCAAAACCAGGTTGTTCAGGGAGAAGGCGGAATTGGCAATAACGTTTTCGGCAACATGCCGGGTGCCATTATTGAAGCACAACAACTAAGGACAACTGCTTTAAACATGCGACACGGCAGCTATAATCTCTGGAAAGATTTTGTGTACAACGAAAAGAACGTCACGACACCTGTAACGTTTCCTGCGAATAGCGAGGAAAAACCTGGCGCTTATACCGGCAAAACAAAAACGGCAATCTTCGACCCGGTATATGATGGTAAAAGTGGTTTGGAATATTTCCGCGACAGGATGGGCTACCGTTTAGTGTTACGCGAAGCGAAAGCAAATGAATCGGTAACGCAAAAAGGTACACTGAAGTTCCAGGGGAAGATTCAAAACGTAGGTTTTGGAAACATCGTAAACAAGAAAAAGGTTTCGGTTGTATTGAAGTCGACCGATGGTTCTAACACTTACACTGCTGTTACAAACCTTGATGCGCGCGACTGGCTGACAGCTGAAAACGGCAATACCAGGGCAGACAACAAGAGTGCATGGCGCGCCTTGAACTTCTCTATTAAAATGAGCGCATTCGGAAACGTTCCTGCCGGCAATTACGATATATACCTGAAAATAAACGACCCCAAAGAACAAAGTGCAAACAAGCGTTGCATACGCTTTGCGAACAACGGCGACAGCTGGAACGCTGACCTCGGCGCTAATTTAATCGGCTCTACAACGGTAAAATAATACGTTATGAACAGAAAAGACTTTTTAAGAAGTGGTGCTCTCGCCGCTGCTGCTATGGGTGCTTCTTCAATGATTTCATGGATTCCCGGCCATACTCCATCAGGCTTCGCCGGTTTCAATTCAATTGTTGAGGATTACTACGGAGATCCTGATGATGTAACTGCGGTTGGCCGTGCCCGTAAGATGCAGGCTTTAATTATGGAACTCGCCATCCAGGCAAAAAGCAGGAATCCAAAGTTCCAGGTTGTTCCGCAAGACACGTTGGAATATGCGCACGTGGATGGAAATCCGGATAGTCCATACGATAAAACCTTTCTCAAGTTGCTCGACGGCTGGGGAATTGAAAATTACAGCCCGCTTACTGTAACCAGGTTAGCAAACCTTACCAAGGTGGGCATAAAAGGAACGGCAAACACGAACGGTAGCACTGTAAAAATTGTTAAAGACAACCAGAAAATCGCTGCCGATAATAATATACTGTGGCACCCGCGCCTGAGTGCTGAAGTGTATCAATCGCCGGGCAAGGGCAATCCCGGCTATATGCCGATCTATCAGTCCTTCATCCAACGCATATAATATCATCCATCATCCGATACCTGCCGGTGTGGGCGAGACAGTAAACGACAAGGACGTAAATAAAATGATGGATGCAAAGAACCATCTGTACATGATCAGCACCGGCATGTATACAAATTGGCCGGAATGGGATAAGGAGCCGCAGCGGCTGGACATCACTAAAACCCCTGGCTACCTGGTTCCTTTTAAAGGCGGTCGGTTTAAGCCTACCGGTAATCCGCAGATAGTTGCGAAGGCAATTGCCGACCATGGAAATGAGTGGGACTGGTTTTGGGTAGCAAAAGGATACAAAGTAGACGAAGGAAGGAAAGCATACGTCAAAGATCTTGCAGACTCTCAGTGGGATGCATTCTATATCGATGCCCATTTTGATGGCGACTCCCTTACTAAAGAAGAAGTTGAAATGCTCAAGCATAAACCACAGGGAGGCAGGCGACAAGTAATTGCCTATCTGAGTATCGGAACAATGGAATTGGGTCGTTGGTTTGCTGACCCGGTTATGGTGAATCCTGAGCCGAGATATTTTCGTAACGGCATCGTGGAGAAAGGCAGGTTTATCCCTTCTAATGAAAAGTTTCCCAATACAGGTGTTCCCACCTGGATTTTATGGTCCGCCTACTCCGGGCAATATGCTGAAGAATCGACACCGATATGGTGGCATCCTGAATGGAGGGACATCATTGTAAGGGGCGGCAGCAAGTATAAAAATCCAAATCACAATAATGCAAGGTTTCCTGAAGGCAGATCTTCAATCGACAGAATTGTTGATGTTGGATTTGATGGAGTGTACTTAGATAATGTAAGCAGGGCGACTACGTCTGTTTCGAATTGGACAGCTCTGCAGGCTTATAATAAGGAACACCCGAAGTGGTATTTGGAGAAGAGTTAGGATAGGATTTACTAAAAAAAATTTACTGTGAATAAAAGTTTATTGGTTTTCATCTTCGCGTTAACAGGCGTGCTGCGTCGCCTCATATAAAAGCAACGAAGCCCCACTTGTACTACAAAAGCTGAACTATAAAGAAAACCCAATCGATATTCCAAACCCCGACAGGGGCTTCTACAGGGCAGCAGAATTTGTAGTACCCGTTGACAAAGGAACACCAATTGTTCCTGACCTGGCAACGACTATCGTTGGAACAAAAGTGCCGGTTGAAACGCGTATTATTTATATGGAATTCGACCTGAGAAACTTTTCTTCGAATGCTCCGTTAAATGGCAAGCCAATAGGGCCATGGAGTGCTGCTGGAGCGCATAAGCCTGACTATGGAACAACGCAGGCGTTAACTCCTGCCGCGCTCGATTATATAAGAGCTGCACTTCAAAAAGTAAGAGAAAGTGAAGCCGTTGCTATTGTAAAGTTTAATTATGACGGACGCGGACATACATATGTTGACAATGAAAAATTCAATCAACTTATCCATGATTGCGAGCCGGGCGCGCCAAAGGGAAGAGTGTGGTATGAAACGGGCGAGGTCAACAAGTCTGACTTATGTAATGTACCAGGACATGAGAATCTGAATTGGATCCAGTATCATCTCTTGCAACTGGGAAATGTATTCAGCGAATACGAAGATTGTATAATGGCGGTTAAGGGCGGGATTTTTGGGCCGTGGGGCGAGATGCATTCGTCATCGTATGCGAGAACAAAAGAGGGATATCATTGGTTGTTGAAAGCATTGCTTGGATATGTTCCTGCATCGCGTTCAATTTTGGTGCATGCAGGTGGAGTGATGGCGTGGCATAACGTTGAGTACAATACTCATTACAGTTTTAGCAACCTGATGCCTGCGCCTGCAAATGATTCACCGGCTGCCCGTTTCGGTATGTTCAATGATAGTTATTCTGCTGGTTCAAGTGGAGGTGCTTATAATGATAACGGGTCGCTTTCAGAAGGGTATGCTTTAATTGGCAACGGCGCTGAAGGTGATTTTAATCGTAACGCTGCGATGGATTGGATAAGAAATCAGAATAATTTTTATGGTGGTGAAACGGTTGGTCCCGGTGATTCCGGAAATATTTATCCTCGCTTTCCGAATGTTGTTTATGAAGCCGCCTATGCGCGGACAACTCATTTGAATACGGGGTATAATCAACGTACCTACAAACTATGGGGCGACTTTATCTACAATAAACAGAATGTTACTGCGCCTTTTACGCCACCTCATGATGGAGTGTCCCGAACAGCCATGTTCGATCCTCTCTATGATGGAAGAAGTGGAATGGAATACATGCGGGATAGGTTGGGTTATCGCTTAGTGTTGCGTGAGGCGAAAGTTGCTTCGTCTGTCAAACAAAATGGAGCTTTAAAGTTTGAAGGCAAGATTCAGAATGTGGGGTTTGGTAATATCATTAATAAGAAGAAAGTTTCTGTCATTTTAAAGAACGGTTCCGCAGTTTATACGGCTCCTGTTGACGTTGATGTGCGCAGGTGGCAATCTGACCTTGACAGCAGGGCCGACAATAAGAAAGCGTGGAAGGATTTCAGTTTTTCTGTTGATTTGAAGTCGTTGGGTACTTTACCGGCCGGTGAGTATCAGATCTTCTTAAAAATTAACGATCCTAAGGAAACGAGTGCTAACAAGCGTTGTATACAGTTTGCGAACTTTGATATCTGGAATAAAGAACTAGGTGCTAATTTGATTGGTTCTACGAAGGTTGTAAGGTAATTTTCGAAATCAATCTTCTGTCGAACCGGTAAAATCCAACGCGATAAAACCCTCAGAATCGTTGTCGGCAATCATTACCAATTTTGCGGGCTTTCCGTCCTTTTCTATTACGTGAACCTGGAACTGGCCTTTGTCATTTTTAATGGACATTAGCTCTTCAAAGTTTTGCCTGCCAATTTCTCTTTTAAGCCGCCTGATATCTTTAGCAGAGTAATGCTTTGCGTTACTGCTCACTGCAATAATTTTTAACGCATTGTTGAACGTAAGTGTAAACGCGCTTTCATCTTTATATTTTCTCTGCAGTTCAGCAACAGATTTAGTCTGACCGCAAGAAACAAATGGTACAGAAAACAGCGCGAGAATAGCGATAGTCTTTAGCATAAAACTTTATTTTATTGTTTGTCTTTTAATTTGTCTAGGTTTTCAATTCCATCCACATCCAGTGACTTCGAAAGTTTAGAGATCTTCTTCAAATCAATATCTCCAATCAGGCTTAACAGAAAGAAGTTTTTATTCGCACCACTCAGCATCAGCAGCTCTCTTATCTTTCCATTCACTTCTCGAATCATAAACTTGAACTCGTTTTTGCCTTTCTCTTTAACCACCATTAAATCTTCAAACCCATTCGACACAAGCAGTCTCTGCGCATCGCGATACATTACAGCGCCGTCTGCCTGGTCGGATGAAAGAATTCTCAATCCTCCCAGCTTATTTAGCACTTCTTTCAGCTCTTTGTCTTCACCTTTGTTGTCTTCACTCGAAAACATGCTGAACATCCTGTTCGAGATATACACGCTCGTAAAGCGGCCGTCGTCGGCGTACTTGTTGAAGTACTTTTTTATGGCATCATCCTGCGCGGATGCGTGCATAACCATTGCCATAATAAATGATAGTATAAAAAGTGGTTTCATCGTCAATTTGTTTTTGAGTGAATGAGTTCTTCGGCCTTGTTAAGTTTGCCGACTTCATCGATATAGTCTTTGCCTGCGTTCAAATGATTGGAAATGAGTAACAGTGCTCTTCGTGTTTCTAAATAGGCTTGTTGAGGATCATCGAAAGTATCAGCTTCGTTGAATGCAATTGTCTGCGGCTTACGATTGGGTACAAAGAAGTAAATCACAGAGAAAGCGATCAACAGTACGGCAGCTATTTTCAATAACGGATAGATGAATCTGACCGGCCGACCTTTTTTGAGGATCGTTGATTGTAGTCGTTCGTTGAAATCATCAGGCAAAACCACATTACCTTCTTCCTCTACATATTTAAAAAACGGAATCGCCTCATCGTCGTTCAATTCTTCATTCTCCTTAATATATTCTTTAAAATATTCTTTCAACTCCGCTTCTTCCTCGACAGTAGTTTCTGCCTGCCAGTATCTTTCCAGCAACTCTTTTATTCTACCTGGTTCCATATGCTTCGATATTTAAGAGTTTGGTTCTAATAGTATTTCTTGCCCTGAATAAATACACCTTTATCATATTCATTTCCATATCTGTGATATCTGCTATCTCCTGGTACGAGAAGCCTTCAACATCTCTAAGGTGTAGCACTTCCTGTTGCTTATCCGGCAACGATTCAATCAATTGTCGAATAATATTCATCCGGTTGTTGCTCTCGGTATGTTGATAAGGCGAGTGACCCATCGACTCTGTTTCAGGGTCAATCTTTAAATGACTGCTTTTGTAATGAGACGACTTAAGCCGGTCGAGCGACTGATTTCTAACAAGCTTCATGCACCATGCGTCGAAGTTCAGCAGGTCATGCGCCAGGTTCTGCTGCTTCCATATTTTAATCAGCACATCCTGTACAATATCTTCAGCGTCCTGCTTGTCCTTGATGAACTTCAGGGCGAAGCGGTATAGCTTGTCTTTAACCGTTAAAATCTTCCTGTTGAAGTCGTCAAGACTCATTGTGTAGGGATGACGAGTGACAAATGCAAATGTTACAGCCGGGCTGTAATAATTTGTAAATTGACCCAGAAATTAAATTAAATTTTACTGCGTGAAGAAGATAGTGTCAGTTATTGTTGCTTTAGCTGTTTTAGGAATCCAATCGCAAATACATGCACAACCGAATTATAAGAGCCAGGAAAGGTGTAACGAGGCGGATATTCCGCGTTATACTGCGCGAAAAACTACTAATTCGCCAATAATAGACGGAAAGCTGGATGAAGAGTCCTGGAAGAATGCTTTGCGGTCTACCCGTTTCGGGATCTTATTTCCGGCGCAGCCACCCACCTTAAAACAGAGGCTGCCGTTTTATGGGACGATCAGAATCTTTATGTTGCTTATTGGATAGAAGAACCACATGTAGCGGCTACGCTCACTAAGCGCGATGCGCCTATTTATAAGGATAATGATGTTGAATTGTTCATTGCGGGGCCCGACGGGTATTATGAATTTGAGATTAATTCTTTCGGAACCATTTATGAAGTGCTGTTCTTTTGGAAGGATGCTTATGAGCAGAAGGGATATGACAAGTTGCCTGAATTCAACAGGAATGTGAGGGGTGCTAAAGAATTTCGTGGTGTCGGGTATAAACATCCTCGCGGCTCCCGTATAGGCTTCTGGAAATGGGATATGCCCGGTTTGCAATCTGCGGTTAATATACAAGGAACCATCAATAAAAAAGAAGACACAGACAAAGGCTGGACCGTGGAAATCGCTATTCCCTGGGCCTCATTGAAAATACTTGCAGATGGCAGGGCGCTTCCTCCGCTGGAGGGCGATACGTGGCGTATGGACTTTTCCCGGTTCAACGTAAAGAAAGGTTCTCCTGACGATGCAGGAGGTTGGGCATGGAGTCCCCACGGTGTGTGGGATTCGCACGTGCCGGAGTGTTTTACGTTTATACAATTTTCTAAATAGACATTGAACGCATTTTTCTTTTGCAAATGCATTAGTTTAGTGAACCACTAACGTGTTCCATTATGAAATCTCTCCTCGTTATATGTGCGCTGTTTTTCTTTCAAATGTCTTTCTCACAGTCCCTGCCGGATTTTGAGACCGTTCGTCTTGACAAAGCTGCCGATTACAAGCCCGCAGAACCATTTGTGATGGCTGCAGCGAATTATCTTTTCAGCACGCCATACAATAAGGATGATGCTGACAGGCAAGCTGCTAATCGATTTTTGATAAAATGGATGCAGGGCACTCCAACTTTCGGTTTCGATCTTGATGAATCACTTCGAAAGATCATCAAGGGCAACGACGGAATGTTGCCTTTATTACTCGCGGCTGTAGCGAAAAATACTATCAAAAATCCTTCTTTAGCAAACGATCAAAATGCGCTTAAGGAGACTGCTTTGAACGCTGTTATCAATTACTGCGAAGACCCGAAGAATAATTTGAAGATGACTAAGGGTTTGAAGAAGTATGTTGATAGTAAACCCAAAGCATAGCGGTTAGTCTACTGCAGCTTCAAGCGCTTTCAACAGGAATCCGGATGGCATACATTGAACTACGCTTCCTCATCTGAAGTGCCTGTTTGTCTTTCTGCTTCACTTTGTTTTTTTTGGAAGTCGCGCTCACGTTGTTGATTTTGTTGCTCTTTTTCCATTGCGCCCGAATAACAATGCCAAAAGGTTCTCTTGAACACTGTTGACAATGGCTGCTCAAATTATTTTTTTGATTCTGTATGAGGCCAGGAAGATTGGTATTGATGTTGATAATCGCAGTGTTAGCGACTTATTTGGAGTTAAAACCCATAAAGCATTGGAGCATACTCTTTCCCGATGAATCAAGCATAAAGTGGGTGTTGGTTTTTATCGCGTTTGTAATGACCCTTGTCTTGCTGCAGACTAGTATTCGGTTATATAATAAACAAAAGAAGCTTTCCGTTGAAGCGCCATGCTTATATCCATCGGGATTCCCTCCTGCTTTTCAAGGCTAGTGAGACGAAATTTTCTTTCCATCGCGCGTATCAATAATTTCACTTCGGGGCACATTTATTGAGAGAGTTAGTCCAAAATGCGAAATATGAAAATCGGAAACTGGAACGTAACAGATAACACGATAGAATGGACCGGCGACAGCCTTCAACCATACATTATTGAACAGGATGAGTTGCTTGCTATTGAACCAAGTGGAGAATTTGCAGGATTGTATACAGCGATCCTCCAGGCCACAGAAGAAGATTGGCTGACAGTAGATGACCTCTACGATCTTAATTACGCGTTTGTGTATGCTGCTGCGCAGAATGGAGCGGGCTTTAACTACGAAACTTTTGATGCGACAGTAGCTAAGATATTTGAGTTGCTTGATCTGGAGGACGATGAGCAGGTTTCGCAATAATGGTTAGAGATTTCTTGTACAATAACGGATGTTCAATAATCACCCGATAATGATAACTTAGAGAATAAGAATTCTCAAGATGACCCCTATTGTACAAATTTCCCTCGACCTTACAAACATTGACGAGGCACTCGAAACCGCAGCCATGGCATTACGCGCAGGCGTCGACTGGCTCGAAGCCGGCACGCCATTGATCCTCGCCGAAGGCTTACACGGCGTAAAAAAATTACGCGCCGCATTTCCCAACATACCCATCGTGGCCGACCTCAAAACAATGGACGGCGGATATCTCGAAGCAGAGATGATGGCGAAAGCCGGCGCCACACACGTGGTAGTAATGGCACGCGCGCACGAAGAAACCATTAAATGTGTAGTTAAAGCAGGCAAAGACTTCGGTGTGAAAGTGATGGGAGATAACCTTGGCTGCGAAGACATGGTAGCAGCAGCAAAGTGGCTCGAAGACCTCGGGTGCGACTATATTGTTCATCACATCGGATATGACGAAAGGCGCGGAATAGCAGCGCGTGGAGAACGAATGCCAAGCCCACTCGACCAATTAAAACAAGTTGTGCAGGCAGTAAAAATTCCGGTGCAGGCTGTCGGCGGACTATCATTGGAACAAGCCATTCAATGTCCGGCTTACGGCGCACCACTCGTGGTATTAGGCGCACCACTTACAATAGATTCCGACCAATTTAAAACAGCCGGCGGTAACCTCGAAGCATCATTGAAAATGATCTGCGAGCGCATACATAATTTTCAACCCCAAGCCTAAACTCATACATTTTGAAAACCCCTGCCGTTGTTAATTTTTCACAAGAGAAATGGTCGGTCGAAATAAGAGACATCGATGTTCCTGAGATCGGTGATGAAGATGTTTTATTGGAAGTGGCGAACGTTGGCGTTTGCGGAAGCGACCTTCATCAGTGGTCATCCGACCACAGCTGGACAGTTAATTATCCCGTAGTACTCGGACACGAATTCGGAGGAGTGATTGCCGAGACGGGCAATCGCGTGAAGAAATGGAAGAAGGGCGATCGCGTTGTAAGCGAGACCGCCGCGATCATCGACCTTAATAATCCGATGTCGCGTGTGGGCTTGTATAATCTTGATCCCACGAGAAAAGGATTTGGATACGGTGTTAACGGCGCCATGACGAAATACGTAAAAGTGCCTGCACGATGTCTTCACCAGGTTCCGGATGAACTGGCCTTTGAAGAGGCTTGTTTGACCGAACCCTGTTGTGTGGCCTATAGCGCCGTTGTTGAAAATACAAGGCTGAAGCCCGGTGATCGCGTGATTGTGATTGGTCCCGGAACGATCGGAATCCTTTGCGCCGCGATGGCGAAACTGTGCGGTGCGCAGGTGGCAGTGTTGGGATTGCCAGCTGACGAATTCAGGCTCAGTATCGCAAGACAATACGGATGCGAAACTTTTACCGGCGATGCTACGATGTGGGCAAAAGAACGCGACGGACTAGGCGTAGAATGTGTGATAGATGCCGCAGGACACAGCTCTACATTAAACATTGCGATGAGCCTCGTGCGGCCAAACGGAAAAATTACAAAAGTAGGATGGGGGCCGCAGCCACTTAATTTTTGCCTTGACCCTTTGGTGCAGAAAAATATTACACTGCAGGGAAGCTTTAGCCACAACTGGCCGATGTGGGAAAGAGTGCTTGTTTTATTGAGCAGCGGGCAACTCAATGTAAAACCTATCATCGGTGGCGTATGGCCGATCGCTGAATGGAAAGAGGCATTTGAAAAAATGCATAAGGGCGAAGTGGTTAAAAGCGTGTTGTCGCCTTCATAATACTAAAATCTAACTGGTTGATTTATGCCGAAGCTTGCTGTATTTCCGAAAGCATTCATGAATGCATTGTGCAAGGATGGTAGCATGAAACTCTCGGAATGGATAGATCTTGCAACGAAGCTCGACGTGGATGGACTTGAATGGTACGCGGGATTTATTGAGATGCAGGATGAGAAGAATTGGAAAGATTTCAGAATGCAGGTAGAGGATCGCGGAAAAACGATTCCGATGATGTGCTGCTCGCCTGATTTTACTCACCCCGATGCTGCATTCAGAAACAATGAAATTGAGAAGCAGAAACAGTGGATCCGGATGACGAGTATACTTGGGGGAAAATATTGCAGGGTATTATCCGGCCAGCGCCGGCCTGAATTGACAAAAGACGAAGGCGTAAAATTAGCAGCAGACTGCATTCAAAGTTGCCTGCCATTTGCACGCAGTCTCGGTGTAACACTCATTCTTGAAAATCATTATAAAGATGACTTCTGGGAATTTCCGGAATTCGCACAGCAGTCAGATGTTTTTTGCAAATTGGTAGATAGTATAAACGACGAATATTTCGGCGTTAACTATGATCCCAGCAACGCCTTTCTCGCGGGCGAAGATCCTTTGGATTTACTCGATAAGGTTAAGCATCGCGTTGTAACAATGCACGCAAGCGACCGTTACCTGAAAGAGGGAACGATTGAAGATCTCAGAAAGGAGGAGACAGGCGCAACGGGTTATGCGAAGCGCCTGAGTCACGGTGAAATTGGCAAAGGTTTAAATGATTACGACGCGATTTTCTCCACCTTAAAGAATGTTGGCTTCAATGGATGGATAAGTATCGAGGATGGTGTTGATGGAATGGACCAGCTAGAGCGAAGCGTTGCCTTCGTTAGAAAAAAAATCGCTCAATACTGGCCGTAATCTATCTTACAAACTCCATCCTTTTCTGTACTCTCTCTTCACGAACTGATTCACGTCGTCGTAATTCGTCACTTTCATGTTCACATGATCCCATTGTAATTTCATATTGCTTACAGGGTAATCAAATCCATCCTTATCCTTGCGTGGCTTCGGCATGTCTGCGCCGCGAATAGCGAGGTTTGCCATTAGGATCGCTTCCGTCAATGGGCCCGCTAATTCAAACGGCGAACTCAGTTTCGCATTTCCATAACCGGCAATCGCACCTTCCACCCATTGCGCGTAGTGACCATCAGCGCCACCAGGTACCCTGTCAAATACTTTTTTCACCTTCACTTCATCGTTCTTCGAGAGAGGTAAAAGTCGCGGGTTCGCTGCATATTCGCTCGCCATCATTTTTCCTTTTGTGCCTACGAATAAGATTCCGCTGTTTCCATCGCCAAATAAATCATTCGGACCGAGTTCTTCAGGGCGCTCTGGTTTTATTCCACCATCCATCCAATGGTACTTAACCGGACCCAATGTCTTACTTGTTTTCGGAAAGGTTAACGTAGCATGGCTCGAAGGAGGACAGCTATCAGGAAATACACCACGTTCGCCGAATGCAGTGAACACACTGCCAACACTCGCTTCAACATCGGTTGCATACTTAAGATCCAACACACGGAATGGCGCTTCCATTAAATGACAACCTAAGTCGCCGAGTGCGCCGGTACCATAATCCCACCAGCCACGCCAGCTGCCCGGAATAAGGTTGTCAACGTAATCTTTGTAAGGAGCAGTGCCCAGCCAAAGATCCCAATCCAATTCTTTTGGTACAGGTGGTTTTGCTGAAGGCCACGGAATGCCTTGCGGCCATATCGGGCGGTTCGTCCAGCAGTACACGCTATGTACGTCGCCGATAATTCCGGCATCATACCATTCCCTCAACTGCCGCACACCATCGCCAGACGAACCCTGGTTGCCCATCTGCGTAACCACCTTATATTTTTCGGCTGCTTCTGTTAATTTTCTTGCTTCATAAATATCGTGTGTCAGTGGTTTTTGCACGTACACATGTTTCTTTAGTTGCATTGCGCCCATTGCAATTACGGCGTGATTATGATCGGGGGTGGATACAGACACCGCATCAAAGTTTTTTGATTCTTTGTCGAACATCTCACGCCAATCTTTGTAATATTTTGCTTTTGGAAAATTCTTTCTTGATTCGGCAGAACGCCTGTCGTCTACGTCACACAGAAATGCGATTTCAGACTTACCGCTTTCATAAAAGTTGCTGAGGTCAGATCTGCCCTTGCCGCCTACGCCGACTCCGGCGATTATTAGTTTGTCGCTCGGGGCGATGAAGCCTTTTCCGCCAAGTACGTGGCGGGGGACTATGAGGATGCCTGCGGCGGCTACTCCAGTGTTTTGAAGGAATTTTCTCCTGCTGTTGTGTGACATGTGTACGATGGTTTAATTATTTGTTTGTTTTTGTTTGCTTGGACGCGCTGCCTCCGGCAGGAAAGCCTCCATCAAAAAGCCCCCGGCGGGGATGCCTCCGGCAGGAAAGCCTCCGGCAGGGATGCCTCCGGCAGGAAAGCCTCCGTGTCAGGAAAGCCTCCTGTCAAAAAGCCTCCGGCAGGAAAGCCTCCATCAAAAAGCCCCCGGCAGGGATGCCCCGCAGGGAAGCTCCTGTCAAAAAGCCCCTGTCAAAAAACCCCCGGCAAAAAAGCTCCATCAAAAAGCCCCCGGCAGAGAGGACTCCGACGGTGATTCCTGGATTTTGCTGGAATTTGACTCCGTCAAAATATCCTCCGGCAGAGAACGCTCCCTCAAAAAAGCCCCCGGCAGGGAAGCCTCCCGCAGGGAAATATCTATCACTCTATACTTTATCGCCTTGCGTTTATCTCCTTCATGATACGAATACGTGATATGCAGCAAACCATCTGCCGTCTGCACCATACCAGGATAAGAAAAATTGCCTTCGCTTTTATCTTCCAATTTCGTTTTCCATTTCCATGTAGCACCCTCATCATCCGAAATAAATAGAGACAACCTGTACCGCCCATCATCGATATCATTTCCAACAAACGCCCACCTGCCGTTGGCTAAATTGTAAAGTTCCACACTCGCTGTATTCGGTATTTCCGTTTTCAACGCTGCCGTCCATGATTCACCATTGTCAGTAGAAACACTTCGTTGTACGCGCGTCGGCTCATCGCCACTATCTCTCATCATCGCTACGATGTCACCGTTTTTCTTTACACGCGAGTGCGGGCTGAATCGGTCCGCGACCAACTATAGGCAATGATGGCTTCCATGTTTCTCCGTCATCATCGGAGATCGCCACCATCGACATATTCAAACCATCAGAGTACAACGGCAACAGAATCCTTCCTGATTTCAGAATGACAGGTTGAATTCTCGTCATCCATCCAAAACTTCTTTTCGTAATGTCTTTACTCGCCGCGATGATCATGTCGTCATAGCGTGGCGCATATCCTGCCCATCCACTTTTATTTTTCGGCAGGTCCTTAAACTTTTTCTCTACTTCTTTTGCGAAACGCTCATCGGGTTTCAATAAGATATCATCCTGCCAGTTCCATTGCGGCGCGCCATCACCGGAATACTTTACAGCCGTCTTAAACCGAATAACAGATTGTTCCCACAAATTTGCCTGCACTGCAATCCACACCAGGAACAATTTATTTTTACCATTCAGAAATAAAACCGGGTTACAATCAGGAATACCATACGTGTCGGCCATCAGGAACGGCGCAGACCATTTTGTTTCACCTTTCTTCAATCTCGCACCCATAATTTTTACATCATCTTCTTTGCGCTCACCGCTTCCAAAAAACCAGGCAGCGAGCATGTCGCCACCTGGTAAACTAACGATCGTACTCCCATGAACATGTTTTTCCTGTAACGGAAAAATTAATTCGTTTTTTTCCTGGCTATATGAACAGGCCGCAACAATAGTTGCGACCAACCAGGGATGTAAGTTTTCTTATCATTCAAATTCAAGTTTCCCTTTCCAGAATGCAATCGTTTTGCGGTTCCATGTATAACAGCACACCAGGTACCCATCTTCATATAAAATATCGGGATACGAAAGCTCATCATCGCCTTTGCCTTTTTCGATATCCACTTTCATCGGCCATGTTTTGCCATTGTCCTTTGATACAGCAATGGTGATGGGAAAGCGGTCGCCCCAATCTTTACTGACGGGATTATAAATGAGCGCGATGGTGTCGCCTGAGATCTGCGTAACGTCGATACCACTATTGTTGTTTGGAAGATCTGTTTTGTAGATCGGGCTCCATGTTTTACCGTAGTCTTTTGAGTCGCTTCGGCAGATGCTGCCGGCAGAGCTTCTCAATAACATATGCACCTGGCCGGGAGAAGATTCCCATAACGCTGGTTGAATGACGCCCTGGCCGATGATTACTTTTCTGTCGATCGGCAAAGTGTCCGATGCTTTCCATGTCATGCCTTCGTCTTCACTTCTGTCAACAAAAGCGTTCCAAACATCGTTGTGTTCAACTGATGCCGGGGCCAGCCAGCTGTTATCTGATAAAATGATCGGTTGATTGCGCACGGGTCCGCGACCACCTTTGTCGCCAGGTACAAGCTCGCGCGCCGCCGACCATGTCTTTCCCTGGTCATCTGAATGTTGTATCCATGTTTCCCAATAATCAATTTCTTTACCTACTTTGAAAAATAGATATACCCGGTTTGCAGCCTTGAACAATACAGGGTTCCAGTGTGGATCGTTCCTGATCTTAACAGCAAGACGAACATCAGACCACTGTCCGGGCTCTCCATCGGCGATCCAGATACCAACATCATCATCCTTTTCAGCCTTGCCTGCAAACCATGCAAACAAATATTTGTTGTTGCCCATGTTGATCATCGTGGAAGCGTGACACTGTTCGAAGGGTCGCTTCTCGCCAAACAAGTGTTCATTGTTCACCCGCGTAAGGGTAATGGATGTGGTTGGCCGGCTACAGGCCAATCCAAACAACAGAAACATTATAAAGGAATATCTTTTCATCGGCATATTTTATATCGCTGGATCGAGTGTTGTATCGGATAGCGATTCTTTTTTTGAATCTGACGGTACAATTTTTAACCTGTCGCACCACGAAAGAAAACTTTCATGTATTTCATCCAACGTGTTCTTTTGTTCTGGTGTAAGCTCCAGTGCGTGTGCCCTGCTGATGGTCCTGATATGCAAGCCTCTCTTCCTTAAAAAGTATTTCGCGCTCAGCGGGTAGGCAATGTGAATTAAGGGATCTACGCGCGACAATTCAGACTGCAGCCATTTTACTTCTTCGATCTTATCAGGATTTCTTGCGTTGTTGCACATCCAGACCAATATTTCAGGATAGAAATTTCCGGAAATCGACGACATGCCTTTGGCGCCCATCTGCAACGAATACATCGCATTAGGTGTATGTGCATCATAAAATTCAAACTTGCTGTTCTGTTTTGCCAGGTCAATCTTTGCTTTGATCTTCTCGAGATCCAATGACGTGTCTTTGTGATATACAAGTCTGTCTGACTCCAGCAGTCTTTTAAACACCTCAGCAGATAGTATTCTCTTGTACGGTGCCGGACACTCATACATTCCCAGGGGAATACCCGGTGTGAGCCTGAACATTTTCTCAAAATTAGACACCAGTATTTCATCACTATCTTCCACGTTTGCAAAATGACCAGTGATCAGGATGACTGCATTGATGCCCGTGTCGTAGATCTTCTTCGCAAATTCAGCTTTATCTGAGATGGTTAACCCAAATGAGCCAGTGGCTACAACGGGCACGCGTCCACGAACTTCTTTAACGATGTGTCGTGTAAGTTCCAGTCGTTCATCTTCACTAATGCTATACATTTCGCTGCTAAGGCAGTTTGCGAATAATCCTTTTACACCTGTTGAAAGATAAAACTCCACGAGTTCCGATACCACTTCAAAGTCAACCTTTGCTTTCAGATTGAAAGGGGTAATCATTACCGGAACAAATTTGTTTTGCGCGTTATTCATACATTATCTTTTTATTTCTGCAACATTTAACGATCTCCTTGTGCGGGTAAGCAGCAGGCCGGCGAGGAATATAGTCAGCGTTCCAATTACGATCACCATGTTTTTATTCAGCGGATTCCTGAGAAATTCATATTTATCAGGCAGCATATGTGATAGCGTCATCCATAATATCACGAGTACCCCAAGTATTGTGGCAACGAATGCTTCATGACTTCTTGTACGGCTGCTGACAATGCCTAGCAGGAACAATCCAAGCATTCCTCCCGCAAATATTCCTGACAATTCCCACCAGATATCGAGCAGACTTTTACTTCCGATCATTGCTATACCGGTAACGAGACCAAGTATACCAAAGATAAACGTGCAGAACTGGAGCACGAAGAATTGCTTCTTTTCACTGATGCCCGGTTTAAAATATCTTTTATAAATGTCGATAGTAAAAACTGTAGCTGATGCATTCATTCCCGAACTGATGGTGCTCATCGCTGCTGAAAGAATGGCGGACACGATCAGGCCCACTAAACCTGTCGGCATTTTTGTGACCATAAAATATGGAAGCACCTTATCGCCATAATCGGCGGGCTGCTGCGATCCCGCAATTGAACTGATTTGTTCGGGCTGTGCCTGGTAAAAAGCGTAAAGACTCGTGCCTATGATAAAGAACAAAAGCGATGCAGGAACATACATCGCTACGCACAACCAGATGGAGCGTGCGGCCTGCTTTTCACTTTTTGCCGTATGATAACGTTGAACATAATTCTGGTCCATTCCAAAATTATTCAGGTTGATGAAAAAGCCGTAAAAGAATATTACCCAGAAAGATGCTTGTGTAAAGTCAGGCGAAAAACTACCTAAACTAAATTTTTGATCGCGTTCGCCTATTGCAATGATTTGTGAAACACCGCCTGGCATTTCGCGGAAGATGAGATATAAAATGATGAAGGCCCCTAACGTCTTAATGACTGCCTGGATGACTTCCGTCCATATCACTGCTTCCATTCCGCCGAGGACTGTATATATAATGATACAGGCGCCCATTACAATCATAATACCAGCCATTGGAAAACCAAGAAGTGCCTGCAGGCTTAGTGCGATGCCGAAGAATATTGAACCCATTCTTGCGATCTGCGTAAGCAGAAAACAGATCACTGCATAGGTGCGCGCCCATGGGCCAAACCGGTGTTCGAGATGCGTGTAGGCGGAAATTTCATGCGTTTTTCTATAGAAGGGCACAAAGTACTTGCTGGCGATCCATGCGGCGAATGGCATCGACAAACTAAAAACATAAGCGTTCCAATTGCTGCCAAAGGCTTTACCCGGAACGCCAAGAAATGTGTTGCTGCTTAAGAAAGTGGCGTAGATGGACATGCCAATCGCCCATCCCGGAATTTTGCCGGAGGCTTTGGTGAACTGTTCAGAATTCTTATTCTTTCCTGAAAAGTAAAATCCCACCAGTATCATTGCCAGGAGATAACAGACAATGATTGTTATATCTGTGAGTGGAAGGTTATCCATTAAAAACAGATTGCCATATAAAAATCAATTTCAATTTTGGATGGAACGAAACCGAAATCTTACAGGGTCTGTTATATTCGTAACTTGAATATACGGGTAAATATTATAAAATAAATCCAGAAAGTTGGCGGAATGATATTGATTGCAGATAGCGGCGCAACAAAAACGGAGTGGTGTATTTTGTCTGCTTCAGTAAATACGCGGATCAAAACGCAGGGGATAAGTCCATACTTTCTCAACGCTGTCCAGGTAGCTGAACTCATCCGTTCGGAGTTGTTGCCGGGCGTCGGGCAACCGCTGGAAATTTCAGATATACACTACTACGGTACGGGATGTACGGCTCCGCAAACTTCTAAAGTGATTGCCGACGCCCTTGCAGATGTGTTTCCGGGGGCAATTGTAAATGTGTCGTACGATCTGTTTGCCGCTGCCCATGCGCTCTGCGGAAACAACGAAGGTATCGCGTGTATCTTAGGTACGGGCTCGAGCTCCGGCTACTTCGACGGCAAAGAGATCAGGAAAAATATTCCGGGCCTGGGCTATGTGCTTGGTGATGAAGGGAGCGGTGCGTATCTCGGCAAAATGTTCGCCATCCAGTATTTGTATAATAAAATAGATCCGTCGCTGAGGGTTTTATTTGAAGCAGAATTCGCGCTGAACCCCGATAAGCTTTTGTATAAAACTTACTCCGAACCATATGCCAGCAGGTTCTTCGCATCCTTTTCTTACTTCCTCTCGCGCAACAGGCTACATCCACAGGTGAAGGCGATCTTAAAGAAAGGTCTCGCTGATTTTTTTGATATACATGTGTCTGAATACGAGCAGCGACACAAGGTGCCCGTTCACTTTACCGGGAGTATTTCTGTAGTCTACCGGCATATTATCAAGCAGCTTTGTGACCAACATGATATTACTTGCGGCAACATCATCGCAGAACCGATGGATGGATTGATAGATTATTACCGCGGACGGTACGCTCTGAATGCGTAATACACTATTAATGTATAGCACGGTACAAGCAGCCAGTAGGCGCTGTGTGCGTTATAGGTGTCGGCTAATTTTCCATACAGTAGTGGGATGACGGCGCCACCGCCGATAGCCATGATCATTAAGGCTGATCCTTTCTTCAGATGTTTGCCTAATCCATTTGTCGCCAACGGCCACATCGAAGGCCAGATCAACGAATTGGCCAATCCAAGAAACGCAATAAACACGATAGAAGTGACACCACCAGTTACCAATGCCGCTAAAGAAAAACATATGCCGGCTACAGCACAGATCTTTAATGCCTTTTCCTGGCTGAGATATTTGGGGATCAGTAAAATGCCAGCAATGTAGCCGATGAGCATGTTGACAAGCGTAAGACTCGAAAAGAATTTGCCGGTTGATAACCGGATGCCTATGGAAGATGCGTAGGAAATAATCGTATCTATCGCAATCACCTCAACGCCTACGTAAAAGAACAATGTTACAGCGCCCCAAATAAAATGCGGATACTGTAAAATGCTTTTACGGATCGGAAGTGCGATCGAACCAGTTTCGTCGCTGTCGGGCTCGCTGTTTAAGTCAGGCAGGCTTGAAAAAAATACCATCACCGCCAGCAATAGCAGCACGCACATCATTACGAGGTAGGGAAAGATTACTTTATGAGCAAGTTGATCCAGTACGGCGTCTTTCGCAGCGAGATCTAATGATTGGATAGTGTCACTGATATGATCCGCATCGCTGAGCATAATTGCACCGAGAATAAGCGGTGCCGACACTCCCGCAATCCCGTTGCAAATTCCCATTACACTCATTCGCTTTGCCGCACTGTTCCTGGGTCCAAGTATAGTGACATACGGATTGGCTGCAGTCTGCAAAATCGCGAGGCCCATTCCCTGGATGAATAAGCCTGTGAGAAAAAGTAAATAGTTACGGTCGAATGCGGCGGGAATAAACAGAAACGTGCCAACCGACATCACCAGCAGACCCAAAGAAATTCCTTTCTTGTAACCGGTTTTCGATAACACCCATGCAGATGGGATCGCCATGATGAAATAGGAAATGTAGAACGAAAAGGTAACGAGATATGATTCGAAATTATTAAGCTCGCACGCAATCTTCAGATAGGGGATAAGGACCGAACCCAGCCACGTAATAAATCCGAACACGAAGAATAGCATGCCGATGATAACCATAGGACCGCCTGGTAGCAAAGGCTTATTTGCCGGGTTCTTCATAGAAAATAAACATTAAAAATTTTACCCGGCATCAATCACCTTTTCCAATGCTTCCTTCACACTGCCATACTTTAATAGTTTTTCCTTAGCTATATTATAATCATCTATCTTACCCATCTCCATCAGCATCTTCACCGCCCGGTCCGTTATTTTATTATTGATCAGGCTCACGTTTACCATCCTGTTATCAATCACTCTGCCCAAGCGGATCATTACCGTTGTGCTGATCATATCGAAGATCATCTTCTGCGCGGTGCCGCATTTCATACGCGTGCTGCCGGTAATGAATTCAGGGCCCATGAGTACTTCTACAGGGATGTCCGCATACTTTGCTACTTCACTACCAGGGTTGTTCGTGATACAGGCCGAAAAGATGTTGTTGTCCCGGCATTTCTTCAGCGCCTCTACCACAAAAGGTGTTGAACCGCTCGCTGTTATGCCTAGTACAATATCCTTGTCACTTACATTTTTCTGTTGCAACATCAACCATCCGGCTTCGGTATCATCTTCCATCTGTTCCAATGCATCTATCAACCTTTCTTGTCCACCGGCAAGAATGACCTGCACAAGATCTTTCGGTACGCCAAACGTTGTAGGAAGTTCAATGGCATCGAGCACAGAAAGGCGACCGCCACTACCCGCGCCGAGATAAAACATTCTTCCTCCGCGGCTTAACTTCTCAACAATCATCTCAATTACCCTGTTAAGTTGCGGAAGGGCGGCGTTGACTGCTTCCGCAACCTTTTTATCTTCCTGGTTAATCAGCGCAGTAATTTCCGCAACTGTTTTTTGTTCAAGATGTCGGTGTAAGGAAGGTTGTTCGGTAATTTTCTCCATGTATCAAGTAGCATTAATTAATTGTAAAGGAAGTTATTCCAATTTTTTATTTGCAAAGAAATGGTATATTTAATTAGGCGCATTAACCAAAACTCCCTGATCAATACATGCTCCCGCTTGCATCAAATCCAGAATTTGACTGGTGGAATAACCTGAAAAATGATGACCCTCAGGCGCTCGGCCACTTGTATGATGCTTACATCGATAAGCTGTTTGTTTCAGCTATGTATATCACCACAGATCGCGAACTCGCCAAAGATGCCATCCAGGAAGCTTTTATCGAGATATGGAACTATCGTAAAACGATCGGAGAAGTCAACGATTCCAGGGCATATCTCACAAAAGTTTTACGCACTATATTATTCAAGAAACTGCGCAAAAATCATCTGTTCATTGCAGGCGATATTTCTGAAACTATTTCCCCGGATTTAAATGTAGAGGAGAGGTTGATTTCTGCAGATAATGATATGGAAAGTCAACACCGCTTGAACATTGCCATATCGAAGCTTTCAAAGCGGCAGAAGCTATTGCTCGAACTAAGTTTCTATCAATCCCTTACCTATGAGCAAATTGCCACAAAACTGCAGTTGAACTATCAGTCTGTAAATAATCTCGCCTTTCGCACTTTCCGCCGGCTAAGGGACGCCATGACGCCCGTTTTGATCGCTTTCTTTCTTGCCTGAAAATATTTTCTTCAAAAAATGAGTATCCGCAGCGCATTCCTATCTCCTGGTAGTGGATGGAACGAAAATATTTTAAAAGTCTTACAGACCAGGAACGGAAACAGCTGAAGGAAAACATATTTCAGCAACTTAACATCGACGATCGTAAGGCCAAACGGAAATCACCTGTCATCAAATTATTAGCTATCGGCGTTGCTGCCAGCGTGCTCGTCGCCGTTGGGTTGTTCGCCCTGCAATCAGGCAAAAAATCATCTTCTGATAAGATTTTCATTGCCCGCACGGCAGCCGGGGAAACTAAGCAAATTATGCTGGCAGACAGTTCGGTGGTAGTGCTCAATGCAGGCTCGGAACTGTATTCAAATGATTTTAATTCAGGCAGCAGGGAAGTGTTTCTTACCGGGAACGGATTCTTCAAGGTGAAGAAACTTGCTTCTAAACAAAAATTTATTGTACACGCCAAAACACTTGACATAACAGTGTTGGGCACCCAGTTCAACGTTAATGCACGCACCAAGCAGGTAGCCGTTGCGCTCACCAGCGGAAAAGTGCAGGTAAACAAGAGTAATGACACTCATGCTGAATACCTTTTACCCGGTGATAAAATTCAGCTGGATGCAGACAATGCTTCATTCATAAAGGAAAAGATAGATCCTTCACTTTACGCTGCGTGGATAGAGGGCGAATGGAATTTCAGGAACCTGACGCTGCAGGAAATCGCCTTGCTCATTAAAGAGTATTATGATGTGGATGTAGTCTTCCAGGACAAAGCAAAGATGAATCATCGAATGACCGCTGTGATTCCCGCGAACACATTACAGAACCTGGTAAAAGTAATTACCGCAACCCTCGACGTTCAGATATCCCAGATAAATAATAGGCAGCTCTCGATTCAATAAATGCACAACTACACGTTATGAGAAGTACCGTTGACCACCTCCGAATCTTTAAAAAGTATGCTGTTGCCCTTTGCCTTTCCTCCTGCAGTTACTTAATTGTATCTGCGCAGGACCTGGTGATGGCAAACGCCGACCCAAACCACGCACAACAAAATTCAAAAGGCAACAAACTGAAAAGCGTGCCACTGCGTGTGTTCATGCAGCAGTTCCAGGAAGCCACTCACATCTACTTCAGCTATTCTTCCGAAGCAATGAAGGAGAAGGTGGTGCAGTATGAAATGATTTCCAAAAAATCATCGGAGAGCCCGGGAAAGCGTCTCAACAAGGTGCTAAAACCCGCGGGCCTTACCTACAAGAAAGTCGACAATGTTTACATTATTGTCCCTGAAGAAAAAACGCTCGTAACACCTGTCTCTTTTGAAACGCAAACTACCGCCCCGGTTGATGTTGCGGTAAGCGGCGTGGTGAAGGATGTCAACGGAACTAATCTAAGTGGGATCACCGTGCAGGAAAAAACGACGACCAACTTCACGACCACAAACGACAACGGAGCATATACCTTAAAAGTTTCAGGACCTGAAGCTATTTTGGTGTTTAGTTCTGTTGGGTATCTGCAATATGAACTGCCTGTAGGTAATCAAACCACAATAGACGTTACGCTCCAGGCCGGGAAAGCTGAGGAGCTTTCCAATGTTGTAGTAACTGCTCTCGGTATTACGCGTAATAAAAGATCGCTTGCGTATTCCGTATCAGAAGTAAAATCTGAAGATCTTACAAAGGCGGCAAACCCTAATTTCTTAAAATCGCTCGATGGTAAAATCAGCGGTGTAAATATTTCAAGTCTCAGTAGCGACCCGACTTCATCGGTGCTGGTGAATATCCGCGGTACCACTACGATGCCATCAAAGAGAGAGGCAAACATTTCCAAGCAGTCACAGCCGCTTTATGTTATTGATGGAATTCCGGTGGGAACGCAATCATTCACACAAAAAGATGGTGTTGACTTCGGCAACATCCTTTCGCAGTTAAATCCTGAAGACATAGAAAGTGTGGTGATATTGAAAGGAGGAAGTGCAGGCGCATTATATGGCGCTGACGGTGGTAATGGCGTGGTGATGATCACTACTAAATCAGGTAAAGGCGGAAAGAAAGGAATCGGTGTTTCATATAATACATCAGCCATCTGGGACCAGGCATACCAGTTCATAGAGGAGCAACAGGAATATGGACAAGGTGAAAGAGCGTTCGAATGGCAATTTGATAATACAGATACATGGGGTCCTAAACTCGATGGTTCTTTTTCGTCTGACTACTGGGATACGAAGATGCAGGCCTGGAATAATAAGCCAATGGTTTCTTCGAAAGAAAACAGGGTAAAAGAATACCTGCAAACCGGTAACACGCTTACCAATAACGTAAACATCAGGGGTAACTACGATAAAGGTGCCTTCAGGTTATCACTCTCGAATATGAATAACAAGGGAGTGATGCCTAACACCAAAATCTCCCAGACTTCAATTGCGTTGAATTCGGAGTATCGCCTCACCAATACGGTGAAGGTTTCAGTTAGTGGTTCATACATAAGAACAAATTCGCCTAACAAGGCCAACACGGTTGGATCGAACAGTATATTAAATAGTTTGCTGTTTAACTTCCCTACAAACCTTCAGCCGCTTTCTGAAATGAGGGATTACTGGTTGAAAGGATATGAAGGCATTCAACAGAATGGCTCAATTATGGAACCGAATGGATTGGATGTAAGTAATGCTAACCCATGGTGGACCACTTATGAAAAAATTCACCGCTTTACGAGAGATAATTATTTTGGAAAACTCCAGTTAGACTGGCAGTTCACAAAACATTTTTCGTTCCTGGCACGTACAGGTATGGAGAGCGTGAAAGAAAATTACGAGCTGCGCCAATCATGGGGATCAGGAAGTCTTGATGGTAAATACGCAAATGGCGACGGACAGTTTTACATCGGTACTAACAGCAGCCTCCTTGTAAATTCGGATGCGATCGTAACTTACAATAATGATTTTGGTAAGTTCTCTTTGTCAACTTCTGTTGGAGGAAACTATGCATTCAATGATAATTCAACACTGGAAGCAGGGGCCGGCAGATTATCTGCTCCCGGATTATTTACCATTGGCAACGCGGTACCAGGAACGCTGATCACGCCACCTGCTGTAAGCGCAACGGGCCAATCATCAGCGGTGTATGGTACGGCTAACATTGGCTATGACAACCAATTCTTCCTTGATATCACGGGAAGAAACGACTGGAAAGGAACGCTTGCACAGGAAAAAATCAGCTACTTCTATCCTTCAGCGTCATTGAGCTGGGTGGCCTCAGAAACCTTAAAGCTTCCGGCAATCTTCAACCTGTTGAAGTTCCGTGCAGCCCTTGCTGATGTAGGTAACGGCCTTGTGGTAAGCCGCTCCAAAGACTTTTACTACTTCGAATCGAGCAACTGGGGTGCGGTAAAAACCGTAAATATCCAGGCAACACTGGTAGATCCTAACCTGGAGACTATGCACTCCGTTACCAAGGAAGCTGGTATCGACCTGGCGATGTTTAACAACAGGATCCGCTTCGATCTTACCTATTTCATCAAAGATCAAAAGAACCAGATAGATGAGATTCCTACGGTTCAGGGTACCGGCTATACGGGTATGCTTACAAACATCGGAGATGTAAGGAGCAAGGGTGTTGAATTTGGATTGAGCGTAACACCGGTACGCACAAAAGACCTTACATGGGACGTAACAGCGTCATTTACCCATTACAAAGCAACGATCACACGGCTTGCCGATATATTCGCGCCAAACGGATATGTGTTTGCCGATTATGATGGTAAGACAAGAATAAAAATTGCTGTAGGTGAAGAGATTGGTAACATCTACGAACAGAACCCGATCCTCAAAGTAAAAGATGGCAAATATGCGGGACAGTATTTGTTGAATAACGAAACAGGCGAGTTCCAGATATCAGGTGATGAAAGAGACAGGGCGAAAGTTGGAAACTTTAACCCTGATTACATTATAGGATTAAATACAAACCTGCGTTACAAACAATTTTCACTGAACATTGTTGGTAGCCTTAGAAAAGGCGGAAGATATGTATCGGTGAACCAGCAGTATCTCGAATCGAACGGCCGCGCATTCACAACACTTGGATCCGGTCCGGATAATCCCTGGTGGTTAGGAGGAAGAGACGCCGCGCACGGTGGTCTTGCGTGGCCTCCTGAAGGAGCGAGCGCTTACGATGCGATCAACAATAACAATGACGGGCAACGTTCCGATAATAACGATGCGAGCTATGCACGCGGAGTATTTATCAATCCCAACGATCCTGACGGTGGCGAGCTGATAGAAAACGGTAAAGATCCTAACAACACATTCTACCAGATACCTTACAACAGTTATGGTGATGTTATCTGGGACTTTGCATCAACTAGAACTTATGATGCAACGAACTTCAAACTCAGGGAGATTTCACTCACTTATTACCTTCCTTACAAAATAACGAACAGGTATAAACTGAACGGAGTAAACGTTTCGCTGGTAGGAAGAAATGTTTTTCAATGGAACAAATCAGGCAGGCACGAAGATCCTGAAACTGCATTCAGTGGTGTAGGTACAGGACAGGGCGTACTGAGAGCAACCTTGCCAAGTATTCGTTCTATGGGTTTTAAAATCGGAATTGATTTCTAAATAATAGAAAAAACAATTTATGAAAACATTCATCTTCAAAATATTCGTTCTGTTTTCAGTGGCTACTATCGCATCGTGTAGTAAGGATGCACTGAGAACGCAGGACCGCCAGGAAGAAATAGACGCAACAGAATCGGTAAACGATAATTTCCTCTTGTCGTCTATCATCGCAAAAACATCTGTCTTCTACCAGAAGATGGGTTATGATAACACCAAGCTGCCCGGGGCGGTTCAGTACATCGTAAGAAACTTCCAGGGAAGCGATAATTTTTATTCCGGGTTCAAGACTCCGTCGACTGAGTTGTATAGCGCGATGGAAATTCTGAAACTTGTAGATGGCGCGATATCCTTATCTGAAAAGAGAGGATCGAAATCGTACCAGGGAATATTTATGACATTCCGCGCTTTGCTTTTTTCATTCATGACAGACTTTTATGGAGACATATACTACACAGAAGCGTTGAAAGGCCGCGAAGGCATATTGTATCCGAAGTATGACAAGCAGGAGAGTATCTACGCAGGTCTTCTTGCTGAATTGGAAACAGCTAACACGCTTATTGCTGACGGCACAGTGAACATCGCTCCAAATGAAGATCTGATGTTTCACGGTGACAAAGTAAAATGGCAGAAGTTTACGAATTCACTCAGGCTTCGTTTGTTGATGAGGGCATCGAAGAAAATGTCTGATGCAGGTACTAAAATGGCAGCGATCATCGGCAATCCTTCACAAACGCCAATCTTTACAGAAGCCGACGAAAACGCATCAATTGAATATGTTGGCGCCACTGGCGACAATGCCTGGACAGGCGGCACAGTCAACTGGCCTGATAGGGAAGAGTTCGAAAAAAGAAGGCCTTCGAAAACGCTTGTCGACATGCTTACGGGCTACAACGATCCGCGTTTGGATATCTGGTTTGCGCCCGCAGAGAAACCATGGACGAGCAACGCAAGTTTGGACGGAACAACAGTTGTTACAACCGATCCGAATGGCTACACTTATGAATCTACCTGGGAATTTATCAATCACTCAGATCCGGTGATCGAAGCACAAAAAATAAACATCCTCGATTCCAACAAGCTGTATGCAGGCTTTATAGCGGGTATGGCAGGTGACTGGAAAAATGGAAACGGCCACTATGATACTGAAGCCGGTGGCGTTGTAGGAAATTTCAAAGTGTCAAAATTTTCGAAGCTGTTTCGTGAGAATAGTCACCCCTTGTTACGCGCGATGATTTTGAACAGCGATGAAGTGCAGTTTATCATAGCAGAAGCCGCCGCAAGAGGTTTAGTAACAGCTGACGCTAACGAATACTATCGCAAAGGCATAACACTCTCTATGCAACGTTGGGGTATAGCCGAGGACGATATCGACGACTATCTTGCGCAGTCTTCTATTGACTTACCCGGTGACGAAGCTGGCAAACTGGAGAAGATCGCCGAACAAAAGTGGTTAGGTCTTTTCCTCAATGCGGTGGAGGCATATCTTGATCTTCGTCGTACAGGTTTGCCTGATATTACACAGAATGGTAACCTTAACACATTCAGCTTTCCATTGCGCTTCCGTTATCCTGGTGCTGAACTTGGCCAGAATAAGGATGCATACGATGCTGGTGTAGGAACACTTGTGCCTGCAATTGATGAAGAGTTATCGAAAATGTGGCTGCTGCAATAATGGTCCGCTTTATTTTTCCAGGAATATTATTGGTGTGTCTCGGCATCACTACTGCGTATGCGGCCGATCCGGACAAACCATTCCGCCAGGCAGTTTCTATTAAATACAAACTGAATGAATCGCTGAAGGGTGCGAAGCTGCGCAAGGTGGTAAGCGATTACAATGATAACATTTACGTTCTTTCAGACAAGGGCGTGTTACGGGTAAGCGACCGCGAACTCGTAAAGGACTTGCGTTATACGCCGCTCGCGAATACGGTTCCGGTCGATATTGCTGTGCAGGAAGGTAGCGGTGATCTGTATTACTTGTACAACAATCATTTACTGAGTAATGGAAATGCGGGACAGCCGTATGCGGAAATTCCGGAAAGAAAGTATTCGCAGATAGCTGTTGCAGCCGATGGCTCGATATTATTGGTGGGTGAGAATGCGTTGGCGGTTGTATCATCCAAAAAAATAAGAGAATTACCTGACCAGGTTCAGGATATTTTGTCTGTAGATGTTCACCGGGGAACTTTTTACCTGCTAAGTAGCACAAATGTGTACTCGCTTGCGAACGGATCATTGAAGAAGATCCATAGCGGAAAAAATTTTAGCGCAATCGGTTTTCGCGGCGATGAAATTATCATCGGAACCGAAAATGGTTACTATGGAATAAATGCAAATACCGGCGACACCGTAACATCTCTTCATATTAAAGTTCCGGTTCCTAAGATTAACAAGATTGCTGTAGTGGAAGATGATGTGTGGGCCGGCACGGATGAAGGAGGCTTTATGGAGTCGTCTAACAAGTACAGGTATTATGCATCGAAGCGATGGCTGGAAGATGACCAGGTAAAAAGTATGTGTTCAGACAGCAAAGGGAATGTGTATTTTCTTACCAACGACGCCGTAAGTGAAATCAGTTTTCCATTAACGACCCTCGCCAAAAAAGCAAAATACTTCCAGGATAAAATCAGGGAGCGACACATTCGCTATGGCTTTATTGCCAACGCAACGTTTCAGCGTGCGGGCGACATATCCACTGCACAACTTACCGATACAGATAACGATGGATTGTGGAGCGCATTCTACCTGGGGAGCCAGGCTTTTCGCTTTGCCACTACAGGAGAAAAAGATGCCCGACGGTATGCCTGGGAGGCCTTCGAAGCATTTGAAAGACTTATTTCCATCAACCCATTAAAAGGTTTTCCTGCCCGCACTTTTGAAAGAACAGGATTCAAGCATTCTGATCCCGACAGGTGGCACGATTCGCAGGAAGAAGGCTGGGAATGGAAAGGCACAACAAGCAGCGATGAATTCGTCGCCTATATATGGGTCGCCGCTATCATGAGCGAAACAGTGGCGAAAACAAAAGAGGAGAAAGAACGCGTTGCCGGTTTCATTGATAAAATACTCACTCACATCATCGACAACGACTACAACTTTGTCGACGCCGATGGAAAGCCTACGTTATGGGGAAGATGGAATCCTTCATACATCAATTCATATCCCGAAACCGTTGGTGACCGCAGACTTGGAAGTACTACCATTATTGCAGGCTTGCAGTTAGGTTATAAGCTGACTGGCAAAGCAAAATATAAATCAGAGGCGTTTCGGTTGATGAATGAGCATGGGTATCTTAAAAATATACAACTGCCTTATACAAATATTAAATCAACGCCCGGTGTGATTCACGAAGGAATCGATATGGGTGATGGTGGATGGAACCATTCAGACGATGAAATGGCCTTTCTCACGTATTGGGTACTTTATCATTATGCTTTCAATGACGAGTTGAAAAAGAAGTATGCAAAGTCGATCGAGGACCATTGGCGAATCGAACAGCCAGAGAAGAATGCGCTTTGGAACCTGCTTGCGATGGGTACAATTGGTAAGTACGACAAGGAATCGACATTCTGGCATTTGAGGGAATTTCCTATCGACCTTGTTCGGTGGAACGTAAAAAACTCGCACAGAAAAGATATTGAGTTGCTGCCGAAGAACTTCAGAAACCAGTTTACAAAAGAATTGTTGCCACCTGGTGAAGCGCCGATTCACAGGCATAACAGCAATGCATTCATCCTCGACGGTGGCGAAAATGGGATGAGCGAGCTGGCTGGTGATGAATATCTTTTACCCTACTGGATGGCCCGTTATCTAAAAGTTTTACAATAACATTCACGGCGATGAAATACAATTGGGCGATAGGTATTTTGCTGTGTTGCTCGGTTCAGGCCATCGCGCAGGTAAACAGCACGCACAATCTTATGCCGGTGCCTCGCCAGCTGAGCACCAACGCCGGTCGGTTTGTTATTGATCAAACATTTCGTTTATCCGTTACTGGTAGTTTTGATAAGCGTATATATGCTGAGGCCAGTCGTTTTACCAGGAGAATGGGAGAGAAGACCGGCTTCTTTTATGATAAGCAAGGGTTTGTTTCTGCTGCTGACAAGAATAGTAACGATCCTCTCATTATTCAAATAAAGCGTCCAGGACTGCTGAAACTTGGCGAAGCCGAGGGCTATTCGATCGATATCAGTGCTAAACAAGTTGCCATAGCTGCTGAAACCGATCTTGGCGCCATTCACGCGTTGGAAACGCTGATGCAGTTGGTCAGTACTGACTCCACCGGGTATTATTTTCCGTGCCTGAAAATTAAAGATGAACCAAGATTTGTCTGGCGCGGTCTTCTACTTGACGTAGCGCTTCACTTTATGCCGATCGATGTTGTTAAACGTACGCTTGATGGCATGGCCGCAGTGAAATTAAATGTCTTGCATCTTCACCTGAGTAACGACCAGGGATTTCGGGTTGAATCGAAAGTTTTTCCCGCGCTTCACTTAAAAGCATCTGATGGGTTATACTACACCCAACAAAACATAAAAGAGATCATTCAATATGCCGGGCAGCGCGGTATTCGCATTGTTCCGGAATTTGTTGTGCCTGGTCATACTACTGCGATTCTTACTGTATTTCCTGAACTGGCGAGCGTAAAAAAGAAGTATACGCTTGAAAGATATTTTGGTGTATTTGATCCTGCACTCGATCCAACAAACCCTAAGGTGTACGCGTTCCTCGACAAACTATATACGGAGATGTCAGCCCTATTCCCGGATGAGTATTTTCATATCGGCGGCGATGAAGTAACAGGAAAAGATTGGGTGAATACCCCTCACATCGCGAACTACATGAAGCTGCATGGAATGAAAACTTTCCAGGATCTGCAGGCAGACTTCAACAAAAAATTATTTCCCATCGTTAAGAAGACCGGCAAAAAGATGATGGGATGGGACGAGATTTTGCATGCGAACATTCCGGAAGCCATCACTATACAGTCATGGCGGGGGAGAGATGCATTTTTTGAATCGGTGAGGAAGGGACACCCTGCAATTCTTTCGCATGGATATTACATCGACCTGATCCAGCATGCGGATACGCATTACCTGAACGATCCTATTCCCGACACGGTAAAATTAACTCCCGCAGAAACGGCCCTGGTGCTTGGCGGGGAAGCCACGATGTGGAGTGAACTCATTACACCGGAAACTGTCGATTCACGGATCTGGCCACGTCTCGCGCCAATAGCAGAACGTTTGTGGTCAGACGCCGAAATACGCGATGTTCCCGACATGTACAGGCGTATGGATCTGGTAAGTCTGCAGCTGGACGCACTCGGCATGCGTCACATTGCGTACAGGGCGCCGATGATACGCAGATTGGCTAATGGCAACAACACTAAAGCACTTGAGGTTTTATTGGATGTGATAGAACCACTTAAAATATATGAACGCAACAGTGGCGATACGATGTACACGGTTTTTTCGCCTTTCACCAAAATTGCAGATGCTGCAATACCTGATCCGCCGCTGCCGCGGTTGTTTAACAATTGGGTGGATAAATACCTTGCAGACACATCACCTGAAATCGAAAAAAATATCACGGCTCAACTAATAGAGTGGAAAGACAACCATAAAAATCTTTTGCTGCTGATCAAGCACTCGCCGGTATTGAGCGAGGCAGAATCGTTATCTGCAAGTCTCTCGCAGATTGCTGTCTCCGGACTTGAAGCGATCGAGCATTTAAAAAATGCGGGCAACAACATTAGTGAATGGATCGCTGAGCAGAAAAAGCTTTTAAATCGCGCACGGGAACCCGGTGGCCGATGCGAACTACAGGTGGTGAATGCCATCGAGAAACTTGGTACTTGCTGCCGGCAATCAGAATGTCAAAACGTTTCCTGCCTTCAATAACACCGCCTCAAATTAATATCACTAATGATAAAATACTTCCTGCTTTTTGTTTTAGTTTTTCAATTTGTTGCTGGAGTATCGCAGGTGACTGCAGTGAAAGACGAGCCGTTTTCGCAGGAGTATCATGAAGCGTATCCGTTCGAAGGAGCTATCAGGAAAATACTTGCTGACCGGGATCAGAATATATGGATTGCTACGGCAACGGGTGTATGGAAAAAAGACAGAGACAAAAAAGTCTGGACACAGCAGTACCGTGAACCATCATTTGCTTTGGCTTCTGATGACAAAGGCAACATCTGGATGGGAACATGGAACGCCGTTTGGTTAGCCGACGGACAATCATTGAAAAAAATTAACGGCACTGATGGTCCAATTTCAATTTTATGCCATTCGCCGTCAGGCATGTATGCCATCGGTCCGAAGGGTATGTGGTTGTTTAACGGAACTGCATTCGTAAAGCAAAAAGCGGTCATTCCGAGGTCGGTGCGTGATGCTGTTGCTGATGAAAATGGGGGACTGTGGTTAGCATCTGATGTTGGTTTATATCATGTCGTAAAAGACTCAAGCATTCACTTCCGTGATACATCAGTACTTATCAGCGCCGCTCAAAAAGGGTTGGCTTTTAGTAAGGATGGCACGTTATGGTCCGCTGGCCTTGGCGGGATCAATATTCTTAAAAACGAATTCGAGAATTAAATCGTTGAAACCGGCTGACGGCTGTCCTTCAAGATACATCAACACCGTTCGTATGGCACCCGATGGATCCATGTGGGTAGGAACGAGGTCTGGCGTTGTGCGTTTTCATCCCGACGGAACACATACACTTCGTTTTAGTCGCAGATGGTTGATGCACGACAACGTTACTTCAATTTCATTTGATGATTCCGGAACGGCATGGATAGGAACGGAGCAAAGGCGTGAGTGCGATTAAGAACAGGATGATGACACTTGAGGACAAATCCAATTACTTCTACGACGTCCTCATGCGTCGCCACATCAGGGCGCCATGGATCGCCGGGCAATGCAGGCTCACTGTGCCCGGCGATACCACCACATGGAAACCAGACGATGATGACAACGATGGTGAATATACAGGCAACTACCTGGTGATGGAATCATTCAGGTATGCCGTAACGAAAGATAACGAAGCGAAGCAAAATGCAAAGAAGGCTTTTGGTTTTTTAAAATTTCTGCAGGATGTCACGGGCAGCAAAGGATATTTTGCGCGAACAGTTGTGCCTGCAGACTGGACGGCTGTATTACACGACACGAATCAAACTTATACTGCAGAAGCGATTGCCGATGAAATGGTGAAAGAACCGAGGAATAAACCAGTACCGGTAAGATGGAGAAAATCGCAGGATGGCAAATGGATATGGAAGGGCGATGCAAGCAGCGATGAGATGTGCGGGCACATGTTCGGTTATTATTTTTATCATGAGCTGGTGGCAGATAAAGAAGAGAAGAAGAGAGTTGCGGCACACGTTGCCAGCATTGTTGATCATCTCATCAAAAACAATTACAACATGATGGATGATGATGGATCGCATACACGATGGTCGGTATGGTCGCCGGATAAATTAAATCGCGATCCTGAATGGCTTCCTGATCAATATCAGAATTCAATGGAGATGCTTGCGTTTTTGAAATTGGCTTATCACGTCACGGGCAATAAAGAATACGAAAAGAAATACCGGTATTTGATAGAGAAAGAGCACTACCTGGAAAACATGGCGAAAGTGAAAATGCAGGATCCCGCGTGGTTTATATATTTCGACGTGATCATGCAGGCGTACCTGTACCCGATACTCATCAAATGCGAAACAGATCCGAAACTTGTTGCGTTTTACCAGTCGCACATGGATGAGTGGATGGAAAGAAGAAAGGCTGATCACAATCCGTTGATCAATTTCATCTATTGTTACTCAAGAGATAAAAAAATTGAACTGCAGAATTCTGTCGATCTGTTGAAAGATACTCCGCTCGATCTTGTGAGCTGGACAATCGATCATACTCAAAGAGAAGATGTAAGCACGGTTCATTCGCCAGTTCTGGAGGATGACCAGGTAAGTGAACTTCCACCGGCGAGCATCAGGGCCACCATCCGCTGGGACTCCAACCCCTGGTCGGCCGTCAACGGCAATCCCTCGATAGAGCGCGAGCCTGTATTCTGGCTGCTACCTTACTGGATGGGCAGGTATTTGAAGATGATTGAGTGAGCAAGAGGGCAGGCCTGCATTTGATGAGAATTAGATACATTTATAGATGCTTCCCGCCCGTAGATCTTTCTTGTTCACAGTTCTCTTCCTGCTTTCACTTGAAGGATTTACGCAAACCGTCTGGATCGATTCAATAAGAACGGTGTCAAATGTACAAAAGGCTGACACTTCCAAAGTGCACAACCTTTTAGGATTAGCGGGAGCATTCAGGCAGTTCGATCCTGATTCAAGCACGGCGTATGCAGGAAAGTCCTTGGCTTTCTCGCGTGAACTGAATTATCAACCTGGTGTTTTTGAATCAGAGGTAGCATTGGCGTATTCACAGATCATCCTCGGCAATTTTCCACTGGCGCTGGAATATTGTTTCCAGGCAAAGGAAACGGCAAAAAAACTGACGGACACTTCATCTATCACGTTTACCGATTTCCTGCTTTCTGATTGTTACTATAATCTCGGCGACTACACAAGAAGTTTAAGTTATTTACGAAGAGCGCTTTCAGTTGTTGAACGAGCTTATCCGCATGCCTTGTTCCAGGTTTGGCCAAGTTTGTCCAAACTATTTACTGCCATGCATCAACCCGACTCTTCACTTTTATATGCCAGGAAATCTTTTGAATCGTTCAATAGCAATCCATGTATAATGACCGAACATCAAAAGAAGTGTGAATTGAGTAAAATGTACCTGTTACTTGGGCAGGCTTTTGCCGGCGTAGCGCAATATGATTCAGCTTTTAAATATTACCATGCGGGCATACCCATCGCCACCGATGCTTACCTGCAAACGGATGTAATCGATGACTATAATGGTCTTTCATCGATTTTTAGCGCAACAGCGCAGACCGACTCAGCAGTCTTTTATGCCAGGAAGGTGTTGAATGAAAAAATAGTTAAAGCTTATCCGCTCGGCTTTCTCAAGGCGGTGCAGTTGCTGGCAGTGGTATATGAGTCGACGAACGAACGTGACAGTGCGTTGAAATATCTCAAAACCGAAATCGGGTTGAAAGACAGCCTCTTCAACAGCGACAAAGCGATGGCGGTTCAGAATCTCACTAATAAAGAAGAGGAGAAACAAAAGGAAATAATCGCTACCAGGATACAACTGCAAAATAGATACAACCTATATCTCGTAGCAGCAGGTGCCATTGCACTTGTGTTGATTATCGGCATCTTGCTGAGAAACCAGCGTCAGAAGCAATTGCAATTTATGCGTAATAGCATTGCAGACGATTTGCATGATGACATCGGCTCCACTTTGAGCAGCATCAGTATAATGAGTGAATTGGCAAAACAGAAATCACCAGGTTCATCGTCACTGCTTGATGCCATTGGAGAAAGTGCACAATCGCTCCAGGAAAATATGAGCGATATCGTTTGGGCCATCAACCCGGCAAACGACCGGTTCGAGAACGTTCTTCAACGAATGAGCCATTTTGCGTCGGAGATACTCGATGCAAAAAATATTCAATTGAATTTCACGAATGATGCATCGCTCACCACCAGGAAACTCACGATGAGCCAGCGAAAGAACTTTTATCTTTTCTTCAAAGAAGTAATTAATAATGCTGCAAAGTATTCAGATGCGAATAAGATAGTCGTGTCCATCACTCACAAGGATCGCGAACTGGAGATGAACATAACAGACAACGGAAAAGGTTTCGACACCGCCAGGATATTTAATGGCAATGGCATGAATACCTTAAGAAAGCGGGGAGAGGAGTTGAAGGCGTATTTCAACATACGCTCCAATGAGCAAGCGGGAACTGAGGTTCAGCTCAGATTTAAAATCACCTGAACTGGTGACAGTTTACTATTAATTAATAGTCTTCTTTTGCTGGAGTATGGAAATCAAAGTCGCCATTTTTGAAGATAACAAAATGCTCCGCACGAGTCTTCAGCAACTCGTTGACAGTACGGAACAACTAACGTGTACCGGCGCTTTTTCCGACGCGAATAACCTGCTCCGCAATGTGCGCATGGCCGAACCTGACGTGGTAATGATGGATATTAATATGCCCGGCATTTCTGGTATCGAAGCGGTTCGCATGATCAAAGAGGAGTTTCCGCACATACGGATATTAATGCAGACGGTTTTTGAGGACAACGATAAAATCTTTGCAGCTATTTGCGCAGGCGCATCAGGTTACATTCTTAAGAAAACACCGCCACAGAAAATGATCGAGGCCATTCATGAAACGTACCTCGGGGGCGGTTCAATCACTGGCTCTGTCGCCGCAAAAGTGTTACAAATGTTCAGGGTTCAGAATGATTACCCGGTCAATGAATTTATCCAGTTGTCTGACCGCGAAAAAGAAATATTAAGTCTACTGGTAAAAGGCAAATCATACAAAGGCGTTGCCGAATCCTGTTTTATTTCCATCGATACAGTCGCTACTCATATCAAGCATATTTATGAGAAGCTGCAGGTGCATTCCAAGAGCGAAGCTGTCGCAAAAGCAATCCATCACAAACTCATCTGAATTTCATACAGAATCACCAGTTTAGGTGATGTGCGGTGAACAGGCCTGCCGGTAACTTCATTTGATGAACGTTGGCCTCATCAGCTTCTTCACACTTTTGATTCTTATCCTTCACCAGGGCGGAACCAATCGTGGGTACAAGCCGCACGATGCTTTCCGCGAATGTGAAGATTGCCTTCAATAATTAACAATGAAAAATAGAAAAGCCCTCATCGTTGTAACCATCTTACTTATTGTGGCAGTCGGAGCAATATTGGTATTGCGAAATGCCAAGACCAAAACGACGCCCTCAATTGCTATTAAGCCTCATATTAAATTGGTAGATAGTTTCAAGGTGCGGCCTCTTTCGGATGTAAATATTGAGCGCACTCCTGAACGGATGAAAAAGGGCAAATACTTAGCAGAAGGTATATTAATGTGCTTCACCTGTCACTCTCCCCGTAACATGGATAGTGCGGGATTGCCGTTAATCGAAAGCAGGAAAGGAAGTGGCGGGTTCCTTGTATTCAAAGACAGCACAAGCACCATCATTGCCCCAAACATTACATCAGACAAAGAAACAGGTGCTGGCTTATGGACAGACGATATGATTGCGCGTGCCATACGCGAGGGTGTGGGTCACGACGGAAGGGTGTTGAGCTGGCAGATGCCCTATAATATTTTCAGAAACCTTTCCGATGAAGACCTGGCCTCAGTCGTGGTATATATCCGGTCACTGCCTGCTGTACGTAACGTTGTAAGACCAACGAAGATATCGGACGAGGAACGGTCATGGACAGAAAAGTCGATGCGCCCTATTTTAGAGCCAATTCCGCAACCTGACGTATCGGATGCTGTAAAAAGAGGAAGCTACCTGGTGAAGATTGGTGAATGCATTGGGTGTCATACCGCGCATTCGGAATACAACCCCGGAATATTTGGTGGTGGAAACTTCGTGCAACGATATGGAAAGGCTGCATTCAGCGCGAATATCACCGCCGATTCTTCAGGTATCGCTTATGGCGTAGACGCGTTTAACTTTGTGATGCGAACCGGTAAAGGCAATACACTAAGCCCCGCTATGCCATGGATCGCGTTTAAGAACATGAATGATGAGGATCTTGCAGCGATATATGCTTACCTGCGTACGCTCCCTCCATCTAAACACTACGTAAATAACCAGGAGCCGCTCACCGTGTGCGCTATCTGCGGCGAGAAGCATGGCGCCGCTGACCGAAATAAAAGGGAAAAGCCAACCGGCGTACACCTCGCTCCGGAACTTTATTCCCGCTATACTGGTACTTACCAGGAAAATGAACAGGGAACGACTTATATCATTCTACATAAAGGTGAGAAGTTGTTTGCCAAAGGTTGGAATGAAGGCCCAGAACATGAGATAGTACCACAGTCAGAACTCTCGTTCATAGGCGAAGGGCTACCGCTGCCACTCAACTTTGTGAAGGACAAAAACGGACAAATAACACAAATTACTGAGGCCACCGATTGGGGAAGAACCTTCAAAAAGGTTAAATAAATTTAGGCCTGCGGCCGGAGTGACCTGCGGGCGACTTGACCCGCGGTCGACTTAATCCTACAACTTACATTTGCCACGTAGGGGTAAGACATCCTTTAGTTGTCATTCTTCAAAGAGACACTATTGGAAGGGCTGTTGGTTCATAAAGAAAGCTTCCTCGTTAGGATGGAAATGGCAAACCAGGCGACTGCTCAACACATACCAGTTGAAGAATCTTCATTTGAAGCCCTTTTTAAGGCAAACTTTAAGAGGTTGTTCGCCTATGCCATAACAATACTCCGCGAAGACAGCCACGCCGAAGAGATCGTTCAGAATGTGTTTTACAAGATGTGGGAGAAGAAGGGCAAGATCGATATTCAAACATCGGTTACCGCCTACCTCTACCGGTCTGTTTACAACGATTGTCTCAACTACCTCAAACATAAAAAGGTCAAGGCTACGTACACCATGCATAAAACATGGAGCCAGAAAGATGAAACAGACAATGCAACAACAAAAGTTCAGCTGAGCGAATTGCAACAAAAGCTCGATGCAGCGCTATCGGATCTTCCGGAACAATGCAGAACGATCTTCCAGATGAGCCGCTTCGAAGAACTGAAATACCGCGAAATCGCTTCAAAGCTTGGCATTTCGGTTAAAACCGTCGAGAACCAGATGGGCAAGGCGCTTAGTATTTTACGCATCAAGCTCGCTGATTATCTCCCATTACTTATGCTCATCTTGTTTGACACCGTAAACGCCGGCAACTCATGACCCATCGCCCTACACATATGAGCGACGACCTGCTTGCGAGTTACCTCCTTAACGAGGCTTCTGATGAACAACGTAGCGTCGTAGAGAACTGGATCATCGAAACCGCTGACAACAGGCGATACTTCGAACACTTTAAGTTGATCTGGGAAACGAGTCACAATATTGAACTCCCTGCGACTGTTGATGAAAATGCTGCCTGGGAAAGATTCCGCCAACGAATTACGAAGCCTCCGCAAAAGGTTTTTGCATTAACAAAATTGTGGGCCGCAGCAACTATCGTTGTGTGTGTGGGTCTCGCAGCACTCACGTACATGGCCTGGCAGAAAACAACGGACACACCAGTCACACTTGCTGCGAACGAAAAGGCTGTCAATCAGGAGCTGCCCGACGGTTCCATTGTCACCTTAAATAAACATTCGTCGATAGAATACACTAGTAAATTCAAGGGCAACCAGCGAAACGTGCGCCTTCGAGGTGAAGGCTTTTTTAAAGTGACGCCCGACATACAAAAACCGTTTGTTGTTCAATTGGAATCTGTAACGGTAACAGTCGTTGGTACCGCGTTTAATATAAATGAGACAAAGGATGCAACAGAAGTGATAGTCGAATCTGGCATAGTGAAGGTGCAATCGGGAGCGGACGAGGTGTTATTACATCCCGGTGAAAAAATATCAGTTCGTAAAAATAGCCGGCTGCCGCAACCGCAAAAAACGAAAGACCAGCTATATAACTATTATGTAACCAAACAATTTGTTTGTGATGATACCCCGTTATGGAAACTGGTAGAAGCGCTTAACGAAGCCTACAACGCGGATATCAAAATAGCAAACGATGATGTGGCGAAACTTCCGCTAACGACAACTTTCCAGGATGAACCGCTTGAAAACATCTTACTCGTGATCAGTGAAACCTTCAACCTCACCGTTGAGCACAAGGGCAATAGCATACTATTAAAATAATTAAAGCAAATAGCGATACACATGAAAAAGCAACCCGCAAAGGCTGCAGTGATCATTTTAACTCTCCTGGCAGGAACAATAACGAATGGTTTCAGTCAACGACTCCTCGATAAAAAAGTATCCCTCAGCATCGACCGGCAGCGACTGGACCAGGCACTGGAAATAATTTCTAATACAGGCGATTTCTATTTTTCATACAACACAAACCTGTTAAAGAAAGATAGCGTTGTGACCGTAGCTGTGCGAAACGCGAGTGTGAATGAAGTGCTGACTAAATTGTTCGGCAACCAATTCGAATTTCGCGAAAGCGGAAACTATATTATCCTGCGAAGGGCGCCGATCCGTGTAAAGCTCGTTACATCATCGGCACAAACGGAAGACAAATATTATACTGTGAGTGGGTTTGTTATAGACGACCAGACTGGAAAAAGGATCAGTGACGCTACAGTGTATGAAAAGGATCGCTTGAGTGTAGTGAATACCAATGCAAACGGCTACTTTAAGCTTCGCCTCAAAAGTAAATACCGCAGAGCGTCGATCACGGTAAGCAAGGAATTTTATGAAGACACTACGGTAAGTATTGAGCCACGTTTTAACCAGGCGCTGTCCATTACATTGGTACCACTCGACATCAGTGAAAGTACAGTTGTAGTAGCGCCGGCAGGCATCGAGGCACCGGAATCTATCGATCTTCAGATTCCGATCAACGACAGCATCAGCCAGGTATTCCGGTATGTAAAGAAAGATTCATTCACTATTGAACGCACCGCTCTCGGAAAGTGGTTTGTATCGTCGCGGCAACGACTACAAGGCATCAACCTTAAAAAGTTTTTTGTGGCGCGGCCTTACCAGGCTTCGCTTGTACCGGGCCTTAGTACCAATGGAAGGTTGAACAGCCAGGTGATCAATAATTTTTCATTAAACGTTTTCGGTGGTTACTCAGGAGGCACTAATGGTGTTGAGATCGGAGGCTTGTTTAACATAGACAAGAAAAATGTGCAATTCGTGCAGGTAGGCGGATTGGTTAACCTCGTTGGTGCGAATATGCGCGGCGTTCAGGTTGCCGGTATCAGCAATACAGTGCTTGATAGCGTTACAGGCGTTCAGGTTGGTGGTGTTACTAATTTTTCAGGATCAACTGTCAAAGGTCTGCAGATTGCCGGTGTTTTAAATATGAACATTAAGCAGGTAAATGGGGTGCAGATTGCCGGTGTATTGAATTATACGAAACATTTGAAAGGGGTGCAAATAGGCTTAATTAATATAAGCGATACATCCGAAGGTTATAGCATCGGACTCATCAATATTGTTTTGAAAGGATATCATAAACTCTCTTTGTCCACTAACGAACTCATCAATATGAATATGGCGGTGAAGTCGGGTACTTCCAGGTTGTACAGCATTTTTCTCGGCGGGTACAATAGTGTGCCGAATCAAAAAGTGTGGAGCTTCGGGTATGGTCTTGGTTCAGAACTTGTGCCCGGCAGGCGATTCGCGTTGAATGCGGAATTGACTTCGCAGCAATTGTATCTTGGTTCGTGGGATTATTATAATCTGCAAAACAAAGCCAACGTCCAGTTAACGTTTAAAATCAACAAGTATATTTCATTGTTTGCAGGTCCGTCGTATACGGTGTTTGTTTCCAACCAGGATGTGAAGTTTGCCGGGTATAGACAATCTATTCCACCATCAGGGTATAAAACGAATAAGTTTGGTGACAAAGTGAATGGGTGGTATGGGTGGACGGCGGGAATAAATTTGTTTTAATAAGTGTTTTTCTTTTTGAAGATAGATAAATAACTATTTAAAAATAAAGACACATTTCATAGTCGTAATATTTGTCTAATAAATAATCTTTTTATTATTTATGGAGAGTGATTACTCCTTAAAATTAAAGACGACGTTTCTGGTTTTAAGTATTTTCTTTATTAGTGATAGAGCTAAAAAAAACATTAAATGCGAACTTACCTCACAGCAATTATATCTGGTTTATTAGGGTTAATTAATGTTTTTGTGTTTTTTTAGATAGAAGTTAACTCTTTAAAAAAGAGACATATTTTATAAGGCATCTATGTGTGTTAATACCTCTCAAAAAAACATTATTTTATTTTCTCCATAGGGGTCCATACCTTCTGTGTTGTCATGGAAAGAAAGCTATTTCATGATAACATATCTCCGGCTTTGTGCAATTCTTATCCTAAGTCTATTAACATTTCCTATTAACGGAATGGCGCAATACACACAAACGATTCGTGGCAAAATAGTAGACCAAATATTACAACAACCGATCGCTGGCGCCACAGTTCAGATCACAGCGATTAACCGCTCGGTTATCTCTGATGAAAACGGATCGTTTAGAATAACGGGCGTTCCTATCGGCAATCATCATCTCTCAGTTACTCATCTCAGCTATAAACCTTCATTTGCCGAAAACGTTGTGGTGAACAGCGGTAAAGAAGTGGTGTTAACGTTAGCCATGGAAACCGATATTCGTGCTCAGCAATCAGTAGAAGTAGTAGCGAAAAGCAGGAAGTACCGGCCGCTAAATGACATGAGCCTGGTAAGTGCAAGAGCATTCACGGTAGAGGAAACACAACGATATGCGGCCGCAGTAAACGACCCTTTACGAATGGCTACGAGTTTCGCGGGCGTGATGTCGGCCGATGATGGCAACAACGATATAGTCGTGCGGGGTAATTCGCCGACTGGATTGCTGTGGAAAATGGAAGGAATAGAAATCCCTAACCCGAATCATTTCAGTTCTGCAGGAAGCAGTGGGGGAGGTATATCGATATTGAGCGCCCAGCTACTATCTAACTCCGACTTCGTGACTGGTGCCTTTGCGGCCGAATACGGCAACGCATTAAGCGGGGTATTTGATCTGCATTTGAGAAAAGGCAACAACGAAAAACGCGAATATTCACTGCAGGCGGGATTACTGGGTTTGAATGTTGCAGCAGAAGGTCCCATCATGCCATTCTATAAAGGATCGTACCTCATCAACTATCGCTATTCTACTTTACAAATGCTGAAGAAAATGGGCCTCGATGTAGGCGGTGGTGGCACTACTAATTTCCAGGATCTATCATTTAATATATTTCTTCCTACTAATAGCAAGGGTCAGTTTACCGTATTCGGATTTACCGGAATCAGTGATCAGGATAACGAGATTGACCGTGATTCAAGCAAATGGGAATCGGAAGGCGACCGTTATGGCGGAACCTTTAAATCGAATACCACAGCATTAGGGGTTACACATTCAATCGGGCTGGGCAACAAATCGCAGTTGAAGTCGGCAGCATCCTATTCCAGTTCTTTAAATGCGTACACGGAGGATTACCTGCAGAAGAACGGCGACATTTTAAACAGCTACATCAATAATTACAGAACGGAGAAGTTGGTGGGTTCTATTACACTTAATCATCGACTGAGCAATAAAAGCAATGTACGGGCCGGGATTATCGGATCATCCATCCATTACAAATACTATCTCAAGGCATGGGAGAATCCAGGCGAGCCCGTTGAAGAAAGAATCCGTGCCGGTGGAAATACACAAACAATACAAGCCTTTGCCCAATGGCAAATGAGGCCAATCGAAAAACTAACCATTGAAGGCGGTCTGCATTACCTGCGTTTGCTTCTTAACAACACCTCTTCCGTTGAACCACGTGCCTCGCTAAAATACCAACTGAATAATAGTAATTCGGTGAGCTTTGGCTATGGTTTGCACAGCCAGGTACAAGCCTTAGGCGTTTACTTCGCAAAAAAGCTTTCTCCTGAGGGTAGCACGATGCTTCCCAACAAAAATCTTGGCTTTACAAGAGCGCATCATTTTGTTGCATCGTACCAGCATGTATTCAATAAGACTTTACGTTTTAAGGCAGAGGCGTATTACCAGCATCTGTTCAATGTGCCTGTCAGCATTTACGACAGTCTGACTTTCTCCGTACTCAACATCCGTGGCGACTACGTAAGCGATGCATTGACTAACAAAGGCAAAGGAAGGAATGTTGGTATCGATCTCACGTTGGAAAAAAACCTTGGTAGTAATTACTATTTCATTCTTAATAACTCCATCTACCGTTCAACTTATACTGCGCACGATGGTGTATGGCGCAGCACGCGGTTCAACGGCAACAGGCTCACCAATTTTACAGGCGGTAAAGAGTGGAGTTTGAAAGAAGGTAAGAAAGTAATTGGCGTAAACATTAAGGTGATTAACGCAGGAGGATACCGTACAACCCCAATCGATGAATCGCAGTCGAAACCTGAAAGGCTATACGGTATACGATGAGAAAAACGCATTTAGCATCCAGAACCGTGATTACTTTCGTACCGACATACGCGTGAGCATGAAGTGGAACAGGAAGAACCTTACCAGCACGCTTTCTCTCGATGTGCAAAATGTAACGAACCGGCAGAACCTGTATAACCAGTACTACGATCCATTCACGAGCTCAGTTAAAAACAGCTACCAGACGGGTTTGATTCCGATAATCAATTACAAAGTGGAATTTTAAATTTTGTATCGCCGGGGAGGAAGTTACGGTTGCAGAGATTCATCAAGTGGCAGGTAAACGGTAAAGCATGAGCCTTCGCCCGGCGCACTCTTAACGCTTACATATCCACCGTGATTTTCAATGGCTTTTTTAACTATGGAAAGGCCGACGCCCGTGCCTGGATACTGATGTTTGCTGTGCAAACGCGTGAACACCTGGAAAATGCGGTCTGCTTCTTCTTGCTCGAAACCAATACCATTGTCACGAACCTCGATAACATGGTAATGATGTCGCTGACTGACCTGGATCACTTTAAGCAAATTGTGCATTGCCGTTTGAAGTAGAATAACTGATCGTGTATAACAGGTGATACGCCCGTTTTGTGATACTTGATGGCGTTTGCGACAGCAGATTCTGAAATAGCTGGTGGAATTGCGGCTTATATCCAGACACTGTCGGAAGCGTTTGTGTATGTACGTTAGCAGAAGTGTCCTTTAATTGCAAACTCGAGGTCGTCCAGTACATTTTGTAATAACATATTCAGATCAACCGGTTCAACCTGTGGAATGCCTGTGTTTGCATGCGCATAGTAGCAGGAGGTTTTCAATTAACGCGCTCATTCGTTCAGCGGCAGCTTCGAATTTTTCGAACTGTTGGATATGAGCTTCGTTCATCGATGCGCCATAACCTCTTTTAATTTGTTCCGCATACATCCTGATTTTTCTTACAGGTTCTTTCAAATCATGCGAAGCTGCGTAAGCAAAGTGTTCAAGGTTCGCATTAGCTTCCTGCACCTCGGCAACAGTTGTTTCCAGTTTCTGATGAGTGGATTTAAGCGCGGTGATGTCGGTCATCACATTTATGAAATGATCGGTATCCATCCTGGCTACCGCTAGTTCAACCCACTTTGCGCGTATTCTCCAGGAAGAATTCGGTTCTAAGAGAAGCGCCGACGGGCAGATCCGAAGCTGTAGCAAACAGCGGGTTGTCGGGAAATGAAGGGATCGAGCGTAGCAACGGTGGCTGTTGAGCAGTATTTCATTTGAAACCCCGTTGAGCTTCTCACACGCCTCATTCGCCAGCACAGCAATGCCATCGATCATCTTTCCATGTTCGTCGCGCAACGCTTTCGTAATCACCAGCCCGTTAGGAATCTGCTTGAGTATCGCGTCGAGTAGATTGCGCTGGCGTTCAATTTCAAGTGAAGCTGTCTTTTCGGCGGTGATATCATTTAGCGTGACAGACACTGTCGACGCATCCAGCCGCACAATAGACATCTCGAACCAACGGTCCGGGTTTGAATATTGCAACTGATTGATAGACGGTTTACCGGTTTTCATCGCTTCTTCGATGTAGCGCAGGAAAGTGGCGTGATCGTCGTGAACGTTGATCAGCAGAAAGTTTTCTTCCCAGCACGTCTTCGGCGCTGAGGTTGAATATTCTTTGGAAACTTTCATTGACCCGTAAAAATATTATATCTACTATCGCTTGCGAACTGTTGCGGACTACCGTTGCCGAGTAACAGACGCTAACAGAACTATTGAATAGGGCGTCTAACTCCTGTGCATGTTTTTTCGCCTCCTGCTCATACTTCTTTATTTCGCTTATGTCGATATAATTCAGCAGGTACCCATCTTCAAATTTCATTATTGAAAAGCCGATCCACTGGTCACGCGTTTCTGCGTAATATTCGATGTACGCGCGACTTCCCAGTGATTGACCACTCCGGCACAGATATCAAAAAAATCAGAATGGCCGCGGAGGGCTATCAGTTGCTTTACAGTATATTCATGTAGTTGTTCAAGGAGAGAAGGCTGTAATCTCTGAGCTTTTTTTATTGGCGAGCTTCAGTTTGAAATCGATAATCTCGTTGTTGGTATCACTTATCGATTCATAAACGCTGATACCGTAGGGAGAATTATCGATGAGGCTTTCAACGAACCTCGACTGTGCTTCTTTTTCCTGTTTCGGTGTGTTGCTCGGCTGTTCGGTTCCTCGCAGACGTAAGTACGCCGCCTTTTACTTTCGAGCGTGAAAGAATAATGTGTTTATCAAGTTGTTCGACTGTAGTACGGATAATGAAACGGTTCGCCCGTTGTGTATACCTGGAGGCATTGTTCGAAAAATAAAATCGGTGATGCTTGGGTCCGGTACTTTATCTGCGCGGATGCACTTACCGACGAGTTGTTCCCGTGGGTTCGGCCGGTAAGTTCGATAATAGCGGGATTTGAATACCAGACTTTAAAATCAACAATGTCGCCGGTTTCGTCGAAGTCATTTTCGTTGATACACCGGGGTCACCCAGATCATCGCTTCTGGTTGGTGTTCGCAGATTTCTCGAAGCGAGGCAACCGTCTGCTACGATATTATCTGTGGCACGCGTCGTTAGTTTCATTTGGACAGATCTGTTTTTCATTATTGGCAAGCGCTAAAAAGATTTTCTAAGATAGGAAGAGAGGCGTCGAATGCGAAAGGGGAATCTTTGTTCGTTGCGGGAATTAAAATTCGAGTAGTAAATAGAAGATTTATCCCATTTATCAAACAACTAAAAATAGTGTTTCGCTGGCATGCGCAATGGTTATTTTATGTGATTACCGGCTCCTGAAGAGATGACTTCGCCCGCAACTGTCCGTAGTTGTTCGGAGATGCCTTGCTACCATCTACCTGTTCCACCAATAATTAATCTTCAATACAAGCGCCCTGTTCCTCACTGAGAAGTTTTCGGGGAAGTAATTATCTGTATACACGAGGAACAAGTCAGATGCAGGTTTGTATCTCCATTGAAACCTGAAATTCACATTCATATTTTCCGTTTGTTCATTGTATTGAAGGTATCCCGTTAAGAAAATCCTGTTCGACAATGTCACATCTATCCTTGGCCCTATAAGTAAGAAACTAACATGGTTCCATGGGTTGGGTAGTTGTATGTCGTTATAATTTGCTGCAAGCGAAATATTCAGGTAAGGCTGGAAACGGTAACCCAGTTCTGTTAAAAAAATAAATCGCTTTCCGTTAGCATAGTATCCGCCGTAGCGACCCGAAAAAATGTATGTAAAAACACTTTGTGGTTTTGAGGTGAAGTCTGCCCCGAACGCCGTCCAGTAGTGTTTTGAGAATCTTGCTAGTGTATCTTTCGATGAATTAGTCGGGTCGAAGGGTTGTAACAGTTGTACATAGTCTTTCGAGATCCACGGCGCCAGGACGGCCTGGCTTCGGAACACTATATTGTAACTAAGTAGATGCTCATAGTCGGTTGGTTTTATCTTCGTGTTATAATAAATTGTTGACGATAATTTGGGTCCGTGACTCAATACAATCCCGCCTCTTGGAAAAAAGTTTCTCTGTGCAATCGGGTTAATCTTAAAATAATCTGTACGCGGCACATATCCCGATTCAGCAATATAATTTTTGCCTACATATTCATACTGCGTGGAAACAGTCCATTTGCGTACTGAATATTGCAGGTTGCCCGCGTTTACAATGTCTTTGGTTTGCTTTCCCGGAACAAACGATTTGATGAACATCATTTTACCCGTCCACGAATTATTTGCAGATGCCAGATTATATTCCAATCCTACATTCCGGTTGTACGCATTGAATAAACGCTTTCCTGTACTGTCGGTATTGTCTACGCCGAATGATTGTTTATTGATAAAGAAGATCCCAATATTCGACCTCGCGAACACCTTCCGCTGCAAATTGGCGACAGTATAATTTTGTGTAGGCAGGATGTCGCCTGCGTTTCGCGCTGATTCGATATTCATCAATCCAATCCGCCAGTCTTTGTTCAGCTTACCGCTAAGTCGCATCCCATAATGTATAGGGGAATTCAACCCGATTCTTCTTGAAAAAAATGGTCGCAATGACGCATATCCGATATTCGCAAACAGGTCGCCATTTTCTAAAAAGAACTGCCTGCGCTCAGGATAAAACAATTCAAACCGGTCGAGGTTGGTGACTTGCCGATCCACATCTACCTGCGAAAAATCCGGGTTGATGGTAAGGTCGAGGTTTAAAGAAGGCGTGAGAGATATTTTCGCGTCGACACCAACATCTTCGCGGTGACGGGTTTTAGTTTTGGTTTCGTAATTTTTTGATATGCCTCCGAGTGCATAAGGGATAATCGATACGTTCATGCGAGGGGTGGGTGGGGGTGCATCCCAAAGTAGAACGCCAGTATATGCCAGGGATGCCGTTGGGAATTGCCTGGGAATGGGCGTCCATGAACTTTTTTCGGTGGTCTTGAGATCGAGGCGGGCGAAGTTGATTCCCCACCGGGTAGAACCTCTTTTGTAGCGGATGCTTTTGAAGGGAATGGCTGCTTCGAACACCCATTTTTCTGCTGTGTTCTTTACTTCCGAAATCCATTTCTGGTCCCAGTTTAGATCGTATTTAAAGCCTTCGTAAATATTTGCATCCCATTGGGCGCCGGCCGCGTTCACGCCGAATGTGAATCCGTTTGTGGCGTCTTCGAAGGGATCGATAAATATGAGGAAGTTATCGTTTTTCGTATAGGCGAAATCCCGCCGCAGCGATTCTACGAAATAGGGGCCGGGGAGGAGGTTGTAACACTCGGCGAGTATATAGAGATTGTCATCGTCGTACGTCATCCGGACGTTTGTCTTTACCCTGGCTTTACTGGTGTCCATGGGCAGCATCATGTTGAAATCGTCGGCGAACTGGGCGTTTGTCCAGGCTTCGTCGGTTGTTTCGCCATCGATGCTTATGGGAAGAGAGGTTTTGTGGATGTTAAGTTGGTACTGTTCGTTTTTTTTCTGCGCGTTGGCAGCGAGAGCGATAAAAAGCAGCAGATAAAGAATCGAAATACCAGTTCTCATAGTGGGCGGTGAAGATAAGTATCAGTTGGGGCTCAACCTGCGGAAAATTTTAAGAAGGAGCGGCGATTCCCATGAGATTTACGGGCGTATCGCAAACTGTGGTAATAAGACTGGCGCACCGGGTCAGGAAAATTATAATCGATACTCGAGATACAGAACAACACCTAGGTGACCCTCAGCCTTGCTGAGACAGTAACAACAGTTGTTCCTTGAGTAAGGCCTTGTGCAATTGATTGGTGGGCACATCGAGTCTTAGCAGCGCAGCATTTTTCTTTTCGGGATCGGCTTTGATATCTGCGATGATCTCATTAACGAGTTTCATCCGGTTATTCTGTTTCTTTTGTTTGGCTGTTCGCTTTACGCGGCTCATATCCGGGTAGGCACTGACAATCTGTTTGCCGCCTACAATGCGAAACACGATCTGTTTATTGATTGTGCCCCGAACACCGTGCATAAGTGGGTTGGTACTGATAGCCATCTCGTATATCTTTTGATCGCTCAAAGTATAGACTACTTTCAATAATGTCAAGTCTATCGTTCAGTATTCTTCCGACTAAATGCGCACTCACCCTGGGGGATTTCCGAACGAAAGACGAAGGAAAGGCGAAGGATCCTGCGTTGAGCGCTATATGAGATACGGTCGAGAGTGCTTAGAAAGCTATTGGCCATCAGACAAAGGTGTCAGTAAATCGTAGGTGCGATCTTTATCATCAAATACAGTTTTTGATAATGCCGGTGATCGGTTCTCTTGCTGTTGCTCGCAGGATAGTTTATATTTTAAAAGCAATTTAATTATAACCTGACATCCTCCTCCATGGGAATGAATGCTTTGTTTGTCTATAGATTTATATACTTCAAACTATACAAATGGAATTTGAAATCATTTGGCAATTCGGATCTCCCGGAGTTAAATAGCCTTTTAATAATATCTCTTTTTACCTTGGCGAATCTAATTACAGTCACATTACTTCTCGACATAGTCCTTCCGCTAAACATTTTTCGCCGGGTCGCTTCAAGTAGTATTATCTCTGTGTCGCTTGTTATAACCAGTCTATTGCTGAATGTTTTTGCTTTCGGTAGGAACGGGAAAATCGTACTAAATAGAATTAGCGAATTCGAATCGTTAAGCGGCAAACGTCTTGTACGATATAATCTTTTTCTTCTGTTCTATGTTGCCTTGTCAATACTTGCACCGGTAGCACTTGCGCTCCGACTTTACTAGTTCGTAGTGGCCTCTTGGGAATAATATCCTAAAAAGCAGGCTTCGAGAACTTTCTGCCAGGCACTTTATATCTCGCGAGCAGGTCAGCGTATCTTTACGTACAAATCATTCAGCGCGCGCCAAACGTATCAAATTTAACTCTGCCACATTTTCATTTGCAACCTTCAAAGCGCTGAGCTTTACAAATTGTTTTCCTTTAGCAATATTAAATGTGCCAACCTTTAAGCGCCCCCACGCTCTCATTTCATACGCCTCCTTCCTCGGTACCCTGTCAGGACTGGGGATCTGTGACGAATAGAATGCTTTATCAATTACAACCTCCTTGCATTCTTTTCCAATGCTGCAAACAATACGGGAACCAACATCTGCTTTTTTGCATAAGTATTCAATCTCCAGTATGTATTTTCCCGGATCGATGCAATCGATTTCCCAATACAGACTATCGGAGGTTGTACTCCATTTTTCAACCCAATCATGCGCCCATCCATGCCCCTCTTTAAACTTTATGCCAGATGATAACGTTGCCTCATACGTGGGAAGCTCTACGCCACGCTTTGACACAACAATTGGCCGATCATAGTTCATGCCGGTGGCAGCCGATGTAAACCAGGTTTTATAGTCGTTGAAAAACTGGTTCAGTAATTCGTTCTTACTAAGCGCCAGGTCAGTTTTTTCGCCAGGGTCGAGCAGCAGATCATAAAGCTGTGGTTTATCTTTTTCATAAACGAACCGGTAATTCCGATTTCGAAAGCCGCCGGCATACATTTCCGTTGGCACTTCCATAAAGTTTACATGCGTATAAATAGGACGGTTCTCATTAAAAGAAACCGAGTCATCCAATATCATTGGAGCCAGGTTAGTTCCAGCGATCGGCCTTCCTGCAATGGGCTTCAGCTTGCACAGATTCAACAGTGTCGGATAGATGTCTATGTGTGCAATTGGTGTTGCAACTGTTTGGCCCGCCTTGATATGTTTGTTCCAACTGATAAAAAACGGAACACGGACTCCACCTTCATGTACACTTCCCTTTATTCCCTTCATTACTCCATTGTATCGTACGCCATTGGGACCATTGTCCGATAAAAAAAGGACAATAGTATTTTCTTCCAGGTGATTATTTTTCAAATACGCCAAAATTCTGCCGACGTTTTCATCCATATTATCTACCATTCCATAAATAGATGCCAACTCATCTTCTAGTCCTTTTGCCTTGTACTTATTGAAATAACGATCCGGCACCTGGTGAGGGGAGTGAGGTGCGTTGAATGGAATATAACAGAAAAAAGGAGCATCCTTGTTTTTGGACATAAAGGATAGCGCTGCATTCGTTAATACATCCGTTATGTACCCTTTTGTTTTTACTTCCTTATTGTTCTGCTCCAGTGTAGCATTGAAATAGTTAGACAAATGACCGGCACAAAAACCTAAAAATTCATCAAAGCCCTGGTCATTCGGACGATTGGGATAATGTTGGCCATTGTGCCATTTGCCGAATATTCCTGTTTTATAACCGTTTGTTTTAAACAGTTCTCCTAATGTAGTTTCTTCAGTGTCCATTGTTTCAAGTCCTTTCGAAACGGATAAAACACCAGTGTTTAAATGATATCTTCCTGTTAAGATACTTGCGCGCGATGGGGCACATAAAGGACTTACATAGCAATGGGTAAATTCTTTGCCGCTTTTTGCCAAACGGTCCAGGTGCGGCGTTTCAAGCCAGCGATTACCATGCAAACTTAAATCTCCCCAACCCTGGTCATCCGATAGAATAAGTACGACGTTGGGCGGTTGTTGCGCAAAAGCAAAAAAATGAAAGGTCAAAGCAACGCCCAAAAGAAAGCAATTCTTATATCTGATCGAAAATGGGAACATGTACCTCATGTATTGTCTTCAGGGCTAATTTACTGTAGTTCCAGTAAAATTACCGATACCTGGCCCATATTTACCGGCTTGTTTTTCGGTTAGCGGTTGTTTGCAGATGTAACGCTGATCGTCGCAGATAGACTGGTTCGAAAAATCGAGGCGTTGTGGGTAGGGATGCTTTTTATCTGACAGTACTCACCGAGCTACCCATCAGATCAGCGTCCCAGTGAGGGTCATCAATAATTGCCGACATCTAAACTGTTAACCCTTTCTTCAAGTGATCCGAAATATTTGTTGCGGTATTTTTCACCGGTACCACTAATATGAGTTGATCTGCTTACGAGTGTGTTGAAGTGGTGCATCGATCTGCTCGTGAACCGCGTGTCGCGTGTCTTAAAATAATTGAGGCCATTGTAATTAATGTAACAATGTAATGTATCGTCCAGGTTTACCAATGTTGTGTTGTTGCCCAGCAGCACTTCGTTGATGTAAAGCGAATAATTAACTTTTGAATTTGATGAACTTGAGCCCGGCATAAATTTCAATCCAACTTCTGCTTCCGATTTCAGGTGATCAAGCATTTGATTGAGCGATCTGATTACTAGCTTGAAGTCTTCACTTTTTGAAAACATTTTTGCATCCCTGTAGTATTGAATCTGGTTGATAGTACTGTTGACCGTTTCATATCCCCACAGCTCAATGGTATGAATAGCGTTGTACTCATTTAGTATCTGCTGACCGGTTGTATAGAGACCATCGAATGAAAAGTTTTCAAGTGAAAACATCCTGTTTTGATAGTCGGGATTATTCTGGATAGTTTTCATCCAGCAAAAAATTTTGAATGCGGCAATCTCGGGGAACAGGAAGAAATGCCATATCGGTAAATCTTTACACAGGTAGAAAATACTTTTAGATGCAAAACTGTTGAAGTATTTAAATTCTTTAATTATTCCTGTGAGAAAGCTGCTGAAGTCAATGTCGTTATTGATGCCCGGGGCCTGGAATACGATAGAATCGTTCTTAAGTTGTAAAACCTGGTCGAGGGATACCTGGTAGCGGTCGCACAGGATTTTCAGCTCTCCTAATGTTACTGGTTTTTCGCCCCTTATCCGCCTGTAAACGCTGTCGTAGCCGATGTTGAGAATGTCGGCAATCTCGTCTACCATCGAAATGTTAGCGGGGACAACATTCTTAAGATTGGAGAAGAATATTTTTTGGAGCTCGGCGGAATCCATAAGTGCTTATCTTATAAAAGTTACAGCATTCCCCAAGCATTGCAACCAACTATCGCGGACTTTCAATATTTCTGAATCCAGGTTAAGTAGGTTTCCGTACGAGGACGCGCCTTCGAATCTACCGTTAGGCGTCTTTTCGCGCTTTTGAAAGTTCAATCGGCTGTAATTATCGAAATCTGCGACTTCCGTTATTTCACACGCTGTAACCGATTAGCGACCTGCAGAATTACCTGATAAGTTTGGGTGTCATCTCAATTCACCTAAACAATTAAGTCATGAAAAAGCTCACTACATTCATCTCATTTTGCCTGATAATTGTCTCAGGCGGTGTACACGCACAAAAGGCCAGGTTTGGTTTTACCGCCGGTACTACTATTGGTACTTATAAAATCAAGGCGGAAGGAATATCCGTAACTTCAAAGGGCAAGCCAGGTATCACTCTTGGTCTCATTTCTGATGTTCCACTAGGACGCTCCGCCAGCTTCATGCCCGCGTTGAATTTTGTACAGAAAGGTGGCACTTTAACCGCCGGAGGTGTAAAAGACAAGCTAACGACGAATTATTTGGAGGTACCCTTGAATTTTGTGTATCAAGCGAAAACTGGCAGCGGAAAATTATTTTTCGGAGCAGGCCCCGCCTTTAACCTTGGAATTTCAGGGAAAGACAAATGGGACGCCGAAGGATCTTCCGGCAATGATAATGTAGAGTTTGGTAAAGACAAGGATTTCAGACGGCTGGATGCGGGATTAAATATTGTAACAGGCTATACCGGTAAGTCGGGCTTCCTGGTAACACTCAACTACAACACCGGCTTGAGTAATTCAGTTGACAGTGAGGGAGAGGGTAAATTTCGTAACAGGTATTTTGGATTTCGCATAGGATACATGCTATAAACTTTCCGCCATGAAATTTCCGTTGCAACTAACACTCCTTTTGCTGTTTCTGGTGAATGCGTATGGCCAAGACCAACGTAGTGTGGAGGTCGGGTCTATTGAATATGTCTGGCAGAGGCTGTCTCCCGACAACCGTGCAGTGTTAGTGAATGATACGCTCTACCAGGAGATATTGAAAAACAGCATTAGCAAGTCATTGTCTGAACGATGGAGGTGCGACGTGTCGGTGCCTGCAGTCGAGGTAAATAAGCTGCCTTTTATCCGGCTCGAACCAAAATTCAAACCGACAGTGTCGAATGCCGACACAGCGAAGCTGTACGCCTTCATACAATTGTTTGACCAGACAATGGAATTCAATCCTAACTACCCGCAATGGTCTGCAACGATCAAAGTACGATACCGCCTATTAAAAGGCGCAGAGAAAGTTGCAATGGAAGATAAATCTGCGTCTTTTAATATACTTAGAAGGGATGCGCCGATCGGGCAGATCAGTATCAATCATTTTCCTTTTTATCCGTCTGAGTTGCAATATGCATGTGATACGATTGCGAATGCTGTGATAAATGGCTCACCTAAAAGTCAAAACGAAATTTGGCTTGATCCCGCTTGTGCGTACGTGGAAGATACCCTGCAAGCAAATGACGTTAAAGCTGAGTGCCGTTTTGATCGAGATCACCAGGCTCTGACCTTTGCCGGTCTCGATGCATTTACTATCATACATGATTCCGTTAAAACTTTTCAAACAGGAAAGAATAGACACCGCGGCGCTAACACGGCTGGTGGAGTGCTTACGTTGTTGTCGAACATCGACACAGAAAAGCAAAATTCAACATTATACACATCGGATCACTCATACACGATGGGATTAGATACATACCATTGTTTCGTTAACTACATCGACACAAAAGTTGCGGACCGCCGCAGAGTTAAGGATGAAGACGGTTTTAAATCTGTTGAAGTAAGCGCATACCGGCCCGGATCTAGCGAAATAAAAAACGATGTGTCTCATGTTATCACATACAAGGGGGATACAATAGCGTCGTACAAAATTCAATTTCGCCGGGCAAATGAGTCGTTTGCTAAAATGTGGAATGGCCACGATACAAGTACCGTTGATAGTTTGGCGCTTGCTTTTAACAATCTTACCAAAGTTGAAGTTGACATGCGTGGTACAATATCAGATAAGCATTTTGTGCTGACCACATCAGATGAAGGGAAAATTAAAACCGTGGTCTTTGAAAACGATAAAAGATTCAGGCTTCTCAGCAATTCCGGGGCAGAGGGTAAAATAACCTATAACGGCATGGATGCGCGAGAGCTGAAGTTGGCGACGTTGCTATGTATGTTGGCAGATAAAATCCGGTTAATCAATTAAGATGTTTGGCAGAGTAGAATATCAAGATCCGAACGGTGTGTGGGCTCTCATCAACTTGTCAGAAATACTGTTGTCCATCATCGGGGAAATTCATCGTTTTTTTAGGCACCTGGAACGCTTGCGGCAACGTTGCTGTCATAAAACTGTCCAAAATATGATCCCTTTCGTAAGCCTCAGACCCTTTTCCCGAATCTTTTTTGCAGGCGCAAAAGAACACAAAACATGCGATAATGAGCCGGTTCATATTTTCTCTTTCGGTTATTGCTCATGAACTGAAGGAAGTTAGGCTCGCACTTACTCTGTTCTCAGGCTTTTAGCTGGGTTTGCGACCGCTGCTTTTATAGCTTGATAACTTACAGTGAGCAATGCTATCATTACTGATAATGAACCAGCCAGTGCAAATACCCACCATGCCATGGCCACTCGGATTGTATAATTTTGCAACCAGTTATACATGCTCCACCATGCAACGGGTGCTGCTATCAGGAATGATATGATCACCAGTTTTACAAAATCTTTTGATAACAATGCAGTAATACCGGTTACAGATGCGCCTAATATCTTGCGAATACCAATTTCTTTAACCCTGTTTTCTGCCATATATGTGGCCAGACCGAACAAACCCAGACATGAAATAAATATGGAGAGGCCGGCAAACAAGCTAGCCAGTGTGCCTTGGCGTTTTTCATTCTCAAACTTGCTGGCATATTCTTCATCAACAAATTTTATATCATAAGGATATCCAGGATTATATTGCCTGAAAATAGCCTCTGCCTTTTTCAAATTACTTGCAGTAGAGTTATTGCCGTTTAGTTTTATTTGCATCACGAAGAAACTCATGAATTTACTTTTAGCTCCGCATATCAATAGCGGCCTTATTGGTTCGTAAGGGTTGGTGAATATAAAATCTTTAATAACTCCAACGATATGCCATTCAATGCCAAGGTCACTTACTATTCTGCCGATCGGGTCTTTGAACCCTATTATTTTCAGCGCTGACTCATTTATGATAAGGCCCGTTGAATCCGTAGGAAATCGCTTCAAATCAAAATCGCGGCCTTGTATAAATTGTAAACCTGCAGTGACACCCAACCCTTCATCAGACAATAACCGGTCGAAAGAAGTTTTATCGTTCGGGTCTTTCCCTTCCCAATCCTGTCCCCATCCGTCGCTCCATTTTTCGGTAAGCGGGGAGTTGGTTTTAGCAATCGACTTTGCAACGCCTGATGAAAGCAATTCATTTTTTATCAGTTCGTAGTTCTTTGGTATATCGCCGGTCATAATATGGTAAACGAGATTGTCTTTATTGTACCCTGTTTCCCGATCACGTGCATAATCTATTTGTAGTTTTACGACAATAGTGCAGATGATAAGAACTGTGGCAAATGTAAACTGCAATACTACCAGTACCTTTCTTGGCGTTACGAGGGCATTTGTCTTTTTAAAAGTCCCCTTCAATACTTTAACAGGCCGGAAAGATGAAAGGAAGAATGCGGGATAGCTGCCGGCCAGCACCCCAGTTAACAGGATAAAAGCAAGAAATGCAATCCATGTATTAACATTGCCAATGTTTATAAACAGATTCTTTTCAGTCAGTTGATTGTAGCCGGGCAGGCTTAACTGAACAATAATAATAGCTGCTATACCTGACAGCATAGAGAGAAAGACAGACTCGCCAATAAACTGGCCAATCAAAGAACTTTTCATGGCACCCACCACTTTTCGTATCCCAACTTCCTTCGCACGTTTTTCACTTCTGGCAGTACTTAGGTTCATGAAATTGATGCACGCAATCAATAATATAAAGGACGCGATGATGCCAAATAACGTTACGAATGTGATGCGGCCGCCATTGTCTTCTACCCCGTTAGTGAAGCTTGAATACAAACGCCATCTTTTAAGCGGGTAAATAAACTGTTCCCATTTCATCCTTTTTGCTTCTTCCGAATATTTAAACCTGATTTCTTTTACCTTGGATGCCACGGAAGCGTGGCTGGTATTTGGCTTAAGCATTACATACGTAGCTGTGCTGTTATCATTCCAGCCCAAATCCTGTCCTTCCCCGTATTTTATAAATGACCATGGCAATAAGAAATCACAACTGAACCTTGTATTATGGGGTAGGTCTTTTAAGATGCCGGTAACCGTAAAATTATCTTTGTTATTAACCTTTACAATCTTTCCCATTGCATCTTCATTGCCGAATAAACTTTTAGCCATTTTTTCGGTAAGCACCACCGAATGCATATCATTCAGTGCTGTGAATGGATTGCCCTTCAGCATCGGGAAGCTGAACACTTGCAGAAAACCAGTATCCACTATCTTTCCCTCTTTTATTATTCTTTTATCGCCAACTGAAAAAAGTAGTTCATTATCATAAGACTGAACCCTTACTGCACGCTCTACTTCAGGTATATCATTTTCCAGCGCGCGCGCCAGTGGTGCAGGTACAGTATTCCAGGATCTCACAATACCATCAAATGGTACCCTATTCCATACTTCGTATATTCTGTCTTTGTTTTCATGAAACTCGTCGTAGCTCATTTCGTCTTGTATCCAAAGCAGGATTAGTATAGAACTAGCCATGCCAACTGCAAGACCGGTTATGTTAATTGCAGAAAAGCCTTTATTACGTATAATGTTCCTGTAGGCTACTTTGAAGAAATTTAAAATCATAGTTTGTTGATTGAGTGACGGCCGTAGCGGAACAAATGGGGCCAAAAGAGTGCCGGACAGTTATACAAGTGATTTACAGCATAGTGTACGAGACTCACAGACACCTGTTTGTTCCTTTTCGATGCAGGTAGTGTCCGCATCTGATACACGTTCCGTGTGGAAGCTCATTCAAGATACATGAGGGGAACCCTTTCGCCCAAATGATCCCAATCCGTTCAGATTATTCTTGAGTGTTTCATTATGACTTTGCCAACGTGTTCCCTCTTCACCATCAATTCCTTTCCTTCATAAGATAAAGCAATATTCTTTTCCTTGATCATCCTTCTCACATGCGCCTTGCAGATGTCACAAAAGTCCATTTACTTCGGCTGTGTAATGAGACAATACGAGGTCATCTTAGTTTTGAAAACCTCAATACCCTCGCTTTTGCGATCATCATGTCTGAAAGTTTTATTCATGAAGAAAGCGATGAGATAACGGACAGTGTACTTTATGATTGGGATAATCCTGAAACTGGCTTTCCATTAAATATGGAGAATATGCGAAAATGGAAGGATTTGTTGGAACACGGGGTCAATCGTTTTGATCGCAGAGAATTAAAGCAAAACAAGAAGAAATAATTTCTCTTTGCTATAGATGTATCCTCCGTGTCGAGAACTCGAAAATTAAGTTCAATGGGATACAGCAGGAATTGTCGAGGTTGGTCTGGGCCGCGCGACAAATGTCCGGGTAGAATTGCTGAAACGCAACCGACTTAAAGACTCACGACTGCGTTCAACGAATACATCATCAACTTTTCCCGGGCATGCGATTTTCAGTGCATAGAAGGGAATTTGATCTTCTACCTAAACACTATCACTATGTCAGATAACAAAAGGCCAGACGGCTATCGCCCCAAGCCTGGCGAATTCGATGGAGACGAGTCTCATCGCGAGCAGTATCCGCCAACCCCTGCACAGCCACAACCTGCCATTAGTCCTTATGGTAACGAAGGCGAATCCGATTACTCCGGTACGGGAGTCAAGTCGCCTGGGGAAGAACCTGGTAGTTCAACGGGAAACGACCCGCAACCGAAAAATGATCCCGGCACAACATCACCAGCTTCCGAATAGTTTTTCTCATCCATGAGTGGCGTAGACGTAAAGCTTGGAATCGCTTATACTGGCGACTTACATTCGAATCGATAGGAATAAGTAACACTGGATTGGAACTGCGGTTTTCATATGCCAAATACCAACTCACTCCTCACTTCTTAGCCTTTTTGCTCACCAGATTAAACGAATTCACAATCCATTCTTTAATCAACTTATCCGGAATACTGTTGTCCATCAACACGGTGTTCCAGTGTTGTTTATTCATGTGATAGCCGGGTTGCACGGCAACATAACGTTCGCGCAATTCAATGGCTTCTTCCGGATCGCATTTGAGATTGATGCTTTCAAACAATTCGATTCCCGTAAGTGCAAACATTTTTCCCCTCACTTTATACACTAATGTACCGGGGCCAAAAGGCTGTTCTTCGGTAACGTCGCCGAGCGACAGGCAGAATTCCCGGAATTGTTCAATGTCCATTTGTAAAGTTAAAAAGATGCTGCCAAGAAAAATATCTATCGCAACTTGCGCATAACCATTCCCGCTACCAGCCCGCCAATTGCGTAAAGTCCGATGGTCATCAATTTTTTCTGCTGCGACCCTGCGGTATGTTCTTCATTGAGGCCCAGCTTGCCAGGGAGCTCTACGGCGCCTAAGCCGGCCGAGACGCCAAGCCCAATGCCTGCGCCGACAAAAGATTGTTTTTTCACTCCAATTATGCTGTAATAAAGTGTGTTCGCGAAGATGTCGCCCGCCATGCTTGTCCAGTAAAGCTGGTCGCCCTCTGGCGCGGTAACGCCGGCCGCCTCGATTGTTTTTGAGGTAGCTTCTTCACCAAGAAGATCGAGCCGCGGAGCATTGTTTACGTTTTTCCGAATAAGTTCATGAAGCAGGGTAGTCGTTAGGGCTCCGGCGAAACCTGCCAGCAGCGATTTGAAAACAGTATTCATAACCAGTTTTGAATGTGTGTATCAATTGCTGTTCCAAGGCCGGTGAGGTGACAGCTCATGGGGTAGGGTGGTCACCGTTATTTTGGAAACCCAGGTGCCTTCTTAATTCTTTCAATTTGCTTTAGATGCCTGTCGGTGTGTGCAAAGTGGACAACCATCAAAGCATGAATGCTTCTTCGTTTCTCGCTTCCCCAGCGGTAAGTAAAATGCTCCTTCAAATTATACTTCGTAGACCGGATAAATTCTGTAAAATTATCCCTGCCGAATAAGAAAAATTTAAGATTGTCTTTTCCCGTTATCAAACCCAAAGGCACAGCGTTCCATTCTGCTTTATGAGGACTTGGGTCGTTCATCCAGGTCACGTACGCGCTGTCGGGTGACGTTAAGCTATCGAGTAACGGTTCTGGATCCGAGCTCAGCATAATGTCTGCTTCCTGTGCGAAGATTCGTTCATATAGTCCTAAGTGTTCAAGCACTTGTCCAATTGACCACGTGACGGAGTCGGCTTTATGCGACCATTGTTTTTGGGTCAGGTTTTGTGTTGATTGTATTATTTCTTGTTTTGTTCTCTCGAGATTTTCTACCAGGTATTTACGATCACCTTCTGTCCACTGAGTTTTACTTTGGCCGAAAACCGGCGCTGCAATAATTATACTGAAAACAAGAACTAAGACACGTTGCATCATAATAGTAGGTGTGTTTTTACAAGTTAATGCGAATTGAGGAAAGCGTGGGCTGGTTTGACCGACCTCTTTTCCCCGCACCTGTGAATAGTGAAATAGTAAAACCCGATTATTGCGGACTTATAGATTGAAACTATTGCGCAAGAATCGGGTTCTTATTCATTTAAGGGTATCGCAATTTTGGTGTAAAATATCAGTAATGCATGTCACCTGCGAACCCCCTATTCTGTATTTTGGCACTCCTGTGGCTTTACTTTCCACTAAGAATCCTGATGGGACAGATAACCTGGCACCGATGTCGTCGATATTCTGGCTCAACTGGCGGTGCGTCATCGGCCTGGGCACTTCAAATAAAACAACCGAAAATTTGATACGGACCAGGCAATGTGCAATCAACCTGCCCTCAGTGTATGAAGTCGGCGCCGTGGATAAACTGGCCTTAACAACCGGTTCGAACCCGGTGCCAACTAATAAACAGGTTCGTGGGTACCAATATGAACCCGGCAAGTTTGAAATTGCTAACCTTACCCCGCAACAGTCGGAGATTATTTCCAGTGCCAGGGTCAAAGAATGCCCTGTACAAATGGAAGCGGAAGTAATTGCCCATCATCCCTTAGGAATGGATGATTTGAAAATTGCCGGACGTGTTACGATCTTTGAACTGAAGGTTGTCCGTGTTCATCTTCATGAGTCTATTTTAATGAACAGTTCCGTTGACAAAGTAGATCCTGACAAATGGAGGCCGCTGATCATGAGTTTCCAAAAATTCTATGGCCTCGGTGACCAGGTACATGATTCAACGCTATCTACCATCCCCGAAAAACTTTATCGTCGTGTGTGAAAGGGGCTTAAGTATCAGGAATACTTTTCACCACGCACTGCACCAATATGATTTCACACACTGATATATCAGATAGCGATCTGCGAAGTAAGATCAGGAATAAAGAAATTCTTGTTGGCGGCAATAAAAACCTGAAAATATATGGCACGCTTCGATGTATGTCGGGACAGCGCATGAAACGTGAGAACAGGATTTTTTTCCGCTCGGAAAATGAAGCTGAAAATAATGGATATCGACCATGCGGAAACTGCATGAAGGCGGCTTACAAGAAATGGAGAATTGGAAGTATTAAACTGACGTTGCTTACTGCCTTGTCATGCCCGATAGTATCGGAGAGTCACGATTTATTTCGCCAATGTGGTCAATAGATTTTCCAGGTTGGTCATGCTCATAGTGAATCCTTCTTTAAAGCCCATTTCAATCATCTTCTCCATACGGTCAAGAGATTCATTATAAATAGTGATATGCACTGTTGTCTTTCCGTTCTGCTCGCTAAAAGTGTAATCCCAATTGGAACCCGGTAATTCAGGGGTTTCATCTTTGTCCGCAAAAGCATTAAACATTTTGAAATTGGTTTTTGGGCTAATCGAGGTATACTTCTGAATTGCCCAACGCTCTTGACCTTCAGGGCTTACCATCGCATAAAATCTTCGTCCACCCACCTTGAAGTCCATGACTTTTGTTTTTGATCTCCACGGTTTCGGTGCTACCCATTGGTCAAGGATTTCTGCTTTCGTAAATGCATCCCATACCAGCGATTGGTCAGCATCAAATTCTCTCGTGATGAATACGGTTTTCGCTGCTTTATCAACAGTAAAATCAAATAGTAAGTTCATTTTTTCTTATTTTTTAAGATGTGCAATACGTCATCGAGTCGTTTGAAACTTTCTTCCGTAATCTTCCGGAACTGGTCAAGCCAGGTATCGATCTCTTTCATTCTATCGATTTTCAGTTCATAGAAGATCTCCCTTCCTTCCTGCCTTGGAGCCAGGAGATCGCATTCGGATAGGATACGCAAGTGTTTGGATATTGATTGCCGCTTGATGTCGAAATGCTCCGCAATGGCATTGGGAGTCATTGCCTGCACGGCGACGAGGACAAGAATAGCTCGTCGGGTGGGGTCAGCAATAGCCTGAAAAATATCACGTCTCATGAATGATAATTATGAAGCCGTTCGGCTGCAAATATATGTGAAGCCGATCGGTTGCGCAAATTAAATTTCGATTCATTTCCCGCGGTAATCGCTAATGCGCTCACTGCATTGTTGATTTCCGCTTTTACTGCGCAGCCAAACGGATATTTCCGGTTCCTGGGACTACAAGAACCAGCATAGTCTCAACAGGGATAGTATACGACTTTAGTTCCGTGACACGCCAATCCTTTTCATCCCTCATGAGAAATTTTTGGTAATATCTCTACATGTAGCAGCTAAGCAGTGTATCCCTTTGTCCTAACCATACAAACAAACCGTATGAAATTATCCTTTTTGCTTTCAGCGTGTATTTTTTTCGCAGCCTGTAGTCGTAGTGGTGTCGAGACTAATTCGGCCGGTATAGTTGGAAAATGGCAGCAAATAGCTTCGCAGGACATCACAGGACGATGGGTTGAATCTGAAACACCGCTTTACGTTGAATTTTCCGCTGATGGAAAGATGATGACCGTCAACGGGGAATATCAAAGTATTGCCGATTACGAATTGACTGCAGACGGGAAGATAAAATTCGGGGTCCCACTTGACGTGACAAGAGAATACACTATCAAAGGCAACGTTTTGACGCTTGGCGGTCCCTGTTTCGAGCCTTGTTTTGCTACGTATAAGCGACTTTAGCGTCAAACACAAGTGAATTCAGATTGTGCCCATCCAGACTACTCGTCTATTTCTGAAAACGTTTCTATTAGTTACCGCTGACACACCTCCTTAATCAGTGAGGCGTGAAGCGCAGCTATCCTTTGACAAATCAGTTATCTCTGCCGAGTATTTAGGCCAAACACATAACGTCGTGTGTGGGTACAAACCAAAATTCCCCTTCACCCGGAAATAAAATATCTCGCCGTCTTGATACGTTTCAGGAATACTGGTGGCGAAAGAATAGTCCACATGCTTATCTTCCTCAATCAGGTAATAGGTTGACTCTTTCAAAGAATCCAGCAGCGGTTCGATGATTTGGACCATTGCTGCGCCGTCGCATCCCGCCTCAATAAACCGGCCCTGAAAACATATTTGAGCTTCTTCGATCCTGGCGGCGCCGGAAATTGTTTTTTCGCACGCGGCAAGGCAAAATGCAGCAACGATAATCATTGATGCTTTAGGAAAGAGGTTTATATAACAAGGTTTAGGATTTTGCTGACAACGATTGTCTTCGCTATTGTTGCGTGCGAACGACAGGTTGCGGTAATAAACTGTATCCAACGAGTTAAAAGTTTCTTACGCCACAAAGCAACAAATCGCACTATGCCACTGTCAGAAGTTTATGTTCAGGCAAGTTCTCATTGTCATTTTGTTTTTTGTCGTTGCAACATCATCCACCTGCAAAAAGGAAATCGACCGATGTGAAGGCTCTTTCAAAGCTGCAGTAGACAGTGTAAAGGGACCCGAGACTGGATCAGTAGGCATAGCTATTCCCTTCCAGGCATTTTTTACGGTTTACAATGGTTGTGGTGGTAACGATCGATCGAAGAATCGGGCAGACTTACCCAGTAACAGCCATATTATTGGAGCTACCACAGGTTGCGGGTGCACAAGCATTCTAGCTATAATCGCCGGCAACTACACGTTTAACACTTCTCAACCCGGCGTGTACCAGCTTAATTTTTGGCGGTCAGATTCAACGTTCGTGAGCAGGATGTTGACAATGAGTAGGTCGGGATGGAATGATTGTACTGCGACTGAACGTCTCATGCCACCATGAGTTGGAATTACAAAAAGTATAGTTAGTTAGCAAGGTTTTCTTGCAGACCGCCTAACCATCACCTTAGCTTATGAAAGAATTGAAAGCTGCATGAAGAAATCGCTATGCAACGGCTTTTATTTCGGCCTAAATATCTTTGGACTTACTATCGGTCTCACTCCCTGCCTGCTTGTGAGCACCGTAATCATCGACGAGCTTTCATACTACAAAACAATGGTCGAAAACTGAACGCCTCTACCGGATGCACTATTCATTTTTTTGTCGAGCTTATTGTTGACAGGGCGCCCTTCAGAATACAACTACTAAGCGCTTACTACTGTGCTACCCACCTGCACCAGGAATCCAATGAAGAGTACTACATTTATTATCGTCAATTCTCGAACAAATCTTAATTATGGTAAAGAAAGGATTTAACCGACTTCTGGTTGTTGTGACAATTCTTTTTTTGAACGCAACTTCCTTTGCACAATCACAAGAAGTAAAACACCTTCTTGACACCACTATACTCTTGTTGAAGGAGCACTCGGTTAACGCAAGAAAAATCGACTGGACAAAATTGACGAACAAAGCGACTGCAGACTCGAAACAAATTCAGAGCCCTTCGGGGCTGGGTCCACTAATGCGCTATCTGTTCGATGCTGTAAATGATTTTCATGGATCGTTCGGGTATATGGATAGCGTATTTAAATTACCATTGCGGGGAATAGAACCATCGGATTCTGTAAAAAACGAATGGAGTAAAGGTATCGGCATCGAAGTACAGACAGTTGCAAAAGGAATAGGTTATCTGCGCATTCCTTACATGTCGAATGAAGACAAGGAAGGTTTGGACAGAAAAGCCCAGTTGTTAAACGACAGTCTTTGCGCCTTAATGCAAAACAATGTGCGCGGTCTTATCATCGACTTGAGATTGAACGGCGGAGGAGCGATGTTCCCCATGATACTTGGAATAAGTGCTCTCCTTGATACAGGTAGAATAGGCTCGTTCACCGCTGATAAAAGCATATGGTATCTCAGAGATAGAAACTTTTTACTGGATACCACCACGATGGCGACGCTTGATAGCGTATGTATTATCGCGCGTAATTTGCCGGTCGCTGTGCTGATTGGTGCAGGCACCGGAAGTTCTGGCGAGTTCCTTGCGGTGGCACTCAAGTCGCGAGCTAACACAAAGTTTTTTGGCTCAAAAACGGCGGGTTATGTAACCTCTATAATGGGATTCAACTTAGCTCCCAGTGCGTATGTGCATATTTCCACTGGATATGGCGCGGATAAGAACGGTCGCATTTACAAACAAGCCATCAGGCCTGACGTTTTTGTAGATGCAGCCGACAGTTTCAATGATCTTCCGAACGATGGCAAGGTCAGGGCCGCTATTAAGTGGCTTAGTGACGCAGCGAAATAGGCACATCAGCGAACGTCAATTTGCTCTTACAAGGAATCACTTCAGGTAGATGAGTTGCTGGCGTAATCTTTCAAGGGGAAATCTTTCAGAACTGTTCTTCAATGATTTTTCCAAGGCTTTCAATAAACGGAAACAGGGATTTCGAATTCGTAAAGAGCGCGATTCCGTATTGCTGATCGGGAACGAACATGGCGTATGACTGGAAGAAAGAGTTATTCCCCGTATGCAAATGCATCAAACCGTTTTTGGTAGGCTTTTGCGCAAAGCCAAGTCCCCAACCCGTCTGGCCCAATGCTAAAAGATCATTACCAGCTTTAAAATGATTTTGTTTTTTCAGCATTTCTTCCAATAGATCACGTCTCAGGTGCTTCCCTTGCATCATTTCGATGAGAAACAAACAATAGTCATGTGCTTCACTATGTAAGCTATAGCCCGGGCCAACGGCTTTATCCCGGTGAATTTCTGTGTTTGCTTTGCCGTCCCGATGTCCGGTTGCTTTATTTTTCTCCAACACGTCATTCCATGTGTAGAAACTCTGAAACATTCCAAGAGGGTGTGCCATTTCCAAAAGAAACAAACTGTCTAATTTACCTTTCCAGCCTATGCCGAGTTTAGTTCCAATGGCTGCCGCCAGATGCTGATACGCTTCGCCAGAGTAGGAAAATCCTGTTCCCGGTGGGAAGTCGATGTGGATGGGCTTGCCACCTGCCCAGTTACCAATACCAGTTGCGTGGCAAAGCACGATTCGGGGCGTAAGCGTTTTATACAACGGTAGCGAAAGGCTATCAACAGTCTCCGGCGTAAAAATCTTTTCCAGGAAAGGATAGAAGGGCTCGTCTAATTTAATTTTTTCTTCCTCCACCAACTTCATCACGAAGTAGGCAAAAACAGGTTTGGAGAGAGAGGCCGCTTCGAAAATTGTCTGAGCGGTCACCTTTTGCTTCGTGTCTATATTCGTGACGCCGAAAGTCTGGTGATACACCAATCTCGAATGATTAATGATGCCTATCGAAAGGCCCGGCATCGCCAGTGAGTCCATGATTTTTTCTATGGATGCATTTAGCTGCCTAACATCTATTGTTTTTCCGCTGACTGTTTTGATTAAACCCGCGGACTGCTGGCTATAGGATATGGTGGTGATACAAAGGATAATTACCAGGAATGTAATTCCCTTAATTAATGGCAGTGACCTCATGCAGATTATGTATAAGCAGTTAAAGATTACGCCATGGGACTACAATAATGGGGGAAAGGTTACACCCTCGATGCGACATACTAATTTTGATGTTATTTCAGCTTACTCTGTTCTCAAATTCTTCACCGGGTTTGCAGTAGCCGCTTTAATCGCCTGGAAACTGATCACCAGGAGCGTAATGAGTAAGACCAGCCCAGCAGTCACCACAAAAACAACGGCAGACAGATCAACACGGTACTCATAACCTTGTAACCAACTGCTCATCAGCCACCATGAAACCGGGAAAGCAATCAGCAACGCTACGCCAATGAGTTTCAGAAAATCCGCAGACAACATCGCTGTAATACGGGCAGAAGACGCACCCACCACTTTGCGGATACCGATCTCTTTTTTTCTTTTTTGTGCACTGAATGCTGCGAGTCCAAACAATCCCAGGCAGGATATGATGATGGCCAGTCCCGCAAAATAACCGGATAATGTAGCAATACGGGTTTCCGTTTCATACTGCTTTTGATAGGCTTCGTCAAGAAAATTAAACGTGAAGGGAAAGCCTCGGTTGTATCGTTCATAAAGGCGCTTGATACCTTCCAGCGTCGAATGCTCGTTGCCAGCTTGTATTCTCGCTACAATCGATCCTTCACCGCCTTGCAAATGCATAAATACCGGCCTGATAGCATCGTGCATAGACTCAAAGTGAAAATCTTTCAACACACCAATTACCTGGTAGTCCTTATTCTGAAACCTGACCGTTGAGCCAATAGGATTCTGCAGGTTCATAGCTTTCACCGCTGCCTCATTCACAAGCACATTAAGTGAATCGCCACCGAAACTTTCCGAAAACGGACGACCCTGTTTTACTTTCATATCCATCGTTTCAATAAACTGGTGACCAACACTGAAAATCTCGAACGATTGCTTTTCATTGGGATCTTTACCGGGCCAGCCGAGGTTCATACTCCATTTGCGGCCGATGATATTTGCAAAGGTGTTGGATGCATTCTTTACACCCGGAATTTTACGCAGCTCAGATAAAAAAGTTTCCTGATTTGTGAGGATGCGCCCCTCTGCCGTGAAGCGAACGATGTTCTGCTTATTGTAACCTACCTCACTGTTTCGTATAAACTGTACCTGCTGGTATACGACGATTACTGCCACAATCAATACGGTCGACAATGTGAATTGAAAAACAACAAGACCCTTCCTGGAAACAAGCTCTGCAAATGAAGTAGACAGTTTCCCTTTGAGTATCGAAAGGGGTGAAAACCCGGAAATATAAAATGCGGGGTAGCTTCCTGCCAGAAGCCCGGTAACCAGCGTGATACCAACAATAGCCGCCGCAATCTTCCAATTGAAATGCAGGGCAATCGATTTGCCGGTTAACTGGTTGAACTCCGGCAATAAAACAATAGCTAGGCCTATGGCGATGATCATGGCGATGGCCGTTAACACATACGATTCGGTTAAGAATTGAAGAATGAGCTGGCGCCTGTTTGCTCCAATTACTTTTTTTACTCCCACTTCCTTCAGCCTTCGTGCGGCTTTGGCGGTGGATAGGTTCATGAAGTTGATGCACGCAATGATCATAATGAATATCGCGAGTGCAGAAAAAAGCCTGACGTATTCAATACGTTCGCCTGCAGCCTTGTCGCCACTCTGGTTATATAAGTAACCATCAGAAAATTTCGTGGCGTACACCTTTCTTGCCGTGTCGCCGGTGTTGGAGGTAATGATATCTTTCACTTTTGCATTGAATGCTTCGGGCGTTGTGCCTTTTTTTAGCAGTACAAAGTTTTGTGGTCCCGAGCCTTCCCACTGCGTGACCCATGTTTTCAACATTTTGAAATAGTCGAAAGAAAGCATGAAGTCGAACTGCTGTGAAGAGTTGGCCGGCATCTTTTTGAAAACACCGGTAACAAAAAAAGTAGTGTCGTGATCCAGTTGAACGGGGCTTCCCAGGATATTTGCAGTGGTACCAAAAAGTTTTACGGCCAATTCATCAGAGAAGACAATGGAATGGCGCGTGGCCAGCACTTCATCGCTGTTTCCAGCGATCATTGGAAAGGAGAAAATATTGAAATAATCTTTCTCGCCGTATTGCACATTTGCTTTGATGTTCTTGTCGTTCACCGAAAGCGTATGTTGCGCAAACCAGCGTGCGGGAGCGATCGCACTGGCATATTCAACTTCTGGTATATTTTGCTTGACAGTTTCCGCGAGCCTGCCCGACGACTCTTCCACCTGGAATATGTCGCCATTTGAATTGATGCGCTCCATTAATTTATACAACCGCTCGTCATGCTGAAAGAATTTATCGAAGCTCACCTCATCGGTCACCCATAAAAAAATGAGCAGTGAACAGGCGAGGCCGGCAGACAGTCCGAATACATTTAATATTGTAAACTGCTTGTCTTTTAACAGGCTTCTCCAGGCAATTTTCAAATAGTTTTTCAGCATGTGACAGGGAAGTTGATACAAATCGATGCTCCTAAACCGTGCTGCTTTCCAATCTATTTCCGATCAATGCGTTAGGCAGACCACTTCATGGATTGCTGGTCGTTTTCGATACACGGGTGTTCGTTTTCGATGCAGGGGCGATTGCATAAAAATCCTCTATTGTCGGCGGGAAGCGCCGATCATTGCGGGCAAAATGTACTGCTGTATCATCCGGTCAACCTGCGGGTGCGCATACACGGTACCGTAAGCCGTAGCCGTTATCACTACTACCAGCGGCGTATCTTTAAAAATGAATATTTTGTTGCCACCATTGCCGGCGCAGTAATACGTTTCATACGCCCGGCCATTCACTTCATAAGTCTTGTTCCAGAACAGGTACCCATAGTATTCGTTCGTGCGACCCGGAATCTTTTTTTGACGACTCAAAGATTTGCGAACCCATTCCTTGGAGAGAATTTGTTTACCCTTCCAGCTTCCTTCATTCTTATACAGCTGACCATACTTCGCAAAGTCCAGCGCATTCATGCGGATCCCGCCGGCTGTGTTGACTACTTTTTGTGGTGTGTACTGCCACTGGTAGTTTTTGATGTGCAGCGGTTCAAACAGGCGCTTGTTTGCATAGCGCTCGAGGCCACCGGGAATCATCTTATCCAGGGTGCTGCCGACAAGCATCGCCCCTGCAGTGAAATAATGCCATTGCCCGCGATATCTTACCGTATCCATCGGAAGGTCCAGCGTAAAGCGAACCCAATCAGGTGCAGGGTACATGTTTTCTTCATTACCGGGCGAGTGGTAATCGTCGTCGTCACCATCAAAGTTGGAACTCATCGTTAGGAGATCACTGATAGAGGTGTGGTTTTTTGAAGATGAAGCATTTTTATATTGTGCTAAGTTATACAGTTCGCCCAACGTTTCTTTTTCTGACGACAGGTACCCATCTGCAATTGCCAGCCCGGCGAGTGTAGACGCGAACGACTTGCCGACAGAGCGCACATCATGCAAACTGTCGCGACCCGCTCCATTAAAATATTCTTCGACCTGCAACTGCCCGTTCCGAATCACCACTATGCTTGTAATATGTTTGAATACCGAGGCTGCGGTCATTGCCTTAAGTTCTTTGACAATGGACGTATCGAAAGGCGTTTGAGAAACGGGAAGCCCATCGTAAGGAAGAATGCGTGAAAGCTCGACGGCGGAAAGATTGATTACCGGCACGCGGTTCACGCGCATCGGCAGTTCGCCGGCAGCAATGATCCCGCTCACCTTCACCTGGTCCGTTTTTACATAAGCGCGAAGCTCCAACCGAAACTGGTGAGGCCCCTCCGTTAACGCGCTGTCTCCGCCATTCTGCAAAAAACGGTTGTAGGCCGACTGCGACCACCAACTGCCTTCATGTGCATTGTCGATAAGCGGTTTTGACCACACGGTGTCAACTGTTTGCTGCGCGGCCCTGGGTGCACCGGGCAATAGGTTAGTTTGATAGACAAGCTTGTTGTCGACGAAAAAAGAAAATTGGTAATTGCCGATTTTCAGCAGGGAGTCTATGCCGACATTCGGAGCGAGTTTTTGCAAATACCAGCCATTCGGATAGGGCATGGAAACGCTCATGAATAAATCGCTTGTGTTGGTAAGCACATACGATGTTAATGGTGCTGAAGAGGGATGTTCGCTGAACACGATACGTCCGGTGCTTTGTGAGTTCGCTTTGCTGGTGATGAACAGAAGGATAAGGAGCGCGTAACGCATTGGCATTTGGTAAAGCTACTGTTTACCAACGGTTCGGGAACTTTCAATGGGTTCCTGCAAATAAAAAAGCCCGCCCATGTTTCACGGGGCTTTTGAGAATGGTTGTTTATGTTTTTATTCGTGTCTGATACGCCGCAGCTTGCAGTTACCATTTTCCCGCCTATGCGTATGCGCGATTTTTGGGAATGATATCCGGCACGAGAAACAAAGTGCAGAAACACGAAAGCAGGACCACTGTTTACGGCTGCAAATGCAGATAATGTTGCTTCTAAATTCATCGTGTCATCGTTTTATTTAAAGAGAATATACTTTTAGGCAAAATATGAACTCGAAACTCCGCCCGGTGCAGCAGTAGACCAGCTCCATTGTTTATCGCCTACTTCGGAATTCCCCTTCGGCTCTTCCAAAGTCAAGTGAAATTTCTTCTAATTGATCTTTATCTTCATGGAATCTCTGAGCTGTACATTTATACCTGATTCCTAAACGCAATTGCTATGAAGGCCCACAACCCGCAGGACGATGTTGACTTCCAATCTATTTTCGAGAGTGTGCCCGGCAACTATCTCATCTTGCTGCCTGACGCCCCTGTATATACGATTGTAGCGGTTAGTGACGCTTATGCAGCGGCCACATTAACCGTAAGGGAACAGATCCTGTCTAAAGGGCTTTTTGAAGTGTTCCCCGATAATCCGGAAGATCCCGATGCAACGGGCGTAAGCAATCTCTCGGCGTCACTTGAGCAGGTGCTGCTCCACCGTCTGCCACATCGAATGGCCATCCAGAAGTATGATATTCCTACCGGGGACGACAAAGGTTTTGAGGAACGGTACTGGAGCCCGCTAAATACGCCAGTCTTTGGACCCGGTGGCGCAATTCAATATGTGATCCACCAGGTCGAGGACGTTACTGAGAAAGTGAAGACCGCAGATGCGCTGGAAACTCAGACCGAGGAACTGAAGCGAACCAATGCCAGGTTGGAACAGTTCGTACGTGTCAGCAGCCACGACCTGCAGGAGCCGCTTAGAAAGATCCGCACGTTTGCAGACCTGCTTCACCACAGGTGCGGCAATAGCATCGACAAGACCGCACTGGAAATGTCGCGTAAAATGATGGAGTCTGCAGAAAAAATGAGTGCTCGATTGAAAGACCTGTTGGCCTACACGTACCTGCAAAGAGAAGTGGCCTTTATTCCAATTGATCTGCAGGAAGTTTTTGAAGAAGCGAAAGAAGAACTCTCTTTATTGATCGAAGAAAAGCAGGCGAGGATTAATGTGGAACCGCTACCCGTCACCAGCGGCATCAAGCATCAGTTGCACCAGCTTTTCTTTAACCTGCTGTATAATGCGCTGAAGTTTTCCAAAGAAGATGTGCCGCCTGCGATTGACATCACCGTCAGAAAACGCATATCACCAGACAGTGGCGCCGGGCATTCCAAATTCTATCACGAATTGATATTTACTGACAATGGCATCGGTTTCGAACAGCAATATGCCGAACGCATGTTTACGGTTTTTGAAAGACTGCAAACAGGAAGGATTGAGGCAGGTACCGGGATGGGACTTGCCTTTTGCAAAATGGTCGTCGAAAATCATGGCGGGTACATCCGCGCGTATGGCGAACCTGGGAGGGGGGCGAAATTTGTCATCATGCTGCCGATAGTTTAGTTAGACGTTGCCGCTACGCTCGACTGGCCTCTACCAGATGTTTACCCTTAAGGTATCGTCCCTGTACATTTTGTCGCCTTTCTTTATGTTGAATGCTTCATAGAACTCCGGCACATTTACCATCGGTCCATTTACGCGTTCCCTGGGCGGTGCGTGCACGTCGCTCATGAGTAAAGTGGAAGCGAGTTCTTTACGATGAGCAAACGTCCACCCGAAACTATAGCCCAGGAAAAATCGCTGCAGGGGTGTAAACCCGCCGGATAATTCCCCTTTCTTATACTCATCAGTTTGCTTGTACGCGTCCAGTCCCAGCAACACTCCACCGAGATCAGCAATATTTTCTCCCTGTGTAGCATCGCCATTGATATGTAAAGTATCCACCGGCATAAACTCATTGAACTGCGCGATAATTTTTTTAGCCCTGTTGGCAAACTCCGCAGAATCCGATGGCTTCCACCAGCCCGACAGATTTCCCATCGCATCATACTGCCCACCCTGGTCATCGAAGCCGTGAGTAATCTCATGTCCAATCGTAGCCGCAGCAGCGTTGCCATAGACAAACGCATCATCCAGTTCTTCGTCTTTCTTTCCGGGCACGATAAAAATTGCTGCAGGCAAAAGAATTTCATTGTTGCTCGGGCTGTAGTACGCATCGTAAGTTTGCGGGGTCATCTTCCATTCCGTTTTATCCACCGGCCTGCCCAGCTTATTGATCTCACGTTGATGCCACCACGTATTTGCCCGCTGAACATTTAATACATAGGACTCCCTGTCAATTTTCAGCGCACTGAAGTCTTTCCATTTGTCAGGATACCCGACCTTATACGTCATGCTGCTGAAGTTTCATTAAGGCTTTTTGCTTCGTTGTGTCGCTCATCCAACTAAGGTTTTCAATCCTGTTCTGGAATGCAGAGCGCACAGCTTCCACCATCTTTACATATCGATCTTTGGTCCGTTCATTAAAATAATCTTTCACGAACAGTTCGCCCACCGCTTCGCCCATCGCGTTTGCCTGTGCCTGTAATACCCGCTTCCACCTTGGACGCTGTTTGGGACACCGTACAGTTTCGAACGGTACGTAAAGTAATCCCTGTAAGTAGAAGAATCAAGATAAGGTGCCATCGCATGGATCACCTGCACGCGCAGATAATCCTTCCAGATATCGAGCGAGGTAGCGATGACCTGTTCACTGAGAGACGATAAGAATTCGGGCTGACCAACGATCAACGAATCGAGATTTGCGATGCCGATTCCTTTCGTGTATAGCGACCAGTTAATCTTTGGTGCAAGGAGCCTGGAGTTGTTTGATATCCATTTTGTGGTAGTTCGCTTCGGGATCTCTCAAGTCTCCGAGCTTGCGTGATTTGCCTGCCAGTTTTTTCTCAAGTTCGAATACCGCATCCGCTCTTTTACCGACATGTGCGTTCCCCGGATCGAGTCGTCTCAAGGTTTTTGCGATATACTCCTTAAATGCGCCGCGCGTTCCAACGGTCGTGGCATCAGTATTAAAATAATAATCTCTGTCGGGCAAGAGCAACCCGCCCTGCCAGATCCAGTACATCATTTTCGTGCTGTTTTTGTCGTCCTGGCCAACAGCATCGGCAAAGAGTACATTGATTCCCTTGTTATGTAATTCAGCAGAAACGCGCACAAGATCCTCCGCTGAATGCATCGAAGCAATTTTGTCAAGATCGGGTTGAAGAGGGGAGAGACCACGCTTCTCGATGTTTGCCGTATCCATGCCACTATACCAGAAGTCACCGATCTGTTGCCCGATCGAACCGTCATTGAGATGTTTTGCCTCGGCATCCACGTTAATTTTTTTTATCACGTGGAAGATATTTTCGGTCACAACATTGCCGATCCCCCAACTGCTTTCATCATCAGGAATAGGATGCTGCTTCAGCCAGTTGCCCGTGGCGTATTCAAAAAAATTATCTCCTGGCGAGATCGTTGTGTCAATATGATCAGAGAGGAAATAATGATTTTCATGATCGGCATTCTCTGAACAGGAAAATAAAACTGCAAGTAAGACAATGACCGCTGAAGTGTTTTTGTTGGTAAGAGGCATGGGCTTAAGGGGGCTTTATTCTAAGTTAAGCTTTGAGCAAACGCCATTGATGTATTTAAAAAATATTGAGGAGAGTTAAGGGAAGGGGTGCATGCGGGAATTTTAAGGGGTTAGATATGAATAGTAGGTTCCGGCAACTATCTAAAAATCTTTTACCTTGATATGGCTGCAAAACTATGCGCTCCATACGGCGTTATGTGCGTGGTGTCCGACAATCCTTAGCTTATCTTCGCCACTACTATGCCGAAGGATTAAATGAAAAACGCTTTAGCTTATACCTTATATCTTCTTATTGCGGTTATTCTTCTTCTCGAAGCGGCCCTTCGCATTTACAATCCTTTTCATTTCCGGGTGAAAGGTGACCACGTTATTCTTGAATCCAACAGAAAACACATCATTGATAATTCTGAAATTCCTGTATTAGACAGAACAATTGTTCACACAAAAAACAATTTAGGCTTCAGAGGTCCGGAAAAGCCTGATGACTTTGACGAACGTTTGACTATCGTTGCCGTCGGCGGAAGCACAACAGAGTGCCAATACCTGGATGATGAAAAAACATGGGCCAATATTTTATACAAGAAGCTTCAGAAGGACTATCCTCGGATCTGGATTAACAACGCGGGCATTGGCGGACAGTCTTCTTTTGGACATATTCCACTGATCAAAGAGCACATCATCCCCTTAAAGCCTAAGTATGTTCTTATCCTCGCCGGAGCGAACGACATCAGGCGAACTAAAATGCAGTCGGGAGATGAATCGGTTTTTATTTCGTTAGCAAGAAATTCCGAACTGGTAAATGTTTTATTGAATATTGTACGTACACGAGAAGCGGTCTCAAAAAATCTTACTGATACTTATATCGATCTCAATCACGCGGATTCACTTAAGTTATCAGATGATGAGATCGCTGACTATCTGAAGAATGAGAGTGACTGGGTGAACGCTTACCGGAACAGGCTTGACACGATTATTAGTCTTTGTCGTTTCAAATAATATTAAACCGATTTTAATTACGCAACCCTGCCTGCCAGGGACAGGTAAAGATCCGGTTACAAACGTTTCACTTGAAAGAATGAAAATCCGCGAGAATGAAAACGGAAAATTATGGTGGACAATGCTGGAAAAATATAACGAAGGCACAAGGCAAGTGGCGAAAGAAAAGAATATTCCGCTGATAGACCTGGCACATGATCTTCCCAAAAGCAGCAAATATTTCTATGATATCGTTCACTTCACCAATGATGGAGCAGAGAAGACATCAGAAATTTTGTATGACTCATTGACGTCGATCCTGAGACGTTATTAAAACTCCTTGCGGCATAATAAACGCACCGAAAAACCATACAGGCAATGGGAAGGATGAGCAGAATTAAAGCGTAGCCATATCAATCACAAACCTATATTTAACATCATTCTTTTGCATGCGTTCGTAAGCCTGGTTGATGTCTTTCATGTTTATCATTTCCACATCAGACGTAATGTTATGTTCGGCGCAGTAGTCAAGCATTTCCTGCGTTTCTCTCATGCCGCCGATCAGCGATCCCGCCAATGTCTTCGCGCCAAACACCATACCTACAACACTTACCGGAATTGGATGCGGATCGATGCCAAGGCAAACTAACGTGCCGTGTATTTTCAACATCGTTAAGTATGGATTGATATCGTGCTCGGAGGCAACGGTATCTAAAATAAAATCAAAATATCCTGTGAGTCCCGCAACTGCCTCGGCGTTTGTTGTGAGAGCAAATTTGCGTGCGCCTAAGCCGATTGCATCTTTTTCTTTTGACGGTGATGTGCTCAACATCGTTACTTCTGCTCCAAACGAACTGGCAAATTTCACTGCCATGTGACCCAGACCTCCCAATCCAACTATCCCTACTTTATGTCCTTTTCCGATGTTCCATCTGCGTAGCGGAGAATACGTCGTTATACCTGCGCACAATAGCGGTGCTACTTTCTCGAGCGGTAATTTGTCCGACACACTTACCACGAAGTGTTCATCAACAACAATCTGATTTGAATATCCACCCAAAGTATTGTTGCCGGTTTCTTTTTCAATCCCATTGTAGGTATATACAGTTCCGGGGCAATACTGTTCTTCTCCTTCTATGCAACTCGCACATGTTCTGCAGGATTCAACAAGACATCCCACTCCTACAATATCTCCTTTTTTAAAATTACTTACCTGGTCACCTGTCTGACTCACAATGCCTACAATTTCGTGACCGGGCACAATAGGGTAAACAGACATCCCAAGATCATTTTTTACAAAGTGAATATCGGTGTGGCACACGCCGCAGTAACGGATGTCAATTAACACATCATGGGCACCAACTTTACGTCGCTCAAAGTTCCATGGTGAAAGTTGGTCGGTGGCACTCTGCGCAGCGTAACCCTTGCACGCAATCGATTTGCTGATCGGTACTCCAATGGGCATAATTTTCGTTTCCATGAGAAGTTTTTTTAAAGGTTTTGAAGAAGATGTGTAGCTCGTAAGATACTTCGCAGTCTGGAAGGGGATGGAGTAGGATAGAAGGTATGCTTTTATCTTTTCCTAAACAAGAAACTCTTCTCCTGTAATGTCGTGCGTGATTTAAGTCAAGATTGGTACGTTCAACCCGCATTCACCTTCCAGTTAAACGAAGACCAACGCCTGGCGTGAACACTCTGTAACGGGTGGGCGACGATGCCTTGAAACGACTGCTGCTTTTACATAACCTAAACGAAACGTTAGTTTCCCTTTACCTGGTGTAATATCGATATTTGGCTTAACCACCCACAATCTTTTGTCTGTAAACCATCCGGTTTTTGTTTCGTCAACCTTAAGGAATACAGGACCGGTAACCATTCCGGTAGCAACTTTGAGAGCGTACAGGTAACCGATATTAAAATTCAGCCGGTTGTAAGTGACAATGTAGACAGTGCCTGGAGGATGATTGAAAACGACCGTGTCGGTCGAACTTGGGTCAGTCATAGTATCCAGTGTGCCAGGATCGGGCGGCAGCTGATCTATTTCCAGTTTTGAACAGGAGATAAATTATATAGTCAGCAGCAGTAAACACTAGCGCATAGATGACGATGATAAGGCGCCAACGATATACTGCGCAGATGCGATTCCTGCAACCGTGGTACTTATTCGGTCGACGTCGGCCTCAACGATGAGCCGTTTAAGAAATTGAGAAAATCACCAGCACCGTACAGCCCGCTCCGGGCGACGATTCAATGATGGCCTGGCCATTATATAGTTCTGCACGGCTCGTGATATTAGCTAATCCAATACCTGTTCTTTTAGCTTTAACATCAAATCCCTGACCGTTGTCTTCAATCATTAATGTAAGGTTATACTTATTCTGCGTAAGGTGTACCTGAATAACAGAAGCGTTAGAATATTTAAGGACATTGCTCAATTGTTCCTGGATAATCCGGTATATAGTTACTTTAAGCCCTTCGCTGAGAAGGCTTTCATCAAGGCCTGTAATTTCGAGTTTCACCTGTTCCCCTTTTACAAAGGGAATCTTTCTCATCATACATTCAATCGATTCCTTCAGACTGATTTCACTTAATGAAGGAGGTGTTAGTGAATGCGACAGGCGCCTGATCTCTTCTATGCAATAATTAACCGATTCTTTGCTTTTTGAAATGATATCAGCTTTAGCTGCATCTTCAGTTCGCAGCAAACTTAATAACAGCTTTACTGTCGCCAGTACCTGGTTAATATTATCATGCAACTCCTTACCGATCTCTTCACGTTGTTTTTCCTGTCCGTCAAGAGTTGCCTTCATAATGTTCTTCTGTGCCATTAGCTCTGAGGTCCTCGATCTCACGCTCAAGGTGCGCGCGATGCGTATAATCATTAAGCGAAATAAGAAACGAAGGCACGCCATTATAATCCATTTTAGCAGCGCTTACTTCAATGATGAGCTGCTGGCCATTTTTCCGTAACATGCGTCACTATATATTTTGGTGGCTTCTCCAAGTTGCAATGCTTCATTTACCCTGGCATCTAAAGCGGCCCTGTCTGATGGTAAACGCAACTGTCGTATATCAAGTTGCAAAAATTCATCTTCCTTATATCCATACAAATCCAGGGCGGCTTCATTAACCTTAACGATATGCAGGTCTTTTTGTGTGCAGATCAATTGGGGAAGCGCTGATTTTTGAAATATCAATCGATGATTAGCCTCACTTTTACGAAGTTCATTTAACAAGATTTCATTGTCAAAGTTCTGTGGGCCTTGTGTTCTACTATTATCCTGGTCTTTTTCAAACATATTCGGGGCACAAAAATAGGAATGTGCAAATCTTTTTGATAGCCGGAAATCACGCATTTTATGTCACAATTCAGACATCTTGTAACTTTACAGTAGGTTAACAAACAACTTCCTGTATATGATATAGAAAAATTCAGGTACCTGGGCGAGGAGAGTAATTTTTATGCGAACACCTTCAAGGCTCATTTAAAACAACATCATCATTTTATCCTGGCGCCACACAGACATGATTTTTATGTAGGCATGCTTTTCACGAAAGGAAGCGGAACACATCAGATTGAATTTAATAATTATGACATCAAGCCCGGATCACGTTTTTATGATAGCTCCGGGTGAAGTGCATGATTGGAATCTTTCAAAAGATATAGATGGTTATATTTTTTTTCATACAAAAGAATACTTTGATTTGAATTTCACTTATGAAAAAGTAGATAACTATCCTTTCTATTGTTGCCTGCGAAATAATCCATTGATATTCTTAAATCGGAAATCGAGAACGGAAAATAGATGAAATATTTTCCGAAATAGTCGATGAATATAAGAGTAACCGAGCTGCTTAAATTTCAAAAGATATCTTCGCTGTTGAATGTTTTGTATATCGCATTGTCGAGAATTTATTTGCCCGACAAGAAGCTGCAGAATAAAAATTTCAATTATTTAGGCAAGCTGAAACAGCTTGATCAGCTTATAGATAAACATTTTAAAGAGTATAAGTCTCCAAAAGATTATGCATTACTTATGCACATGACTGAAAAGCACTTAAATAGAATCTGTAAAACATGCCTGAATAAGACAACATCGCAACTTATCATAGAAAGGGTAATGCTTGAAGCGAAACGGAGACTTGCTTTTGCTGATTCTTCCGTTTCACAAATCGCGGAAGAATTAGGCTACTCAAATACCTCATATTTTATTCAATTCTTTAAAAAGAAAACGGGGAAAACACCGATTCGAATTTATGCGCAAATTCCGGGAAGCTCCCGCAGTAGATTAGTAAATGTTGCAACTTCTTGCGCTGTCGATCAATTTCTGCACCAACAAGTAAGTGCGCCCCATTTTGCCTTGGTCTTCCCCTGATTCCAAGCTGAAATAACAAAAAATAAGTGGAAATCTTTTCGTGCACTTCTTGCTCCAGATCTAACTCTCGATAAACCCTACGGTAAAATTCACCAACGAAAAAGGTCAGCTTTTGTTTCACTTGTTTCTATTCGAAAGCCATGGGACATCGTGGTTTTTTTGTTTATTTTATGAATGATGAGCAGAGCATCCATCACTGCGCTACCCTGTTTTTCCTGTAAGAATTCTTGATAAATATCTTTCCATCGCGCAGCGTAAACAGATCACATCCCGTCACTTCAATTTTTTCGCCGCCGACTTTAGTGCCTGAAAAGACCCACTCCGATACGCCTCGATTACCTGCAATGAAGTGATGCGGATCCGACCACTTGGCATCCGGAAACGATCTAAACACTTCTTCGAAGGCTGTTTGCACTGCATGTTGACCACTGTATGTGTGGCCCGTCTTTTCATCTCCTGCTGATGATTGAAATATACAGTCGTCTGTCATCAGAGCCATTATCGTCTTAATATCATGGGCATTGAATGCTGCAGCATATTTTTCCAACAACATTATGGACGCTGCTGAATCTGGGGCTTGATCGTTTGGCAAACCGGTTGTTGGAGACATATAACAGAATGGAATGAAGAAAATACTTACCAGGAGCAGCTTATGCATGCAGAGAGTTATATTATCTAATATACGATTTTTTACGCTGGTATTGCTGGCGACAAGGCATTCGAGATGACCTGTAAAAAAATGCATCTTAACTCTTGTTACCTTTGGCTTTGACAGATCCTTTCCGTTTAACGTAACAAAGCATACACATGAAGTTGATTCCATTGCTGCGATGCAAAAATTTGAAAGAAGCCGTTCATTTCTATACTACCATCCTCGATTTTAAATTGAAAAATCCGGACAACGCAGACGATGAATGGGTAATAGAATTGACTCATGGAGATGCTGAAATACTACTTGCAAGTATGGACGGTACGCCTCGTGTTGCTTTATATGTTAGTGTTGATGACGTAGATGCCACGTTTGCGAATTACGTCAGCAGAGGTTTCGTTGTACCAAATAACCCTGCTTCGCCCGTTCATAACGGCCCGATAGATCAAACCTGGGGATTGCGGGAGTTTTATATCAATGATCCTGATGGAAATACCTTACGGTTCGCGACACCAATTGTGTAAGGTAAAATCCAGGAGAATCATCAGCATTGCATCATCGGTTATTTAGTGCTGTAGAATAGTTTTGCCGATCGCCATTGATAAACGTGATCAGATCGCGGTTCAGTTGTTCACGGTGCGTGAATAGTAATTCTTATTCATTTTTGTAGAAAATAAATATTAATAAGCTAGATTGAATAAGTCAATAGAGCGTGCCGGACAGAACAACCTTTCGACTTATTATCTTGAATACACGTATTCTTTATCAGTGTAGAATTTATCTTCATCGATATCATTCTGGCTTATTGATGCCTCGTAGCAAGGATCAGCTGCCGTCCTTAAATCATAATTTTGCTCGGCGTTCTTACCGGTACAGGCGATCGTTGCTTTGTATCCCCGAATGCCTGCAAGGTCAGTATGGAAGTATCCCGCTGCGAGTTTATCGAATTAATAAAGTGTGGATTCATTCGATAAACTAAATGAGTTTTGATTTATTATTTCCTTCGAAGCCGGCAATTCTTTTGTCGTAAGTGCATTCAGGTATTCATTGAGCCTATTCTCCTGCGCCAAAATCATGAAGGGATATGCAACGGCTAAAACAAAATATCAGTTTAGTCATCTTTTCAGAATTGATGAATATTAGTTCTGTTTGTTCATACTTCAGGAACCTTCCTCGGCAGCATCTCGCTAAGTGAAGCGCCACCTTTTATTCCAAAATCCAGCGTTCTTATGGGGAATGGAATAAGAATATCATTCGTGTCATAGGCTTCCTTGATTCGTATGATGGCTTCACTGCCGGCTTCCAGGAAAGCCTTTTGTTCAGGCGATTTTACCCACAAGCGAATAATGAAAGTAATGGCGCTATCTGAAAATTCCCGGTAATGCATCGTTGTTTCATCTTCATCCGACAAGAAAGGTAAATCTTTCACAGCCTCCAGCGTTACCTCCTTAACTTTTCGAAGGTCGTCGCCATAAGACACACCAATGGTGAGATCCATCCTTCTTTTTCCGAGTATAGAAAAGTTCTCAATAGGATTCTGGAACACATCTTTATTAGGAATGATGACCATCTGACCCTGAAATGTTCGCAGCACTGTATCTCGAAGGTTAATTTCTTCGACCTTACCCATATAATCTTTCAGCTGAACGATATCTCCGATATGCATTGGCTTGCGAATCGAAATGAATATGCCGGACATAAAGTTGGCCGCGATATCCTGAAAGGCAAATGCAAGCGCCAATCCCAGCAATCCGGCTCCTGCCAAAATAGAAGTAACTGCTTTGTCAAGCTTCAATATGCTGAGGACAGTAAAAAAAACAATACCCAAAAAGACAAAGTAGATAATGGAGGTAAACAATCCATTAATGGTCGGATTGTGAGTGGCATTTTTCATTAACCTCGCGGTGAACCGCTTCACGGCCCGGGCAACAAAAACACCGACTGCTAAAACGATGGCAGCCAACAGCAAATTGGGGATCATCCTGATCAACTCATGGAGCCACTGAGATAATTTGCCAAAAATTAGTTGATAGGTCGATGGAATATCCATATTCAATAGTTTTTATCCATTAATCATTTTTTGCTGCCTTGGCAGAAACGCGTGATGCAATGCCGCAATAGGCAATCTTCTTTTTGTGCAAGAGTTAATAGCTGCACACTTACTTATTTGGGCATCGCTGCCAGTACGCGCGCTTGTTGTGATTTTTTCGATTTCAAAATGTTCGCGAAGCGAACTAAGCGTTTTAAGTTTTACCCGGTTGATAACAGAGCCGTATTTTACTGACTGGGTTACATAATCCAAAAAATAAATAAACAGGAAAATATTTATTATCGTTAGAAGGATCAATAGATAAATGCTAAGCGCTGGCACGTAAATCCAGGAATGAATATCGCAGATTGTACTGAGCAGGAAAAGTGCATACACAATTGAACCAATATAGCAACCCAGGATAACTTGCTGGAACCTGTTCTCGATCATGCTGCTTAGCATCCTGTTGCTCATTTGAGAAGCTGCCTGGTTAAGAACAATCATTACCATCGAAAAACTGAATACAGTAAGCGACAATATCCCTCCGACTATGGGCGATATGATGGTTCTGGCTGTGCTGGCATCTTTCAGGCTTATCCAGGATAACTTCAATTTGATTTGCTTTCCCGAAGCTGAAAAATCAAGATAAATCATAAGCCATGAAAGCAACAAAAACCCGCAGGCAATGATTGCCGGGTAGAACACGATACTGCCTTTGAAAAGAATAATTTTTTTCCTTATCCTACTAATGATCTTCATGACTATTGATATGAAACTGACTGCATTAAGTCTCTGTAACTCTTATTACAATTGAAAAAATAGTGCCGCCGGCAGCCGGGTGTTTGATTAACCAATTTAAATCACGCGAAGAATAACCTACTGAAGACATTCATCAGAGATAACAAAGTGATTATCATGAAAATAACCGCAACGTTCGATGCGGTGCGCAATTGTTTCGCCTCGCTCTTCACCGATCGCGGCGATTAGTTACTGCAAAACGTTTCGTTTCGACGCCACGCAGATCGGCCTGTCGGTTTGCGCGCAGCGTATGGTCCGCTCGGATGTCGCCAGTTCAGGTGTAGCGTTTTCGCCGGATACCGAATCGGGTTTCAAAGACGTCGTGGTGATCAACGGTTCATTCGGTCTAGGTGAAATGGCGGTGACGGAATACCAGAAATTCATCCGGCAAGATGTCCCCTTGCAATCTCTTTATTGCGTTCATCAGGATCGTCGCCATAGACCAGGATCTTATCCTTGACGCCGTCCTTGCTGTGGATTTGTGACTATTGTGAGATGCTGCAGCGTTAATTCCAAGAAGTGCTGAAGTTTAATCAGTGTTTAAGTCCAACACTGAAAATATAGTTTTTGGGGTCGCATCCTTGTAAAGCTCTTTGCCAGAAGGGTAGGCCAACGTCTTTGATCGTGCGCGTTACCTATTCGTATTGTTGTCCCTTCAGTATGAGATACTTCACCGTTTGTAATTTTAAATCGACATGTTCTCCCTGCACACGAAGAATCTCAGTAGTTCTACTACCGGAATGAAAGAAGAACGTTTGACGAAAAGCTACAGTACGAGGAGTTTCTTAAAATCATGAAATGTAAGCTGGGCCTAAATTTCATTTTGTGATCCGGATTGGATTGCGCTGCGCGCGATCCTTGAATGTTATTGGATTGCGCTTCGCGCGATCCTTGAATGGGATTGGATAGCGCTTCGCGCGATTTGATCCGGGTTGGGTTGCGCTTCGGGCGGTTGGATTGCGCTGCGCGCGATCCTTGAATGTGGCTCAGCCCAAAGGCTTTGCATCGCCTTCGGCGCTGCCCGGCCTTTTCATTTTTTCGCTTCGGCGAGTGAACTCGCCACGCTACAAAATAAAAATGCCTCTTCAACTGCGTTGAAAAGGCTTTGTGATCCGGATTGGATTCGAACCAATGACCTACTGCTTAGAAGGCTGATGCTCTATCCAACTGAGCTACCGGACCGGGAGCGCAAAGATACAACAGGAAAGTTTTTCGCCAATGTCGATGTGAAAATAAGCTGAAACCCGCACCTGTAGGCAGCTTCATAAGATTACAAAGTGATGGGCAAAAGCGTTAATGGGACTAACAAAGTAAGATTTTCGCAAGCAGATGTTCGACAATTCTGTTCGATTTGTATCGAACTTGTTATGTAATTTGTCATGAACTCGAGATTCCGAGGTTTCAGATATTGAAAATGTTTAATGTGATTGACGGCGGCGAACGCGTTGAACGAGAAGAAGCTAATGCGTAATATTTTGATAGACTTTCTCATACATCTGCGGCTTCAGTAGGAAGCAGTCGCAACCTTGAGTACAGCGTGAAGAAGCCATCGCTTCACGCTTGCTGTGGGAAGCATATAAAAAATTTAAGAACTTTACCAGCTTATCGGTAGCTACTTTACATCGCATTTACGAATCAGAACTTGGTAGTAATACCCGTTATGCAGCAGCGGTTGTTGTAATCTTGTTCCGAAATACGAAGGCCAGCGGATAAGGCTGCCTGCCGCTCGTCACAAGACAAACAAATTGTTTCTCGAGGAAAAAGACATTTTGATTAAAAAAGGTTTGCCAAATATCTACAATCCGCAAAAAGTATGAAGTTTTTACTGTTCTTGCTGCTCCTCCCGCTTTCTTCTGCGGCTCAAACATCCGCAGCGCAGATACCGAAGAAGGCCAACACCATTATCGTTGATGGCGTAACTTTTGAGAAAGCCATCAATACCCTTCTCGATATGGGGTACAAGATTGATAAGGTGGATAAAGATTTCTTAACGGCCGCAACGGAATTTAAGCAACCGGGGAACAAGAAAATCAAGGGTTGGGAAATTGCTATTTCTGTCCGTGTAAAAGATAACACGGCTATAATTACAGGTGAACATAGAGATTACACTTCTAAAAGTGAAAGTAGTGTAACAGAAATCTCGTATTCGCCAAGTAAGTTACTGATGAACCGGGAATTTTTCGGAGAACTGGATGCATATGCGAAGAAGCTGAGTGGTAATGTAACTTATGAAGCACGGTAAATAGCACTACACATCACGTCAGTAGATTTCGAAGCATTAAATAAAATTTTGAAGTTTGGATTATTGGAAACATCACGAGCAAGAAATCAGTCTTACGGTAGTCTTCGTCCTTGTGCCGGGAGGATGCTCGTTTGCTGGGTAGCATGTTGCAGTACAATCTTGTCAGACATTGTAACTTTCAATTCCGGGCTGTCGTTCAATATGTAGTCAGGAAGGGGGTTGACTGCTCTGGATAACGCCTTCCACCAAACGAACGAATGCATCGTTCGAATATTCAAAATCATTTGCCCTTATTCTCGCAGGCATATTTAGATGGTACTGGATTCGTAGCCTGCTTATATTGTTATTAAGGGAATAAAAAGTCACTTCCACCGTCTTATAACCTCCTTTGCAATGGCATTGACGATATTTCCTTGATTGTTTAAGAACGGCTGCAAATTCATTGATGTTCGGTTTTGAAGAAATCAGATAACATTCCTCGGCTGTAACGATTTGTATGCTATCTACATAGTCAGGGTTGTAGACAATTTTGTCAATTCCTTTGGAACTTGCAACACGAGTTACTATGATAAGGAACAGCAATATTATAAAGGCCGCCAAAAGCCGATAGTAAAACACATCTGTTCCCCGGATTCTTTGAAACATTGTTCATTCTTTACAGCGTTAATTTACGCCTTTTCGTTTCTTTAGCATGTGGATTGCTCTTGTTATTTGAAATTGTAATATGTGTTAATGTTCATTTCATTCGTTGCACATTAACCAGTTTAACCATATGCCCACATGCAGAGGGAAACGCCGTAAAAGAATTTCAGATTGCATTAATCTGTGCCGCTAATTCATCGTATCGGATTTTCTTGCGGATTTGGAACGCAGATATGAGAAGTGATAAGCCCATCAGGCTAAAAACCACTATCAAAAACATTCCACCTACTATTTGAGAGTTGTCTTTGTCTAAAAGGATTATATGAGCCGCCATTGCGTCACCGCCAAGGCAGACGATTCCACATATGAGTGTAGTGAAATAAGCGAATTTCATGGGAGTTCAAGGTTTTGTTAATGGGTTTTGAAATGAGATGAAGATAAAGAAAATTCCTTCTCGTTTAGGCTGCATCGTTTCGCTGCTCCGCTCATTCGGGCTACTCGCTTGCGTTTATTCGCTGCGCCTGAACATTGTAAATGAAAACAGAACTTTCACCGCATCAAAATACTAAGTTTGTCAAATCAACACTTAATCAAATTCGTGATACACTTGACGATGCGCTGAAGAAGCATGGGTGGATTTACCACTATGTGTTTGAGACAGAAGAAGCACCTAACGATGAATATCCTTTCGGGTATAATATTCACACCCACGGTATCAAAGAAAGTTTTAATCACCTTGATATTCAGATTTGTTTTTCCATTATCATTCGAACTTGCCGGGACTTTGTTGCACGATATTGTAGAACGAATTAAGTCTGGCGAACGGTTTGAAAGTGGGAGCAAATACGCTAAAATCATTTCGGAACCATATAAAGTAGAATTTATTTACGCCTCTGAAGGAGGTCGGGAAGTTTTAAGAATGCTTGGTCCTGATGAGGAGGGCGAATATAAAGGTGACTATGGTTCGCAAAGGTTGTATTTGAAGGAACCTTAACCGCTCCGCTTATTCGCTATTCTCGTAGGAACCTGTCTGCTTCTTTTTCTCTATCGCTTTTTATCTTTCGCTTGATGATAACGGAACACCGCAAAAGGGTTAATCCCGCCAATCCGAAACCAATGAGTGGCGACAGTTCGAGAAACACTTCGACTAAATCCTCACCTCTATTAATCGCGCCATCAACGCCTCCGCCTACAGTCGCGCCAACAATTATCAGCAAGTTTAGGATACCAACTATTAAAGTTGTGTAGAAGCAAAATTTCATAAGAGTTAAGGTTTCACAAAGGGGATGAAGATAACAAAATCCTTCTGCGGCTCCGCTCATTCGGGAAAATCCCTTGCCTTCGTTCGCTCCGCTTGAACTGTAGTAACTGCTACGCTTTGGGACCAACATTGGCAACGGACCTTAATCGGATAGCCACCATGAAAAGGATTTGAGCAAAAAGAAATGCAAGCCCCAAAGCAGATAAACCAATAATCCCCAGCGTCCCCACCGCTTATCTCCGATATACCGTTGCTCTCTCACCAGGAATAGCAGCAACACTACGTTGGGAAGAAAAGTCAGAATTGTTGCAACAAACAACCACATTGAAAATTCTTCAAGCGTGGGGAAACGGTCTAACACAACTTCCGGCAGCTTCCCGTACATTAAGAAAACGCGAATTAAAAAAATGTAATAAACCATGATGTTGGCAAATGGAATGCAAAGCAAGAAGCGATATAATTGTTCCAGATTCTGCGGCTCCAAAATAAATCATCAAGTTTCATAGTTTGGTTTTTTTCTTACACCCCAACTTCACAATATGTCCTCACACGCTGTGAATACTATCCAAAAAAATACGTTAAAGGATGAGCATTATTGTAAAGTAGTAGAAAGTGATAAAAGTACACGCCGCAAACAACAATGAAGTCTTACCATTTCTCGAATCGTGTCGCCCACGAACGAGAGTAATAAAAGCAATCACAATCCCCGGAACTAAGGTGATTATCCAAGAGGCGAAAAGAAAGCCCGCAACCTGATAATAGGCCGATGAAGTGTCGTGAGGCATAGCTGAATCGGGTAGATTAGGATTATGCATATTTCGATTATTGCTGTAGTAAACCGAAAGCAATCGCACAAAGAAGCGGTAAGCAGTAACGATAGATACAAAAGCCATCGGAGGTATTTCCATCCTTTCCAATATTTTTTAGTCGGCTCACTTAGAAAAAGTTCTTCCATCGTTGTTACTTTTTAGCTTGTCTTCCGCTTTGGGCTCGAGCGACTTGTAATCTATTTTAAAATTTTCTTCTATCTCCTTAGTTGGGAAAGGGATAAAATTAATCTCTACCCCCTCTGCGGTGGAATCTAATTTGATGTAGTACCGCCCGAAAACCGTGTTATTGATTGGAAGGAGGTTTGGCTCTCGATACTTACCTTTTATTGTCCTGATGATTATTGTATCATACCACATTTTAACATCTACAACATCGGTGCCCTTATACACTTTCTGCTTTGTGCCGTCATATTCTAATTCAACTTCATCAGGCATGTCGTTTATGGAATACCATCGTACTACCATACCTATATGACTAATTTTTTTCCTTATAGAGGGTTTCGAGCAGGATGAAATGGATACCATGGTAACACATACCATTATGCCAAACAAGAATTTTCCACAACGAACTGGCAACTGTAACATAATCGGCAAATTTACAGGATGAAAATTATGATTCGCTGTAACTGCTTGAAGGTGGGCATGGAGGTGTACTCCGGATACGGTTTACGACCCGATGATTGATTCATCCAATCTTCCTCCAGCTACGGCTTTTACAAGATGATTGATTGTAAGTTCTTTTTTATTCGGATATTTTATCTTCAGCAGTTTCCGCCAGTAAGGCGGCAGCCTAAATCCTTCGCCTCTAAAATAGTCTGCTGCTAAAAATCTACTAACGTCTACATGGAAATGCTTTCCAAACTTTACTATCAGTTCACACGCGTCATCGCCGTAGATGCCTAAATCTTTTTCGAGCATGGTACCGCCTTCCATTTCGTTCTCATTTATGCCTGCTTCATCTGCTATGAATGAACAGACAAGATTTAATACATCATCTTTCATAACCGCTTAATTAATGTCCTGATAAATGCGTTAATAAATTGCGGTTCCTGATGCAATTCTCTTCTTCTGTAGGCACTATTCTGACGGCCAACTGTTGTAGTGCATCTCATATCGAATAACAAAATGGCCTATTTTCTTATTTCTATCCAGAAAAGCATCCAGATACTGTTTATCAAATGTCGAATCGCCGTTTGCTGAAAACACCTCGACTTTACAAATAATTGTACAATCGTTCCATCGAACAACTTCCAATGGATGTGCTCCATAGAGTGCCTCATCTACTGACAGGCTGTCTGTGCCGTACAACTTCACAACTTTGTTCCCACTAAGGCTTCTACTTTCATCGAAATAAACCGCTAAGAAATACAGACTGTCAGGCGATTTTGAGACCTGTCGAAGTATCATCTTGTTTACATCATCAGCAAACCTTGTCGGCGGTTTTAAGACAGGGTCATCTTTCTCCGGATGTTCTTGGCACCCGAAATGTAGGAATAGAAGTAGATATGTAAGCAGTCGCATATTATTCCAGTTCAAGGTAAACATCCCCGACCGATTCTACAACAGCCTCCGTTTATCCCATACTGCTCTCCACAATCGAATGCGGCATCCAAATCCATGTGCCATGTTGCTCCTGATGATATTGCGGTATGCAAACATTAGCGACTTCGAAATAAGGCACCTTAGACAATGCTGAAGGCTTTTCAATTACTGGGCAACTTGTTTAAGATGCTGCAACACCTCCTGTGTTTCTTTTGCTTCAGAATTATGTAACCGAAGTGGTTCGGTTGTCATCGGATATTCATCAACAAACTTTAAGCCGAGCACTTCATTCAAATGAAATTCAGCCATTGTCGTTCGAAATCTCATTTCATCCATTCCCCAATATTTCAAATATTTTGCAGCGCAAATGAAGACCTCTTCCATAACTGATTTGTCGTTGTATAAGGCACCGATTTCTATGAGACCATCTTGAGTGAGTTCCACTTCGTACCTCGCAAGCTGGTCCAATAGTTCATTTTTATTAGTATATCGGGTAAAGTTCGGTTCTTCATCTTTGTGACTGAAAACGAGGCAAATTTCCTGCGGTAGCTGCTGAAAAAACGATTTGAATAATGACCATAATTTTCTGTTGTGAATATTTATTTGGGCGAAGAATTTGAATGGGAGGTCAGTTTCTTCATTGAGTTTGAAAACGTACCCCTCCAAAATTTCGGCATTTTCGGCTTCTGCTATTTTTGCCAAAATTGCGGGGTCATTCGGCACCTCATCAGCACGCGCAATTCTGATAGTCGGTGGAAGCTGTAACCGCTGCATAATTGGATTTGCTTAAAACAAATATATTGAAGGGGAAGTTACTTAATCCAAAAATGTGTCATGTAGAATTTCATTTTAATGCTTCTCCATGCTTTCGAAAACACCTCGCTCCTGCTGTATTCCCCATAACGAAATAGCTTTTATATTCTGGACTTTCTTATATTGATGTGCTATGTTACTTATTCATTATGGAAACACCGAGTAATAACGTCAAGATATTATTTCGCTTTTATAGCGATGTTTTGGAAAAAGAGACGTCAGAAACGATGTGGGCGGAAGTCGTGGATGAAAAGCAGGGCTTCTATAAAATTGATAACATCCCTTTTTACGTGCCATTGCTTGCGTGCGACGATATTGTTCATGCCGAGTTCGATGAAGATGAGGGCTTTCTGACACACCGGGAAACCTTGCAGCGTTCAGGAAATTCAACGGTGTGGGTAGTGCGGATGGATAAAAACTACGACTTGCAAGAGTTGCGGAGAGTATTTGGACAACTCCGTTGTGAAACCGAGGGATATAACGAAGGTTTCTTTGCGATGGACATTCCCCAATGTGGATTACACACCTGTTAGGGGGAGATTGATGGAATCGGAAGGGCAAGGAGTAATCGGCTATTCGGAGCCGTGTCTGTCCAAAAATCATCAATATTAAAATCACTTGTGTACATAACTTGCGATACGAACAATTACTATGCTATTCGAATTAAACAAAGAAAAAATCTATCCTTGGGTAAAAGCTGTTTTTACTGATGACGGCGGCGACGATGCCAACGACCTCGAACTTCATGCGGATAATGAGCCGATTTTTAAGATTTGGATTGACGACTTAGCGATATTTTATGTAGCGGATATGGGTAACGACTTTCAAGTTTTACAGCGCAGACACTTGCCAACCTCACTCTCTGTCGAGCAGCTTGATGAACTGGCTGCCGACAACCTTAGAAGAGACATAGAGTTCAAACTAAATCCAACCAACTTTGGTGGTTATGGATTGCTCGCTGGAGGTGACCACGAGGCGGGCGCAATTTGTTTACCGGAGAAGTGGGAATGGTTAGCGGATTATTTTGGTGACAACCTGATTGTGGCGATACCCTCAAAAGACCTCGTGCTTATGGCCCCTTCAGCTTCGGAGGACATAGTATCAAGCATGAAGATTTTTGTACATCGCATCTTTCAGGAAGGGGAACGACTTCTGACGAGAAACATTTTCATGTATGTAAAAGAAACTCAAACTTGGACGATAGTTGACCGGATACAAGCGGATGTTATTAAATGAAAGCAACACTAAAGTAGCAGCGATAACTTTCTTCTATGCCTGATAGCGCAATCTACGAACCTACCGTAAGCCCCTCATATCCTATACGCCATTGGTTTTACACGATGCTACTTGGTCCTGTGCTTCTGGTTCTCTATCAGCAAATCACAGCCGAATACCCGATGCAGGGAATACGGTTTCTTCCTTCGTTACTTTTCGTTTTCTGGATTTTCGGTGTTGTGTTCTCGCTCCCATCTTTGGCCGTTTACTGGATTGTATTTCGGTATGTACAAGTAAAGTTTACTTCAGTTCCCCTTCTAAAACTATTTTTGAATATTGTGGTAATCTTTACAGTAACCATTACTTTTTTCTTGATTAAGGGTTCTATGAAGTACTACGGTATATTTTCTTATTCGTCTGCCGCCATAGTAATAAGCATCTTTCTGCCAATCAAGCCTCGAAATTTGCCGATAGAGTAAGATTGCCGACTTTCGGCCTTAAATTAGGAGTAAATCGGCTCTTTTTATTATGTGGCCCTTCAAAACCACTTTTCTTTTATTATTCTTTTGCTCCGTCATCTATGGCTGTGGCGGTGAAACGTCGAACAACGTGAAGAGGTCAGGCGAACCCGAGATTTATCACGTACCCGGCGATGACGAAGTTATGAACCGGGCAACTGAAGCGGCAAAGAACACTATCAAAACCTTCGATTCCGCCCTGCGTAGCCGGAACCCTTCTTCTCAACGATTTTCGTTGAAGGCAAAATTCGATAAGCCTTACGGTGCAGAACATATATGGGTAGGCAATATCTCAATTAATAACGGCAGATATTTTGGCGTTGTAGATAATGTACCGAACGCAATTCCAAATCTCAAGATTGGCGACGCCATTGAAGTAAACAATATTACGGATTGGATGTACATCGAGAACGGAGTTTTGCGCGGTGGCTATACCATCCGGGTACTTAGAGATAGAATGTCGGCTGAAGAAAGAAAGGCTTTTGATGCTGAATTTGGTGTAACAATTAAAGAATGATTCCGACAATTCAAAATACCGAAATCAGCCTTACAGCTTTATCAACAAAAATTCCGACAACAGTAAGCGTAACGGGCGTTTCGGAGTAAGTTGTTTTTGGTACACGTTGCTCCGATATAGATTTTGGTGTATTTTTCTCACAAACATATTCGATATGACCTCAAAAGAACTCGGAGCGGCTTTATCAGACATGTACACTAATGCACCGAAAAACGAACAGGTATCAATGGTTTATGTTTTTGGAATAAAATTTCATGAAGAAATCAGAAAATATGGAGTGAAGGAGGTGTTTGAACATTCTGGAATAGCTTCGAAGGGCTACATTATAGAACTTAACAAAGCGGTTAATCTCGCTAAGTTTGTAAATCTGAAAGCTGAATATGAAAAACCCTTCTAAAGCCGTGTTGCTTCGCAGGCGGATTGTACTGGTGTCTGATGCACAGGGGCTAATACCCGGAAATTATTTATTTGTATCTTCTGCCAAATGATGGAAAAAATTCTTGTAGGTGTTACAATAGTTGCAATCCTTGTTGTTGCAATTGCAAAAGGTTTCACGGAACAGAGTAATGATGATGATGGGGGCGGAGGTGTAGTTTAATTTCATCCGGCACCTTCCCATACATTACGAAAACACGAATCAAATAGGTGTAATAAACAATGATGATGGCGAATGGCATGCAAAGTACTAAGCGATATAAATAAAAAAGTATGAAACGCGCACGCCGAAAAGGTTAGAGCGAAGTCTACAAGATTCGATTCTTCCCTAATAATAATTCGTTGACCTTTTTCGATACCGAATATATCGGCATGAAAAAGCCTAACCATGGTGTAATTGAAAAATTTGCGAAAAGAAAAGAGATAAACTACAAACACTTTCGTTTATTGTCTTAACGCACTTTATCTGAACGCGTATATAATTGCCGTTATCAGTTCACCATCCCGCGTTAGCACGTCTTGTTAGTTTTGCCATCTTTATCAGTAACCACGCCATACAGGTAAATAGTCGTCCGATATTTTACTGTATCCGGAATCACGAAATCAATTCGCGCATCAACTATAAAATCTGCATCAAAACCATTAGCCTGCAACTCTTTCTTAACGATAGTTTTTAAATCGTTTGCATGTACGGTCCGCAACGGAATACACAAAAATCCCGATAGACGATAGAAACGCTACCATGATTGTCCCAATCACCCAATCCGGTTCAAAATTGTGAAGGAATTGCTCGAAGAAGCCTGCGGGGAAGAAGAAGATATTATAGAACATAAAGCCGCCAACTTCCGCGACGGGATTTCCGCCCTGATATTCATCTGTTACTTCGATGGTGCAGGCCCAGCAAAAAACCAGTAAGCAAAAGGTAAAAAAGGCGAAGAATGCGCCACTGCGATTGAACAAATATTTCGAAGTGAATTTATGCACCGCGGATAACGAATGTCATGTGAATAATTAAATATAGTAATAAAATGATTGACTATGAATAAACGCAAGAGGCCGCTTCCAATCTTTGATAGGTAGAATTCGGAAATCAAACACATCTCAAATAGGTCGCGAAGTCAGATTTTAGCGTTTTACTTCTTCGGATAAAAAGTCACCGATTTCCTTTTTTCTTGTTCGCGTTTTATTTTGCGTTGAAGATGTAACGATACAGCAATCAACCAGCGCCTACGATGAAAAAGATGAAAAGTTTAATCGTTTGGAGAATGGTTGACCCTCTACCGAAATAAAATTCATCAAATAATGCGTCGGCGATTACGAGCCACTGCACCGACACCGTGAATATTCCGAGGAACATGGTTGTGTTTATCCAAAACTTCATGACTGATGATACCTCCAATTTCTAACTTTTAAAACTTTCAGATTTCAGATTTTTGAAATTTCCCATTGCTTGTTTGATTTTGTATGCAGCTATAAAGAGTGCACAAGACATGATGCCGAAACCGGACAATATCAACATAGCAAAAAGTGAACCGGGCAAACCGGCTGCAACCCTGTCTTCGTCTTGTACATAGAAGGATATCGCCCAATATTGTATCAAAGCGCAAATAAATCCGATGATGATGTTGGAGTAAAATGCAAATTTCATGGCGGCGTTTATGGACTAATTAAATATAAGAATAAAAGGATTGAGATGAATGTCGAGCGGAAGAGATATAAAGGTTGCGAAAGCCTTCTACCTGTTAGAAAAATCGTCAAAGAGAATTTCCATCATTCAAGGTGGAACGAGGTCGGGGAAAACATATAACATTCTCATCTGGTTCATTGCACGGTTTCTCAAAGAAGAAAATAAAGTTCTCTCCATCTGCCGTGCATCACTTCCCACAATCAAAGGAACGGTATTGCGTGATTGTAGGAAATGGTAATTTCATATTTTCACGGCATGGAAACTTCTATTACAATAGATGCACTCGAAACGTTATTTCAACTTACAATACAAAAATTGAAATTGGATAACATCAGCGCAGTTTCTTGGGACATTAACTACTATTGGCAAGTATGCCCTGATGAAGCGAAGAATATGAGTATAGAACCCACTTTAGCAGTTGGTTCACTCGATGACGACTTGATGGAATTAAACAAGAGTTTGCATGCGCGAGAAATAACTTCATATGTTGATTTCGACAGGTTGGCGAGTATTCTGAACTTTATAAGTGATACTCTTGCTCCGCCAAAATTACTTAGCGAACCTTGACCCGGTGTGTTAGCGGAGAGTAGCTGCAAATATTCGTTTTCAAATGGCCGAAGTTGACTGAATGGGGCTGTAAGGAAATAGATTAAGATACCGTTGCACTTCTTTACCGCCTCTATCGGTGCGCTCCCTTAAATCATAAAAAATGTTACAATCGCTTCAGCAAATATTCGAACTGGAAGATGAACGGAAATTCGATGAAGCGTTCGATGCTTACAACGAACTGTACAATCAGGATACAGGATATGAGGTTTGGAAGCATTTCTACTTCTTTCTGTGGACAGCTATCGAGGATGCCTCCAGTAGTTTTCACGACAGGATAAACTTGCGGCACTTACTGCAAACGATGCTTGAAGAAGGCAAGAGAAGATATCCAAACGTTGCTGATTTTAATTTCATCGCGGGATATACAGTTTCGATATTTCCTTACGAATTTGGCAATTATGATGATTTGGAAAATGAAGGCGGGGCTATGCTTCGTAAAGCAACGAAACTTGAGCCGGACAATATTATATATAAAATGGTGTACTTAACGGCAGGTGCAAATAGCAATTCAAAGCAATATGAGAAAGCTGTTGTTGAGGCCGCTTCAACGGTTTTAGAAACATTCAAAGGAGCGGGAGCATTGAACAAGTATTTCAGGCAGGTTCTATACCGGGTTGATAAAGAGGGTAAGGCACGGGGGTTTCAATGATTGCCGCCCCTACGGAAATTATTTTACTTGCCTGTAATTAAACTATTTCGCTATGGCTGCACACAATTTTAAGAACGGAGTAAAACTGACGCTTTTGCTTCTATCGAAATGTAGCGGCTTGGTACCTCACACATGGAAAAAATGATTTCTTTTTTAGAACAATTGGTTTCTCATTACTGCGACCGTTTTTGAGGATATGTATAAAGAACGGCAGTTACTGCGGTTGTAATTCTTTGTTTATCATATTCTTCTTTGAAAGATGATTATGCGCCGCTTGGAAGAAATGCGGTTATTTCATTTACTGAAATCAATGTAACGCCCGCTATAGTAACCCGAGTACATCCTCACAAGAACGATTATACAAGCAACAATAATTATTATCCCTATAACGGTAGCTTTCAATCTTACATTCCATGGAGATGCTTTCGCTCTTATCGCTAAAAACAACAGAAAAAAGCCACCGACAAGGAGTATCACCGTAAAGATTGGCTTAATCATAAAAATCACCGTCGAATGAATCAACGTGACAAATATAATCTCTTCTATAGGCGATTAATAACCTATAGCCTACGGCAGGCATTATACGTTTTCCACGCCAACTTTGCATGTAAACAAATCAAAGCAAAAATTCACTTTACTTGTATCAGATAACGGAGCGTTACTTCAGGAGGTGAATCAACCAAAAATAGGCGTCATCGTTCCCTCGCACGGAATTGTAGTGAGAGTTGAAACGATTTCGGTTCTGATTTGCTCAGGTTTGCCATCTCCGGCGGCATTCAGATCCATGGATACGACCAAATTTTGATTAATGAACGGTTTGTTGTTTCCGCCAGGACAGTAAAAACTGGTCAAAAGTGAAGGTAATTAGAAGGCAGTTGCTCTATCCAACTGAGCTACCGGACCGTTTTTTCGCGCAGCAAAAGTAAGGAAAATCTATCTTTGCCACGATGCGAAAATACGAAGATACTTATCGGCACAAAGGACTAAGAAAACAACTGGTCGACACACTCAAACAAAAAGGTATCACCGACGAAAAAGTGCTGAACGCTATCAATAACATCCCACGCCACTATTTTATGGAGTCTGCGTTCGACAAAGTGGCTTACGAAGACCGCGCTTTCCCCATCGCCGAGTCACAGACCATCTCCCAGCCGTATACAGTCGCCTATCAAACGCAACTGCTGGATATCAAGCCGTATGAGAAAGTCCTCGAAATCGGCACCGGAAGCGGTTACCAGTCGATGGTGCTGGCAGAAGTTGGCGCTTACGTCTACACCATAGAACGGCAGAAAAAACTGTTCGACGAACATCGCAACTTCATCCTCCGTAAATCCTATCCCACAATCAAGTACTTCTATGGAGATGGATATGAAGGCCTGCCTACTTTCGCACCCTTCGATAAGATAATCGTAACCGCCGCCGCACCAGCCGTTCCTCCAAAATTGGTCGACCAGTTAAAAAAAGGCGGAAAGATGGTTGTGCCTGTTGGTGAAGGCGCCGTTCAAAAAATGCTACGTATTATCAAAAATCAGGATGGCACAGTTTCAGAAGAAGTCCTGGAGAAGTTTTCTTTTGTCCCAATGGTAGAGGGGAGAAATGCATGAGGCGTGAGGCGTGAGGCGTGAGCAGGGAGAGGTGAGAGGTGAGAGGTGAGAGGTGAGTGTTAGGATGAACGTTTTGTTCGCTTCCAATAGAAATAATTCATCAAACACGCGAAAGAGGTCAGAATCAACCCAAAAAACTCCCTCGTATCCTCTATCCACGGCGTGGAAGCCTTCATCTGGCCAGCAATATTCTCAGCATTATGTTGACTGAACCAATCAATCACACCATCTTTCTCGAAAAATAATAGAAGAGCATAAACAGCATACAACAACACGCCGAACAACGTTAATGCTGGGTAAAACTTCTTCCGCGCACCCATCCAGCAAATAAACGCAGCGAATAAATAAATAGGCATCCAGATATACGGATCGGGGTCATTGTACTGCAAGCCTGCAAACACAACAAACAGGATGGCAAAGATGATATTGAAGACCTTCATTGAGGATGAAATTTATAAAAAGTCAATCGTTTCTTTAAATATTTTGTTGTCGCGGTAAATGCGCCGGTGGCCTAACCCCCGGGATATACTAAACCGAATATTTGGATGCGCATCATCGCGCACTTTCAATGCGTCGCCAATCGGCGTCAGCAAATCATCTTCATCATGAAACCAAAGTACATCCGACTGCACGCCATGCATCGCTCTTCTCATAGAATAATGCGACGGCCAGAAACCGCTCCTGTTATATATCAATTGGTCGAATTCTTTTCTCACGGCTCCGTTTAGATGAAGGAATGAGAAAAAAGTATCCATACTCGTTGCCATTTCCGTTGCGGGAGCAATGAACACGACTTTAATCGAACTGTTATCAGCAATTGTTTCTAAGTAATGCGATACAACCAATCCTCCAAACGAATGCCCGATGTAGGCATCAACCGGCCCGTACAGCTCGTTGATTTTTGCGATCGTTGCTATATAGAGTGGCAACGTTATCCGTTTGCCAGACGAAAATCCATGTGCCGGTGCATCGAAGATCAACACCTCATATCCCTTCTTCAACAACGCAGCCACATATCGGTCGAAGTTTTTGGAAGATGATTCGAAACCATGAACGATCAGCGCTTTCTTCGACGAAGGGTGATTCCACCGCAAGCCGCGAATCGTTTCGCCATCCAACGTAAACTCCAGCTTTTCGCCTTTTTCAAAAAGCTTCGGCGTTTTTATATTTTGCTTTCTCAGTGGAGTACAAAACAGTTTAAATGCACTCGCAGCCGCTCTTTTCTTAGATACTACAGATATTAAATTCAACTTCGCCCGAAAGTAATTGACCACTAATTTTTGTGCAAACTTCATCGCCATTCTTAATCCTGTAAATTTATCCAAAATTAACGGATGCCATGCGCGTATCATTGATAGGGTCGGGAAATATCGCCAACGTTCTTGGAAAGAAAATTCTTCACGCCGGACATATCATTCACCAGGTCCAGGGACGCAATGCCGAAACTGCAAAGCGACTCGCTGACGACCTTTCAGCTGAATACGTTTCTGAAGTTACCGATGGCGCCGACATCTACATCATTTGCGTTGCCGACGATGCGTTGCAAAATATTTCATCGTGGTTGAAACCTGTTAATGGGTTTGTGTTGCATACTGCAGGGAGTGTATCTGTCGAAGTGCTAAAGCCGGTTAGTGCCAATTACGGCGTGTTGTGGCCTGTTCAAAGCATTCGCAAAGAAACGTCAGAAGTGCCGGCATTGCCGCTCGTGATCGACGCGAATAACCAATGGAATGTGATGAAATTAAAAGGGTTTGCGCAATCGTTCGCAGATGCGGTGTCGGTGGCTGGTGATGAAGAGCGTATGAAACTGCATCTTGCTGCCGTCGCTGCGAATAATTTCTCTAATTATCTTTTTACTTTAGTTGAAGAGTATTGCGTTGCGCAAGGATTAGATTTTAGAATTTTGTTGCCGCTGCTTCGTGAAACGGTGAACAGAATGGAAACGGCTTCGCCGGCTGGATTGCAGACAGGGCCTGCGGTGCGCGGAGATTTTTCTACTATTAACAAACATAAACAGTTGTTGAAGGAGTTTCCTGAATTGTTAGGCGTTTATGATTTTTTGAGTGAAAAAATCGGACAGCACTACAAATAAAAAACCCGCCGGTTGGCGGGTTTTCGTTTCGTGAATTATTTTAATTTCTCTTATTATCCAAGGTACTCTTCGGCGCTTTCTTTCTCTTCTTCTGAGTAGCCGGCTCGCCTGGCGCATTACCCGTCATTTCAGAAGCGATTTTCGCTGCTTCAAAAGCATTGATCACACCACCAGTCTTACTGATCTCATCCAACTTTACTAAATCATCACTACCTGGTTTTCTAACACTGTCAGCAGGCACCTGTGCAGACTTTTCCAGCGCTTCTTTTACCTGTGCAGCACTTAGATTCGGAAAATATTCTAACAGGAAAGCCGCAGCACCAGCTACAACCGGCGAAGCCATACTCGTACCCTGGGCATTACCGTAAGTGGTTTTACCGGGAACAGTTGAATAGATCTTCACACCGGGGGCAAATACATCCACCTGCTGTTTACCATAATTTGAGAAGGAGGCAGTCAACCCGCCAGCAGCGTCGTCACCACTCGCACCAACTGTGATCCAATTCGACGCCTTGGTATTTGTTTCCCTGATCACAGCATTAGGATAATTATCCGCTGTATCGATATTCTTTGCATCGTTACCCGCAGCATGTACCAACAGAACATTTTTGCTTTCAGCATATTTTACGGCATCATCAACCCATTTCTTTTGGGGAGAAAAGTCTTTACCGAAACTCATGTTCACCACTTTCGCACCATTGTCAACCGCATAGCGAATCGCGAGTGCGATATCCTTATCATGCTCGTCGCCATCGGGCACCGCGCGGATCATCATTATTTTTACGTTGTCAGCAATGCCATCTATTCCTACATTATTATCTCTTGCTGCAGCAATGATGCCCGATACGTGAGTACCATGATACGGCGTAGCAGCCATGATATCGTTGTTGCCATAGAATTTATCGTTGATGTCGTTTTCGTTGTCACCAACAATTTCCTTCCTATAATCTTTAGGAGCTTTCTCTTTCGATTCAGCTTTTCTTTCTTCGCCACTTACAAAATCACCAAGGCCCTGGAGGAAGTCTACGTTCGATGTTTCCATCATCTGGTTAGCACGGAACAGGTAGATCATTCCGCCTTTTGCAGCCTTTTCAGCCACACCATTCGCCTGGAAAGAGTCGAGGTCGTTTCCGGTGAAAGTATCTTTGTTCATCGCTTTTCTCAGAATACTGTCGCTCTTCTTGGCACCGGTCAACGCTCTTTTCAGCATCACCAGGTCTAAGCCTCCACCTTCTGAGCCTTCTCCTTCGATTTTACTCTTAGCTTTCAGCCATGTCTTATATTCTTCAAGTGAATCGCCTTTTAAAGTTGCAGTATCAAGTTGAACGCCCGCATACTTTTGTCTGAGTGCATGATACACCCTGGCCCCTTCATATGAATCCTGCTTTACATTGCGACCATCTTTGCCGCCAAGAAAGTTCCATCCGTGAATGTCATCAACATAGCCGTTGCCATCATCATCTTTCCCGTTTCCCGGTACTTCTTTTTCGTTGGTCCAGAGAACTGGTTTCAGATCTTCATGAAGCGTATCGATTCCGGAATCTATCACCGCAACAATTACCTGGTTGCTTTTTAAGTTCTTCGATCTTACAAATTCGTAAGCCTGGTTAATGCTTATTCCGTTATAGCCATCTTTTGCTTTGTCGAGCATGTGCCAGCCATGGGGTACGTCCGAATTTTTGATTCCTTTGGTCGTTTGCGCGTTAGCCATCACTGACGAAGTAAGCATCGTAGCCGCCACAACGAACGATTTAAGCACTTGAGTCATTAAGTTGTATTTTTTTAAGTAGGCGTAAATGTATAAAAATAACCGCCACCCGATGTGCCTAAATTACATGAGTGGCGGTTATCCTATTCTATTGAAATTATTGGGCCAGTTTCAGCTCTACGCGGCGGTTCTTTTTACGTCCTTCGAGCGTTGCATTGGATTGCAGCGGTTTATCAGATCCATATCCTGCAGCGGCTAATCGTGTTGCGTCGATGCCCTTTTCAGTTAAGTATTTTTTAACAGATTCAGCCCGCTGCTTTGACAACCGGAGATTGGTTTCAGCCTTACCGGTTGAATCGGTATGGCCCTCTATCTGCAGCCTCAGCGTTGGGTGTTCGTAAAGTATGTTTACCACTTCGTTAAGCGGTTCGAGCGATGTTTCAACAAGTACATCACTACCGGGTTTGAAGAATATGTTTCTTGCAGCAAAGGTTATCTTCTCTTCGAGCACTTTCGTGATTGTGTCGCGCTTCACTTCAGGACAGCCGTTGTTAGCTATCAAACCCTTTTCGGTCGGGCACTTATCTTCCGTATCGATCAAGCCATCTCCATCAGAATCAGGTATCGGGCAACCGTTGAATTCAACGACGCCTGCTATGGTTGGGCATGCATCCGCTTCGTCGTTCATGCCATCACCATCGGTATCCGGCACAACCTTAGGCGCAGGCGCTGGCGGGGGAGGAGGTGGAACAACGATTGGCGTTTTAGCTACTCTTGCAGGTTGTTTAGCTTTGTTGAGCCAGATGCCTAGCGACGCCCCGCGAACCTGGTGCCTGAACTTACCATCATAGGAAGCAGTATAAAAGCTCGTCAAACCTTCGCTCATAAAACCAGAAAGGATAACGTTTCCGATTTCGAATCCGCCGCGTGCGTTCCAGCCGGCGTCGAAGGTTTTGAATTTGTTCATGTCTTTGCCAGACTCGAGTCTGACTTCTTCGTCTTTAAAACTGTTAGACGAATAGATTCGGGTCTCATTCTTTTGTTTACCGCTATAAAAAAAGCTTATGTAGGGTCCCGCGCTTAGAAAGAAATTAGCCTTTTTGCTAAGCGGCAGTTTATAAGTAAGATTCAGAGGGATATCTATGTAGTTAACGCCAAGTGTATGAGCGGCCGAAATGGTATCGGTAATAATCGAAGTAAGGGTATCATTCTTCATGTAAAACTTCCGTCCCTTTTCCATGAACAGGATGCCTGGCTGAAAGTTCCAGCGATTATTGGCGGAAATGGGAACGTTGACGAGGATGCCGAGGTTAAGACCGCTTTTGGCCGAGTACCGCGGTTTAATTTGGGTTTCCCATGACGGGATGGAATTCTGCTCTTTAACCGACGAGGAATGCGCGCCTCCGAGCATGGCCATACGGAGCTGAGAGTAGGAAAGAGTAGACAAGCACACAAGGGCCAGGAACAAGTAGAGTTTTTTCATAACGAATTGGAACGTTCGCGGATATAACGTTTGCAGAGGCGAAATAGTATCAAATACGGCTACCTTTGCGGCCTATGACTTATCTCTCTAACCTCCCTGGAATTAAACAACAAAATGACGGTGTTTCGACCGGAAACCGCTGGCTCAAAGGCGGCGGCGGACAACTAAATTCTCATTCTCCCGTAGATGGACAACTTATAGGAACGGTGACCATGGCCACGCGACAAGACTATGATATGGTCGTGGCGCAGGCTGAGAGCGCTTTCAAAGACTGGCGTCTATGGCCAGCTCCAAAAAGAGGCGAAATCGTCCGCCAGATCGGCGAAGCGTTAAGGGTGAACAAACCCGCGCTCGGACAGCTGGTGTCGTATGAGATGGGTAAAAGTCTACAGGAAGGTCTCGGCGAGGTACAGGAAATGATCGACATATGCGACTTTGCGGTGGGTCTGTCGCGGCAGTTGCACGGGCTAACCATGCACAGCGAACGACCGGCGCACAGGATGTATGAGCAATGGCACCCGCTGGGGGTGGTGGGTATTATTTCGGCATTCAACTTCCCGGTAGCTGTATGGAGCTGGAATGCGATGCTCGCCTGGATATGTGGTGATGTCTGCATTTGGAAGCCATCTGAAAAAACTCCGCTTTGTGCCGTGGCCTGTCAACACATCGTTGCAGAAATATTCAACAAAAACAACGTTCCGGAAGGCGTAAGCTCATTAGTGATAGGCGGTAGGGAAACGGGCGAATGGATGGCCAATGATTCTCGTGTTCCACTCGTTTCTGCGACAGGCTCCACCCGCATGGGCAAAGCTGTAGGCGCGGCCGTAGGTGCACGGTTAGGAAGATCGTTGCTCGAATTGGGTGGTAACAACGCCATCATTATTTCAAAAGATGCTGATCTTGACATTGCAATATTAGGGAGTGTGTTCGGCGCGGTAGGAACTGCGGGACAACGATGTACAACAACAAGGAGACTGGTAATACATGAAGATATTTACGATAAAGTAAAAGAGAAGCTGGTGTCGGCATATAATCAGCTTTCTATCGGTGATCCGCTCGATGAGAAAAATCATGTAGGCCCTTTGATAGATAAAGATGCAGTATCGCAGTATTTGAATTCTATTGAAGAATGTAAGAAAGAAGGAGGGAAGTTTGTTGTTGAAGGAGGAGTGTTAAGTGGAGATGGATATGAAAGCGGGTGTTATGTGAAGCCGTGTATTGCAGAAGCGGAGCCGCATTACAAAATTGTTCAGCACGAAACTTTCGCGCCAATTTTATACCTGATGAAGTATAAAACAATCGATGATGCCATTGTTATTCAGAATGACGTGCCGCAAGGTTTGTCGTCTGCGATTATGACGTTGAACCTCCGTGAGGCGGAAAAGTTTTTATCGCAGGCTGGAAGTGATTGCGGCATTGCTAATGTAAATATTGGTACATCGGGTGCAGAGATTGGTGGTGCGTTTGGTGGAGAGAAAGAAACCGGTGGTGGAAGAGAGAGTGGGAGTGATGCGTGGAAGAATTATATGCGCAGGCAAACGAACACAATTAATTATTCGACAACTTTGCCATTGGCGCAGGGGATTAAGTTTAATGTGTAGAGAGGTATCTTTCTTTAAGCACATTCAAATGATGCAAGGCGTGGCCCACAATTATATAACCAAGGGCTCTTGGTGTAATTACATTATCTGACACTTTACCCTGGAGCGTCGATTCTTCTTCGCTCATATTTTCAAATAAGAATATACTCGAATCACGTACCGTTAAAAACTCCTGCAACAAATTTTCGACGGAGCGTCCTGAAGCAGTAGCATTTTCAGCAAAGAGGTTTTCATCGAAAGATGGAAGCTTTGTGAGTAAGTCGCCGCGGGAAACAGTGAGTGCGCGATACGACATCACTCGTTCGGTATCTATCATGTGCAACAACATTTGCTTAACCGTCCACTTACCAGGCGCATAGCTAAAATCATGTTTATCGTTCGGAATCGCTTCGAAGAACGAAGTCATCACGCTCGCGTTTTCCCGAAGCACTTCCAGGAAATCTCCTGCAGGCACCAGTTGGATATAATTATTATAGAACGAATGGTACTCGGATGGATCAGGCTTTGTCATAACTGAATTTATGTAATCGGGGCAATTTTTCGTATATTAAGTTTCCGGTAACATATTTGCTCTGATATCCTGGGTCATCGATTAGTGCGACCTTCATCATCTAAACAACACAGTATGAGCAGAGGAACATTACTTTTAATAGGCCCCGGCCTTCCTTATCACGTTCTCGACTACGCCATAACATGGGCGAAAGAAAACGAAGGGTCGCTGAGAACGCTGTTTGTTGTGCGCGGCGATCTTCCAGAAGAGAATTATCCATTCCCAAGCGATCTCGATGCAAGTGAAAATCTTACTGACAACACTGACGCCGAGCGGGGAATAAATGTGATCATCCGGAATGAAAGCAGGTTCATTGAAAAGCGTTGCACTGCCAGCCATGTCCCTGTAGACATTGAAGTATTATCGTCACCGTCCGCACAGAAAGTCCTCGTTAAGTTGAAAGACTCAGAAATAGTTTTTGTAGACAAGAACGCTGAAGCATTCGACGACGAAGTAAAGCATATGCCCTTTACGTTGACGGAATTAAGCGGAAAATCACCAGGACATTTTGTTGTAGTTGGTGAAGCGGATGAATACAGCGACGTTATTTCTTAAGCCTTCGCCACCGCGGCCATTTCTTTTATCTGTTTAAATAATCGATCGGCGTCTTCCTTTTTGCAAAGCTCGGTCCCGGGATTCATTGTTGCTGCTGTGCCGCATGCTAAGCCGTATTGCACAGCTTCGAGAAGTGGTGCGCCGTTGGATAAATACAACACGATTCCTGCCACCATACTATCTCCTGCGCCAACAGTGCTTTTTAAATCTACCTTAGGTACCGAAATTTTTTCTGCCTGGTCTTGTGATACGAACATTGCGCCGGCGCCTCCCATTGATACAACTATCGCTTTACAATTCTTTTCGTTGATGATCATTCTTGCCGCTTCAATTATCTGTGCTGCATTTGCAACCGGTTTGCCTGTTAACGCACCCAGCTCGTTCAGGTTGGGCTTTACAAGAAAGACTCCTTCGTTAATTGCATGCTTCAATGCTTCGCCTGATGTATCGACAATAAACTTTGCACTCTTTTTGTTCGCGATCGCGGCTATCGTTGCGTAAACATCTAAGGGAACACCGGGTGGTAAACTTCCGCTTGCAACGATGAAGTCAATTTCATTTTCTTCTTCAACCATTCGAACCAATTCTTTCCACTCGTCTTCCGAGAGGAAAGTGCCGGGCATGCCGAACCTGTACTGATCGCCGGTTGACTCCTTCACAACAATGAAGTTTTCGCGTGTTTCACTTTCAGATCGCACGATCTTATGCGGAACGTTATCACGTGCCAGCAGTCTATCGAACAATACGCCGGTGCAGCCGCCTGAAGGATAAATAGCCACTGACTGCCCTCCGAGTTTGGATAGCGCGCGCGATACATTGATGCCTCCTCCGCCAGCTTCCAGCACCGGTGATGAGCAACGCATTTTTTTCTCAGGAATGAAATCCTGAACGGAAGTTGTTTTATCTATACAGGGACTGAAGGTTATTGTAATGATTTTCATTCTGCAAATTTAGTTTTTGGTAAATTCACCTCTTCAAAATAAATATATGACAAGGTTCCTATTGGTTTTTTCTTTATTCTGTACTTTATTGACAACGTCATGTCAGAGTTCGGCGTCCGATAACAAGGAGAACGCATCTTCACCTGCTTCAGATTCCGCCGTAGTCGCAGGCAAAACTGATACATTATACAAAGGTTTTCAAAATCCGTGGGGAATGGCCTGGCTCCCCGACGGAAGATTGCTTATTACAGAGAAAGCCGGCGAAATACTGATCTTCAAGGACGGTAAAAACACCGGCGAAAAACTATCTGGTGTGCCCGCTGTGGTGAGCGAAGGTCAAGGCGGTTTGCTCGACATAAAACTGCACCCTGATTATGCCAACAATAAATGGATATATATTTCTTATTCTAAGCCGGTGAAAGGCGGCGCTACTACGGCCATCAGCCGTTTTAAACTTGATGGAAACAACATCGTCGAAAAGCAGGACCTGTTCGAAGCAAAGCCGTACCTCGATGCCGACTTCCATTTCGGCAGCCGTATCATTTTCGATAAAGACAATTACATGTTTTTCAGCGTGGGCGAAAGAGGCACGATGAAGAAGACATGGGAAACCAATAATGATCATGGAAAGATTCACAGGTTGAAGGATGATGGAAGCGTTCCCGATGATAACCCGTTTGTGAAAACACCAGGCGCGAGTAAATCTGTCTGGACTGTTGGACACAGAAATCCCCAGGGCCTGGTCTACGATAAAGCAAATAACAGGATTTGGGAAATTGAACACGGTCCACGCGGTGGCGACGAATTGAACCTTATACAGAAAGGTAAAAATTACGGATGGCCCACTACATCATATGGTATCAATTATGATGGCAGTGTGCTTACAGACAAGAAAGAGATGCCGGGTGTAACCAATCCAACGCATTACTGGGTTCCATCGATCGGTCCATGCGGTGCAATGATTGTTACAAGCGATAAATATCCAAATTGGAAGGGTAACCTGCTGGTAGGCGCGCTCGCGCTCCGCCACATCGCTCGTGTTGAGCTGAATGATACAGCCTATGTGAAGGAAGAAAAGCTGTTGAACAATGTTGCGCGCTTCAGGAATGTTGCTGAGGGCCCAGATGGATTTATTTACGCCATTACCGAAGGTCCTGGTTTGCTGCTGAGAATTAATCCATAAAAACGAATCCGCGATGCATCCTGATTTCTATCTCACGCCAGATGAATCTGCATTGGTTGAAAATGCATCGTGGCTGATAACGAAACATCGCATCATCGGTAAGGTGTATGGCGTGTTCGGTGCATTAAGTGACGTTTACTCGGAATTAATACAAGACTACGCGGAGTTTATACCGAGGGAAGTGATGTCGGTATCGCCGAAAATTTATAAAGGTGAACAGTATCGTCAGCTGCCTTATGTGATGCTTGATCATCCGCGATTTTTTAAGCACTACGATACCTTTGCCGTGCGGAGTTTTTTCTGGTGGGGCAATAGTTTTAGTATTCACCTGCTGCTGGGAGGAAAGTATAAGGCAATGTTCGAGGAGAAAATTCAGAAAAACATTTTAGCCGGAAGTCTCGACTCCTGGTATCTCGGCGTGTCGGAAGATCCATGGCAGCATCACTTTGAGCACGACAACTATCAACCTATCCGGGACATGAAAACCAAAACCATCCACGAAGGTAATTATCTGAAGCTGGGACAGTGGCACGCAGTATCCGATTGGAAAGGAGCGTATCCATTCTTTATTACATCATACAAAAAAATTCTTGAGTCGATCGTTTGAGACAGCCATTAACTACAAATTTTGCATATCTTATTATACGTATAAAAACGACTTTGCCATATGAATAAACAAGACAGGCGAACATTTGTAAGAAATACTGCAGTGGCCGCGACAGGATTTTTTATCGTGCCGCGACACGTACTTGGCCGCGGATATGTTGCTCCCAGCGACAAATTGTTGATAGCGGGCATCGGTGCAGGCGGAAAAGGTGGTGACGATATTAACGAACATTCGAAAAGCCCCAATGCAGAAATCGCTTTTCTCTGCGACGTTGACGACCGGCAGGCCGAGGGAAGTCGGAAAAAGTTTCCTAAAGCGAAGTACTATAAAGACTGGCGAAAACTGTTTGAGAAGGAAAGCAAGAATTTCGATGCAGTGTCAGTAGGCACGCCTGATCATAACCATGCTATTATTGGGTTTCATGCTATGCAGTTGGGTAAACATGTATATGTTCAGAAACCGTTGTCGCATGATATCTACGAGTCGAGAATGCTCACAGAAGCAGCCGACCGTTATAAAGTAATCACTCAAATGGGCGACCAGGGTGCATCGCATGATGGCCAGCGGTTAATGAAAGAGTGGTATGATGCGGGAATAATCGGGGAGGCTGAATCTGTGTATTGCTGGACGGACAGGCCCGTATGGCCACAAGGTATTCCCTGGCCGAAGAAAGCTGCGCCGATTCCGGCTGGGCTGGATTGGGATCTTTGGTTAGGGTACGGCTCAAAATCACAACTACATCGAGAACATGGTGCCTTTCAACTGGCGCGGGTGGTGGGATTTTGGCACCGGTGCATTAGGCGATATGGGCTGCCATATCATCGGCCCTGTTTTCAAGGTTTTGGATCTTGGCTATCCAACAAGTGTTCATGCGAGTGCGAGCACAATTTACTCTGGCGTTTTTACCGAAGCGTTTTATCCTGAAAGCGGCCCGGTATCATCGAGCCTGAGTTTCGACTATGAAATGAAGAATGGCAAGAAGATAAAGTTATTCTGGATGGATGGTGGCATTCAACCTGAAAGGCCGCCAGAATTGAAGCCGAACGAATTACTCGGAGGCGGTGGAAACGGAATGCTGATTGTTGGAACGAAGGGCAAAATGATGTGCGACTTCTATGGCGCGAAGCCACAATTGCTTCCCACGAATCTTACAAACGAGACGAAGGTTCCTGAAAAGTACAAGCGTGTAGAAAATAGCTTCAAGGGTCACTACGTACAATGGGTGAATGCGTGCATAGCGGGATACGGAAAAGGAGAGGTGAGCTCTCCGTTTAAAGATTACGCCGGTCCACTCAGCGAATCCGTTTTGATGGGCAACCTTGCATTGTTAAGTTTCAATTACCGCGAAAAGAATACAAAGGGCGAAGGGTACAATTACCCCGGTCGCGGTATTACACTTGAATGGGACGCGAAAGAAATGAAGGTGAAAAATTTCGAACCGGCCAATCAATTTATCAAAAGAAAGTATCGCGCTGGCTGGCCCGAGCTGAAATTCTAGCTGCTTAGCATCAGGAGATTTTCTTCTGATGCTTTGCTTTGATTTTATTTTCGTTGACTTTTTCCGCGACATCTATCGAGTGCGAAGTATGTATGTCGTTATTTTTTTTCGCCAGGTCAGCAAGCGTCGCGTAAAATTTATGCAGCTGGTCGAGTTCGCTCTCGGTAATATCTTCGATATCTACCATTCTATTACTGCAACCTGCATTAGATGCGATCAATTCATTTAACTTGAGATGAATGGCTTTCGAATCTTTATTCTGTGTTTTCTGAATCAGGAATACCATCAAAAAAGTGATAATGGTTGTGCCGGTATTAATAACCAGTTGCCATGTTTCGGAGAATTTGAAGATTGGCCCTGATACCGCCCATAAAACGACGATAAGGACGGCCAATAAAAAAGCGGTAGAGCTTCCTGTCGCTCGTACCGCTGTTTGAGAAAATCTTTCGAAAAGTCCTTTTTTCTTATCGAACTTTTTATGCGATCGTTTAGCCATGATTGCGGGTTTGTGAGCCCTCAATCTACGCAAAACTCTTATGAGATCACTTTTGTAGTGCCGCCTGTTAATGTAGTTACATCAAGAGGCTTGTTTGTTTTCCAGCTGTTAGATGTAAAATCTGGTACGTCTACAGATGAAGAACGATTCTTTACCGACTTCTCACTTAATGGTCCAACTGAACTCCATGCTGCCGCATCGTATACGTCCATGTCAAGGGGAAGACCATTTCTTAAGCAGTCAATCGTGCGCCAATCCATCAGGAAGTCCATTCCACCGTGACCACCGATTTGCTTAGCGAGTTCACCAACCTTTGTAACTATTGGTGCCTGGTATTTTTCTTCAAGTTTCTTCATCTCTTCAGGTGACACCCAGTCTTCGTGTCCGAAGTTGATCTTCGGTTCAGGATATTTCACTGCGGCGCCTTTCGTACCACTGATGAGGTGAATTCTTGAATATACGCGTGGAGAACTTACATCGTGCTGGATCATCAGCGTTTTTCCATTTACTGTGCGCACCACGGTAGTATTCATGTTGCCGCGGTAGCTTTTACCAGCGAACTGTTTGTAGAACTCATCTTTTTCGGCGAGTTCTTTAGCGCGCGGACCCATAGAGAAGTCGTTGGTAGAAACTGACGTCAGGTAATCGAACCTGTCACCCCTGTTGATGTTCATTGCCTGGGCAATCGGACCAAGACCGTGAGTAGGGTAAAGATCTCCATTACGGAAGTTTTCTTTCAACCTCCACATGTCATAATATCCGTCTTTTTTGAAGTTCAAATCAACCAGGTCGTGGATGTATGCACCTTCTGCATGGATAATATCACCAAACAATCCCTGCCTTGCCATGTTTAATGTGAGCAGTTCAAAGAAATCGTAACAACAGTTCTCGAGCATCATACAATGCTTCTTGGTTTCTTCTGATGTTTTCACCAACTGCCAGCATTCTTCGATGGTTTTTGCTGCAGGTACTTCAACGCAAACGTGCTTGCCCGCTTTCATAGCGTAAACAGCCATCGGGGTATGGAGCGCCCAGGGAGTTGCGATGTAGACGAGGTCGATATCATTGCGGTCAACCATTTTCTTCCATGCTTCGGGATTACCGTGGTAGATCTCTGGTTTTTGTTTTGTGTTTGCTAAAGATGCCTTTGCCGCTTCAGCTTTTTCTGTTCTCAAATCGCATAGACCTTTGATCTCTACACCTTCAACTTTACTCATGCGTAACACTGCATCAGGACCACGCTGACCGAGTCCGATGAAGCCGATTCTCACAGTTTCGAGTTTTGGAGCAGCATATCCGCTCATATTGAAATGAGCTGCATTGCCCTTACTAAATTGATTAACGGGAGTTTCGGTTTCATTGCCTTTTACAAAAGCTGGTATTATCGGTGTGATGCCGGCAAGCCCTGAAAGTCGCAAAAAGTCCCTGCGGTTACTTTTCATTGAAAAAATTTTTTAGATCAGGAAATGAATATAAGTAAATTGATGTGTGGAGGGGATAGCAAACGTTTGCGCAATTGGAAAAACTTTGAGAATTAAGAATACCTATCAAGATGGCGGCCGTAACCAGAACGAATTGTACATTTTTCAGTTCTTTTCTTTCGATTTTTCTTTTCCTGCTTCAATCATGCGGCGATAAACAATCCGGGCAGCCAGTGCTCTCCGGACCCGTTGATGCCGCCAACGCAATCTCCACGTTCCAGTTAGCAGATGGCTTTAAGATTGAAATGGTTGCGTCTGAACCGTTAATCACCGACCCTGTGGATATGGAGATCGACGAGAACGGTACGATGTACGTAGTGGAAATGCATGGCTACCCACTTGACAAAAGCGGCAGCGGAAACATTGTTATCGTGGCCGATACAGATGGTGACGGTAAGTTTGATAAGCGCACCGTTTTCAAAAGTGGCCTCACTTTGCCCAACAGTATCATGAGGTGGAAGAAAGGCGTGCTGGTTACCGACTCGCCTCATATCATTTACCTGGAAGACACCGATGGCGATGGCCAGGCCAATATTACAGATACATTGATCACCGGGTTTGCATTGACCAATCCGCAACACAATGCTAATAGTCCGGTGTACGGCCTCGACAACTGGATATATGTTGCGCATGAATCTGCTGTAGGAACACGCGAGTACAAAGATGAATTTGGCGATGAAGGAAGAGAGATCGTTTATTATAAAGATAGTAACGCAGTAAGGTTGCCGAAAAATGCGGACGGCAGATCGATACGTTTTCACCCGGATACAAAACAACTGGAAGTGCTCTCGAGTTCCTGCCAGTTTGGCCATACGTTTGATGAATGGGGGAGAAGATTTAATTGCAACAATTCCAACCAGGGATTCCAGGAAGTTATTGCTAACAGGTACTTCGATAGAAATCCTGCTGCATTCGTTTCCGATGCGGTGCAGTCGATGTCGGATCATCTTGATGCTGCAGAGGTATATCCCACTACGTTGCATCCCGACAGGCAGATACTAACGGATGCAGGTGTACTTACATCTGCATGTGGGCTGACTACATACATGGGTAATGCATTTCCGGAACCTTATAATAAGGCTGTAACGTTCGTTGCCGAGCCGGTAAGCAATCTTGTGCATGTTGATGTGTTGCGCGACAGCGGCGCGAGCTTTGTGGCAAGCAGAATTGTTCAGAATAAAGAATTTTTGACGTCTACCGATTCATGGAGCAGGCCGGTTAATTTCTATGTTGGTCCTGATGGTGCCTTGTATATGCTCGATTATTACAGAAGAGTGATCGAGAGTCCGGAGTGGATGAGCGATGAAGTGATCAAAGCTGGTGGTTTGTATGATGGCATGGACAAAGGTAGAATTTACAGGATCACACCAACGAACGCAAAAACAGCTGAATGGACGAGAGGGTTGGCTCTTGGTAAGTCGTCGCCGGCTGAGTTGGTTAAATACCTGAACAACGAAAATTATTGGTGGAGGATAAACGCGCAAAGGTTGTTGGTAGACAAGGGCGATAAAAGCGTTGTTCCTGAATTAACGAAGCTACTTAAAGAAGGATCGCCAATGGGAAGGCTGCATGCATTGTGGACATTTGAGGGTTTAAACGCTGTTGAGCCGGAGCATGTGATGACAGCGCTTGGTGACAGTGAAGCAGGGATGCGGGAGAATGCTATCCAGGTAGCGGAAAGGCATCTTGAGAAATCGCCGGAACTTGTAAAAGCGTTGATTGAAAACCAGGATGACAGAGATGCGAAGGTTCGCTTTCAATTATTGCTGACGCTGGGTTATGTAGATGCACCTGATGTTGTGACTGCGAGAAATAATATTTTGTTCAAGGACATTAAGGATAAGTGGGTGCAGGTGGCAGCGCTCTCCGCGCGGTCGTTGAAGATGGCCGGCTTGCTGAATGAGTTAAGGACAAAGGGTGACGCTGCAAATTATTCGTCACTTGTGAAAAGGATCGCTACTATGATTGGTGCATCCGGTACAAACACCGAAGTGCATTCGCTACTGAGCGGTTACGGGAAAGACAATGATGCCGGAATTATAGAGGGTTTGTCTGCCGGATTACGTAACAGGAAATCTGTGTTTAAGCTCACGAGTACTGAACAAAATGATTTATTGACTGATTATTTTGCCACAACATCCGGCGACAAATCGCAGGCGATATTAAATGTGTTGCGGCGTAAGGGCGTTGCGGATGAAAGTGTGAAGCTGGCAGCAATTAAGAAAGCAATTGTGGTGATGAAAGATACATCGGTTGATTACAGGAGGCGGGCAGCGGCAGTGCGGTTGCTGCAGCTTGGAGATGTGTCGACGTATGCTGATGATCTGAAAAGACTCGTCGACCCTAAAGAAGAAACCGTTGTACAGATTGCTGCGTTGCAAACATTGTCGCGCGCAGGAGGCACAATTGTTAGTGAGTTTGCGATTAAACAATGGCCGGTGTTGACGCCGGAGGTTCGTACAGAAGCGGTTAACACTTTTCTTGATGATTCAGCGCGTATAGTATTGTTGATCGACGCACTTGAAAAAAATGTTGTGAATGCAGGCAGTGTAAGTTTTGGTACGAGTGTGCAGTTGATGCAGAACGATGACTCTGCCTTACGTATTCGTGCGCGAAATATTTTTACACGTAACGAACGCGAACGTAAAAAAGTAAACCAGGAATACCAGGCTTCACTTGAATTGAAAGGCGACGTGAAGAACGGTCGTGATGTGTTTGTGCAGAACTGTGCGGTTTGCCACCAGGTGCGAGGTAAGATTGGGATTGGGGTCGGTCCTGATTTAGGCACGGTACACAATTGGCTGCGCGAGGATCTGCTGGCTAATATCATTGATCCGAATCTTGGCATTGCGAGTGGGTATGATACGTGGCAGGCGGTGCTTAATAATGGTGAAACTGTACAAGGGATAATTGCTGCGGAAACCCCTGCAGCGATTACTTTCAGGAGTAATAATATCCAGGATAAGACTTTCTCGCGACAGGATATGACTTCGTTGAAGGCGTTGAATACCTCGTTGATGCCTTCCGGGTTGGAGAAGAATATTTCGAAGCAGGGAATGGCGGATCTGATGGCGTTTTTGAAGTCTGCGGAATAGATGTCTTTTACTAACGGTCTTATTTAAGTTTTGAACCCACTCCTGGCCCCTCCCTCAGGGAGGGGAAAGCTTATTGTAATGTTCATAAGGGAAAAAAGAGAGGGAAATATGTTTATTTAAATTTTCCACTGTAACGCACGGTGGGAAAATTTTGTTTTATTATCAGTAAGAACTGCTCCTTATTTAGTTTAAGCAAAGATTGCCAGGGCAGTCCAAATCAGGAAGATAAGTGCGCCGGAACGGCGTGTATCAATAAGCGTTTTAACTGGTCTTTTTTTGCGGGCTGATTTCTTACGGGGGGCGGTTCTCTTTCTCATAGCACGGATAATTTGTGTCTATTAAGCAACCACTATGGTGCCACTGCCGTTTTACCTGTAAACCAGGGCCCTACAATCACTAAAATACCCAATCCGTTCCCATTTCAGGATGCCTGTTCCCAGGGGACGGATAAATTGTTCTAACTTAACGTAAACCATTTTTTTATGAGGCTTAACTCTATTCTCTCCGCAGCAGTGTTGGGTATGTCACTTTTCTGCATATCCTGCTCAAAAACATCACAGAATGAAATGGTATTAACGCCAGCTCCTCCACAGGCTGCCCAGGAAATAACAGCATCAGTTTCGTCAGAAGCATTCTATGAACTGCCCGTTACATCGGAGAACGTAAAAATTCACAAGCAGGCTTCCCACTTCGAAGTAAGTGATATTAGTGTCGATGCGAAAACCGGGGTATTAAAATATTACTACTCGCCTGTAAAGGGCTTTATCGGAAGTGATGAAGTAACACTGAAAGAAACGAGAACATATGCTTCTGTAGCAAACGGTGGATGTAATAATGGTTCTGATGATGGATCAATGCAAACGAGTGTGTCGTATGTGAAGATCAAGTTTACCGTTAAGTAGATAAACTACCTCTTACTTCTAATAAGTTTCAAAGCAATATCCTCTTTATGCTTCGGCACAGCGAGCGTTAACTTTCCGCCTCTGCAGTTAACGTCTGAACCTTTTTCATACTTTCCCGTAAGGGGATGCATCCACGTAGCTAAATATTTGCCATCAGGAATATTTAACGTTAATGACGACAGCTCATCATCGATAAAATAAACGGCATATTGTTTTCCTTCTTCCGCTAGTACATTCCCACGAATGTCGCCGAGCAAAGTTGTGTCGGGTCTCATCGACAAAAAATCAAAGCTCTCAATAAATTTCTTCAGATGAGAAAATTGTTTGCGCAGGGCATCGCTACCCCCACCCGGTTGAGTGGTATCGTATTTAAAATCGCCTGATTCTTGTCGCGGGGCGAAAGAGTAATCAAGATGATTAAACAGCGCACCACCGTTAGTGATAAACCTCCATGCCTCGAAACGATAGGTTGAATCACTCACTCCCCGAAAGCCTGTCTCATTATCTCCAATTGGTTTATTCAGTTGATAATTGTAGCCTACAGTCACCGGCGGGTAGGCATAATGCCAGTTGAACACGGAAACATTTGGATGTGGATCTGTAACAACCGATGCACCATTTTGAATGTTTTGCGATATGAGATGCTTTTTGGGTAAGGACTTTTCCGTCTCAGTGATCACGTCTGCAATAGCATGCTGCCACTCCATGGTAACACCACCAAAGTAAGGCTCGTTGCATATTTCGAATATTACATTATCAAATGCATTCAGTTCCGTAACAATCTTCTTTACAACTGATTTCTGAATATCCAGCAGCGCTCCGTTCTTATCAAGCGTGTACACGTCGGTTCGCGCTATGTCGGGAGTGGAGTTCACGTTGTTCGCCGGGTTCATGGGACTAAGCGCCCACATGCCATCTTCATAAAATGGACAGAAAAGCGCGAACTCTACGATGATATTCTTTGCCTGGGCTTCATTTACAAATGATTTGAGGCGGTTGAAGTATTTATCATCCCATTTTGTGAGGTCGAATTTGTTGCCGCCATTTTTATAGCCAGGCGTTGTACTGCGCGCCCATGGTGTAACGTAGCTATTGGCTACCGGAGCCAGGCTGTTGCTGGCTATGTTGAAGGCGCCGGGTTGTTCGCAATACACACCGGAAAATGTGCGCGTCATATTTAAACCCTCTGAATACAGTTCACCAAGATATCTTCTGAAGTTGAAGTCGAGGTTTAGTACGGCACCGTAGTGTTCGCCGGAAGTGATGAGAACTGTTGGTTTGTTCTTGTAAACGAAATAGTGCGGATTGTCAGGATGTAACGCTAATGGCTGACCGAACGTATTGAAACTAACAAGCGTTGCTAAAACACAAAAAAATCTATGCATTGGAGGCATTTAGCCTCTAATCTAAATCAAAAAATATTAGCGCTTATCGTGACGCCCATGGATTTGAAGTCGTGCTGAGTCTTTCTGGTTCCCATTGGAGTGCTTTGAGATGACACTCTAATTCTTTCATCTGCTGATACGTTAATCGTAGATCTGTTGGTTCATGACCTTCTCTCATGCCCTGGTCAAATCTTGAGCGTAATTCGTTTAGCTGGATGGTAATGCTGGTGATGTCTGCGCCGTCGAGGTTGAGATCGGATTGCATAGGTTACCGTTTTTTTGGTAAAAATTGAAAGTTTTCTAAGTTAACATTGTTTGATGGAAATAAGCAAGAGCCACGCTGAATTATTCAATACATAATCGCTAAATAATAAAAAGATATTGTATCATGTTGTCATGAAATGGAAAGATTGTTTACTATTTGTTTTGATTTTAAGTTGCTATGGTGCCTACGCACAGCTGCCAGATGTTTCGGTGCATCATTTAAGATATGGTCAAACCCGCGAGTGGAGCGACTTTCCGGCACAATGCAAAAGATAGTCAGCTATCAATAAAATTTCAGTATCAATAGTATAAAAGCGGGTACGCTTTCTCTCACACAATACGATGTAAATCAGGTGTGGAAGGTAATACTGAATGATAAAGTTTTAGGCAACCTAGTGATCGATGAGAAAGAGATGGTTAGCTATTTTCAAATTCCCGACGGCCTCTTGAAGAACGAGAATAACAAATTATTCGATGAAACCTGAACGTTTAAACACTAATCGCTCTGATGATATCACTGTAAGTCACATTTCTATTACTTCAAAAGTCGGTCGGCACAATTTTGTCTGAAGTTCATATACGATTCGAAGTGGCCGAAGCAGGCAAATCGCTTTTGCCTTCGCGACTTACCATCATAAATAAACAAGGCTCGTTGCAGCCTGTGGCCGTGGCACCTGGCGATTCTTTGGCGGCGAGAGCCGGTGTAATGTATTCATCTAATGGAGTTTTCGACTTTACGCTGCCCGCCGGCGAGTATAAAGTCTATGCGAGCCGCGGGTTTGAGTATGGGGTCGATTCAATGGACAATCAATGGCAAAGGTGGGCGACGCTGCTAGACTATAGAATGAGGGTTAAACATGAAGTTTCTCTGAAGAATTGGAAGAGTGTGGATACACATATTCATACCAGAGAATTTTCTGGTCATGGGGATGCGTCGATGAGTGAGCGAATTATTACAATAGCGGGAGAGGGGTTAGACTATAGTGTGATCACCGAACATAACAAGGCTATAGATATTACGGAATTGATCAAGGAAAGACAACTTGATAAATGGATTACTGCGATAACCGGCGAGGAGTTGACGACTCCTGTTGGACATTTCAATGTGATTCCGGCCTCGGCTGAAACACGTTCCCTCCCGCAGGTCAAAAGCTGGAAGGAGGATAAAGAACAACCTGGATAAGATTGCCTGGGAAAAAAGTAGTGATATCTGAATCATGCGCGCGATGAACATAATGGTGTTCGGCCGATAGATTCACTGCAGTCGCGGACTGTGACGGCCATGCCATTCAACGCAATGGAGGTGATGAATTCAGGCTCGCAACAAACGGATCCGCGGCAGCTGTATATGGACTGGCTAACGTTGATGGGTAAGGGCATTTTTCTAACACCGATTGGTTCAAGCGATTCCCATGATGTGAGCCGGTTTATTGTAGGGCAATCACGCACGTATGTTAGGTCTGATGGTGAAGTCGTAGATAATATTCTTGCAGGGCGGGCAGGAGTGAGTTTCGGGTTGTTTACGGAGCTGCAACTGGATGCTGTGCCTGTAAAAGGAAAACCGGGATGAAGATTATAGTTCATTCGCCATCCTGGGTTACGCCGAATAAAGTGATGTTGTTTGCAAACGGGCAGAAGATATATGAATCGACGTTATCAGATAAAGACAAACAGGCAGGGATATATCTTATACCAAAGAACTGAATATTGAATTGCCTCCGCAGGATTTGAAATTAGTCGCAATTGCTGAGGGCGCTGATCCGAAAGTTCCATGGTGGCCAATTGCACGGCCGTATTCCTGGACGTCGCCTGAGGTAACGCCGATTGTGCTGGGGATTTCTGAAGTGATTTCTGTCGGAAAGAAATAGCCTTATTGGTTGGGGATCGGCCCGATCCACGTCGACCTGAGTTCCCGTCCGGGCGATGCGCCAATTGATGAAAAGGGCGTAACGCCTACCCTGATATATTTCAACGTATCTGACAAGGTGATTGTATATGCGGATGCGTTTGCGCCGCTGATCGGCATATCGGTAGTGCCGGTGGTGTCAATCGAGTTGTACCACTGGTAAGAGGTTGCGCTATCAGGGTTGCTTTCAAAATCTGAATAGAAATATGTTGCTGTTAAAGTTGAATCTATAGCCACGAAATCCCGTGACAGTTATTGAATCGATCTTTGGAACCGAATTCGAAGTGTTGAACGAAACTACTTCGCCATAGCCTACACCCAGACTATTGATAGCATACGCCCGGATATAGTACGTTGTACTGGGGTCTAAATTGAAAAGTTCAGTGACGAAAGTGGAAGAGATGTTTCCGGTAACGGTTGTATCATCAATGATTGTTGGGTCGGTAGTGAGTGTGCTCCAGCAAAAGCCTGTTGCAGTGATATCCTGGGCTCCGTTTGAAGTGATTCTTCCGCCAGCTTTTACAGAGCTGTCTGTGATAGCTGCGAGACCTACCGTTTGTACGATCGGCGCCGACGGCTCAACTGACTCCTTCTTTTTACAGCAAAGGAGGGTGACTGCCAGCGTACCACAAACGATTAATATCCCCGGACAGAATTTCATTTATGCAAGTTACTTAGGTGCGGTATAATAACGGAGAGATGGGTGATATAATATGGGAGAGGGTTTCTTATTTTGATTTGAACACTGGTTTATCGTCATCTTTTGATTTAGTACACGGTTATCACCCTACCGTATTGCTGAGCATAAGTTACCTGATTACGTCTGTATCTACTGGAGTATATCCTAAGTATCTGCTGATAGTCAGCATTTGACCTTTGTGGTGATATTCATGCGTGATAGCATGTGTGAACACTTTAAACGGACTTGCTGAAAATGTGCTGTCACCGATAGTGCTGACGATTTCCTGGTGATAAGCATCGCCGAATGTATCAATCAATCTTCGAAACAAGTCATCGATGTATTGAAAAAGTTGTCGACATTCTTCAATGTTGTTCACGCTTTCCGCAGTAATTCGTGAAGGGTTCTCGTTTAAACAATGAACGGCGATCCAATGCTGACTGCTGTTGGCAACATGGGTTAATAAACTTCTGATGCTTCCGCCGCGTCCGAAATTTGGCACTTCCTCCACAAAATGTTCAGGCGTTAATGTAGAGAGATAAGCGAATAATGCTGACCGCGAGTCTTTGACAAGTTCGTATTGTGAAGTGAGTATGAGTTTCATCAGAAAGTATTATCCGATTTTTTGAAAAGGCACCTAGTTATTAATTCTGACCACTATTGATCTTTTGAAATCCGGTAACACAACGGAACCCTTTTTCACTTTTACCTGGACATGCATGTTCGTCCAGGGATCATACACATCAACGAATTTCGATTTAACGGGCAATTTCAAAGTTGCTCTGCTAACCACTTTTGCAGGCAAACCTTTTTCTAATTCGTTCTGCCAGTCGCTGCTTTTCTCTCTCACCCATATCAGCGATGTATTTTGGCCCTTCAAAGTGTAAATCCGAAACATATCCGTTTCCGTAAACCCGGGCACTAATTTATCTTTCACCGGATCAACGCCTTTAATCGATTCGTTAAACCGACCGTAGTGATACCATAAGTTATTCTTATCTACATAAGATTCCCAATGCCAACTCATACCTGTTCCGGCAGCACCAGTAAAGAATGGCGCGAAAAGAATGTCGTGCAATAATATTCCTGCGGTGTCTTTCGGATAATATTTACTCGGCCCGGCATGTTTCGGTTCAACCGCGCCAGTTTCTGCAACCAGTATCGGTTTGCTAGCGTGATATGCCTGCAAATCTTTCACTGCAGAGGCGGTAATCACATCCATAGGTGCGTGACATATCTCCATCGGAGCACCGAGATCCAAATATCGATGCACCTGGGCTACTTCGTTACCTGGCATCTTCATGAGCCGCTCGTATAACGGTTTTGCATAGTCGCCATCAAAGCTTCCTAAACTTTGCATCGCAAGGTTATGCGGAAATTTCTCTTTCAAGGCTTTCAGCATTTTTTCATTCCATTGCCAGAATATTTCATCTTCGGCTCCCTTTACCGCATTCATCTCATTCCATAATTCCCACCCAAAAAATAACGAATCGCTACCGTAGCGTTTCTGATAAAAATCCAGCTTATCTAAAAATAGTTTTTGACCTTGCGGAGTAGAAAGATATTGAGCGATGCTGTCGAGCGGTCCGCCGTTGGACTTATGATATGCGAATTTTGTCGCCCACTCCTGGGGATTTTCTTCTAAAGTGATACTGCGAAAATGTTCTAAGGTCAGTTTGATTCGGAGATTGTATTTTCTTGCCATCGAAATAAAACTATCTATACGTTTTGCTTTTTCTTCATCATAAACACCGGCCTTCGTTTCTATATCCCAGAATGACTGGCTTAGCCAGACGCGAATGTAATTGCCGCCATTTTCTGACAGGTTCTTCATCCAGTGTTCGATTTCAGCAAAGGCAGAGTCGGCGTTCCTGCCATTTCTACCGCTTGGATTGATCATATTGATGCCGATCGGAATGTAGTGGCTACCGTCGCTAAATGCGAAGTAAGACGGGTTGACTTTGCTCACTTCTATAAACCGGTTTTGGGAAAAAGCCGATTGGACGAGGAGAATCAGTACAAGTGCACTCAGTAAACGTTTCATGCTTGAATTTAGATAAAATACTGTCGATGAAAATGAAACAGTTTACGTTTGTACTTCAAAATTTATTGATACATGCGAGCATTGATAGTGGGAGCAACGGGTGCAACAGGGAAGGACCTGGTTGACTTGTTACTAAAAGATGAGTCATTTACCCAGGTAGATATTTTTGTGAGGCGGAGTGTTGATGTGCAGCATGCCAAGCTTCGGGTTCATATCATTGATTTTGATAAGCCCGATCAGTGGAAGCATTTGATTGTTGGGGATGTCTTGTTTTCTTGTCTCGGTACAACGCTGAAAGTTGCGGGAAGTAAGGAGGCGCAGTGGATGATTGATTATGAATATCAGTACCAGTTTGCAAAAACCGCAAGAGAGAATGGTGTGCGGAATTACGTTCTTGTTTCTTCGAGCTACGCTTCGCCTGGTTCCTTTATTTTTTATTCGAAGATGAAGGGAAAATTGGAGGTGGCGGTGAAGGCGCTGGGATTTCCTTCGGTTTCTATTTTTAAACCGCCTACGTTGATAAGGAAGGGAACCGAAAGGGGCGCTGAGGTTACCACCGTAAAGGTGATCAGCTTTCTGAACAAGCTTGGTCTGCTTGTTTGGCAAAAACCAATGCCAACGGAGGTGTTGGCGCAGGCGATGATCAATGTCTCTAAGACAGCTTCTCCTGGTGTGGCGGTGTACGAGTCCCGGGAGATCTGGACTTTAGAAAAATAGGTGTTCTTAATAAGAAACCTCCGCTATTCGATGGCGATTGGCTTATTTCGTGACAATTGAAAAATTGGTCAGTGCTATTCGGCAATGTTGCTTTTGATGACTATTCTTTTTCTGGTTTTTGCTTACATTTGCCCCCCTTTCGAGACGTAGACCCGCAGATGGCGGGTTACTTGCAGAGGGTTTCGGGACGTAGCGCAGCCCGGTAGCGCACTTGCATGGGGTGCAAGGGGTCGCTGGTTCGAATCCAGTCGTCCCGACGTAAAATAAAAAGCTCTTAAGGTCTCAAATTGATGAGATTTTAGGAGCTTTTTTGGTTCGGTGCCCTGTTTAGCGATGAGTAACTTCTCCTAATTGAAAAACATCCTGCGAAAACAAGAGTTTTTTTTGTCTCATTTTGTTTACATACTAAAAAGTCTCAAAGATGGCCGCTATTATATCGGAGAAACAGCTGATGTAAATGCGAGACTAATATTCCACAATTCAGGTCGACAACGGTCGACAAAACGCAGAATACCATTTAAACTCGTTGTTGTTGAAGAGTTTGACAATCGTAAAGTTGGTTTCCAGAGAGAGAGGCAAATAAAATCATGGAAAGGTGGTGAAGCTTTCAGGAAATTGATTGCAGGAACGTGAGCTGTTTGAGCGAATAAGCAAAGAGGTTCTTTTCATTCGTCGGAAAGTCTTGATGCAAGTGCCCCGCCATCGGCGGGGCTACGTCCCGAAACTCTCTACGTCCCTAAAAGGGGGGCAAATGTATGCAAAAAAGGTAAATCTACTTCTTTGGGAAACCTGCATCTGCGAGCACTTCCTGTACCTGCAAAGTATGCCTCTTCGAATGCGCACCGATGAACAGAACCATCTGGTAGGTATCGAATACACCAACCGGGAAATTCACCACATGCCCGCGTAAATCTTTGTCGGTAGTGTTTACATATTGAATCAGCTTATCACGGTTCGTATTGAACGCCGCAATCGCTTCAGCGTAACTTTTAAAAGGTAAATTTTTTGGCTGCAAAGTTTCAGGAGCCTGCGCTTTAAACGACCTGTCAGTAATCATCGCAATGATCTGCTCGTCGGTAGATTTAATTTCGCTTCTCTTTTCAGGATTAGCAGGTGTATTGATAATACTGTCTGCCATCTGCCACAATCCGTTTTCCGCCGCGGCTATGTGCATCACGCATTCCTTCACACTCCACCTGTCTGGTGCTGACTTATAATTCAGCTGTTCTTCGCTTAAACCTTTCGTCAGATCGTTAAGCGTGGTTTTAGTCGAGGTAAGAAAATCGGCAGCGTATTTTCTCTCCTGCTGCGTCAGTGGATCTTTGATCCCGGAGAAAGACGACAGGGCTACAACTGCCATGAACGCAAATAACTTCTTCATAAAAACGGTGCTTTTGGGCCAAAACTACCGCTAATCGCGAAAACCGTCTCGATTTTGTTAAATTAGAAGATAATCTGTTGAATAAGTTGTCTTGTAGGCGCAGGAACATTAGTTTGCATCGTATGGTAAGGGTGCTGGTAATTCTTCTTATCGTTCCATTTACAGGCATAGCGCAACAGCAGGTGAATCTTCACTTTCTCGGCGGCTTTTCCAACTACAGTGGTGATATCCAGGAAGGCCGGTTCACGCTTAATCAATCTCATTTAGCGTTCGGCGCAGGGCTCAGTTACGAAGTAATGCCGAAGGTGCTTCTCAGAGCAGGAATAACAGCAGGTAAGATAAGCGCCAGCGACACTTACAGCTCAAAAGAACTGAACAGGTTAAGAAATCTGAATTTTACTTCCCCCTTGTATGATGCCAGCCTCGTTGTAGACTACTCACTGTTTGATCTTAGAGACAAACGTGCTACGCCATACGCATTCGCGGGTTTGGCGATGTTCGGATTCAACCCGTATACTTTTGACTCAACGGGTGCGAAGTACTACCTGAGAAATCTAAGTACCGAAGGCCAGGGGCTCGCAGAATATCCTGACAGAAAAAAGTATAAGATTGTACAGTTCGCCATTCCGTTTGGAGTAGGCGTTCGCGTGAAGATCAACGATAATACCTATCTCGGCTATGAAATAGGTATGAGAAAAACGTTTACAGACCATCTCGATGATTTAAGTACCACGTATGTTGACCCGGCTATTCTCGCCGCCGCACGGGGCGCGAAAGCAGTTGAGCTTTCATTCAGATCAAATGAATTGAAGGATGTAAATCTTCCTTATCCCGCTGACCGCTCAGTGAGGGGTGGACCGCAATATAAAGATTGGTATTACTTCTCCGGCATCACGCTGTCAATCGGCTTGTTCACCAACAATGGTCCCAATTTCTTCGGAGGAAAAGGTAAACGCGGAAGCGTTGATTGTCCAAAGACGCTTTAACATCTTCACCAAATAATGCATTGGCCGTTTATGGTTATTTTTGCCAATGGCATATCGCAATCAGCAACATTTTATTGAGACGTTAGAAAGGGCAGGGGAGCTAATCCGGATCAAAACATACGTTGATCCAAAGCTGGAGATCGCCGAAATCACAGACAGAGTAAGTAAAACCCCGGGAGGTGGCAAGGCGCTGCTATTCGAGAATACGGGTTATGGAATGCCGGTATTAATGAACGCCTACGGCAGCGACAAAAGAATGTGCCTGGCGTTAGGCGTATCACACCTGGATGATACGGCGAAAGAAATCGAACAGCTGTTCAAGCTGCTTTCCTCACCGAAAGAAAATATAATAGACAAACTAAAGCTACTTCCCAAACTTGGTCAGTTCGCATCGTGGATGCCAAAGTCGAAAAGCGGGCGGGGCGAGTGCCAGGAAGTGGTGATGACGCATCCTGATATCACCAGGCTGCCTGTAATTACATGCTGGCCGAAGGATGGCGGTCCTTTTGTTACCCTGCCGATTATCCATACACGCGATCCGCTGACGAAATCGCGCAATGTTGGTATGTACCGGATGCAGGTGTTTGGTCCAACGTTGACTGCAATGCATTGGCACAAGCACAAGGTAAGCGCGAAGCATTTTAATGAGTACAAGAAACTCGGAATTAAAATGCCGGTAGCTGTTGCGCTCGGCGGCGATCCGGTGTACGCCTATTCAGCAACTGCGCCATTGCCCGAAAACGTAGACGAATACATGCTCGCAGGTTTTCTGAGAAAGAAAAAAGTTGAATTGGTGAAATGTCTCACACAGGATATAGAAGTGCCTGCTGATGCAGACATCATCATCGAAGGATATGTGGATCCGAACGATGACCTGTTGTGGGAGGGACCTTTTGGTGATCATACGGGTTACTATTCCCTTCCTGACTGGTATCCTAAGTTTCACATCACTGCTATTACCCACCGCAAAAATCCCGTTTATCCTGCAACTATAGTTGGCATTCCTCCACAGGAGGATGCATGGCTTGGTAAAGCAACAGAGAGAATTTTCCTGGCACCTATTAAAATGACTATGGTGCCGGAAATTATAGATATGGAAATGCCCGTAGAAGGAGTGTTTCACAATTTGGTGATCTCCAAAATCAACAAAGAATATGCAGGGCAGGGACAAAAGGTGATGAATGCAATGTGGGGTGCGGGACAAATGATGTTCAATAAAATTCTTGTTGTCGCAGGGTCTCCGCACGGTGTTGATCAGGGTAACTACAAACTGTCCGATTATACACAACTCGCACAGGAAGTTTTTAGAAATATGAATCCCGCTACAGATATCTATTTCTCGCAGGGTCCGATGGATGTGTTAGATCATAGTTGCAGTAAGCTCGGGTTCGGTGGCAAGATGTGTATAGATGGCACCTATAAGTTCGATGAAGAAAAAGATGACCAGGCAATCAGCCGGGCGCCTAAAGTCACTCAATAAAGAGGTCATTACAAAACTGTTCCCGGAGATAACTGCTATTAATGATAGTCTGCTCGCAATCGATATAGCCTGCGCTATCATCAGCGTTAAAAAGAACCGGGTGCGGCATGTTGCAGAATTGCATGAGCAACTTTGCAATCTGAAAGAAGCAGAAGGCATTAAGATGATACTTTATGTTGAGCATACGGTCGATGCCAACGATCTTGCGGTAGCATTGTGGCGTTTCTGTAACAATGTAGACCCTAAACGCGACTCCATTCTAATCAAAAGGTCGACGTTCGCGTGTATGGGATTTGATGGTACCATCAAAACGAAAGAGCTCGACAATTTTCAGAGAGACTGGCCGAATATAATAGTCGCAGATGATGCGACCATTGCATCGGTAGACAGTAAATGGAACGAACTTGGCATTGGCCCGTTCCTTCCGTCTCCTTCATTGAAATACCAGGATCAGATGTACGGGCAGGAGGCTGTTGTGAGTATTTAGCCTTTCCTGATGACGAGTTTCTGATTGTTTTCTGAAATTACGCCATCAAAGAACTTTTTCACTTCCGCATATTTTGCAACAGGTATGCGAAGCTGTGCTAGTTCAAGTTTAGCGATACATACAACCTGGTTCTTTTCTTTCACGTATTTGTAGTCTGTTTTGAAAGTGCCATAATCACAAGTGAGTTCGCGAGCGGGCGGAACTGACTCTGCAATGAAATCTGCAGGAAGATTATAAATAGTGGTGTCTGTTTTAACGAAAGGATAGCGGAAGAAATAATCTTCTTTCCGGCCCTCAGCCTTCGGTAGAACGCTCATCCAGATCGGGTTGATGCGTGGATTAATAAACATCTTGCTTCCTGTGCTGAATTGGGGAATTTTTTCAATCTCCAGTTCTATATTCAGCGCATCGTTTTTTCCACCTACAGTAAACACGTCCGGTTGCTTGAACCCGAGGTATTCCACGAGCATTACTTTTTGTTCGTCTTTTTTAGACTCAAGAATCTCGTTCGCGATCATCTTATACACACCGCCGTTGGCGAAGTTCGATGAAACTTTTCCGGATCCATCTTCATTCAATGATATTATTGTTGAAGAAGTAACTGCGTTGAATGCGGCACGGCTTTTAGGCGTTGCGGCCAGTACTCCGCCTTGTTCAGTCAATAGCAATGCGTACCTGTTTTCCGTGCTCTCAGACAGATGCGCAAAATCGATTGAGTTGCTTGTGCATTCCAGCCAGATAGTGTCCTTAGCTTGCGGTACACAGAGTATCATGTGATTGAATTCGTTGTGCGGGAACTTTTCGATCACCGGTTCATCGTTATACTGTGAATTGATCAACGCGGTATAACTTTTTACGCCTACCGATTTCAGAGCAGCATTCATAAAGAAGCTAAGCCCTTTACAATCGCCGTATTTTTTTTCGTCAGTAAACTTTGCGGGGAAGGGCTTATAGCCACCAATGCCAAGCTGAATACTCACATACCTGAAATTCTTTTGCAGGTACTCGTAGATAAGCGCAACTTTTTCCCTATCGTTCTTTGCACCTTTAACCAATTCTGCAAAGAATGCCTGGCGCTCGGGAGAGAGATCATGAAGCCCGGTTTGCAAATCATACGCCCACTTGCCAAATGTTTTCCACGACGACATATCTCCGAACGTATTAAAGCACCTGAATTTATTAGGAGCGATGATAATTGCAGGATCCGCCGTAGAAGCGACCGCGCCATTCTCGTCCCGTTTAAGTGCTTTCAGGCCTTTCGTGCGCCATGTGTATGTTTTGTTGTTGCCTTCTTCAGAGATCACCGGGGTCAAATGAACCTTTTGCTCCATGTACCGGAGATCCAGGTCGAAGGGAACGATCACTTTGAACATTGACGATTCCACTGACTCTTTCGCTTCCTGGATATCATATCTCGGATAGTTAAGTGAATTCGAATAGACTGTTTCATAATTTATCTCCACAGTTACGGGGTAACTATTAAAAGGAATTGTTAACCAATGATACATTCCATCAACCACCAGGCCGCCCTGGTATGCCTGCTTGCTGAGATCTCTTTTCTTGTATTTCGCAATAGGAATGCCGTCTGCATCATATACACGTATGTCCACCTCATCAATCTTCAATGCTTTTGAAGTAGTCAGGTAGAAAAACAATTTCGACCTGCCTTTTTCATTCATCACTGTAAACACTTTATGCATGTTCAACGTGGCGTTGTCTACATCCTTTACATGAAAAGTTACTTCTTCAAGTCTCTTCACTACTGCAGCGTCTTCTTTCAATGAATCGGGAATCGACGATGCACTGTACTGGCTGAAGCCCTGAAAGGTCACAGCGCAAAAGAGGGTCGATAATAATGCTTTGCTTATCATGGGTAGGCTTACTTACTTTTGATTACGAATTGTTCATCCAGAAGATTGCTCATCTTTTTAAAAAACTCTCTAAGCTGTGAGTATTCACCAACTGAGTACACACTTTTGTTTTGTTCAAATTTTATACGCGTTACCAACTGGTGAGTACTTTCCACGTATGATACCATTTTCGAGAATACCAGGCTCTTATCGCTGTTTACCAGCTGAATATTGTTGCCGAGACCTTCCACTACCTTATTAGCAGGTAGGTCAATTACATAATTAAGTATTACTGTGCGTTTTTGACCAAAGTCTATTTCTGAAAAACGCTTCTCTTCCAGGAACGGATTCTTTTTGAGATCTGTAAATACGTTTACCGGCAGCAGCAAGTAATCAGCACTTTCCGTAGCATCGCTTTTGAACTCGAACGACTCAACCAGGGCGTTTGTTTCGAGACTATCATGTTCAAATTTGAATTTGTCTACGTTTACATTGTATAATTTGCTGTAATATTTATCAGAGTAACCGGTTTTATCGGCCTCGTAATATTCTTCCCTTTTGCTTCTTGAGTAGTCGAAACTTTTGATATTTACTAAACCCGTTAAAACTGTTACTGTCTGTCAACGAAGCCTGAACGGTAATGATTTCTTTCTTACGCGTTTCATCGGGTGCTTCAATGGCTCTCAAACCACCTGTTTTATGGTTAGCGATGAAAGCTGTAGTATGAAGAATGCTTGACGGAATCAGGTACGCTGGCTCGTGCAGATTTGTTGCATCGAGGTAGTATACCTTGCCCGCAATGGTTACTGCAGCGAAAACGTTATTGAACTGGCTGATGAGAGGTCTGTCTTTATTTACCTTGCCAAATCCGCGCTCAACAACCAGCATCGGTGACACTTCAAGTCCCGCCGTTTTGAGCATATTAATGAGCAACAAATTTACCGATCCTGAGCTGCCGGTTTTCTTTTTCCAGGTGTTTCTAATACCGCTTTCAGACGTTATTTCATATTCCTGATTCCATGACACATTGCTTCTCACAAAATTGTAGATCTCATTCATTTTGTCGTATTCAGATGCCGCTGAAAGCTGTGTGCGTACATAATCGTCACATTCGCTTACTTTAGCCCTGATCTGCGAACCGAAATCTTCTCTTGCATTAAGTTCCTTGGTCACCTCATCCCACGTAGACATGTAATTCCTTACGCCCATGTTGCCGGCCACTTTGGATACCTCAAAGAACACCATTTGGAGGTTCTCGCGCCTGGATGCCATATATGGTTCGTCGCCCAGGCCGGGAATGTTATTCATTTCAAAGTAGATCGAATTGGTTTGAGCCGAAGGCCTAATAACAATAGGGTACTCTGCTTTCTTTTGAACCACGTACGTCATTTCAACGTGAGGTACCATTCTCAAGTCGTAAGAGCTCTTAAGAACCGGGTATTCTTTCTGAAACACCCAATCGCGCAATCTGCCATAATGCTTCGCATCGAAACGGTAACTATATTCGATGATGCTACCAACCTGTACATTCGGGAAAGCAAATTTTACTTCCGAGGTATTTGCATCCACCTTGCGGCGGTAGATTTGCTTCTTCTCTACAGGTGTAACTGTTTTGTTGCCGTCTTTATCAAAGTTGATGACTACTGCTTTGATATTGTCAATAAACTCGAGATCGTTGTTTGACCGGTACGTCTCCACGAAGTTCATGTCGTCTATCGCTTCTTTTTTAAGCACTTTGATCCGGGTGTGTCTGAATGTCAATAAGCCGTTCAGGTCGCCGTCGTGATCAGACATGCCTTTATCAAGCAGCACTACTGCTGTTGCTTCGGGATCGAAGGGAACCTGGGTGAGTGCGATTTCCGACGAACTGATTACTCCGAAGTCGGCATCCACCTGCGCGGAGGCAGAAATCGCAGACGCAACCAGGATTGCAAGAACCGTTAATTGTTTAAACATATGATTATGCCTTTTTCTTTATTACTACCTGCTCGTCGAGCAGCGAATACATCTTTTTGTAAAATTCTTTCAGGTCACCATATTCTTCTGGGCTGTAGAAAGGTCTCTTGTATTCTACAGTAACGCGCGTACTCAATATGTTGCCTTGTGCCGCCATCATTCTCGTGATAGTTAGGCTTGCATCGGGGAGTGTGAGTTTCGTGTTTTTAGGAAGCTCCTCAAAAGTGAACCCTTCAGGTATCCTGATACTGGTAACGATTTGGTATGATTGATTTGTTCCAAAGAACACATCTGCGACGCGCTCATCGGCTATGAAAGGGTTAGCACCCATTCCCGAAAACATGTTAATGGAAAAGTAGCTATAGTCGCCGGAACCTTTAACTGTTCCGTTGAAATCGAAATCCTGGATAAGCGGAAGAGAATCCACCTGTTCATTTTTCAGTTTCAGCGATTCAATCGCGTATTCATTTTGCCCCTTTGAAATAAACTGGGTGATGAACTCTTCTTTATTAGATAGCCTCGGCGCCCGCTTTGTCCGGCCGTAATCGCGGCTCGTAATTGTGGCGTGACCTTTCATGCCACCGGCATCGTCGATCGTTGCCTGGAGCACCACTACGTTTTTATCGACATGACTATCGTCCCAAAGTTGTACAATTTTAAAATTCATGGCGTTTGCTGCGTCGAGCACCATGCCGTCGGTAGCCATAACATCTCTTGGAATTACACCCGACTGTGTGAACTGGTCGGTTCCATCGAGTACGTATTGCTTTTCGCCTATTTCCACATAGGCCATTACTTTATTAAACTGATCCATGTCGGGGAACAACATAGATATACGTCCGTTATCATGCGTGCTCACCATTATCGGTGCCACTTTGAGGCCTGCATCGCGCAAGAGATTAATTAATATCAGGTTGATCTCCGCAGATGTTCCTGCTTTATCTTTCCATGCGCTTTTAACGCCAGATTGCGGCCAGTAATTCTCTGTACCATCCCACTTCATATTCCTGCGCACATAGTTGTGAATGATCGTCATTTTCTGGAACGGATCTGATATCGCGGATAATGCTGCGTCGAGGTCAGCGGTACGTGGAATGTCTTTCTTCAACTGCATTCCGAACTCTTCGTCATCAAGCAGTGATTGTGCAACGGCTTTCCATGATTTCACCAAGGGAATTCTTCTTCCGTCTACTCCTTTGTACGCCATCGCCCAACATTCAATTCTTTCTACGTAATCCTGGCGGCTTGTAACGTACTCCTCGTCTTTAATAGCAGGTAGGTCTTCCATTTCGTATTTGACAATCGTGCGAAGAGCTGTAGATGCATCTTTCTTCTTCAGGGGGTAAGCACAAAAAGACTGTGTATGGAGTTCTATCATTCCTGGAAAGTCAACTTCGTAATGCGTTTCCTTTACTGGAATATTTTTTTGCAACACCCAACTACGGCTGTTGAAACCGCGTAAAGTGTATTTGTATTCGATTACGCTACCAACTTTAACATCAGGAAGTGTGAAAGTTTCCTGCGAATATTTAGCGCTGATCTTTTTACCGTAAATGAGTTTCTTATCAAGCTTCGATGCTACCACGTTACCCGCGGCGTCTAGGTTGTAGGTACTTGCGGTAACGCCGCTTATCGCCTGATCGTTACGGGCATGCCTGTAGTTGAGCTTGATATCTGCTCTCTTAAGACCGTTATCTTTCAGTATTTTGATTCGTGTATGTACCTGCAACTCAGTGTACAGTTGCGGACCGGAGATGTCGAGGTACATTTTTGCGTTCTCATACAACACCATTGCTTCCGCATTTTTGTCGAATTCGCAGGTGTTGTTGAGAAGTTCTTCTTTAGTTACAGTACCAAAGGTGATCTTTGATTTTTTTTCTTGCGCAAATAAAGCGCAGGGCAATACAAGTACTGCCATAAGGATAAGGCGCATAAGGTGTTAAAGGGTTTAATCGTCACAAGTATAATAATATTTTTTTCTATATTGAAGCGTTGAAAGACACCTGAAAGGGTCTTATTTGCATCTATTAAGTAAAAGCACTTAGAATGAGTATCAGGAAACATTTGATCTTGTTATTAGCATTGTCCGTACACCTGTTGACAGAAGCCCAGCAGAAGAAGCCGACACCGGCTGCAAAGCCAAAACCCGCGCTGGCACAGAAGCCTAAGCCAACCGATCCTAACAACACATTGTTATGGGAGGTCAGTGGAAAAGGATTATCACAACCATCATATCTATATGGAACCATGCATATGGTTTGTGCAGATGATGCAAAGCTGAGCGTTGGTTTGAAAGAGGTTATCAAAAAATCGAAGCAGCTTTATTTTGAACTCGACATGGATAACATGGAAGAGATGATGAGTGTGTTGAAATATGCACGTATGACAAATGGTTTAAAATTGCAGGATCTTGTTTCGCCGGTTGACTATCTAAAGCTCGAAGATTATTTCAAAGAGAATAAATCGATGTTGCCATTTGCGATGATGACAAGATTTAAACCGTATTTTATTTCAGCTGTAATAAGCGAAGGTCTCCTGAACTGCCCGCAAAAAGTGAGCATCGAGCAGCAGATAATGACTGAAGCAAAGCAGTATGATAAAGAAGTTTTCGGATTGGAGACGATTGAATTCCAGGCATCGATTTTCGACAGTATTCCATACGAAAAACAAGCGCAGGATTTAGTAGCGTATGTTGACAGCGTTGAAAAATATAAGCAGATTACCACGGACATGGCAGATATGTATCGCCGCCAGGAGATAAATAATATGGATTCACTTACCGAGAAGTCGGATCCGGGTATGCTCGAATACATGGATGTACTGTTGTACGACAGAAACAAGCGCTGGGCCGATCAGATTCCTGAACAAATGTTTCAAACATCAACGTTGTTTGCAGTAGGGGCCGGTCACCTCGGTGGCGACAAAGGAGTAATTGCCTTGCTTAAAAAGCAGGGGTTTACTGTTAAGCCGCTCGACAATACAAAGTTTACTGAAGCGACTGCAACGAAAGTTAAAGCTGCGAGTTTATAGTTAAACGTTGTACTCGTCTTTCCACTTCTGAACAGTGTGACTGTATAATGATTCGTTGGCGAGATGAACAACTATTGCGGCGTGTGCTCCGTGCGAAACATCGAGCATTGGTTTTCTCTTCTCAACAATAGATGAATGAAAGTCGGAGAATGCATACCATGTTCCGTCTTTCATTTTTTCATTTAAGATCGGAATACCACCGTCTTTGTTCCATTCTATTTTTGTCGCACCGGCAACGCCATCTACGGTTTCGAGTTCTTTTTTTGTTTCTTTCTCGGGGTAGAATATCCCGTCATCAAACAGCAGTTCGACGGCACCCTTTGAACCTTTGATCTTAAAGATGAACCCTTCTCTTTCATTTGCCAACGTGCTACCAAAATTGCCTACAAGGCCCTTTTCGTTGTACCGGAGCATAACCTGTACATTGTCGTACGTTTCCCTGCCATCTTTGAAAAAGTCGATGCCGCCCGTTGAAAACACTTCGTCGGGGTGCGTGTCGAGCGCCCAGTTGATGAACTGCATCTGGTGAGAAAGCAGTTCTGCTGTTAATCCTCCCGAATACTCTTTGTACATCCTCCAGTTAATTGCCTTCTCCAGTGACGGATCAGGAACTGGTCGTCGCCAGTCGTTATGCCTATCGTAGCGGCATTCTACCTGGGTGATTTTTCCGAGATAATCTTTCGTGATCATTTCCTTCACCTTGATATAAAGAGGCGTGTAGGGGAGCTGGTGGCCAATCTGGAGCATCTGCGCAGGATATTCTTTCGCAAGCTTTGCAAGCTTCAGTGATTCATCGATGGTGTAGGTCATCGTTTTTTCGAGATACACGTGTTTGCCTGCCTTTAATGCATCCGATGCCATTTTAAAATGGAGATATAACGGCGTAGCGATAACTACGGCCTGTACATTTTTATCGTCGAGCAGTTTGCGATAATCTTTATATTCTTTCATGCCTGGTATGCCGACTTCCTTTGCTTCTTTGAAACGAAAATCGAGCACATCGCAGACAGCGGTTATTGTAAACTTATCCTGCAGTTCCTTCAATACCTGCATCAAACCGACACCACGACTTCCACAGCCAATAAGACCGACATTTATTTTATCGGCAAAAATATTTGGAGAGACGGCAAAGAGTTGATCCTGTAACAGCAGTGCTGCTAAGGTGGCGGATGAATTGCGGATGAAATTTCTTCTTTCCATTATTTAGTTTTTGTATGCTGAACGATAAGTTTTTGGAAGCGACTGCTGGCAGTATCTCTTATTTTGCCGCCGGAGTCTTTATAGATGAGGAATGCGGCAAGGTCTTTTCTTCTTTCAACGAACTTCAGCGCACGGTTGACGCCCATTAACATCAGTGCGTTATCCAAAGCGTCGGCGGTTGTTGCGTCTTTTGCGTATACTGACACACTGATCAACTCATTGTCGACGCTTAAACCGGTTCGCGGATCGATGATATGTGAATGCTTTTTGCCGTTGCTTTCAAAATATTTCCTGTAGTTGCCGGATGTTGTCAACGACCCATTATTGAGCGAGATGATCTGTTGCATCGGCGTTATTTCGAATTCGTCATCGGACGGGGCTTCAATCCCTACCTGGAACGGCGTAAGCGCCGGGCGTTTAAGTCCCCTGCTTCTTAATTCACCACCTACTTCAACAAGATAATCTGCAACGCCTTTTTTATCGAGGTACGCGGCAATCACATCCACAGTGTAACCCTGGGCGATGCCATTGACATCAATTTGAATACAGGGTTTCAATTTTATAAGAGAGTCGTTTTTAAGAACGACATTCTTCGAGCCCACACATGAAAGCAACTTTCTTATTTCGAGATCGGTTGGGATTTTATCAAGTTTATCCGCACCAAAGCCATATGCTTTTGTAAGTGGGCCAATTGTTATGTCGGAAAGGCCAGCCGTTTCTGACGTAAAGCGTTTGGAAAGCTTAACGATATTCCTGAGGTGATTGTCAACCTTAATACCTCTCTCACTTTTGTTGAAAGCGACGATTGTTGAGTAGGGTTTGTAGATTGAAAGGGAACTGTCGATGCTATTGAAGATGCTATCGAGAGATTGTTTTAAAACAGCTGAATCAGCACTGAAGTATGTTACATTCCAGGTTGTTCCCTGCGCATGGCCGGATAGGTGGATAGACTTGACTTCCTGATTTTGAAAAAGCAATGCTGCGGCAACTACCAGGTTGATATGTAAGAAAGTCTTCAGCATTTAATTTCCCAACTGTTTTAATGCGATGTAAGCCATCAAGCCTGGCCCAACCTGCAACGCCTCTTCATCGATATTGAAAGTTGGTGTGTGAAGAGATGACGTGTACCCCAGTTGCTCGTTTCTCGTCCCTATTAAATAATAGCAGCAATCGGCGGCCTGCGAAAACATTGAAAAGTCTTCCGATGCCATCCATATGTCTTGCGGGATCACATTCTCTTTTCCGAGATAATCTTCCGCAAAGTGCTGAACCTGTTCGGTAAGTTTTACTTCATTGACCAGGAACGGGTAGCCGCGATTGATGGTGATGTCGCAACTTCCGCCAAAACTCTCTGCGATGCCCTGTGCAATTTTTGTCATTCGTTTGTGTGCCTCTGAACGCCATTCTTCATCCAACGCCCTGAACGTACCTTCCATGTAGACGCTATCCGGGATAACATTGATTGCACCGTCGGCAATTATTTTTCCAAATGACAGAACGGTTGGCACAGAAGGATTGGCCATGCGGCTCACGACTTGCTGCAATCCAACCAGTATTTGTGCACTTATCATTACCGGGTCAATGTTCATATGCGGCTGTGCGCCATGTCCGCCCCGGCCCTTAACGGTGATAAAAATCTCATCCATAGATGCCATGAACTTGCCCTTCCTGATGCCAATTTTACCAGCGGGTATGTTAGGAGACACATGTTGCGCAATTACAACGGAAGGTTTGTTTTGTATCAGCACCCCTTCCTTAATCATTATGCTTGCACCGCCGGGTAGCTTTTCTTCGCCCGGTTGAAAAATTAATTTTACTCTTCCGGCAAAGTCATCTTTCATCGACTGAAGAATCGCGGCTGTACCCAGTAATGAAGATGTATGCGCATCGTGGCCACATGCATGCATTACCCCGTTATTTGTTGAAGCGTACTCAACATTGTTCTTTTCAGTGATAGGGAGCGCGTCCATATCGGCGCGGAGAGCGATGAGTTTAGTCTGATGATTTACTGCCCTCAATCATTGCGACGATACCCGTGTTCGCCATTGGTGACCATGCGATCTCCAGCTGATCGAGCTTTTCTTTTACAAAAGCCGATGTTTGATATTCCTGGAACGAAAGTTCAGGATGCGCATGCAAGTGACGGCGGTTGTCTACAATAGAAGACCGCAGTTCACTGGCAAGCTGTTGTACTTTTTCTTTAAGCATGTTGCTGCAATTCCTTTTCGAGAAATTTCTTTACGAAATCGTCGTCTGTTAATTTTGCATAATCGTCGTAAATGCGATCAATTTCTTCGGATTGTCCCGGAGACATTTTTTCATCGGGGTTCAGGCACCATGTACCTTCCAGAATTCCCTGCCGGCGAAGTACTTCATGAATACCGGGGATGCAGCCATGAAAAGCATTCTTTGCATCAAAGATCACCGCATTCATGTCTGTAACGGCAATATTTTTCCTGAGCAGTTTTTCATATTCTACATTGTCGGATGCAAACTGCTCTTTAATGTCTTTCAGTAATTCAACTGCTTTAGCTGTCCATACTGCCCAATGACCTAACAACCCGCCAACAAACCGTTTTTCAATTTTTTTGCCGTTGACATTGAAGCGGTACGGTGTAAGCAGATCGCCGATGATATTGTCGTCGTTGCCTGTGTATAAAGCGATTTCGTCGCGGCGCGAAGAGTTGCACACTGCGCGTACCACATCAATGGTCTGATACCGGTTGAAAGCCGCGATCTTAATTGCATACACGTTCGGAATTTCGGCAAATTCGCGCCAGAACTCATAGCTCAGGAGACGGCCACCCGCAGCGGGTTGCAGGTAAAACCCAAACAATGGGATCTTTGCGGCCACAGCTTTTGTACGTTCGATAAGTTCTATTTCGGTGAGCGAGTTTAATCCGCCCATGCTAATCAAACCAAGATGATAACCATAATGGGCGGCAAGCTCAGCTTCTTTCAAAGCATTTGCGGTATTGCCTGTGATACCAGCCACCTTAATGATGCTCTCGCTGTGTTTATGCTTTGCCACTTCCTCTGCAGCCATACGGAGCACAGGTTCGAACAGGTTGTATTCCGGGCGCCTGATTTCAAATTGAGTGGTGTGCACACCCACAGCTATACCACCGGCCCCGGCAGCGAGGTAGTAACGGGTAAGCAGTCGCTGGCGTTGCTCGTCGAGCTGCCTGTTAGCGTCGAGTGCAAGAGGATGTGCGGGAATCACTGTGCCTTTATGAAGCAGTGATAATATTTTGTTGTCGATTCTGATATACTCCATGATGCTGATTGTTTCAGATAGTTATTTAGTATTTGCCTTTTCGTTCCTGGAAATGTGTTGGCTTGTTAAGCTTTTTGCCACCGGACGACATCCAGTCTGCCAGCAGTTCCATCATTTCCTTCAGTGACACACGCGGATATCCGAACAGCTTGAATGATTCTGCTGCATTGTTCAGGTACGAGGTTGACTGTTCCTCGTTTTTGAATAGCGGCTGTTCACCGAACAATCTTCCAAACTCTTCTGCACACCATCTCACTGAAATTGTTTCGGGCCCGGTAACATTTAAAATCTTTGCGGGCGTGTTACAATGGTGAAGAGACCGGATAGCAATTTCATTTGCATCACCCTGCCAGATCACATTGAAGTGACCCATTGCAAGATCGATCTCGCGATGTTCCCTCACCGCTGATCCTATTTCTACCAATACGCCATATGTTACATCGACGGCAAAGTTGAGCCTGTATAATAAAATAGGAGTGTGATGCAAGCCTGAGAAGTACTGAAACATTCTCTCCCGGCCAAGTACTGACTGTGCGTACTCGCCTGTAGGTTCGGGTGCTTGAAGTTCCGTAACGCCACCATGATAGATGGATGTCATGGGGTAAACGTTTCCACTCGAAAAAACAACGATGCGCGACGAGCGGTATTTTTCGGCAACGCGTCCGGGCAGATACGTATTCATCGCCCACGTGAGCGATGCATTGTCTTTGGTGCCGAATTTCATCCCTGCCATATAGAGCACATTCTCTGCTTCAGGCAGTGATTGCAGTTCGCGATCGTTGAGCAGGTCTGCATTAATCGTTTCGACACCATTGTTGTTCAGCTGTTCCTGCACACCCTCTTCGCGAAATCTCGAGATGGCGATGATTTTTTTATTCGCACCGGCTTTATCTGCTGCAGCCTTTGCAACTTTTGCAAGTGCGGGGCCCATTTTGCCGCCGGCGCCAAGAATGATGATGTCGCCTGATAAGTTTGCGATATCCTGAACCAACGCATCGGAGGGCGTTAATAAACTTTCGTATCTGGATTGTAAATCGTGCATGTTGATTTGATCAGTTTCTGTAATAAGCATAATTCTCTTTAGTGATGATATCAATCGGCATCAGGTATATTTCATCTACAGATGTAGAAAGGACCAGGTGCTGGTATAATGACATTACGCCGCGATAGGCTTGCTCGACGGGTTTTTGACAAATCAGAAAATCAATTACACCCTCATTCAGGTATTCAATATTTTCTTTCAAAAAGTCGTAACCGACTAAGAATACATTATGACTGAATTGTTTAAGGTAGTTGGCTACCGATGCAACACGCGAATTGGTAACAAAAATTACCCTTATGTTTTTATTCTCGCGAAGTTGGGCTGATAAAGAAGCTTCGACTGATCCCGCATCAAATTGAAGTATTTCAATTTTATGGATCACATTCTTTCGTTTGTGGTCGTTAAAGTAAGCGCGTAATCCCTCCTCCTTACGGATAAGGTGATGGCGATCTTCAAGTTCTTTCGTTACGTTAGTGATTAGTATCTCATGCGAATCATCGATAAGGTAACTAATAAGATTGCCGGCAAGATAACCGGAACGATAAAGATCGGGACCGATATAGCACAGGCTTTTTTGCCGGGGAATATCGGAGTTAATGTATACAAACGGAATATGCTGTTCCTTGCACAGATTTGTGAATTCAACTGACTCTTCCACAAAGGACGGAGCCATCAGTATTCCGTCTGGTTGTGTTTTTAAAAGAAGGCGCGATTGTTTGATGAAAGTGTCACTGTCTTCCTGGTCAAAAAAGAATTTCTCAATGATAATGCCCATCTGGCGCAATTCGCTTTCTGCCTGTTCTATTCCCGCAAGCGGGGCTTCCCAGAAGCTACTCTCACCGCCGATCTTTGGGATGAGTGTCGCGATTCTTAGTGTTTTTCTTGAGGCTAATCTTCTTGCCAGCAGGTTGGGTTGATAATCGAGATCGGTTATAATCTTGTTGATCTTGTCGCGCGTTTTTATCGACACACCAGTTCGTTTGTGTATAACACGGTCGACTGTAGCGATGGAGACATTCGCCCTTCGCGCGATTTCTTTTATTCCTGATAATTCCGTTGCCGGCTTTCTTTTCATATGATTGAAGGTTTCAGACGCTATGTATGATGTGCGGGCACAACACTTCTCAACGAGCCTTCACTGTAAACCTGTGTGCCTTTAACAATCGTTGCTTTTATACTGATATTATTATCGAAAATTACAATGTCGGCATCCATGCCTGTAGCGATTGATCCTTTCTTATTCGCCACGCCGATGATTCGTGCAGGGGTAGACGAAGCCATTCTTACTGCCTCGCTAACGGTTACATTTGCGAGGTTGATCATATTCCATACCAGGCGGTCTGTTGTTGCAACGCTTCCCGCGAAAGAGGTTCGGTCAGGCAATTTTGCAACACCGTCTTCAATGATCACTTTTAAGCCTGACTTTTTATTGCCGAGTATTGATTCGCCTTCCGGCATGCCTGCGCCACGCATAGCATCAGTAATCAATGCTATTCTGGAAGCACCTTTTATTTTTAGTGCGAGTTGAAGTAAAGGTGCAGGCACATGACGGCCGTCGGCGATAATTTCCACGTCCATTTCATCAAGAAGAAATGCTGCTTCTAGAACACCTGCATACCTGTACGCATTACGACGCGTGATGCTGGACATCGCAGAATACAGGTGCGTGGCCAATACGTATCCGTGTTCGAATCCTTTTACTACTTCCTCATATGTGGCATCCGTGTGTGCGAGTGCCGGTAAAATGCCGTTAGCTTTCAAATGCTGCGCGAATTCGAGCGCGCCTTTAAGCTCAGGCGCTGCGCTCCAGCGTTTAATGATGTCGTATCGCGAAATAATGTCGCGGTATTCTACAGGATCGGGGTCACGGATATATCTTGGATCCTGCGCGCCGCGCTGATTCATGGCGAAATACGGGCCTTCGATGTGCATGCCGAGAAATTCCGCGCCGTTCTTATTATTTCTTACTGCGTCTTTATAAATTTCTAATGTTGTTATCAATTCGTCATGTTCGCTGGAGAGGGTAGTGGGTAGCATTGCAGTGGTACCATGACGTGCATGTGTTTCAGCGATCTTCAGGAAAGCAGTTTCGTTGCAGTCCATAAAATCATGACCTCCTCCGCCGTGAACATGAATGTCGATAAAGCCCGGTGAAATATAATTTCCTTTTGCATCGATCTCAATTGCATCAGCCACATCAATGTCACCTTCAACAACGGCGGTTATCGTTTCGCCGGTCACCACCACTGTGCCGCGCGGTATAACGCGGTAAGGACAGATGATGCTTCCATTGAAAATTTTTAACCGGCGTGTACTCATGTTGGCTGATTAATGATCTTTTTTATTTGCGTTCCCGACGACGACCACCTGCGAATTTTATGTCCATAAAATGCATAGAACATTAAGTATACATAACACGGAAATAAAACCCAGTATGCGGCGCGTAATCCGTAATGATCTGCAAAGTATCCGTATAGTAAAGGCATCAGCGCGTTACCGCATAACCCCATAATCATAACCGACGAGCCCAACTTGGTGAACTTTCCTAATCCGTTCATAGCGAGCGGCCACATACCAGCCCAGATCAGTGAATTGGATAATCCAAGCAGTACAACAAACCATATTGAAACGTCAGCCGAATGACCTAAGATGGTCACCGGACCATACGCGAAAATGATTAGTAGCGTGAAGATGGTGCCGAGAACGGTGCATAGCCGTAACGCGTTCACCTGTTTGATAAATTTCGGTATCACAACGATGCCGATGAGGTATCCGCACACCGTAGCTGCAAGCGTATAGGAAGGAAATGCTTTCGCTTCGAGCAATTGAATGTCCATCGACCCTGCGTAGCTGATAACGGTGTCAATAGCGATTACCTGCGTGCCCACATGAAGAAAAATTCCGATCGCACCGAGAATAAGATGCGGGAAATCAAAAATATTTGACTTGCCGGAGTTAGTTACTGTCAGCTCAGGACTTTCATGTTCAGTATCAATTTCAGGAAGAGGAGAAAAGCGGATGTAGATAGCACATGCCAGTAGTAACCCACCCAGGCATGCATATGGAACGATCACCCTTCTTATCAGTTCTGTAAGCGCTACTTCACGTGTAGCCGGATCCATCAAAGGTATCTGCCGGAATAGATCGCTGTCTGTAGCTTTTAAAATGATAGAAGCAAAAACAATTGGTGCCAGTATACCTGCACCCTTATTGAAGATGCCCATGATGCTGAACCGCTGTGCCGCGCGTTCGATGGGACCAAGAATTGTTATATAAGGATTAGCGGCAGTTTGAATAATAGCGAGTCCTGCGCCTAATGAGAAAAGACCAAGCAAAAATGTTTCGTAGCTGCGCATCATTGCAGCGGGAACAAAGATGAATGCCCCGATCGACATGATTAGAAATCCATACATCATTCCCCTTCGGAAGCCTTGTTTCTTTAGTAAGTAGCCTGCCGGCACCGACATTACGAAATAAGATATGTAGAAGGCGAATGTAACGAGGTAAGAAGCGAAGTTTGACAGCTCGCACGCAATACGGAAATAGGGAATAAGAATCGCATTCATCCACGATAAAAATCCCATGATAAAGAATAGTCCGCCTACGATCAATATGGAAACCGTTAAACGACTGCCTGTTACTGTTGATGTATTTTGCGTTGCTAACATTAATTATTGTTGATCACACTACAGGTTCCCAACCTGGTTCATATTTGCGCGACCAGTATTGCTGCGCAGGTTTATCGCCGATGATATGGCCGTTGGCGGGATCTGTTTTCAATGTATTGCCCGAACGAAGAGCAATGTTGCCCAATTGGCAAAGTAGCGTGCTCTTATGTCCCTCTGCAATGTGAGAATTCAGTTTTGTTCCCTTTGTTATTGCAGAAAATAAATTCTGAACGTGAATAGCATCGAGGTGCTCTGCCGGACTCACCTTGTTTCTCGCGTCGATTTTGTCGTCGGTTACACTTTTTATTTCCTTGTTTTCGAGGTCGTAGATCGCGTAGCCGTTGCCATCCGTAATAGTTAACGAACCGTTCTCTCCGTAGAAAACGCAACCTACGGATGCGCCTTCAATATTGCGTCCATTACAACTTCTGCCTTCCCATGAAACAGCGGTATCGTTATTGAACTGAAGTGTGATTACTTGTGTATCGGGTGTTTGCCAATCGTCTTTATAACGGTAACGCCCACCTGCAGACGTAACGCGGGTTGGAAACTCTGCGTGCATGCCCCAACGTGCGATGTCTATCATGTGCACACCATTATTGAGTGCCTCGCCGGTACCCCAATTCCAGAACCAATGCCAGTTGTAATGAATGGTATTGTCTTTAAACGCCTGGCGTGGCGCCGGGCCTTGCCATAGTTCATAATCGAGCCATGATGGTACAGCCGCGTCTTTTCCTATTCCGATCGATTCACGATTGTTCGTATACCACGTCTTGGCAAAGTATGGGCGGCCTATCACGCCTTCATGCAGTAGTTTGATTGCTTCAATGATGTTTGGCCACGAGCGGCGTTGGTTGCCCATTTGAATGAGCGTATTATATTTCGACGCAGCTTTTACAAGTAGCTCTCCTTCGTGAGGATTATGGCTCGCAGGTTTTTCGAGATAAACGTGCTTGCCTGCTTTTGCAGCAAGAATAGCTGCAGGTGCGTGCCAGTGATCGGGTGCCGCAATGGCAAGTATGTCGAGATCTTTTGATTCGAGTGCCTTTCTAAAATCAGGTATCGCCGTCGGTTTATTAGATGCGATCTTTTCTACTTCTGCAATACACTTTTCTGCCGCTCTCGTATCCACATCAGACACTGAAATGATCTGTGCTTCCTTTTGCGCGGCGAATGTTTTTGCAAGTGCAAGTCCGCGGCTGTTAACGCCCATCATGCCTACGTTGAGGCGTTCGTTGGCGCCGATAATTCTTGAATAGCTGGCTGCGGAAAAGGAGGGAAGGATGCCGCCGATTGAAACTGCTGCGGTACCCATAACAGTGTTTTTGATAAATGATCTGCGATCGTTAGTCATGAGGCGTTACTTGAGTTTTTTCATAATAGTAGCGATGTCTACAGGTTTGCCGCCGAGTCGTTTACTTTCGTCGGCTGCTTCCATGAATGCACAGATTGCGATTGTATCTTCTGCCTGAACCGGTGGAACGCCTGTTCGGAAAAACTGTGCGATCTCTTTTACCAGTGGCTCGTACCCGCCGTATGCGCTGAAGTTGGCATAGCCATTTTCACCGCGCGCAGTTCCGCCGTAATCGTGTTTGCCATTTCTCGTGCCGGTAAAGGTTCCTACGCGGCCGTCGGCCCAAATGCCTGTTACCACGTCGGTTTCATCGGTGTGGGTACGTACTACCTGTTTGCAGTCGTTACCGAGGATCGTGAACAGCGTTTCTACTCCGTGAATACCGTACCAGAAAAGATCAGGATGCGTTTTTTCTATTTCGCATGGTGTGAATACATCTGCCCCGAGTACTTTGCCTACAGTTTTACCTTTTGCGATTTCCTGGACCGCCGGCGTAAATCGTAGAGAAGAACAGGAGAAAACAGGCACATTATGCTTTTTGGCTAAATCGAATATAGCAGCAGCGTCTTTTAAACTTGCCGCTATTGGTTTGTCAATAAAGAGTGGCTTTTTGGCCCTGATTACTTCTTTAGCCTGCTCGAGGTGAAGTCGGCCGTCATTTGTTTCGAGCAGCACCACGTCGCAGTCCCTGACGAGCTCCGCTATCGATGAGGTGATTTTTACGTTGTATTTCTTGATGTCTTCAATAATCTTGGGGATGCGGTCAGCGCTTGATTTTATGTCTTTGCTACCGTAAGGGTATGCGGCTACTACTTCAAATCCGGCGTAGTCGCTGGACTTATTTGAGTCGTTAAATACTTTGGTAAAGGCTTCGCAATGCGACGTATCCAGGCCGATAATGCCTATTTTCCTGGCGGCTTGTTTGTTGGAAAATGGATTTAATGTAAGGCCGAGTCCGGCAATGGCGGCCGTCTGCAGGAATTTTCTGCGGTGTAATGGCATAAGCATCAAACCAAGTTACGGTAACGTACACGAACTGCAAAATTTCGCTGAGCGGGGAATACCTGCGGAGGCAAAAATGGTTGCTCGAATAGAAGAAATTATCTCTTTTAAATAAAAAAAAGAGCCCCTCCCTGAGGGAGGGGCAGGGGTGGGTTTATATTTTTTGAGAAGCAAGTATGTTCAAATTCCTGCGGCGGCTTGACGCTATAGCGTACCCTTCAAACGCAACAACTCTGTCTCCGCGAGCTTGGTATTATACCTCGCAGCGATAAGCCGGTTATATGCTTGCTCGAGGCTGATTTGCGCCTCGCGTAACTCAAGATAAGTGGACACCCCCTGGCGGAATCTTGCAAGCGCTATAAACACATTCTCTTTCGCCAGGGAAATATTCTCTTCTTCAAGAAGCAACGCCTTCTTCTGATACTGATAATCTTTGAACGAATTACTGGCCCCAAGCTCAACCCTCGACTTCTGCGTATTATAGGCAAGCGTATTATACTCAATATCGAGCCCGGCCTGCTTGATCAACCGCCGCGTGTTGAAACCATTCAATATCGGAATGGTCGCCGTGAAACCGTAATTAAAGCCCTTATTCAAACTAAAAATTGGCTGGAATTCCGGGTTAACCACCGACGCGTTGTTCGTACGCCCGAAGTTGTAAGCTGAATTAAACCGCAGAATGGGCAACAGCTCAGCCTTTCGTTCCTTTAAGGCAATTTTCGCAATGTCTATCGTTTTCTGACTGGCCAACAATCCCGGATTCGTCTTTTCCAGATCGTTCGATATCTGCCCATATTCTATGTTAAGATTGATAGGAATACTGTCGCTCACATCGTACTCGGTAGGAATTGGAATACCGGTCAATTGGTTCAACTGCTCACGCAACTGCGCAATCAGCGTTTCCTGCAGCATGCGCGCAGCTGTCTGCGCATTCAAATCAACACGTGCCTGCAACAGCTCGGGCCTGCTTCCCAATCCGACAGATATCTTTTTATCAGCGAGCTTCACACGTTCTTCATTTATCGTTATCAACGTGTCGATCGCTTTTAGTTGTTGCTTTTGGCGAACGATATTGTAATAATTATTTATCACTGCAGCAACGCTGTTCACCACCTGCACTTTTACATTCGCTTCTCCCAGCTCCTTTAGTTGTTCAAAACGATTTCGGGTGGCAAACATTTTCAATCCATCGAACAACGTCCAATCCAAATTAACGGTAGCGGTAAGATTATTCGAATTCACATTCGCACTTCTCTTCCTGCCGTCAATAAAATTCTGTCGCTGATTGTTGTCATTCCAGATCTTTCCGGCGGTGCCTTCCAACTGCGGAAGAAAACCGGCATACGCATAGCTGTAGTCAACAGCAGCCGAGCGCGCGTCGTTTTTTACAAGAAGTATATCGTAGTTATTTTTCAGCGCAGTACCGATGGCTTCATCTATCGAAAGTGTTTTTTGCGAGTGCACATTCAATGCCGCTATCAACAGAATAAGTGAAGTTAAAACTCTCATTTGTGCAAGTAATTTATGCCCGTTGTGATTCAGTTTCATCCAGCAGCTGCATGCCGGATTTTTTCTTTCTTGCGGAAAGAAATGCATACATGGCAGGAATAACATACAATGTAAGCACGAGCGAGAATAAAATTCCACCAACCAACACAATTCCCAGCGGAATTCTACTGGTAGCGGCAGCGCCAAGAGAAAGGGCGATAGGAAGCGCGCCAAGCGTCATCGTGAGACTCGTCATCAATATCGGCCGCATACGCGCAGTGGCGGCCTCAGTAACAGCCTCGAGCTTACTCGCTCCGGCAGCCTGCTTTTTATTGGCAAATTCAACAATTAAAATTCCATTCTTCGTCACCAGGCCTATCAACATGATCATGCCGATCTGCGAAAAGATATTCAGCGTTTGTCCGAATATCCAAAGCGATAGCACAGCACCGGCTATCGCAAGTGGCACTGTAAGCATGATCACCAACGGATCGATGAAGCTTTCAAATTGCGCGGCAAGAACAAGGAATATTAATATCAATGCCAGAATAAACGCGAACAAAGTATTGCCTGAACTTTCAGCAAAGTCGCGCGATGTGCCGGCAAGACTTGTAGTAAAAGATTCGTCCAGCAATTTCTGCGAGATGCTTTCCATTGCCTGTATGCCATCGCCAACAGTCTTACCTGGTGCGAGGCCGGCAGATATGGTAGCAGACTTATACCGGTTGAAATGATAAATCGTAGGCGGAGTGGTTTCTTCACTAATCGACACCACGTTATCAAGTGAAATAATCTGCCCGCGACTATTCCTTACAAAAATATTTTTCAGATCTGTCGGATCGTCTCTTTCGTTTCTCGCTACCTGTCCGATTACCTGGTATTGTTTTCCTTCTTTAATAAAATATCCAAGCCTGCCATTGCTCAATGCGAGCTGAAGTGTTTGCGAGATGTCACCAACACTAAGGCCAAGCTCACTTGCTTTCAGCCTGTCAATATTTATTTTTAATTCAGGTTTATTGAATTTCAAATCGGCATCTACACCAAGAAATATCGGGTTCTTTTGCACCTCTTCCATAAACTCGGGCAGCACCTTCGCAATTTTCGCGAAGTCGTTGTTTTGAAGAACGAACTGAACAGGTAAACCACCGCGCCTGTTTACGGAGATAGTTTGTTCCTGTATGGGGAATGCGCGTCCTTCAGGGAAATTGCCGAGGTTCCTGTTGATCATATCAACAATGTCCTGTTGAGATCGGCTTCTATCCTGAGGATCTGTAAATAGCGATCTCACAAAACCGGTATTCGCTGCACCCGATCCGGAAAATCCCGGCGAGGTTACACTCATCACAATCTTGGCTTCCGGAATAGAATCCATAAAAAACTGCGACAACCGGTCAACATATTTATCCATGTAATCGAACGAGGTGCCTTCGGGCGCAGAAACTGTTAAACGCACCTGGCTGCGATCTTCTGTCGGTGCCAGCTCAGACGGAATATCTTTGCCAATGAAAACTATCATTCCAAAACAAATGGCGATAATCACGAGTGCAAGCCATTTAAATTTCATGAAGTACTGAAGTGAAGAATGATAATTCTCTTCCAGCCCACGAAAGAATGGTTCTGTTTTGCGATAAAACCATGAATGCTTATGAACTTTCCTTGTAAGCTTTACATTTAATACGGGCGTTAATGTCAGCGACACAAACGCAGAAATTAACACGGCGCCAGCCACCACAATACCAAATTCGCGAAACAGGCGACCGACGAACCCCTCCAGAAATATAATAGGTAGAAATATTACAGCGAGCGTAATAGAGGTTGCGATTACTGCGAAGTAAATTTCCTTTGATCCCTGTTTGGCAGCAAGATATTTTTCCATGCCGCCTTCCATTTTCTTGTAGATGTTCTCCGTTACAACAATACCATCGTCCACAACAAGCCCCGTCGCCAGCACAATACCCAGCAACGTCAAGACATTTATTGTAAAGCCACTGAGGTACATAATGAAGAATGTTCCAACAAGTGCAACAGGAATATCTATCAACGGACGCAATGCAATTAACCAGTCACGAAAAAACAAATAGATCACAAGCACCACGAGGATGAATGAAATGATCAATGTTTCTTCCACTTCAAGTATAGAGTTCTTTATAAAGCGTGTTTGGTCAAGTGCGATATTCAGTTTGATGTCTTCAGGCATATCTTTCCTGATCTGCTCAAGACGTTTGTAAAATTCATTTGAAATGGCAACGTAATTGGTTCCGGGTTGTGGTACCAGTGCCAGCGCGATCATCGGAATGCGGCTTTCTTTCAAAACTGTTTCTTCGTTCTCAGGCCCCAGCACTGCTTCACCGATGTGTTTTAAACGGATGTCTGATCCGTTTACATTTTTGATGATCACATTATTAAAGTCCTCTTCGGTACTCAATCTTCCGAATGTCCGCACCGAAAGTTCTGTAGCATTACCTGCAATTTTTCCGGAAGGCAATTCAATATTTTCCCGTGCGAGCGCTGCTTCTACATCACCAGGTGTAAGGTTGTACGCACTAAGCTTTGAAGGGTCAAACCAAATACGCATCGCGTATCTCTTCTCTCCCCATATCTGTATACTGCTTACGCCGGGAATAGTTTGCAATCTTTCAACCAGTACGTTATTGGCATATTCTGTAATCTGAAGTTGATTACGCGTGTTGCTCTGCACGGTCATCGAAATGATAGCATCAGAGCTTGCATCTGCTTTGGATACAACAGGAGGTGCATCCAGATCGTCGGGAAGACTTCTTGCTGCCTGCGAAACTTTATCGCGTACATCGTTCGCCGCTGCTTCCAGGTCTACACTCAATTCAAATTCAACATTTATATTGCTCGTGCCCTGGCTACTGAGAGATGTAATATTTTTTATACCCGCGATACCGTTGATCGCTTTTTCAAGAGGCTCTGTTATCTGCGATTCAACAATGTCTGCATTAGCACCGGGATAGTTTGTACGTACGTTTATATTGGGAGGATCAATGGCAGGGTAATCTCTTACACCGAGAAAAGTAAATCCAATTACGCCGAATAAAACGATGATAACGTTCAGAACTGTGGCAAGCACCGGCCTCCTCAAGCTTAACTCAGAAATGTTCATATGCTCAGTTCACTTTTGTTAAAGAAATCTTGCTGTCGGGGCGAATCGCCAGCAAACCCGTAGTCACTATCGTATCACCTTCCTTTAAACCATCAAGTATTTGCACAAACGTTGAGTCTCTTATTCCCGTGGTTACGGTTGTGAAGTTTGGCTGACCTCCACGAAATACTACCACTTTCTTATCACGCGCCTGTGGAATAATAGCCTGGGTAGGTATCACAAGAGGATTATCTGATTTGCCGAGCTCGAGCGACACTTTCGCAAAACCTCCGGATACCAGTTGATCCTGTCGGCCCTTTACCACCGCACGAATCTTGAGTGTTCTTGTATTTGCTTCTATGCCAGACTCTGTAGCCATAACCGTAGCGGTAAAGTTTTTATCGATGCCCGTTACGCCGAACAATACTTCTTTGCCACGGCTCATGTTCTCGCTGTATTTTTCTGGAACGGTAAATTCAAGTTTCAGCGCATCTACCTGGCTGATAGTGGTAAGTATGTTGGTGGGCGTTACATATGCCCCGAGACTAATATTTTTTAATCCAACTTTTCCGGAATAAGGTGCGGAGATTCTTGTTTTACCAATTTCAACTCTTACGAGTTCAATATCGGCGTTAAGATTGTTGGCTTCAAGCTCGCTCAGGTCGTATTCCTGCTGGCTGATACCGCTGATGGATAACAAAGCCTTCTGCCGTTCAACCGTTTTTTCGGCAATGGAAAGCTGAACCTGCAGCTTTTTGAGCCTGGCCTGCAGATCGCCGTCGAAGAGTTTGACGAGAAGCCTACCCTTTTGTACAACACGACCTTCGGGAATGTTGAGTTCGACTATCCTGCCCGAAATTTCGGGACGTATCTCGGTACTTTCAAAGGGCAGGAGAGTGCCTGGCACTTCGATCTTTTCACTTAATTGTTTTGTTCTTACTTTAAAACCTTCAGCCTGGAGCGGTTGATTAGCCGCAGGGCGATTAGGTTGGGCTTCAGGCTCTTTTTTCGACTTACAGGATATTGCAGCAACAAAAAATACAACAACAACCAATGCAAAGGGTGTAACAATGCGCATTACTCTTAAATTCAGCTATAAAATTAATTCTTCCTGTCCCTTAGACGCTCATTATTCCGGATTCATTCACCCGTTTCAGGCAGTTTTTATCTTGAGGAGGTGTTTAATCTTATGGGCGGTGTGAACGAGATCCTGCTTCTCGCGGCTCATCACGGTAACGTGTCCCATTTTTCTGCCAGGTTTGGTGGTTTTTTTACCGTAAAGGTGAACGAAGACATTTTCCATTTGAAGTACTTCTCTTAGTCCCTCATAATGCGCTTCGCCTTCGAACCCCTGTTCCCCTAAAAGGTTTACGATAGCTGCAGGGAGGATGGCCGCAGTATTGCCCAATGGGTATCCAAGAATCACCCGCCACAGCATGTCGAACTGGGAGCTATAGTTCGCTTCAATAGTGTGGTGACCGCTGTTGTGCACCCTTGGAGCGGTTTCGTTTACAAACACGTCTCCATTAATGTCGATAAACAGTTCGACGGCGAAAATTCCCGGCGTTTTCAGGCCCTTCACTACAGCTAGCGCGATGGCTTCGATTTTCCACTTAGTTTTTTCCGGAATCTCAGCTGGGCTAAGCTGGTAGTCGAGCAAATTGAGATGGGGATCGAAGACCATGTCGACCGGTGGATAGAGGGCCATTTCGCCCTTTTCGTTGATGGCCACTATTTGGGCGATCTCTTTTTTGATCGATACCATTTTCTCGAGCACCGATGGAGCGTTGAAGCCCTTATTAAGATCTTCCTGTTTGCTGATCACCTGTACGCCGCGGCCGTCGTAGCCGCCTTCAGCAATTTTATGCACTGCAGGTAGAAAGGATGATTGCTGGTTGAGTTCGTTGAGATTATTAGTAATGACGTAAGCCGATGTGGGAATCTGGTTAGCGCTGTAAAATTCCTTCTGCCTTATCTTGTTTTTAATAATACGAAGCGCAGCAGGGGAAGGGTACACTTTGACGCCTTCGCTCTCCAGTTTTTCGAGGGCGTCTTCGTTTACAGATTCAATCTCGATGGTGATGGCGTCGAGTCCTTTGCCGAAGTTATATACGTCATCAAAGTTTCGAATGTCGCCCAGTGTAAAATGATGACAGAGATGAGCGGCGGGTGCTTCGCTATCGCTTTCCATCAGAAATGTTTCAACGGGATAATTAGCAGCAGCCTGCAACAACATTCTTCCTAACTGGCCACCACCCAATATTCCGGCTTTGAGCATGTAATTTTTATTGTGGGGCAAATATAGCAAGGTTGCAAAAGAAGTTTAACTTTACCGTACGATTATGCGCCCGGATTACCCTCATAAGTTATTCTCTGATGTCAGGGTAATGTATTGCCTCCTCATGGTGACGCTTGCAATGGATGCTTTTAAAGTGAACTGATCTACTTCGATCCTTCAAATTATTTATCCATTTTCAAATACTTAGATATGTCTGTCGTGCTACCAGCTACAAAACCCCATACCCAACAAATCGATTTTCTACCCCTTCTTGGAACCGATTACATTGAATTTTACGTAGGAAACGCTAAGCAATCAGCGCACTATTATAAAACGGCATTCGGTTTCCAGTCGCTCGCTTATGCCGGGCCCGAAACCGGCATGAAAGACCGGGCAAGCTATGTGATCAGGCAAAATAAGCTCACGTTCGTTTTAACCACCAGCTTAAAGCCTGAGGGTCCGATTTCCGCTCATTTCGTAAAACACGGTGATGGCGTAAAATGTATTTCACTTAGCGTTGATGATGCCACCGACGCGTGGAAGGAAACGACTAAACGCGGGGCAAAAAGCTACCTGGAACCTCAAACATTGAAAGACGAACATGGCGAAGTGGTGATGAGCGGTATTCATACATATGGCGAAACCGTTCATTTGTTTATCGAGAGAAAAAATTACCGGGGAGCCTTTATGCCGGGATATCAGCCATGGCAAACTGAATCTGAATCGGAGCCGACAGGTTTGATGTATGTTGACCACTGCGTAGGCAATGTTGGATGGAACCAGATGAACAAGTGGGTGACGTTTTATGAAGATGTGATGGGTTTCAAAAATATTTTGACCTTCGACGACAAGGATATCTCGACGGAATATTCGGCCCTGATGAGTAAGGTGATGAGTAACGGTAATGGATATGTGAAGTTTCCGATTAACGAGCCTGCGGAGGGAAAGAAGAAGTCGCAGGTGGAGGAGTATTTAGAGTATTACGAAGGCGAAGGCGTTCAGCATGTGGCAATAGCTACGTCGAATATTATTGAAACGGTTACTGAACTTCAGCACCGGGGTGTAGAGTTTCTTCGGGTACCCGGCGATTATTACGATTCTCTATTGCAAAGGGTGGGACAGATAGACGAAGATCTGACCCCACTCCGCAACCTCGGTATCCTTGTGGACCGGGATAACGAAGGCTACCTCCTTCAGATCTTTACAAAACCCCTGCAGGACCGGCCGACGCTATTTTTCGAAATTATTCAGCGAAAAGGCGCTAAAAGCTTCGGCAAGGGCAATTTTAAGGCTCTTTTTGAAGCGATAGAAAGGGAGCAGGAGAAACGTGGGAACCTTTAATTATTAAAAAGATTGCCAATTATACACAGTTGTAAATAAATCCTGCTAGGAGGAAGAATTTTTGCTGCCTAAATTCGTTATAATCTGATCGGTAAAATTTTTCATGAAGCAGTTATCAGCTCTGATTGTCATATTCTTCTGTGCCCTGGCGACAAACGGGCAAACGGCTGCGTCGGTGTTTAGCTTCATCGACTACCAGCGCTCGTTCCCACGTTTCGGCGACGCTTTGAAAAGAAAGGAAGACACATTGATGAAGCAGTTCCGCGAGAAAAAGATGGCATGGCCGGTAAAGAACATGTATATCAGGTCGTTTAAGTACGACAGCAAAATGGAAGTGTGGGTGAAATATGACAACGAAGAGAAGTACCGGCTTTTTAAAACATACAAGGTTTGCGCGCTGGCCGGTTCATTGGGTCCAAAGCGTATGCAGGGCGACTACCAGGTGCCGGAAGGGTTTTACCATATTAACGAGTTCAATCCGCGGAGCACCTTTCATTTGTCGCTGGGATTGAACTACCCGAATTCGTCTGACCGTATTCTTAGCGATTCTATTCAGCCCGGCGGTGATATCTATATACACGGTAAATGTGTAACGAGCGGATGCATCCCTATCACGGATGGGCAAATTGAAGAATTGTATATCCTTGCCGCGCATGCGCACAGCCAGGGACAGGACTTCATCCCGGTGCATATCTTTCCAATCGATTTCAAAAATCAAAAGAGCGCCGAATATCTTTCAAGGTACCTCAAACAATTCCCGGAATACACTTATTTGTCTAATGAATTAAAGCAGGCATTCCTTTATTTTGAGAAAACGAAAAAACTTCCGCTGATCATGATCGGTAAGAAGGGTGAGTACATTGTGGGCAATCATGTAGAAATGGAACCTGATCCACAGCCAGCAGTAAAAGTGAAGGCCCGCCGGCCGGTAAAGGAGTTCAGGGAAGAAGACCTTGCTAAGGTTGTCGATAAATTACCGGTGTACCCGGGAGGGAGCGACGCGTTCCAGGGATTTTTAAATGACCTGGCAGTGGAAATGTCGCCGTACCTCGAGCGCGACGTCAAACGAACTTATGTGATGGTAGAATTTATTATTGATAAAGAAGGGAAGCCATCGTATGCCAAAGTGATCAAGGGTGGTAACGATGAAATGAACGATAAACTACAGGAAAGATTTGAAAACATGCCGGCATGGGCGCCCGCTGTACGTACGGATAAAAACGTATCCATCAAACTCAAACAATCGATCGAAATATCCCGCTAGTTCTTATTCTTCTAAAGAATATCCATTGCTTTTGCAAAGAAAGTACAAACGAAAGGCAGCGTTAATGTAAGGAGCTCACCTTTAAATTCGAGCGCAAGAAAGAATGCAGCTACAGACACAAAGAAGAGAACCCAGTACATCGATGTTTGTTTTCTAGCGTTATCCATTTGAAAGATTTACGCGAAAATAATACAAAACAGCACATTCAAAAAATTCCGACTAAATTAGCGCGTCTGCATAACCGAAATTTTGAAAATTCATTTTTACATACGCTATTATACCCGTCCCGGTGAATCCCTTTTTGTAACGGGTAACATAGGAGAACTAGGAAATTACGATAACAATAATATGTTCGAGCTCAAATGGCTCGACAACCAGTTCTGGCACGGATCACTTAATGTAGACCCGAACTATGTAACGAAGATCAGGTACAACTATGTGTTTAAAAACACCACCGAAGAACTGCTGCCGGAAGGTTGCCGTAACAGGGTAGTCGATATATCAAAAACAGGCATTGAAGAAATTCAGCTAACCGACACCTGGAACCACCCGGGAGATTATGAAAACGTTTTCTACACGGACCCCTTCCGCAAAGTGTTGCTGAAAGAAAATCAGGCTAAGTCAAAACCACGTTCACCAAAAAACTTTTCACATATTTTTCGCGTAAAGGCTCCATTGCTGAAAAGGAATGAGGTAGTATTTCTTCTTGGCAATGCGGAAGCAACGAACAGTTGGAATAATGATGATCCGTTACTGCTCGCCCAGGAGAACGAGTGGTGGACGATAAAACTCAACATGCCGCGCGAAGCTTTCCCGCTGGTATATAAATACGGCATATATAATACCGACGAAAAAAAGATTGTCAGTTATGAAACCAGCGAAAACAGGTTACTGCAAAATGAGCCATCAGTCAAAAAGCTGAGCATTGTCCACGACGGATTTGTGAGGGTACCGAATAACACATGGAAGGGTGCAGGTGTGAGTATCCCGGTGTTTAGTTTAAGGAGCAAAGATTCTTTCGGTGTTGGCGAATTCTGTGACCTTAGACTATTGGCTGATTGGGCGAAGAAGGTGAGACTAAAAGTGATTCAGCTGCTGCCGGTGAACGATACCATATCTACAAACACCTGGAAAGATTCTTATCCATATTCGTCTATCTCCGCATTTGCATTGCATCCCCTTTATCTTAATCTCGAAGAAGTGGCGGGCAAGCACGATGCACATATTATTAAACCATTAAAACGGAAACAAAAGCAACTTAACGACCTTACCGAAATAGATTACGAGCAGGTCGTGAAGTTTAAAGTGGCTACTGCACGTGAACTTTTTGAAGTGCAGAAATTAAAATTTCTCGCTGACGAGGACTTCCTTTCATTCTTCGAAGAGAGCAAGCACTGGCTGGTTCCATATGCAGCATTCTGTTACCTGCGCGACCGCAATGGCACGGCGGACTTTCGCAAATGGAAAGTTTACAGTCAATATAATAAAGAGGCAATTGAAAAATACGTATCGCCGAAGGCCAAACATTACGACAACATTGCATTCAGTTATTATTTGCAATATCACCTGCACCTTCAATTGAAAGGAGCGGTTGACTACGCACATAAGCTCGGCGTCATAATTAAAGGAGACATTCCCATCGGGGTAAACCCCGATAGCGTGGAGACCTGGATAAGTCCCGAGCTTTTTAATATGCACATGCAATCTGGCGCGCCACCGGATGACTTTGCCGTAAAAGGGCAGAACTGGAAATTCCCGACATATAACTGGGATAAGATGGCCGAGGATAATTTCGAATGGTGGCATAACAGGTTTGCGCACATGGCGCGATATTTCGACGCTTTTCGCATCGACCATATCCTGGGCTTCTTCAGAATCTGGAATATTCCTGATGACCACATCCAAGGCATAATGGGCTATTTTTCGCCGGCACTTCCCGTACATGTTTACGAATTTGCGCAACGCGGAATGTGGTTCAACTATCACCGCTTTTCGAAACCATACATTACCGACGCAGTGTTGTGGGAACTTTTCGGTCCTAATAAAGACAAATTCCTGCCATTTATTTCTGCCGTAGGCAATCATCATTATATACTGCAGGACGAATTCTCTACTCAGAAAAAAGTAGAGGCACATTTCAGTGCGTTGGAAGATAACATCGACAATCGCCGGATAAAGGAAGGACTGTTTGAACTGATATCAAATGTTATTTTGTTCGAAGTAACTGAGTCAAACGGGCAGGAGTTTCACTTTCGTATATCAATGGAGACGACCACATCGTTCAAACACCTCGACTGGAATACGCAGCAGATGTTGAAGTCGATGTATAATGATTACTTCTACGTAAGGCAGGAAGATTTCTGGAAAAAGGAAGCGATGAAAAAGCTTCCGTTGCTAAAACTTTCAACTAATATGCTCATTTGCGGAGAAGATCTCGGAATGGTTCCGAGAGTTGTACCCGAAGTAATGAAGCAGCTCGGAATATTGAGTTTAGAAATTCAAAGAATGCCGAAAGACATTCACCAGGAATTTTTTCATCCTGCGAATGCACCGTATCTGTCGGTGGTAACACCGTCCACTCACGATATGAGTACGATAAGATCATGGTGGGAAGAGAACAGGCAGGTAACGCAGGACTTCTTCAACAAAGAACTTGCACAATGGGGCGATGCACCTGAAACGTGCGAAGCGTGGATCAATAAGGCTATCCTTATACAACATCTGTATTCACCCGCAATGTGGAGCATCTTTCAACTGCAGGATATCATGGGTATTGATCCGGTGATCAGAAGAGAAGATCATCAATCTGAGCGGATAAACGTTCCGGCAAATTCTACCCACTACTGGAGATACAGGATGCACATCACCCTCGAGCAATTATTGAAAGAGAGTGAATTCAATGAAGAGTTGAAAAAATATGTAGAAGCGAGTGGACGATGAAATTACGTTACTGGTCATACAACCTGCCGTTTGTTTATCCTTTTACAATTTCGAGAGGAACGAAAACGCATCAGCCTACGCTCATTGTAGAGCTCGAGCATATGGGCATAAAAGGATATGGCGAGGCCCCTGCAATTCCTTATTACAATATCACGGTCGAAAAGATGATCGCCGACATAGAGGCGAAGAAACAGTTTATTGAAAAATATGCCTTCACGGAGCCCGACCGTTATTGGCATTACCTCCATCACCTGCTTCCTCAGAATAATTTTCTTGTCTGCGCCCTCGACATAGCAGCATGGGACCTGTATGGAAAGATGCGAAACCAGCCACTATATAAAATATGGGGCTACGACCCGGCAACTGCACCTCTTACTGATTATACAATCGGTATCGATACGCTCGGAAATATGTTGAAGAAGATAGAAGAGAACCCGTGGCCGATTTATAAAGTAAAACTAGGTACGCCTGAGGACATCAGGATTATCCGGGCAATAAGAGAGAAAACGACATCTAAGATCAGGGTCGATGCTAACGCCGGCTGGTCACTCGAAGATGCACGCAAGTTGGTTGTTCAGCTGACGGAGCTCGACGTTGAATTGATTGAACAGCCGCTCACACGCGAGGATTGGGAGGGGATGCAGGATCTTTTTACCCAATCCGAAATCCCTTTGATTGCCGACGAATCGTGCGCAACGGAGAATGAGGTTGAACGCTGCAGCAAATATTTTAATGGAATTAACATAAAGCTCACGAAATGCAGCGGAATTACGCCTGCTAAGCGCATGATTACCAAAGCGCGTGAGCTTGGATTGAAAATTATGATAGGGTGTATGAACGAGACGACTGTCGGTTCAGCCGCAATCGCCCACCTATTGCCCGCAGTGGATTATGCGGACGCCGATGGTCCGAAACTTCTGGCCCAGGACGTGGCTAAAGGCCTCATTTACAGCGATGGACGCGTCATTGTGTCTGATAAACCCGGGTTGGGTATTGAATTCCACTCATAATTTAACGATCCGTAAACTTACTATCGTATAAATACGAATTTCTGTCAGGCTAAACCGTGGTATATTTATTGCGTTAAATCAACCAAATGTACCGGCAACCTTATGCGTAAAGCTTTAGCCCTTCTTTTATTTATTGCGGTTTTGGCGGGAAGTTTTTCTTCTTGTCGAAAAAATGTGCTTCCTACGCCTGGTGGTGGTTCACCGGAACCTCATCCAAGTCCATTGCCCGAAGTTCCAAAGCTCGAAGAGACTGAGCCTGCGGTTCTTTCACCCGTTACCTACAATATTAGTACAAACATCCAGGGCTATTATAAAGCGCTTCCTGCTCGGTATTTTGAAAGTACAGAAACATATCCTCTCCTCATTTCTTTTCATGGAGGTGGTCAATATGGGGATGGTACCAGCGCCGATATCATTCAAGTTCTTGAAGACGGAGTTCCCAAACTTCTGGACGAAAAAAGGTTTCCGCCGTCATTTACCGTAGGCGACGAAAAGTTTTCTTTTATCGTTATTGCTCCGCAGTTTGTCAAAAAAATTGGCAACACCGAAATACAAGCACTGATGCAGTATGTTAAAGCAAACTTCCGCGTGGATACCACTCGTATTTATTTTACGGGTTTAAGTCTCGGCGGCCGTATGCTTTCAGACTATGCTGCTTTCAAACCTAAAGAAGTGGCAGCGATTACTGCGATGGGCGGTATGCCGCAGATTGATGAAAACCTCGAGGCTAAGTGTTCAGAAATGTCTCGTGCATTGTTACCAGTTTGGCAGTTTCATAATGTGGATGACCAGGCATGGTATTACAGCGAGGCTAAGCGTTACATAGAAGTATTCAACAATACTAATCCGATCATCGCTCCAAAGTTTACTTCATTTGAAGTGGGCGAGGCCCGCTTACATCATGATTGTTGGACGAGGGCAACCAATCCCGACTACAAAGAGGATGGAAAGAACATTTACGAGTGGATGTTGCAATACCATCGATAGGACTCGAATAGCTTACAACAAAAAGTTTTTTTTACTTTCCTCCACCTTCTTCAGGCGATGCAGCCTTTACTGTATTAACTGTTTCTGAAGCTTGTTCCTCTTCAGGATTCTTGAAGTAATTACCAAAGATATCTGCGATCTTTTTCGATCCGTACACGCGGGTAAAATCGTTATTGCTAAAGGCGATGATGGTTACTTTGTCGTCGGGCATGCGATAGAAAGCTGTCCTGTTGCCATGCCACCATCCATTATGGTAAACGAACTTTTTACCGTTCTTAAGAAGGAACATTCTCCATCCGAGTCCATAATTATTGATGCCTGGTTTCTCGAAACTGTATCCGGCAAATGCCTGGTCCAGGGATTCTTTTTTGAAGAAGGTTCCGCCATACAGCGCCTGGTCCCACTTAAGCATATCCCGCACAGTACTGTAGACATTTTTATCGCCATACACCTGGTCAAGATAATCAAATGCATATTCGCGGCCACTCGCAAAATATGAATGCAGGAATCTTGCACTATCATTCATGGTAAACACGTAGGTGTCACTCATACCGAGCGGTTCAAAGATGTTTGTCTTCATGTATTGAGGGAAGGGGAGGCCACTTACCTTTTCAATAATAAGCGCAAGGAGCGCGTAGTTAGTATTTGAATAACTGAAACGGCGGTCGGGCACATTGATCTGAATGTCTTTCCTTCTTGCCTTGATAAAATCTAAAACATCTTTGTTTGTTACGGACTTTCTGCGGTCCCAGCCGAGTCGCTCCATGTAGTGGACGTAATTCGGAATGCCGCTGCGATGGTTAAGTAGTGTTCTGATGGTAACGCCCGCTAACGGAAATCCGTCAAGATATTTTGAAACAGAGTCGGAGATATTGAGTTTGCCCTGTTCCTGCAGTTTCATGATGGACATGGCAGTGAAGGTCTTGGAAACCGACGCCAGGTGAAAAGGAGTTGAGGGTGAAATGGAGTCGCGCTTAACGCGCGGATCCCAAAAGCCAGCATACTTTTCATAAATCACTTCGCCGTTTTTGGCGACGAGGATGCTTCCATTGAAGGCACGCGAGCCGAAGGCACTGTCTATAAACTCTTGGACTGAGGAACGGTAGTGCCTCATTTCGATAGAAGTAAGGCCCGCAGCTGAAAGAGGTGAGGTGCCGATTACGTCCGCGGAAAGGTCTGGCTGGGACGCCTGACCGTTACATCCAATAATGGCCGCTACAAATACGATTAACAACAAGTTTTTCATCAGAATAGCCGATCTAATTAATTACCAACGTTTTTTCTTTTCAAATTTAAGGGTCATCTTTGCAAATCCTATACCGGAAGTAACGTAAACTGAAGGCTTCAAATTATGAGTGACAAAAAAAACACCAGCTATCCCAAAGAAAAAGTGAACATTTTATTCCTTGAAAATATAAGCGACTCAGCGCTAAAGCTTTTCAGGGATTCGGGGTATAGTTCGGTGCGGAAACTAACAGGTGCACTGCCTGAAGAAGAACTCATCAAAGAAATTAAAGATGTCCATTTGCTTGGCATCCGCTCTAAAACACAGATCACCCAGAAAGTGCTGGATGCTGCAGCAAAACTTCAGGCTATTGGTTGTTTCTGCATAGGAACCAACCAGGTAGACTTAAAAACGGCGCGCAATAAAGGGGTTGTGGTATTCAATGCTCCATATTCAAATACCCGTTCTGTAGCAGAACTCGTAATCGCTTCGGCAATTATGTTGATAAGGCGCATCCCTGATAAGAATAAGGCCGCTCATGAAGGAAAATGGATGAAGGATGCGAAGGGAAGTTATGAGTTGCGCGGCAAGACAATTGGGATCGTAGGGTACGGAAACATCGGTACCCAGGTAAGCGTGCTAGCTGAGGCGTTTGGAATGAAAGTGCTGTTTTATGATGTAATTACCAAGCTCCCCCTCGGAAATGCTATTGCTTGCAAATCCCTGAAAGAACTTACGAGCCAGGCAGACGTGGTGACGCTCCACGTACCCGAACTCGCCAGTACGAAAAACATGATCAACAAGCAAACCCTCAAGAATTTCAAACAGGGCTCAATTTTGATCAATTATGCAAGGGGAGAGGTGGTTGACCTGGATGCATTGGCCGCGGCAATGCAGGAAAAGCAGGTAACCGGTGCTGCAATAGACGTTTATCCGGTAGAGCCTGAGAAAAACGGTGATCCCTTCCAGACACCTTTACAGGGATTATCTAATGTGATCCTGACGCCCCATATCGGCGGTTCTACTGAAGAGGCCCAGACAAACATCGGTGAAGACGTAAGTAACAAACTTTACCAGTACCTGGAGATGGGCGTTACGATCGGCTCGCATACCGTGCCGCCGCTCAGCGTGCCGGCAATCGAAGGATCGCACAGGATCCTGCATATACACAAAAATGTTCCGGGCGTACTATCTGCTATAAACACTGCGCTTTCGAAAATTGACATCAACATACTCGGTCAATATCTGAAAACGAACGACGAAACGGGTTACGTTGTACTTGATCTTGACAAAAAGCTTTCCAAGCAAGCGTTCGATATTTTGAAGGAAGTGAAGGGTACAATGAAAGTCAGACTTTTGTATTAGAAACATACCTGATCGCGTCGGAGTACCGTTTGAACATGTATTTCAAAATGTTCTTTCCACTGATGCTGATGTATTTCTTCAGGACCACAAGCATTACCACCAACGATAGCGAATAGTAGATCATTGTTGCGTATGCTGCGCCGATGCCTCCGTATATTTTCAGAAATAAAATAGTCAAACCAAGGTTTGTGAGCATCAGTAACACATTCACAGTGAAATTCAACGCGGGTTTTCCTATTGCGTCTAACGTCGAACCGAATTGATAACTCAGCGGACGCACCATGGAAAAAAGAATAGTGAGTTGCAGAAGGATGATGGCGGGATAATATTCGGGTCCTGCAACGATGTAAATAATCAGTTTCGGCAATAAAAAGATAAGAAGCGAAAGCGGCACGATGAAGGCGAGAATTGTTCCCGTAACCTGCTCGAAATAATATTTCACCTTTTCTATTCCTTCATTTTCGAGCGCTTCAACATTTTTTGGATACAATACATCCGCCGCCGCTAGTGACGGCACATCTACCATATTATTAATTCGTGCTACCGTGTTATAATAGGCAACATAGTTTTTCCCCTGGAGAGGTCCGAGAACCGCGGCAGTGATAAAATGGTCGAAGCTTCGTGACAGTCCGGCAAACAGATTTGTGCCAAATGTGAATTTCCCGAAATGAAAAAAACGCATCGTAAGTTCAGGATCGTAATTGAATTTCTTAAGAAGTTTATTAGTCGTTTGTGCGTATAAGTAAGTAAACGCAATGATGAGCGCGCCGATCTGGAGCGATAATATGTTTACCAGAGTAAAATGCGTGGGAAAGAGAAAAAATAACACTACCATACCTGCAAAGAAGACGCCCTGTCGGATAAAAGCTGATTTGAATAGGATGTCGAACTTGTAATCGGCTTGTAACAGTATTTCGCAATGATTGAACGGAATGAGTAGTAAAATATTTACGCTGCTAAGTAATAGTAAGGGCGACAATGACGGAGCTTTCAGCCCTCCGGATATTGAATCGCTGAATGCGAAAATTGTCGAGACGATAATCAATGAAAAAATGGTACTGATAAAGAGCGAGGTGGATTGAACCGCTTCGTTGCGTTCAGCATAGTCGCGTGTTCCGAGAAATTTTATGGTAGGATTTCTAAGTAGGCCTTGCTTTACAGATTCGAAAAGTGAAAACAATGTAATGTACAGGGCCCACACACCGTTGGTGGAAGTAGAAAATCCGCGAACGAGGATCATGTAGCCAAAAACGCCGAAAACAAAAAGGGAAACGCGTTGAAGCATGGTGTAAAACATGGCATTCAACCAAAAAGAAGCCGCACGCTTTTTAAGCATGCGGCAAATTAATATTAATCAGTGAAAGGTACTAGTGTTGCTACTTTGCTGCTTCGTTGATGGCTTTCACCAACGATTTGTCGCCGGGTGCATCGCCGCCGAGCTGCCAGAACATTACGCCGCCGGCATTTTCCTTAGCGAGTTTCACTTTTTTCCTGATTGTCGGAATGCCGTTATAGTATAAGGTCGAACCATCGGGCATCTTCAATTCGTCTTTTTTCTCAGACTTTGGAAAAGTGCTCACGATATCCTTATACGACATAGACGATGCGCCTTTAGGGCCGAAACCATATCCATAAAACGGAAGTCCGAGATAAAGTTTCTTTTTATCAAGTTTCCTGGTTTTTGTCCAGTAGTCCAGATCTTCAACTGCCATTGAATAGGGCGAATGATGACCTGGATTTTCTGGTCTCCACGGACCTGTTTTATCATATGTCATGATAGTGATATAATCGAACTGTGCTAGGGCCTTGTCTGTTAGTCTGTCTTTATAAACGGTGGCAATTGCGGCTGTCATCATCTTGTTAGCTGGCTTTATTGCCGTGGCGAGTTCGCTTACAAATTTCTCGTAGTTTTCGTCGATGCGTTCGCCTTCGAGATCTACATCTATGCCATCGAGATTATAGTCGATTGCTAAACGCGCGAGTTTGCTAACCAGTTTAGTTCTGTTGCCATCCTGTAAAAGTTTAGTGTAGTACTTGGGAGCGCTGCCGCCGCCAATGGATGCGAAGATTCTCACACCATTTTGATGTGCAACTTTCGCGAGTGAATCGAGAAGGGGGTTGTATTGAAAGTTTCCCATTGAATCCGGGTTGGAAAATGCATAATTCAGGTGTGTTATCCCTTCGAAATTTATACCCGCTATCTGGTCGGGGGTTCTTATTACGGTATACGCAATGATCGGAAAGCCTTTATCGTCTTTGAATTTCGTGACATCTTTTTTCGGAAAGCCAAGGCGGAAAGCTTTGCCTGAACTGCGACGGGCAGTATCGTATCCGGTGTTGTAGTATTCGTAGTAAAAACGGTTGGGACCGGTCCAGACTGTTTGCATCATGCCGAGAAAATTCGAACTCATTTCAGGGGTAGACTCAGCATAGAACTTTTGCATGTCTTTGTGCTGCTCCAGGGCCACTGCGGGGCGGTTCCATGTGCATGTAATGACTTTGAAACCATGTGTAGCAAAATATGCCGCGGTTTTGTCGGGGCGTTCGTAGTGCCAGTCGCACATTACTACGTCTTTTTTGATCAGTTGGATGGCTGGCCAGGTATAGTTGAAGCTGGCTTCCCAGCCGCCGATGCCTGTAGCAAAGCCATCGATAAGGCGATCTGCCCATATGTACAACGTGCGTCCTTTTTCTGCAAGATGGTCACGCACTTTGTTTACTTCGTTAGCGAACAGTTCGGCTTTGTTTTTTCCTGAGCAGCGTGGGCATTTGTCCATGCCGATATAGAAGATTTCGTCCATGCCGGCGTGGAATGCGCTTGTTTGAAACACGTCGCATATTTCGTCTACAAGTTCAAAAACAATTTTATGTACGTCCGGGTGTTGTGGGCAATAACTTTTGCAGTACAAACTGTCAGCGTTCGGCCATTTATAATTGGCGGGAATGGGTATCCACGGAGTTTCATCGAATTGCGGGTATACTTCGAGGAGTTTGCCGATTTTGCCGGCCCATGACTGGTGCCCGAAGAGATTGATTTGGGGGATTAGTTTGATATTATACTGCTTACAGGCGGTGACGATTTTATTTACGTCAGCTGTTGATAAGGCGCCTGAGTCGACTAGTTCCGGGTGTGATTTAAATTGGTAGTGATAGTCGACGCGGAGCAGTAAGCTGTTGATTCCCCGTGGTGCGAGTTCGGTCGTGATGAAGGTTACGAATGAATCGATTTGGGCAGCCGGGGGTACGGCGATGGACATTGCCCGTATGGGAAAATCGCCGGCGGGTTTTTGTTGGGGTTGTTGTGAAAATGTAATGGATAAGATGAGCAGGGCGATGCTGCTGAGCAGTAGTTTTTTTCTCATGACGTTAAGTTAGCAATAGTTAAGTTGAATGAATTTTGGTTCGAATGTAATCGTGTCGATGGAATTCTAAGTCTTTGACGCTATTCTCTCGATATCCTTTTGTCTCATAATTTATATTATGTTAAACAGGCGCACAGGCGAAATACAAAGAAAAAAAGCCAGGCTTCTGTTGAATACAGAATACAGGTATATTCGGGAGACCTAAACCTTGTTTATATGCTGTATACTAATTTAAATGTCTAGAGAATCATTTGAGAGGCTCTAACTGTAAGCGAGTGCGTCTACAGCAACATCGAGAATATTTCATGACGCTGTTTGCCAATGACATTCATTAAGCGTCAAATCTGAAGGCTTATCATAGATGAAGTTCACGGACTTTTCAAATTGATCGCCGTTCTACATGTTTGTCCTCTGAATGTTGGCTAATGTACTCGGCAATTTCAAAAGCGATAAGTAGGCATCAGCAAAAGCCAGACATTCAAACACGCAGCCTGCGCATGTCTTTCTGATAGATTTCATTCAAGAGCAAATCTATGAACATTCCTAATAATATCAATAAACTATCTGGCTACCTACTATGAACAAGGATGAATATTTCACTAAATGAAAGTTTGAAACTTGACATACGAGGAAATCCAATAATTTGATAAGGAGATGCTTCAATGTGTATCGCATTGTTACGCATATCCTACAAGGAACGGTGAACGTATATGCGCGACATGATCATTCGGAAATACTGGATGACGAGAACTCCATCATTCTTAATTGACTGCGACTAGCGTTTGCAGCGAGCAGTCTTCGAGCGGAATTGCTCATAATGCTTCTGCTGTTGTAAGCCAGGAACGCAGATATTTATCTGGCTACTTTGAATCTATCAAAAGATTAACGATTGTAAAGTGATCAACGAAGTTTACCAGAAAATATTCAGAACGCTCGTTACGCGGCGTAATTACCCTACTTTGGCTTCTTGTTTTTCGTGCAGCTCAGCGCTTGCGTATCCCATTTTTTTTCTGAGTCGCGCCGCCATCTGTGCTCATCGTATGAAAATTTAAGAATTTCGCATCCACAGAACCAGTAGCTGTATAACATAATAAATAGTTATCGAAACAACGCCTGATGGTGCAAAGGGAGTTCGCGGTTAAGGATTTTTCGAACGAATAAACGCTACTCTGATTGGCGAAAAATCCTTAACCGCGAACGCGAACACCTTTGCCATAATAAAATTGGGCGTAGTCGCGATAACTTATGTTATGTTAAGTAGCGCACAGGGCAGGGAATACAAAGAAAAAAAGCTAGGCTTCTGGGGAATACAGAATACAGGTATATTCGGAATCCCTAAACTACTTGTCATGAATGACTTAGAAGAGGCTACAAATTATTTGAGTCGCATCTTCGGCGAGGAATCCCTCATCTTTAGAAAGTTCAAGGAGGTCGATTTTAAAATAGCCGCTGGGCCTTTAGTAACAATCGAAATAACTTTTATAGGTATCGACAAAGCCAAAGCACTATATAAGGCGATACTAACACAAGCCATAGACGTTGTTAAAGACGAGGTATTTCGCCCATTTGAAATATCCGATATACCGAGAAAGAGAAACCTGATAATGTGGATATGGAGTGCGTTTATATCTCACCCCTGTGGGGATTCCTGTCTGCGGTTATAACAATTGGCTTAGCACTTGGAATAAATTTTACGGTCTGCAAAAAGACAACAAAGTCCCAACTAGATAACCAACCGCAACCGCATTTGCAGCAACCAAAAAAAACGCTAACACATGCCGATACCAACGGAATACTGAAAATCAAAAGAGCGGCGGCTGAATCGGTGTGGTAAAACACCTCTGGCTTTACGTTTTATATTAAGAACAAATTTTCAGACGACGCAAGAATTGTAAAATTGAGCGACTATATATTCGACTCTTACTTGAAATAGCGACACCTTTAATGATCGAAGCTTATCACCCTCGCAATTTTCCACACTCCATTTTCATTTTTCCAAACGTGTACAAAGCGAAACGTGCCATCTAACTGTTCTTTCCCTGCCTTAGGCGTATAATAAAAATGATGAGATCCAAGTTGAATTGCACCGAAGTCTTTAATCGGAAATACTTCACTCGTGCCTGGTACAAGCTCCCGCCGAACCTTATAATCCTGCGAGCAGCGGTACCTGATAGACGCCAGGTTCTCGTCATACCTTGTCAGGCCACCTCGGTCGTGATAAAATTCCAGGTCTTTCGTAAACATTCCATTTGTAGTAGCTGTATCACAATTATTGAATGCTTTGAAAAATATGCTGTCCATCCTAAGAATCGTATCCTGCAACGTTTTAGCCTCCTGGCTTTTAGCGGCTAAAGACCCGATTACAAATCCAATCAGTAAAATTAGGTGCCTCACTTTCTGAAATGTTTTGAAGTATGACGCGCGATCTTCACAAAAGTTACGCTATCTTAATATAAACGCTCTTCATGATAATTTTGGAAATAATCGCCGCCGTAGTAAACGAGCTTTTAAAAAAGACAATGAAGAATAAAGAAAGCGTGTCACTTCATCAATATTTGAGATCCCTGAAAACAGCAAAGGAACGTCAGCGTTTTTGAAGATGAAGCTTTTCAACCATCGGCATGATCAACGATGATTTGATAAAATGCAACTCCCGCTTTTTGTAATAATCTTTATATACTGTCACCTGTCTCGATACAATCCCCACAAGTCTGTTATCACTCACTACCGGCCCACCGCTACTTCCTTTCGTCACGAATATATTTGCGGTAAATGAACTTCTGCCATCTCTGACGTCTCCGACTGTACCCTCAGTAATAACCGGCAACGACGCAACCGGCGAACGCGAAGCAAACTGCCCCAATGTAATATTCCCCTGCTTACCTGTTTCAAACATATCCCCCGGAAAGCCAAAGGCAGCAATTTTTTGATCGGCGACTATAGCACAATCAATGTCAATATCATCAACCGTTATCGGCTCATACCCTTTTGCAAACAACGCTTCAACAAATAGTTTTTGATTTCGCAAACTAATCACTGCTATATCATCCAACCCACTCGAGAAAATGTAAGGCCTCTGCTCCGTCATCCCATCGCCTAGGTTCTGCAACACAAGATTCTCATCAATACCTTCAGGAAATTTAGCGACAGTATCACCACGCGGCACCGCAAATATTTTATAGCAAATCGGATCAGGATCTTTCGTAAAAGGTAAATTGATCTCGTCTTTATCTTCCAACACATGTCTCACGCTTACCAGGTAGTATCCATTCTCATATTCGAGAAACACAGCGGAGCCTATTTTATAAGCCGGAGTATAATTTTCAGGAAGAAGGTTTTTGCTGGGCCGGCAATCAAGGTTAATTATCGCCTTACACCATTTCGAAATAACCTCGTCACCAGGTGTACCCGGAACCTGACTGACTGCACGCCCTACCCCTGCCAGTAAACACATTAGAATAAGGTATCTCATAAAAAGCTTTGATGCAATGTTCGCCCTTTTCCATAAAAAAGCAAAAGGCGTGCAGAAACCGGCACGCCTTGAAAGACAGATTGCGTTGCTACAACTAAGACGTTTGTTTGTAAAAACTCCTGGAGAGATACCTTACACCGAGCACAAGTGAGACGATGCCGACAAGGTCGATTAAAATGATTTTCTCAGAAATTTTTACGGGCCAGTTGGCAACTGTGGTGTTGAAAAAAATAGCTACCCCGATCACAAAAAGCACGAGACCGAGGAGCAAGTGTTTTTCGGAAATTTTAACCCGCATACACAGTCAGTTTTACTGAAATTACACATTTCAGTACGCGAAAAATCAATTTTAATTTGCGATTATTTCGTTTTCCCAAATTGAAATACTTTACAAAACAGGGAACATATTTTCAGCGACTTTACCAATGAAAAAAGGAAGGCTTTGCGGCCCTCCTTTTCTATCTATTCGCTTGTAAATCTGATTAATGGATCTTGTCTACGTTGTTGAACTTCTCGGTGTACACAGTAGCCTGTTCAGCTTTCTGTTGTTGTTCGAAAATGGTGATCAGCAGATCGTAAGAGTCTTTCAGGAACTGCTTTTCTTCCATTTTTAACTTACCCTGACCGCCGAGCATTTCGTCGATCTTCTTAAACTGTTCTATAGCAAGATCAAATTTCTTGGAAGATTCGCCACGAAGCGTTTCTTTTTCCTTCAACTGCGCCGGTGTAAGTTTTACGTTTCCTTTTGGCTTAATTCCTTTGTTCTTGTTGATCACGTCAACAGCCTGGTTGTAATAAATCTGGCCAAGCAGCATGCGTGAGTTTGGATATTTTGCATCCAGCTCAATACTCTTTTGCACATTCTGAACAGCTTTTTCGGTCAGCTCCGCAGAATTTGGTGGACGCTGGGTTGAATCTTCGTTGTAAGCTGTTTTATATAATTCTACTGCATAGTTGTAATAGAAAATCGGGTTCGTTGGATTAGCTTTTGTTACTTCTTCATACTTCGAAAAAAGTGCTTCCTTGTCGCCCTTTTCGCTCAGCATGTTTACTTCAAAACCAAGCCAGAAAGGATCGTCAGGATATACTTCTTTACCAAGAGTCGTGTACTTTGTTGATTTTTCTGCATCGCCTTTTGTCTTATAGTAGTCTGCAAGCCATTTGTAAATCGACTCATACCCTTGCGCCTTGGCTTTAGCCTCAGCTATTTTACCATAGTACAAAGCTGCCGTATCAAGCTTGTTTGCTTTTTCGGCAGAGATACCTGCATACAATACAGAAACAGTGTCTAATGTAAGGCCGTTTGTCCATCCCTCAGCAGCGAGCATATCGAATACATCGAGGGATCCTTTAAAACCCGTGAATGCATCATTGAAGTTGCCTGCGTTGTAATAAGATGCCGCTTGCTTAGAATAAACTGAGTAAAGGTCTGTAAGAGGTTTTCTGTTGTCGATGGTAAGAAGCAAGAATCTCTTAGCCGTATCCTTTACATTTTTTTCCAGCTCGATATACTTTTTCAAGGCGTCCATTGCCTGAACTTTTGCATCAGGAACAGATGCCTGCTGTGCTGAATCTGCGGCGATGCTGCTATATATTTTTCCTTTGATATACCATGCTTCGGCGTTCGTCTTATTCTTTTCGTTAGCAAGGAAATTATCAACTTCTGTCCTCGCCTCAGAGTATTTCTGTTTTCCAAGCAGATCTTTTGCCTTATCAAGTTTTTGGGCAAACAAACCGGCACTTGCAGAAACAAGCAGTAGTGATAGAAAGAACGTTTTCAGGCTTGTCGTGCTAAGTTTCATATTGAAGTGTTTATTAAAAAAATGAAAAAACTATTGGTTGCTTTCTTCAGATGCTTCCGGTGCCTCTCCGGTTGCTTCGCTGTCATCATTTAGTACTTCCGGATTCAACAGGTCCGGATTTCCGAGTTCGCCAGGGATATTGATTTCAGGCGTTTCCTGATCGTGGATATCCAATTTTGTGATCGCTGCGATTTCATCACCATCATCCAGCCTTATCAATTTCACCCCTTGTGTAGCCCTTCCCTGCGCACTGATACTGGAAACACCCATTCTTATTGTTATACCGCTTTTGCAGGTAATCATAAGGTCTTCTTTCGCTGTAACCTCGAGGATGCCTACAAGTGGACCGCTTTTGCCGGTAACATTGATGGTTTTCACTCCCTTTCCGCCTCTATTGGTAATCCGGTATTCGTCGATCTCGGTTCTCTTACCGAAACCCTTCTCACTCACCACCAGTACGGTTTTACTCTTGTCCTCCGCATTGACACATATCATGCCAACGACCTCATCATTCTCATCTTCAACTTCTATACCAGCCACACCAATAGCGCCACGGCCGGTCGGTCGAACTTTTGCTTCAGGGAACCGGATTGCTCTGCCCGATTTGACGGCCATCATTATTTCGCACTGGCCATCAGTGATCTTTGCATCGAGGAGCTCATCGCCCGGATTAATGGTAATGGCTATCACGCCGGTCTGGCGCGGCCTGCTGAAATCTTCAAGGAGGGTCTTTTTAATCATGCCTTTCTTGGTGCAAAGAACAATATTATGACTATTTACAAAATCCTTGTCCTGAAAATCTTTGACGTCTATAACTGCGCGCACCTTATCATCGGGCGGTATTTGTATGAGGTTTTGTATCGCCCTTCCCTTGCCGGTTTTTTCGCCTTCAGGTATCTGGTAGATATTGAGCCAGTAGCACCGTCCTTTTTCCGTGAAAAACAACATGGTGTGGTGCGTAGACGCTACAAACAGATGCTCGATATAATCTTCGTCGCGCGTTCTGCCTCCCATGGCTCCACGACCGCCACGGCGTTGCTGACGGAATTCCGTAGCCGATGTTCTTTTTATGTATCCAAGATGTGAAATAGTGATCACCACATCTTCTTCTTTGATCAGGTCCTTTATACTTACTTCGTCGTCGAGATAGGTAATTTCAGTTCTGCGTGCATCACCGAACTTATCTTTCACTTCCCTCAGCTCTGTCTTAATTACTTCGAACCTCAGTCCCTCATCAGCAAGTAATTCTTTGAGATGGGTGATCAGTTTCATCAGCTCATCATATTCTTCGCGGATCTTGTCGCGCTCCATGCCGGTAAGGCGTTGCAGGCGCAATTCAAGGATTGCTTTTGCCTGGATCTCGTCGAGGCCCCAGCCTGCGTTGATAAGATTATCTTTTGCTTTGTCGGGTGTTTCAGATGCACGGATCAGCGCGATTACTTCGTCGAGGTGATCAAGTGCTATAAGATAACCCTGAAGGATATGCGCTTTCTTCTCGGCTTCTTTCAGTTCAAATTGTGTTCTGCGCACCACAACTTCGTGCCTGAATTCCACAAACTCGCTGATCATGTCTTTTATGTTCAGCGTTCTCGGGCGGCCTTTTACGAGAGCAACGTTGTTGATCCCAAATGATGTTTGAAGCTCGGTGTACTTATAAAGTTGGTTGATGATAACGTTCGAGATCGCATCTCTTTTGAGATCGATCACTATACGCGTACCCTCTTTACCATTTGATTCGTTGTTTACGTGCGCGATGCCTTCGATTACTTTCTCATTCACGAGCTGGCCGATACGGTCGCAGAGCGAATCGCGGCTAACCTGGTACGGCACCTCTGTGATGATGATGGTTTCGCGTCCGCTTGCCTTTGTGTCTACGTGCAATTTTCCACGAAGCACTACCCTGCCGCGTCCAAAGTGCATCGCTGCTTTCACGCCTTCCATTCCGTAGATGATGCCACCTGTTGGGAAATCCGGCGCTTTGATGATTAGCATCATCTCTTCAACCGTTATCTCACGGTTATCTATATACGCGATACATCCGTCGATTACTTCTGTAAGATTATGGGGAAGGATGTTGGTGGCCATACCTACCGCGATACCCGATGATCCGTTGATCAGGAGGTTAGGAATGCGGGTGGGAAGTACGGATGGCTCTTCGAGCGAATCATCGAAGTTCAGCTGAAAATCGACAGTATCTTTTTCGATATCCAGACAGCATCATCTCCGCCATACGCTGAAGCCTTGCTTCTGTATAACGCATTGCTGCCGGGCCGTCTCCATCCTGGCTTCCGAAGTTTCCCTGCTTGTCAACGAGCGTATACCGCATGTTCCACTCCTGGGCCATACGCACCATTGAGTCGTAAACTGATTTATCGCCATGCGGGTGGTACTTACCGAGCACCTCTCCCACTATTCTCGCGGACTTTTTATAGGGTCTGTTGAAGTGAATGCCGAGTTCGTTCATGGCATAGAGCACACGGCGGTGAACGGGTTTGAAGCCGTCGCGAACATCAGGGAGGGCACGTCCAACGATTACGGACATAGAGTAATCTATGTACGCTGTTTTCATCTGCTCTTCTATATTCACTGGGTGTATTCGGTCGCTGTCTGTGGTCTGTTCCGGAGGGAGATTGTTCTCGTCCATTTGGATGTGATTAGGCTTTGTTTATCAATGATTTCCTGCGGTGGGCGGAGGAACGCAAATGTACGGAAATAACGTTGTTTTTTAAGAACAAATTAGTCAGAAGTGAGGAGTGAGAAGTGAGTGTTTTTTGCCGGAATTAGCGCTCACCGCTGACGTCTCACGCCTTACCTTCTTTAACTATATATTAAATGTTTATCATCTAACTTTAGTTCTTACAACCCCCTTAGATTTTTATGAATAAGTACCTGTTGTTACGTGATAACAAGCAATCCGGTCCTTTCACCGTCCCTGAAATTATAGCATTCGGTATCAAGCCATACGACCTGGTATGGTTAGAAGGAAAAAGCGCCGCCTGGCGTTATCCAAGCGAAGTGGAAGAGCTAAAATCTCACGCTCCCACCGTTGAAGAACAACCTTTCGACAGATTTTATAAAACGAGAGAAGCGATAATGAGCCAGTCGCCGTACGAACCAAAGCCCGTTGAAGAGCCGGTTGTTTCAAACATAGAAGAACCGGTTGTTTCAACCAAAAAAGTGTACATCAACTTTCCGGTAGCTCCTAAAACCGAAGTGAAAATAATGACGGCCACCCCTGCGCCAACATTTACTGAACGTACCCCGGAACTAACGCGACCGGCCGAAAGATTATCGGTAACGGCTAACAACGCGCCGGAGAGAAAATACTTCGCATACGCAGCAATCGCCGCATGCGTTCTGTTACTTGGATTCATCACCCTTTTGCTTGTCAACAATAACAATCAAAAAGAAAAGCTCCAGGAACTTAACACTATCGTTAAGGAAATTCAGAATAAAAATACTGTAGCTGTGGCTGTAACACCCGTGGCAAATGTGGAGCAAGACCCTCCCCCTTCGTCAGAAACAATCATTAATCCTGAGTTGCTGAACATGAGTGAAAGCGAAAATGCTGCCGTTGCACCCAATAAACCGACGATCATCGCTACTGAAGAGGCGGTAAAAGTTCCCGCTAAAACAACGGCGCCCGCCGAAGGTGCAGGCCGCCCCGTATTGAGAAGAAATGACAATGCTGAAACGAACACATTGCCGATAGAAAGCAAATCTTCAACTGCCGAGGCTGCGCCGGCTGACAATCTTTTTAAGCAGGTAAACATTCAACCCGGACGGTATAAAGTTGGGATGCTTGGTGGAATATCTAACCTTACATTGGTTCTTACCAATAGCAGCAAACGCGAGCTGCATAAAGTTGTAGTGGAGGTTAAATTTCTTGGCCCGGAAAAGAAAATTGTAAATACTCAAACGGTATATTTTGAAAACGTTGCTCCAGGGGCTCAGTCGACCATTGATGTTCCTAAAAGCAAGAGAGGTGTTTCGATCGACTATACTATCACCGACATAAAAAGTTAACCGCTTCTCCCGCTTAGCGCTTACTTTGCGGCTTCTAAATTATTGCACCTTTGAAACACATCGTTCTGTTTGGCGCTGGTAAGTCAAGTACATTTTTAATTGAATACCTCGTTGGCCAGTTGTCTGCAAACCAGTGGACGCTTACGGTGCTTGATGCCAACAAATCTTCGGCAGAAGAGAAATTAAAAAACGCTCCACATACAACGGCAGCTGCGCTCGATGTTGAAAACAGTCAACAACGCGATGAATATATTTACAGTGCCGACATTGTGATCTCGCTGCTGCCTCCTGCTTTACATTACCATATTGCGCTCTCCTGTTTACGTTACAACAAAAATCTTCTGACTGCTTCTTATGTAGATCCCAAAATGGAGGCGCTCAGAAAGGAAATAGACGAAAAAAAATTGTTGTTTTTGTGTGAGATGGGGCTTGATCCGGGAATAGATCATATGAGTGCGATGCAGATTATTCATCGCCTGCAGGAAGATGGTGCAGAGATCACCTCTTTCAGGTCGCATTGTGGTGGGTTGATAGCTCCCGAAAGCGATACTAATCCGTGGCGGCATAAAATAAGCTGGAACCCAAAAAATATTGTGCTTGCAGGTAAAAGTGGGGCCACCTACAGGGAGAATGATTACGAAAAAATTCTCCTGTATGAAGAATTGTTCGATCAATCACGGGTGGTAAATGTTCCGACCCTGGGCGATCTCGCCTGGTATCCTAACCGCGATTCTCTTGCATACATACAGACTTATAACGTCAACAGCGCACATCATTTTATCAGAACAACATTGCGATTTCCGGAGTTTTGTCTTGGCTGGAAGAATATCGTGCAGCTCAAGCTTACCGACGAAACAGATGAATATAATACTGATGGAATGTCGCTGCGCCAATTTTTTCAGTTGCACCTGAACAAGCACGGATTTTCGCAATGGATGGAAAAACATCTGACTAATCGATTTATTCAGACAAAAACGCTTCTTGAAAAATTACAGCAACTGATTAATGCTGAAGAAGAAGTTGATGAAGAACAGATGAAGGAGCTGCGCGAATTTATGCTTGTAGATAATAATGGACAACTGCTCGATGTTAACCTGGAAGACGTAAAAACAACAGCTGCTGCTGCCGTTGCTGAGCAAATGCACGAAGCTAACCTTTCCATTAAGCAATTGTTATTTCTTGGATTGGATGATGATAAAACGATTATTAATAAAGGGCGATGCAGCCCGGCAGCTGTTCTTCAATTTGCAATTGAAAGGAAACTTGGCTTACAGCCCGGTGATAAGGATATGGTGGTGATGTTGCATGAGATTGACTATGAAAAGTTCGGTATTGCGCATGCTGTTAAAAGTAGTTTGATATTGAAAGGTGAGGATGAAGTGAGGACGGCTATGGCGAAGACCGTTGGATTGCCGCTGGGAATTTCTGCGAAATTAATTTTGCAGGGGAAGATCACGCTGACGGGTTTGAGAATACCGATTGTGAAGGAGATTTATGAGCCGGTATTAAAAGAGCTGCGCGAATACGGCATCCAATTCAAAGAGTAAACATTTTTATAAAGGAAAATCGCAGTTATCTCTCCTCTTCTTCTGACATCTCCATAATAATTTCCCATTCTTTATCTGACACCGGTCCTACACTCAACCTACTGATTCTCACTAACGCCATATCCTTTAAACCCGGATGAGACTTTATTCTTTTCAAACTTACCGGGTTCTTTAGTTTTTTTCCAACCTTTAACTCAACCGCCGACCAGGTGTCATCATCAGCGGTAGGATCCGGAAATGCTTCTTTAGAAACTTTCGCTGTGCCGATAACCGCGGTCTCTTCCATGCTGTAATAAACAAACACCTCCTCATTTTTCTTCATCGCACGAAGATGATTACGGGCTGCGTAGTTCCTGACACCATCCCAGGTGGTTGTTCCATCTTTTTTGAACTGATCCCACGAATACACTGAGGGTTCAACCTTTACAAGCCAGTGAGCCATTGGTTATCATTTATTGATAAAGATATAAATCTAACATTTTTCATACTCCGTACATGATTGTCGAGCCGGCTAATTTTTTTAACCATTAACAAATTAATATGAACTCATTGAAAAGATTGGGCATTTTCGCTGTTGCTGTATGCCTGATGAACGTATCATTCGCCCAGGAAAAGACGGTGGAAGTCGGTGGTGCGGCTATGTATCCTTCGAAAAATATCGTTGAAAACGCAGTTAATTCAAAGGATCATACAACGCTTGTTGCAGCAGTAAAAGCAGCAGGATTAGTTGAGACGTTACAAGGTACTGGCCCGTTTACCGTATTCGCTCCTACAAACGCAGCATTTGAAAAGTTACCTGCAGGTACAGTAGACAAACTGTTGTTACCTGAAAATAAGGAAATGCTTACTTCAGTACTCACCTATCACGTTGTGCCCGGCAAACTCGACAGCAAGGAAATTGCTTCGTTGATCAAGAAGGGAAATGGAAAAGCTGAGCTTACTACAGTGCAGGGGGGTAAGTTCTGGCTGTGGATGAAAGGAGATAAACTAATGATTAAGGATGAAAAAGGCGGAGAAGCTACAGTGACCATCAAAGATGTTTACCAAAGCAATGGTGTGATTCACGTAATTGATTCGGTAGTAATGCCGGGATAATGAGGTGGTGTTACCCGGGCAGCAATGCTCAACCAGGGGCCGGCCGAATGCCGGTCCTTTTTATTACCAGCCACTCGCCAGTACGTCGGCGATATGAATCGTTTTTATTTTCTTTCCACTTTTACGCGCGTATCCATCAATATGCATAAGGCACGAATGGTCGGTTGATACAATATATTCTGCGCCGGTGTTGACGGCGTTGATGGATTTTTGATCGGCCATACTGATAGATATAGGCTCGAACTTTACAGCGAATGTTCCCCCAAACCCACAGCAGGTTTCAACATCATTCATCTCTACTAATTCAAGTCCCTGTACGTTCTCCAGCAATTTTCTTGGTTCTTTTTTCAGTCCCACTTCACGGAGTGCCGCACATGAATCGTGATAGGTGACAGACGCTTCGAACTTCGATCCGAAATTTTCAACCTGTAACACATTCACGAGGAAATCGGTAAGCTCATAGATACGCTTTCCTAAATTTTTAACGTCCTTGTACAAAGAGGAGTCGCCGAACATTTTAGTATAATAGTTCCGAACAAATCCTACGCATGATGCGCTTGGCGCCACGATGTAGTCTGCGCCGCTAAAATCTTTGATGAACTTTGTGCAAACTTCTTTTGATTCGTCTCTGAACCCGGCGTTGAATGCCGGTTGTCCGCAACATGTTTGTTCAGTATTATATTCAACTGTACATCCTGCTTTTTCGAGCAGTTTAACCATGTTGAATGCTGTTTGCGGATAAAGTTGATCTACAAAACAGGGAATAAATAGTTGGACCGTCATTGATGCTAGTGGGTTTTCCGTGCCGATAAAGACCGGATGATTTCCATCATTTTGATTGCAGTGTAGGCAGCCTCTTCGCCTTTGTGGCCGTGGATGCCTCCTATTCTTTCGGCGGCTTGCTCGTCGTTGTCAACAGTAAGTACGCCGAATATTACAGGAACAGGAAGATCGAGATTTAATCTCGTAACACCATCCGTTACTGACCTGCATACATACTCAAAATGTGGTGTACCCCCTTTTATCACGCAGCCCAGGGCGATGAAACTCTGCGGACGGTCGTCTTTATACTTGAAAATGTCCCAGTATTTGTTGATGATGAAAGGTATTTCAACTGCGCCGGGAACGGTGATCGTTTTGATGCAGGTGATGCCGTGCTGTGCGAGAATTTTCTTACATCCCTTTTCAAGTTCATCGACCACTTTCGCGTTCCAATCGGTACGTACAATAACTACACAGGCATCCTGTTCCTGGATGCCTGCTGTATTATTTATCAGGTTGCTGTTGCCAACTTGTGCCATGTCCTGTTAATTCAATTCTCCGAGTCTTGCGAGGTATTTATCTATTTCGTTTCCCCTTTCAGACGCCGGGTATTTGTCTTTAATTATTTTAAAAACTTCTATCGCTTCTTTATTCTTGCCAAGGTCCTGGTAAAGGAGACCGGCACGGAAAAGATATTCAGGTGAGTTGAAGTTATCATCGGGAAAAACTGTTCCTGCTTTTCTGTAATGCTCAACAGCTTCAGCTTTCTTTCCCAACTCCGCGTAAGCGTCGCCAAGAAGACCTGTTGCTCTTACTTCGAGCAGTTTGTCATCGGTCTTAAAATCGTTCAATTGCTTGATAGCGTTATTGAAATCACCGAGTTTAATGTATGAAGCGCCGGCATAAAACCTGGCGAGTTTCGCTGCTTTGGTACCACTGTACTTCGACATTATTCTCAGGAAACCTGCGTTAGGCCCATCGCCGTTGAGAGCGAGTCGTGCAGAATCTTTACGGTAGTAATCTTCTGCCTTCCACATTGCGTCTGATGCTTTCAGCTCTTCAGGCTTGCTAAAGTAATTCTGGTAAATGAAATAGGCACCAACCAAAACCACGAGCACAATAAATACACCAAGGATTTTTTTGCTGTTCTTCTCCCAGAACTGTTCGTTCCTGTCAGGAGTATGTCCGGCATGGGTTGTAGTATTCTTTTCTTCCTGATGCTTGACTTCGTTAGCCATTATAAAAAATCTGTAGTTTTTGAATTGAGGTATTAATCAACGATGAACGGATAATCCTGCTGCTGGTACACATCCTTCAACACTTCATCATCATTTGGCCATGGCGACTCTTCTGCGAATTTTATTGCGGCCTGAACGGTTTCGTTCACGCGCTGGTCGATCGCTGCGAGTTCTTCTTTTGTTGCCAGCTTGTCGGTAGTAATTTTTTTCAGTACCTGCTGAATGGGATCCCTTTGCTTGTATTCGTCAACTTCTTCCTTGGTCCGGTATTTCTGGGGATCAGAAATAGAGTGACCTTTATAACGATAAGTTTTTATCTCTAAAAGTGTCGGGCCACCGCCTTCTCTTGCTCTTTTCACTGCGCGGGCAACCGCTTCGTGAACAGGCTCGGGAGACATTCCATCAACAGAGTCACCGGGCATTTCATACGCGTCGGCGAGCTTGTAGATATCGACCACGTTGCTGGTACGTTCAATTGAGGTACCCATCGCGTAATTGTTGTTTTCACAAATGAATACAACTGGCAGTTTCCATGTCATGGCAATGTTGAATACCTCGTGAAGCATTCCCTGGCGGGCAGCACCGTCACCGAAGAAGGTGAGCGATACATTATCGGTTCCGCGGTACTTTTCAGCGAATGCGAGACCGGCTCCTGTACCTATCTGGGCACCAACGATACCGTGGCCACCGAAAAAGAATACATCCTTGCCGAAAAAGTGCATGCTTCCACCCTTTCCTTTTGCACAGCCGGTAGCTTTACCATAAAGTTCAGCCATACAGCTGTCTGCGGGAACGCCCTTAGCGAGCGCAAGACCGTGATCGCGGTAGGCGGTGATAAATGGGTCTTCCTGGCGGGTAGCGGTCATACATCCGGCTGCAATCGCTTCCTGGCCCACGTAGGCGTGGAAGAAACCGCGGATTTTGCCTTCCATTTTGTATTTTTCTTCTGCTGCCAGCTCAAACTGCCGGATCAGCTGCATGAGCTCGTACCAGTACAGGTAGGTTTCCTTTGAGAATTTGGTCGCCACTTTTTCGAAAATTTGAGCGGCAAAGATAAGGGTAAGAGAGGCATTTCTCTAAATTTACTTCTTGTTAGCAATCAACTCCATATCGCTGGTTCAGTTCAAAAATTACGCGCAACGGAATTTCGGTTTCAATTCGCGGATCGTCGGCATCAGCGGGCCCAACGGAACGGGCAAAACCAACCTGCTCGACGCTATCTATTACCTGTGTTTTACAAAGAGCTATTTTACCCGCTCAGATGCGCTGAATGCGTTCACGGGAAGCGGTGGCTTTCGTATTGAAGGTGAGCTGGTTCATAACGGCAACAACTTCAATACCGTCTGCATCCTCCGTGAAACCGGAAAAAAGGAATTCATGGTGAACGGGAATGCATACGAGCGTTTCTCGCACCACGTCGGGCGTTTTCCTTGTGTCTTCATCGCCCCGGACGACGTTAGGATGATAACTGAAGGAAGCGAAGAACGCCGGCGCTTCGCCGATGCCATTCTCTCACAACTCGATCCCGAATACCTGCAGCGATTGATGAATTACAACAAGCTGCTGCTTCAACGTAACAGTTACCTTAAGTCGTTGTCGGATCGCCAGGTACGCGACACCAATTTGCTCGACGTGTACGATGAACAGCTTACTACAGATGGCACGTATATTTTCGAAAAGCGAAAAGTGTTCATGGAAGAGTGTATCGGGCTCGTGAAAAATTTTTACGCAAATATTTCAGGACAGCCTGAAAATGTGATGCTCGCTTACGAGAGCCAGTTATTGAAACTTGATTTTGCTGAACTTTTGAAATCAACCAGGGAGCGCGACCTGTATTTACAACGAACAAGTGCAGGCATTCATAAAGATGATATTGTGATATCATTAAATGGTCAACCGTTCAGAAACATCGCGTCACAAGGACAACGAAAAAGTTTACTGTTTGCATTAAAGCTTGCCGAATTTGAACTGCTGCGTTTGCATAAAGGCTTCGCTCCTATCCTGCTGCTCGATGACGTGTTTGAAAAATTAGATGAAACCCGCATGCATAATCTTTTGAATTGGGTGTGTATGCATAACGATGGACAGATTTTTATTACAGATACGCACCAGAAAAGAATAGAGGAGCATCTTAATAATATTGGTGCAAAACATCAGCTGATTGAATTATAATTTTCTGCTACCTTCGACACATGGGTGAAATTTCAGTGGGCGATGCAATGAGACAATTTCTCAATCAAAGCAGGTTGAAGGGATCCATCCAGGCCATGCAGATTGAAGATGTGTGGGAGCAGCTCATGGGTAAAACTATTGCGCGTTATACTGAGAAGATAAAAATTCACGGCGCTACTTTATATATCACCACAACTGTTGCGCCGCTAAAGCAGGAACTTCTCTACCAGAAAGAAAAAATTATACAACGCGTAAATGAATCGCTCGGAGAAAGTACCATTAAAGAAGTGGTAATTAACTGACACTTTTTATTCTCGGGTCTACGATTCCGTACACCACGTCTGCAAGAATATTTATTACAATAAAAAAGAAGGAAGAAATAAGTACCGACCCCATCACTACAGGGAAGTCGAGATTTTCGAGCGCATCAACCGTTACTTTTCCGATCCCTTTCCATCCGAAAATATATTCTACAAAAAATGCCCCTGCCAACAATTCCGCGAACCATCCGGTAATGGCGGTGATCACGGGATTTAATGCATTACGTAATGCATGTTTCCATATTACTGCAGGTTTGCTGACTCCTTTCGCGTAGGCGGTTCTGATGTAATCGCGGTTCAATACATCAAGCATAGCGCTTCGTGTAAGTTGTGCAATAATGGCCATTGGCCTGATGCCAAGCGTTAGTGCAGGCAATACCAGGTTGGATGCTACGATCCGGCGTCCTTCGAATGGATCTGTTTCGTGCAAGCTTCCCGTCATACTTAAACCAGTATAATCACTCAACACAAATCCAAAAAAGTATGCGATCATTATGCCCATAAAGAATGAAGGAGCCGATATGCCAAGTACAGAAACGAATATCGACGAGCTATCCATCCAGGTATCCTTCTTTACTGCAGCGAGAATCCCTAAAGGTATTCCGAAAAGAATCGCAATAAGCATGGCCGACATCGCGAGGATAATTGTTCCGGGCAGAGCCTCCGACAGTACATCCCATACCTCTCTCCTTGACTGATACGACCTTCTCAGGTAAGGGACTTTCAGAGCAAGCTTCGTATCGCCACCAACGAAGAGGCCGGTAAGTTTCTTTTGTGCAATGTCTTCTTTGCTATGAATTGAAACGGGCGAAACATCGTTGAGATAGGTAAGAAATTGTTTCCATTTCGGTTGGTCAAGATTTAATTCTTTCCGGATGTTTTGTTGTGTTGCCGCATCCGCTGTTTGTCCCATCACTAACCGTGTTGGATCGCCAAAGCCCTGGAAAAGAAAGAACACTACAATCACTACACCAGCCATCACCAGTGCGCCATAGATCATCTTCTTTGTAAGATAAGAAAGCATGAATGTGTCGCCTCGTGCGATTTATTTTGTACCGCTCAAATAACGTAATGCCTGCTCGAAATCTACCGCGCTCCACTTTTTTACAACTGTGCCGCCATCCATAAGAAACAATACCGGGTTATGCCTCGCGGCTGTCTTGATAGCTGTTCCGTCTGCTTTCAATGGTACGAACGTTGGAAAAAATTCAGATCTGTTGTCTGCGATTTCAAGATTTGAAACAATGAAACCTTTCATATTTTGCTTAGCTGCTTCATTTACGATCATGTCCATGCGTTCAACCCACGGCCCCGGCTTCGTAATTATCTTTTACGAACAGGAATAATTTGCGTCCCGGTTCTGTTAACAACGCTTGTGTTGTATCGTTACCGCTGTTGGTTTGCAGTGCAAAATCCCTGATCGCCGGAGTGGCGGTTCCTTTTCTCACTACCTGGTCTTCTCTTTTTACAAACTTGTAAGTGTCGTCAAAATCTGCCGGAAAATTTTCTGCAGTGAAACTCGATTGCGTTCCATTCTTTTCATAGGTGAACATAATGACGGTGCTGTCGGGTATGGCACCGGGAGGGATTTTCATTTTCTCGGGGATATTGTTTCCAATTTTGTAAGGGAGACAATCTACCAGGGGCAGATGTTCGAGCACGTACCACTGAAACGCGAATGTTAACACCAGCGAGAAGAATAACACCACCTTTGCAAAAGTTCCCGACAACAAAGGTTTGAATTTTTTGCGATAAGCGAATATTACCAGTATCAATACGAGTAGCAATAAGTCTTTTATGAACGATTGGTATGCCTGCAACGGAATGCAATCGCCAAAACATCCGCACTCCCTGATTTTTCCCGAGAATAATGCATAGGCGGTTAAGAATGTGAAGAAGAGAATCAGCAACAGTAGCAGCCAACTGAAAATCTGCATTCTCCAACCAAGTAAAACTGCTACTCCCGCAACGATCTCAAATGTGATCATCACTATTGATAATACAAGCGTGTAATCGTTGAGTGAGTGAAGGCCCCAGACTTCGAAAAATTCCTGCATTTTATAGCTGAGGCCCAGTGGGTCGTTTGCTTTGATAAGGCCGGAAAAAATGAACAGGGTGCCGACTATGAAACGCGATATGGAAAGAAGAATTTTCAATTTTTTATTTTTTTGAATAATGGTTATAAGCCCTGCGGGAGCAACCCTGCCGGGGGCTATTTGACAAAGGCAAATACCGCCTGACGCCAAATTTTTAAAGACACAATCGATACGAGCCTCCCTGCCGTCGGCATACTTTCAATGAAAACGCTAAACAACGCCTGCGGAATGCAACCCTGCCGTCGGCATACTTTCAACGAAAACGCTAATCAACGCCTGCGGGAGCAACCCTCCCGGGGGCTTATTTGACAAAAGCAAATACCGCCTGAGGCCAAATTTTCAAAGACACAGGCGACACGAGCGTCCCTGCCGTGGGCATACTCATCAAAACGCAAAACACTCCTGCGGGAGCAACCCTGCCGGGGGCTTATTTGACAGGCAAATACCGCCGGAGGCATAGCGCCGCAGGCTCTACTCGGTCAGTATAAGCGCAAACACCGAATAATTAATAATATCATGATAATTCGCATCCAGGCCTTCACTGACAATCGTTTTCCCATCGTTAGCGATGATCTGTCGCATACGCATCAGCTTCATTAATATCAGGTCAACAAAACTCTCCTGGCTCATGCTGCGCCATGCTTCGCCATAGTCGTGATTCTTCTTCACCATTAACGCCTTCGTTTCCGCGATCTTTTCATCATACCACTTTTCAACCTGTTCAACAGCGAGGTCTTCTACCGCGTCGTGACCCATAAACAATTGGATCAACCCTATCACACTATAGTTAACCATTCCCCGGAATTCATCCCTGATGTCGTCCGCCACCAGTTGTTGACCTTTTTCCTGGATGGTCCTTATCCTTTGAGCTTTTATAAACAGCTGATCCAGGATAGAAATCGGCCGCAATACCCTCCACGACGTACCGTAATCCTTTGTTTTCTTTATAAATATTTCTTTACACGAACTTACCGCCGAATCGTACTGTGCGTTTGTATTACTCATCAAGAAGAATAATCTGTTTGTTCTGTTCTAAATTTAATGCAGAATTTTATTGGTCAAATGTAATAATTACGAGCCAATGTTCACTTTGAATTGCAAGGGAAGACTTATAACTGCCGCGCATCCGCTGGTGATGGGTATCATTAACGTAACACCCGATTCCTTTTATGAAGGCAGCAGGTGCGATACGCCGAACGCTGTTCTTAAACAAGTGGAGAAAATGCTTGCAGACGGCGCCGATATCATCGACATCGGTGCACAAAGCACACGCCCGAATGCTACCCTGATTTCGATGGAAGAAGAGCTGTCGAGGCTGGCAGGAATTGTTGATGTGATCACCGACAAATTTCCCGAAGCCATTTTTTCCGTCGACACGTTTTATAGCAAAGTGGCCGAAATATGTATAGCTGCGGGTGCATCCATCATTAACGATGTGAGCGGCGGACAAATGGATGAAAAGATGATTCCCACCGCCGGAAAACTGGCTATTCCTTATATATGCATGCACATGCGGGGCACTCCTCAAACAATGCAGCACCTCAACGACTACGACGACGTATCAAAAGCCGTTATTGATTATTTTATCGGTAAGCTCGACGAGTGTGCAAATGATGGCATTAAAGACATAATTATCGATCCCGGCTTCGGCTTTAGCAAAAACATCAGGCAGAATTTCGCACTACTGGAAAAGTTGCAGCTGCTTAAAATGTTAAACAGGCCCATTTTGGTGGGCCTGTCGCGAAAGTCAACTATTTATAAAACGCTTGGTGTATCTGCTAAAGAGGCGCTTAACGGAACCACCGTGCTTAACACCGTCGCCCTGATGAAGGGTGCGTCTATTTTACGCGTGCACGATGTTAAAGAAGCGAGGGAGGCCGTGAAGCTCTTACATCATCTTCCTGCTGGTCTTGCGGAATCCGCGTTTTGACGCATTCTCATACGTGGATCAAGTGATGGTATGCCCGGGTTGCGTTTAGGCGCTTCAGTTACGTCGAGAATCTCTACGTCGAACATCAGATTTTCGAAAGCTTTGAACTTTGCTCCTTGTGGAGGATTTGGTCCGTAAGCCATCATCGAAGGAATGTAAAGCTTTCCCTTCCCACCTTTTCCAAACAGGCGGAGACCATCATCCCAGCCTTCAATTGCTCCGCGTTGACCGATGGTCAGCGAATATGGTTGTGGATGTCCGAAAGTGCTATCGATATTCGAATCGAACACAACGCCTGCAAGTGTTTTTCCGGAGTAATTTACTTTAACTGTTTTTCCTGAATCTGCCAGTGGAGCATCGCCTTGTTTGTCAACAACCACGAAAACGCCTTTCGATGTTTTCTGAGCTTTAATGTTGCTGGAGTCAAGAAATTTTTGAAGTGCTGTAATTTCTTTTTCCTTGATACCGTCCATTCCTGCCTTTTGGTCGGCCATTACCTCTTCCTGAGTTTTAAGGACATCTACCACTTTGATGGTAAGTGTGAGTTTGTCTGTTTTTTTGATGTATGGAGGAAGTGTTCCCTGTTTCTTCTGCAGGCTGTCAGCAATCATTACGATGATAGCACTGTCGCCGTTCCTCAGTTTTCCGAAAACTTCCATTGGGTTATACACGGGGCCGATGCTATCTACACGTGCGTATGTTGGCAGCGCGCCGTAGCTGGTAGTGATAATGGAGTCGCGTACTTTCTGTGTATAATGTACTTTCAGGAACTCCCCTGTCTTAGCGATCGGATTCTTTCCGTCGGAGATGATCCTGTAGAGAATGCCGCTTTTAGTTTTTTTGAACCCATCTCCGGTGCAACCGCCGATAGCGAAGCACATTGCAAAACCGAGGAGAATGGCAGTAGTTGTTTTCATTAATTATAGTTTACTTTAATAGTTCAGCGTTTTCTTTCATTGCCAGTTGAAACTGCTCAACTGTTTTTTCGAGGGAGTCGAGTGTCTTTCCTCCCGATGCATTGTAATGTCCACCGCCGTTGAAATATTTCCTGGCGAATGTGTTCGTATCAAATCCACCTTTGCTTCTGAAGCTCCATTTGCGCTCTTCGTCTCTGTCTATTACCAGGCCGGCAAGTTTAATACCCTGGATGCTCAATGGGTAATTGACAAGCCCTTCAGTATCGCCGGTTCTGATCTGAAAGCGCAATAAATCTTTCTTTGATATAGCGATGAGAGCAGTGTTGTATTCGTAATAAACCTCCATCCTGTTCATCAGTACGTGCCCGATAAAGCGAAGCCGGTTCTCGAGAAAATTATCGTAAATATTTTCGTGCACTTTTGAATGCTCCAGTCCGCGCTCTTTCAACAGGGCAACCATCTGATGCACCGATGCCGTTGTGGATGCGAATCGGAACGAACCTGTATCAGCCATCACCCCTGCATATAAACATTCAGCGATCGCTGTATTTATTTTGTCCGTATGACCGGATTGCGCAATGAAGTCGTACACCATTTCTGCTGTAGAACTCTTGGCAGTATTGCTGATGCCGTAATCAAAACTTTGTGTATCCGGCATCTGGTGATGATCGATTAAAACACGCACTCCTTTAAAGTCGTATAACTTTTGGGTGAGATGTTTTGTGCGCGAAAAAATGTTGAAGTCGAGACAAAAAAGCCAATCTGCTTTACTTAAAGCATCATTTGCTTTATCGGGTGATAGCTCAAAATCGACCACCTTGTCTGCCGCGGGCATCCAGTTGAGCCAGGTGGCCCAGTTGGTGGGTGAGATGACCGTTACTTCATGGCCGAACGATATGAGAAAATGATATAGCCCTAACGACGATCCCATGGCATCGGGATCTGGTTTCTGGTGCGTTGTGATCACTACCTTGTGCGGCTCCGTAAGTAATGGAAATATCTCCTGGATTGCTTTCATTAAAATGTGCGCAAAGGTGCACAAATAATGCCCAATTGCCAATTTTACTTATGTAATCACCAAGTTAAATTACCTTTGCGCCCAAATTGAAAAATATGAGCAACCGTACGTTCACAATGATCAAACCCGATGCAATGAAAAACGGGCATGCAGGCGCGATCTTAGACAGGATTATCAAGGAAGGATATAAGGTGATTGCATTGAAACTCACAAAGCTCAGCGCGGAGAAAGCGGGTGAATTTTACGCCATTCATAAGGCGAGACCATTTTACGGCGAGCTGGTTGACTTTATGAGCAGCGGGCCTATTATCGCGGCAATTCTCGAAAAAGACGATGCTGTGTCGTCGTTCAGAACCCTTATAGGTGCAACAGATCCTGCAAAGGCTGAAGCGAACACTATCCGTAAACTTTTTGCTGTTTCTCTTGGTGAAAATGCAGTACACGGAAGCGACAGCGATGAGAATGCTAAAATTGAAGGCGATTTCTTTTTCAGCGGCCTCGAAAGGGTATAAATTCATATAATGGAACAACCACTGGTAGGAATTATCATGGGCAGCGACAGCGACCTTCCGGTCATGAAGCCCGCTGCTGATTTTTTGAAGGAAACAGGTATTTCTTTTGAACTTACCATTGTGTCGGCACACCGCACTCCTCAACGTATGATCAAGTATGCCGCCGAAGCCAGGCAACGCGGTATTAAAGTGATCATTGCCGGAGCAGGAGGAGCAGCTCACTTACCCGGCATGGTTGCTTCTATAACGTCTTTACCGGTAATCGGTGTGCCGGTAAAATCGTCTAATTCAATTGATGGATGGGATTCTGTGCTATCTATTCTTCAGATGCCTAATGGAATCCCTGTAGCTACCGTAGCTCTCAATGCTGCTAAGAATGCGGCGATTCTTGCTGCGAGTATTATTGGGGCCTTTGACGAAGGTATTGGTAAAAAGATTGATGAGTATAAGAAGCAGATGGAGGATGATGTGCTTAAGAAGGTTGGGAAGGTAAAATCTGATGGATGGAACAACTTATTCGATAAGTAAAACAGAAAGCGGCTACCGCTTTTTTCCTTTACTTAAAATTTAGCACGTTACGATCACAAATTCCTGCTCCAGCGTTAGCGAATGATCATAGATCATTTTCAAAAAATCGCCACCCCACTTTGCATAAAAGGGCATAAAATTATCTACACGTTCCTGCAAACTATTATTGGGAAACAGCGCTTTCTTCACAGCTTCAAGCTGCCGCTGCTGTACCTCAAATTTCCTGCGCTCCGCACGAAGCAATTTCTTCTCAAGTTCCTGTAAGGGTTTAATGGCCCGGGTTTGTAAAGCGGCGATGTGTGTCGTTAACGTATCATCTACTTTTCGGGCAACCGTCTTCAGGTTGTCGTAATAGGAATTGAAACTTGTGATCTCGCCCGAAAGCGTCAGCTGGTTAGCAGAATCTCTTTTCACTAAATCATTCAACAAATCGCGCTCTTCGCGAAATATACCGGTAATGGGTATACGTAGTTTGTCGAGTTTCTCTTTCCATTTCGTTTCGAGCACCAGGAAAGAGTTTCGTAGCACCAACACCGGGTAAGGTGTTTTATATCTTTCAAAAACGCCTTTCAACTCTAGCCAATAGGCAATCTCCCCACCTCCTCCAATAAAAGCTACGCCCGGTAATATAGTTTCCTGGAATAGTCCCCGCAAAATCACATTCGGACTAAACCTTTCCGGATGCGCATTTAATTCTTCTCTTAAAGTCTCCGCCGAAAATGTAATGTTTGTATTTACCACAGACCAGGTATCGCCTGTTCTTTCAATACGCTCACGTATATTATCTTTCAGGTAAAACAGGTTGATATCGCGGGGTGTTGCCTGCACCTTGAAGTTTTCCGAGAGACTATCTATCGCGGCCTTTACGATTTCAGAAGACTGTTGATTGAACAATTCATCTTCGAAAACGGGAATCAACCTCCTTTTGAGATTTGGATTATCAGGGATTAAAACGACCAATCCATATTCTCCGAAAAGCGCATTGAGTAATTTAAAAGTTGCGGTTTGAATATCGTTGTCGCCGAGATAGCAATCTTTTAAAAGCTGAATGAGCTTGCTACCAAAAGGCAACACGGAAAGTTCACCCTCTATCCTGTTAATGATCTTTTCAAGACCTTTGGTATTCATCCGGCCAATGGCGCCGGTCTGATTAGTCTCCCAGTTTATTTTCTCACCATCCAGTGAAATATTACCAAGTTCATCGAGATCTGCATCTTCGCATCCCATATAAAAAACGGGTACGAACCGGCTACCCGGAATTCGATCGTTAAGGTGCGCTGCGAGTTTAACGGTGTGTAATATTTTATACACGAAAAACAAGGTACCGGTAAAAATTGCGGGCTGATGTGCAGTGGTAATCGTGTATGTATTTTCTTGTGAAAGGAGATTGATATTCTCTGTCACTTTTTCATGAACAGGGAGTTGCTCATATTGCTTGTGCAATTCAGAAACGAGAAGCTTTCTATCGGTTGGAAATTTGTTTCGGTCGTGAATGGCTGCTTTGAAACCTTCAACAGATACGGGATGCCTGAAGTATGGATTCAGTTTTTCGTCGCCTTCGACATAAGCGGTTGCTATGCGCGAAAAAAAGCCTGTATCTCCGTATGGCAGTTGGGTAAATGTACAATCCATAATCTCAGTAAAAATAGCTACTCTTAACAGCAGCCAAATAAGCGGAACCCTTTTTTAACTTCTTATTTTAACTGGTAGGCTACGATCTTATTCCTGAAGAAGGTAGGTACATACACGATGCGTTTGCTTGCATCGTAGCCTATATCAGCGGAGTTCACTTTCTGGTCGCGCGTATCGAGGAGCACTTGTGTTGAGCCATCTTCCTTAACGTAGTACACCACTCCCACCCAGCACGACACAAGGAATTCATTGCCTTGCACATTCTCGAGGCCATCGGTACTTGATTCCATGCCTTCTGCAAGTTTTTGCAGGCTGTTGTCTTTTCCCACTTTATAAAGCGTACCCGCGTCAAGGATATGTACGCTCCCGTTATGAACGAGTACACCGTTAGGACCCTGGAGGTTTTCAAGTACCTTGGAAGGCGTTCCTTTTTCCAGTTTCCACAACTGTTTTGTATGAGAATCTGTAACGTAAACCGTTCCATCAGGAGCAGCGGCTACGTCATTCAAAAACTTAGCACCTTCTATCTTTACGTGCTGTGTAATTTTGCCCGCTTTGATGTCGATCGCAACCATTTCATCGATATCGGCAACCCACAGTGTGTTTTTAACGATCGCCATTCCTTTCGGTGCCTGGAGTCCCGGCACCCAATCTACCGCGATGATCTTACCATCCAAACCTACTTTTCCTATTGAGCCTTTGCCATCCTTTGCTCCGCCTTCTCCATCAATATTGGCGACATAGAGAATTTTATTCGCGCCATCGAATAAAACGGATTCCGGCGTTTTAAGGGTCGAGTCGGTCTCCCATATCTGCGTTAAAGAATGTTGGGCTTGTATCGCAAGCGATGATATTGCAAGAGTGACGAGGGTAAAAAAATATTTCATTGTTGGTTGCTTTTTACGTTCAGCAAGATATGAAGATTTCCCCATGGCCACCCAGGCTTAACTCTTTACCGAGAACTTATAGATAGTCGTTTGGTTGAACGTTTCACCGGGCCTTAAAATCGTATTGGGAAACGAGGGTTGATTTGGTGAATCCGGAAAATGCTGCGCTTCCAACGCGAGACCTCCATTCTTTACATACTTCACACCGTTTTTGCCAGCGAACGAACCATCAAGGAAGTTGCCGGAATAGAACTGGATTCCGGGCTCAGTAGTAAATACCTCCATATATCGGCCAGAATTAGGATCACGAACCGCAACCGCAAGCTCCGGCTCGCCGGTAGATTTTTTATTAAGCACATATGTGTGATCATATCCCCCGGCAACTTTTGAAATATCGCTTCCTATAGTGGCAGGAACCGTGAAATCCATCGACGTGCCTTTCACGTCAGGAAGTTCGCCCGTTGGAATAAGATCGCCGTTTACAGCAACATATTTGTCTGCATTGATAAACATCTCATGACCAAGTATCGTTGAATCCTTCCCTGCACTCAGGTTGAAATAACTATGGTTGGTAATGTTAACCGCCGTTGGCTGGTCTGTTGTTGCTTTGTATTCAATCTTCAACTCATTGTTCTGCGACAATGAATACCGAACTTCAACACTGCAATTACCCGGAAAACCTTCTTCACCATCTTTACTTACGTAAGAAAACTTTACACCACTGTCGCCGGGCAATACTTCAGCATCCCAGAATTTTTTATTGAAACCGTTGATGCCGCCATGCAAAGTGTTTCCCATATTATTAATAGGCAGCTGGTACTTTTTTCCGTCGATGGAAAATTTGCCTTTCGCAATCCTGTTTGCGTACCTGCCGGTAATGCATCCGAAATAAGGGTTCTCTTTCGTTAAGTAACCTTCCATAGAATCGAAGCCCAGCACAACATCTCCAAAATTTCCACTGCTGTCAGGCACCATGATGTTTGTTATAGTGCCCCCGTAGTTGATGAACTTCACTTCCATTCCTGCAGCATTTTTCAAAATGTACTGCGTTATTTCCTTTCCGTCGGCAGTTCCGTACTTCTGCTGTTTCACAGAAGATGTGTTTGATGTAGCCATAGTATCCGATGTTGAATTTTCATTACCATTTTGGCTGTTGCCACCACATGAGGTGATAAGCGCAATAGCGCAAACTAAAAGCAATCGTGAAAGAGTTCTCGTGGTCATGAATCGTTGTTTATTTTTATTGTGCGATGAGTTCTGCTTCCAGGTCGTAGTCGTATGCCTTTGTTATCCTGGCCTGAACAAATTCACCAATTTTTAGTTTTCCTGTGGTATTCAATATTACTTCATTGTCCACTTCTACACTGTCAAATTCAGTTCTTCCGAGATACCGCCCCGATTCTCTTTTGTCAACAAGCACTTTAAATACCTGTCCAATCTTTTCCTGGTTTTTCTCGAGCGATATCTCCTGCTGAACTTCCATTACTTCCTGCGCTCTCTCTTCTTTTTCTTCCTGCGAAATATTGTCATCCAATTCATACGCCCCGGTATTTTCTTCATGGCTATACGAAAATATTCCAACCCTGTCGAAGCGATGCCGGCGAATGAACGATTTCAATTCTTCAACATCATCTCTTGTTTCACCAGGGAAACCTGCGATCAAAGTTGTGCGTAAACATATTCCGGGAACCCTGTCTCTGATTTCAGAAATAAGATCATTCATCTCGGCCTGGGTGATCTGCCGTCTCATTGCCTTCAGCATATTATCGCTCGCGTGTTGCAAAGGCATGTCGAGGTAGTTGCAGATATTTTCGCGCTCTCTCATCGTGTCCAGTATTTCGAGAGGGAATTTTGATGGATAGGCATAATGCAGCCTGATCCATTCGAGGCCTTTTATATCCGCCAGCCTGTTGAGCAGGTCAGGAAGCATTCTTTTTTTATAGATATCTAGACCATAGTAAGTAAGTTCCTGCGCAATGAGCATAATTTCCTTTACCCCGGTGCTTACAAGAAACGTTGCCTCTTTTACGAGGTCTTCAATCGTTCGGCTCCTATGTTTTCCTCGCATGAGCGGGATGGCGCAGAACGAACAGGTCCGGTTACAGCCTTCAGCTATTTTCAGGTATGCATAGTGTTGAGGAGTGGCGAGGAGTCGCTCTCCTATTAATTCTGATTTGTAATCGGCATTCAGTTGCCGCAGCACGCCCTGCAAGTTCCATCGTTCCGAAAAACGCATCCACTTCTGGTATTTCCTGTTCCAGGTTGTTTTTATATCGTTCGCTCAAACAACCCGTCACAAACACCTTATCGAGCTTTCCGCTTCTTTTCAGGTCTACCTGCCTTAAGATCGTATTGATTGATTCTTCTTTTGCCTTATCAATAAAGCCGCAGGTATTCACCACGACAATGTTATGGTCGAGCTTACGGTTTTCGTGCACTACGTCTATATCGTTAGCGGCAAGCTGGCCGCTTAGCACTTCACTATCCACCATGTTTTTACTGCATCCAAGCGTGATAATATTAACCTTGTCCTTCTTTAGCGTTCTTGACTTCATGCTTATAAAAACAAAGCTGCAAAGGTACAACTACGGGCACCATTTGCAGCTTGAATAAACTTAAAAGCTTAATTAGTTAAAGCAGAACCTGATTCCGAGGCCGAAGCGTCCGGCTACGAAGTCGGAATTGTCGGCGATAAATGCGGTCGGGCGCCAATCGAACGAAAACGACAGTGGAACGCCGTCAATTTTATAATCAAGTCCTCCGATCGGTTTCAATAAAAATGCAGAATTATTTTCGTCAAGACCGACACCGGCTCCTAAGCCGGCAAACCATCTAAGACCGGCAGCACCTTCAATACCCTTATGATATTCATAGAAACCCTGGATAGCAACATAATTTCCGAAAAGAACCTCGAACTTACCCACGTTGTTTTCAGAAAAAAAGTGTTTGTACGAAGGACCCACCAACGTGCTGCCATCTCCGAAATCGATACCAAGACCAATGGCATTGCGGTAGCTACTGCTGTTTGCAGCGCTTTGTGCCGAGGCTTCGGTAGAAGATAACATCAGGAAAACAGCTATTAGAGCGATAAACAAACTGGTACGCATATGAATATTTTGTGCAAATCACGTTAAATTTTCGTTCCAACGCAATTTTCTGAGTAAAATCATTCAAGGTTGAAGAGGCTGTCTACAAACTCGTGCTTGTTGAAAACCAGCAGGTCATCTACTTTTTCTCCAACGCCAATAAACTTGACAGGGATCTTGAACTGGTTGGCAATCGCCAGAACTACACCGCCTTTTGCTGTGCCATCTAATTTTGTGATTGCTATCGCAGTAACATCTGTTGCAGCGGTAAAATGCTTTGCCTGCTCCAGGGCGTTTTGACCTGTTGATCCGTCGAGCACCAGTAAAACCTCATGAGGCGCATCGGGAATTATTTTACCCATCACCCGTTTGATCTTCGAAAGTTCTTCCATCAGGTGGGCCTTATTATGAAGGCGGCCAGCGGTATCTATAATAGCCACGTCAACGTTACGTGCTAAAGCACTTTGAACCGTGTCAAAGGCCACAGAAGCGGGATCAGAACCCATCGGCTGCTTAACAATCGGTACGCCGGTGCGTTCGCTCCATATAGTCAATTGCTCAACAGCCGCCGCACGAAAGGTATCGGCTGCGCCTAGTAAAACGGATTTACCGGCCTTTTTGAATTGATTGGCCAGTTTGCCGATCGTTGTCGTTTTGCCTGCGCCGTTCACACCAACAACGAGTAAGATGTAAGGGCGGGTGGGAAGTTCCGAATCGAACGTATACGCGCCCGCCGGGGGATCAGTAAGTACTGCTTCTATTTCTTCCTTAAGTAGCTTATTAAGATCGCTGGTTCCCACGTACTTGTCTCGGGCAACACGCTTCTCGATTCGTTCGATAATCTGAACGGTGGTATCAATTCCTACATCGGCGCTTACAAGTGCATTTTCGAGGTCATCGAGCACCTCTTCATCAACGGTAGATTTACCTGCGACAGCTTTGTAATTTTTGAAAGAAATCCTTCTTTGGTTTTTTGCAGACCCTGGTCAAGCGATTCTTTTTCTTTTTTGCCGAAGATCTTATCGAAAAATCCCATCAGGAAAAAGTTTAGTCATTAAAAACAAAAAGCCGTTCTTGTTGGGAACAGCTTCGCGATGGTTACTTACCAATCCAATTATTTCTGTGTGAGGAACTCTTTCACCTTGTCCTTGTGCACGATGGCTTCCTTGAACGTGTACGCTCCTGACTTAGGACTACGAACTGCACGGATAACCTTAGTCCAGTTCTTAGCTTCAGCGGCTGCTTTCTGGTCCTTCGTTTTGATCGCGGTTTTAGCTGCTTTTGCCATGATATGGGTTATTTAATTTCTTTATGAATAGTATACTTCTTCAGGTTCGCGTTGTACTTTTTAAGTTCGAGCCTTTCAGGAGTGTTTTTTTTGTTCTTCGTGCTGATGTAACGGCTGGTTCCGGGCACCGCGGTTGTTTTTTGCTCGGTGCATTCCAAAATAACCTGGACCCTGCTTCCTTTCTTTGCCATTGTAATAGATGTTTATAATTCGGCCTGTTGACCAGGCAATATTTAGATTTTGTGACCCTCGGCTCTAAGCTTCTTCACTACGCTGTAAAGACCATTTTTATTGATGGTACGGATACCCTCAGTTGAAAGCTTTAAAGTGATCCACCTGTCTTCCTCGGCAAAGAAAAAACGTTTGGTCTGCAAATTGGGCAGAAACCTACGCTTGGTCTTGATATTCGAGTGTGACACCGTATGACCCGATACTGGCACTTTTCCGGTTATCTGACAAATTCTTGACATGACGAAATTTTTGGAACGCGAAGGTCGGAAAAGATTATTAATTAGCCAAATAGAAAAAGCAGCTTTACAGTAACGGAAATCAATATAATATAATTTGAATTTAAATTAGCCTGAACGAAAATTCGCGGATACCTTTAAAATTTCTAAATGACTCATAATAAGCGAAAAACAATCCCTCGCGACATCAGCTGGCTGTCGTTTAACGCCCGGGTGCTCCAGGAGGCCTCCGACCCCTCGGTGCCACTTAAAGAGCGTGTGAAATTTCTCGGCATCTTCTCCAATAACACCGATGAGTTTTTTCGCGTACGGGTGGCCACGCTCAAAAGAATGGTTGATTTTGGCCCGAAACTCAAAAATATGCACCTCGAGGAGGATCCTGCTGATATTCTGACAGAAATCCAGGATATCGTTTTGGACCAGCAGGGCGAGTTTAACCGTATTTGGGAACAGGTTCGTGAAGAATTGGCCATAAACAACATCTACCTCGTTAGCAACACGGAACTGAACATGGAACAACAAAAGTTCGTGAACCAGTTCTTTGAGCAGGAAGTGCGCTCGAATATTATACCCCTCATGGTTGAAGGCATCACCACCCTGCCCTACCTGCGCGAAAAGTCGCTTTACCTCGGGGTAGTGCTTTCTAAGACGGATCATACGCTAAAGCGTAAATATGCGATAATAGAAGTGCCTTCGAAACTTATCGGTCGCTTTAAGGAGCTGCCTTCGCCGGGAAACGAGCATCACATCATCCTGCTTGAAGATGTGATCAGGTTTAATTTAAAAAGCATCTTCTCATTTTTTGGCTACGACCATTACGAATCGTGGGTGTTCAAAGTTACGCGCGATGCGGAGATGGATATTGATAATGATGTATCTACGTCCTTCATTCAAAAAATAGAAAAGGGTTTGAAGAACCGCCGGAAGGGAAAGCCGGTGCGGTTTGTATACGATCGTGAAATGGACCCGTCGCTGCTGGAGTTCCTGATGGTGAAGCTCAATTTGTCTAAAAAAGATAGCCTGATACCCGGCGGCCGCATCCATAATTTCCGGCACTTCATGGATTTTCCGGACGTGTTTCCGCAAAAAAGTAAAAGGAAAAAACCATTTGGGCACCCGGCGCTCGTTAATGCCCAGCGCGCAACAGATATTGTATTGAAGAGAGATGTGATGCTCAACTTCCCCTATCATTCATTCGATCCCGTGATCGATTTATTGAGAGAAGCGGCAATTGATCCGTCGGTAACAAGCATAAAAATTACAGCATACAGGCTTGCTGCGAATTCCAAAATCGTAAACGCGTTGGTGAACGCCGTACGCAACGGAAAAAGTGTAACGGTGATGCTTGAATTGCGCGCACGGTTTGATGAAGAAGCAAATATCGAATGGAAGGATTACCTGGAAACGGAAGGTGTGAAGGTGCTAATCAGTATTCCTAACCTTAAGGTACATGCGAAGTTGTGCCTGATCACTAAAAAGGTGGAGAAAAGAAGTGTGCAATACGGGTTTGTGAGCACGGGTAACATGAATGAAAAAACAGCTCATGTTTATGGAGACCATTGCCTGTTAACTGCGGATAAGGCAATTATGACAGATGTAAGCAGGATATTCAATTTCCTGGAGAACTGGAAGAACGGTATGCAGCCGCTTAAAAACTGCAGCAGCCTTATACCCTGCCCCACGTCGCTGAGGCCAGATATTAATAAGTGGATCAACCGCGAGATAAAAAATGCTAAAGAGGGTCGGGATGCGATCATCCGGCTTAAAATGAATTCGCTGTCCGATGAACTGCTGATTGAAAAACTCTATGACGCTGCAAAAAGTGGCGTGAAGATTTATCTCGTTATACGGGGTATATTCTGCATGTTCTCCGAAAGCAAGAAGTTTATCCATCCGATTACGGCGGTGAGTATTGTAGATGAATACCTCGAACATGCCCGGGTATTTATTTTTCATAATGGAGGAAACGAGAAAGTGTATATTTCGTCTGCCGACTGGATGGTGCGGAACATTGACCACCGCGTGGAGGTAACCTGCCCGATTAAAGATCCGGGGATTAAGAAAACGCTGATAGACATGTTTAATATACAAATTGCAGACAATGTGAAAGCGCGCGTGCTCGACAATCAATTGAGCAATGCATATGTATATAGAAATGGTGATGACCGCATAAGGTCGCAGGAAGAGATTTATAACTACCTGCAGCAGTTTAACGAGGTAAAAAGTGAAGTAAATGCGATTGGCAGCTATTGATATCGGAAGTAACGCGGCACGGTTATTAATTTCCGACGCCACAACGAATGAGGCTGGAAAAGCGCAGTTTCAGAAATTAAACCTGGTGCGTGTGCCTTTGCGACTTGGATTTGATGTGTTCGAGAGTAACACCATCTCGAAAGAAAAGGAGACGATGTTCATTAAAACTATACAGTCGTATAAGTTGCTGATTGATGTATATGGTGTAGAACATTTGAAAGCGTGCGCCACCTCTGCCATGCGGGACGCCACCAACGGGCCAGCGATTATCGACAAAGTGAGGCAAGATACCGGTGTTGAAATAGAAATAATAACCGGCGACGCCGAGGCCAGCCTGATCTATGAGAATCACGTAGCGGAAAACCTCGATAAAGAACATTCCTATCTTTATATCGATGTTGGAGGAGGAAGTACCGAACTTACATTTTTCGCTGACGGCAATCTTGTTTTTAAAAGATCATTCAATATTGGTACGATTAGGATTTTGAAGAAGCAGGTAGATGAGTTTATGTGGGATGAGATGCGCGACTTCATCAAGCGCGAAACACGTGAACGCGATGGTGATGTTGTAGCGATAGGTTCCGGAGGAAATATAAACAAAGTGTTCTCAATATCGAAACGCAAAGAAGGGAAGCCTCTGCAGCTCGATCTTTTAAAAGATTATTACCGGGAGCTGAGTAGCTTTAACCTTGAGGACCGGATGAGAATATACAAGTTGCGGGAAGACAGGGCCGATGTAATAGTGCCTGCCTTGTTGATATATGTGAACGTAATGCGTTGGGCGAATATTGGAGAGATCTTCGTTCCGAAAATTGGTTTGGCAGATGGATTGATTCAACACTTATATTACGAAATAGAAAAGCAAAATAAACAGTCTATAGTGGGTAGCCGGCAGTAATCATCAACATTCTTTCATGAGCACACACAAGGAACTAAAAAAAATTACCACCAACACGCTGCAGAAAATGAAATCGAATGGAGAGAAAATCTCCATGATCACTGCATATGATTTTTCGTTCGCCAGGATCTTTGATGGTGCAGGTATTGATGTGATACTCGTGGGTGATTCTGCTTCAAATGTAATGGCAGGTCACGAAACGACATTGCCGATCACACTTGATCAGATCATCTATCACGCCTCATCTGTCATCAGGGGAGTGAACAGAAGCCTTGTTGTGGTTGACCTTCCTTTCGGTGCTTATCAATCTAATTCGAAAGAAGCGCTTGCATCGGCGATCCGGATTATGAAAGAAACCGGAGCACATGCGGTGAAGCTTGAAGGTGGTGAAGAGGTGCTCGAATCTGCGCGCCGTATTCTCGCAGCAGGTGTGCCTGTGATGGGTCATCTTGGCTTAACACCTCAATCTATTTATAAGTTTGGAACCTATACTGTTCGTGCGCGCGAAGAAGCGGAGGCAGATAAGCTTAAAGCTGATGCAAAGTTGTTAGAGCAGGAAGGTTGCTTTGGCATTGTGCTGGAAAAAATTCCGGCCACGCTTGCCAAAGAAGTTTCTGAAAGCCTCGTTATTCCGACAATCGGCATCGGTGCAGGACGACATTGTGATGGGCAGGTACTGGTGATGCATGACCTGCTGGGCATCAATACTGAATTTAAGCCGAGGTTTTTGCGGCAGTATTTGAATATGCATGAGCAGGTTACCGGTGCAGTGAAAAGTTATATTAGTGATGTGAAGAGCAGGGAGTTTCCGAATGAGAACGAACAATATTAGACGTGAGAAGTGAGACGTGAGAGGTGAAAAAGTACGACTGCGGAGAAACAATAACATGAAAAGAATAACAACGATATTGTTTTTGATTTTTTGTTCTGCCATATTACATGCACAAAAAAAATCAACAAAAATTTCCCTCCCGGCGATCGCCGCTATTCGGCCGAGCGAACTCGAAGCCGATCTCAAAGATCTCACCGATGACCATTTTCGCGGACGAGAAGCGGGAACACTCGATGAATTAAAAGCATCAACCTGGCTCGCAGAAAGAGCAAGAAACGCTGGCTTATCACCCGCTGGTGACGACGGCACATTCTTCCAGTTTTTCTCTCTTCAAAGAAATAGAATCTCCGACCGCAGTTCAGTAAAAGTAGATAACGACTCATTCGCGCTTTGGAAAGATGTTCTCCTTCCCCAAACCGCGCCTGCAGACATCAGCGCACCGCTCTTATTTTTAGATGTGACGGAATTTTCGCAGATCGATTCCTCTAACATCAAAGGCAAGGCAGTTGTAATAATGGCTTCGCCTAAAGGAATTGACCGGAACATCTCGCTGTTTGAAAGAAGATATCCGACGTTTGTGCTTCGCAAGTTTGCGTCCACCCTCATTAATAACGGCGCCGCAGCAATCTTATTCATTGCCGACGAAGAAGGAGAAAAAGCCTGGCAGGCAGTGATGCCGGCTGTAACACGGGGACTGTATGATATAGAAGGTGGGCCGACGGCCTCTCCGACTTCGAAACCTCCCGTGCTTTGGTTTCATGAATCTGCTGCGCCGCTGCTGAAGAAGCAAGGCGCCATACTTCATGCAAAAATTGTTGTTGAAAAGTATGAATATCCTTCGGTGAATGTTGTTGGAACCATCAAAGGCACCGACCCCATCCTCAGTAAAGAGTTTGTGCTTTTTAGCGGTCACCAGGATCACGATGGCGTGAGAACGCCCTATGGCAACGATTCGATCTATAATGGTGCAGATGATAACGCTACTACCTGTGTAGCGATGCTTGCGATTGCCCGAACTTTTAAAGCGCAGCCTTCCAGGCGTTCCATACTCTTTGTATGGCATGGTGCGGAAGAGCGCGGGTTGCTCGGATCGAAATGGTATGCATCTCATCCTACTGTCCCTTCCAATTCGATTGTCGCGGTGTTAAATGCTGATATGATCGGAAGGAACAATATTGACAGTGCGGCATTGCTCGGTGCAACCCCTCCGCATATGAATTCGAAAGAGATGGTGCAGATGGCATATGAAGCGAATAAAGAGGGCCCGAAGTTTTTGATTGATACTACATGGGATAGCCCCCAGCATCCTGAGTTTTGGTATTTCCGCAGCGATCATCTTCCTTATGCGCGACTCGGTATTCCGGCTCTTTACTTTACATCAACTTTGCATTCGGAGTATCATACTCCAATGGATGATTTCGAAGGAATCGATATGAAAAAGCTTACACGTATGACTCAGTGGATGTATCGCACCGGTTGGAAGGTGGCGAATGCGGCCCGCAGGCCTGAGCTGATAGAAAATTTTAAGTTAGAGCGATAAAACAAAAAGCTTCCGATATTTCATCGTTTTAAACCCACCCCTGCCCCTCCCTAAGGGAGGGGTATTTTTTCCTTTTATTTAGAAAAAGAGAATAACCTTATTCATACAGATCGTTGAGATCGCTTTTGGCGATCTTAAACATCACCTCTCCCATCTTTTCTGTAATCGCCTTAAAAGACTTCTCGCCTTTCGCAGAAGTAGCCTTCTTTGGGTTACCCGTTCCTGTATCAGCAGAAATCTTCGACCACTTGCGTTCAGCCCAAACCCATCCTTCAGAAAACTCTTTAATTTTATGCTTCTTTTCTGCGCCGTCACCCGCCTCGTCGAGCGGCTTCACCAAATGCGGTGTCAGATGAAGTATCAAACTCGTTTCCATCTCATCCGCATGATCACCCTTTACCTCATCAAAAAATTCACTCTTATTAAACGACTGGAACCAATTTGATGTGCACAAGAACATTTTAGGATAGCGAAGCCCGAGCTCACGTATCAAGACTTTAAAATCATTACCACCATGACTATTCAAAATCATGAACCTGTTGATCCCGAATCTATCTAATACCTGTATCACGTTATCGAGAATCGCCAGCTGCGTTGTAGGATTGAGATTGATATCGAGTTTGATATCCGACTGTCCGGTATTTACACCAAAAGGAATGGTAGGAAGAACAATAACCTTAGCGCCCTTATCCCAGGCGATTCGTGCAGATTCTGCCGCAATGTGATCCGCTTCGATCACATCCGTTCCATATGGAAGATGATAGTTGTGTGCTTCCGTAGCACCCCATGGTAACACCGCGAGCTCGTAATCGGTGTTCTTTACTTCTGTCCATGTGTTCTCTGCAAGTATAAAAGGTCTCATGACTGTGCCGTTTTGTTAAGACAGCAAATGTATCATGAGACCTTCACATTTCATCAATATCCCGCCTTAATCACTTTCACTGTCTTCACTTTCTCTCCATCTATCTTCAGCGTTAGGAAATACATTCCTATTCGAAGATTGGATGAGAACCCATTTATCACCAGCACATCATTTCCTACTACACGTGTTCCAAAATCCTGTCGTCTTATCAATTTGCCATACGTATCGTATAGTTCCACGCTTATTCGTCCTGCGGCATTGCCGTTATAAAACTTCAGATTTATCTGGTTTCGGAAAGGATTCGGATAAGCTACCACTTCAACCGGATCATCATCTGGTAACGAGTCTACCGGTGGCGGACTGTTTGGCAGCGTATCTATCGGCGGCGGATTATCCGGGATCGTATCCACTGGTGGCGGATTGTCTGGTATCGTATCTACCGGCGGTGGATTATCCGGGATAGTGTCCACTGGTGGCGGATTGTCCGGGATGGTATCGATCGGTGGCGGATTATCCGGGATCGTATCCACTGGAGGCGGATTATCAGGAATCGTATCTATTGGCGGCGGGTTGTCCGGTATAGTGTCCACTGGTGGTGGATTGTCCGGAATAGTATCAACCGGCGGCGGATTGTCTGGAATCGTATCTACTGGTGGAGGATTATCAGGAATGGTATCTACTGGTGGAATAGTAATAGTATCCGGAGGCACCGTTACTGGGGTATATCCGTACTCTTCAATGATCACCCCTCCGTTAAATCCATATCCTGCCTCAGGCGTAGTAGAGAAGTCCAGCAATACTTTGCCATCGGGGTCTGGTGCAACATTATCGATGTAAACAATCTTGCTGGTGTTGTACCATGAGTTCAGGTAAACCGTCTTATCGTGCACGGTATATGTTGCTGTGTAATTTCCTTTGAACCAGTTTACAGGACTGGAACTTCCAAAGAATCCGAACCTGTAACGCTTGCTGTGATTGAGGCCCGACACTTTAAATTCGCTCAACTGGCTTTTGTCTAGCCAGTAGTTTGCTGCCAACACATTATCCGGCGCTACACCCGAATTGTTGCCCGTTACCATTCCCGCAGTAAACTCGCCATTGAATTCTTTCTCGAGTGTTAACGCCATCTTGGTTGCCTTGTTCGACTGGTCTTTCAACAATGGTGTTGTAAAGTTCGACAAAGGCGGAGTGGTAAGATTGTTCCATGGTGCCGGTTCATCTGCAACTGTTACGTTGAAATTTACATACACTATAGTTGCAGGTGTTCCGACCATTATACGTTTGCTGTAACCTGAATATCCTGAAGCACCCTTCGCCCTCACACGATACCAGTACTTAGTGTCTGCCGTAAGGCCGGTGTTCGTATAGCCGGTACTGTTAGCAGGCACATTAATTGTTACCACGCTGCTTGTGAACGCTGAATCGGTAGCTCTGGTGATCTCATATCCGTCGGCAATGTTTTCGTTCTTGGTTCTGTCGGACCACGTGAGCTTTACAGAGGTTCTGTTTGTTGGCTCACCTGCCAGGTTGTTAGGATTGAGGAGCGCAATGTTCGTAGCGTATTCTTCAATCACTATTGCACTCAGGTAAATAAGCGGACTTGATGTTGCGCGCGTTACCGATACAATTATTTCGCCGTTAGCATCCGGAATGATAGAGTTGAGATTCGCAGTCTGCGCAGTGTTATATCTCGCATCCAGTACAGCAGTCTGCAATCCGTTTGCGATTGTGGCCTTTGCTTCATACCCTTCGTTCTGGCTACCCACAAACACAAGGTTGTACTGCATTGATTGATTCAAGCCACTCACCTTAATCGTTTTCACAAGTCCCGAATCAGATATGCCGCTTTGCAATACTGCATCAGGGAACACACCGGAATTGTTGCCGGTAATGTGACCGAGATTTGTTGTACCACTCCACTTTTCAACAGTTGTGATATTAAAGCTCGTCACAGCATTGTTCTCATCTTTCAGTGCACCGGAGTTGCTGTTGTCTGCATGTAAACCTAACCAGTTGTTCCATGGCGTTCCAGCAGATTTTCCGGTGTTTCCCAGGTTCACGTATACAGATCTTGTAAACTGGTCACCTACTGTGAGCGTAATTATTTGTGAAGTTGACTTACCATTATTATCCTTTGCAATGATCGTGAGCTCATAAGCCCCTACATGGTCTGCCGCCGGTGTAGCCCGAATATTGAAATTGCCATTGCTTCCGGTTAATGTTACAAAAGAAGGCTTGTTAACTATCGATACTGTTATCTGATCGCCAGCATCTTCGTCGGTAACAATGAATCCTTCATTTGCTGTACCGGCTACTTTCACGTAAATGTTATCGAGGCCGCTGATCGCTGGCGGATTGTTACCGGCCCTGATCGATAATGTGTTACTCTGCAAACCATTTCCTGAGCTGTTGGAACCAACAACGTAGTAATAATATGTTGCAAAGCCTGTTACTTCGCTATCCGAATAGGCATTACTGTTAGCAGGCAGCGTGGCGATTAACGTGAAGTTGTTGTTATCATCCGAGCGATAGACTTTAAAATTCGTTTCACCGGTTACGTCGCTCCAGTTCAGTAACACTGATCCGTTCGCAGCTGCTTCGCCGGAAAGTTGAGGCGGCGATGCCGGTGTATCAGGTAATGCAAGTGTTGTTGCATTTACTTTTGGACTGAATCCCGATTCGCCGTTTGGACTAATAGCACGCACACGATAGAAATATTTCTTGGCTGCTGCAAGCCCTGAATCAGTGAACGAGTTTGAATTTGGCGGCGCTGTACCTACCGGAACATAGGTGCCTCCGTCGGTTGTTGACCGCGTAACTTCAAAACCGGTTTCATTTGTAATTGTGTCGTTCCACGTAATCTTAATCTGCGTGTAATCTATGGCGGCAGCAGCTACACCAGAAGGTATTCCTGGTTTAGGTCCACGTACTGCATCGGCCTTCATATAAGTAACCTGGTTACTCGCCGCCGAAATATTTCCTGCTGCATCAACCGCTCTTACAACAAAGTTGTATGGAATAAGACTGTCGAGTCCTGATACAATGAAAAAGTTTTCAGGAACACTGTATGTTTTCTCTCCGTTTACATAAATGTCGTAACGGGTAACCTGTTCGTTGTCGGTTGATACTTTCCAGGTAAGCCGCACCGCGGTTTTTGTACTTACGGTAAATGCGAGGCCCGAGGGTGCCGTTGGCGGTTCATTGTCAATCAGCGTTTTTGCTGTGGCTTCATTTGTTGGTGCCGATGCTCCTGTTTCATTTACCGCGCGAACCTTATAGAAGTACATGGTACTTTTTACAAGGCCGGTATCAGTAAACGTTGTAGCGTTTTGTGCGATCAACGAAATGAATTCGTAAGGCCCGCCGGTTGTTCTGCTCCGGTAAATTTCAAATCCGGTTTCACCTGCGCCCTGCTTCCAGGTAAGCTTGATGCTGCTTTGGGTAACCGGTACAGTAGTGAGTGTATTTGGTGCATCCGGTTTCGGTGAGCCATTTGCATCAACCACAGTAAATGTTGGTGAGAAGGCTGTACCGCAACCAAATTCTTCTTCGTAACGAGCCTTGTATTCACCTACAGGTGCATTATATAGTTGTGTAGTAGCAACGAGCGAATCGTCGCTGGTGCGGTACCATTTGTAGTTTACAAATCCGTTTGCAAGTGTAAGAGGAACCGTTGTGCTTCCATCCAGTGAAGGCAATACGCGGCTTTTCGCGCCTTTTACCTCGATAGGTAGAGTTTGCGTATTTCCTTTCGTAGTAATATAGGCGGGCTTCATCGACCACTCCGACCATTCGGCGGTAGCAGATCTTTTGAACCTTGCGCGGTAAGTACCGTATAATTTTACAGTGATCTCATTTCCTGTATAAGAAATTATTGAGCTACCGTCAACGATATTGGTCACCCCATTTGTAGCGGTGGCAATCGTTTGGCCGTCTCTCTCCCACTCATAGGCGTAGAACCCTGGCGTGAGACCCAGTTTCGTGTTAACATCTGCTTCGTTACAAAATTCTGAACGCTGAAAAAATACAAGCGGATTCGCTTTGTGTACTTCGTTCATCTCCTTTATGTAATCGGGTTCGCGCCAATGCTGATACCATACGGAGTGTCCACGTTCAGGATAAATAGTGTACCGGACGTTGGCGCCTATTTCTTTCAATCTTTTTAACGTGTATTGGGCCTGCTCCGGTGAAGGATCCAGATCTTTACCGCCTGTAGCGAACCAGATAGGGATATGCACGTAAGCGAACCTGTTGCTGGTTGAACCTGCCGAAGCAGAAGGGATAATTTTAGCCACCCGCTTAGGATAAGCATCGGCCATACGCCAGGTGCCATACCCGCCTCCGGATAAGCCATCTATCAAAAGTTTATCGATATCGGCGTGAGCATATTTTACAAGTGAATCGACTATAGCAATGATCGCCGTGAAATTGGAGCTGGCCGCTGATCCCCATCCTGCAAAACAACCTTCAGACACTACCAGCTGCGGGTAAAGCAAAAAGCCATCGAACTCGTTTTTCAACACTCTGTCCAGGAAAAGCTTTCCGCCCAGCCAGAGTTGTTTTTCGTTGTTATATAAACCGCCATTGGTAGAACATCCGACCTCGCCTCCACCATGCAGGAAGAGGTTGATTGGATATTTTTTGCCGGCGCTGCCAGACGTTCCATAACTGTAAGGAAACTTAAGACGGAAAGCCATCTTTGCTCCATTAACGTTGAGGAAGTACTGTTTAAAGGAAGAGGCGTCGAATGTATCTGTTCCCGCCGATACACCTATAGTTGGTGTACTTACCCACTTTTGTAAGCCTGGTGAATTGGGATCAGGGTTCTCAGCGCTACCGACTGGCCGGCTTGCGTTGTACCTTATTATCTCATCTCCAGGGTCAAAAACATTCTGGGCTCGAGTAGTAAGGGTAATGGCTATAAGGCATAGCCCGAAAAGGACGAATCTTCTCATATTACGGACAGATTAAATGCAATATCCAGACCAACGAAAGGACCGGAAATTAAAATTTAGATAGAATAATGGGATGTGTGGTGTTCGGAAGGATGAGGGACTCGTGTAAGGAATGTGCTAAAGTAATACGCAAATAATCAAGGTCATAGCAAAACCCGAAATATTTTTTACCGTTTCTTAATCAAAAAATAATCTGAACGTCTTTTTAGAAACCCTATCTTTGGAATCTCCAATACCTGGACCACTCCTCAATATCCCAAGTCCATTCCTCTGTTTTTCCTCCCGTTTTAAGCATATCCTTCAAGTTTAATTACTCAATTGCTTATTGATTCAGAACATGAAGAAAATTGTCTTCTTTTTCATGCTCCTGGCGTTCGTGATGCAGGCATGCGAAAAGGAATTAAGCCGTGCGATAAACGACGAGGATCAGCCGCATGTTATCGTTGACCCAACGCCCGATGAGGGGGTTGATAGCACAAACACAGACAGCACCGACAATCTCGAAGACCTTGCCGAGATAGAAAAGAATGAGCATTCTGTTTACTCTTTCGGTGGGGTTCGCGGTACCTACTTTGGTTGCATGTCGAGCTTTAAAGGAAAGAAGGACGTTAGCCTCGCAATTACGCTCGGTACGAATCTTACGACGGGCACTTATTTCACCCAGGAAGAATTCGAACACCTCATTCGCACAGGAAAGAGAGAGTTTGGGTCGCTGGGGGCCTTCAGTTCCTACCCTGCACTCGACTCAGGCCGCGTAGAGATATCCTATACCGACAAGGATAATCGCCGTTGGTGCAGCACCCAGATTACTGAAAGAAACAGCGACCATGGTACCGAGACCGTGGTGAAAATAGAGCAGAAGAAAGCAGTATTCACTATTGGAAGTGTTCATAAAGTCGAGATCGGCGCCGAGCGCGAAGGCTATAGACTGAAGGGCTATTTCGACTGCACCCTTTACGAGGTGAACGGAAAAGCTAAAAAGAAGATAAAAGGTAATTTCAGTGGCATAGTGGCTCCGAAATAATATCATCTCTTTTGTAACTTTGAAGGATGAGGTTGAGACTAAGTGTAATAATGATTGTTCTGCTGTCTGTTCCTTTCCTTTCAATGAGCCAGAACGGGCGGGTAAGGGAACTGTATAAATATGTTGAAGCGACAGATAGCATCGCCGACCGGTCTACCAAGACTTTCTATCTCGAAAAATTTCTAAAAGACAATTACAACTACCGCGAAACCTGGCGCTACCTTTCGAGTGGCCCAAGAATAAGTTTTTTCCAGATAGATTATGTGTTGGACTCAACCGAGTTTACCGAAGTCTATTACATAGATCGTGGTCGCCTGGTATGTTCGGAGGAGTATGAAAAAGTAAATTATGCCCTGCGTGAAGATGAGTTAAAGTACGGTGGCATTTATTATTTCGACTCGAGTATCCCCCGCCATGTTGTTACTCTTGGACGCAAAGGCGGATACTATCGCGGCGACCTCGAACCGGGTGATGACGTGCTGACAAGATTTGATAAACGCTTGTCAGAATTGAAGAGACATTTGCCAATGTTACCTGTTGATAGATGATTTGAATTCAATGCTGCAGTTGACCCATTCCGCATCAAAAGCCGGTTTGTATTTATTGTAAAAACGTATTGCAGATTCATTCCATTCTAGCACCTGCCAGGCGATTCCACTAAGGTTTTTCTCTCTCGCTTCTTCAATGAGCCGGTTCATAAGCAACTGCCCGATCTTTCTCCCCCTGTAAGTTTCCGTAACAAGGATATCTTCTAAATACATTCGCTGTCCTTTCCAGGTTGAATAACGGATATAGTATAATGCGAAGCCAGCAACAAAACCATTTTCTTCTGCCACGAAGGCCCAGTACACAGGGTTCGGACCAAATCCGCTCTCTTCAAAATGCCTGAGTGAAACCGTCACTTCGTTTGGCGCCCGCTCGAAGGTGGCTAGTTCCTGCACGAGTTCGAGCATACGTGGACAATCTTCCCGAACAGCCCGCCTGATATTCATTTCCATTTTCAAATAAACTGAAAATAAATCAGATACACACAGGCTGTTCGTGGCACAATTTTTCAGTAAGTATAAAAAACGAACACCACATGCAAGACAGCAAAAATGAAAACAGGATTTCTCAGGATGAGAATCCAAACAAACAGCAGCAGGCAGTTGATCACGCTCCTGGTGACGAAAGAGGTGAAGGCGTACTGGTAACTCAGAATGATTTGAAAGGTAAAAAAGTAGATGCCGATCTGAGTCGCGCAGAGGAGCAGCCGATCCGCCAACTTCCATAAGTTATCTCGCTTTTATAAAGTCTGATACCAGGTAACCGATGAGTCGGCCCGTCGTATCATTGACGCGGCCGTCTTCAAGCAATGCGGCTCCCTCGCAGATATGCAGATAGGCTATCTGCGATTTTTCTGCAGTATAATTAACGAATTGGCGCGCATGCAGAGTGGATATACCCGATGGTGTAATGGCACTCGTTAAAACATTTTCAATGCAATCCAGATCAACTTCAATTCCGGTGTAGTTGTCATCTGTGAAATCCGCGGCGTGAGATAGCGCCTGCAAATAATTTCTCTTCTCTCTAATAAAAATATCTTCGAAAGTAATGTAGTCGATAAATGGATTGTCGAGTATGTCGGCGTATACATTTTGCGCAAGATGATTTTCGTGCAATCCAAGAATAAAATATTTCGCGAGATAGCCATCTTCTTCAGCGTAACGGAATCCGTTTCCACTATGTCTGCCTTCAACCGCGCCGAAATCAGCGTGTGCATCGAGATTGATGCAATTAATTTGTGCAAGCGGAATTCTTCCAAGTTTGTGGAGTCCTTTTGATGATCCCTTTATTAATGGATATGCATTATTGTGGCCGCCGCCTATTGCTATGGGTATTTTGCCCGCGGCAGTGATAATTTTTGCAAGCTCTTCAACTTCGTCGTCGATAGTAACGACCGCATGGCGATAAGCATCGATTTTTTCATCGGCACTTAACGCATTTTGTTCTATGAGCATTTTCATTTCTTTGAAGTAAAAGCATCCGAGAAGCAGCACTTCATCTCCGGAAAAGAAATCGTTGCTTTGAATGTTGAGAAAGTACGAAAGAAATGGCTCCCACACTGTGTCCGCACCACCGAGGCCCATGTTCGCGTGAATGCCTATATCTTCCGGTATACCGAATAACACATAGGGTGCTGTTGAGTTTTCGATTGACTGAGCGATATCATTTTTACTTTCTGCTATGTGCACTCGCTCTCCCACTCTTGTTACGAACCTGCGAAGTTTTGTTTGCTTTAGGAGTTCACTACGTGTGTAGATTTTGAAGTGCTTCATGTATTAAATGTATGGGAAATTATGATTTCGCCTATGCCGGTACCTTGAAGCTCTAATAATGCAAATAATCGGCACGAGTTTATTTTTATCTTGTGGCATGCGCACCGCAACTGTCGACGATATTAAAACGGAACTCAAGCAATTGTCACCAAAAGAAGTGTTAGCTCTTTTGTTACGACTCGCGCGATTTAAAAAGGAAAACAAAGAACTTCTCACATACCTGCTGTTCGAATCGCATGATGAGCAAGGTTACCTGCAGGTGCTCAAAGCCGACATCAGTGAACAATTTGCAGTGGTTGAGCCAACGCCCGTAAGCAAGGCTAAAAAGGCATACAGGAAGATTTTGCGGGGTATTAACAGGCAGGTTAAATATATTGGTAGCAAAGCTTCTGCGGTTGAGTTATTGATTCACTACTGCACGGTGATGCGCAACCTGGACACCGAATTGAAGCCCGGTTTGGAAGTATTGTATTATCAGCAGCTCACAAAAGCAGAAAAGCTTATTCCGCAAATCGAAGAAGATTTACAGTTCGATTTCAGTCAACAGATAGAATCGTTAAGGGAAGGAACAGGGAATACCCCAAAAGCGAAAAAGAAGTTTTTTCGGTTTAAGAGGTTTTGATTTATACGGATTAAAATACTTGAAATTAAAGTCTGCCCTGGTTCCTTCTTCTCAGCGCGAGCAAATTTTTCAGAAAGTCAACTTTTTCTGCACGCGCGTCTGTAGAAACTGGTTTCTTTTGGGAGTTGTCTCCTGGTAGTCTCTGCGGTTCCTGGATCCTGCTTGATTGTTCGGATCTCTCACCATTGTTTGTTTCTCTGTTTTCCATATAACACGTTTTTCTAATACAGTAGATGCAATGCACATGCCGGATCTTCCGGGTTAACGAAGGTAAGGGTGTCCAGATAAAAACCGCGCCGTGATCATTTTTTTATCAACATCATAAAAAAAATACCCCCGGCGTATGCCGAAGGTACTGCTCATTGATCTTATCCTTTGTCTTGGCCCCTGCACTGGCAAGGGCTTATCATTACCTAGTTGCCGTTGTAGTGTAAGTGTAACCATTATAAATCGACTAATAGAAGATTTATTTTAATGTTCTGGCACGGCTAGTGGTTACATCTGCTTGACCAAGGCAACTAACTAAACACAGTTGCTATGGGTCAATACGAAAGCGAGGAATTAAAACTCCACGAACTTAAAATACGGATGCAAAACTTAAGGGTGCTGCTTGAAGAAGCCGTGCTCAGGGGCTATCATCAACGCATCAGCCAACTGGTGGCCGACATCCAGGAAGCGGAAGCCGCTATGGCCCACATATGTGAGAATGCAAATGATCATTCGGCACAATCGCCGACATAAATCCAGATTTGTTCAGCGCAGGTTTATAGCTCGGTGGTGTACGATTTGCATATCATCAATGCTGCTCGTACCGTACAACTACAGTTATGACGAAGCTTTTATCCGTTATTTTTCTTCTCTCCCTTTATTTTTCTGGCAGCGCACAGTATCAATGGAGCTGGATAGCAGGTGAAAAATCACCAGGTGCAGCAGGCATTTACGGCTCCAGGGGTGTAGCTTCTTCCCAAAATTTTCCTGGTAGCAGAATGGGCGCGGCCACCTGGATCGACGAGGATGACCACATGTGGTTATTTGGCGGAATCGGTAAAGACGCCGATGGACGAACAGGCTATTTAAATGATTTATGGAAATTCAATCCCTCATTGAAACAATGGACCTGGGTGGGCGGAAGCAGCAAGGCTAACGGTCGAGCCGCTTACGGTAAAAAGGATGTTGCTTCGCCGGAGAACCAACCCGGTGCAAGACAAAACGCAGCATCGTGGACTGACAGGCAGGGGAACTTTTGGTTGTTTGGAGGAATGGGAGTCGCGGAGAAAGAGAAAGCGGAAAATAAGGACGACAAAGGAGAAAAGGATATAAAAGACGAAGACAAGAAAGATAAAGACGAGAAAGAGAAAGAAGAAAAAGACAAGAAAGACAAAGAAGAAAAAGACAAGAAAGAGAAAGAAGAAAAAGACAAGAGAGAAAAAGACAAGAAAGACAAAGAAGAAAAAGATAAGAGAGACAAAGACAAAAAAGACAAAGACAAAAAGGGCGACGACTCCACTCTTGATACTGAGGCAAAATCTGAAGAAGGCCTGTTAAACGACCTGTGGATGTACTCTCCCACTACTGGTCAATGGACCTTAGTCAGCGGTAATTCTACGCCAAATAAAAAATCAAAAAACAATGCTCCGGGTAGCCGTTACATGAGTGGCGGCTGGATAGACGACGCGAACACGATCTGGCTTTTCGGAGGTTCCGGATATTCATCGAAAAGCGATGTAAGAGATTTAAATGATACATGGAAGTTTTCTATTTCGACTAAGACATGGACGTTAGTAAACGACGATGAAAAAGAAACAAACACTCCTTCCGGAAGGCGAGGCACAACAACATGGGTAGATAAGAACGGAAACTTCTGGTTATTCGGCGGCGCAAGCCGGTCTGCCTACCTCAACGATCTCTGGAAGTACGACTCTAAAAATACCACGTGGACTTTCATTGGCAGTGCTGAAGACAGGAATACGTCTACGCATCCTCCCGCCAGAACACTCAGCAAAGGTTGGACGGATAACGAAAACAACCTTTGGCTATTTGGAGGAAAAGGATACGAAAGTTCAAACGCGAAACCGCTTAACAGCGTTTGGAAGTATTCTTTGGCCGACAAAGCATGGACTCTAATAAAGGGCGATCCCTCGAATAATCCGGTACCGTCATACGGCACACGCGGTAGGCCTGCCGAAACAAATAACCCCGGAGGCACTGCCAATCCCGCTCTCTGGAAAATGCGTGATGGTAGCGTATGGACATTTGGCGGGCAATCTGCAAGCGGATATACCAATGTGTTATGGAAGTTCGCCGCGGGATGTGCCGAAACAATAACCGGCAAGATCGAGCCATCTTCAGCACGTATTTGCCAGGGCGGAACACAAACCCTTAAAGCAAGCGGAGGAACGTCATACAAGTGGATGCGCGACGGCGAGATATTTAACGCCCAGACTTCCGCTACCATCGTTGTAAACCTGCCAGGTACTTATACTGCGATTATTTCAAATGGCGGATGCAGTAGTCCCGTTTCGGTTACATCGACAGTCGCCTTCAACGATACCGCGTCAGGCATGCGCTATCCTGATATAAAATCTACCGCCGATGCGAGCGTTGAGCTCGCAGCAAAGACGCCCGGCTCGGCCTACGCATGGTCGCCTTCAATCGGATTAGATAATCCAAATTCCGAGGTTGCGAACGCCCGGTTGTCGTCCAGTCAACAGTACCTCGTGTATATAACAGGCGAAGAAGGGTGCATTATTACAGATACACAATTGGTGAAAATCGAGAATATCGAGATGAAAAAAGTTGGGGTGCCTACTGCCTTCACTCCGAACGGCAACGGAACTAACGATGTTCTCCGACCACTCGGAGAACTTTCCTCCATCGAATACTTCAGGGTGTACAATCGCTGGGGTAAAATGTTATATCAAACGAGCACGCTGGGCGAGGGCTGGAACGGAAGGCTAAGTGGTGTTGTTCAGGCCTCTGAAACGTATACTTGGGTCCTGTCGGGAAAAACGACTGACGGCCAGGCCATAAGGTTATCCGGTAAAACAGTCCTACTACGGTAAGGGCTTACTTCCCATTGATCCATTTTCCTTAAGAAAAAATGATTACATTTTCCCGCCACCGGCAACTAAATGCCGTAGTATGGCGACGACGCTTCAAATGGATTTAGTCAACGAACTTTTGCAAGCTGATATTAACAAGCCGGTTGCCTACATGTACGAGCAATTTTTCGAACAGGTGGAAATTGACATAAGGGCGAAAGGTGGCGACCGGCAGGATGCTGCGGACGTCTTCCAGGAAGCAGTACTCATCGTTATCGACAAGATAAAGTCCGGCAATTTCAGAGGCGACAGCAGCGTACGCACATTTTTACTCGGCATCGCTAAAAATCTGTGGCTGCACGAAAGAAGAACCAGGGAAAGACGAAGCGGACGTGAAACCCAATTCGGCCATTTTGATGAACCGCAGATTGATATACATGATCGCCTGTTTGGTATAGACAAGTCATCTGTGGTCCAAACATTGTTCGGGCAGGTAGGCGATATCTGCACCAAAATTTTAAGCGGCGTGTATTATGAAAAGCTGCCCATGAAAGAGCTGCTGAAGAAGTTCGACTATGAAAACGAACAGGTGTTGCGGAACCGGAAGTCGAGATGCATGAAAAAACTGAAAACGTTACTAGCAAATAACCCTCTGTTACTGGAACAAATAAAAACCAGGTCCATCTATGAATGACAAGAATGAAACCCCGGAAGAATTACTCGATTCGATCGTATTCGGTGCATCTCGTGAAGAAGATGTTATCGAAACGATTGATGAACATGATCGCGAGCATTTTTTGCGCGACCTGGCGCTTCACCGATCTGCTGCAGTACTTATTCAGCAACGCAGCATTATTGATCAGGTGAAGTCTGTTGAACAGGCGTATCTAAAAAATCACCTGGCTCCCTCTCACAGTATTGGAAGCAGGACCGCCAAAAACATTGTTCGCATTTTTGTCTCGGTGGCAGCCATTTTCGTCGTAGCCGTCACTGCCATAGTTTTATATTGGTTTACCGGTAATACGAGTGGGCAACTGTTCGGCGAACATTATACAACGTACCAGGTTAATGTTGAGCGGTCGGGTAGTTCAACGAGTTCCCCCTTCATCAGTGAATATCAGCAAAAGAGATTTGAACAGGTAATTGCTCTTCATGCGAAAAGCTCTGCGTTGACGGCAAGAGAGAAAATGGTGGTAGCAGGGTCGTTTATGGAGTTGCGCCGGTATGACCAGGCGATTATAATGTTCAAAGATATTCTTTCGCAAAACGTTGCAACGGGAAGCCGGCTCTATCACGACGAGGCTGAATACTACCTTGCGCTGGCTTACATAAAAGTAGAACAGTACGATAACGCATCTGCGTTGTTTAATAAGATATATACTGATAAGGAACACACGTTCAACGCTGAAGTGGACTGGTGGTTTCTTACACGGGTAAAATGGCTTAAATAATTCACCCTGTGTTGGCCTGCGGCAAAATTCTGCCGAAGCTATCCTGTTTTATGCGGGATAGCTTTTTTTATCAAAAAGAACAGCATCACTCCTAGCCCAGTCGCCAAAGCTACCCACCAAAAAATATGAGTATTCGAGTCGTTCATCTGCACGCTCCCTACATAAACAAAATTACTCCAATAATTGGGCGTTTTATATCGCGCATTAATACCATCATCACGAAGCAATGCAAGCTTAGCTTGCCGAAGCGCCTGCTCCGTTGTGTATCCATTATCCATGTTTGAGTACATGTGCCTCATTAAATATGACGACACACCATCTTCTGTTTTCCAAAGCGAAGAAACAATCCCCTTCGCACCGGCATACAAAAAAGCGCGCGATAAACTAAGCAACCCTTCGCCAGATGTACTCTTTCCACCGGCAGTTTCACATGCGCTCAGCACCACGAGGCCAGTATGTTGGAGATTTAGCCGGTAAATCTCATCAGCGTACAAATTGTTTTTCAGGGCAACCGTATCCACCGGGTAAAAGTTGATCATTGCTGCGCTGTCTCTTTCATTGCCTGTTGTTGCATGCGTAGCCAGGTGCAATGTAGTAGCGCCATCAATCGATGAAATCCAATTTGCTTTTGTAGCCTCGGTTGATAATTTCGCGAAAATGTTTTTGCCTGGTGCCTCAGTCGCCGAAAATGGTAATGGTGCTAAGCCTGATGCAACAATATTAGTGGTCTCTTTGTTGAATGGCGCGAAGAACGACGTTCGCGCAGTCAAGCTTTGCTTAGGTTCATTCAAAGTAAGCATCAACAAAGAGAAAGAATAGTGATAACTGATCTGCCTGTTGAAGATGAGGTATTCCCGCCCGTCTGGCTTAACACAAAGCGCGTCGAAGGGAATATAACTGAGAAAGTCATCGGGCATAATCACCCAATGCTTTTTTGATCCCGTCAACTCAAGTAATGGTGCGAGGAGGCGTTCGTACAATTCGTTGCTTGCCTTGTATCCTGTGTACCGCCGTCCTTCCTGTTGCAAATAAATCTCTCCTATGAAAGATTTAAAAGCGACGTTAAAAGACGAGTCGCGTGCAATAGAACAAGTTTTAAAACCTTGCTTCGTTACACTAAGCGCATATACATTAGCGGGAGTAACATTGAAGCTGAAAATTGCCGTTTCATCATCCAGTACTTTTGATATGCTTTCAAACGAATGCATGGCAGGAGCGCGTTGATTTCTAAACAACTGGTACGCAGGATCGCGATCATATAAAGCAAGCAGGCGTGACAATTCAACATTGGTAGTAACGAGATTATCATAAATGCGTCCCGCCTCCTCACTGGAACGAACAGTGTTCAATTGCGTGGTAAGAAATCCGAGCGATCGCTTGAGGCTCCGCTCTTTTTCAATAACCCATGCAGGCAATTTCACCCTGGCAGAAAGATCCAGGTGCCTGATGTTCTCGTAAACTATGCTTCCTTTGTATCCTTCATTGATCTCCAAAATCCCGTCGATGTATTTTATCCCGTTTCCGTTATCGGTCAACTCGTGTGCAATTCGAAGGGCATCGTGGTATACTGCACTCCTATCCTGCTGAAAATACATTTTCGCTTCATCGTTGTCAAAGCATCTCCTTATGTACGATGCGGTGTGCGCCGCCATGAGGTGGGTCCGGAAACATGCATCAAGGGCCACCTTATCATCCGTTACCCGGTACCTGTTTTCGAGCAGGCGGCCCTTTTGCTGAAGTAATTCAAGAAATGTAATAGGCGACAATGTTTCCGTTTCATTCGCGGGCACATCGTAAATATTAACCGGCCTGAAATTGAAATGCACTTCCTTAATGGCCTCATTACACCACATTATCGCTTCATTTGGCTGTTGCTGTTTCTCTGCAAGCAGTGATCTGAGTAAATAGTTTGAGGTGCGGTCCCGGTTTTTAGTTCTCTTAAACAAGCTATTGATAATCGCAAGCGACGAATCCAATGCACTTAATGCGTTACTCCACCTGCGCTGCTCAGTATAAATTCTTCCAATATCATTCAACATCCTTACTGTTACGATATCATTCTGCCGTGACACCTTGCCGGAATAGTACAACGAACTGTCATATTGTTTCGTTTCAGCATATGCGTGCGCTAGGTTGTGACTAATTACTCTGCTTTGCATGCCGGTCCGCAACAGGTGCCTGAACAGATTTATCGCTCCACGATATTGCCTGAGCTGCAGCATGCAATTCGCAATGTTACTTTTTAATGTGACTACGGATTCATCCCGCATGTCGACCGAAGGCCCTAATGTTCGGAGCGCCTTTTCAAAATAATTTTTTGCCTGCTGATAGTTCGCGCTTTCAAAATAAATAGTTCCAAGTGAGTTGTACAATCGCTCCTGTTCGGGAAAGTCGCTTGACTGCGGATGAAAGATCGAAAGCGTTGATGCTCTTTCAAAATACACCGTAGCACTATCAGTATTTCCTAGTGAATGATAAGACGATCCAAGATAAAGGTATGCCTGGTAAAAAAGTGCAGTGTCATTTAGCGATTGGTTATTTTTGTTAATGGCCCTTCGATAAAGTTCATTTGCCTGGAGGTAACGTTTGTGTGTTTGATGAATTGATCCCGCTTTGAGAAAGCTTTCGATACCGGTTCTGTAGTCGGCATTTGCAAATGCACCATCAGCCGCCTTCAGGAAAAGCGACGCAGCTATGCTGTCTGTTCTGATGCTCGGTTCTTCGAGATTGAAATAACCATCAGCCTGCCGGTAAAGCGTTTTGAAAGATTGACAAACTGCAGTAGTCGTCGTCAGGAAAACAATGCAGCACAATATTACTAACCTGATCATAGCGCACTATATCCGCTGACAATGATAATCAGTGGTGGCCTTTTGGGTTTTAATATTGATAGTAGGTTCGACTGTATAAAATTTCCGTTTGGTTGACCTGGTCCTTCCGTTACTGAACCTCCTTTTCTCGCGATCAATTCATTTAGGAGCGATTGCGGAATCTTATCCCTCGACGAAAAATAATACAGACGCACCTTGATGTTGCTCACGGCCCTCCTGCTTTCATCGTTTAGCCGATAGTAAATGGTGAAGTCTTTTGTAAGACCATTCGAAGGATTCGGACCGAACACGCCGTCACTTAACGATTGTTCGAGATCTATTTCTCCGGTCTTTTTATTTACACGCAGTTTGCCGCGGTTCGCTCCTGGAACATCACGGGTGCCGTTTCCATCAAGGTCGGTTTCATCAAATACACATGCAAGCGGGTTCGCGCTATCCTGGCTGCAGGGAACACCGGCGGTAGTGCCGTTATAAACAGGAACGGCTTCCTCATGTTGCGGCGAACGATTGATTTCGAATATGCCGTCAGAATAGTCAATTCCTGCAACAGTCACATTTGCGCTATCAAGCGGCAGGTTGTCTGGCGACATATAATAAATTGTGTAACGAAGGCCGGATTCGCTGTTGTTTACATCTAACTCACCTGTCGTCGCATTTATTAGCAGGCCTTCGGGATCAGATACAAAATACCCGGGAGCGCTTGGTATTTCTACAGGCTTAACCTTATATTTTTTGTCGCTATAGAAAACTACTGAGTCCTTATACTGTAGGCGAGTTGACGTTTCCACCGCTGAACGGGCCTCGTCTTGTTGCGACTGGGTGTCTGACTCCGGATGCGATGGGCTTGCCTTGTAACAGCTGAGCATGACTACGCTCGCAACAACAATCGTTATCGCCACGTGCCACCCCCGCTTTATCTTTTTATCTCTCTTCATAGAGTTTCTAAACACTATTTACGACATTTATTTTGATTTTTCCGTTGCCTAAAATGTGCTTGACGAGAAGCAAGACGAAGGGGCAAGCCTTCAACTGGTCGTCTGATTATTTATCATCATCCAAAAGCCGTTGAAGCTCTTTAGCGATGAGAATAACCTGGTCTTTTGTTGAGGTAGGGAGCGCGGGCTGATCTTCAATGCGCGCACGCAGTTGATTTTCTTCGTCAGGCTCAAAAAATATTGAAGTTTGATCAATTGTAACAGTAAAACGGTAGGAGTATCGAAACTGCTGTGCAGCGCAGGGGTAGTGCACTGTGCTACCTTTGTACTCTATTTCCAGTTCAAAGGTATCCATCGCGCATAATCGACATAAGTGTATTTTCGAGGGGTGCCAGAGGACAATGAGACAGCGGCACCGCCCAAACTAACTTTTATTAACCGGCGCCTTGTCAGGTGCCGCAGAAGTAAGATTCCCGTGTTCATCCAGGTATGCAAACATCTCTTCAACTGGTTTGCCTTTTTGATTGTTGGATTTTCGTTCTTCTTTACGTTCGGCTTTTTCTAATCTTTTTTGAATTCTTTTCTTTTCCTTTTCTCTCTTAACATACGTTTCCTTGGATTTTGCCATTAGACATTTTGTTTAAGATGAAAGCTACTCGCGAAATATGCGGAAGTTAGCTTGTAAAAATCGAAAAGCAGGGTAGTTATCGGCTATCGATGCGAAAGGGTGATGCCCGGCAAAGATACAAAATTTTCGGGAACTTTTTGGTACTGGTCGTCCCGTGAAGACGGTCTGCACGTCTTTCGAATCATCGCTATTAGCTGGAACGGTTTTTTTGTTTATAATGCGTTAAAATTAAACGACCCCCCTGGCATATGGCACGAAATGGTGCGAGTAAAGCAATCTGGATTGTCGACGACGACACCGATGATCATGAATTGATCCGCGAGATTTTCACCGAAATGAAGTGGAATTATCCGGTTGAACTTTTTTCCCTTGCCGAAGATTTGCTCGCCCGACTCAATGAGGCTGAAGTTGCTCCCTTCATCATTATTTCAGACGTCAACTTGCCAAAGATGGACGGCTTCAAACTTAGAGAAGAGACACTAAAAGCCTCTAATAATAAATTCCATTCTGTTCCCTTTATATTTTGGTCGACGCATGCATCGGAAGCACAAATCCGAACTGCGTACAGGTTAAGAGCCCATGGTTTTTTTATTAAAGAATCCCAGCTGGAGGACTGGAAAAATGCACTTATCAGGATAATTGAGTATTGGACAAAAAGTCTCACACCCTCCAAAGAAGACAGGCCAGATCCTCCCCTGGAGTGAGTTTTAGCACGCCATGTTGAATAATGGCATGGCAATGGCACATAGTAGGGTTATGAATATCGTAAACCCACATAATGGCATAGACCGCGAGCACCTTCCAACGGATTTAATCTGTTTTTCCCACCTGCGCTGGAACTTTGTATATCAGCGTCCACAGCACCTTTTAACGCGGTTTGCCAGCCAATTCCGGGTATTTTTTGTTGAAGAGCCCGAATTTGGCGCAGAGACTGACATTTTGCGGTTCTCAGTTTCGGAAGAAAATATAGGAATTATTGTCCCACATTTGAGGCACAACACCCCGCCGGAAGAGTCGATCAGGATTCAGCGCCGGTTACTTTCCGAGTTTATGCGAAAATATTCGGTATCAAGGTTTATCGCCTGGTATTACACTCCGATGGCGCTAACCATCAGTGATCATTTGAACCCTGCCTTAGTGATCTACGATTGCATGGACGAACTCGCAGCTTTCCGGTTTGCCCCCCAAACGTTGAAAGAAAATGAAAAACGACTGATGGCCAGGGCGGATATAGTCTTTACCGGTGGCAACAGTTTATATGAAGCTAAAAAGCACAGGCATGACAATATTCACCCTTTTCCAAGTAGTATAGATAAAGCACATTTTGGTAGGGCACGGTCATGTAAAACAGAACCTGCCGACCAGGCAGCGATCCCGCATCCGAGGTTTGGTTTTTTTGGGGTGATAGATGAGAGAATGGATTTGAACCTGATTGCACAAATTGCTTCAAGGAAACCGGATTGGCATTTTGTGATCATCGGACCTGTTGTTAAAATTGACCCTGCAACATTGCCGCAATCAGAAAATATTCACTACCTGGGAAGTAAGTCTTACAAGCAGCTTCCCGAATATATTGCAGGATGGGACGTTGCTACTATTCCGTTTGTATTGGATGAATCGACACAGTTTATTAGTCCAACTAAAACGCCTGAATACCTTTCGGCGGGCAAACCGGTAATCTCAACCTCTATTGCAGACGTGGTAACGCCTTACGCAGAAAGCAACCTCGTTCACATCGCTGATTCGGCCGATGAATTTATTGCCGCTGGTGAGAAAGAGCTGGCTTCGGCAGGGAACGAACGCTGGCTTAACAGAGTTGACAATTTCTTGGTGAACATCTCATGGGATAACACCTGGCTGGCGATGATGAATGAAATTAGAAAGGCATTTGCTGATAAAAATACGGTTAACGAATATCTGGCGCTGGAACCGTTAGGCAGGATAGGTGATTCTAAACGAAAACAGCCGAAGTATGTTTGAATTGATGAAGGGAGAAGGATTGAAGAATCCCTCATCTCCTGAATGTATCCCCGATATATGGGGCGGAATGGAATGTACCATCAATCGTGTTCACAATGATTTTTACGATCAGCTTGAAATGGCGGGGCACTATAACCGCGATTCAGACATTGATCTGATAGCAGGCCTCGGCATTAAAAAACTTCGCTTTCCAATTCTCTGGGAAAAGCATGAACCAGATAGAGTAACCCCTATTGACTGGTCATGGACCGACAAACGATTGCAGCAACTTCAACACCATGGCATTACTCCGATAGCGGGACTTGTGCATCATGGCAGCGGACCTGCCTATACTAATCTCGGTTCGAGGTCATTTGCTTACGGTCTTGCAAACTATGCAGCGAAAGTTGCGGAGCGCTATCCCTGGATTGAATATTATACGCCCGTTAATGAACCTCTTACCACTGCACGATTCAGCGGATTATATGGCCATTGGTATCCGCATAAAACGTCTGATACTGCATTTTGCACGATGCTGTTAAATCAGTTAAAAGCAACAGTTCTTGCCATGCAGGAGATCCGAAAAATTAATCCAAACGCAAAGCTTATACAAACAGAAGATATCGGTAAAACTCATGCGGTTCCAGCGTTACAGTACCAGGCAGATTTTGAAAATGACAGGCGTTGGATTTCATTTGATCTGCTTTGCGGAAAGGTTGATAATGATCATCCGCTTTGGGATTATTTTATGCGTGCTCGCATCAGTGAACATTCACTTTTATTTTTTAAAGAGAATCCCTGTCCGCCGGATGTGTTAGGTCTGAATTATTATGTTACATCTGAGCGGTTTCTTGATAACCGGCTCGAAAATTATCCTGAACATCTTCACGGTGGTAACTGGCTCGAAAGGTATGTTGATACAGAAGCAATTCGTGTTGATCATGGACAGCCATCAGGATTAAACATTCTTTTGAATGAAGTTGAAGAGAAGTATCAGCTGCCGATTGCGATAACGGAAGCTCATCTTCATTGTACTGCAGAGGAATCGGCACGATGGTTTAAGGAGGTGTGGGATACCTGTTGTGAACATTCGAAAAAAGGATCGCCTGTTCTGGCGGTCACCGCCTGGTCGCTTTTTGGCGCTTATGGTTGGGACAAACTGTTGACGTCGGCCAATCATGAATACGAAAATGGTGCTTTTGATCTGCGCGGTGATGGTCCACGCCCTACCGTGACTGCAAGACTCATACAGTCGCTCGCGGCGGGTAAAGAATTTTCGCATCCTGCCCTTCATCAAAAAGGCTGGTGGCACCGTCCTGATCGATTTTTAAGTGGCGAAATTCCTAATGATGCTGAAGTTTCCTTTGATGATGGCTCACAGGTGATATTAATTGTAGGCAACGAAGGACCGGTGCTTCGGTCATTTACGAAAATTTGCGGGGGAAGATCGCTTTCGCATGAAGTTGTTAGTGATGATAGGATCGATGATATCGAACTGAGTAAGTATTGGGCTGTTATACACCTTGCCTATGACTCGCACGAATCTGCAAGCGAATTGCTCGCACGCATGTGTTTGGATAAAACGCAGTTCATGTGTGTTGGCGCGACAGAGAAAGTTGATCTTCTTCAAATAAATCCGTCTTCAATAGTTGTCACCATCGGCACATTATTAAATGCCGAAACTTCTGAAGAACTGATTACGTCAATAGAAACGAACAGCGACCGGCCGGTTTCTTATTTGCCGGACGTGACCAACGTGTCACTTGATTTATTAATAAGGGAAGAACAGGGGCTTTGGCATCTTGTAAACGGAGAATCTGTAATGATGCCCGGTTTACAAGACGCTTTGCAAAGGTATCATGCAGTTACACATCAAAATGAAGTGCCGGCTTAGTCTGCAGATTGTAAAAGAAATAAAGAACCCGTTGTGAAAGCAGCGGGTTCTTTTGTTTGATGAGTTGTGTCGGTGCAAGTTACGGTCATGACTATGCGCGGATTTCGTGATAGAAGACCGGACTTTGGGTCACCACGCTCTGCTGGCGTTTTTTGAGCTCATTGTCTAAATGCGTGACCGTGACTTTGAGTGATTGCACAAAATTGTAAGTGGTATTGCGTTCGATTGCCGTTTGAAGATGCGTGCTTTCCTTGATATACAGGTGTTGCAGCTCTTCGTCTGTGAGGCTTGTGACTTCATAGATCATTGGGTAATGGATTTTTATCTCAACAAATGTGTTCAACGTTTAACTCTTCGTCAAGAGTAAATTTACTACGTACATTTCTTACTGGTTACAGTCTTCCATTATTGAAAAAAAATTTCCGGATTTGGTACGGATGGAATGATGGTGTACGGTTAATTGATTGATACTAAGGCCTTTTGTTTTCGGCACGTGGATGGAGTATATAGTGCAGGTTTTTCATAGGATATTGGATTTAAAACACGGCCTGGATTTCTATCCGGGCCTATTTTTTTAAATGCAGGCCTAAGGGCCCTTTAATGTCGGGTATTGGTAGGTTTGTTCATCATGCAGCAAATTGATAGCTTCAACCAATGATCCTGAGACTGTTCTTTTTCCTAATGCTATCCCAGCTCTCCTTTTATTCGTTCTCCCAGAAACATGAACTTTTTAACGTAGAGCCCGGTTACATTATTCCGCATGCAGGCGACAGCATTCATTATAACACCGCCTTCTTTTCGGTTCCCGAAAACCGACGCGTAAAAAATTCAAAGACTATTTCAATAAAGGTGCTCATCGTTAAATCATCTTCTTCAACGCCATCTTCTCCTGTAGTATTCCTGGCTGGTGGACCGGGTCAATCAGGAATCAATTATATCAAACAGGATTATTTTCAGGATGTCATACAGGCATTTCGACAGCACCATGATGTAATTCTTGTTGATCAACGCGGTTGCGGCGGTTCTCTCCCATCACTCATTTATAAAGTTCCTCCGACAGATAAACAAAACATATTTCTTTCGCCCGAAACTATCATCAATGTGGCAAATGTTCAGGCGAAGGCCGGAGCCGATACCATGCGTAATCGCGGTGTTGATATTCGCGGTTACAATACAGTGCAAAATGCATATGATCTTCTTGACCTGAGCAAGGTGCTTGATGCCCCCAAACTGAATATTCTTGCTATCAGCTACGGTACGCACCTGGCGCTCGCCGCCGCACGACAAAATCCCGGCCTTATCGATCGTATGGTGTTAATCGGAACTTCGGGCCCGGATCACATGCATCATCTTCCCTCTACGTACGACAAACAAATTGAAAAAATTTCTATCCTGGCTTCACAGGACTCCGCGCTGAGTACTAAAGTTCCCGACATGCGGACGTTGCTTAAAAAGATCTTATTGAAATTGGAAAAGACGCCCGTAAATATCCGTGTCAAAGAAAATAGGACTGGCGATTCAATAGACGTGCCGGTAGGCAAATTTGGCTTGCAGTTTATTCTTCGTCTTGATGCGGGAGATGCATCTGACTTTGTTCTTTTTCCCGCAATGCTTTATGGGATAGATAGAGGAGATTATACAATTCTCCAGGAGTATGTTGAGAAGCGATACAATCAACTGAATGGTGATTACGCATCCGCAATCGGTGTGATGCGTACTGCCTCCGGTGCGAGTAAAGCGCGTCTTGCGCGGATCCACAAGGAAGGTAGAGCAGCGATACTTGGCAACGCAATGAATACTCCGGATATCTATGCAAAAAATTATTGGGGATCCATTGATCTTGGCGATGAATACCGGACACTTTTCAAGAGCAACGTTCCTGCACTTTTCGTGAGCGGTTCGATGGATAGCAACACCCCGGTTTCCAATGTAGAAGAAATAATGAAAAAGTTTTCCAATGCCCAGCATGTGGTCATTGAATATGCTGGCCACGAAGACATGCTCTCAAACGCCAAAGTTCAAACAATGTTCATCGGTTACTTTGCCGGCACAAAACCTGTTGTCAAAAAAATCCTTCTCGACAAACCGGTATTCGAGAGTATTCCTTAATCCCGTTGCCTACCTTTCAAAGCGGATTCGATGTGATTAAGTAACTCGAGCCGTGAGAAAGGTTTGTCAATCGCGGATGTGGCACCGCAGTCGCTCATCTTCTTCCTTATATAAAAATCAGCTGACAATAAAATCACAGGAACCGCAGTGGTCCGGGCATCTTCTTTCAACTGACTGCATAACTGGATCCCATTCATTCCGGGTAAGCGATAGTCTATCAAAAACAAATCGACATCCTTGGTGTCCGCATTCAGGAATTCTTCAGCACTTGAAAAAACTTTCACTTCGTAGTCGGAACTTTGCAGCACTATTACCAGTACATCACGAATAGCCTCGTCATCTTCCACCAATACTATTTGCACACCCATGCCTCAAACTCCTATAACGAATTATTTCCAAAAGATCATGCCAACAAAAAGCGATAAAAATCACTAAAACGTAGGCGGATCTGGGTTTAGATCCGAATCCAGGAAGTCTCTGATCATCGGAATGAGTATATCCGTCCGCTGCATCATACCAACATGGGTAGTGCCGGGTAAAATAGCCAGGCGACTTGCAGGCAGCCCATTAATATCACCCATCTTTCCACCACCCTTGGCACGATACAGTTCCAGCGCATGTTCGTATCGAATACCATCAGCATCGCCAAGCGCAATGAAAATAGGTGCCTGGATTTTTTTTACTTCGTTGGTCCAGTCGTAAGGCTTTAAATCGATGCTGATCACCTTCTTCACAAAGTCTTCAAAATGCGCCGGATCGTTACCTAAACTATCATAAGAAGTCTGAATAGGCGAACCGCGGAACATATCAGCCGTAAATGACCCGAACATCGCTTCAACCTCTGGCCACCAGCCATTGTGCGCATACGCCCCAGACAAAATAACCAGTCTCCGCAACTGCTTTGGATGGCGCACCGCAAACTGGTAAGCTACTCCTCCTCCCATGCTGTACCCAAGAATGTCTGCACTATCAATTTTGAGATGCTTCAGCAATCCCGACACATCATCCGCCATTCCCTCAAAACTTAACTCCCGGCTAATATCTTTCGTCCGGCCGTGTCCCTGCAACTCTGTTACAATCACCTGCCTGTCTTTCGCCAACAACGGAATAATGTGGGACCAGTTCAAAGGAATGTTCATATACGACCCATGCAACAGCAATAAAGGCTTACCCTTGCCATACACTTCGTAATACATCTTCAATCCATTTACAGCCGCGTAGCCGCTGTTGGAAGGCTTAATAGCCTGGCCGAACGCCATTTGATAACCATTTAACAACGTTACCGCCACCAACATGCCGATTAATATCCTTTTATTCATATAAATTCAATTGCTTTCACGCAAATGTCTGCAACATTACAACACTTTGTCCTGTGTGCGTGCGACATTCACAGGGCAGAAAGCGACGGGCAACGGTGGCATAGAAATGGTACTCGTCAGAGTAGTATGGACCAGTTTTCACCGGCTCTTACAGTATTATCTGCGATGATCACACCCGTGGTGCTCATCCTTGCAAGTGGTCAACTTATTTTAACCACCTCGCAGCGGCTGAGCCGTATCGTAGAGCGAACACGCAAGCTGACAGAATGGATCAAGGAGCTTACTAAAGCAAATGCACCAGAAACTTCGATTGAAAATGAAGTAGAAACACTGTTTGCACAACTTCATAAAAACAGCAGGCGTGCCAGGTTGCTCACTCGTGCAATGAGCGTTCTCTACATAACACTCAGCATATTTGTCGCCACCAGCATCAGCATCGGCATTGTAGACATTTCAAAAGCAAGATATACGTGGATACCCGTGGCACTTGGAATAGTTGGGGCAGGCCTTCTTTTCTACGCCAGCGTCTTATTGATAAGAGAATCGAGGATAACACTTTCAGCAGTTAATTCCGAAATGGACAGTGCGATTCGATTTGTAAGAAATAAATATCCAGGAATTAAATATTAGCACAACGGTCATCGTATGCTACCAGGCCTCTCCATGGAGCGAACGACCTGAAGGCGCGTACGACGAAATAGCGTACGAATATTTTATCAAATGAATCTTGTCGATACATAAACATGGTTTTTGAAAATATCGTTCTACATAACGTAAACAGGCAACAGGAAACTTTTATAAATGATTTCGGGAAACACGTTTTACCGGAAGTCAGGACATGAGTAAAATTTTCTAAATTGTTGCCATGTCACAGTTCGAAAAGCAGATTTCAATAAGATGGGCGGATCTTGATCCTAATTTTCATTTGCGTCATAGCGTTTACTACGACCTTGGCGCCGCACAACGCGTAGAGTTGCTTGAAGCAAACGGACTTACCCTTCAGTTTATGAAAGATCATCATGTAGGACCTATCCTATTCAGAGAAGAATGTATTTTCAGGAGGGAAATAAAATCGGGTGACGAAGTTTTTATCAGTGCAAGTGTTGCAAAAATGCGGCAGGATGCATCGCGGTGGGAAATCCGCCATATCTTTTCAGGCCCGAATAATAAATTACTTGCGACCTTGACAGTAGAAGGATCGTGGATCGATACGAAACTTCGTAAACTCGCCTCGCCCATTCCAGAACTTATCATTAGTGTTTTTGATAAGTTTCCAAAAACAGAAGACTTCGCGCTGTTATAATATTAATTTTAAATTTTATGAACTGGATCATTCTCATCATTGCGGGTTTGTTCGAAGTGGCATTCGCATCGTGTTTAGGAAAAGCGAAACAAAGCAGCGGTAACGAAGCTATTCTCTGGTACACTGGCTTCATCGTATCGCTTGCAGTAAGTATGATCCTGCTGGTAAAGGCAACGCAAACATTACCGATCGGCACGGCTTACGCAGTTTGGACCGGCATCGGTGCGGTAGGCACGGTATTAATGGGAATATTCATTTTCCGTGAGCCCGCAGATTTCTGGCGGGTATTTTTTATTTGTACGCTGATCTCTTCGATTATCGGGTTAAAAGCGGTCTCCTGATCAGATTACTTTCTCGATTATTTTTCCTGACTGCTTATTTTTCAGGATCACTTTCTTTGTGCCGTAGTGCGTTAGTTCCTCTTTTACGAGATAATGGTCGGCATCGTATTCGGTGAGGCTCGTGCCTTTTGACACGTTTGTTTGGCCTCTCCATATCTCCAGATTTACAGGTTCCCACTTTTTCGACGCTGCTGAGGCATATGCGGCGTCCATTACTGCGTTACAGAAATATCCATCGTAAAAGCTTTCTATCGGTTCTCTGCCTTCCTCAAAGCTTCTGAACATGTCGGTAAACATATGGTTGTACCCAAGGTCGTTTACTTCGTCGCCCACAGGAAAGAGCCATCCGGCATTCGTTTCCGCTTTTTCGGCAACATAAGCGGTTCCTTTTCCGGTGGTGAACATTTCAAAGCCCGTACGTAAAAAGTTGTTTACCCATATCGTTCCCTCAGTGCCCATTACTTCTTCACGAAGATCCATTCCACCGCGGAATGTCCAGCTTACTTCGAATTGAGCGATCGCACCGTTCTCGTATTTTATTAACGCTATTGCATGATCTTCCGCATCAATCGGCTTCACCTGCGTATCGGCCCAGCACATTACTTCAACCGGTTTAATGTCTTTACCGATATAGCTTCGGGTAATTTCAATACAATGGCAACCCAGATCGAGGATGCATCCGCCGCCCGCCTGCTCTTTATTCCAGAACCATTCGCTGTGCGGACCAGGATGCGCCTCGCGCGATTTTGCCCACAGCACGCGACCGATTGCCCCGCTCTGCACTTCTTTGATTGCCTTTATGCATTTAGGAGAATACACGAGATCCTCCAGGTAGCCATTGAAAATGCCGGCCTGTTCTACAGCTTCCAGCATACGCTTTGCTTCCGCCGCATTACGCGCGAGCGGTTTTGTGCTCATCACTGCCTTTTTATGTTTGCAGCAAAGCATAACGGCTTCTTCATGTAAATTATTAGGCAACGCGATGCAAACGATCGTTACCTCTGGATTCGCAATGGCCTCTTCCATTGTAGTTGTGAAGTGCGCAACACTATAATCGGTTGCAAACTTTTTAGCCGTCTCCTCTCTCCTCGAATAAATACTTACGATCTTATCCATACTTCTTTGCCCCTGCAAGGATTCAGCATAAAATCGTCCGATAAAACCACCACCAAGCATCGCTATTTTTTGCATACAATTAAGTTGTAAGTTTTGATGTTTTCTTGCCGTTCTTCTCTCTGAAAAATATAATGAACAATATGAGCACTCCGATAGCTATATACGCGGGCACCGACCATATCTTTAACCAGTCGTGATTATTGTTTGATATTTTATAGTAGTCAGCCACAAATCCGGAGAACCATGTTCCAATAAACATTCCCACACCGTAAGTGGCGAACGTGAATAATCCCTGGGCAGAGTTTTTAATTTTCTCTCCTGCTTTTTTCTCGGTATACATGTACCCGGTAACAAAGAAAAAGTCGTAGCAGATACCGTGTAAAATGATGCCTGCATACAGTAACCAGAGATTACTTCCCACATCGCCGTTGCCGAAAGCAAAGTAGCGCAGTGCCCATGCACTCATACCGAGGATGAGCATGTTTTTTACACCGATGCGATTAAACAGGAACGGGATGGCAAGAATAAATATCGCTTCTGAAATTTGTCCGAAGATCATTTTGCCGGCGGCATCTTCCATGCCTTTTTCTACTAGGAACAAGTTTGCAAAACCATAATAAAAGGCAAGCGGAATACAAATGAGAATCGCAGAAATAAAGAAAATGAGGTATGATCTGTTTTTGAATAGAACGATCGCCTCGGCACCAATGGATTTTCCGAACGATGTTGTTTCTGCTGTCTTCGCTTTTGGAGGCGTGTTTGGCAAAGTGAAACTGTAGATTCCATAAATCGCCGATACCACTGCCGCAAGGATAAAAGTGTTTGGTGTTTTTTCCCAACCCGTTTGACCGATTAAAAATCCCGCAGCTATCCATCCTAGTGTTCCAAATACCCTGATCGCCGGAAACTGTTTACCAGGGTCCGTCATCTGGCTAAACGCCACATTGTTCGACAAAGCTATTGTGGGCATATATAACAGCGAATAGAACATGATGATCCAATAGAATAATGCATTATCATCAATCTTGTATTGCGAGGTATAATAATGCAGCTCCTACCAGGTGTAATGCACCCATCAGTTTCTGCGCAGCAAAATATCTGTCGGCTATCATGCCCACAAAGAAAGGAGAGATCATTGTTGCGATAGCTAAGGCGCTATAGGCCGCCCCAATCTGGATATCTGACGAGTGCAGGTGCACCGACATATAAGTACCCATTGTAACGTACCAGGCGCCCCACACGAAATATTCAAGAAACATCATAATGGAAAGTTGCGCGCCCGTCGTTGTTTTCATGTGAAAAGTTTATATGGTTTTCAAATATACGGTTTCACGATTCACGTTCGGCTTTCACGTTCATCAAAACTTCCTTTATTTTTGGCGCCTCATGACCACAACTTTTAACTATGGCCGCGGCCATCTTACCTCTTCCATTGCGCTCGCTATTGCCAATGGAACTACCCGCGGCGTTATCACAGCGCAAACCGCGCAAATTGTTTTGCAAAGTCAGCAACATGTGCAGGATATCGTATCGTCGGGCAAAACAGTGTATGGAATAAATACCGGCTTTGGTGCGCTTGCCTCCACAACGATATCTGAAAGTGATACACGCCTGCTGCAATACAAAATACTGCAGAGTCATAGCGTCGGTGTGGGTAGCCCGGTGTCGCCGGAGATTTCCAAACTTATGCTCATCACCAAGGTGCATTCGCTGGCGAAAGGATTTTCGGGAGTGCAGCTTTCAACGCTTGAACGAATCATCTGGCATATCGATAACGACGTGCTGCCGGTTGTGCCCGAACAAGGTTCGGTCGGCGCTTCGGGCGACCTGGCTCCTCTTGCACACCTCTTCCTGCCGCTGATCGGACTTGGTGAGGTTTTCTACAAGGGAGAAAGGATGGGCACATCGGCCATGTACCGTCATGAGAATTTAACGCCTATTCAACTCGGGCCGAAAGAAGGCCTCGCCCTTATCAATGGAACGCAATTCATTTTGTCGTTTGCGGTCAAAGCAGTGCAACGGTTGCATAATTGCCTTGACGCAGCTGATATTATAGGAGCCATGAGCCTTGAAGCGCTTACAGGTACGCAGGCACCCTTTAATCCTAAGCTGCATGAGTTACGTCCGTTCGCGGGCAACCAGCTGGTAGCGCAGCGACTGAGATTAATTTTGAAAGACTCAGAGATCATGCAAAGCCATATCGATTGTGGCCGTGTTCAGGATCCTTATTCGCTGCGCTGTATGCCGCAGGTACATGGCGCTTCGCGTAACGCGTGGCAACATTTGAAAGAGCTCACTGAAATTGAATTGAACTCGGTTACGGATAACCCTGTTATTTTTTCGGCTGATGATACTATCAGCGGGGGTAACTTTCATGGACAGCCGCTTGCACTTCCATTAGACTATGCCGCGGTTGCTGCTTCGGAAGCTGGCAACATATCAGACAGAAGATGCTATTTATTACTGGAAGGAAAATGGGGGTTGCCAATGCTGTTAATGAACAATGTTGGATTGAACAGTGGATTCATGATACCGCAGTATACGACCGCAGCGCTCGTAACAGAAAATAAAACGCTTTGTTTTCCTGCAAGTGCTGATAGTATTCCTACTTCGCTCGGCCAGGAAGATCATGTGAGTATGGGAAGTATTAGCGGGAGAAAGCTTTCGCGAATTATTGATAATCTTGAAAACATTCTTGGAATAGAGTTGCTTACGGCCTGCCAGGCGATCGAGTTCCGGCGGCCGCTGAAGAGTAGTGCATTACTTGAGTTTGCACACGAGTATGTGCGCAAGCATGTGGCGTTTGCTTCCGAGGATAGAATTTTTGCTGATGATATCAGGGTGACTGCGGCGCTTATTAGTAATTTTTCGTTTGCACGAAATTGTGAAACCTTCGCGCGCGAGCAAGATATTTTCTTAAATGAAGGTTTTGATTCTTTTTACTAGAAATAAAAATAAAACCTTCTGGAAGGAAAAAAAATTCCCCTCCCTGAGGGAGGGCCAGGGGCGGTTCTAAATATTTAAAGTTTCAAATCGGAAATAATATTTTTAATTCGCTCACTTAATTCTTGCTCAACCTTTTCAAAGTTCGCAGGCGAATCTAACCTGGTATTCACACTAAAATAAAACTTGATCTTTGGCTCCGTACCCGATGGCCTCGCCGAAATCTTCGACCCATCGGCTAAGATAAATTGCAACACATTCGATTTAGGCAGTTTTATCTCCCACTCCTCACCTGTTTGTAAGTTCCTCCCGCGCTTCATCTCATAATCGAGCAATTGTACCACCGCAGATCCGTTGATCTTACGCGGCGGATTTGCCCTGTACATTTCCATCATTTCCGCAATCTCTTTCTGGCCGTTCATTCCTTTCTTCGTAATAGAAATCAAATGTTCTTTGTAGAAACCGTATTGAACATATAAATCTATCAGCTTGTCATACAGCAACCGGCCCTTATCTTTTTCATATGCCGCCATTTCGCACAGCACAGCTACAGCCGCCACTGCATCTTTATCACGCAGTTTCGATCCCACCATCAATCCATAGCTTTCTTCGCCACCGATTACATAATTTTCGCTTGCCTCCTTCTCACGAATCAATTCAGCGATCCATTTAAAACCAGTCAGCACATTGTAACACTTAACACCGTTCGCAGCCGCGATCCTGTCAATCAGGTCCGATGTTACGATCGTTTTCACCACCATATCATTTGATCGTGCAATACCTTTTTCTTTTCTCGCCTCGATCATATAATTAAATGCGAGCACAGCCGTCTGGTTGCCATTCATCAGCACCCATTTGCCGTTCTTGTCTTTCACGCCAATGCCTACACGATCCGCGTCGGGATCTGTACCAAGTAATATATCTGCGTCAATTTCTTTCGCTTTTTTCAAACCTATCGCCATCGCCTCGCTTTCTTCCGGGTTTGGATAGCCAACAGTTGGAAAATTTCCATCAGGCGTCGATTGCTCATCAACGATAGTCACATTTCTGAAACCGAAACGTTCGAGCGCCTGGGGCACGAGCGTGATGCCCGTACCGTGTATCGGTGTGTAAACGATTTTGAGATCACTTTGCTTCTGAATCACTTCCGGAAAAACCGAAAGCGTTTTCAGCATTTTGATATATTCCTCATCGATCTCCTTGCCGATTAGTGTTATGTTATTTTCTCCCCCCGACCATTTTACATCGTCGACCGATGCTATCTTCTCTACTTCTTTGATAACATTTTTATCATGCGGCGGCACAAGCTGTCCGCCATCACTCCAGTAGGCCTTATAGCCATTATATTCTTTTGGATTGTGAGACGCTGTTAGCACAACTCCTCCCTGGCAGCCGAGATGACGGATGGTAAACGATAATTCCGGCGTTGGACGCAGCGCTTCAAATAAAAAAACTTTAATGCCATTTGCGCCCATTACGTTCGCCACTATTTCCGCAAACGCCCGACTGTTATTCCTGCTGTCGTGCGCAACTGCCACACGTACCACTCCGCCCGGATATGTTTGCTTCAGATAATTTGCATAGCCCTGCGTAGCCATACCAACCGTGTATTTATTCATACGGTTTGTACCAACACCCATTATTCCTCTTAAACCACCTGTTCCAAACTCCAGGTTCCTGTAAAATGCATCCGCAAGTTCATTTGGATTCTCTTTTTCCAGCTGCTGGATAGCATTCTTTGTATCTCCATCAAAATTTCCATTCACCCATGCACTATAACGCTTCTTAATTGCTTCGTCCATATGTTCAACCGTTTATAATAGCAATATAAATCATTTACCTTTATTGCGAGGTGGTAAAAAGAGCCGTCATACTGTTTTGGTTTGTATCCTTTATGTCACCTGCTTTTGCGCAGGATACCTCTTCGGCTCCGATGCTCAACAAAAAGAAATTACTCATTGTCGCCGGTGCTAATGCAGTCTTTTACACAGGTTCGTTCATCGCACTAAACAAAGCCTGGTATGCAGACTACAGCCGCACCCACTTTCATTTCTTCGACGACATTCCTGAATGGAACCAGATGGATAAGGCCGGTCATATCTGGACAACCTACCATGTAAGCCGTGCGTCCAAAGAAATGTGGGCATGGACGGGTTTGAATAAGCGAACCTCTGCGATTTTAGGAGGGGTTAGCGGAATGGTGTATCAGAGTATTATTGAGATCCAGGATGCCTATTCAGTCGAATGGGGATTTAGCTGGGGCGATGTAGGTGCGAATATTGCCGGAGCGGGTTTATTTGTACTGCAGGAACTTACTTCGGGAAGGCAGAATGTGTTGATGAAGATGACTTTCTGGCCTAAGAAATATCCTGCCAATCTGAACAAAGAAGAAACGAATTGTTTGGAAGTTCTGTTGCTGAAAGAGTGTTGAAAGACTACAATTCGCAAACATACTGGGTAAGTGCAAATCTTCAGTCGATGGTTCCGGACCTGGATGTGCCTGCCTGGTTGAATGTTGCTGTCGGTTATGGAGCAGAAGGGATGTTTGGTGGAAGAAGCAATGAATGGATAGATAAGCAAGGGACTTACCAGGACTTTAGAAGTATTGCCAGATCGAGGAAGTTTTACCTGTCACCGGATATTGATCTAACTAGAATACCTACCCGAAGTAAGGTGTTAAGGAAAGTATTTTTTGTTTTGAATGTGATTAAGGTTCCGGCGCCGGCGTTACAGTTGACGTCCGGGAAAGGCTTGAAATTAATTATAAGATAATTTCCTGCCGTCTGCCGTTTGTCGTCTCACGATCCTGCCATCCAGGCATCCCTTTCATCCGGATTGAATTTCCAGGGTGCGAAGTTGTTCTCAATATTCGAATTCATTGCATTCCATTCTGCAGGCGCATTACTTTCTTCCATGATCAATGATCTCCGCAGCTCAACAATAATTTCCAGCGGACTGATATTTACAGGGCACTCCTGCACACACGCCTGGCAGGTAGTACACGCACGTAATTCTTCGACGCTTATGTATTGATGTAAGAAGCGTTTTTCCATCGTCTTTAAACTCTCCATTGCTCTTGATATTCTTTCGCACGTCGTCCATTCTATCACGCGTATCCATCATGATCTTTCTCGGCGAAAGAAGCTTTCCTGTTTGCGTAGCCGGACAAGCCGCACTACATCGGCCACACTCCGTGCAACTATAAGCATCGAGCAGATTTCGCCAGCTTAGGTCGAAAACATCTTTCGCGCCGAATTTATCTGGTGGTGCTGCATCCGCAGGGGCTAATTCCGGTTGCATAGCATACAGCACTTCATTTTGCACCGATGGCATATTCCTGATCTCGCCTTTTGGATGCAGCCTGGTATAATATGCATTTGGGAAAGCAAGGATAATATGCAGGTGTTTTGAATACGGCAGATAATTAAGAAAGATGAATATGCCCACGATATGCAGCCACCATGCTGTACGCTCAACAGCGATCAATGCATTGTCGGATAGTCCTGAGAACAATGGATGCAGCCACGAGGACACCACGAAGTTGCCCGTAAGAAAATGCGAATAAGCCGTGTTGCCTCTTTGTTGCAGTTCGGTGTCGGTGGCGTTCATCGTTAGCAATAGCGTCATCAAAACGATCTCAGAGATCAGAATATAATTTGCATCGCTGCGTGGCCATCCATCTAAATCGCGGCTGATAAAGCGGCGCAATTTCAAAATGTTCCTGCGCGCAAGAAATGCGACGCACACGATGATCACTCCTAATGCGAATATTTCAAAGAAGTTGATAAGAAATGTATAAAAGCCGCCAAGGTACGGGGCAAAAAGCCGGTGACGTACCAAAAATGCCATCGAGAATTATTTCAAGCACCTCGATATTGATGATCAGAAATCCGGCATAAATAACGAAGTGAAGTAGCGCCACCAGTGGCTTTGCGGAACATCTTCTTTTGTCCGAACGCTATCAGCAGCAAATTCTTCCAGCGTTCACCTCTTCCGGTCACTATAATCTTCATCCTTTCCGAGATTGATGTTCGCAGCAATTTCCTGTACTTTCCTGGTGAAAATAATAACGGCGGCAGCAAAGATGAGGATGAAAAGAATCTGTTGCAGATATTGCATTCAGTGATGGATTGGGCACTAAGTTAATAATTATCGCTTTTACTGCTATTTTTGCCAAAATTTTAAGATGGCACGGAAAGACATACTCGACAAAGATAGCATACGGATGAAGCTTGAACGTATGGCGCTCGAGATTGTCGAAAGTAACCTTGATGAAGAAGGTATCATCCTCGTGGGCATCCAGGACAACGGCAGTGTGATAGCGAGAACCGTGGAAAGGCTTCTGAAACAACACAGCCAGCTCAAAGTTCAGCTGATTAATCTTACTATCGATAAAAAGAACCCGGGCGACGTAGTGCTAAGCGAACAGATCGACATCACCGGCAAAGTGATTGTTTTGGTAGATGATGTAGCCAATAGCGGAAAAACAATACTGTATTCTCTTAAGCCCTTCCTCGATTTCCATCCTAAAAAAATACAGACGCTCGCGCTGGTTGAAAGAACACACAAAGCATTTCCCGTAAACCTCGATTATAAGGGACTATCAGTGGCCACCACTTTGCAGGATCACATATACGTGGAAGTAGATGGCGAAGATGTTGTCGGCGCGTACATGATGTGATCAGATATCCCGTTTGCGGATCACTTTGATCATTAGTACCACCGCGGTCACCAAAAAAATACACCCGATAACAAGGTGCAGAACGTTTTGATTCGCGTTCAAACTCTCTACTATAAATCTTCCCCCTAAGATAAAGATCAGGTTGCCGATAAATGTACCGGTGCCAATTCCTGTAATGTAAAAATTGTAGTCGCTGCTACGGTGCTCCAGAACTTTCTTTGTAAACAAAACGGTGCTCCAGCCAAACCAAAAGGGAATTTGTACGGGGTTTAGCGCGCTCATCATCACGCCCAGCCAAAAACGGTGGATCCCGCTTGACAACAATACATTTTTCTTTACTTCGGGGTCAGCTGCAGCAACAAAGCTCGACACTGCCAGCGCAAGGAGGATCGCAACCGATGCCCACTCAAGCCAGCGAAACAGCTTTTTATGTTTCAACACCCAATTCATCGCAACCAGCGATACTCTCACATAAATCACTTCCACCAGCAGGCACCCTAACACGAAGTATATTGCCGGCCTGATGCCATCGGTAACCGAAATCTGCATTGCAGCAACGTTCAGCGTTCCCAGCGGAAGTGTGCCGAGAAAGCTGATCGTTAAACCGGTTATGAGTATGCGAAAAATTCTCAAGACTGAATTCTTTTACCGTGCTTTTATTGTTTCATCATGGCCAACCGCCTCGATTGCTCTTCGTCTTCCCTGAACATCGCCAGGCCCTCTTTTACGGTGAGATATTTATGGCCGCGCTTATGGTTCATTCTTGAAATTTTATTCAGGAGAAACCAATGGCGCACAATTTCTTTCCATGCAAAGAAAAGGGAATGGCGTGGATCATACATATGCGTAGGCTCTGAACCCGCACCATTTACCTCTATTATCGAAAAGTTCTTCCCTTCCCGGAATTCGTTCCACGTGCTGTATTTAATATCGAGCCTACCAAAATAGAAGCCTTCGATCTGCTTGCAGATTTCATTCATTCTCTCTACTACAACGTCATCTGCGAGATGCGTATCGTCGAGGAACTTTGCACCCCGTGCATGGTTGCCATAGGGCACCAGCACCTTCTCTTCGCCATAAGGCAGGATTGTTTCGAGATAATCGCCGTATATTTTTTGCAAACTTTCCAGCTGCAGCCTCGACCGGCTATCTTTTTCAAGCAACAGGCGAACAGAGCTTTTACCGTCACCGTGTACTGTCAGAAATTCTTTTCTTACAATACCTGTTACGAACCCTTTTTCACTTCCCGGATACCGGCAATAAAAAATACCCGCCTCATTTTTATACGGTATAAATTTCTGCACATGAAAATCTACAGTGCTCCCATTGATGTAGTCTATCAATTCCGTTTCGTTCGTCAACAGCTTCACTCCCCTGCCGCGCCCGCCTGTATCAGGCTTACCGATCAACGGATACTCAAAACCATTTTCGGTGAGTTTGTTGATAACATCCCTACAATCTTCGCCCAAATTAAAATGAAGCGTTAGTGGATACAAATGACTGGGCATGATCGAGTGAATGTCTTTTTTCGATTCACATAAAAACCCGCCATTTTTTATTGTTGGATTTGATGCGGAGAAAAAGAAGAACGAGCGTGTTCTCAGGGCGAGCAGAAAGTAGATGGGGTATATCCAGCTGTAAACAGCCGAGAAACTCCAGTATTCCCAATTAAATAATTTGATAAAAAACGGTCGCCTGAAAAGACGCTGAAAACCATTCATTACTTACCTGCTGTTGATGGATCAAACAATAGCCGGGCGGAGTGCCTGTCGTCGTTTTTTAAATCGAGGTAATCCATCTGTAACCCGTTACTACTTACTTCAACGGATGTAATACTTACGGTGAATACTTTGCCATTGCGGTTCATCATAAGGTCGTTATGGGAATCGCCATCGCCTGTGAACTGATGAAAATGCAGAATCTCGCTTTGATCCGGGTCACTATTCTCCGCTATCCATTCATCGAACCATGTTTTTCTCCTGGCAATTGTTTGATCATCGTACAAAGTGGCTGACGACCAGATATACGGAGCATCTGCATCTAATTCTTTGTTGTATTTTTTCGAGCCATCCCACCTGCATTCGTGCAGCCGCTTGTCATCGGTGATCACGGCCGTAAAGGGTTCGATAGTCTCCAGGTTGATCGATTGAAATTTGTTGTAGGGAGAAGGGTCGTTTACTAAATCCAGCAAAATTAATCCGCGACTTTTTCTATAGGGCGGCTGAGGATCATGGCAAACAAACGCACCATTTAAAAACACAACAACATTTCCGTTTTGATGCGCGGCTATCCAGGTGCCACCGGCGTCACCATCTTTCGGATAAATAACGTTTCCTGATGTTGATTTATACGACGTTGGAGCAAGCGCATCGCTACGCCAGTTTTTCTCATCACGATTCGAGGTGATGTACAAATATTCCTTCGAAGGAATGTATGTTACTGTGCACATTCTTTGCGATGCTTAACGGTAGACGAGGCCACACCAAACTCATCGGGAAGTGCGATATCAGCGATCTCCTTGATGCCCACACGTATCAGGGCCATGTGGTGAATGGTATGCTCGAGATTATACGCTACCTCGCGGAAATAGTTTGTTGAAATACTGATGGGCTCATCGGAAAGCTCATCATATGCTGCGTGTAGTACAAGCTCCTTATCGGGCCTGTCGAGATTGGAGTGGATCTTCTGCAAAAGCTGTAATGCAAGTTCCTGATCAGTTTCTATTGCCACATCTCTCTTCCTCTTTTCGTAGTTGACGCTGCTTTCAGGATAGCCGTTCTCAAGGCATTGGAAAAGTTCGATCACGTGCCGCACATGCTGACCAATGGTGTTATTGTTCAGATTGCCGCAGTGTTGAACGTATTGAGAAGGTGATAGTTGCCTGATCGTTTCTGAAAGCTGCACAAATACATTGTTTACTGCTTGTTGTAAATGCATTGGCTTCATTTAGTGCTGCAAAATAATATATTTGCATTGATTAATATAAAAAGAATGCCTGTACCACTCATGTCAGAACTTGTTGCAAATGGCCAGCAGCCAGAGGTATTATTTTGGGTAGGATGTGCAGGTAGTTTCGATCAACGGGCGCAAAAAATAACAAAAGCATTTGCTGAAATTTTAAATCGGACAGGCACATCATTCGCTGTACTTGGCAAGGAAGAATTGTGTAACGGCGACCCCGCCCGAAGAGCCGGAAACGAATTTATGTTTCAGATGATGGCCTATCAGAATATACAGATCTTAAATAATTATAACATCAAAAAAATTGTTACTGCATGTCCTCATTGTTTCAACATTTTTAAAAATGAATATCCTGCGCTTGGAGGTAACTACGATGTAATTCATCACTCAACATTTTTGCAGCAATTAATAGATGAAGGGAAAATTGTAATGAAAGAAGGTGGTGCATTTAAAGGCAAAAAAATCACTTATCACGATAGTTGTTACCTCGGCCGAGCGAACAATATTTATGAAGCGCCGCGTAAAGTGCTTGAGGCACTTGATGCCGAACTCATAGAAATGAAACGGTGCCGGAGCAATGGATTTTGTTGTGGCGCCGGGGGTGCTCAAATGTTTAAAGAAGAAGAAAAAGGAAACAAACGCATTAATACTGAAAGGTACGGAGGAAGCCATTGGCAACAGGCGCAACCATCGTTGCCGCAGCATGTCCTTTTTGTAATACCATGCTAACCGATGGAGTGAAGGGCGCTGAAAAGGAAGACAGTGTTAAAGTGATGGATATCGCTGAGCTGGTCGCCATTTCCATGCAATAAATAATGCTAATTTTACAGTATGAACATCGACTACCAGGAGCATCTGCCGGCAGATTTCAACAACGATTCACGGGTTTGGATATATCAGTGTAACCGGTTGTTCACTATACATGAAGCGCTGCAGATTGAAGACATACTTAAAAACTTTTGTAGCCAGCTGGCACTCGCATGGTACGCCGGTAACTGGATATGCGAACCTTTTCTTCGGGCAGTTCATTGTGCTTATAGCCGACGAAACAAGGTCAGGCGTCAGTGGCTGCAGTACAGACAGCTCTGTACGGATGATCAAAGACATCGAACAAATGTTTAATGTACTGCTGTTCGACCGGTTGCTGTTAGGATTTCTTGTAAAGGAAAGAGTACAGATGGTTCCGATGGCACAACTGAAATATGCAATCGAAAATAACTTTATCGAACCTTCCACACTATATTTCAATAACACAGTACTCACCCTTGAACAATTAAAGGGCAAATGGTTGATGCCATTGAAAGAAAGCTGGGTAGCGAAAGACCACCGTTTCAGCTCACTTTTTGAAAAATCTGAGGTGAATTAAGCCAGATCGAGTTCTGCGCGCTTAACCGTTTTGCGGGCAGGCTTCGCCTGGATAGACTTTTTGTTGAACCTTGTAGCTGTCCACACATGATCGAGGGTAACTTCAGTTACCGTTTCATAACCTGCGTTGTGCACACAATCCCAACTGCATGCGCGGCTGAGATCGGTAGCTATCTTGGATGTGCTTTTTGGATAAGCAATCCAGAAAAGGCCATCGGCATGAAGAGCTGGAAGTACATCCCTTAAAATTCCGCTGAGCTGGTTAACGTTTACCGCAAAAACGATAGCAAAATCTATCTTTCTCGTCTTTAAAAGAGGAGTAACGTTTTTTGCGAAAGCGAGCTTGGCGAATTGTTTTTCTATTGAAGAAGGAAGGCCCTGAATAAGGATGTTTTTTTGTTCCGTGTACTGAAGCTTTTCAAGCAAATTTGGCAGCATGCACGATGTATTTAGATGAGGAATTCCCCTGCAACGGGACGGCAAAAGTACGATATAATCGTGAGACGTGAGGCGTGAGGCGTGACTAATTTGAAATTTCACGCTTCACGGCTATTTTCCCATCGGCTTATAATACTTAAGCGCTTCAGGCATCATTTCCTGCAATTTCTGGATACGTGTATCCTCAGCAGGGTGCGTGCTTAAAAATTCGGGTGGTTTGTTGTTGCCGCTCAAGGCTTTCATGCGTTCCCATAATGGAACGGCTTCCCTGGGGTTATAGCCGGCCATTGCAGTGAAGATGAGGCCATACCTGTCGGATTCGAGCTCCTGCTTTCTTGAGTTTGGCAGCAAGACGCCTACAGTGGCTCCGGGGCCATAAATATTATTAAAGATGTTAGATACCTGCGAATTGCCTGATGTGAGAACGCCACCTACTACCCCGATACCCTGCGCCACCATCTGCTGGCTCATGCGCTCATTACCATGGTGGGCGAGTGCGTGTGTGATCTCGTGGCCCAATACAACTGCAAGAGCCGCCTCGTTCTGCGTTACCGGCAAAAGGCCCGTGTATACTACGATCTTGCCGCCAGGCATCGCCCATGCATTCACATCATCGGACTGCACCAGGTTGTATTCCCATTTATAACCTTCAAGCTCATTCGCCAGGCCCTTCGTTGCGTAGTATTTATTTATTGCTGCTACGAGCCTTGTTCCTACCCTCCTGACCATTTCAGCATCCTTGCTGCCAGATGCGCTTACTACTTTGTTCTGACTTAAGAATTGCTGGTACTCCGAAGCAGCCATCGAACGCAATTCGCTTTCAGGGAGCAATGCGAGCTGGTTTCTGCCGGTGATAGAATTTTTGCTGCATGCTGCCAGTGTAACACTGAATGTAACAGCTACAAGCAATCTGGAAGCTTGCCTTAATTGAACTCTCATCTTTTAATTAGATTTTCTATTGATAATAGTTAGACAATACTTATACCATCAGTCCCTCCAAGCACAAAGTATTAGACGTAAAAATAAGGCAAAGTAAAGCCGGGAAGCAGAGTTTAACAAATTGACCGTGAGGAGAAAGCAGGATTACCGTTCGGTTCGGCGTCGTTCACGCCTGCGATCCCTGTGTTTCAGGATGGGCACTTTGCTTTCGTTTCCGCGTAGTAACCGGCTGATATTTTTCTGGTGAGTAAGAAGTACCGTCATGTGTTACTGCAACTGCAAACGCGCGGTATAACGGTTCCTGCTCATTGAAGATAAAAAGTATAAATACTGCGAATGCTACACTCGCCAGTATGGAACTGAGAGAAACAAACCTTGTAAGGTAAAGAACGCAGATGAACACGGCAATGCAACATCCGGCAACGACAGGCTGAATAGCGAGGATCATCCCAAATAAAGTAGCAACGCCTTTTCCGCCTCTGAAATCAGCCCATATGGGGAAAATGTGCCCCAGCACCGCCGCTAAGCCCTAAGCCGACCATAAAGTTGGTGCGGTCCCATTCGTCAGTTAAATAATATGGAAGTAGAATATAAAGACAGGTAGCCACCACACCCTTAATAACATCGGCAACCATCACAAAAGAACCCCAGCGTGGATCCCAATACCCGGAACGAATTAGTGGCGCCTGAGTTGCCGCTACCGTATTCACGTATATCGATACCAAAATATGCCTTTCCTAACCATAAGGCGGTTGGAATTGAGCCGATCAGGTATGCTATTACAATGAGTAACAGTTCTTTCATTGAATAGGAGATGGTGAGCTGACAAATATAAGAAAAGAGGTCGTAAAACCATTCGTTCTACGACCTCTGAATAATTAAATTTTATTGTGCTACGTCAATTTTTATTGACTTGGAGCGTTGTCGTTTTCCTGCTTTTTAAATTCAGGTTTCGGCATCAGTACTTTTCTGCTGAGTTTGAATTTACCGGTCTTCTGATCAAGACCGATAAGTTTCACTTTTATAGTATCGCCTTCATTCAACACACCTTCCATAGTTTCCAGACGCTTCCATGAAACTTCACTGATATGAAGCAATCCCTGTTTGCCCGGCATGAATTCAACAAACGCACCATAAGGCATCACTGATTTTACAGTAGACTCATACGTTTCGCCTACTTCAGGAATGGCAACAATTCCCTTGATCCACGCAACAGCGCGGTCAAGACCAGTCTTTTTCAGGAGAGAAGATACTTACTTCACCCTGGTTGCCCACTTCTTCAATATTGATAGTAGCACCGGTTTCTCTCTGAATTTCCTGGATGATTTTACCACCGGGTCCGATCACCGCACCAATGAATTCCTTGTCAATGATCAGCTTCACCATTCTTGGTGCATGAGGCTTCACATCAGGTCTTGGTTTGTCCATGCACTGATACATCGCATCAAGAATATGAAGACGGCCGTCATTTGCCTGTGCAAGCGCTGCACGCATCGTATCCATACTTAAACCATCGATCTTAATATCCATCTGAACACCGCAAATACCATCGCGTGTACCGGTTACTTTAAAGTCCATATCACCGAGGTGATCTTCATCACCCAAAATATCGGTAAGGATGGCATACTTACCATCGCTTGGCGGGTGATAAGTCCCATCGCCACACCGCTCACGTGTTTTGGAATAGGAACACCTGCATCCATCAATGCGAGTGAACCTGCACAAACAGTGGCCATAGATGATGAACCATTTGATTCAAGGATATCACTCACCACACGTACAGTATAAGCATAGTCGCCTGTTGGCATCATCTGCTTAAGTGAACGCATTGCAAGGTTACCATGACCTACTTCTCTCCTGCTCTGACCGCGCATCATCTTTACTTCACCGGTGCTGAACGGAGGGAAATTATAATGAAGGAAGAATTTCGAATCAACAGATTTTGCTGCACTCTCAACCAGCAATTCATCTAAAGGAGTACCGAATGTAACAGTAGTGAGAGATTGTGTTTCACCTCTTGTAAATAATGCAGAACCATGTGGAGTAGGTAACGGATCAACTTCCATTTCAAGCGGACGAACCTGATCCAGACTACGACCATCCAGACGTATACTTTCGTCGACGATCATATTTCTTACAACTTCCCACTTCAGGTCTTCGTAATATTTTTTAACCAGTTTTTTATCGTAAGTCTTCAGGTTCTTCACCTAAAACAGCAGTTATCAGTTCATTTTTCAGTGCATCAAAAGCATCGCTGCGTTCGTGCTTGCTGCTGCCTGCTCTTGAGATTTCTAAAACTTTGTCTTTTGCAAATGCATTTACTTTCTGCTGAAGTTCTTCTTTATGTTCGGGTTTGGTATAATCTCTTTTGCGGTGACTCCTTTCTTTTCTCTCAGTTCCTGCTGTGCCTTAATCTGGATGCGGATGGCATCATGTGCGAGTTCAATGCTTTTACAAGATCTTCTTCACTACATTCTTTTGCTTCACCTTCCACCATCATCAGGTTCTTTTCAGTAGCTGCGATGATAAATTCCATATCAGATTTCTCGAGTTCGGTGCGTGTAGGGTTTACAATGAACTGTCCATCGAGACGGGCTATTCTTACTTCACTGATAATTTCTTTGATAGGAATATCGGAAACAGCGAGTGCTGCGGATGCTGCGAGACAGGCCAGCGCATCGGGCATAACTTCAGCATCGCTTGAAACAAGTGAAATCAGTACCTGTACATCACACAGATAATCTTCAGGGAATAAAGGACGGAGTGCACGGTCGATCAGACGGCTGGTTAATATTTCGTAATCGTTGAGTCTCGCTTCTCTTTTGAAGAATGATCCCGGGATACGGCCTGCTGCTGCAAATTTTTCCTGGTAATCAACGGATAACGGGAAAGAAATCCTGTCCTTCCCTGGGTTCTTTATTGGCAACTACGGTGGCAAGGATGATACAGTTACCCTGGCGAACAGTTACTGCACCATCAGCCTGGCGTGCGAGTTTACCTGTTTCGATGGTGACCATTCTTCCGCCGCCGATATCAAACGTTACATTGATTGGTTGGGAGAGCATAGGTAAAAAATGATTTATTTATAATGAGGGAAGGAGATCAGCAAAAACAAATATTCCCAACCGGCATAGCAGTTGGGAACAGGTTAATATATAAACATAAGATTATTACTTTCTCAGACCGAGTTTCTCGATCAGTGCGCGGTAACCCTGAAGATTCTGCTTGCTGAGGTAGGTAAGCAGGCGTTTACGCTGACCAACCAGTTTCATCAGACCACGATGGGTAGAAAAATCTTGCTTATTTTTCTGTAAATGCTCGGAAATACGGTTGATACGCTCAGTCACTAAAGCGATCTGGCCCTCAATGGATCCGGTGTTGCTCGCTTTACCCCCAAAATCGGTGAAAAATGTTGAAACTCTTTCTTTTGTTAAATACGACATCTATTATTTTTTTATAACTCAGATCTTATTGTCCTCAAATAAGGCGGCAAAGGTACATAAATATTTGAATGTTAGATTGCCAAACATTAATTTTTTCGATTCTTCCGTTTAATATTGCCACTACCTACAGCTAATGAAAAGGGCCAGGAAACTCATATTTTCGGTCACCAACGACCTCACTTACGATCAACGCATGATACGTATCTGCACGAGCCTCAGCCAGGCAGGTTACCACGTGACGCTGGTCGGACGGAAACTGCCCACTTCCGTGCCAATCCGGCAAACTTCCTTCCACCAGTTTAGAATACGCTGTTTTTTTAACAGGGGTTTCATTTTCTATGCCGAGTACAACATCCGGCTCCTGTTTTATCTCATTTATAAAAGGGCCGATCTCGTCTGCGCCATCGACCTCGACACCATCCTGCCGGTGCTTTTTGCTTCCGTGATCAAGAATATTCCCCGGGTATACGACGCCCACGAGCTTTTTTGTGAGATGAAGGAAATCGTAACCCGGCCGCGGGTCAGGGGATTTTGGAACAGCATAGAAAGGTTTGCAGTTCCGCGTTTTCAGCATGGGTATGCGGTGAACCACCTCATTGCGGGCGAACTCGGGAGAATGTACCGGGTCAGGTATGGAGACATCCGAAACATGCCCGTACTACTACCTCCCCCATCCGAAGTTTCGGTTCAGGATCATCCTACATATATAATATACCAGGGTAGTGTGAACGAAGGCCGATGTTTCGAATCGCTAATCCCGGCAATGAAGATGGTCAACAGTAAGCTCATTATTTGTGGAAGTGGCAACTTTTTTGAACAGGCAAAGCAGATCACTACTGACCACCATCTCACAGACAAGGTCATCTTCACCGGTTGGCTCGAACCTTCAGAACTAACGAAGCGCACGTCGTCAGCATACATCGGTGTCAATCTTCTCGAAAGCACCGGCCTCAATCATCAGCTATCGCTTGCTAACCGTTTTTTCGATTACATTCAATCCGGGCTCCCCCAGGTATGCAGCGACTTTCCCGCTTACCGCGAGATTAATGATGAGTATCACTGTGCCCTTTTGATTGCCGACACTTCCCCTCGCGCCATCGCTGATCACATTAATAGGCTGCTTCGCGACCAACAACTATACGACGACCTGAAAAAAAACTGCATGTCGGCGCGTGAACATTTGCATTGGGGTGTTGAAGAAAACAAACTACTTCAATTTTATCGGGATATTTTCGACGACTAATGGATAGGCACCTTCATATTATTTCATTCATTGTACCCTTTCCGGTTAACTACGGCGGGGTGTTCGATATCTATCATAAGATAGTTGCGTTGCACGCTGCCGGGATAAAGATCCATTTGCATTGCTTTTCTGAAAACAATCGCAGAGAGCATGCACTCAATCACCTTTGTGAACGCGTATATTATTACCATCGGCGGAAAGGAATTATGGGCATGTCGTTCAGCCTCCCTTACATCGTTTCATCCAGGATGGACCGTAAACTTTGTTATCGCCTGGATGAAAATGATTATCCTGTGCTCATTGAAGGCGTGCATGCTGCAGGATGGCTACTCAAGGGTTCGGCAAAAAAAAGAAAAATAATTCTTCGTCTGCACAATGTAGAGCACGATTATTACCGCCAGTTATTCTTAAGCTCATCCTCCACGCTCAGAAAAATATATTATCATTTTGAGTCGGCACTTCTAAAGAAATTCGAACAACAGATCGCGTCTGTTCCGGATCATATTCTCACCGTATCGTCGCAGGACGCTGAAACGTATCGCCGTTTGTTCAATGTAAATAATGTTGATGTGTTGCCGGTGTTTACCGGGTTCACTCATGACATCCCCCCGTCAGGGGCCGGTTCATTTTGTTTATATCACGGTAATCTTTCCGTTCCTGAAAATGAGAGAGCGGTGGCTTGGCTACTTAACGAAGTGTTCAACAACTTCGACGTGCCTTTTGTCATTGCAGGAAAAAATCCGTCTCCGGCGCTAAAGCAGTTTATCGCCCGCTTCTACAACGCTCACCTCGTCGCCGATCCGACGCTCGAGAAATTGCAAAGCCTCATCGCCGAAGCACATTGTCACGTTCTGCCGTCATTCAACATCACGGGCGTAAAACTGAAAATTATCAATGCGCTTTTTCACGGAAGGCATTGTATTGTAAATTGTGCTGCCGTAAAAGGAAGCGGGCTGGAAGAAGTCTGTCACATTGCCCAAACACCCGGACAGTTTAAAGAACGTATACAGGCTTTAGCCGGCAAGCCATTAACCACCGGTGAAATTGAGTCAAGGAGGAAGGTCCTTAATAATTTATTTGATGAAGAAAAAAATTGCGAGCGGCTTATTCAACTGATATGGTAGCATTGTCGTACACATGCCCGCGTTCGGTTTTTACCACCCGTGCCGGGAATTTATTGATCACCGGGTAATCATGGGTGGCCATTACTATAGCCGTACCGAAGTCTCGGCTGATATGAAAGAGCAGGCTCATTATTTCGTCTGAAGTTTCAGGATCCAGGTTACCGGTAGGCTCATCTGCCAATATAAGTTTGGGAGAATTAAGCAAAGCACGGGCAATATCAACACGCTGCTGTTCGCCGCCACTTAGCTCAAAAGGCATCTTGAAACCTTTTGACCGCAGGCCCACTTTGTCGAGCACGTCGATAATCTTTTCATCCATCAGCTTATCTTCTTTCCAGCCTGTTGCCCGCAAAACGAATTTGAGATTTTCGTTCACATTGCGATCTGTCAGCAGCTGAAAGTCCTGGAACACCACGCCGAGGTTTCTTCTGAGGAATGGAACTTTTTTCCAGTCCATCTTGGTGATATCGAACCCCACAACTGAGCAGGTGCCTTCGCGTACCGGAAGATCGCCGTATAATGTTTTTAGAAGACTTGATTTTCCGGTTCCGGTTTTTCCAACCAGGTATACGAACTCGCCTTTTCTTACAGTGAGGTTTACATCCTGTAGAATCAGGTTTTGGCCCTGGTACACATTTATTCCGCGTATATCTATTATGCTATCCTGCATGTTCAATGGTTAGTGATGCAAAAATATGAGAATTTCTCAGGATGATGCTTTAAATTGTGGTGTTGGATGTTGCTTGTAACCAAAGGTGCTAACTGCCGGCGAAATGAGAAATGCGTAGCTCAGCCTTATTCTTTTTCCTGATCCTGTCACTTGGGGGAACAGCCCAGGAACTTCATATCTATAACGGTCCCGAGTATACGGCTTTTTATCGCGGAATGCGTAACCACCCCTTCCTTGTTTCAGATTCTTTCGCTTCCGGAGATGTTTTCTACGACGGGGCCTACTACAAAAATCTAAAACTTAATTACAACATCGCTGATAACCAGGTTTTCTTCCGATATGATTCTCTTGGGTATAACATCCGTCTTCTCAACGAAAAGATTTCCTTTTTTACCCTCAATGGCAGACGCTTCGAAAACCTTTCGACGAACGCAAGACTTAATCAGCCCTTTTACGAAGTGTTGTATAATGGTAACCTGAAAGTGTATGTCACCTATCAAAAAGTCAAACGGCAGGCGGTGAAGACCGAGGATCCGATGTTTTTTGTGCAGTACGAAAAATATTTTGTGGGGCACAAGCGGAAGCTGACAGAGGTAAACAAACTTTCCTCCGTTCTCTCTACTCTTCCAGACAAAGAAAATATTACACGTAAGTGGGTGCGTTCACAGAAACTGAATTTCAAAAAGCAGCAGGAACAGTCGATCGTAAAGGTGGTTCAGTATGCCGATCAAAACATCGTGTGGCCAAAAACAGAGATAGTTGATCAGGAGGTGATTGTGACCAACAGGCCGACCATCACCACGCAACTTCCGTCTCTTGAAGAAAACCGGCTATTCGAATTAGGCGCCGCTTCTAAAGGCGCATCGAAGACGTCGGTAACGCTCGCAGGATATATAAAGGATTCCAAAACCGGTGAAACCATAGTTGGCGCAACGGTTTCGTCGGGAGTAAACAATACTGTTACCACCGACGGCTTTGGATATTACTCGATCACTTTACCAAAAGGACGTCACACACTCACCTTCTCCAGTTCGGGTATGAAGGAAACACGCAGACAGGTTCAATTAAATGACGATGGCAAGCTGGATGTGGAACTTAGCGGACAGGTGGCAAGTCTGAAAGCAGTTGTGGTGGTCGCTGAAAAAAATTCAAATATTAAGAACACGCGGATGAGCGTGGAGAAGTTAACTATCAAAAACATCAAACAGGTGCCCGTGGTATTTGGAGAAGCTGATGTGCTCAGGGTAATTACCACGCTGCCCGGTGTTACATCTGCGGGCGAAGCAGGCACTGGCTTCAATGTGCGTGGCGGTTCAGTAGATCAAAATCTTATTCTCTTCAACGACGCTACTATATATAATCCTTCGCACGTGTTTCGGCTTCTTTTCGGCATTCAATCCCGATCAGATCAAAGGCGTTGAGCTGTACAAAAGCGCTATTCCTGAAAAATATGGTGGACGTCTTTCGTCCGTCCTCGACGTTACTTCAAAAGAAGGAAATAGTAAAAGGATAGCAGGTGTAGGTGGTATTGGTCCGCTAACAAGTAAACTCACGATCGAAGGCCCATTGTTCAGTGAAAAAACAACATTCGTTGCAGGTGCACGAACAACCTATTCAAACTGGATTTTAAAGGAGTTGCCCGACGAACGTTACAGGCGCAGCCGTGCCTCATTCTACGATGCAAACCTTAATATCAACCACACGCTGAACCCTAAAAATAGTTTTTACCTGATGGGTTATGTCAGCAGCGATAAGTTCCGCTTGAATAATGACACGACATACGAATATGGCAACTATAACTGGAATATAAAATGGAAACACATTTTCAATAACAAGTTGTATGGAGTAATTACAGGAGGACAGGATCACTACACTTATTCTGTGCTGAGTGAAGAAAACAAACTTAATGCGTTTAAACTCGGGTTTAGTATTAACCAGGCGCATGCGCGTGCAGCGTTTACCTGGTCGCCAAATAACAGTCACCAGCTTGAAATGGGATTCAACTCGATCTACTATCAACTCGATCCAGGCTATTATCATCCTAAATCCGATTCATCTCTTGTCGTGTCGCGCGACCTTCAACACGAGCAGGCGCTTGAAAATGGTATTTACATCGGCGACCGTTATTCCATCAACTCAAATCTATCGATCAATGTTGGGCTGAGATACTCATTATTTAGCTATCTCGGTCCTTATAACGTCTACCAGTATGCGCCGGGTATTCCGCGCGACACCACGACTATTAAAGACACTGTCGGATATAATAAGAATAAGGTCATCAAAACTTACCAGTCTCCTGAATATCGCATATCGGTACGTTATGCATTTTCTGAGAACACATCTGTAAAAGCGAGCTTTAACACCACGCGGCAGTATATACATATGTTGTCGAATACAACGATTGTCTCTCCGACCGATACATGGAAACTCACCGATGGCGATATAAAGCCGCAGCAGGGTATGCAGTGGTCGGCGGGATTGTACAGAAACTTAAAAAACAACTCTCTTGAAACTTCAGTCGAAGTCTATTACAGAACGATGAAGAATGTGCTCGACTATAAAAGTGGCGCAAGGCTGATACTTAATCAGCACATAGCCGCAGATGTAATCAGCGCGAGGGGAAAGTCATACGGTTTGGAAATGATGATTAAAAAAGTGAGTGGTAAGCTGAATGGTTGGTTGAGTTACACATGGTCGCGCACCTTACTGCGACAGGACGATCCGCTTGCCGGGGAGTTGATCAATAAAGGTGAGTACTACCCTGCTTCATTCGACAAGCCTCATAACGTAAACTTTATCGGCAACTATAGGTTTTCGCACAGGTTTAGCATATCCAGCAATATAGTTTACACATCAGGAAGGCCAATTACTTTACCGGTAGCCATATTCGAACTTGGCGGTACGCAACGGGTGTACTACTCGGAACGTAACCAATATCGCGTGCCCGATTATTTCAGGGCCGACATTTCTTTTATACTTGAAGGCAATCATAAAGTGAAACAGAAGGTACATAACTCGTGGACGCTTGGTTTTTATAATATCACTGCCAGGAAAAATCCTTATTCAGTTTATTTCACGCAGGAAGACGGCGTGATAAGGGGCCATCAGCTTTCCATATTCGGAACGATCATACCTTTTCTCACCTACAACTTCAGATTCTGATGCACAGCAATCGTAAAATATTGCTGATGATCATGCCGCTGATGCTGTTTTTTTCCTGCATCAAATCATTCAATCCGCCGGCGATTTCAGCCGCTAACCTGAACATGTTGGTGGTGGATGGGTATATTGTTCCGGGCTCTGCCACTACTATCAGGTTGTCGCGCACGTTGAATATTACCGATTCGTTCCATGTAGTGCCTGAGCAGAACGCACAGTTATTTCTCGAAGGTCAAACTGGTACATCTACCGCTTTTCAAACAGGTTTCGACGGAACATACACCTCCCCTACCGCTTTCATTGCATTAGACGATCAGTATCGCCTGCGTATAAAATTGCAGGATGGAAAAGAGTACCTGTCCGATTTTGTCCCCGTAAAGCAATCGCCAACTATCGATTCTGTTGAATGGGAAGAAGACAAAGACGTGAATATTTACGTTGCCACTCATGATCCAACTGGAAACGCACGCTATTATAAATGGGAATACGAAGAAACAACTGAGTACAGGGCTAATTACGAAGCTGTGCTGGACTGGATAGACAACCAATTTGTATTTCTCGAACCCGACCAATTAAAATACCGGTGCTGGAAGTATTTCAATTCAACCAATATCGTGCTCGGCAATTCGTCCGCTTTATCTGAAGATGTAATCAATCGCAACCGGATAGCGATCGTTCCGAATGACAATACTAAAATTGCTCATAGGTACAGTATACTTGTAAAACAGTACTCTTTAACTGCTGACGGATACAAGTACTGGCAGATACTCCAGGCCAACACGGAGCAGAACGGAAACTTATTCGATCCTCAGCCAGCACAGCTCCGCAGTAACATTCACAGCGTAAACGATCCCAACGAACTGGTGGTAGGATTTGTATCTGCTTCTACTGTTACCGAAAAACGAATTTTTATCAGAGCCACGCAGATCATCAACCGGCCGTCGTCACCCTTTGCAACCCTGTGTGAGCCGGTGTTCGTAGGGAGCCAGGACCCTGCGAAATTGTTGAACGGCACAGGTATGAAGCCCGCCTTTATTTCCCGTAGCCAGGGTCTGGCCATTGCCCCTGCCGTGTGCGTAGACTGCACCATCCAGGGTGGCAGCCTTATTAAACCCTCCTATTGGTGATGAAGAAATGCCTGATCATATTAACCCTGTTAATACCTGCCGCATCTTTTGCCCAGAGAGTTCCGCTCGGAATATTCGGGCAAAAAATTAAGGTAGAAACCACGAAGCCGTTATTATCATTGAAAGCAAAGCTTGTGGACAAAACAACCGGAAAGCCTGCAGGAGGTACGCTTGCTTATTTAACCATTCCAGGGCCGGTGTTTGAAATGAGGACTGCCACAAGTGATATGGACGGGAATGTCACGTTTTTGCTCAAGAGCCCGGATGCACCACGGCAGCTTATTTTTCAAACGAACAGCCTAACGGATAGCAACATCGTATTTGAGCTTGGTGAGCCCTTAGCTCAAACTTTACAGACGGATAAATATCCAATGAAGATGCGAGAGGTTGGTGACACCCTTCCGTTTTTCGGCAAGGCCGACCACGAATACCTGCTTGATGATTATGTACGATTTCCTACTATGGAAGAAGTGATGAGAGAATTTGTGCAGGAAGTGCGGGTGCGAAAAGTGAGAAACGGGTTCCATTTGGAAGTTATGAATGAGCCTCATCTTGTTTACTTTGATACAGAGCCCCTGGTATTACTGGATGGCATACCGGTATTCGATACAAATGTTCTTATGGCCATCGATCCCCTAAAAATCAGAAGCATCCAGGTTGTAAGCCGCAAATACTATTTTGGCACATCGGTGCTTAGTGGAATAATAAGCTTTAGCAGCTACAACGGCGACCTGGCAGGTTATCAGCTTCCAAGTCAGGCACTGGTACGCGATTTTAACGCTGGTAATTCCGTAAAATAAGAATCCCCGCAAAAATGCGGGGAACGACTTATCTCACTGTGTTTATGGGTCTAGTTACAGTGGTTTTCCAATGCGGGTTACGGACACTGGATTTTTCATGTTTTTCAAGGGATGCCGGATTTACGGTTTTGTTTGGATTTAAGGACTAATTGGTTTTTCAAAAGATCTGGACTAAAGTTTTCGGTCTGGTACGGATTAAGTGACTTGGACTATTGGACTGCTTTGACCACACAAAGATGTGATGAATGCAGACAGGGAAAAAGTATTTTGAAGGCGTTTTCCATAAGCTGTATGATAATCTTAAAATTCTCTAAATGCTTATACTTAAGCGTGTTACTTCTACTACCTCTATTTATGGGACAAATACGATAGAAATATTAAAATTTTAACGAGGCACAATTTTGATAACGACGTTATGTTGTTAGTTTTAACAGGTAAATGGCTGCAGTACTCCATGAAATTTAAGGTTTTACCAATACTCGTTTTTACTTTTTTTGGAAGTGTATTGCACGCTCAGAATTACAATGCCATCCATGGTTCCAACTATGCCGGTGGCCTTGGTGTTTACAACAATCCCGCATCAATTCTTTCGTCGCCCTACAGGTGGGATGTAACCGTTGTCGGATTGCAATTTCAAACAATATCAAATACCGTAAAGGGTCCGAATTTTCCATTCAACATCCTGCCGAGTGCAACCTTTTATGTTGCCGAGGGAAACTTTAAACGGTATGCCGATATTACTACCGATGTGCATTTATTGAATGGCAGGTTCGCCTTAAGCGACCAGAGTGCATTCGCGTTTGGAATAAACCTTCGGGCTAACGTACAGGGTAAATCGAGCTCCATCAATTACACCGATTCGGTTAAGGGACCACGAAGCTTTCTTTTCCTGAATGAGCAGAACAGAACCATCGAGCTTGACCTGGCAAGCAGTGCCTGGATGGAATTCTATGGCAGTTATGCAAGAACATTCTGGGATGGCGAGACGTCGAAACTAAATGGAGGTGCGTCGTTAAAGATCTTACGTGGTATGTCTGGCGCATTTGCACAGGCGCAAAATGTGGGGGTGGTGAGTGAGCAGCAAAATGATCAAACGATTTATAAGATCGTAAACGGAGATGTTAAGTACGGCTTCTCTGCGAACCACGGAGAGGGCGAGGAATTTAGTGCGTCGCAATTTTTTACACAGGCGAACAATGGTTTTGCAATAGATCTCGGCGCCGAATATGTAATAAAATCGCAATCTGTTGCCGGAGTATTTGATGAGGAACAGGGCGCGGATTATGACTGGAAATTAGGTTTCTCACTTCTCGATTTGGGCTGGAACAATTATACTTATAGCAACCAGAGCCGGCACGTATCGTCAATTAGTGACGACGTTTCAAGTCTTGTATTGCAGGAAAAGTTTTCATCCGTATCCGGAGTCAGGTCGTTTAATGACAGTGTTTCTACCATGGTCGATAATTCGGAAGCGCTGTCCGGAAACTTCAAGATCATGAATCCTGCACGTGCGGTAATCAACGTTGACCGCTATATTTCCGGAAATATATTTGTGAATGGTGAGCTTTCGGTGAATCTTGTTTCTGGCAGAGGAAACTCTTTTGCCGTGAAAGAATCAAAGTTCCTAACCATTACCCCCAGATGGGAAACGCGTAAGCTTGGTTTCTTTATGCCGGTACAGGTGAACAGGCACGGAAGCTTTTGGATTGGTGGCGCATTGAAAGCCGGGCCGCTTCTTCTTGGAACGCATAATTTACTGAACGTTCTTTCGAAGAACAAGTTTTTAGGGGGTGGCGCTTATCTCGCCCTGACTGTACGGCCTTTCGAAATTAATCGTGACCAGCGGCTGCGACAGTACGAGTGTCCGACTTACTGACGAATCATTTTTTCCAACTTGTACAAATCATTTTTTATCGCGTAAATCACCATACCTGCGGTTCCTTTCACTTCCATTTTTTCTCTTACTCTTTGCCTGTATTCTTCAACGGTTCTCGCGCTCATATTCAATTCATCACTAATTTCTTTTGTTGTCATCTCTTCGCAAATCATTTTGATAATCGCCGCCTCCTTCGGTGAGAAGTCCACACGCTGTTTTGCTTTCGGTCCATATTGACTGGCACCGATCAACCGCGCAAGTTTGTGGGAAGTTGACGTGCAGTAATAAGGCTTGTTCCGGTATACTGAATGAACTGCTTCGATGATTTCATTTTTGTGCGCATTCTTTATAAGGTAGCCGCCGGCGCCGGCGTTGAGCATGTCAAGAATCAGGTTATCCTGGTTAAACATTGAGAGTGCTACTATCCTAATCTTCGGCATATGTTCCGATAGATAAGCTGCCGCCTCTATCCCATCCATCACGGGCATCATAATGTCGGTAAGTACAACATCAGGGCTTACTTCCTGGCACACAGAGATCAGTTGTTTTCCTGTTGCCGCTTCGCCGGTTACTTCAAATTCTTTTGATTTCTGAAGTAATGATTTCAGTCCGTCACGATATACTTCATGATCATCTGCTATCACTAATTGTATTTTATGATCCATTTTTGTCAGCTGGAATTTCTATGGTAAATGTTGATCCTTTGCCGGGCTGCGAGTCGAAATAGATATCTCCTTTTAAGACCTCTGTGCGGCTTTGAATATTTTTTAATCCGAGACCTGTGGTCGCCTGATCAATTTTCTCTGCATCAAATCCTGCACCATTATCCGCAACGACGATGATCATTTTGCCATTGCTGTTCGACAAGCTGATGGCGATCAGGCTGGCGTTCGCATGTTTAAGTGCGTTATTGATTAACTCCTGCAATATGCGGTAAATATGTATTTGCGCATTTTTAGGAACAGGTTGTCCATTATGTCGAAATACAAGTTCTACCGTTGATTGGTCGTTGATGTCGGAGACAAACTCTTCAATCGCTGGTATCAATCCTTTCTTGATGAGCACATGAGGCATAAGCTCGTTGCAGATGCCCCGAATGCGATGCAGGATATTATCTACGTTACCTGTGGCTTTATTGATCAATGCGACGTTTTCTTGTTGATTAGTTTCAATACTTACAAGCTGCAGCTTTACTACTGCCAGCAAAGGACCCAGTTCGTCGTGTAAATCAGACACGATTCTCTTACGTTCTTTTTCAAGCGTTGCGATTTCAGTTACAATAAGCTGTTGCTGAAGCCGCAGGTGTCTTCTTTGGTTGCGTATGACAGTTGTAATAAAGTAAGTGATGATAACACCAATTATGCTGGCAGCAATGAGTATGGCAGTGAAAATTTTTGTCTCCTTGGAATCCATAAGGTAGCAAACGCAAAAAGCAAATTAACAAAAACGTTTACCACCACGAGAATGGAAAAGACATTCGCCAAAAATTTTCCTGTATTATTCATGTCCAGCAGATAAAAACACTCCACGATTATCCTATATGTACAAAAAATGATGTTGCCCGAACAGATCAGAAACCTCGCATTCGTAATTAATCTTTCTTTTTCTTGCACTATTTGCTTGTTCACCTGGTTGATCGATAGCAGTACGAGTGCAAAAGATAACGCTATCGCATACGCGGAACTAAATGTAAATATCTTGCCGTACACAACGTTTTCCCATAACCAACCAACTATAATAAAACTCATGACAACATTATAACGGGATGTATTCCGGAATGTCTTCCATTTTTTAAATTGCCAAACCCATAGCAGGCCTTCGGCCAACGACATGATATTTACATTCATCGCATTGCTCCTGTTGAAATAAATGAGCGTAATGCTGATCATTTCATTTGCCATGAAGGCGAACATCATGGTAATAAACGGTTTGTATGAATGGTGTACTTTATTCCACCTGATCAAGCCTATTACAGCAGGAAAAATTATGCTTAAACTACTCGCAGCGACAATCTTGAAATCAAACATTCTTAGGTTTGGGAGTTAAGCGGACCCGTTGCTCCACATATCGGCGGGCATCGATTGCCATACTCGAAAATGAGACCCGGATTATTTTCGATCGGCAATATATCTTCATTATTATCATTCACTCCAACAAATATTAATTTCACTTGCTGGTTATCATCCATTCCTAAATAAGATCTGATGGCTACACATCCATGTTGCGCCACGAGTTCCGAAAAAATACCTTTCTGAAAAGTTTCTGAAACAGGAAATATGTTTGCATCTGCATACTCTTCCTTAATTATTTCAGGCATGTCTGCTCTGTATCGCGTTGTCATCTCCACAGCTTCTTCAAGTGTTATATTATGATTGATCCGCGATAGATCGTTTGTTAATGACATCGGTTAATGATTTAAAGGGTTATCAAATAAATTTTTGGGCAGAGCGAAGGTGTATGAAAAAGGTGTCGTCAAATACCGGATTTGTCCGGAATTTATCCCGTAGTAGTACGGGAATTTATAAATCGTTTACCCGCTTAGACCTTTCCTATAAAGAGCAGCTTTTTAGCTGCTTTTTTTTCCTAAGAATTCCGGCCCCTGCCTCTTTGTTCGTTTATTCTGCCAAACTTTCATTATGTTCGTTTATATTGCCGAATAAGTTTAAAGTCCGTATATTCGCACAAACCATCAGGTATGCTGTCGTCCGTTATTACCGGAGATATCGTCAACTCCACACAACTCGACCCCCTCCAGGAAAAGAAACTTCTGAAGATCCTGCAGGAAATCCTCGCCGACCATAAACATGAATTCTTTCGCGGCGACAGTTTCCAGGTATATATCAAAGAAGCCCCCGACGCACTGAAGATTGCCCTACTGTGCCGCACCGCCGCAATAGGACTCGAGCCCGAGCGAACACCCGCCCTCTCCGATGTTCGCGTGAGCATAGGTATCGGCAAAGTCGAAATGCCCGTTCGCGCACTCGCCACGGCTAAAGGCGAAGCCTTCCTGATGTCTGGCCGCGCACTCGACGACATGGAGAAAAAAGAAGGAAGGTTAATTATCGTTACACCCGATAAATTAGCAGGATTGGCACTTAGCGTGATGTCGGATTACATAAATTCGATCTACGCACAGATGACCCCTAAACAGGCAGAAGTGATTTTTGAATTGCTAAAGGGTCACTCCCAGCAGCATGTAGCCGAAAAACTAAACCGGTCGAAAAGTACCATCAGCCAGCACGTAACGGCCGGCGGGTGGGATGAAATAGAAACGATCCTGAATAAATATCAAAGCATCCTGCAATACGTATCAAATGAACTTTGAAATAACCTGGCTACTTAAATTAGTGCTCGCACACCTGCTGACCGACTTCATCTTTCAGCCAAAATCATGGATCGAAGACCGGACAAAGAACCATTTTGCCTCAGGTAAGCTGTACCTCCATGGCGTTGTAACAGGCGTGGTCGCTTTGATATTTGCAGGCTTGCAATACTGGCCTGTTGCCGTGATAATCTTCGTTACCCATGTTATAATAGACGGCTGGAAATCGTATCAACGCGAAGCCATCGGGTATTTTATCTTAGATCAGCTCCTTCACTTGCTGGTTATTGCAGCGTGCTGGTACTACCTCTTCATGCCTAAACACGAAGTTGCGTCGCTCATTCACCGCATAAGCAACGATCAACGGTTATGGATACTCGCTACCGCGACCGTGTTTCTTACCGCTCCTGCCGGCATTCTGATCGGACAGTTAACGAGAGGATGGCGCGAAAAGATTCTAAACCCGGAGAGTTTGGCCAATGCCGGCAAGTGGATAGGGATTATCGAAAGGTTGATTGTGTTCATTTTTGTACTCCTTGGACAGTACGCAGCGATAAGTTTATTGATCGCAGCCAAAGGCATTATCAGGTTCAATGAAAAGGACCGCCCGGAGGTAAAAACGGAATACCTGGTTATCGGAACGCTTATGAGCATTGGAATTGCGTTAATTATCGGTCAATTTGTGAAGCATTTCAGTGCTTAAACCAAAACAAAAGGTTTATCAGATAATAATTATACAATCAGGTACTTATATAAAAAGACAAGTATTCTGTGCCATGGTTTTCTTGTTACGGATTCCTGACGCTTGCAGGTTACCATTTGCCCTCCCCCGAAATATCTCCCCCCACACTTGCGTTAGCTATGTTTCTATAATACTTTTGCACTCAATTTCATACTCTAATACAAAGCATACTAATGAAGCAACTTATTCAGAATTTTAAGACAGGAGAATTGTACATAGATGAACTGGACATTCCGGCCATCTCGAAGGGCATGGTACTCGTGCAGAACAAATTCTCACTGATCAGTGCCGGAACGGAGAAGTCAACCGTGGATGTGGCTAAGGCTTCATTACTTCAAAAAGCAAAAAAACGCCCCGATCTCGTTAAGCAGGTCATCGCGAATTATAAGAAGGAAGGTTTTGCTGCCACGCTGCAAAAAGTGCGTACCAAGCTCGAATCATTAAAGGCTCTTGGTTATAGCACAGCGGGTACTGTAGTTACTTCGCTGGACACGAACGGTAAGTTCCAGCCCGGAACACGCGTGGCTTGTGGAGGCGCTGATTATGCTTCCCACGCATCATTTGTCGGCGTACCACAGAACCTCGTTGCGAAGATCCCCGACAATGTAAGCTTCGAAGAAGCGGCTTTCACCACCCTTGGTGCGATCGCGCTACAGGGTGTGCGCCAGGCTAACCCAACGCTCGGTGAAAACATCTGCGTAATAGGTCTTGGTCTTCTAGGACAGATCACCACCCAATTGCTTCATGCCAACGGTTGTAAAGTGTTTGGAATTGACATCTCTGATGCTTCAGTCGCTTTTACAAATAAGAATAAGTACGCTATTGCATACAACCGCCGCGACGCGAACATTAAGAGCGCTGCGATCGACTTCACGAATGGTTACGGTTTCGATAAAGTAATTATCACGGCAGGAGCCCCCGACAACGACCCTATCGTGCTGGCCACAGAACTTTTGAGAAAGAAAGGCGCTGTAATCCTGGTAGGTGCCGTTCCGATGGAAATTCCCAGGGAACCGCACTTCTTTAAGAAAGAGCTTGAATTGAAGATATCCACTTCGTATGGCCCGGGCCGTTATGACGTGAAGTATGAGGAGGAAGGCCAGGACTACCCTATCGGTTATGTAAGATGGACCGAGCAGCGTAACATGGAAGCTTTTCTTGATCTGTTATCAATGAAGCTGATCGATGTAAAATCACTGATCACCCATACGTTCGATATCGACAGAGGCACCGAAGCTTACGACATCATTCTTGGAAAAAATAAGCAGCCATATATTGGTATGTTGCTCAAGTACCAGGATGAAGACATCAAAGCGGCCAAAATTGCGCGTGTTGCGCCGGCTGCAAATGGCAAACTGAACATCGGATTCATTGGTGCGGGCAGTTTCGCGCAATCGTACCTGGTGCCTAACGCAAAAGCTATCGGTAACCTCGATACTGTTGTTACGCGCACAGGCGTAAATGCTAAGAATGTAGCCGGAAAGTTCGGCTTTGCAAACGGTTCGACTGATCCTGATACCATTCTAAAGAACAAAGAAATTAATACGCTGTTCATCGCCACTCAACACGACACACATGCAAAATATGTGATCGATGGATTGAGGCATGATAAAGCGGTTTTTGTTGAAAAGCCTTTAGCGCTTTCATACGAAGAGCTGGCTGCCGTAACGGAAGCATACGAAGCACATCCGAACCTTTTGATGGTAGGATTCAACCGTCGCTTTTCTGAAGTAGCTGTTGCGGCTAAAAAGGAATTCAATACAATTCGCGAGCCGCTCGTTATGAACTTCAGGGTAAATGCAGGATTCATTCCAAAAGACCATTGGACACAGAGAGAAGCAGGTGGCGGAAGAATTCTCGGAGAGGTTTGTCACTTCATCGACCTGATGCAGTATTTCGCGGGTGAACCTGTGAAAGTTTATGCGGAAAATATCGGATCGCAGAATGATACATTATCACAGGATAACATTGCAGTGGTGGTAAAATTTGCAAATGGCTCAGTTGGTAATCTTACGTATGTTGCCAACGGCGACAAGGGCATGCCGAAAGAACACCTCGAGATTTTTGGAGGTAACGTGAGCTTTGTGATAAATGATTTCAAACACGGCACCCTGTACAGAAACAATAAGGAAACAAAGATTGCTAACCAGGGTAAAGGTCACCAGCAGGAAGTTGCTGCGTTCCTTGCAGCAGTAAAGGATGGAAAGGAAGCGCCAATTTCATTTGAATCACTTCATACAACAACGTTGGTAACATTGAAGATCCTTGACAGTTTGAATACAGGTTTACCGCAGGATATGACTATGGTTGAAGATGTGGTAAACGAGATTAAGCCCATTTTGAACGGTAACGGAGTGGTAGAATAACCATGGATTCGTTTTATATGATTCATGAAGGCCCCGGTAATTGCCGGGGCTTTTTATTATCCCCTACCTTTACCAACATGCGACGACTCGCTGCAATAATGTTTACCGACATGGTAGGTTACAGCGCATTGACGCAACGTAACGAAGCGCTTGCACTGGAACTGCTTTCCGAACATCGCACAATTTTGCGCCCCTATTTCGATAAACACGAAGGCACTGAAATAGAAACTGCGGGCGACTCTTTCTTCGTGGAATTTAATAGTGCTGTAGAGGCCACAAACTGCGCGATTGAAATTCAGGAAGCCCTGCACAAAAGGAATGAAACGGAACAGGCGGACAGGAAAATCATGATCCGTATTGGCATCCACATCGGCGATGTTGTGCATATGGACAAGCACGTTCATGGCGACGGCGTGAACATAGCGGCACGCCTCGAGCCCAAAGCCCAGGCAGGAGGCATATGTATCTCGGAAGATGTTGCCCGACAAATTCGAAACAAGGTTCCTTACTCTATATCGAAACACAGCGAAGAAAAGCTTAAGAACATCTCGATGCCGATGGAGGTCTACCGCATAGATCTGCCATGGCTCGCTCCTCTCCCGAAAGTAAGGTCTAAGTCATCTCCGGGTCGTAGGAAGTTGATCGCCGGTTTATCGCTAGCAGTGGTCCTTGTTGTGGTGCTGCTGTTGATCGTAAAAAACCAAGGCGTACTGGCATCGCCCCAGAACAAGTACCGGTTGGCAGTTTTGCCATTAAAAAACATAAGCAACAACCAGGAAGATGAATATTTTGCCGATGGTATGACCGAGGAACTTATTTCGAGCATATCGAAAATTGGCGGACTGAATGTAATCGCGCGCACTTCAACCATGAAGTATAAGCAAACAAGTAAAGACATTTCGCAGATCGGGCAGGAATTAAGCGTTGGTACTGTGCTGGAAGGAAGCGTGCGCAAGATTGCTAACAAAGCCCGCATCAGCGTTCAGTTAATCGATGCATTAAACCAGGAGAACTTGTGGTCGATGGATTTTGACCGCGAACTCAGCGACATATTTACCATCCAGAGCGAGATCGCTACAAGTATTGCAAAGGAATTAAAGGTGAGGCTCGTACAGTCGGAGCGTGAACAACTCGATAAAAGCTTAACGGATAATGTAACGGCTTACCAGGAGTACCTGATTGGCAAACACAATCTAAATCAGCGAACATCAGGTAGTATTCAAAGTGCGCTAACGCATTTTGAGAAGTCAATCCAGGAGGATCCTTTATTCGCCCTGCCCTATACGCAAATTGCATACTGTTATACTCTCATAGGCGTTGCAGGGTATGGCAATCTTCCGCGGCCACTCGTTGAATCAAAGGCAAAAGCTGCGGTACATAAGGCATTGGAACTCGATTCAACATTGGCGGAGGCGCACGCCGCACTTGGATATATCAAATTCAGAATTGACTGGGATTGGAAAGGTGCCGAAGAGTCGTTGCAACGGGCGATCGAGCTTAAACCTGGTTATTCCACAGCTCACGAATGGTATGCGCTGCTGCTAGGCATCACTGTTAGGCTTGATGCTGCACTCGAACAAATGAAAACGGCTTATGAGCTGGATCCGCTATCGCCAAGCGTTAGTAACGGGCTCGCTCGCGTTTATCACTTCAGAAGAGAGAATAAAAAGTCGCTCGAGCAGGTTCAACGAACAATAGAACTTGAGCCAACGTATGCTGAGGCGCATTTTTCTGCGGGCATGACTTACCTGCGCCTGAAGGATTATAGCAATTCCGAAAAAGAACTAAAAAAGGCTATTGAGTTATCGGGAAGAAGACCTGTAATGCTTGGCATGCTCGGCAGAACGCTAATCATGGAGGGCAAGCAGAAAGAGGCCCGAGAACTGCTCGCCGAACTTGAAGCTCCGCCCGTTAACAACGATAAAATTTACGCTGCCGCCATTATTAAAAACTTTCTCGGCTATGATGAAGAAGCTTACAAAGCATTCGAAAAACTCACCGACGAAAAGTATGGCGTAATGGTGTATCTGAAAGTAGAAAGGGCATTTTTTAATAAGAGCGACGACCCCCGTTATGGCGCTCTCCTCCGCAAGATGGGCCTTGAATAAGGTAATTATTTTAATTTTAAGTACATTTACCCCCTGCCAGATCACCCCTAAGAATGCCTCTTTGTTTCCTTTAATCCTCATGTGAACTTACTGATGTGTCAACCCCGATACCATGCGTTCAATCACTGCAGGACGAACACTACTGCTGCTTATTACCTTATTGGGCTGTCAGAAAGGCGATATTCAAACGAATGATCCGCCCGATCCGCCGCCGCCTGCACCTATTACGGCCGAGCTAATTATTCCTGAAGGCAGCATACTCCGCGACAAACTTCTTACAGTAACCAACGGCAAAACCGAAGCACCCGTAATCAGTAACGTATTTACCATCGATACAAACGGTACGGCAAATAGTTTTTCATTCGTTACCGACGCCGACAACAAACTATACCTCGCAAAATATTATGACGGCAAATCCGATGATCATGATATCAGCCCGCACTCGACCGCTCTTGCGTTGATTATGTCTACACCCATCGCCGGGAGTCTTACCGCGGAAGGACGCGCATCGCTTACCGAATTCATTACTTCTACAAGCGAGTTCGAAAGATTGGAAAACGAAATAAAAGATAACATTCTGCAGGGGCAACCGCTGTTAGATACCAGTAATACCACGCTAACTGCAGCTCTCCTTGCAGCGTTTGAAAAAACTGCTGCAACGGGCACATCCGGGGATACAACATCGGCAATTATTGTTGAAAGAACGGGCAGAAACGTGAAGATAAAAAATAATGGTGCCGCTATTTCCTACGTTGTCGCGGTGTATAAAGACGGTGAACGCACAGGTGACTTTACTATTTTACCAGCCACGCAGCGCCACGCTCCTTCCGTTAGCCAGGCTGAGTCCGGTGTGTATGATCCTCATTCATCATCGGAACAAAAAACAATTGAATTGTCGGGTGCCGGCTCATTCGACCTGAGAATACGGTCGGGCAATACTGCTACGGAGGATGCATCAGAACAAAATCACCTCGCCGCAAGGGTGAATATGATCGATATGGCCTGGTCGATTGCTAACAAATTTATGCGCTCGAATGAAGGTTGCATGAAGGATATAAGAACACAGATGGTGAATAATTACCAGTTCGATGTTCCTTCTATGAATGGGTCGCTGAACGAAATGTCGAACGATGCATTCTCGCTCGCGGGTAAAATTATAGCCGATAATATCGGTTCTACAGCCGGTTGCTTCAACAACGACCAGATGTTTCCGCGGTATTCTGCGATGGTTATTTCGTTCGTAAACTATCTTGGTTTCGTTTCGCGAAATGCAACAGGATCCGTAAATGTAAATCCATTACTTAATCATCTTTACTTCAAACAACAGCAATTCAACTTTTGCTACAAAGCGGACGAAACAAACATCACCGAGTGTGAAAATGTTCCTGTGGATACATTTGTGTATTATGCATTTCATGCTGTTCCAGGCACAACGATCGGAGCTACAATAGAACTCCGGCTTCGATTCAATGGCACCGATATCACAGGCACGGCTACTTCCCAGTCGTTTGATTTCGGTTCGAATGAGCCGACTGTGCCGGTCTCAGGAACGCTTTCAGGTAACACTATGACGCTGTTTATTCACACTGATAATGGTGTGGTTCCCGACCTGGTGGATTGCATTCCGCAACCCGCGCCTAACTGTGCAACGTGCCGGTACACGGGCGATCATGTGGTACAGGATTGGGTGATTACCGGAACGGTGAATGATGACCATAGTACGTACATCGCGGAGTATAACAGGAAGTACATTTATACTTCATTGCTGGCCAGTAGTGAATGTTCTACCAGGACCGTGGTAGACGAAGTGGAGGAAGACGGGTTGTTGAGTTATTAGGTTCACGATAAGAAAATGCATTATATTAGTACGCATGAGCTATAAACTTCGCTTCGTTCAACAATTCAGGCAGGAGAACGCGAAAGAATACCTTGAACTGGAAAAACTGTTCGTAGACCTTGAAAAAAAAGCCGCAGATTTTCCTAAAGGCAAACGCTATATACCCGTTTCAGGACGCGAAGCATCGAATACACTCATCTGGGAATCGGAGTTTGAAACATTGAAAGCCGCACAGGATGCACTCGCATTAATTATGACAGACACAAGGCATGAAGAACTTTTTCAAAAACAAGCTCCTTATATTCTTGGTACGTTTACTGAAATTTATAAACCCTACGACGTCTGAAATAAACTCCTCCTATGCCAATTTTCATGGATGTCCATAATATTCCGGGAGTAAAAGCCAAAGAAGTTGCAAAGGCACATGAATTGGATTTGCTCAATCAAACTGCGCACAACTGCAAGTGCATGACGTACTGGATCGATGAACAACGTGAAAGTATTTTTTGTCTTATTGAAGGGCCTACCAAAGAAGCGGTTGAAGAATTACACAGGAAAGCGCATGGTATCCTTCCGAGTAAAATTATAGAGGTAGATACTAACCTCGTTGAATCTTTCCTGGGAAGAATATACGATCCGGAGAATGCAGAGATCACCAATGAAGGACTAAAAGTTTTTCATGACCCGTCATTTAGGGTTTTGATGGTTACACGGGTAAATGATCCTTTGCTGCTACAGGAAAAGATCGGGAAACAGGAAGCAAATGATTTATTGAATAAACAGAACAGTATTGTAACGAGGTTGCTCAAACAATTCGGTGGACGTGAAGCGGAGCACACAGGAGATGGACATATTACTTCGTTTTCATCCGCGTTGAAAGCGGCGGAGTGCGCAGTTGCAATTCTCAGGGAAATGAATACAGGCGACATCGGTGCCACCGGCCTTCGGATAGGCATAGATTCAGGTGAACCTGTTGCGGGGAGTAACGCCATTTTCGGCGATACTATAGCCTTCGCACTAAACCTTTGTAGTATTGTGAAGAGCCAGCAAGTGGCTGTATCTACTTCTGTCAAAGAGCTAATATCGCGTGAGTTTTTGCAGGAGAATAAGAAATGGTTTTTCGCGCTCCCGCCGCAAGACGAAGATTTTGTTAAGCAACTATTTCACCAGCTCACTACTAATTGGCAGGATACTGAATTTGATGTTGATGATTATTGTCGCGAGCTGGCGATGAGCCGGTCGCAATTGTATAGAAAATCAATTATGCTTACTGGGTTGTCGCCAAATATACTGCTCAAAGATTTCAGGCTTGAATCCGCGAAGCAAATGATGAAAAAGCAACGACAAAGCATATCTCAGATTACGTTCAGCTCGGGTTTTACCAGCCCCTCCTATTTTACAAAGTGCTTCAGAAAAAAATATGGCCTCTTGCCAATGGCATATCTTGATATGCTTGATTCGCGACACTCTTCAGTTGGTTTGGAATAATCTTACTTTATCTTAAAGAAAGTTTCCGGAGGAGAAAATCTTTTCTGCTTTTAGATACATTGATGGCTGAACCATCACTCATTATCAAATAGCCTCCGTCGCCCTTAATGTATTTTTCCACTTCGTTGATGTTGACGACGTGTGAATGATGTACACGAATGAACGGGTAATTTTCCAGTATCTCCTCGACATCTTTCAAATTTCTTGAGGCAACTATCTTTTGCTTGTTTGTGAGAAAGAGGTGGGTATAATTACCTTGTGACTCACAGGAGATAATAGAGTCTGCCGACAGTAATTGACATCCTTCCATTGTTGGAAAAGCTATTTTGGTGATGGGGACGGCAGGATGCTTCAATTTTTGTATCAGTAGCTCTAGTTGCTGTGGAAGCGGGCTCTGATGGTGTTGTACGGCTTTCTGAATTGCTTTTTGCAATTCATCGCGGTCAACAGGCTTCAGCAAGTAATCGAGCGCACTAAAACGGATCGCTTTAATTGCATATTGGTCGTAACTGGTAGTAAAAATAAGCGCGAATGGAAGCTCACCTAGTTTCTCCAGCAGTTCAAACCCATTCATGAAAGGCATTTCGATATCGAGGAAGAGAATTTGCGGGGAATGTTCCTTAATCGAAGCAATTGCTGTTTGTGCACTAAAACAAATATCCAACACCTTAACCTCAGGACAATAGCGTTCCAGTAACATTGCAAGAGATTCGCAACAGTCAGGCTCATCATCAACAATTGTGGCGGTGATCATTTGTTTATGGGTGTTTTATGCAACTAATTCAGTAAGGTCTTTATAGGGGATAGCAAGGATTACTCTCGTACCACGGCTGTCGCCTTCCTCGTCTACCAGGTCTTCGATTATATATGTTGCGGTATTACGCTGATTTTGATTAAGGAGTGACAGACGGTCGGCCGTAATGTTTACGCCCATTGATTTATTTTTTTCGCCTAACGAGCTCTTAAGTGTTCCAGCCTTACTCCGGCCAATGCCATTATCCGCAATTGTACATGTGAGGGTTTTCTCTTCCGCGCTCAGTTGAATGTCCAGGCGACCTCCGCCGCTATCCTTATGCATCAGCCCGTGCCAGATTGCATTTTCGGCGAATGGCTGTATGAGCATCGGCGGGATGTACACGGCATTAATATCAATAGTGTTGATAAACGTAATACTGTAATCGAACGCATTTCTGAATCGCAGTCTTTCCAGGTCGAGATACAGCTTCAACGCGTCCAATTCGCTTTCTAGTGTAATGACCGACTTTTCGGAATTATTGAGCGCCATCCGGATCAGTCGCGAAAATTTAGTAAGATAGTCTGATGCCTCCTCAATTTTATTTGTAAGTATAAACCGGTTGATAGAACTAAGACAGTTGAAAATGAAATGGGGATTCATCTGTGCGCGAAGGGCCTGCATTTCCAGATTCGTTTTTTCTCTTTCCAATTCCGTCATCTTTTGATGAGCATTCACCTGCTCCATAAGTTGCTGCAATTCTACTTTTCGTCGCTTTAACTTTATATTCCTGTTAATAACAATACCAAGCAGCACGAGAAGCAGCAAGGCGGCAATTGAGATATACAGTAACAACGATCTTCTCTTTAAAGATGATTCCTGCAGTTTAATTTGTTGCTGGTTGAGTTGATTCTGACTTGCTAAAAAACGCGCTTCATTGCGTTGCAATTCGAGTTGATCTCTTACCTGGATGAGCGATATTTTTCGCTTATACTCTTCAGGCGCCAAAGAATCATTTAGCCTTTTATACAGTTGGTCGTAGTAAAAGGCTTTTTTGAAATCTTTTGTAGCTGCATATATTTTTCCCAATGTTCCAATAGCTCTCTGTTCTTCAAGAAGCGCCGGCATTTTTTTAGAAACTTTCACTGCTTCATTGGCGTAGTAAATGGCTTTTGGATAATTCCCCAGATGGAAGTAGGCATCTGCTAAACCGTTCGCGTGGCAAGCGTGTCCGATCTCATAAGACTTTTTCTTTGAGGCCTCATAGCCGTGTTCGTAATAAACGAGCGCTTTTTTATGATTGCCCATTGCCGAATAGAGTTGTCCGTAAAATAAATTATCGGGTGGATCCTGTTCTTCAAACGGGATATTTAAAAATTTCTCGATTGCTATAGCAGAATCGATCTGGTTTAGCTGTAAAAAAGCTTCGGCTCCGACTCTCGACACCCAGTTTAAGGTCCAGCCGAGCTCTTTTTTCTTTTGGTCAGAAAATACCCGGAAAAATTCACGGACTTTATTCATGTATTCAATCGCGATATCGGGCAGGTTCGCACCCACAAATAATGCCGCAAGCTGGCAGGAGGTGAAGCACTGAAGCATTGTATCCGTTATAGGAGTAAGTTCCTGGGCTTTATGAAAGGTTGTGTAGGCTGCTGTAAAATTCCCCAGGTCGAAGTAGCTATGCGCCAGGGGTATCATTGTCCAGACTGATGTTACAGTATCACCTAGTTGCTGAAATAACACAACGGCAGAATCGAAGAATTGAACGGCTTGTTTGTTGTTACCAAGATAATGGTAACCGTGGCCAATACTTTCCATGCAAGCTGCTGCTGAAAACCAGTCTCTGCCTTCCCGCAGTAACGGAAGTGCCGCTTGCGCCATCGACAGCCTCGTGTGAACATCCGATGAGGTGGTAGCATTATTGATAATCTCGTTCAGTATCGCATTGCCAATACCTTTACCATAGGCTAACTTTTTTGACAACTCCAATGCTTCCCTGGTAATGCTCGCTGCTGTATCCAGATCGCTTCTTGATGGGTGAAGAAAAATAATTCGTTTTGCAAGAAAGTTGAGGGTGTTAATGCGATGCGTGTCCTTTGCAGTTACCAACACTTTCTTTAAACTGTCTATGTTCATTTCCGCAACGAATTGCTGACAGACTCCTGTAAAATAGCAGGTACATAAAAGCGATACTATAAGAACTAATTTTCGCATGATTGGCGTTGGGGCTATTTTAAAGTTAACCCGATTATTTTAAAGCAATACAGATCAACTGCGCGTTTGCGGGTTGATCTGTATTATATTATTCAAATCATCTCAGGCGCAACTTCACTACCTTATTCCCTACCTGCCGTCCTTGTTTTAAACCAATAGCAATAGATGGTCCGTAATGTATGCCAGCCAGCAGCCTGGCCCTGCCCGCTTCTTTTGCATAATCATCAAAAGAATCGAAGGACCGTTCGCCATATGTTGCGTCATACGAATGGTCGGTAAAGGAATAATGATTGCCAAAAATGTTCTCCAACACCACGGCACTTGCAGCGGATATGCATGCGTGAGCTGCACAGTATTCGGGGTGCGGGGGTGTAGGAATCACGCTGTTCCATGTGGCGTGCCCCATTGTGTTTCGGATATAAGTGATGGGTCGGAGTAAGTTGTATTGATATTTTGTTTTGAAGACTGCGATACTTGCGTCGTTCATCGCGATGCCATGAAGGGCATAAGCTGCAGCTGCCTCTCCAAGATCCAACTTGTGCTTAACAATCAATTGCACAAGAATATTGGTAGCATGAGCCGGTACATTTAGATTACCGGGTTGATCGCCCCAAAATTTCGCTATCGTCGAATCCTCATGAGTAAGGGAGAGTGAAATGGTGTAAAGTTCATTGACCATAGCATAGAAATCAGATTTTAAAGCAGTGGAGTAAGGGGTAGGCGCAGGCGGCATTGTGGCAGCGGCAATGTTGGCGATAAAACTTCTGTTTTCACCCCAATGAGGATGTACGGGAGGGCCAAATGCGGGAAAAGTCGATTGCCATAAGCCTTCGCCTGTCGGCGCAACATAAGCCGGGTCAACAATGTGACTATAGGCCTGGTGAGCGCCGTCGGTGGTTGACCAGTTGAAGATGGCGTTCGACACTGAGTGACCATAGTCAACTGCATTCTGAATTTTTTGTGCCGGTGCCTGGGTCTGAAAAGATGCGAGAAAAGCAGCCTCAAGTGAATCGATGCTCGTCATGTTGGCTGGTGAAGTCGTTTCAAAAAAGCTTCTCGTGATTGCGGCCATCGCGGCATTTACACTCGCGGGCCAGTAATAGTCGTTCTTGTTTTTATCAGGAGCGACAGAAGATCCCCCGATTTGTGGCAATAGCGACTGTGATCCGGGGATACCTGGTGCCAGTGCTTCATAAATTGTAATGCCCGCATAGGCGAATGAACGGTCGCTGACAACGGAGTTATATCCAGGGGTAGACCTTGTGAGCCTGATGTGCATCTGCATCCATGCATTGGCCACATCGGAATTGTACCTACCTATCGGCCCTGGCGTATCATGCTTTCTGCAACCGGAAAGCGCGAAAATGATTACTGCAGCTGTTAGAATAAGTTTTTGTTTCATAATTTTTTTTTTGATGTAATTGTGTGCAGTGCGAATGTGGGATAGTGAAACTGGAATGGCTACCTGAAATGTACAGTTAGCCGATTAGGAGTGTAACTGTCTTGTCTGAATGATATCCTAACTCAAATTGTCTAACAGTTAAATTTATATTTACATCATTATGAAAGTCGTAGTAATAGGCGGTACCGGGCACATCGGCACGTTTCTTATCCCAAAATTGGTTGAAGCAGGTCACGAAGTGACTGTTGTCAGCCGTCAGCAACGCAAGCCATATCATTTACAGGAAGGGTGGGACAAGGTTAAGGTGGTGCCTTTAGACCGCCAGGAGTTAGAGCAGCAAAACCGGTTTGGTCAAGCAATTGCAGACCTGGCGCCGCAGGTAGTAGTTGATTTAATTTGTTTTAAATTAGAAAGTGCGCGTCACCTTGCGAATGCATTACAAAACAAAGTCGGGCATCTTATTCATTGCGGCACTATTTGGGTACACGGGCATAAAATTGAAACACCTTCCGAAGAGTGGCACAAAAAACGTCCTATCGGAGAATACGGTATTCAAAAGGCTGCTATCGAGGATTACCTGTTGAATGAAGTGGACCAGGATAGCCTGCCTGTTACCGTTCTGCATCCGGGTCATATTGTTGGACCGGGTTGGGATCCCATCAATCCGTTAGGTAATTTAAACCGGAAGGTCTTTTCTGATTTGGCCAATGGAAAGGAGATTCTCATCCCTCACTTAGGATTAGAAACACTGCATCATGTGCATGCAGATGATGTGGCCAATGGTTTTATGCTTGCAATTCAACATAGGCAAAATGCTATAGGGCAAAGTTTTCATATTGTATCTAAGAAGGCGATGACGTGTCGTGGATATGCGGAAGCAATTGCTGAATTGTATGGTCAGAAAGCAAATCTTCGTTTTGTTCCGTGGGAAGAGTTTAGCAGTTCCGTATCGGAACTGGATGCGCGCGTTTCGTGGGATCACCTTATTCATAGTTCAAGTTGCAGCATTGAAAAGGCACGTCGTCTATTAAATTATACGCCTAAATACAGCTCGTTAGAAGCCATTGGGGAGTCGCTGGCGTTTGAAGGATAGTTTACTTATATTAGATGTTTCCTCCAGATCATCTCTTATAAAACATACGGACAAGTTATTCAGTTCAACAAAAAAGCAGACAATATAATACTCATTGCCGGTATGCTACTTCTGGTAATCATCCAATATACTGTTATTGAGTAAACACCTCCCACGACAAACCTGCTGAACAGATTTTACTACTTTTTGAACGATTTGTCTCATTACTGTTTCTATTGATTGAACGATTTGTTACAGGGTTCCCCCTGTTAGCGATAGTATTTTTGATTCATCAAAACAATTATATGAAACAGATAAACAAAAAAATCGGATTCTTCTTTTTATTCGCAGTTGTAGTAGGAACAGGTGCATTTGCACAAAGCAACACGGCTACAGAAACGCACAAGTCAACAAACAATGATCTCAAAACCTACGTTATCGAACGCGAAATACCGGGAGCCGGGGCTTTTACAGGCGATCAGCTGAAAGGGATTTCACAAAAGTCGTGTGGTGTATTGAAAGAAATGCACGATATCGAATGGCTACACAGCTATGTAACGGGAAATAAGATCTATTGTGTGTACAAGGCCAAGAACGCTGAGTTGATTAGGGAACACGCAAAGAAAGGTGGCTTCCCTGCCAATTCGGTTTCTGAAGTAACGAATGTGATCAGCCCGGCTACTGCTGACTAGCGTGTGTATACCGGTACATCCGGTCGCACGGTTGCGAAGCTCCTGTTTCCTGCTGAAGCATTGCGGCCCGCTGCCGGATCCCGGTTTTGTACACTTCCTCTACCTGGCTTACATAATGTTTGAATGCAAAGTCAATGACAATTTCAGGGTCGCACGTGTAGGTGCGACCTTCCATTTTATAATCACCGATAAATTTAGATACGCGCGCAAGTTCTGTTTCATCTGCGATCCCACCGTAAGGTTTGTCTTCTTGAAAATAAAATGTTGCTTTCGCTCTTTTACCCTGTTCTTTCGCGACAGCTATTGCAGCTTCCCTCGTAATAAAATGGTCGATATGTTCTTTAAAAGCAGTTGGAAAAATTAGCGCTGTGCCAGGTTCCCCCGCCCACAACTCAATTTTTGATTTCACACGCGCGAATATTGCATCGTCAAGGTCATTGAAATCGTCGAACATGCCATGCGGAAACTCCATCTCACTATCCGCAAAGCTTTTGCCACGCGCAAAACATTCGTCCTCTCCCATAAGTTCGTAGGTATACGCATATCGGCCAAACAGTTCGTTGTTACAATCCTGGTCTTCGATCAGGCGCTTGCCAGTGGCAAGTTTGATACGATCAAGTGATCCGTCGAAATTCCCTTCTCCAGTACCCGCCAGGTAATTACTCCGGGAAAACATAATGATGATATGAAATTTCTTTGTTGCAAGAAGTGACAGCTTCTTCATCTCAGTGATATATCCACCAAGCATAAAAAGGACGTCGTCAAAATGCGGAGAGAATACGATGATATTACTTTCCGGGATCAGGTCTTTATGTTCAATGAGCGACATTAGACGGTATTAATTTTTGAAGAGTAACCGGAATATCCAGTTGTTTGTTAGCAATGAACTGTGCAACGCTATCTGCATTGATCTTGTGATTGATCGTGTCCTGCGATGTAACAGACATTGCCGCGACAATCGTTCCGAGACGCGCTGCTTCCGTAACACTAAGGCCGCAAGTGATACCGCATAGGGTTCCCCCCATAAACGCGTCGCCCGCACCAGCAGTAGATTTTACATCGACCGTCACAGAGGGAATAAATTCAATCTTCCCGCCAGTGTGACAATGTACTCCGTGTGCGCCTTCGGTTATAAAAACGGTTATGGAAGGGTTTAAGCTTACAATATTTTCGATCGCCTTATTGATCAGGCTCTTTGAAGTACTTGCAAATTTCGCCGCCTCGTGGCTATTGATAAAGAGGAGGTCAGTTAATTCGATGCCTTTTGCGCTGACGAATGTTTCAATCTCTGATGAACTCACCGCCGAAACATTCAGGCTGCCTCTTTCCTTTCCGTAAGCGAGTAGTTTTATTCTTGTTGCTACAGGAACTTCTGGTACCGCCAGTATAATTTCCTTTGATGCATCAATAGCTGATGCGGAAAAAAACTGGTCAATGTCGGAATATGAAACGTTGCTGCTTGCACTTGCCAATGTAGTGATATTGCCACCATCACGATCAGGATATTGATAACAAACGCTGAACAGTGTCGGGTATTCTTCAGATATCTTTACGTAATCGACATTCATTCCCGCCCGTTTCATTTCTTCAATCAACTTCTTGCCGGGTTCATCATTCCCAACGCTTCCAATTGGCACACACTCGAATTTTTCATTGCCAAGCAGCACCGATATATAATGTAGAATGATGTGCAGCTTGCAGTAGTCTTTGTATGGAAGTAGAGATGCCATGCGGCTCTCCTCGCGACCAAGTGTATCGTTTCCTTCAAGCGAAAAGAAGATGCCGGAACCTATGCCGCCCGTACCGATGATATGGCTGTATTGTAAACTGCCCGATATGGCGCGCAGTACACTCATTGTTGTATACCATCAAATTCCCAATCTGGATTTTCGGCAATAGGATGCGAAGACGTTTCGAATGTGGCAGTGATTAATGCATCGGGATGTGACTGTAATAACGTGATAGGATATTCAGCGGTTTCTGCTGAAAACAATGCTACACGCAAGGCAGTTTGTTTCCATGATCCGGTGTCGCTGAACAGCCGGATCTTTTTAGCCGAAAGACATTCTTTCATTCCCAGTGTTATTGACATTGGAGGAACAAACTGATATGCCGCTCCAAATGAACGTTGGGCAAGAGCGATAATTGTATCGATATTATTTTCCTGAACACGAAGCTCACTGTTCCGTAATTGTTCGACGCTGATTGTACTCAATGGATGTCTCCGCGCCTGGTTGTAGGCAACATGACCGTCTTGTCCCCATCCGCCAAGTGTCAAATCAATTGCGGCCTGTCCAATTTTGTTTTTGATCAGGTCTATATTAGATGGTTCCGGAAAAAACCGTTGTTCAACCGGCACACCAAGTTTTTCATCTATTGGCCCGTAAAAATATTGTTCCATGAACGTCCTGAAATTATACGGATGGTTTTTCGGAAGAAGATTTCCCTGCCAGTCCAGGCATTCGTCCATATGAAAAACGGTAACGTTCTCCAGCGATATCTTTTCATCATTAATGATCCGAGCAAAGGGTGCATACCAGCATTTGGGGCCGCACGGTACAATAGCGCGAAACGGCCGACCAGCTGCTTCAATTATTTCATTTGCAAAATCCCTTGCCATCACCTCCCCCATCTCCTCCGAATTCGCGGTTAACCTAAATGGAATTTTAAGCTCAGCATGATTTACCAGTTGCTCTGCCGGAATTTTGCACCAGTTATATAAGTCTTGTATGTCGATCTGACCCATTTCTTAAGTTATGCAATTATGAAGATCATTCCACCTCGGGCTTTCCATGTAAAGCGCTCGACCCAAATGTAGTGAGGTAAACATTTTCCTTATCGTTCTCGTCAATAACTACGCGGTGGCCCCAGTGAAAATTATAGTCCTTTAATCTTTTCCATGTTTTGCCGTAGTCATCACTTCGGAAAGCACCACCATTAAAAGTGTTGCAGTAAATTCTACCGTCGTGATTCGGATCTGTTGTTACGTCGTAGACATACTTTGTGCTATCAAAAGTTTGCTGCCACGTGTCGCCGCCGTTTTCAGACACAAATATTCCGCCCTGCATACGCAGGGTGTCGTTGCCGCCGGCGCGTGCTACATCGGCACCTACAAGGTCGCTCAGCGATAAGTTGGACCAGCAACCGAGATATATTTTGCCGGGATTCTTTGGATCGACCCCAATCCCGTTCGGAAACAGCAAGCCGTCGGTTATTTTGAGCTTTTTCCAGGTTTCTGCACCATCTGTAGAGCGGTAGACTGCTCCCGAATAAAATTCGCGGCCCTTCTTTCCATCCTTATGGGCGGGCACTGCACTTACCGTTAAATATAATGTGCCGTTATCAGCGAGGGTGATTTCGAAAGCGCTCGTGTTGATGTCGAGCCCGTTATTTTTTAATTGCCAGGTGGCGCCGTCATCAACCGATTTAAATACTCCCTTATTGTATACGGTTGCATATAACGTTCTCTTTTGCGCGGGAGACTTCTTGTCAAGGACAATCGAAGTAGCGGGGGAATTCGCTCCCATGCCTTCCACAGAGGGCTTCCAGGTTTTTCCTCCATCCGTAGAAACGCATACGCCACCTTTTGCCCGCTCTTTCCAGTTAGGGTTACGCGTCATTTTACCTCTTGGAATGTCATGGACGCCCGACCAAACCGACCATACCTTGTTCTTTACTTCCGGATCGAATGCCATCCAGTAACATGTGTTTATCCATTCAACCGGTACGCCTTCCGTTGAGCGTATCCAACTTTTTCCTCCATTAAATGAGTGATGGTAACCGATGTCGGTATAGCTGATAGCGATATGGTTCTTATCGAATGGGTCGAAGTGCACTCCATAGGTAGAAGTAACATCCATACCGTTACTTGTAAAGCTGCCGTCGTCATGAGCTACACTATACACCTGGTTCCAGGTTTTTCCACCGTCCGACGTTTTCATTGTGCGGTACCAGTCGGTAACAATGGCTGTATTGCCATCTGCGGGGTATACGCCAACATCCATCAGGCGTATATACTCTCCTCCAAACGCTTTCTCAGCCCAGGCATCCGTAAGATTCTGTGCGCCTATCCCATCTTTCACTCCATATTGCCCGGATCCTCCGCCTCCTTTCCATGTCCAATGCCAGGATTTGCCCGCATCGTCGGTCTTTAATGCGCCGTACCAATATTTCAGATTACCGTTGGCTTTTTGCTCGTAACGGTTGCATACTGCATATACCTGTGCGGCATCAGCTTCGGAGCAGGCAATCATCGAATAACTGGGCTTGATACCTGATGAGGCATTTGTGATCAAGGTGTCCTGAATTTGCTTCCACGTTTTGCAGTTGTCATCAGACGCCCACAATTCGCTGTATCCGAATTCACCTTCAACTGGTTGCTTTGGATCGTGACGGATAATGTACGATATCATCTTGTCGGAATCTTTCAGCGTTCCTGCTGTATATAAAAAAGCGGGACTTACTTCTGCGGGCAATAAGTTTTTAGCTAACGTATGGGAAGTTTTATTGAGGGTGTATACTGCGTTAGATGTGAAAATGTACAAATCATTTTTTGCGCTGGAATTGTTAGTGTACAGTGATAAGATATGTTCTCCGACGTCCTGCTTATTCCATGAGTTGCCATTGTCAGTAGTGTAAAGAACAGCAGGACCCATCGCAACAAAAATGTTTTTACTGTTTGATGGGTCTACGCGAATGGCGGATATTTCGTATTTGTTATTATACAGGTTTGTATCCACCGTAACAGCTGAAAAAGAAGCGTGATCGCTAAAGAAGGTTTCTTTTATGATACCAGATTTTTTTGGAAAGATCTGCTCAAAGCTTTTGCCGCCGTCTGTTGAGCGATGAAGAAAAGATGCGCCAACGTAAATGATGTTTTTATCATTGGGATCGAAGGCGTAAGCGAGCGCACCGTTCGGAAAATTGACCTGGCTGTATGAGGTTCCGCCATTGTCAGTGATGTATGAGCCCGTCATATCGCAACGGATAATAAAATTATCCGGCGATTGATATGAAAACGTTGGAATAAATGTTGCGCCTCCGCCACCGGGACCTAATTTTTGCCAATGCTCTTGCGCGGGTTTTTCTGTAGAGACGGAAGTGGTGCTACAAGAGATCGAAGTTGTAACAATACCTAATAAAAATACGAGCCTGTGCAGATGGTTCAAGTGGCGATAGTTTGGTTAAGACAGGCTCGTAACTTAAAGACACTTCCGTAAAAATGAACAGGCAATCGTTTGTGTAATTTGCCTATTCGTTCTGCAGTGTAAATACTATTGATTGTGTTTTGTAGGAGTTTACTTCGTAGCCGTTTTGGATGGCTGGTTTCCACTTTCCGCTTTTACTAATTACGCGTATAGCTTCATTTCGTAGTTCATCAGGACCAGCAATTGCCTGGATATTACTTACAGTGCCGGTTTTGTCTACAACAAATTTCACCACGACGGTACCCTGGATATCTTTTTCCTGTGCATCGGAGGGATAAGTGAATGTTTTATTTAAAAATCTCTTCCATGCATTTAGGCCACCGGGATACGTGCTCTCAATTGATACGTTGATGTAAATTTTGTTGTCGTCGTCTGGCCGTTTCGGTGCAGCTATCACTCCCCCTTTGTCTTCTATGGGTGGAGCAGTAATATAAGGTTCGTCGATTCCGGCTTGCGTGATGTTTCCGATTCTACTGTTTTCGAGTTCCGTCTGCGTAGGCGGCGGTACATTATCTGCCAGGTTATCTTGAACGATTACATGGATGAGGTTTTTGATCGTCGCAACTTTTGGTGCGGGCGGCGGTGGCGGCGGTGGAAGCACAGGGGTTTCAGGAGGTGGTTGCTCGATTTGGGTGAGTTCGACGGGCGTGCCCATGATGTCAGCAATCTTTTGTTTGGCAGCATCGCCGAATGAATAGTACGCTGCGAGTGCCAACGTTACGATAATTGCTGTTCCGAGTAAGGCTTTTAAAAGGCGGCGATTGTAGTTTCTCCGAAGAGTGTATGCGCCGTACAATTTGTTGCGATCTGCAAAGAGGATGTCCAGCAGATCCGATGAAATGATCTCTTGGGGTTGCATAAGCAGGCATTTAGAATGAGATGCCTGGGCGCGAAGATTTCATAAATTATTTTTTGCAGGTTGACCCTGCGGGAGCGTGGATGTCGCGGGCGAAATATGAATTCACCTTAAATTTTGAAGATTACTTTGAAACATACCCCTTGCCAAACTGATCCGCCGCTTTCACCGGCTTCTTCCCGCTAAATTGAATTTCAAGCATCTTTTCACTTCCTACGCTATTATTAAATTCATCAGCCAGAGTGAGCAACACTTTCCGTGTTTTTACATCGATTACTTCTCCACTCGAAGCGTATGCATATTTTCCATCCACACTAAAATTTATCCAGCCGGGCATGTCCTGTAGCGGTATTGTGGTGAGCTGCTGATAAGGTTGTTCGTTTCTGAAAACATGCAACCGCATGTTATATCCGTCGCACAACCAGATTTCTTTTTCATCTGGCGTCAATGCAATACCGTGGCTGGGATTACCGTGTCTTCTAACAGGGCCTCTCTCCCATCCTTCTACTTTAACTGTTGTCAACTTTTTTCCGGTGGCGATGTCACCTGTTTCAAACCCAAGTAAACTATCCACAGTAACATACACCGTTGTTTCTTTGCCGTTAATAGTAAAGGGTCTGACGAAATTCGCAAACGGACCGATCTTGTTTACAATCGAATGTGATTTTGTATCGGCTACGTATAGCCATGGGCTCGCGATGTCGTCGAGATATACAAAGTTACCGCTGCGTGAATAGATAGTGTTGTGTGCCCGTTTATGTACGGGAATCTTTTTTATTATGTCACCATTTTTGCAATCAACTACGTTCCAGAATTCTTTTTCGAGAGAAGGCAGGTACATGGTTAAGCCGTCTGGTGAAACAGACATGCGGTCGCAGCCGCCTTCATATTGTTTTTCCCATATGATTTTTTCTGTCGTGAGATCGATGCGTTGGAGAGATTCGAGGGTGCTTATATAAATACTGTTGAGCGGAATGCTTACAGCGATACCTTTTACATTGGATGGGGTTTTATCAGGATGATATCCTTGTGTTTTAATTCGCTTTACGAATGTATGATTGTTGTTAATGTCGAATACAAGGACACCGTGACCGCCGTATCCGAGATAATCGCGAATGCCTGGTACCGCCACATAGAGGTAGCGTTGCTGCGCAAACGACGAGCCGGCGGCCGCGAACAAAAGAAAAATGATCAGAAATTTACGCGTCATGCTTTCCCTATTTACTTATTAAAATACATATCATTCCACCTTAACTCATTTTTCAAAGTTCTGATTTCCGTGCCTCTGCCAATATAAACCATCTCAACATTCGCCATTTCGGTAAAATCCTCGATGTGCTCAACAGAAAGATTCTGGCTGAAGCATGTATGATGCGCACCACCAGCCAATAGCCACGCGCTACAGCCAGTCTTCATATCCGGAAGCGGCTTCCACAATACGCGCGCAACAGGCAAATGCGGAAGGTCATGTTCTGGCTGTACTGCTTCTACCTCGTTTACGATAAATCGATACCGGTTGCCCATGTGTACAACGGAAACGTTGAGAGCACTTCCCGCGGGTGTATTAAATACAAGCCGAACCGGGTCCGATTTTCCGCCAATGCCAAGCGGATGAATTTCGCAACGCGGTTTGCCATCGGCAATCGATTCACATATTTCGAGCATATGCGCTCCCAGCACCATCTCATTTGCGGGATCGAAATGGTAAGTGTAATCTTCCATAAAGGAATTTCCACCGCGCAAACCCGTAGCCATCACCTTCATCGCTCTTACCATCGCAGCAGTCTTCCAGTCACCTTCGGCAGCAAAACCAAATCCTTTATTCATCAGTCGCTGTGCGGCAATGCCGGGTAATTGTGCAAGCCCGTGCAGATCTTCGAAAGTATCGGTGAAGCCTTTATAGTTACCGTCCTGTAAAAAATTAAGCAACCCGCATTCAATTTTTGCAGCTTCTCTTAAAGCGTTATGCTTCGGGTTTCCTTTTTTCAGACTATCGGCAAGCACATAGCTGTCGGCATATTCTTCACAGAGTTTATCGACCTCTGTATCGCTGATATTGTTTATCGCATTTGCCAGGTCGCCAATTCCATGTGTGTTTACCGAATAGCCAAACTGCATCTCGGCTTCTACCTTATCGCCCTCGGTAACCGCTACATACCGCATGTTATCGCCAAAGCGTACAAAGCGTGCTCCCTGCCAGTCGCTCCATGCCGCGGCGGCACGTGTCCATATTCCGATTTGTTTTATAACATCCCCATCTTTCCAGTGGCCTGTTATTACTTTCCTATTGAGCCGCATGCGGCTAAGAATAAAGCCGAATTCTCTGTCTCCGTGCGCGCTTTGGTTCAGGTTCATGAAATCCATGTCTATCTTGTCCCAAGGAATCTGATCATTGAATTGCGTATGCAGGTGAAGGAGTGGTTTCTTTAAAATGGAGAGCCCGCGGATCCACATTTTTGCAGGCGAAAAAGTATGCATCCATGCCACGATGCCGATACACATTTGTTCAACGTTGGCTTCCTGGCAAATGCCGAAGATTTCTTCAGGGGTTTTGACTACTGGTTTATGAATAATAGTAACGGTAATCTCGCTTGTGTCGCCAAAATGACGCGCAATAATCTCAGAATGTTCGTGCACTTTTTTTAAAGTTTCTTCTCCATATAAGTGCTGGCTGCCGGTTACGAACCATACCTGAAGATGCTTCAAATTATTCATTGGCGTTTGTTATATGGGCTAAAATACCCAATAGCTTTAAATTGTTTTGCAAAAAGTATATTTGATTACACCTTATTCATCCCCATGCCTCTAAGTAACCAGACCAAATGCATAATAGTTTTCGCGCTCACGGTCATTGTAATCGTCGTAGCCGCACTTGTTCCACCGTTTGGCCAGGATATCTCGTTTCACACGTTTGCAGATGAAAGAACCGTTTTCGGTTTACCGAACGGCCTCAACGTTCTGAGCAATTTGCCCTTCATTATCATCGGCCTGGCAGGCCTGCTATCAGTCAGGAAATACCATGGGCCCAAAGCCATATCTGTTATTTATGCAACCCTTTTCCTCGGCATAATACTGACCGGTCTCGGCTCCGCGTTCTATCACCTGTCGCCCAATAACAACTCCCTTGTTTTCGACCGTATTCCCATGACGATCGTCTTCACTTCCTTCTTAGCCGCCACGATTTCGGAACGCATAAATATGAAATGGGGCGCCATACTCCTCCTGCCAATGGTGTTGGCTGGCATCGCATCGGTATTGTGGTGGCATTATACTGAACAGCAGGGAGCCGGCGATCTGCGGGTATACATGGTCGTTCAATTCTACCCGGTGGTGCTGATACCGGTCGTTTTCATGTTATTTCCGACGACCGGTTCGGCGCCTATAACGAAAATGTTTACCTGGATCATCGTATGGTACCTGGTCGCAAAAGTCTTTGAACGCTACGATTTTCAACTGTTCGAAACGTTTAAAATTATCAGCGGGCATAGCCTAAAACACCTTGCGGCGGCAGTGTCTACCTGGTATATTTTTCGCATCTTCCAGGCAAAACTGTAACATTTCGGGGCGGTTTACGTCTGAGAAGTTGACGTGGGATACTCCTCCGTCAATCACTACCATAATACCGCTTAGATGAAACGCTTAACTGATTCCTTCAAATCTACTTTTTTGCTGCTATCTGTTTTCCTGCTTTATGCGACCTCATACGCGCATAATGGCAAGATCGCCTACGCCCGTCCGCTTGACAAGGTAAAAGTTGACGGCAACCTGGCCGACTGGCCCGCCCGCTGTATCAGGTATAAGATTGCTACCCCACTAGCAGGTGACGCGATCAAAGATGAGAACGATTTCTCAGCATACTTCCAGGTAGGGTACCGGCTCGAGGACCAGTCGCTATACGTAGGATTGGTGATCACCGATAGTGATTTTATGGAAGATACTTCGGCCGCCGCAGCCTTCAACACGCAGGATTGCTTTGAACTGTGCCTCGATGCCCGCCATCTCCCAAAGGGCTCCGGCGTGGCATCGTTCATGTACAGTAAGCGTTTAAAAAATATCAACAGGGCCTTTTATGATCCGTTTGCAAACGCAGCAACCTGGGATATTATGGAAGTAGCCCAAAGTGTCAACGGTAAAGTACGCACCTATGAGTGGCGCATTAAAATGGGCAGTGAATTGTCGGTTGGTAAATCTGTTGGACTCGACTTTCAGTTTTTCGACAAGGATGCAGATGGCACGTTTACTATTTCGGGCTGGGGCCAAGGTGGCTACAAGTTCCGTTCGCCTGGGGCGCTGGGAGATGTTGTACTAATTCCCTCTGATCAAAAGTTTGGAACATTGCACGGAAGCCTGGGCTGGAACAAAGAATCAAAACTGCGCCTGCCCGAGAAAATCGGGTTTAAGTCTCAACAGACTGAACTGTGGTTTAGTGCAGAGGTCGACAGCATGGGAAATTATTCTGCGGAAGTGGTGCCTGGAAAATACGATCTCTTTATCCCCGACACACTGTACTTCAATGGTGATACGCCCGTTCTTCTTTCGCTTTTTAACCGGCAGTCGGTTGTAGTGAAAGCGGGTCAAAATGCTAATGTCAACAAGCTGCTGGTGTCGAACTCTACCATTCCGGACCTTATCCCGGAGCAGGGATTGCTGTTGAATTTCACCACCTCTAACACCCGGGAGGTCGACGATTTTGTCTCCACCTATCAGAAATATTACGGCATTCCCGGTGTATCGCTGGCATTGATTAAAGATGGGAAAGTTGTTTATCACAAAACATACGGCGTAAAAAACGCGCAAACCGGCGAAAGAGTCGACGATAACACGTTGTTTGAAGCTGCATCCGTAACAAAGCCGGTCTTTTCATTTGCCGTACAACGGTTGGCTGAACGCGGCATTATAAATCTCGACAAACCTCTCTATCAATATCTGCCTTATCCGGATATTGAACACGACGACCGGTATAAGTTAATCACCGCCCGACACGTGCTCACGCATCGTACCGGATTTCCAAATTGGAGATCGATGAATGCGGATGGTAAATTAAATATCATGTTTACTCCTGGTACAAGCTATAATTATTCGGGTGAAGGTTTTGAATACCTCAAACTGGTTATTCAAAAGATTACCGGAAAAAAAGTTGAGCAGGTATTGAAAGAGGAGGTGATTGAACCGATCGGATTGTATCATACTTTCTTCTCCGCGAACGATTCGCTGAGAAAAGTGGTAGCGAATGGACATTACGATATGATGCCATCGCCTGCCGATCTTCCTGAAGCTCCCGGAATGGCGTGGTCGATGCATACCGAGGCGCAGATCTTTACGCGTTTCATGTTATATATGCTCGAACAAAAGGGTTTGTCGGCGCAGATGTACGATACCATGTTTAGTAAGCATTCCGAATTCAAGATGGATCCAGGAGATGAGATGCCGCGTTACCCATCTTATATGGGGATGAGTTTGGAGATACGTGAAACGCCAAATGGAAAGTCTTTTGGTCACGGTGGAAACAATGGAGATTTTCTTTGTCAATTCGAAGTATATAAAGATTTGAAAGCCGGGTATGTTGTATTCACCAACTCTAATTCCTCGTACCGCTTTTTGTCGGCGCTGCGGGATTTTTTAGTAGATGGAAAACAGAAAAAGAAGTAGCTTGAAATCATGAGTATCGCACAACAAATTGCAAAGCAACTGAGAGAAGTGCATTTTGGCGGCAACTGGACCGCTGTCAACCTCAAAGAAACACTCAAGGGTGTTACTTATCAGCAGGCCACAGCAAAAATTTATGATTTAAACACAATTGCTGTCCTCACTTTTCATATCAATTACTATGTGGGTGCCGTGCTGAAAGTGTTGAGGGGCGAACCGTTGACTGCAAGTGATAAATTGAGTTTCGATGTTGGTAATGTTTCTTCGGAAGAAGAATGGCAGAATCTTGTAAAAAAAGTGATGGATGAGGCAGAAGTTTTTGCTGATGAGATCGAGAAACTCGATGATTCGAAACTATCTCAAAACCTGGCGGATCCGAAGTATGGTAATTATTTCAGGAATCTAACAGGAATAATTGAACACTCGCATTATCACCTCGGGCAGATCGTGCTCATCAGAAAAATTCTCCGGGGCGCCAGTTAATCCGGATTCATCGTTCCGAGTTCCGGCAGCTTCTCCCATTCCCAGGCCACATTTTTCGCCTGGTTATCAGGGCGCGGCTTCTGGCTGCGTATGGTAAATACAGGACGGTAAGTTATATCTTCCACCGGCATTTCATAGTCGAGAATCTCTTTGAACTTTGTTTCCTCCAGGTCGTTGTCGAGCCAATGCGCGGCTAAGTCGAATGGCAAAAACAGCGGCATTCTTCCGCGGTTTTCGCCGCTGTTATGAATTTTGGTCATCAATTCATTTGCACTTCGTGTGATTAACGTATAGGTGTAGCGTTTAATCATTTCGCCGGTTGAAAGGTCGGGCAGCTCAGCTACTGAGTACAAACCCGGAATAAAGAACAGCGGTTGTCGATTAAGTTGAATAAAATAGGGAACTTTTTTCTTCCATCCTTTTATTGCACGGTGCTCGTAAACACCCGACACTGGAATCAAACACCTGCGGTTGCGAATTTTGAACCAGTAACTGTTTTCATCCGTCAATATTCTTTCGCTTCGTGCGTTAAGCATTCCGGCACGTTGCCGGCTATATTGTTTTTCATCTTTCACGTAGTAGGGTATGCAGCCCCACTCCATCAATCTGCAATGCACCCGCTCTTCGCCTCTCGGTTTATATAGTATCGGATGAAATCCATGGTCATGCGCAACAATGTGGGTTCCATCAAAATCGAACGACAGCTGGTCGTCCATTACGAGGTCGGGAAAGTAATCGCTTAGTTCACTTAATCCAATTGTAAAAGAAATATCATAACACATATTCGGGCCCTTTCAAGTCCATCAAATTTAGCCCTTACTGCCTGTCCTGCATATTTTTATTCTAAGTCCCGGATATGAAAATATTCAGATCATACATTGCCGAACGTCCTTCGTTTCGGTGATGATGGCGGTTACTACGCCCCATACGTTTAGCGTCATCTCGCCCGAAATTTCCATGTCGCGGTATTTCCGGTTTGCCGGTACGAGCCAGCATTTGAAGTCGTTCTTCTTAAGAAACTTTACGGTGAATTCGCCGTTCACTTCTGCCAGAATGATATCACCATTTTTGGGCATCAGCGAACGATCTACAATCAGTTTTGCCTTCGGCGGAATGAATGCATTGATCATCGAGTCGCCGCGACATTCTACAATAAATGTTGAATGTGGATGCTGGATAAAAACCTTATTCAGATCTATTCGTTCTTCCATGTAATCAAGTGCCGGAGAGGGAAAACCCGCCTGCACCGCGTTGGTGTAACTGGTCAATGTCATAGTGCCGCTTTTATTCTTCTCTTTTTATACCTGGCAACGAATTTACTAAAATATTTAGCAAAGGCATCAATTGTGGATAAAAGGGAATCTATAAGATTTATGTTTCAAAGATTATTGAAAGTTCAGAAAGATTGGGATAATTTTGTGGTGTAAATCCTTCACAAATGAAATTAGCAGAAGCAAAAAGTCAATTTATCCAGGCATGGGGCACGCTGGGTTCGAAGTGGGGAATCAACCGAACGATGGCCCAGTTGCATGCATTGCTTCTCGTATCCGCTGAACCGCTAAGTGCGGAAGAGTTGATGGAAGAACTAAATATTTCTCGTGGCAACGTGAACATGAATGTCAGGGAGCTGATAGACTGGGGTTTGATAGAGAAAATATTCAAGCCGGGTAACAGGAAGGAATACTTCTGGGCGGAAAAGGACATCTGGAAGATTACCAAACACGTAGCAAGAGAGAGAAAAAAACGTGAACTCGAGCCAATTCTGAAGGTGCTTACACAACTGAGCGAAGTAGAGGGAGATAAGAAGGATAAAAATGTAAAAGCATTTGTTGAAAGTATTCATGGGATAAAGCGAATGGCTACGAATGCAGATAAAACGATTGAGACCATGTTCAAAGCGGAAGAGAATTGGTTCTTCGGTGGAATTCTCAAACTGTTGAAATAATTTATTTGCAGTGGTTTAATTAACACGTTATGAAAACGCTCGATCACAAATTGATCATTTACGATAGCAACTGCAGGGTTTGTTCTTTTCTTAGAAGTGTTGTTTTAAGAGTTACAGCTATTCCGGAATCAAAAATAAAATCGTTCGCATTGCTTGACGAGAAATGGTTGAATAGTGTTGATGCGAACAGGTTGAGGAATGGGATGGCGCTGATTGATACGGCTGGTGGCGATACGATTTATGGTACAGATGGAATTGGGTTTATTTTTTCCAGTCAATATAAAATCGCTGATTTTCTTTTTCGCTTTAGTTCATTTCGTTGGTTGTTCAATGTTCTCTATAAAACAACGGCATACAACCGTTATATCGTTGCGCTACCAAAATCTACATTCGAGTGTGATTGTTTTCCTGATAAGGTGGCCAGGTATCGTGTTACGTATATTGGCATAGCGATTTTTATTTCTGTTCTTCTTACCGGCTTGTTTGGCATAACAATCAGTGGTTTTTTTACTGGTACTGCAGCATTGAAAGCGGCCATAGAAATGTTATTGATTGCCGGAAGCGGATGGGTGCTACAAATTTTACTGGCAATGTTCTTTATGAAAAATAAAGCACTTGACTACATCGGTCACCTCGGAACGATTATGGTTGCCGGTTTATTGATAGTTGTTCCTTCGATGGTGTTTTATGCTGTTAGCGGTATACTAAACGCTTATGTTCCGCTTGTAAGTGTACTGCTCAGTAGTGCCGTGATGTTGCGGATGCATCTTTCGCGCGCCAGGTATTTGAACTTATCGCTTGGTTGGACGGTTAGCTGGTTTCTGCTGCTGCAGTCCGCCGCCGCATTTTGGGTGTATTTTTTTAGATACTATACCCCGCAATAATTAAATCTCCCTAAAAATACTTCATTAACGACTCTTTGCGGCTACGTGAAACCGTAACACTACTCCCATCACTCATTACCACATACCCACCCTCCCCACGGATATATCTCGTCACCTCATTTAAATTAATAATAAACGAATGATGTACACGAATAAAAAATGAAAATTGCTGCAACTGCGATTCAATCTCTTTTAAGCTTCTGCAGGCGGTCACCTTAGTCTTATTTTTCAAAAACAAATGCGTGTAACTGTCATCCGCTTCGCACCGCATTATCTGATCCGCAGCGATCAACTCAAACCCATCAGACGTAGGTACAGCAAGTTTCGTCATCTCCTTCCCTACCTTGTGAATCTGCTGCAACAACATTTGAAATTGCTCCGCAGAAGGCAGCGCTTTTTGCTGCTGAATCTTTTTAACAGCGGCTTTAAGGTCCTTCGCATCTATAGGCTTCAACAAATAATCGAGCGCGCTGAAATGAATGGCCTTTATGGCATATTGATCATAACTCGTGGTAAAAATCAACGCGAAGGTGATCTCATTAAGTTTTTCAAGCATTTCAAAACCATTCATAAATGGCATCTCAATATCCAGAAACACTACAGAAGGCTTCAGTTTCTCAATAGCTTCCATTGCCATTTTCGCGGACCGGCACTGCGCTACAATCTGTATCTCCGGACAATGCTCGGCAATCAGCATCTGCAAGGTGTCGAGGCAATGCGCCTCATCATCAACCAAAATTGCTCTAATCATTTCGCAAAGGCATTTTTAAAATGATCTCTGTTCCACCAGCACTGCCATCGGCAAGTACCAGGTCGTTTATTTCTATGGCTTCATGAAGCATATTCTGCTGCTGCAGCAATGCTATTCGATCGGCGGTAATGCGCATTCCCATAGATTTGTGTGTAGTCTCACGATTTGCATTCATTTCTTCCGAACGCTTTCTTCCAACGCCATCATCTTTTATCCTGCAAACAAGCACTTCCCCTTCAGGATAAATACTTATTTCAAGCTTTCCCCTTTCCTCTTTATGCATCAATCCATGCCATATTGCATTTTCAGCGTACGGCTGAATAATTAGTGGTGGTATCTTTAATACCGAGGGGTCTAATTCTGCATCTACAGAAATAGAATAATCAAAATGGTTGTCGAACCGAACCGCTTCCAGTTCAAGATACAATTGCAATGCTTCAAGCTCACTTTCTAACGTAACAAGCGCCGATTGAGAATTATGAAACACCATCCTCACCAATTTAGAAAACTTTGTAAGGTATTCCGATGCCTGCGTCCTGTTATTTTGCAAGATGAACCGGTTAATAGAGTTGAGCGAATTAAAGATAAAGTGAGGATTCATCTGGGCACGCAGCGCACGAATTTCCAATTCAGACGTACGATGCCGCAGGTCTGAAAGTATTTTCTCTTTTTCAGACCGTTCGAGCTGCCGCTGAAACTTTACATTCATTCTCCATCGTAAAATTGTATAGGACAACAAAAGGACCGTCAACACTCCTCCTATCCTGAACCACCACGTATTCCACCACTCCGGAGCAATCGATATTTCAATCGCTCGTTCTACCCAAACACCATTGCTGTTAGATACTGCCAACCGCAGCCTGTATTCACCCGGAGGAATATTATTAAATGATGCAGTGTGGTCTGCGCCCGGCCTGCGCCAATCGTTGTCATACCCCTCAAGCATATAGAGGTGGCGGTTTCCTTTTGGCTCTTTGAAGTGAATACCCGAAAAGCTCACAGAAAAATTATTCTGCGTATTTCGTAGGGAAACAAATCCAGATTCATGCAGTATGCTGGTAATGATCTCCTCGGTTGCACCGGCCTTGTCGTTTTCACGGACGGTAAAATCGTTGATCACTATCGCGGGTCGCGTAATTTTCATCGCGTATTCCCCCGGATGTAGCACATTAAGCCCCGTTTCGTTGCCGTATAACAACTCGCCCGATTTCAATTTGATGCCCTGCCGGTAAAGACCGAATTCATTTCCTGAATTTCCCGGCGACGGATGAATTTGCGATTGAGAACGGTCGCGGTTTATCACAAAGAATTCAGCATGTGTAGATACCCATAAATTTTTATTGTCATCTTCAAACAACCCTTTCACCAATAAATTTTCCTGCAGAAAGTTTTTATCCGAGAACCGCTGAAATTCGGTGTTCTCAAGTGTCTTGAAATATAGTCCGGTGTTGGTACCCACCCACACTGTTTTTTGGTGGTCTTCGTAAATACAATTCACTGATACCCCTTCCAGAACGGATTCGAATGATAATGAATCGCGATTAAATTTCAATAAGCCTATATCCTGGTACATTCCCACATACATTTCACCACTGCTTTCAAGCATAGCAGTCACCCATTTCAGCGCATCATTCTGTTCGCGCCGTATATATTTGAACTTACCCGTTTTTCGATCGAGCAACTCTAACCCGTTTGCTGTACCTACCCAGAAGTTTCCCCTGCTGTCTTCCAGCAGCGACATAATATATCCGTTGATCAATCCATTATTATCAGCTTCAGAAAACCCATAGGTTTTGAACGTTTGTTTTTTTGGATTGTATTCAAGCAGTCCTTTCCCATCCGTACCAATCCAAACCAAACCGTTTTTGTCGGGATAGATGCAGTTCATCACATTTTGTTTCAGCTCGCCCTCGTTCGCAGTAAAATAGCTTCTCACGAATTTCTTTTCCTTATCCAGTATGGTCAGGCCCTGTCCTGCCAGGTAAATAAGGCTATCATCCTCCGCTATAACATAGACTGCATGACCCACCGGAATATATCCGTATTGATAATCGAGCGGGTTGATATTATACAGACCAAACAGCCCTTCTTCCCAGGTACCTAACCATAACATCCCGTCTTTGGACGTAAACATGGACCACGCGCCTGTTTCATTAATTGAACCGGGTTCATAACTCTGGTAGAAATGGGTAGCCTTTTTGGTGTCGGGATTATACCGGGTAAGTCCGCCAAGATAAGTGCCTATCCAGATGGCACCGGTAACGTCTTCATGAATAAAAGGTATGTGGTCTTCGGCAAAGTCGACCGTTCTCCGCTGCGGTGTGCGGCTCAGTTGATCGGGATGTGCCTCGTCGTAGATGTATCTTTTAAATTGACCCGTCTTCCTGTCAAGCGTATGAAGTCCGTCTTTGCCCGCTACGCCCACCCAGAAGTTACCGTGACTATCTTCTAAAATACTTTTGACCCTGTTGTCCGACAAACTCGTTGGATTTGATGGGTCATGCATAAAACGCGTGAAGCTTTTTGTTTCGGGGTCATAGCGGTTAAGGCCACCTTCCAGTAGTAGTTCGTCGGGGCGATGAAATGCCTCGCCCGTACCGATCCACATCGTGTTTGATTTATCCCTGTAAATGGCATGTACATTATCACAGCTTAAGCTACGGGTATCGCGCGGGTTATGCCTGAGGTGCGAGAAGCGCCCGGTTTCAGGATTTAGAATATCGATTCCTTTTGTAGTGCCGATCCAGATGTTGCCATGTTCGTCTTCGTTAATGGCAGAAACATGCCCTGAACTGATGCCATCGAGGTTCCCTTCCTCGAAAGGGTAATGGGTAGCTTTAGCGGTAGACGGATCGAACATATTCAGGCCCTGGTATTGGTCGCCGATCCATATCATTCCTTTCCGGTCGATGTAAATGCATTCAAAAACGCTGCCCTTAAGGTCTGTTGCATTATCTCTGTTACTACGGTATATGGTGTAATTGTATCCATCGTACCGGTAGAGCGCCGGACCGGAAACAAACCACATATACCCAAGCGAATCCTGCGAAATACCGGCGATCAGGACGAACGGAGAATTCTTAGGAGGAAGAATGCGATTGAATGAAAATTTCTGCGCCCACAAAGTATGGAACTGAAAGAAGAGAACGATTAATAATAAATGCTTATGCGGAGCCTTCATAACGAGATTCTAAGCTAATACATCTTCGCTTTAGTTAGGCGTATCGGTTGGCCATTGGCGGCTTATCCGGGTAACTGGCAGGTTTTAGCGGGTAGTTGGTAATGGCCCGGTTACTTCCCGATTTCCGCTAATTACCTAACGCTGTTTGATAACTGCTAAGCGGCGCTGGGAATCGCTTTACCGCACAGTTAGTTTTGATAAAAATTACAAAATGAAAAAGCTAATTATCTCTGCAGTTGTTGCCACAGTATTTTCTTTCAATCTTTTTGCACAGGATGTTGCGGTTGCGTCGCGATCACTTGTTACAGAAGCGTATTCCGGTAGCTCTGCTCCGAATGTAAATGTGAAGGTTGCGCGTGCGTTCGTTAAAAACTTCGGTAATGCTGAGAATGTAAATTGGAAAGAAAAGAAAGATGAGTACGTCGCCGAGTTTAATCTTGATGGAAGACTGGTAATGGCTTGGTTCAAAAAGACAGGAAATCTTTATGCCGCTAACTATTATGGATCTGCAAAACACCTGCACGACCAACAGGTAGAATTAATAAAAGAGAGCTACAGTGGATATTCTGTTGTTGCTACTACAGAGGTGAATGTTAAAGGGAAATTGGCATGGATAATAACGTTGCAAAACGACAGGTATGTAAGAAAAGTAAGGATAGCTGACGAGACGCTTGAAGAAGTTGAGGTTTGGTATAGAGGGAATTGATGAAACGGATGTGTTTTGTTTGATATTTGCGTCATGAAGTTCATACTTGTGGTTACTATGTTGATAGGTTGCACTATCGTACATGCACAACGCTCTTTTACATATTTGCCGGATTCTTATTCTACTGATTATTCGTCTACGCGCCCGCCGGTGATGCGTATTCAGGCTGGCGATACGGTTCATTCTACCAGCGTGGATGCTGTTGGATTAGATAAGAAGGGTAACAAAGTTGCGCCTCGTGGCAATCCGTTGACGGGACCGTTCTTTGTTGAAGGTGCCAGCGTTGGCGACGTGATTGCAGTAAAGCTTTTTGATGTAAGGCTTAACCGAAACTTTGCAACGACGCTGAATGCACTGATCCCTAAAATGTATCCAAAGGCTTCCGGATTGAAGATGTGGAGAAGCGCAAAACTAATAAAATGGCAGTTGGATGTAGAGCAGCTCACAGGTACACCAGAAGATACATCGGCCGTGTTAAAGAATTTGAAGGTTCCGCTGCATCCGTTTGTTGGTTGTGTGGGAGTTGCTTCAGAAGGAACCAAAGCCGCGAATAGCGGTGCTTCCGGAATATATGGCGGCAACCTTGATTTTCAATATATCACAACCGGTGCAGTTGTTTATCTTCCGGTTATTCATGATGGGGCGTTGCTTTACTTAGGCGATGGACATGCTGCACAAGGTGACGGAGAACTAAATGGTGATGCGTTGGAAACTTCAATGGATTTTTCGTTCAGCGTGAAAGTCCTGACGAAGGAAGACTTCCCTTTGCAAACACCGATGGTGGAGAATAGCGATTATATCATGTTTTTCGGCATTGAGTCTAATTTGGATATGGCATTGAAAGTCGCCACGATGCATTTGCAGTCATGGTTGAAATCGAAATATAAACTGTCTGATAAAGAAGTGAGCCAGATAATCGGGCCGGTTATCCAGTATCGGATTCCTAAAATTGCTGCATCTAAGGTTGAGGTTGTGGCGATGATGCCTAAAACGGTTTTAGAGCAGTTATTCCCGCCGGTCAGCATTTAACACCACATCTACCAAAAATAAATGGCTTCTGCGATTGAAGCTTTTTATTTGTCGTGATGATCCACCTAAACCGGGTAACAAAACATTACTACGACAAACTGATTTTAAGCGTGCCCGAATTCACATTCGAAGAGGGCACTACGTGGATCGCCGGGATAAATGGTTCCGGCAAAACAACATTACTGAAGATAATGGCCGGCATGATACCGTTTGACGGTGGAGTAACGTTGAATGGCATGAATGTAAAAACTGATCCAGTTGCCTATCGAAAGTTGGTCAGCTATGCAGAAGCAGAACCGTTATATCCCTCATTCATTACCGGAGCTGAACTTGTAGCATATTATAAATCGATTAGAAGCGCTGATAAATATCATGTCGAAGAGCTTATTGCATTCTCGGGATTGAGGCAGCAGCTAAAAAATCCTGTCGGAACGTATTCGAGCGGAATGGTAAAGAGGCTGGCATTGTTGTTGGCATTTATTGGTCACGTGCCGGTGATCATTCTCGACGAACCGTTTGCCACGCTGGATGCTGAAGGTATTCAAGCATTACCGGATCTTATCGTCGACTATCACGCGAGGTACAAATGCAGCTTTATTTTCAGTTCGCACCAGGCAGTACCGGATACCCTGGATTTTCAGCGCAAATACTTCGTATACAACCAGGCGATCAACCTTACCCCACAATGAAGCGTTACCTGTTAATATCGTCCATTATAAAGCCATTCTACCGGGAGAATGCAGGGCTGTTGGTATTCTTGTACTTCATCATGTTTTTGGCCGTGGGTCAGGCGAACGGTGTCGGGCTGATCGACTATCACTATTCGTTGATCCGTGGCATGCTTGCCAACTATTCGTTTCTTTTCGCTGTGCATGTCGTGTGGCTTATCTATGCCTTGCGTTGCGTTCAATTTGTACGCACCACATTTCAAAAACCTGAATTCTTTTATTTAAGGTTGCTGATGCTGGTTGATAGACGCCAGTTATTCACGTTACTTTTCCGAACACAGGTTTTGCTGTTTGTCCCTGTATTATTTTACGTGTTGATCATTACTGTCGTAGGCTTTAAGGACGGGTTCTATTTAAGTAGTGCGATCGTTTTGTTCTCAAATCTTGTGATATGTACACTCTGTGCCCTTGAGTACCTCCGATTGACGCAACATCAGCATCAAAAAATATCGACATGGTTACCGGGGATTATGAAGCCGCGTTTTTATTTTCATTTTATGATCCGATATATACAGGAAGAGTGTAAAGCACTTTTTCTCGTGATAAAAATATTCTCCTGTGGAACATTATACCTGTTGCTAAGAGAAAGAAATCCTTTAAACGAAACCGATCTCCGGTTGCCAATTTTCTTCTATTGTACGGCTGTGCTTACCCATAGTATTCTCATTCATCGTGTAAAAGATCTCGAGAACCTGCGCCTCACCTTTTATAGAACGTTTCCGATACCACTGGCACACCGTTTTGCCAATTATGCAAGTTTCTACTTTTGTCTTTTTGTGCCCGAAATAGTGATGTCTAATATCGTTAACGCCAGCTCACCTCAGCTATTGCGGAGTCGGGATGGTTTATCTTTTTCGGATACGGATTACTGCTGATGCTGAACAGCTTGCAGTTATATAACTATTCCGGCTTGCGCGAGTACTTAAAAACTGTCATGCAATTCTTCGTTGTGTTTGCACTTGCACTTATACCCGGGTGGTATGTAGCATTTTCCATCATTATTTTTATACTGGCCATTGTCTTATTCTTTACCAGGTATTACCGGTTTGAACCTTATCCAAATAATGTGATGCGTTAAGGCGTTTAATGAATAATTTTGCGGATGATGAACCGTATAAAAATATTCATTCTATCGCTCGTGGTTTTTTGCCTCGATGCGAATGCTCAAGAACAAGGCGTACATCCCCAATCCACTAAATACGAATGGCCAACTGACCCCCAGGTACAAAGCAAACTTGATAAATGGCAGGATCAGAAGTTCGGGATGATTATTCATTGGGGTTTGTATGCAGTGCCCGGCATTATTGAATCGTGGGCTTTATGTTCGGAAGACTGGATAGCGCGTGATAGTAATATGACCTATGACGAATTCAAGAAGTGGTACTGGGGACTAAAAAGCGAGTTCAACCCGGTAAACTTCAATCCTGAACAATGGGCAAAGGCAGCGAATGATGCAGGAATGAAGTATGTTGTTTTTACTACAAAGCATCACGACGGGTTCAATATGTTTGATACGAAACAAACAGATTTTAAAATATCGGACGGACCATTTAAAAACAATCCGAAAGCAGATGTAGCGAAATATGTGTTTGATGCTTTTCGCAGGCAAAACTTTATGATCGGAGCCTACTTCTCGAAGCCCGACTGGCACACCCCATTCTATTGGTGGCCTAAGTATGCTACGGCTGATAGAAACAACAATTATGATATCAGGAAGTATCCTGAAAGATGGAACAACTTTAAGCAGTTTACTTATAACCAGATTGGCGAGTTGATGAACAATTATGGTTCGGTAGATATTTTATGGTTAGATGGAGGCTGGGTGCGTCCCTTGGAAACAGTGAACGAAGAAGTGCTGTCATGGGGAGCCGCTATACCGAAATGGAGCCAGGATATCGATATGCCGAAAATTGCTGCGATGGCACGTAAGGCGCAGCCAGGCTTATTGATAGTGGACCGTACTGTACATGGACCCTATGAGAATTACCAGACCCCCGAACAAAGTATTCCTGCCCGCCAACTCGATCATCCGTGGGAAAGTTGCATGACGCTTGGCGGCGCGTGGGGTTATGTACCGAATGAAAAATTCAAGTCGGCTACAAGGGTGATTCATTCATTAATCGAGATCGTGGCGAAAGGGGGCAGTTTACTCCTAGGCGTGGGACCCAAAGCCGATGGAACATTACAGGAGGAATCGATACAGCGACTCGAAGAAATAGGTAAATGGATGAAAGTAAATGGCGGTGCTATCTACAATACACGTACAACTGAAAAGTATAACGATGGCAACGTATGGTTCACGAAAAGTAAATCGGGCCCATCGAAATATGCATTGGCATGCATACCCGAGAATGAGCCGTTGCCGGATTCTATCACGTGGAAGGGCAATGTTCCCGATAAAAAATCAAAAGTTGTATTACTTCAAACCGGAAAGCCGGTTAAATGGCAAAATACAAATGGAGAGGTGACGATCTATTTACCGAAGGAGCTTTCAAAAAGCAAGACTTCCTACCCTGCCCTTGCATTTTCATTCCAGGCAACTCAATAATCACATTCCACTTTTGTGAGTTTTGTGGCCGTTGAAAAATCTATGGTGCTGATGTTCTCGAACACCATCTTTCCATTTTTTTCAGTGACTGAACCATAACCTTCAATAGCTATATCATCTTTTATAAGAAACACAACCTGCCTTACGGAGCGCGTGCCTTCCGACATAAAAGTATAGTCGGCTACGAGCGTATCGCCGCGCATTATCCCGTCTATCTCACCGCGGTTCTTATCTTTTTCTTTAAGCGTATAATTAAGCAGCCCGGTTACTACATTTGGAAACTTTTCTACTTTAAGCGTAATAGTATCGCTTGCTGTTGCATACCTGGTAGCACGTTGACCGCGGAATCTGAATCGTCATTTTGCCGGTATCGGAAGCTGGCTGCGAATCAGTTTTTGAAGTGTTGGTGTTATTGGGAGATTCATTGCATGCTATGAGTACTAACAATGTCGCATAAACGAAGAAAATCTTTCATGGTGTTGTAAGTTGAAGTACTACAACCTAATGAAATTTACCGAAGAAATTGCTGAACGCGATGGTGAATTTCTTCCTGGTGTTTGTCACAACAGCATCGGATGTACAATATCCAGTCTTTGCCTTTCGGGCGCATAGTCATTTCCGGCAGAGCGCAATGGTCAACGCAGAGGAGTCCACCTACTTCTTCATCAATTTGTTCGCCAACATTAACGGCAAGAAGAAATCCATCTTTAATGAAATATCGGTTCAATAACTGGCGGTCGATGTAGTCGTTTAGCCTGATTTCTATGTTGTAAAAACTTTGCATAGCTCCAACCTGCTTTCAATTTCACTTCAGGGCTTTGGATCCGGGGGGTAATGCAAACTAACGCATTTTGGTTACAGCTGTGGTTAAAAAGACACAAAAATATTTAATCAGGAGTATTTGTCATGCAGGCCAATGCCGCTAAAATCAGCGGAATGCATTTTTCGATCCTTGATTCGCGGGTTTTCGGTTGCTTTGTTGCAGAGAAATGCAGAATGTATCCTCTTTGCCGGCCTGGGGTTAGTGCGTAAAATGCGGTATTAAGCGCAGGGTCATTGTCTAGTTTTTGCTGAAACTCTTCCGGAATCGGTTCAGGATTCTTTTTCGATTTCTACTTTCAGACCGGCGTTTTCAACTTCTATAGCTTCGTATATATAGGCCTTAAGCAGCGGTTCCATCTGCTTTAATCTGTTTGCAGGCTGGTAAACCTGATAATGCGGGCTGCCTGGCTGTTTTCGCCTGGTTTAACAAGGATGCTTTCCTGCATTACCGAGCAATGCTCCCTTAAAAAAACTAATCACACAACACTCTTTAAGCGCACTGATGATAACCACATTTGCGCCATGCAAGGTATAGCAGGGCACGCCCCACTTCAATTCTTCTTTTAAACCACATTCAAGTACTATTTCTCGGAGTTTCGCCAACTCGTTCTCCCAGTTGTGCACTTTACATGCAGGCGTTCCGCCAAGCGGACATCGCCCGCAACCATCAATAAAATACTGGTCGACTCCCGGGTTTTTTCTTTTCATTTGTAAACAGCTGGCACTAATTTTCTGCTCGCCGGCCTGAAATACCAAGATACCACAGTCAGCAATAAGAGCAGTACAGGTGGAAATATGTCGTTCGCCGGACTGCCCGCAGCAATATGCGAATAGATGGCTCCGGACATCGTGAAAAAGAATCCGGCGTAGGCCCATTCTTTCAATAGTGGCAATCGGGGAAGCAATACAGCTATCGAACCTAAGATCTTTGTCAGACCAAGAAAGGTGAGAATATAGTCCGGGTAGCCCAGGCCAATAATGAAATCGGTTTCAGACTTTACACGCAACAGTTGCACAACTCCGGTAGAGATCATTCCCAATGCCAGCCATGCTGTGGCTATCCAATAAATGATGTTGTTACGTTTGATAGACATGAGTATAGTGTTTAATCTTCGAGTCCTTTACCGCTGATGATCTTCTTCAAATATTTTTCAACCCTTTCCTCTCGCGTCTTCGATTGCTTTGCGTTTGAAAAGTAAAACAGGTAAGCTTTCTGCCTTCCCGGCGTCAAGGCATAAAACGCTTTATCTCAACGCCGGCATCTTGTCCAGTTTCACCTGGAATTCTTCCGGAACAGGAAAATCTTTTACGGTTTTCATTTTCACCTTCAGTCCGGCCTTCTCTACTTCGATGGCCTCATACACGTAAGACTTAATGACAGCTTCCAATTTTTTGATCTGCTTGACATCAGTGAAGCGGATTTGCCGGGCAGATTGCACATTTTCTGTCTGTTGAATTAAGATCTTTTCAGGGTCACTCAACAACGCACCCTTCATGAAAAGCAGCGCGCAATAGTCGTTGAAGCCATGCATCAGCACAATGTTACTTTTATTTAAGGTGTAACATGGCTGGCCCCATTTGAGTTCTTCAGTAAGACCACAGTCAAGAATGATATCACGCAGCTTTTCAAATTCCTTCTGCCACTTCTTCGCCTTATCGAAAAAGAAATCAACTTTCGGATTCATGGTTCCGTCTGTCATGATGTGTTTATTTTAGTTTGCTAACAATATCCTGTAACCTGTTATGAGCCATGTTTATTCCAAACGCAAAAGGCATCTGCAGCAACTGGTTTCTCATATCAACCGACTTAAAGACAATGTGCATCACCAACCGGCTGGTATCGTCGGTTAGTTTTTCGAATTCAAGAAACTCCAACTGTACGGGAAACGGCGTGTTTTCCATCTCAAAAGTTCTGGTAATTTTCTTTCGGGTATAAACTCATGTATCACGCCATTGCAGCGAAATACAACATTTCCTTTCGCGTCAGAGGTTTCAAACCGGTAACTGCCATGCTGTTTATTTTCGAGTTTCAACACCTTTGTTCCCATCCACTGTTCAACAATCTCGGCCTCAACATAGGCTTTGAATAGCAAATCCAGTGGCAGATCAAATTCCCTCGTGATCGTTAGCTCCTGTTTGCCTTCGTCGGCGGTTATTTGTGTTTTGCGTTCCATCGGTTGACACTATTTTTTTGATTTGTATTTCTTCATCACAGATTCGAGCTTGTTAAACCTGTCATCCCACAATTTTCGGAAGGGCTCTACAAACTCGGCAATCTCTTTCATTTTTTTTGCGTTTAAGTGATAATGTATTTCGCGGCCATCCTGCTCCTGCTCAAGTAATTCACATTCAGTCAATATCTGAAGATGTTTTGATACTGTGGGCCTGGCTGTGTCGAAGTACGAAGCGATTACACCTGCGGTCATCGACTGCGCGGCTACCAATAACAGGATCGCTCTCCTCGTTGGGTCGGATATAGCCTGAAAGACGTCCCTGCGTAAATTCATTGAGTAGCCATTTGACTACGAATATACATGTAGTTATTTGGCTACGCAAAATTTTTTTGAAAATAAAGGTATGCCGTTGCGAATCACATCATGTGACGATGCTTCTCTGCTGCTAAACGTTTAACATACCATATAATGATTTAACGCGTCCAGGCTTGCAAATTTGAAAATTGTGTTGTTACTTTGCAGCGTCAAATTGAGCAATCAGTAACAAACTGAACAAACAGACAACAGGATTTACGCTTCTTCCTAACGATTCTAAGTGATTTTCTCCCTGCAGCTCAAGCATTTAGTTCATTAATCTCTAAAATACACACTCATGAAAAATGATGTAATGCACGCTAGTGCCCATGTAGACCGTTTTATTATCGAAAATGTGAAGGAAGTAAAAGAAACACTCGCGCAACTGAAGTAAAAAAAGCAAAATGCTTTCGGCGTTTCGGATCTATGGAACATCCGCAGAAAGTCAAGAACAGCTTCGGCTATGCTTCAGCGTCATATGGGAGCTTAATAGGCTTCCTAATTAGTCGTCGAGCTTTTCTATTGGTGGTGCTTTAGGTTCTTCTGCACCGTTGTGACAGGTATAACAAGTAACTGCTCCTTTCGGATCATCCTTGAAGTATTTTTTGTTGATGCGTTTTGTCATCTTCATCATGCCGCGCGCAATGTTCTTATGCTTGTTTTCGTCACTCGCAAAATCCAGTTTACTTGGATCTGTGGTGCTTTGAGCGTGACAGAAATTACACTTCACTCCCAAAGCAGTTTTAAACTGTTTCATCACGATCGTTAATTCATCGCGGCTGATGTTCTTATCAAGTACTTTCAGGTTTTTGAATTTAGGCTCATCTTCTTTAAAGCTTAATGAACCAAACGCAACAACAAGAACCAGGAGAGAAACGAAAATCATTTTCCTTCGCATATCAAGGGTTTATTCCCTGAATGTAGGAAAAATTTTCCCAAATCCTCATTCTGCGTTATCTATATTTTCGACCTTATTGAGCGCTGTGCTGGTTGAATTTCCGCATTGTTGCGCATAGATACAGGTTCTCTGTGCCAGGGCTGAGTACAAGTTTACTTTACCAATTCATACTCTTCAATTTATTTTTTAAAAATGAAATGAGAACTATTTACACTCCAGATTGCTGAGTAGAATGGCGATTGGTGAAACCGCCGCAACCGTACGTAACGAAATAAAACTTTCATTCCATTTTTTTCCATCTGCATCTTTACCCTGCATCGTCCAACGAAAAAGTTTAACCCTGAGCACGAAACACATTGTGTCAATCCATATGTATCCGTGTCTCGTCGATTTAGGATAACTAAACGTTTCGCGTTGGGATAAGAAAACTATAAAAATAAATTTTCTATAAACTTCAATGTTGTAGATTAGCGTCGATCAAACCGGTTACGATTACCGCGTTTTCTGCTGCGGTCTGCAGCTTTACCCCGTGTCTTTTCAACCGGGTGTCTTCCTCTAAATAGCTTTAACAAATTAAGATGAACATGAAAAGACATTTTCTTTTGGTGGATGACGACGTTGCTGAACTCCGCCTTTTCATCGATGCCTTTAAACAAATGAATGTAGACTGCAAGTGTACCTATGCGAAAGATCTGCAACATGCCACACAGATCATGCAATATGTAGTTCCTGAAAAACTTTTTGTAAGACTTGATCCTGACATCGCCGGAAACCTTGAACAGATAAGAATAATCCGGAAAGACAAGAAACTAAAAGATGCGGAGATTATTGTGTATTGCGAAAACATGCACTACTACAATTTCGTAGCACGTGGCCATGGCGCTGATCATTGTTTAGATAAGCCACTTGCCGTCGAAAAAATATGTGAAATGATGGATGGTATCATCAACCGCCAGCAGTTTACAGGGTAAATCGTCAGCGCTACGATTTAGAACTAGCTTTCCTGTAAACCCCATCGATCTTTTTATTCGCCTGTTTTATTGTGAACTTATTTAGCACAGTGTGCCTCGCCGCCTCGCCAAGTTGTTTGCGCAGTGCGGGATCTGATAATAAGTTTTTCAATTGCAGCCGACAGCGATGCATTGTCCTTTTCATTTACAAGCAGGCCGTTTACTCCATCGGTAACGGCTTCTGGTATTCCTGCATGACGCGTTGAAACAACTGCCTTGCCCATACTCATTGCTTCGAGCAGTGATACAGGAAGCCCTTCCATATCGCCGCTGTCGCCTACCCTGCTGTTCAATACAAATATGTCGGCGTCTAACATGAATTTCTTTACTTCCTCGTGAGGTTGACTGCCGTAAAATTTAACTGCGCGCGTATCTTGCGCCAGCTGCTGAATTGCGCCTAACTCAGGACCGTCGCCAATAACGTTCAAACGGATATCAGGCATGCGCGTAGAAAGATCGGAGAACACTTTCACCAGGTCGGGAACTCCTTTTTTCAGAAACCAACCGGCCGGAATGGAGAATATTGATTGTGTTTCTGTTGGCCAACGTCTCGCGCGGATAAAATTCGTTCGGGTCAACACCGCAAGGGATGAGATGCGTTTTAGCACCATATCGCGCAAGCCCCAACGTGTCTTTCATATGGGGACTTACTATAATAACTCCGCTTGCATACTCGAGCACTTTTTCAATCCTTGTTTTGTAATCTTTCCGGTTCAGATAATGCGGCGAAGCGTCGAGTCCGTGAAAAGTAACCACCAGCGGAATGTTCAGTTGCTTTACAAGCGGAAATATCTGCAACGCATTAAATCCAAATTGTGCATGCACCACGTCGGGCTTTGATTCCTGCAAAATCTTTCTCACTGATATTGTAGTAAACAGGCTAAAATTATAGCGAATGTTAAGAACACGTTTACGAAACACGTTCAGCGCCCTGTCGATGGCATTCTCCGATTTTTTTATACGGTATTTTTTGTTGGTAAGCGGAAAAATATGTCCGTGCGGAAAGTCAAAACCGAGCAACTCTATGTTCACATCTGGCGGCATTTCAGTCACCTGCTTGTAGATAAAGGTTTCGCTGATATGGAAGAACGCATGATTGAACATTAGTACTTTCATAGCAGACGGTTATTGTTTATTCAATTTAAGACTGCTGGTGAGCAACAGTAAAATCCGTGCAACTTCTGCCCGGGCGTTAAAAATCATTACTACAAAGAAGAGTAGCAGCAAAACTGTTCGGGCAAGTTCCATCTCATAATAACAGGTAAACCATATGGCCAGGGAGAAAAGAATGTTTGGCCCCCAGAACATAAGCATAGACTTAGCAGAAAACTTCAGCACATTGATGTAAACGTAGAACAAATGAAACGGTAGCACAACGGCGATAAATGCGAGTGAATAGAATTGTGCGATCGCCAGCAATGAAATAGACGCACCGAACACAATGCTGGTGATGATTACTGCCGCGCTGATCCACCCACTTATCCGGAGTACTTCTTCCCGTCTCATCAACACAAGTATGTTGCCGATGGTAGATAAGAGCGACTGGCTCAAGAGTAGCAAACCAAAGTATGGAAGCAGTTGTGCCACACCCATCCAGGCCTCGCCCCAAAGTAAATAAACAAGTTTGCTGCTAAATAATAACAGGATAAACGCTATCGGGTAAGAAATAAAGCCGATGAGCTTTAATATAAACAGGTATTCTCGTCTGACTGCCTCTGCCGATTCTTTAAGTTTATTCAAACTTGGAAAAAGTACTGTACCGATCAACCCGGTTATCAATGACAGCGGAAAGGTGAGCAGGTTATATGCCCTGTTGTATATGCCCAGGTCGGCGGTGCCGTATAGCCGCCCCACGAGCAGGTTGTCGGAATTTCTCGACCAATAGTTCACCATGTTGAATCCCATCAGATTGCCGATTGTTTTGCGCGTTTGCCTGAACGAAACGCTTATATGCGCCCATGAATAAAAATGAAATCCGAATTTAAGCTTTCGCTCCTGCAGGTAGAGCGTTACGAGTCCTGCAAGTGTCTGCGGAATAACAAGTGACCAAAAGCCAGCGCCGAAGTAAGCAAGTATAATGGTAGCGGCAACTGTAAAAATGGTTGTTTTAAGAGCGATGATTCCCGATAGTCCAAATCGCATTTCTTTTACGATCAATGCTCCGCGCACAAGGGTCATACTTCTGAAAATGAATGTAAACGACATCACGATCATTGGCAGAATAAGCGCTGAATTCTTGAAGAATAACGAAACCGGGTAAGCTATCAAACAGGTGGCAACACATAAAACCGAACCCACAATCAGCGCTAGTGTATCAACTGATTTATGATACGTATACAGATAGTTACTCCTGATCACTGCAAGGGAGATACCGCTGTCTGCAAAAATGGACAGAAATCCTGTAAATACCGTGATGATGCCCACGAACCCATAGCTTTCCGGTGTCAATAACCGCGAAACAATGATGCTGGAAAAAAATGCAATCGCCTGCGAAAGATAATTGTAACCGCCGCTGACCAGCAAATTTTTGACTAACGTTTTTTTGAAACTCATGCGGGGTTGCCGGATCGTGTACCGGTTTCCTTAAGTTATACCATTTATAATCAGGTGAGATACTCTTTTTTGTTCTTTACTGTCCTCCGTATATAGCTCCATCACCTGGTTGAAGCCGATCTTTGCTTTAACGGGATGATAGAGTTTATTGGGATCGTTACCAACAAAAAGATACACCGGCAGCCATCGCATAGTGCGGGGCGTACAGAAAGACAAATTGGGTGTAACCTTATTTTCTTCCGTACTAAAGTCTGCAATGGAAAACCCACCTCTCATCAATAAAGAAGGCAATAGTACTTCGTGATGTCCCCGATATCCGTTCTTCAAACATGTGTCAACGAATTTCAACGCAAGATTCGAAATTCTGTAAATGGGATTGAAAGAATTGATGAGGCCTTCGGGTTCGAAATCTTCACCAGGTATACGGTAAGAATCCCACCATGCCCAGTCGGGTATATCGGAATATCTGCGGATATGGCTGGTGATGAAATCGTAATCGAGCCATGGGGTGATCGAATCGAACAGGTCGGCCCATTTTCCGCTGAACGCTACATCATCTTCGATACACCAATAGTGGCTGAATCCGGGATAGGTGAGAAAAAATTGGAGAACGGGAAAATGATTTGAGCCAGGAACGAGTTTCGTCCGGATAGCCTTATACTGAAGATCAGTCAGCACATCATTGGTAAATGTAAAAACGTTGATGTCCGGGATCCAGGTCAGGCGCCTTGTTTTTTTTAACGTGGCAAAGAAGATAAACTTCACCCCGGTCTGCTACTGCCTCTTTTATTTTGCTGTACAGATTAAGAACTCGCTTAGAAGGATTTTGGCTAACTATCAGGAAAGCCTCTTTACGTTGACTATTAATCATAGAGAATGCACCGGGAGTTGCAAATGTTATACCCGATTATATTACGGAAACAAACTTTATCGAAGTATTATTTTGAAAGTTGCAGGTGCATCCGCGACGGTTGCGTTTGACCCTGAATTTTCTGAAGAAGCCGGAAAGGCCTCGATCTGCGAACCGCTACTTCTTCTGCACGGAACTTTCGTGCAAAAAGGTAGGGACTGCTGATGAGTGACAAAAAAGTGCTCTTCATCGATATAGCCGGGTGAAAGGGATCTTTTCTTCGGCCAGTTGGCATAGATGAGATTTCGTTGGTATGGCAGGGCGAAATTTGTAAAATGATTTTGCACAAACGACTCATCGGGCACTGCCATGAAGCGATATTTTTTTAACGCGCAGTTTTTAACGAGATGACGAATATGCTGAAGTGATAAGATTGTCCATTGACTCCCTGTACGTTCGAATCCTTCGATACTTCTCCAGATCGAAAGTCTGCGTTGTGCCCAGCGGATCATCCGGAATGAATTTAAAAATTTTCTTACACCGCGTACTCTCTTGCGCAAATCTTCATTGAACCAAAATAGCCTCACTCTCTCTAACCCGATATCGTCGGCTTCTTTGTTTTCGATGAACGAAACTCCAGGATTGTTAGTCAGATATTCCGCTATATATTGATTCGATTTAACCGGGAGCGAATCACCACTTAGCAGAATGGTGTGGGTATATGGAATGCCTGAAGACAGGATTTGCTTGTATAGAAAAACCGTTGCTTCAACCATGTTGTAGCCGCCCCAATGTACACTATACTCTTTCCACACATTTCTTGTGGACACCTCCTCCAGTGAGATGTCAGACTTTTTGTCTATATGAACATACACATCAAAGGATGTGCGGAGTATTTCAATAAGGGCATTCACCTGTGACACGTCTCGGTGGACCAATAGGGCCACTGCTTGCATTCGCATAGGAAATTTTTGACTTGTGGTAATTCAGGGAATGGGGATACAGTTCGTTGCGTAAAGAATCGTGCCAAGCGTTAACACGCTGAGCGTCGTGTGAATATGGGGTGGAAAGGTTGAGGAAAGTAGTGCTTGTAGAAAGCGTGAAGTAACCCACAAACGATTATTAAATATCTTTAGTGTTAAAGCTACTGCATGGGAAGACGACACTTCGTAAAACAGTCCGCGGCGGGATTAAGCGCTTTGCTTGTGCCCGGCCTTTCGCGACCGTCAGAGAATTCACCTAAAACTTATGGCAACGTTGTATGCGTCGGCGGACATCCGGATGACCCGGAGAGCGGCTGCGGGGGAACTTTGGCATTACTGGCCAGCAAAGGCTTCAACGTAACGATCATCTATCTCACCACGGGCGAGGCAGGAATTGAAGGAAAACAACATGCAGAAGCAGCGGCGATCAGGAAAGCCGAAGCGATAAAGGCGTGCAGGATCCTTAACGCAACACCGGTGTTTGCGGGACAGGTAGATGGGCAAACGGAAGTCAACACGGAGTGGATAGAGAAAATCCATAAGCTTATAGAGGCTGCGCAACCTACGATGGTATTTACGCACTGGCCAATCGATTCGCATAAAGACCACCAGGCAGCCTCCCTGATGACTATACAATCGTGGTGGAAGTCCGGGCAAAAATATCCGCTTTATTTTTTCGAAGTTTCTTACGGCATTCAATCGGCCGGGTTTAATCCCACCGATTATTTTGATATTACCTCTACCCAGGAACAAAAACGAAAAGCGCTTTTCTGCCATACCAGTCAAAAACCCGCAACCATTTATTCCGAAGCACACGAGGCCATGGAAAAATTCAGAGGAATGGCGATCGGTGTAGAGGCTGGTGAAGGGTTCGTGCGTATGCAAGGGACCGACGGCCGGCTGTCCGAAATTTAATTGTTAAAAAAATTCTCTCGATTGAAACGTTCATTCATTATCATCGCTCTGCTCTTACAATATATTATTTCGGTCGCGTTGGTGACACCGGCAGATTTGCGATGCGAAAATCTTTCTAACCCCTTAGGCATAGATTTAAAAGTTCCCCTTCTCAGTTGGAAAATCGAATCAGCGGAACGAAATCAGACGCAATCAGCTTACGAAGTAATTGTTAGCGATAATGAAAATGACATAAGGAACAACAAGGGATCCACCTGGGCTTCCGGCAAGATCGCCTCAGAAAGTTCAATCAACATAAAGTACGCGGGGGGCGCATTGCAGTCCCGTAAAAAATATTACTGGCGCGTGAAGGTGTACGACGGTGATAACCAACCTTCCGGATGGAGCACAGTTGCGACTTTTGAAACGGCTATGCTGAGTCAGGCAGACTGGTCGGCGAAATGGATATCCGATGGATCAAAAAATCCTGCTGACGATAAAGACGCTTACGGTGAAGACAGAATGCCCCTTTTCAGGAACGAATTTAAAGTGCAGAAGAAAATCGAATCTGCACGTTTATATATAACGGGCCTGGGTTATTATGAGGCGTACTTAAACGGAAAAAAGGTCAGCAGTAACGTTTTGGACCCGGGGTTCACTACTTACCGGAAGGAAGTGCTTTATGTTGTTCACGATATCACCAATCATTTAAAATCGGGAAGCAATGCCATCGGCGTTATGCTTGGAAACGGCTGGTGGAATCCATTGCCATTTAAGTTTTTTGGAAGATGGGATCTGAGAGACTATCAACAAACCGGTCGCCCATGCCTCAAGGCAGAAATACATATCCGCTACACTGATGGCTCAACAGAAAAAAAAGTAACCGATGAAAGCTGGAAGACATCGCCAGGGCCGATAGTAAAAAATAACATTTACCTCGGTGAACACTATGATGCAAGACTCGAACAAAGTAACTGGAACGTTGTAAACACCACGTCTCACAAATGGAAGAATGCAGTGGTGGTAGAAGGCCCATCAGGGAATTTATCAGTACAAATGTTGCCGGCGATCACTGTAAGCAAAGTTTTGAAGCCGGTAAAAGTCTGGAAAGCAAACACTGATACTTTCCTGGTAGACATGGGCAGAAACTTCGCGGGAGTAGCGCGCATACGTGTAAGAGGCAAAAAAGGTACTAAGATCACTATGCGCTATGGTGAAGGTTTGATGAAAGACGGCTCATTGAACATCCTTACGACTGCTGCCACACAAATAAAAAAAGGCGCGATCAGCGGTGGACCGGGTGCACCGGAAACTGCATGGCAGGAAGATAGTTATACGTTGAAAGGTAGCGGCGATGAAGAATGGTCGCCGAGGTTTACATTTCATGGGTTTCAGTTTGTAGAAGTAGCAGGATGGCCCGGAACATTAACGGCAAATGACATCGATGGCTTGAGGATGAATACCGACCTGCAAGAAAACGGCGCGTTCGCTTCATCGAACGAAATGTTCAACAAACTTCACGAAGCGATTCAATGGACGTACCTCAGCAATGTGTTTAGTGTGCAATCTGATTGTCCCGGCCGCGAAAAAATGGGTTACGGCGGAGATATGGTTGCTACATCCCCATCGTTCATTTACAATTACGACATGCTGCATTTCTATACAAAAGCAGTCAGGGATTTTGCCAATGAACAGCGTCCGCTCGGAGGCATCACCGAAATCGCACCGTTCACGGGCATCGATGACCGTGGCCTCGGCGATTTATCGGGACCGTTGGGATGGCAGCTGGCCTATCCCTTCCTTCAAAAACAATTGTATGATTTTTACGGGGATAAAAGAATAATAGAAAATCAATATCCCGCTTTTAAAAAGCAACTCAACTTTCTTATTACTACCGCCCCAATGAATTTGTATTCGTGGGACATTAGCGATCACGAAGCACTGGATCCCAAGCCTGAAGGTTTATCTGCTGCCGCGTTTTATTATCATCATATATTACTGGGTGCGGAATTCGCTGGCATTCTTGGTAATAGTGAAGATTCTATTGAATACGCCACACTTGCAAAAGGCATCAAAGAAAATATCATTGCCAAGTACCATGTTCCCGCGACCGGCAGGTTTGATAATGCAACGCAAAGCGCACAGCTGTTTGCATTGTATTATGACCTCGCACCTGAGAGAGATAAATCATTTGATGTTTTGTCCAAAGAATTTGAACGGCATAAGTGGCATATCTCAACAGGAATATTCTCTACGAAGATGATGTTTGATGTGTTGCGTGAAAATAATATGAACGACGCTGCTTATCGCATTGCGAATCAGAAAGATTTTCCCGGCTGGGGATATATGCTGGAGAACGGAGCCACTACCCTATGGGAAACCTGGGCATTTCCCGAATCAGATCCTTCACGCAATCATCCTATGTTCGGTTCTGTTGATGAATGGTTTTTTCGTTCACTCGGTGGAATTAACCCGTTGGCTCCCGGGTTCAAACGTATTCAGATCAAGCCGCAGCCCGCCGGCGATCTTTCGTGGGTAAAAACGTCATACAACTCAGTTCACGGGAAAATAGTAAGTGATTGGCAGAAACAAGCAAACGGGTTTCAGATGCATATAGTAATACCTACGAATACCCGGGCTGTTGTGTATTGTCCGTCGTCAGTTGGCAAACCTGTAATGGAGAATGGGAAGGAAATAAAGGCGGTGCGATATGAGTCGGGATATGCTGTGATGGAGTTAGGATCTGGTGAGTACAATCTCTCGTCATTCTAAGGAACAATTTTTTAAGGTTATTGTGCATGAAAATCCTTTGGAAATATCTTAAACCTCACCGTGCCCTGATATTTCTCTCTCTACTACTTGCCGCCACTGCCCAGCTTCTCAACCTCCTGGACCCATTGATCTTTGGGAAAATAATCGACAAATTCACCATTAATAAGGAACATCTTCCCGAAAAAGAGCTTGTTAATGGAGTCATTTACTGGTTAGTAATCGCCTTAGGCATCGCACTCCTGGCGAAATTGGCGAAGGCTGCGCAGGAATACATCACCAGAAAAACCGTTGCACGCTTCGGCATGAACATTTTTAATGATGGACTGAAGCAGACGCTCCGGTTATCTTTCCAGGAATTTGAAGAAAGCAGAAGCGGCACCACCCTGGCAGTGCTGCAGAAAGTGAAGACCGACGCCGAAAGGTTTATCAATTCATTTATCAACGTGTTGTTTTCTTCGCTCGTTGGTGTCGGATTTCTTGTCTGGTATAGCCTTAACAAGAACTGGATGCTAGTACCTGTGTTTGTTATAGGCATATTACTTCTTGGATCGCTTACGGGATTGTTGTCGAAACGAATTAAAGGGATACAGCGTTCAATAAATCGCCAGACGGATAAGCAGGCAGGCATTATTACCGAGAGTCTCAGAAATATTGAGCTGGTGAAAAGCCTCGGGTTGACATTTCCTGAAATCAGAAGGCTCAACGATCAGACCATGAAAATCTTTACGCTGGAAATGCTTAAGGCAAGGAAGGTGAGTTCGCTTTCTTTCCTGCAGGGCAACCTGCTCAATCTGCTGAAACAATCAATTTTATTCATCCTGCTATGGCTCATCTTTCGGAATGTGCTTACAACGGGAGAGTTGATAGCAATGCAATTTATTTCGACGGCCATCTTTACACCATTGCAGGATCTTGGCAATCTCATTATCCTATACCGCGAAGCAGATGCATCCCTAAACAACTTCGACCGGTTGATGCACAAGCCGGTAGAACAACGTCCTGAAAATTCAATCGAAGTTGGTGAGCTTCGTCACCTGAAATTCGAGAATGTAATATTCCGGCATAAAACAGCGGGATATAATGCGATCGATGGGATTTCATTTACCATAAAAACCGGTGAAACAATTGCTTTTGTGGGCCCGTCAGGTTCCGGAAAATCAACTCTCGTAAAGCTGCTCGTTGGTCTGTACACGCCGGTGGAGGGAGCAATATATTTTAATGATGTGAGTGCCTCGCAGATAAGATATAACCCGCTGCGCCGGCAAATTGGCTTTGTAACACAGGATACACAATTATATGCGGGATCGATAAGAGACAATCTGCTTTTTGTTAATCCCTCGGCCACAGATGCCGATTTACAGGAGGCCCTGCGTAAGGCATCTGCAAACAACCTCGTCGCCAAGGCCTCGCACGGATTGGATACGCTACTCGGCGAAGGCGGCATGAAACTCTCTGGAGGAGAAAAACAGCGGCTTTCCATTGCAAGAGCACTACTTCGAAAACCTCAGCTACTGATATTCGACGAGGCTACATCTGCGCTTGATTCATTAACGGAAGAAGAGATTACCAAGACTGTCAGGGAAATATCGGGCGACAGACAACAAATGACAATACTGATTGCCCATCGGTTATCAACGGTGATGCATGCTGATAATATTTATGTTCTTGAAAAGGGTAAGATTTCAGAAACCGGAAGTCACGATGAACTTTTGCAGCAGAAGGGTTTGTATTATTCAATGTGGCGGCAACAAATTGGAGAGAGACGGGATAACAAACAAGTCAGCACGTTGATTTCCGGATGATTTTGTACTTTCGGGTCGCTTCAACGCCGGATGATTATAGTCTCCTATCCGGTTGTTTTTTTAATTATTGTTTTTACTTTTATTCTTCCGAAAAAATCAATGTATTCATTGTCTTTGTTCTATGAATCTAACTCATTCGTCAACTAATACTTCCCCGGCGCTGAGCGATTTGCTCAACGATTGCAGCATAGACCGCGTGATGGCGATTAACTGCGAATGGGAAATTATCGCGTGGAACGCAACAAGCGAATTGCTTACGGGGCTTAACAGGCAAGATCTGCTGGGCAAACAATTGGCAGAAGTATTCCCTTCAATTACTAATGATCTCGAGATGAGGGCTGCAATTGAAAGTGCATTCGGCGGGTATAAAACATATCTTCCATCTGCTGCGGGCCGCTTTAACAGGCATAATATAGAAAATCATTTCATTCCATTGAAAGATGCTGAAGATAAACTGATCGGCGTAATGAATATTATGCATGACGTTTCTCACAGGGTAAAAGCTGAGATGGAATTGGCACGGCTGAATAACGAATTAGAAAAAAAGTATCGTCAGCTTGAAGAGGCGAACAGATCTCTTGTTGCATTTACCAACATTGCAAGCCTTGAAATACTCGAGCCTGTCCGAAGCATCTATACTTCTCTTGAGATGCTTGCCCATAAAGAAGGCGAGGCCTTAACGCAAACGAGTCGCGGCAACCTGCGCAGAATGCAGGCATCGCTTAATCGTATCAATCTTTTACTTGCAGATTTCCTGTCGATTTCAACAATAACCGGCCACAAAAACAAAACATATATCGATCTGAATGAATTGGTAGCGCTCGTAGCAAACGAGATGTCGCCAAAACTTCAGGCGAAAGATGCATTGTTAAGCATCAGCGATCTGCCTGTGATCATGGGATATCCTGACATGGTTAAATATTTATTTCATCACCTGATTGAAAATGCGTTGAAGTTTCAAGCACCGGGTAGCCGGCCACAGATTAGCATAACGTTTGAACCGGTTATCGAGGAAGGCGAGCATTTTCATAAAATTTGTGTAGCCGACAATGGCATTGGAATAGACGAACCAGGAAGGAAAATAATTTTTGAAATGTTCAGAAGGCTGAATCCGGAAAAATATAAAGGCGCCGGTATAGGACTTGGACTTTGTAAAAAAATTATGGAAATGCAGAACGGCGCTATTTATGCAGAAGGTGAGCTCGGCAAGGGAACTACCATTTGTTGTCTTTTTCCTTCCGACGATCTAAAAAACTAGTGGATGGAAAAAAGAAATATTGTCGTTATCGGAGCATCCGCAGGCGGCTTTGAAGCAATCAAGCAACTCGTATCAAAGCTTCCCCCCGATCTTGATGCCAGCATTCTTATCGTCTGGCACATTGCTCCTGATTTAACCGGCATTTTACCAAGAGTCCTGAACCGGTTCAACACCTTGCCCGCGCATAATGCCGTTGACGGCGAGCCGATAAAAGCAAACCAGATTTACGTAGCGCCTCCCGATTACCATCTGGTTGTAGAAAAAGATTTTATAAGAATAACCCACGGCCCAAAAGAAAACCGGTTTCGTCCGGCAGTAGATCCATTGTTTCGATCGGCTGCTTATAGTTATGGAAGCCGCGTAATCGGCGTTGTGCTCTCAGGCGCGTTGGATGACGGCAGTGCAGGACTTTGGGCAGTTAAGGACCGCGGAGGAATTGCAATCGTTCAGGATCCGGAAGACGCTGAGGTATCGTCGATGCCGCAAAACGCACTTCGTGCCGTGAAAAATGCTGACTATGTAGTTCCTATTTCGCAGATGGCCGAATTGCTCACCCGGTTGGTACAGGAAGAAGTGCCTGGACCAGCAGCAAAAGATGTGTCGGCGGATGAACAAATGTTAACCGAAATAAACATCGCCATGGAAGAAGAAACGTTAGACAAAGAAATCTGGAAATTCGGGGAACTCAGCCCATACACTTGTCCCGATTGCCATGGAGTATTGACCGCACTCAAAGAAGGCGGCCACATTCGCTTCCGTTGTCATACGGGTCATGCTTTTTCCACTGATACGCTCCTGTCTGCCATATCCCAGAGTATCGAGGAAAGTCTGTGGAGTGCCGTTCGCACCATTCACGAGAGCGTGATATTTCTTAACCATATGGGCGATCACTTCGCAGAAAACAATGAGCCTAAGATAGCGGCTCTCTACTTTAAAAAAGCCGAAGATGCCAGATGCCGGTCCGAATTGGTACGCAACACCGTCTTAAATCACGAACTGCTGAGCGTCGACAAAATTCAGGAAGAATCTGATAATTGAGCCCAGGGGCAACTCACCCGACTTGCAGAATTATTATATTGCAGTGCGTGTATTTGCTATTAACAAATACCCTCATTTCATTCCCAAGGTATGCAGTCTAACAATACGCCCATAGAAATAGGCAGCGCAGAGGCATTGCGGTATAAGGAAAATTCGATACTCGTCGTGGGAATTGGCGCATCTGCTGGCGGAGTGCAGGCTTTACAGGAATTTTTCAGAAATGTGCCGGCCGATCCCGGAATGTCGTATGTCGTCATCCTGCATTTGTCGCCCGACTACGACAGTAAACTTGCAGAGATACTCAGACATACAACTTCCCTGCCCGTTACACAATTAACGACAAAAGCAAAAGTAGAAAAGAATCACGTTTATGTGGTGCCGCCGAATCAGCATCTCGTCATGAACGAAGGTCATATTCTTGTGTCGGATAATATACGTGAGGAAGACCGGCGCGCGCCGGTAGATATCTTTTTTAGAACACTTGCCACTTCACATGGCGCCTCCGCGGTGTGTGTAATTCTTTCGGGGACGGGCGCTAATGGCTCAATGGGGTTGAAACGTGTGAAGGAAATGGGCGGCGCGGTGTTCGTTCAAAATCCACGTGAAGCGGAATTTAATGAAATGCCGCGCAATGCGATTGCTACTGAGTTGGTGGATGAGGTGCTGCCGGTTGCAGAGATTCCGGAAAAAATAATTACATACATCAGGAACGTTGGAACAGTACAAATTCCGATTGAAGCCGAACACCGTCCGCAGGATCAACAGCATGCCCTGCGCGAGATATTTACCCAGCTCCGTTTGCATACAGGCCACGACTTCTCCAATTACAAACGTCCAACGGTATTACGGCGTATTGAGCGTCGCATCAGCATTCGCAATCTGCCAGACCTTCCATCTTACGCAGCGTACCTTCAACAGAATCCCGATGAAGTAACAGCCTTGTTGAAAGATCTTCTTATTTCGGTAACAAACTTTTTCAGGGATAGAAAAGCGTTTGAGCTTATCGAGAATGAGGTTCTTACAAATATTTTGCAGCGGAAAAAATCGGACGATCAGATCAGAATCTGGGTAGTAGGATGCGCTACTGGTGAAGAAGCATACTCACTCGCGATACTTTGTGCAGAAAAAACGCTCGGCCTTATCGATGCACCTAAGGTCCAGATTTTTGCAACTGATATCGATGAGTCCGCAATCTCCATCGCCCGCGACGGATTATATACGCTGAATGACGCTGCAGATGTTTCACCAGAAAGACTACGTCGCTTTTTTAATAAAGAGGGCGCTGGATACAGGATACGCCGGGAAATCCGCGAGATGATCCTGTTCGCCAATCACAATTTTATTAAAGACCCTCCATTCTCGCATCTTGATATGGTGTCGTGTCGCAACGTGTTAATATATCTGAATCCCGCCGCGCAGGAGCGTGTAATGGAAACGTTCCATTTTGCTTTGCGCCCAAACGGATTTTTGTTTCTCGGTTCTTCGGAGTCTGCCGATGGCGCGAGTGACCTTTATACTCCCTATAATCGCGAGCATCATATTTTCCGGTCGCGTAATGTCGTTATTCAATCTTACCCGGTGCCCGAGTCGGTACCTACGTTCCGTACCCAGCAGGATTTCACCCCGGCTAACATGCCTCCAGGCAGCGACAGTAAGGTTCGAGACCGCATCACCCTGGGCGATCTGCACATGCGTTTGCTGGAACAGTATGCACCTCCGTCCGTTGTTGTAAACGCGGAGTACGACATAGTCCATATCTCGGAGCGCGCAGGCCGTTACCTGCAAATTACCGGCGGAGAACCCTCACAGAATTTGCTCAAACTGGTGCGGCAGGAGCTTCGCCTGGATTTGAGGGCCGCGCTGTTCCAGGCGTCGCAACGCCAGAGCGCTGTTGATGTACCGAATATGAAAGTAAATCTCGACGAGAGAACCGAAACGCTGAACATTCATGTACGGCCGGTGTTTCGTGAGGATGATGCTGCGCAGGGATTTATCCTGGTGATTTTCGAACGAATCGCCGACGATGGAATAGAGAGCAACGTCATCATGTCTTCCGACCAACCCGTAGCGCAATCACTGGAAGAAGAATTGATTCGCCTGAAGACACAACTCCGTGCTTCCGTGGAGCATCACGAGTTTCAGGCCGAAGAGCTCAAGGCGTCTAATGAGGAGCTGCAGGCGATAAACGAGGAGCTGCGCTCCGCTGCAGAAGAACTGGAAACAAGCAAAGAAGAACTTCAATCCATCAATGAAGAACTTCGGACAGTTAACCAGGAACTTAAAATTAAAGTTGAAGAAACCACCACTGCAAGCAATAATCTTCAGAATCTTATTAACTCTGCCGATATCGCAACTATCTTCCTGGATAGAAGTTTCAGGGTAGCATTGTTTACGCCGCCGGCGAGAGTTCTTTTCAACCTTATACAAAACGATATTGGCCGTCCGCTGTCCGACATTACGAACAAGCTGGACAATACAAACATCCTGGAAGACGCAGAAATGGTGCTCGAAAAACTCCAGACAATTGAACGGGAAGTTCAGGGACCAAACGGAAACTTGTTCATGATGCGGGTGTTGCCGTATCGGACGGAAGAGGACCGCATAAACGGGGTGATCATTACCTTTTTCGACATTACCGAACGCGCACGTGCAGCGGATGCCCTGAAGATTTCGGAAGAACGTTACCGGGCGGCAATGCAATCGGCAAATATGGCCGCATGGGACTGGGATATCGAAAATGACCAAATCATCTGGAACGACCACCACTTTTTAGTGCTTGGCCTGGAACCTGACTCATCGCCAAAAAATTCGGCATTCTTCTTCAAGTTTGTTCATCCTGATGACGTGCAGGTAGTGTCCGATGAACTCACGGTCGCCGTTACAAAAACAGATACCTACCGCGCCGAGTTCCGCATTAAAAGAGCGGACAACAACAAAATCAGCTGGATGCGTGGCTATGGACGGGTAATACGAAAGGATGCGGAAAAAGCGACACGGATGGTTGGTGTCATGTACGACATCACAGAGAATAAAATAATGGAACAACAGAAGGATGAATTTATCGCTATAGCCAGTCATGAATTAAAAACACCTGTTACCAGCATAAAAGTCTTTGCAGAAATACTGCAGGAACAATTTGAAACAGCGAAGGATACCCAGAATGTTGACCTTCTTAAGAAGCTTAACGGACAAATAGACCGCCTCACGGAACTGATTTCGGATTTGCTCGACTCAACCAAAATCGCGGAAGGACGACTTGAATTGAAACGCCAGCAGGTCGACATGAATGGCTTGATAAAGGAAACGTCCGAAGAAGTGCAGCGTACGACGAAAAAGCACACCATCGTACTGAAGCTTCAGGATCTGCCAGAGGTTACGGCGGATAGCGAGCGTATCGGCCAGGTAATCAACAACCTCCTGACGAATGCCGTAAAATATTCGCCCCAAGGGGGTGACATAACTATCGTGTCTCAAAAATTTGATAAGTATATCAAGGTGATGATCAGTGACCAGGGGATTGGAGTAGCCAGGGATGCGCGGTCGCGGATATTCGAAAAATTCTTCAGGATCACAAATCCTGCGATGCAAACGTACCCGGGTATGGGCCTCGGCCTGTACATAAGTGCAGGAATTATAGAACGCCATGGAGGAAATGTTTCAGTGGAAAGCGAAGAGGGGAAAGGCTCGTCTTTTTCCTTCACCCTGCCATACTAGCATTGGAACGATTATTTCATAGGTCCCTTAAATTGTGAAGTATGAAACTCATTCTTTTTTCTTTTGCAGCCGGATTGATTACAGGTTTGTTGGTGGCACCGGATTCAGGTAGAAACACACGCAAAAAAATAACGAAAGGTGTAAACAAGGTTCATGAGTTCGTGAACGACAAAGTTCAGCTCGTGGAAAGTAAGATAGAAGGTGCCGCGGAGCAGGTTGATGAAAAGCTGCAGAGTTTCGCATCCTGACTTGCGATAACTTGCAACCGATGGCAGGTGAACGATCGTTACATTTCAGAAAGTACACTGCGGGCGATAAGAATGCATGTCTTACCGTATTCAAAAGCAATATTCCCAAATACTTCTTGCAGGAAGAATTGGATCAGTTTGATAAGTGGTTGAATGCACATGCAGGTGAAGACAATGACCCAGGGAACATCGGCCGATATTTTGTGGTGCTGCTTGATGATAAAATAGTTGGTTGCGGGGGATTCGCGTTCGATGATAAAATTTCCGAAGCCCGAATGACGTGGGGATTAGTAGATAACAAACTTCATCGGCAGGGCATCGGAAAACAGTTTCTCGTTTGGCGCATCAACCAAATCCGCTCGCTCCGTCCTGATTACCGCATCGCCCTCGATACAACGCAGCATGCAGCACCCTTTTTTGAAAAAATGGGTTTTGAAGTGTTGAAGATTACCAATGATTCGTATGGTAAGGGCATGCACCGTTACGATATGATTTGGAAAACCGGCGCCTGATTACTTCTTAATGTAAATGGGAAGTTCATCTAATGGAACACTTATCCCGATGCTCTTTCCACCCGAAATAACCTTCCCACTAAAAGCATCCACCCACTTCCCTTTTGGTAACACAACCTTTCGGCTATTGCCGGCGGTTACCATTGGTGCCACGAGAATGTTACTCCCGAGCATGAACTGATCGGTGATTTTTTCGAAGCCCTGGCCTGGGAATTCATATTCCATCAGTCGAACAATTGGTTCGCCAGTAACAGCCGCCTTTGATACCAGTTCTTTTATGGTACTAATGTATTTTGTGCGAGTAACAATTGATTTCTTTACAGCGTCAAGATGTGCCTTATCGAGAATTCGCCAAGGTGCCACTGAAAATTGCATCATGGGCATCAGTGCGTGTACCTGCGCCGAACGCACAATCAAATCCTGGTTGATATCTTTGAGATTAATAAACGAACCCATCTCGCCGCCACCAATCATATCGGGACAGGTAAACGGATAGCCCATAATTCCCTGTAAAAGCAAATTGGGTATCAGCAGCTGGAGGTCATCCCACGTGTGGCCTTTGTCTCTAAGGCGTTGCGCGAGTGGCTGCCCTCCCATTTTCCACGTAGCCCGGTATTCATTAAGCGGATATGCCAAACCTATTTTCGCGAACAGCTCTGCATGCACATTCGGCTCTACATTCTTCTTGCCAAATACATCAACATAATATTCGGGATCGCCTGCGTCGAATTTAAAGCCATCGATTTTGTTGGTCGTCATCAACCGGTGCAATTCTCCATTGAACCAATTCCCCGCAACCGTATCTGTAAAGTCAAGGACGGCACTGTAGCCGTTCCACCATTGCACCATTTTCGGTGAACCTTTACTGTCGTTTAATAGCGCACCCCTCGATTGAAGCTTACGGAATGTTTCGGAATCGGGACTGACGAATGGACAAACCCACAACATTACTTTGAATCCCCACTGGTGGAGCGTATCTACCATCGCAGTTGGATTGGAGAATTTACCCGGATGAAATTTCCATGTTCCATAATCTTCCTGCCAGTTGTCGTCAATCATAATTACTCCGGGCGGAAATCCGTTGTCCTTAATTGCTTTTGCATATTTCAGAACATCGTTTTGATTCTGATCATAAAGCAGTTCAATCCATGTGTTGTATTGCGGATGATTAAACAATGCGGTGTCAGGTGTTTTTCCTGATGGAGGGAAGAAGTGGGCGCTGGCGTAGAGATATGCTTCTTTTAAGGAGGTTCCTGGCTTTGCAGAAACGAATTCCCCTGATTTTTTTGCAAGCCTCAGCGAATTCTTTTCATATTTTATTATAAACGCATCATCCGACCACACTACCTTTCCTTTGCTTGAAAGAAGAAGAGGTTGCGCCTGGTTGCCGTACAAATTCGCATGAAGATTTGCGGAATAGCCTTCGTTTAGCGGCATCATGTTGCCATGATTTACTATGCCCAACCACCATTGTTCGCCGGGCGTTACTGCAATGTTCAGCCGGATGGAATCGCCGTTCTGAGCTATCGATTGTTTAGAAAAAGAAAGTACGGTTACCACGGCCAGACAAAGAAGCTTTGCACGCATTATGCTCATTGCGAAAATTTGAGCAAAAGTAAACAATGAAGTGAACGAATCACTACTCTGTTCTGAGCGTTTTTACCGGGTTTGATAATGCTGCCCGCATCGCCTGGAAGCTGATCGTGAGCAGTGCGATGAAGGTTGCTAATGCGCCTGCCAGCAGAAACGTCGACCACGACAGACCTATACGGTAAGCGAAGTCCTGCAACCACCGGCTCATCATAAACCAAGCAATCGGGAATGCGATGAATGCCGACAATGCAATCAGTTTTAAAAAGTCCCTGGAAAGAAGGTTGACAATATTCGAAGTGGACGCCCCTAACACTTTGCGAATACCAATTTCCTTTGTGCGTTGAAGCGTACTATATGAAGCCAATCCCAGGAGACCGAGACAAGAAATGAATATAGCCAGGATAGCAAAGTTTAGAAACAGCTTTCCGAATCTTTCGTCGGCGCGATATTGACGGTCAAAAAACTCGTCCATAAAAAAATAGGAGAATGGCCTGGTCGGAACCACTTCTTTCCACCTTTTTTCTACAGCAGCGATCGTAGCGGGAAGATTTGCTGCGGCAACGTTTATCGACACGAGGTCTGTATTACCAGGTTCGATACGCATGCTCAAAGGTTTTATCGGCTGTTGCAATGACTGAAAGTGAAAATCTTTTACTACGCCAATAATCTCTCCCTCCCTACCCCATTGTTTAAACGTTTTACCGATGGCCTGTTCCGGCGATGAATAGCCGAACATCTTCACTGCCGCTTCATTCAATACCATTGCCTTTGAAGTATCTGTTCCGTACTCTTTGGAAAAAGTTCTACCGGCTACCGTTTTAATTTTGTACTGATCGATATAATCAAAGTCAACAAAGTAAACATCAAGGTTGGCCACCTGCATATCACCCTTCACATTGCGTATCTGCGAATAAGCGATGCTGTTACCTCCGCCAGGCACGCTGGAAGCAAGAGAAACAGATTTGACCGCCGGGATTTCTTTTAAAGCCTGCTTGAATGCATCTTTTCCTTTATCGCGATACGTGTCTACCACCATCACCTGGTCTTTATTGAAACCCAATTCCTGGTTACGCATAAAAACCATCTGATCGTACACAATGATCGTAGCGATGATCAAACCGATTGACACTGTAAACTGCGATACTACCAAAGCCTTCCTTAAGAAGATTCCACGAGTGCCCGTTGAAAATTTTCCTTTCAAAACTACTACTGGTTTAAAGGAGGATAATACGAGCGCCGGGTATAAACCTGCGAGCAAGCCGATTCCGATAGCCGCTAACAACAGTATTAACACATAAGAAATGTTGTCAAATATTCCTGTGCTGATGGTTTTGCCAGCGAGCTGGTTGAAGAACGGAAGCAGCAGTGAGGAAAATAATAAGCTGAACAGAAAAGCTATTAAGGTAATGATCACCGACTCGCCGACGAATTGCCGGGTGAGCTGATCTTTGTCTGCACCCACTACCTTTCGAATGCCAACCTCTTTTGCTCTTTCAGCAGCGCGGGCGGTAGTAAGGTTTACAAAATTGATGCAGGCAATCAGCAGAATGAAGATGGCAACCACTGAAAAAATGTAAACGTTAACGATGTTTCCTTTCTTTTCACCATCGCGTGTAGAGTGCAGGTACACATCTTTCAACGGCTCAAGAAATAAAGTCGGAAACATCTGCGACTGCTTCATTTCCGTTCCGTTCCTTCTTTCCAAAAACGCAGGCAGCTTTGCCTCCAGCGCTTTCGCATCAGCATCCGGTTTGAGCATTACATATGCCAGGGGCCAGTAGCCGCCCCACATACTGTCTACGCCACGGGCAAGATTCTGAGTTTGTGTAGTCATTGATATCAGCATATCTGCCCTGAACTGCGCATTCTCAGGCATGTCTTTCATAAGCCCCGTTACTTTTGTGGGGAAACCATCATCGGAGATCAGTAGAGTTTCGCCGATAGGATCTTTATTTCCAAAAAATTTTCTTGAAGCAGTCTCTGATAATACAGTGGTAAACTGTTCCCGAAGGGCCGTAGTCGGATCGCCCTTGAGCAGTTTAAAATTGAAAACTCTGAAAAAGGACGAATCGACCCAAGCCGCATTCTCCTCATTTATTTTAATGTCACCTTTTCTAACCAGCACGCGATCCTGCGCAATGCGTACTGCTGCATCCACTTCAGGAAATTCGCTTTTCATATTTTGTGGGACCGCCCAGGCAGGACGGCTGTTGACAATTACTTCCGTCGGCGTTTTTATATCAGCTACTACACGGTAGATTCTGTCTCCTTTTTCATGAAAGGAGTCGTAACTAAGTTCAAATTGCACGTACAAAAAAATCAGGAAACAGGCTGTCATGCCTACCGCCAGGCCCATGATGTTGATGGAGGAGAATCCTTTCGTCTTAGCGAGATTGCGGAAGGCGATCTTCAGGTAGTTTTTAAACATGATTGCTTGAATTGCCCATTCTCCCATCAAAAATGTGCCGCAACCCCAACAGCTTGATTATCTGAAAAGTAGAAATTGTAGAAAAAAGAAGATTGTTTGTTTTTGATACAACAAACTGACTCAATCCGACACAGCCGATTATGCGATCTCTATCACCGGAATGGGTGCATCGGGTGATATTGGCGGATCTATTTCGGGAGTAGGCTCTTCACCAGGTTTTGGACCAGGAAATGCGCTGATAGTATATTTAACTGCAAGCATAGTAGTAGAGTTTCAAGTATGATTCAAAATATTATGCCACTGATTATTTTTACTTACCCGTGTATTGTGCCTCTATGGGAATTGGCGTCACGTTTTTAGACTCAAAATTTGATGGCGTCAGGTACCCCAACTTAAGGTTGAAATCCTGGTTGTTCGTATGCAGGTACTCGAGCCGTATCGGATAAAATCCTTTGTTCAACGGAATGAGATAGCTGTACGTACGCTTGACATAATTGCCATTCCACTCGATCAGTAATTTATCGCCTATGTATAACCGTGATCCCTTGTCCGCATCGAGCAAAAACATGTAATATCCATCTTCTTTTGCTTCCAGAAATCCATCTACCAACAGAGCATAATTTTTTTTCCGTGGGAGATTTGCGACGTCGAAATCCTTCGTTGTTTTACCGGTCTTAACGGGGATCAGTTTTTTCACATCGGGCCAGCTTGCCCACTCCCCTTCATAGTAGGCATAATTGAATCCGCCGTTTTGTAATTTTTTATTCTTGCTAACGGGGAGCGCTACTTTCTCATCGATAAAATTTCCTACAATGGTTTTATCATGCCGCGGCCGGTTCGTGAAGCGCTTATACGTAACCGTCGCGGGGCCGTTGATAGTGATTTCGCGCATAACCTTTGGTGACGAAAGTGTAGGAACCGATCCATCAAGCGTATAATTTAATCGGGTTGTATCTTCAAAGTACCAGAGGTGGGCGGGCTTACCCTTAACGATGGAGCCATTCATCGGATGAAATTGTATATCATTGGTGAGGCCGGCATAAGTAAACTTCAGGCCGTCGTAAATGCTCTTTAATCTTATCGAGCTATGTGTTTCTTCCGGGTAAATATTCAGCGTCCAGTTCAAATTTCCCGGGGCAGCTCTTTTCAATACGGCCTCCATCGTATCGATCTTCATCCCGCTCAACTCGCTCCCCTGCCTACCACTGATGAATAATGTAAGCGTTTCTTTCAGCTGAGGCAACTTTGCTTCCGCCATCTTAGGAACATAATTCTCATCCCACCAAAAACTCGGGTCAACTGCTATGTACGACTTAAATGTGGCGGGCTCATTCAACAATGCGTACATCACGAACATGCCGCCTAGTGAATGTCCCCAGATCGTATTGTCGTTATTGGAAGGATAGTTTTTGTTGATGTGTGGAATGAGTTCATCTTTTATGTAAGAAAGAAAATTTTTCCCTCCACCCGAACCCTTCCAGGTGTCAAGATGTGTTGGTGTAAGCTCGTTGTTTCTGTCGATTCCCATCACACTCACCACGATTGTTGGTGGCATATAGCCTTCACTTTCTATAAAGGCGTGTGTGCGGTTGATGAGGCCGGTATTCCAGTTGCCACCGTCCAACACGTACAGTACGTCGAACTGCTCACCTGGTTTCGCGTTCGCCGGCAGAAACACCTCAAAGTACCTTTTCTGGTGTAGCGCCGATGATTGCAGGGAATCCAGTTTTCCCTTACTGGTTACGTTTTGGACAGTGTCCTGCGCAATGGCCGTGTTTAACAAGATGCCCGCTGCAACTAACAGTATTGAACCGAACCGAGATGTGATATTCATCTTTGATCTATTTCATTTTCGAAAAAAACTAATTGAACCAAACCGCGTAACCTTTTCGTCGTAGATCGAGCGCAAGCTTCTTCTCCATTTCAAGTGCCTCAACACGTGTCATTTCTTTTTCATTAAGGTGGCGGTAAAGGCTCGGCCGTAAATAGGTGCCATATTTAAATACAATAGCCGACGAAATATCATAACCCTTCTTGCTGATGTAACCCGTTTTGTGCTGCCTGAACCGCTCGGTCGGATCCTTGCTCGTCATCCCAACATACACGCACTCGAGCACGCCATTAAATTGTGGGTTGGCCTCACGGAACTTCCTGTTCTCAGTGAAAACTTTTTTCGACAGTTCCACAACGTATACCTGGTATTTCATCGGAATGGTCGCGCCCGCTTGTTGGCACAATATTTCTGCTGCACAAATTAAAACATTATGGCACGCGGCATGGTTGAAGTGGAAGATATGATTGATAAGGCCGTTGTCAGAACGATCCTCAACGGAGGCGAGGTGTTCTTCCATACAGCGGAACAATTGCCGAAAAATGCGGATATCGCGGCCTTGTTCCGGTATTGAGGTCGCAAAATTGGTACAAAATTTGGCATCTATTTGCTAAAATACTTAGCATATGAGCAAGGCAGATAATACTGTAAAAGATCCGAGAGACTGGAAAACAGGTGATGAGCCCATTACCGGTGCGCAGAAGTCTTACCTGAATACATTGGCAGATGAAGCGCATGAGGAGGTGGACGATGATCTTACGAAAGCGGAAGCTTCCGAAAAGATTGACGAGTTACAAGAGAAGACAGGCAGAGGCAAGGGGTAGTTGAATTTGATGAATTAGTGCGGGGTATTGCTTAGCGGCGATACCCCTTTTTGATCTACTACAGCTGGCTTAACGGTAGATAACCTAAACTGATGTTATCAGGCTCCTCACTGACTGCCTTCCGAATGTTAAGCGAATATCTTTGTTTCATATCTGCCGGTAAAATATCCTCAACATTATAAAGGTCGTCTACGTCAACGCCGTACTTATCGTCAATATGTGCACTGGCGCCTTTGAAGCCGGCCTCTTTGAAAAAGACTGTCTGTTTTGCTTTTTTTACCGCTTCTTTCTGATCAGCAGCCACGACCAGCATCTTAAAATGAAACTCTTCGAATTCATTCTCCCTGTATCCACCCAGGTTGATGAAATACAAATTGGCTTCCTTCGAAGCGTTAGACTTCTCTACAACTGAAATGTGACAGTTATCTACCACATTCACCTCTCTCCAGGCATCAACGTGCAATCCGGGAACGTTCCAAAACCTGGTAAAAGCATCTTTCAAATCATTTAAATTCTCAGCGATTCCGAAAAAGATATCATGCTGTTCAATAAACCTTCCTTCTACTGAACATCCAAGTAAAACCATGAATAATTTCAAGCCACACAATTTTCGCTCAAAACTAAACCAAAACGGAGAAATCACTCTTTTAACTAAACATTTAGTTGCAAAACTAAATAGTTAGTTATACATTCGTTTTATCATTTGAAACTATGAGCACACAAGGCAAGACACTTACCAAGGCAGAAGAACAAATTATGCAGGCGCTGTGGAAACTCGAAAACGCATTCGTAAGGGATATACTCGAGGAGTTACCTGCGCCAAAGCCTCATCAGAACACGGTGGCGACAATATTGAAAATCCTGGTAGAAAAGGACTTTGCCGGTATCGAGGTTTTCGGGCGCACGCACCGTTACTTTCCGAAAGTAAGCAAGGAAACATACTCGCGATCTACAATAAAAAACATTGTAAGAAAGTATTTCCAGGGATCATTTGCCGACGCAGTGTCATTTATGGTGAAAGAAAATAACCTGAGCATAGAGGATTTGGAACTGCTGGTAAAACAACTTAAAAAGAAAAAGTAAATCCATGTTAAACCTCATCCCCTACCTGCTGCAAAGCATAGCGTGTTCCGGAATCCTGTATTGCTTTTACCGGCTGGTGTATTTCAACAGGCAGCACCATCAATGGAACAGATTTTTCCTCCTCGGCACGGTCATCGTGAGTTTAATACTGCCACTGGTTAAGATCCCGGTTACTGTGATGATGAACGACACAAGCACCGGTGTTATCCGTCTGCTGAACGTTGTTACCACCAATACCACTGAGTCCGAATCTATGGCTCCGCCAAGTAACAGCTTCAACATCAATCTTATTCCGGCAATCGCTTACATATTTGTGTCGGTAACATTTTTGTTTTTTCTACTAAAGAGCCTGTTCAGGATCCTTTCGCTCTTTAAAAGTAACCCCAGCGAAAAAATTCAGAATGTTCACCTGGTCATGACCAAAGACAAGGTATCACCGTTTTCATTCTTCAACATTATATTCTGGAATGTCAAAATCGATCGCCATTCAAGCATTGGCGCACGGATCTTAAGGCACGAAAAAACACATGTTGATCATCTCCATTCAATTGATCGCCTTCTTATCAACTGCGTTCTCACGTTCTTCTGGTGCAACCCCTTTTTCTGGTTAATTAAAAAGGAAATGATTCTTGTTCATGAGTTCATTGCAGACAAGAAGGCAGTAAGTGACAATAATCCCGAAACCTTTTCTGAAATGTTGCTGATGTCGGCTTTCCCCAATAGTCGATTCAGCCTCACAAGCCATTTATTTTCTTCACCAATTAAAAGACGTTTATATATGGTAACAACATTCAACAAATCAAAAGCAGGGCTGTTTGGCAAATGGATGGCACTACCGGTAATGCTCATACTCCTTGCCAGCTTCAGTCTCCGCAAAAAGGAAATGGTAAGCACCCCTCATGCAACATTTACTGTAATGATTGATGCCGGGCATGGCGGAAGTGCCAATGGTGCTACGGCTGCCGATGGAACGATGGAGAAAGATCTTAACCTGATGATCGCTAAAAAAATTAAAGAGCTCAATAAAAATGATCAGCTTAAAATTATTATGACCAGGGAACGTGACGAAGAAACGCCCCTGAGAGCGCGCGTAGAACAGGCCAGCAAATTAAAGGTCGACGCTTTTATATCAATACATGTGAACACTGATCCTGGTGGAAAATCGGGCATGCAGGTAATAATGACTAAGAACGCTGGCGAGTATGCGGAAAAGTCGCAACTGCTGGGTTCGCTTTTATCACAGGAATTGAAAAAAGTGTACACAATCGATGGAGACCTGCGCAAAGGTCCGGCCGATAGAGGCGTATGGGTACTTGATGCGCCTGAAATTAATTATCCTTCAATTTTGGTGGAGTGTGGGAACATGACAAATGAGAAAGACCTCAAATTTGTAAGATCGTCAGCTAACCAGGAAAAGATCGCTCAGCATATTTTGAATGCGATAAGGTTGTTCGCCGCTCAGAAGACTGGTTATGTTCCGCAACCAAAACCGGCGGCAGTTGCGATCCTTATCGAAAAAGGAGAAGTAAGTTTTGATCTTGTCGATAACAAGATTGTGAAAGCTGACTTCTCTCCTCTCGCAATGGCCTCGATAAAAAATGTTTTTGCTGGCGAAGAATACCAGGCAGATGAGGCAACGACAGTAATTATTGATGGAATATATGTCTCAGATAATTCTGTTTCGACAAAAAAGCTGACTGTTAATCAGCACAACAAACTGCTCATTGTTTCAACAGGCAGCAGAGCACCGATGGAAACGCTGATCTACTAGGCATTATTTTTTCATAAATCAGGTATGACGCAACCATTACCTGAAAAAGCCATCTTCAAAAAACTCCCGAAAGTTCTGATGGCCACCTTCAAAGGATTTGGCGAGGACCGTGGATTAAAGCTGAGCGCTTCCCTTGCCTACTACACCCTCTTTTCTATCGGACCCTTATTCCTGTTAGTATTATCGATTGTAAGTATCGTTTACGGCCAGGAAGCGACAGAAGGGAAAATTTTTGGTCAGTTAAACGGGTTGCTTGGCGCCGATGCGGCGAAGCAGGTACAGGAAATTATCAAGAATATAGCGGTATCCGGACAAACAACCGTTGCCCTCGTTATAGGCATCGTCACGCTGATCATCGGCGCAACCAGCATCTTTATAGAGATACAGGATTCGCTCAATATGATCTGGAAGCTGAAGGCCAAGCCTAAAAAGGGTTGGCTCCAGTTTTTAAAGAACAGGCTGATTTCTTCTTCTATGATCATATCCCTGGGCTTCCTGATGCTCATCTCCCTTATCGTTAACGGGGTGATTGAAGCAATGGTGGGGTGGCTTGGCAACTACTTTACGGGCGGTGTATCGGCCGTACTGCTCATCATATTGAACCTGGTGGTGACGTTCATCATCGTTTCCCTGTTATTCGGGATTCTTTTCAAGTTCCTCCCCGATGCCAAGATCGAGTGGAAACACGTTCGTACCGGCGCCATTTTTACAGCGATTTTGTTTATGATCGGGCGATACCTGATCGGTTTGTATATCACTTACACGGCGACTGCCTCCACGTACGGGGCCTCAGGGTCTATTATAGTTATTCTTGTCTGGATATATTACAGTGCGGTTATACTATATCTCGGCGCGGAGTTCACCCAGGTGGCTACTGATGCGCTTGGCGGCCAGATTAAGCCTGCACCTTATGCGGTACACGTTCAACAGACGGAAGTTGAAAAGGAAGTTGATAAACTACCTGCAAGGCACGACGTGTAACGGAGGGGCTTACTTTTCAGCGGGTTTAACGACCAGGATTTTCCTGTCTACCATTTTGCCATTAAGGAGTTCCATGACTTCTTTGGCCTCGGCGGCGCTGGAGTATTCTACAAAGCCAAAACCTTTGCTTTTTCGCGTTGCAGGGTCGGTTACCACCTTAGCCATTACCACAGTTCCATACAACTCGAACATCTCTTTTAAGTCGATTGAATCCATGTCATATGGAAGGCCTGCTACGAAAAGACGCATTTGTAAATTTTCGCGAAGGTAAGAGGATAGTTTTTTATTTAGAAATAATAGAAATTAGGGGTGTACTCCTGATTGCTTAAAATTTCAACTCGTTTATAAAATACGGAATCATTTTCTGCGCGATGCGCTCCCCAATACGGTTTACATGATCGCCGGTGTATTCTTCATAAGTGTGAGCAATCTTATATTGCGTTAGAGTACTGTCCAAAACCTTAATCGTACTAGCAATGGGCTGATCTTCATTACCCGCATCAAACGCGATACTCTTTAACGCCCTGATATTTGGAATGTTCTGGTCTAGGGTAGCCATCGGCATATTCGCCCACCACTTAGCTTCAATCATTGGCTGCACCTGTCCATCCTTTACCGGAAGATCAAGAAATAACGGCGGCTTTGAGGGGTTAGGCGACCAGGCCGCCGAAGACGCGAGACCAATCTTCGTTTCAAAATCAGCCGCATTAAAATCCTCAATCGTTTTAACTGCCTCTAATCTTCGAACGTAATCCGAGTCCATCGTGAGATAAGCGTGAGGCATCAGGCAACACGGACTTAACATATACAAACTCGAAAAAATTTGCGGATTCTTCTGCCCTATCCGCATCGTTCCATATCCACCCATCGAATGACCAGCCAGGCCCCGGCTGCCTGCCTTTGCGATCGTACGGAAGTGAGAATCGATATATTGAACAAGTTCTTTTGCGATGAAATCCTCCCAGTTACCAACGGTTTCAGAGTTGGAATACATACTACCCTGGTACTTGTTGTAACCATTGGGCGTAACAAAAATGATTTCCTTTGAAGAATTAGCTACAAAAACACTGTCAGCTATTTTGGGAAGATTGATCCAGTGCTCTTCAAATCCGTACCACTTCGCATCGTCATCCGTATACCCGTGTAAAAAGTAGACTACCGGGTACCGTTTTGCTGTGTTCTTCTTATACCCCGGCGGCAGGTAAATAGAAACATCAATGTCTGGCGAATCGCCAGCGAGATTGCCTTCAATATTTTTACTATGAATCTTTAATCGTTGTACGGATCCCTTAAGATTCGCATGACTGCTTTGCGCATATGTATGTCCGTTACCAACAACTGCACAAAGTAAAACGAGAGCAAAAAGTTTGTTTATCATTTTTAAATCAGTAAGAACTTTGCTTGTTGCGATAATACTCTTCAACATTGTTGATGCCGATATTATTTTGCGCCATGATATCAAGAATGTCCTGAGGAGTTACACCTAATTTCTTGCTTAAAGCAGCAAGCTGGGTACCGTGGCCCTGGTCAACATGACTTCTATCATCCTGACCGCAATACGATTTATCTTCTGAAGCCATAGCAATACAAATTTATATATTAACCCGCGAGCACGTTTCCAGGAACACGCAGTCCCGACTCGTCAGCCGCCACTTTCATCATCACTCGATGTAAACCTTTCGGAACCTCTTTTATCTCGTCTTCGGTGAGCGTCCGCGTTACCTCCTGCAATTCATCTTCTTCATCGTAATAGCCAACATACAACTCGTAACTTCCACCGGAATGTAACCGCAAAGCGAGCTCATCATCCTGCTCACCCATATATGTTCGGACTACCGACCATTGATCATTGTCCAGAAATTCGAAGTTTATATCAACCGCTTTTTTACTGCCAATGTCTTTAACCAGCTGTTGGATCAGCTTGCCTGCGTCTTTTTCGACTAATGATTCGTAATTCATACTTCTTAATTCACGGCAAATATCAGTGAAACAGCTGAGTTACCCGCCGGTAAAAAATGAATTTAGGTTGATTGAACGCTGCCAATCAACCTAAAAGAATATGCGTTTAAATCAAAAAGCACTTTCTTATTTAAGTTCAATCGATGCTATTGCCGCCCCGTAGAGTCGGTGTTTGTTGGTGTTCCTGTACTATCCGTTCCACCTTCCGCACCCTTTGCAGCCCCGGTTCCGCCATCCGTAATGGCTGTGTCGCCTGTTGGGGAACTGCTCACATCGATGTCATTATTTGTTGCGCTACCACTTGACGGCCCACAGCTAACCATTGCTGCACTGGCTACTAACATCACGAAAAACAACTTCTTCATAATTGATCGTTTTTGTTAATAGTAAAAAATAATATGCCAACTACCCCAGTCGGCGGTTCTGCAACGGGTAAGGCTCTCCCGAATCTTTCGTTTGATTTCTTTTGATGGCGAAGGGAAACAAAATGCCGGCGAACGATCCAAATGCAAAGTTGAATATTGTGGCTGCGATAAAAATCCGGAAACTGAGGCCGTTTGTTTTATCGTGTATGGCATTGATGGGCGCGTCGGGTGCAACTTTACCTGCCGGACCATTATCGAGGTACCCGGGCACCATAATCGAAAGCAGCAAGAATGAAAGCAGCGTAGCCACCACGACGCCGATAAGCGTTGTTACATGCGAAGAAAACACCATGGTAACAGTGTTGGCATTTTTTCCACGGCGCCTGTTGAAGAGAATGAGATCCACTACGATCACGATGAAGAACAGGAAGCTTCCTACATATACGAGCCAGGTATCGGCATACGTTGTTTCCCTGATATAAAAGAAAACACCGAGTGAGAACAGCACTCCGGCAATCACACCATCGCGGATATTAGACAGCAAGTCTATCTTTTTAAACATGTTTCTGCAATTTTTATGAAAAGTGAAGATGATCTCGGTTTGGACATATCGGCGAAGATGCCGAAGCAGAACCGGTAACATTGCCTGCTGAAAAATTGTACCAGAAAAAATCGCTTTCCGCTTGCGGTGACTCCGTAGAATGGCTCCGCATTTTGGGTAATGTGTTCCATTCGTTACACGACAATGACCGCCACATGGACGGTCACCAGGTTTGTCATCATTTCCAGATTATTGCATCAGTATACCAAACAGTTCATTCTTCAAAGCATCCGCTTTCTTAGTGAGGTCGCCGTCTACTAATACACCGAGGTTCGTTGCAAAGAATAAATACATTTTTGCGGCGGGAATGTACATGAGCACACAACCTGCTCCTACTCCACCGCCTCCATGTCCGTATGCAACGATACCACCGAGGTCGAAGTAAAACAGGCCCATACCATACTTCGCATTTCCGTCTTCGTCTTTTACGAACGAAGTCATATGCTTCATCGCCGCCTCGCCAAGAATCCTGCCTTCCATCAAAGCCTTTAAAAATGCAGCCGCGTCTTGTGGCGTACAAACTATTCCGTCATCCCCTTTCAGGCTCGTCACATTCGTTTGCTGAAAGGCCGAAACATCGGCCGGGTGACCGGTGTTCAGAACATCCCAATATGAATTGGTTACCGGCAAGTTCTTCAAGTAGGAATGGTTATTCGCGTAGAAAGTATTTTTCAAACCGACTGGTTCGATAACTTTTTTCATGATGTATCTCGCGTGGTCGCCGGTAATTCCGTCAACAATCAGCGATAGTAGCTGATAATTAGTGTTCGTGTAGCGGTATTTACTTCCCGGTTCAAATTGTGGTTCCTCTTTTTCAATAAATTTCAGGCAGTCTTCCACTGTAAACTTCTCGAGTGGATGCTCGATTACAAAAGACGTCATTGCCGGGTGAGTTGAATACTCAGGCACGCCTGATGTATGATTCAGTAACATTCGTACTGTCATTTTGTTTGCACTGCGGATATACTTGCTATATCGGTTTCCCAGGTACTTCGTTATCGGTGCCTCGAAGTCTATTTTCCCCTCCTCCCACAGTTTAAGTACTGCAACGGCCAGGTAGGTTTTGGATACGCTTTGCGTGTATTGCAGGTGATCTACCGTCATTTTTGCTTTCCGGGCGATGTTGGCATATCCTGAAGCGCCCGACCACCATCCGGCCTGTTCCGTATAAAGAGACAGCGAAACCCCAGGCAATCCCTGCGCGGTGTATTTGTCCATTGCCGCCTGCAATGCCTCTGCTTTATAAAAAACCGGCTTTGCAGCGTTTTGAGCGGCTGCTTGTAATATCATTCCTGTAACCAGGATAAAAATCAGCGTTTGTTTCATGTTGAGTTGTTTTATGCAAATAAAGCCCGGCAGACAGGCGGAATCCAAGGATTACAGGCTGTGTTTCCGCGAAGTGTACTAAAATTAGCCTTGAAGTGAAGTCGGTTCCGGCTGGAACCATTTCTTAAACGCTGCAGCTTTCGTTCGACTTACCAGCACCGGCGACATTTCACCAGTCATCGGCTTGAGAAATACCTCCAGCTTGCCGTTTTCAACTCTATTGAACCCCGTTATAAAAGCACGATGGACGAGGATCTGGCGGTTGAGGCGGAAGAACCATTCTTCCGGTAACGATGTTTCGCACGTATCGAGCGATTGGCTTAAAAAATACTTTTTCGAAGCCGAAGACAGCAGGATCACATACTCGCCTTCAATGTACAGGCATGCAATCTCCTCAAACTGCACGAAGAGTTGTTGTTTGCCCTGGCTCACCAGGAATCCAGTCTTGCGAACCAGTTTTTCGTTTCTTCGTTCGCTTTCCGATGTCGACCATTCTGTATAATAATGGAGGCCGATGTAAATGCCGTTAATAACAAATATCCAGATGATGAAGATGAAGATGTCGAACGTGTAGAAGCTGCGTGGAACCGGATGGTCTGCGAATAGCCCGTTAACCCCCTCTGTTATCAGGATAATGGTCAGTAATCCTGTAACGGTAGTAGCGGCAAGCTGTACCAGAATGCGCCGCAACGGCCGCGCACCATAAGGTAACTTTCGATCCAGTAGCAGAATTACCATCTTTACCATCAGCCAGGAAATATAGCCCGTAAAGGTGTCGATGAGAAAGGTGATGAGCGTGAAAGCGGAAAAGCTTATCGTCGAATAAGTGAGGTAGTAATTAAGGGCATTGATTAAAGGGATGAGAACAACGAAAAGTAATACGTCGTTATACCGGTTTTTAGACCCTTCAAAGATGTTGATTGCACTCATGATGCAGTATCAAAGAACGAATAATTTGCCGAGAACTGATCAATAAGATACAGTGTTAAAACATTCGGAGATGCGTGTTTTCACGGGAATAGGTTGTTGTCAATGCCGGTACCTTGTGGGTATTATGATCACTATCCTGCTTGCCGCCATAAGTTTCTGTATAGCGTTCCTTGTAAAGGACCGCAAATACAATTAAGAAAGCAGCACCGAAAACTAATCAGCTGCTTTTCAGTATTAATGTATCGACTATTCCCTACAATTAACTTCGTTAGTCCAACAGTATAATATTACATATAGAAAAGTACAATTTGTTCTCATAGTCGGCACGTAATTTTCTATAGTTTATTCTTTAAGATTTATTGTACATATGAAGATCTCTTTTCACGGGGCCGCTCGCACCGTTACAGGCAGCAAACATCTGCTGCAACTTCCGAACAACGTTAACATATTGCTCGATTGCGGAATGTTCCAGGGACTGGGAAGAAAGACCACCGCACTGAACACCGATTTTGGATTCGATCCGAAAAGCATTTCGGTTGTATTGTTGTCGCATGCGCATATTGATCACAGTGGCCTTTTACCTAAGCTGGTAAAAGAAGGCTTTCAAGGAAAAATATTCTGCACGCCGGCCACACTCGAGCTTTCCGAAATCTTATTGCTCGACAGCGCCTCTATCCAGGAGCACGATCATTCACCTGAACACGAAGCCCTTTATACCGTTGAAGATGTACGCCTAACAATGGAACGTTTTCGAACTTTTGGATATGATGAGTGGATAATGATTGACCAGGGCATACGTGCGATGTTTACTCCTACCGGTCACCTTGTAGGGAGCGCTGCAATTCATCTGGAACTTCAAAATGAGGACGACGTTACGACGCTCAGTTACTCTGCCGATATCGGGCGCTCTAACCATCCACTTTTAAAGCAGGCATCACCTTTCCCGCGATCAGAATATTTAATTGTGGAGAGTACGTATGGCGACAAAAGTCATCCCTTACCAGGTTCGGCGATCGACACGCTGAAGAAGCTTATTGATCGCACTTGTGTTGAACAGAAAGGACAACTTGTTATCGCCGCCTTCAGTGTTGGCCGAACACAGGAGTTATTATTTATGCTTAATCAATTGGAACTTGAAAAGCGCCTTCCTGCGTTACCATACTTTGTTGACAGCCCGCTCGGTTCCAAAGCAACGCAGGTAATGAAAAAATACACCGATGAATTTAACGATACGATACAAAAGATACTGACGATAGATGATGATCCGTTTGCGTTTGAAGGACTGAAGTGGGTTGAACACGCAGAGGATAGTAAGCGCCTTGCCGAATACACAGAACCCTGCGTGATCATTGCTTCCAGTGGAACCGGCGATGCAGGAAGAATCAGGCATCACATTCAGCACAAAGCCGGCAATGCTGCTAACACAATTTTGTTTTCCGGTTATTGCGGACCAGATTCAACAGGAGGAATGCTTTTATCTGGTAAGAAAAACATCGACTACGGACATCACTCCGTTGATGTTCGTGCATCGGTAGTTCAGTTGCCTGGCATGAGTGCGCATGGCGATGCGGACGATATCTGCAATTTTGTAAAATGCCAGGATCCTGGCGCGGTGCGTACGGTATTCCTTGTCCATGGTGAAAATAGTGCGCAGCAGGCGCTCGCCCAGAAGCTGCAATCGCGCAGTTTCTATCCTGTAATTATTCCTGAGGCACACCAGGAGTTCTCTCTAAAACTGTCGAAAGGGATTAAAGTTGCGTAGTTGTTTTCACTGCCTGAAAAATTTCAACGCCACTTCATTGATTAATCGCGGGCTCTCGGCAAACACATCATGCGTGGTGTTAGGCAAAACACAAAACTGACTATTCTTTATCTGCCTGTGCATATCAAGTCCGTGTTCAGGAACGATATCGTCTTTATCACCAAGCACAATTAATGTAGGAACTGAAATGTTAGTGAGCACCGATTTAGGAAAATATTCGTGTTGGTACCACATCTCATCTAATTCTGTTTTCATTTTTTTCCAATCCCGATTGGGCTGCTCCTTATAACGTTGAACTACTTCTTTATTGCCTGCCTCCCATGCTTCGGGTTGCTGCGGCACCACTGTAGAAATATCAATGCCTGCTGGCAATGCGCCGCTTAATGTGTAATTCGCTCCAACAGCAATTGCTTTCTTCACTTTGTCCGGCCTCTTTTCTGCCAGTAAAAGTGCAGCAATTCCGCCATCGCTCCAACCCATTACATAAACGCTATCAAGTTTTAAAGAATCAATAAGCTGCGAGAAGTATTCCGTAAGCATTATATAACTCAAACTATCCGGCTGATCCGATTTACCCTGACCGGGAGAGTCAGGCGCAACAACTCTGTATGTTTTAGATAACAATGGAATGATTGAATCAAAATCATGAATGCTTCTTTGTAATCCACCACCTGAGAGTAACAATACAGGCATTCCATTGCCGTATGATTCGTAATAGATGTTGGTGTTCATGATCTTCACATAACCTGATGCAGTTGCTCTATCGTTCTGCTTACAGCTTGTGAAGATGATGAAAAGGCATAGCAGGTATGAAGCGAGATTCATTTCCTGCCAAATATAGCAACTACTATCCTTCTAGAACCTTGTCGGGAGTGATCGGCAGATGGCGTATTCGTTTGCCGGTAGCATTGAACACTGCATTAGCCACCGCCGGTGCCATACCGATCAACGCGATTTCACCTATGCCTTTTGAACCCATCGGGTTGGTGTAGGGATCTTTTTTATTCACGAAAAACACGTCAACCTTCGGTATATCCGCATTCACAGGCACGTGATAATCTGCAAGGTTATTGTTGATAGGTCGGCCGTAACGATGATCAATCACCATTTCTTCCATCAATGCCATACCAATGCCCCCGACAGCTCCACCGATCATCTGGCTCTCCGCAGTTTTTTCACTTACTATCGTCCCCGCATCGGCGCCGGATACAACATGATCTATTTTAATACGGCCCGTTGCCGGATGCACACGGAGCTTAACAAAATGAATAGAGTATGAATAGCTCGAATATGGTTGGTCTTTTCCGTCCGATTCTTTAGTGAGTTCCAGGGTAGTGAGATTATTATTTTTAAATAAGTCGGAATATGAGATCCGAGGAGAATCTTTAGATTTCAGTGCGAAACCGGTTTCTGAAAACATAAGATCATCAACCTTGGCATTCACAAACGTAGAACCACCGAGCGATATCATCTTCTCTTTTAACGCTACGCATGCATCATACACCGCAGCGCCAACGGATGCGGTCACCGTCGATCCACCCTGCATCGGCCCCGGAGGTAAACCCGTATTACCCATCTGCACTTTTATCTTATTTACCGGCAAGCCTAAAGATTCCGATGCTATTTTTGTCATCATCGTTGCTGTACCGGGCCCCATATCATTAACAGATGATTGAAGCACCAGGTTTCCATCTGCATCCAATTTTATTTTAACCGCAGCTTTGCTTCGAAAAGCTCCGAAAGCACCGGTGCCCATTCCGTATCCAATAAGCCAATCGCCTTCTTTCAAAGATCGCGGTTGCAACTTCCTGTTCTTCCATCCGATCCTCTCCGCTCCCATCTCATAGCATTCTTTCAAAAACTTGCTCGACCACGGAATCTTTTGTTCGGGATCCTGATCCGCGTAATTCCGTAATCGAAATTCAATAGGATCGATATTTAATTGGAACGCCAACTCATCCATGGCAGACTCAAGCGCAAATGCCCCCGTAGCCTCACCCGGCCCTCTCATCCAGATGGGCGTACATATGTTCAAAGGCACAATGCGATACCGTGTAGTGACGTTGTCACAAGCATACAGATAGCGCGACATATTCACTGTAGCCTCGGTAAAGTTCTCATACGAAGATGTTTCGCCAAATGCTTCGTGCGTCAAGCCAACCAGTTTGCCATCCGCAGTGGCACCTAAACCTATTTTTTGTTTTGTTTCAGGACGATGACCAACATTGGTAAACATTTGTTCCCGATGTAAAACTAATTTTAAAGGCCGTCCGATTTTCTGCGCACCCAAAACACACGCGATTTCATACGGCCACGTACGCAGACCCATCCCAAAAGCTCCACCAACATGCTCGGCGTTAACGGTGATATTGTCTTTCGGGATTTTAAATGCGTCGGCGATAGAACCCTGGGTAGATTCGACACCCTGCGTTTTAGTGTACACAACAAGTTTATCCTTTCCCTCCCATCGTGCAATTATACTTCCAAGCTCCATCGGGTTATGCACTTCGATAGGATGATAATATTCCTGCTCTAATTTTACAGCAGCATTCTTATAAGCATCAGCCTGTCCTCTAACATAGTCGCCTTCTCCTTCACCACGCGGCATCTTTCCTTTGCTGAGATTAGTTTCCAGCTTCGTTTGCGGGGTGTCCTTATCATACTGAGCCTTTATCAACTTTGCTGCATAGGCCGCACGTTCATATGTATCGGCTATCACCAGCGCAATAGGCTGGTCGTAATAAAATATTTCGTTGTTATAAAATATACGGAGAGGTTGCCCTTCGTTTGAAGGTTTAGCCGGATCTTTTCCTGTCTGATAGCCTGGTATTTTTGGTGCATTGATGTGTGTAAGTACTGCGAGCACTCCAGGTGCACGCTCCGCACTTTTGGCATCGATACTGCTAATACGACCTTTTGCAACGGTACTGCCTACTAAAAAACCATAAGCCATATTTTGCTGTTTATATTCAGCAGCATAAGTTGCCGTACCCGTAACTTTTGCCTTACCGTCAACCCTGTCAATGCGGTCTTTGTTTTTTTTATCGAAGAAGAATTCTTTTCCCATAAAATGCTTTTACGATTTGCCTGTTGCTGTTTTCAATGCTTCAACAATTGTGTTCGGTGCCAATTTTAACTTGAAATCATTATCACCGTAACCTTTCGCGCCTTTCATCGCTATCTGCGCCGCTTCGTGAAAAACAGCTTCCGTTGCGTTCTTTCCTTTCAGAAATGTTTCTGCTTCGGTCAGTCGCCAGGGCTTGTGGGCAACACCGCCCATACCAAGCGCCACATTATTAATTCTATCACCCTGCAAATCCAACGCAGCGGCTACAGAAACCAACGCAAACGCATACGAACTACGATCGCGAATTTTTAGGTAATGCACGTTCTTCGTATAGCCATTGTCAGGTATTTCCAACGCAACGATAAGTTCACCTCGTTCAAGCGTATTATCTTTTTGCGGAAGATCGCCTGGCAATCTGTGAAAATCTTTAAATGGAATACGCCGGTCGCCCTTCTCACCTGTTACCACAACATCCGCATCTAAGGCCACCAGTGCAACGCACATGTCGCTTGGGTGAACTGCAATACATTGATCGGATGCTCCAAATATGGCATGCATGCGGTTGAAACCTTTCAATGCGCCACATCCTGAACCCGGCTCACGTTTATTACATGGCATATCGGGATTATAGAAGTAAGGGCATCGTGTACGCTGCATCATATTGCCTCCAACAGTGGCCATGTTTCGTAACTGTTGCGACGCTCCTGCGTTCAATGCCTGTGCGAGCAGTGGTTGTTCGGCCAATACAAGTTCGTTCTCAGACACATCACTATTGAGAGCCATCGCTCCGATGCGCAGCTTACCATTATCTTTTTTTATTTCGCTGAGCGGAAGGTTCGTGATATCGATAAGCTTTTTCGGAGACATCACACCTTTCTTCATCAGATCGATCAGATTTGTTCCGCCGGCGATCCATTCTGCACTTTTATCTTTTGCCAATGCGTCAATTGCAGCCTTCGGTGTAGACACCTTAACGTAGTCGAAGTTGATCATGTGTTCTGTCCTCCTTTTTTCACCTCGGCAATCGCTTTTACAATGTTTGAGTAAGCGCCGCAGCGACAAATATTTCCACTCATGTATTCCCTGATTTCGTCATCGGAGTTGGCATGGCCTTCCCTTATGCAGGCCACGCCCGACATAATTTGTCCCGGCGTACAGTAGCCACACTGAAATCCGTCGTGCTTTATAAATGCTTCCTGCATTGGGTGAAGCTTGTCGCCGTCTGCAAGACCTTCGATTGTTGTTATCTTTTTTCCTTCCTGCATCACCGCCAGCGACATGCACGACAGCACCCGTCTTCCATTCACATGTACAGTGCATGCTCCACACTGACCATGGTCGCACCCCTTTTTAGTGCCGGGAAGAGCAAGTTGTTCACGAAGCAAATCAAGGAGTGTAACACGGGGTTCAATAGACAACTTTTGAACAGTACCGTTAACATCAAGCGACACCGGCACCTTTTCGAAATAAGCCGCTGCTTTCTCGTCCAGCTCAGCCGCTGCCGCCTTAACGAAGGCAGGTGGAGCCACAGCAAGTGCAGTAATGATCGAAGATTGTTTGAGAAAGTTCCGGCGCCCTTCATCTGGATGATTGGCTTCTGATAGAGAATTTCGAGACTTCTTTCGCGCCATACTCGTTGATTTATTAAAAGTTATTGCAACACCCATGCCTTTAAAGGCTATTCATTAAATATGCCGTTAATCGGGGAAAGTGGGTAATGTTGTTTAGATCGATGTACTAATTTAAGCGATCTTTAGCAGGTGGTATACTTCAACATTCAACTAGACCAGCAGGAGATGTCGAACCTGGCATCACAAATTCCTGAGCAGAATTTTCTTCTCATAAAACCTTCTCATGCCAGCGACGATTATTACGGCGTGATTGAAGAGGGTTGGTATGGACATATGATCAAGAATTTACCTCGCCAATTATTAAACTCGTTAGAGGTCATGACGCTGGGAAGTTTTAGAGCTTTTCTACAATCGTCAGAGAAAAATGCGGACGAGCGGCAGTTCGCTGGCAACACTGCATTGTTAGGTTAGTTTGAGATAGGAAGGTGCTGGACTATCTCCATTTTCTTCTTCTGAATGGCATTATGAAGTTTCGTTATTTCGGAGAGATTCCTGTTGTTATCGAGTGCGCTTCGTACTGCTAAGCGCAGGTTATCCAGCTGTATTTTGATATCCACCAACTCCATGGAGTATGAATATAATCTTATTGTGGCTAACCGCACGAAAAAACCCCGCATATCACGGGGTTTTGCATGTAAATTATTGTCGCCGGAGCATTAACTGACTGCCTATCTGTCGCCTCTGTCGCCCTGCCCTGGTTTCGCTTTGTTTTTGGCTTTGCGCTTTCTATCCTGACTTAAAGATCGTCCCTGGTCATCGGTTTCATTTATGCGACCTTTCGCGCCCCGCCTTACATAACGTTTGTCGCCCCTTGGTGCGATGAGTTCACGTTTACCAGAAGCTCTTTTTGCACCTTTTTTCGCGGCCTTCCTGGCGGGTGTGCCTGCACTTTTCTTCGCGCTTTTTTTAGCAGTCCGTCCTGCGCTCTTTTTGGCTCCTTTTTTAGCGGTACGTGCCGTACTTTTCTTTGCTCCTTTCTTGGCCGGTCTGCCCGGTCCTTTTTTCGCAGCCTTCTTTGCAGATTTTTTTACGCTGTTACCAGCTGGTTTTCTTCCCTTAGCCATAAGATTAGAATTTATTAGAAAATAATGGTGTATCAGAAGTCTGAAATTTTTATGCCACAAGGCGCCGTTTTGCGCTCAGGCACATGAATTGCAACCTCTATGGCAATCAAATTTTCTTATGAGACACAATCACTTAGTTTTTTCTTTTTCTTTTTTGTTGTTAGCTGCAGTCGGTTACGGGCAGCAAGTGCCCGGAGATTCCGCGCAGGCTGATTCTACAGACTCAGTGCAGACACAGGTTGTTGAAGTGCCGCCAACCAGCTCAGTTGATTCATCTAAACTGTTGAAGATCCAGGAACGCGCCGGCAAGATATCCGGCCAACTCGCCCGGAACCGCGACAAACTCGCGCACCTGGAAAAGGAGTACCAGCAAAAAACTTCTGATAAGCAAAAGGCCGCTCAGCAAGCGGAGGCTTCTGCTCAACAGAACCGTGAAGCAGCCATTGAGCTAAGTAACGATGCAGCCAACCGGTCGAAAGCTAAGCGTGCTCAAAAGAGTGCGAGCCGAGCGCGTCGTGATACGCAGAGCGCTCTCCGTGCTGATAAAAATCTGGAACGTTTAGAAAAGGATATTAGTAAAGTGAAGAAACAAATTGAGGATGATGAAAAAGCTTTGACGGAGCTGGAGCAACAGAAGTAACAAAAATCCCCGGCGTCAGCCAGGGATCATTGAAAAACCCGCCTAGTGAAAAGCTTTTTTAAACAAGTTCATCGAGAGTTTGCGGTTTCTGTGCACAGCCACTAACCGGTGGCTCTTCGCTATACGAATACGTCTGCTTCATTTCGATATATATTTTCTTCACTTCCTCGAACGATTTACCGGCAAGAATTGCCTGGTCAGAGTTCAGCCGTAATGAGTGTAGACGATCTGTTATTGCCTGAGCGTGGAGCATACCCTGCAAAATTTTGTTGTTTACGTGGATGAACAACCTTTGCGAAGGCGTAACACAATTTAAATTCTTTCCGCGGAAAGCGTATAAGTTGTCAAACATATTTTATTCCACGATGTTCAAATTCATCAAAACGACCGTCCGTAGTTGTATCAAACCCTAGTAAGCATTAAAAAACGTGTGCTCGAGCCGCACAAAAAAACCATTTGGCGCCGTTCGCACCATCGAGCTCCTCAACTCCTTCCGATACCCTATATCCACCTTGCTCTGACTATTAAATATAAACTGCACAGTCGGCGCCACATCCATATAATATTTAGAAGACCCCAGGTTCACCTGGTTTAAGAATTCAACCATAATATTCATATTTGTCTGCCTGTAACTCCTGTACTCATGCGGCAAAATCAACTTACCGAACGATAAGGTGTAATTCAATGCCTCACTATTCTTCGCCCCATAAATAAATTTGTTATTGTTAAGGTTATCAGTAGCGTTCACATAAGAAATTGAAGATGATATTGCAACTTTATGCATCAACTGCGTGGCAACCAACCCGACTTCATAGCCGGTGTTATGTCCGTATATGCTGATTTCTTCCTGGTGAACATCGCTGTTATTCATACTCATCCTCGCAAATGCCGCCATACGGAAGTGCCTCTGCATCGCATCATGATTTAAAAACCTGTATTTCGCATGGATGGTTGCCCCTTCGTATTCAAATTTGTCGCTTCTGTTACTTAAAAACATTCCTGCGTGAACCGTCAGTTTCGGGTGAACACCGATCATCACTTCAGGTATCAGGTGATAATTTGTTTTTAATGTACCACGCTCGTCCATTATGGAGTGATCTAATCGTACACTAACACTCTTCGCCGGGCGGTTACTTGCGGGTTCCGTGGCCGAATAAAGCTCCTGTGCCTGGCTGTACGCCGATATCAAGAGCAGAACCTGTATATTGATGATTTTATTTTGCAGCATGATAGATCGCTTCGATTGGTGATGGTTCAAATGAAAATCTGTTTTCATCCTGTTCCGGAACAAATCCTTTATCCAACAGCTTAATTTGCGTCACTCCGTCCAGCGATGAACTGGTAACATTAGTAAGAATGACCTTGTTTTTTCCTAAGGTTATTTGTTTAGTCGGTTCCAGCGAAACCTGGTCGAAACGAACGGAAACTGTAAATTCCGAAACCGTAAAGCCCGCGCCTTCTACCTTCCTTCTGATTTTATCAAAGTCTACGGTATTTTCGTCTTTGAAATAAATCTCGAATGTGTAATTCTTAACATTTGCATCAACTCTTTGCACGAAGTCAAGTTTCTTCAAGGCTTTGTTTATAGCGTTACTACACATGCTGCAGGTAAGTCCGCTTGCCTGCAATGATACCTTTTCTATCTGTGCCTTGCACGCCAACGAAAGCGTGAGAGCTACGAGTAAGTAAATCGTTTTCATTTAATTTCTGTTTGATTGTGTATTGCAAATTTCAGAAGGAATTCAGCGAGGTAACGGACAAGATGGTGTCAAAAAAGGACAAACCAAACCTGTCCGTTTTTGACCTGATCCTGTCTTTTTATGGCTCAATCACCACAGTAGTTTTACATTCTAAACACATCATTAGCATGAAGAACATAAAGTGGTTTTTATTAACAGTAATTGTAATTCTCTGCAGTTTATTCCTGTTGAATGGATGTAAGCCAGTCAGAAATATGACGAGCGCTCCACGTTCCTGGTCGGGCGATAAGCCTATTGCAAAGTCACGAGTAGTGTATGATTCTACTAAGAAGACGGTATTTATTGTCGCCGATTATAAATTAACAGAGTTGTTCGATATGCTTGCTCCTTATTATTTATTTAATGAAACCGGTAAAGCAAACGTATACATCGTGGCCGTTAACAATACACCGATTTTAGTGAGGCGGGACATGTATGTTAAGCCGCAATTTACATTTATCGATATTGATTCTCTGGCTATCAAACCGGACGTAATCGTAATACCAGCGCTATCTGCGAGAGGAAAAGATCAGAACCCAAAGCTGATTGATTTTATTAAGCGTCATTACACCGCTAACACAAAAGTTCTGGCCGTTTGTGACGGCGCTGCAACTGCTGCTGCAACCGGACTGTACAACGGAAAAGACATTACCTGCCATGCGTCTGACATTGCTGGTATCAGGTCGAATTTCCAGGAACCTGTCTGGATCCAAAATGTAAGTGTAACAAACAGCGGCAACCTTTATAGCACGGCAGGCGTGTCTAACGCGGTCGAAGGAAGCTTGACCGTGATCAATGATTTGTTTGGAAAAGAGGTAATGCATGAAGTGAAGGAAAGGGTACACTATCCCCACCCTGATATTCAACTTAACCACCGAAGCGTGGGCGTGAATGGCCGGCACAAAAGAACAGCTTTTAAGAAAATCTTTTTCAGGAAGAATAAAGATCTCGCAGTCGTGGTGCAGGATGGTGTAAATGAATTTGAGCTTGCCGCGGTGATGGATACTTATGGACGAACTTTTCCGGCGTCGCTTACGCCTTACATTATGAATGATTCTGTTGTTGAGACAAAACACGGCTTATCGCTTATTTTTACAGGAGCGAAGGATCCCAAAAGTCTTGATGAGTTACACGTTTTAGCGCCGGATTCGTTTTCGAATAACGACGCTGCAATGTTCAGTCATGCTAAAATAATCCGGTACAGCAACTTCAGGAGTGAGTACCCTTTTAATACATGCCTGAAACAGATAAGGAAAGACTATGGTAAGTCGTTTGAGGAATTGGTGAAAGTATCTCTTGATTACAATTAAAAATAAACAAGATCATGCTACCACTGCTTTTGGGAGCGGCTATCGGAATTATTTCGATAGTACTCATCAACCTTCTTACGAGAACGCACAGATTGATTTATTACGGACTTGTTTTATCTGGAATCGGATTTTTGTATGTCGGATTTACGTGGACAGATACATATCAACTCGTGACGACCATTATCCAGGCTTTTGCTTTCGTGCTGCTCGCTTTCTATGGCATCAAGAGAAGTATATATATTCTTGCTGCCGGATATTTGTTACACGGTTTATGGGACCTGGTATATAACGTGGTCACCACGGTGCAATTGGTTCCGCCACATTATGATATTTTTTGTTTCACTATCGATGTTGTTATGGGAGCCTATTTATTTATTTACAGAAAACGTCTTGTAGAACCCGTATGAGAACACTTGCGTTTATCATTCCGCCAGAAGTAGAACTGCTTGACCTCGCGGGGCCGGTCCAGGTTTTTGTTGAGGCTCAGTTTTACGGGTTGGAAATAGCTATCGGATACTATCACCTGGAGGAAAATCCCGTAAGCACTTCAGGTCTTTCCTTTGGCAGTGTCAGGTTTTATAAAGACGCAAATTTGAAAGAAGGCGATTTTGTGTTTATGCCAGGGACCCGGTTCGAATATATTATGAGTACCCGGTTCAAGGCGCAACATGAATTTTTCAGATGGCTGAAAAAATGCTCGGAAAGTAAAATTACCATTTGTTCCATTTGCAATGGTGCCTTTGCTCTTGGTCATGCAGGACTATTGAAAGATACAGAGTGTACGACTCATTGGAGACGCGTAAGTGAATTGCAAAAGCAATTTCCGGATGCTAAAGTCCTTGCAGATATTTTGTATGTGAAGAGTAACAATGTCTACACCAGCGCGGGCATCAGTGCAGGAATTGACCTGGCCTTGGCCATTCTTGAAGATTTGAAGGGTGCATTGTTTACACATAAAGTTGCCCGGGGGTTAGTAGTCTATCACAGGCGAAGCGGCAGGCATAAACAGCAAAGTATTTACCTGGATTACAGGAACCATATCAATCCCCAGGTACACGAGGTGCAGGATTATCTCATCGATAATTTATCTAAGGACAATGACATTGAAACGCTTGCATCACTTGTTGGAATGAGTCCACGAAATCTTACAAGGGTTTTCAAAGAGAAAACAGGTACCACAGTTTTAGAATATTTAACGTTGCTGCGAAAAGAGTATGCGAGTACGATGCTTAATAATCCAGAGTACACCATTGAGTATATTGCATCGCAATGCGGTTTCAAAACCGCGCGACAATTGCAGCGCATACTGAAATCATCCGCTTAAGTGTTTTGCGTTGTCAAACAGATTTGCTAACTTTATTAGCAACGGGCCGGTAAATTCTTTAGCGCCCGATTATAGAAGCAATTATTATGACAACTCATCCACTGATCGCGACCCTGCAGGTCGACAAGGAATCGCAGCATTATTTCAATGGTCTTCGCCAGCATTACTTTCCAAAGGCTATTAATTATCTCGATGCGCACCTCACGTTATTTCATCACCTGCCACCTTCGCAGCCAAGGATACTGAATGAAATTGAAAATGCAGTGCGTATCGGCCCATTTGCGGTGAACGTTACAGGGGTTTATCACACCGGCTTCGGTGTAGCCTTTCAACTGCAATCCAAGCCACTTGTGCAGCTTCATCAGTATTTGCATGAAGCATTCTATTCCTGGCTCACGCCGCAAGACCGACAACCATTCCGCCCGCATATTACCATCCAGAATAAGGTCTCTGCTGAAGAATCAAAGCAGTTAACAGCTGAATTACAACAAACATTCAAACCGTTTACAGCAATCGGCACTGGTATTAACTTATGGGAATATCATAACGGCCCCTGGAAGCACCAGGAATTCTTCGGCTTTCAACAGCATCATGCAGTTGGCTTGTGACGAACGGGATTACCGTTAAATTTGCATTTGAAAGAGAGGTTATATGAAGAAAATCGGCTTTTTATCATTCGGGCACTGGTCAAATCATCCATCTTATAAAACCCGCACTGCAAGCGATACGTTGCTGCAATCTATCGATCTGGCCGTTGCGGCAGAAGAAATCGGCATCGACGGTGCGTACTTCCGCGTACACCATTATGCTGCTCAATTGGCGTCGCCGTTTCCTTTGTTATCTGCCATTGGGGCTAAAACAAGCAAGATAGAAATAGGTACCGGTGTGATAGACATGCGTTACGAGAACCCGCTTTATATGGTGGAAGATGCGGGAGCAGCAGACATTATATCCCGCGGCCGGTTGCAACTCGGCATCAGCAGGGGTTCACCCGAACAGGTTATTGATGGCTGGCGCTATTTCGGTTACGAACCTGCCACTGGAGAAACCGATGCCGAAATGGGGCGCAATAAAGCCATGCAGTTCCTGGAAAAATTGAACGGCCAGGGATTCGCGAAACCCAACCCCAATCCAATGTTTCCCAATCCGCCCGGGTTGTTACGCTTAGAACCTCACTCCGAAGGTTTGCGCGATCGTATATGGTGGGGCGCAGCCTCTAATGCAACCGCAGTTTGGGCAGCCGAAAAGGGGATGCACCTGCAGAGCTCTACTTTGAAATTCGATGAGAGTGGTAAACCTTTTCATGTTCAACAGGCAGAGCAGATCAGGTTATATAAGGATGCGTGGAAGAAGGCCGGTCATAAGCGTGAGGCGAGAGTTTCAGTAAGCAGGTCTGTATTCGCATTAGTCACAGAGCAGGACAGGTATTTGTTTGGACATGAAGCTAGCCGCACCGATAAGATAGGTTATATCGAGAGCGACAAGCGCGCAATTTTCGGAAGAAGCTATGTGGGCGAGCCCGATCAACTCATTAAGGAGTTAGCAGCCGATGAAGCAATACAGGAAGCAGACACACTGTTGTTGACCATCCCGAACACGCTTGGAGTTGATTATAACGTTCACTTGCTGTCTTCCATTCTACAGCATGTTGCACCTGGATTAGGTTGGCGTTAGCAATGATTAACGTTGGCTACCGCTTAGACCACATCTTTATAGTCATCGTCCACCGCCCTTATCATCATTAGTAATTTTTTTGCTTTGCTTACCTCCAACCGTCATCTGCCCAAAGCGCCACTCGAAGGTTAACCTTACCGATCGGCTGACATGCCTGTTTTCAAAGTTTTGACGGAAGGTGGGATCAGACATTTGTGAGTGAAAGCTTATGTTTCTGTTGAAAGGATTATTAACGTTGAAAGTGAGGCTCGCTTTCTTTGCGAGAAGTTCTTTTTTAGCCGAGAAACCATACCAGTACCAACCGGAGTTTTTACCCTGCAGGCTAATCCAACCAGATCCTACGTCACCATTTGCCTGGATCGAAAATTCTTTCGGTAGTTTATATGTGGTATTATAATTAACGCGCCAGATCCATCCGCTATTTTTCAGTGATGTGGTAATTGTTTTCATATCCACATACGTCAGTTGTAATCCACCACTGAGGTTCCAATTTTTATCCGGCTGAACAGAAACGTTGATATTAGTGCCAAGATCATACCTCTTGCCAATATTTTGCGGCCGTATGGTAGATACACCGGTGGAATCTACTTCTGATATAAATTCAAACCCCTTGTTCGTGTAACGATAAAACACTGCGCTATTCAGCGAAAAAGCATTCTCGCCGGTAACGCTGTGCGATACTTCCCAGGCATGATTGAGCTCTGGCAACAGCGAAGGATTTCCTGTCCATATATTTTTCGGGTCGTTCTGATTGCGCCACGGATTGAGCAGCCAGATCATTGGCCGTTGTATGCGCTGAGTGTAACTTATTTTAACCCTGTGTGCTTTGAAGCCTTTTGATATTGTAACACTCGGAATCAAATTGTTGAAACTGTTGTTGACCACTGTTGCGGTACTTCGAAAGTTGCCGTCCAGTTCTGTACGTTCGAGCCGCAGCCCGCCAACAAATCCCCATTTTTTTCGTGAATCGATCGATATCGAGGTATAGCCCGAAATCACCTTTTGCGTATAGTCGAATACGTTAGTTTGCAATAGATCAGGCACCACTTCTCCGGAAGAATCCACCAGGTAGCTCAGGAAATATTCGCTGCCGATGTCTCGGTATATGAGCTTTGCCCCGGTTTCGATCTTCACCTCAGCCGTGTCTTTTTTACCGATAATTGTGAACGGATGAACATAGTCAGTCTGAACGGTATATTCCTTGTTCCTGCTGTAATTATCACTCAGGTTGGTCACGTACAATTCGTCATTCACGTCATAAAACTCGGTCTCGTAGAAATAGTTATCCGGCATTCTGCTGAACTGGGTAAGCAAAGAAAATTCGCGACCTGGTTTTTTAAACGTTTTTGTGTATCCAAGATCAAACTGGCCGTTCCCAAATGGGTTTTTAAACCTGTTTACCGTACTGTATTTCTGGAGTATGTTGCCCTGGTTATCTGTGACACTAGTGGACATTGAGCCGTTGTTCGGAAAAACTCCACCCCAAACGTTTGCTGAAAAGTTGATCCTGCTGAGGCTGTCGGGGTCATAATCGAAGCTTAGTTCACCATACCCTCCTGTTCCTGTGTTATCCTGTCGACTTTGCTGATTAGTTATATTGAAGGGCTGGCCATCTTTTAAAGTTGTGCGGGTAAACTCACCCTCATTGATATACCTGTTTCGATACATATTCGCCGACAGGCTTAACCCTATCTTCTTTTTACGATACGAGAGTGTTGTTCCGGTGCCTAACGAATAATTGCCGACCGAAGCATTAACGCTTCCATTTAACCCCTGTAATCCTTTTTTGGTAATGATGTTGATCACGCCGCCGGATCCTTCCGCATCATACTTAGCGCCGGGACTGGTAATCATTTCGATACTCTTAATAATATTTGCCGGCATCTGTTTGAGCGCGTCCGCAAGGTTTCTGGCCATCATCGAAGACGGCTTGCCGTTAACAAGTATTTTCAGATTACTGCTGCCGCGCATCTGCACGTTTCCGTTTAGATCAACTGTAAGCATTGGTGCTTTTCTGAAGTACATCGGCCGCCGTGCCGCTGGAATTAGAAATATCTTTTTCAGCGTTGTATACGAGGCGGTCGCCTTTATCTTCGACTAATGCTTTCAGCTTGGTGACAGTTATTCCTCGAGCGTATTATTTTCAGGCAGTAAGTTTTATTGGAGGGATGATTCAAAGACGGAGTTTTTTTCGATAACGATGGGTATGTTTCGTTGGATATAGCTTAATGCGGAAACCTGTAATGTATACTTTGCCTGCGGGCGGATTTAATTCGAAGCGACCTGTTGAATCGGCAGTTGTTCCCAGAAAAAAATGCGTTGTTTTTAAGTAGTGAGACGGAAATATATGGGAGGGATTTCGAGGATGCAGAGTCTATGACCGTTCCGGAGACGGTTGCTTTGTTTGTTTGTTGGGCTTCAAGTTCAATGAAGGCACGTAAGTGCAACACATACGCACGCGCAGTAGTGTTTGGTAGAATTTTTCATCAGCAGGATAAGTTAGGTGCCGTATAAAATGATGCGCTCCTATGATGCACATCCTGAAAAATTCCACACGGGCCAACGCTATGACTGAAACGGAACGCCGGTAATCTGTCCACACAGACGTGCAGAAAGCGATCCTGCAGGGAAACATCTTCTGCCTCGGCATTAGGACTGAATTCTCTTTTATGATGAAAATAGCGGCCAGTTACCAGGGCGTCGGCTATCGTTGCTTGTTGCAAGCCATACCTGCGTTTCATATCCTTTTTTAAGATCATCTGGTGCACCTTTGCCACCCATTTTCGTTGGCACCCATCCGGGATTGACTGCATTAGCATAAATATGCCAGGCCATTTGCGGGCAACTGCCTTACAAAGCATCAACACGTGCAGCTTGGTATCTGAGTAATTTATGCGGTCAACGTGATCCATAAAACTATCTAGTTTCGATCGTCCGCCACGTTGCATATCCGAGCTAAGGTAAATTAGCCTCTGGTTGGCATTGTGCATCAATACATGTAAGGATGTAAGGGGCTAACGTATTAACGTTAAAGAGTTGCTTTCGCTGAAACATTATACACACCTGCGTTGTGAATTACCGCATCAAAAGCTTCCTGAAGCGTTCAATTTTTTACCCAAGTCAATAGTCTCTTCTATAATACCCAGGTCTGCCACGAGAGCAGTTTCAGCACCTGGTGTGTTGAGCAGACGCTTCCTGTGTTCTTTTCGCATTCCGCGCGTGAAGAACAACATCATTTCCCTGGGCAATAAGTGCGCTGCGCCGCCAAAAGACCAAGTCCATCCGCAGAACCTGTAATAAATATTCTCGACATTATAATTGACTATAGAAAACTTAATGCCTCGCTCAAAAATAATTCGGAGACCGGCATTCTTGCCAGTATTCCACGATTTTGCGAAGCATTTGCACAAGATGTTCGTATTTAGTAGGCTTAACAAAAAAGCCCTGCGCAGATTTTGAGTAAGCGTCAACAATCGCTTGTTGCGACGCAGCAGTAGTAAAAAACAGGTAAGGGATACACTTCAGGCGCAGTGATTCATTCTCGATAATCCGATCGCGAAGCTCTATTCCCGTCAACTTAGGAAGGTTAATATCTGAAAGAATAATAAAAGGCTTTTCTTCCGTTGTATGCAAATAATCCAACGCAACTATTCCCGAACTAAAAAACCTGATAATATTTTCATAACCTAATTCTTTAAACGCATCTGTAATCAGTTCCTGGTCGTCTTCATCATCTTCGATTACAATTATCGGCCCACGTGGATTCATATCGCCTAAGTTACAACAATGAAAGTTGTGGTAATCAACTGCTAATGTGCCGGAAAGTACATGTGAAAGGTTGCACCTTCACCCGCTACACTTTCGGCATGAATAAACCCTTTATGGTTGTCTAATATCTTCTTACATAACGCAAGACCGATACCACTGCCCTCATACTGATCTTTTCGATGCAAACGTTGAAAGAGAGAAAATATCTGTTCACCAAATTGTGGCTCAAAACCAATTCCGTTGTCCTTAAACGAAATTCGAAAGTACGTTCCGTGAGCAAGATGTGCGGGCCAGTGGGCAAAACTATCGCTTTGCACTTTGTCTGCAGACACAGTAATCACCGGCTCCGAAGCTGAAAACTTAAGTGCATTGCTAATCAAATTAGAAAACAGTTGCGTCATTTGTTGAGGAACCGCTTCAAGTGTAGGTAACAAATCGCAGGTTATCCTCGCGTGTTTCTCCTCAATGAGCAACTCGTAATCGCCAAGTACGCCTTCGAATATGTGATTGAAATCGGTGGTAATCTTTTTATCCGCGCCTTTCGACAGCTTTGTATACGCCAGAAGCGATTTAATTAGTGACTGCATCCGATCACTCGAAACATTTATCTTTTTGATGTAGTGGCTCACTCAGTTCCGGATCGGAAGGTCTAGTCTCTATGAGATCTGCAAATGTCTGGATCTTCCGCAACGGCTCCTGCAGGTCATGGGAAGCGGCGTAAGCAAAACGGTCCAGCTCCTCATTCTGCTCTTCCAGCTCATGCAAATATTCTCTTACTTTATCTTCAGTTTCTTTCTTCGCCGTAAGATCGCGGGTAACTTTAGAATACCCCATTACGTGCCCTTCGTCATCGTGTAGAGCCGTGATAACAATACTTCCCCAAAATCTCGATCCGCTTTTTGTTACCCGCCACCCTTCATGCACCGCGCGACCATTTTTGCGTGCTTCTGATAACAATCGCAATGGAAGCCCCTGCAGCCTGTCGTCTTCGGAATAAAAAATTTGAAAATTCTTTCCGATTATTTCCTGGGAAGTATATCCTTTTATTTTTTCGGCGCCAACATTCCAATTCTGAATGTTGCCTTCACTATCCAACAGGATTATCGCATAGTCCTGTACTTCCGCAATCATTTTATGATACCGCTCTTCACTTTTGCGCAACGCCTCATTACTCAATTGCAGTTCCGTAGCAACTTCCGCAGTTGATCTTCTGCGAGTTTTTTATCAGTGAGATCACGCGTAACTTTAGAATAGCCTATAATTTCGTTTTGCTCGCCATGTAAAGCAGTAAGCGTTATGCTACCCCAGAATTTCGTGCCATCCTTGCGCACGCGCCACCCTTCGTGCACCGCTTTCCCTTCTTTACTAGCAGTATCCAGAAGTTGAGAAGGAAGACCCGATAGCCTGTCTTCCGGCAAATAGAACATGCTAAAATGTTTGCCTATCGCTTCGCTGCTTTATACCCTTTTATCTTTTCTGCACCACGGTTCCAATCCTTTATCTCACCATTCAAATCGAGGAGAATGATCGCGTAATCCTCCACTTCGTCAATCATCGAGTGATACCGGTCTTCACTTTTTTTAAGATCTTTCCTGGCCTCTGATACCGCAACATTTCGATCTGTGCTCTCCTTTATTCATACTTCTCCTTTTTTAAGGATGAGCGAAAGATGATTTACGAGGCTGCTGAGTTTTGGAACCTTAACAAGAAAACCATCGGCTCCCAATTGTGTCGTGGCTTGTTTTACCGACTCATCCGATGAAGTGGAGTACATTACTATTTTTGAATCGCGTAAGTGATCCAGTTTTTTAATTTCGGGTAAACATTGAATGCCATTCATTTTCGGCATATTGATGTCGAGGAAGATAAAGTCTGGTACGAAAGTTCTGTTTTCTCTCAAAATCTGCAGGCCTTCTATGCCATCGTTAGCTAATCGCACATCAGCGTTTGCGTCGACCTTGCGAATCGCCATTTCAAATATTTCCTGATCATCTATGTCGTCATCAATAAGATAACATGTAAAGGAATTTTTCACCGATCATTTGTTTAAGCACTTATACAGCTCCGCTAATATACGTTAAACAAAATTCCGCGAAAGCGTTTACGCTGCAACGTCCTTAGCACCAGCGGTCCAAAAAAAAGACCCGCCAGCGCGGGTCTCTCTAACGTCTTGCTATATAGACTACAACAGATATTTAATTCCGAGTTCCAGGCCCGCATTTACTGAGTGCGTTTTTCCGCCTCTTGTATCTATTCCCCTGTAACTTTTGTTCTGAAGGTTAGTAAAAGTTCCGTCGAGCCGAAGTCCACCATCAGCGTAAAAATGTTCGCTCAGCCTTACTCTCACGCCCGTTCCAACCATTGCACCTACACTCAATTTTTTGTATTTGTCTTTTGTTTCTCCATTTAGTAACGGGTTAGATGCATTACTAATATTCGATTTGAGGTGGATGCCAATCTGCGGCCCCGCCTTCGCTATAAACATTACACGCGAAGCAGGATTTGAATTAAAGCTCGCGAAGACGGGAATTTTTAAATAATTCACTTCTTCATCGTACCTGATGTTATGATCACTGTACCCCTGTTGTTCCCTGGAATACATCACCTCTGTTCCGATGCCAAAATTGTCGGATAAATTGTAGCCTGCGCCAATCCCGAATGTATAACTGCTTTTTGCTTTGTAGTCCATGTCACTTTTGTGCACATCGCTCGTGTTAAACTTAATGCTTAACAACGGGGCGCCCTGCGCGCCGACATAGAATCCCTTTTGGGCAGATGCTTCGACTGAAATAACGATTGAACCCATAACGAGTGCGAGATACGGTACTAATTTATTTGTCATTAGTTGTTGTTTTTATTGTTTAATTATTCTGTTGTTTAATGCGCAGCAAAAGTAGTGTCGTCATGCTGCGATCGAAAGCCCAACACGGATGAAGTGGCTTTATCCTTACATCAATTGAAATGTAGTTTTTGGAAAATCTTTCCAAAATCAGGAATGTCTCGCCACGGCCTCGTTGGCTAAAACGTTGGTCAGCCATAAATTATCAACAGGCACGCGGGTTGCCCGGTAAGGTGCATCACAGTGGCCTATCGGCCACATCCAATCCAGTCTCCTTCGTCGAACCGCACATCCATCCATCCTGTGATCCAAGTATATCAAATCTGTACCTTTTAAAAACGTAGTATGAGAATCCTGGACACAACACTTAAATCACTTTGCTTTTTCCCTATTTTTCTTTCAATTAGCCTGGCAACTATTGCAGGCGGCGGTGGTAAACTGGATTTTAAGAACTCCGCACTTGTTTCCGGCACACCTGGAGCGGATGGCGCTGTTTACCGGTTCCCTAACGTAGATAAGGACCTTGATGCACTTGTTACTATCAAAGGAAGATCCGATGCATTAGCATACCTGGTTGATCTGGATATGATCACATCGGGATTCGATAAGGCATGGCAACCACAGGTAGGATATAATGCAGGAACAGCCCCCGGCCCCGCAGACTGGTGGATGGAATTTGAAATCGTGTTTGTAGAAAAAGGAACTTCAAAGCAAAAAGAGATAAACGAATTTGTATTGTCGGCAATTGACATCGACGGCAACGGACATTTAATCAGGGAGTATGTGGCGATGTATGGATTCGAATCATATATGCTTGAAACTAATTCTGTATTGTCGCTGACAAATGTTACCGGCACCATCGGTAATCCTGCTGCGAATGGAAAGCGTTTCGATGGACCTACCGTTAACTACCTTAATATAGATACCAGTGGCACAGCGGTAATGACTACTGCCATGTACGAAAAAACAACATCATTTTCGGTTCGTGTCGGTGGTGTATCGAGCGGCGTGAGTGGTGCTTCTGAAAGAATGTACTCTTTATATTTCCAGGAGTTTAAATACAGCCAGCCCCAAACTGCTGTGTTACCTGTCCATCTTACATCGTTCAACGCAACATTGAACGGCTCCGTTGCGAAAATAGACTGGAAGTGGGATAGCGAAGCACCGGTAAGTCATTTTACCGTTGAGCGTTCGGATGATGGCAAGGAGTATAAAGAACTTAATATCGTTTTTGCGAACGGTTCTGCTGAATACTCATTCAAAGAATCGATTGCAAAGGAGAAAGAAAATATTCAATACTACCGACTGAAGATTGTTGATGTGAACGGCAAATATGTTTACTCTGCAGTGCGTGTAGTAAAATTGAATGGCATTGGCGACAAGACCACGATTTCTGCTTACCCCAACCCTGTCGTATCAGAATTAAGAATTACGATCCCGGATTCGTGGCAGAGTACTCCCGTGGTGTACGAGATGCTGAGCGCGAACGGAAACGTGGTAAAGACCCGCAGAAGCACCAGCGCAAGTCAAACCGAAACGATCAGCACCAGCGGCCTGCAACCGGGTGTTTACTTCATCAGGCTTAGCGCAGGAAAAGAAGTAGCCATCAACAGGATTGTAAAAAATTAACCCGCATCTTTTACATGCCAGCGTTTGTTGCCGTAAAATCCACTATTTTACAAGGCAAAAGCCAGCAATGAAATCAAGACGCGACTTTCTAAAGACCACCGGCACACTCGCTGCAGGATCCCTGTTATGGAAGAGTGCCTCACCTACCGCTCAATTTAACAACGCAGGTGTTCAGCTCTATACATTCCGTACAGAAATGCAATCTGATGCAATCGGTGTACTTAAAAAAGTGGCGGCCCTGGGTCTTAAACAGATAGAATCCGCAAGAAGCGACAAGGGAAACTATTACGGTTTAAGTGGCAAGGAAATGAAAAAGGTCTGCAGCGACCTTGGTATGACGCTCAGAAGCGGCCACATTCACGTAGACGAGAACTTTTCTAAAACAATGCACGAGGCTGCCGAAGCCGGCCAGGAATACCTCATTTGCTCCAGCATGCCCGCCCAGGGCCAAACGGTAGATAACTACAAAAGGACCGCCGAAGCGTTCAATAAATCAGGCGAAGAGTGTAAAAAGATGAATCTGAAATTTGGTTATCACAATCATGACTATGAATTTGAGAGTGAAAACGGCGAAGTCCTCTATGATGTGCTGCTAAAAAACACCGACCCGAACCTTGTTCACATGGAGCTCGATCTTGGATGGGTGATTGTTGGTGGCAAAGATCCGCTCGATTATTTCAAGAACCACTCCGGACGCTTTCCGCTGTGGCATTTGAAAGATATGGATATGACGAAAAAAGAGAGCACTGAATTTGGGAAGGGCAAACTAGACATCATGCAAATGCTGAAACATAGCAAGGAATCGGGCATGAAGTATTTCTTCATCGAACAGGAAGAATATACCAGCACCCCATTCGAGAGCATGAAAGAAAACATGGATTATCTTGCGAAACTGAAATTATAAGTACCAGGCATGAACAGGAGAAGCGCAATTCGAAATGTAATCGTTATCTCGGCCGGAGCAGCACTGTTACCGGCGTGCGCAGCTGACGAGCAAAAAGGTAATCACCTTAAAAAACATCTCACTTACCGGTTCGCAGGAGAAAGTGTTGTCGGCACTTACCGAAAGCATCTTACCTAAAACCCAATCATTCATCGGTGCCGCCGATCTCAAATCGCACGAATTTATGCTGACAATGATCGATGACTGTTCTTCGCCTGAAGAACAGAAGAAGTTCACTGACGGACAAAAGGCATTTGAAGATTTTACTCGCAAAAAATTCGGCAAATCGTTTACCGACATCTCTCCCACTCAAAAGAAAGAATTACTTAGTGCAATCGAGCGAAAGAGCCAGGTACCAAACGAGGTAGTGGAGTTTTATAAAACTGTGAAAGACTATACCATTCAGAGTTTCATATCATCCAAAGAATATCTCACAGACATCAAAAAGTATAAGATGGTTCCGGGACCCGATTTCAAAGGCAGCGTACCGGTAACTAATCCGTAAGTATTAACAGTTAGCAGAATATTATGGCAGATATAAATAAATTTGACGCGATTGTTATTGGCAGTGGCATGAGCGGCGGTTGGGCGGCGAAAGAGTTTTGTGAGAAAGGCCTGAAGACTTTACTTCTCGAGCGCGGCCGCGATGTGAAACATATTAAGGACTACCCAACTACCAATATGCTTCCGTGGGAGTTTAAACATCGTGGACAGATTCCGTACGAAGTTGAGAAAGATAACCCGGTCATATCGCGGTGCTATGCGTTCAAAGAGGATGCGATGCACTTTTTTGTAAAAGATACCGAGCATCCCTATGTGCAGGAGAAACCCTTTGATTGGATACGCGGCTACCAGGTAGGCGGCAAATCAATTATGTGGGCGAGACAAACACAACGATGGAGCAAATATGATTTTGAAGGCCCGGCGCGCGATGGCTTCGCGGTAGATTGGCCAATCCGTTATGAAGATCTTGCACCCTGGTATAGTTATGTAGAAAAGTTCGCCGGCATAAGCGGTAACAAGGATGGACTCGATAGTTTGCCCGACGGAGAATTTTTACCTCCGTGGGAACTGACGTGTGTAGAGAATCATTTCAAAGACACTATCTCAAAAAATTATTCCGACCGGCATGTTATTTATGCACGCTGTGCGCATATTACCAAGCCCGAGCCAATTCATATCGAACAGGGCCGTGGCCAATGCCAGGCACGAAATCTTTGCCAGCGTGGTTGTCCTTATGGTGGATACTTCAATGCAAACTCAACTACTATTCCCTGGGCACAAAAGACGGGTAACCTTACACTGCGTCCGCATTCGGTGGTTCACTCTATTATTTATGATGATGTAAAAGGGAAAGCCACAGGCGTGCGTGTTATAGATGCGAATACTAAACAGGTTACTGAATATTTTGCACCGGTGATATTTGTTAACGCCGGCGCTGTTAATACAAACCTCATCTTACTTAATTCAGCTATCCAAACGATTTCCCAATGGGTTGGGCAATGATAACGGACTGATGGGAAAATATTTTGCTGTACATAATTATCGCGCAAGGATCACGGCGAAATATGAAGGCATGCTCGATAAGAAAACATCTGGCGGCCGTGCGACAGGCGCATATATTCCGCGATTCAGAAATGTAAAAAAACAGGAAACGGATTTTCTGCGCGGTTATGCTACTACTTTCAGTGCTTATCGTGCCAGCAAGGGCGTCAGCACTGAAGGTCTTTTTGGAGAAGAACTGAAAGATGCATTGATGGATACAAGTGGCCCGATGGGCCCATGGGGCGTTGGCTCGCAGTGTATGGGAGAAACTATTCCGAAGGAAACGAATTACGTAAACCTGGATGCAAATCAAAAAGACGAATGGGGAATACCATTGATCAATTTCAATGTATCATACGACGATAATGATGAGAAAATGATCAAAGATTTTATTGAGCAGTACACTGAAATGTATGAGAAAGCTGGCTTCATCGATATAAAAGCTACTGACAGCAAACAGGCGCCCGGACTTGATATTCACGAAATGGGTGGCGTGAGAATGGGCAGAGATAAAAAGACTTCGTTGCTGAATAAGTGGAATCAGCTTCATGAGTGCCCGAATGTTTTTGTTTCGGATGGTGCGTGTATGACTTCAACATCAACCCAAAATCCTTCGCTTACTTATATGGCGATAACGGCAAGAGCAGCTAACCATGCTGTTGAGATATTGAAAAAAGGAGATTTGGCATAATATGGCAGACAACAAACTTCTTCGGATGGACAATGTTGGCATTGTCGTTGAATCGCTCGATAATGCAATTGTTTTTTTTGAGGAGATCGGCCTGCGGCTCGAAGCGCGCATGATGATCGAAGGGGAATGGGCGGGCCGCGTTACTGGCCTGGGTAATCAGCGCGTAGAGGTGGCCATGATGGTGACCCCCGACGGCCATAGCCGGCTTGAAATTTCGCGATTTCTCGATCCACCAACGATATCCGATCATCGCAATTCTCCTGTAAATGCGCTCGGCTATCTTCGCGTAATGTTTACTGTTGCAGATGTTGATGAATTAGTAGGAAGGCTCACGAAAATTGGCGCGAAGCTCGTTGGAGAAATAGTTCGCTACGAGGATTCCTATAAACTTTGTTACATCCGGGGTACCGAAGGGCTGTTGGTTGGTTTGGCAGAAGAACTGGGTAACCGCAAATAATATCTTTCCACCTACCTTATCACCTCGCTAACCAGGATCACCGGCGCCGCTGCATTTGTGTAATTGACGAAGTCTGCGCGAATTTCATCTCTATGTGGCGCAATGGCCGCCTGATAATCTTCTATCCGCTTTATGTAAAAAGTTCCGATCGCCATATATGATAATGGTTGGTTAGGAATGCCGCTGGCAATACCTTTTTCGATAGTGTATTTCACCAGGTTTGACCCGAGAAGCGCGGCAACCATAGGCATGTGCTTTTTTTCATAATAGTCCATGTTGAAGGTTTTTCCGTCAGCAAATGGGTACATTACGGATACTTTGACGAGTCCCTTTTCAGCCGAAGGGTTTTCCTGGGCACATAAAGTAAAGCTCGAAGCAAGGATAAAAAGTGCTATTAAAAGTTTCATCTGTAGTCGTATTAATTGTGTTGGTGCAGTAAGTTTATTGTTTCTTAAATTTCTTCTCATAAAGTGTGATCCAGTCGTCTGGGGACATTTTAGCAACCAGTTCGCCAATGAGTGCAAAAGGGATATCATCCGGCTTTTTATAACGCAAACAGCTTTTGCCCATATCCAGCTTTTTCGGAGATGCTTTCACATGGGCTTCGGTAAACCATTTCAATAGGTTTGGGTCAGCGTATATACCCATGTGATAGATGGCGACAAAATTCTTCTGCGACGCTACTCCCAGAAATGGCAGCGGCAATTTCGGATCACAGTGGTACCCTGCCGGGTATTTGCTGTGAGGCACTACATATCCCGGCATTCCATAATTCATTTCTTCGTGAAAACCTTCAGGGATGTTTTTCCTGATCACTTTTCTTAACTCAGCAATTGCCTTCTTCCTGTCATCAGGCAGCTGATCTATATACTCGTCGACAGTAGTTGCTCTTGATTGCACAAAGAAGAATTTTGATAAATGTACAATATCCGCGATTCACTAAATAGAAACATGTAGCAACGGCATCTACGCTTGCGGGGCAGGGCTTTTCTGCTATTTTTTAGTAACATGCTTCTCAAACCCTTATCCACTGCTTTGTATCGGTGCTATTTGCCGCCGTTCTTTCCCATTCTCTCCACAAATAAAAGGCAATCAACGGCAGCGTTACAGCGGGAACATCTGCCAGGGCAAATTGCCGCGAAAGGCAAACTCATCAACCAGGTTTTTTGAGGTAAATTCTGCACGACCATTTGAAAAAAGCACGCCATTGCCCCTTTTCCTCGCCTTAAGCATACAGTGAGCCCCTGAATACTATTGGTTTATTTTTTGTAGCACTATAAGTACCCGGTATTTCTGCGGGGGACAAAACTATACATATGAATACGAATCCGATATACATCGTTGACGACGATAGCGATGACGAAGATCTGATACGTGAGGCGTTCGAAGAATTGGGTGTCAAGAACGAACTGAAATTTTTTACAACAGGCGAAGGAGTATTACACGAGCTGAGAAACAATGTATTTCCCTTCCTGATAATATCCGATATCAACCTTCCAATGATGGATGGATTTCAGTTGCGGGAAAAGATTTTGAACGAAGCTGCAATTTCCGATAAAACGATCCCTTTTATATTTTGGTCTACCAGCGCCTCCGACGCGCAAGTGAAACGTGCTTACGATTTGTTAGCACATGGATTTTTTCTGAAGGGCCGGAGTTTCAAAGAGCTCAAAGAAAAGATCCGGGAAATGGTGAGTTATTGGTCGGATTCTCTTGCCCCACACTAACAACCGCTTTATATACGACACTGAAAAAGGCCCAACGTAACGCGGGCCTTTTCAAACGTCTTAATTGTTCTAAAACTATTACACGTTCATCTTCAGAACATCTTCCGACTCGTTCGATGATCCGGTAAAGCGTTTCTTCGCTTCAGCCAGATCATCTGCTGTCTTCGATAATTTGTCTCTCAGCACAGAGCCTTTTTCAGGCGCGATGAGCATACCGATAACAACACCGACTGCTAAAAAGAAAAGTGATCGCATATAATTCGTATTTTATTTTCTAGTCTTCAGATTCAGTACTCGCTGCATAATTCACATCGTTTTCTGCGATGCCGGTTAGCAATTGATCAGTTTCCTTTTCTTCGTCAAGGGTTTCCTGGAGCAGTCCGGCAGCTTCTTCTTCGCCGAGTGTCTGAGCCAATTGTACAAGTCCACCATAAGTAGCGATCTCGTAATGCTCTACTTTTTGAGCGGCCATAATCAGTCCCACATCACGTGTAGAGGTACCTTCGTCGGTGTCTTCGATAATGCTTTCGGCTTCTTTAATTAAGCCTTCAATTGCTTCGCATTTCTTGCCCTTCGCTTTTTCTCCGATCGCCTCGAACACCTGGTCGAGTCTTTCGATTTGCTGCTTAGTCACTTCAAGGTGGTCTTCAAATGCGGTCATTAGTTCTTCTGACGTCGCTGCCTTTTTCATTTTTGGAAGCGCCTTCGTGATTGCTTTCTCGGCATAGTAAATATCCTGTAGGCTCTCTACGAAGTATTTTTGAAGCAATGAGTCACCCTTGCCAGCACCAGCGTTAGCAGGTCCTGAGCTCTTCTTAGTCGATTTGTTTGCTGCTTTAGCCATAATAGTTTTTTATTAGAAATCAACTTTATCCAAACTTATGCCTCAGCCGAAATCGTGCGGTTATAAGGGGTTTGTAGAAAGCGGGGGACATATCGCCCCAAGTCTACGAGATGTTCCGCCCTACCTACCGCCCCTCGCTACATAGATTTACCTACCAACTTGACTTACCTGGAATTATTAATTTTCTTTGTTGTATTCTTAACCCCAAAATCTTTATCATGTTGAAATTAACCTTATCTCTCGCCCTTATTCTCGGCATATCAACTTTCGCTACTTCATTTACACCTGCAGCTAACAAAGCTGAAAAAGCTACAGTTATTATTTACCGTGCCGGACAATTCAACGGCGCCGCTGCTAACTGGGCGGTGTTCGCAGACGGAGTGAAGGTTTGCAAGATCAGCAACAACAAATTCATGAAGCTTGAACTGGCAGCAGGAAAACATGAATTCAATGCAAAGATCGGCGGACCCGTATTGTTTAAGAAAGAAACCGGTGTTGAGCTGGATATGGAAGCCGGCGAAACTTATTACATAGCCTGCAACGTTAAACAAAGCTTCACACGCCCCCGGCTCGAAATCATTGAGGTTACAAAGGGTACCGCTGCAAAACAAATGGCTAATATGACTGCAGATAAATGCCAGGAAAATATCGACGGGAAAGACGATAACTAAAGAGGCATACAAAAAATGGCTCCCTTCCGCCGGGTTAGGCGTGTAAATTGTATAATCCCCTTATGCAATACGTGTTACATGCCGACGATGATGAGTTGGACAGGATAACTCTGCAGAGACTTATTCATGTTGTCAACCCCGCTGTAAAGTATCTGGGATTTGAGAACGGCCTGGCTCTCATGCAATACCTTGGCACCCTGCAACAACATCAAATTCCTGAATTTATATTTTTGGATCTGCGCATGCCTATCTGGGACGGGATTAAAACCCTTAAAGCCATCAAGAGCGATTCCAAATACTCTGGGATCTCCGTCTACATGTGGTCTCTAGCAGATTCTGCCAACGAAATGCAGCTCTGCACCCGGCTTGGCGCCCGTGAGTTTTTACAAAAGCCCACAAACGATGAAGAGTGGGCGCAGTTTGAAGCGTTTCTTGAAGATCAAATCGGTAAATTGACCTTGTAATTCCTGTAAAACAAGGAAATTTCCGAAATGAACAAGATACTTGTCCTGGTTTTATTAATACTATCCATAAAACCATCATCTGCCCAACAAAAGGCTGAGCAATTCAATATCCCTGTTAGCTACCTGCTGTACCTTCCCAAGGATTATAATAAGGACACCACCAAGAAGTGGCCGCTTATGATTTTTTTACATGGCAGCGGCGAAGCCGGTACCGATCTTGAAAAAGTAAAAGTTCATGGGCCAGCCAAACTAATTGAACAAGGGAAACAGTATCCCTTTATTGTTGTGTCGCCGCAGGCACCGCCCGGCGAAGGCTGGGAGCCACAGATTATTATACGATTGGTTAAAGGGGTTCAATCGAAGTATAACGTTGATAAAGACAGAATATATCTTACAGGTCTAAGCATGGGGGGATTTGGCACCTGGGCCACCGCTATAAAGTTTCCGAATCTGTTTGCAGCCATTGCCCCGGTTTGTGGCGGCGGCGACACTGCCGAAATCGCAAAGCTGAAAACCATGCCGGTGTGGTGTTTTCATGGGGCAAAAGATAAAGTAGTACCGCCCCGGGAAAGCTATCGCATGATTGACGCATTGAAGAAGGTCAACAGCAATGTTAAGCTCACTATCTATCCCGATGCAGAACACGATAGCTGGACCGCTACCTATAACAACGATAGTCTTTACTCCTGGATGCTCGAACAAAAACGATTTCATTTTCCCAGGCTTAAGCTCAGCGACAATCAACTCACGGAGTTCGTTGGCGGATACGCTGAAAAAGGTAAAGACACATTGCACATTATTGTTAAAGACGGAAAGCTTGTTTTGAAAGAAGATGAAGGTGTTGAACTTATCCCCACGCTAAATAATAGTTTCTTTATTGAGGTGAATGATACAGAATTGGAAATTAAATTTCAGCGGGATAAAAAAGGAAAGATTGGAAAAATGCTTGTGATGGAGGATAAAGTGATTGAGTTTGACAGGGGAAAATAAAAAAGCCTCCGGTGAGGAGGCTGGCCAAGACAAGGTTTAATAGCTTATGCCTGTTCGTGTTCTGAGCGCAAGATGACGTTTAAAATCCGATTTAAAAAGGGTGAAAACACGGTATCCGCTTAGATATAGGCGTTAGTCTTGAAAAAGCTACAATAAAGCCGACAAATCCGTAAGCACAACAGGCTCACCATCCGTGATCACGATCGTATGTTCGTGCTGCGCCATAAATCCTCCCTTGTTACCCACCAGCGTCCATCCATCAGTAGCCGTTTCTACATTTGTTGAGAGCGTCGAAATGAATGTTTCAATCGCTACAACCGAATTCTTCTTAAACCGGCGTCGGTCAGACCGCTCCCTGTAGTTCAAGAGATCGTCCGGCGATTCATGCAATGACCGGCCTATGCCATGTCCGCCAAGATTTTTAATCACCTTATACCCTCTCTGTTTCGCCTGCGTTTCAATCAGCCGGCCCAAATCACTAATAAGAACACCACCCCTGGTACTATTAATAGCGTTGAAAAGAATTTGCTCGGAAGCATTAACAAGCTTTTGATGTTCGTGAATGTCGTTTCCCAACACAAACGAACTGCCATTGTCAGACCAAAACCCATTCAACTCCGCCGATACATCGATGTTAATAAGGTCGCCTTCCTGGAGTTTGCGGGCCGAAGGAATGCCGTGGCAGAATTCATTGTTAACGCTAATGCAGGTGTAGCCGGGAAATCCATAAGTAAGTTTAGGAGCCGATTTCGCACCAAATTTTTCCAGCACAACCGCGCCAAACTCATCAAGTTCCAGGGTGGTCATTCCAACTTTAGCATGATTTATCATTTCCTGCAACGTGACGGCCACCGCTTCACTCGCGTTCTTCATTCCAATCAAATCCGATTCTTTTGAGATAGACATATAGTAAATTTACTTCGAAAAAGCATGGGTGCAGCGGTTTGTCTGTAATGTATGTCAGACCGAAAACGGCAAAATGAATACTAAATGGTATTTAGCCATCATTACTCTCGCACTCACGATTTCGGCTTGTAAAAAAGATTCCAAAACTCCGACTTCGGTAAGAGGCAAATGGGAACTTCGAACTTCCGTCAGCGGATGGACGGGGCGTCAAACATATGCGCCGGGAAATGGTAACACCCTCGAATTTACGAACGACACGTATGTGAGAACCACTCGTTACAACGATACGACCTATCAAACCTCAGGACCCTATTTAATTTTTGAAGGCAATTATTGTGAACAGGGAAGTAAACATACAGTTATCCAGTTCGATGGTGACGGCTCGTTATTGCTAGACTTTACATTCTCCGGTTCAACCATTTCCATGAGTACCCCCGAATGCGTTTTCGACGGAGGAACGTCTGTTTACCGGAATATTAATTAGCTACCTGCATTCGATGCATCCGAACGATCCGTTTGTGTGAGAGGTCCCCAACGAAAGTAGCTCTCTCCGGAGCTATAGATAGTTTTTATATATGAAATAGTACAATAAAATGCACTTTTTCCATGAGCGTAATGCCTCCTGCTGAGGCGTAAAATATCCATTTATACAGATTTTGACATTAGTCATCGCGGGAATAATGTTTTCATGATAATATCAAATGAAGAATATGAAAACAGCGTTGTTTACAATTATGATTTGCGTGGCCGCGGTAACTGCCGCTGCACAGGAGCAACAGGTAGGTGCCGAGTCGCACTCGAACGGAAAGTTTGGTATCAAAGGTGGGCTGAACCTGACGAACCTTTACGTTGAAGATGCATCTGCAGAAAAATTGAAAGCCGGCTTTAATGCAGGTATTTTTTGGAAACTTGCAGTAGCTAAAGGTTTCTCTATTCAGCCGGAAGTATTGTATAGTCAGAAGGGCACAAAAACCACTTATGACAACTTCATCCAGGGTGATGGTGAGTATCGGTTCAATTTAAATTACCTCGAAGTACCATTGCTTGCGGTGATAAATCTTGGTAAGAATTTCAACATCCAGGCTGGTCCTTATGTCGGCTATCTTTTAAGTGCAAACGTAAAAGATATGGATGACGATGGTACCATCAATGGAGCGGCTGATTTAAACGAGGATAACTTTGAACGGTGGGACTATGGTGTAGCTGGCGGACTTGGGTTCGACATAAAGAATGTTACGCTCGGTGCACGTTACAATTATGGATTAAGAGAGATTGGAAAAGCAGGATTGGCAGGTGAACTTACCCGCAATTCTAAAAACGCAGGTCTGTCAATATACCTGGGATTGGGATTCTAAGAAATCAAAAGGTATTAGAGTAGAACAGAAAATCCCCGCTTAAAAACATTTTTGAATGTATTAGCGGGGATTTCCCTTCCGACAATTTACGCCTACAATTATGTTATAATGGCATAAACATGCTAAAAAAGCCGCAGTAGCCTTAAGGCACAGTTTTCGGTAGATGTGCCGCATGGATAAACAACCGATAGCCTATTCCATTTTAGAACTGGCAATTGTTCCGCAAGGCAGTACGATAAAACAAACCCTTAACAATTCATCTGGCATTAGCTCAGCAGGCGGAAGCACTTAACTACAAACGTTACTGGTTTGCAGAGCATCACAACTCAGCAAATATTGGCAGCAGCGCTACGTCAATTCTTATAGGGTATGTAGCTGAAAACACAAAAACTATCAGGGTAGGCTCAGGAGGTGTTATGCTTCCGAATCACTCACCCCTCATCATAGCAGAGCAATTCGGAACACTTGCTCATTTATATCCTAACCGGATAGACCTTGGTATCGGCAGGGCCCCCGGAACCGACCAACAAACCGCACGCGCCATACGATCCGATTTCATGCAGGCCGCACAACTGTTTCCACAGGAGGTAAATAAAATACAGGATTACTTTTCCATTGAAAGCAAAACATCGCCTGTGAGGGCTCCGATCGCAGAAGGCACCGACGTACCGATTTATATACTGGGATCGAGCATGGACAGCGCACATCTCGCCGCAAAAGAGGGATTACCATACGCATTCGCGAGCCACTTTGCAACAAGTTATTTACAAAGTGCATTGTCAGTCTATCGCCAGCAATTTCAACCTTCGAAGTTTTTGAAAGAACCTTATACGCTAGCGGGTATAAACGTTTTTGTTGCGGATACTGATGAAGAAGCGCAACAGCTCTTCACTACGCTCATTCGGATGTTTGTTGGTGTGCTAACCGGTGCAAGAGAGGGATTACATCCTCCAACTCCAATGACACCAGAATTAATGGAGATAGCTGAACATCCTTCTATAAATCAAATGCTGAAGTACTCTTTCGTCGGAAGCAAAGAAACCGTAAAAAAACAAGTGATAGCTTTTCTGGAAGAAACCAGGGTAGACGAGCTGATCACCGTCTCTGGTACCTATTCTCTCGACGACCGCCTGAAATCTATCAGGTTATTCGCAGAAGTGATGGAAGAGATTAATGAAGGAAGATGAAAATTAATGAAGCATAGATGTTATAAAGTTCCTTTCGCTCTGTAAATTCGAAGATCATTGGAAATTCAACACTATGGAAAAAAAGGAAAACGACTCACATTTCAACCGCCGCGAAATGCTGTCTATGACAGGCATGGCCGGCCTCGCAGCCCTCACCGGCATCTCAACTAACGCAACTGCACAAAATACACAGAAACGCCCACGCATCGCCTGCCTCGTCAGCTACTGGGGCGCCACAAGATCTCACGCCGACTGGATCATCACAAAATTAATTGACGGCTACTGGTGGAACGGCGCACACACACCTTCCCGAATCGATGTTGTTTCTGTATATATTCATCAACACGACACCAGCCTGCTCGCCCAGAAAATATGCAAATCGAAAAACATTCCGATATTTAAAACAGTCGCCGAAGCCCTCACCCTCGGCGGAAAAGAACTTGATGTGGACGGAGTCGTAATAGTTGCAGAGCATGGCGACTATCCAACAAACCTCAAAGGACAATGGATGCTTCCACGCTGGTGGATTTACAATCAGGCAATTAAGGTCTTTGAAAAAAGTAAGCGCTCAGTGCCGGTATTCAACGACAAACACCTCTCCTACGACTGGGACGAATCAAAATGGATGTTCGATAAATCTCGCGAGCTGAACTTTCCATTAACCGGTGGTTCATCGATTCCCGTTTACTACCGCAAACCAGAAATAGAACTGGCAATCGATACACCTATAAAGACGTCGGTCGTCCTTGGCGGCGCACCCGACGAAGGCGCGCTCTTCCATTGTGTAGATGTACTGCAGGCGTTTGTCGAAAGGCGCAAAGGCGGTGAAACAGGCGTGAAGTCTGTCCAATGCATTCGTGGACCTGAAACATGGGCCTGGACCGAACGTAATCCCTGGGCCGGGAAGTTGCTCGAATCTGTAAGAACCAAATTCGATCTCAAGCCGGGTCATTTCCAGGCGATCGAAAAACCAAACGTATGTATCGTTGAGTACAACGATGGAACAAAAGCCGCGATATTTAATGCAGACGATGTCGGTTGGACATACGCCGGAGAAATAGAAGGACAAGCAGAACCAACGATGATCTCTATGCTGGGATGGCCCGGGCCATTCTCTCAATATCATGCATCAAATTCTCAACCGCATTGGATCGTTGAAACGATGGTAACAAAGAAGGAACCATTTAATGCACAGCGGCTGCTTTTGTCCTCTGGCATTACTGCAATGAATATGGAATCGAACTGGGAAAACAGCAAATACTCAGAAGTAGGTCGCCGGATAGAGACACCGTTCATGAACATGAAATATAAATCAACGCGCGGTGCCCAATTTAGCACAGGCGAACGTCCGCCTAACCAACCTTACTTACGAGGTTTCGACTCATAGCCTTCAGATTTAAAACGAACGACAGAAGAATGAAACGAAGAGAAGTTATTAAGAGCCTTAACATTTTTACCAGTTGCGGGAAGCTTTATAACGAAGGCATCAGCAACAGATACCGGGTACATCAAACCATCAGATCTGCATCGCAACGCTTTTGTAATGGATGGCCATACGCATGTAATGACCCGCGAAGTATTGATGCATACGGATATCGGTCAACGTTATACCGATGGCAACGTCGATCTTCCCCGAGCCAAAGAAGGTGGAGTTGATGCAATGTTTTTCTCAGTATATACGCCTGAAAATTATTATCCCGGCAGGTTCGAAATAAAAAACACGTTCCGCGTAGTGAACCTTGCATTGGAGCAAATTAAAAAGAACAACTCGGAGATCGAGCTGGCGCTAACCGCTACAGATATCGAACGCATTAATAAAAAAGGAAAGATTGCTGCATTCCTGGATCTGGAAGGCGGCTATGACCTTTACGGTGATCTGGATCTTCTCCGTGCACTTTACAAACTTGGCCTCCGCTCGATGCAGCTCACGGCACATAACACAACAAATGCGTTTATAGATGCCTGTAATGACGTGTATACCTGGGGCGGTATAAATCGAGCATGGTCGTGCAGTGATTAAAGAAATGAATGATCTCGGAATGGTGATCAACGTTGCGCACGCCTCTAACGATGCGATACTCCAGTCGGTTGAAGCGAGCAAACATCCTGTTATCTACAGTCATGGTGGCTTTTATAAAATTGTTGATCATCCGCGTTGCATTACTGATGAAGCAGCAAAGGCCATCGCGGCAAAAGGCGGTGTAATCGGTGTTCATTTTGGAAGTCTCTTTAACAATCCGAAGTATTGGGAATGGCAGAAATCAAAAAACCCAATAGCCACGCAGCCCGATCCTCAACCAAAAGTTCCACGAATTTTTGCTTCGCAGGTAACTAACCAGACCATCGAAGATGTAGATAAAGAACTCGCTAAAACGGTTCCGTTAAATTTCCGCGGAACGATACCTGATGAGTATTGGATGCATGTGGACCAACTCGCAAAAGTGATTGACTACGGAGTGAAACTGGTTGGTGAAGATCATATTGCGTTGGGTTCGGATCTGGATGGTGGCCCTGAGCTGCCTCGTGAAATTAAAGACATCAGCGATTATCCGCAGATCACCATGGCAATGCAGAAGCTGGGCTACACTGACCAACGTATTAAGAAAATATTAGGATTGAACTGGCTGAGGGTAATTAGAAAAGTGACCGAGGGAAAATAGATCATCCGGGATTTGTTTGCGGGTTTAAGTGGTTCTGCTTATTGCACCAACAACAAGCGCATATTACTTTCGCCGCATAAACAAATCCATCCCATGAAAAAGGTTATCACCTTTCTTTTCTCGATGTCATGTATCGTAGCTTTGACCACTACAACTGTTAATGCGCAAGACAATCTTTACGCATTCGCTTCTTCAACTTTTAACGCTCCTTCAGGCCCGGGTAATGAACTCGGCACCGGTGGTTCAGGTAAAACAGGTACCACAGCTTATTCAGATTTCGCAAAGAGATTCACTAACACTTCCGATGTTAAATGGACTGGCAATGACAAGTACACGTTTGTCTATTTCAAAGAAAACGACGTTCGCGTAAGAGCCGTGTACACTAATAAAGGTAAGATGCTCTACACCATAAGGCATTTCAACGGCCAGCAGGTTCCGGAAGCACTGAAGAGCACAATGTTTAGAAATGGTTACGGGATGCAGGTAAACAGCGCAGTTGAAATTGAAAGTCGCTACGCTACCACGTCATTCGTAAAGCTTGAAAGCAAAACTTCATTCTCTACTGTGCAGATTCTTGCAAATGGAGAAGTTGTTGAAGTGGAACACTTTCAGAAAGCGAAATAAATTAAAGGCTTCCATATATGAAGAGGTTACAGCAATGTGACCTCTTTTTTATTTTACCCAATCTAAACTATTAGTTATTACAAAGTCTTTCCTTTGTATTCATGCCGTTACGTAAACCATCACCGGAAGAGCTGCGATTTATATCTTTTTTGATCCGCGAAGCCAACACTAACATTGCCTCGAAGTGGGAAGATAATCTGATGGTAACGTCTATGGATGATGCAGGGCTCGGCAGTTTGTTACTTTATCCCAGTGGAAAGATTGTTAGCGGCAGAGAGTTCGGACGTGTGTTATTTGAAGTGGAGTTTAAGGATGCGGATAACGTACCCGTTGTCGCTTCGCTAAATCTCGACCAGCACGGCGAACTCTTTGAACTGGATATATGGAAAGTAAACTTCGATCCGCTTATCCGGTTTCCGGAAGTTTAGCGGACGTTTTTCAAAGCGAGCTTCAACGCGAACTGTAGCTCATCATCTTTCCCTGCCAATAAATTCTCAATCTTCGGAGAAATCAGGTAATCAGGCATCACTCCCCTTCCCTTGTAATACTGCAATAAATGGACGGACTTTGTCAGGGGAATTTCTACACGAATAGATGAATTCGGCAATACAAGTTCGGCATACCCCATCGAGGTGGGACCTTCCATCGCCCCGCCACATTCTTCTCCAATAAATACGGCCGCCCCATGACCTTTCAGAAAGCTAGCGACAACAGCTGCCATGGATCCTGATGCGCCGTTGATGAGCACAAATAGCTTTCCTCGGAAATAATTCTTCGAGGGTCGCTGCACAGCGAACAACGGCGAAGTGGCTGTGTATTTGTCTTTCAGTCGATATAAACCCGAAGGTGCTTTGTAAACAAGTGAGTCGATAAAGAATAAATCATCACCATTCTCGAGGTATTCCTTCACTTCGGGATAGCCAACAAATTTCTCCTCCAGATAATCCATCAGTTTGTAAGGACGCGTCAACAAATAAGACAGCAATCTGGTACCCGTGTTATCGCCTCCTTCATTATTACGCAGATCAAGTATCAACGATTTTGTGCCATTCTGCTGCAACTTGCGGAAAATGGAATCATACAACTTGTCGAAGTCCTGGCGAAAAGCATCGCGATGTCCCGAATGAAAAGAATAGATCCGCAAGTAAGCGACATTGTTCTGCAGATATTTAAATTGAAGTGGCGCCGTCCATTCCCTTCGTTCGCGATAGAACTGTTCGTATTGGTCGAAGCTCAGACCTTTAACACTAACTGTCTGAATCTCCTTTCTATTGGAGGGCACAAGATATTCGAGGCGGAAAGTATCTACGTCCTCAACAAAAATCGGGTAGTTTAGATCGAAGAGGTTTTCGTTTTGAGTCATTGAATAATCCTCGAGATGCCTCAGGTTAAAAGTTTGAATGTACCCGTCCGATGGAATGGTACGCAAGAGCAGGCTCAATAACTCCTCAACAGGCCTCCCATTGATACTCAAAATCTCCGAGCCGGGCGGCAATTGTTCTGGCAGTCGAAAGCCACGCAAGATGTACATCCTCCCCTCGATCATTTTTATAGAAAACGGAAAGAAATGCTTTGACGTTTTGAGAGAGTCGTAATACCATTTCGGCGGAGTAGGAATAAGATGTTCATCATTCATCCGGGCGCAGATGTGTACAATCCGACGATAGATATCCATCGTGCTTTGTTCGCCGGCAGCGCTATTGATTTGTTCATCCAGGTAACGGGTAACAGAAACACTGTCGCTGTACCGATACATACCCGGGTAAATCGTTTCCAACGAACGTCGGAAAATGCCCAAATCCTCTTTCAACTCTGCTTCAGTTAACACATGTTGAGCTGAAAGATTCAACGACATCAGTGCTGCAAGAACAATAAAAAAAGGCGTCATGAACAAGATGTGATAATTATATTATTGAATATACAATGTTCAAAGCATTAACAGCAAGTCGCTTCAACAGTTTCGTGCACCAAAAATTAAAAACTTTACCTTCTTGTAACATTTACTACTTTTTGAAAGACTAATCATATAAACATTCTATTGGACCCCCGCGCTGAGGAACAACGTTTCGATCAACTGATCCGTGACCACACTTCGATGATATTGAAGGTGTGCCGCATGTATACTACGCATCGGGCCGACCGCCAGGATCTGTACCAGGAGGTTGTTTTACAACTATGGAAGGCGTTTCCAGCATTCCGTGGAGAGGCAAAGTTCGGCACATGGCTGTACAGGGTCGCTATCAACACCGCCATAACTGGAGTGCAAAAGCAATCACGGCGCATCAGCACCGATCCTATTGATGAATTGATTGAATCGAATATTACCCACGCCCCATCGATTGAAAGTGAACTGTGGACGACACTTCACGAAGCGATTAAACAACTAAACGACGTGGAAAAGGCAATAGTCATGCTTTACCTCGAAGACTTTTCGTACGATGAAATGGAATTGGTACTTGGAATCAGCAGCGCCACGTTGCGCGTTAAAATGAACCGCATAAAAGAACGATTAAAGAAACTTACCCAAGCATAATCATGGACCTCGACCAACTAAAACAAAAATGGCAGGCAGAAACGGCACACAGCTCAGCGCGGGATGTAGATCTCTCCTACAACCTGCGCGAGCCTGCCAGGTCATCGTTGTCTGCCCTGAAAAGAAGTTTTAGAAAGCAGATTGTTTTGATGGCTTTACTTTTCACGCTCATATACTACCAGTTTCGACACAAAGAGCTTTTCATTAATACTTTTTTCTGGTGGTATTTTGCGTTTTGCTTTGGTCTCGCTTTATTTTTTTACGTGAACTATCGCCTGGTTCAACGCCTTGAAAAGAGCGATCAGCCGCTTACTTCTCATCTCAGGGCCGAGGTAAACATCATTGAAAAGCGAATGCGCTGGCAACGCGTATTCACCCGCCTCGTCGCTATTGTTCTGATGGTGCTCGCCGAAATACTTCCGTTTTACTCAAATGAATCGATGGTGGTGAAGTGGCACGCCGTCGAACCGGCTCTCCGCGTCGCAGCGTACGCCGCATTTCTTGTATTCCAATATTATGTAGGCAGGCGCCTCGCCAAAAGAAGGTACGGCCAACACCTGGAACGACTAAAACAAATCTTAAACGATACGCTCTAACTCATGTCATCACTACTGAAAGTGTTAATGCCGCTTGCGGCGATAGCCGTTATATATCTGCTGGCAAAATACAAATATCATTACTCTGCAAGGGAAGACCTCCTCCTGCGCAGACCTAGATTGTTGTCAGCCATTTCGTGGATAGCAATCGCTATCAGCTGGATGTTACTATCCGATTGGCTAGTATCATGGCGCGGACCGTGGAACTTCGCACCATGGAGAGCCCAGACCTTCACCGTTTCGGCACTTCGCGTGTTGGCTGTATGTTTTATCGGACCAATAGCTGAAGAGCTCATCTTTCGCGGATTGTTTTTCCGCAAATTGACAAAGACGGGGAAGTTGCGACCGGAACTCGCCGTAATCATCCTGGCAGCAGCATGGGCATTGATCCACTACACTTACACTCCAGCGGTAATCTTTATCATTTTTGTGGAAGGCCTGTTACTTGGCTTCGCGCTCATACGCACTAAGTCGATCTATGTACCTATGGCTATGCACATTGCCTGGAACCTGTATGCTATTTGGTGAGTAAAAAAGGCTTACTTTGCAAAACATACCAACCAGTATCTTTCATGAACAAGGCGGAGTCAACCCGGCTAACTATACTCGAGAAGGCGTTTAAACTTATCTATGTAAAAGGTTATCAAACGACGAGTATCGACGACATCCTCGCAACGACCAAAGTAACGAAAGGCGCTTTCTACTATCATTTTAGTAATAAAGACGAAATGGGCATGGCGATTATTAATGAACTCATGAAGCCATCGCTCACCAAAAGTTTCGTCGAGCTGGAAAAAGCTGCCAACCCACTGGATGGTATCTATAACCTGATGCATCATCTATTGATGAAGAACGATTTTCTGAAAGTAGAATATGGATGTCCCGCTTCGAATCTCACCCAGGAGATGACACCGTGGAACAGTGACTTCAGCAGTGTTTTAAACGATATCACGCAGCAATGGAGCAAGAGCCTAACCACTGTTATAGCAACGGCAAAGGCCAATGGTTTGGTAAGAAGAGATGTGAATGCTAAGCAGGTTGCGATGTTTGTGATGTCAGGATATTGGGGTGTAAGAAACCTTGGGAAGCTCGACAATAGCCGTAAACCTTACGTCACTTATCTGAAAGAACTGAAGCGTTACCTGGCTTCACTTAAATAAAAAGCACCCTTAAACATACCGATCAGTATGTTTATAATCTATATTTGCCGCGATTCTACGAACGCAAATGTACAAGTCAATCATCTTCTTCCATTCTATCTTCCGCTGGCTCCTATTGGTTAGCCTCATCTATGCCATCATAAGATCATATAACGGATATATGGCTAAAGCTGCGTTCACAAAACGGGATAATGCCGCAAGGCATTGGACGGCCACTATATCGCATCTTCAGCTGATGATCGGTATCATCTTGTACTCGCAGAGTCCGCTGATAAAATACATGTTTTCCAACTTCAGATTAGCGGTGCAGACCAAAGAGGCAGCCTTTTTCGGCCTGGTTCACATTACGCTCATGCTCACGGCCATCGTGTTCATCACTGTCGGATCTGCATTGGCTAAACGCAGAGAATCGGATACGCAAAAATTCAAAACCCTGTTAATTTGGTTCTCCATATCGCTGATCATCATTATCATTGCGGTTCCCTGGCCATTTTCACCATTAGCAAACAGACCATATTTCAGATAACATGCAGGCATTATTGAAATCAAAAATTGGACGATTACGTATAGCAGGATTTTTGGAAGGTGTATCCCTCTTAGTGTTGGTATTTATTGGCATGCCAATGAAATATTATTTCGATAATCCCGGGGTGGTTAAAGTGCTTGGCCCGATCCATGGAGCCCTGTTTCTTTTATTTGTTTTCAGCGTAATAAGTGTTGCTGTTGAGCAAAAGTGGAAGTTTAAAACGACGTTTTTAGTATTGTTGTCGTCGTTTATTCCGTTTGGTAATTTCTATGTTGATGCAACAGTGTTTCGTCAGCTCAAGGATCAGTAATGACGAAATACATTGTAATTCCCGGGCTTATAAAGCCGCTTCAATTTATCTCAAATAAATCCCCCTCATTTAAACAACTCCTTCCCGCTTTTTAAATCTGCAATCATACTTTTGAAATACCCTGCCCAATTAACATCAACGGACTTCGATCCCTTCTCAGCAAATTTAATAGCCTCTTCTTTTTTATTTAGAAAGTAGTTTCCCATCACCATTCCGAGAATGGCATAATCAGTTTGCGGATACTTGTCGTAGTTAATTTTGAAAATCTTCATTGCTTCCTGGTACTCCTTGCGCTTATTCAGCTGATCACCATAAATAAGGAGCTGCAAGGCGGTACCCATCGGGATGGCCTTCTTCATAATGGAATCAGCTTCTTTCTTCCGATCAAACTTATTCAATAACCCAGCGTAGGTAGATAGCGTCAGGAAGTTTGCTTCGCCGAAGTAGGTAGTAATCGATCGCTCCGCCCACTGCAAACCTTCCTCGAGGTTCACATTATGCGTCAGGCAATAATCAGCAGCCGTCTGCATATTTTGCCAGTACCGGTAGAACATGCCCGAATTAAACTCGCGACGAAAAGCTTCTACCTGTCGGGAGACCAGGTCCACTGAAACATTGAACGGAATTTTAACCTTTTCCCAGTATAATGCAACCACTGCCGAGCTATCTGTTTGACCAGTGAATTCATATTTGAGTCGTTCAACACTTTCGTTTGTTTTTACCACTGGTACCTCTACCCGCAGCGCATCGTGGGTGGAGTCGTAATAGAAGCTGCCCCAGGCAGTATTAAACTTCGACAGTACAACAGTCGCTTTCTCGGCGCCCATGCCAATAAAGAAACCGTATTTTCCTGAGGCCACGGGCTTTCCTTCAAGTAACACATCGGTACTGAACTCAATGGTAGTGTTTTCATTTGCACCCGCGCGCCATGGCGCAGACTTACTTGTGCCGTAATGAAGATCCGCAAAGCCGTAGTGAACGAGTTTGCCCCAGATTTGACCTTCACGTCCATTTACTGCGGGTCGCGAATAATCGATCTTCACTGTCGTGATGCCAATATTTTCAGACACTGATGCCTTTTTATTGCCATCAGCAGGGAGTGTAATTTGAGCTTTTGTTGAAAGGAAAATGCAAGTGCAGAGAAGTGCCGTAACAAATTTGTTCATGGTTAGCCTGGTTAATTATTGCAGTATCCCTAAATAATATACCAGTTCGGTAAGTGGCTGACGATCACTTGTCATGTAACAAATGTGAAATACTTAACTGTCCGCTTTTAGCACAGCATGTACGGTTGGTCAAGCATGTTCAACATATCCGTGAATGACAATGCCCTAAAATGCATATATTCAGACACACCTTTTCTCCATCTATATGTACGCTTTAAGGTTCGCTATTCGTCATTTGAGAAGAAATGCCGGCCACGTTGCGTTTCACCTTTTCGGCCTTACAATCGGCATACTCGCATTTGTATTTATTGCTCTTTTTGTAATGCATGAATGGAGCTATGACCGGCACAACACACATTTTGAAAACATCTACCGGGTTGAGTCATCGCTCACCATCAGCAACGATCACTTGGACTATGCTATCGCTCCGCCGGCTGTGGGCGAGTCTATCACCGCCCAGGTTCCCGGTATTCTCACAGCATGCCGGTTTTTTCCCCAAACAGGTTACAGGTTTTTCCTTAACAACGAAACGATCCGTGAGAACCGCGTGACATACGCCGACCAATCACTATTCAGTGTCTTTACATTCGATTTTATCGATGGCAATCTCACGAACGCCTTGAAGGAGCCTAATTCCATAGTATTGACAAAGAATGCCGCATTAAAGTATTTCCGACGAGTAGACGTTAATGGCGAAAGTATCTCCATACTCCGCGACGATAGCGTTTACACGTTGAAGGTGACCGGCGTGGTGGGTAATCTTCCGTCCACTTCCCATTTTCAGTTCGACTTCTTCATTTCCATGTCTTCATTTCCTCTGCATACCAGTAATAATTTCTTATCATTTTATCCGTTTGCCACTTATGTAGTCGCTGCACGAAATGTTGATGTGTCGACGATACAACGAAAGATGAATAGATGGATTCACTCATCTATTCCGGACTATGCAGAAATAGCGAAAGGTGGAAATAAGATTGACTTTATTCTTACACCGTTAGTCGACATACACCTCACCTCTCACAAAAAGTATGAGCTCGGAACCAATAGTGATCGCAGGTACGTTTATATATTCTCGACAGCCGCGATTTTTATTCTTCTAATGGCGGGCATCAATTTCATGAATCTGTCCCTTGCAAGGTTTGCAAGAAGATCTAAAGAAGCTGGTATTAAAAAGATTCTAGGGTCTTCCGCGCGGGCACTTTCGCTTCAGTTTGTTCTTGAATCGATACTGTTATGTTTAGCATCGGCGGCTTTGAGTATAATAGGTGTTTGGCTTTTGTTACCTGCCTTTGCTGAGTTCACAAACAAATCGTTCCCTTTTGTAGACGTATTTGAACCGATCAAACTTTCGGCCCTGTTCATCGTAACCAGCTTGTTTGGGGTGATAACCGGTATTTATCCATCAATTACGTACTCTTCGATTGCGGAGAGAAAAGTAATTGGAAATTCTTATTTAAAACTAGCCGTAGGATATTCTGTTCCTATTAGCAGACTGCTCTTGGTTGTGCAGTTTTGCGTTTCGACGTTTCTGATCACGGCAACCGTCATTATTTATCATCAGTTGCAGTTTATACAGGAGAAAGACGCCGGGTATGCCAGAAACGGTATACTTGTGGTTCAAAACGCTTCGGTACTAAGGCAGCCTTCAATATTTAAAGAAAAGGTGCTCCAGTTAACAGGTGTAATGACGGCGTCCTTTTCTAACTATCTTCCGACCAATGAATCGCGATGGTCGAACTTTGGAGGTCTCGCTTCAAGCGATTCGCCGGTAGAGACGCAATTCTGGCCGGTGGATGCAAACTACATATCTACCCTGGGGATGCGTATGGTCGCTGGCCGCAACTTTTCCAGTACTTATGGCACTGATTCTTCTGCTATCATCCTGAACGAAACGGCGTATCGACAATTTGGTGGAGGAAAGAATATACTGTCGCAACACATTACCTATTCATATCATCAGGAGCCCACGAAGTTCACCGTCATCGGTGTAGTAGAAGACTTTCATTTTAGTTCTCTTCACGAAAAGATCGGGCCGCTTGCATTTGTTCTGTCGGATAATATGCATGCAAATTTGATTGTACGGTACCGTGCCGATGCTGGCGGATCGGTGCGCTCAGCAGTTGAGGGAATTTGGCAGACATTGCAAACGCGTGAAAAGATCGATGTACGCTATCTTGATGAGGATTTCTCGCTTACTTACCGGGATGATGCTTTAACAGGTCGCGTGTTTATCATATTTGCAGTCGTATCGATTCTTCTTGCGTCTCTTGGCTTATATGGCCTTACAAAATACAGTATAGAGAACAGGAAAAAGGAATTGGCTATCCGTTCTGTGCTTGGCGCATCGGCAGCATCCCTCACGCTGCTACTGTCGCAATTTTACACGCGACTCATTTTTCTGTCAGTTTTGATAACAATGCCCGTTTCAGTTTTCTATATGACCCGGTGGCTCCAGGATTTTGCATATCGCTATAACGTCCAGTGGTTTGATTACGCGATAGGTGCTGGCGTATCGGTGATGATCCCGGTGATTGTATTGTTGGCAAAAGTTCTTTCTGTAAAAAGCGAAAGATTAATTGATCACATTAAGGTGTAGCTACGTACTATTCGATCAACCGTGTTCAACTATCACATCACCCCACCTCCGCCGTAATCAAAACATCACTTTGCGAGTTTGCAGGGAAAAGGACTTTTGTAGTGACCATATAGCCGCAAGTAGTAAACATCTCGCAGAAATGCTGTTCGCTTCCATTCATGGCGGTATGATATTCTATTATAAAACGCTTTACTCGCCCGGTAGCCAACAACCCACTATTGTACAAATCGCCGATGATTTCAGATTCAGCGCCCTCCACGTCTAATTTCACCAAATCTATACGGTCGAACTGTTGAAGAAAAGCCGACAACGATATTGATTGCACAACAATCGACGGCATCGCTCCCGTTTCGATAACACTGGCATTAATGATATTATCTCCGGGAATAAATAATGATAGCCGCCATTCCTCAGATCCAATTGCTTCGCGATGCAAAGAGACATTCCGGAATTTGTTGTCACGCACATTTTTTTCCAGGTAGCTATAAGCTACATCATACGGCTCGAAACAATGGATTTCACAATCCGGATACAAACACTTGAAGTAGAGAACTGATATTCCAATATTCGCTCCACCATCAATAACTACCGGCCGCACATCATCAGAAGAAAAATAATATTCCTCGTCAACAAATTTCTCTTTCAATAACGTACTGATAACATGATAATCGGGGCCATTGATGATATACTGTCCCAATCTTACCGTAACACTTTTCTTAGCAGATGACCATCGCTTTAAGATCGCCAACCTAAGCAGCGTTTTCATCAACGACCACCGGGATATAGCAATCCTCTTCTTAAATAAAATTTGAATAAACGGCTTAAGTATCGCGCTTACCATGGCCGCATAAATATAGGCTAACGATTATACTTCAGCTGTACGATCACGTAGTCCTGGTCCTTAAACTTATAAGTTAACGGGTACCCTTCATCATTATACGTCATTTCAACCTCGTATGTAGTAGCGCCGATATTATAAACGGTAGGATTATGCAATGAATACGATTCTAAAGGAACCGGCAGCGCCAGAGCAAGTGCATTTAATTTTGGAATAGTTTTTTTTGGATTGAATTTGTCGTCCCACGCAGTTACAATAGCGCGATCTGTTTCAGTCGTGTTAGGAGGATTTTCAATAGTTGTACGGGCAATGTTGCCAGCACCATTGTAATAGTTTCGTTCTTTCTGCGAATGGTATTCGGGCATACAGCCGCAGTCATGCGCCCTGAAATGCAAATACGTCCAATAGTCTGTTTCCAGGTTGTCCTTGAAGATATAAGTCAGCTGAACGGTATCGGTGTTGCCGCCATATTGAATGAAGTCCAGCACAAGCGTATCTTTTGTAACATCAATGGGTACACGAAGTATTTCCTGGGTGCCCTGCATAAGCGACACAAGACTGTCGCCCCTGATAAGTATACGTCTCAACCAACCCGTTAGGATAAGTTTTAGTGGTCACACGACCATCATCATCATAAGAATACTTTGTGGTATCGCTAACCAGCGTTCCACTATCATCGTGCGTAAAAATGCTTTGAATAACGCGCAGCGGGCCGAGGTCCGGAGTCTCCGTTGTGTCTTTTGGAGGAAGTGGTGCCGGAGGGGTCGGCGTTTCAGCGAGATCACCTTTGCTGCAACTAAAAAAGAGCACACAAAGTGCCAGGAACGAAACAAGATTTCTTTTCATAAGTAGGCTTAGTAAGGTTATACCCTACAAGAAAATACAAAAAGAGAGGTTGTCCAAATGTGTGTTTAATGAATGAGTGTTTTTACTTAGATATCATTTGATCTTCCTGCAGTAAGTGTGGTCGCACGGACCGATAGACAATCCACGAACTACATCTCCTTCCGAAACGTCGAAGTACACTTCACCGTCACCGGAAAAACCGCCCGGTATCCTGAATTTGCCTGGAGCGAATGCCACAAGCGGCAACCGGTTGTTCCCCGCGGTAGATTGCACGTATAGCGTATCTGCAGAAACGCTTACAATCATGTTCTCTTTATCGGAATACCTGTACGTACCAGCTAGTTTTTTAAGCGCAGACTCCTTCACCTTGAACGTTGTGTTCGACCGCTTACTCAACAACCAATCGTATAGTGCGGGATTTTGGTAAGTGGCTGTCCACGCATCATGACCTGCATCCGGATACAACGTGAATTTTACATCGGCTTTTAATTTCTTCAATCCATTCACCATTCGTTCCGATTCCTGGTAAGGCACCACATCATCTTTGGCACCATGAAAGGCCCACACAGCCATATTGCGGATTGCGCATACATAGCTGCTGTCTCCTCCGCCACATACCGGCGCTATAGCCGCGAATCGCAATGGTGCCGCCTGCGCTAACTTCCACGCGCCAAAACCGCCCATGCTTAAGCCGGTAACATAAATCCTTGATGCGTCGACCGGCAACTTTTTTTCGATTGAATCAAGAAGTGTCAACAAATTCTGCGTATCCCAGTCGCGACCTTCATTTGCCTGCGGTGCAACAACAATGAAAGGAAAGTTAGTTGAGTCCTTTATGAATGTGAACGGGCCAATGTTCTTCAGTTTGCTTAGGTCTGATCCTCTTTCGCCGCTCCCATGCAGAAATAAAATAAGGGGAAGCTTCTCTCCTGCTTTTGCCTGTGCAGGTACGTACAGCAGGTAACGGGTGTAACTCACCATCGCCTGTTCCGAAAGCTGTGCCGACACGAAACTAAAATTTAAAAGCATTACGATGATAAGAACAATCCGAGCCATGCTATCTATTTTATAATAAGTACAACCGTACCTGCAACAACTAACGACACACCTATAATCGTTTTCGTAGATAGAGCTTCGCCCAGGAATATAAAGGCGAGTAATACCGTTAACACAACACTGAGTTTATCTATCGGCGCAACTTTCGAAACCTCGCCAACCTGCAACGCTTTAAAATAAAAGAGCCACGATAAACCCGTGGCAACACCAGACAGCACCAGGAACGTTACATCTCGCTTCGACAACGTCGCAAGTCCTTTGTACTCTCCCCGAAACATCACAATACTTGAAACGAGAACAAGTATGACGATCGTTCGGATAGCCGTTGCGAGATTGGAATTGATATTCGCTACGCCCAGTTTCGCAAAGATTGCGGTTAACGAAGCGAAGAAAGCTGACAGTAAGGAATATATCCACCACATATGTTTACCGGGCATTTCACCCGGTACAGGAAGTTCCAACTATTATGTCAAACGGAAAAGCGTAAGGTATTCCACCTATCTGCCATAACCATCTGCTTCAATTCGCCGAAAAAGCGTATATTTGCGGGGTTAAAGACTGCGCTACAGTGATTTTTAATTATTCTGCACTTCAGCATCTTAGTTAGTTTTTGCTCCCGCAACCGTCATCATTTTCATTTACAGCCATAGCTGTTTAACGTTTTACAAGAATTATGTCATTTCAAGAATTGAACCTGAGCAGCCAGTTGGTTGACGCGCTCGCTAAGAAAGGTTATGAAAAACCAACAGAAATCCAGCAAAAAGCCATCCCCGTGATCCTCCAACGCCGTGATGTACTCGCATCAGCACAAACAGGAACCGGCAAAACAGCCGCATTTACTTTGCCCCTCCTCCAATTGCTCAGCGAGCAAGACGGTGGAACCAATGTAAGGATGTCCGCTCCGCGTGTACTGATACTTACGCCAACACGTGAGCTGGCCATGCAGATTGCCGATAATATCTATCAATACAAACGCTTTCTTCCATTAAGATATACAGTAATATTTGGTGGCGTGTCACAGCACAAGCAGGTTGAAGAACTGAGAGCCGGTACCGACATTTTGATCGCTACCCCGGGCCGCCTGAAAGATTTGCTCAACCAGGGTGTTGTTAACCTGAAACAGGTTAAGTACTTCGTGCTCGATGAAGCAGACAGGATGCTCGACAGCGGTTTTCTTCCGGATGTGAAGAGGATCATCAAGCTCCTTCCTGTTAAGAAGCAAACATTGCTTTTCTCGGCAACGGTGCCTGCAGAAATTCTTGCATTATCAAAATCACTGCTGGACAACCCGGTAAGGATCGAAGTGCAACCTGTATCGTCCACCGCTGAAAAGATCAGCCAGTGCGTTTATCACGTAGAAAGTCACCGCAAACAGGATCTGCTTGTAAATCTTATCAAGAACGGTAAGATGGACAGGGTACTCGTGTTTACGACAATGAAGCATCACGCCGATAAAATCTCTAAAAAGCTTGCTATTTCAGGCATAACATCTGAAGCCATCCATGGCAACAAGAGCCAGTCTCAACGCCAGAATGCGCTCGCTAAGTTTAAGTCCAGCAAGGTTCGCGTGCTCATCGCAACAGACATTGTTGCGAGAGGCATCGACATCGACGACCTTAGCCACGTGATCAACTTCGAACTTCCGGATGTAGCGGAAACCTACGTGCACCGGATAGGCAGAACGGGTAGAAAAGGAAAATCGGGCATTGCGATCTCCTTTTGTTCAAGCGAAGAAAAAGATCAACTGCGCGATATACAAAAACTCATCGCAATAAAAATCCCTGTAGTAAACACTTTCAGTGAATACCAGGCAGCTTTAAATTAATAAGTTTTACCGCAAGTAAGCACATCCCTCATGTGCTTACTATGCTTTTCTCGGAAAGTGAATCCCTGTCTTTTCTCAAAACGAGTGAACAGCCTCATGAAAGTGGCTCCGGCCTCGGTCCCCCGGCTGGTTTTGAATGGTCATCAGGCAATGGAATAAACTCTTTATCATCATTTGGAGGCAGGATAATTCTCCCTTGCTTCCAATCTTCTTTTGCCTGTTCTATGCGCTCACTGCGCGACGATACAAAGTTCCACCAGATATAACGCTCGCCCAATGGTTCACCGCCTAAAAGCATCAGCGTAGTGTTTTCTTTCGCAATGATGAGCGGGTCGACGCCTTTACTGAACACGAGCATCTTCCCTTCGTCATATACAATACCGGCAACTTCCACTCTCCCCTTTACAATGTAAATTCCTCTTTCGGAATGTTCTTTTGGCAAACCGAATTTCGCGCCCGCCTCTAAAACAACATGCAGATAAAATAAAGGCGAGGCCGTTTTAACCTTATTGTTTAGTCCGTACGCATTGCCCGCAATTAAACGCATCCAGACGCCTTTATCGGTGAACACCGGCAGCTGATCCGGCGTATAGTTATCGAACGATGGCATCGCCTCTTCATCCTTTTCAGGAAGCGCTACCCACGTTTGTATCATTTCCAGTCCTCCAGCGAGTGCCGAAGCATCTTCGAACCGCTCAGAATGTGCGATACCCCTCCCCGCCGTCATCCAGTTCACCTCACCGGGACGAATGATCTGTTGCACTCCCAGGCTATCGCGGTGTGTAACCTGTCCACCGAAAAGGTAGCTGACGGTAGACAAGCCAATATGCGGATGCGGCAACACATCCAGGTCTGATGGCTGAGAGGGCACATCTGCAATTGGCCCGGCATGATCCATAAAAATGAACGGCCCAACCATTCGGCGAAGGCGAAATGGAAGAATCCGTTTTACCTTAACGGCCGCACTGATTGCTGCACTCCGGGCTTCAATGACGATGTCGAGCATAAACAGTATTTAAAATGATAACAAACTTCGGAAATGTCAGGCATTTCATTCATCATCATACCTGGTTTTCATTTTCCTCATTCTGCCGCAGGTGAATGACTGCTCCAATCAATACGGGAACCAAAAAAAACAGAAATAATCCGGTAGTGTGTACAAATGCTTTTTCAACGCTGATAATGACCAGTATTATCAACACCGTCAGAAAAGCATTTTCAGCCCTTCTATTGTTCATGATAAGTAATGTTTAGTTATGCAGGTATAAGGAGATTTGGAGACAACATCGATGCGATCTTGTCTCTCCACATCGTTGCTTTATCTACAAGTGCCTTCAAATCTTTTACGGTGTTTCTTTTCATATCGTAGAAACTAATGTTTATAGATTTTTTAGGATCCAGGTGCGATATCTGCAACTGAATTTTGTCGACGAACTCATCCATATTTCTACCTTGCAGGTCGCCGGCACTGATGCTTCGATAGTCGACCTTAACAGAGCAATTATCTACATTTTGCAGATCGATTGTCCTGAAATATGGCCGGTCGTTTTCGTCCATTACGAGCAGCTTTCTATTCGATGAATCAAGCGCGATAGCGGTTTTACGAACGATTTCAATTTTAGAGAATGTTAGTCTGAAATGCGCAGCAATCTTCTTCAACTCGAGAAGTAGCTGTTTACGTTTTTTGTTCATGACAGTAAATAGTTTGACGACGTAAGTCGTGTAATGTTGGAGAGATAATTTTAAGAAACGAGTGGTGGTTAACTCAGCTTAAGCCACAAAGGCCTTGTAGGTGGAGACGTAATATAATGCAGTACAAAAGGGGGCGAACTCCTGGAATGAAGAGATGTTACGGTTGCTAACATTTATTTGATGAGTTCGTCTCATGAAGTAAATATAATCAAAGTAACCCGAAAATATCGTTATGGATTTGCTAAAGGGTACGATTGATTTTAATAAAAAAGCCGGCCCTTTCGGTACCGGCTAAATAGAACTTAAGGCATCTAAATCGGAGGTAGTTTTTCGCGCAAACGAATGTTCTCAGCCACCGGTCGCTCAACGATCCTGCTCCTCACTCTTACACCACCGGTTTCAACCGATCTGTCGGAATTTGTGCGGTCCGTCTCCAGCGGAGGGTTTGAGAAAAACCCATGCTGCGATGCGCGTTCGTCAACATTAAACGCGCCGAGATCGTCGAGAATATCGGCGGCTTCTTCCGCTTCTTCCTCGGTGGCAACGTGCACCGTGACGATAGTGTTAGCACTTTCTCCAACAGAAGAATATTTTTTCGCATCGTCGCTGTCATCGCCAAACAGATTATTAAAAAATCTCGCGATGCCGCTTTTCTTTTCTCCGCTTCCTTCAGCGCTCGCAACGGAATTATCACCGCTCAACTGCCAATTGGAAACGTCAATTTGATTTCGCTGAATACCGAATGTTACCAACTCATCTACTGCCTGGTGCGCTTCAGCGGCATCATCAAAAAAACCTACTACTGTATGTTCCATACTACCTCTATTTAAATGTTGATTAAAATATATATCGATAGGTGATGGGAATATCTACCGAAGCAACTAACTGATTTACGAATACGTACGTTGCCTGTCTCAACAATTTCCGTAGTTACAAATAATTTCTCTTCAACCAGTTTAATAACCTCTTCGTTCATACTTACATGCTGAACGAAAAACATGCCGATAAGAAAAAAATGAATTTTGTTGATGTGGATGTAATAATGTGGTCAGAATCTACACACCATTGTACACGTATCTCCACGAACTTATTTTTTCTCGCTCCACTTCCCCAGGCTATATCCTGAAAGTGCCACGGATGCAGAGTCGGCCATATTTAGATTTAACTGGTCCACTTTCGATGAACGCAGGTTTAGTAAGCTTACACCTGTGCCAGTGGCGTTCAGTTCTTTAATTGTAATAATGTCGTTGGTGAAAGTTTCATTCGACATGGACAGAACAGTAAGCGACGAGTCGCTTTGATTTACATCTAAACGATCAAAATCTGTCCGGTAGCTGTTTATCACCAGTCGCGAGTTTCCCTGGAGTTTAACTTTCAGAGACGGCTGGTCGAATTTGTTAAACACGAGCTTTGTATCCGTTCCTGAAACGGATTCTACTGCAGGAGCGGTGATCCTGACTGTAACCGCGTCGCGCAGCCAGTATTTCTCGTAGATGTCCTTGTATGCGTTTGCGTAGTCTACCACGAGCGTGTCGTTCGACACCACCGCCTTTACTGCGCCATCTTCCGATCCACGCCACGCACTCATCACTTTTATCACGGTATGCGGCGCCTGTTCGTATACTATGTTACTTACGTTACCGCCAGTGATCTTTATGTGCCTGAACGGTTTGTCGGACAACTTCGTATAGTTCCAGTACTTGTCAGACTTATCAATGCTATCGTATTCTCTCTTCAGTACAGCATTGGCACCGAACAGGCCTGTTATACCAAGGGCGAGAGAGCTTGAAAGAATTACGTTACTCCATTTCATGAGTGGTAGATTTATAATTTTTATCTATGTATTTTTTGTACTTGCTCTCCAGTTCTTTGAAAGACAGTCCCAGCAGGAACATATTTTTAAAAAGCTGCGGCAATTCGTGTTCTGCAAATGCCTCTTTACGATACGCTTTCACCTTCTTCTCCGCATCCGGCTCAATGAAATACCCCACCCCTCTCCGGTTAGAGATAATATCTTTCTGTTGCAGGAAATCGTATGCTCTTTGAACTGTATTCGGATTCACCTGGATATTCACCGCCAGTTCGCGAATACTGATAAGCTTATCACCGGCGGGCCACTTTTTCAATAAAATATTTTCGCAGACGTAATCCGCAATCTGTAGATAGATAGCTTGCTGGTCTCTGAAATTCATACTAAAACTCTTTTTCCTTTAACCTGATGTAGGCGGTAATGCAAAGCAAAATGCCGAGTACATATTGAAGTGTAAATTCCAGTATCGAATGATAGGGCTGAGGTAGAAAGACACTCGCTTCATCGTTCATCGGCCTGATCATTAGCTTGCCTTCGCTCACCAACTCTTCGGTCGGCACACTCATCGTAACACGAAAGAAGGGAAACGCATCGCTCACGTTTGGAAAAAATAAATTGGCAACAGCGAGGTTTGAAATAAATAGCAATGCGCACACGCAGCAAACGATCAACCCTGTCTTCACAAAGCTTAGCTTATTGAAATACAGCGAGCCGACAAGCATTGAAGAAACCAGCGTGGCATACATGTAAAAAGACGTTTTCGCAACATGCCCCGTGAAACTAAACGGTTGTATAGCCTCAAGTTTGCTGAGGTAGTTGACTTCTTTTGGGTTAAGCTGCTGCTGATAGTAATTAACAAACACCGTATCAACGCCTTTAAAGAAAAGCACAAAGGCAAGCGTGTACAGCACGCCGACGATTATGATTGCGGTGAGCCACTTTTCGAGAGCCGAACAGGGCAGTGTCAGATAAGAAGAGCCATTGGCATTAGAAGAGAAATAGTTGAATAGTGTGGCTGACAAATAGCATCCGCCGAACGATAATCCCCACAAAAATGTCAGGTTCTGTGTAGCGCCCCACCCCAGCAGCGCCCTTAGGGTAGCATACATAATCAATACGAGTATAAAATCGAGTGCAAAGATGCCAAGCAATTGGACAGGGCGCTCTAAGAGCGTTTTACGAAAAATCCAGGTGAAGCGTTGAAAGTTAAATACGTTATTCATGGGTAACAGAATGAGGGTTTGAAAAAGCTTTGGTGATCTCAGGATGGTTCGTCACTGCATTGAAGAGGTGCTCAAGATTCACTTTCGAATGTTCTCCGAACGAATTTTTCATCACTACCGATGTACCAAGAAAGGATTCTTCTACGTAGTACACTTCCTCATCTTCCGGCAGTGATGGCAATGTTTTGAAGGTGAGCTCTTCAGCAATCTGATCGAGCGATGCGCTCATCAATAGTTTACCTTCGTCAACTATCACAATATGGTCTATCAGGTTGTCAAGGTCCCTTATCTGGTGTGTGGATATCATGATCAGCCGGTCGTCGCTCATCGCCGCCGCGATCAGCTTGCGAAACCTGAGCTTCGAAGGAATATCCAAACCGTTAGTGGGCTCATCGAGGATCAGCACCTTAGTATGGCAGGCCAGCGCAAAGGCGATTACGAATTTCTTTTGCTGTCCGAATGATAACGTAGTGAGTTTGTTAGTGTCCTCAACTTCAAGTATGCGGAGGTATTCATAAAAATCCTTTTCGTTAAATAGTGGATAGAATACGCTAAAAAGAGCCAGGTATTTTTTGATACTGATAGGTGGAACATATACCTCCTCGGGTATCAGGTAGACTGTTTGCAGGAAGGATGGTTGACGCTTTTTAGGGATGTGTCCGTTTACCATGACGGTGCCACCTGAAGGAAATAGTAATCCGCAGATGATCTTCAGCAAGGTTGATTTTCCCGCGCCATTTTTGCCCAGCAGGCCATAAACGGAGCCTGTCTTCAGCGTCAGTGACAAACCGCGGTACAGCTCCCTTTTCCGGGAGTAGCGAAAGCTTAAGTGATTAAGTGTGATCATTAGTGTATTAGTTAGCTAGTACACTAAAGTATATGTAGTTTTTGGTATGGCAAAATCATTTTTGCGCACGCCTGCACTTTTTGGCTACAACAAAGAGCGTTTCGGATACGTACAAGCACAATCCGCAGCTGACATTTGCTAAATGAAAATCACCGTTACAGGTTCACTGGGAAATATCAGCAAGCCATTGAGTAAAAGATTAATTGACGAGGGACACGAGGTCACCATCATTAGTAGTGATGCCGCAAGAGAACATGAAATTAATGCGCTTGGTGCCACACCAGCCATCGGATCGATTGAAGACGTAAACTTCCTTACTGAGGTGTTTAAAGGCGCCGATGCGGTGTATTGCATGACCCCTCCCAAATTTGCCGCGCCCGATCAGGTTGCATATTATGCGCACACTGCAGAATGTTACGCGAGAGCCATCACCCAATCGAACGTGAAAAGAGTACTGTACCTGAGCAGCTATGGTGCACACCTGCCATCCGGAACCGGGTTTATCACCGGTTCTTATGAAGCTGAAAAAATACTCAATCGCCTCCCGGACATTCATCTCACCCACATCCGCCCAACTTACTTTTATTATAACCTTTTGCACTTTATCTCAATGATCAAACAAGCCGGGTTCATGGGTAACGTCTTTGGTGCGCAACGACAAACTGGCAATGGTAGCCCCCCAAGACATAGCTGATGCCATTGCCGAGGCGATAACGAAACCTAAAGCAGATAAAATTATCTACGTGGCCAGCGATGATAGAACGTGCAACGAGGTGGCACAGGTATTGGGTAATGCCGTTGGTATTCCGTCGTTGCAGTGGAAACTGTTACCGGCGCAGCAGGTACAAGCAACGCTGGTAGCGAACGGTATGAGCGAGAACGCGGCTGCAAACCTGGTGGAGGTGGCAATATCAACGCATACGGGCGTTCTACGCGAAAATTTTGACAAGTCGAATCCAAAATACGGCAAAACCAGGCTTGAAGATTTTGCATTAGAGTTTGCAGCTAAGTACAACCAATCAAATTAAAACGATCAATAATGGAAACAGGAACAAAAACGGCATTAATCACGGGCGGTAGCCGCGGCCTTGGTCGGAATATGGCCATCGCGATAGCTAAAAAAGGACTTGATGTAATCATCACCTATAATTCAAACAAAGCAGCTGCCGACGAAGTAGTAGCAGAGATACAGGCGCTTGGCAGAAAAGCGACGGCCTTTTCGTTAGACACAAGTAATATTCGAAATTTTGACCCATTTGTCGAGCAACTACAATCGCACCTTGCGGGTAGATCAATAGACTTTCTCGTCAACAATGCAGGAACAGCTCTTTACGCCCTTGCTACAGAAACCACGGAAGAACAACTAGACAATATCTTCAACATTCATTACAAAGGAGTGTTTTTTCTTACACAAAAGTTGCTGCCACATATTAATGACGGTGGTGGTATCATCAACATTTCATCAGGATTAACACGAATCAGCAACCCGGGTTCATCAGTATATGGATCCATGAAGGCTGCCGTTGAAACGCTTACAAGGTATCTTGCAAAAGAATTAGGCAGCAGGAAGATCAGGGCAAACGTGATAGCGCCAGGTGCGATTGAGACTGACTTCGGCAATGGCCGCGTAAGAGATAACAAAAACATCAATGAGCAAATTGCGGGTATCACCGCACTCGGTCGCGTGGGTTTGCCTGACGACATCGGTGGCGTTGTCGCCTTCTTATGCACGGAAGATGCGTACTGGGTGAACGCACAGCGCATAGAAGTATCAGGCGGACAGGCTATCTAACCATCATTTATCTTTATAGTATGAAGCCCTACAGGATTAAAACCATCAGCGAGTTTCACAACCTGTTCGATCTGCCCAAGCCCGAACATCCGTTGATAAGTGTGGTAGATTATCGTGATGTGTTAGAAGGAAAGCGACATAGTACGATTACAGCAACCGTTTCAGATTATTATTCGATCTCTGTGAAACGTGGGCTTCCGGAGAAAATGCGGTACGGTCAACAGGAGTATGATTTTGATGAAGGCATAATGTATTTCCTGGCGCCGGGGCAGGTGCTTCATACTACAGCTTCAACCAGTTCATCAAGCGATGCAACCGGATGGATATTACTTATTCATCCGGATTTTTTATGGAATTCGCCGCTCGCGAAACGAATTAAGCAGTTCGAGTTTTTTGACTACGCTGTGAATGAAGCGTTGTTTCTTTCAGATAAAGAAGAAGCAGTGATCAATGGCATTGTGAGTAATATTAAACAGGAATACCATTCCAATATCGACAAGTTCAGTCAGAGTATTATTATTTCACAGCTGGAAACATTGCTGAACTATTCCGAACGTTTTTACCAGCGACAGTTTATTACGCGGCAGATCACGAATCATACTATACTTGCGCGGCTTGAAGAATTGTTGTCGGCTTATTTCGGTAGTGACGATCTTGCATTGAAAGGTTTGCCAACGGTTCAGTATATTTCGGAGAAATTAAACGTGTCGCCCAACTATTTACGTGGTATGCTTAAATCGTTAACGGGGCAAAATACGCAGCAACATATCCATGACAAGCTGATTGAAAAAGCAAAAGAGAAGTTGTCAACCACTGATCTTTCAGTCAGTGAAATTGCATATGAACTGGGGTTCGAGCATTCCCAATCTTTTAGTAAACTATTTAAGACTAAAACCCAGTTGTCGCCTTCGGAGTTCAGAGAGTCGTTTAATTAAACTTTCTGAACGGTGCGCAGACATCACATGTTCAATACAGATATGCACTTAGCAAATTATTTAAGACTGTAGAAGTCTCGACAATTTAAGTGTGCTGGTTTATATTTATTGAAATTAGCAATTGGTGAATTCCAGACGGAATATCAAAGTCTATTCAATTCTTTCAGGCGGATGTTTGATCCTAAATGTGCTTTTAGGTCATTTCTTTGAAGGGCTCGGCCCGTTTATTCAAGTTCTTTTCCTGGTAGGCGGCATTCTTTCAGGTTTACTGGCTCTTGCGATTCTTTGGAAGGCGAACCGGGCCGTTCGGGTGATTCGACAGGCAGCCATTGCGGATCCTGCATGGCTCAAAAACCATCTCGAATTACAGGCGCGAAATATTTTTTATAAAGTGCAGCATGCATGGGATGCAAAAGATGTTGCATCACTGATACCCGCATGCACATCCACGTTCGTTGCCTATTTCTCCGATAAATTACAGAACAGGAATACGACGCATGACAAACTTGACATTGGTTATATTGATGTAAGTAATACTCAAATTGTAGGCTGTGAAGATCATCCGGATAACAGCAACGATAAGTATTGTGTGATACTTACAGGCCAGATCAGGTTGCATTACGACGATGCTAGCCGTGAGCCGTTCAATAAAATAACACTACAGCTCAGTCCAACCGGAATTCTCCATTCTCATAAATCACCTTCTTACTTCGATCAGCAAGTGTTGCCGTCACTACCCTATTACTTGTGCTGATAATATCAGTATGCACTTTCGGACAACTATTATACCCCATATCAGCCCACTGTTGCTCCGATACGCTTGCCATATCGCCTGGAAACGTATCCTTGTATGCGTTACCTAGCGCGATGTGCGTGTTGCCAAACTCACCTCCTATGTTTTCATCGAACAACGTTGTGGCCATAAACTTCGTGATACGCGAATGGCGCCTGTCGGTCAACGAAAATTCGCCGACTTTATCGGCATTCTCCTGCGAGATCATTTCTTTCAACGCTTCTTCATTCTCAGCTGCCGAGGATTCAATAACAACACCATTTTCAAAAAGTAGCGACACTCCGCTAATCCTTTTACCCGAATAATATAGTGGTTGATTGAATTTAATATGCCCGCTCGTACCGCGCCAGTCGGGCGATGTAAAGATCTCGAAGCTTGGAATGTTCTTGCCACCGCCGCTTAGCCATTTACGGTTCGCGCCGAGTTTGATGTTAAGGTCAACGTCTTCGCCTTTAATGTGTAGATTTTCGATTGGTAAAGCATCGAGCTTATCTTTTATCTCTTCGATCTGCGATTGAACTTTCTTCCAGGTGGTTACAGGGTCATTATCCCTTAAATAACAGGCCTCGATAATTTGTTCCCAGTAATCCTGCAGAGATAATCCCGCTTCATCCGCCATGGATTGCGTTCCATATAAGCAAAGCGACCACGATAATTTTCCTTCCTGCTCTTTCTTTTCACGCATCTTCATGTATGGCGCCCTGGCGCTATTCATGCGACTGATTTTTGCAGCGGGGAGTCCTTCGAGGTAATGAATATCTGGTTCTGAAACAATGAAAAGTATATGATCTGTAGCCTCTACTATTCCTTTCCAGTAAGGCTGCGCAAAGAAACCGATCTGGTCGTCGGATCCATGTTGTAGAATGTAGCGTGCAATGCTTCCCTCGCGGGTGTTATCGATCTGATAGTTGCTGATAAGGTTACCCCCGGCAGCGTAAATCTCCTTCGCAATCGCAGTAAAAAGATCTTTTGTACACTCCTGGCCTACCAGGAATACAGTATCGCCTTTGTTAATGCCAAGTCCGTTATTCAGCGCATAGTTAACCATCACCTGCGCGTATTTCTTTAATAGGCCTTCTTCCAGTTTTATCATGTGGCGAAGATAAAATGGAAAAAATTAATATCTATTAGGATAATTTGTTCGGGAATCAGTTTTCGCTCTCTATTTCGAACGAAAAGATTTTGTTGTTGCTCAAAGAAAATTTATGCTGTACAACTTCATCCATTAACAAATTGCCGTCGAGATCGTTTACAACCTGGTGAACTTTTATATGAACAACATCACCTTCTATGTCAAATTCAACAGGTTTCACCGTCGGCTTTACCAAGGTAAACTGCCGCGTCCAGTAATCGCGTAAGCCATCATGTCCATACACAAACCCACCCTCCATACCATTGGCCCACTTTACATCGTTTGTGGTGTGCGCCACTACACCTTCAATGTTGCGCTCATTGAAATGATTATATAGTTCTTCGAAGAAGGATTGTATTTTTTGCATCCTCTAATTTAACAAAAAGTCTCGTGGATGACCCGGAAGCCAACCCCTCTAAAAAATTACCTCTGTTCCAACCTCTTAATGATCCTGTAATTCTCATCCTCCCTACCCTCCTCAGCTGAATATAACTTCATCAACTCGTCCGCTTTCTCTGCATTTCCTGCAGCCTTAAACGCCCATGAAGAAACCAAATGATTCGATTCTGAAATGTGCCTGCCGTAAGCTGACTTCACATAATCGAACCTGAGGATTTTATCCAGCATCTCGTTTGCCGCTTTCTTATTACCCAGCTTCGAATAACTTGTATACGCCATCCAATCTTCCAACCGCTCATCAATATCACTGTCGTAGGGCCTTCCTACACCGAGATTTTCAGGCCACTTCCGCGAGTCAGCAACATATGCCAGCGCTTTAGAATAGTTGTTTTTCTTCATTTCGTTTACCGCGAGCATCAGCACAGCTTCTTTATACAAATCTCTTCCGTCAGTAGCGCCCTCATTCGGAAGAATGTAAATGCTGTTCATCACCTTTTTCGCCTCAGCAAATTTCTCCTTCGCAATAAGGGATTGCGCATACAACATTCCCACTAAATAATTCTCTTTGTCGAGGTTATAATACTTCTCCGCAGTAGCGAGCGACTTGTCATAATTCTTCTGACTATAATAATAACTCACCAAATCCCTACCATACCTCCACCCTTTCGGATCCAATTCAATCGCACGCTGAATGTCGCTCAACACCCGGGAAGTAGCAGTGCTATCGTCTTTATAAAGCCTGGCACGCGCAGCATAAAAAGGCGCATAGTCGCTCGCGGCACCAATTTCCGAAAACAGCTCTTTCACTTTGCCGACGCGATTCATGTGCCATTCAATGAGTGCGAGATGATACTTAAGCGTCCAACTATCGTTTGCTTCAATCAATTTCTCAAGCACAACCGCCGTTTCCGGCCTGAAAGGAAAGACAAGATCATCATCTTCATTTGACAGATTTACCTTTTCCTTTTTTAGATATGCAAGCCAGTATGAAACCTCCGTATGCCCTGGCGATAATTTAAGTATGTTAACCGCCTCATCATCACGACCAACCGAATGATACCATATGGCAAGCTCGAGATAGGTTTCATGCGGCATCTCATTTCTTATCATGCCAGTGAACTCCGCCGTATTGCCCTTGTCACCACTTAACAAATATCTTTCGTACTGCGCAAAATGATTGAGGGGATCCAACTTCAGCATACTATCAACAATCTTGTTAGCATTACCAACATTTTGCTGCAACCTGTAGTTCACCGCCAATACCTGGTAAGCACTCATCGCATACCGGTTGAAGTCAATACTTTTTAGTGCGTACTGCTCGCTCATCTGATAATTACCTTCTTTCAAATGAATTTCCGACAGCGTTGTATACGCCGCGCTCCTGTATTCCATTCCCATTGCAGCAACATCAAGACCTTCCTTCGCATCTGTCGTATTACCAAGTAACCTATTTACGATACCATAATAATAATTCGCGCCATCATCATAAGTATTAACAGACAACGCCCTCTTGGTAATCTCCAATGCTTCCTCGTATTCGCGTTTGCGTATCAATATTGCAGCAAGATCAACCAGGGCAGGAATTAAATACTTCTCTTTCTTTAACGCCTCGCGCAGTTTAGTTTCTGCAAGCGGATACCGCCGCTTATCCATTTCTTCCTTTCCCTGCACATACAATCCATATGCACTGTTCCAATCAATATCTGCCGGAGGCAACTGCGGACGCGCAATAATATCTGCATTAGGATCAGCATTGTACACTAGTTTGTCTTTTCCAATCGCTACCACAAAATTCTTCCCGATATTATTATCTTTTATCGAATCAACATATAATTGCAGTGGCTTGACATTCAATTTCTTCAAATAAAGCGTAGAAGAACCTTCAGTTATCCTTATGTCAGCATTAATTGGCTGTAGCGATTGAAAATAGATCTTCAACCATCCGTTTTCCTTCTTAACATTCAGTGTTCCATAATTATTCGCAGTAACAATCCCTTTTGTCTTCACCGCCGGAAACCAGTATTCAGTCCATTTATCGGTTGTATGAGGAAGGAAACCTTTGTTCTTGAAGGGTGTTAGTGAACTTGTTCCCTGGGGTTGATTAAACAGCCGGCCGCTTTGTACTTCCACTTCCTGTCCATCCTTATCACTTAATAGTTTCTCCCACATTTCACCCTGGCCCGATAATCCCCATAACCACACTTTCTTTCCTGCTTTTCCATCATAGGACGCATAGTGTCCCATTCCAAAATCATCGTCATGCCAATAGCCACCGTAAAAACCTGAGTAGCGGCCGATCACATGATAAGATTTGTATCCTCCGAAGTTGTTATTGTTATAAAAAGACAGATCAGTGCCATTTTCAGCGACAGGCCAGCTCGACGGCTCACCTTCATGACTAATATACTTTGTACCGGGATTAACGAATTGAAGATTGCCCGCAGATTTTATTCCGGCATTCATCCAGTGATAATAAGGCTGCGAGATTGAAGTAGGATTATACCAAAACGCATTGGTGGTGAAGTATGCTTTGTCTTTTTCGAGATTGATATCAAGTCTCCATGTAGTTCTGGTAAGCAGATCAAGCACACCAATTACACAGCTCACACTTCCATCAGGTTTATTCACTATCGTGTAGTCAACCGGCGTAGCAACGTTTGGTGTGTGACCTATTATCCCAAAGTTTGCCTCGATACCACCATTCGTCCACGGGCCGCGCATCGAAACGTTTCTAAACTTCACAACATGGTTATAGTATAGGAACTCCTGCCCGGTCGATTTTTCTATCGCGGTCCAAATCTTTCCGCCTATTTCCGGAGTGATTAAAACTTTGATGTACTCATTCTCAAGCTCAACAATTTTCCAATCCTTTTGCACAGGCTTATTTGTATATCCATCGAAGCGATAGTATGGATAGATCTTCGCAAAATTCGGGACAGGATCCGGATCAGAGAATGGATAGGTTGTAAAGGTTTTCTTGTATTCTTTGAATGTAACTTTTTGTTGCGGGTATGCGGTGACGGCACACATAAAAACCAGGAAGAGCGAAATGATCTTCTTCATATCAATCTTTATATTTTAAAACTGGCGTAACAATGTCTTCCTCGGATGCGGAATCACCTTTTGCCGGTCCATGCCATAGGCCGCCACCGAAAGTGATAATGTAAATTTGTTCCGGATCGTTCGGATCGGGATCAACACGTTTGCCCCATTTAAAATTGTATCCTTTGATGCGCTGCCATGTATTTCCCTTGTCATTTGAACGGTATGCCGATCCGTTAAAACCACATGCGTAATAGGTGTTGTTTCGCGGGTCGAACGTGATGTCGTGTATGTGCTGATCGCGATGTAAAACATCCTTCCACGACTTCCCTTCATCGTCGGAAACAAATATTCCACCACCGATATCTGGAGTAAATTTTCCTTTAGTATCTCTTCCCCATGCTGCTAATATTAGCCTGTTGTCGTTCGCCACAATACTCATTGGGCCGTTCGTTTGTGCAGGAAGTGCAATTTTCTTCCACGTTTCAGCATTATCATCCGAACGGTACAGTGCTCCATCTTCGGCGGTGCCGATGCTTCCATCTTCGCTCCTTCTGTTCACAACCAGGAACAATGCACCATCCTTTTCTCTTCGTGTAATCCGCCATGCGAACGGTTCATTGCCTTCTATTCCTTTATTCTTCTGCTTCCATGTTTTCCCGCCGTCAATAGATTTATACACGCCCTTTCCAAAAGCACAAGCATAAAGCGTTCTCGCATTTTTGTCGCTTTTAGGATCGAGGATGATATGCGTCATTGCGCCTTCATTAATTCCTGCGCTCATTTCCTTCCACGATTCGCCACCGTCTTCCGTCAGCATTATGCCTCCGCGATAGTCTTTCACCCCGCGTTTACGAAACATCTTTGGTCGTGGGAGGTCGTGTACATCCGTCATTGCTGCCCATATCTTTCCCTTCACATCCGGATCCATTGCGAGCCAGTATGTACTGTTCTGCCATTTACGAGCCACCCCATTGTTGTGCGTAATACTCTTCCAACTTTTACCTCCATCTTCACTCGCCATCAAGCCGATGTCGGTGTTGCACATGTACAGGTGATTCTTATCAAAGGGATCGATCATTATTGTGTAACCGGTTGTTACTTCGAGTCCGCGCGATGTCCATCCATTCTCTGTTTGATTTGTATATACCTGCTCCCATGTTTTGCCGCCGTTTGACGTCTTGACCGCTCTTCCAAAATCAGTAGCATATAGGATGTCGGGATTTGTTGGAGATACACCTATCGAAAATGGGTTTTCGCCCCAGGTCGGACCAAATCTTTCATTGATCCATTCTTTCTCAAAATTTGGAGATGGAACATTGCCGGATTTTTTGATGCTGTCTTGCCACGAGAGCGTCCATGTTTTGCCGTAGTCACTGCTTTTCGCAACACCGATAAATCGGACATCCTTGCCCATTATGTTATTGTAAGAAACATAAACGACGGAGGGATTGTAAGTTGAAGTAGCGATCGTTCGCCATTCGGGCGACTGTGGGCCTTTGTTATAAGACGTTAATCCCTTCTCCCGGTTCTCCCATGTTTTACCGCCGTCTTCGGAGTAGTATATGCCGGACGCAGTACCATTGGGATCGAAATATGATTTGCCTGCGATAGCGTAGACGATAAATTTGTTTGATGATTTATTGAAGCCCGCTGTAAAGTGCATTAGTTGGTTTACCTCTGCCGGCGCTTTATTGAAAGTACTTTTGTTGTTTTCAATTGCCGTTACTCCCTTGTGATGAGTGATTAGTACCGATTGGGTTGATGGGTTGATGAAGATGTTCCTGGCTGGCGATTGCAGATCCTGCTGTTTCTTCCAGCTGGTTCCGCCATTGTCAGATGAAAATAGTATTGATTTCTTATCGATATTGACCGCGACAAACATCTTTTTTGAATCTGCAGGATCAATTGCAAACGCCTCTACATCCCGTAGGGTATTATCTTTCGTGATTAATCTCTCCTGGGCATGGTCGCCTTTTGATACTGTACCCGTTACTTCATCCGGAGACGGATAGAACAGGTTCCACGTTTTGCCTTTGTCTGTTGTCTTGAAAAGCCCGATGGAGTTAGCGTAGGCAGTGTTCTCATCCTTTGGATCAAAAACATAGAAATCTACGGGACTGTGAAGATTAAACATCTTCCACGATTTCCCACCGTCGTGGGTAACGTACGAGCCGGTCATGTCGCAGCTTACAAAGGCAAAGTCCGGGTTAAAGGGACTTACCTCCGGGTAGAACATCGCGCCGCCGCCGCCATAGCCTACGGTTTTCCAAGAATTTTTTGTTTGGGAGAAGGCGTTCGCTGCAAATGCGATTAGTGCGACAGCAAATATTGATACACACTTATAGATTGTTTTACCCATCATTTTATTTTAGATGACTTCTAACTTAGAAATAGTCTATATAAAATGAACAGGCAATCGTTTGTGTGAATTGAGGGAGGGTTATTTTATTTTTCTTTACTAGGAGACTTTAAAAAATGAACAGACAATCGTTTGTTACTTGAAAAGAAGTCAATTTTATTTCTTTGAGGGACCTTAACGCTGAGTGAAGCATTTCCATCAAAATAAAAAATCAATTCCAATCACCTCACACGCAATCTTTCCAACATCTCGTCAGTAACCTGCTCACTATAGATTCCATAAGCGTTCACCAGCACTCCTTTCAGGTTGTGCTTATCGGATGATATTGCATAGAGAATGGCCTCATCGGACGGATTACTCTCACCCTCAAACCGATAAAAGCTGTCAATCTTAAATTCATCTGCAAATACCTTGAACTGGCCATTCCGGCATTCAAGACAATTCTGTTGAAGGTTGAAGTCTTCAACATACCCTTGTTTACGCAGTTCGTTCATCGTTCCGGAAAGCGTTGGATATGCGTCCATCATTAAAGTTTAAACAGGTTATCAAAACTCAAAACCGACTCTTATGTAACTGTTGAATCTTCTGGTTAATTCCCCATATGTACTCGTTAAATCGTATTTAGGTCACAAAGTTAGCCATAATTTACGTGTAGGTTGTTGTAGAACAACAATGTCGGCGTGTTATGAAACGCATCCCAGATTGGTGGAATATTTTTTGCATGTAGATGTCATCATTCATCTAAACAATCTTGTATGCAAAAACTATTGAAGTTCACATGGCTTCTTCTTTTGTTCGCGGTGGTATCGTGTAAAAGCGGGCCAAGTGACGAACAAATTCAACGCGATCTTTCCGCTAATCTTGGTAGCAGTGTTACTGCTACGGTAAAGGATGGCGTGGTAACGCTTAATGGCACCTGCCCCGATGAAAGCTGTAAAACTTCGAGTGAATCATCCGCTAAAAACGCTAAAGGCGTAAAAAGCGTGGTAAATAACATCGTTGTAAGTGCGCCTGCTCCCGCTCCTGCGCCGGTTGAAATAACGCAAACAGATTCATTGCAGACTGCAGTAGATGCGTTGGTTGCCAGTTATAAGACCGTTAAAGCCAAGGTTGACAATGGCGTTGTAACGCTTACCGGCGAGATTAAACGTTCGCAGTTAACCACTCTCATGCAGAGCGTAAATGAACTGAAACCAAAGAAAGTAGAAAATAAACTAGTTATAAAATAAGCATATGTCATTACAAGATAAATATGCCGCGCTCATTAGCGCTGCAAAATCAAAAGCCGTTGGTGATCTTAATGTAACAGAACAGGATGGGGTGTTGTACATTGATGGGAAAGTAGGGTCTTCGCAAGACAAAGACGAAGTTTGGAGTGCGTATAACAAGATCGATCCGGACTACCGGTCTGGTGATGTCCGGCTTACGCTCGAGGTAACGGATGCCCCTACTCAGGAAGAATACACTGTTAAATCCGGCGACAGTTTAAGTAAGATTGCTTCGCATTATGGCTTGAAATGGAAAGATATCTTTGAGGCAAATAAAGATCTAATAAAGAATCCGGATCTTATTCAGCCGGGTTGGAAGTTGAAAATTCCAGTAAAGAGCTAAAATATCTTTGATTCCCGCAAGGGTCTAAAACAAATAAAACTTTCCTCTCAATAGAATCGGTTACAAAAGCCCGCTGTTTCGTTTATCAACGCTTTAAGAATATTAGTAGTTGATTCCTCACTCAGTGGAGCGACAGACTGCCCGCGCCAGATGCTGACAAAATCGGCATTTGCCGCGGCTTTCGCTGCACGCCGCAATTCGCCAGTCAGTTTATTTTGATACGGGTACGGAAGAACGAGATCAGTCTTGCTAAGTGCATCTGTGAATATATTTCTGATACCCCTCGCATATCTACCCGAAAAGGTGTTGGTCAGAATGATGTCATCTTCTTTCACTCTTACTAATCTCTCTTTCTCGAAATCCTTCAACGCACTCTCCTTCGATCTCAACAATAAACTTCCAATCTGAAAAGCCTGCGCACCCAATTTTTTCGCAGCAAGTAAAGTCGTCGCATTATAAATTCCTCCCGCATAAATCAGCGGTACCTTCACCGCATCATAGACCTGTGCGAGTAGTGAGAACCCTCCTGTTTGTGGTACTTCTCCCGCCAGGAAACTCCCCCGATGACCACCTGCTTCCCACCCCTGCACACATATTATGTCGATACCAGTATTTTCTAAAATTTTAGCTTCTGCTACCGACGTGCATGTGCCTATTGATTTTACTCCGTTTGACCTAAAAAGTTGAACGCTCGCTTCGTCGAGATTACCAAACGTGAAACTCACCAGCTTAATGTCTTCCGAGATAATTACCTCTAATTGTTCATGAAAGGTGCTGACAGTTATGTCATCGAACGATGATAGATGAACTGCTAGACCGTGTTCGCGTGCAAGGTGTTCGATAAACCGTTTCGCTTCAGCATACTTCCTCTTAAGCGATTCATTCACCACCGGCACGTCATTCACAAAGAGGTTGACGGCAAACGGCTGCCTTGTTAAGTCTTTTGTTTTACGGATGAGTTCTTTGCATTTTTTAGCCGATAAATCACCCAGGGGAAGCGAGCCCAAACATCCTGCTGCAGATGCGGCCGCAACCATTTCGGGGGTAGTTACCCCATACATCGGTGCCTGAACGACAGGATGTTTACTTTGGAGTGTTTGCGTGATGGTTTCAGCCATTTACTTTTTCGCAGGCGGTTTATTTGCTTTCTGTTGAATCTCTTTTTGAACGCTCGCAGAGGCGAGCCGATATTTCCTCCAGGTAAACGGACTATGTGGCGGACGCTCATCTCCAAATAACACACCCCACTGTTTCAAATGATTCGATCTGTCGAAAATCACTTTCAATATTGCAACGACAGGAAGCGAGAGAAACATCCCCGAAATTCCGGCAATGGCTCCCCCAACGATTACTGCCACAATACTCGTCAGCGCATTTATCCTCACTTTCGATCCCACGATCTTAGGCATCAGTATGTTGTTATCGAGAAACTGAACAACAGCGATAGACACCAGCACAATCAATATTGGCGATAATTCCGATGAAGACGTTAACGTCAACAAAACACCTATGATGTTTCCAATGAGCGCGCCAACATAGGGAATAAGATTGAGGATGGCAAACAGTACACCAATAAGTAACGCATGTTTAATTCCGAATAACAGGAGGATGCAACCCAACAAAACGGTTATGTATACGACCTGGATCATCAACCCCAGCAGGTAACTCTTAATGATGACCTGGGTTTCCTTAACTGTTTCCTTTACCCGCGTATGATCAGCCTCTCCGAACCACATAAACACAAATCTGAGTAACAGGTTGCGGTAGAAAAGGAGAAGAAAAATATAGATAGGGATCAATCCAAAAAAAACAAATAAACCCGTGAGCGACGAGAACAGCCCACCGAGATAGCCGCCTGCAAAATTTACAAGCTTTTCGCTTTGCTGGTTAAGAAGATCAATCTGCTTTTGCGTAGAGAACTTGGTTTTCCGCATCACCCAATCGCTCAGGTGTTGCAGGTGAATGCTTACATTCTTCCGAAGGCTGGGAAAATCGGACAGCAAATTCGAGAATTGGGCCGTCAAAAACCACAGGAGAAGTGCCATCACGGCAAACAGTACCACCAGAACAAGGGCAATGCTGAGCGATTCGGGAACCCGCTTGTTTTTTAGCCAGCTGAACATGGGATAAGCGAGAATAGTGAGAAAGAAAGCTAAAATAAGCGGCCCGAGGATGTCGCTCGCATAGCCGATACCCATTAAAAGTATTGCTATGCCCACTATCTCTATCGACCTGCGGACTGTGAGTGGTAACTTTTCCAAGTATTTTTATGAGTGATATGAAAACTGTGTGCCATTGGTTTGTGGGAACAATTGTACAGATGTTCCGGTAGCCCGGCTGAAGCAGCGGCTCGGGCGCAGTCGCAAAAAATCTTTCGATCATATCTGCGAGAAATCCGTCGGCTCGAGGAAAGTTCTTGTAATGTTCGAAACGATCTTCGCATCAGCATATTCGGGCACTGAACTTATCTTCTTCCACTCAGCATCACTACCAAAAGTTTTCCAGTTCGCATCATGCTCATCCATATCATCGAACGTGATCATATAAGTAAGATTCGGACGCAACTCACCGATAATAGTCTCTCCAAAAAACACCGGGGTCAGGCCTACCCGCGAAACACACTGATCTCCGACTCATTGAACATCTGGATCTTTTTCTTGCCCGCATTTTCACTCGCACTCTCGTATCTCCTGAGCTCAAAGATGCGCGACTTCTTTTCGGGCGCTTCCAGCTTAGCCATGCCGGTAAACGACTTCATCAAAGAACTTTCGATCCTTGTATATGCCGGGTCGGTAGCGGGCGCATTAAGATATGCCTCAGCAGCCTTCACGTAATTCGCATCCGCCATCAATTTGGCTTCAGAATTCAAAAAAGCCTCGCCTGAGGCATACGATATCACCACGAAGAGTTTTGTTTGCCCTTCGGGTTTCAACTCCCGAAAAACGCCAACGTTCTTACTTCCCAACTTGTTCAACGCAGGAATAGCAGCCTTCTGAAAATAATTTTCAACGATCTGCTGTTGATTCTCGTTCGCAAGCGTATACACACGCAACTCATAAAACTCGTGCATTGCATTTTTATTTTGAGCATCACTCGCACTAAACAAAGGCGCCGCAGCTGCAAGCGAAGATGTAGTAAGTAAAGAAGATTTCACAAAAGAGCGTCGTTTCATACGTTTTGTTTTTACAAATTCAGGGCACACTATTTCGCTAAAATTAATTCATGGACTGGTTGTAAGCGAAATTTTTTTCCGATCTATCTTCCAGCACAAATAATATTCGCATGGCGCGCGACCAGTTTCCAGCCACCACCTTTCTTCATCCACACATTTGTGTACCGCCGTTTTATTATTTGTGCCTGGTTTGAGGTGCCGTCGGGAGCACCTACGGTTTCATTTCCCATAGAAATTGCAACATCGCCGTTAATGGTAATACGTTCAACCTCGCGCGTAAAAGACGATCGCGGTCTATTGAGAACCGGTCTGTTTGTTGAATTAGCCACAGCAGGAACGATCTTGTTTTCCGGATTATGTACAATGAAGTTCTCATCCCACAGCTTTTTCAGTGTTATGGTATCTTTTGCAAGCACAGCACTAACTTCCTGTTGTTCTAGTGTTTTTATTTCATCTTCATCAGCCTGTTGAGCAAGTAAAAAACCCGAACAGAGCAGAATTGCGAAAAGCATTGTATGTTTTTTCATAATCGAAGAGATGAAATGACTATTTACCTGAATATCAGTTTCTAAAATTGCATAGCTGAAGTTGTCCATCCATTCGCCTCTGATGGGCAAAACCTTTCGCTTCGTTCCTTCTAAACGCATACCTCCTTTCTCTAAAATTTTTATCGAACGGGTGTTCGTTTCTGCGCAGCCGCTTTCTATCTTATGTAGTTGCAGGGTATGAAACCGAAAGTTTACTATTTCCTGCAATGCTTCACTAGTAGTAGACGTGGCGTATTTAGAAACATTATATAAATTAATGAATCATTCGATTTGCGCCACCCAATCAATTTAATGTATTAATCAGGATTAACTAAACAAAAAATAGCAAGTTGTGGGGTTTTCTTTGCAAGTGCCGCTTTATTCTAAATTCACTCCAAATTGACCATTAAGTTCGCGCGATAAAACTGGCAGGGCTTGAGGCGTTACACATTTTTGGCAATACTACTTTTACTTTTGATCGGTCGCACAAATGGGCAACAGCCAGATACGCTCATCAGGAAACTTGACAGTGCCCGAATTAAAACCAACGAGACGAGGCAGCGAAACGTCATTACAAAGACAGCTTACAATGAGAATACGCGTATTACGTTCCGAAATGATTTTGTGTTATTGGCGAGTGATGTAAAGCAACAGGTCTCGAAGCCTTTCCATATGACTAAAGAAAGATTGGAGAAGGGCTTGCCATCGGTGGTGCTGGCCATAGCTGCGCTCACATTTGCAGATGAACCGATCCAGCGCAACATGCTCGACATAAGAAACAGGAATCCTGCGCTTCAGGATATCAGCAAATTTGTTACCAATACAGGTGGACCGTATGAAGTCATTACCCTTGGCGTGTTGGCGACTTCAGGTTTCCTGTTCAGGAATGAAAAATTAAAAACATCTTCTCTTCTTGCGACGCAGTCATATTTAACTTCAGCATTAACTCATACTCTCATTAAATTAATCGCTGGCAGGCAACGGCCGTTCTTTTATGATCCTAATGAAGTGGAGGCTGAGCCGAGATTTCGTGGGCCCTTTCATAAGGCGTTTAAAGATCAGAACGGTAAAAACATCGGGAGTTCATTTCCTTCGGGTCATACCGCTGGCGCTTTTGCGGCAGCTACAAGTTTTTGCAATGGAGTATAGAGACCGCCCGTTGATTAAAATAATCGCTTACGGCTCCGCCGGACTTATTGGCGCGAGCAGAATAACTGAAAATAAACACTGGTTTACCGATGTGCTGACGGGTGCGATACTTGGATATTTAAGTGGGAAGCAGGTGGTGAAGAATTACCACCGCTATGCGGCGATTCAAAATTCATTTAAGAGGAAGGGGACAGTTTCGTATCATATGAAGTATAACTTCGGAAGGTTGATGCCTGGTGTTACATATACTTTTAGATAGGGTGTTGGCCCTGCGGGGCGTGCCTGCCGGCGGCTGTTGAAAAAAATGAGATTGCAGCGGTCGGAAGTAATTTGCCCTGCGGAGGCGTGCCTGCCGGAGGCTATTGAGTTTTGCTCTGCGGGGTGTGCCTGCCGGCGGCTTTTTGAATGAGGTTGCACGGCGTACCAGAAGACAACGTAAACTTTGCCCTGCGGGGCGTGCCTGCCGGGGAACTATCAAAACTTATAACTATACCCTACTCTAAATACCTGCGTTTCATAATAGTCGGTACTTACATAACGAAACCCATTCCCCTTTATCTCTCTCTTAATTTGCAAAGTATTCGCGATATCTGTTGCGTTAGCAATTAACTCACCCCCTGCCCTTTTGAATCACTTTCTTAAACCCCGCATCAATTGAAAACCGCGAAAATACCTTTCCCTGCGGAATTAAATCAGGCGCCTGGTAAACTGCAGTTAACTGTGCATCGAATTGCCGCGGCAGGTGAACCAACGCGTTCACTTTTACATTTCCCGAGAATATCTGCTCACGGTCCGCAGAAAAAACATTCTCAACCGGGTATTTATTGACTACCGTAAACGAGTCGACGATATTTTTTATAACCGGTAACGCTGGCATTGAGCGTAAAAAGGCGCGATAGATCCTGCGAAAAAAGAATCTCAAAGCCGGTATTGTAACTCATACCCGCGTTTTGAAAGATATTATAGATGTAAGTACTTCCTGGCACAATACTTCCTATTCTCGAGATAGTTGCGTCTACCTGCTTGTGATATAATGACGGAAACAGGTATCCCCCCGTCCAATTCCTTTTATAACCCACTTCATACGTATTCGTAAACTGCGGTTGCAACGCAGGATTTCCTACTTTAATAATTTCCGCATCATCATACTTCGGAAATATGCGAATATCCACTTCGTTAGGCCTGTCTACACGGCGATTATAAAACACCGACAGCTTGTTATTTTCATCCAGTTTATATGCCATTCGGATATTCGGAAAAGCCTGGAAATAATTATATCCGTCGCTTTTATACACCGGGTGGTTGGGGTTAACATCGTACTTAATCTTAACATACTCAACCCGCATTCCTGCTTCCACTTCAATCCGGTTGCTTTCATACACGTATGTGCCGTACAGCGCGGGTATTGTTTCGTAGTAATCCGCATATCCACCGGCGCTTGAATCGAGCGGAGAGTTTAACCCTGGCTTAAACTGCATATTTACTGGGATGGTTTTCTGCGAAACTTAACGCCGCTCTCAAAACGACCCCGTTTAGCGGATGGACATTATCGAGATTGAAGTCGTCACATGTTCGTCAGACAATAATTTGAATGATTCAAGACTAACGAATTCCGGCAGAATGTTCCTGAAAAAATACTTCTCGTCTTCGCGATGGAAGGTATAATTGAAGCCAGCGTTGAGTACCCGTCCGGGCCTATCAAATTTATGCTGCCATGTAGCGGAACCGGTGGCGGTAGTTTTCAGTTCATCTTCCAAAAACTGCCAAAGCCGCCGCGACTCAGAAAGATGTCCATTGAAGAAAGGTTCATCGCCCCTGTCAAGAATCTTCTCGCTACCAAACAAACCAGACACCGTGAGCGTGTTCTGCGCATCCAAAAACAGATCAGCGCCAGTTTTCACCGGTGATAAAATTCGTAGTTCTGTTGCGTTTTAGTTGCTGAACTACGGTGTCGCCGCTATCATAGAATCTATTGACAAACTCGTTTTTATTCAGCGTTTTGGTAAACAGGTCGTCGGCCTGCAAAAAGAAGTTGACTTTATTTTTTCTGTAGTTCACGGACAGTGATGGATTGATTTTAGGTGTGCCCTGGTACTGTGGCCGAATACCTGGCAGGTTATTTTTTTTGATCCATAGCGCACCGAGCCCACCGGTCAGGCCGATCTTTCCATTTAAGCCTTCCTTTTTCTCCTTCTTGTAAATAATATTAATAATTCCGGCATTACCGTTAGCATCATACTTTGACGAGGGATTATTAATGATTTCAATTTTTTCTATCGCCGACGCAGGGATATTGTCAAGACCAGTTTGGCTTCCGAAGCCTGTAAGGGCAGTCTGCTTTCCATCGATGAGAACTGTTACTTTGTCGTTTCCGCGCAATTGCACTTTTCCGTCTTGCGTGGTTACGCCTGGCAGATTTCTCATCGCCTCGAGAACAGAGCCGCCTGATTTGCTGAGGTTCTCAGAAAGATTAAACGTTTTTTTATCCAGTCGCGATGATACCGTCTCCTGTGTAGCGGTTACGGTCACTTCTCCTAAAGAGTCGCTACGCAGGACTGAAAGTTCGATTACTCCAAGGTCGAGAAAGCTACTCATCTGACCCACGATCTACCGGAAGAGCTTTTTGTTCGTAACCAACATACGATAGCGCCAATGAATAGTTACCGGGGGTAATGTCGGCCAGCGTGAACCGTCCTTCTTCGTTTGAAATTGTGCCTATCACGAAAATGGTATCTCTTATGTTAAGTGTAACGTTCACAAAAGGCAGGGCAGTTGTTGTTGAAGCTTCTTTAAGCAAACCTGAAACGGTTACTTTCGACAGCTGAGCGGAGACACCCTCACAAACTAACAAACAGAGAATACACGACATTGCTATGGTACGCATCACGAAGTATTTCGAGCGTATAGTTATGGAGGGAATTGGAAAATAATTAGAAGAAATGCTTTGTAATGATTTTAGGAGAGCGGACGGGGGCAAACAGCTATGGAGTTAACTACTTTATATACTGGGTTGCTCACAGCAATATCTAAAATTTCCCTGATGCGCCCTCGATAGAAATGAAGTATAAGTAGATCAGCGAGAAGCAGTGAGCCCGCCCAAACCTCCATGAGCATAGCGAAATCGTAAGATAGGTTTATTAAAAAAATAAAACCAAGGATTGGAAAGAGGACAAGTGCGCCAAGAAACGCTGTTCGTTTAAAGAACAAGAGAATTGCGGGAATAAGTTCTGCAGTGCCTAAGATGAATGAAAATTTCGCTGAATAGCCAAGAAACGAGAACGCTAAAATTACGCCCTCTGCATCTTTTATAGCCACGGATTTACGTCATCAGGCATGGCAAATTGTAAATTGAAGATTTTTACACAAGCATACACGCACATCACGATACCGAGAAAATACCGAAGTATCAGGAGAACCCAGTTCTTCATTATTATTATTTTGGGCGGCCGTGGATTCATTTACTTTTCTTTCCGGGGTCTTCGGCGGTCTTGTTCCTTTGTTTAAAACATCAGTTCTCCTTCTTGGTTGTGATTTCTACTATTCCATTCAAAACTGGGTGAAGATCCGCTTTGCGTTCCCGTAATATATTTTGTCGATCACACTTCGCGGAAGATGCAGTCCTTTGAAAGTGCCAATACCCTCTTCATTGAACGTTTGGTCTGAAACAAAGAACGACCAGTAAAAAAGTCTGTCTTCGTGGGTGCGCTTGTTCATCTCTTTTCCATCCTCTGTTGCACGAACCTGCACATCGGTGGCGTATAACAGCCTGTCCTGGTATTTGATGAAAAAGTCGCGCGTTTTCTGCCAATTATTTTTTGTGTGAAGGTAGATGTCGGGCATTCGTGCAAGGTCGACCGACATGTTCGGGAACTTGTCTAACCGCTTTGCCAGTTCATCAAGGCTCCATTCTACACTACCCAGATGTGCACCGACGAAAACAAGTTCGTGGATGTTTTGCAAGCATGTTATCACGGGCCTGCACCTGCATTTCGTAAGAGGGATATTCAGGATGCAGAAACATGTGGTACTCGGGATGCTCGCTGTAATATCCTTTGTGCAGCACCATCTGATCGAGCGGCAGCCAGCATTCGCGTGGTTCACCCAGGTGGCCGATTAATGGAATGTGGTTGGACGCCAGAAAACTGATGATCGTGTCGAAGGCAGGATTATCAATCATTACAAACTTCCCGGTGCTGTCTTTGAGTGCCATGCCAATGTTCTTCCACACCTTTACTGCGATGGCACCCTTTTGCATCTCAGACTTTAAGTGATTAATGGCATCTGTTTGCCAGCCGGCGCGATTGAAATCTTTCGTTTCAAACGTAGCGGCGTACTCAACGCGTTCCGGAAATGCTTTGATCTGTTTATTGGCGATTACTTCCTGGTCTTTCATTGGAATGCCAAAGGGCCGGTCGTCTACTATGTCAAGGAATTGCAGGTTGTCGGCTGCGGCTTGTTCTATGAAGCTGGCCTGGTCTGTGTTCAGATGTATATGCGTGTCGATCTTTTTGACTTTATCGAAGTCGCCAACTGAGTAATCGGAGGTTTTACAGGATGTGGATAATAGAACGGTCAACGACAGCAACACAACATATCTCATTTGAAAAGTTTAGTCTTCAAGATAAGCGATGTTTGAAAATCGGCAATGTCTTAATATGCGATCGACATTGCTGGTGGATGAAGAAAAACAACCGTCTCCCCTCAGGCACGCGCATTGCAAGAACATCGCATGCATAATATCAAAATAATCACATCCACTACAAGGCCGGGAAGAAAAGGCGTAGCAATTGAAAGATGGATCACACAGGTTGCAAAGCAACATAATTCATTCAACATAGAATTACTCGACCTGGCGCAGATAAACCTGCCGTTTATGGATGAGCCAAACCATCCCCGCCTTAAACAATATACCCAGGAGCATACAAAGAAATGGAGCGAAACAATCGACTCTGCCGACGGCTTCATTATCGTTCTTTCTGAGTACAACTTCTCCTTTCCCGCACCAATAAAAAATGCGCTTGATTTTCTGTTCCAGGAATGGGCGTTTAAGCCGGTGGCGTTTGTTAGCTATGGTGGCATATCGGGCGGCTTGCGGTCTACCCAGATGCTGAAGCAGGTTGTTACAACCCTTAATATGATGCCGGTGGTGGAGCAGGTTAATATTCCCTTCTTCGCTAAAATGATTAACGACCAGGAAGTGTTTATGCCTTCTGAAACTGTAGAAAAATCAGCACAGGGTATGTTCAAGTCGCTTGAACGATGGAGCGAGGCGCTGAAGCCCATGCGGGAAAAGAAAGTGTGACGTAATCGTTTTAACGGGAACTGCGTTTGCCCTTGTATAAGTTCATAACGAAGTATATAATACTCAGTACGCCAAGCATAATGCCCATTCCGACAATTTCCGGCAGCGATAGGGTGAAAAGCAACCAGGCGATGGTAATTATGGCTAATAAAGGAATAGTGATGCCTCCCGGAACGGTGAAAGTTTTTAAAACACCGGGTGTTTTTTTGAAACGAAGTTTGATGGTAGCCGCCACTACCCCCAGGTATATCAGAAGCACAGATGCGGTCGACAAAATGATTAATTGCTTGAATGCACCGAATACAGAAAAGAAATAATCGACACCGGCATAAGCAATAATGGATGCATATGGCGTTTGGTATTTCGGATGTACACGTTGCAAAAAGCCAGGGAAAATGCCATCCCGCGCGCCGGCGAAAAACACCCTCGGAATAGCTAACACCGCCGCACTAACACTGCCTATCATTGATACCGCCGCTGCGACGGTGATCAATATGATCCCGGTGTATGCAAAGATTCTTTTGGAGACCTCTGCAAGAGGCGCATCCTTATACAATGTCAGTTGGCTGCCTAGTATGCCCTGGGCAACTAATTGTATTGAAAGATAAAGTACCAGCACAATCGACAGGCCGGAGAAAATTCCCAGCGGAACCGTTCTTGATGGATTTTTAAATTCGCCGCTATTGGTCACTGCATTTTCGATACCGAGGAAAGCAAAAAACAATATAAGCGTAGCGGAACCAATGTCGCCAAACGTAAATGCAGTTTTCCAATGGAGGTTGTCCGGTATAATATGGCTTACTCCAAAAGCTACTAACAAGATCAATGGAATCAATTTGGCGATAGTGGTTACTACCATAAACTTCACTCCATTCTTTGTTCCAAGGATATTTATCCAGGCCAGTCCGCCGAACAGTAACAAAAAAAGAAGAGGACGATACGTCGAATCCAACGACGGATAAAAATAGCCGAGCGTCTTCGACAAACCATTCGCTACGGCAGCGTCTGACAAACAGCAACTGAGCCAAAATATATTATTCGCCAAAAAGCCAGCGAATGGTCCAAATGCAGATTCAATGTAAGTGTAGGTACCACCACTTGTAGTGATCTTGCTGCCAACTTCTGCAAAGCAAAGCGCAATCAAAAATATCAGTAAGCCGCAAATCAGGTAGCAGATAATGGCTGCGGCACCTAAATTTTCGGCCGCTAAAGCCGGCAATACGAATATGCCGGTACCAACAGTAATATTTACTACGCCACACGCTAATCCAAAAACGCCAATGGTTCGTTTAAGTTCCGGGTGGTTTTTAACGTGAGCAGCTGAATCTTTAACCAGGTGAATAGATTTAGGGGGTCAGCCAAAGTTAGGTGTCTAAATTGAATTCAAATAAATCATCGAAACAATAACAGCGTATATCAATGAATGTAATGTCGAGGAATGTTTCTCATTATTGATTGTTGCACTGTTTTCGCATGTGCGAAATGATTTGCATCATGAAATATATTCACAGAAGGGAAAACGTAGAAATCGGTGTAAATTCAGATGCGACCCACCTATATTTTTCATCCCTAAACTCTCTTCATTTATGAACCAGCTTCATCGCAGCTGCTTTCGCAGCCTGCAATACATTACGTGTTTGTTACTCTTTTTTACGATGCAAGTCTCCGTGCATGCGCAGCAGCCAAATGCAAAACCCCCTGTATATGTAGGATATCTCTACATTAAGACGGAGCCCGGCAAGTTCGACACGTACGACAGCCTTCTGCGGAACTACACCAAGAAAGTATTCGATAAACAAGTGCAGTCCGGCGACTACATTTCGTGGCAGATGTATGAGGTATTGTCGCCTTCTGGCACGCAAGCGGAATACGATCTTGTTGGTGTTACCGTAACAACCAAATTTGAATTGCTAATGGATCCTCCGGGTACAAACAGGGAAATATTTAAAAAGTATTTTCCGAACATATCCGACAAACAGTACGCCGACATAGCAAAAAAATATGCTTCAAGCAGAACGCTTGTAAAAAGAGAAATCTACACTGAAGCTGCTTCAACGAGTGACGATGGTCCTCCAACGCAATCGCCAGTTAAGTATGTGCAGGTAGACTATATGACACCGCAGCCTGGTAAGGGAGCGGATTACGCTAAGATGGAAGGGGAAACCTTTAAAGCCATTCATAAAGAAAGAATGAAGCTGGGCGCGTTGAAAGGTTGGGTGCTTCTCGAAAAAGTACTACCGGGCGACACTGACGACCCCGCCCCATTTGTTACCGTAAACTTTTTCGACGACTTCAACTCGATGCTAAATGGAAAATATGAGGAAGCGATAAAAGCGGCTTACCCTAACAGTGACATCGACAAAATGTTCGCCGACGTAAACACCGTAAAAAAACGTCAGCAGGTACAGGTATGGAAGCTGATGATGGCCGACGACAAACAGGGTGCTGTGAAATGATCCAAGTATTACAAAATCGCGTGCCGCGTCTATCAACAATGGACCGGCACGTTTTTTAGAGACTAAGTACTCACTCAAAAAATAAACCGCATCCTTACATAACTGATCACCAGGAAGGCCGTAACAAAGAACACCGAAAGCACTGCCCAATATCCCGTATCCCACGTGCGCGCACCCTTATCCAGCGTTATCACCCGGCCTGAAATAACAGGCGCCGCCCAGTAATATGGTAACCGGTGCTCTTTGTCTGCACTGTGCATAAACTCAATCTTCGCTTGCTGTAACGCAACATCAGAAGCAACTCCCTCCGACAAATACTTGCAAAATATCTCGTTCAACCTGTACGTAGACTGGTTGTCCACCGACCATAAATTGACCATAGCAGAAGGCACCCCCAGCTCAGCAAACGCCCTGTTGAAGCTGAACACTCCCTCACCTTCATTCCATTTACCTTTCCCTGTTTCACACGCAGAAAGAATAATCAGTCTCGTCGCGGGATGATCAACGGCCATCAACTCAGACAATCGCACAGCAGAATCAGCAAAATATATCACAGGGTCTCCCTCATCCGCAGCTTCACTCGCATGAGTGTACAATTGCACAACCTTGTACTTATAATATTTTTCAAGAAACTCACTGCGTACCGCACCAACGCCTGTGTATAGCAACGGCTCGTTAAAAAACGTAGAGATCTTCTGCAACGACTCATCACTCGCAGCAAGCATATTCAAATTCAAGGCCGACGCGTATGTCACCGGCGCCAGTCCTAAAAATAGCGGGGCTTCCTTGGTTTTTTCATCATCAATCACATTTGAAAGGAACTGCGCAGAATACGTATAACTGATCGCGGCAGATTCAATAAGATATTCCGGACGCTGACCTGCTTTCTTTACAAGCGACTCAAACGGAAAATATGCACCGTCTGGTGATATGATTATTTTTTTACCAGGGGCTGTTTCACCGAATATTATTTTATACAATCCGGCAGCCACGTTAATAAATCCGCCGAAATCAATATTCATTTTGTCAGCATCTTTCAGGTATTCAGTGTAAGCAGATGTCAGCTCGCTATAACTCTTCCTGTCAATCTTCATTAACGACTCCCCGTCCCCTGCTATCTTCATCACAAACACGGCACTGTCACCCACAAACACTTCCAGCAAAGCAACACCGGGTTGCATTGTCTTCCTAAAGTCCACCAGGTTCACACTTTTCCAATATCACCCGCAGAATTTTTTATCGATCCACTTAACCGGTCTTTCTGCGCCATCAGGTCATACATTTCCTTCCGCAGCCCATGAGATACTAGGTTTTCATTCCCTATGCTGTCTGCTTCCATACTCAGCTTCTGAATGTTCATATCCAGCGTAGCCATCTTCCGCAACATGTCTGCCGACGTCGTTCTGTTGACAGCAATTCTGTCGTTGAGTAAAACGGACCTGCTTCTTTCAAAAAAATAAAAGGCATCGTCAAGTCGTCGTGCTTCATAGCATGCACGTATGGCATGTTCATAAACCGTTTTTGCGTTTCTTCGCCACGAAAGCTGGGACAGCAATTCCTTTTGGCCTTTCTTGATTCTTGTCAGCAGCCTGTCGGCATTGCGAAAAATCGCGATAGACTCATTGAGCCAACGTACATCTTTTGTTGCCTGATATCGATTAAAGCATGCATCACCTTTGTCCCTGACCATCGAAGTGAGATAGTGTATGTTCGGCAGTTTGTTGAATTCATCATCGGGAATATTCAGCAGCACTGTTTCATTATAGTTTTTACCCACCAGCTGAAACGCCTTGTCGAAATACACAAATGCTGAATCGTATAGGTTGGTTCTTACAAACACATTGGCGATGTTACCTAATATGTTTGCATCTTCAAGCCTGTTCAATTCTTCCTGTCCCGCCATCACCACATTGAACCTAAGCGCATCGTTGTAGTATTGATGGGCAACAGTTGGCTGATCGAGATAATGGAAATAACAGAATCCAATATTATTCAGCGTCTGTTTGCACTGCAAGTCATAGCCCCAACAACCTGTTACTTTCATACGACTTCTTCATCCACCGAGCGCCTCTGAAAATTTCTTCTTGCGAAGGTTGACCCTCGCCAGCTGATTGAACAACAGCCCAGGCTGTTTCGTTCTGCTTAAGAGTGTTTTTTGAGAAATCTTTTGCATCAGCCTGTTCTCAGCTTCATCCAGTTGATTTAACTCAATAAGCGAACTGATGTTCATGTTAAAGAAGAACTCAGCAAAAAAAATGCTGTCTGTCCCTTCACCATATCGCGCTGTAAAATCGTCCGCAATCTTCGCATCATTAATGCAACGAATATAGTCGCCGGTGTTGTAACTATACTCCACGCGTTGCATCATGTTGTTGATAATCTCGTTATCGACGAGCCCGCTATTTATAGCGTAGTAGACAGAGCTGTCGATAGCTGAAATTTTATTTGCGGTAAGGTGGAGGGAATCATAAAAAATATTCAGGTAATTATACATTCTTACCAGCAACGGCATATCCTGGTATCCGGGCGAAAGTCTTTTCAGGCGTTCAATCGCAATACCTGTATACAACGTGGCATCACGATATTGGCCCGACAAATAAGAAACCGCACCGGTTCGCTGCAAAAGATGTACAAATACTGAGTCGTCATCAATGTTACACTGCTGCATCTGAACAATGTAACCAAGCAATTCTCTTTTTTGTTCAGGATAAGGAACATCCGACTCACGCAACGTTGCTACCCTGGACATCACTGAAACGCGGGCGGGGCATTGTGCTAATGCCCCGTCGCTTATAATTAAATACACTATCAATATTTTCCACAGTCTCATCATGGCTCATATTCAAAAAACTGGTTGCCCTGTGTTACAGGTGTGCCGGCTCTTGTGGTAACATTTCCTAACCGGTCAATACAATTACGCACGGTAGAAGGTGGACCGCCCTGAAAAACTTTGGTGGCAAGACGGCCAGACACAACCGGGGTGGCAAATGATGATCCCTCCAGCCCGCGACCCTGCGCGATAAATGGCAACAGGAAAAAGCAACAATTTGCACTGGTCCGGTCGGTTTACCACGCCTAGTGTTACATATTCCTGTGAGTAATTTTGAAAATAGCACGGCATGCCGGCCTCGCTTTCACCGGTTACCGACATGATCATATAATGATCCTGGTCGTTCGACAACACTGCGGGATAAAACATCCGACCTGGTGAGTGAAGCTCATTCGCTGTATTGATGTTATCTCTGCACAATGGCCCAGTGTGACTTGTATCGGCATTGCCCGCTGCAGCAACAATTGCAATGTTCTTCTGCTTTGCGCGCTGCAGGAAATAATCGATCATTTCTGTGGGTTCCCCATAAAATCCCATGCTCGAGTTGATGACGTTTGCATTATTATCAATGGCAAACGACAACGCGCATGCATACGCGAACAGGGTGCCATGACCTTCATGGTCTGCTGCCTTTAAAATCATTAGCTGCGGTAACTCTGTTCGTCCCGTTTCCTGGTAAAACGCCTGCATTGCAATTGTCGCTACGGCCGTACCATGCCTGATGGTATGATCGTCTATGTAGTTGCTTAAATTGGCACCAGGCAGCAGGTTTTGTCCTCCTTCTGGTCCTTGCCATAGTACGGTCCTGCGCAGCTGTTCGTCAAGTAACATGGTATCGAGTCCTGTGTCGATTATTGCGAGTACTGCACGCGATTGGTTGGCTGTGGGGAAAGTTACCAGGCCTGCCATATCCAGTGCGCCGCCATTTTCATGCGGGTTGGTCATGTCTTTGTTGTCCGACAATACCAAAACTTCATCACCTCTTACAACGGTGCCTGGTTTTGGTTTTACCCCAACAGGAGTAGACTCGCCGGTGGTGTCGGTTTTGCCATACAAAAGGTCGGCTGCAATACCAAATAGCTGGTCGTTCGGGCAGTTACAAAGATCAACGCGAATGTTAGTTACCTGGAACGGACCCGCGAAGCTGTCACGGATATAATTACTAAGGAAATACGTATAGGGATAAGCGGTTGAGTCGGCAGGAGGAACAGTATAATCACTTCGAACCAAAAGCAGCTGTTGTCTTACATTTTCCAGGTAATGTGCACGTGTTGCAGAATCAAGTCCGGGTTTAAAAGCTCCGACCCAATCAAACCACCTGGTGGTAGAATCGGTTAGCCCAGGCACCGTGCCTTTTGGAAACGGAACCTCAACTTTTTTAAACAGCTTACAAGAGGGAATAGCTAAAATAAATACAAATAGAACGAGTATCAGTCGTTTTAGAGGGGTTGACATATAGAGACCAGTTTAAGTTGTTCTAAAGCCGTTTAAGGAGTTCGCGGGCCGCTTCTTCGTTGGCTTCTCGATCGTGTACAATTCGTTCAAGGTGTGCCTTTGCTTTCTGCGCATCACCGGGCCGGTTTCTTTTCAACAAGGTGAGGGAGATATAAAAATTGCCGGAGTTAGCATATAGGTGCGTTGCTTTCGACAATTGCTCAAAGTGTGCTAATGCATTGTCGTAATTTTTCATTCGGAGGGAAACAATGCCGGCATATTCCCTCACTTTATATTGATCAGGATGGTTTGCGAGGATCTGTGCAAACGCTTCGGACGCTTCATTAAATTTCCCTTCATTGTATAGCCGCAAACCGTGCTGAACACTGTCTTCACCACTACTCATCACCACAGGGAGCGTAGCGAGGTTCTTATTAATATACGTTTCAGCAATTTTTTCAGGTGAGGCAGATGGGTACAGAAAATAAACACCCATTAGTATGACAACTATCGAAGCTGCTGCCGCCATATATGGCCACAGGTTAATGGTGCGGTGAGCGCGCTTATTCGTTTCGTCATATAACTTTCTAAAATGAACTTTCCGCTCTTCAGTTACCTGCTGACGTAAAGTGCCGGTTGACGAAAGGTAGAAGGCCACCTCTTCGGCAAACCCGGGATCTTCCGCAATGCGTCTTTCAAATGACTCGAGTTGTTCTGCATCAAGTTCTCCTTTGAAAAAGTCATCGATATGGTCTAGCTTCTCACTCATTTTTTTACCAGGTTGTACGCCTGCCGTAGCTTTTGCAGGCATCGGAGGCGACTTGTTTTTACAACATCAGCTGAATTATAGTGCATGGTGTCGGCAATTATTTTGTCGGAATAACCTTCAGCAAACATCATCAGCATCGATTTGCAAGCGTCTCCCAGCCTTTCAAGCTTTTGCTGCATGTCCAGGATGTCGAATCGCTCTATTAGCTTTTGCACGATAGACTTTGTGTTATCCGACAGCTGGAGCAACGGTTCGGGTAGATCTGTTACACGGTTAACGCTTTCCTTATTAGTCGAACTTTTGCGGATTATGTCAACACATTTATGATGAAATACGCGGTAAATGAAAGTTTTTAGTGAGGAACGCTGCTCAAAGCGGCCTTCTGCCACTGAGTATATAACAGATAATATGGTATCGGAGTACGCGTCGAAGCAATCTTCTTCACGCATCGAATACTTTTTGACTGCTTCCTGTATATAATATGAATAGGACTTGAAAAGCTCGTCTTCAGCTTTTCTTCTTGTCATGCCTCCTTCCTGGAGATCAGTGATGATCTTATTGTCGTTTGATCCGGACAGAAATTTGAGCCGGGGAAGCATAATAGTTGAGGATGTATAGAAAGATACAAAAATAAACTTGCATTCTTTGTTTCCCTGGTAACAACAGCGCACGACAATGATTGAGTAAAACAATTAATTATTTTAAAACAACAAATCATGAAAAAGTTACTTTATGTGCGTTTTATTCTTATGACCACTTCGTTGTTTATCAGCGCTGCACTTTCTGCACAGTTATCAGCAAACGACCTCGCATCGATCGGTAAACCATCAGAAGGTGTTATTTACAGTGCTAATTCAGATGCAATGACCCTTGCCAGTGTGAAAGCAACCAGCGGCAAAATGTTTAATCATTTTACGAAGAACTACAAGAATGCGACTGATCTTAGCTTGAGAACGTTCGACGGTGTTTCAAGGATCAACTTCAAACTTAATGGCGTTTCTACAAGTTCACAGTATGACGCTAAGGGCAAATGGCAGTTTACCATCAGGCATTATGACGAATCACAACTCGACGATGCAACACGTGAGAGTGTGGAATCAGCATACCCTGGCTTCCTGGTATATGGTACTGTTCTCGACGTTCAGGTTAACGACAAATCGGCAAAACTTGTACTGATCGAAAACAGGAGAGAATGGAAAAGGATTCGTATTAACGACGAAGGAATGAGCATTTATGAAGAATACAAGAAGAAATGACCACACTTAGAATGTAAACAGGTAAAGAATGATCGATGCATTTCTTTACCTGTTTTTTATTTGTCAATATTTAGATAACTACTGGGCTAACGATTTCGACTCGGACTTCTCATTTTCAAAATACTCTTTGATAAGATTTTGATACAGGCGATTGCGCATAACGTTTAGCCTTACCTGCGCAGCATTTCTTAATTGTTCGTCAGCTAAAATTTCTTGTGCATAGTAGTTAGCCTCTGTCATTCTATTCTGCGTTTTCTTTTGAAGCGCGCTGAACTTGCGCATGATATTGCAGCCGATTTGTTGAACTGATGTAGACCATCTCATGATAATGGCGACAGCAACAACAACGGCGCGAGTTAATTGTTCAGGGGAACTTCTGGCGTAGAGAAACGATGCTGGGAGCGTTCGTCATTCTTTCTTTGCTTCATCTTCATTGATTTCCATGGTGTTATGTGTACATGCCTTCAGGCCGCTGCACTCCTCGATGCGATGGTAGGCATAGGCTGTGCTGCTTACGCAAAAAAATCTTTGAGGTGTATAAAAATCTTAACGCTGGAACAGCATTCCCATTTTGAAGCCAGGTCTAAACGACCAATTCGCTGAAACCCGCCCTGGTGGCGGCTTTCATAATTGGCCTATGAATTGAAAATATAGTTCAGGTTTTTCATAGGATATTGGATTTAAAACACGGCCTGGGTTTCTACCCGGGCCTTTTTATTAAATACTCCCTGATGATTGAAGAAATCAGAGGCCTCGTCATTTTCTGTGCTGGAGATCAAATCAGATACGCACTTCGACGGAATCACCGGCACCTGGGATTGATGGAGTACTCCGGAATGATACCCCTGACACAAGCGCCGGCAAGAACCGAACGGTTAATTCTCACTGCGGCGACTTACGAGATTCAACAAGTTAATTTGCCTACCAGGATCCCACCATTGAAACGCTCCCGGCACGCCAACTGAATATTAACAGAGCAGCTCGCTTTTTTTCAATGAAAGCGCCGAAATACTTCTCCCAATTATTCCATCTTCAAACTCTTGACCGGATTTGCAATCGCGGCCTTTATACATTGAAAACTAATAGTTAGTAAAGTAATAACGAGCACGGAAAGCCCTGTCATCAAAAATACATTAATGCCCAGGCTGACGCGGTATGCGAAATTGTTCAACCATTCATTCGCCACCCACCACGAGATCGGTGTAGCAATAAGCAAAGACAGACCGGTTAGCGCGACATAATCTTTTGAAAGCATCGCTACGATATTGCTTATAGAAGCGCCTATCACTTTTCGTATCCCTATTTCCTTTTCCCGTTTCTGGGCCGTAAAGGCAGCTAGTCCAAACAATCCTAAACACGAAATAATAATGGCAATGCCAGCGAAGTACCCCGACAGTACCGCAACACGCTGTTCGGATGCATACACCTTATTATAATCATCATCGAGAAAAGAGTAATTGAAATCCAGTCCGCTGTTGTACTTATTGTATAAGGACTTTATAGCGGCCAGCGTTGCGGATTCTCTGCCTGCTTTTATCTTTGCTACGATGTTTGGGTTGTTATTTGAAAAAGTAAAAAATGCAGGACCAATTTTACTATAGAGCGATTGAAAATGATAATCCTTTACAACACCAATAATCTGTTTTTTAACGCCCCATAAAGAAACAGTTTTACCTAGCGGGTCTTTTAACCCCATTGCCTTAATCGCCGCCTGGTTAAAAATAACGAACGACTGATTAGAACTGTCTCCAAACTCTTTAGAAAAAGGTTTCCCTTCTGCCATTTGCAGATTCATGGTCTCGAAATAACCAACATCTGCTGCATTACCATAAAATTCGATGTTGGTATTTGGATCTTTACCATCCCAGCTTATACCGCCGCCGGCATGGTCGTAGTTGCCAATCAAATCACCGCTAACATCGGATGCATTAACCACGCCGGGAATGTTTCTCAGTTCGGTTATAAATGAAGAGAAGTTTTTTGGCAGGGAGCCATCATTATCGAAGCTGATAACATTGTTTTTATCGTATCCGAGATGGGTGCTTTGAATTAATTTCATCTGTTGGTACACCACTATCACCGAAACAATCAGTATGATGGAAATCGTAAATTGAAATACAACCAAGCCTTTACGGATAAGCAATTCGCTTGTAGCGGTCTTTATCTTTCCCTTCAGGATGGCTACCGGTTTAAAACGAGATAAATAAAATGCAGGGTAACTTCCCGCAACAACCCCTGTGATGAGCGCAATACCGGTTGCGGCAATAATGATCTCCAAATTGAAAGGAATGCTGAGCTCTTTGCCCGTAATCTGTCTGAAAGCAGGAAGCGATAAGGCGACAACGATCGCTGCGAAACCTAATGCAAAAAAAGCCATCAATACAGATTCGCCTGTATATTGAAGTATCAATGATGTTCTGCTTGCGCCGACAACTTTCTTTATACCCACTTCCTTCATTCTTTTCGAAGCCCTCGCGGTAGAGAGATTCATGAAGTTAATACAGGCAATGATTAAAATAAAGATGGCAATAATGGAGAAGAGTTTTACATATTCAATTCGTCCACCACTCTGAATGCCGTTCACATAATTGTTATACAGATACCTGTCAGAATATTTTTGTGCGTAATACTTCGCCTCGAAATTCCTGGAGCCCCTGGCCTGCATACAAAATGCCGATCTTTGCCCTTGTGTAATCTTTAATTTTATTATTGAAACGGGCAATATCGGTGTTGGGTTTTAGTAGTATGAATGTTGAAGCCATATTGCTTCCCCAGAAAGTGATATCGCCCGGCCCTCCGGCTTTCTTCCTGGCATATAAATCAAAAGGCATCAGTACATCAAACTGGTTAGATGCGTTCGCAGGCGGCGATTTGAATACTCCTGTGATGGTGTATACATTGGTAAAATCATCACTTTCGTCCTTTAAATCGAATTGTATTGTTTTGCCGGTTACGTTCGTTGTATTGAAAAGTTTTAGTGCGACCGCGTCAGACAAAGCGATACCGGAGATATTCGTCAACACATCGCGTTTGTTACCGTCGATGATTGGGTACGAAAAAACCTCGAGAAAATCCTTGCTTGCAAATTGCGGGAATACCTTAATCTTTTTATCGCCTAATGAAAGTATACCAGGCTTCCGTTGTTTTCTTACAGCTGTCGCGTAAGCTACTTCGGGTAAGTCCTTCGCCATTGATGCTGCCAATAAGCCCTGCGTATTTTTACCGATGACGATCGTACCTGCTCCGTCACTGTTTTTTTTCAACACCTCGTATAGGCGACTATCGTTAGCATTAAATTTATCTACACTCATTTCATCAGTCACCCACAGATAAATTAGCAACACGCACGCTAAACCGGTAGATAATCCTAATAAATTCAGGAAGCTGAATTGTTTGTCTTTAACCAGGTTCCGCCATGCGGTTTTAAAATAGTTTTTAAGCATAGTATAATTCCCCGGTTCCTCTTTCCAATACAGTACCAACTTATAATTCTATGATAATCAATACCCCGTTATCCGGCAAAATCCTGCACTGTTCACTTTCAGTACATACTGTGTTCATTAGTGATATTGATCCGCGCTGGTTTTTAAGGGATACATTACGTCTTGCGCTTGTCTTTAAAAAAGTAGAAGAGACTGAACAAACGCCATACTGGTGCCGCCGAAAGCGGTAACCTGGAAAACGATGTTGCAGTTAAAGGGTCTTTCGGACCAGGCAGACGGTGCTACAACATAACATATTCTTCATGTTGACGTAACGATTAGTTCATAGTGTATTTACATATTTGTAGTACACTCCATGAAGAACAAAAAAAGAAAAATAGATATCCTGGTTCTCTCAGACGTACACCTTGGCACTTACGGGTGCCATGCGAAGGAGCTTCTCCGCTACCTCAAAAGCATCAATCCCAAAACAGTTGTATTAAACGGCGACATCATCGACATCTGGCAGTTCAGCAAACGCTATTGGCCAAAAAGCCATATGAAGGTGATAAAGGTATTGATGAATTGGGTGAGTAAAGGAAAACGCACCTATTACATCACCGGCAATCACGATGAGATGCTAAGAAAGTTCGCGGGGATGAAAATGGGATCTTTCAACATCGTCAATAAGCTCGTTCTTGATCTTGAGAACAACCAAAAAGCATGGATCTTCCACGGCGACGTTTTCGATGTAACCATGCAACACTCCAGGTGGCTCGCTAAACTCGGCGCCATAGGTTACGACAGTCTTATACTGCTCAACAGCTTTGTCAACTTCATCTCTGAGAAAGTGCTGCTTCGCAGTAAGATATCATTTTCGAAAAGGATAAAGAACAGTGTAAAAAGTGCAGTTAAATTTATCAACGATTTCGAGCAGGTGAGCGCGGACATCGGCATCAGCAACGGGTACGATTATGTGATTTGCGGGCACATACATCATCCGGGCATGCGTGAGATCTCCAACAAAGAGGGCCGTATCATGTACCTGAACTCGGGAGACTGGATCGAAAATTTATCCGCATTAGAATATAATAATGGTGAGTGGACTATCTACCGTTATCATGATGACCCCGCAATGAACCTTAGCATTTGGGAAGAAGAGGCAGAGCCTACAAACAATGAATTGTTTGCGACCATGCTCACAGAATTCAGGGTGATGACAAAAGCCGCATCAGCATGAAAGTACTCTATGCCATCCAGGGAACGGGAAATGGGCACGTGTCCAGGGCCCGTGAAATAGTTCCACTTCTCAGGAAGAAGGCTCATACAGATGTATTGATAAGCGGTACCCAATCCGATCTCGACCTGCCATTCGATGTAAAATACTCTTTCGGCGGCCTCAGCTATATTTTCGGAAAGAAAGGAGGGATTGATCTATTCGAAACCTACAAAAAAAACAAGATTAAAAAGCTTCTCCAGGACGTGAAGCAGCTCCCGGTAGATGACTATGACCTTGTGATTAGCGACTTTGAACCTGTGTCGGCGTGGGCTTGCTACATGCGCAACAAGCCGTGTATCGGGTTGAGTCACCAGGCAGCCGTGCTCAACAAAAATGCCCCGCAACCCAAACACCGTGATGCTGTAGGCCGGATGATACTGAAAGGTTTACGCCCCTGCGTCAGTACACTATGGATTTCATTTCAGTGCATTTGATAAAAATATTTTTACCCCGGTAATAAGAAGTGAAGTAAGAGAAGCGCCTGTGTCCGACAACGGCCACTACACCGTCTATCTTCCTGCCTATAGCGACAAAAAAATAATTAAGGTACTGGGCGAATTCCCGGAGGTTCGCTGGCAGGTGTTTTCCAAACATTTTGAACAGGGAACGCAGATCGATAATATCACGATTTCGCCACTGTCCAATAAAGCATTTATTGAAAGCCTCGCTTCCTGTTCAGGGGTTGTTTGCGGCGCAGGTTTCGAAACGCCTGCGGAAGCTTTGTACCTCAAAAAAAAGTTGCTCGTTGTCCCGATGAAAAATCAGTATGAACAACACTGCAATGCCGCGGCGCTGAAAGAAATGGGCGTACCGGTCATGAAGACCTTCAAGCAAAAAAACTTGTCGGCATTGGAGTTGTGGTTAAACGAACAAACTGTAACCGACGTAAGTTATCCCGACAATATCGAAGGCATCATCGATTACATCCTGCATGCGCACGCGCCGACTGCGGCCGGTCACGAATTGAACCCCAACGAAAAACTTACTATTAAGCAATTCAGGCAACTAACGATGAGAAAAATTATTGCAAAACTGGGCAGCTGATATGTACGATCAACAGAACAGATCCGACAGTTTTGCCTGGGGAGTATCTACTGCTGCATTCCAGATTGAAGGAGCGCCGAGAAGGCATGGTAAAGGCTTGTCGATCTGGGATGACTTCACCAGGAAGAAGGGTCGGATACCTAACAATGAAAACGCCGATGTGGCGTGTGACTTCTATCAACACTATTATCATGATCTGGCGCTGATGGGTGCGTTGAACATTCCCAATTACCGCTTCTCCATTTCATGGAGCCGCATCTTTCCACAGGGCACGGGTGCAGTAAATAAAGCAGGTGTCGACTTCTACAATCGCGTAATCAACTTTTGCCTCGAAGTAGGCATTGAACCCTGGGTGACGATTTATCACTGGGATCTGCCGCTTGAACTGGAGAAAAAAGGCGGGTGGACAAACCGTGATATACTTGGATGGTTCGAAGAATATGTGGCTTTCTGCATCAAAGCGTTTGGCGACCGGGTTAAACACTGGATGGTGATGAACGAACCAATGGTATTTACCGGCGCCGGTTATTATCTTGGTTTGCACGCACCCGGAAGACGCGGGCTCGCAAACTTTCTGCCCGCCATGCATCACGCCGCTCTGTGCCAGGCTATTGGAGGCAAAGTGATCCGGTCGTTAGACTCGCGGCTTAAGATAGGAACAACGTTTTCTTGTTCACACGTTGACCCAATGGAATACAGCAACGCAGATATTATGGCGGCCAACCGGATAGACGCCCTGCTTAACAGATCCTTCATCGAGCCATTGCTTGGAATGGGATATCCTGTCGGCGACCTCAGCTTATTACAACGGCTCGAACCCTTTGTTAAAGACGGAGATGAAGGTAACCTGTCGTTCGATATGGATTTCATCGGCGTGCAGAATTATACGAGGGAACTGGTAAGCCATTCATATTTTACTCCACTGATTCAAGCCAGGATAATCCGCGCAGGAAGAAGAAACGTGCCGCGAACGCTGATGGATTGGGAAATCTATCCCGATAGCATTTACCTCGTCCTCAAAAAATATAACTCGTACCCCGGCATCAAAAGTATAATAGTAACTGAAAATGGAGCCGCTTTTGACGATGTAGTGGAAGACGGCGTGGTAAATGACGTAAGCCGCCAGCAATTTCTACAGGATCACATCGCCCAGGTGCATCAGGGCGCGTGAAGAGGGCGTAAAAGTGAATGGATATTTCGTATGGACGTTCACCGATAATTTTGAATGGGCAGAAGGATACCGGCCACGGTTTGGGTTAGTATATGTAGATTTTGCGAGCCAGCGCCGTATTGTCAAGTCGTCGGGATTCTGGTACAGCAGGTTCATCAAATCTTTCAGTGACCAACCGCTGTCATTAGCTTCTAACGGATCACATTAAATCAATTACCTTTTCACACAAAGCGAATGAAAGCGTCATCCCTGCGCCTCCTACTCCATTGATAATCGTTACGCCTGGCTCGGGATGGAATACAAGATTTGTTTCACCATTAGTAAGTTTAGTATACATGCCATTCCAGGATTCAATGATGCGTGGATGTTTAAACGTAGCCATCTTCGACAGATATTGAAGGATGAGATCGTTTATCAAGCTCTTATCGAACGGATCCGGCGCTGCATCATATTCATGCGAATCGCCTATTGTAATTTCGCCTGCCTGGTTTTGCGCTGCCATCACATGAATGCCCCATTTAAGATAGTCGGATAACTCCTCCTCGTATCTTTTTCTTAAGTCCAATAAAGAAGAAGCGGATTTAAAAGAATGGTAATGCATCAGTGAGAGTCCGCCGCAGAGAGCAGGGCCGATTCTTTCGTTACCAGGCTGTGCCTCCATTCGCATCATCTGCAGCTTGCAGCGGGTAAGGGGTTGCAGCGCGAAGAATTCCGGGTACAATGTTTCGAAATCCGTTCCACTACAGATGTAGATAACGTCAGCCTCAAACTCTTCGTTACCAGCGTACACTGACGGATAGGAAACATTGGTGGCTACCGTACCCCATAAAAAATTCACTCCATAATTTTGCGAAAGAAATGAAGGTAGTTTTGCGAGGGCCTCACGTGGATCAACAATTATCTCATCGGCACTATACAAACTGCCTTTAAGATTACGGGCGTTGGCGACAGGTGATTTTGTCAACGTTTGATCAACAGATAACATTGAATAACCACGATGTTGATAGATCTCGTTCAGTTCCGACAATACTTTCACTTCATCATCAGCATAGGCAAGGTGCAGTGAGCCAACCGGATCATGCCATATACCCGCCTCATTACAAAGTTCCAGCCATATCGATTTCGACTTTACCGCCAATTCGTATAAAGTGCCGTCGGGCTGGCCTATTGGCCATATCATTCCAAAATTTCTCACCGAAGCACCTACAGCGCGTGCTGAGCGTTCAATAACTGTAACACGGTAATCCTGTACCGCGAGTGCCCGGGCAGTAGCGAGGCCAACAATTCCTGCACCTATCACAATTGCGCTACGCATGTACCCGATATTTTTTGTTGAAATAGAACAGAGAAAGAACAACGGCTACCAGGCCGATTGCCGAGGCCACCACAGAAAGAACCGAATAGAGTTTTGACCAGTTGACAGATACGTTTAGTAACGCCTTTGCACACATTACAACGGTACTCGCGAGGTAGCCGAAAGCATCTGCGAAATAGATTAGAAATCCAACATTCCCTTTGATTCGAAATGCCGCAATCATTCGCTCGAAAAAAATACAGTTGAACGGGATGTAGGCCATGTACAACCCAAGGCTCATCAGCTGCATCCACAATCCGCCTTCGAGCAACCCATACAGGAACAGCAGCGAAGCGATTCCGCATATTATGAATCCTCCGATGATAATCATATGAATAATGCGCAGCGCCTGGATATTTTTCCTGATGACCACTAAGAAACTCATTACGATAAGCACTACAACAGAAGTACGTGTTTCGGTAACAGTAAATATTGAGTAGTCTGAGCCATAACCCAATTCATTCCATATGTTGGCCATGAAGTTGTCACGTATGTCGCGCAGCAGGGTAAGAAATAAATAGGCGAACGTAACGGCAAATACACCCACCCCAAAAGTGCGAAGAAAGTTTTTTCTCGCCTTACCATCCATGGGTTCACGTTCGGTTCTTTCCGTTACGTCAGCCGCATCCGGTGGCGGTATTTTTTCGAGCATATAAATCAATACAGCGAGCGGCAGGGAAAAGATAAGTCCGGTAGTAAAGGGCATCCACGTTTCACTAATACCTCCATCTACAATCAACCATTTTGCAACGGACCTGGTGAACCCTCCGGCAAAAATGAAACTCACGGCCATTGCAGAACCGATGATGTCCGTAGCACGCCGGCCCTCAACGTAGCTGAATACAATACCCCAAAAAAAGCCCAGCGGAAAACCATTGATCAGCAGAAAAATCATTCCATAGGGTGCGGGCGTCACTGCAAATCCAAGAAGTGCCAGCCATGACACAGAGATCAAGGCAACCATTGTTTTCCATCGTCCGTAACGGCTTAGCTCAGCGATAAACTTTATCCCGTAAAACTTGCTGAGCATATAACCAATACCCTGGGCGATGATCAACAGCGACTGGTAGGGAATGTTCCAATAATCTATGCCTTCGAATGTGGCTACGGTGAAGGGTTTACGGAAAGCATAGACAGAAGTATATGCGAGAAAAGTGACTACTGCCGCATAGAGTGACACGACTACCTGCCTTCGTGATGAACTTCCCTGGTGAAGAAGCCCCGCATTTGTGATCATCAGCTCAGCGTATAATATTTTGCAGTTCTTTCAGGTTGTCTATAATGTGGTCGGGGTGGTATTGTTCAAGTTGGTCGCGGGTAAAGGCGCCGGATGTGATCGCAACAACAATCCCGCATTTTGCATTTCTGCCCTCGTTGATATCTACTTCGGTATCCCCCACTTTCACCACTTCACTTGCATCGGTTATCCCGCCCGATTCCATTAGCCTTTCAATCATGAAGGGAAAAGGCCGTCCCTGTTCTACTTCGTCACTCGCTATCAATTCATCTACAAGATTTCTTTCTATCCATTGAAAGCGTTCGATGATTACATCCGCAATTTGCCTGGGAAAGCCTGTGTTCATTGCTACGCGAATACCTTTCTCTTTCAGCCATTCCAGCATATCTTCTGCATCCGGCGCGGGCTTTACATGAGGAGATGTCTGGTAGTGATCCACCATCTCGTCCACAAAATCGCTGTGTATCTTATTGACGAGATCGTCAGTGATTGACGCGTTCTTCATTTCAAGAACTTTTTGCACCGCAAGTGTTTTCTTATAGCCCATGAGGGGTCGCACTTCGTCGAACGATACATGATAACCATATCCTGCGAAGGCTTTTTGAAAAGCGATTGCAACGGCGTCGTCGTCAGACACTGTAGTACCAGCCATGTCAAGAACAATCAGGCGTGTGGACATTATTATTGCTTTAGTAGATGATTAAATGCAAGCGCTTTATATTTCTGTAGCGGGGGTAGCGGAACGTTTTCCTGCTTGGCGAGATCATCCCATCTTCTGATGCGGATAAACAAATCGAACAAATCATCAGACTCGAAAGCCTGCGCTTCCTCATCCGACATCATTCCTCCCTGCTTTTCAAGAGTAGCTTTACTTGCTGGCGATAGCCTGTTGTAGTAATCGGGAAATTTATAGGTGAGATAACGCTTAGCGGGAACGTGGCTCTCGACAAGGCTGGCGATCTTTTCCGAAAAACCTTTCTCTTTCAGATAAGAATATCCCAGGCCTTCATGATTTTCGACTCCATAATTACCCATCAGTGTAACTGAGGCAATATGCTCATACAAGTGGCCGATGTCATGAAAGAATGCGGCGAGTATCACTTCATCATCAAATCCTTCGGATTCTGCAAGCTGCGCAGCCTGGCACATGTGTTCAACCTGTGACACCGGCTCGCCGATGTAATCTTCGTTTCCAAATTTTTCATATAAAGAGAACACTTCCTCTACAACAGCTTTTGCCGCCTTCGATGTCATGGCAAAACAGTTTTAATTGGCTCCGCTACCGGGTGCGCAGGTTTAAATTGAAATCCAAGCAGCGACGAAATAGTGGCAGCAATCTGCTTCTGGTACAGTTGCTCACCCGCGGACAATTCGCCGAGGTGTTTAGAATCCGGACCCAACACTGCCATCCAAATCTGGTTGGCATCTTCTACTTTCTGGCCGTGATCCTTCCACTGATCTTTGTTCTTGTCTCCACGGCCATGGTCGCATGTAATGATCAGTGTTGTCTTGTTTTTATACCCGGGCATTGATTGAATAGTAGTCCACAGATCTTCTATCATCCGATCCTGCGAATAGGCCGAAGCGAGGTACTGATCGTACATACCGCCGTGCGCGAAGTCGTCGGTTTCATCGAATGCGATATATAACACCTTAGGCTTGTACGCTTTGAAATATTCCCTGGCGGCCAGGTAAGTAATTACATCCGGACGTACGCCAATAGGGCGTGTTGTAAGAAACTGAAGATCATTGATGAGGTTGAGCCGGTCGTTGTCAAACTTCAGGGTATCTACATCAGCGTTTACATATACGCCACTGCGTGGTTCGTTGAGAATGTAAGGAAACACATCCCACGTAGTAAATGCCGCGACTTTCCCTTTGTACTTACTTTGCTTATTGATAAACTCAAGTACGTTTTCGTTCTTATTGTACACTTTATCATTTGAGTTTACAGCAGTATCCGGATAGCCGGTAAAAATTTCATTGTATCCGGGATAAGAGAACCAGTAAGGGTTGGAATTATTGATGAAGTTTCCTTTCCACCGGTTACCATAAAGCTGGCCCTGCGATTCTACAACCGACCACAGGAACGGAAACAACTTCTTCCTTCTCTCATTGGCCTCTTTGTCCCAGAATTTTTTTGACGCAGATTCTACATCACGTGTGTATGAAGTATTATTCAGCAAAACTGAATCTGCTCCTCCAAAGACTTCCTGCCAGCGCATCCCATCAAGTGTTACGATGATGAGGTTTTCTGTTTTATGAGCTTGCGAAAAAATGCAGGTATTTAATAACAGGAAGACGAAAAGTGCAATGATCTTATGCATATAAAGTTCTCAGCGTTTATTTAAGAAGCCACATTGTTGCGTTAATATCATCATTACCTCCAAACTGCGATTCAAGTGCAGCCTTGTAATTTTCGTCGTTTGCAGATCTTTCACCAGACGGATACTGAAAACGCAATGGAATACGACCACTGTTGCCCGTACCAGGGCCGGTAGCAAATTCAGGAATGCCTGTTCTTCTGAAATTGAAGTACGATTCAAGACCCGAATGACGAAACAACGCGATGTATTTCTGTTCTAATATTTGCGTTAGACCAGCATTGGAGTTGCCGGCATATTTTACTTTGGGATCGTTGTAATAATCACTAAAGTTGAAATTGACATCATACGTATTGTATACAGCAGTAGATCCGGGACTGCCCGATTGAAGGAAATGCGTAGTGAATGTGCCGTTTTCGGGGATACCATAAAAACCCATTGACGCTTTGATGGCAGCAGTGTAATATGCTTCTGCATCACCGAGCGGACCGCTCGCAAGCCATCCCCTGTTAATCGCCTCAGCGATATTCAACAGCATCTCAGGATAACCAATCTGAATACCCGGCTCGGCGGTATATGTTTCGTAAAAATGGTACCTGTTGATCAGTGAGTACCGGCCGCCATTTGCTTTGATGTACATGGTGCCGAGGTCTTCCCCGGGATTAGCACCTACAAAAGAATTATAGCTTGTAGGTGACCCACCATCTGCTAATATAGCACCAGCGGGTTCCGCAGTGATAAATACCCGTGGGATCTTCAAGTCTACTCAACAATCCAACATATGTAGCTGAGGTATTATAACGAAGTGCATCAAACCCAAAATTATCCGGGTTCATTGGATAGTCGTTTGTTGGATGGGTGTACTGAAACTGCAAATTGTCCGACATCTCCTCCATAACCGGATAGGTAGCGGGGTTCGATACAATCTGCGCGAAACGGCCTTTCACATTCAGATCAGCATCGTCGGCCTTCTTACTTAAGTGAATCAGCAGCCGCAACTGGAAGGTGTTCATCGCCTTTCTCCATTTTGTAAGATCATTGCCGAAGTAGATATCACCCTGCAGATTATTGTCGCCTGCTTCAGCCAACACAGCCAGTTCATTGTTTGCGCTGTCGAGCCATGAGAAGGCCTGCATGAATATGGTCTTCTGATCATCGTACTTTGGTGTAAGATTCTCTATCCCAAGCAATGCTTCTGTCATGGGCAGATCACCCATCTGAAGGCTCATCTTCGTGAAGAAATACGCTTTAAAAAATTTCGACATCGCAGCGTACACGTTGCCCTGTGGCAATCCGCTGGTTTCTGCTTCTTCAACCATCTTGTTGGCATTCTTCAGTTCTTCATAGTAATCGTCTCCCGATGCGAAATCATAGCGGTTGTTGCCATAGTAATCGTAGTTGCAGAGGAAGTACTGGCTGTAACGTTCGCCTGAGCCATACGGGGCATCGTACATATCGAACAGCAGGCCGTTGAACAAGAGACTGGCGGGAACAGATGTCGGTTTATTTTCGTTTGTATTGAGCGAGTTGAATTCTTTTCTGCAACCGGCGCCTGCCATCAGCACGGCCGAAACAGAAAGTGTATAGATTAGCTTTTTCATGTTAAATAGTTAGTTGTTTTTTAGAATACAAGGTTGAGATTTACTCCAAAGCGACGCATAGTTGGTGATTGCAAAGCAGTTCCGCCGGTAGAATAATTGTATTGGTCGAGGTCAACATCCTTGAACCTTTTATCGCCATAGAAATAAAGGAGGTTTCTGCCTACCAGCGAGACAGATGCTTTAGAAATAAATGTTCTTGCGAGGATATTTGATGGAAGCGTGTAGGTAAGGGTTACCTCCCTGAGCTTCGCATATGTTTTGCTCATCAGGTTGGCCTCTTCAATGTTGTAATACTTACTCAGGTAATCCTGAACATGCGTAACCGTGGTATTAGGAGTGAACTGTAGATCTTTGTAGTTGATCACTTCACCGGTTTCCGAATCGAAGTTGATTGGAACGTTATTCGATACCACAACTCCTTCTCCTACATAAATCCCAGGAAAGGTTGCATCACCGGAGTGCTGATAATCAGCCAATCTTCCTTCACCAATTTTACCTTGCACTGTTTCTATATTACGTCCACCGCGCATTGTTTTGTTATGCATGTAGTCGGAAGTAACCCCTCCAACATTTCCATCAAACTGAAATCCGATGGAAAGATTTTTATAGCTAACGGAGTTATAAATGCTCCACTGAAATTTACCATTGAGGTAACCAAGGAACTGCTGCACCGGATTGTAAAGAGGTTTACCCGCAGCGTCGTTCACAATTTGCCCGTCCGGAGACTTCACAAATGCACCAGCGTAAAACTTATCTACCCTGTCGCCCTTTCGGAAAAACGTTTTATAGTCTTCCTGTCCGGGAGGCAATTCGAGATAGACGTCCTTATACGTACTCCAGTTGACGAGTACATCCCACGAAATATTTCTTGATTTAACGGGTGTACCGGACAGCGAAAGTTCGTAACCTGTTTTACGCGTTTTAAGTGCATTAAGGTAATAATAGCCATAGCCTGATGATGAAGAGATCGGGTTTTGCAGAATCTGCGGACCATCTATATATTGAAATGCTGTAGCACTTAAACCCAGGCGATTCCCGAGAAATTTAATATCAAACCCTTCTTCAAAATTCACGCGGTTAAGCGGTTTGATATTAGGATCGTAGATGTTGCTTGTGTAAGATGCAGCCGTCTGATTATTGTAAGGCTTGCTGGTTGAATATACAGCTGAAAGCGAGTAATCCGGACCGCCATAAGGCGACATATAGTTGTTGCCATAATCGAGCGGATAATCGAAAAGAGAAGTCCCACATGTTGGATTGCGAAATGCAGATAATGAGTTGAACGGTGCCATACCGATAGTGGCCGATGTGGCATCGCCGTGTACCGCTGCAAACGAGCCTCGTACTTTAAGAAAAGAAATAGCTGAAGGCAGATTGATATAGTCAGAAACCACAGAAGCAACAGAGACGCTTGGATAATAATAGCTATTATGGTTTTCTGGAAGTGCAGAAGATTTGTCTACTCTGCCGGTAAAGGCGATAGTAGCATACCTGTCGATCGATACATCAAGCGAAGCATACGCACTGAACACTCTCATATCCGAAGCGAAACTGTTTGCCTGTACAGGATTCCTGGAATTGCTGAAACTGTAAACATTCGGAACGTTCAGGTAGTCGGTTGATGTGAAATTGGAATTATACATGAACGACCTGATGTTTCCACCTACAAGACCCGAAGGTTGATAAACTTCTTAACGGTATAGTTATAATTAAGCTGCAGCTCTGTATTGTTCTCAAAAAGACTCCTGTGGTCTTCGCGATAGTCGCCAAAGGCACTTCTCCGACTGTAAGGATGGGCGGAGAAAGGCATTTTTTCCGTGCGCAGCAGATCATAGGTGGTAATCTGGGTGCGCACTGTAGCGTTAAGATTATTATTGATCTTATAGTTGCCCGACAGGTATCCATAGATATCATTTTTATAATGACCCCGCAGCCATTCTTTTACCATGAACCATGGATTATGATAGCGTTGGTATTCTGCGAAAACAGATTGCGTACCTGTTTTACCTGTCCTGCCATATGCCCCTGATATCAGGTGCCAGCACATCCCAATCGGCGCCCGTCCAGACAGACATGTTATAGATCAAACTATTTGGACCGTAGTCAACATCAGGAAAGTTGTCGGTAAATTGCCTGTTGTAATTGAGGTTCGCTTCAATCTTAAAGCGCTTGCTGGGATTAAACGATCCGTAGAGATTGAAGTTTGTGATGTTCAGATCCGTGTTGGGTACGATACTTTGCTGATAGGAATGAGACACAGAGAATCGCATGTTATAATTTTCGCCGTTTGCCGAGAGCGCTATATTGTTTGTGCTTTGGAAGCCGGCGCGCAGGAAGCGTTTCAGGTTATCTTTACCCACGTGCTACCCATGGAGTAGGTTTAATATTGCCGGTCCAGTTTTGATCGTCGCCACCGGGATAGGTTGTTACATACGTGGTGTTGGGGTCATATTCACCATCATATTGAGGGATCAGCTGACCTTCAAAACGCGGGCCCCAAACGTCGTAGTCGTTGTCATTCTTTCCACCACCCTTTCCGTTTCCAAATGCATATAGTCCATTCGCACCGGGACCGTATTCATCCTGTACGCGCGGAAAGGCGATGAATCCTTTATCAACGGAGTTGGTTGAGTTCACTTCAACCGTAAATCCCTTTCTTTAGTTTGCTTCCTTTCTTCGTGGTGATCAGTATCGCACCGAATTGAGCGCGGCTCCCATAAAGTGCTGCCGCAGTAGGACCTTTGAGGACTGAATACGATTCAATGTCGTCTGGACTGATATTCCAGGTATCGGAGTTGATGGGAATACCATCAACTACATATAGAGTGATCTCGTTTCCGCGAAGCAGAACTGTTGGTTTTCTTAATAATTCGGCTGACGGACCTACTGAAAGACCGGCTACTTTTCCGGTGAGTCCGGAGATCGGGTTTTGGTCGCGGGCTTTGATGAGGTCTTCACCTTTGACTTCTTGTATGGCGTAGCCGATGCGTTTTACTTCTTTCTTCACACCAAGAGCCGTTACCACTACTTCGGAAAGGTTTTTCTGATCGGTGAGCAGTTTTACCTCTACTGCATCGCTTGCCTTTACTTCCCGTGGCAGGTACCCGATGTTTGTGATCGTTAACAGGTCATCGTCCGATGGCGTCGATGACGAAGGTTCCGTTAGCATCGGTAACGGATGTTTTGTTTGTGGCTTTGTTGAAAATCGTTGCACCGGCCAGAGGGACGTTTGAGTCGTCGGTGGAGATTCTGCCGGTTACGTTCCGCTGTGCCATAGCAAAGTATGACAGCGTAAGCAGGCAGATGGTTAAAAATAAATGTTTGAGGCGGGAGTAAATGTTTCGCATTGAAAACAGTTGTTTGGATGAAATTGTTCAACGCAAAAGTGAACTTGCAATGTGAACTCGATCTTATGAAGAGATGAAGGAATAGTTAACAATGTTTTGCAGATGCAGCGTTGTCTTGTCCAGGAACCCATGGGAAGTATTACCGGCGAAATTGAAGGCAGCGACTCACGCTTGCATAGCAACATAAGATTTACAGAAAGAAACGGTGAATTCGGTATCAGTCGCTTCCACTATGGCAAAAAGGGGCTACTGGATATATGCGAACTGGTTGACGCTGCATCTGCGCGCGTAGATTATTCTTACAACACTCATTATAAAAATCCTTTCCATGCCGTAAACGGGCTACCCGTTGTTTATAATTTCTCAAATGGGTATTTCTTCCAGAGCAGACGCTATGCAACAACCGAAGATTATTATGAATTTGATGAGAACGGTTGGGTAGTAGTCAATAGTTATTTTAATAAAACGAGCTTTCGATCTCGGATCATACGGGTCAATGCCCACTACTCAGCCCGGTCAACAACAAGTCCTGAAAGATTAACTGCAAAATCGATTCGCCTGATAATTTTATCCGGAGAATCGCTATGACTTGTTGTTCGGTACCCAATGAATTCACCGTCCACAATCCGAAACAGGGTCTTTGTTACAATAATTTACAATCTTTACACTTTAATTTACGCTCCTAATCCTTCAGGCTGATAAGGTCAAAGTAGTTTCGCTGTATCAAACTTAATCGGATATGACAAAAGGTATTTATGCCCTGATCTTACCGCTGGTGGTGGTCGGTGGGCTGGTATATGCTAATCACGAAATCATAAATGACACTGCTAAAAAATCGAAGCCACTTTCTGCCGCAGAAATAAAAGCCGAAAGATCAAAATGGGAGGCCACCCCTGATGGTATAAAGTTTAAACAATGGGAAGAGTCTCCCGCAGGTAAAAAAGTTTATGCCGGTGAAGCTAAAATAAGGAAGCAATTAAATGCTTTTACCAATATGGAGGCAGTTATCACCTCTCTTTCTCTTCCGCCGGGATCACGATTAGGTTTCGGAGTGATGGCCAGGATTGATGGTGTCGATTATATTGTAACATTTGAGCCTGAAAAGTCTCAACTCGGGCCCTTGCGTAGCCTGAAAGTGAACGACAAAATAATGATAAGAAGCCATAGCGTATCACATGCGCCTAAGTATGCCTATCCGATAGTACGGGGCGACTATGTAGAACGGGATGGTAAAATGATTTATAAACGTATCCCTCGCAAAGGCGGTTGCTGAGTAAATAATATCTTCTGCTCGAACCAATCCGTGTTTACAGCGAAGGTCGCAGGCGCAGCAAGAACCAGGGTCACAATGTTTGACTGAGCTCACCTATTCATTCTATTTTTCTTCCTTCAAACTTCGTCCCCTGGATATTGATATTCATGCCCACCACTTTCCCGCAACCTTCATAAATTCCATGACGATATCCCTTTCACTTAAAAAAAGTGTGGTGTCACTCTCGCGAGCACCTCGGTTCTTTCTGTAACCAGAATTACTGTAGCTCCAGTCCGTTACTCGATCAATCGCGCGGCGCCGCTACCGGCGGGGGTTTATTGAATTCCGGTCGTAACATTCGACCAAGTTCGCAAAAGGGATATGTTTTTACATTGAAGCCTTACCCTCAAGAACTTCATCCAGGTTCCCCATAGCAGAAAGAAACCCTTCCTCGAAGCCCATTGCAAGAATTTTATTTAAATCTTCCTCGCTTGAGAAAGAAATCTCTATCGTCACCGTTGTGCTATCACCACTACTCGCAAACGATGTATGCCACCGCATCTGTGGAAGATCACCGACCTTATTACCATTCTCATCAGTGAAATAATCCTGGGCCGTGTAACTTTTGTTTTGTTCGATCTTTTCAAACTTTACTGCCGCATAATGGCGTTCCCCATCCGGTCCGACCATAGCATAAGCCCACACACCACCTTCGCGAAAGTCCATCGACTTCGTTTCTGCCCGCCAGGGTTTGGGTGCCCACCACTGATCGAGGGTTTCTTTTTCCGTCCACGCTTTCCATACGCTTTGAACCGGCGCATGAAATTCCCTCACCACAGTAATTTTCTTGTTCGCAACATCCTTGTTTACGGTTACTTTTTTTGTTGGTGCCATCGTTGTCTATTTTTTGTTTTTATTCAATATTTCGTCAAGCCTGCTGAAACGATCTTCCCAGCTCTCACGAAACGTTTCTAAAAATTTGTCAACCTCTTTCAGTTTTTTCGAATGCGCCTGGTAAAAAATTTCCCTCCCTTCCTGCCGCTGCTTAAGCAGGTTGCTCTCTTTTAACACCTGGATGTGTTTGGACACCGCCTGCCGCGACATATCGAAGTGCTCCGCAAGGGCATTGGGTGTCATTGCCTGAAGCGCAATCAAACTTAGGATCGCTCTGCGGGTAGGATCAGCAATGGCCTGGAAAACATCTCTTTTCATATAATACGCAACTGTATGGTTGCGAATATATGCAAATTTTGGGTTGCGCATACTACGAGAACGAGTTTTTGATTTACCTGGCCACTATAGAACTATACTTTCCCAACACTGGAAAATGAATGCAAATACTGGAACACATAGATTAAACATATATCTATAAAAGATTTCAGGTGAAGTGGCTATTTGATGGCGCGGTGGTTGCCCTACGAGGAATAATTCTATACACATGAAAGCCACAACCCTCCGTTCAACATCAACCGCACACCGCGACCACAACTCGTCGGTGGCCAAAGGACTCATGTTGTTTATCTTATTTTTATTGGTGACACTTTACTCCTTTTCACAGTCTGCAGCTTACTTGGATTTCAGAAATCCTGTTGTTGAATCGGGCGTAGCAGGGGCCGACGGAGCAACCTATCGTTTTTCAAACGTGACCACCAATGTTGATGCACTGGTAACGATCATGGGAAGATCTGACGCGCTCGTGAACATTCTTAATCCCGACATGAATACATCTGGTTTCGATGGCGCTTTTCAACCACAGGTAGGATACAATAATGGTACGACACCTGGTGCAGCAGACTGGTGGATGCAGTTCAACATCAGCTTCGTTGAACACGGCACAAACAATTCAATTGTCATTCCTGAATTCAATGTGTCGGGTGTGGATATCGATGGCAATAGTCAATACATCAACGAATACCTGAGTTTCTTTGACATGGCCGAATATTCGATTGAATCGGGATCGGGACTAGCTGTGACATCGCTGTATGAAAATATAGAAGGAGCAATGTATTCAGGCAGAAGATTTGACGGGCCGGTGGCAAACTATACCAACATCGACACCAGTGCGACTTCTGTAATGGTGACGAATCGTTATGTTGATAAAAGTTCTTTCATTGTACGCACGGGTGGAAAAAGCTCCGATGTAAGCGGTGCCGCTGACAGGATGTATTCTTTCTACTTTCAGAACTTCACTTACAACGCTCCTGCCAACAGTCTGCTTTCGATCAATCCCGCCAGAGTACGACCCACACGATCAAATGAGTTGCAAACAATTGTAAGTGTTTATCCTAACCCCGTAAGAAGCGAATTGAAAATAACAATACCGGTGAAATGGCAAAATAAAGAGGTGAGCTTTGAAATATTTTCTCTAAACGGTGTGGCAGTAAAAAAAGAAATTAACAAGCATGCCAGCCAGGCAACCACGCTTCAATTAGATCATCTGCAAGCAGGCAATTATGTTATCAGGATGAGAGCGAATGACGAAACGGTCGTTCAAATGATTGCCAAACAATAATCTGTACTTACGGAACCATGGTGGTATCATTTGTGAATACGCCATATCACCGCCGCTATGCCCTTAACCTATAACGTTGTAATAATCACGCCACCATTTTTCCGCGGATCCGCTCATCGGAAACAAGTTCCTATATTGTGACATGAACAAAGATGGGCCGATTATCATTATTGAAGATGATCCTGATGACCAACAGATACTGAAAGAAATTTTTGCAGAACTACAGGTGACCAATGAACTGGTGCTCCTTGATACGGGAAAAGAGGCATTGGATTACCTGGATAACCCGGATGTGCGACCATTTGTGGTGATCTCCGACATCAACATTCCAAAAATGTCGGGTCTCGAAGTGCGCGCGGCCATCGACCAGCATAAAGAGGACCGCATACGGTGCGTCCCATATGTTTTCCTGACCACTGCCGCCTCGCACAATACTATCTGTGACGCCTATGCGCTTTCGGTACAGGGATTTTTTGTGAAGCCTGGCACGTACAATGAAATGAAAGAGACGATCCAGTGTATCCTGCTATACTGGCGACGAGGGAAGACACCTAATAAAGATTGAGTAATACGGGATGTCCATCGCGTAATCGTTATTTAACACTACCAGTACAACACTACTACCGACGTAACGAATAAACACATACACCAGCTGATCCACCTACATTGTGATGGTCACACCGTAGCAACGCTTCATGTTTGTTTTTTGTTTCGATCAGTTGCCTGACGGTGTCAAATAGCGTTCTTGTTTCCCCGAATTCATTGTTCACTTCGTTGCATTCTACTTTGAACCACCGAATTCTCTCCTAGAGGTCTGCTAGCCACTGGCTTCAGTGTTCCAGCCTTCCAACCCCACTTTCCCCGTAATAGAATTGTGGAATCCCTCTCACCGTCACGTGCGAAAGTGGTGAGAAGCGACGGGAAGATGTACTGGGGCTGATTCTCGCCTGGTCGTGACGATGTAAAACTCCCACGTATACCCCATATTACCCTTTAACGTTTCACTCCCATAATCGGGGATAACACCAGCCGCCGATGCCGTGTACTCATATCGTTCGGGCAACAATGATAATTTCTTCTTTTGTTTAGGCTGAAAAGCGTAAACGTCGCCATTTAATCGCAGCGTCAAAACCTTGACGGTATTGTTGAAAATTTCTACTTGCGGATTATATTCGCTCGGTCGGATTAAAAATGCCTTCTTTATTTTCCGGAAGCGCTTCGCCAATCACTATGAAATCCTTATGGACGTATCCAGGGGTATTGCTGGCAATCTCTATAATAGTATAATAACCATCTTCCGGAAGAATCCATGATATAAACACCTGCGCACCCTTCTGTAGCGTCATGAGAACGTCATACTCTTTACCAGGACCCTCCCTCAGGTTCACGTTCTGTTTAACTGAGCCCAAAAACGATTGAGCGGAAACACCACTCCAAATAAAGATTAGAATGGAAAAGAATACTAGGCGTTTTGAAAAAATTCTGTTCACGGTAAAGGTTGTTTAGGTAATAAAAAATAGAATCAATTTTCGAATCATTGATAGAATGTGCTAGGTATGTTGACTAGTTGAAAATAACCACCTTGGGAGTACGGTAATCAATGACCTCTGCAACAATGTACCTCGTCAGCACTGCGAAGCTGATAGTGACCACAGCTATCAGCAAGCTTAGCGGAACATTCCCATTTTTAATTTCGTCGTACGTGCCTTTGCCTCCCAGGAATATTTTGATGTTCACCCATACCAAGAGTACAAATATGATCACTCCGCCCAACACATCGATAAAATACTGGCCAAACCTGTAAAATGTCGCCGAGTATAAGGCTTCATTATTGTTCAGAAATTTAAACGTCTGCATCAACGGCGAATAGTCAGCAGTACTGATAAAAAATACACTGAATAAAAAAGCGGAGGCGACAACCGCGTGGCTAATGTCCATATCAACGACCGCCGTGTTAATCACCGACATCTTCTTCATGAGATACAGCGTACCAAACAGCAAAATATACGTCTGCACAATTAACAGTCCAACGGGAAATAGCATTTGAACGAAGAACGAGGGTTCATATTTAGTTTTTTTGCGTGTAATAAATCAACGGACCAGTTGTCAAGATCCTGGTACGCAACAGGAATATCGCCAGGCTTCATACCCGCCTGTGTTGTTTCCCAGAGCATGTAGTATTTATTTTTAATGGGCATTGCCACACCATCAGTTTTATCATTCGTGCTGTTGAAATGCACCGCAATCGTCGCATGCTGATAATAGACACTGGTTAACAAAGCAACATCGTAGTTAAACTTCTTTAAAATGCAGTACAGCAACAAGGATCGGCTATCGCAGTCACCCTTAAGATCACCGATCAACTCTGCGGGAGAACGCACACCATATTTTGCATACCCAACGCAACATTCGCTTTCGCATTGATTGAGGAACTGGTTAATGAACGAATTCTGGTATTCTCGCGGATTACAGGATTTGTCCACCACAAGAAAATACGGAATGGACTGGATGCATGACACGACCATCTTTGCAAATGCCCTTTCATCCAGTTGTGCAGCCGAACGGATTGAGTCGAACGCGGCATAAGTCCGCTGTAATTTTGCATCGTCGAGTTGAGCGAGGTCATTATATACTGGCGCAAGCGTTGTCTCCGGCCGGAACTTTAAATTTTCATGTGATTGTTCTGCGGCATCTACTTCCGAGCGCAGGATACTGAGCGTTGTCTTGTACACGGTGCTGTCGTAGCTTTTCCATTGAATGTGATGTTGTATTAAATTATCGGCACCTTCCTGGGGAGTTTCGGAAGTGAATTTCCGTTCCTCGGTGATAAGCGTGTCATATGATCTTTTGGGAGCAGTAGTCCAGGTTGATTTTCTCCCTGTTCTTGATCCGGTCGCAACGGTATACACCAGGCAGATAAAAAACACTGCTGCAAGAACTGCAAGAAGACCCTTATGCTGCTGATCAAACTCACTAACGATGTCAGCAGCCAGGATCCAATGAAGATGCCGAATATAGCAAGCGCGAGTTGCGGGAAGATGGCACCGAAAGCCAACAGCGGGATTAACCACCAGTGTCAAGGCAGCCGGTCGCGGTACTTTTGCGGTCATATTCACCGGTCTTCCGATTACTGCCCTCTCCTCTTCCTCCCGGACCTTTCGTCCACACGGGATCTGTAAAACCCGGATCGCCGTTTCTGTTGTTACCAGGAGAGTCTCCGCCTCCTCCACGTGTTGTTGCCGGGACCGCTTCCCAGGGTCCCCAATATGTCGTACAGTCGGCATGAAAATACTCTTTTCGTATATAGTCCCTCCCGTTCTCTGTTTTTGTTTCTGTCCCTCCGGTTTCCCCAAAGCATTCCGTCACTTCTTCTGTGACGTCTTTTTCTATCGTCCTCACCGTATAGGCATACAGATCACCCACCATGGTGGCCATCGTCTGCGTATCATGCACGGTAACATTGGTGATTTTCGGTTGCCTTATCCGGATATCGTGCAGCTCCAGCGTGTAATGTTCTTCCTGCCCGCCTACCCACACACTGCATTTCACCGGCTGTGCAATCGGTACTGCAAATAAATCAGCTGCCAATACGACTTCCGAAAAGCCGAAGGCATCCCTTCAAACTCATGAATATCGGTTTCGATTATTTTTACTACACGTCGAACGGCACGATCTTGTAGTCTGCTTCAAAACTGTTGATGATAGATACTTTTCCAAAAGGATCCGCCCAGTATTTAATCAGCACTTCCCCACGGACGTACACCCGTCGCTCTTTCTTTTCTTTACTGACCTTCGTGTACGTTTTCCTGTTGGCGTGCATCACGGCAGTATCGTCCACTGGTACCTGTGACTTTTTTAATCGCTCCTCTCCCTGCTTAAATTCATCATACACCGAACGCGTGATGTCATTGCCGAGGATTTCATACGCGAGATTGATTTCTTTGAAACGATCATCGGCAGCAGTATCCCCTGGATTTTTGTCCGGATGGTGTTTTTTGGCCATTTCACGGAAAGCGGATTTTATTTCCACTTTCGTCGCAGACCTGGGGATGCCGAGTAAAGCGTAATAATCCTTTTTAAAATCCATGTATCATCACGCCTTTAAATATTTATCGAGAAAGTCGTCGTTCGTTTTGTAGGACGGTTCCGTCCTCCTGCGGTCAAAGACGTCCTCCTGCAATCAACAACCTCGCTCATACCAAGGTTGGCGAACCGCAATGGGGCTATCTATTTCTTGATCATATCCGCACGAGCAAAAGTTACCAAATCAACAACGATGAGTTGCTGATTTTTACCGAGCGTTATATACTGGCGTTTAGGAGAATTTGATTGTTGATGGAGGTGTTTAATCCTTTAACAAATCTGGATAACTTTTCCTGACGAACTTAAACTGTTCCGCCGTTAAAAAAATGTAACCTGATTCCTGGCCGTTGTCAATGCAGTAATAGAACTGTCCATCGACATTGTTTTCATAAAGCGATTTTTTGATGAGTGCGAAAAATTACGGGTCGAGCCAATCGCCAATGTCAAACTGTATATTGGTTCTTTAACTTAGGTAATTCTAAAGTAAATAACACAGCTATTTTAATCTTACACTTAATAACTTTGATAACTCATTTTTGGATGAGCATTTCATTGAACAAATAATTATCCCATGATAGTAAGCAACCTTACATCGGTAATCATCTGTTTTCTATCACTCTTAATTCACCGGAATGATAACTCTATTAGTATAAGAGGCATTTACGGGCATCCACAATTATTCTGGGACAAAGGATACAATCTGAATGAACTAAATGTAAACGCAGTCTTTCTACATCATAAATCGATTACCGACACCTTCATGCACAGAGCCCGAGCTGAAAAGCTGAAAGTGTATGCAGAATTTGCAACGCTGAACGGGGAAAATTATGTCGATAAACATCCAGAAGCCTGGGCAATTGACAAATCGGGTCAAAAAGTTAATAAAGCGACCTGGTTCATGGGAGTATGTCCTACAGACTCAGGCTTTATTAAATACAGAATGGATGAACTGAGAACTTTAGCGACCAGGTATGACCTCGACGGTATTTGGCTCGACTATCTACACTGGCATGCACAATTTGAAGATCCTGATCCAATTCTACCGGAGACATGCTTCAATAACAGTTGTGTAAACCGGTTCAGTCGAGAGGCCGGTGTGAATGTCCCTTCGGGAACTATTGCCCAACGTGCAGATTATATACTTTCACATCATCAAAAAAAGTGGCGTCAATGGCGTGCTTCGGTCATCGTCGAATGGGTGAAGCAGAGTAAAGAAGTATTGAAACAAGTCAGACCAAATGCACTGTTGGGTATTTATCATTGTCCCTGGAACGATATAGAATTCGATAGTGCCAGGTATAAAATCCTTGGCCTGGATTATGGCTTATTACAAAAAGAAGTAGAGGTGTTTTCACCAATGGTGTACCATAAGCGGATGGGTAGAAGTGCTGACTGGGTGAAAGAAAACATCGAATGGTTCTCCGGTCAACTTAAAGATTCATCTACAAAAGTTTGGCCAATAGTACAGGCACATAACGATCCGGGTAAAGTGGGTGCCGCAGAGTTTGAATCAATCCTGAGAAATGCGGTTAGTGGTCGTGCAACCGGCGTAATGATGTTTACCAGTAGTTCAGTAGCCGAAGATCCCGCAAAAATTGAGGTAATGCAGAAAGCGTATGGTGAATGGCGTGATTGAAATTGGAAAACATATATCTATTTCAAAGTTTTGGTATCCTGTGTCGTAAAAATAATTTAGTCATTTCCAAATCAGTTTGGTTTACTTTCATTTCCGTACTGACACTTATGATATGCAACGCTCCAAATTATCATCGAGGCGAACTTTTATACAATCACTCGCAGGTGGCGCCGCCGGACTATCCATCATGCCATCACTTGCTGAAGGAAAACTTGTAGCGGCAAAGAAGGGAGCACAAATCTCCTGCACCTCCTATTCCTGGTTTACCTTTTACCAGCGCGAGGGAAAAGAATGGATGGCCGATCCGCAAGCCTGTATCAATGATTATCTACGTTCCGGCCTCCTGAGTCTTGAACCAGGATTTGAAAACGCGCAACAGGTGGAAGAACTCGCACCGATACTTAAAAAGCATGGCATCGCCATGCCATCAGTGTACATCGGCACCACGCTCCACGATCCTGCTCACGTGCAGGAGAACATTGATCGCGCAGTGAGTATGGCGCTCGCCGCAAAAAAGTGGGGTACAAAAATAATCGTGACCAACCCCAGCCCTATCCGTTGGGGAATGCCTGAAGACAAAGATGATGCAGCACTTACTGTACAGGCGGAAAGTCTTGATAAATTAGGATCTATACTGGCTGGTCACAACATGATCGTTGCTTACCACAATCACGATATGGAAATGAGACAGGGCGCCAGGGAATTTCATCACATGCTCTCCGCTACGAACCCGCGTTTCGTATCCTTCTGCCTCGACGTTCACTGGGTATACCGCGGTATGGGCAACTCCATCGTCGGTTTATTTGATGTGGTACGCAGATATGGAAAGAGGATAACGGAATTGCACATACGCCAGTCGAACAATCACATATGGTCCGAGGTGTTCGGTCCAGGAGATATTAATTATCCGGATCTTGTAAAAGAACTGCAGAAAATGCATGTTCAGCCAAATCTTGTACTGGAACAGTGTTTAGAAGAGAAGTCTCCAAACACCACTACTGCAGCGGATGCTCACCGGCAGCGGTTTACAATATGCTGAAACCGTATTTGCCCCGCTGATGAAGTAGCGGTATGGTTCACACATTGAAGAACAAATTGCAACGTCTCGATAATTGCGAAGTTGTGATTATCCAGTCAGTATACAGGAACCTGGACCTGCATGATATGAAAACAGGTTGTTACCAACCTGCTTTCAAAGACCAATTATATCGACCAGACTTTTTTAATAAGTCGCCAAGCCAGTTATGCCAGCAGGCAATCCAGACACATCACTAATATGCCTCAATCCTCCAAAGCGTGTCCGATGATATGCTCCGATCGAGGCTGATTTTGCGTTTACGGCATAAACAAAATAATTATTCTCCGCTACAACGATATCGGTGGGCGACATGCTCGTAGAAACAGCTGCTTTCTTTACCAGGTAAAGCGATCCCCACGGAGATACGTAGTAAGAAGAAATCGAATTGCTTGCGGTGTTAGTAATAAATGCAAACCTTCCATGTTCGGTGGTGGCCACCCAGCATGGAGCACCCTGCCAATTTTCTACTGCTCCATTTACCGGATCAGGAATACCGTTGCCTTTTATATTATATGCAGTCGCTGAACCCGCTCCGGCAGCACCGCCTGCCGCATTGGATACCACCATTACATTGTTGCGCGCAAATGCAAATCCAAACGGTGTTTTACCGGTCGACGCAGTAAATATCCCCGATGAAACCGATCCATCGTTCATCACCTTAAAAGAACTGATTTTATCGGTAGCTTTTTCAGTAACTACAAGCCAGCGTCCATTCGGGGTGAACGAAATCTGCGGCGCATCAACCATCATTCCGCTGAGCGGTTTTGTCGATCCCATAATACTTGTCATTTTACCCTCCCAGCTAACGTTGAAGCCGTGAATATTGTCACTTCCCAAATTAAGTACATAAAGCAGGCCTTTACGAACAGCTAAACTATTCGGCGTCTTTCCCCCGGAGGAAACGGTATGCAATAACTTCAATTTGCCGTCGTCAAGCATTCTGAATGAAGAAATGGAATGGCTGCCGGCATTTACCGCGAACAATAACTTTTTGTCCTCATTGATGGCAATAGCGCCCTGTGAACCCAATCCCATACCTGTGCCTGCGCCGCCGGATGCAACAGCCTCCTGGTAATGAAGCGCGCCATTATTCTTTATCCGGAAAACCAGGATCTTGTTCATACCGGTGGTGTTACCCAGAGAATAAACATAGTGATCCTTGCGCTGTTGCCGTTTATCTAAAGTTGCGGCGTTCCCATCTTCTAAAGTGGCATCAGATGCAAACATCAATTCATCCGGGTTGGCACCGTCTTCAGCCATCATTTTTTCCATCGAATCGGCTGGTACCTGGTCTGTTACCTTATCGGCGTCTTTTCGACAGGCAAACAGCATAGAAATAAAAAGAACAGCAACCAGGACTTTTACGCGTTTAAGCTTTTCCATTTTTAATCGTATTTAATTTTTAAAAAATTGGCGGAACATTTTCTTCCATAGGCGTTATAGAGTATACAGGCATAGCAATGACATTCTCCCGTGAGAGAGTCAAAAAAACATTACGTTTTTGGTTTAATTTATTCGGCGGGTTATACTTAATTGTACCCCTGCACTGGTAACTGGTAAATTACCGATGCCCATTCCACGCAAAGGAATTTTCAAAAAGGGCTCTGCAGTAATATTTAGTCGGTCAGCAATAGCATGTTCATAGCCAAGACCGATATTAAACACGGCGGGTAGTAAAAATTCATTTTTAGTATACATGCCCGTAAACTGTTCATTATTGCCATACATGGATGCATCATAATCATTTTGCTGGGCAGTAATAAGGTATGCGGATGTTCCGGCGGAAGCAGAAAGGTTTGATTTTTTCAGCAATAAGAAATGGTACCTGACTTTTATTGGAATTTCCATCACTGAGCTCGTGGTGTAGAGCGAATTAATGTGCATTGCGTCAGGCATTGCATCTCTTACTTTCTCCATATTAAAGTGCCTGCCATCACTATGATAATTTCTTTTATTAAAAATTATCCCGGTCTCCACACCAAATCTTTGATTGAATTTGTATCCTGCAATAACACCAACACCATAACCAGCCCGGCTGATCGAGGAAGATTTTACATTACTGAAATCTATCGCTGCTACCGGGCCAAGATAAAAACCTCCTCTCCTATGCAGCCTGGTTTTCAATGACCCTTCTTTCTGCTGTGGATAATCGATTGTTGTTCCAGTGTGAATGCTGTCGGCAAGTGCAGAAGCAATTTGCGCATTGGTGTGGAAATTGGTGTTGTATAAAAATGGTTTAGTCAGGACTATGCGGTCGGTGCCGTCAGGATGGCTATCGTCTGATTCCTGCTCACGATTTAAGAAAACCCTCGAACCTGTCGGTACGCGACGGTCGTTGTGTAAAGCTGCGGGGTCACCTGGTATCGTAATGCCACCGTTCTTCTTCAAAGCAGAACCACCTTTGTTCTTTGATTGGGGTAATTGTCCTGGCTTATTACTTTTTTTATCACTCGCACGATAACTTTCTTTTTCCTTCTGTGCAACATCTTTCAAAACGATACGGGCATCCGAACGATAGTGTTGCATCCATAATCCTCCGGCAACCAATACCGGAACCAATATCAACACGCCAAAATATCTTTTTACCAGGCCAATGAAAAACGGTGCGCGTTTCCCGGAACGGTTCTGCGGCGATACGCGCTCGAGAATCATCTCCCAATTGCTTTCGCTGTTCCTGGGAGAATAGTCTTCGGCTGCCTTTCGTAGCAAATCATTTATATCGTCTTCTGTGTATGCCATGGCATTATCGCTTCTGCCTCTTTAAGATATTTTTGTAATAAAATTTTTGCTCTTGCTAAATTAGACTTGCAGGTATTTACCGGGATTCCCAGCGCCTCCGCAATTTCAAAATGCATATACCCGTCAATAACATGCATGTTGAAGATGATCCTGTAAACAGGTGGTAGTTTTTTTACAATCCTGATCAGATCATTGTACAATACTGTTTTGTCAGCGTCCGCGTTTTGATCTTTCACTTCCCACGCATCACCTGAATGATTCCCGATCTCGGGCAACAGCATCTTACTTCGTAACAGGTCGATTGAAGTATTGATCATGATTCTTTTGAGCCAGCCTGGTAGTCGTTTCTCGATAAGGCCCTCCTCACCGTTTTGAAACTTGTTTATCTGCAGGAAAAACTTAACGAAACCGTCATTTACTGCTTCCACCGCTTCCTCGTAAATAAACACGTATCGGAACACTATTTTAAGGGCAAAGTGTCGATACTTTTCATACAGCAGCTTCTGACACTTCGGATCAAAGCTCCTGCACCCGGCTATTATCGTGAGTATATCTTCCAAAAATCAGAATCCTTTCATGGCCTTACTGGATAACCCGTTCAAAAATACTTCTTTGCGACATCAGGCGCTGTGTAGCTTCTGTCCTGCGAAGTCGCCAACGCTGACAATTACGGCTATTAAGAATAGAAAGTTGCAAAACCTCAAAAGAATCTTTTTTTGTGATATTTTGGCCACTCGTCATGGACGTTATGTTTAACTTCAGATTTGAAAGTCATCTTCAAAATAAATCATCATGAAAAATGCAATCAACTGGTTTGAGATCCCGGTAACGGACTTCGCAAGAGCAAAAAAATTTTATGAAGCATTACTCGACGCTCCAATCACTGAGATGCCCTATCCCGAAGGTAAATATGGAATGCTGCCAGCTGATATGCAAAATGGTGTCGGGGGAGGAATTGTTCAGGGTGAAGGATTTGAGCCCAGTGAAAAAGGCGCGTTAGTCTATTTAAATGGCGGTGATGATCTGGCGGTTCCATTAGCACGGGTTGAAACGGCTGGCGGCAGAGTCACCTTACCGAAAACAGCGATTGGCCCGAATGGTTTTATGGCTCATTTTATCGATACCGAAGGAAATAAAGTCGCCCTTCATTCGATGCGTTGATACGGGAAGATTCTGGGGCGAAATTATAAAGTGACATCACTGAGGTCATTCAGTATTAAAAAAATATTTACATGGAGAAAGGGACAAAAGAAAATCCTTGGAAGCTGAAAACCCCTCCCGGCACATCAGCATATGAAATGTACAAAGAGGTACGAGACGACAAAGATGTTTTGGTCTGCATTGTTGGAAAAACAACACTTCTCTACGATTACAGATGCATAAAAGATTTGCACACCATGCTGACAAAACATGGTGAGTGGATCGAGTTAGGCAGCGCCGACGAACAGAAGACTGCAAAGGATGGAACGGTCGAAGCCTGGGGCCGATCCAGCTCCAATCCAATCGGTGGATGGTATGGAATGAAGAAAGGGTTGCGCGGTAGATTCGGAATGTATATACCGCCGCTAATGGAAGAATTGGGCCTGGCGGAATTAACCCATGAAGCGAAAGGAAATAAGATGAAAGCCAAATGAGGCGGGTAGGTTACAGGATATTGCTGACCTCATCGCACACTATAAGGACTTATGCTTACCGGAATGGAAACGTCAACAACACTAGAACACTTTGAGAACTCAAATTCGAATATCTCTCTGTTGACAACGCTAAAAAAAACCTGGAGGAATTTGCAATTGCAGATCTTTAATATGCCGGGGCGTGTCTGACATTTAATGACATTACAAGTATTTAATTATAACCGTTTGCCGCGTTTTGTAAAGTACATTGGAAGTGTATTACTGGATGGACATATCTTCATTTGTTGCGGATATCAAACAGGCATCTCTAGTTTAAATATAAGACGGTTGCCTTGAGCATTTTCCACTACAAACTCATCCATATCAGACCCTTCTATTACAACATATCGCGGTTGAAATGCATGTACTGCAGACAACACTTGATAAATCGGCGTCAACAGATCCCTTTTCGCTACGCCGGAATGGGTTGATTCGTTATTTTTTAGAATCCCCATACGCCCAACGGTTTCATAAAAAGTGATGTTTGAAGCCGACGAAAGATTTTTAATTGTTTGCAATGTCCACCACGCTCCAAAGTAACTATGCAATCTTTCGTCGATGCTGTTATTATCGTCACTTCTGGCTTTGAATGTTACCGGCGACACATGTATCGATTTGCCGGCGGCGAAATCACTTGCCGTTTTAAGCGTATGCGACTGGCCGGATAAGTTTTCTACTATGGTTCTTGTATCAATGGCATGGGCTTGCGGGTTTATACTATAGCTCAAAAAGTCAAACTGTGAGGTGCGCGGTCGGTTTCGATTGAGCGCAGCAAAAAATCCGTCAGTTCCATACCCGATTGCTACGTTTGGCAAACTTTTTTTGAGCACTGCATATATTCTTGCAGAAACTTCAAAGTGCATGTTGCCATTAACGTGGAGCGGTAATATACTTTTGATATATCGTTGTTCGGGCGACAGCATTGCAAGTAGCGTATCAACATCCTTTTCGATTTCGTTTCCGAAGAAAACAACGAGCTCAAGCACAGTAGTTAATTGCTTCGCCTCAGCAAGCGCAACAAAAAGTTCGTTCATCCACCCGGGTTGATCCAAGCGGAGTTCAACCCTGTAATGCTCAAACGGAATTTTGCGAAGCAATTCTATGTTGGACGCAGATAAGTGTTCCGAACCTTTCAGACGAGAATAACCGATAGCAGGGAAAGGAACCTTGATTTCCTGGCGATCAATTTTTCGTTTTCTTTCCACGCCAGGATCGAAATGTCCGGAGACTTTTAGTGTGATCGTTTGCTCCATCACCTCTCCTTCGCGTACATCAAAAGGATAAGGCAGGTCCAGCGGTCTTGAATAAGTTTTATAAGAAGCATCGGTCCAGTTGCGTTGATCTTCTGTTTCAAAAGTGTCCCCTTCAAAAATCAGTTGTGCCTGTATGCCATCTGGATTCGTCCACAACATTTCCCTGATCTCCTTAAAAGGTTGATGCGGACTAATTAGAACAGGGAAGGTTGCTGAATAGGTATGGCCAGATGGTTGCCTGATATGAACGGCAGTTCCTGCACACTCATCAATCGGATGAAGCACACATAAGCCAATACGATTGGCCGCGAAATTGTTAAGGGCAACACCCTTCATGGAAAAACGGATAGTATCATCCTTCCCTTCGATTACTACAGAAGCTTTATAGTGAATTTCATTCAGCTCGTATGTTGCGGTGTAGGTAATGGTGAATGCCGATTCATTTGCAACAATTACCTCGTCTTCGATAATGTAAGATGCCGTTTTCCAGGTTTGATCTCTAACTGCGCTGTATATCATTCGCACTACTTCATCGCCCCGCAGCCGTATGTACCTTACATTTCCATTTTCATACATGCATGTCAATCGCCCTGCGCGTAACCATCTTACAGCTTGCAGAGGAACATCAAACGGCAAATCGATCTTCTGTACGTTCATTTGACTGCAGGATCATTCTGCAAAAATAAATCTACATTATACTTGTCGATTTCTATCGAACCTGTAATGACTGTAGAGGGAATAGGAATGACCCCGGCGCGGGCATCATTCGACGATAACGGCGTCCGGTTATGGCGCATATCAAACAAAAATTGCGCACCAAGTGATGTAAATAGTTCACGTTTTTGTCCAACGAGATAATCGATCACGCCTTCTTTCACAAGCCTGAGATGTTCCGGCTCTGCATCCACCGTCGTAATTTTTACTCTTCCCGTTTTCCGCGCCTCTTTCACCGCGAGTGCCATGCCCGGGCCGGAATTGGAATCAAAACCACCCAACCCTGCCAGGTCAGGATGGGCAGCCAGGAGATCGGCAGTGAGTTTGGCGGCCGTTTCAACATTTGCTTTGTCGTCGTAGGTGCCAAGAAATTCAATGCCCGGAGATTTTTTCAGCGCATCCTGGAAACCCCTGAAACCTGCTTCCATATTTTCCATTCCCAGGATTCCCATGCAGGCAACTTTACCTTTGCCACCGGTCAATTGCACCATGCGTTCGCCTTGCAACCGGCCCATCTCGTACCAGTTACTGCCGATAAAACAATGCCGGTTAGATAAAGGAATTTCGGAGTCGTAGACAACGGTTGGTATCCCGGCTTCTACAGCTTTCTGAATAACCTGCGCGATGCCGGGGTCTGTTCCATTAATCAGGAGCCCGGCAGGTTTGCCCGGTATCACCTGTTCAATGGTTGCGATCTGCGCCGGCACATCCCATTCAGACGGCCCGAGTATTGAGGTGATGACACCCACTCTTTCACCCCATTGTTTAAATGCTTTCTGATCGTGATTGACGTACAAAGGCAGGTTGATTGCTGTGGTGACCATAACATACTCTTCAGTCGGAAGTACCTGTTCGCTGGTGATAAACTTAGCGGTACCGCGAATCTGCGATCCAGCTGCACCAGTACTGCGCGGCGGAGGTTCACAGGCCCATGTCAGCATGGTTATCAATATTACAAACAAGATTTTCATGCTCAACTATTTTTCAGTTTGTTTGAGTATCCATTGGTCAAGTCCAACTACCGCTATCAGTATCGCCCCCAAAATAATCTCCTGCCAATATCCCGAAACCCTTCCAATAATCAGCATATTATTGATCAGCGCCATCAGAAATGCGCCGAGAAACGCTCCCCATATTTTTCCATATCCGCCTGAAAGGCTTGCTCCTCCTAATATAACGGCGGTGATCACACGAAGCTCCAATCCGCGTCCCGATGTGGCCAATGCAGCGCCGAGGCGTGATGAAAGCAAAATGCCCGCAACGCCTGCAAGTCCGGCCGAAATGACAAATGCCCATATCTTCATTTTCGTGACCCGTATGCCGGACAATCGTGCAGCTTTTTCATTTCCTCCTATAAAATAATATCGCCTGAAAAAAGCAGTGCGGTTAACCAGGAAGGCAAACACCAATACAATCGCCAGCATATACCATACCGGCGCCTGGAGGCCCAGTATTTTCGACTGGCCGATATAAATATATTCATAAGGAAAGTTTTGAATTCCTGCACCACTAAGCATCAGCGCAAACCCACGAACGATACCCATCATGGCAAGGGTTTGAATCATCGGGTTAATGCCAGCCTTAGCAATCAGCCAGCCATTTGCCGCGCCAATGAGAAGCGCTCCACAAAGGCCTGCTGCAATAGCGATTGAGAAATGGATATCGTGGTAATACATTAAGTAGCCGGCCAGTCCACCGGAAAATGCTACTACCGATCCGACAGACAAATCGAACAGTCCACCAATCATCAGGATCATCATTCCCACGGCTACGATGGTATCGATGGAAAGGTTGAGCAGTATTTGCGAAAAGTTTTCTATCGTAGCAAACCGCGTGGTGAATACCAGCGACATTACCACACAGAGTAAAACAATTCCTACCGTCAACGTAAAAACCCGGTCCTGTAAACGTTCTTTTATTGACATAAAAAATATGAAGGTGTGTTATCCATTTAAACCTGACGCAAGCGATGTTAGTTTTTCTTCCGAGGCCTGTTGTTTCTCAATGATCGCGCTGAATGTTCCGGCATACATCACCGCAATGCGGTCGGCAAGCAATATCAGTTCGGGTAGTTCGCTTGAAATCATCACAATGCTTTTCCCTTCTTTCGTCAGGGACTTGAGTATCGCATAAATTTCTGCTTTTGCCCCTACATCCACGCCATGCGTGGGTTCGTTAATAATGAACACATCTGGATGAGTGTTTAACCATTTTGCAAGTACTACTTTTTGCTGGTTGCCACCACTCAGTTTCCTCATCACCTCTGTCACTGATGGAGTTTTGATAGCCAGTTGTGCTTTATATTTTTCGCTCGTTTTAAAGTGAGCTGCCGCATCATAAAGCCCGCTTCCAAGCTTTGCAGAAGCGATGTTCTCTACCATCGTGTTGTCGGTGAACAAGCCGAGCAATTTCCGATCATCCGGAACGTACGCAATTCCTGCGTTTATTGCATCAGCCGGATCGTTGAAGCGTAGAGTCTTTGCGTTTTTCAAAAGTTGGCCTTCCTTTATCGGTGTATCACCAAAAAGCGCTCGTGCCAATGCTGTTCTCCCGGAACCAGACAAACCTGCAATGCCCAATATTTCTCCCTTGCACAACTGGAAACTGATATTCGAAAAGCCATCACCACTTAAATTTTTTGCTTCTAATGCAACTTCACTTTGTTTATCAGATTCGTGGGTGACAGCAAAGAGTTCGCGACCTACCATCTTGCGAACGAGCTCATCGGTTGGCGTTTGGGCGGTAAATGTTCCCTGCACACATCCATCACGTAAGATCGTTACGACATCCGCTATTTCTTTTATTTCACGCATTCGGTGTGAAATATAAATGACAGCAACCCCTTTCGCTTTTAACTGTCGTACGATCTGGAAAAGTGTTTCCGTTTCCTCATGCGTCACAGACGCGGTAGGTTCATCAAGGATCAGCAACGATGGATTCCTCGCAAGCGACTTGGCAATTTCAACCATTTGCTTTTGCGCTGCGGAAAGCCTTCCCACTATTGTTTGCGGCGAAATGTTTTTTAATTGCAGGTAAGTTAGCAATGCTGAGGCCTGGCGGTTAAGTGCCGGATAATCGATCAGGCCAAGCTTATTCACCGGCTTATCGACAGGAAAAATATTTTCAGAAACGGACAATGAGTCAACGAGGCTTCGTTCCTGGTAAACGATGCTAATGCCCAATCGTTGTGCCTGCTGAATGTTTTCCAGCAGCAACTGTTCTCCTTGCCAGAATATCTTACCGGAGTCTGGTGCGAGATTGCCGGCGATGATGTTCATTAACGTGCTTTTCCCAGCGCCGTTTTCACCACACACCGCGTGTACCTGTCCGCCAATAAATTCAATTGATACATCCTGTAGAGCCCTTACACGCGAAAACGATTTTGATATATTTTCCAGGCGGAGCATTTACAATGTAATTCGTTTGCCGGTTGAAGCAGATTCATACGATGCCCATACGAGCTGAACCGTTTTAAGGTTATCCTCCCCTGTTGTTTCGGCTTGTCCACCCTGCAGCGCGTTCAAAATATCCCGGTTGCAGTCAACAATACTTGAATGTACAACGGCATAAGCAGGATCAAGCCACCTGTACATCACCGGATCAATTTTTCGCATCGTTGTTCCTTGTCTTGTTGTTACTTTCAGTTCAAAATCGTTCGTTAGGTGAAGAGATCCCCGGTCACCTTCTACCAGCACCAGCGTTTGCGGGAATGCTTCTTTTTCTAAGATGGAAGCATAAGACATTTCAGCGTAACAATGAACTCCGCTTTGCATCTGCATCAATACATTCGCCACATCTTCACCTTTAATATTCGGATTAACCCGTTGGGTAAGGGAATACAATGTGGTTGCTTCGCCAAATAAAAAACGACAAATATCGAGAACATGCGAACCGATATCTGTCAATATAAAATGTTCCTCCTCTGCGAGGAAGGGTTGGTTATCGAAAACAGGAAACGCAGAACAAAACGACACCCTCGCTTTGAAAGGCTTCCCGATTATGCCGTCATCCAGTGCCTTCTTAAGCGCTCGTATTGGCGCCTGCCACCTGAAGTTCTCATGAACGAAAAACTGCACGTTTTTGTTCTTACAGTAATCAACCATGTGCTTCGAAACATTTAAAGAAGGCGCCATAGGTTTCTGGCAGATCACGTTCACGCCTTTGTTGGCTGCAAGCACAGTAAACTCCGCGTGCGTATCAACGTCGGTGATGATATCGATGAAATCAAGATCTTCTTTTTCCAACATGTCTGCAGCTGTATCATAAACTTTCGGTATTTCAAATCGTGCTGCAACTTCTTCTGCCTTGCTGCGTGTGCGGTTACACACGGCCACCAGTTCGATGCCATCCAGTTCCCTCCATGCAGGTATCTGGTAGTTAGACCAGAAGCCTGTACCGATCACTGCAAAACGAAGGGGCTTCATTGCGCGTGGTTTTCGTGAACAGCTGATAGCTGACCCGGGGGCCCGAATTTTTGCGCGGCATCGTCAATCACAAGTACCCAGTCTTTTTCACCAACAGGAGGCTTAAACGATTGTATTGCTTCCGCTCCCACTGTTCCACCCGCCATAGCCTTGCCGGTCCGCACATCAAACCACCATGCGTTTTTCTTTTTACCTGAAATTTTGCTGACATCTATTTTTACAGCTTTGTTTTGTGGAAGGTAAACCATCGCGTAGCGTCCGTACTCATCTCGTGTAGCAAAGATCAGGTCTACATAGCCTGAACTGTTCTGAGTATGTATCATACTCTGATCTGCAATTCTTGAAAAGTACGGCCTGGAGAGCATGAGATTTTTTAAGTGTATCATTTCCGTGGCTGCCGGTGCAACAGAAGCTTTTTGCCAACCGATAAGGGTATCTCCGACATTGATTGGTTCGTAAAGATCACGATTTAAAAATTGCCACACCTGGTGATGGCCATAGGTCACTCCACACGCGCCCGCAAATACACCGCGATAAATGCGGGCCCTAACGTCGTACGCGGTAAAGTAACCGCGCTCCCTTGTCCACTTTCCGTCCCAGGGATTAACCGGGTGGTCTTCATAACACGGTTCCATGTCCAGCGTGGGCTTTTGCGGATCTTTCTGAAGGTCTTCCTTTACCCAGTTCCAAGGGTCCGCTTCGCGCGAACCGTGCCCCGATTGAAAGGCGTTCATATCCAGCCAGGGTTCTGCATGTACATAATCGCTTGTCCGGTATTTCCCTCCAGACGGATGGTACGTAATGAACGCTTCCTTTCCGCAAACTTCTTCAATGCCAGCTGCCATTGCTCTCCATATAGGCCTGTCGTCCCATTCTTTTTCATCTCGTTTATACACTGCCGGGCGATCACCGCCAAGTATCCACAGCACATTCCACAACTTACCGTAACGTTTAGCGAGAATGGCTCCGTACGCTTTTGCATTGCTTTCATTGAAGATCGAAGGGCCGTCACCCCAGTTGCGCGCTACCTTATCCCCCCACGTTGGCAATAGCCCAATGTACATTCCCTTTGCAGCAGCTTCATTGATAATAAAATCCACGTGGTCCCAATAATCGTATTGATCTGCATCGGCAGTATCGTTTCCTTCCGTAATAAGTAATTGAGTCGGGTCTTCATTTTTCAAAGGAATGTCACCGTAACGGTTAGGTGTTCTCACGCCGTTCATTTCCGCAAGTGCCACCGCCTGCAGAATATTGAAGCCCTGCCGGCTTCTTGTTTCAATAAAGCTCACTGCCTCTTCGCGTGTCAGACGGTGAAACATCTCCCAATCAGTGTCCCCCAACCAGAAGAAAGGCTTGTTTTCTTTGGTGGTAAGAAAGCGTCCGTTGTCGCTCACTTTTATTTGTGCGATAGAACTTAACGTGAGGAAGAGTAAGAAGGAAGTCGTTAAATTTTTTTTCATCCTAATAGACGTATAGTGTTAAACGAATTCAGCATCATTATTTGTTAGTGATGTCTCTGACTTGTTGCCTGATGTCATCCATTTCAAATATCTTTTGCCAGTTTTCTTTAAACAGGATTGGCTTTGCCCGTTTGCTTATTTTGTAAGCGGCGTCGGAGAAAGAGCCGTTTACTTCTTTAAACAATACTGCAATCTGGATCCGTAAATGACCAAGAACAAAGTCTCTTGCCGCTTCTTCCGGAACGCCCAGATCGATTATTCTATCGTAGCCTTCTTTTACTACTTCCATACAGGTCTGCGCAAGTGTTTCCACCATAGCGGGCTCCAGGATCGCCATTTGTTCTAAGGTGATCCGGTGAGTATGCTTGATGGGGGCATACATATCCTGCGAAATTTTCTCACCTAGTTTGTAGTGTTCTTCCGTTCCGTGCATCAACGCCACAACTATAGATTGCTTCGCAGAAATACCCCCGTAGAAATCGCGGAAGGATTTTTCGTCAGGCTCCCAGTTGAACACCGAAGGATGACATGGATGCGCGATGACATAACCCAAATCATCACGATGTGCAATTACACCATCCAGCGGCGCGGCGGGATCAAGCGTTAATACCACCGCTCCCGGCTTCATCTTCGGAATGACCTTATGAGAGATGCCGCCGATATGCACGTCGGGCACTGCAAGTATCACGACGTCAGCCTCGGGCACCGCGTCTTCTTCATTAGCCAGCAATACATTTCGCTCTTTTAAATTTTGGATACCGCGTTCGCTTATCTCGAGATAATCCAGCAGGTATTGAGGGCATTTTAGAAAATTGTCGGTGAGTCGGCATCCCATCTTGCCTCCCGCACCGATTAAAGCGATTCTGCTCATGATAGTATCGTTTTTAGATAATGTATGCTGGTTTCCACCCATCGTTTTTCTTTGGCAATAGATTCTTCAATTGTTGCTTCAGGAGATGACCAGACTTCCAGGGTGGCAGTGTCGCATTGGTTATAATGTTTCAGCTGCCCGATGATTTGCGGAATATCCAGCATGCCCCGGCCTGCAGCACATCCTTCGATGTTGAAGCCCATTTTATGAGGAAGCCTTTTAATGGTGATGTCTTTCACATGAAGGTTGATAGTGTAAGGACCAAGTACGCGTACGACCTCGTTGACCCCTTCATTTGCACCAATGGAATTCGCGGTGTCGAGACAAATCCCTACCAGTTGCGGATTCGTTTGTTCAATAATATTCACCAATGCATTGGCAGGAAAACGATCGTGATTTTCGATGGCCAGCCGGATCCTCTTCTTTTCTAATACTGGTAAAAGCGTTCTGATCGCTTCGATAACCTGCTGTTCGTCAGGGTGAAAATCTTCATCATCTATTACTACTCTAAGAAATGCTGATTTCAGCTTTTCTGCGATCAGTAAGTAGCGTGAAACGTTTTCAACTGTCAGTCGCCTTGTACCGGTTTGTATATTAATATGTAAGTCGCTAGCAGTGTCTGCGAGTTGATTAAGCTCCTCTTCTGCCAGCTCGTGCAATGGCATATTGTCCCCGAATTGAACATACGCAATGCCATTCGTGGCCGCAAACCGGAGGAGATCGTGAGGTGACAAGGGAATGGGTGGCGGGTAATTAGCCACTCCTATCGCCCATGGAAAAGAATATGTGCTTAGTCCTAACTGCAATCGTTTGAATTCTGATGCTAAAATTCAGGACATGTTTGCAATAAACTTTTATGACAATTGCCAGAAAGTTGAACAATCTTATCTAAATTCAGAATCGCATATGTATTTTAAGAAATTTTTGGTGTCATGACTGAGCCCTCCTATCGCCTGATTGCTCCCCAGGCCAACCGTTCCTTTGTGTTCAAATGGGAGCCTTTTGGCTTGACCACCCGCTGGCACTATCATCCTGAAATCGAACTTATTTTTTTTGTTGAAGGCGAAACAAGTGCCGTTATTGGCGATGGCTTTCAACATTTCAAAGCAGGCGACCTGGTGATATTAGGAGCTAACTTCCCTCATGTGCTGCAGGAGCATGCCGAGTATGCAAAGGATCATGCCGAACAGGAGCCTTTCGGCCTGATCATTCAATTCACTGACGAATTTCTCGGTAAAGATTTTTTGCACAAGCCTGAACTCTCTTCTGTAAAGCTATTATTACAAAAGGCCGGACGTGGACTACAATTTCATACTGCTGCCGTTGAGAAAGTAAAAACGACGCTGATGAAAATGCACGAGATGAATGAAAGCAGGAAATTGCTATCGCTGCTGGACATACTGATGACTTTATCTGAGGACGACAGCTTTGATTATCTGACGACAAAGCAATATGTATATGATCCGCGGCAGGACGAAGAACGGATGAATAACATTCACCAATACGTTTACGAGCATTTTGCCAGGCCTATAAGTGTCAAAGAGATGGCTGCAGTCGCTAACATGACCGAAACATCGTTCTGTCGCTACTTCAAAACAAGAACGCTTAAACATTTTACACAGTTTGTCAATGAGATTCGCATTGCTTACGCGTGCAGTTTACTGAACAATCAAAAATATTCAGTAACCAACGCGTGCTTTGAATCGGGTTTTAATAATCTTTCGTATTTCAACCGCCAGTTTAAACAGGCAATGAAACTCTCCCCGCAGCAATATCAGAAGTGGAAAAAGAGTGCAGTTCGATAATCTTCGTGTAACATTCAGCGACTATTGAAAAATATGAAAAATCACCTAAAATGAAATCGATTTAGATTTCTAAGGATGATCATGCGAGTAGGTCCTGTGATCGAATCCCAGCGGGATCAATCGTAAGACTACAATTACGGCTTCGCCGACTCTCATAAAGAAAGATTCAAATGGTTACACGCTTGTACAAGCATTCAAACAATGAAGAAGGCTGTAATGAGCTATAACGCCTTTCGTCAGTAAGTAATTTCCGTATTTTTCTGCGAAAAGTATTGAAATTTCGGCGGCTGTGTAAGCGGAAATAATTTTTGAAGAAAAAATTTCTAGTCGGACTGGTTGCCCTGTTTTGATTTCTCCAGGTTTTGTTTAGCGCCCTCCCAAAATCGAAAGAGTGCTTCATTGTCTATCATAAATTGCCTAAGTCTTTCCCCGGGTGACTTGGAGAGCCAAATTTGCAATTGCAGATCTTTAATATTTTGTGGTGTGTCCTCCATCTAGAGTAATCCAAAGGTATTTAAATGTAGTTCTTTGACCCAATTTTGGACATACGGCCAATCCAAATCTGCAAGCTGCGCTAAGTTGATGATGTCGTCTTTTTGTATTGATGATTGAAGTTCCTGTATCCAAATGAGTTTAGAAATAAGTAAATCCTCAGGTGAAACGACAAACACATCTAATCCAAAAGAATTGACTTTTCTTCTTCTATTGAATTCTTCCTGCCTGAAGGGCTCATCTTTTAAAACAACGAAATCCGCTTTGAAGCCCGACTTATGGTCTATAATATTGAACATCCTGCGATACTTAATTGCCTCGAGTATCGATTCCTTATCACAATAGTAGCCTTGTTGAAAATGTTGTACAAAACCATCAACATTCTGCGCGTCAAGATGTATGATGAAGTCAATATCACGGGTAGCACGCGGAATAACGTAAATACTCATAGCTACACTACCGGACAACATATAAGGAATGTTGTTCTTGTTTAGCACAGCAACAATTTTATCAAAAAACTCTACCATATTATCCAGATTGGAACATCTGACGATTCCGGCACAAAATAAAAAATGCCCTTGAAAACCAAGGGCAACGAAGTCTATTTGTGATCCCGCTGGGACTCGAACCCAGGACCCATACATTAAAAGTGTATTGCTCTACCAACTGAGCTACGGAATCTTTACCACCTACTCCTTTCGGATGGGGTGCAAAAATAAGGCAAAAACACTTCGAACCAAACTTTAAATGTTACTACCTTTAACCACAACATTTCCACAAACCCCTCACTCTCAAAACTGTTTATGAAAAATTTTATCCTGCCGGCAGCACTGCTTGCCCTCATCTCATTTTCTTCATGCGGAGGCGATAATAAAGTTGAAATTAAAGATGGAAAAATGGGTATCGGTGATGCCCTCAACGCCGCCAAAGCACTCTCCGAAGGTGTATCCGAAGCGCAAGACCGCTGGGAAGCACGACGCGCAAAAGGCGACACCCTCGCTATCGGTTACAAAGAACTCGAAACATTTCTCCCCGAAGTTTCCGGGTACACTAAAGAAGGTGGACCAAAAGGCTCCCAAAGCAACATGGCCGGACTCGGCAATTGGTCGCAGGCTGAACAGAAATATACTAATGGAGACAAGCGACTAAAGATTTCGATCGCCGATTATAATTCTTCGCAAATGGCGTTTACCAGTGCCACGGCATTATATAAATTAAACATATCATCCGAAGATGATACGCAGCGGCAAGGATCCGTTGACCTCGGCATCAAAAACGTTGCTGCTTACGAAACCGTTCACAAAGATCGCCAGGAAGCACAGCTTGTACTTATTGCAGGTGACCGTTTCTATGTGGGAATAGAAAGTGACGGTAGTAATGATATCGATCAGCTGAAAAGTATCGGGAAAGATCTTGCCAATAGCTTATCGTCGAAGTTTTAGTTTGCGGGGCGTTTTTTTCTTTCTTTGAAGAAAACAAAAACTTTTCCCCCGACACGCTATTTTTGTCAATCAATACTATAGCATGTCATTCTTCAAGGATAAGGTGGTAGTGGTAACCGGCGGTACCGAAGGTATCGGCAAAGCCCTCATCGAAAAACTCATCCCCCTCGGCGCCAAGATCGCTACCTGCGGAAGACATCACGACAAACTCTATGAACTCCAAACACGCCACGCCGGAACCCTGTTCCATGCCGTAACGTGCGACGTAGGCATTGAATCTGACTGCAAACGCTTTATCGACTCAACCATAAAAGTGTTCGGCGGCATCGATATCCTCATCAACAACGCCGGCATCAGCATGCGATCGCTCGTGAAAGATGTTGATATCGACGTGATCAAAAAGGTGATGGACATTAACTTCTTCGGCGCAGTATACTGCACCACGCTCGCATTGCCATCGATCACTGAACGTAAAGGTTCTATAGTAGGTATCTCGTCAATCGCTGGATACCGCGGCCTGCCAGGAAGAAGCGCTTATTCCGCATCGAAATTCGCGCTGCAGGGCTGGCTCGAAGCATTACGAATAGAAATGATGGACGACGAAGTAAACGTAATGTGGGTATGCCCAAACTTCGTTTCATCAAACATCCGCTTCGCCGCCCTCGACCACGAAGGCCTGCCGCAAAAGGAAAGCCCGATGGACGAAGCCAAGATGATGTCTGCAGAAGAATGCGCTCATTTAATTCTTGATGCAATTGAAAAAAGAAAGCGGTCACTTGTACTTACCTTTACGGGTAAGCGAACCGTGCTCATGAATAAACTGTTTCCTTCGCTTACAGACAAACTGGTTCACAAATTCTATTTCGATAAAGGAAAACTTGTTAAGTAAACGATTGAATGCCTATACTTACCCTTACGTCAGACATCGGCCAGCAGGATTACCTGGTAGGAGCTGTTAAGGGTCAGCTGTTGCAGGTAAACCCATCCTACAACCTTGTAGATATCAGTCACGACCTCGCGCCCTTCAACATTTCGCAGGCAGCTTACGTTTGCCGCAACGCCATCAAGAACTTCCCCGCATTCACTTATCATCTAATACTGGTGAACCTGTTCGAACAGAAACCGGAACAACTCCTCCTCGCCTTTCATAACCAGCAATACATGCTTTGCGCCGACAATGGACTACTTCCGATGATCCTGGAAGAAACGCCCGAAATGGTGATCAGTCTGCCCCTGGATAAAACGGCCATCAAAAATACCCTCTACTGTGCCCGCGAGATGGCAAAGGCAGTTGAAAAGCTTCATGCCGGCGAACCGCTACAGGATATCGGGACACCCGACGCCGTTTACATGGATCGCACTCCCGCTACGGCCCCAGCTCAGCGATAACTGGATGGAAGGACAGATATTATTTATAGATCATTTCGAGAATATTATCGTCAACATTACCCACGAACAGTTTGAGGAACAGCGGCGCGGAAGAAGCTTCAAGATCACATTTAAGCGCGACGAGGTGATTAACGTCATTTCCGAGACGTACGCCAATGTAAAGGAAGGCGAAAAGCTCGCGCTCTTCAATTCTGCCGGGTACCTGGAAATAGCCATTAATAAGGGGAATGCCGCCGGACTCTTTGGATTACAGGGATTTTCTGAGAAGTCGGGTAACGAACAGACGAGGCTCTTTTACCAGACCGTGAGGATTCAATTCACGTGAGAAGTGAAAGGTCAGCGGTGAGAGGCCTTAATTATCAACTCACAACTCACTTCTCACCTCTCACTGCCCCGAAATCGTCTAAATTTTCACGTTTTTCCTGTACGTTTGCGAAGTTTTAAAAACGCCAAATTATATGACATTCAACAGAATGAACAATGTGGTAGGTTGGATCGTGTGCCTGATAGCCTGTACCGTGTACGTGTTGACCATGGAAGCCACGGGTAGCTTTTGGGATACGGGAGAGTTTATTTCCAGTGCCTACAAACTTCAGATACCACATCCACCGGGAGCCCCGATGTTCGTTCTCCTCGCGCGATTCTTTATCGTTCTCTTCGGCGATGATAACGCCACCGCTGCCAGGGGCGTCAATTTCATGAGCGCTATTGCCAGCGGTTTCACCATATTATTTCTCTTCTGGACCATCACCCACTTTGCACGTAAGATCGTTCTGCGTACGCAGGATGTGTTGACCAGTACGCAAACCATCACCATCATTTCTGCCGGTGTGGTAGGTGCGCTCGCTTATACTTTTTCTGATTCATTCTGGTACAGCGCTGTTGAAGGCGAAGTGTATGCCCTCTCCTCTTTCTTTACCGCACTTGTATTCTGGGCCATCCTTAAATGGGAGCATGAAGTGGATCTCGAAAGCAAAACCGACGGTCACCATTTTTCACGTGCCGACCGCTGGCTCGTGTTTATATTTTTTATCATGGGCCTGTCGATCGGTGTGCACTTATTGAACCTGTTGACTATCCCCGCCATTATAATGGTGTACTACTTCAAACGTTACAAGGTTACAAAATGGGGATCGGTATTCGCGTTCATCCTCGGCTGCGTAATCACCGGCATCATACAGGTGGCGATCATCCAGTGGTCGATTAAAGGAGCCGGTTCATTCGATATCTTCTTTGTAAATGAATTAGGCACTCCATTCTTTGTTGGATTTATATTTTATTTCGTGTTGATCGCAGCACTGCTGTTGCTCGGTCTGCGCTTCAGACCAGCAGACATCCAGAAGTTCAAAGGCTTTCCGATATGGCTATCAGCCATCGTTTTGCTTTTTTGCTTTCCATTTTTAAGGTCAGGTGCCAACTTTGTAATATTCCTCCTGATACTCGGCGTGTTGATAGGCGTTTGTTACAATTACCGGAACAGTATCTATTCGTTTCTTAAGATCTCTGTGTGGTCAACCATCTTCATCATCATTGGTTACTCAACATATTTCACTACACTGCTGCGCTCGAATGCAAATCCATCAGTGGATATGTATAATGTAGATAACCCCGTGAGCCTTGTGGGCTATTTAAGCCGCGAGCAGTATGGTGACTGGCCTATTCTTTACGGACCCTTCTTTACCGAAGAAACTGAAAACGAAGATTTCGTTAATACAGGTGATCTGTACGTAAAAGGCGAAAAGAAGTATGAAATAGCGGGTAAGATTCAGAAGCAGGATTTCTCTTCAATGGAAACCGCTCACCCCTTCCCGCGTATGTGGGACAATGGCAACGAGCGCAACCAGGTTTTTGTATACCGCGAATTTGGCGGCGTGGAAGAAGGCGAGCAGCCTAACATGTCGAACGAAGTAAGATATTTTGCAGACTACCAGTTCCGCTGGATGTACTGGCGATATTTCATGTGGAACTTTGCCGGTAAACAAAATGATCTGCAGGGATTCGGTAATGTGCGCGATGGTAACTGGTACAGCGGAGTAACGCCTGTCGATAACCTGTTTCATAGTACTACTGACAAACTTCCCGATACTGCAGGGAAAACAAATAAGGCTAATAACAAATTATTTTTCCTTCCGCTGGTGCTCGGCATCATCGGTATGGCCTATCATTATACACGGCACAAGCGCGACTTCCTCGTGGCGTTCCTGTTATTCTTCTTTACAGGCTTTGCCATCGTCATCTATCTTAATCAATCAGGGTACCAGCCACGTGAACGTGATTACGCTTACGTAGGATCGTTCTATGCATTCGCGATCTGGATAGGACTTGGAGTGATGTATGTAAAGGAATCTTTCGAAAAAGTAATCAAAGGATCTGGCGCGGCGTATGCAGCGTTAGCTGTCTGCTTACTGGCAGTGCCCGTATTGATGGCGTCGCAGGAATGGGACGACCACGACAGGAGCAAGAAAACACTCGCGCGCGACCTCGGCAACGATTACCTGCAGAGTTGCGAAAAGAATGCGATCCTTCTTACGTTCGGAGATAATGATACTTATCCATTATGGTATGCACAGGAAGTAGAAGGTATACGACCAGACCTGAGAGTAATAAATTATAGCCTGTTAGGAACTGATTGGTACATTAACCAGCTTCGCTATAAACTTAACGAGAGCGAACCAGCTGATGTAATCTTTACGCCTGAACAAATCCAGGGTAACCAGCGTGGCGTGGTTCCGGTGTACAACCTTCCGAATTTCGACCAGAACAAATACTACGATCTCGAAACGATTTTGAGAACGGTTGTAGCGAGTGAAGACGAACGCTATAAAGTGCCGATGCAAAGTGGCGAACAGGCCAACGTGATGCCGGTGAAAAAAGTAACTATCCCGGTGGATGTTGAGTATGTGAAGAAGACAATGAAGTTTAATCCGGGAGATAGTATCGTGAGCGAAATAAAAATTGACCTCAACAAAAACTATCTGCAGAAAAACGATCTCGCTGTATTAGCGGTGTTAGCTGCAAACAAATGGAAACGCCCTATCTACTTTACATCAACACAGGAGTTGCGTTCATTGGGACTGGAAAAGTATGTTAGACCAGAAGGACTTTCATACAGACTCGTTCCCGTTGAAAGCAGTGCAATAGAAACTGAAGTAGCCTATAAAAATGTGATGGAGAAATTCCGATACGGCAATGCTGATAAGAAAGGTGTTTATTTTGATGAAGAGAATCGCAGGCACCTCAACAGCATCAGGCTTGCACATGCTACGCTGGCGAAAGGCCTGGCTAGTCAGAACATGAAAGACTCGGCGCAGAAGGTGTTGAGAAAATACGATCAGTCTGTTTCAGAAAGCAATGTTCCATATGGAATGACTGCAAACCGCGGAAACTTCCATAACAGTGTATCGGCAGATTTTCTCGACGCAGCATACATGAGTGGAGAGATGGTACTGGCTGAAAAAGTTAACAGATCTGTTAAAAAAGACCTGGAGCAGCAGATGAATTACTATCGCTCACTTGGTGAAGAAGAGATGAGTAATGAACAGCTCGCGATGCAGGCGGCAGGCATTCTCAACAATAAAGGTGGAAATCTGTCTGATAAACAGCGAACATTCGCATACGACATACTTTCTTCCTACCAGCTGCTGGAACAGTTAAAGCAATGGGAGCAACAGTATAAGGTAGGTCCACCCGCCGCAAGGGATACGCTCAAATGACGTAAAAGCGGTAACTTACGCACCTATGAGGGGGTATAACTTTTCAAAATACGACCCACGTGCGGAAGGAAAGACAAAATTTGAGCAGTTGCTGGATATTTTTATGCAGCTGCTCACCTACACAAACGGGGATGTTTCAGAGGCGCTCAACTGGATGAACCAGCTCGATAAAGAGTACCAGGTTACCAACGACGAATACGGCATGGGAGACTTCATTGAAGATCTCCGCGATAAAGGATACATCACAGAGAATCCCGAACGTGGTTCGATAAAAATTACTGCAAAAACAGAACAGGGCATTCGTAAGAAATCGCTCGAAGAAATTTTCGGTAAGCTTAAAAAATCGAAACAGGGAGAACACCAGACATTCAAACCAGGACAAGGTGATGAACTGAATCCTGAAACAAGGCCTTTCCAGTTTGGTGATACGGTAGAGCAAATAGATTTCACTGCTTCCATTCGCAACGCACAGATCAATCACGGTATCGAATCGTTCAGTATGAATGAAGACGATCTTGCGATCAGGGAATCTGATTACAAGTCGCAGACTTCAACGGTATTGATGATTGATATATCGCATTCGATGATTTTGTATGGTGAAGACCGCATTACGCCCGCGAAAAAAGTAGCGATGGCACTTAGTGAGTTGATCACTACAAAATATCCAAAGGATACACTCGATATCGTGGTGTTTGGTAATGATGCGTGGCCGGTTGAGATCAAGGATCTGCCTTACCTGGAAGTTGGGCCGTATCACACCAACACTGTTGCAGGGCTTGAAATGGCACTGGATATTTTAAGAAGAAGAAAAAATCCGAACAAGCAGGTGTTCATGATCACTGATGGAAAGCCAACCTGTTTGAAAGTAGGAAAAAGATATTATAAGAACAGCTTCGGACTCGATCGTAAGATCACTAACAGGTGCCTGAACCTTGCGGCACAGTGCAAAAAACTAAAGATTCCGATTACTACTTTCATGATTGCTACCGACCCGTACCTGCAACGGTTTGTGCAGGAATTTACCGAGACGAATAACGGTAAGGCGTTTTTTGCTTCGCTCGATAAGCTGGGAGCATTTATTTTTCGCGACTTTGAGAGCGGGAAGAGAAAGACGGTTTATTAATTTTTTTATTCTTTTAAAAAAAGAAGAAATCTCACAGCACTGCCGGAGCAAGAATATTTTATTTATTTTATTTTTTAATAAATAAATAATAATCAAAACGCAGGGCTAACACAAAGAAACAAATGAACAACAAAATAAAAACATTAGGCGAACTAAAGAGCAGCGGTTACAAACCGAAATCGATAAAAGACGAAATACGTGACAACTTAATTAAACGACTACAAAAAAGTGAAAGCTCATTCGACGGTATTTTGGGTTATGAAGAAACAGTAATACCCGACGTTGAAAGAGCACTCCTCTCCCGTCATAATATCTTGTTTCTCGGTTTACGTGGCCAGGCGAAGACACGCATGGCGCGCCAGATGACCGACCTGCTCGATGAATATATTCCAGTAGTTGCCGGCAGCGAAATCAATGATGATCCATTAAAGCCGGTATCAAAATATGCGCGCGATCTGATCGCGGAACATGGCGATAAAACGCCGATCGAATGGTTAAGCCGCACACAACGTTATGGTGAAAAACTCGCGACGCCTGATGTAAGCGTTGCCGATTTAGTGGGTGACGTTGATCCTATCAAGGCAGCGAACCTTCGACTGAACTTTGGCGATGAAATGGTGATTCACTACGGAATTATTCCACGTAGTAACCGATGCATATTTGTGATAAACGAAATTCCTGATCTTGCAGGCAAGGATACAGGTGGCGCTTTTTAATATTTTGGAAGAAGGCGATGTGCAGATTCGTGGTTTTAAATTGCGCATGCCGCTCGATATTTTATTCGTGTTTACCGCTAACCCTGAAGACTATACGAATCGCGGATCGATCGTTACTCCGCTGAAGGATAGAATTCAGAGCCAGATCCTTACGCACTATCCAAAATCTATCGAGATAGCGTTGGCGATAACCGAACAGGAAGCTTTTATTCACGATCATCAGCGTTCACGCGTTCGCATCAGCGACATGGTGAAGAGGCTGATTGAGCAGATTTCCTTTGAAGCGAGAGCAAGTGAATATGTAGATAAGAAAAGTGGTGTGTCTGCCCGTTTGAGTATTTCCGCGTTGGAGAACGCCTATAGTGCTGCAGAGCGCAGATCTATTTTGAATAACGAGAAAGAAACGCAGGTTTGGATCAATGATCTTGTTGGGATTATTCCGTCGATCACTGGTAAGATAGAATTAGTGTATGAAGGTGAACAGGAAGGTCCTTACCAGGTGGCGATGAACCTTGTTGAAAAGGCTATACGCTCACAGTTCGTGAATTATTTCCCGAATCCTGATGCGTTGAAGAAAAAGAGAAGCAATCCGCAGCAGGCTGTCGAAAATCCATATCGTTCCGTGATTTCATGGTTTGATAAGGGCAATTCGCTGAATCTCTTCTTCAATACACGTGACGATGAAAGGCTTCGCGAGTTATATAAAGTAGATGGACTTCATGCGCTGGTGAAAAAGCATTTTAAAAGTGCGAATGAGCAGGAGGTTGCGTTGATGATGGAGTTTGTGTTGCATGGGTTGAGTTCGTACTCGCTCATTAGTAAGAAGGTTGTGGAAGGGAAAGTTGAGTTTAAGGATTTGATGGGGTCGATGCTGGGTAGCACGTTTTCTTCTGAAGAGGAAGAGAAAGAGGATTTCAACTAACGTTGGGTTTATGCCTGCGGCGCATGCCTGCCGCCGGCTGGAAAAATAATGAGGCTGCCTTTGGGCAGCTTTTTTTTGCCCTGCGGGTAGAGGTGCCTGCGGCGCTGTTTCAGTCTTTGCCTGCGGCGCATGGCTGCCGCCGGCGCAGAGCTGATTTGATTCTGCACAAATGAGCGCGTTGTTTCAGTCTTTGCCTGCGGCAGCATGGCTGCCGCCGGCTTGAAAAATAATGAGGCTGGCTTCGGGCAGCTTTTTTTGCCCTGCGGGCCGAGGTGAATGCGCCGCATGGCTGCCGCCGGCGCAGAGCTGATTTGATTCTGCAAAGTGGGTGGGGTTGTTTCATTTTTTTCCTGCGGCGCTATGGCTGCCGCCGGCTTGAAAAATAATGAGGTTGTCTTCGGGCAGCTTTTTTTGCCCTGCGGGCAGACGTGCCTGCGGCGCTTGGCTGCCGCCGGCTTGAAAAATAATGAGGTTGCCTTCGGGCAGCTTTTTTTGCCCTGCGGGCAGACGTGCCTGCGGCGCTTGCGGCCGCCGATGCTGCGGATTTTATCCATTTAAAAAAAAATAGGATTCCCCTCCCTGAGGGAGGGGCCAGGGGTGGGTTCAAAAATGTTAAACGATATTGACCTCTCTTTCCAGAGAAACGCCAAACTTCAATAAAACAGACTGCAAAATCTCTTCACTCAATTCATAAATCTCCCCGCCGGAGGCATTCCCATAATTCACCAAAACCAGCGCCTGCCGCTCATGACACCCTGCATCACCCTTGCGGTAGCCTTTCCAACCGCATTGCTCGATAAGCCATCCCGCTGCAATTTTAACTGTACCGTCTTCCTGCGGGTAGGCGGGAACGTTAGGATGCGCATTCTTCAATTTAAAAAATTCACTCTCAGGTAATGTGGGATTTTTGAAGAAACTTCCGGCATTGCCAATCTTCGCCGGATCAGGAAGCTTTGAAGAACGTATATTGATAACCGCCTGCGAAATGGTCTGAATACTTACACCCTGACCCATTCGCGTGAGCTCATCCCCAATAGCCCCATAACTCGTATTATATTCCGGAATTTTATTCAGCCGGTAAGTGACATTCAGAATCACGTACTCCCCTTTCACTTTATTCTTAAATATACTTTCGCGGTATCCAAACCCACAATCGGTGTTAGAAAAAGTGAGAACCTTCTTCGATTTTATATGGTACGCTTCAAGATCATGAAACACGTCTTTAATCTCCACGCCATACGCCCCGATATTCTGCATCGGCGATGCTCCTACGCTCCCCGGAATCAGCGATAAATTTTCGACGCCCGCAAGGTTACGCTCCAGGCAATACAAAACGAATTGATGCCAGCTTTCACCTGCTCCCGCTTTCACGTAAACATGATGCGGATCTTCGTGCACTGTATCGATGCCGCGTACTTCGTTCTTCAAAACGATGCCATCAAAATCTTTGGTAAGGAGAATGTTGCTGCCCCCTCCAAGGATCATGAACTTTTCTTTACCTGCCCGCTCGAAAAGCTCCTGCAGCTCTTCGGCCGATGAAAACGTTGCGAATTGATGAGCGTTCGCACCGATTCCAAAGGTGTTATAATGTTTTAAATTAAAATTATTGATGATCGTCATAATACACATTTAATCAGGCATCGACATCTGGAATGATCACAACACTTCGAAAGTTTTTTTCGCCATGCATAACCGCCGTTGTCTCTAAAATAAACTGCTTGCACTCCTTGATAGTACTCCCATCCTTTGGCAGCTTTACCAGCAACTCCATAAGGTATTGCCCTCGCACACGGTTCACAATCGGCTCCGCCGGACCTACAAGATATTGTCCATACCTGGACCTCATCTTCTCCGCGAAATAATTTGCCGACGCATCCACCACGTCTTTCAATTTATGCTTAAACGTTAGTTGGATGATACGGGAAAATGGAGGGTAAAAAAATCTCTTCCTTCCGTCAATCTCCTGTTCAAAGAACGTTTTATAATCGTGCGCCTGCACTAACCGCAACAACGGATGGCGGGTATTTGCTGCCTGGATAGACACTTTTCCCTGCTTATCCTTTCTTCCCGCTCTGCCACTCACCTGCTCTATCAACTGAAACGCCCGCTCATTTACCCGGAAGTCTGCAAAGTTTAGCAGGCTATCCGCATCCAGTACACCTACCAGCTGCACATTTTCGAAGTCGAGACCTTTTACTACCATCTGCGTGCCTACGAGGAGATCCACCTTACCCTGTTCAAAAGTTTTAATAAGGTTGTCGTGTGCGTGTTTGCCACGGATACTATCCACATCCATACGGGCGATGCGGGCGTCGGGGAACATCTCTTCCAACTGCTCCTCGATCTTTTCGGTTCCGAAGTTTCGCTGCATAAATTTATCACTTCCGCACGCCTGGCAGACATGCACCTGCGGATAATGGGTACCGCAATAGTGACAATGCAGTTTGTGCGTTTTCTTGTGGAAAGTGAGCGATACATCACAGTTGCGGCAATGCGGTATCCAACCGCACACCTGGCATATCTGGTAGGGCGAATAGCCTCTTCGATTCTGAAATAAGATAACCTGCTTTTTTTGTTGAAGTACAGAGGTTATTTCTTCTTGTAGTGAAGGCGTTACGATGATTTTTTCTTTCGAAAAACTGTTCTGCTTTTTTGTGTCAACGATCTCGATTTCGGGAAGTGCAATTCCGCCGTAGCGCTCATTCAATTCAACCAATCCATACTTATTATTTACTGCGTTATGGTACGATTCAACGGAAGGAGTCGCGCTACCAAGAATCACTTTAGCGCCTGCCTGCGCACTGTAATAGATCGCCGCGTCACGGGCATGATAGCGCGGTGCCGGGTCCTGCTGCTTGTACGATGGATCATGCTCTTCATCTACAATGATCATCCCTAGTTTATCGAACGGTAAAAACAAGGCTGACCTCGCGCCGAGGATTACTTTTAACTCGCCCGTTCTGATCTTATGCCATATTTCTACGCGTTCATTCTGGGTAAACTTGCTGTGATAAATGCCAATGTAACCGCCAAAATGCTTTTCGAGCCTGCGGATAACCTGCGACGTTAGTGCGATTTCCGGCAACAGGTAAAGCACCTGGCTACCGTTTTTCATATACTCCTCGATGAGTTTGATGTATACCTGCGTCTTGCCGCTGGACGTTACACCATGCAGCAGGCACACCTCATGTTCCGACAATGCGCTTCGTAGTTGATCCAGGGCGGCCTGCTGGGCAGGGCTCAACTCAAAATCGATTGTTACGGCCTTCGGCAAGTACCTGATGCGATCGATCTTTCTTGATTCCGATACCAAAACCTGTTTCTCCACGAGGCCTTTTAGCTGTGCATCACTTGCCCCGCTTTTCTTCATCAACTCTCCTTTCGTTACCTCTCCCTGCGTTTTTGCAAGGTGGAGATACGATAGCAGCACCTCCATTTGTTTGGGGGCACGTTGCCAGTTATTGAGCAGATCGGCAAGTTTGTCTTCATTGCCATATTGGGGATGCAGAATGAAATAGGTTTCTTTCTTCGCCGTATAGGTTTCTTTCAGTGCCTCCCAGATAAAGCAGACCTTTTTATCAATTAGCTTTTTGATGACAGGGTATGCGTTCACTTCATCAAGAACATCCTGCACTTCTGAGATGGTCAATTCTTTTTTAAGCAGCAATGCTTCCGCTACTAAAAATTCATCACTTTCCAGGTCGGTAAAATCATCTCCGAATTCTTCATTAAAGCTTAATATCGTTTCGCTGCTTAATTTGAAATGCGCGGGCAATGCAGCAGCCATCACTTCACCTTCGCTGCACATGTAATAAGATGCGATCCATTCCCAGAACTTCATCTGTTCAGGAAATACAACTGGCGCGGGGTCGAGGATGTTTAAGATATCTTTCGTTTCGTAAGCTTGCGGTGGTGTGTCGAGGAGATTTTTTATTACACCGGAGTATTTTTTGTTTTTACCGAGACCCACTTCCACTCTTACGCCTGGCTTTGCCAGTGTGCGAAATTGCGCAGGCACAGACCATGTGTAGTTTTTGGGCAGGGCCAGTGGTATGATGATTTCGGCATACATTGTATGCAAGATAAGAGAGATAAAAGGGTTCTTATTTTTATAGAAAATAAAAGTTTTAAATGATCCAGCTCGCCTTATATCGAATCAATGCTTCTTCCATAATCAAATAAGTCTTCTGCTTCAGCACCTGCACATCTTTCAACGTCATCCCCTCCACCTTGATTTCATCCAAAAAAATAGACCTTGAAATGCCCGGCGTCAGCGACAACAAACTCATATAATGCATCCGGTCGTACGCATCTAAAAACAATACCGGCTTAATCGGAGTTTGGGTTTCAATAGCAATCCGAAAGGCTCCATCATAAAATTCTTTCAGTGGTTTATTTGTTTCATTAAACGTTCCCTCAGGAAACATCAAAATAGAAATTCCACGTTTTATAACGGATTTCAATATGCGAACACTGTTCGCCCTTTTCGCCGCATCACTTCTATCAACCGTAATAATCGCATTGCGGTAAATGAAACCAAAAATTGGAATCTGCGACATCTCCACTTTTCCGAGCACGCGCACATGCTGCCGTACCGTTTTCACCAAAATGGGCGCATCGAGATAGGATATATGATTTGCTACGAATATGTATTGGTGGCTGGTATCGTGCGGCGTTTCATAAATATTTTTATGATAAATGCCAATCAGGAAGAACCACACATCGGCCCAATAAGTACATAATTTGAATATGAGATTGCCACCGCGGATCTTGCCAAAGGGCAACGACAGGAAAACAAGCGGTAATACGATGATCATCAGCGCGAGAAAAATAACAAAAGCATAGCAGCAGTACACGATCCTGATTGGCGCAAGCAGGAATTTCATTGATACAAATTAAGCGGTTAAATCGTCGTAAATTCGCGCTTCATGGAAGGTAAGAAAACAGTTGCGTTTCACACACTTGGATGCAAATTGAATTATTCCGAGACCTCCGCAATTTCCAAATTAATGGAAGTGGAAGGATTCGAGAAAAGAAAATTTGATGAGGTGGCCGACGTATATGTAATCAACACCTGCTCCGTTACTGAAAATGCGGATAAGGAATGCCGTCATCTTGTGCGCCGTATACAGCGGCAATCCCCTTCCAGCCTCGTTGTGATTACGGGATGCTATGCACAGCTGAAACCGACAGAGATCGCGTCCATTCCTGGTGTCGATCTCGTTCTGGGCGCAGCAGAAAAGTTCAATATCGCCACGCATCTTAAAGAATTATCTAAAGGCGACAGCGCCAAAATCTGTTCGTGCGATATCGAACAGGTAACCGGGTTCAATTCTTCGTATTCCGGCAAAGGCCGTACACGTTCGTTTCTGAAGGTTCAGGACGGATGCGATTACAATTGTTCGTTCTGCACCATCCCCATGGCACGCGGCATTAGTCGCAGCGATACAATTGAACACGTTGCTTGCCAACGTGCACCAGCTTGTAGAAAGTGGCGTAAAAGAGGTTGTACTCACAGGTGTAAACCTTGGCGATTTTGGCAAGGGTGCCGATGGATCAAAGAAGCATGACGAAAACTTCTTTCAATTGATACAGGCACTCGATAACGTTGAAGGCATTGAGCGCTACAGGATATCCTCGATCGAACCTAACCTTCTCTCCAATGAGATCATCGAATATGTAGCGAACAGCAAGAAGTTTATGCCGCACTTTCATATTCCGCTGCAAAGCGGCAGCAACAAGATCCTTGGCATGATGAGGCGCCGGTATAAAAGAGAATTGTATGCTGAAAAGGTTGCGCTGATAAAAACGTTTATGCCTCACTGCAGTATCGGTGTAGATGTTATCGTCGGTTTTCCCGGAGAAAACGATGAAGACTTCAACGACACATTTCATTTCCTTCACTCACTCGACGTTTCGTATCTCCACGTATTTACTTACTCGGAGCGCGACAATACCCATGCACTTAACATTCAACCGGTAGTTCCGGTTCATGTACGTAACGAGCGGAACAAAAAACTGCGCAACCTCTCCTATATGAAGAGCCAGCACTTTGCGTCTCTGCATGAGGGCGAAACCCGCAAAGTTTTGTTCGAATCGGGTCGGGACAATGGTATGATGGAAGGCTATACCGACAACTATATCAAAGTATCAACTCCCTATAGGCCAGAATGGTTCAACCAGGTCATCGAGTGGAAGCTCTGACACGGCTGCAGTAATTATAAACACCCGGTTTTCTTCACAATAACGGCCACTCCTCCCCGTTTATATTGCGGTTAAGCGACCATCCAATTCAATATCCAACTACTATGAAAGCTATAGCGCTGTTCGTTTGTGCTATTATTTTGTTCACCAGCTGCCAGAAGGAGATTATTGTCCCTGAAACAGTGAAGACTGATCCGACAGAGGTGAATGTTCCTGGTGAGCCGCAACCCGAGCCGGCGCCTGAACCAGAACCCGCGCCCGAGCCTCAGCCAGAACCCGAAGACCCGAACCTCGACCCCCTGCCCGGACAGATTTCCGAATCAGTGTACCTGAGGAATCTGCGATATTTCTTAAACAGCGATTTCCACTATAAAATCTCAAAGGTCTATAATGAGAAAATGAATCTGTGGTTAACAAGACCCGAATGGTCGAAGGATGACATTCATACTTTCGGCAATGGAGGATCTGGTATAATTGAATCGACCGTTATGGACTATCCTGCGAATCCTTTCAAGCAGCTGAATCAAAAATGGATGGCTTATGCGGAAGAGGATGGTGTGAAGTTGTCGTGGGTTGATGATAATTATCGTGCGGTGACCTATACGTTGGTGTATGCTGTGCCGGGTAAATGTTTTAAGGCGTATCGCATAGTGGATGGAGTGAAGGTTTTTGTGATGTTTAAAGTATCGGTTGAATAGAAATTTTTTCAAAAATATTTTAGCTAACCCCTAATCTTTGAAGCAAAAAGGGCCTGCAGTTGCAAGCCCTTTTTTTATTCGTTAAAAACTACGGACTACCTCCTCACCACCATCACCTTGTTCACCTGCCGTAATCCCGCGTTATTACTTACCTCTACGAAGTATGTTCCATCAGCATAATTCGAAACAGTTACCTGCACTCTACTGCTGGCAGCTGCATATTTCTGATCGAATACTACCTGGCCCGATCTATTGATAAGACGAAGCCTGTACGGTTCGTTTCCAGGCGCGCTAACTTTTATGTTCACGAAAGACGTTGCGGGGTTTGGTCCTACCACAACATTCAACGCGGTAGCCGAGAAACCTACTGACCTTATCGGGCTGTATTCAGATTTAGCATCAATGTCAACAATTTTCAACCTGTAATAGTTTTCACCATCTGCAGGGGCAGCATCACTGAAAGAATAGCTCTGGTCCGTGCTTGTGTTCCCCGCGGCAGTAACAGTGCCTATTGACGAGAAGTTCTTGCCGTCGACACTTCTTTCGATATCGAAGTATGATGAATTTTCTTCTGCTGAAGTTTTCCATGAAAGCGAAACTCCTTTTGCATCGCGTGATGCAGTGAAAGAAGTCAGTTTCACCGGCAAGGAAGCGGATTGCCATTCTGTATTACCGGTCAGCACGCTGGCGGGTCCCTGTACGGTACCGGGAGTGCCTGACTGAAAAGAAAAAGTCGAATTCCATACCTCGTCTCCATCGAGGGTGATGGTCTGGCTGGCTGCGTCGGACGTGATTAATCCTGTAGACCTGACGTCGATGGCTGATGTTCCGTCGAGGATAATTGTCCTGGGAGAACCAGACGGGGTAAACTGGCCTTTGATGAGCAGCACTGCATTGGTGAGTGACAGGTCCTGGTCAACGATCAGCACATGACCCGGGTTGACTACAATCTTGCAATCGCAAGGTGTTGGCGAGGTAGCTATGGCTGGCGGCTTACCGGCGGCCCCTCCCACCCATGTTGCATCTACGGAATAATTACCTGATGTGGCTGTTTGATAAATTGTTTGTGACACCGCGGCGAGCACCGAGATCATCAGAGATGCAAAGAGTACAAAATGTTTCATTCTTTTTCAAGTTATACTGAATAATAGGACGCGTTGAAAGTAAATGGTTACTCAGAAAAGAATTGAATTAAAAGAATGGATTTGGAGAGGATTGGATTGTTAAACTAAAATCTGAATAAAGTTACAGGTTTGGCTGTGTTCCAAATCGCTTGATCGAAATTAATTTGCCCCGATAACAAGCTAAAACCTTAAAAAGTCGTTGATTCTGGTCAAACGTCTTCTAATCGCTCGGTTTTGTACCAACTATTGCGTTATTTCATCTCCACTCCCTATAGACAATGGCCTTCTTCCCGTATCATATACATCATCTCCAGATCGATGAAGACGATCTCAATCTTCAATGGAAAGACGGATGCGGATTGTACCTGGTGCTGTGGTGGAAATGTATAGCCATTGGCGACCTCTACCTGCCCAGGAATACGAAACCCGGCGAAGGCGACTTACGAAAGCTGATCCTGAAACAGATATCTCCTGCACTGGAAACGTATTCAGCGGGAAAACCGGTTCACACCTACAACTACAAAGCAGCGTTTCTCCAGCACGACTTTGAAACTTTCCGGCAGGGCATGAATGAAATTTTCAGCGGGTTTGTTCCAGGAATTGTTCCACCGGCAGTGAACATATCCGTTGTGGTGTGTACCCGGCATGGAAGCGCTCAACTACGCAAATGCCTGGATTCGCTTCTTGAACAAAAGTGCGAGCCTTCGGAAATTATCGTAGTGGATGAGGCGCCGGCAGGCGAATCAATATTTGAAGTTGTTCGCGATTTCAAAATTGTGAAATACATAAAAGATCCGCGACCAGGATTACATGTGATGCGTAACCTTGGAGCGAAAGCCGCATCAGGAAGCATCGTTGCTTATACGAACGATGATGTTGAACTTCATCCATGGTGGACATTCCAGGTGAATGAAACTTTTGCGAGATCAGAAGCATCGGCAATGACCGGCTTAGTACTTCCGGGTGAACTGGAATCGGAGTGTCAGCAGATTTTTGAAAAATACTGGAGCTTCAACAAAGGCTTTACGGATCTGTTATTCGATCCCTATTTTTTGATCAGGCATCTCCAGGAAGGTCCGCGTGTTTGGGAAATTGGTGCGGGTCCGAATATGGCATTTCGAAAAAGTATATTTGAAAAAGTTGGATATTTCGATGAGCGCATCGACGGCGACACTACAGGTCAAACGTCCGAGATGTGGTACCGCATATTATTGAAAGGCGGATCGATCAATTATAATCCAAGAGCGATTGCGTTTGTTCAACATCAGAAAGAAATCAGTGGATTGAAGACGCAATTATTTAATCATATGAAAGCACTTGCAACATCCGCTCTTATACAACAGGATCAAAATAATCTTGCAGGATACAAGAGGCACCTGTTATTAAACATGACATCACAGTATTTAAAACACATCATCGCAGGTTTTCCGTTTTATAATGATCGTCATAAAACTTTGCTACATGAGGTTGCAGGATTGACTGCAGGCATTTTTTCTTACTACAAAATCAGAAACAACGCACGATGGTAGCCGCGAGAAAAATATCTCCGAGCTGTTAAAATTTTTTGTGCCAATTTTTTTGTGTCATTTTACGTTACAACTTTCGCACTTAGTAGCGTTAACGCATTCGCATTTACTTCAATTTGTTCCGTGTACTCACTTTGAACAAAAACTTCTACAGGATTTTTGGCACCATTTTCGTTTGGGACGGCAAGACTGATTTATAGTTTTTAATCCTTTAAAAAAGTGTGAGCAGGAATATGAAAAAGCTAACCGGCGCAGCATGCGCCCTCCTTTTCTTCTTTTCTTCTTGTCAGAAAGACATCGAACAACAATCAACAGAAATTAACGGCGAAGTAGTATCGAGCAACAACACGTATGATGGTATGTCTGAAACATCACTACCTATTCATACGCCGAGAGCGATTGCTATCAACTCAAATGTTTCAGGATATTACGAAACGTTGCCCGCTTTGTATAGTAAAACAACAAAGCGTTATCCATTGATTGTTTTTATCCATGGTATTGGTGAATTAGGAAGTGGTTTAACAAGATTGAATTGCTGTGGTCTTCCGTACCACGCAAAGAGAGGAACCTTTCCAGCTAAGTTCCTGGTGAACGGAACTTATTATTCATTTATCGTCGTATCTCCACAGTTTAGAACTCGTCCCTCTGCGGCGCAGATTCAATCTGTTGTTACCTATGCGAAGAATAAATATCGCGTAGATCCTGCGAGAGTGTATGTTACAGGTATGAGTATGGGTGGTGGATCAACCTGGGATTGGTCTGTGGTATACGGACAGAATGCAGCAGCGATTGGTCCTGTTTGTGCAGGAACAAGACCTACCACAACGCTTGCAGCAGGTGTGGCTTCTAAAAATCTTCCGATATGGTCGCTTAACTCAAGTTCTGATGCGGCGGTGCCCATTCAGTGGGGAAGAGACTGGATCAGCTGGATAGACGCCCGCAATCCTTCATATGCTTCGAAGACGAAGCTTACTGTGTGGTCTGGTATTTCACACAATTCTACATGGGGCAAAGCTTTCAACCCGGCGACTAAAGTTGATGGTTACAATCTTTATCAGTGGTTATTGTTGAACAAACGCGGTACTTCAACATCTTCACCTGCGCCGGCTCCTGTTCCAACAACAAGCGGTGCTCCAGTTGCGAATGCAGGACCAGATCAAAGTATCCCGGTTTCATGGAAATATTTTCCTTTCCTCAATGCAACGAGGTCAACAGATGCGAATGGATGGCTTACCAAGTTCAAATGGACAAAAATAAGTGGACCTTCTGCTTATTGGTTCAGTGCTCCGACACGTGCGCAAACGAAAGCAAACGGGCTTGTTGCCGGCACATATGTTTTCAGAGTTACGGTTACCGACAACAGCGGGAAGACAGACTATGATGATGTAACTGTTAGAATGACGAATTAACAAGGACGCGATATAGGTTTTGGACGAAGAGCCTGCTGCAGCAATGTTAGCAGGCTTTTTTTATTTTCTAAAACTTAGTTGTACCAACGTGAAACGTTCTCCATGAATGCCAGAACTCCTGCGAAGCTCTTACCTTATTCAATCTCGATCCCTTCATCACTCCATCAATACACAAACCAGAATAGGTCCACGTAGAGTTTGTATTTGTATCGTTCATTAAATTATTGAACGCAGGCTGCGGTTTAAACGAAAGTACTTCGGAGCGAACCTTTCTACTTAGCACATTAAACGAAGCCGTATCATTTTCAAGCGTGATTATAACCGGCAACTCCCCTACCACATCTTCTATAACCCTTTTCTCAACAAGCATATTCCAATCATACGCGCGCGCAGAATTATTCTGATCAATTCCTATAACCCAAGATTTTTCCTTCCACGATGAAGAATCACGCTTCTCCAGGTCATCAGGCGTTGTGCCATCATCAAACTTGTCGAGAGATTTATAACGTTTGTTGAAGGTTGTATCCGGTTGCAAAATGAGCGTGTTGGGATGTTTGCTCACCCACATGCCTAAAGAAGATTGGTCTGCGTGAATTTCATCAAGCCTGCTTCCTTTCAAATCACCTACAATCGCTTCGCCTGTCGCCTGTTGCCACCAGGTTTTGGTTGTAGCATCTTCGAACATCGCATTGAAGTGATCCATTCCCACCAATCTGAAATCTTCCAGCTTGCCATTAACTTTCGGACTAAACACTCTTCCGGTTCTGCAAACGGTACAATATGTAATCATCACGGGTTGGCCCGCTATTGAATCGCGCACCTGGTGATGATATCCTATTACCTGTATCGGGTAAGCCTTTGCCTCACCGTTTATTTCCACTCCTAATACGAGACGCTTGGCGTCGACAGTATTTTCGGATGAATTCTTAAAAACGACAGACTTTGGCTGAAGGAACATTTTATCGGCCTGGAACCTGAAGTTAACCTTGTAGAAAATGTATCCGTATAAGATGAGAAAAATCGAAATGACAACTTTACCAACCTTCTTAGCTTCAGGAAACACGCGTACAAGCGATACCACCAGGGCAATTAACAGTACGGACCGAATCCACAGAATATTATTATGTATCCAGTAGGCGAGATTGATGGTGTTCATCTTCTGGCTCCCTGGAAAGGGCATGATGAAATATATCTGGGATATTTCAACCAAAAAAAGCAACACGAGGCTGAGGGTTAGTAACTTTCTCATAGCGGTTATTCAAATGTATCCTTTTAGGTTTAAATTTAAGAAAGAGGTGTCTGAAGTATATTAATGGGCTATTTTCGCGGTTCTAAATTCTCTCCCTTGCGTTTCAAAACGGTACTGCTGCTTTGTATGCTTTTGGCAGGGAAAGCGGCATTCACGCAGAACTATCATCATAATGTTTTTTGGCTTCGCGTGGCCCTCGCAGATACCATTAACAAGAACATTAAGCTAGAGTTGTTCCTGCAGAAACGAACGCAGAGCACAGTGCTCGAGCGGGCTAATCCTTTCAAAAGCGACCAGCTCAGCAGCGTTTGGTTCTGGGTAAACTTTACACTTAGCAAAACTTCCAAGTTCTCTATATCTCCCATCGGTTACTTCGAGAGTCATGTTTTGAACACAAAAATCTCCGATGAGACCATCCCCCCTGTTAAGGAGTACAGATTTTCGGTGCGGTATACGAACGACCAGAAAGGAAGGATTGTGAATTTCAGCAATCGATACAGCCTTGAATACCGGTTGAGAGATCTGCAACATAACGGTGTGTACCAGCCGAACTTCAGGTTCCGGTATATGGCTAAGCTTGAGAAACCGGTGTATGGCATATTTTCCAAAGACCGACCGGTGACATTTGAATTGAATGACGAAGTATTTTTACAATTTGGGAAAGCCGTACACAACAATGCCAACGTGTTTGATCAGAACAGGCTTTATGCTGGTTTTAGTTATGAGGTGGTGAAGAATTTCAAAACGAGCCTCGGCTATATTTACAACTTCCAGGAGCGAAAGTCCGGCGACGAGTTCGACAATAGCAATGTATTCTGGGTTGTTTTAACGTTTGACAACCTCATCTCTCAGTTTCTGCATAAGAAACATTAAATTCTACCGCAAAAGTCCCAGCACACGCTCGTGCAGCTGCTCCTGGTGGTCGTCGCAGCAGCAACTAATCCGCATGATCCAGTTTTTTCCTTTGTGGCTAACCGTTAATCCGGGTAAATTGACGTGCTCAAAACACAACACTCCTCCGATCTCCTCTTCAATGTGCTCACATATCGTGAACACGACGCGGGTGGTATTACCTATGAAAGAATCGCCTAATATTTCCCTATCTACGTAATCATTGAGCAGTATCTCAATCTCATAAACTCCATGCATATCGTCAGTCGTTATTCTTAAAGTCCTCTGTTGCCGCGTATAACAAACCAAATTCAGGCCACTTGTTTTTGAAAACGGACCGCAAATTTATTCCAAGCGAAAATCAATAGTGTTTTTTAAATGTATGTTGATTAAACACAACATTTCTGCGATATCTCACACCTTCAGATTACATTTTTCTATAAGATGTCTTCAACCTTATCCCACAAACAGCTTCGGTACATTTTTTTAATAGTGTTGGATATGTCTATCCTCACCAAGCGAGAATTCTACAAAAAGATACCTCGTGTGCTTGTTGCAACATTCAAAGGCTTCCTCGACGATAAGGGGCTAAAGCTAAGTGCCTCTCTTGCCTATTATACTATCTTTTCAATAGGTCCACTCCTATTGCTGATTATGGCACTCGCGGGCATCTTCTATGGCCAGGAAGCGATTCAGGGCAAAGTGTACCAGGAACTAGCCGGCATGCTCGGCAAATCGACGGCCGCCCAGATACAGGAGATTATAAAAAATGTAAGCTTCTCGGGGGGGTCACATTTTGCCCTCGTCGCCAGCATCGTGACGCTCATTATTGGTGCGACGACGGTATTTATCGAAATCCAGGATTCACTTAATATGATCTGGAAGCTGAAAGCCAAACCGAAAAAAGGGTGGCTTGCTTTTCTGAAAAATCGCCTCCTCTCAGGATCGCTGATTGTCTCTATTGGCTTCCTGATGATCGTGTCTCTTGTGGTTAATAGTGCGATAGAAATTGTGATGGGAATGATTGGAACTTACTTCGATTCTATCACGGAGATTTTGCTGGTGGTGATAAACCTGGTCATCACATTCATAGTGATCACCGTGTTGTTCGCTATCATCTTTAAATTCCTGCCCGACGCACAAATTAAATGGAAGCATGTAAGAACCGGTGCCGTTTTTACCGCGATCCTTTTCATGCTGGGCCGCTACATGATTGGTTTGTATATATCTAAGACGGCTACAGAATCTACATATGGTGCCGCAGGTTCGATTGTGGTTTTACTTGTATGGGTATACTATAGTGCTGTAATACTTTATATCGGCGCAGAGTTCACACAAGTATACACGGAAGCCTTTGGCGGGAAGATAGAGCCGGCGGAGTACGCGGTGCATGTTCAACAAAAAGAAGTAGAAAAGGATGTGTCGAAGCTGCCGCCGCAGCATGCAGAAACGCTTAAAGAGCCTTCGAAAGGCGACAAACAATAGCGATCAACGCTTATCTTTGACCGCTATGCCGCAAAACTATCCTATTGTGATTATAGACGATGACCTGGACGATCGCGAACTCCTTGGTGAACTGGCATCTGAATTGCGACCCGATCACGAGCTTCGGTACTTTGTTAATGGCGTTGAAGCGCTTAAATATCTTGAAACGACATCAGAAACACCATTCATTATTCTCTGCGATGTGAATATGCCGAAAATGAATGGCATCGAACTTCTCGAACAGATTTTTATAACACCTTTTCTTCGGCAAAAAAGTATTCCCTTCATCTTTCTTTCAACCTCCGGGGATAAACGTTATGTGTCTAAGGCTTATGAACTTTGCGCTAACGGATTTTTTCAGAAGCCGTCTGAAATCAACCAGCTGAAGTCGATGCTGAAACTTACTTTGGATTTTTGGGCAACATGCCTGCATCCTCACCATCCGCAGTTTGACGTGCAATAAAAAAACCCGGGACCAGCCCGGGTTTGTAGTATGAGATCAAACTCATTTAGTTCGTATAGCCTGGATTCTGCGTTATCTTATCATTCAACTCAATATCCGCATCCGGAATCGGAAACAGGTAATCGTCATCTGAGAAGTTCGCCTGCCATGCAGGAATAGTTTTTTCCTTCAGAATTCTCTTTCTAACCAAGATCGAACCAACGGTCGTATTCAAAGCAAAGCTCCTGGTTCCTTTCTTCGATCACTGCAGCATCAAAAGCATCAACCGACATTGCGGTAGTCAGCAATGGATGTCCTGCAACCGGTGCGTAACCATTTGCCCTGTCGATCACTTCATTTACCGCGTCAACTGCCGCTTGTGTTGGAGCACCATTTGCTTTGTTGGCTGCTTCAGCGTAAATCAGCAAAACATCGGCATAACGGATGATAGGCATACTCATCACAGATGAATAGTTATCATAATCATCCTGGTTGTCGTACATGAATTTTTTAATGAACGGAGTCTGATCAGATTCCCAATCAGGATATTCTTTTCCGTCAAGCTCAGTAAGAACATAAGCGCGCTTTCTTGGAGTGTTTGGAATAGACTGCTCCCATTCTATCTGTACGCGGCTATCGCCCCAACCTTCAAGCAAACCCGGGCGGTAAATTTGTGGGTCTGTATTGATATCTGCGTAGTTTGAATTGAAGCTCCACATCATTTCAGGACCATATTTTGTACCAAGCGAAAACACATCTTCTACATTCTGCACGAGTGAATAATCACCTTCCTGCATAACCTGGCTGGCATAATCTGCGGCTTTCGCATAATTGCTTGCGTCGTTGACAGGATAAGTTGCCATTGTCAGGTACACCTTTGCCAGCAATCCTTTTGCTGCACCACTTGTTGGCCTGCCGGGGAAATTATCCCAGCTACGTGGCAGCTTTGTTGTGGCTTCGGTAAAGTCGCTAACAATCAGCGCATATACATCGGCGATAGGTGAGCGTGCAATTTCAGCGGTGGTTGGGTTTTCGGTTGCTTCAGTAATAAGCGGAAGATCACCGAACATTCGCACGAGCATGAAATAGTTGTACGCGCGAATGAATTTAGCCTGGCCCATAAGGATATCAACATCCTCCTGGGAAGCCGACGTACCAAGGTTACCTGCGTCCATCGCTTTAATAGCGGCATTAAGATTCAGTATCGCAGAATAGTGCCTGGACCAAAGGTCACTGCCATGATTGTTACCAATCACCAGGTCTCCGCCATCATACTGATCATCATTTACAAAATTGCCCATTCCATAACCATAACCTCCCCAGTAATCCCACAAGTTGTTCATAGCGCCGGCAAATGTGGCTTCTATCTGGGATGGAGTGGTATAAAAGTTATCTGGCTCTACAAAGCTGATTGGTTTTTCAGTCAGCTTCTTACAAGACATTGCGAGTGTGATTACCGCAATGAACAAAAAATGATAGCTTTTTATATTTTTCATGATTCGGTAATTTTAGAATTGCAGGTTAATGCCCGCGTTAAAATATTTCGATTGAGGATAGTTACTGAAATCAACACCTATCTGTGCATCGTTTCCATTGTAAGCGCTGGTTTCCGGATCGTAACCTGTATAGTCGGTAATGGTGATCAGGTTTGTTGCACTTACAAATACCCTGAGGTTATTCAGTTTGAACCTCTTGGTAAGTGATACAGGAAGGTTATATCCTACCATGATATTCTTTAACCGAATATAAGAAGCATCTTCAACCCAGCGTGAAATTCTCTGGTCGCCGCTTATACTTACCTTACTCTGCAATGCCGCTTCTTCCCTGGTCTTCGCTTCGATAAAGCCCGGAACATCTGTGTCCTGGTTATCTGGAGTCCACCTGTCAAGCAAACGTGCGCTTGTGCCTTCGCCCGGATTTTCGAGCCTGATTCTTCCCATATTGAAAAGATCATTGCCTTTTGAACCCTGGATCAGGAAGTTAAGGTCAAAATCACCATAAGATATCCTGTTGGTCCATCCGAAAATGAAATCAGGGAATGAATTTCCGATTACTGTCAGATCCTGTATGTTAATTGAACCATCATTGTTGAGGTCAAGATATCTTGGATCGCCTGGTAACTGGCCGAAAGCTGCCGCATCGGAAGCCTTATCCGTTCCCCAAACTCCGAGATATTTAAAGCCATAGATCTGTCCGAAAGGTTCTCCCTTCACAAGGTACATGAATGGGTTATTAACGGAGTAACCACCCTTTGTTGTTCTGTAGCCTATCCTGTCAAGATCTCCAAGATCAAGCACCTTGTTCTTGTTAGTAGAAATGTTGAAGCCGGTATTCCATTTCAACTTTCCGATTAGCGGGTCGCCTGATATTGCAAATTCAAATCCTTTGTTCTCTATAGAACCAACATTATCGATGATGCTACTGAAACCTGTGTAGCCTGGCAGTCCGCGTGGCATTAACAGATCAGTGGTTTTCTTCTTGTAATAATCGGCTGTTACGTTCAATCGTC
>CAWAIQ010000005.1:0-23892 GCA_963782225.1 uncultured Chitinophagaceae bacterium
AAACAGAATCATAGTGCTCCCAACGGGAGCATTTTTTATTTCCGGACCAGTCGAGCTTGCTCGAACGAGCGAAAGGAGAGAAAAAATGACCACGCGCGAAGCGCGCACTATGATTTGGTTCACGTCCCCCATCTAAGGGATCGCATTGCAATCCCTCCACTGACCGGAATAAACAAAGAACTTCATATGCATCTGGCTCGTCACATATTTGCTACAACCGTAACACTTTCCAATGGCGTCCCGATTGAAACAGTTAGCGCGATGCTAGGACATTCCAGCCTGAAGCAACCCATGCGCTATGCGAAGATTGTAAGCACGAATTCCAGCAAGACATGCAGCGCATAAATCATTATTCAGACAGTTTTGGCGACGTAAATAAGTTTAATTTGGTATGATTCACTTCATCATGGATAAAGACGCAATTCATTGAAACCACAAGATGAGTCATCGTTGGATCGTTGAACAATTTGTCAATAACGTTGGTAATAATCACCCGCATCTCTGTTTGTATATTCAGATAATTAGGGTTTATGTTCGTATTCTTTGCGTGTTCTTTATGCTTCTTAATTGCAACATCTATTAGCTTTCTTGCAATGTTAGGTTTGTTGATGACAATCGAAAATAGAAATGAGACGCATGGTCAGTTGAATTCCATTCCGGAGGTTCCCAGAAATGAATGGCCTACCGTGGCTGTTTTTGTTTCCGGGATAACTGATTGTAAATAAAGGTTTTTATTTTGGAAATTGGTTTAAGGTTTTCTAACGATGAATTGAATTCTCCGAAAGTACACCATGAGTTACGCTCGTCACCGATACTTCGCCAATAATGAACTTAAAGATGCATCGCGGATGATCTTTCCTCGAAATTTAAAAATTGCAATTTAGAAACGTTCGCTCCGTGACGAGATGAACAAGGTCGTACTATAGCGAGAAACCTCTTTCTTCAAGACTTGGCTGCCTCAAATCCAGGGTGCTTGACTAAATCTTTTCATCCACGCAGGCGCGATCAACCTTTTTGCACTTTAGCATGTAAGAATCATTTCATAACAACCAGAAGAGAGAGAGCAATACTAAAATATATCATCTTGAAAAAGTCTTGAGGCAAAACGAGCGGAAGCTGGGACGCCTTTATACGAATCCGTTGTTCAAAGATCATATTACCGATTGAGATTTCTTGGTGTTTGAGGGGGTAGTAATTCATTGCAGCACCGATCAAAACGTGAATAAAAGATCGGGAATTATTATCATGTTATGAATGCATTTTTCCCCAAATATCTTTTAACATTGGAGCTGGTGGTTCTTTGCCTTCCTCTATCGCCTAATGACTTTGTCTGGTTTTGCCTGTTTGGTTGCTGCAGAAGATTAGTATGATGCGGGGAATATTCTTTTCGATTTTGACTCATCATTTTTCATTTAGTTTCCGTGTTCCCGATTGCGCTTCTTGAATATGTGCCGTACGGATTTCTATATTCAACAGACTATTTTTTCTTCTCGTATTTGTATTGCCTATGATCAACGGTATTATCATCGCCACCCTTTCGAGTTACCCGTTTATCAAGCTATCGCACTACTACGGAACTATTTAAAAGTCTATCCTTCACGCACCTTTTTACACCGACAACATTATACCATTCGTCCGATAGCGACGTTTATACTAAAAGTTCAATTTAGCATGTGGACCAATCTTATTGCTATTCTCGCGGTCGTAAGGCATTGGATCTAAAAAAGAGCTCCAACAATGGAAGCTCTTTTTTAATTTAAAGCAAGGGACCGACCTTTTTTAGCGATTTGTTATTTTTGTGCGCGCAACTGTTCGTTCTTGCGAAGAATTTCAATGTAATCGCTGGCCTGTGTATTATCCGGATCGATTTCCAGCAGCTTCTCAAAGAGCTCGATCGCCCTGGAATAGTTTTTCTCAGTATTCGCTTCGTAAGCCGCAAGGTATCCATAAGCCTGCGTGATCCACGATTTGTAGTTACTAGTTGCTGTGTCTTTCTGCAGCACTTCGATCAACTTTTCGTATGCCGGTACTGCCAAACCTTGCAACTCGTCGTCCTGCAGCGCAGCCGACCGGGCCACCCAGTAGTATCCAAAGCTTTGTTCCGGATACTTTTCGACATACTTTCTGAACACTTCTGCTGCCTCCGCAAATTCGTCCGATTTATAGTGGGACAGTCCCCAGTTGAACAAGTCGACATTCGTCGCCGCACGGTTTTCTGTATAGTATCGTTCCAACCATTTTGCTTGTTTTGAATATTGTTCCTGTTCCTCTGCCAAAGAAGCCAACGATGAATACAACTGCAGGCGGGCGGCCGTATCGCTAGCCGGTACATAATTGACTGCATCTTCCAGGTACTTATATGCAAGGCTATCCTTATCAAGAGCCGTCAGAAATGAACTCATGTATTTAAAGTCTTCGACAATCAGGTTCGTATCGGAGGCTGCGGAGAAGTAGTCGTTCATATGTTCAACTGCCTTAGCAGTGTCTTTCAGGCCTGCATAGGAATAGGCAATAAGTTTATGTATCCTGGGCTGGAGACTGTCTTTTTCCGAATCCCCGATCATTGCAGCCTTCGCTAAAGCGGCTTCGTAGTTTTTGTTAAGGTATAAAAGGTCAACCATGTCGTACTCGTTATCGATGGTCACCTTCCGGTGCTTTAGAAAGTTTTTGTAATGCGCCATCGCCTTCGCAGGATTGCGGTTGAACTCGTATAGGTACAACTGGTATAAAGCAGGGTCATACCCGGGATCTGCTGCCACAGCCTTTTGAAAATATTGTACAAAAACATCATTATTCTTCTGCGTTTGAAAGATTTGTCCCAAACGATAATAAGCCTTCGCATATTTCTCATCTACATGCAATGCACGTTGATATCGTTTGTATGCTTCGGATCCATCGAGCAGTTTTCGGTAGGCATCACCTGTAAGTAAAAACCACCGGGCATTTTTCTTGTCTTTCTTCCTGAGGCTGTTAAGCACATCCAGCGCATACTGCCCGTTTCCCTGCCTGGCATGAATATGAGCAAACGCAATTGCTTCGTGTATCGCAACGTTCTTTCTCTTCGTATCGTCCAGGGCCTGCCTGAAGTGTTTGTCGGCTTCGGTTTGTCCGCGTTGCAGTAGAATAGCGCCGGTAGCTACGTGCACAAATGGCTCGTTAGTTATTCCCGGCGGCACATTTTTGATCGTGTCCTCAGCGGCATCCAGGCGATCATTAAGCAAGTATGTTTTCGTAAGAAGGTACCAGGCTTCTGCATTGTTGGGATTTTTGTCAAGGTACTGATGAAGCTGTGTAACAGCAGTTGGGTACCGTCTGTAATAGATATTCTTCTTTATACTCTGCAGGTCCTGTGCCACCAACACGGTGGCGCACATTCCCATTGCGATCGTTAAAATAATCCGTTTCATATCTTTTATTTTAGTTTACAAACATTGCGTGATGAATCGCGAACCTTCGGTGCAGATTAAATTGCGATTGACGCCGAACCCGATATCACAAACAATAAATATTCTATCACCAGTTTTTCGGCATTGTTTTAAGTGCGATAGGTAAACGATTCTAATGTAAGCGGGCAAACCCTACACCAACCTATTAGGAGATGAACAGCTTAAGTCAAATTAATCAAATATTAATTCCAGGTTCATGGCTACAGAGACCAGTTCTTATTACCATACTTGCATAGGAAAAAAAGTTGTCAAAAAATGAACGCCATTGGTGTTGTCGTAACTATTGGTGTTCGATTCGCGTTGTTTAATGTGATGCAAGCAAAGCTGTCTGTATCCTTTCTGTGGCATAACTGCGTGAGAACTCCATTTATCTTTAATGCTTTTTTAATCGAAAAGAATGCTATCTGGAACAGTATTGTCGCGCGTAGGAGAAAATCTACATTCACAGTTTCCATTCCACAGCTCGTACCCTGAACGATCCCGACTCTCTGCCATTACATGCTGGTACGGTGTATGTGCACGTAACAGTAAATTTATGTCACTCTAAAAAAGTACAGTTATGAAAAAGTTTTTTTACGTGCTGCCGGCAATGCTGATGATGGCGGCTGTTACAAATGCACAGCAGGTGGGTACCGACCAAAAGTTAGGAAGTGGAATCAGGAATTACCATACCTATGAATTTTTGCAGGAGATCGAAAAAATTCCAAACGATGCAGTGATCGTTGGACCGAATAATGTCATCGTGTTTAACAATGAAACCACGAAGAGCAACATTAGAGAGGCAATTCGTTATGAATTAGATGCCAGGGGATACAAGATGGCAGTAAAAAACCCCGACTTTGTCGTGTCGTTTACGGTGCTGGAAGAGCCTGCAGAACTTGTTACCTACAACGGCTATCGGCTTGTAAATAACGGCAAGGACACTGTCCGGACAAAAGAGAATGTTGAGGAAGTGGATGTTAAAGCGGGAACTCTCCTGGTGAGTTTTCTTGATCCGGACACCGGCAACGAAGTTTGGCGGGGTTATGCATCGGGCGCGCTGACACCTGATATGGCGAGCGATCAGTCGAAGATCAGACACGCTGTAAGTTCTATTTTTAGCGAATATAAATACGGACCACTCGCGATGGAATAACAGCTGGTTGCGAGGCTTTGCGCCCGGTTCGTTCGCTGCTGAAAGCTTCGCCCAGGTAGGGGCAGTTAAAAATTTATTTTCGCATTTATTATTCTATCCTGTTGGAATGTGGGAAGCGCCTCGTCGCCTTGTGCGTCGGCGCGTTTCCCTATCCATCGGGAATCTCCTGGTGTTAAATAGTCAAAAGATGCGGATATATTTGTATTCAGCCCCTACTGGAATATACCAACAAGCAAAGAAATGAGCGAATTTTTGCCCGCTATCCAAAAGAGTAGCTCTTACTTGAGAAGAAACAAGAGGAAATTTCTCTTTCCCAACGAATACAATATTTATCTCCACGAAACGAATGCGAGAACTTTGTTTCAAAGCGACGACAGGGCGTTAAGTGACCGGTGTATTCGTTTGCAAAGCACGTTTGAATTGGCGCAACACGCTCAATCACTCCATCGAGGCCTTCATAGTATATATAACCGCTTGAATGGATAGCTTCGGGCTGGTTAATTCCAGGAAAGACATTTTGTTGCGGAGAAAATTTTAACTACGCCTTTTCTCTTCCCGATTATGCCGGTCCAATTCTTCTTCATTTTGCTGAACACTCTTACTATCGCTCTCCAATCGAATATTTTGAATAATCGTTGTATAAGCGTTTGGCCTTATCTCAGATCCAAACTTTATTGCATAGAATTTGGTGAACTCGGCACCGAAATAAACGATCATAGATGAAAAATAAATCCAGAGCAATAGCACAACGAGCGAACCTGCTGCTCCATATGTACTTCCAATGTCACTCCTGCCAATGTAAAACGTTATCCCGAACCTGGCTAGCATAAATAGCACCGCTGTAAACAACGCCCCAACCATCACATCTTTCCATCGGATATGAGCATCGGGAAGCACTTTAAAAATCAGGGCGAACAGTACAGTTGTTACTCCCAACGTGATCAATAGGTTAATGCCATATACTAACACAACAGCGGTATCAGGAAACACATCTTTTAACTGGTTCATAAAGCCCTCCAGCAGTCCGTTGATGATAAGTGACACAAGCAACATAAACCCGAGCGCCACTACTATGGAGAAAGAAATCATGCGGGATAAAAACACCTTCCACCATCCGGTCGAAGATTTCAGTTTAAGGTTCCAGATCATATTTAGTGAGTCTTGTATCTCGCTGAAAACCGTCGTTGCTCCTATGAATAGTGTGACTGATCCAACAACAGCAGCGACAGTGCTGTTGGTATCTATAGAAGCATTCTTGATAATTTCTTGTACCTGAAATGCCGCGGTCTGCCCTATAAAACCCTGCAGTTGACCTACAATCATCCCTTCGATCGCCTGTTGTCCCCAGAATAGATTGGCCAGAAATATCATCACTATCAACATAGGCCCCATTGAGAAGACGGTGTAAAAAGCCAGCGATGCACTTATTTTGGGAATTTTATCTTTTTGAAAGGCCGCGCCGGATTTCTTCAGCACTTCCCACAATCCTGAAAGTGTAATATCGGACATGTTAATGATCTTGCATTTTGTAAGTTTCAAAAATTAAACGGCAGATAATACTCTCAACGACATGTAAGATTATCTTAAAACAAAAGTTCAACCACGTTATCTCTCCGCTCTTTGCATAATACCTATCGGTTCACCTGGTCCGTGTTCAGCATTAACCGAAATATGCAAAACTGCAACTTTTGCCTTTTCGAAGATAGATGGGAATACGATACCTCAATGATCTTCATAAATGTATTGGTGGGAAAAATTCTGGTCACTATACGAAGTTTCTCGCTGTCTTGTGCTGAGCATGATAATTTTCGGCATTGATCACCAGGCATCCGATCGCATAAGTCATGGTCTTCTTAAATAACGCTTTGAGACGATAATCAACCTTATTTCCTTACCACCGTAGGTAGTATTCGTAGACCACCAAACTTATGGCGCGGCCTGTCATACACGCCAGTGATGATTTTAATGATGATTAAATACTTTAGTATGAAAAGTGTCAATAATTTCGAAAATAGTTTCGCGTTACGCCGCATATTGACTTTTATTATAGCAGTTTTGTTGGTGTTATTTTTTGAGAATTGCAAAAAAGACAGTGACCTCAGCCACTTTGATCAAATCCAGCCAAAGGGCCAGCAACCACGATGGGGACCGACAATCACCCCTCAAATGCTTACTGTAATTGAAGCCCTGGATTCACTTTCACCAATTGCACTAAACACCTTGACGCCACAGCAAGCACGCCTGCAGCCAAGTGCTGCCGATGCCGCTATGCGTGTCATGGCCGACTACGACATTGCACCCCCTGTAATGGTTGTAGACACATCCGGCCGTGACATTGCTGTGGATGGGGGTACAATCCATGTGCGTATTTACACACCTAAAACCGGCAAATCATCTTACCCTTTAATCGTGTATTACCACGGTGGTGGATGGGTAATAGGAACAATTGATACTTACAATGCTTCAGCTCAGGCCCTTGCTGAAAAAGTTGAAGCAGTACTTGTATCTGTGGAATATCGAAAAGCTCCTGAATTTAAATTTCCTGTTGCGCATAAAGATTCATATGCTGCCTACAAGTGGGCAGTCGAACACGCAACGGAATTGAAAGGTGATTCCAGTAAAATAGCGGTTGCAGGCGAAAGTGCTGGAGGAAATCTGGCCGTGGCAGTAGCCATGATGGCGCGGGACAGCGGAATGCAACAGCCGCGTCACATTTTATCGGTGTATCCGGTCGCTACTAATGATATCAACTCGCCGTCATATCTACAATTTTTTAACGCAAAGCCATTAAGTAAACCGCTTATGCAGTGGTTCTTTATGCAGTATTTGAATACTGTGGGAGATGGTGTGAACCCATTGATATCATTAGCGGATAATGCTGACCTATCAGGTCTTCCTCCCACTACAATTATAAATGCCGAAATAGACCCCTTAGAAAGTGACGGAAGCGTACTTGCAAACAGGCTCGCACAAGCAAACGTGTCTGTAAGGCGACAACTTTATGTTGGAGTTACGCACGAATTTTTCGGTATGGCCCAGGTATTACCAGAAGCGAGAGATGCACAAAATATGGCAGCTGACCGTCTAAAGGAATCATTTAAGTGATTGCGTGTTCTGGATTTAACGGGGAACTAATTAGAAATAACTGACTACTCGCTTTGCTTGGTCATGAGCGCCTATTATAACTTATGAATCCATCGATATTCTTACCTTGAGACTTCGCAATTTGGTTACTCGCTAGTCTTTTCCTTCCTTCAAGTCTCAATATACTTGCATGAAAGAAACGACTACACTCATCACTATACTGAAGAAATTATTCGGTTAAAAGAAATTATTCTTCCAATTTACCGGGCCGTCCTACTTTGCATGAGTAGATCTCAGAAGAAAAGCCATGCTTTACCTGTGTTGAGCGTATAGAAGTTCTTTATTCTGGTGTACTTTTAGTGTACAAAGAAATCATTCAAGATTAGCCAACGTAGTCGAAAGCATAGAGAATTGATTCTGAGGTGAATAATTTATCCCAAGAGAGAAAAGCAAATGACGTTCATTTCCCTCTCGCTCCGCCAATCGAAACAAAAGCACTCGAAAGGGGCATTTTTATTTCCGGCCGGTTGCAAAGCCTGGTTTGAAATGACTTAAAAGTAGCTATTTGCATTTTATCAAGTAGCCCAGGCATACCATTGCATAGCAGCTGATACCGGCGGGAAATCTCTTTGGGGAAAAGAAACCATGAATACATGTACGGTCTGCGGACTTATTCCAGCCTTCCATCCGAGAGGTCGTCAATTCATTTTCTTGAGTAACATCGCTGCTTCTCTAAAAAAAGACTTAATAGTATCGCGCTGATTCAGCGTGAGGGTTTCGGGAGCTATGGCCGAAACCGCATTTCGCACCTGCGAAGCTTCCGCACTCAACTCCGGATATTTAGACCTTTGCATATTTTGTAAAGCAGTGCTTAATATATCGGCAGCGTTTCTGATTTTATCTGCATGATCAGTAGAAAGCGGGTCTTTAGTGATTTCGTCTGCAAGTTGCTTTGCCTTGGATATATCAGCCTTAACATCATAGTCGACTTCCATTGCCATCGCCTCAACGGCCTTGGTAAGTTCAGTAAGAGCCATATTGGTGTAAGAATGGTCAAGGCTCATTTTGTTCGTATCCGAATCGATGAAATTGACATATGAAACTACTGAAGGATTGTTTTCATGAACTTCGATGAGAGCTTGATCGTTTTCTGATTTGCCTCTATTATGACCTTCATTGCTAAAAAGGAAATAGAACACCGCAGCGATCAAAACAATGCCTACTAATATCCAAGGCCAAACTGGTTTTCTCTTTTGAAAATTAGTTCTTGTTCTTCAGTTTGTGTCATTGTCAGCTCTTTTATTTACTTATTCGAATATATGGAAAACATCAATTAATAGCTCGCAAAAGATTGAAATCTCAGGAACGAAACATTGCAAAAATTGTACCAACATGTAATGGTCTCATGGAACGGCATTCTAGTCCAGAAACGGGTTCAAGTTAATTTTCATTAGCAACATTTGCAGATCGACAATCTATGCGTTAGCACACTTACCTAGACGTTGGTATTATGTCCATACTAAACGGCTATCGGTTCGTGCTTTATGCTACTCAACGCAAAACCATAAAGAATATCTTCTTCAATCCTGGCAGCCACAGCTTAAAAACACCTTAAGCGACATTAAATCTCAGCAAAATTTTTTGTTGGCAATAGCAAATCACAATGTCCGTTAATTACTCACACACAAAAGAATAAAAAATAAAAATCGAATCTTATGAAACCCGCCATCGAATATTTAGGTTTTATTTCCGCGTCTTTCCGCAGCAAAATCGTTTTAAGTCTGACATTAATCCTTTTTACCACCTGGGGTGTTATTCTGTGGTCAAAGACCAGAAATGCTCGACGCTATTCAGAGATTGAGAATACGCTCGACAATACCCATAAGAAAAAAAAGGAAGTAAGCAAAGCATACCATTCAACGCTTCAGCAACTGGATGCCCTCACCGGCAGCAACACTACTATTCAGGCAGCGTTGCGAGAGAGAAATAAAGAATTGATTGAACTGACTGGCGAAATCGCCAGGTATACTGCATTGGAAAGCGAGTCGCCTGCTGGGAAGAAACAACAAGCACTCTTAGTTGCCGATTTAATGGGAAAGAAGGAGAGACTTGAGAAAGAAATAAAAATGCTTCAGCAGCACAATGCGCAACTTAAAACGGAAAGTGACACGCTGATAGCCAATAGAGATCATTATAAATCGGCTGTTAACCTTTTGCAGTTGGATATTGAACAAATGCAGAAAAAAATTACACTTGCATCGACACTAAACGCTTCTAACGTAAAGGTTACGCCGTTGCACATAGGGAGGTCGAATAGAATTGTATCTTCGAAAAAAGTGTCTGCCACAAACCGGCTGCTGCTAACACTTGACGTTCAGAACAACATAATTGATTCCGGGACTACAGATCTGGTTATACTAATACATGACGGCGAAGGGAACCTCGTGAAGCTGGATACTACCAATGCAGAGTTGCCGTATACGGCCAAGTTTTCGATCGACGTTGAGCCGACAAAGACGAAAACTATTGAGTTTGCCTGGAACGTCACCACAAAGCTTCAAAAAGGCAGCTATCATTTTAGTGTCTATCATAACAATCTCAAGATTGCTGAGTGTGTAAAAGAAGTAAAACGAGGCCGGTTTGCATAAAAGAAGGGCCACTAACTGGTATAATGACTCTATTATACTCTTCAGGCGCACCTGCTGTTTAAGCGTAACCGTCGGGACTGATTCATCCTTCCGGTATGTCATGATGAGTGAACCCTTTCGCCATCAATATTGGTCATCGCCGGACGAGAATAAGATACATTGCAACGCGTCTTGCAAGGCGGTGATGTGAAACCATTAAGCTGTTTTTAAGATCCAAAACAATAGATTGTCAAAATGGATGTGAAAAAGAATATCGTATTAATAGAGGATGAAGATACGGTGAAACAAAGCATTGAAGATAACCTGGTGCGGAGCGGCTACAACGTACATGCTTATTCATCTGCTGAGCAGGCTATCGAGTCGGATCAGATTTCATCTGCTGAGGCAGTCATTATGGACATCGGCCTGCCGGGAATCAACGGACTACAGGCGACAGAGTATATCAAAAAAAATTATGAAGGCACTCCGGTCATCATGCTTACGGCCTATAGTGAGGTTAACGATCGTATTCAGGGATTTGAAACCGGGGCAGATGACTACATCATCAAGCCTTTCTTTATGGAAGAGCTGTTAGCGCGGCTTAAATCGGTATTGCGACGTTACGAAATGATACCAGGTGGAAAGAAGATGTATCGGATCGCCGATCTGGAAATTGACATGAAACGAAAAACGGTTACACGGGCAGGCAATGTCGTGAAACTAAGTCTTACTGAATTCAATTTGCTGGTGCTCCTCGCTGACAGCGAAGGTTTCCCGGTATCAAAAGACGACATACTTAAAAAAATATGGAAAGCAAGGTATAGTGTCGGAGAAAATACGGTTGAAGTGTATATCAATTTGCTTCGAAACAAGGTGGACAAGGGTTTCGCAAGCAAGCTGATTCATACTAAATCCGGATTCGGCTACTATGTTTCCGACGGACCTATTCCATCATGATTAAAAGTCTGCGCATACGTTTTGCTTTAGGATTTGCATTTTTATTTGCGGTCCTCCTCGGTACTGCGTTGACCATTATTTACTTCTCTTATGCAGAATTCAGGCAAGACGAGTTCAACAACAGGCTGAAGGACAGGGCCCTGACCACGTTCAAATTTTTAGTGGAGGTTGAGCAGATTGATATGGAGATGTTGCAGCTGATTGATAGAAACACGATGAATAGCCTGTATGATGAAAAGGTACTGATTTTTAAGAATAAGCAGTTGATCTATGAAAGCCTGAACAAACACCAGATCGACTATAATGACAGTATTTTCAGCGAGGCCGCCCGCCAGAAAGTATTCTTCACTACCCAGAACGACTATGAGCTGGCAGCCATTACCATTGAACAGGGAGCTGATACTTATACGGTGCTCGCCTCGGCGTTTGATAAATTTGGCCGCCGAAAAATGAATTTCCTGCGCCTTGTCATAATATTTGTTTATACAGCAGGTTTAGCGATAAGCGGATTTGTCACATATCTGTTTGTCATGCGCGTGATCAAACCGTTGGACAATCTCAATAGAAACATAGAAAAGATAAGCAGCGAAAATTTGCATGTGCGCCTCAACGAGCACGGTCAGGGAGATGAGGTCGATAAAATAGCCAGCAACTTCAATCAAATGTTAAAGCGTTTGCAGCAATCTTTTAGTTTTCAAAAAGACTTTGTTCATTATGCCTCTCATGAACTGCGGACTCCGTTAACCGCAATGATTGGTCTTACCCAAACTGCACTGTCGAAGCAATTGACATCGGTTGAGTACAGGGAGTATATGGAGAAGCTGTTCCGCCAGCAGCAGGAACTTTCCAATATCACCAACTCCCTGTTGTTACTTTCAGACCATAAAGTTGATTATAATAACTATCCACCTGTCCGCCTTGACGAGCTGGTGTTCAGATCGGCGGAGATTATGCGCAATATCTTTCCCGAGTGTTCAATACGGGTTGACCTTGAAGCGGATGTGTTCAATGAAGAGACGATGCTTGTTAAAGCACATGAACCATTGTTGCTGATGGCGTTTAATAATTTATTAAAAAATGCTATCCAATACGCGACCGACAGAGCCGTTACGGTCACCATTTCACTGGCTGATTCCACCAAAAAAGTGGCGTTCAGAAACCGGGGTAATTTTTTTCCCGAAGAAGAAAGCAGACAATTGTTTACACCATTTTACCGCGGTGCGAACGCTGTTCATACCAGGGGGCATGGACTCGGCTTACCTCTTGTACAGCAGATAGCTGATTTAAATGGCGCCACCGTCGAATATTTCCGTGATGGTGACGATAATATATTTGTTTTTTCTTTCCATAGAAAAACCAACGGAGCCGCTCCGCTGGTGATGGAGTAAATCCCATACAATCTCCGTGCATATTCCAATTCTACGATACGCAAAAATTGACGCTTGTATGTTCGATGACCTTTCTTACAGGTTGGGCAACCTAAGAAAGCATTTGGCCTTGTACAAGGCGGAGGGATACAATACCATTACCTGTAATGAACTTTTTATGCATTGGGAAACTGGTTTCCCTCTACCGCCCAAACCCTTGTTGATCACATTTGACCACGGATTCAGAACTTACTTTGATTTTGTGGCAAATGCTTTAATTGAATGTGAATTGATCGCAACGTTTTTCATTAACGGTGAATGGGCTTTAAGGAGTTCCTTCAGGCAATCTCCGTATTTCGAAACTTATATGGATGCAGAACTGCTTCGCCAGATGGCTTCGTATGGGTTTGAGCTTGGTCTGCATCCTTACGGCTGCTATGATACTAAAGAATCTTCCCTGAACGATTTACAAGCAGATGTCAAAAACGGGATGCTGTTCTTTGACCGATTTTCGATCTCGTACACAAAGGCTTTAGCCTTTCCTTATAAATGGAAACCATTTCGAACGATCAGATCAGGCGCAATAAGTAGTGAGCTTGATCAGCTAGGTATACGCTTATCATTTTGCGATACAGGTACTAGGACGTCACAATATTATAAGATGCGGCATAAGCTTGCCAGGACATTCGTAGATGAAGAATTGCCAGGTGGTCAATTGCTGGATATACTCAGACGGCAACAGAGTAAGTCGCGTTTTTAAGTAGGGCCATAAACTGCTTCATACCAGGTAGATAGCCGGACTGCTCGGCATCCTTTTATTTTTCTTTCATCATTAAGTGCTTTTTAAGGTTGTGGATTATATTTTGTTCCCAGATTTAACTCTGACTCCAATTTCGAACTGAAATTTCCTATCCTTTATTTCCATCTGTCCTGACTGACCTACCAGTCCCTATTATTTTAATCGTACCCGTACTCATTATGAAATTGTTGTTCGCTTTATTGCTATTGGGCTCATGCTCGATAGCGCTCAAATCTCAAAATGTATTCAATCCTAATGACGCTATTACTCGCTATGACAAGACGGCGCCATCAGGTTCTCTAAATAATCCAAATACATCTACCCCGGGATTGCAGAAGTGGGTCTCTACGCCAACTAATGGTGTCTCCACCGGAAGCGGTGCAATTGACGTGTCCTCCTTTAAGCAGTATTTCTTAAATTGGAACGGAACACCCATGGCCTTTAGGCTTAAATTTCCCAAAAGCTTCAGTAACGCAGATAGCATTGCGAAAAAATATCCGGTAATGTTGTTTCTCCATGGTGCAGGAGAAGTGGGCTGCCCAGGCAATAACGGCGTATATAATAATGAAAAGCAACTTTATCTTGGCGGCGGTCTTTTCCGGGACTTTGCTAACCAAGGTGCTTTTGACGGGTTTTTGCTCTATCCGCAAATGGTGAATAAAGATGGTTGCTGGGGAGCATGGGGCGTCACCACCAGCGCAAATTTTTCAACCGTCATTGCTATCATTGATTCCCTCGTTAAATACGTCCGTGCGGATATTGACCGTGTAGTATGCAATGGTTTATCAGGGGGAGGATACGGAGCATGGCGAATGGCGGATCTTTTTCCTCAGAGGATTGCCAAAATAATTCCTTCCGCTGCCGCAGGCAATACCAGTAATAGAACAAACTTCGTTCATATTCCTATCTGGTTTGCCACCGGAGGAAAAGATCCTGACCCTTCACCTGCTCAGGGAGATTACGCATTTAACAGGATGAAAGAAATTGGTGCCGACGTCCGATATACAAGGTATCCGGAACTCGGCCATGCAGTATGGTATGCTCACTGGAGAGAACCAGATTATGCTGCCGCTTTAAATGATGTTCACAAAGCAAACCCCCTGGTGTTTTTCCAACGCAACGCCTTTTGCGCGAATGAAATTGTGAATGCACGGCTTGGAATTACCCAAGGCTTTTATGCGTACGAATGGCAAAAAGACGGAATTACAATTGCCACCCGGACAAACGGCATTAATATAGTGCTGCAGCCTGAACATGTGATTAGCTATAACGGTAATGAAATAAACGTAAAATCATTCGGTGTGTACCGTGTCCGCTTTAAGAGAAGCGCAACATCTGAGTGGTCTCAATTCTCATCCCGACCTGCGATTATCAAATTAAAAACCAGCACCGTCACGCCTCCAATTACTATTAGCGGTGCTAAAAGCAACGTGTTGCCTGCATTGGATGGAAGCACAATGGTGCCGCTTCAAATGCCAGCCGGATTTATAAACTATCAATGGTACAGGGTTGCGGATAGCACACTCGTCGCGACAAGTCAGACTTTTAACGCACCTGTCGGCACCTACATCGGAAGATATTCCGAGCAGTACGGTTGCGGTACTGCATTCTCACCCAATTTTATTGTTACAGATGCAAACGGAAATCAGAAGCCCGATCCCGCGACTAACCTTGTTTGTTCTCCAACTGCTTTATCAGTAGTAAAACTTACCTGGCAACAAGGAAATGGTGAAACGGCTTTCGAAGTATACAGGGGCAATACATCTGGGGGACCATATACCTACCTGGCAAAAACGCCGGCCGATGCTGCGACATTCTATGATTCAGGTGTCATCGCCGGATCTACATATTATTACGTGGTGAGGGCCATCAGCGCCGCGGCTGCCTCACTGCCCTCTAATGAAGGGGCAACCCGTACACTTTCTGATGTGACTCCCCCAAGTGGGCCTTCTAACCTTGCTTACTGCGGCAGTACGAGTTCAACAGTTGCCTTAAAGTGGAATGCAGCTACTGATAACGCAGGGATTAAACGTTATGACATATATGCGAATGGTATAAAGATGTTCAGTACAACAGCTACATCTTTCAACGTGTTTGACCTGGACAGTCTGAAGTCTTACAACTTTACTGTAAAAGCTGTTGATATCAGCAACAATGAATCCGTTGCGAGTAACCAGGTACAGGTTATACGCACAGGCAGGGGCTTAATTATAAATACTACCTGACCCCATCTGCATGGAGCACGCTTCAGAATTACGACGCACTTGCGTATTCCAAAAGCGGGATCACCGACTCGATCAATATCAACAACCCGGCAATTAATTCCAGTGTATCAAAATATGCCTTCCTATGGGAGGGTTTTATTTACATTCCTGTCAGCGCATTATACACTTTTGAAACAAGGTCGGATGATGGGAGTAAAGTATATATTGACGCACCTTACAGTTATTCCGCGATTCCACTAGTAAACAACGACAGCGTTCACGGCATACGGAGCAAGTATGGCACCACCTTTCTAACTCAGGGCTATCATAAAATTGCAGTTACATATTTCCAGGGAACTTACGGGTATGACATGGAAGTGTGGTGGACCAATAACGCAGGGCTTCTAAGGGAAAAGATTTCCAAAAACTTTTTTACTTTTCTCCCAGCCGCACTGGAACCAGCACCCAATTCACCAAATCGACTAAGCGCGGCAGCAACAGCATTTAACAAGATAAGCCTTACATGGGATGATCTTAGCAGTAACGAAACAGGTTTTGAAATTGTGCGGTCATCTACCAGCACCGGAACATATGCTCCTGCAGGGGTTGCAGCCGCAAACAGTACTTCATTTATTGATTCAGGACTCCTTCCATCGAAACCTTACTTCTATAAAATACGCGCAGTGGGGGCAAGCAGTGAATCTGTTTACACCACCTTCGTCACTGCAACTACTCCTGGAGCGCCATTAACGCCCTTGAGTCCTTCACGACTGAGTGCGATGGGTGCAGGCAACTCGGTATCCCTGACATGGCAGGATAATGCCGAAAATGAACTCGGTTTTCGGTTGTATCGATCAACAGATGGAATACTATTTATACCGCTTGCAACCACCGGGCCTAATAGCAACGCCTTTACCGACGGCAATACGACTCCGCTTGTTTCATATTACTACTATGTTGTAGCTTATAATGGTGCAGGCGAAGGGTCTAAGAGCAACATAGTTCAGATTATCGCTGGTAACAAACCACCCGTACTGTCTGCACTCGATAATGTGTTTGCTAAAGCCGGTCAGCATGCGGTAGAAGATTTCGTCATAAACGACGATCCCGGCGATACCATTACGGTAAAAATTTTAAATAAGCCGGCATTTGTAAATGTTGCCAGGCTTAATGGATCGGACTACAGACTGAGTGTTGACCCGACGAACGACAACGTGGGGCAATACGATATTAGTTTGATCGCAACGGACAACAGTGGTAGTTCAACAACTGCACAGGTGTCCATTGTGGTAGCAGATCCAAAACTGCGCTCAATATTTATAAATCTTGGCGCAACGGGTAAGACCGCGCCACTTCCATGGAACAACTGGTTAGGCAATAGGAGTTCAGGAAACATTATTAGCAACCTTAAAGATGAAGCAGGTCTCGTCACGTCGGTCTCCCTCACTACCCTCAACGCCTGGACCGGAACGACGGTGCTCGGCCATGTTACAGGAAATAATGCTGGCGCAGCACCTGATGCAGTTCTGGAGAGCGGACTGACTGACAATGCAACGACAAAGACACTGCGGTTAGGCGGCCTGAGCCCTTCAAAGAAGTACAATATAGAATTTCTGAGTAGCCAAAATGAAGGGTTGATTGCAAATGCACAGTATTCCTTCGGTACACAATTGACGACGCTCGATGCGAGATATAATACTTCAAGAACGGCTAATCTTAACAATCTTACGCCGGACCCCAGTGGTCAAATCACAGTAAACCTTTCAAGAATAAGCACTTCTCTTGTTCTCTATCTGAATGGACTGGTGATACAGGAAGTAGATCCTTCTGTAATCATTCAAAACCCTTCACATTTATATGTTGAACCCACAGGACGTAACAGTGCCTTTCTTACATGGTCTGACAGGTGCGAGAATGAAAATGCAGTTGATGGTTACCAGATACAACGCGCGAAAGATTCGTTGTTTTCGAATACCGTAACCTACTTCGCATTGGCTGGAAATACCACACAATTTGCTGACAGCAGTTTAATGCCGAATACGAAATACTGGTATAGAGTACGGGCTAAAAATGATGCCGGTGTATCTGATTATAGCAACAAATTCTACATCGTCACGCCGTCCTCAATCGTCGCGATTAACTTCAACAGTAGTATTGCGAACGCCCCCAGTCCCTGGAATAACCTGGAAGCGAATCCGCTTTCAGAGTTTATCGTCGACAACCTCATCAATCAGGCCGGTTCTAACTCAGGGCTCAAAATAACCTGTACCAAAGTTTTTAACGGCGAGTTTACTGCCGGAGCAAATACAGGAAACAACTCAGGCGTGGTGCCGGATGCCGTAATGATGGCGAATTTCTGGCTAGATAATAGTCAGGTGAGCCAGATGAAAATTTCAGGACTCAATCACAGCCGGAAATACAGAATCGGCTTTGTGGGAAGTTCAAGTGCGCCGGGTTGGACGAAAGGTAATTATACTGCTGCCTACTCAATAAGTGGCAAAACGGTGTATCTCAACTCGTGGATGAACTCTACAAAAATTGTTTATATCAACGATGTTAGTGCAGATGCGAATGGCGAGCTTCTTATTGACTTTTCCACTACGGCTGCTGCGCAGTGGGCTTTTAATGCAGGGATTATCGTTATGGACTACTCCGATTTAGGTGGTGCCTCCGCTCTTTATATGTCAAATAGTGTAATCGATGAACGCCAATCGCCTGGGCTGACTTCGATAGAAAGCAATTTAACCGTAAAAGCATATCCCAATCCGTTCCTTGACATTTTGCAGATTGATATAAGTATGAGCAGCACACCAAAAGAACTTACCACAAGTGTTTACGATCTGACTGGAAGACTATATTTCATGAAGCGATATGAAGGTCTTGTTTCTGGTCGACATATTCTTCATCTGGCACCTCAACTACCGGGCGCTGGCGTATATATCCTGACTGTAAGGGAAAATGGGAACATAAGAAAGTCAATGAAAATTATAAAGAAGTAAAGGCTCTTTAAGCTATCCTTAAGGTTTTCAACAATGTTAAATGAAATAAGTGGATGGCAAAAACGTTTGGATTACGTACACTGCGTGTTTTGGTTTTTAATGTTTTTAGATTAGCCGGTACCTTGTACCGGCTTTTTAAGATATTCATTTCTGCGGTCAAAAACTTTGCATGCAGTATACAGAAGACTTTCCTTATGTTTCGCAGTAAAGCCGCACGTCGCGCACGTCCATATACTTCCCCGCCGCAGCATTGTTGCCATATAAATTTTTCGTCTCTTGGTACGTAATGCCACCGGCAGTGAGCAACAGGAAAAGTAGCATAAGGAAGAAATAAGTGTACGTTCATCAATCTCTCCGCTCCATCTTTATAATGCTTTTTCCTCTTGTGACTCTCGGAGTTTCGTTTTACCGGTACATTAAGACATAAGCTGATGGGCCTCCGGGCTGCAACCCTAGTCCCAGAAAACTTTTTCATCTAATGTAAGTCAGCCTGTTTTATACACTTCCTGTCGCCAGCGGATAAATATCTGTATGGTCACCTTCATCCCACAATCCGGAAACATTGGATACGTATAGCAATCAAAGACCGCCAGCCGAAATGAAAAAGCGTCGGCACGTTATTGATTATAACTCGAAAAATACTCGTCAATATTTTAGCAGGAATTAGATCTGCTGAGTACAACTACGCCTTTTTCTTTTTTAAGTGCTCTTTAAGCTTGCGATTTATATTTTGTCGGTAGTTAAGGAAGAAGCCAATGTCCTTTCTGATATCCTACGTGTTTTATCTCCACTTTTACTTTGCCAACCTGCTGTAATCTGTCACCCGACTGATTAGTCGGATGACACAGGTGAGTTGCTGATCGCCTACCAACAACAGCGTCAACATTAGCGAGCGTAGCAATCGCCGAATGTCCAAATCTGTAACATTATCCTGATTCGAACATTACCAACACGTGTTAGTTGTTAAATGCTCGGAATCCCTGTTGCTGCTTTTAAATCCTATTATTTACTGCTAAACTCCAACAAGAAAATGAAGTGCCTTGAAATTTACTAATATGATCCCAACAAGACCTCACCAAGATTGCTGGATGCTAGTAGTTGAACTCACAATTCTGTCCGTAATACTGTACATCATGTTTAAAGCGCCAAACAATGCTGATGAAAGCTATCATACAGAGTCTCTCGATATCGATATGAACGTCAATGATGAAAACTACATGAACGACGGATGGTAGTCCGCCAATCTTCGTTGGCCGTACAGCCACCTGACCGCGTTTGTCATAGCGGAATATACGAAAGAGCCGAGGCACATGTCCGCTGTCGCGTGTGACCTGACCGAAGGGTTACAAGTTATCGGTTGATTGAAACCTGTATGAAATAATGCAGGGAGGCAGTAAACGCGCTCCCTGCGGTTCAGCGGTTAATATTGGCTACCCACTGTTTAAAATCGATAAGAGTTGGCACAAAAGCCGAGCCTAAAAATAATTTTAGATGGCACAGACGGAAATTAATCTGACTTTAATCTTCTCTGATCTACCTGCTGTCACATTATTTTCATTTTTGTAAATTAGAATAGTTCCGATCAAACAAGCAAAAATGAAGGTGTTAATTGGTTAGCGCTAGCATTCAAAAATATGAACATCCCGCATTTACTTCGTACTTAATCTGCAATCAAAGAACTGGAAAAAAATTGCATAAATATGTTTCATATTAAGTTTTTTGGTAAAAATTAGTTGGCTGGCCGAACCGCCAATACCTGAATTTTTGATTCAGGTAGCAACACGTCGGAAATCTCTCTGTTTGACCAGCCTATTTTAGTTTCTTCTTTGGCATTAACTAGAATCACGTCAGCATTAATTTTTTCGGCAAGCCGTAATATTTCGATCCCTTTGTATGGACCCCGGATTTGCATATATTCAACTCTTAAATGAAATTTTTCAGTCATCTGCTGATAAATGTGCATTAAAGCCGGCGGGTGAATATTCACTGAATGAGAATCATTGTTGAAGGCCACAAGAAATAAATTAAAACGGTATTTTTTTCCTAATACAACCAGTATGTCTAGTTTTTGTGTCGTGTCCCCGTCGCTGATAGGAACAATAACCTTTTTTGTTTTTTGGTTTCTTGAACCGGGTTTGACAGTGAGTACCGGAACGCCAGTCTTTTCAGCCACCTTTGCGGAATGAACTTTATTTAAAAACCCAAACCATGAATGGTGTGAAGTTTTGCTGATTATGATAAGATCAGGCTTCAACTGACTCGACTTTCTTACAATGCCAGCCTGAATTGAATGATCTTGGGAAGTCCATAAAAAGACCTGGTTAATATTACCTTTCTCCTTTAAAATGGTTTTGTATCGTTTGAGCTTGTCTTCAACAGGTTCGTGCTTAAATTCAACGTCTATACCCAATATGCTTTTGTATGAACCGGCGTAAATTCGGAAGGGAAAATTTTCATCAACATGCAGCAGGTGAACTACTGTTTCGGGGGCAGAAAACTCTATTGCCTTTGCCAGTGCCAAATCTGCCGAGTCGGAAAAGCCGACCGGTACAAGTATATTGGTAAATACTTTGCTCATAGCTCAAATTTATTTGCCGGTAATTAAGCTTAGATTAATCGTATATTAAAATGAGATTAGAGTAGATACTTGCTTTCGATTCGTGTGGGAAATTTGGACGTTTGAAATAATTATTTTAGCAATGGAAGAACGGAAAATTCTTTTGGTAGAAGATGAAGTAAAAATTGCGGGAGCGATTAAACAGGGCCTCACAGAAAATGGCTTCCATGTGGAAGTTGCGTTTGATGGAAAACTGGGATGGAAATTGTTCGAAAATCATTCTTTCAATCTGATCGTGCTTGATATTAACCTTCCTGGCATAAATGGCTTTGAGCTTTGCAAAATGATTCGTTCCAGGAACAATGAAATTCCGGTTATTATGTTAACTGCCCTTAATTCTCTCAACGACAAAATAGACGGTTACGATGCGGGCGCCGACGACTACATAATCAAACCATTTGAATTTAAGGAGCTGTTGATGAAAATAAGGGTGATGCTCAAGCGTACAATGAACCAAAACATTCCCTCAGGAAATATATTGAAGGCAGCGGACCTTGAAATGAATCTCGACACTCGTGAAGTATGGCGGCAAAATAGGGCCGTCCACCTGACCGCAAAGGAGTTTCAGTTACTGGAATACCTGGTTAGAAATAGAAACAGGGTAGTGTCGCGGGCAGACATAGCTGTTAGCGTTTGGGATATTGATTTCGATACCAATACAAATGTAATTGATGTTTATATAAATTATATCAGGAATAAAATAGACAAACCTTTCGATAGTAAGCTGATTCAAACACAGGTTGGTATGGGTTACATACTCAGGGAAAACTAACAACATGCGAGTCCGGTTAAAAATAATAGTTCTTTTTACAGGAATGGTTGTAATAATACTCGGGTTTTTATGCGCCGGTATTTATCATTTTTCTTATACTGCACGAGTGAGTTCCATCAAGATTCGCCTCAATAACCGCGCAATCACCACTGCGCGTTTACTGGGCCAGCGAGAAACTTTCGATAGAATATTGATTCAACGGATAGATTCTCTAACTACAATCGCGCTGAAAAACAAAACGGTGCAAGCGTATGATGGCGAAAATAGGAAAGTGTATAGTTATAGCGATCAACCTTCCGATACGCTATCCATTGAGCCTGGTGTTTTAAACGAAGCCAGGGAAAAAAGCCCAATTTTTTTTCTTGATGGCGATAAGGAAGTTGTTGCCAGCTACTACACCGATAACAATACCGACCTCGTGGTCATTTCTGCGGCCGAAGATGTTGATGGTCGCCAGTATCTTCAAAATTTGTTTCATATTCTCATTGTTAGCTTTTTCATCGGTAGTTGTGTAGTACTCGTGGCTGGATATTTTTTCTCAGGACGGCTGCTTTCCCCTGTTGAGCAGATTACCAGCGAGGTGAACGAGATTTCCGCGCAGAATCTCTCGCGCAGGATAGCAACCAGCGGTCCTACCGACGAGTGGAATAACTTAGCAACAACGCTAAATATGTTATTGGACAGGTTGCAAGAAAGTTTTGATATGCAACGCCGTTTTATAGCCAACGCTTCACATGAGTTGTCAACTCCGCTCACTTCCATTTCAAGCCAGCTCGAAGTTTCATTACAACGTGATCGTAACGAAGGCTACTACAAAAAGGTTATGCAATCTATAAGAGATGATACCAGGAGGATGGGCAAACTCGTTCAAACGCTACTGGAATTTGCACAAGCTTCAGGAAACCCGGGGGGCCTGGAAATAAAACCTGTAAGAATCGATGAGATTATTTTACGGCTACCAGCTGAGATTTTGCTTCGCAATAGCCAGTATTCCGTCAGCCTTGTGTTTGACAACTTACCCGAGGAAGAAGATGATCTGATCATTTTTGGCAACGAGGCGCTGTTGTTTACCGCAATAAGCAACATCGTAACCAATGGCTGCAAATATTCGGAAAATCATCGGGCGATAGTGACTCTCGAAACTAAGGACGGTGATACTATTATAACAGTGGCCGATGAGGGTTGGGGAATTCCAGAACAACAGCTAACTCATATATTCGAGCCCTTTTTCCGGATAAATGAAAATGCTGAAAGCAGTGGGTTTGGATTGGGTCTGTCTCTGGCCCAGAGAATTATTAAAATTCATAACGGAAGTATAGAAGTCACTTCGCGTGTTAATGAGGGGACAACATTCACTATTACGCTCCCATCGGCAAAGACATTACGGCATTTAAGACCCTAAAAGTTTATCATGAAAGAACTAATTCGTACAATTCGGCATTTTCTCACGGAACGCTTCAATCTGCATGAAGACAAAGCAGAGGGAAACGAAATGGTGCAGAGTATGATTAGTGATGTAAATATTAAGGGAGCGAATTTGTGGACGTTGATATTGCCATAATGATTGCTTCAATCGGTCTGAATGTAAACTCCACGGCAGTAATTATCGGGGCCATGCTGATTTCGCCTCTGATGGCCCAATCATGGGAATATGATTGGGAGTCGGAATAAACGACCTGGAACTACTTCAGAAAGGGATAAAGAATCTGACCATCGCGGCAGTTATAAGTATTATGACATCGGCATTGTATTTTTTTATCACAACCATCCATAATACGAATCCCGAACTACTTGCACGAACGAACCCCTCGCTTTGGGATGTGTTCATTGCTTTTTTGAAGGTCTTGCGGGAATTGGGCCGGGCCGAATATTTCATTGATGCCGT
>CAWAIQ010000006.1:0-639447 GCA_963782225.1 uncultured Chitinophagaceae bacterium
CATTGAAAAATCCTACATCAATACCGAAATCGGTTTGCGCAGTGCTTTCCCATTTCAGATCCGGATTTGGAGCGTTGGCAATGAAGAAGCCGAGATCAGTACCTTCTGTTCCGTTGTAGGGATAGTTTGCACCAGAGCTGATTCGTGCCAGTGTTTGATAAGGTCCGATCGCCTGGTTTCCTGTGATACCCCAGCTTGCTCTTAGTTTCAATTCTGAGAATATACCCAGGTCTGCGATAAATTCTTCCTGCGAAGCTCTCCATGCCACGGAGGCAGATGGGAAGTAACCCCATTTGTTGTTTGCACCAAACACAGATGATCCATCCGCACGATAGCTGGCGGTAAGGAGATACTTTTCATCATAAGCATAGTTCACTCTGCCCAGGTAAGAATTCAACACTCTTTCGTTTGCATCTGAGGTAAGTGTTCTGATAGCAGCACCTCCAAGATCAGATGCGCCAGTAGCATCAACAGTAAATACACTCGCCCTGATGGATGTGAACTTGTATTTTGTATACTGCTGTTCAGCAACTCCCATGATGGTAAAGTGATGCTTGTTAATTTCTTTGTCGTAAGTCAGGATGTTGGAATTCTGAAAACGCCTCGAAGTATTTTCAGATGAAATACCAAGACCTGTATTTTGTTTACCCTCGTATGTCTTTTGATTGTGATAAATCTGGTTGTTGCTGTTATCTACGTTAGCACCACCGGTAACTTTAAAAGTAAGGCCCGGAAGTATTTTGAAGTTGATATAAGCGTTCAGATTATTTCTAACCAGGTTATTGTCGATGTTTGGTTCCAGGGCACTGGCCAAAGGGTTCCATGTGTCGCTGGGACCATATCCCATTCTGTGTACAAAATAGTTACCATCCGCATCGTAGGCTGGCTCTGTAGCCGGCCATCTTGGTGCAACGTTTACAGAGTTTCCGAGAAAGGAAATGTCGGCACTTCCATACGGAGGCGAGTTGCCTGTTTCTCTTGACCCGGCCCAGTTCAATCCAAAAGAAGCCCAGCTGTTGATTTCAGCACGGATGTTTGTGCGTAGTGAGAAGCGTTGATATTTTGAGTTAACGAGAATACCCTCCTGGTCAAGAAATCCACCAGAAACCAGGTATCTCATATTTTCTGTACCACCACTTACTGAAAGCTCATGGTTATGCATAGGTGCCGATCTGTAAATCTGATCCTGCCAGTCGGTGCCACCATTTTGTTCATAGTCTGCTATTTCAGCATCAGAGAAAATAGGAACGGGTGTTTGACCGCTTCCGTTTCTTGTCATTACCGAAGCATTGATGGTCTTTGCGTAATCCGCCGCACCCATTACATCAAGTTTCTTCCTGAGCTGCGATAAGCCAAATGTATAGTTGTAACCGACTATTGGTTTACCCACCCGACCGAGCCTGGTAGTGATCTCCAGAACGCCGTTGGCACCCTGCGCACCATATGGAGCCGTGGAAGATGCATCTTTTAAGATATTGATAGACTCAATGTCGTTCGGGTTCAATGAATTCAGATTGCCACCCTGTAATCCGTCGATCACCACAAGGGCGTTGTTACCGCCGTTGATGGAGTTCATTCCTCTTACACGGATAGTGGTATTACCACCAGGCTGTCCATCAGTATTCAACACCAGTACGCCTGCTGCACGCCCCTGTAGAGCCTGGTCCACACGCTGTGTTGCAATCTGTTTCAATTCTGCACCTTTGATCGTACTGATCGAGCCGGTGAGGTCGCTTTTTTTCTGAACGCCATAGGCAACAACCTGCACGGAACTCAGTTCAGAAAGATCTTTCGTGAGCCGGAAATTGATGGTGGATTGGTCGCCCACATTAATGGTGGATTTTTTGTAGCCTGCGTACGAAATTTCCAGTTGGTTTTTACCCTGCGGAACCTTGATAGAAAAGCTTCCGTCCTGTCCGGTCGTGGTGCCAATATTGGTGGTTCTCACCAACACACTTACTCCTGCAAGCGGCTGCCCGTCTTCCTCATCTACGATGGTGCCGGATACTGAACGGTCCTGCGCATTCACCGTGTTAAAAAATATCAGCATGCCGAAGAGCATGATGATGCTGTGAACGATTTTTGTCATAGCCGATAGTTTTAGAGTTACTGTTACGTAGTTAGTTTGCGAATTTCTTTTGGATAGAATCATTCAGCGCCAGTTCATAAACATACATCCAATCGCTCGTGTTCGTACCATTTGCGAGGTGATGGTGGTGATTCTGGTCTGAAATGTAATCATCAGGGTTCTGGAGAATTCTTGTACGGGAAGCGACTTGTTCGTAGGATTGGCGTAGGGCTTTAAAGCTGTTTGAATAAGCGAGTACATCTTTGCCGGCTTTGTTCCTGGCATCGCCCGTGGCGTTGTCGTATGCATTTAACTTAAGCAAAAGGTGTGCAGGATATACCTGCAGTTCGTTCAGCTGCTTAAATATTTCCAGGGCATACTTGTTGCGCCTTGCATTCTGCAGCGCTTTTTCGAGTTTCTGTTTCGTGATATTGTACTCCGCGACCTGCTTTTTAGCCCCGGCTATTTTGGCCGCGTTCTTCTGCGACCATGCACCCGGTTGGCCGTCTGAAGGAAGGTCGAGCGTATCAATACTTTTAGGATAAACTTCTCTGTCACCTTTGTCGATTAATGCAGTTTCCCAAAATCCTGCTGTCTTTTCGAGGCGATCCTGGAAAGCATAGTTCTCATCGGCGATCTTTGGACCGTAGAAACGGTGTCGGAATAATGAGTGTGCCTTCTCTTTGTTGTAATCAACATAGTTCCAGCTGAACAGCGCAACATCGTAAATGCCACGCCATAAAGTTTCGAAATGAGGTGATGTATCGTCCCACAGGGTAAGAAAGATGCCTTCCATTTTTTCCTCCGCGGTGATCTTTGCGAAGTCCTTTATGGGCTGAAAATTTGAGCTTTCCCTTGGCATCATTGGCCATATCTGGTGGCCCGAAGTCGCCGCCATTGAAGCAAGGCCATTCTTCTTATACCATGCAAGCGCTTTTTTGTTTCCGGGAAGTGTGGGATGATCATAGCTCCACCTCATGTAAACACATGTTTTCGGAAACAGGTTTATTTTCTCATTTAATAAGGCTTCGTTTTCCTTCCACCTCTTTTCTACTTCCGCCTGGGGAATGGAAGGATCGTATGTAGTTTCGTAAAGGTTGGAAAGTTTGAAGATCATGTCGTCCCAGAAAATCGGAATTCTGCCGTTTTCTTTTGCAAACTCACACACCTTCGTGAGCCAGTACATCTGGAGTTCTATAGACGACTTGCCAGATTTCTTTGCACGGTCCGACATTCCGAGTTTTCCAACTTCATCGCCACCAACATGCAGATATCTGCCGTGCGGCGTCGCTTTGATCGCATCGCGGTACAGGCTGAACTGAACTTCATACGTTTCCGGGTTTAATGGGTCGAACGACCAATCTGATGTTGAATCGTCTCTCAGCTCTTTGTACTCCGGATGTTTTAGTATGAATGATGCGTGACCAAGGCCCTGCACCAGGGGACTGATTTCAATGTTTCTTTCATGAGCATAATCGCTAAGCTTTTTGAAATTTTCTATGCTGATGGCGTGGCTCGCTCCCACAACCGGGCTCTGCTCATACTTCAGCTTGTCCTCAAATTCAATGATCACTGCATTTATCTTCACGTCGGCCAGCCTGTCCATCATATCATAATAGTAGCTGAGCGAATCGAGGTGATGTTTAAGATCGAGATGAATTGACCTGTATGAGATATCCGGATAGTCGGTGATCTTACATGCAGGGATCGCGATGTTCTGGTCGCGCGCATCATCTATTAGTTGCGATAGCGTTTGCGCTCCGTAGAACAGTCCTGCCTGGCTTCCACCAGTTATGGTAACGTACCCGTTATTAACGGTAAGAATGTATCCTTCAGGTGATGCAGACATTTCAGCGCTGTCGATTTTCATTACCAGGGTTCCTTTGCCCTGGGAAGACGCTTCCTTAAGATCCGCAAGCGACTTATCTAAAACAGGCTTTGTTGCAGATGATTCCAGCTTTAATGAAGTAAGTGCGTCATATGAAATGCCAGCTCCTTTCAGTACTTCTACTTTTTTAGGAACAGGCAGCAGTTTGAATTTAGACCCCAGGCCATCCTGTGCAGCAACAGTTACGGAAACAAACAATGAAACAACGAAGAGAAATTTTCTAACCTGGTTTTTGATCATGCTTTCTACAAATTATATTCGCCTTGAACACTTTGATCTACTAATATGGCAGTTTTTTTTATGAAAAGCTGCACGTACAAGATGTGTACATAGCACGCATTAAAGGTGCAAACGTTTGAAAACGGCATGCAAACGTTTGCGCGACTTTTCCAGATTCCTACTTCCTGCGTCCTTGCAAAAGCGAACATCGATTGTCCGATACCGTACACCAAATAGCATTTAACCAGTTACAAAGTTTTGGTACTCAGTTGAATTAAATTGGGCATGATTTTCCATTCGCTTGTTATCAACTCCAAATAAATGATTCGCAACTATCTCATCATTGCCTTGAGAAATTTATGGAAGAACAAGTTTTACAGCTCTATAAATATCATCGGCTTGTCCGTTGGCCTCGCGGTAGGAATAATGATACTGATATGGGTGCAGGACGAATTGAGTTATAATAAATTTCATGGGAACGCCGGCCGCATTTATAAGATCAACTCCCACATTGGCACAGGCACCGGTGCCCAGGTGTGGGGCGGATCTCCGTCACCGATTGCAGTATTCAGCAGGAATGAAATTCCGGAGGTTGAAAATGTAGTACGCATCCGTGATGTTTGGGAGATGAGCCTGTTCACCTACGGCGACAACAAGTTCGTGATTCCTGCTAATGCGTTTGTTGATCCATCATTTTTTTCAATGTTCGATTTTAAGTTTTTAAACGGGTCGCCAGCTCACCCTTTTAAAGATGCGAACTCAGTCATTCTTACGGAAGAAATGGCGAATAAGTTTTTCGGAACAAAGGACGCGATCGGAAAGATATTGGTAGCGGATGGCAACGAAAATTTTACTGTGACCGGCGTGATGGAAAACTTTCCAAACAATTCGACACTTAAATACAACATGCTTTTTCCGATGGACAACTACGCCAAAAAGTTTACCGGTAACGGCGATTGGAAGACCATCGATGAAGACATGGGCAACTACATTTATAATAATTACCTGTTGCTGAAACCAGGAACGGATGTGCAGGCGATGGGTGAAAAGATATCGGTGATGTATGCCCGTAAAAGAAGCGAACCCGAAAACAAAAGTCTTTTCAGGCTCCAGGCATTCAATGATCTTCATCTCTATGCACCTGACGGTAATGGCAGCGCAATGCAGACGGTGAAAACCTTCCTGATGGTGGCGATTTTAATTTTGCTTATCGCATGTATTAACTACGTGAACTTGTCCACGGCACGTTCTATGCTGCGTTCAAAAGAAGTAAGCGTCCGAAAAATTATTGGAGCACAAAAAGGCCAGCTGTTCCTGCAATTTATATTTGAGTCTGCATTGCTATTTGCGATCGGATCGGCATTGGCGCTCATTATTGTAAAACTACTGTTTCCATTCTACAATGAGCTGTCGGGCAAAAACCTTGTGTTCAGCCTGGGTAATGCTAATATGTGGATCATCATTGGCCTGTCGATAGCCGGAAGCCTGCTAGTGGCGAGCATATATCCTGCTATACTTCTTTCATCGTTCAAACCTATCGAAGCATTAAAAGGCAAGCTTTCTTTCGGTGGCGGTAACAATCAATTCAGAAGAGTTTTGGTAGTTACTCAATTTGTTTTCTCTGTCGCACTGATCATCTCAACCATTGTCATTGCGCTGCAATTAAAATATATCCGCGAAAAGAATTTAGGGTTCGATCGTGAGCATGTTCTGTCCGTTCCATTACGCGAAGAAATGGTAAACCACTACGCGGCTGTCAGGGGAGAATTATTGAAGATGCAGGGAGTTGTTGATGTTTCCAGCGGCAACGACTCTCCTACTGCCATCTATCAAAGTACCGGCGATACAGATTGGGACAGCAAACCTAAGAACAGTACTTTCCTCATTCATGCAACAGCAATTGATGAGCACCAAATTCCTTTATTTAAAATGCAGATGGCAGCTGGTGTAAACTTTACCGGCGCTAAGTCTGATTCAATGCATATCATCTTAAATGAAACGGCTGTAAGAGAGGCAGGGATCAAAGATCCTGTAGGCAAAATGTTTCAGCTATGGGATGTGAAGGCAACGATTATTGGCGTTGTGAAAGACTTTCACTACGCATCGTTGAAAACGCGCATCGAGCCTGCTGCGTTTTACTATACTCCTGCAAACAACAGGTTGTTCATAAAAACTACGGGAAGAGAAGCACAGAAGGCCATTGCATCTGTTCAAACGCTATGGTCGAAATATTCGCCGGCATTTCCTTTCAGGTATACATTTGTCGACGAGGACTACGACAGCATGTACAGAACAGAGCAACGCACGGGAAAGCTGTTCAACATTTTTGCTGTTGTGGCAATATTGATTTCCTGTCTCGGTTTGTTTGGACTTGCAGCCTATACAGCGCAGGTGAAAACTAAAGAGATCGGAATCAGAAAGGTGCTTGGTGCTTCTGTGAACAATATTATACAGTTGCTCGCCAAGGATTTCGTTGCGCTCGTTCTCATCGCGCTTGTAATAGCTACTCCTGTTGGATGGTGGGCAATGCACAGCTGGTTGCAGGATTTCGCCTTTCGCATCAATATTAGCTGGTGGGTGTTTGCAGTAGCTGGTATCATCGCCGTATTCATCGCGCTGGTAACAGTAAGCACGCATGCTATAAAAGCTGCGCTCGCCAATCCGGTAAAAAGCTTAAAGGAAGAATAATTTTAGTGGGGAAGTTTTGGTTTCAGGTATCCGTACACCCACGTGCCGGCAATTGCGCTTAAAAGGGTAATGATTACTACTGTTGCACCGCTGCCTATCTGGGCAAAGAGTGGACCGGGGCAAGCACCGGTAATCGCCCAGCCGATACCGAAAATTATCCCTCCATAGATGAAACCCTTTGTGTATGTTTTTGGAATGATATCGATCGTTTCGTTATTGACTGTTTTAATGTTGAATCTTTTTATCAGTTGAATGGATATCATTCCTGTGATTACTGCCGAGCCGATGATTCCATACATATGAAAGCTCTGCAAGCGGAACATCTCCTGTATGCGGAACCACGAAATCACTTCTCCTTTTATTAAAATAATTCCAAAGAGAAATCCTGCGATCAGAAACTTTAAATTCGAGACAACAAACTTCATCATTATAAATTTAAAATTGCGGGCACTAAAAAGTTGGCGCTTAGAAAGCCGCCGATCATAAAACAGATAGTTGCAACGAGTGAGGTCCATTGAAGATTCGCCAGGCCCATAATTGCATGGCCCGACGTGCATCCATCCGCGTAGCGGGTGCCGAAGCCGATAAAAAATCCCCCGACAATCGTCATTAATATTCCCTTTAGTGTAAAAAGGTTTTGCCAGTTGATCACTTCTTTCGGAACGAGGTTGTTTTGATTACTGATTCCATATTGGTTGAGGTCTGCGATTAATTTTGGATTGATATTAATTTGTTGGGTTGATAGCCAGGTCCATGCTATTGATGCGCCGATGGCAATCCCAAAAACGAAGAAAAGGTTCCATGATTCTTTTTTCCAGTCATATTTAAAGAAGGAGATGTTTGCGGGAAAGCATGCGGCGCAGATGTGTTTCATGCTTGAGGAAACACCGAAGGGTTTGTTACCTAATATTAACAGTGCGGGGACGGTTAGGCCTAGCAGTGGGCCGGATATGTACCATGGCCAGGGTTGGCGCAGATATTCGATGAAGGAGTTCATTTTTACAAATTAGGACTTTTATTCTCGCTTCGCAGGCACGCCTTCCAAATCGCAAAAAGAAAACATCATTTTCATCGCGCCGCAGAGACGCTGCCCGCGGGGCAAATCAATAACATCTTTCATTGCTTCGCAGGCACGCCTTCCAAATCGCAAAAAGAAAACATCATTTTCATTGCTTCGCAGAGACGCGGCCCGCAGGGCAAATCAATAACATCTTTCATCGCTTCGCAGGCACGCCTTCCAAATCGCAAAAAGAAAACATCATTTTCATCGCGCCGCAGTAGACGCTGCCCGCAGGGCAAAAAAAAACCCCACACTCACATGCGGGGTTTTTCAAATTATAAGCTTTAGGAATTATTTCATCGTAATCATCACATCGTCGGTAGACGTCTTATTATCATTGTCCGTAACCGTAATTCTGAACACATAAGTTCCCTTAACAAGACCCGTAACCTTAGTCTTACCAGAAGTAGGACTAACGATGAGGTAAGAAGAAGGTCCACTTACTTTTGTCCATTTGAAAGCCTTCACCCATCCGTCGCTATCAGTTGATGTGGTAGCGTTGATCAGCGGAAAGTAATTCCAGGAGATCGGGATAACCTGGTCTGCACCAGCTTTTGCTGTAGGCGCTCCAAGTGAAGTTGTTGGCGGAGGCGTAGTTGGTGCCGTTGGCGTTGTTGGCTTAGATCCACCGGTGCCAGTCATTGTAACCGTTACATCATCGTAGTCAACACCACCTTTATTATCTGTAATGGTAACCCTGAACACGTAGGTACCTGCAGTTAGATTGTTCGCCTTTGTTTGAGCCCGATCAGGAGCCGAGAACGTGTAAGAAGCAGGGCCGCTGATTTTTGTCCATTTGTAGTTTACAATCCATCCGTCAGCATCCTTAGATGGAGTAGCGTTAAGGTATGGGAAGTAATTCCATGATACAGGTATTGACTGGTCAGCTCCTGCATTCGCTACTGGCGCAACGTTACCTGTTGTTGGTGTAGTTGGCGTTGTTGGCGGTTTTGGTGTTGTAGGAGGCGTAGGCTCAGGTGTAGTTGTTGGCGGAGGCGTAGTTGGTGTAGTTGTAGTTCCACCACCAGTCCTCTTATTAAGGAGTAACCATTCGTAGATGTTGTAACCATCTACTTTAGTAGTGGGGTTGAAAGCCCTGCCCCAGGTACCGTTATGGCTAACACCGCTCCATATAGTCAATTTAGTTTTAGAAGCGTAAGCTGTATTTTTCGAATCGATCCAGCTGATCCAGTCTTTACCCCACTGAATAGGCACTACTGCATCAGTAGATGAGTTAAGAGACCAGATCGCTACATTCTTCGCTTGCTACACTGCCAGCAAGCGAGGTAGTTGGTTTTGAACCTGCACAAACAGGCGCGATCGCTGCTGCATTCTGCGCATAGGCAACTGCCCAGTCCCAGGTAGATCCACCACCCATGCTAAGGCCGGTAACATAAACTCTTGTTGCATCTACGCGATACTTGCCTTTCGCATAATCAACTACCGACTGAATCTGAGCGGCAGACGGTCTTGTGCGGAATTGCGGTGCAATAACAATATAGGAATAATAAACTCCGCCTACGAGGAACTTAGCCGGGAAGGTGCCTTTCTTAATATGTGAAGGAAGTCCACAGCAGTTTAATCTGTTCAGACCTGTACCAAGTTCACCAATTCCATGTATGAAAACGATGAGCGGATACTTTTTTGTAGTGAGGCTGTAACGTGCAGGTAATGTTTCGTAATAGCCTGATACGTTTGAGTTGATGGCAATCTGCCTTGGAGTGTGAATTGGAAGAGCAGTTTCCAGAACATCGTCGGCGGCTGCATTACTTGATGTTGCAGATGCGGTGACTGATGATGGATCGGGTACGTAGTCTTTAGAGCACGATGAAAAAATGAATAACAGGGCGGTTAGGCCATAAGCGGTTAGATTTTTCATAAACAGGAACACTTTTCGGATTAAAAAATAACTTCTATAAATCGAGCAAAGACAAAACAGAAATGGTGCCAGAAATTTTTGTTGAAAGTCTTGTACAAATTGGGCAATTAACAAAACCTTAGTAACACGTTATAAACTAACATGTTCATTTTTATTGTGTGATAAATTTATAGTTATCAACACCCTTTATGTGGAAAAAATAAAAAGATGAAGAATCATTAGCGAGTTATGAATAATTACGCTGCATATACATAAAGAATTGAAAAATTGAAAACCTCGTAGATTTACGATACGTAAGTTTACGATCAACTTACTTTTGGTTTGATAAAAATCATTGCCCTATATTCGCGCACGTTTTCACGTTATTATTATATAAAGTCATCTGGTGGAAAACAAAAAGGTTGTGAGACACCTTATTCACATATGAGGATATATATTTTTTTCTGAAAACTTCTGCAAAATCAAAATAGAGGTACATTTATTGCAAATAGTTACAAAACCAATACTTAAACGATCAATTACAGATCATTCTAATTTAAAATCTATCAAAATGATACAGAGAATTACCCTTGGATGGGCACTTGGTTTACTCGTTCTTTTTACTTCTTGCGTTTCGTCGAAAAAGTACAAAGCAGCTACTTCAGAACTTCAGGCTACGAAGAACTCGCTCGACTCACTGAACAAAGTAAACAGTGGGCTTTCGTCTCAGTTGAATGACGCTAATTCAAGCAACAAGCTGCTGACCAGCGAGCGTGACAAGTACCAACAGGATGCTGACAAGGCTAACTCCTCACTGAAGGAATATCAGGGTGCAGTAAGCGATTACATGGCACAAGCTGATGAAGTTGAAAAGAAACTGAAAGATAGAATGGCTGACTACGCTGAAAGAGGCGCAAACGTTGAATACAAAAACGGAGCAGTTTATCTTACACTTGATGACAAACTGCTTTTCAGAAGCGGTAGCAGCAAGATCAGCAAAGACGGAGAAACAGTTCTCGGTACTTATGCTTCTGTAGTAAACGAATATCCAAAATGGAGAGTGCTTGTAGTAGGTCATACCGACGACAGAGGTGGTGACAACTGGGCACTCAGCACTAACAGGGCTAACAGTGTTGTTAGAGCGCTTAAAGACAACAAACTCGATCCGGCAAGATTTACATCTGCAGGCCAGGGTGAATACAGCCCGGTTGCTGATAACTCAACTGCTGAAGGTCGTGCACAGAACAGGAGAACTGAAGTGATCCTGGTTCCTGAAACATTTAAGCTCCTCAATCGCCAATAAGCGAATCACATCTTATAACGAAAGGCTCCGGTACTCCCGGAGCTTTTTTTATGCTCCTATTGCCAAGCATTCTATAAATGACAAAAGGCCTCAATTTCTTGAGACCTTCATCAGACCGTGGGAGCACACGGGATCGAACCGCGGACCCTCTGCTTGTAAGGCAGATGCTCTAAACCAGCTGAGCTATGCTCCCTTTTTTTGTTGGGAGTGCAAAGATAAGAGTTGAATTTCCTCACCCAAATTTTTTTTCCAATTCTTTATGACTGACAGCATTAGCGCTTGTTTGTATCTCCAACGCAGATTGACTAAATTTGTATTTCCAAATGAAACCAAATATGTCCTTAGCAGGAGATAGTAAGCCACTTCAATATGAAGATACCGACGTAGCCGTGATGAACGAGGACCCGTGTAGCCTGATCGTATGGAACGACGAAGTGAACACTTTCGAATGGGTGATAGAAACACTTATGCAGGTGTGCGGCCACAGCAATGTTCAGGCTGAACAATGCGCGTATCTTATCCACTTCAAAGGCAAATATGCCGTGCAAACCGGGGCGTTTGATGAGCTAAAGCAAAACTGCGACGCTATAACCGAACGTGGCATCGGTGCTACCGTTGAAGTGACCGCATGATCCAATGCCACTCTTTTCCCTTGATAAAGAATTGATATTTCCGCCGGTAAGCCTGGCTGAACCCGATGGATTACTGGCTGTAGGTGGCGACCTCGCCCCCGAACGCCTGCTCCTTGCCTATCGTGCCGGCATTTTTCCCTGGTATGAAGGCGAACACATTCTGTGGTGGTGCCCCGATCCGCGTTTTGTACTGTATCCCGAAGAATTGGTCATTAGCAAAAGCATGAAGGCTGTTTTCAAAAAAGATGTCTTCACTTTCACCACGAATACCGCCTTCGAGGAAGTGATCGGAAGCTGTAAGCGGATCTCCAGGAAAGGCCAGGAAAGCACCTGGATAACCGACGAAGTAAGGGCTGCCTATATCGATTTGCACAAACGCGGGTACGCCCATAGTGCGGAAGCATGGCACGATGGAAAACTGGCAGGAGGATTGTACGGGGTGCGCCTCGGGAATGTATTTTTCGGTGAAAGTATGTTTAGCAGCATGTCTAACGCCAGCAAGTTTGCGTTTATTAAATATGTGCAGCAGTTGAAAACAGAAAAGGTAAAATTGATCGATTGCCAGGTTTATACGGAACACCTCGAAAGTTTGGGCGCTCAGATGATTCCCAGGAAAAAATTCGTTGAATTTTTAAATCAGAACCTCGAACCGATATAATGCGGCAGCAGTGCCCGCCATGTATTCCAATCATGACGCCATTCGTTACCCCAGATGTCCAATTCGTAATTGATGCCTTTATTATATAATACACCCGCAAACCGTCTTGCAGAATCTGGCTCTTCATATTCTCCACTGCCCGAAAATAAATGAATATGGTTGCTGCGCCGGATATGTTCGAGCGTTAAATAGTCATGCAGATTCGGAACGTAGTGCATCGGACTATTAAAGTAAACATCATCATCATAGTAACCGAGCGTGTACTCAGTGAGCTCATACACACCACTCATTGGTATGCAACCATTCAAAAGATCGGGTCGCTTGAAAAACAAATTTGCGCTGTGCAACGCTCCGAATGAAGCGCCGCACACATAAATCGGCGTATCCCAGCTCGTATCACTCTTAATAAAAGGAATCACTTCGTCGTACACGTAGTAGTTCCATTGATTATGCATGTAAGTTTTATGCAAAGGATGCGCACCATAATTCATCCAGCTCTCGTTATTGATACTGTCTATCGAATACACTTTTACTTTTCCGGCTTCAATAAACGGCCTCAGCGATTCTATCAAATTGAAACGTTCGTATTCGAGAAAATCCGCGGCGGCCGTAGGCACCATCAACAATGCAAAACCAAAATGACCATAAGAAGCTATCGGCATCTCACGCTGCAGGCAGGGACTATACCATGAAGTGATCCGTCTTTCCATAAATTATCCGTAAATATTATTGCTGAAACACAAGCTTCTTCTCGGGCTTTTTCTGTACGTACTGGTAAACCAGTCCCCGAATGTAATCGTTTTCAGGGTAGCGCTGGAGGTACGTCTTCAATTCATCGTAAGAGTAAACGCCAGCATCGGATGGAACATATCCCATCCCATAAAACTGACCATTTTCAATTAAGATACAAGCATTCCCTTCTGCCACATCGGTTCGTTCATCCATTACCGCAAATGTTGGCAGGATGTTTTGTAAATGTTCAACGGCCTCGTATACACGATTATTATATGTTGCCGCCGTGTCGTGTTGTTCGGCAGTCAGCGAAAACTGATGAGTCAGCCGATTCAGCAACTGCATTCCCTCGTGCAATGTGTTGAAAGTATAATAAGCTTTCAGGTTCGGTCTTTTCTTTTCGATTGCAAGACGGCAATACCCGTTCTGATCTTCGTACATATATAAACCAAACACCGGCGTGAAAGTTTTCTGACTGGAATTGTACTGCGGCCAGTGTTTTCTGATTTCTATATTCTCCAGAATGAATGCCATCAACTCGGTACCACAATTCTGATAAGTGATGCTGTGAATATTTCTCAGAAACTCCTGGCGCTGCCTGCCGGTTCCATTATGGGTAAAATGGCTCGACACACGGTAACGGATGTTACGTGCTTTTCCAACGTAAATGATCCGGCCCTTGTTATCGTGAAAATAATACACGCCGGGTGTGTAGGGCAACTGTTCAATTTGTTCTTTCGGAAGATTAGGCGGCAGACTTTGCTCGCGTGAATTCTTTTTAAGAAACTTCACAATGTGCTCCTGGGCACTATTGCGGATCATAAGATCAAATAATTTTGCAGTAGCAGATGCATCACCACCTGCACGGTGACGATTTTGTATGCCGATATTAAAATGCCGGCAAAGATTACCAAGACTATATGATGGCAGCTCAGGAAATACTTTCCTGGCTAAACGAACAGTACAAAGCTTCTGGCTTATGAGATCGAAACCATAAACACCAAGATGGTGTTTGATGAATGAGTAATCGAAATTAACATTGTGTGCGACGAACACTTTCCCCTTTAACTTTTCATAAATAACCGGGGCAACATCACAAAACGGTGGAGCATCTTCTACCATCAAATGATTTATACCAGTAAGCGACTGAATAAAATAAGGAATTGGTTTTGATGGTCTTATAAGCGTTTCAAAAACCTCTGTCACCCGTTCACCATCATACAGAACGATGGCAATTTCAGTGATATCATTTGCCGACGCGTAGCCGCCCGTAGTTTCAATATCAACAATCGCGTACATGACCTATAAAGTTAAGATAACCGTATTTTCCTCAATTTAATTGTGGACAAATACCTTGACTATTTCAAAACCATAGTCTACTTTTGCCTTTGAACCTGTTTTTCAGGCATTTAATCCTACGCATCCCTTCGAAGACTACCACTAAACACACCAAGGAAAATTGTGTATTGTCGCAATTGAAAGTTTTTCAATTCATATAAACTCGTAGGTTATGAAAAAGGAACAACACCACTTGAATGAGAATGTTCAGACTGCATTATGGGCTGCCGGGTTTTTGAGCCTTATAATGTTACTGTCATATCTCTATTGGTTCGCGTAAGCATACCAATATAAAAGATTGTGTACCGGTGTTAGTTATGCCGGTACTTTTTTATTTTCAATCTCACCTCTCACCTCTCACTTCTCACGTTTCACCGCTGTATATTTGCCGGGTATGGAGCTCAGCAAAAACTATGACCCTGCGTTGGTAGAAGATAAATGGAGCAGGCACTGGATAGAAAAAGGATATTTCAACAGCGTACCCGATTCACGCAAAGCCTTTACCGTCGTAATTCCTCCGCCAAATGTTACCGGAGTACTGCATATGGGTCACACCCTTAATGAAACTGTGCAGGATATACTGGTGCGTAATGCCAGGATGAACGGCTTTAATGCCTGTTGGGTACCTGGCAGCGACCACGCCTCTATCGCTACCGAAGCCCGCGTGGTTGACATGCTCAAGCGCGAAAAAAACATCGATAAGTTTCAGCTTTCCCGCGAAGAATTTCTTGCCTACGCATTCGAATGGAAAGAGAAATATGGCAACATCATTTATAAACAAATTGAACGCCTGGGGTGTAGCGTAGACTGGAAGCGCGTATCCTTTACAATGGATGCCGATTACTACCGGGCGGTGATGAAAACGTTTGTAGATCTTTATAATAAGGGTTTGATTTACCGTGGCGCAAGAATGATCAACTGGGATCCGATTGCCAAAACAGCATTGAGCGATGAGGAGGTTGAACACCGCGATATACAGGGAAGATTATATCATGTAAAATATTATGTCGTTGACAGCGCCAATGCTGATCTTTCAACATTGAATGCTTCATCGCCGGCTATCACCATTGCTACCCAGCGTCCCGAAACGATTATGGGCGATACGGCTGTAGCTGTAAACCCTAACGATGCACGTTATAAATATCTGCACGGAAAGTTTGCCGTTATACCTTTTGTAGATCGCATCGTTCCTATCATTCTCGACGATTATATAGATCCGGAGTTTGGAACGGGGGTACTTAAGGTTACCCCCGCACATGACATCAACGACTATAACATAGGCCTCAAGCACAACTTACAGGTTATTGATACATTGAATGAAGACGGCACGTTGACGGCTGCGGCTGGTCCATTTGCCGGGCTTGAGCGGTTTGATGCCAGGAAGAAGGTTGTGGCAGCACTGAAAGAAAATGGTGGATTGGTTAAAGAAGAAGAATATCAAACGCGCGGCGGGTTTAGTCAGCGCACAAATTGTGTTGTTGAGCCGCGGATTTCAACCCAATGGTTTGTGAAGATGCAGTCGCTTGCGGAAAAAGCATTACAACCTGTGCTTGATGGACGAATAAAGATTCATCCTGAGGAAAGATTTCTTAACACTTACAAGTATTGGCTCTCTAATATTAAAGATTGGTGTATTAGCCGGCAATTATGGTGGGGACAGCGAATTCCGGCATGGTACGATGCTGACGGAAAGTTTGTTGTGGCGGAAAATGAAACGGACGCAAAGAAAATATACACGGAAAAATATGGCGATGCAGGTCCGCTAACGCAGGATGAGGATGTACTTGACACATGGTTTTCGTCCTGGCTATGGCCGATGGAAGTTTTCAAAGGTGTAACGGATCCAACCAACAGGGATTTCAATTACTACTATCCTACTTCGGTTCTTGTTACGGGACAGGATATTATTTTCTTCTGGGTGGCACGCATGATCATGGCAGGAATGGAATTTAAAAATGAAATACCGTTTGAACACGTGTATTTCACCGGCATGGTGCGTGATAAACAGGGGCGAAAAATGAGTAAAAGCCTGGGGAACTCACCCGATCTTCTTCAACTGATTGATAAATATGGCGCCGACGCAGTTCGGTTTGGAATAATGATCTCCGCTCCTGCCGGCAATGATTTGTTGTTTGATGAAACCTCGCCTGAGCAAGGAAAGTTTTTTAATAACAAGATATGGAACGCACTGAAGCTCCTAAAAATGTGGGAGCAGAAACTTGCAGAGCCTGGAGAGGATGCTGCTGAGCCAAGTGCACAGGACGCATTGCTTGTGATGGACGTATCCGGGTTTGCGGGAAGCCTCGAAGTGGACGATAATGATACTGATCACACCAGCACATCTAAAAATGATTTTGCGGTACGGTGGTTTGCATCACGTCTTGCTGAAGTGAAAGATGAAGTGAAGGTGATGTACCGCGACTTCAAGTTAAGCGAGGCGCTCAAAACAGTTTATTCTCTGATATGGGACGACTTCTGCAGCTGGTACCTGGAGTGGGTAAAGCCGCCGATGGACCAGAAAATGGATCGGGGTATTTACAGGCAGTCCGTTAAATTTTTTACTGAGCTGATGCACATGCTGCATCCTTTTATGCCTTTTCTCACAGAAGAGATCTATCACCTTCTCGATGAAAGACAAGACGACCTAAGTGTAAGGCAGTCGCCGTTGTATAAATCAGCAGACAGGCATGTATTGGCTGGCGGTGCTTTATTAAAAGATGTGATCACCGGATTGCGGGACGCAAGAAACAAGAGCAAGATTAAGTTGAAAGACGAGATCAAACTATATATCATTACCGACACGCCGGATTTGTACAAATCATTCTATCACATCTTGTCTAAACAGGTAAACGCAAACAGTATTGCGTTTAATACGGAGGCAATAGGCCACAATGTTTCGGTGGTTATTGGAAAAGAAAAATTCTTTTTGGAAACAGCTGCACCGATCGACAACGCTGAGCAGCGCGAAGGGATGATGAAAGAGTTGCAGCATCTCGAAGGTTTTCTTTTATCTGTCGATAAAAAACTTTCGAACGACCGGTTTATGCAGAATGCAAAACCGGAAGTTATCGCGCTGGAAAAAAAGAAAAAAGAAGACGCAGAAACCAAAATCAGGGTGATTCGCGAAAGCCTCGCCAACCTGTAAGAAAAATACGGTAACAAGCCGGTCTTTTTATCATTGTACCGGCTTCCCTTCATTCTACTTTTACATCACGTTAAAGGAAAATGATCATTGGGAATATTGTACCGTACGCCCGCAGTTACGATCATCTGCATAAGACGGGTACTTCATTTTACATCTAAGACTTATGGAAAAGCAATTAAGGGTTGACCCCAAGGGGCATTGTCTGCTCAGCGCAGAAGAACAACGCAGTATTAAAGGCGGATCACTAACCGAAACAGTAATTAAGCTCGTTATGTCGGGAATGGATTACTTCTTTAGGATGGGTGTTCGTGAAGCGAAAAGGATGAAATCCCAGCTGTAAAAATTATTTTAAAATCAAAAAAATGTGTCTATGAAAAAACTGAATATCACAGGAGACGGAAGCAGAGAATTGTCGCATGAAGAAGCGATGGGGATTGTTGGAGGTGGCGATGGCGTGGTAGGCTACCTTAAATGCGTGTCTGCGACACTCACATCGGGTGGCGGCGGATTAAGAACGGCGGTGCTTGGCACTACGCTGTTCGGTATGGCAAGGTTGTTTGGTGTAATGGTTGGCTGTTCAAGCCTCTGACGAAGCAGGAACATCTGTAACGGATGTTCCTGATTTTTTTTAACCCCTGAAACAAATGAAATGAAAAAGCAGGTAGTTGTTGTTGCCACTATTATAGTGGTCGTTGTGATAATAATTTGCTGCATGTTCTTTATATATGGTCTTCATGAAGCGAAACAAATGGCGCCGCTCACGAATCCGGCAACGTGATCTATCGGACTGCGGGCCTGCGTGCCTGGCGTCTGTTTGCGCACATTATGGTCTTTATGTAGCGGCAAGCCGGGTGAGGCAAATTGCGCAGACCGATGCACAGGGAACGAGCGTATTGGGAATAGTGCAGGCCGCAAAGCAATTAGGTATGGATGCAAAAGGCGTGAAAACGAACGTAAAGCTGCTTTCGCTCGATATAATGCCAGCAATCGTTCACGTGATTATCGGCAGCCAGAGAAATCATTTTATAGTGTTGCATAGTATCACGTCCAGATACGTAACGGTAATGGATCCGGCAGACGGAAGCGTTCGAAAGATGACAGTGGATGAGTTCTGCCAGGTATGGACGGGTGTTGCGATCCTGCTGTCGCCAGGAGAAAACTTTCAACGAAATGGACGAAAGTCCATCATGCAAAGAATCTTTCAAACTGCACAGCCACACCGGCAACATCTTGTAGCAGCGGGGTGTTGTGCGCTACTGATCAGTGGCACTGGATTGATCCTGTCGTTCTATGTCAAAGAAACGGTAGACGAAATTCTACCGCGACGGCAACCTGATCTGCTCCATATATTATCTGGCATGGTAGTCACGGTCCTATTAATTGAAATGATATTGAACCTGGTAAAAAGCAGGACGGTAATATGGGTAAGCAGGAAAATGAACGAATCGCTGATTCTGGATTACTACAGGCATGTGATGAACTTGCCTGCAAAGTTCTTTGACAATATGAGAACCGGCGAAATAGTGAGCCGGGTAAACGATGCGGCAAAGATCAGCGTGTTTATTAACGAGCTTTTTGTGCACCTTACGGTTGATGTAATGGTTGTCATTGCATCAGTGAGTTTTATGTTCGCGTACAACTGGCAAATTTCCCTGGTGGTTGCCCTTATCATACCAGTTTATTTAGTGCTTTATGCGCTCAACAATTCCATTAATAACAAGTGGCAAAAACCGATCGCTGAAACGGCGGCAGATTTTGAAGCACATTTGGTAGAAAGCATTGGCGCAGCAAAAACAATTAAAAATCTCGCAACGGAACAATACTTCATCAATAAGGGAGCGTCAAAACTCAAACAACTTCTTGATGGCGTCTACCAGCATTCGGCGAAGCAATTGGTAATTGGCAGTGCCGCAGATTTTTCTACGAAGCTGTTTACGGTTTTATTAGTATGGATCGGAAGCGTTTTTATTCTTCACGGCCGTTTAACGACCGGAGAGCTGATGGCATTTTATACGCTGATGGCATTTTTCAGTATGCCTGTTTTGAACATAATCAATGCCAATAAAATGTATGGCGAAGCAAAGGTGGCGGCGGAGCGGCTTTTTGAAATTTTTGATTTGAAATGTGACGATAGCGGCTGGAAAAAACTTTATAACGTGCATGAAAGGTGCTTAGCCATTGAACTCAAGAATGTGAACTTCAGATATGGCAACGGAGGTTTATTGCTGAACAATGTAAACATGTGTATTCGAAGAGGCAGTATCACCGGAATAAGCGGCAAGAGCGGATGCGGTAAATCAACATTGATCGCTTTGTTTGTAGGATCTTATCCCGTAACTGGCGGAACGGTAACGCTATTTGGAACGGATGTGAACGAAATTGACCGCACCTGTTTGTTTGGGCTGGTGTCAATCGCTCAGCAAAAAGCCGATTTATTCAATATGTCGATAAAAGAGAACATCATGCTTGGGATGGAGCCAGATGCTGAACGGCTGCACGGACTTGCAGTCAGCCTGGGAATAGACGAGTTTGCGGGAAAGATGCCAAACGGAATGGATACGCTGGTCACTGAAAGAGGCGAGAACTTGTCGGGCGGACAGCGTCAGCGCATCTCGATCGCGCGGGCGATGTACAGGCAATCACCGATACTGATTCTTGATGAAGCCACGTCGGCATTGGATGAGGCGAGTGAAGAGAAAATAATGCAAACGATTGAGTGGTACCGGGACAGCGGAAATACGGTGATTATCATCGCTCATAATGACACAACTTTGAAAATTTGCGATAATATTGCGGTTCTTGAGAACGGGGTGATCAGGTAAATGGGATATTGTTATTTTTACGACATAAAACCTATCAAAATACAGATGATCAGATTAGTTGTTGCGTTTATGATGGTACTGATGTGTTTTCAGGCACTTTCTCAATCAACATCTGCGGTCAATATAATCCCGAAGCCAGTCAGCCTGAAAGTTAAACACGGAAGTTTCCGGCTCGATAAGAACACTAAAATCGTAGTGAAAGACGAGGGTGACAGGAACACAGCCGGTTTCTTAAAGGAATACCTTGAGAAATGCTACGGCATTTCGCTTGAAATCACCTCCACTGCTACCCGAAATTACATTGGATTAAGCACAAAGAAGTTTATCCGGGCTCCGGAAAATGATGAGCACTATACCCTGGACGGAACCGCCACGTCAATCCTGGTTAGTGGTGATTCGTATGCGGGCACATTCAGAGGGATGCAAAGTATTATCCAGCTGCTTCCTGCGAAAAAATCAACCGTTCTATCTGTTCCGCTAGTTTCTATAGATGATTCGCCGCGGCTCGGATACCGTGGATTGATGCTTGACGTAGCAAGACACTTCTTCCCGGTAGACTTTGTGAAAAAGTATATCGACTTTATCGCCCTTCATAAAATGAACAGGTTTCATTGGCACCTTACAGATGACCAGGGGTGGCGCATTGAAATCAAAAAACATCCGAAGCTTACTGAAGTCGGAGGCTATAGGAACGGAACAATCATCGGACACTATCCGGGAACCGGAAACGATAACCTGCGCTATGGTGGGTTCTATACCCAGGATGAAATAAAAGAGGTGGTTGAATATGCTGCCAAGCGCTACATCACAGTGATACCGGAAATAGAGATGCCCGGACATGCAAAGGCTGCACTTTCTGCATATCCGAATCTTGGGTGCACAGGCGGGCCTTACGAGGCGCGGCAAACGTGGGGTGTGGAGGAAGATGTTTTCTGTGCAGGAAACGATTCGGTGTTTTTACTGCTACAGGACGTGCTTGATGAAGTAATTTCACTTTTTCCTTCCGAATATGTGCATGTAGGTGGCGACGAGTGCCCGAAGGTAAGATGGAAGGTATGCCCAAAGTGTCAGAAGAGAATGAAGGAGAATAATCTGAAAGACGAACATCAGCTGCAGAGTTACTTTATACACCGGATGGAGAAGTACATCAACAGCAAAGGGAAGAAGATTATTGGATGGGATGAGATCCTGGAGGGTGGCCTGGCGCCGAACGCCACAGTAATGAGCTGGAGAGGTGAAGCCGGCGGAATAGAAGCAGCAAAACAAGGACATGATGTTATTATGACACCGGGATCGCACGTTTACCTTGACCATGCGCAGAGTAAAAAGGAAGATTCGTTAACTATCGGCGGTTATATCAGCATTCAGAAAGTATACAGCTACGAACCTGTACCAAAGGCGTTGAAGGCGAACGAGAAAAAACACATTCTTGGCGCACAGGCCAACATCTGGACGGAATACATGGAAAATCCGCGCAAGGTTGAGTATATGCTCTTTCCAAGGCTTACTGCCTTAAGCGAAGTGCTGTGGAGCCCTGCAAATGGAAGAAGCTGGAATGAATTTGAAAAAAGGCTGGCTATACAATTTAAAAGGTATGATCTGTGGGGTGTAAATTACAGCAGGGCCGTATACACGGATATGAGAATAAAGGTTGATCCAAAGAAACGCATCGCATCTAAATAAATAAAACATTTCTGTGGCAAGTTTAACCAAAGCAACCGAACACAACATGAGCATGGTAGATTCTTTCGAGAAAATTCCGGTAAAAATTTTCAGCGATCTCAAACAGGGTTCCGCATTCGTTGCGAACCAGATCGCTACCCTGATCAGGGAAAAACAGAAAAACAATGAACCTTGCGTTCTTGGCCTTGCCACAGGAAGCACACCAAAAGCATTGTATGCCGAACTCATCCGTCTCCACAGGAACGAAGGGCTGAGTTTCAGAAACGTGGTGACGTTCAATCTCGACGAATACTTTCCGATCGACAAGGATGCTTTTCAGAGCTATAACAGGTTCATGAAAGTGCAGTTGTTTGATCACATCGACATAGATCCATCGAATATTCATATTCCAAACGGTGAAATTACCAAGGACGAAGTGAAGTCACATTGTGCGGAATACGAGAAGCAGATTGACGATGCAGGCGGTTTAGATCTGCAGATTTTGGGAATTGGTAACAATGGACATATCGGTTTCAATGAACCCGGTTCAAGTTTAAATTCCAGGACACGTTTGGTGGCCCTCGATAATTCTACCAGGATAGCCAATGCCTACGAGTTCAATAATATTTCACAAGTACCACGCCTTGCCATCACCATGGGGATTGGCAGTATCATGAAAGCGAAGAAAATTATTCTTCTGGCGTGGGGACAAACAAAAGCTGCGGTGGTGCAGAAAGCGGTTGAAGATCATGTAACAGAGCAGATCCCTGCGTCGCAATTGCAATTACATAACGATTGCACCTTTGTTCTTGATGAAATGGCATCCGCAGAGCTTACCCGCTTCAAGAGCCCATGGCTCACAGGCGAATTGGAGTGGACACCAAACATGATCAAAAAGGCTGTAATCAATACAGCGTTGAAGGTTGGCAAACCATTGTTGAGTTTAACGAATTCGGACTATAAGGATAATGGAATCGGAGATCTTCTCGTGGAGCATGGTGATGCATATGAAATTAATCTCGAGGTGTATTATATGCTAAGAGATACTATCACCGGATGGCCTGGTGGAAAACCGAACGTTAATCTTCCGAATCATCCGGAGCGTTCTGTTCCTTACCCGAAAAGAGTGATCATCTTCTCCCCTCACCCTGATGATGATATTATTTCAATGGGCGGTACATTTCAGCGCCTGCACGATCAGGGCCACGACGTGCATGTAGCCTATCAAACGTCGGGCAATATTGCAGTGACAGATGAGTTTGTAACGCGATTTCTTGATTTTGCCGTAGGTTTTGAGAATATGTTCGGAATGGACAGCAAGAAGTCTTCTGAAATATTAGCGCAGGCACGTGACTACCTGAAGAAAAAGAAATCTAACCAGACCGATACCCCGGAAATCAGGTCGATAAAAGGTTTGATTCGTGTGTGTGAAGCGAAAGCAACATGTAGATATGTTGGTATTCCCGATGAAAACAGTCATTTTCAAAATCTGCCATTCTACGAAACGGGAACGATAGAGAAGAATCCAATGGGCGAAGAAGATGTGAAACTTACCATTGAACTGCTAAGAAAAATAAAACCTCAACAGGTGTTTTGTGCTGGTGACCTTGCCGATCCGCATGGTACGCACAAAGTGTGTCTTGAGATCGTATTCGAGGCACTACGCAGAATTAAAGAAGACGGCGACGACTGGGTAAACGATTGCTGGATGTGGCTTTACAAGGGCGCCTGGCAAGAATGGGATATCAGCGAGATTGAAATGGCCATCCCTATGAGCCCCGACCAGGTAATGAAGAAACGCTACGGCATTTTCATTCACCAGTCTCAAAAGGATATGGTGCCGTTCCAGGGATCAGATAACAGGGAGTTTTGGCAGCGTGCTGAAGACAGAAACGGTAATACCGCCAATACCTATGCGCAGTTGGGGATGACGAAGTATGCAGCGATGGAAGCCTTTGTAAGATGGCACTTCTAAGATCTTAATAAAAAAACAGGCAGATGAGAGTCTGCCTGTTTCAACTAGATAATTTTACATCTTTACTTCTGAACGGTAACTGTCTGAGAACCTACAGTCACGATACCTGTGAAGATGTTGATAATAACATCCAATGCAGTGTGGCTCGTTGTTACAGTGTAATTGTTAGCATTTCCTGCCATAGCTTTTGATTCTACGGTGTTCAGAGGAACCAGTCCCCATAAAACATACCAGGCTCTTTTTTCAATTTTTTCTCCGCCGCTTCCACCGGATCCTACGGTATGGGTAAGGGTGTAGCAAGAACTAAAGAGAACGACAACGAGTGCCAAAGCTAACGATAGCTTTTTCATATAAGGGGAGTTTTAGTTGGTTGCAAGTTAATGAAGGCTATGTAAAGAACCGATAATTGACTCAAGAGTTTTTGTGTGTTGCGCATAAGATGAGTCTATCATCACTGAATAATCGACTTGGAATGCGGGTCGTTGCCTGTCGCCAAAAAGCATTTTGAAGAAGGTATGACCCTGTCTAGACATCACGTATTGTTTTACATCATAACCCGCGTGCCTGAACGTGGCCCGTTGAATATCGCTCCACGTGTTGTTAGGATTAAGAACAGTTTCAAAATGCTCATCGAGGTTGCGAAAAGTGCTGTCGGGCACATTGCGCACATCAGTAAGCGCGAAAACCACATCACTTGCAGGATGTTTAATCATGTTGCTTATCCGGAGATTTCCTGCGTTGGCTTGTTGAACCGCGTCGCCTTCAGGTTTGATGTTTATCCACGCAGAAGGAATACGGTAAGTGATATTGAGTGACGTGTCTTGCACCGGCAGGTCAACAATTGTGGAATCTACAGTGAATTCCATTTCAGTAACGGTGTCCCGGGAACCTGGCTTACAGGAAAGAAAAAATATTAATAGCAGAGACGAGAGCAGGAAATTGCGTTGCAGAAAATTCATTCGCAAAATTAAAGGAATTTACTTTCGCATATCCTTAGTCGTGATGACGCTGCAGGAAAACTGCGAGGAACAGCATTGCTATTAACACAAAGTAAAATAACAGCCCGTCTACTAATCCAAATCCGGTCATGAGTTCATTGAAATTTTTGAAGCGGGTATCGGAGAAATCGCTAAGCGGGGAATAAATATAAAAAATACCATAAAAATTGGCGGATAAGTTATTCACAAGTTGGCAATGATCAATAACTTCAGGCAAAATCGAAACGATGACCCGCGGTATAACGTTGTTTCTTATATTTCTTGCGTTGTTTTTTGTGGCTGATGCGCAGAAAATAATAACCGAAATCAATTCTTCTGAGATTGAAAAAGGTCAATCCGTAATAGCAATCATCAACACGCGGGTGATAGATGGCAACGGTGGCGCGCCTATAGAAAACGGATGTGTTATAGTAACCAACGGCATGATCACTGACGTTGGCCCGATGGATAAAGTGAAGATACCGGCTACTGCAACCAAAGTAGACGGCACCGGTATGAGCCTGCTTCCGGGCTTTATCGATGCCCATTTTCATATAGACGGCGTAGATGAGTTACCGGGAATGTTTTTACAAAATGGTGTTACGTCTGTCAGAGATCCCGGCGCATGGATGGAGACATATGATAACGCACGCAAATCGGGCAAGCCGCAGCCGAGAATGTTTCTGTCAGGGCCTCACATAGACATGTTTCCCCCCGCCTACCCACACGACGCATACGTTGTGAGAGACGCAGCGGAAGCAGTAACGCAGGTGAACCGCGCCGCCGACCAGGGATCGACAATGATCAAAGCGTATTTCCGGCTTCCTCCTTCAATAATTAAAGAAGTTTGTATCGCCGCCCATAAGCGTGGAATCCCGGTTTCTGCTCACCTGGAAACCACGGAAGCTATGGAAGCCATCGAAGCAGGCCTGGACGGCATTGAGCATGTAACGTCCTTTGGACTTACACTCGCGCCCAAGCGGGAAGGAGAAAAGTTCAGGCAGAAAGTATTGGCAGATAACAAAGCACGTGGTGACGGGCGATATGACATTTGGAGTAAGATTGATGTGCATGGAAAGATGTCGGATTCATTGATAAAATTTCTTGTGAAAAAGAAAACGTTTGTTGACCCGACGCTTGGTGCATTTGAGTACCGCAAAGAAGACAACATATTCGATACCGTGAAACTCAATGGATTTAATAACATGAAATCATTTACGGGCATTCTGAGAAAAGGCGGCGTGCGCGTAGTATTGGGATCACACTCAATGATTAAGTACGCAGAAAAAGGCTGGGCATATCAACGCGAAATGGAGTTGTTTTCAGAAAGTGGCTTAAGTAATTCAGAGATTATCGTAGCATCAACAATGGAGAATGCAAGATTCTTCCGCATCGATAAAAAATTAGGAAGCATTGAGAAAGGAAAAATAGCTGACCTTGTACTCATAAACGGAAATCCTCTCCAAAACATCAGCGACGCCAAAAAAGTAGAAAAGGTAATGCTCAACGGAGTTTGGGTGAAATAAAAACGATCATCATGCAACGCACCGTCCTATCATTTGTTCTTTTCATCTCATTATTTACTGTGAAAGCGCAATCTATCTCGGGAGCGGCCAAAGAATTTGTGGCCACGCTTGATGCGTCGCAGAAGCCGCTTACAATTTTCCCTTTCGAGTCGGATGAGCGTTATGCTTTTCATTATTTCCCTATTGATGACAGGAAAGGTTTGCCACTTGATAAGATGACCCCTCAGCAAAAAACACTTGCCATGAAATTGTTGTCGGCTTGTGTTGCAGATAATACAGTGAAAAAAATTAATGATATCATCGAGCTGGAAAACATTCTAAAGGTGATGGAAAACAGAAAAGAGGATGATCATTTCAGGGATCCGGGAAAATATCATCTCGCAATTTTTGGTGAACCTGGCGAGAAGAATATATGGGGATGGCGATTCGAAGGTCACCACGTGTCATTTAATTTTTCAGCGAAAGATAATGTGCTGGTAGCAGGTACCCCGGGATTTCTCGGTTCGAATCCGGCTATTGTACCAGACGGCCCACAGAAGGGAAAAGAAATATTGAAGGATGAAAAAGAAGGAGCGTTGAAATTATTGAAATCATTTTCAGCTGAGCAGATGAAAAAAGTAATGCTTAACGGAGATGCGCCAGGTGATATCGTTACGAGGATCGACCGCAAGGCAATGATCAATGATCCGGGCGGAATGGGTTATACTGAAATGTCGGCCGCGCAAAAAGAGAATTTCCTGGTGTTGATCCGCTTATATGTTACGAGGTATAAAAAAGATTTTGCGAACAGGATGTTGAAAGAGATTCAGGATGCGGGCTTCGACAAGTTGAAGTTTGCCTGGGCCGGAGATACCGTAACTGGCGTGGGTCATCCTCACTACTATCGGATTCTTGGGCCTACTTTGATCATTGAATACGACAATACGCAGAATAACGCCAATCACGTTCACACTGTAGTACGCGATCTGCTGCATGACTATGGCGGCGATCAGCTCCTGGAACATTACAAGAAGGGACATCACGATCATAAATAGTATAAGGGTGCAAGAGAACATCGCGCATTGAAATCTCGGGTGTCCGGACGTTTTCTACTAACGCTACAAGATATTCCCTGATTGCCGGGTACAGGCTTAGTAAATGATTATTTTTTGACGCTGTCAAGCTTTTTGAGGTGTTCAATATTGGAGGCTGGAGAGGTGCTGTCTTCGAATTTGTATTCGTCCAATTCTATTTCCTGTATTTTTTCGTTGATGGCCTTATCATTGTCAGGCCAAAATTGCAGGAGCAGCGCTCCTCCGAATACTACGATAATGATTACCCAGCCATACCGTTTCATAAGAGTAATATAAGCTTTAAAAGCAAAATGCCTCTGCAGCTTCGCTGCAAAGGCATTTGTGACCTCATTAGGATTCAAACCTAAAACCTTCTCATCCGTAGTGAGATGCTCTATTCAATTGAGCTATGAGGCCGTTCCAGCTTGAAAATCAATCCAAAGATCGTGTTTTCGTTTGCCGGGCTGCAAAAATAACCCAAACGCACTTATCTTCCAATAACAAATTTCACCCAATGGTACTCCCGGCAGCACTACACTTCATCCAACCCGGCCAGGTATGGGCGATCGCCGGCGAAAGCGATTCGGGACACTCCGCCCTTGTGAACTCCATCCAGGGGAAAAACATCGAAAACGTTCACCAGAAACATCACTTCAGAAACCTATCCAACACCAACAATTTCTATTACCAGCAGCGCTTCAATTCCTCAGATTCCGAAGATGCCCTCACTGTTAAGGACCATCTTCAAAATATCACCACCACAAACGGTTACTGGACCACTGATAAGGTAATCGACCTATTCAACCTTAAAGACCTGCTGCCTGAACAGATCATCAAATTATCGAACGGTGAAACAAAACGCTTACTGATCGCCTCAGCACTCATCAGCAATCCTGAAGCGATCACCCTCGATCATCCATTGACGGGCCTCGACGTATCTACCCGCAACAGGTTCGGACAGATCTTACAATCGATCAATGAATCGGGCATTTCAGTAATCATCGCCACAAATCCCTTAGAAATTCCTGAAGCCGTTACACATGTTGCAGTGATGCAGGAAAACGAAATTATCTTTCATGATAGCAAACAAAACTTCAACCCCAAAGATTTTGATTTCGGAAGGGAAATCATAATCGATCAATCAACACTAAAAGCACTCCTCTCCCACCATCAACCGCAAACATTCAACACGATCATTAAAATGACCGATGTGGTTGTAGAATACGACGGAAGAAAAATTCTGGACCATATCAACTGGCACGTAACACAAGGCGAACGCTGGTCACTGACAGGACCTAACGGCGCAGGCAAATCGACATTGCTAAGTCTTGTTAATGGCGATAATCCGCAGGCATATGCAAATGATATTATCCTGTTCGACCGCAAACGCGGTTCGGGTGAAAGTATCTGGGATATCAAAAAGCAAACAGGATACGTATCGCCTGAATTATATCAATATTTTCCTACAGACACATCATGCCTGCATGTTATCGAATCAGGTTTCTACGATACCATAGGACTATTCAGACCCGCTGACGCCGAAAGAGAGGCGCACTGCACCGAATGGATGAAACTCATGAATATTCAACAATATGCGTACAGGCTCTTCAGCATGGTGCCAACAGGCGTTCAACGCTTATGCCTCCTGGCACGCGCGCTTGTAAAAAGTCCTACCCTGCTCATACTTGATGAACCTACACAGGGCCTCGACATTACGCAACAACAATTCTTTACAAAATTGATTGACGAATACTGCCTGATAAGCAATGTGACCGTGATCTATGTAAGCCATTACGAACATCACATTCCCAGGGCCGTTGATAAACAGATACGGGTGATGAACGGCCGCACGGTTTAGTTTCGCGGCCAGACATTATCCGAAAGATCAACATCAGGCAAGGTTACCTGCGGGTCTATCATAACCTGCTGAATATTCGATGTGGAATTATACAGAAACTTCCAGGTGTCACCATGCTGCCAAACTTCAACCGGCAACTTTATCGTTCCCGTTTTTCCGTTCTCTTCTTTTACACTGATGGTAAGCGGCACTGGCAGTTGCTCGAAACATTTCACGGTGATAACAGCTCCTGAATCTGACTTTCCATTTACATAGTCCACAGCGGTTACCCCTACATCAATCTTCCACTGGTTCTGAAACCATCCGCGCCAAAACCAATCGAGCACTTCTCCTGAATGATTTTCTATCGCGTGAAAGAAATCATTAGGTGTTGGATGTTTGAACGCCCATTGATGCGTGTAGTATCTGAAAGCGCTGTCAAAACGCTCTTTACCTAAAATATTTTCACGCAACAGCTGTAAGCCGAATGCGGGCTTGCGATATAATACTGTTCCGAAATTATAGGGCTGTACAACATCGGCAATAGTGGCAATACTTTCTGAACGTTCGTTGAAGAATATTTTTGTAAATCGTTCCGGCGACAGCTCTCTTGCATCTTTGTATTCGCCATTATTAAAATCTAACCCCGCGAGGGTATTGATGAACGTGTTAAAACCTTCATCCATCCAACCATACTTTCTTTCGTTGCTTCCAACAATCATTGGAAACCACATGTGGCCGAACTCGTGCGCCGTAACACCCCACAAGCTCACTCGCGAAGCATTAACACCACAGAATACGATACCTGGATATTCCATCCCGGAAACATTCCCTGCCACATTGGTCGCAACAGGATAAGGATAGGTGTACAGGTAGTTGGAGTAAAATTCGATTGAATGTTTCGTGTATTCTGTTGAACGATTCCACGCTGTGTCTGTGGCTACTTCAGCAGGATACACCGACATTGCAAGGGCGTTCTTGCCTCCTTTCAGATTAATGCGTGCAGCATCCCAAACATATGCTGGCGATGTTGCAAAGGCCGCATCACGGGTGTTCAGACATTTAAATTTCCATGTTAACCGTTTGCTGTTGGTTGGCCTGCTTGCAGGATCGGTGACTTCTTCAGCCGAGCGGAGTATTACAGTCTTATCGCTTTTTCTTGCTGCAGCGAGTCGTTCGATTTGCTTTGCAGTCATTACTTCCTGCGGATTCAGCAATTCTCCCGAACCAACTACAATATGATTTGCAGGTACGTTAATGTTATAGGTGATGTTGCCGTACTCGAGATAAAATTCTCCTTGCCCAAGGTAGGGCTGCGTGTTCCATCCGAGCACATTATCATATACCGCCATTCTTGGAAACCACTGAGCCATGTTATACATCCAGCCGTTCATGGTTTCCATGCGTCCCATTCTGTCCGATCCATCTTCAGGAATCGGAAACGAATATTCTATCCTGAAAGTAATTTTTCCTCCTGCGCTTTTAAGCGAAGATGGAAGGTCGATGCGCATGCGGGTATCGTTAATAAGCGTTTTAGCACCTGTCCACTGGCCATTCCTTGAAATACTTACCGACTTGATATCATATCCACCGTCGAAAGCGGTGCGGGTAGACCACCTGCCACCAGCGATTGACGTTGCGCCCATCCCTTTTGAATGGAGATCATAAAGATTCTGATCGAGTTGCACCCATACAAACCCAAGATCATTAGGGCTATTGTTTGTATAATTTACGACAACCGAACCAGTTAGGGTATGTGCCTCATCGTCAAGCGAGGCGTTAATGGTGTAGTCGGCCCTGTTCTGCCAGTATTTTGCCCCCGGACGTCCGTCGGCAGTCCGTGTATCGTCACCATAGTTGGCATAAAACTCAGGCGCAAACGCTTCATGAGCGTTATACTTCGATGTTTTTTGTGCGTAGGAAAAGTGAAAAGTGAGTACGAGTAAAAATGCAGAAATCGCCCTGGCTATAATGAACATATCCTGTAATCGTTTGTTTAAGTCGCCAAAAATACCAATATATGGCGTAAGCTATCAACTACTGAAATTGATAACTTTGCCGCTCATACAATTTTCGCTTACATGCACCACCAAAAAGAAACACTCCAGGCTGTTCTGAACGGCTTAATGACCAGGTATAAGGAACGCGTTCCCGATGTAGCGGCCATCTTCCAGGCAATGGTTAAAGAGAAAGTAATCAACGATCCCTCGGAAATAGAAAATGATCACATTGCTTTCAGAACGATGGGTGTAAAGCACCTGGGCATACAATCACTTGAAAAGATCTTTTTGCACTACGGCTACAAAAGAATGGATCATTACTTATTCCCCGAAAAGAAGCTGGATGCCTATTGGTATTCTCCTGCCGATCCAAAAGATCCAAGAATTTTTATAAGCGAATTGAGAGTTGATGATTTGTCGAAAGAAACTGCAGACCTCATAAGAAGTTACACAAACGAAGTAGAAACCGACCCGGTAAATCAACTCGATCTTAACAATCCTTTAGCTGTTGATGAATTTTTGCATAGCGGGTTATGGAGGTTGCCAACATGGGCAGACTATAACTCGTTGTCGAAAGAGAGTGAGTACGCCGCCTGGACGATTTACAACAGGTACTATCTGAATCATTTTACAATAAGTGTCCATAATCTCAAACAAGGGTATAACACCATTGCTGACTTTAACAATTTCCTTGAACGTAACGGTTTTGTATTGAATAATGCTTCCGGAAAGATCAAGCAAAGCCCTGATGGCGGTTTACTTCAAAGCTCAACGGTTGCGAATATGACGGATGCGCTGTTTGCTAATGAAGATAAGCACCGCATTCCGGGATCGTACGTTGAGTTCGCTGAAAGGCGCATACGGCCTGAGTTTCAGCACCTCCCGTCAAATCAGTTAACACGGGAACATCGGCGCGAAGGCTTTGAAGCTGCAAACGCCGACAAAATATTTGAGAGCACTTACAGTGCACAAACCAGCCGTCTTTAATTTATCAATGCAGGTGTGTATTTGTTTACACACGAAGGCGAAAAAGGTATGTATAAAAAGGCTGTGCCACGACGTAATACAAAAAAGATTTCCGAGATGCAAATTTTTTGGCACAATTCTTACATAGTAGAGGATGTAGATCTTATGAATGCCGCTATGATTGCCTGTTATATATGCTCGTAACACACTTTAACCAGTTTGTTATGAGATGTATGACACTACTCGGAAACGGGTAGATTATTAATAATTAAAACGTATAAATTATGAAAAAAATTTTTTTAGCAACAGGTTTAGCACTCGGAGTTTTGACATTTACTATGGCTGGAACTAGCAACGCAACAGCACCAGCTAGCCACATCACTAAGGATACAGTTCCTGGCGATACAACTCAGCCAACGACTCCGTCACCTGACACTACTAAGATTAATTAATCGTTCAGACGATTAAGCCATCTATACATTGAAGCCGGTTATATTAACCGGCTTTTTTGTGTTCAATATTTTCTAACTTCCCTGTTATGGTTCCAACTGTACGGAAAACCTTCAACGGGGAATTTACAAAGTCTGCATACCAGGCCATGCTCTATGAGCTTGATTCACTTTATCCCGGTGCAATTGAATTCCGGTTGGCTGAAACACCGGTTTTCGTTCCAAAAGAATTTACGCAGCAAATGATCAGTGCATGCGAGAGCATCATTGATGTAATTGTTGATCCTTCGTTCATGAAAATCACGGATGCCGCTATCCCTCAAAATGATAAAGTCGGCGGATCATATGGATTCCCCCAGATGGTCGCCTTCGATTTTGGTATCTGTGTAAATAGTGAGACACAGGCCCTGGAGCCCCAACTCATCGAAATGCAGGGCTTTCCCAGTCTGTATGCTTTTCAATTAATTTATCCGGAAATTTTGAAGAAACATTTTCACATTCCTTCAAACTATAGTCACTTTCTGGGGCGACATAACGGGGAGTCATATACGAATTTGTTCAGAAAAATAATACTGGGCAATCACGAGGCGGAAAATGTAGTGTTGCTCGAAATAAAGCCTCACGAACAAAAAACACGGGTTGACTTTTATTGCACCCGCGATTTGACAGGCATCGAACCCATATGCATAACCGAACTCATAAAAGAAGGAAAGCAACTATACTATCTCAACAAAGGAAACAAAACGCGCATCAAGCGTATATACAACCGCGTTATTTTCGACGAACTTCATGAACGTAAAGACCTCGGTTACATCATCGATATACGTGAAGAATTTGATGTTGAATGGCTACCTCACCCCGATTGGTTTTATCGCGTCAGCAAATACACGCTGCCCTTTATTTCGCACCCGAATGTGCCGGAAACATTTTTTCTTAACGAGATCAAGCAGCTTCCGTCCGACCTGCAAAATTACGTGCTTAAGCCACTTTTTTCGTTTGCCGGCCAGGGTGTGGTGATAGATGTTACACCCGAAGACATCGATAACGTGGCCGACCCACACAACTGGATTCTGCAGAGAAAAGTGAACTACGGCGATGTAATCGAAACGCCTGATACACCCGCCAAAGCAGAAATACGCATTATGTATTTGTGGGAAGACGGCGCACCACGCCCCGAACCCGCCATTAATCTCGCACGTTTAAGTAAAGGCAAAATGATTGGGACCCGGTACAACAAAGACAAAGAATGGGTTGGTGGATGCGTTGCCTTCTTTGAGCAATAATTATCTACCAGGCTCTCAGAAATGTACGCTCGATACTAATGAGGTATGTCTTTGGCATCATGCGGTACATGTTGTTAGTCAGCTGAAATCTGTAACCCAGGTTGAGTTTAAGATTACTGTTGAAAATAAACTGAATGGCCGGCGCAAAATCCAATACATACTTTTTCATGTCAAGTGAGCGCTGCCCTAACAACTCTGCATAAATATTGAAGTTCGTTTGCTTATAGCTCGTATAATTCAGGGGAAATACAAGATAACCTGCTGAAAGGGAGTAGTTGAACGCGTCGTTAGGAATATACAGTGGAATACCGGGCTTTTTACTCAGGAACGAATGTGAGTATGAGAGCGTAGAAGAGACAGCCAGCTTATTGACCAGTTGCGTAAGTATTACTCCACCCTGTACACCGCTCTGATCACCTTCGATATTTATCTCATCGAAAAGAGCGACGTTCTTAGAGTATGAAGCTTCTGCAAACGCTGCCATCCTGAAATGACGATGCACGTCATCGTTCGAATAAAAACGGTACTTCGCATACGTTCTGATCGACTCCCACCTTTGCTTATCGGTGAACATATTTGAGAACGTTGGCGCCACGTGTACCATCCACTTTTTATTGAGCCCGAACATTACTTCGGGTGTATACCGCTGCATAACCTTATAGGGTGATTCGTGCTCGCCAAGTTTCGCGGACACTTTAACACTGATGGATTTTGAGGGCATGTTAGATGCCGGCTCCGTAAATACGTAAAGTTCCTGCCCGGCCACCTGCTGGATGAAAAGCATTCCTCCGGCAAAGAGGAATGCTTTGATAAAGCCACTAATTATCATCATGCAAACTTTAAAGGGTTACATGATAGATCCTTGCATTGCTCGCTGTACCCAGCTTCGCGCAGCACTCTTCAGCCTTACCGGTTTCAACACAGGGATGATCACTTAAGGCGGCGAACTTTTTAAATTCGCGCGCAGTTACGAAGTTTTTGTCGATGATAGTTATCGTTTGTGTGCCGTTAAGAACTTTATCTTTCACTTTGATAAAGTGAAATGTTTTGTTGTCAAGCACCACATGAGAGTCGTTGGACACTTTTACATTTTCAAAATCGCCAGTGAGCTTAAGACGCGATACGGCGAAGCCCGCATCTTCAACGGCATTTTTCAGTATGTCCGGATCAACTGCTGCACCCTTCTTGAATGTAATAATGAATTCAGAGTTCTTGATATCTGCGTCGACTTTCTCAACGATCGATATTTTCTGTAGTGAATTGTGGATAGCTTTTGTACACATTGCGCAGGTGAGACCCGCTGCTGTAAGATTAGCCGTTTGAAACTGAGCTTGCGTAAATAAGGAACTAAAAAGAACGGCTGTTACGATAAATAACGTTTTCATTAACTAGCATTTTAGATTAAGATTTGATTTTCAATTGCTGTTGAAAACAAATCAAACCCTGAAAACACTATTCAATACGCACAGGTCGGTCGGTTGGATGCCTGGCGGCGCATGATAACGGGGAATAATATGCTCCCGTGCCTTGAAAGCCGGAGCGCTGTAAGAGGAGAATTCGGTGATGACGGCGGCAAAAACAGGAACCTTTGCCGAAAATGCCTGTGAAGCGGTGTGGTCGTCGTCGGCCTTCACCAGTTTGTGCTCGGTTTCGCAGCAGCCTTTCCTGGCCTGCATACCGCACTTTTCGCACTCGTGTGCCCTTTCAACGCCGTAAGTAACGCCAGCCAACCTTCCCATGCAATAGTGCACATTTACCGCTACACCGCTGGTGAGGGTAATGTAAACGACCGCAAGGACTAAAATGACTGCTTTTTTCACAGGTGCGAAGATAACTTTTTAGCTTCAGAAAGGGAAGATAAAGCGGTTAATTAACAAACGTCCAATACACCCCAAACCGCATAAACATCCCGGGATAGGGATAATTGGGCGACACAACGTTATTGCGGGTGAACTTATTTGTAGAAAAATCGTACGCATTCAGGTTTTCAACACGTATGTAGGCGCTGAACGACTTGATCCGGAAGTGCATATAAGCCGCAATGTCCGGCAACTGCATCTTAATGGTTTGCGTGTTTTGATTGAAAAACTGGCCAATCACCGGCGAGTAGGCATCTCCCTTATAGGATGTATAGTACCTGATCTCCAGGCCGAAGTTGGTGTAAAGATTTTTGAAGCCCAGGTTACCATCATACCCGATCATATTCCTGGTCAGGAGCAATGGCAGGTTAACAGGAGGATTGCCCGTTAACTTTTGCAGCACTACCCATGTTCTCCAGTTCCATTTTCTGCCTAACCTGAAAGTTTTCTCTGCAGTTACCTGCAGCATATTAAATAAGGTGCCATATTGCTGCGCTTCTTTGTAGTCGGAAAAATAAGTGTAGTTGCTGATGAGGAGATAACGGCCATGCAGATTTAATTTCAATCGCGGCACATCGAAGGCGGCAAACAATTCGGTATAGTTCTCTTTATTAAAATTGCGCGGTGTACCGAAGTAAAAGCTGCTGAGGGTATCAAATACAAACGATGGTGTACGGTTCACGTTTGAAAATCCCACTTGCAGCGATCCGATTTGCTGACTGATCAATCTTTTCAGACTCACGTGTGCATCGTAATCGCCGGCATTCAAACCGTTCACGTAAAAGTTACCAAAGGCTTCGACATCCCATTTTTTATTCCGGGTTTTGTTCCGGTATTCACCATGAACAAAAAAGTTGTGATAGTTTTTAACGACGGAACCAATACTATCGAACTCTCCTTTTAGCATTTGAAAAGCCGCACCTGCTTTGAAGAACTGCTGCGAATTTTTTGCATCGGGAAACTGGTAGATCGAAAAATCGTTTGTAAGGTCGCGCCACTTGTCTTTAAAAGTGAAAACAATAGTCGAGTCGATGCCGTACTTCTCATTATAGAATTGATAGCTTCCGACCGGCTCGGTATCGTGGTAACGGTTATTGTATGTCTTTAGACTCGTTGTTAATTCAGCGCGCAATCTTGGATAAAAAAGTGGAATGACCGTTGAATCGGTAACGATCGAATCTTTATTACCTACAAGATCATACTGGTGCCTCATGATGTAGCTGGCACTTGTGAATCGCGTACCAGTTGCTACGTTGTTCGTAAAAAAATTATTTCGGGCGGTACCTGATTGCGTAGAACCCAGGCGGGTAGGAATGTTTGAGCGCGTGTCGAACGCACCTCCTGCACTATCAAGATAATTAAGATCGTCTTTGATACCGCCATTCTCCGACGACATCAACTTATTACCCACGATGATGAAGAAATTCTGATAACGCTTGTTTTTTGTTTGAAACCAATTCGTGAAACGGTAGTTATTGTGATTTGTATGCTGGTTTCGAAAAATACCAGGTGAGTTAATGAGCCTGTATTGTATCGACGCATTCCAGTTGGGCATGATGTTCTGCGTGTGAATAAGCCCTATCACCTGTTCAAGCTTACTACCGAGCTGGTATTGTATTTCGGTGAAGGGTCGCGTTGTATTGAAGAAACGGGTGTCGTAGTCGTTAAACACGTACGCATCGTAAGCGTGGAATCCATGATCCCATCCCGCGGCTCGTAAAGGTGGAAATACTAAACTATGTGTAGCGTTGCCCACATTGCCGAGGTGATAATGATACCACGGAACGGGAAAGCGTGTGGTAAAATCGTAAATAGCCGAATCGAATTTCTGCAACCTGCTCGAATCGATATAACGGAAACTGATGGTGATGGAATCCTGTAAGGAATTACGTTTCTGCAAACTATCCTTCTTAGCGGCACCACCTGACCCGCCGCGGAAGCTCCCCCCGCCAGGCATTCGGCGCAATGCTCCACCTGGCTGCGCCAGCGACAATTCAGCCACGCCCAACAGCATTAATAATAAAACCAATATTTTAAAGGGGTGGCTGTTCATGCTCACAAGTTTCCTACAATTTCTTTGAATAATGCAGTAAGCTTTGGTTCAGCTTCCTGTGCGGCTTGTAATACTTCCTGGTGCGTAATCACAGAATCATCGTTACGTATGCCCATATCCGTTACCACGCTGATGGCCAAAACTTTCATGCCCATATGAACGGCAACGATGCTTTCCTGCACTGTGCTCATTCCTACTACATCAGCACCTACAAGTTTTATCATCCGGTATTCGGCATGCGTTTCGAAAGTGGGACCGGTTACACCGTAATACACACCTTCTTTCAATTTAATGCCCAACTTCTCTCCTGCCTTCTTTGCAACACCGATGAGATGTTTGCTGTATGGTTCACTCATATCAGGAAAGCGCGTTCCGAGCGCTTCTTCATTTTTTCCAATGAGCGGGTTGATGATGGACATACTGATGTGATCGTTTATTATCATTAGGTCGCCGACCTTAAAAGAGGTATTAACGCCCCCGGCAGCATTGGAAAGAAGCAACTGATCAATACCTAGAAACTTCAGCGTGCGGATCGGGTAAACAACATCCTGGGGAGAGTAGCCTTCATAATAATGGAACCGGCCAGCCATCACCGCGATTTCCCTTCCCATCAACTCACCAAATACCAGGCTTCCTTCGTGACCTTCCACAGTTGAAACGGGAAAATGAGGGATGTCTTGATAGGGAATACTCTCTTTGATTGTTATTTCGCTGAGAAAGTTGCCTAAGCCACTGCCAAGCACTATGCCTGTCTGGGGTTGGGATGCACACCGGCTTTTTATAAATGCTACAGTTTCATTCAATTGGTCGATCACGGAGGGCATATCCTGCAAATATATGAACCGATGTGGTAAGCTATCTTAGCGATAACTTAAAAATCCAGGCACCTGCTGCCGTCAGGGCCATTCCGCCGACAACGCTGACCAATACATAAACTACCGCGGCACTCACGTGTCCGCTCTTAAAAAGGAAGTAAGATTCGGCAGAGAACGCAGAAAATGTTGTGAATCCGCCAAGCAGTCCGGTAATTAAGAGGAGTCGCCCTTCGGTAGATAACGGCCATTTTTCAGAGAAGCCCAACAGGCAACCGATCACCAGGCATCCAATAAGGTTTATGATGAGCGTGCCGTATGGAAACGACGTCTGCGACTTCGACTGAATGAAAGTTGAAAGAAGGTACCGGCATATGCCACCCGCGAAACTTCCTGCACCAACTAATAATATCAACCGCATAATGCACGATTGTTTTTATGAATTTACGCCGGAAACCGATAAACTAACATTTGTTATCTTCGGCCTCCTATGGGCAAACATAAAACAGATCAACTGAATGTATCGTCAGAAATCGGACGGTTGAGAAGATTGCTCGTGCACAGTCCCGATAGCGGCCTTGGAAAAGTGGTACCGTCAAAAGCGCAGGACTGGTTATTTGAAGACATTGTGCACCTCGACACCATCCGGAAAAAAGAGTACGACTTCTACACAAAAATCCTCCTGTATTTTTTAGATCCTGACAAGATCCGTGGGCGGCTTAATGACATAGATTCGGAAAAAAGCAACCGCAATTTTTATAAGCCTGGTCACCCCGACTTCTTTAAATCCGACCGGGTAGTAGAACTGCAGTGGCTGCTGGCGGACATTCTTGAAGACAGAGAAATAAGATTGAAGTTGATTGCATCAGTATGTGCGATCGAAAACTGTTCTTATGAAGCCGAAAAGTTGCTGACTACTTTTGAGCCCGCCAAACTGGCTAACATTTTTATTACGGGCACCCTCGATGACGACCGCGACATGCTGTTCCCTCCTATCCCGAATTTTATTTTTACGAGAGATATTGGAATCGTGATAAATGAATTTGTGCTGCTGAACAAACCTGCCCGTAAAGCACGTATCCGCGAAGCATTGCTGGCGAAATATATATTTTACAATCATTCTTTCTTTCGCGAGTACCAGCATAATATCATTGAATTGCCAGACGCACCTCTTCATTTCCTTTTGCCCAAAGAAGGCGACGACAGGAAAATAACACTTGAAGGTGGGGATGTGATGGTGATTACCCGCGACCATATACTGATCGGCGTGAGTGAACGCACCACTATGGAAGCGGCACATCGGGCGATCAATATTTTGTTTGAGAAAAATGTAGTGAAGAAAATCACGATCATCAAGATTCCCAAGAAGCGCGACTTCATGCACATCGATACCATTTTTACGCAGGTGAAGAGAAACGTGTGGGTAATGCTTGGTAATTTTTCGCGCAAAACGGTAAAGAGAGAAAATGCTGATACAGTGCAACGCATTCTTGAAGGCAATGTAAAAAAAGATGACGCCCTCAGGATCATCCAGTTCAGGAAAAAAGATGTCGAAAATCCGAAATACTTCGACAACCTTGAAGATCTGCTGAGTGATATTAGTAAGAACGACCTGGAGAGCAGCGAGTCAGTGAGATTCATTTACTCAGGCAACAACGAGTTTCCTTTTGATGCAAGAGAACAATGGACCGATTCCTGCAATTTGCTTGCATTGAAAGAAGGTGTGGTGCTGGGGTACGACAGAAATGATAAAACGGTAGAAGCTTTCCGCAACAATGGCTTCAAGGTTATTGAAGCTGAAAAGCTGATTGAGAAACTGGAGAACGGCAAGATTGATATCGATGAAATGGATGATACACTCATCCTGATGCCTTCGGCTGAACTTTCACGCGCCCGCGGCGGCTTTCATTGCATGAGTATGCCGTTGTTAAGAGACGAATTGGATTAAAAGAGAGAACGATGCAAACGACGAATCATATCCTGATGATAAGGCCGGTTAATTTTTTGTTCAACACAGAAACCGCCGTAAATAATGCTTTCCAGGTGTCTTCTGATGATATGCACGTTCACGAAAAAGCTTTGCAGGAATTCGAAAGCTTTGTTGGCAAGCTGAGTCAAAACGATATTGATGTTACGGTAATCAACGATACGCCGGAGCCACACACCCCCGATTCCATTTTTCCAAACAACTGGGTGTCCTTTCACCAGGATGGCTCGGTAGTATTATACCCGATGTTCGCAGCAAATCGCCGGCTCGAACGGAAGCCGGCCGTGCTTGAACAGGTACGATCGAAATTTGTGGTAAAGCGGGTTATTGACCTGAGCGTTTACGAAGGAAACGGTACTTTTCTTGAAGGCACGGGAAGTGTTGTGCTGGACAGAAAAAGACATATTGCCTACGCGTGCCTGTCGCCGCGGACCGATCCGAATTTGTTGAACGAGTTTTGCAGAAAAATGAAATATAAGCCCGTGGCCTTTCATGCGGTCGATAAAAACGGAGGTGCGATATATCACACGAATGTGATGATGTGTGTTGCCGATAAATTCGTAGTAATTTGCTTCGATAGCATCCGTGATGCAGAGGAAAGGCGCAAGGTAGAAACGGCAATCGTGGAGTCAGGAAAAGAGATAGTCTCCATATCGATTGACCAGATGAATCATTTCGCTGGAAATATGTTGCAGGTAAGGAATGACAAAGGAGAAAAGTTTTTGGTAATGTCTACCCGGGCATTTAATTCACTTACTTCAGAGCAGGTAAAGAAGCTGGAAGGTTTCGGTAGAATTATACATTCGCAATTAGATACGATTGAAAAGAACGGAGGCGGCAGTGCCAGGTGTATGATGGCGGAGGTTCACCTGCCGGTGAAATAGTGCCTGCCGCGGTACAGCATACTATTTTGTACCAAATAACGCTTCCAGGCCCTGATTAAAACTCTTTGGCTTATAACCTAGATTCTTCTTCGCTTTAGAAATATCAAATCCCGTTTTCGCAGGGCGCACCGCAGGCTGCTTAATCTCATCTGAAGAAGACTTCGAAATCAGCCCGTCATTCAATCCAAAATATTTCGCGATGGCGATAGCAATATCATAGGGCGTCATCTTCTCTTCTCCAGACAAATGAAAAATACCGCTGGCTTTCTTTTCAATAATCAAAATAATCCCAGCGGCGAGGTCATCAACAAATGTTGGTGTACGCACCTGATCCGTAACCATTTTAATTGGCTTATTCGCCTCAAGGCTGTCCTTTACAAATCCTATAATATTTGTTCTTCCGGATGTAGGAGCCAAACCGTAAACTAATATCGTTCTTGCAATTGCCCAATCAAGCCCCGATTCCATGACCGCTTTCTCCGCAACGAGCTTGGTACCTCCATAATAATTAACCGGAGCCGGCTCATCATCCTCAGCGTAAGGTCCATTGTTACCATCGAAAATAAAATCAGTGGAAACGAAAATAAACCTGGCGCCTATGTCCTTCGCAGCATCAATAATAAAACGCGTAGCTGTTACATTAACATTATAACAATCCTGCTTATTTATTTCACATTGGTCTACCTGCGTCATCGCCGCGCCATGCACAATAATATCCGGCCGTTGTTCCTGGATCAACTTTTCAATTGCAGGCCCATCGGTAATTTCAACATCGGCATATTCATAGTTGGTGCCATACGCAGAATCTATCCGGCCGGCTCCCTTGCCGGTGGCGACCACGCTGTATGGTTTACCGGATAATTGTTTGATAATTGTTTGTCCGAGCAATCCATTTGCTCCCGTCACAAGGATTTTTTCCACGTCTGTCCCATATTATAGAATGAAAAAGAATACATGTCAGCGATCAGCTCAATACTTTTCATCATGTTACTCGTGCCGTGACCCGAATTTGTATCGATCCTCACCAGCACGGGGTTCTTGCCCTTATAAAACTCCTGCAGGGTTGCACCATATTTAAAAGAATGGGCCGGCACCACCCTGTCATCATGATCCGAAGTAATAACGATGGTAGCTGGGTAGTTGATGCCGCTCCTGATGTTGTGGATGGGTGAGTACTTATATAGATAGTTGAACTGGGATGCGCTATCGCTTGTTCCATATTCAGCGATCCAGTTCCAGCCAATGGTAAACTTCTGAAAGCGCAACATATCCATTACTCCAACTTCGGGAATGGCTACTTTGAAAAGTTCAGGGCGCTGATTGATGACAGCGCCTATCAGCAATCCGCCATTTGATCCGCCTCTTATCGCAAGTTTAGCAGGCGATGTATACTTTTTGCTGATGAGATATTCGGCAGCTGCAATAAAATCATCAAACACGTTTTGTTTCTTATCCAGCATACCGCCTTCATGCCATTTTTCTCCGTATTCAGATCCGCCTCTCAGGTTTGCTACGGCAAAAATGCCGCCCTGTTCGAGCCATGGAATAAGTGATGCGCTGAAAAACGGTGTCATCGCAATATTGAACCCGCCATACGCATACAACATTGTTGGATTGGTGCCGTCATGCTTTAAGCCCTTTTTGTGAACGATGAACATCGGCACACGGGTGCCGTCTTTACTTTTGTAGAATTCTTGTTTCGTTTCAAAAAGGTCGGGATCGAAAGCGGTCTTAGGTTTTCGGAAGACTTCTGATTTACCGGCTGCAATATCGTAGCGGTAAATGCGGGTGGGAACGTTGAATGTATTAAAGCTATAAAATGTGTACTTGTCGGTCTCCTCGCCACCGAGTCCATCAACGTTGCCCGGTCCTGGTAAAACAATCTCTCTTTCTTTTTTGCCATCGGGAGCATAAACAAACACCTTCGCGGTCACATCAATCAGGTACTGGAGAAACAACTTTCCGCCTGCGAAAGTTGCAGACAGCAAATTGTCTTTTGTTTCCGGTATAATAGTTTTCCATTCGCTGCCAGCTTTGGCGGAGGGATCAAATTCGAGCACCTTATTATTTTCTGCATCAGCATTTGTGAAGATCAGGATCTTATTTTTTGATACGCCAATCTCTGTATACTGAGAATTTCCTATCTCCTTAATTATCGGTTTAAATGCTTTGTCGCCCGCCCCGGTATCCATATAAAAGAGCGCATTGCCGCGCAATCCCTTTCCGCGATCACTAATGGTCAGAAACACGAACCGTTCGTTATCTGACACAGTCGCCTGGTGAAAACGCTGAAGGTTCACGGTGTCTTCGTAAATCAGTTTGTCCTCACTTTGACTTGTCCCTGCAACATGATACCACACCTGGTGGTTATCATTTTTGGATGAGAGTTCCATACCTTTTTCAGGCGTGGGGTACCGGCTATAGTAGAAGCCGTTTTTCTGCCACTCAATCGCTGTTGCTTTTGCCCACTGTACTGAATCGGCAAGGTCTTTCAGTGTGGTCATATCCTTCACAAACACAGTTCTCCAATCGGAACCGGCCCTTGATAGGGAGTAAGCTGCGTATGTACCATCTTTCGACAAAACGAAATGATCGAGTGCCGTGGTGGCATCGGCCGATAATGTGTTTGGATCGATAATCTTCTCGATTGGGCCGTCCAGGCCCTTCTGACGGTAAAGTACTGCGTGGTTCTGCAAACCATCATTCTTAGCGAAATAAAAGTATCCGTTTTTATGAAAGGGAATGCTGTAACGTTCGTAATTGTATAACTCCTGCAATCTTTTTTTGATGCTGTCGCGGTACGGAATGGCTTCGAGGTATTTATATGTTACCGCATTTTGTTTGGTGACCCATTCCTTTGTTTCGGCGCTCGTGTCATTTTCTAACCAACGGTATGGATCGCTTACCGCGGTGCCATGGTAGTTATCCGTTTGTTCGATCTTTTTAGTCGGTGGATACGCAAGCTGAGCGATACAAAAGTCGGCAGAACTGAGCACTACTGCCCACAGGAGAAACCATTTAATCATGGGAGGTAATTGTGTCTTAAGTTTGCAAATGTAGGGGGTGATTTGGTTTGAACCGAATGGAAACAAAACCTTACTTTTACGCCTCGAAATGCAAACTGATAAATTTTTTTTAATGATTCTTGCCTACCGTTTGAAAGATATTAAAAAAATCCAACTGTTTTTGATTCATGGCTAAAAAGGTTACTAAAATTGGAGTTCTCACATCGGGTGGAGATTCGCCAGGGATGAATGCCGCTACCCGTGCTGTTGTCAGAACCGGGATTTATTATGGGCTTGAAGCATTCGGAATTATGCGTGGTTACGCAGGAATGATTGATAATGACATTGTACCCCTTCATTCGCGCAGCGTTGCAAACATCATCCAGCGTGGCGGAACGATCCTGAAAACCGCGCGTTGCAAGGAATTTTTTCTCCCTGAAGGAAGGCAGAAAGCTTACGACAATCTCAAAAAACTCGGAATAGACGGTCTTATGGTAATAGGCGGCGACGGCTCATTTAAAGGTGCCGATATATTTAGCCGCGAGTTCGACATTCCCTGTATCGGCCTTCCTGGTACGATAGATAAAGACATTGCAGGTACCGATTTTACGATCGGTTTTGATACTGCTGTTAACACGGCCGTTGAAGCGATCGACAAGATCCGCGACACGGCCGATGCGCATGACCGTCTTTTTATTATTGAAGTGATGGGTCGGGATGCGGGATATATTGCCCTGCACAGCGGCATTGCTACAGGTGCAGAAAACATTTTGATACCTGAAAGAAAAACAGACGTTGAAGAACTGGTGAACGGTTTGCTGGAAAAAGAGAAACGCAAAAAACTCGTTAACCTCGTCGTGGTTGCAGAAGGTGATGAATTTGGTGGAGGTAACGAAGTAGCAAAGATTATCAAAGAACGCCTTCCAAATGCAGACGTTAGAGTTTGCATTCTCGGGCATATTCAGAGAGGTGGTTCGCCATCTTGCCTCGACAGACTTATAGCAAGCAGGATGGGTTACTCAGCCGTTGAATGCCTCATCGAAGGACAGGCATAACATTATGGTTGGCATCGTAAACAACAGGATGTCATACACTCCTCTCGAAAAAGCTGTTAAGGCCAAGCAGAAAATAAATAATGAATGGCTTAAAATTGTAAAGATCCTGGCATCATGACAAGAAACATTAAGAAATACCTGCACGAACAGATGGACAGAGTAGCAGGAAAAGAGCACACGTCGCACCGCACCAAAATCGTTGCAACAGTAGGCCCGGCCTGCGATTCATATGAGCAACTTCTGGCCCTTGTAAAAGCGGGCGTAAACGTTTTCCGGCTCAACTTTTCTCACGGCAGCCATGAAGACAAAGCGAAAATAATCGACCACATCAGGAAGATCAATCTCACTGAACCGTATAACATCTCCATACTTGGTGACCTGCAGGGTCCAAAACTAAGAGTTGGTGAAATTGAGAACAATGCCCTCGAAGTATTTCCAGGCGACATCCTCACCTTCACAAATGAAAAAGTTGTAGGCACGCTGGAAAGCATTTATGTATCGTATCCTAATCTGCACGCTGATGTGAAGATTGGAAACAAGATCATGATCGACGATGGCAAGATGGAAGTGCAGGTGGTGAAGATTGAAAAGAACAACGATGTTAAGGTTGAAGTAACAATGGGTGGAGTGATTTCTTCCAAGAAAGGCATCAACCTTCCTGATACGAAGATTTCATTACCGGCATTAACAGAAAAGGATCTCATCGATCTCGAATTTATCATCGAACAAAAGCTCGACTGGGTTGCGCTTTCTTTCGTGCGCCATGTGAAGGATATTGTTATTCTTCGCAGTAAGCTTACTGATAAAGCGAGCAAAACGAAGATCATTGCGAAAATTGAAAAACCAGAAGCACTCGTTAATATCAGGGATATTATTCTTGAATCGGATGGTATAATGGTTGCCCGCGGCGACCTTGGGGTTGAACTGCCGGTTGAACAAATTCCGTTAATTCAGAAACAGCTCATCAAAAAGTGCCTCCATAGAGCAAAGCCTGTAATTGTTGCTACCCAAATGATGGAAAGCATGATCGACAGGATAAAGCCAAACAGGAGTGAAATCACCGACGTGGCAAATGCGGTACTTGAAGGTGCTGATGCCGTGATGTTGTCTGGTGAAACAGCAACTGGTAAACATCCTGTACTTGTTGTTGAAACGATGAGAAAGATTATTATGCAGGTTGAAAAGAGCGATTACCGGTACAACCTGGAAGATGAACTGGTGCCTCAACCGCACTCCCCTTCATTCATCAGCGATGCGATTTGTTACAATGCGTGTAAGCTTGCGCGTGATACGAATGCCGATGCGCTTGTTGGTATGACGCAGAGCGGATATACAGCGTTTATGCTTTCCAGTTACAGACCAGAATCGCCTTTGTATATATTCTCGAAAGAGAAGAGTTTGATTAATCAGCTTAGCTTAAGCTGGGGTGTGAGGGCGTTTCACTATGCTGAAGAAGAAAGCTTAGATGAAATTCTTGCAGATGAAATTCAGATTCTTAAGGAAAGAGGATTTATCAAGCCGGGAGATTTAGTAGTAAATACGGGAAGTACGCCGGTACATCTGCATTTGCCAACAAATGTGTTGAAAATTACAAAAGTCGAATAGGAACTCTTGCCTGCGGCGGAAAATATCTTACGAAAAAGGGGCCATTCGCCCCTTTTTTATTTGTTAACCGTTAGCCCGGCATTTGTATATTCCTTATTCAATCTCGAAATATTCGTAATTGAAATCTCCTTGGGACAAACCGCCTCACATGCACCTGTAAACGTGCATGAACCAAACCCTTCCTTATCCATTTGAGCCACCATATTCAATGCTCTCACTTTGCGCTCCGGGTTTCCCTGCGGCAACAACGCCAACGCGGAAACCTTTGCAGACATAAATAACATCGCCGAACTATTTTTACAAGCCGCTACACACGCACCACACCCAATACAACTTGCAGCAGCAAATGAAGCATCGGCTTTATCCTTTTCAACCGGAAGAGCATTTGCATCAACAGCGTTTACATTGCCGGTATTTACCGACACATATCCACCTGCCTGTATAATTCTGTCGAACGCAGAACGGTCAACCATCAAATCCTTAACAACAGGAAACGATTTTGCACGCCATGGTTCAACAACAATGGTATCGCCATCTTTGAATGCACGCATGTGCAACTGGCAAACTGTTGTAGCGTGCCAGGGTCCGTGCGGCCGTCCGTTAATATGCATCGAGCACGATCCGCAGATACCTTCACGGCAGTCATGATCAAATGCTATAGGTTCTTTGCCATCCCTGATGAGCTTTTCATTGAGCACATCGAACATCTCAAGAAATGACATCTCAGGAGAAACGTCATCTACCTTGTACGTTACGAATTTCCCTTTCGATGAAGCATTTTCCTGTCTCCATACTTCCAACGACAGGCTGATATTTGAATGATCCATAATTCTCGTTTCTGTTTTTACTTATAGCTTCTTTGTGTTGGCTTGGCCACTTCGAAATTTAAGTCTTCCTTATGCAGCTGCCATTGATTTTCCGAAACATACTCCCATGCAGCCACATACTGGAAGTTAGCATCGTCGCGGAGTGCCTCGCCTTCTTCAGTCTGCATCTCCTCACGGAAGTGCCCACCACAACTTTCGCGTCTGTGTAGTGCATCGATACACATCAGTTCGCCCAGCTCTATGAAATCTGCAACACGGTTCGCTTTGTCGAGCTCGGTGTTCACTTCAAGTACCTGGCCGGGGATGCGCACATCACTCCAGAAATCTTTCTTCAATTGTCTTATTTCTTCAATAGCGTCTTTCAGACCCTGTTCATTACGCGCCATTCCGCATTTATCCCACATAATCTTTCCGAGGCGCTTATGAAAGCTCTCCACTGTCTGGTTGCCTTTTATGTTCATGAGCTGCGTGATACGGTCACTTACTGCTTTTTCTGCAGCATCAAATTCCTGGTGTGTCACAGGAATCGTAGCAGTTGCAATTTCTTTTGCGAGATAATTACCGATCGTGTAAGGAATAACGAAATATCCGTCTGCCAAACCTTGCATCAGCGCGGATGCACCAAGCCTGTTTGCACCATGGTCAGAGAAATTTGCTTCGCCCATGGCATATAAACCGGGCACCGATGTAGTGAGTTCGTAATCTACCCAAAGTCCTCCCATTGTATAATGCACCGCAGGATAAATACGCATAGGTGTAGTATACGGATCTTCACCTGTTATCTTGCTATACATGTCGAACAGGTTACCGTACTTTTCTTTTACCACCTGCCGACCAAGCTCATTAAGTTTTTGATCGGACATATTATCAAGACCAAGCTTATTGGCCTCACCTCTTCCGTAACGTCCTATTGCATCGGCATAGTCGAGATACACGGCCATTTTAGATTTACCTACGCCATAACCTGCATCACATCGTTCTTTTGCTGCACGTGACGCAACATCGCGGGGTACAAGATTTCCGAAGGCAGGATATCTTCTTTCAAGATAATAGTCTCTCTCCTCTTCAGGTATGTCTGCCGGTTTCCTGATGTCGTCTTTTTTCTTAGGTACCCATATGCGTCCATCGTTCCGGAGCGATTCAGACATCAGCGTCAGCTTACTCTGATGATCGCCACTAACGGGAATGCACGTGGGATGTATTTGCGTGAAGCAGGGATTGCCGAAGTATGCACCTTTTTTGTGCGCCTTCCAGATGGCGGTAACGTTGCTGCCCATCGCATTGGTAGAAAGATAAAATACGTTGCCATATCCACCGGAGCATAACAATACCGCATGACCGGAGTGACGTTCGAGGTGACCGGTAATAAGGTCGCGGCAGATGATGCCTCTTGCCTTGCCATCGATCTTCACTACATCGAGCATTTCATGGCGTGAATACATTTTCACATTGCCCAGTGCTACCTGTCTTTCAAGTGCAGAGTATGCACCAAGCAATAATTGCTGACCGGTTTGCCCTGCAGCATAAAAAGTACGTTGTACCTGTGTACCACCGAACGAACGGTTGCTCAGCAAGCCGCTGTATTCTCTTGCGAAGGGAACACCCTGTGCCACGCACTGGTCGATGATGTTTGTACTCACTTCCGCAAGCCTGTGAACATTCGCTTCGCGCGCACGGTAATCGCCACCTTTTATAGTATCATAAAAAAGACGGAAAACACTGTCTCCGTCGTTCTGATAATTTTTTGCTGCGTTGATCCCACCCTGTGCTGCGATACTATGCGCACGGCGGGGACTGTCCTGGAAACAAAACGCTTTGACTTTATATCCCATTTCACCAAGCGATGCAGCCGCTGATGCACCGGCCAACCCGGTTCCCACTATTATGATCTCCAGCTTTCTTTTATTGGATGGGTTAACCAGGTTTACGTGACCCTTATAATCGTTCCACTTATTGTCTAAAGAACCTCCAGGAATTTTTGAATTCAACATCCGGATTGAGTTTTGAAAATGAAATTATTTAGCCGATCCACTCAAGGTAGATTGCAATCGGCATCAATGCAAACACGAATGGCACTACGATGGAAAATCCGGTGCCGAGCCCTTTTATAAGCCCGATATAACGCGTGTTATGCACACCAAGCGTACGAAACGCACTCTGAAAACCGTGAAGCAGGTGATACGCAAGAGAAATGCATCCCAGCACATATAACACTACGATCAGCGGGTTTTTAAACACGTCAACCATCACTATAAAAAGGTTGTGATAATTTTTTCCTTCCACTTCTTCCAATCCACCGAAACGCGATGGCACCCAAAAGTGAGAAACGTGCATGATAAGAAACAGCAGCAATAGCGTTCCCAGGAGGCCCATCGTGCGGCTATACCATTTACTGCCTCTGTTGCCCAGCGTTACTTTGTAACCTGTGCCTCTGCGCGAAAGATTTTTTGCTTCAAGAACATATCCCTGGATGATATGAATAATAAAGCCGGCAAATAAACCGTACTCGAGCGTACGCACCACCATAGAAGTTCCCATGAAATGCGCTGCCCGATTGAACATGTCGCCATTGTCATTGGGATCAAACCACGGAAGATCGTTGAATATGCAAGCGTTTAAGCAAACGTGAACAACAAGAAAAGAGATGAGGAACAAACCTGTAAGCGCCATCACCAGTTTTTTGCCTACAGACGAGGTGAAAAAGTCAGACCACTTCATTGAATATATATTGGAACATTGCAAAAATAACGCAGCGGAGGGAAATTCCCTATCTTAGCCAGCAAATTATGCCAGATGAGACAAGAGGAGGATTTTGAAGCCAACCTCGCGGGTGAAGAAGGGAAGTCTGAAGAAACAAGAAGCAGTTGGTTCAAACGTATAAAGAAAGGTATTCTCACCAGCACGGCCGACAAAAAAGAAACTCCTGAAGGGCTCTGGAGCAAATGCCCGGAGTGTGGTTATATATGTACTGTTACTGAACTGAGGGAAAGTTTATTTGTGTGCCCCAAGTGTAATTATCATCACCGCATCGGTAGTTCCGAGTATTTCGAGATCATATACGACGATAATCAATATGAGGTGATGTTCGAAAACATCCGCTCGAGAGATTTCCTGCAATTCACCGATCTTAAATCTTACGGTAAGCGCCTCGAAGAAACCTGGTCCAAAACTGATATCACCGACTCCATACGCATTTCAACGGGCAAAGTAGAAGGCGAACCCCTGGTCATCGGCTGTATGGATTTTGAATTTATAGGCGGTTCTCTCGGAAGCGTGATGGGTGAAAGAATTTCCAGGGCCGTTGATTTCTGTCTCGAACACCGTGTTCCACTCCTTATTATATGTAAGTCGGGCGGCGCGCGTATGATGGAAAGTGCTTTCTCCCTTATGCAGCTCGCAAAGGTGTCAGGAAAATTATCGCAGCTTACGGATGCCAAAATACCTTACATATCATTGTTAACCGATCCATCTTTCGGTGGCATCTCCGCTTCTTTCGGCATGCTGGGCGATCTGAACATCGCAGAACCCGGCGCTTTGATCGGATTTGCCGGTCCTCGCGTGATCCGCGAAACGATTAAGAAAGATCTTCCCGAAGGTTTTCAACGCAGTGAATTCCTGCTGGACCATGGCTTTCTTGATTTCATCGTTCATCGCAACCAGCTGAAAGAAAAACTTGCGCAGGTACTGAGATTGTTCAAAAACTAAGCGCACCGCTCCTCTTCCCTATCGCGTTTTACCTACCTTGCATCCCGATGACAGAAATTCGCAACAGGCAGGCATTTTACGACTATTTCATTGACGACAAATACGACGCCGGCATCATGCTGACGGGCACTGAAGTGAAGTCATTACGGGCAGGGCGTGCGAGTTTCAACGACAGCTATTGTTTTTTTCACCACGGCGAGTTATGGATAAAGAGCCTGCATATTGCCGAATATAGTCATGGCACTGCCGCAAACCACGACCCTGTAAGGGAACGAAAACTCTTGTTAAATAAGAAAGAATTAAGGAAGATCGAGACCCAGATTAAGGAGAAAGGCATAACTGTTGTTCCTCTAAGGATATTTTTTTCAGAGAAAGGCTTTGTGAAGATTGAAGTGGGCCTTGGAAAAGGAAAGAAGCTTTACGATAAACGTGAAACAATAAAGCAGCGTGATACGATGCGGGAAATGAAAAAATATCTGAAATGATGACAAGGGTATTTTTGCTTGTCATATTATTTCTTACCATGAAAACTTTGCCGGCGCAGCAAATCAAAGGGTCATGGTATGGTCGCGCGGATGTTAATGCAGCCGGCGCCACTAGCAACTACCTCACAGAGTTTGTACTAAAGCAGAAAGGCAACGACATAGAAGGCATCTTCGGCTATTATTTTAAAGATTCATATCAAAGCTTTTTTATTCGCGGCGATTACAATCCAAAAACGCGAACTGTAAACATTCCCAATATACCGCTGCTATTTTACGGCTCCGCCACCCGCACCGGCATCGAGTGCCCGATGCATTTTGTCGGAAAATTAATGGTGTCGAAGGTAGGCAGCACGCTCAACGGAACATTTTACACCGATGCTAAATATCGGTATACCTGTCCTGAGCTCCGGGTGACGATGAAACTGGATGCCGCGGAAGATTACGACAGTACTCTTTCCACATCCATTGCAGGGAAAAAGTTCTGGAGTCCGCAGGAAGAAGATGTGGTGATTACAGATAATCCCGCCCCGCAGATTATCCAGGTAGCGTCGGCCCAGCAACAGGAAGATCCGGACCAGAAACTGGTAGATGAGTTTTCTAAACGGAGTGCGATTTACGAGAAAGATATCATTGTATATGATGACTCCATCCTTGTAAGCTTTTATGATAATGGAGATGTAGATGACGATACAATAAGTGTATTTCTCAACAAAAAGCCCGTTCTCATACGAAGGGGACTTTCGGCACGCGCATTAAACATTTATATAGGCCTCGACTCCACAAAGGACGTTCATGAACTGAGCATGTTTGCTGACAATCTTGGCAAGTTTCCTCCTAACACCGCACTGATGGTGATCAGCGACCGGCAGAAAAGATATGAGGTGTATTTGTCGGCCAGCCTGAAACAAAATGCGAGCATTCGCCTGCGACGGCCACGCCGGATGTAGAAGGCTTGTGTATAACTCGTGTACAATTATCAACCCGCCTTGGGTGGTTCAACTTACTTTCGGGAAATGGTTTCGTGACCTAATGACCGCTTACCAAATAACAGTATACCGTGAGATTAAAAAGTCTGGAAATTAAGGGTTTTAAGAGCTTCGCTGATAAAACTATCGTCAATTTTGACGACAATATAACTGGCATCGTAGGACCTAACGGTTGCGGAAAAAGCAACATCATCGATAGCATACGTTGGGTAATTGGTGAACAAAAGATCAGTCATCTCCGCTCTGAGAACCTTGAGAGTCTCGTATTTAATGGCTCTAAAACACGCTCGGCGAGTGGCCTTGCAGAGGTTAGTCTCACTTTCGAAAATACAAGGAACCTGCTTCCAACTGAATTCAATACGGTAACGGTTACGCGAAAATTTTATAAAAGTGGTGAAAGCGAATACCGCCTTAATGATGTAACCTGCCGCCTCCGTGATATCCAGAATCTCTTCATGGATACCGGTATAAGCACCGATTCATATGCCATCATCGAGCTCGGAATGGTGGATGATATTATTAAGGATAAGGAAAACAGCCGTCGCCGTATGCTTGAACAGGCTGCCGGCATTACTATTTACAAAACACGCAAGAAGGAAGCGAAGAATAAACTCGATGCTACGGAGCTTGATCTTGCACGTATCGAAGATTTACTCTTTGAAATAAACAACCAGCTGAAAACGCTCGAGAGCCAGGCCAAGAAGGCAGAGAAATATTACGAAATAAAGAAAGATTACCGTGAAGTGAGTATCGAGCTTGCCAAAGCAGCGCTCGAAGGTTTCAACATCACTTACCGCGATCTGAACCAACAGGCGGACACAGAAACTGACCGCAAAACCGAATTGGAGGCAGTTATTGCTACCGAAGAAGCGCAGGTGGAAGAAGAGAAACTAGGATTTGTAGAGAAAGAAAGAGCGCTTCAATCGATGCAGCATCAGTTCAACGAATTGCTGCAAACCATCCGTACGAAAGAAAACGATCGCAACCTCGCCTCTCAGAAACTCAACTTTTTGAGAGAGAAAGAGGTTAGCCTGCAGGAATTTTTATCGCGCAGCGAACTTCAACTCAAAGGCCTCGATGAAAGCATCGTGTTTACACAGGGCCAGGTACAGGAAGAAAAATCTAAACTTGAGAGTCTTCAGCATCAACTGGACGACCTTAAATCGACTGTTGAAGACAACAGGAAAGTATTCGACGAAAAGAGAGGTCACGTTGAAACATTGCGCGCGGAAATACACGGCGTTCAGAGGAACCAGTTTGAAGCGGAAAAGAAAGTTGCCGTTGCAGATACTTCTATCCAGAACATGCAAAGTGCCATTGAGCGGATAGAAGAAGAACGCGAAGTGAGGGCGAGCCAGCTGAAGCAGGTAGAAGAAGAACGACGGGTGAAAGAAGAGGACCTGGAGACCCGCAAAACAGACCTTATTCAATTGCAGGAGCAGCATGAGCGCACGAAAGAGCAGATCCTGCAAACGCAAAGTGAAGTAGAAGAACTGAGGCACCAGCTCGCAGAAGAAAATCGTAAGCTCGATTCAAAAAAGAATGAACACGACCTGCTGAAAAGCCTGATCGACTCGATGGAAGGGTACCCGGAAAGCGTAAAATTTCTGCATAATAATAAAGGCTGGAACCATACCGCCCCTATCCTGTCTGATATTATTTATGTGAAAGAAGAATTCCGTGCTGCAGTGGAAAATGTTCTTGAGCCTTATCTCAACTTCTACGTTGTAAACAATCTTGATGAAGGTTTGCAGGCCGTTCACCTTCTCGATAATAACAAAAAGGGAAAAGCGAATTTCTTCCTGCTCGATAAATTAAATAGTGGCGAGCTGAAAGCTGAACATCATCCCGAAGGCACCATACGTGTAATGGATGTAATTGAAGTTGATGATCAGTACCAGAAACTTGCACAGCACCTTCTCGGCAACGTATACATTGCAGAAAATGAAGATGCTCTTGCAAACAGCAACGGTTCCGTTATTCTTGAGAAAAATGGTAAGTACGTTAAAGGAAAGTATTCGCTTACTGGTGGCAGCGTAGGAATATTTGAAGGAAAGAAGATCGGCCGTGCAAAGAACCTTGCGAAGCTTCGCGAAGAAATAGCACAACAGGACGTAGTGGTTAATGCATTAAAAGCGGATATTCAAAGCAAGCATAATGAAGTGATTGCTTTCAATGAGCAGCTGAAGGAAAATGCGATCAGGAAAGCGCAGGAAGATATCAGTAACCTTACCAACCAGGTATATTCTCTCCATAACAAAATAGAAAGCATTCACTCGCAGCAGCAGACATCACTGCAACGGCTGGAGGAAATGCAGACGAGCCTCGATCTTACCATGTCGTCAATTGAAGGTACGCGCAACGAATGGATGGAACTTGTTACGGCGCTCAATGGCCTGAGAGACACCCTTCGTTCGTCTGAGATCGATTACAAGGAAACAGAGGAAACATACAACAAAGCGAATGCAGAGTATAATGAATTTAACCTGCAGGTAACGAGGCAGCAAAGCCGCATCAATGCCCTGGTGCAGGAAGAAGAATTCAAAAGGAACCAGCTGACAGATCTAAAAAAGCAGGTAGATACGAATGCAGTTCAACTCAATCAAACGATTGCCAGTATTTCAGAGAGCAGCGACATACTCGCTACAGCTGAAGACGGGCTCGTAGCCATGCTGAGAAATAAAGAGGACGAAGAAAAGAAGCTTAATGAAGCGGACCAGGCGTATTACAACCTTCGCAACGCTCTCGCAGAAAAGGAAAGCGCGCTGCGCCACAAAGTAAAAAATCGTGAACAGATCGAACACCTGCTCGGCGAGATAAAAGATAAACTGAACGAGCTGAAACTTCAGCTTGCCGGTATGAAAGAACGCTTGAGCGTTGAATTCCGCATCAACCTCGACGATATCATCGACGAACCCCGCACCGGCGATACACCCGTTGAAGAATTGCAGGAGAAGACTGACAGAATGAAGAAGAGGCTGGAAAACCTCGGTGAGGTGAATCCAACCGCGATAGAAGCATTTACAGAAATGAAGAAGCGGTATGAGTTCATTCTCGAACAGAAAAATGACCTCGTAACCGCGAAGCAGAGCCTGTTGCAGACTATAGAAGAAGTGGAAGCTACCGCAAACAAACAGTTCCTGGATACGTTCAACCAGGTACGAGAGAACTTCCAGAAAGTATTCAAGGCCCTCTTCACTGAAGATGACACGGCAGACCTGGTACTAGAAAATCCTGAAAACCTGGCAGATACCGGAATTGACATTGTAGCTAAACCCAAGGGGAAGCGTCCATCATCCATTACGCAACTTAGCGGTGGAGAGAAAACATTAACTGCAACAGCACTTCTGTTTTCTATCTACCTGATTAAGCCTGCGCCCTTTTGTATCCTGGACGAGGTGGACGCCCCTTTGGACGATGCCAACGTTGGTAAGTTCACGCAAATGATCAGGAAGTTCAGTGAAGAAAGCCAGTTCATCATTGTTACTCACAACAAAATGACCATGAATGCCGTGGATGTTATCTATGGTGTAACGATGCAGGAACCAGGCGTTAGCAAACTGGTTCCCGTTGACTTCCGTAGTTTGAAAGTTGCAGAAAGTTAATGTCCGCCACCACCTTTTGACGGGCCGCCGTGAAGACCTATTGAAAGGGCTTCAAGGTCGCGGTCGAAAAGATACATCCCGCCTTTATCGTCGCCGATGAGTTTCAGCTTGTCGAGAATGTTGCGTGCAAGCGTCTCCTCTTCTATCTGTTCAGCAACATACCACTGAAGGAAGTTGTGCGTAGTATAATCCTTCTCCCCGATACAAAGCTCTACGAGTGCATTGATTTCATTTGATACTTTTATTTCATGCGATAGCACGGTTTCAAAGATCTCATGGATTGATGAGTATGACTCAGGAGGTGCGTCAAGTCCGGGTACAAGTGCATGTCCACCGCGGTCATTAATATATTTAAAGAGCTTCAGCATGTGCATACGCTCTTCATCTGAATGATGATACAGGAACTTAGCTATTCCGTTATACCCTTTTACTTCACACCATGATGCCATGGCGAGATAGTACATGGACGAAAATCCTTCGAGGTCAATCTGCCTGTTAAGTGCAGCTTCAATTTTTGAAGATATCATGGGTGATGTTTATGGAGTAAAAATATGGTTTTTTATTCCCGAAGCAACTTTGCGACCTTACCATTGCCGGCCAGGTATACATTCCTGCCCTTCTTCGCTTTTCTGCAGACGTGAAATCCGTCACTGGAAATTTTGCGCCAGTTTACGCCTTCGTCGTTTGAAATGTCTACCCCGTTAACCCCACAGGTAATTAATTTTTCGGAGGTTAAAAATTCAACGCAACTTCTGTAGCCTGAAGGTGCGGTCTGCGGATTCTTCCAGGACTTTCCGCCATCATTAGATATTGCACAATTCTGTTCGATTGAATTTACTTCTGCGAAGTCTCCGCCTACCGCTACTATCAGCGGAGCCTTTCGTTTTTTATACCATACGGCCACAGAGTTTATGCCCTGGCTTTCGCTGCCATGAATTATTGGTATATCAACAGGTGAGTTTTTCCAGAATAATCGGCTTCGTGTTCCCCCTGTTACAAAACATGCTTCGTCCCTTTCCAATGCGCGTACGTTTGTGCCGCTTGCTGCAAAACATGCTTCGGCGGAATCGGCATCGGGTAGCTTATCAGGTGTAAGTGCCCTCCAGTTGTTGCCGTTGTCGAATGTTCGTGCAATGAAAAATTTGCCGTTGATGGGATCACCAATAACAATTCCGCTTTCAATGTTCCAAAACTCAAGGGCATCTAAAAACATTCCTCGAGTTTCGTTACGGTATACCATTTTCCATGTCACGCCACTGTTTTCTGTTTTAAGTATTACCGCAGGCTCACCTACGGCCATAATTACAGCAGTATGGGAATCGAATGCTTCGATGTCGCGAAATTCCCTGTTTTCGAAACCAGGAACGTTTGCCCACTGCCACGTTTCACCTCCGTCTACGCTGCGTCCTACCGTACCCCTGCTCCCGCTTACCCAAATAACTTTATCGCTCACAGCGCTGACGCCACGAAATGACACCCCTTCGCGACTCGCAATTACCACCACTTTCTGTGCAGAAAGTATAAATGAAGAAAACAAATAATATAAAAGCAGCAGCCGCCTCATCGTATTTTACGCAAAGTGTGGAAAATGAATTTTACTCGAAATTGCTGATCTCAACAATATTACGCGAATCCTGACGCTATATAAGTGTAAACTTTTACCCCGGAATAAGATGTATCATGTTATTTCCCTTGCAGCCGTCATTGCGTATTTCATTCCTATCGTTCTCGTATTGCTAAAAAAAGCCTGGCGCGATCCATTCTTTCGCCTCTTTGGTATTTACTGGAGCCTCGGTGGCATTTGTAACCTGTTCGATGTAATCCCCGGCGTTCCGCGTTGGCTATCTTACGATGTGGGAGTGTTTTACAATATGCTCGACATGCCGTTCATCATCGCGATCCTCTATTACACCAGCGCATACTCGTTTGTCAAAAAAACCGCTGTCGGCTCTATTGCCATCGTGGTGGCGTTATCGATAGTAGGTATGCTTAAGCTCGGCATTACCTATGACGCACTAAAATACTCACTGGCTGTTGGAGTGGCCACGGTGATCGCTATTGGTTCAGTAGAGATCGTGCGTTATATGCAGAAAGTTGAGCACTCCACGCGGCAGAACGCCAAGATATTTATCTACGCAGGATTGATGTTTCAGTATGTCACCTTTGTCGTGATATACGTGTTTGACTACGTCATAGAGTCTGAAAACCGCAAGGACAGCTTTATTATCTATTATGTTTCGTCCGTTGTGGCGATGTTGATTGCGTGCTGCGGCTTTCTAATGTTCCGCAGGCTTGAAATGAACAAACGCAAAAATTTTATCAAGGACTCTGTGTTTATGGATTGATGATCGCGAAAGCTTTATCGCTCACATAAGGTCCGCCAGGATGGCGCGCAGAGTAATCGAGGTTAAGCCAGTACTGACCGTTCTCTTCATGGTAATAAATATTCCCTTTTACTTCGCGGGTAAACAGCGCCATGATCGCCGTATTAATCTTCTCAAAATTCTTTTCATCACCGCAGAAGAGTTCCGGATACAGGTGGCCCTCTGTGAGCACCATTCGCGCATGCACGCCTATCGCTTTAAGCGCGGATACCATTAATATGGTATGATCGTCGCAGTCACCACCCATACCATTGAGGATCGTTTCACGTGGAGTCGCGAAGTATTCATCCCGTTCGGAATCGGCGACGTATTTAAATTTTGAATTGATTTCTTTGAACACGGAGAAGGCCCGGACGATGGGGCCAAATTTCGAATGGAACTCGTCGAAGAATTTGAGTGATGAACTCACCGCGAAATTCCTGACAATCGAATCGCGGTAATCCACTTTGCTTTCTATGGCTTTTACCGTTCGTGCAAGAGGCCCCTGGAAGAAAGACGGCATCATGACGAGGTCTCTTTCTTTCTGTTCTTTCTTACCCCAATTACTTCTTACCATAACCTGGTAGTCGTTCACTACGGTGCCGAACCCGCGGCCGTTGGTGAGCGAGTTATAGAGAATCACCGCCACGAACATGACGAGAATAGGGATGATAAGGAAATGAAAAATGCGGAACATCACGAAGGTGAATATGCCGGCAAGTAAGATGGACACAACGAGGTCGAAGTTCCATGTGCCAAGCATCAAAGGGGGTATATACCTATTGATCAGCGGGGCAAGAGGAAGTACGGTCAGAACGCAAAAAACTATATTTATCGCTCTCCGTAGGGGTCGGTATTTTTCAGCCGTGTAATAGAGCATGGCACAATGCACCTATAACGCAAAAGTGTACCATAATTACATATCAGAAGTGTTAATTCAAAGAAAGAGAGGATGATTAATCATCATCCTCTTCTTCATAATTGTAAGCGTCTTTGTTATAAAGATCCTGCCATTCCTTCACTGCCTCGTCACTCAGTAATTCAATGATATCAAGGATAGGATCAGTTTTTTTCTTCCAGATCTGCGCCTCCTCCTCTCCATACACCGTTACGAACACACAATGGTCTGTCTCCAGCGTCAGCTGAATCAGGTGAATGGGCATCTCTTCTTTCTCCTGAATAAGATAATAGCAACCGCTTTCCAGCAATGCATAAGAATACATACACAACCACTTTAAAAAATTAAAAAAGAGAAATGACCTCGAACTTAAGGGTTAGTAATGGACTGAATTCAACAGGTTAGTTAGACAGAAGCAGAATTTATGGGTTGCCAGCTGGCAACGATCCAAATGTAGGACAAATACAGGTACTCCGAACGGTGAAAAAAGGTTTAATAAAAGTTTTATCACCACTGTTGATAACTAATAAGTTATATAATACCAATAGTTCTCAATTTTAATGTGCGTTTCGCGTTTGATTTTTTCACGTATATCTTTGCCCGGCCCACTATTAACCATTAAATTCCTATGGCAGACAAACAAAATCTGTTCGATTATAACGAAGAAAGCATCAAATCCCTCGACTGGCGGGAGCATATCAGGCTCAGACCAGGGATGTACATCGGGAAGCTCGGCGATGGATCCAGCCCGGACGATGGCATTTACGTTCTGATTAAAGAGGTGATAGACAACTGTATAGATGAACATACCATGGGGTATGGCAAAACGATCGATATCAACATCGACGGCAAAACCGTTACCATCCGCGACTATGGCCGGGGCATACCGCTCGGTAAGGTGGTTGATGTTGTTTCCAAGATAAATACCGGCGCAAAATACGACAGCAAGGCCTTTCAGAAGGCGGTTGGTCTGAACGGAGTGGGTACAAAGGCCGTAAACGCGTTGAGTAACTTCTTTAAGGTAACCGCAGTGAGGGAAGGCAAGGAAAAAACGGCCGAATTTGAACGCGGGATTCTGGTAAAAGAATATAAGGAGGCAAAAAGCACGCAACCTAATGGTACCGAGATTGTTTTTATACCGGACGAGAAGGTGTTCAAGAATTTTCACTTTGTTGACGAGTATCTCGACAACCAACTCTGGAACTATTGCTACCTCAATGCAGGGCTGATCATCAATCTAAACGGAAAGAAATACGTCAGCAAAAACGGTCTCCTCGACCTTCTGCAACGTAAAACAAACGCCGACGAAATACGGTATCCGATCATTGCACTTAAAGGCGAAGACATTGAAGTAGCCATAACGCACGAGAACCAATATGGCGAAGAATACTATTCGTTTGTAAACGGACAGTACACTACCCAGGGTGGTACTCATCTCGCCGCATTCAGGGAAGGCCTTGTAAAGACCATCCGCGACTTCTATAAAAAAGATTACGATTCATCCGATATCAGGGGCAGTATATGCGCGGCAGTGTCCGTACGAGTTCAGGAGCCTGTGTTCGAATCGCAGACTAAAACAAAGCTTGGTTCGCAAACCGTTTACGAAGGCGGCCCAAGCATGCGAAATTTTGTCGGCGACTTTTTATCAAAAGAGCTTGACAATTATCTCCACCGTAATCCAACCGTAGCTGATGCGCTCAAGAAACGTATCGAGCAGAATGAAAGAGAACGCAAAGAACTTTCAGGAATCCGTAAACTTGCAAACGAACGGGCTAAAAAGGCAAATCTTCACAATAAAAAACTCCGTGACTGTCGCTACCACTTGAATGACGAGCCGACCGGAAAAGAAAAAGAGAAGATCATCGAAAAAGCGAAAGAAAGCACCATTTTCATAACGGAAGGAGACTCTGCGAGCGGCTCCATTACTAAGGCGAGAAGCGTGGAAACCCAGGCTGTATTTAGTCTGCGCGGTAAACCCCTTAATTGTTACGGTCTAACTAAGAAAGTAGTGTATGAGAATGAGGAATTCAATCTTCTGCAACATGCACTTAATATCGAAGAATCGTATGAAAATCTGAGATACAATAACATCGTCATCGCAACAGATGCCGACGTAGATGGAATGCACATCCGGCTGCTGTTGATGACTTTCTTTTTACAGTTCTTTCCCGATTTGGTGAAGAACAATCATATACATGTGCTGGAGACGCCCCTTTTCAGGGTACGGAACAAACAGGAAACTATCTACTGTTACGATGAAAGAGAAAAGGAAGCCGCTATAAAAAAGCTTGGTAATAAACCAGAGATCACGCGTTTCAAAGGCTTAGGAGAAATCTCTCCTGATGAATTCGCGAGATTCATCGGACCGGACATCAAGCTGCAGCCCGTTTTAATTAAACAAGACACGCATATCAACCAGGTCCTGGAGTATTACATGGGAAAAAACACGTCCGAAAGGCAGGAGTTTATCATTAATAATCTTAAAGTTGAGCTCGACCTGGTCGACGACAAAGTGAACATCGCTTCTTAACTATGGCGCTACACTATAGGGATGCAGGTATAGGTGATCTACCGGCGATCGTTGAAATATATAATTCGGTTATAGCGGGAAGGATGGTCACCGCCGACACAGAGCCCGTAAGTGTTGAAAGCAGAATAGCGTGGTTTAATGCACATGAACCCGTTCATCGTCCGCTTTGGATGGTAATGGATGATGACACAGTTATTGGTTGGGTGAGCTATCAATGGTTTTATGGAAGGCCCGCGTATAATGGAACCGCGGAAATCAGCATCTATCTCGATGAAAATGCCCGCGGTAAGGGATATGGAGAAAAGATTTTAGTGCACGCCATGGATTCCTGCGAAAGGCTGAAAATTAAAACACTGTTAGGATATATATTCGCGCATAATACGCCGAGCCTTAATTTATTCAGGAAACTTGGCTTCCATGACTGGGGACATTTTCCGAAAATAGCGGTGCTCGACGGCGTTGAACGCGACCTTATAATTGTTGGAAAAAGAATTAATGAACAGGTATGATTCATATTGTTTTTAATGAAGCGGATATACCGGTACTGCAGGAGGCACTGAAGCTCGACGACAGCCTGCAAGGTGAGGTGTGGCAGATAAAAGATGACTTCGCGGTAGGACCTTTGAAAGATATTTTCAGTGAAGAAGGAATCGAGGCAAGAAAGCAGTGGTGGCGCGAAGTCCTTACCGGTGGAGACATAGAAGGAAAAGTTGACGATGGATCAGTGGATGATTTGAAAACGGTGACTGAATTAAAAGAGAAACTTGATAGCGACCCCGATGAAAAACTCTGGATATGGGCCGCGCAGAACAAGCATGATGTGAGTGGATATTACTGGTTGATGAGCCAGCTTCCTGCATTTCATGGAAGGGTGTTCATTTTATATCTTAATAATCTCCCTTTCCTTAATGAGAAGGGCCAGATTTTTTATCCCGAGAACCTTCATACTATCCCGCCAAAAGAATTTCTAAAGGCTAAGAAATTAGCAAGACCGATTACACTTAGCGAGTTTGAAGTAGATCCGGATGAATGGAAAAAACTTGCCGAAGAAAATAAGTATGTGAGGTTATTGGAAGGCGGTAAAAAGCTTGTACAGCGTGACGTTGACTTTTACGATGATGAACTGAAGAAACATATCTCGGGCGAATGGCAAAAAGGTTCTAAAATCATTCACGCATTTTATAACAAGGTAAAGCAGGCCACCGGCGACATGTTCCTGCTGTGGCGGCTGAAACAATTGATACAGTCCGACGATTTCGAGGTGCAGGGTAATGTGAGGGGGATGAAAGATTTCGAGGTGAAGAAAAAAGTCCTGGCGCCGGAACCAACATCCTGATCTTAATGGAAAACCTAAAACTATGGCATCGAACGAACAGTTAACTGGCGACACGGGTATATCAGGGCAATACAAGTCGTGGTTCCTCGACTACGCATCTTACGTAATCCTCGAGCGCGCCGTGCCTGCAGTGGAGGACGGCCTGAAGCCGGTGCAGCGCCGGATCTTGCATTCGATGAAGGAAATGGATGATGGCCGCTTCAATAAAGTGGCAAACATCATTGGGCAGAGTATGCAGTACCATCCGCATGGCGACGCCAGCATAGGCGATGCGCTGGTGAACCTCGGACAAAAGGATCTGCTGATAGAAACGCAGGGTAACTGGGGAGATGTGCGAACCGGCGACGAAGCGGCTGCAGCGAGATATATTGAGGCACGACTCTCTAAATTTGCACTTGAAGTTGCGTTTAACGATAAGACTACCGAATGGGCACTGAGCTACGATGGAAGAAAGAATGAACCTGTAACGTTGCCTATGAAATTTCCGCTGCTGCTTGCGCAGGGTGCGGAAGGTATCGCTGTTGGTTTGGCTACGAAAATATTGCCGCATAACTTTTGCGAGCTGATTGAGGCTTCAATAAAACATCTTCGCGGAAAGCGTTTCGACCTTCATCCCGATTTTCAGACCGGTGGCATGGCCGACACCATGAATTATAATGAAGGAAAGCGCGGCGGAAAGATCAGGGTTCGTTCAAGGATAGAAGAGTTTGATAAGAAGACACTGATTATTCGGGATGTGCCTTATGGCGTTACCACCGCGCAGCTGATGGACTCGATTGTTAAGGCAAACGATCTCGGTAAAATCAAGATTAAAAAAGTTACTGATAATACCGCTGCCGACGTTGAAATAATTGTTGACCTGGCCCCGAACATCTCTCCAGATATCACCATAGATGCGTTGTATGCATTTACCGATTGTGAAGTAAGCATCTCCCCTAACTGTTGCGTGATCGTTGATCATAAGCCGAGGTTTATTGGTGTGCATGAACTGCTGAAAATATCCGTAGAAAATACACGTGAACTGCTGAAGCGCGAGCTTGAAATAAAGTTGAAAGAACTTCAGGACAAATGGCACTATACATCTCTTGAAAGAATCTTCTTCGAAGAAAAGATATACAAGGAACTCGAAAAGAAGCATGAGAGCTGGGAGAATGTAATCAAAGCGATAGCCAAAGCGTTTGCGCCATTTATCAAGCAACTGAAAAGAGACATATCAAATGAAGATATTCTCCGGCTCACCGAAAAGCCGGTAAGAAGAATTTACCGTCTCGATATCGATGAGCTGAATGCTCAGATTAAGAAGATCGAAGCTGAAATTAAACAGGTAAAACACGACCTGGCCAACCTTACTGATTTCGCGGTAGCCTACTACGAAGGCCTATTGAAAAAATACGGCAAAGGGAGAGAAAGAAAAACCGAGTTGAGGCCATTTGAGGCGATCCAGGCAAAACAGGTGGCGATAGCAAATGTGAAGTTGTATGTGAACCGCGCCGACGGATTTATAGGCACCGGCTTAAAGAAGGACGAATTTGTGACCGACTGCTCCGATCTCGATGACATCATTGCTTTCACCAAAGCCGGTAAGATGAAGGTGGTGAAAGTTGCCGACAAAGCTTTTATCGGCAAAGACATTATCCACCTTGCGGTGTTTAAGAAAAACGACGAGCGTACAACGTATAACATGATTTACCTCGACGGCAAAACGAAGGTGAGCTATGCCAAGCGGTTTAATGTAACCGGCGTTACCCGTGATAAAGAATACGATTTAACGAAGGGCGCCGAGAACAGCAAGGTGCACTACATGAGCGTTAATGCGAATGGAGAGGCGGAAGTGGTGAAGATCATCTTAAGTCCGAGCGCCTCTGCCAGGAATAAGGAACTTGACTTTTACTTCGAAACGCTTGAAATAAAGAATCGTGGCAGTATGGGTAACCAGGTTACGAAGTACCCGATTAAGAATGTGAAGGTGAAGGAAGCCGGTAAGGCAACGATAGCTGGGCGGAAAATATGGTTTGACCCTGGTTTCGGACGATTGAATGAAGAAAGCAAAGGCGACTACCTGGGAACGTTTGACTCCGAAGAAAGACTGCTTGTAATCTATTCAGACGGCAACTATGAAATTACCGATACCGGGCTAACGCAGCGTTTTGATGCGGAGAAGATCATTGTAATGGAGAAATTTGATCCCGAGAAGATTATTACTGCCATATATCTTGACAACGAAAAGCTGCAGTATAACATTAAGCGGTTCAGGATCGAAACCACTACCCTGCATAATAAGTTTTCGTTTATTAAAGAAGGGGAAGGCAACAGGCTTGAAACGGCTACAAGCGATAAAGATCCTGTGATAGCGATATCATCCGGACGCGGTGCGCAGGCGAAAACTCAGAAAATAAAAGTTGCGTCGTTTGTTGAAGTGATGGGTTGGAAAGCGGTCGGCGCAAAACTGTTCGATCATAACAAAAGTGTAAACATGGCGTGGGATGTGAAGAAGAAAAAAGACAATCAGCCATCTCTGTTTTAAACTGTATAAATTGTATATCAATGAAAAAATTCCTGGTTCCTACAGACTTTTCAGAAACTTCGAAGAATGCCGCCCGCTATGCGGTTGAACTTGCGCAGGACGATCCTCAAACTACTATCGTGCTGTATAATGTTTACGATAAGCTTGCCCCCGGCTCCGACGGAACGCCATTAACAGAATCTGATGAAGACAGGAAGAAAGTGCTGAACCAGGCACTCGCTAACCTGGAGATTGAGTTACATGAGCTATCGACTGTGCGGATTGAATATGTTGCTGAAGAAGGCGGATCGCTTGTAGAAAGTATCGAACGTTACGTAAGGTATAACGCTATTAACGCGGTGATCATGGGTATTACCGGCGCTACAAAGCTCGAGCAGATTTTCTTCGGAAGCAACGCGCTGAACATGGCGCGCCAGGGTGTATGCCCGGTGATCATCGTTCCCCCTAAGGCGACTTTCAGGAAGATTCAGAATGTAATGATGCTGAGCGACTTCAAGGGTGTTCGGTCAAATACTCCTGTTGCACAGATCAAATTGCTCCTGGATATTTTCAAACCGAATTTTCACATTGTAAACGTAGACAGTGAACATCATGTTGAACTAACTGACGAATACAAGAAGGAAAAAGCCTGGTTGCAGAATACGTTCTCAGAATATAAGCCTGAGTTTTATTTCATCCGTATGTATGACTTTCTTGAAGCAACAGATGCGTTTATTCCTGATCACAATATTGATATGATCGTTACCGTGCCGAAGAAGCATTCATTCCTTTCAGGATTGTATAAATCGAGCCACACGAAAAAGTTGGCCTATCATAGCCATATTCCGGTGGCGGCTATCCATGAGTAAAATTTTCGCTCCATAAAATAACAAAATCCCGGACTGTTCCGGGATTTCTTATTTATTAATCAAACCAAAATTACTTGTTAATCGTTTCGAACAAATCTACTTCTCCATTCAGGATCTGAACGGTAAAGAACGAAGTTGCATCTTCGAATTTCACGTAGTGATAAGTTGAACTTTTTCTGTTTATTTCAGTGATCTGCACAATCTTCACTCCGGCATACTGCGAAGTAATGATGTTGCGTACATCTCGGGGAGCTTGCTCTAATGCGAGGTAGCTGATAGTGTATTCGAGCTTACCTTTTTCATTGTAGGTAGACCTCTTTTTTATACCATCCTTGGTAAAGTAAACCGACAGCAATGAGCCGCTTTCTGTCCACATTACATCGGCTGCTGCCTTATTTTTTTTGTTAAAATCCGAAAGTGCAACTGCGTTTACTTCTGTTGAAGCCAATTCTTTGTCAGCGGTATTATCTCCGACGGTGTAGGCTACCGGGTTAATGCTAGCGTAAGAATTTCCCTGGGCGGTTGTTGCAAGTGCAGAGAAAATGAGAGTACCTGATAACAGGGCAGAGATTGCCGTTTTCATAAGTAAGGTTTGTTTAGTTTTAAAAGGTTTAAGATCGCGACAAAAGTATATTCGCGGGTTCGAAGATGCAATAGGGGTATCTTCTTACCGTTTGAAGTTTAATGTGATTCTAATAATCGCTTAGCCTGCAGACTTTCAGCTCAACATCCCAAAAAAGATTCCCCGCGTAGAAACGCAGGGAAATTTGGTTAAGGCTCTGATTTATAGAAAGAAGTTGTTATCTGATTCTGAGTAAGATTACAAAAGTCCATCAATAGTTGCATATGAAGCAAAAATTAATAACAGGTATTTTAACGGTATGATCAGGTGTATTAACGGAGCCCAAGTAACTTAAACCAACGGCTCCTGCTGGCTCAGGCAGTGAAAACTACCTAAACCCCAAATAATGTCTGTCGAATCAATTCCAACCACTTCCCTTCCAGGAAAACACTCCTGGATGATCCGCAGCGCCTTATCATCCGACGCGCAATTATATACGGGCACAATCACCGAGCGGTTTGCTATATAGAAGTTAGCATAAGAAGCCGGCAGGCGCTGGTCTTCGTAAATCACCGCATCTGGCATAGGCAATTCTACAATATTCATCTGCTTTCCATCCTGCAAACGCATTTTGGAAAGCTGTCGCAAGTTGTTCTGAAGCAGTTCATAATTCTCATCGTTGCGGTTTTCTTCAATCACAGTCAACACCGTATCTGAATTCACAAACCTTACGGTATCGTCAATATGTCCATCAGTATCATCTCCAACAATCCCTTCACTTACCCACAGAACATGACTCACACCGTAGTAATCAAAAAGATACTTCTCTATCTGGTTTCTGTTCAAATGCGGATTACGATTTTCATTGAGCAAACAGCACTCCGATGTAAGCACAGTGCCTTTGCCATTAAATTCAACCGAACCACCCTCCATCACAATGCCCGGATGATACACCGGTAAACCAAGCTGCTCTGCTATACGGGTAGGAACAACATCATCGAGATCGAAAGGAGGATACTTTCCTCCCCATGCATTATAGTTCCAATCAACAATTACTTTCTTCTTCTGCGCATTTTCATTGATCAAAAACGCCGGACCATGATCCCTGCACCACGCATCATTAGTTGGATTAATGAAGAAGCTAACCTTATCCAACGAAACACCCCCGTTCAACAACCATTCAGTTGCAAAGTTTTTCATCGCCTCGTCGTTCACATTAATGCAAACCTGCTCACCTGTCGTAAGCTCTTTTACAAACTTTGCATAATTAGGATAGATGGAAGCAATTTTGCCGGGCCACGACGCCTCTTTATGCGGCCAGCTCAACCATGTAGCACGATGCGGTGCAAATTCGGCGGGAAAATAATATCCAAGCGCGGCGGGAGTAGACTGATTAGTCATCTATGCTTCGTCGATGTAGCGTTTGGTGATCGGTTGGTATGAATCAATACGCCTGTCGCGCATAAAAGGCCAGTGCGTTCTGTAACGGTCGGTAGTGTCGAGTTCAAGCTCCTTTACCACGGTCTCTTCATTGTCGTGCGACGCCTGAACGATAAGCGATCCAAATGGGTTGGCAATAAACGATCCGCCCCAAAATTTCATTCTTCCCTCCTGCTCAAAACCTACGCGGTTTACGCTTACCACGTGAATGCCATTAGCAATAGCATGGCTGCGCTGAATGGTTTGCCATGCGTTGTATTGCTCGTTGTTCGTTTCCTCGTCCTGGCTGGTGGCCCAACCTATGGCTGTTGGGTAAAACAACACTTCAGCACCCATTAACGACGTTATACGCGCCGCCTCAGGGTACCACTGATCCCAGCAAATCAACACGCCGATAGTCGCGTAACGCGTCTTGAATACTTTATATCCCAAATCGCCGGGAGTGAAATAAAATTTTTCGAAATAAGCCGGATCATCGGGGATGTGCATCTTACGATACTTGTCCAGGTATTTGCCATCGGCATCGATAACGGCCGTGGTATTATGATAAAGACCCTGTGCACGTTTCTCAAAGAGTGATGCGATGATCACCACCTGCAGTTCCTTCGCTACCGCCTGCAAAGCATCTGTAGTAGGACCCGGGATAGGTTCAGCAAGTTTGAAGTTTTCGTAGTCTTCTACGTCGCAGAAATATAATGAAGTGAAAAGCTCCTGGAGGCAAACAATCTGCGCACCTTTAGCGGCAGCTTCGCGCACCTTAGCGATGGCCTTTTGTACGTTCTCCTCCTTGCTGGCGGAGCACGACATCTGCACCATTCCAATTTTTACTTTCGACATCTTTATCTTAAGTGCTTATTTTTTCAGGTTATCCTCTGCCCATCTGCCTGAGAAAGGCAACATGCGATGCTACAGCATAACGAACCTTAGGGTACTCAATGTAAATAACACCGTAATCTTCGCACGCCTTCCTGATAATCTTACTGATAGCAGGATAGTGAATGTGAGAAATTTTTGGGAACAGGTGATGTTCGATCTGGAAATTCAACCCACCCACGAACCATGATACAAGTTTATTGTTCGTTGCGAAGTTGGCAGTAGTTTTCAACTGGTGAACCGCCCACTCATCTTCAAGCCTTCCGGTGTTAACATCAGGCACAGGAAAATGAGTATGCTCAACGGTATGGGCAAGCTGAAACACAATACTCAAAATTAACCCGGCAACTAAAGTGAAAACCAAAAATCCGATTATCCAACTGGTAAAACCAAGGAGATAAATGGGAAGACCCACAAATAAGAACGCGTGAAATATTTTAAAGCCCCAGAATACAAGATGATCAGCAAGGGTCATCTTCTTCAGCGGCATACTACCTACCTGTTGCTTGAAATATTTTTGATAATCCAATACGAAGATCCAAAGGAAGTAAAGCAGCGCATACAGTACCCAGAAATAAACGTGCTGGTATTTATGCAACGACAATTTCTTTTGCGTTGAACTCATACGCATCCATGGCTGAATATCGATATCATCGTCAATACCATCGATGTTCGTATAGGCGTGGTGAATTACGTTATGTTTCATGTTCCACATGAAGCTGTTACCACCAAGTATATTTAATGAAAACGCTGCAAGTTGGTTAACGAATTTGTATTTGCTGAAACTGCCATGAGCGCCATCGTGCATTACGTTGAAACCAATGGCAGCCACTATAACACCCAAAAGCACACATTCGATAATCGCGACGGGAACAATGGGAGTAAAGAATACGAGGTGAACATACAGAAATACAAAACATACCATCAGGAAGACGGCCTTTATGAAGAGACTGTAGTTGCCTGTGGTCGCTGCGCCCACTTCTTCAAAATATGTGCTTATTCTCCTCTTTAGCTCAGAGTGAAAAGAGTGTGGGACATTGGAAAACTTCGGTGTTGCCATGATTCTTCAGTATGTTACGGAAAGCCTTTCTAAAACTGGCCAGATCCTGTTAAAAATTGATGGCGCAAAAGTAACTCAAAATGCTGAGAATGAGGAGCAGAATTTGTCACAAAACCTTCATTTAACGTATCAGGTTTCCATCATCACCAAAGCATCGAGATTGCGAAGGCCGATCTTCTTTTCGCATATGTAGCCTTCTGCATATTTAACGCCAATTCTCTTGCCAAGCATACGTGCGCGGGCAATAATACTTTGGAGGAAATCCGGCGTGGAAATGTAGGTTTCACTTCCCTCCTGAGCTTGCCCTTCTACATGAAACTGTGTAGTGTACGCCTCAACAGACTTCATTTTCTGCTCAAATACGTCACTTATATCAACGATCAGGTCCGGATCGTGAAACCAGTCCTGGATGTAGTGAAATATGTACTTCGGCCGCCATTTCTTCTGCTCCTGGCCATCACCGTCGACGGTTTTAACTTTTTCCAGTCCCGAGAGGAAGCATGCATCCGAAATCAGGTGGCCGGCCCGGCCATGGTCTGGATGGCGGTCATTAAGAATATTGGCGAAAACTATTTCGGGCTGGTATTTACGGATCGCAGAGATGAGTTGCAACTGGTGTTCTTCATCATTCCTGAAAAATCCGTCCCGCATTTTCAGGTTTTCTCGTACTGACACACCTATAATCTCTGCGGCAGACTTTGCTTCTGCGTACCGGGTTTCAATTGTTCCCCTGGTGCCCATCTCCCCTTGCGTAAGGTCGATAATGCCCGCTTTCTTGCCATTCTTTATTTCTATAATTAAAGCGCCGGCACAGCCAAGTTCAACATCGTCGGGGTGAACGCCGATAGCGAGTAAGTCTAATTTCATTTTTCAAATTTAGTATTCAAATTGTAAACCCGTCGCCTTGCAGCACTTCTACTCCACTTTTCCTTAATTTCGCAAACGTAAAGTTCAATCATTTTTAAATTATTATAGAATGGCATACGATGTAGTAGTGCTCGGCAGCGGACCCGGCGGATATGTAGCCGCGATAAGGGCTTCGCAGCTCGGTTTTAAAACAGCGATCATTGAAAAGGAAAGTCTCGGAGGTATATGCCTTAACTGGGGTTGCATTCCTACAAAAGCATTGCTGAAAAGCGCACAGGTATTCGAAGATATCAAGCATGGTAAAGAGTTTGGTATTGAGGCAACAGGAAAGGTTGACTTCCCGGGCGTGGTGAAGAGAAGCCGTGGCGTAGCCGATAAAATGAGCAAAGGCGTTCAGTTCCTGATGAAGAAGAACAAGATCGATGTGATCATGGGCTTCGGTAAGTTGAAAGCAAAGGGACAACTGGAAGTTACCGCTGCAGACAATACAAAGAAGATAGTAGAAGGTAAGCATATCATTATAGCAACAGGTGCACGTAGCCGTGAGTTGCCAGCACTTAAGATCGATGGAAAGAAGATCATCGGGTACCGCGAAGCGATGGTTCTTCCGAACATTCCACAGAAAATGATAGTAGTGGGAAGCGGCGCCATAGGCGTTGAATTCGCTTACTTCTACAACAGCATGGGCAGCAAGGTTACGATCGTTGAGTTCCTGCCACGCATCGTGCCCGTTGAAGACGAAGAGATTTCAAAAGAGCTCGAGAAAAACTTCAAGAAGAATGGCATAGAGATCATGACTTCCAGTGAAGTAACCAAAGTCGATACTGCTGGAAACGGCGTAAAAGCCACCATTAAAACACAAAGCGGAGAAACAACGCTCGAAGCAGACATCGTTCTCAGCGCTGTAGGTATAGCTGCTAATATCGAAGGCATCGGCCTCGAAGAACTCGGCGTGAAAACCGACAAGGGCAAGGTTGTTGTCGACCAGTTTTATAAAACGAACGTTGAAGGATTTTACAGCATCGGCGACTGCGCGCCCGGCCAGGCCCTTGCACACGTAGCTTCTAAAGAAGCAATCATCTGCGTTGAACAAATAGCCTTCAACGAAAAGAAGTTTAATCACAAACCACAACCGCTGGATTACGGTAATGTTCCCGGTTGTACCTATTGCTCACCTGAAATTGCATCTGTTGGTTTAACCGAAAAGCAAGCGCGTGATGCAGGCTATGAAATCAAGGTCGGAAAGTTTCCGCTTTCCGCGTCAGGTAAAGCTGCCGCCGCCGGGCATCTTGAAGGTTTCGTAAAAGTGATCTTCGACGCAAAATATGGCGAGTGGCTGGGCACACACATGATCGGTTATAATGTTACCGAGATCATTGTTCAGACTGTTACGGCAAGAAAACTGGAGACAACTTACCAGGAAGTACTCAACAGCATACACCCGCATCCTACTATCAGCGAAAGCGTGAAAGATGCGATTGAGGTGGCCTACGGTGAGGCAATACATCTCTAGTTAAAAGCAAAAGGAGCAACATAGCATGACAATTTCCCTCTGGGAAAAAGAATCCTTCTATGCCCCGTCGGATGTCATTATCCTGGGTGGTGGCTTTGTAGGTCTATGGTCCGCTTACTACCTCAAGAAAAAAGATGCTAAACTAAAGGTTACGATCGTTGAACGTGGCACCATTCCCACCGGCGCCAGCACCCGGAATGCAGGCTTCGCATGCTTCGGCAGTGTTACGGAACTAATCCGGGATACGGCGATGATGGGCGAAGAACAGATGATGTGGCTGGTGGAAATGCGTTACCGCGGTATTCTAAAAATCAGAAAGACTTTCAGGAGCCGGGATATTGACTACGAAAACAGCGGCGGATACGAAATGATTTCCGTCGTTGATGAGCGCATTAACGAGCTCGAATGGCAGGTGAAGTGGCTGAATAAACAACTTGCTGCGGCTCTGAAAGAAAAGAAGGTGTTCAGCTTTGCAGACGAAAAAATAGGGAGGTTCGGATTTTCAGATGTCGGTCACCTGATTGAGAATGAACTTGAAGGAACCCTTCATCCGGGCAAACTGTGCCAACATCTTACCCGGCTTGTACAGGAAAAGGGCGTAACAATCTTGTCGGGCATGGAAGTCGAGAGTTACACCGAGGGCAGCGATGGCGTCGTTGTTTACGCAACAAATGGATTAAAACTTTCGGCTTCACAGTTGTTGATTTGCACAAATGGCTACGCCACGCATCTACCTGCTGAGTTTTCAATAACACCCGCCCGGGGACAGATTCTTGTAACATCTGAAATACCTTCTCTCAAAGTAAAAGGCGCTTTCCATTATGATGAAGGATATTTTTATTTCAGAAACGTTGGTAAGAAACTACTAGTAGGGGGAGCAAGAAATATTGCGATAGAACAGGAAACAACAACCGATATGGATGTTACCGAAAACATTCAGCAAACACTCGAGCAATTTATCTCGAAGCATATTCTTCCTGGCGTAAATTTCGAAATCACTGATAGATGGAGTGGTATTATGGGAATGGGCCCGGAAAAGATGCCTGTAATCAAAAAAATATCTTCACACGTTTTCTGCGCTGTCCGAATGAGTGGCATTGGTGTAGCCATCGCGCCTATCGCCGCAGACACCGTCACTGACCTGATGATCTAGCAGCGACTATTCCCCCTTAATAAATTTGTAGCTGCCTTTTCCGCCGATTGAAAGAAAATACATTCCGGCCTTAAGAGAAGAGATGTTTAGGTCCATCGAATTTTTCGTCACCGGAAACCTCTTCGCTATTTGTCCAACGTTGTTATAGATGATGATATCACCCGCTGTGGCATTATTGAGTTGAACATTCAACCTGCTGATAGCGGGATTTGGATAGAGTTTAATTTTTGGAGAAACTTCGGCTGCTATCTCACCGTCAGCGAGCGCGCCTTCAGCTTTCAACGATTTCAGCAATGCTGCTCTTGCTCCACCAAATGTAAACAGTTCCCGCATGCGTGATGCCTGACCAAGCGTGAACATGTTTGTACACTCATCGTTCGTAAAATCCATGAAGTTCATGTACATATTTCCTGCTGATCCGCTGGAGCAGGTAGCGATAACGCCGGAAGGGCATCCCCTTGTAGGGCCTGATTGTGGTGGTGTATCGTCTATACGGTCGTCGCCGCAATCGGTATCGCCCCAGATGTGACGAAGTCCGAGCCAGTGACCAATCTCATGAACAGTGGTTCTTCCTTTGTTGAAGGGGGCGCGAACATTTGCCGTTGTACCGAAAACAGAATACCTGATGACCACACCGTCTTTTTCAGGTGCGCTACCGGGCACGCTTGCATAACCCACTGTTCCACCTGATAAATTACCCACCCAAAGGTTTAGATATTCATCGCGGTTCCATGCGTCGGCACCGCCGGTAAGAGATGATTTTATTTTGTCGTCCATGCCAAAACCAGCAACGGCTGTGGTGATTCTCATAATGCCGTCTGTCGGCAATCCTGATGGGTCGGTTGTAGCGAGACGGAATTCGATCCTTGCATCTGCCGCAAGGTCTCTGAATGCTGCAGGTACGTATGCGGCATCTTTATTCTTCTTCCTGAAGTCCTGGTTAAGAACGGCAAGCTGAGATTTAATTTGTTCGTTGCTGATATTCTGATCCGGAGTATTATATACTACATGTACAACCACCGGTATAATAATGACATCTGGTACTGCAATGTATGCTGCCTGGCCGCTGAGGTCGGGGCTCGGGGAAGTTACCTGTGCTAATGAGGTGAAAAAGAGGGAGCAGGTTAATACGGATAATAAAAGGATAGATCGCATGCTAACACGTTTGTGATAGCTTCACACAGGCTGGATTACCGCTTCAGGCGGTTAATGGAAATGATAGGAATTGGAAATGGACGGGAAGGGATTAGGCGAAAGTGTAAAAGAAGAAATTATTATTCAGGAATGCAAGTGGATTGAAAATTATATTTTTATCGCATAATGAAGAAAGGTTTTATTCTCCTGCTTTTTGCGGCGGGATCACTATTATGGAGTTGTAACGGTAATGACGAAAGCGATGAAAGCGGCGACGATGGATACGCAGCCATACCTGCGCCACTTAACCTGAGTTTCCAGGTAATTAACCAACATACCCACGATACAACTGCCTTTACGGAAGGGTTTACCTTCCATGAAGGAAAGCTGTATGAAAGCACGGGCGCTCCGGAGCCGCCTGCTGTTACCAGCGATACGTGGATTGCTTCAATAGACCTCCAAACTGGTAAATATGAAAGAAAGGTTGATTTGGGGAAGGCTTACTTCGGAGAGGGCATCACGTTCCTGAACGGCAAACTGTACCAGCTTACCTATAGAACCAATGTGGGGTTTGTATATGATGCTAAAACGTTCAGAAAGCTCGGTCAGTTTTCTTACAGGGGCGAAGGCTGGGGACTTACCACAGACGGCAAGAGCCTGATCATGAGCCAGGGCACCAGCAACCTGTATTACATTAACCCCGATTCCCTTACGTTCATAAAACTCCTTTCCATTCAAAACAACAACGGTTTTGCCAATAACCTGAACGAGCTGGAGTATATCAATGGATTTATTTATGCAAATGAGTGGCTTACGTCTAATATTCTGAAGATCGACCCCGCAACCGGCTATGTGGTTGGAAAACTGGATCTTTCGAAGCAAGTGGCCGAGGTAAAAACGAAGCATCCCGCGGCCGAGGAGCTTAACGGGATAGCCTACGACAGCACGAGCGGCAAAACGTTCATTACAGGCAAAAAATGGCCTGTTATCTACGAAATAAAGTGGTAACATCCTCATTTTCCCTTACCTTTGCAAACTCTTTTAAAAGGAGTGCTCATGAGCAGCCGACGGAACTACGATATAGCGTTTGTGGGATTGAAGCCAGGCATCCATGAATTTGAATATGAGATAGATGACAGCTTCTTCGTGGAATACCAGGAACAGGATTTCAGAAAGTGCATAGCCAATATCAAGCTCACAATTGACAAGAATAACGGCTTCATGCGCCTGAAGTTTGAAGTGGGTGGAAAGATGGAGGTATCGTGTGACAGGTGTGGAAACGGTTTGCCGCTGGAGTTATGGGATGATTTCAACATCGTTGTAAAGATGGTGGATGATCCCGACCAGATGAATCACCAGGAGGAAGATCCGGACATCTATTATATTTCGAAAGGCGAGAGTCATTTGCATGTGGCGGACTGGATTTATGAGTTTGTGAATTTGAGCATACCGATGCAAAGAATGTGCGGACCAGATGAGATAGGCGGACCTCAGTGCAACAAAGAAGTACTGGCGATGCTGGAGAAACTCGAACCGACCGAAAAATCAGCCAATCCTTTATGGAAAGGGCTTGAGAAATTTAAGAATTTAGACAATTGATTATAGTAGACATAATAGTTTGATTTATGCCTAATCCCAAAAGAAGACACTCCCAACAGAGGAGTGCAAAAAGAAGAACACACTACAAGGCTGTAGGTATTACCTTAAGCAAAGACTCAACGACTGGTGAGATGCATGTACGCCACCGCGCGCATGTTAGCGAAGGAAAACTTTACTACAAGGGAAAAGTTGTAGCTGAAAAGTCTCCTGTAAAGTAACTTCCTATCCATCCGCATGAACATCGCGTTGGATATGATGGGTGGCGACTATGCGCCTGCTGAAGCCGTAAAAGGTGTCGAAGAGTTTTTGTCGGGTCATAGCCAGCCGGTTAATCTCCTGTTGATAGGCGATGAATCGCAAATTACTCCTCTCCTTTCGCCGGCTCTTGCCGCAAATACCGCTGTTAAGGTTATCCACGCGCCTGAAGTAATCGGTATGCACGAGCATCCTACTAAGGCGCTAAAGGAAAAACAGAAGTCTTCCATTTCAATCGGTTTTCATTTGCTCTCAACGGGCAAGTGCGATGCGTTTATTAGTGCTGGCAATACTGGCGCAATGCTCGTTGGTGCGCTGTATAGTATAAAAGCTATAAGCGGAGTGAACAGGCCTACTATTTCCACCGTTATTCCAAAAGATAATGGGGGGACTGGTTTGTTGCTTGATGTTGGTCTGAACGCGGACTGCAAACCTGAAAACTTAAATCAGTTTGCGCTACTCGGTTCGCTTTATGCGAAGCATATTAATGGCATCGACAATCCCCGGGTTGCACTCATTAATATTGGTGAAGAAGAAGGCAAAGGAAATCTTCTTGCGCAGGCTACTTATCCTCTTCTAAAGGAGAATACTTCTATTAATTTTGTTGGTAATGTTGAAGGCAGAGATGTTTTCAAGGACAAGGCTGATGTGATGGTGTGTGAAGGTTTTACTGGTAATATTATTTTGAAATTAGCCGAATCGATTTTTGATATTACCCAGGAGAAGAGTATTTCGCACGAATATCTTGATCGGTTCAATTTTGAGAATTACGGTGGTACGCCGGTTCTTGGTGTTACTAAGCCTGTGATTATTGGTCATGGCATTTCTCATGCGAAGGCATTTGCGAATATGGTTCGCCTTGCGGAGAAAATGATTGATTCTAAGTTGTTGGAGAAAATGGCGTCAGCTTTCGAAAAACCCGCATAGCGATAAACGATTAGCCTCTGAAGTTCGCAAAAAACTCGTAAGCCCTCTTTCTTAAAAACCGCGTAACGACAAGGTAAACGATCAGCCTCTGAGCTCCGCAAAAAACTTGTAAGCCCTCTTTCTTAAAAACCAGCATAACGACAACGTAAACGATCAGCCTCTGAACTTCGCAAAAAACTCGTAAGCCCTCTTTCTTAAAAAACCGCGTAGCGGTAGCCTCAACGATTAGCCTTCTGAGCTCTCAAAAAACTCGTAAGCCCTCTTTCTTAAAAAACCGCGTAGCGGTAGCCCGCCGCAGGCGAAAAAAACTACAAACTCGTAAGCCGGATTCTGTTTCTAAACTATCATTTATCTAGCCCAACCATTACTGGTTAAGTCTATCTGCCTACCCGCCAATCTTTCTTTCGAATCGGGCGAGCAACCCTCAAAGACTGGCTTACATGGCATTTCAGCATGCAAGGTTTACCCTTTGTACTTATTACTAAGCACAACGGTGAGCTCTTACCTCACCTTTTCACCTTTACTCCGCAAGCGAAGCAGTTATTTTCTGTGGCACTTTCTGTTAACGCTCTCGCGTTACCCGGTAGTTAACCGGTACATTGCTCTATGCTGTCCGGACTTTCCTCGATTCGCAAGCGAATCGCGATAGTTCGGTTTGTAGTTGTCTGCTACGCAGGGCTATATCCCTGCGGGGCTTTTTCAATTTTTTAAAAAAATAAAAGAAAAAATCAGAACTGTGCTGGTTGCGCAAAAACGTTAATTGGTTTCGGGCTTCTTACAACACTTCGGCAACTTTTCATACGCTTCCTCATTCGCCGTTACATCATCCGCATCATAACCCGCGTTAGCTATAGCCGTCTTCACATTTTCAATATTCGTTCTCTCTGCATAAAAGGTAACCTTCGTCTGCTTCTTCTTGTAATCAACATTCACCTTAGATACGCCCTCTTCACGCACCATATATTTTTCAATTCGCTGCTTGCACATTTCACATTGAACAGTTGGCGTGCTAATCGTTACAGTCTGCAGCCCTTTCTTAGCCTGGCCAAAACCAACCGATACGGTGCCAGCCAAAAGAACAGCAAGTATAAAAAGATTCTTCATGGGTCAAATTTTTCCAAAACTAATCAAAATCCTTTCCAGATGGAAGGGTCCTCCTGCCACTTTAACAATACTCCCTCCTGCTCTGCCGTAACAATCCCCTTCTCTATCGCCAGGCTTATCATTTCCGGGTAATTAGTCAACGAATAAGTCGTAACAGCCGCCTTTTCAAACGCCTGTTTGGCCGCTGTAAATCCATAGGTAAAGATCGACACCATCCCCATTACCTCCAACCCCGCCGCTCGTATCGCATCCACCACCTGCAAACTGCTCTTACCGGTTGAAATCAAATCCTCAATCACCACCGTTTTCTGCCCCTTTTCATAATATCCTTCTACCTGGTTACCCAGCCCATGTTCCTTCGGCTTTGGACGAACGTACACAAATGGCAGCTTCAACTGATCCGCGGCCAGCGCGCCCCATGCTATACCAGCCGTGGATACCCCGGCAATGAGTTCCGCATCGGCAAACTTCTCAAATATTAGATTACACATTTCCGACTTAATGAACTCGCGGATATAGGTAAACGATAGCACCTTCCTGTTGTCGCAATATATCGGGCTCTTCCATCCTGACGCCCATGTATATGGCTCGTTCGGACTTAATGTTACAGCGTTTACCTGCAGTAATTTTTCTGCGACCTGCTTTTCGTTTGTCATGGCGCGAATTTATAATCTTAGTTTTGCTGCAAAGAAAAAAAGTTATGGCCATCACCGTGTATACAGAAGACGAAGCAGTGCAGGTGACCGACGCGGAGTCCTTCAGTAAACAGTACCAGGTGATCAAAGCCGCCGGCGGTGTGGTGGTAGATGCAGATGGCCGTGTGCTGCTCATTTTCAGGCGCGGAAAGTGGGACCTTCCGAAAGGCAAGCTCGAAAAAAATGAGCCTATCGAACTCTGCGCGGAAAGGGAAGTGAAAGAAGAAACCGGCTTAGAAGAATTGCAGTTAAGAAAACCACTCATCACTACTTATCATACTTACACAGAAAAGGGAAAGTCCATACTCAAAGAAACATACTGGTTTCGGTTCGATGCAACAGGCAAACAGAACCTTACGCCCCAGGTAGAAGAAGATATACTTAAAGTTGAATGGGTGTCAAAAGAAAATCTCCCTGATTATACCGACAACACTTACGAACTCATCAGGAACGTACTGCTTTCTGCGGGTTTTTAAGTAGCGAATTCGACACCACGTCGGGGAGGAATGGCGTTGCATCGCCACCATTTCTAATTACATCTCGGATGAGCGTCGAGGCTACAGAAGTGTATTGTGGCAAACAGGTTAGAAACACTGTTTCTATGTCTGGGTCAAGGCTGCGATTCATATCGGCAATCGCTTTTTCATACTCGAAATCATTCACGTACCTGATTCCGCGGAGGATGAAGTTTGCACCTACTTTCTGGCAACATTCAACAGTCAGTCCCTCATATATTATCGCAGAAACGTTAGGCTCGTTTTTGAAGATCTCACTCACCCACTGCAGGCGGAGCTCTTCAGAGAACATGGCAGACTTATTTGCATTTCGACCTATTCCTATTATCAGCTTGTCAAACACAGGCAGAGCCCTTTGAATAATGTCTAGGTGCCCGATGGTGATCGGGTCGAACGTTCCGGGAAATAGGGCGATACGTTTCATGAAGACTGCTTTTGTCAAAAATAAAGAAGAAAAACACTAAACCTCTCCACCCTGTCCTGATAACAGGTACAAAACCGCCATCCTTACTGCTAAACCGTTTTCTACCTGCTGAAGTATTATCGACTGACTGCTATCGGCTACGTCACTGTCAAGTTCCACTCCCCTGTTGATGGGTCCGGGGTGCATGATCACAATTTCTTTGTGTAGACTATCCAGAAGTTTTCGGTTGATGCCGTATGCCAGGCTGTATTCACGAAGAGATGAAAAAAGCACCTGGTTCTGGCGCTCGAGCTGAATACGCAACACATTCGCTACGTCGCACCATTCGAGCGCTTTCCTGAGGTTGTACTCCACCCTCACATCAAAAGCCTCTTTCATATATTTTGGTATCAGCGTAGGTGGGCCTGCAACTGTAACCTCTGCTCCCATCTTTTTCAAGAGATAGATGTTACTGAGCGCAACACGTGAATGCATAATGTCGCCAATGATGGCCACCTTTTTTCCCTCCAGTCCACCAAGCTTTTCTTCTATTGAAAACGCGTCGAGCAGGCCCTGTGTGGGGTGTTCGTTTATTCCGTCGCCGGCATTGATAATGGAGCACGGAACATGTTGGGCGAGAAAATGAGGAGCACCGGTGGCACTGTGCCGGATCACGATCATATCAACCTTCATCGAAAGGATGTTATTCACTGTGTCGAGAAGCGTTTCACCTTTTGATACAGAAGAGTTGCCAATCGTAAAGTTGATCGTGTCGGCGCTAAGTCGCTTCTCTGCAAGTTCAAATGATATCCTCGTCCTGGTTGAATTTTCGAAGAAAAGATTAAGGATGGAGTAATCGCGAAGTGCGGGAACCTTTTTAACAGGCCGCTGTAAAACCTCTTTAAATTGAACTGCTGTATCTAAAATGATTCGAATGTCGTGGGGAGTAAGGTCCCGGATGCCAAGTAAGTGTTTTACTGAAAGCTGCATTTCAGATGGCAAAGTTATACGATTAATTTTAATTTCCTTCTAACAATACTACCTCCTGCTTATTATCTCTCGAGCGCCAGAACACCTTCACGCGCTGCGATATGATGGAGTCGATGGTTTTGCCAACATAATCGGGTTGTATCGGTAACTGGCGGCTGAACCTCCGGTCGATCAGCGCACAAAGTTCCACTTTGGAGGGGCGACCGAAATCGAGCAACGCATCGAGTGCGGCCCTAATGGTTCGCCCTGTATGCAATACATCGTCAACCAACACTACATTTTTATTTTCGACAGTAAAAGGAATCTTTGTCTGGTTCGGCACATGTATTTCTTTTCTTATATCATCCCTGTAAAAAGTAATGTCCAATAATCCGTACCTGATGATATCCGGAGAAATAATTTTCTTCAATTCTTCAACAATACTATCAGAAACAAAAATACCACGAGGCTGCAAACCGATGATCACCGTATTCTGTAAGGAAGGATGATTTTCCAGAATCTGGTGACTCAGCCTTTTTATTGTGATATCCAGCTGCTGCTCATTAAGTACCGTCTTCAAGCTATTTTTTTATAAAAGTAAAGCGAAACAGGTTATCCCTGAGCAAAATTAAAATATGAGTTGTTTATCAGGATTTTATCTTGAAATAAAGACAAACACTTACGTATATGCGTAATTGATTTAAAAATCGATGAATAAAATTTAATTCTGTGTGTTTTATATTGTTGCCACATCGATTGACACTTGCATTTTCATGATCTGCAAATTATCTTCGCCGCGTATTTAAATTCAAATAAAACAATCCTAACAATGAAAAAGGTATTATTTGCCGCACTGCTTATCACTGCATCACAAACGATGTTTGCACAAATTCAGAAGGGCCAGTGGCTCGTCGGTGGAAACGCAAATTTCGAATCAGGAAAGACTGGTGACAATGATCAAAGCAAGTACACTTCATTTACATTCAGCCCGAACGCAGGCTATTTCTTCATCAACAATTTTGCAGGTGGTGTTCGTTTTTCGTACGATCACACAAAATTTAAACAGGCTGAAGATGCATCATCAAGTTTGCTCTTCGCTCCGTTCGTGAGGTATTATTTCCTGCCAACAGCAAACAAGGTAAACCTATTTGCAGACGGTAGCTATGGTTTCGGTTCTTACAATGATGGAGACAGCGAAAGCTTCAACCAGTTTACGATTTCTGCAGGTCCTGCAGTTTTCCTTTCACCGAATACAGCGCTTGAGTTTGCATTACAGTATGCTTCTGCAGGTGGTGATGCTTATGGTGGAGATGACAGGGCAAACCGTTTTGGTTTGAACGTCGGTTTCCAGATCCATCTCGGAAACGCCTCTAAATAACCAGATATTCATACATCTCTCAAATGAAAAAGACCTTTTAATTAAGGTCTTTTTCGTTTTTAGAAATTATTTCTCACCCATAAATGCATACTCATAGTGCACTGGCGGATTAAAAGTTTCTTTAATAGTGCGCGCGCTTAACCATCTGTATAAATTCAATATCGATCCTGCCTTGTCATTTGTTCCGCTCGCTCTTGCACCACCAAACGGTTGTTGACCCACCACGGCGCCGGTAGGTTTATCGTTGATATAGAAATTACCCGCAGCGTGTCGCAATTTTTCTGTCGCGAGTTCAACAGCTTGTCTGTCGCGGGATATTATTGAACCAGTCAGCGCATAAGGCGATGTGCTATCAACAAGGTTGAGTGTCTCTTCGAATTTAGTGGCGTCGTAAATGTGTATCGTTAACACAGGGCCGAAGATCTCTTCACACATCGTTACATACTTGGGATCCGTTGCTTCGATAATTGTAGGTTGAATGAAGTACCCTTTCGATTTATCGCACTTCCCTCCTACAAGAACAGACGCGTCTTTAGATGACGACACATCTTTTATATACTTTTCAATCTTATCAAAACTTTTTTCGTCGATCACGGCATTTACAAAATTTGTAAAGTCTTCCACGCTTCCCATTGAAAAACTTTTCACACCTGCAACAAGCTTCTCCTTCACCACATCAGCGATGTTCGAGGGAATATATGCGCGGGATGCAGCTGAGCATTTCTGTCCCTGGAATTCAAACGCGCCTCTGAGCAATGCGGTCGCTACCACATCAGGGTCGGCACTTTCATGGGCCACAACAAAATCTTTGCCGCCTGTTTCACCAACAATTCTTGGATATGATTTGTAGCTGTTCATATTGGCACCGATCGTCTTCCACATTTCATTAAAGACTCCCGTAGACCCTGTAAAGTGTACGCCGGCGAAATCCCGATGACTGAAGCACACCTTGCCCATTGTCGGGCCATCTACATACAATAAATTAATTACGCCGTCGGGCAGGCCTGCTTCAATGAGTATGCGCATGAACATCTGCGCGCTGTAGATCTGCGTGTTTGCAGGTTTCCATATCACAACGTTTCCGCACATTGCAGCGGATGTAGGCAGGTTGCCACCGATTGCGGTAAAGTTGAACGGCGTTACGGCCAGCACAAATCCTTCCAGAGCACGATACTCCATGCGGTTATGCATGCCGGGGGAGCTAACCGGTTGCTGCTTATATATCTCACTTAAAAAATGAACATTGAAACGGAGGAAGTCGATCAGTTCGCACGCACTGTCGATCTCAGCCTGGTAAGCATTCTTACTCTGACCAAGCATCGTGGTACCGTTCATATGATACCGGTATTTAGTGGCGAGAAGATCCGCAGCCTTCAGAAATATCGCCGCGCGGTTTTCCCAGCTTAGCGCTGCCCATTTTTCGCGGGCAGCAAGGGCAGCATCAATGGCGTCGTGTACATGCTTTTCTTCACCCTCATGAAACTTTCCAAGAAGATGAGCCGTTTCATGAGGCGGCCGGATGTCGAGAAGTTTGCCGGTGCGAACTTCTTTTCCCCCGATATACATTGGTACATCGGCCTTCGTGCTCTTTAATTCTTTCAGTACTTTCTTTAATTCTTCTTTTTCTTTCGAACCTGGTCCGTAGTTCAGAACCGGTTCATTTTGCGGTAAGGGGTAAGCGAAATATCCAAGGTTCATGCGAATGTTTTTTGCGGAATATTAACTCTGTGTTTCTTTTTCCATCATCAGGTATGCTTTTATAAATCCATCGAGGTCGCCGTCCATTACAGGTTGAACATTACCCACTTCAAACTCTGTGCGGTGATCCTTGATCATTTTGTAAGGATGAAATACATACGAACGTATTTGTGATCCCCACTCAATTTTTTTCTTTGTACTGTTTACTGCGTCTTTCGCTTCATTTCTTCGGCGGAGTTCTTCTTCATACAGGCGGCTCTTCAGCATGGTCATCGCTTTCTCGCGGTTGCCCAGCTGCGAACGTTCCGTCTGGCAAACAACCACAATGCCCGTAGGTATGTGTGTAAGCATTACTTTCGTTTCCACCTTATTTACGTTCTGACCACCAGCTCCTCCGCTTCGCGCAGTTTCCATTTTTACATCCGCATCTTTCACTTCGATATTAATGGTGTCATCCACGAGTGGGTACACAAATATTGAACTGAACGACGTATGCCGGCGTGCGTTACTGTCGAAAGGGGAAATTCTAACGAGACGATGCACTCCGCTTTCAGCTTTCAGAAAGCCATAGGCAAACGGTCCGTCGAATTGAAGTGTTGCAGTTTTTATACCGGCACCATCTCCCCACACCCAATCAAGCTCAGTTACTTTCCATCCCTGGCGCTCTCCGTACATGCGGTACATGCGAGCGAGCATTTCAGCCCAATCCTGGCTTTCGGTTCCACCAGCGCCGCTATTGATCTGCAACACGGCGGGCAGCTCGTCTTCCGGCTCATTAAGTGTGCTTTTGAATTCGGCCTCTTCAATAAGGGCCTGTGCATTGCGGTATGCTTCTTTTGTTTCGTCTTCAGATGCTTCGCCTGCCTTCCAGAATTCGTATAATACTACGAAGTCTTCCACGGCGGCTTCGACCTGTTCATATAGCTTCACCCAGAATTCATTGAGTTTGATATTCCGGAGAATCTCTGTTGCACGTTTGTTATCGTCCCAGAAGCCGGGCGATAATGAAAGTTGTTTTTCCTGGTTTATCTTATCCTGTCTGTTAGCGACGTCAAAGAAACCTCCTCAGGACAACAACTCGGTCCCTCATAATCTTGATTTGATCTTGTGTCATAGCGCGCGAAGATAAAAAAACCTCATTATGTTTCCATAATGAGGTTCAGTATTAGTAATACGATTGAAATTAGTAATCCATTCCACCCATTCCAGGTGCACCACCAGGATGAGAATGTGCTTCTTCTTTCTTAGGCTTGTCTGCAACAACACATTCGGTTGTGAGGAGCATTCCTGCGATTGAAGCAGCGTTCTCGAGGGCTACACGGCTAACTTTAGTGGGATCGATAACGCCTGCTGCAAAGAGGTTTTCGTAAACTTCTGTGCGTGCATTGAAACCAAAGTCACCTTTGCCTTCTTTGATCTTCTGTACAACGATAGAGCCGTCGATACCTGCGTTAGCAGTGAGTATGCGCATGGGTTCTTCGAGTGCACGGCGAACGATAGCCATTCCTGTTTGCTCGTCAGCGATCTGTCCCTTAACCTTCGCTTCGAGAGCTTCGATAGCGCGGATGTAGGCAACACCACCACCTGGAACAATACCTTCTTCAACAGCTGCTCTTGTAGCGTGAAGCGCATCGTCAACGCGGTCTTTCTTTTCCTTCATTTCCATTTCCGTTGCTGCGCCGATATACAATACAGCTACACCACCTGCAAGTTTAGCAAGGCGTTCCTGTAATTTTTCCTTGTCGTAGTCTGATGTTGTATTCTCAAGCTGTGCCTTAATTTGATTAACACGGCTGGTAATTCCTTCTTTTTCACCTTTACCACCAACAACTGTTGTGTTGTCTTTATCGATGGTAACTGAAGCTGCCTGTCCGAGTGATGAAAGGTCAGCACCTTCAAGTTTGTGGCCGAGTTCTTCGCTGATCACTGTACCGCCAGTAAGAATGGCGATGTCAGTAAGCATTTCTTTTCTTCTGTCGCCGAAACCTGGAGCCTTAACAGCAGCAACCTTAATGGTTCCGCGAAGTTTATTTACAACAAGTGTTGCGAGTGCTTCACCTTCCAGATCTTCAGAAATGATCAGTAATGGACGACCGCTCTGCGCAACTTTCTCAAGAATGTGAAGAATATCTTTCATTGCAGAGATCTTCTTATCATAGATAAGAATGTAAGGGTTCTGCAGTTCTGCTTCCATCTTTTCGCTGTTTGTAACGAAGTATGGAGAAATGTAGCCGCGATCGAACTGCATACCTTCTACTACATCAACTGTAGTATCGGTTCCTTTGGCTTCTTCAACGGTAATCACACCTTCTTTACCCACTTTGGCGAACGCTTCAGCGATAAGTTTTCCGATTGTTTCATCATTATTAGCAGAGATCGAAGCAACCTGTTGAATTTTGTTGCTGTCGTTTCCTACAGTCTGGCTTTGGCTCTTGAGGTTTTCAACAACAAGGCTTACGGCTTTGTCGATACCCCGCTTCAGGTCCATCGGATTAGCACCTGCAGCTACCATTTTAAGTCCTTCCGAAATGATTGACTGAGCGAGAACTGTCGCTGTTGTAGTACCATCACCTGCGATGTCTGCAGTTTTGCTGGCTACTTCTTTCACCATCTGCGCACCCATGTTTTCGATGAGGTCTTCCAGTTCGATTTCTTTTGCAACGGTAACACCGTCCTTAGTAATTGCCGGAGCGCCGAATTTCTTTTCGATAACCACGTTGCGTCCTTTAGGACCAAGTGTTACTTTAACGGCGTTGGCCAGAATATCAACCCCTCTCTTCATCTTGTTGCGGGCGTCAATATCAAAATATAATTGCTTTGCCATAATATCTTTAAATTTTAAGGTTCTGTCTTAATATCAGTTAATTGAGTGGAATTAAACGATCGCCAGGATGTCGCTTTCTCTCATGATGAGCAGGTCATCACCTTCGATCTGTATTTCCGTACCTGAGTACTTACCATATAAAACGGTGTCACCAACTTTAACGGTAACAGGCTCGTCCTTTTTCCCGGGACCGGCAGCTATAACCGTACCTCTCTGTGGTTTCTCTTTCGCAGTGTCGGGGATGATGATTCCGCCGGCCGTTTTTTCTTCTGCTTTAGCTGGTTTCACGATTACCCTGTCGTGCAGTGGGGTAACCTTTAAATTGTTAGCCATAATCGTAGCAATTTTTAATTTATAGTTTTTTGCAATTGTTGGGCTGCCCTAAAAGCAGGCGGCAAATGTAATCGAATTCCATACCAATTGGGGAAGAGAAGCCAATATTTCAGGTTTTGAAGTCAGTTTTGGCAGTGGTGTGTCAATGTATTCATATATCATTGAAAAAATAAAAATAACCATACCTTCGCCCGCCTAAATAAGTTCTTGCAGCTATGATCAGCAGAAGAAATATCAGGGTGAAAGTGATGCAGACGCTGTACTCTCTCGAAACGCAGGATTCTCCCCTCTCTTCAACCGACGCAATCAAATTATTAAAAAAGCATTTCGACCAAAGCCGCGAACTGATCGTTTTTATGGCTCACTTTATCACAGAAGTGGCCCGCTACTCGGAAACGGACGCTAAGAATAAGGCCTCCAAGTATATCCCCTCAGCCCAGGATCTGACGGTAAACACAAAAATTGCCGGCAACGAGCTGCTTTGGAAGATACTGGAGCATCCGTCTTACATCCAGGCCCTCAAAGAAGATAAGCCGCATATCACCAACGAATCTGAGCTGACCCGTAAGGTTTACACCGACCTCGTTGCCAGCGAACGCTACCAACAATACATCACTGTTCAGGCAAGGGATAGAAAGGACGAAAAAGACATCCTCGAGTACATTTTTACGGATCTGATGCTGCCAAGCGAAAGCTTCACCGGCTTTGTTGAAGAGAAATTTCCGAATTGGGACGACGACGCTGATATGGTACAAAGCCTGATCACTTCGCTCCTTTCCAAACCGGCCGCATTCAATTTCCAGGAAACGGTAGGCACAGAAAAGTGGGAATTCGCAAAAGAACTGCTGAAAACCACGATGGAAAAGAAGGAAGTGACGCTCGAGTATATTAAACCTAAATTACAAAACTGGGACGCCGACCGTATCGCTGTGCTCGACATGTTACTCATGCGCATGGGTGTTTGCGAGTTCCTGTTTTTTGAGACCATTCCGCCTAAGGTTACTATTAATGAGTATATAGACCTGGCTAAGGAGTACAGCACCCAGCAAAGCGGTCAGTTCATTAATGGCATTCTCGATAACATTCATAAGGAGCTTGTGAAAGACGATAAAATGCATAAAGTGCCTTTCAAACAATCTTAATTGACGGCCAATTGGCTAAATTCGCAAAAACGAAAAAGATGATCACACGGTCACTGATCTTCACAGTAATAACAGCTTTCGCTGCAGCCTGCGGTAGTTCTGATGCGCCTAAGGATGTTGAGGCGGTTAGAGACGTAAATGCCAAGCAAACCACCAACATTCAATGGTTAGATTCTGCAAGGGATTTTGGAAAGATTACCCAGGGTCAGAAACTGGCTGTTTCGTTCAGGTTTAAAAATACGGGCGACAAGCCGCTTGTTATCGAAAGTGTTAAGCCGGCATGCGGCTGTACCGTTGCCGATTACCCCAAAGAGCCTATCGCTCCAGGTGGTGAAGGCGAAATAACCGGGGCGTTCGATAGCGAAGGCCGCGAAGGAGCAAATCACAAAGAAATTACAGTTACAACTAATACCGCAGAGCGCACGCACGTGCTAACCTTCGATGTAACCGTTGTCGGGGGGCCGCAGCAGCAGGCGCCGGCAAATTAATTAGTCACACAAGAATATAACATACACTTTTTATCATGACACTTACAGCAATTTTACTTCAGGCAGGTTCTTCAGGTTATCCTCAAATCATATTATTAGTGGGAATGGTACTGGTCTTCTGGTTGTTTATGATCCGTCCTCAAGCTAAAAAAGCCAAGATCGCTAAACAGTTCCAGGAGAATATGCAGAAAGGCGAAAAGATTGTAACTATCGCAGGCATTCACGGTACCGTTAATAAAGTAAACGATGATGGAACCATCATGGTTGAAACCAGCCCCGGCAGTTACCTGAAAATCGAAAAGAGCGCCATTTCTATGGAGTGGACAAACGCGGCGAATAAGTCAGCGGCGACTACGACGACGAAATAATTTCCCCCATGCCTCTCAAAATCGGCATCACCGGCGGTATCGGCTCGGGCAAAACAACTGTGGCGCGCATATTCGAGGTGCTTGGCATACCTGTATACTATGCTGATGATGCGGCAAAGCGGATCATGAACGAGGATCCTGTACTAAAGGCAGAAATCGTAAAAAACTTCGGAGAGCGATCTTATATAGACGGAAAATTAAACCGCCAGTACCTGGCCTCTATTGTTTTTAACGACAAGAAAAAACTGTCTGTCCTTAACGGCCTCGTTCATCCTGCTACAATTAGAAATTCGGTTCAGTGGATGAAATGCCAGACTACTCCCTACGCCATACGGGAAGCAGCACTCATATTTGAAAGCGGTGTTCAGAGTCAGCTTGACTTTGTAATTGGCGTTTCGGCACCGCTTGAAATGCGCATTGACCGCGCTATGCAACGCGATAATCTTACGCGTCAGCAAGTGCTTGACCGTATAGACAGGCAAATAAACGAAACCATCAAGATGCGGCTTTGCGATTTCGTAATAGTAAACGACGCAAAAAAACCTGTGATAGCACAGGTTTTAAAATTGCATGAATTATTTCTTGAGAAGGCCAAAGCCTGAGGTTATTTCAACTTTGCCATTGCATCTGTGATCCTCTTCATTCCGCCTTCAATTTTAGACATACTGTTAGCGAACGAAATTCTGATACAGTTCGGCTCACCAAACGCACGACCAGTTACAGTTGATACATGTGCTTTATTTAGCAAGTACATGCACAGATCGTCGGCGTTGGCAATTGTTTCTTCACCATCCTTTTTTCCGAAGTATGCAGAAACATCCGGGAACACGTAAAACGCGCCGTCCGGTTCCGACAGCTTTAACCCAGGGATCCCGCTGAGTAATTCAATCACTCTTCTTTTTCTTTCTTTAAATTCCTTCAGCATATCCCACGTAGTATCGAGGGGGGCGGTAAGTGCCGTGATAGCGGCGCGCTGCGTAACAGCGGTAGCGCCACTTGTAAACTGACCCTGGAGTTTTTCGCAGGCTTTTACAATGGTAGCGTTTGCTGCGATGTAACCCAGGCGATAGCCGGTCATCGCAAAGCCTTTACTCAAACCATTGATAATAATGATACGATCCTTCAGTTCAGGGAACTGCGCAATACTTTCATGGCCGCCAACATAGTTGATGTATTCGTAAATCTCATCCGAAATAATAAAGATTTGCGGATGTTTCTTGAACACTTCTGCCAACGCAGCGAGTTCATCGCGACTGTAAACCCCGCCAGTGGGGTTGGATGGAGAAGAAAATATAAAGAGCTTCGATTTTGGCGTGATGGCCGCTTCCAGTTCCTGTGGAGTGAGCTTGTAATCGTTCTCGATGCTGGTTCTAACGAGTTTTACATCGCCTTCGCCAAGCTTTACAATCTCGGAATAGGTTACCCAGTAAGGGGTAGGAATGATTACTTCGTCGCCTTTGTCCACAACAGCAAAAACCGCATTCGCGAGGCTTTGTTTAGCACCTGTAGACACAATAATGTTTTCCGGTTTATATTCAAGGTTGTTGTCGCGCCTGAATTTCTGGCAGATCGCCTCTCTTAGTTCCGGGTAACCGGCAACAGGAGGATAATGGCTCCAGTTTTCGGTAACTGCCTTGCGGGCGGCCTCTTTGATATGTTCTGGTGTGTCAAAATCCGGTTCGCCCAGGCTAAGATCTATCACATCGATCCCCTGGCTACGTAGTTCACGGCCTAATTTGGCCATTTTCAGCGTTTCGGGTTCACTAAAACGCTCTAAACGGGAAGATAACTGCATTGCTAAAGGTTGCTTTTTTTTGAGATGCAAATGTATGTTTTCCTATCTTCGCAAACTCTAAAAAATAAACAAACCCATCAATGAGAGCACTGGTTAGCATTTTTGCTGCGCTGTTGATCCTGATCTCCCTTTACCAGCTTTCTTTCACATGGTTCGTGAATAAACACGAATCGTCCATGAAAGAAAGAGCCATGCAGCAGACCAAGCGCGTATACCCTACTGCAAAATTTACGGTCGAAAAAAATGTGAAGCTTGACCCTCTCCAGGATTCGGCGCACAGGTATTATCAGGAGCGCCTGGCACGATTGCTTGATTCCACAAAAGACGAAAGTATTACCTGGTGGGGTCAGTCTTATCAAAAGGCCAAGGAAAGCGAACTGCTGCTTGGCCTCGACCTGCAAGGCGGCATTAATGTAACACTCGATGTTGCACTCGACGGACTCATCAGGGGTCTCGCAAACAATGCAAAAGATCCTGCACTTATCAAAGCACTTCAGGAGGCCCAGCGCAGAAAGCTGAACAGCGATCAAAACTTTATCGACCTTTTTGGTGCAGCATACAGCGACCAGAATCCCAACGGTAAGCTGGCTCCTCTTTTCGCCAACTCCAACAGGAACAAGCTTAGCATTAATGCATCGAACCAGGCGGTATTGAGTTACATCCGCGAGCAGGGTAATGCAGCCATGCAACAAACTTACCAGGTGTTGCAAAAGCGTATCGACAAGTTTGGTGTTGCACAACCGAATATCAGCCTGGATGAAAACAAAGGTATCATCACCGTTGAGCTGGCAGGTGCAACAGATCCTGAAAGAGTAAGGAAGTATCTTCAGTCAACTGCCAACCTGCAGTTTTTTGAAGTTTACACTCTTAATGACGCCGCGTTTGTAGCCGGTATTCAGAATGCTGACAAAGCATTGGAAACGGCTCTTTACGGAACTAACGCTACGGCAGCCGCAGATTCTGCTGCAAAAAACCCGAACGACACCACACTTAATAATAGACTTTCTGACAGTGCGAGAAAAGCCGAGCAGATGAACCCATTGTTCAGGGTGCTCGTGCCCAATCAGCCTTACCAGGATGAAACCGGCAGGCAATCTTTCGGATCGTCTATCGGCCGCTCACTGATCAGGGATACCGCAAAGGTGAACAGCTATCTCAGCATTCCGGCTGTTGCAAACGCTTTTCCTGCTAACGCAAAGTTCCTTTGGGGCAAGCAGGAAAGAGACCAGGATGGAAAGATGGTGAACTTCTTAGATCTCTACGCTATCCAAACCATTCCGGGTAAAGAAGGTGCATTGATAGAAGGTAGCGCCATCGAAAGTGCTGACCAAAGTTTTGACCAGGTTACCAACGATGTACTTGTGAACATGAGCATGAACAATGCCGGTGCAAGAACATGGGCACAAATGACAGAAAGATCTGCCCGCGAAAAAAGACCAATTGCTATCGTACTCGATGAGATCGTTTACTCGGCACCGGTAGCAAGCGAAAAAATTGAAGGCGGAAATTCAAGGATCACTATGGGTCGTGGTAACAAGGGCAACACGCAGCTTGTTGTTAACGAAGCACAGGATCTGGCAAATATTCTCAAAGCGGGTAAACTTGAAGCTCCGGCAAGAATTGTGCAGGACCAGGTGGTAGGCCCTACTCTTGGTGAAGATGCAGTGAACGGTGGTATTCTTTCGTTTACTATATCGTTCGGTGTAATATTCCTGCTGATGCTGGTGTATTATAACACAGCTGGTATCGTTGCCAACATCGCGCTGATATTAAATCTCTTGTTCACTATAGGTGTTCTTAGTGCCATGAAGGCCACCCTTACCGCTCCCGGTATTGCGGGTTTGGTACTTACAATTGGTATGGCCGTGGATACGAACGTTATCATCTTCGAACGTATAAAAGATGAGCTCGGGCGTGGTGCGAGCCACGAGCAGGCTGTTAAGCTTGGTTACCGCCGATCGTTGCCACCTGTACTCGATGCGCATATCACCACATTGCTTACCGCTATCATCCTTGCCATTTATGGTTTGGGGCCGGTACTCGGTTTTGCAACAACACAGATTTTAGGTATCCTCCTTTCGTTGTTCTGCGGTATTCTCGTTTCGAGATTAATCACAGATGGTTACACAAACAAAGAGCGCCACTTCAAATATTTCACGTCTCTATCGAAAAGAATATTCAGGAACGCCAATTACAACTTCGTTAAGTACAGGAAGGTCGCCTACGTTATTTCGGGTATTGTGCTCGTATTAGGTATTGCTTCCTTCTTTAACGGTTTCAAAGAAGGCGTTGAGTTCAGCGGTGGGCGCAGCTTCGTTGTTAAGTTCGACCGTCCACATGAGGCAACTGAAATCCGTGATGCATTACAAAAAGTGTTCGACGAATCACCGACCGTAAAATCGTACGGCACAAACAACGATCAGTTCGATATCACTACCGATTACATGATCGATGTGGAAGGTCAGCGCGCCGATTCAACAGTTCTCAATACGCTGTACGCTGGTCTGAAGCCTTTCCTCGGCAACACATCCATTGAGCAGTTCAGGGACGATAACATACAGGGTTCAAAACGCGTAGATCCTACTATCTCGGATGACCTTAAGTCGGGTGCCAAATGGGCTACGTTCTGGTCGCTGACAATTATCGCACTCTACATCTTCATCCGTTTCCGCGACTGGAGATATTCATTGGGTACGATCGTGGCGTTGATGCACGACGTATTGGTAACGTTAATTGTATTCTCCTTCTTCAAGAATATAGTACCGTTCCCGCTGGAAATAGATCAGCACTTTATCGCAGCGATACTTACCGTAATTGGTTTCTCGATGAATGACACGGTGGTGGTGTATGACAGGATTCGTGAATACAGCCATTCACTTACCGGTGTTGACAAGCCAACGCTTATCAATCACGCGATCAACCATACACTCAGCAGAACCATCATGACATCTCTTACGGTGTTCCTTACCATTCTCATTCTTTTCATTGTAGGTGGAGAGGTAACCAAAGGTTTTGCGTTTGCGATGTTGCTAGGTGTAATTACAGGTACCTATTCGTCGATTTTTGTTGCGGCTCCGATACTTGTGGACTTCGGCAAAAAGCGTCCGCTGGGAGATATTGGCGGGTCAAAAGATGCAGGAATTGCACCAAAGAAACGTCCGGTACTTGCGAAATAATTTTTAAAGATTGTTTGTTTGGGATCCCGCGAAATGCGGGATCTTTTTTTTGTTCTACATTAGAGGCGCTAAACTTTACAATAAACCAATGAAATTTTTCTCCATCATCATCAGCAGCTTCAAAATGGCGATGGAAGAATTTCGTTCCAATAAGCTCCGCACGTTCCTCTCGCTGTTTGGTGTTACCATCGGCATCTTTTGTATCATTGGCGTTTTAGCCATCATCGACAGCCTCGAAATGGCCATTCAGAAAGATATCAAGTCGCTGGGAAGTAATACCGTGTACATTGACAAATGGCAGTACCAGGAGGAAGACGACTTTCCATGGTGGAAATATGTAAACCGGCCCACTATGAAATCGTCGGAAGTACAATTGCTTCGCGATAAGGTTCCTGCGATTCAGAATATTGCATTCGAAACCGACCTGGTAGACAAAGTTGAATATGGAAGCTCAGTGCTGAGCAACGTCTGGTATTACGGTGTGTCTGAAGATTTCTTCAATATTCAGACAGTTGACCTTTATATGGGAAGGGCGCTGCAACAACGTGATTTCGACCAGGGAACTAATTCTATACTGATGGGTAACAATGTGGCTACCCAGTTGTTCGGCAAAGCAGAAAACGCGCTCGACAAACAAGTGCAGTTACGCAATGGCAAAATCGGCATTGTCGTAGGAATTGTAAAAAAACAGGGATCGAGTATCATGGAGATGTGGAAGTTTGATGATGGGCTTCTGTTGCCGAATCGGAGTCTTGCCCAGATGATTCCGGAGAAGATGGCGTCGCCTAAGATAATTGTGCAGGGAAAAACCGAGGTACCGATGCAGATGTTGCTGGATGAATTGAATGGTGCGATGCGATCACTTAGAAAACTAAAGCCTGCCGAAGAGAATAACTTTTCATTAAATGATATCGACTCGCTCAGCCAGTTTATCAGTGAGCTATCCGGAAATGTTAGTAAGGGAGGTTGGGCGATCGCTGCATTGTCGTTGATCGTGGGAATGTTTGGCGTAGCGAACATTATGTTTGTTACCGTACGCGAAAGAACGCCGCAGATTGGATTGAAAAAGGCGCTCGGTGCAAAACGGTCTGTGATACTTTCAGAATTTCTTCTTGAGTCAGCATTCTTATGTATCATGGGCGGTATCATCGGACTATTGCTGGTGTTCGTTCTCTTCAAAATATTCTCGCTGGTGTCAGGATTTCCATTGTTTATTTCACCACCCATCGTGGGGCTGGCTGTTACAATATGTATTCTTGTGGGCATGATTGCGGGGATAGTTCCTGCATCAATTGCTTCACGCATGGATCCTGTTGTGGCCATACGTTCTAACTAATTATGCCTGTAACAATCCTGGCGATAGAATCTTCGTGCGATGAAACAGCAGCTTCTGTTTGCGTTGATGGAAGAATTTTATCGAATGTCATTGCCAACCAGACGGTACATGCACAATACGGAGGCGTGGTGCCTGAATTGGCGTCGCGTGCGCATATGCAGAACATTGTTCCCGTAGTAGATGCAGCGCTCAAAAAATCATCAGTCGAATTAAAAGACCTGGATGCCGTCGCATTTACGCAGGCACCCGGACTGATTGGTTCATTATTGGTGGGAAGCCAGTTCGCCAAATCAATAGCGCTATCACTCAATATCCCGCTCATTGCTGTGCATCATATGCAGGCGCATGTTCTCGCCAATCTCATTGATGAACCGCGCCCAAATTTTCCTTTTCTCTGCCTGACTGTTAGCGGCGGACATACCCAGATAGTGCAATGCGAATCACCGAACGATATGAAAGTTATTGGTGAAACACTCGACGATGCAGCAGGTGAAGCGTTTGATAAATCTGCCAAACTGCTGGGTCTTCCCTACCCCGGCGGACCGCTAATAGATACTTATGCTTCAAAAGGTGTTGCAAGATTTAATTTTCCGGAGCCCCAAATTGCCGGACTAAACTTTTCATTTAGTGGATTAAAGACGGCGATCCTTTATTTCATTCGCGATCACGAGGCGAAAGATAAAATGTTTCTTGAAACGAATATGAATGATATCTGTGCCTCTATCCAGCAGAGAATCGTTTCAATTTTACTGAACAAGGTGAAGAAAGCTGCGGAGCTTACAGGCATCAAAGAGGTTTGTGTAGCAGGGGGGGTGTCGGCCAATAGCGGGCTAAGATCCGGACTAACGGAAATGGGTAAACGCGAAGGATGGAACACATACATCCCTGCATTTCAGTATTGCACCGATAATGCGGCAATGATCGCTATCACGGGTTACTACAAATATCTGAGGCAGGAATTTGATCCGCTTGATGTGAAGATTTCTGCCCGTGCGCAGTTTTGATATTATCCCTTCGCGTAATCTTCGAGATACGAAAATCGATCGGTAAGCGCTCCTTTCTCAACCATCGTTGCCCTGCGGATGATATCCGATCCATTTCCTACCAAATCTTTCAGAATATGTTTTATCAGTTGCTCACCAAAATAGCGTGAGGCATCGCGGGGCAGTTCGTTGGGCAAATTTCCGACCGACATCACCTCAATCGTTCCCTCGATATATGGCTCAGTTTTCTTCAGCGTGTTTCTATCAATCCCATATACAGGATCTTCGATGGTAGAATCGCCCATGTTAATCGGGACAGAACCGTTCTTATCATTTGTAATATCGGCTATCGTCTGAATCTTAAAATCAGCGTTGGCAATATCAGCGGCTTCGAACAAACGCGGTACTTCTTCATCCCAATAAATACCGTTCATCAAAACATCTGTTTGCTGTGAATAGGGTTCAAATAAGCACTTATAAGACGATGGATGATGATGAAAGTGTTCGCGGTTATAGCCCGAACCGTCTTTCGGTGCATACAGGTCTGCGCCTTTCAGCTGTGTGAACACCGGGTATGGAAATGAGCGTGCAAGATATTCGGTGGGCTCAACTTCTATCACTTCCATCAGGTTCATCACTTCGAGTACGCCGTGTGCTACCCTGCCGGAACCTGTTACAGCGACTTTAATTGAGGGTAACCTGATACCGAAGTAGGTATGAATAAGCTCTCTGAAGCTTTTTTGCCTGTACACCCGCTCAAGATCATAAGCGCCGGTTTTCTTTCCGTAAGCCATCATTCCATTGTGAGCGCCGACGATTCCGGCAAAAAATCCAAAACCGAGAATACGCTGACCGTCTTCATGCTCGAGACATTCGTAGTCGATCAGCGTAATATTTTTGTCGACAACAGTCTTAAATAACTTTTGGTTGTAAGCCTGTTTTTTTCTTGTGTGCGAGAAGAAAAGATACGTTTTGCCTGGAATGAGCAACTCCTTCGACACTTCTTTAATGCCGAAAAGAATATCACATTCCGATATATCATCCTTTACGGTTACGCCTGCAGAAGTGTACTCTTTGTCGCTGTAACATCTGTCGGGAGATGATTGAACGATGATTTTAACGTCGCTGGAATTCTTTTGAATCCATTTACATTGCGCGGGCGTAAAAGCCACGCGGTTGTCGGCCGGAGATTTGGTTTCGCGTATTAATCCGATTGTGGTCATAGAGCGTAAGGGGGTTAAGCCGGGCGAAAATAGAGATTTTTACGCTCTTCGTCTTAATGGTAGTTCCTGAACAGCAGGTATGCTACAACGAGTGTTATGATCACATTTACCCCTTGGGCAACCAGGAATCCCCATAATGGCTTACGGTTATCGCGATGGAAAAGATCAGCAAAGCGCGTTTCGAGTCCGATGCTGGTAAATGCGAGCACGAACCATAACGTTTGTATATTCTTCAGGCTGTCTTTTGTTGCAGCTACTACCGGCGCCGAAACAAAGAACGAAAATAACAGTGACGCAGCTACGAAGCCCAGCACAAACTTCGGGAACCGCTCCCAGATCACTTTCAGTCCGGGGTTTTGTTCTTTCGCAGTAGCGGTTTTGGTGGCGTTAACGGTCCAATAAACAGAAATGGCGAATGCTGCAAGGCCCAGCAATACGTTCTGCGAAAACTTAACGATGGTGCTCACTTTGAGAGCGGCCTCTCCTACTAATGTGCCCGAAGCTACCACCGCTCCGGTAGTATCGATCGTGCCGCCGAGCCACGCACCCGTCACTTCCTGCGAAAGACCCATCCACTGCGCCAGGTAAGGCATACCAATCATCATCGGTATGGCCGTTACGAGTACCAACGATATTACGTAGGATAGCTTTTTATTGTCGCCCTGGATCGCACCTGACGTTGCTATCGCGGCAGATACACCGCAAATAGAAACGGCACTCGCTATCATCATCGTCATTTCCTTATCTATTTTCAGGCGCTGGCAAAGCCAGTAGGCGAAGTACCACACTGATAATACCACGACAATCGCCTGGATCATTCCAAGCGATCCCGCCTTAAGAATGTCGCCAAAGATCACACCGGTACCGAGTATTACGAGACCAATCTTCACAAATAATTCTGTAGTTAAAATCGACCTGAACCATTCAGGAAGCTTTATAAGATTGCTGATCAGTAAACCGAGCGTTAAACTAAAAATAACAGCCTCCAGATTGAGCGCCTTCACCTGCTTGTTGCCTGCGAGTATCATCGCCACAACAGAAATGATATATACAAGCGGAAATACAATTAAGAAATGTTTGATAGGCTTACCGGTGAGCAGGGCACCAATGGCTGCAATCACAATCACAAACACAAACTGGATAAAAAGATTGAGAAGATTTGCTCCACTCAGCACCTTACTCGCCAGGTCGTCACCATTCGCCCACGAATAAGCGGGAACAGGCGATTTGATATTTACTAATGCAAGCAAAATCACCAGGAATCCCAAAATCACTGTTACCCAATCCTCATGCAGTTTTTTCATTATACCTTATTTTAAATATATCTTTTAGTGCGCGCTTAGCCGCATGATGTCCACATAATCCATGAACTCCTCCACCGGGCGGCGTTGAAGAAGAACAAATATAAATTCCCTTTGCCGAAGTTCTGTACGGCGACCATCTAAGAGCAGGCCGTGTAAACAATTGGCGGATGTCTATCACGCCACCGTTTATGTCGCCGCCAATATAGTTGTTGTTATATTCTTCGAGTTGAGATGTGTTGAAGGTATGACGGGCAAGTATCCTGTCGCGAAAACCCGGCGCAAACCGCTCTACCTGGTTTTCGATTGCCGCTGTCATATCGCCGTCATACCCGTTGGGAACGTGGCAATAAGCCCATGCTATATGTTTTCCTTCCGGCGCCCGCGAGGGATCGCATACGGTTTGTTGTGCGTATAAAACAAATGGTTTATCGCCCACATTGTTCTGCCATATCTTGCTTTCATAATCTGCTATCTCATTAAATGTGTTTCCGAGATGCACTGTGCCTGCTTTGCGCGCATCGATTGCTGTAAATGGCGCAGGGGCATCGAGCGCCCAATCAATCTTGAATATTCCAGCTCCGTATCGAAATTTATTAAGTTGCGAAGTGTACAACGACGAAAACTTATGCCCTGCGATCTTTAGTAATTGTTTTGGAGTGATGTCGAACAATACCGCTTTGGATGACGGCAATTGTTCGAGCGATGTCACATGAAAGTTGGTTTGAATGGTTCCCCCGATAGAAACGAAATAATCTGCAAGAGCTTTCGCGATGGATTGTGAACCACCCTTCGCTACCGGCCATCCGTTTCGGTGCGCGGCAGTCATTAGTACGAGTGCAATTGCTGATGTGGCATAGTTCGACAGCGGCTGAATGGAGTGGGCAGCCATCCCCGCCCAAAGTCCCTTCGCCAGCTGAGTTGTAAACCTTTTCGCACCATACGCTGCACCTGGCAACGCCTTCAATCCAAATTGCGCCATATCTATCGGGTGCTCTGGAATGCGTAGTGGTCCTAGTACATCTTTTTCAATTCGTGGCCAGTAGTCAACGATGGGTGTCATCAGGTCTTTGTAAACCTTTGCATCATCGCCAAGCGATGAGGCCGTTACATCAATAGAATTGGCAAGGATCGCAGCAGTGCCACCATCAAGGGGATGAGCGGCAGCGATATCCGGTTGAATATATTCTAAGCCAAACTTATGAAGAGGGAGCGTTCTGAAGAATGGCGAAGCGAGCGCCAATGGTTGAATGGTAGAGCATACATCATGCTTAAATCCGGGAAGTGTTAACTCTGCTGTTCGCATACCTCCTCCGATCTCCGCTTTCGATTCGGCGAGCCAGACTGACAATCCCATTTGCTGTAATGTTATCGCTGCTGCAAGGCCATTTGGCCCAGATCCCACCACTACGGCATCGTAATTTTTTCTTTCCATTTAATCAACACTCTCCAGGTGCATTTAATATACCAAAGGTTCGTCACGTTTTGCATACGCCGAGCCAGAACGATGAGAATCCTCCAATCAAAAAAAATTTTCTTGTTATTTACTTTTTCTTTTTTGGTTTGGCCTTTTCAAGCTGCAGATTTTCGTCGGCCCTGAACTTCGACATCTTTGTTACAAGATCGAATGGAAAAGGTTGGTCCTTCGGAAATTGTATCGTACTCTTCGACATCTCGTAAGGCTCCAGTTCTTTTTTATATTTTTCGAAGATCGTCCATGGCGGAGGACATGAAAGAGAATAATGTTTGTTAAACGCAGAGAAATAAAAAATAAACCCGTGATACTTGAAAGCGGGAATCTGGTAGCTGATCACCTCTTCGGCTTCGGGAACAGCATCGCTGATGGTGGTTCTTATTTGTTGAAGCATTTTCTGTTCTTCAGCATCGCGCGTGCGGATATATTCGTCGATACTTTTGAAGTCTGTTTTGGCCATAATGCAAGTCTCTGAGCAAGTTTAAAATACAATAATAATATTATATCTTACAATATGACCCGGAAAGCCTCCTTAAGCCTGCTACTGCTGGTGAGCTTTAGTATCCTGATTTTTTCTTCCTGTAAAAAGAAAGATTCAACAGATGGACCCGGTGATAACTATACAACGGACCCCGCATACAAGCAACCTCTTTCAAAAGGTGTGAACTTATCCAACTGGTTCAACGACTACAGTAACCACGCGGAGTTCGCACAGCGATTTACCGATAAGCATTTCGAAACCTTAAAACAGCTGGGCTTCACATACGTACGCATACCCATTGGCGAAACTATCTTATTTAACGAGCATAATCCATCACAGCTGAATGCGGTAAATCTGCAATACGTAGAAGGTGCGGTGCAGAGAGCAGTAGATCATGGCCTCGCCGTTACGCTGAATTATCATCCGCTCACTACAGACTTTGAAAAAACACTTCCCACGAATACTGCGAACCAGGATAAGCTGGCTGAATACTGGAAAGCCGTTGCCAATCAATTCAAAAAATTCTCCAAAACGCAGGTATTTTTCGAGGTATATAATGAGCCTCATGTTGCTTCAGACGGCAGCATGTTCATTTCGAAAACATGGTGGGAAGCAGTGCAGCTTAAATTCGTTAAGGCGATCAGGCAGGCGACGCCGGATCATTTCATAATAGTTGGTGGCGAAGGCTGGAATGGCATCGATGGCCTGAAACTACTTTTGCCATACAAACAAAACAACATCGTTTACAACTTTCACTTCTATGATCCTTTCGTGTTTACGCACCAGGGCGCTTCATGGGCCGGTGAGGCGATGGCAAAACTGAGAGGTGTGCCCTACCCTTCCAACCCCGACGCTGTTCAGCCGATTCTCGATACTACCAGCGACCAGGAGATAATAGATATGGTGAGCTGGTATGGACAGGAGGAATGGAACAAAGCAAAACTCGCAGCAAATATTCAGCGGGCGGTTGAATGGGGAACCACCAATAATGCCGGCCTGATTTGCAATGAATTTGGCAGCTATATGCCGAACGCTCCACGCGAAAGCAGGCTGAATCTTATCAGGGATATCAGGGAAGTACTGGAAGAGAATAATATCGGATGGGCAATGTGGGAAATGGATGAAGGGTTCGGCTTTATTAACTACCTCAATGGCGATAGAAATAACTTCACGACGGATGACGAGGTCCTGCATTCTTTAGGATTAAAATAAGCGTGTCGCATTTCGGCCCTTTTTTGTCTGAATTGCACATGTTTCATTTCGATTGAGACGATTAGCTTTGAGCTATTAAAACAAAGAAAATGAAACTCAATCCTTATTTAAATTTCGATGGTAACGCCGAAGAAGCATTCAGGTTCTACCAGTCAGTTTTTGGCGGCGAAATGTTCATTCAGAAAATGAGCCAGGCACCGGGCACCGAAAGCCTTTCTGACGAAGAAAAAAACCGCGCGATGCACGTTTCGATTCCTGTTGGCGACGGACAGTTTCTAATGGCGTCAGACTGCGTTCCTTCAATGGGTCATGTACTGAATGTGGGAAATAATAATTACATATCTATCACACCAGATAGCAGGCAGGATGCCGACCGCCTCTTTAACGGCCTGTCTGCCGGAGGCAAAATCGAAATGCCCATGGCCGATATGTTCTGGGGCGATTATTTCGGTTCGTTTGAAGATAAGTTTGGCGTACGGTGGATGATCAACTTCGCAAAGCCCAAATAAAAATTCAGTTTTAAGGGTAAAATAATCACCTTCATGGCAAAGAAATTGCGTAAATCGTATTTCATTTGCTAACTGATTCATGCAACAGGTCAAAACGGCTAATTCGATTCCGCAATTCTTGTCTGGTGGTGGTGAAATGGGTGAACGCATCCGAAATTACGACTGGGCATCCACGCCAATCGGACCCATCGAAACATGGCCGCAGAGTCTCCGTACATGTATCCGTATAATGCTCACTTCGCGCCAGCCCATTTGGATCGGCTGGGGCAAATCGCTCATCAAATTTTATAACGACCCATATATATCTATCGTCCGGGGAAAACATCCCCGGGCGCTTGGCCAGCCCGCCTCGGAAGTATGGAAAGATATCTGGAAAGATATCGAGCCATTGTTAAAACAGGTGATGGAAGAAAACGAAGGCAACTACTCCGAAGCGCAGTTGCTGCTGATGGAGAGAAACGGTTACCCCGAAGAAACTTATTACACTTTTTCTTACACGCCCATTCCCGGTGACAGCGGCAAAACAGAAGGTATGTTCTGCGCGAACACTGAAGATACCGACCGCATCATCAGCGAACGTCAGTTGAAAACACTTACGCAGCTGGGAAAAAGTTTGACCGACTGCCGTACCTCGCACGACACCATTAAACGCACAATAGCAACACTACAGAATAATCCGTACGATTTTCCTTTCGCGTTGTTTCGCGTTATCCGCGACAACAAAGCGATCCTTGCGAATAGTACTCCGCTTGGCAGCTCATCAAAAATTGTTTCCCCGGAACTTGACCTTACTTCAACGACACCGGTTATTCAAACGATCAATAGGGCGATCGCCACAGGAGAAAATCAAGTCTTCGAGGGCGTTCGCAGTAAAATCGGCCAGCTGCCAGTCGGCGCATGGGATTTGTCACCTGATAAAATACTGGTGATACCCATTCTACAAACCGGTTTTAAGGATCCGAGCGGACTACTGATCATGGGCCTGAATCCTTATCGTTTGTACGATGAAAAATATAGCAGTTTCTTAGGACTTGTTGCCGACCAGGTAGCAACGAGTTTTGCAGACGTTCACGTGTTTGAAGAGGAAAGGAAACGGTCTGAAGCGCTCGCAGAAATTGATCGCGCGAAAACAACTTTCTTTTCGAATATTTCTCATGAGTTCCGTACGCCCCTCACGTTGATGGCGGGGCCAATTGAAGACCTGTTGAATGATCCAAGCACAATCCCGGCTAACAGGGCGCGTATGGAAATCGCTCACCGAAATGTATTTCGTTTGCTGAAACTCGTGAATACCCTGCTCGATTTCTCGAGGATCGAAGCAGGCAGAATGCGTGCAAGTTTCGAGCTTGTAAATATTTCTCAGGTCACGAAAGACCTGGCGAGCACATTCCGTTCTGCCATCGAAAAAGCAGGTATGCAGCTCGTTGTAGAAGCAGATGATCGCCTTGAAGCTTATGTTGATATTGACATGTGGGAGAAGATTGTGCTTAACATTCTTTCTAATGCATTTAAGTATACGCATGACGGTACCATCGCCGTGCGGGTGCAGAAAAAAAATAAGAACATTGTTCTCTCGGTAACAGACACCGGTGTTGGTATTCCCAAAAAAGAACTTACAAAAGTATTCGAGCGTTTCCATCGAATTCAAAATACAGCTGGTCGAAGCCAGGAAGGCACGGGCATAGGGCTGTCGCTCGTGCAGGAGCTTGTAAAACTTCATCACGGCAAAATTGACGTTACAAGTACCGAAGGCGAGGGCACTACTTTCTCGATAACCATTAGTGAGGGTTCAGAACATTTACCACCCGATCAGATCCTTGAATCGCCAGGCCACACGACTTTGCCGTCCAGGTCAGATGTTTACGTTGAGGAAGCACTTAAGTGGCTGCCTTCAGAAAGTAAAAAGAATGGCGCCACTTTCCCCGTTGAATCTATTGATGAAACAGCTCCTAAAAAAGTCGGTGAAAAGAAACAAAAAGTGCTGTTGGCAGATGACAACGCCGACATGCGACAATACGTGAGCCGTTTATTGGAGCAGCTATACGAAGTGACTGCTGTGCCAAACGGACGACTTGCCCTGGACGCCGCAAAACGAATGCAACCTGATTTAATTATCAGCGATGTGATGATGCCCGAGATGGACGGCTTCGAATTGGTAAGGCATCTAAAAGCAAATACCGCAACACATCACATTCCTGTTATTTTATTGTCTGCACGCGCCGGTGAAGAAGCTACTATTGAAGGATTACAGGCGGGTGCAGATGACTATCTCGTAAAACCGTTTTCAGCGAGAGAGCTTGCGTCGCGTGTAGATTCAAATATCAAGATAGCTCAATCGCGTAATCGCGCATTTCAGCAACTGTATAACCTTTTCATGGCCGCACCGGTTGCGATCGCAATTCTTCGTGGCAAAGAGCAACGTTTTGAATTAGCTAATTCAAGCTATCTTGAAATAGCGGGCAAATCAGACATCGTCGGCAAAACAATTTACGAAGCGTTCCCTGAATTAAGCGATAAAGGCATTCCTGAATTGCTGGACAAAGTTTTTACAACAGGAGAGCAATTTGTTGGAAACGAATACGAGGTTGAGCTGGTGAGGTCAGACAGAAAAGAGAAAGTGTATTTGAACTTCGTATACTCACCCTTCCAGGAAACGGCAGGAGTTATTTCCGGTGTAATGGTCATTGCTGTTGATGTTACAGCAATGGTGCTCGCCAGGAAGGCTATCGAAGAAAATGAAGACCTTCTTGAACTGGAAGTAGCGCAGCGAACACTAGAACTTAAGAAGGCAAACGATGAGTTGCAGCGTTCAAACAACGAACTTGAGCAGTATGCTTTCGTTACGAGCCACGACTTACAGGAGCCGTTGCGCAAAATTCAGACTTTCGCGAATATGATGTATGAGCGTAACGAAGAAAAATTCGATGAAAAGTCTGTGTCGCATTTTAACAAGGTAATGCATGCCGCCAAACGTATGTCGGGCATGATAGCAGACCTTCTGCAGTATTCGCGCCTTACACGTTCTGAATCTTATGTCGAGGTAGACCTTAACGAACTCTTTATGCAGGTAGAGTCGGACTTTGAGTTAGCTATTCAGCAGAAAGGCGCCAAAATCGTTGCGGGCAATCTTCCTGTTGTTGAAGCAGTACCGTTGCAGATGAACCAGTTGTTTGGTAACCTCATCGGTAATGCCCTTAAATTTTCATCTACAGAGCGTTCGCCGGAAATACGTATCGAGTCGCATCGATTAACCGATGAGGAAAGAGCCGCGCACGGTCTTGCCGAAAAGCCCGGTGGCTATGCAGAAATCGTTGTAAAAGATAATGGTATAGGCTTCGATCCAAGCTATGCAGAAAAGATCTTCGAAATATTTCAGCGTCTTTACGGGAGGGATGTATATGAAGGAACCGGGATCGGTCTTGCCCTTTGCAGCCGCATCGCCACTTCACACCACGGAAAGATTTTTGCTGAAGGTTTCGAGGGCAGGGGAAGCAACTTCCATGTGATCCTGCCCCTGAAACAATAGTTATTTTATAAACTCAAACTCCTTCGCGATCACAGTAAGAAGATTTTCCTTCAGGTCATCTTCGTATTCCCAGAACATCGCTCCGCGCAGGTTGTTTTTCTTGATGTAGTCGCATTTTTCTTTGATAGACCGTTCGTCGTCATAAGAAATGAATATCTTCTTATCAGCATTGAATACGTAGGGCGACTTCGCCACATCATCCCAATACTTTACGTAACCATTTTTATTTTCAAGACTGTCTTTAATAAATCCAAACCCTCCTGCCCTTGCCCCTTTCTTCGTTTTCTGAAACAGTCCGTTTTGCGCAGTAGATTCCATTTCCCAGCCTTTGCCGTAGAATCCCATTCCTACTACAAGCTTATTGGCAGGTACACCGGCATTCAGAAACATTTTGATCGCTTCATCTGTAGAAGAAAATTTTGAAGCCTCCGGAGAAGAAGCAAAAAGCCCGGTGTGGTGGTTAGAAAGTGTATCGTTGCCACCTGCAAAATCGTACGCCATTACATTGATGAAGTCGCAGTACTGGGCAACCTTGTCCATTTCTGTAGTCGACACATAATCAACGTTTCCGCCTACAGCTGTAGTAACAAAATATTTTTTATTGGTTGTCTTGCCAAGGCTGTCGAGCTGTTCTCTCAGGTTTTTGAAAAGGATCGTGTAGTTCTGCTTGTCTTCCGGACGAAACACATTACTGTCTCCTATCATACCCGGGTACTCCCAATCGATGTCAACGCCATCAAGATTGTATTTAGCGACGATGTCAACAGCACTCTGCGAGAAGTTGCGGTTAGACGTGTCTGTTAGCACGGCATCGGAAAAGTTCTTGCTCCACGTCCAGCCGCCAAGCGAGATCATTATTTTAAGATCCTTATTTACTTTTTTCAGGTCGTTTAGTAACCTGAAGTTTACGGTGTCGGTTTTCTCATTGCTAAGAAATGCGCGGTTACCCTGCACGTCTACGAATGCATAGTTGATATGTGAGAGCTTGTGAGGATCGATTGAATCGATTTCAGCAAGGTCGCCGCGGAAGCCGCCGACATAGGCAACGATTACGCGCTTGTCATCGCCCTGAGGCTGATCCGCCTGTTCAGGCTGTTCGGATGATGTAAAACAAGAGGTAAAGAAAGTGCAGGCAATAGTTCCTACCAATAGCAGAAATTTTCTCATGTTAGCAGTTGAATTTTCAGAAATTTAAAGAATCCTTGTCGCAATAATAGACGTCAACCGGATTAAAACCTGTCGCCTACTCGTGTTGAAAGTAGTACGCGCTGATCGCCGAATAGTTGTGACCATAAAAGGCGCCCTGGCCAAGAAACGCCTGTAGCGCCTCATTGCTGCGTTTATAGCCGGCATTATAACAGGTGGCAAACATCCTTAACCTCTCCTCCCGGCTCCCAAATTTCGACCCCTTAAACCTGTTTTCGCAGAGTTTATAGAAGGCACAGAGGTAAATGAGCTGGTCAGCAGTATTTGACAAACGTTTCACTCTCGCCATCCTCGACTTTGCATCGTCCGTTTGTTGCGCGCTCCAGCCAGATGTCGCTTGATACTTTTTCGGTAGAAAGTACAGCGCATCCTTCTCCACCATTTCTCCAAAGGATGGTTTCATCTGAAAATATCCAACCGAAAAATCGGCGTAATACTTCCCTTCGCTTACGTACAGGTACTTCAGCGACTCGATTTCTATAGCGTTGAAGAAGTTGTTATAACGGATCAACTCCGGAAACACAATTGCCTTCAACTCTTTCGCCGGAATATCAAACGCGCATGCGTACTCGCGGATCACTGCATCATTCTGTTCAAGCCAGTTCACTGCCCATGTGTATCTGTCGCCGAATACTTTTCGGTAGTCGGCCTCGTCCGGTGACCTAAATGACACCAGGCACGTGCACGTGATTATAATCAGTAATACCTTCATTTACTAATAGGCAAATTTCGCGATGTAAATGTCGTTGCCGCATTTTCTAAACCACGACATATACGCTTTTCCACCTTCGGTAACTACCCGCGGATAGATGATGTCTAATTTTTTCACGCTGCCGTCAAGGTAAGTAAGGCTCCCCTCGCTACCATTGTATAATGTGATCTTCGTAATGTCGGTTCCCATCAGCACTGCATCAGAGTCTACCCTGTCGCCGCTCTTCAGAGGAAACCTTCCTATTGATTTATTGTCGGCAAACACTTCACCGGTTTCTTCGTTGATGTATACGAGCGCACCTGAATTGGTAAGCTTGAACTTTCCTGAATAGTTAGGATCACCCACCATCATAGTGCTGCCATCACTCTTAATAACATTATATGAAATCGCTACCTTCTTGTTTGAGCTTACGGCATTGGTATACTCTTCCAGTTCTTTCTCATTCATCTTCTTTTGCTCGAGGTAAACGAATTTATTTCCATCCGCACTTCTCACGATCTTACCTACCATTGCCGAGTACTTGTTTTCATCGAGTGGAGTCGTTTTACCATTTGCAATGAGTACCGGCTTAGCCTGCTCGTTGACACCAACCGCAAACACTTTTGTTTCATCTTTCGACACATCAATGATCGGAGGCATTGTAAACTTTCCATATTTCTTTCCTTTTACAACCAGGAAATAGCCGTTTACCATGGCTACGGTACCACCCTGGCTTGCAGGAATATTGTATGATGTGCCGGCCATTTCATTGTTTTTGGCGATGCCCTGTTTTACTGTTTCTTCAAATTCTTTCTTCTCAGCATCGCTCATCTCTTTGTATTCGTCTGTTTGCCGGGCAATATTCAGTGCCATTTCCATCTGATCGTCGTCGGTTTTTTGAATCGTCACGTTTTTAGCAGCAGACTTAGGGATATTCTGTTTCATGGTGTCTCCCACAATGTATTTCGACATCGCCGCCTGGTGTTCGTCCACTCCTTCTTTTGTGCTTGCCTGTCCCGAACTGTTCACGAGCCATGTGGCTTTCACTTCACTGCCAGTGGCTACTACTTCGCCATTCTCGATGACCTTATACTGCGTTTTGTTGTTCGCGCGCTCGCTTACCACTATGCGGAAGTTCTTTGAATTGCCTTTGAGTGAAAGCGTACTTTCATCGTAGAGGATCTGAAATCCATTCGGGTTGCTGAATACTTTCTTGTATTCAACACCCTCTTTTGTTACAGTACCACCGCTGCCGGACCCGCCGCCTGCAGTTTCCAGGCCGTCGCACCATTTGGGCCCTTTAGTCTTTTCGTCCGACCGGTTTGATGAGCTATTACCCGATGAGTTGTTGGATGAACTGCTGCTGTTATTGCTGTTGCTATTCGTAGATGAATCGTCGCTTTCTTTCTGCTCTTCTTTCTTATCGTCATTATTGATGGTTTTGTTGACCTTGTCTTTAATTTTCTTAAGAAGTTGTGCTTCTGTAGATTGGGTAAGGCAAAGCAGCGCACAGCCGATTGCTATTAGGTGTTTAGGTGTCATGTAAAGTGATTTACGGTTCGGGCATCGAAGTTACAAAAAGTTGCATGGCCTTCATTCAGTGTTTTGACGGTAAAAGAGTAGTTTTTTAAACACTTTTGAAGAAAACAGACTCGCTACAGCCTTCTTATATCCGTAATATAAATCTGCGGTATAAGCTGTCCATCGCGTTGTGGTGCAGCATACATTCGGTTAACCACATCCATTCCTTTTACTACTCGTCCAAAGGCAGCGTAACCCTGACCGTCCGGATTGTTTTGCCCACCGAAATCATAACCGCGTTGATCGCCGACACAGATGAAAAATTCTGTATGCCCAGTGCCAGGAGCCTGCCGCGCGAGTGAAAGCGTTCCGTTGGTATGCGACAACCCCGACTGTTCAGTTGTTTCGTGTTTGATACCTGGTATTTTCGACACGAGTGCGCCGTTCGCTTTATAAATTCCACCCTGGATAATTTCCGATTTTGGCGCCCACGACGGCTGATCTTCGTCAACAAGCACGCGGTAAAAAGATGATTCCTCGTAATACCCGGCGTCGATGTACGATAAAAACGCAGAGACCGTTACCGGCGCTTGCTTAGGATACAGTTCTACCTCGATATCGCCATACCGTGTCGAAATTTCGACGTGCGGATTGTCTCTTTTTTCCCTTGAACAGCTTGCGAACGCCAGCATCATTACAATCAGTAACCGGTAATACATAGATAACTGCTTTCCAATTCTTGAAGGTCGCGTTTTTCAAATAATACCATCAGTTCATCCCGGGTAAAATATGTAAATTAGGTACCAACGCCCCTTACCATGATTAACATCCACGAAGCGATATTGGCTGACCCGAACTATTTCAGGAAACTTCCAATTGGAAAATCTCTTCTTGTTCATTACACCTGCCCCCAAATCGAAAGGTTTGCTGATCTCGTCACCGATCTCAACCACGTTATTTATACATTAAGCGGCGAGCGTTCTCTGTCCCGCGGCGATCTCACTATAAACCTCACACCCGGCTCTCTCCTTTTTCTTCGCAAAGGCGCATTTCAGCAGGGCCGGTTCCATGAAGAAGACTGGAAGGTGATTGTTTTTTGCATTCATGACGATCATATAAAAGAAGTCATCAAAAAGATGATCAAACAATTTTCTAAAAGCAAGTCGGCGAAGCTTACCTCACAGTCTATGTTACAGCTGAACGCCAACGAAACGGTACACGCCTACTTTAACAGCCTGATCCCGTACTTCAAACAGGTTCCAACTCCTCCGCAAAATTTACTTGAGTTAAAGATGGAAGAGCTTTTACTTAACCTGATGATCGATCCTACCAACCCCCTGCTGATCTCTTTTCTTGAACATATTGGAGAAGAAAATAAATACAATTTTGTGGCGTCGATGGAGGCGAACTACATGTTCAATCTTTCACTGGAAGAATTTGCTAAGCTCAACCACTGCAGCCTTACAGCATTTAAGAAAAAGTTCAGCGAGGTTTTTTCTACTACTCCCGGAAAGTGGCTCTTGCAAAAGAGGCTCGACCTTGCTTATGAGAAAATTCTCACCTCTTCCGCGTCAGTTAATGACGTTGCTGCTGAGAGCGGGTTTGAAAGCATAACACATTTCAGCAGGGTTTTTAAAGAGAAGTTTGGAACGTCGCCGTTGCAATGCAGAAAAGAAGGCGTGAATTAATCAAACGGTCTTTGCAGATAGTTTTTGCGCCTTTTCAGGCAAGCCCTGTATTTTTCAATCATTTACTTTCAATATAACATTCGAATGTTGTTTTTGCGGTCCGTGCCCAGGTACCAAATCTTCACCTTAAACAACAAATTTTATGAAAGTATATGCCTTGCGCAATCATCAACGCATCAACGCACTTACAATGCTTCTCATATTGCAGCTCCTACTACTTGTCTCGTGCAGAAAGTTTGACTTTCCACATTCGCCGATCGGCAAAAAATATTCCAATGACGTAGCCATTGAGTGGATCAACCTTCAACAGAAGATGACCCTTCGTACGCCGGGCTTCGGTCCCGGACCCGCCGGACGTGCATTTGCCTATTCAGGCGTTACCATGTATGAATCAGTATTGCCAGCCATTACAGGTTTTCACGGGTTCGTGCATCTCGAAGGAGCCGTTTTGCCAAAGGCCGACAAGAACAAAAAATATTACTGGCCAGCCAGCGTAAATGGGTCAATGAAAGCTGTGCTCACCTCCTTTTTTACTGCGCCAAATGTCGATCCTACAGTAGCTGCGGCTAATAAATTTTCGATTGATTCATTATACACTGTGTTCGCAGGCAAGTTCGCGGGTCAGGCTTCACAGGAAGCATTGGACCGGTCAGCGGATTTTGGTGACCAGGTAGGTAAAGCTGTTTTTTTATGGTCCGGTTCCGATGGCGCCACAACACCACGTCCGCCTTATGTGCTACCTGTAGGCAGTGGCTTGTGGATCACGACGCCACCTGCATTTGCGCCTGCTGCGAACCCTTATGGAGGAACATTCCGTACGTTTATTCCCAACCTGGTTGATCGCGTAAATGTACCAGCGCCCGTACCGTATTCTTTGGATCCTGCATCCGACTATTTTAAGATGGTGAAACTGGTTTACGACAAATCGCTTGTGCTTACGCCAGACGAAGTAAACATCGCAAAAACGTGGGGTGACATTCCCGGAAACTATAACGGTCCTGCGCATTTTACGAATGTGCTGAGTCAGCTGATCAGGAAAGAAAAAGTCGACCTGTACGGGGCAGCGGAATTATATGCAAAGCATGGTATAGCTATCCAGGATGCAACTGTAATAATTTTCAAGTCGAAGTATCAATACAACGGTATTCGTCCGATTAGTGTAATTCGCGCGGCGATCCCGGGTGCAGAAAACTGGAATACACTTATTCCAACGCCTCCGCATCCCGAATATCTTTCTGCTCATGCAGTGATTGCGTTTGCCTGTTCGGAGGTTTTGAAAGATAAATTTGGAGGGAGGTATGCTTTTAAGGATTACACACATGAGTCGCTCTGGGGCGTTCGGTCATATAAATCTTTCCAGGAGTACGCTACCGAAGCCGGTTGGTCGAGGATTCTCGCAGGCATCCATTATGATGGAACTGCTACCGCCAGTGAAAAGGTTGGAAAGGATATTGGCAGGTTGGTGAATAAGTTAGGCGAGGGTGGATTTAAATAGTTTCTTGATAGTTCTTAATAATGTTCAAGGCACCCGGGCCCCTCGATTCGAGGGGCTCTTTTGTGTAACCTGAAACATCCTCTAAATAGTTTCCTGCCCCAGGATTCATGATTCTTTAAAAATGCAATCGTTTGCTCAACTTCCGCCGGAGGCTCGTCTCGTTTTTAGTACTATATTATTCCCGATAAGACTATGAGACTTTTGCCTTTCATTTCGCTGCTGTTGTGTCTAACCAGTCGGAGTCTTCCAGCAAACTCCCAGGAGCCGCCGGTGTACACTGCAGCAAGAGCCCACGCTCCCATTTCACCCGACGCCAACTGGAACAAGAAGGCCTGGAAAAAAACACGCGCCACAAGGATCAGTAACTTCATTCGAAAAGTTCCGGCTTTTCAACCCATAGCTGAAGTAAAGCTGCGTTACGACGACGAAAACATTTATGTGATATTCCGCGTGCAGGACCGCCACGTGCGATCAATAACAACAGACATTAACGGCCCCGTCTGGAAAGATGCCGCGGTAGAATTTTTCTTTTGTCCTGACACCAGCAAGCCGGAACAATATTTCAATCTTGAAATCAATTGCGGCGGCACCGCCTTGCTTGGATTCCGGTCGAACCAACCAACCGCGGAAGACATAAAGACCATCAATATTGCTCACTCGTTACCCAAAACTGTAGATCCCGAAATCCCCGATCCGTTAACCTGGACGCTTGAATACAAAATTCCCTTGAGAACACTCGAAAGATATTCTTCAATAACGCGTCCAAAGAAGGGTGTAAAGTGGAAAGCGAACTTTTGTAAGATCGCGGAAAATAATTCAAACCCGCATTATATGACATGGAGCCCAATCACTGCACCAAAACCGAATTTTCACATGCCTCAGTATTTTGGGACCATAATATTTCAATGAGTTTATGAAGAAGAGATTTGTCGCGATTTTTTTATTGACAAACTTTATGACCATCCTCGGCTCGGCACAGGAAACCGGATGGCATGCCCCTTCGTGGGCGGACACAACACTACGGCCATTTCCAGCGTCGAAAGCTGTGATAGCAGAGGGCAAAACACTTTATGATACATACTGTGCAGCGTGCCACGGCAAAGAAGGAAATGGCAAAGGTGCACCGGGCATGACGTTCGAAGTGCAACCGGCAAACTTTCGCGACAGGGAAACAATGCGGCAAAAAGACGGTTCGCTGTTTTGGAAGATTACAAAAGGTCATGGTGCAATGCCCGGATTCGGTAGTTCACTCAATGAAAACCAGCGTTGGAAAATTGTTGCGTACCTGCGCGAGTTTACAAAAGATAAGAACGGCAAACTTCCTCCTGCTTTCGAGAATTCTGTAGCAGTTGCGGGTTACGCAATAGACAAGGCAATGACCAGCAGTTATTTTCCGGTGCCCGCAAAAGTGAAGAATGTTATCAGGTCGACAACGATGTCGTTTATGGTTGATACCGTTGTGCGTGGAATGACGATGCCCTGGAGTTTGGCATTTTTACCGGACAGTCAGACCGTTCTTATTCCTGAACGTTCAGGGAACATATTGATCGTAAAAAATGGCAAAAAACAATCGAAGCTTTCCGGCAATATCCCAACGAGCCTTCGTGACATCGAGCTTCATCCGGATTTCGAAAAAAATCATCTCGTTTATTTATCCTATTATATAGAGCCCGTAAAAAATAAAGACACTACAAAGAGAATGGGTGGCTATGCCGCTATTATGCGGGGAACACTTGAAGGTGATGCATTAAAAGATACGCAGGTAATTTACAAAGTCGGACCGTTTCGCGAAGATGGATTCTGGTATGGAAACATGCTTGCATTCGACAAAGAAAACCATCTTTATATCACCATTGGGCAGCGTACGATGGGTAAGCTGCATAGATGGAACACCGCGCAGGATAAAACGGTGATTTCAGGAAAAACGATACGCCTCAATGATGATGGGTCGATTCCAAAAGATAATCCGTTTGTGGATTCTGCAGGTGTGCTACCGGAAATTTATACGCTCGGTCACAGGCAACCCGAAGGGTTGGTATACGACAGGCACACAGGTAAACTTTGGGAAAACGAACACGGAGAAAATGGAGGCTGTGAACTGAACCTTATTGGTGCAGGAAAAAATTACGGGTGGCCAAAAACAACGTTCAGCATCAACTACGATGGAACGATCATTACAAACGACACAGTGTTGCCCGGTATGGAATTACCGGCACGTTACTGGCGACCAGCTCTTGCCCCGGCAGGAATGGATTTCGTGTATGGCGATCATTATCCGGGATGGAACGGCAATGTTGTTATCGGGTCACTGGTACAAAAGAAAATTGTGCGCACGATAATGGATGGCGACAAAGCGATCGGCGACGAGAGTCTGATCCAGGGGATCGGCAGAGTGCGTGATGTTGTTTTCGCGCCAGATGGTTTCTTATATGTGCTTACTGAAGATACAGGGTTACTCGTAAGATTACTGCCAGTAAAGAAACCTGCAGGAAAGATAGCCGTTCGCTAATCGCGACAAAACATTTTGGATGCAAAAAAGAATTTTATATTCCCTCCTCTCATTTTGTTTTTTCATCTCAGCAGTGAACGGCCAGAGCTATGATCTGTTGCTGAAAGGCGGTCACGTCATCGATCCGAAAAACAACATTGATGGAGTAATGGATGTTGCGATTGCAAACAAAAAAATAGCAAAGGTTGCTGCGAATATTCCCGTTAATTCTGCAAAGAAAGTCATTAATGTAAGCGGGTTGTATGTTACACCAGGGCTTATTGACATGCATGCGCATCATTTTCCCACGATTTCCGATTACAGGATCGGTGATCCATTTCCGGATGGATTTACTTTCCGTTGTGGTATTACAACAACTGTCGACGCAGGGAGTTCTGGCTGGAAATCTTTTCCCGAATTTAAAAAGCTAACGATCGACCATTCGAAAACCCGTGTGCTGGCGTGGCTCAATATCGTTGGTGACGGATTTCTCGGGCGAGAGCCGCACGAACAAAATACCGGCGACATGGATCCCCGTTTAACTGCGCTCGCCGTTCAAAATAATAAACCTTACATCATCGGAATTAAGGTAGCGCACTATACCGGAAATGATTTTATACCAATTGACCGCGCCGTTGAAGCGGGCAAGCAGGCTGACGTACCGATTATGGTTGATTTTGGAGAACATCAACCTACTTTATCTATCGAAGAATTGTTTTTGAAACACTTTAGACCAGGGGACATTTTCACACATTGTTTCGCAAACAATCCAAAAACAAGAGAAACACTCGTCGATGAAAATGGAAAAGTAAAACCATTCGTTTTCGAAGCAAGGAAAAAAGGAGTGATCTTCGATGTTGGTCATGGTGGAGGAGCGTTTGCATTTGCACAGGCGATGCCCGCTCTCCAACAAAACTTCCCTCCCAATTCTATTAGTACCGACTGGAACAAACACAGTATGAATGGCGCCATGAAAGACCTGTTGAATGTGATGTCAAAGTTTATGGCGATGGGAATGGATCTGCAAACAGTGATTAAATTAACCACAGTGGCTCCGGCAAAACAAATTAAACGTGAAGAGCTTGGTAACCTTTCTATTGGTGCCGAAGCCGATGTTGCAGTATTTAATGTAAGAAAAGGCGAATTTGGATTTGAAGACGTAGAGAAAAAGACCATCACCGGTAATCAAAAGCTCGAAGCAGAACTTACTATCCGGGCCGGTGAAATTGTTTGGGACCTTAACGGGTTAAGTATGAACAAATGGAACGCACTTAAATAACTATCAAATAAGTTTTATTATGAAACGCAGAGAAATACTTAAAGGAATAGCGTTACTTCCGATTGGTGGCGCCACCATGTTTCCACATGAAGCATCGGCGGCTGAAGACCGGGTGGATTCACCAGGAGGCCCATTGGTACCGGGGCCAACGATTTTTCAATCGATCGGCGTAGAGCCGATAATTAATTGCATGGGCACATTCACAATTATCGGTGGCTCCCTTGAAAGAAAATCGGTACGCGCAGCGATGGAGTCGGCATCGAATAACTTCGTTCAATATGATGAGCTTGCCTATGCGATCGGACAACGACTTGCAGACATCACAAAAGCAGAATGGGGTATGGTATCTGCGGGGTGCGCTGCAGGGCTGAAACACGTAACAGCTGCCTGCGTAACGGGAGGTAACCCGGAAAAGCTTATCCGTATTCCTGACCTTACGGGTTTCGAAAAAAATGAAGTAGTGGTGCCCCGCAATTCGCGTAATGTATATGATCACGCAGTCCGCAATATCGGCGTAAAGATGATCAATGTAGAGACGCTTGAAGAAATGGAAAAGGCGCTTGGCCCCAGGACTGCGATGGTATACGCGCACGCGGGAAAAAGAGAACCTTTTTCAGTTGAAGCGATTGCAAAACTGACGAAGGCTAAGAATATTCCATTTCTTGTTGATGCTGCGGCTGAAGACCTTACTGTACCATGTGTACATCTTGAGAATGGTGCTGATGTTGTTGCATACAGTGGAGGAAAGGCACTTTGCGGGCCACAATGTTCAGGTATCCTCCTGGGTAGAAAAGATATCCTGCAATCGGCTTGGCAGGCGAGTTCGCCGCATCACGGTCCTGGAAGAGATAATAAAGTTGGGCGTGAAGAAATGATTGGCGCACTCGCTGCGGTGGAAGCATGGGTGAGTTTTGATCACAAAGCGCAATGGACGAAATGGCTTGGGTATCTCGATACGATTGCGAAGAAAGTATCGAAAATTGAATCGGTAAAGACGTCGCCGCGTCAACCCACGGGACTTAGTAATAACAGTCCGGGGCTGGTCATCTCCTGGGATCCGGGTAAGCTGAATATGACCGGTGAAGAATTGGCTGAGGAACTTGGAAGAAACAAGCCGCGAATCGCGTTGAGTTTTGGTACGCGCCGAAATGCGCCGAGTGAACCGGGGCTCACTTCCGTGAATATTACTGCTGGTCAGATGCAACCGGGAGAAGATAAAATTGTTGCGGAAAGAATTTATAATGTGTTGAGTGCGCAGAGACCTGCGAAGCCCGCGCAAATGAAAGCGCCTGCCGCTACGCTCACTGGCCGCTGGGATGTTGTTGTGCAATATTATAGCAGCGAAAGCAAGTATACATGGACGTTAGAGCAGGATGGCAATTGGTTGCAGGGTGTGCATAGCGGAATGTTTTCAACGCAGAATCTTGTGGGAACGATTGAAGGCGATGTAATGCGCGTGCGCAACAGCGATAACCCTCCAGGTGATCAGCTTGCCTCCACCTTTACAGGCAAAGTTTCCGGAGATACGATTGAAGGCACTATCTATATGGTTGAATACGGTACAGCAAAATTTACCGCTTCAAGGTATAAGTATAAAGAAAACCGCGCCCCACTTTCCGTTCCGGGCGGGCCACCGTTAGCAACATAACTGGTTGTGTAGCCACGGCTTAATCTCGATAAAGCTTGTTTGGAAACAATGAGAAGGCAGTACCAACGCTGATTTGATGGATAGTGTTGAAATAATGTAACTTCAATACACGGCAAAGCAGAAAAACGGGAGCAACTGAGCGTAAAGGTGATGTGCACCCGCCCACTAAAACGGAAGAAGTCAATTTGTATTTAGGCGCAGGCCTGTACGGCTCTTCCTGGAATGTATTTCCAATAAATGCAAGAACGTTATTCAAGTGATTAAGGAAGGCAGATTTTTTGGCCTCGGCGGCACCTCTGCCCGTTGGGCAGGTCAACTTGTATTTTTTTCCGAACACGATTGTTTCAATGATGAGAGGATAGACGATATCAGGAACGCAAATATCGAATATAAAGACCGGGTATTAAACCGCTTTTTCAAAAAAGCTCCGTTGCTGAAAGATCACGAAATTGAAAAAGGATTGTTTTTAAAACAAGGAATATGGTTGCAATACAAATACAGAAATTTTTTCAAATTCTTCAATATAGCATCTAATAAAAAAATCCGGATCATTAAAGACTCGAGGATTGTAAAATTAAATATTACGGAAAAACGGCTGTCAAGTGTAACCACAAAGACCCGGGACGGCTACAAGAACATTGAAGCAGACAGGTTCTATCTGACCTGCGGTGCTTTTGAAAGCATGAGGCTCCTCGGCGTATCCGGCATATACGATCTCGAAAAAATCACTTCAGGCTTTTGCGACCGCATTAGTATAAAAGCATTTTCAATCAAGGAAACGACAGCAATAATAGCGGATGTCGACTTAACCCAAAAGCTAATCGATAAGTCGTTACTTATATCGAGAATAATCGGAGAGGTAAATGGTTCATCGTTTTACATCAAGCCCGTTTTCAATAACGATTTCGCTTTTATCAGGCAACTTAAAAATCTTATCGCGAAAAAAAATCATTTTTCGTTAAAGGAATTTCTGTTTGGCGTTAAGGAAATTCACCACATCGTTCTTTTCTTTTTCAATTACTATTTTAACAGGCGACTATACATTTACAAGGGATGGGATATTTTCATTGACATGGAGATCGACAAGAACGATAATAAGTTTACCCTGTCTAAGGAGAAAGATCTTTATGGTGAGCCTGGAATTGACGTGTTTTTTAAAATTCCGTCTTCTACGATCGAAAAACTAACCGAGGCGAAGAGCGTGGTTAGAAAACTGCTGGTAAAAAGCTAAGATTTCCTTCCAGGAGCGAGATGTTACGGAAAGTATTTCGAATATCCGGGCAACATTACATCCTTATAACACGTACAATTCTCTTGAAAAATCGGATTTAAAGAGTGTTTCCAATCCACTTGAAAACTTGTTCGTTTACCATACCGGAATTTTGAGCAGAGTCGGCGGTATCAATCCCACTGCCTCTTTGCTATGCATGATTGAACAACACGTTGCCGAAAATCCAATCATTTCTTTGTTTTTGTAGGAAAAACACGGATCAGATCAGTTTCTGCTCTACAGCGAGCCTGATTAAGCTTGCGGTATTTTTGACATTCAGCTTGGCTAGGAGGTTTTTGCGGTGACTATCTACTGTGAATTGACTCAGAAAGATTTTTTCTGCAATCTGGGGGTTGGTATATCCTTCGGCAATAAGACCGAGAATTTCTTTTTCACGACTACTGAGTACCGGCAAATCTTTTTGCGAAGAACGCTGGTACTCTTTTAGTGCATCACCTGTTTCGCCGCTGAAAAATATATTACCTGCATGAACAGCATAAATCGCTTCGATCAATTCTTCTCTTGAGGAGTTTTTAAGAATATATCCGGAGGCGCCGTTCTCCATCATTTTTTTAATGTACAAGCCCTGGTTAAAACTGCTGAGGCCCAAGATCATGATGCCAGGATGCTTTTCCTTCATAATGGCACATAATTCAACTCCTTCCGTTCCGGGCATACTGATATCCATCAACACAACATCTGCAGTATTGTTTACAAAAAAACCGAGGCATGACGAGGCGTTCATCGCCTGGCCTGCCCACTCGATGTCTTTTTCATTTTTTATCAATGAATGAATCCCTTCGATTACCACGGGATGATCATCAACAATAAATACCCTGATCATAACTATACTTTAAATTCCATATTAATCAAGGTTCCCTTGTCCGGAGCAGAGTGTACGTCGAGTTGCCCTTTTAAGTAGTCAACGCGTGAACGGATATTGGAAAGACCAACACCGGTGTTTCCTGATGGCTGATGGACAGAAAATCCTTTTCCATTGTCTTCTACTACCACGCTAAGGCGACTGTTATCCCTCACTAATTGTACAAACACTTCTGTGGCCGCGGAATGTTTAAGCACGTTGTTCAGCAATTCCTGTATTATACGGTAAATAATAATTTCGGCGGATTGATCAATGCGGCTGGCCATGCCGTGTGATTGATATTTAACCGAAAGTAGTTTTGTTGCATTAATAGCGTTGCAATATTCGTTCAGTGCCTCATCCAACCCGAATTTCGTTAGCATTTCAGGCATCATGTTATGTGCTACCCGTCGGAGTTCTTTTATTGCCGTATCGATCATGTCTAACGATCTTTCAAACACCGACATATTATCTGGAGTTACAATCAAATTATCTTTCATATTACTTAGTGAAAATTTTATGCCGGATAATAATCCTCCCAATCCATCGTGCAGATCTTTAGCGAGGCGGGTTCTTTCTTCTTCCTGGCCCTTAAGCATGGAATCAACTACCACGAGCTGTTTGTCTTTTTCTAATTGACTAATGTGTATCTGCTGCAATTCGTCTTGTTGCTTTGCTAATTGCTGGCCGTTTATAAAGTAGCGGTAAATCATCAGAGCAAGTATCAGCAATACAACAACCGAGGCGAGTAAAAAATAGTTGAGCGTTGTTTTATGTTTGATGGTCAGCAGGTGTATTGCTTTATCTTTTTCAAGTTGAATAATATCCTGTTGCTTCTTTTCATTCTGGTATCGCGCCTCCACTTCGGCCACTTTTTCGCTGGTTTCTGCTTTGAACAGGGAATCGGAGAGATCGAGTGTCTTTGAATAGTAGGAGCTCGCTAACTTAAAGTTACCTGCTGCTTCCTCTATTTGCGCCCTTACTTCATAAATATCTTTCAGTTCGGCGCGCTCTCCAATTGCGTTGGCGAGTTGTTCGGATTCAAGGATATATTTGAGAGCCGTTTGTTGATTTTTGAGTTCATAATTAACTTTGGCAAGTACCAGGGCTGCGGAACTAAGAAAATACTGGTTTCCCATCTGTTTCGAATACCTGTACATTTCGAGGTATTTAACCTCCGCGGCCGGGAAATCATTTTTCACCCTGAAATAATCACCCATATTATTATAGATGGTTACCAGCTGGTATAGATCGGCCTTTGTATTTGCCAGCAGCAATGCCTTTTCCAGGAGATGAAAAGCGGTGTCGTATTGTTTCAGTTGATTATAACTGACCGACATATTTATATAGGCGTCGACAAGAGAAGTCGTGTCGCGATTTTTTATAGCAAGTGCAACTGCTTTGTTGGCAAATTCCAATGCTCTTGTATGTTCCTGCTGCTCTTCCAACAACGCATTGATATTGGAATATAGAATGGGAAGAATTGGACTGTTGCCAAGCTCTATCATCTTTGCCGCCAGTAAGTAAAGCTCAAGGGATTTTACACGGTCATTTTTATGCAGGTACACATTTCCCATGTTCGCGATTCCTCTTGCTACCAGTAAAGAATCTTTTAATATCCTGGCCACTGCAATTGAACTATCGAATCCCGCAATCGCGCTGTCCATTTTATTGGTTTCGATGTAGCAGTTTCCTATGTTGATCCAGGTAAGAAAAACGTTCCCATTATTTTTTGAACGCCTTGCTATTTCTAGAGCCTGCTGGTAAAACTCCATGCTGTTGGCCGGAGCAACTGCCTCAATGGATTCTCCCATTTGTAATAGTGTAAAGGTCTTCACAGAATCATTGTATGCCCGGGCGAGTTTATTAACTAAACTGTCGGGCACATTTTGGGCGCTCACGCCCTGATGGAGAAAAAAAAGGAATAGAATTGAAACATGTGAAATGAAACGACGCATGGAGAGATAAGCTGTATTATCAGTAAAGGTTACCATTATGATCCGGTAAATCAAAGATTCGTTGGAAAATACCAGTTTCGGGTGATTCGGATCCGGAATAGTACAAATCACTGTTTCAGGTGACAGATCGTTTGAACATCAACGATAAATTTGGCCGGTAACAAATTCAAATGAAAACAGTACTCGTTCTTACATTTTTATTTCTTGATATCCATGTATTTGGGCAAGATGAAATAGCAAAAGATAGCGCTGCCACACCCGCGATTAGTGAGGTGGGTAAGCCCGATGGTAAAAAGAATGAACTAACGATCGGAAGTGAGGGTGGTAAGCTGGAATCTTCGGATGGATATGCAACCCTCATCATACCGTATGGTGCCGTGTCGAAAAAAACAAATTTCAGCATTTTGCCTGTTACCAACGAAATGCCAAATGGTAACGGAAAGGCCTACCGGCTGGAACCATCCGGCATCAACTTCAGAAAACCGGTTCAGCTGATACTTAAATATGATGAAGAAGAAAGACAAGACACCTCTCAGTTATTATTGGGAATCGCGACGCAGGATGCCAGCGGGCAGTGGATGGCGCTCCAAAAGTTTACAATTGATACCGCAGCCAAAACACTCACCGGAAATATCAATCACTTCAGCGACTGGTCAAAATTCGACGCAATACAAATCAAGCCTTATTACGCCAGGATCAACGTGGATAATATGATGACACTTGAAGTGATAGGCGTTCAACCGATCAGCTGCGATGACGAATCACAATTGTGTGCGCTAGAGAAAAGACCCGAAAAAGTAATTTGGAAAGTGAATGAAATAACCGGCGGAAATGGTATTGTGGGAACCATAAACGGTCGTATGCTCGGTGCTTACTATAAGGCACCAGCAAAAGTGCCCGCACATAACCCGGTGGCAGTAAAAGCAGACCTGGTGGGGTTGGCGTTTTGGTTTAACAAGCAATTATTTAAAAACCTGAGCCTGGTGAGCAATGTACTTGTGTATGATAATGCTTACGAGGTGAAGATGGTGAGCCGACAGGAAGTGGGTACGGCAACATATATCGACAGCGGGAGCTTTGTGGTGGCGATTGATGGAGAATCTGGAAAACTGGTTGAGAAAGTAAATAAAAATATAACTGACGAACTCGAATACTTAATAACCGAATGCACATATGTGCTCATCAATCCCGGGGCCAACCATGGCAACATTCACATTACCGGAGCCAAACAGATTAAGGTTACACCCGCTAAGGCTCCCAATTTCCCATCGGTAGAAATTTCCTTTATCGCCGCGCCGATGGTCTATTCCACCTTTCGATTTACGTGCAGGGATTCAAAAGGGAGACCATTTGTAAAAACATCTGAGGCCGCTACAGGACGGGTGGCGCAATCATCCGCGATGCCGTTGTTTATAAAATTCGTTGCGAAAAAAGGTGAGCAAAAACTTGTAGACATGCCTATCCCGGGTGGTTATTACAGGGTTACTGTAAAGCAGTTAACGGACGAATAGGCTGGCTCTCATCAATTTTAAATCGATAAAATTATTACACTAATGAAACATTTTATTGTTAGTCTCTTTCTCTCAGTATTATTTGGGCACATACAAGGCTTTGCACAGGCGAGAACTGTTAAGCATGGTGATAAATACGATACGATCATTGTGAAACGAAAAGTGATACCGGCAGTGAAGGAAATCAGTATGCCCGTACCCGAATATATCAATCAACCTTATTACTATGATAAGGACGGCAACCGGCTGCTAAAATTGGAAAATGCTAACGCGCTGATGATCGTGAAAAAGAAAACGCTTGGACTAAAGGGAGCCAAACAAAGCCTGGTAATGGATGCCGCGTCTTCAAAAATCCGGTTCACAGCAAAGAAAGACATTTTATTTTTTATGAAGACAGGCGGCGACGTGATAGACCTTACCTCTTACATTAAACTGTACCGCTTTATACCGGTAGAACAAAAGCGTGAAGTAACGATCACCTCAAAAGAAGGGGTGTTGACCGATAAAGATCAGTCGAAAGGAAAACTCATCAGCTTCAGTGTAAAAATGATATCGAAGGATAATTACCAGGTACAGTTGCCAGAACAATTGGAAGCAGGCGAATATGGATTTGTGTGGGTGAAAAATATGGAACTAAAAGAATTTACTGTTTTCGCTTTTGGTGTAGACTGGAAAAACAGTGACTAAATAATGATTCTTCACATTCTTAATAAATAAAAAATGAACCGGATCATCACTTTACTCGTAATGTTTTTTCCTTTTTGTGTAAACGCGCAGTTTGGGATAAAAGCGGGGCTCAACTTTGCAAATGTTACCAAAACTGCTGAAATCAATAATAGCAGCCGTTCAGGCTTTCATGTCGGCGTATTTCTCGCGCCTTCAACCAAAGGGGTCATCGGTTCGCGAACCGAGCTGATATTTTCCAGGCAGGGGTACAACTATAAAACCAGTACCAATACCGGGAATGTAAACCTCGATTACATAATGATGCCGCAGTACATGTCGATCAATATCACAAAGTATTTTTCAATATTACTCGGAGCTCAGGTTGCCTACCTGGTGAGCGCAAATGCAGATAGCGCAAAGAATAGTAGTGGAATGGAAGGTAAGATAACATCATTGTACAACCGGATCGACTATGGTTACGGTGGAGGTCTTGAGGTACACCCGGTGAGCGGTTTGATTGTTGGGGGCAGGGTAAATATCAGTTTGGGAAACTTGTACAAAACACCGGAACCGGGTCAGCAGCCATCATTCATTCCTAAAGTAGATGTAAAGAATAACCTGTTCCAGGTATATGCGGGTTGGAAATTTGGAAATAAAAAAAATAAAGGACAATGAAAAGATTATTGATTTTCGTAACTGCACTTTTTTATATGGCAATTGCTGGTGCCCAATCCTATCCCGAACCTGAATTTAGCAAGGAAGTGTACTATCTAAAAAAGGAGAATGTTTCGTTATTAACGCGGCTCGAAAAAGGAACATCTAAAATTGAAAGCAAAACGAAGTTGGGTGGAATGGGTGGATCCGAAAGTGCATACCTGCTTGATGGCGAACATTCGGCTATTCGCATAGCAGGAGGTAGCCAGCTCTCCTTTGTATTTTCTAATGGGGAATCAGGTGAATTGGAATCGACTGCGTCAAGAGATTCGATCATGAGAGCAAATGGTATGGATCCTGCAATGCTTAAAGCAGTGAATTCGATGAACGATCCTTCCGGTACCATCGTTTTATATAAGGTTGAAGTTGCCGGTGGCAAGCGGAAAGTAATGTTGCAAAAAAACCCAGGGATGTCGCCCTTCGGCAGTAAGAAACAAAAGTCGAGTGAAAAATTTAGTTTCAGCGTGAAAAAGGTGCGCCAGGGTTATTGGGAGCTGGTAGTGGATAAGCCGCTGCCAAAAGGTGAATATGCTTTTACGCTTATGGGCGGTGCACAGCAGGGAATGGACGGTAGTACTCCGTTATTTGCATTTGGTGTTGATTAGACGGAACCTGTAGTTGTGGAAAAAGATTTCGCAGCTTGATTTGTCGGCAATGATATAGGCTTCGATATTCCGGTTTTTCTTACATTTAACCAGCGCTATCCAGGTAGCCTGTACGAGTGGAAAACTAACTTTTTAAGAATATCAAATTGGAGGATAAAGTTACCAGTGAGGAGAAAGAGACAGTGACTTTCATGAAAAGTGTGCTGGAAGCTGCCTTTTCGGGGATCTATGCATTAAGAGCAGTAAGAGATGAAAACGATGAGATCATTGATTTCACGTATGTATTCGCGAATGAACTGATCGCACAGCAACTGCATATGCGTAGTGAGGAAATGACTGGACGCTCCATGCTCCAACTAATCCCTGAAAACAAATTAAATGGGTTTTTTGAATTATTCTGTACGGTTCTGCAAAAAGGACAAACGGTCCGAGATGAAACGCATTTCCGCACGAGCCAGATAAATGCATGGTTCGATTTTATTATCAAACCCATTGATCGGGACAGTCTCGTGGTAACGCTACAGGACATAACTGATGCTAAAAATTCGATGCTGGAGCTAGAACAGCAAAAGAATCTCGTTGACAATATTTTGAAAAATTCATCCAACGGTATTTCTGTAACCAGGATGATCAGGGATCATGAAGGCAAAGTAATTGATGCGTCCACTATATTGGCAAACGATGCTGCCGTAAACTTCAGTGGTCTCTCCAGGCACACCTATCTCAATACTACTGCTGTTGGGCTTGATCCAGGTATTCTTCAATCGGAATATGGCCAAACCTGTTTACAAACCCTTTCGACAGGTCAACCATCAATGTTTCAATATTACCTGGGAGTAACTGCGAGATGGCTGGAATTGACTATTTCAAAAATGGATGATGATCATTTGATTCACGTATTCACTGACATCACATCTATGAAGAATGCTGAGCAGAAAATGTCAAAATATGTCGAAGAATTAAAGCACTCCAATGCGAGTCTGGAACAATTTGCATATGCTGCGTCACATGACCTGAAAGAACCGGTCCGGAAAATAGAAACATTTTCAGACCGTCTACGGATGCTGTTGGTCAATAAATTGAGCGAACAGGAGAAATTTTACTTTCATCGGTTGACCAGTGCCACTGACCGAATGCGCACATTAATTGATGATTTACTTATTTATTCAGAGATGAGCACCGCCTCCAGCCTACAGGAAAGCGTTGACCTTCGTAGCATAATGGAGACGGTGATGGAAGACCTTGAATTGGATATCGAAGAAAAGAACGCAACCGTTGAAGTAGGCAAGTTGCCAACGGTGAAAGGAAACAAGCGCCAATTACAACAGATGTTGCAAAATCTTTTGAGTAATGCTCTCAAATACCATCGTCCTCAAATATCGCCACATATCAAAGTGAAATCACAATTAATTGAGGGAAAGGATGATTTGATAGGCAAGATTAGTGAAGATTATACAGGCACCTATCACCTCATCCAGGTCATTGATAACGGAATTGGTTTTGATTCGGTTTACGCCGAAAAAATCTTCAATATTTTCACTCGTTTACATGCTAATGCGCAGTACAGTGGCAGTGGGGTTGGGCTGTCAATTGTAAAAAAAGTAATCGATAACCATGGCGGTACTGTTTGGGCAGAAAGCCGTCCAAATGAGGGAGCCGTATTTAATGTTCTGTTACCAGTAGATATCGATAATTGCGAATGAAAATGTTCTTTGTCACCAGACGTCCTGAGAGAACTTCCTTGGGTTGTCAATTGCCCTGGCTGAAAGGTTGGCTGAATAGTGGTATTGATGATTGCCTATCAGGATAAGCGGACACCAATAAAAGCGAAAATGCTAATTGGCGTTACGGTCGGTACTTAATACCGGTACTCGGTGTCCTGGACGATTTGATAATTGTGTAATCCCGTTCATTACAAAAAAACAACTGGGTATTCGCTATCATCATTATCATTATTTGGGTTACTGCTTTATACCTTGTCTATCTGTTATTTAAACCAGCCGCTTAAATAGTAAACTTGAAAAGAGGGAAATATTTCAAGATTGGAAGAATAATTTTTTTATTAGATCTCTGTCATTGCTCTCTTCAATTTTTGGCCGTTGGCTGAAAGATATTTGAAAATAGATATTCTACCTGCTCTTCCTTTTCCCATAGCACTTCGTGAACGACAAACGCAAAAAGGAATAATGTGCCAGCGAATAGCACTTAGGGCTATTACCCGAGTGCCTTTTATATCATGGTGGTGGCTAACGGATCGTTTGGAATGTGTGAGAGCAATGTGGCAAAAGAAAAGAGTAAAATAAAAATACGCATAAGTAAGGTTGGGTTCCCTCGAACATGCCTGTATTTGCATTTAAATAGAAGGATAGCTGTTATTTGTATTAATGCCCTGTGCGCGACTTAGCATAGAATACCTTACAATGACAAGCGTCATTTTTGTATTCATGGGTGCCAATAACGTAGTACCTGGTCGCCGGATGCAAGGCGGCTGGACAGTTGGCTACGAAAGTCCTGAATGGCAATTGCGAACTGCGTAGATTACCTGGCGTTAATATTATTGTTTCCCCTTGGGCGGTACATGTCTACGATCACCAACTTAATGGTTGTTTTGCCGATATTTTTCGCTGCATCGGAAACCGGACCGCTTAGCAATGCGCCGCCAGTTGGTAAATCCACTACAACTTTGTTTGTGCCACCAAAATACACGGCAAGCTTTCCGCCCTGCGAAACGTACATCGCATGATCGGGATGGCTATGCAATGTTGCACTGTCTCCAGGTTTTAATGTAACCTCATACATTTTTACATTCAACGTATCTGCCAGCTTTTTGGAAAATGATGCACCAACAATCAACCCGTCTTTGGATGGATCGTATTGAGGCTGCTCGGTAGTGTCGCCAATCGGCTTCGTGGCAACCTGGGCTGCTGTGTCGCTCGCCTGTGTTTCCGTTGGAGAAGAGTTATTGCAGGCTGCGAAGATGAAAAGTGCGGGAATTAAAATGTGGAATTTTCGCATAATTATTGAGGTTGAGCGTGTTCCTGAATTTAAACTAAATAATAATTACGCAACGTTGACGGCGCTCAACAAGTAGTAGACCTTTTCGCGCCGATAAAAATCTGAATCCAATTTTTTTTTGTTGGAAAACGTATAACTGTTTCGGTTCGCATACAGGATAATGGTCTTTTATCGGTCGCCTAACAAAATAAAGCACCTTCCGAAGTTGCTGACAAACACGGCCTCTGCAGTGGAAAATTCTTTGATGTAATGGGATGATGACAACGATCCCGATAGTAAGCGAACAACGCTCATAGAAATAGAAAATCCGCAATACGTTGCGGATCAATCTACATCGAATTAAAGTGCCCAGAACAGGAATCGAACCTGCACATTGTTACCAATACCAGATTTTGAGTCTGACGCGTCTACCAATTCCGCCATCTGGGCATGAAGGGACGCAAATCTACAAACTAAAATGCAAAAAATTACAACCTTTATTGCTGATTTCCAGCAAGTGCGCGGTCAAGATCCTTTTCCAGATCCTGGATCTCGGCATTCGAAAACGAAGAAGGCGACAATATGCCCAAAGCAATGTTCCGGAGCTTCACAATCTGAGCTTCTGTCAATACCAATAGGTATTTATAGAAGTCAACATGAGTAGTAGGAAGTGTATTATTCATTACCGCCATAACAAACATTTGATACCGCTAAATAAAACATAATAGTGTTACCCGAATATTAACTCTCGAACCAGTTTTCCACATTAAATGCAGACAATATCCACCGCTTCGCCCCTGATATGCACAATTCCACTAACAGTCATTAGCCAATCGAACCGGCGAAAAGCATAGGCCCGCAGATGCCGGCACCTATCAACATTACAATTCCGCCTCCAATCAGGCAGGCCTGACCCCATTCATTATTCTTCGCTGCAAGTAATATCAATCCCACAAACAGATTGATTCCACCCAATATTAAACTCACCGAACCTAAAGTCAACACGAAAACAAACCACTCCTGCATGGTGAGCGAAAACAATATTGACGCCAAGAGGGCGATCGCCATGTTACTCCAGACAACCTTGTAAGATTTTTTCATGCAGCTTATTTAAGCGACGACTCGGACTTCAACTCGTAAGTGTAAACTTCTTTCTCATCTCTATAAAACATGTTCATCGTTTCAAACGGAATAATACGGCCATCTTTATGAACGATATGAACACAGCTCTTCTTAATTGCCCTCACATCAAAATCATAAGCATCGATGAAACGCATAATGATAATCCGAAACAAATTTTCATACTGCAATCCAGGCGCATAAATTTCGGGTAAACAACAAAGCAACTTGTGCATTTTGTCTTCTACCCTATCAACAGATATTCCCGTGCTGAATATTTTCATTAGCTGTTGATGCAATGCAGTGTCCTGCTCATACACAATTGTATTACGTCCGTTGTCCAGTAAGTGAGCCGGATCTATATATCTTGTCAACGGAATCACTTCTCCTGCAACTTTCAATGCGTATCCCATCACAAGCGCATCGGGATTACAGGGTACCGGCACAAGATCATTCGGCTCAAACAAGCCCGACTGATCTATGATTTTTTGTCGCACGTCAGTCATTGTAATTCTATCACGCGCGGCATCAAAATGCTCTAGTCTCCCTGCAACCTGCACCGGCTGAAACGTTACGCCACGGACACAGCGCTGCTTCAATGCAAACTGAATAATGTCCCCGATTTCATCATCGTTCAACCCATTTTGTAGCGTTACAACAAGGGTAGTAGACAGATTAAGCTTATTAAGATGTTCGAGCGCCTTCATTCTCACATGAGTCAAATCTTTTCCTCTTAACTGCTGCAGCACCTCCGGACGAAATGAATCGAACTGTAAATAAATTTCGAAGTCAGGCATGTACGAGGCAAGTTTCTCGGCGAATAAGTAGTCATTTGCGATCCTTATTCCATTCGTGTTGACCATCAGGTGTCGGATGGGCTTCGATTTCGCGATATCAAGAATCTTAAAAAATTCAGGGTGTATTGTCGGCTCTCCGCCACTTATCTGCACCACATCGGGCTCGCCTTCATTATTCACAATGATGTTGAGCATTGTTTCGATCTCTTCAAGCGAACGATGCCTGCCATAATGCGGTGAACTCATCGCATAACAAGTGGGACAGGTAAGATTACACCTGTCTGTTACCTCTATTAATGTTAAACAACTGTGCTGCTCATGATCCTGGCACAATCCACAATCGTAAGGGCAACCGTAATGAGTTTTAGTATTGAAATGAAGTGGCGTTTCGGATGCTTTATTGTAGTTCCGAATATTCTTATAGTAGTTGATATCTGTGGCGATCAACACTTTTTGAAAGCCATGCTCAGGGCAGGTTTTCAGCATAAACACTTTGCCATCCTGGAAAACAATTTTTGCATCTATGCGGCGCAGACACTGCGGACAGACACTGATAGTAAAATCGTAGTATACGTAGTCACGTTCAGGCATAGGAGGTGAAGATCGTTTTCGGCTTGAGCACAAAATACGAATAGTAGGCCAGGCCGAGGAGGCACGCGACCTGAATTGTGGAGAGGCCGAACGAATATGTAAAATGTGGTTTGAAAAAGTCGAGCGACAAACGGAAGAGTAAATAGGATATCATAAACAGTTTGAAGCGGCCGCCATCTGCTAGCGTGTAGTGGCGATCCATCCATTTCAGGCCTATCCAAAGAAATATCAGGAATGCGATCTCGTATAACGTAACGGGGTGTCTTGATATTCCGTCGCCAAGGTCCAAACCAAATATTGACAATGTTTCGACGCCGTAAGTTTCTTCAAAAACTCCCATGCTAAAGCAGCCGATTCTGCCGATGATCATTGCGAGGATTAGTGGAAAGGTGAAAAGGTCCCCGGATGATTTTGGTTCATTAATTAATCTTTTCATGATTTCAACTCCTGCGAGACCTCCTAGTAATCCGCCAACTATAGTTGTGTTTTGATAGAAGTGAAGAAAGATGTTGTCGGAGTTAAAAAGATGATCGGGATTTTCCAGTCCGCCGATGATGCGGCTGCCGGCCACTGCCCCGAATATTGCACCGATAATGATCCATAATCGGTTTGATGTATTAATGTGATCGGATTGCTTTCCGCGCAAGTGCATGAAGTACCGGAATCCAATGAATATGCCGAGCGTTTCGAATATAACGTGGAGGGGTATACTAACAATACCAATCTGGAGGTGCCAGGGAAATGTCAAGGTTTTGGGAATTGGGTTTACAGGGCTAACCTAAGTAATTTTTGGGAGAAAAGGGGGGAAATGCATGAGATGTGAGAAGTGAGACGTGAGAAAAAAAAGGGCCCCGGATAGAAATCCAGGGCCGTGTTTTAAATCCAATATCCTATGAAAAACCTATCGAAGTAGTTTCAAGTCTGGTGCCAAACGTGAAACCCTTACTGGGACTGCGTTTCAGCAGAATCAGGTTTTTACTTGTGTTTCATTTTGGGAATAATTTTATGATTTATGGAACCAGCCTCTGCTTCCATTGCCGCCAACAAATAAATCAGCGAAGCCGTTCCATCCATCGTTGGCTCATTAGTGCTATAGTCACCTACATCGTCATGATACACTGCGAGCCCGCTCTGAAACTCCGCATACTCATCTTCGTTAGCCAACCTTAGCCCAATCAACCCGTCAAAGATGGAGGTGTACACCGGCCCATCAACCAATCCCCCGTCGATTGGGTATTGAGCAATATGCGTAAAAGAAGAATGCGGATCGACAGGCGTATCGCCGAAAGAAGGATATCCATAAACCATACTCGTTCCCCACGGATTACATCCGAAGATCCAATCGAAACAAGCACGCTCAAGTTCCAGGTAAGAATTGTCACCAGAAAGTTTCCTGTACCAATAACACTGAATCGCAAAACTAACCGTCAGGTTATTACTGCACCAAATGAAAGGGATCGAACGATAGAAAGCATTTTTCTTCGCCTTACTCCAAACCTTTTCAATTCCCTCTTTATAAAAAGCAATAACCGTATCCCTCCTGTTATCGCTAAGCGCTTTCGCCAATTCAAAATGGCCAACATTTATAAACGGATACCACTGATAATGCTTTGCCGTATCCGCGCCGAGCCACGGCGTCAAAGGCTCTTCAACCGCAAGCGCATACGAAGCATCCAGATTAGCCGGTGATTTGTCAAGATTAAACAACGCCGCATAACCCAATTCCATATCATCTTTCCAGTTATCCTCCGCATATATATATGGCGAAAGCACCGAAGCCGTCTGCGCAACACCGGGCATATCGATACCAATTTGCAAAGCAGTGCCACTCTTCTGTAAAAGCGTTTGCGAAAAATCTTTGTCTATCCCGGCAAAGGTTGAGCTTCCCAATGCAAAGGCTGCAGCAAATTTTCCTGCAGTAGAAGCCGCGCCGGTAGTATTGTTCATAAACTTGCCTCTCCTTTGCGGTTTGCCGTTGGCGAAATAGACTGGTCGCTCATAGCCACGGCCGTATGCGGAGTCGAGTTTCGGCATTCGCATGCCGCTGTGATCACGATCATCTGCTAATTGGTTAAACAGCCATCCTTCTTTGGGATGCATCTTGGCCAGCCACTGAAGTCCCCACCTGGCTTCGTCAATTACATCTGCGATCTTATTGCTGCCATCAAGTCCGGAGGCATTCTTCTTATCAGTAAACACTTTCGGAAAGTCGCGGTAGGCAGCCAAAAGGTGATAGGTTGCATTTGCGGTGGTCGTTGAATACTGCAGGTAGTCTGTAGCGTCGTGCCAGCCACCTACCACATCAATATGCGTACTATCGGGCACAGGCGCATACAGCGTATATCCGTCGAAGGTGTGACACGAATCTTTCAAATAAGGATTAAAGCCACTACGCTGCTGACGCATGTATTTCAGGCAAAAATCTGCCGCCCCATCATACACGTCATTACCTATTTCAAACGCCGGCGACGATGCATTACCCGCCCTTATGATGTATCTCCCCTTCTTTTTGAACGAGGAAAAATCGAGGCGATAGGTGTCTTTGAACGGTCCGTACGGTCCAAAAGAGCGCCCGATGGTACCGGAAAACACTACTTTTTTTGAAGAAGAATCGATTAATTCGAACTTATTGACCTCTGTCAATGCCTTCGAACCCAGCACCGCCACCTTACTACCGCCCGTTGCATAACCGAGTTGATTAATTCGCACCCATGCACCTGATGGCTGCGACTTTACAGATGATAAAATAAGTAATAGAAGGGTTGCTACAAGAAATAATGGCTTCATCATATTATTTATCAATTGTCAGATAGTTGACTTAACACAAGTTAAATCGTAAGTAAAAATACTTAGCAGACTGAAAAACGAGTTTAAATACCCCACCCCAACGGCGAAACATATACGCTGTTTAGTGTTATCACGTTTATTATCTACCGAAATCCAAATCGTTTCCAATATCTATTAACATGAAAAGACTGTTACCTCTTTTAATGTTGTTCATTGCAACAGCATCTACCGCCCAGGTGAAGATCGGCGATAACCCGAATACCATAAATGCGAACTCGCTTCTCGAACTTGAAAGTACAAATAAAGGCTTCCTCCCTCCGCGGGTTGCGCTCAACGACAAAAGTACTATCGCTCCATTAACAGGCACCGTAACAGCAGGTATGCTTGTGTACAGCACAGGCGGTACACTCGCAGACGGCTTCTATTACTGGAACGGCACCGCATGGAGACTTGTAGAAACCCAGGGCCTTAACACAGTTTCGAAAACGGCGTCTGCAACACTGCTGAAAACTGAAACGATGGTTCTTGCAAGTAACGACATCACGCTTACACTGCCAACAGTAACAGCTTCTGATAATGGATTAGCAATTACTGTAAAACATATCGGCTCTCATCAGCACCTGGTAACGGTGAAAGGCGCGGTTTCAGCTACAATAGATGCACAGCCAAATGTGCTCCTAACAAGATATCAAAGTCGCACGTTCGTGGCAAATGCCGGCAACTGGATTCTCAAAGAAAAGGTATTAGAGGTACAAAATCTTCTTGATGTTAATAATCACAGCAGCTGGACTACAATTGAAGAGGTTATTGATTATTTAGATGTGCACATGACGGGTCCGACTGTAGTTAGACTTGGAGAAGACAACTACGATATATCATCGACGGTAACTGTCGACCTCGATTTTCCGGTTACATTCCAGGGATTATCGTACGGCACTGCAACAATATCTGCCGCTTCCGGATTAGGTGGTTCGGAAATGTTCAATTGTGTATCTGATTGCTTTTTCAAAATGCTTGAGTTTGACGCGACATCGCTTTCAGGCTATGGCACGTCAGCCGGAGAGGATGCAATAATATTTTCGGGGAGCGGTACTTACAACGAGGTTAAAGATTGCACGTTCGACAGATTTTATAACACCATCAACGTTTCAAGCAATGCGGAAATCTGGGTGTTCGAGACCGATATTTCAAATGCCCGTAATAATGGTATCCTGGTTCACGGGAGCGTAGCGGGGGTAATAGTAAAAGTTGCTGAAACAGATTTTATCAGCTGTAAAAAAGGAATTAACCTCAGCCAGGGATCGAACGCAACTATCCAGTTGGCTTCTGGCGGATATTATAATGGTGACCCGGCTCATATCGGTATTAACTATGCGCCCGCCACGTTTACATCTTTTGCCAATATATCAATCACCGGAAACTCATGGAACAACGTTGGTACGTTTATAACAGGTTTCGATTTCGCACGCACCGATGGCCGCGATGCAAACGCAACCATTGAAAGTAACGCAGGTACAGCCGACAGGCAACCTAACTGCACATTCGGTGTAACAAACAACGCAACCGCCAGTAGTATGGCATTGAATACGAGCTGGTACAAACTTTCATGGACAAATACAACATCCTCTACTACAAAATGGACCGTTGGAAATAACCGAATTACGTATCAGCCGAACAACAGGCGAAATGCATACATCATCATATCAGGAAACTTACAGGTATCCACGGCTTCAGCTACGGTGAACCTTGGCCTTGTAAAGAATAATGCTTCCGGGTCAGGCACAGCGGGATCAATCGTGAGGTACGGAGAAACAACTCTTCGCCCGGGTTCTGCGAACGTACCATTCCAATTTTCGATGGTTGTTAGCGTGTCGGATGTGGCACCTGGTGATTATTTCGAATTATGGGGAAACATAACCGTTAACGGCAACTCAGTAACAGTGCTGGACGTTCAGTGGCTTGTGAACACCCAATAAAACGCAGTTTATGCAAAGAACATTTGTAACACTCGTTGCACTCTTATCAACTGTATTGGGATTTTCGCAGGCTGCCTTGCAAAACAATGGCAACCTTCAGATCCATACAGGGGCCAACATGGCTGCGTATGGCGCATTGACCAATACATCGTCCGCAGGCCTCGTTAACAACGGTACATTTTACATAAAAGGAAATATTACCAACGGCCAGGCATCTATGGCTGCCGGAAGTGGCGCAACGCACCTTAGCGGAACATCTGCGCAGAGTGTAAATGGAACGCAGGCCTACAGGGTAAATAATCTTACTACCAATAACAGTACTGGCATTACGCTAAACAATAACCTGAATATTGTGGGTATACATACTTTCACAGCAGGTCGTATTGCAAGCTCCGCAACGCCAAATTATCTTGTTTACGAAGCTGGTTCTTCTTACACAGGTAGCAGCGACGCTGCACACGTAACAGGGCTGGGTAAAAAAATTCGGTAACACGAACTTTATCTTTCCTGTGGGCAACGCCTCGTACCTAAGAACAATCTCTGTAAGCACACTGTCTGCAACTTCTGAGTTCAACGCTCAATACGCAGGTATAACACCAAATACGTCTAACGTTCTGAATAGTCTTGTTACAGTAAACGCAAACGAATATTGGAATCTTAACCGGGTAAGCGGCGGCACTGCGGTTGTTAACCTCAACTGGGAACATAGTAAGGTATCGTTTCCGGATTATCCTCTTGCGAGCATCCGCGTAGCTAACTATTCAGGTGGCATGTGGACGGGCCGCGGAGGCAGTGCAACAGGAAACGTTGCTACAACCGGCAATATCAGTTCTCCCGCACAAAGTACATTCGGCGCATTTGTAATCGGAAGCCAGAACTTTTCTCTTCCGCTCAATTTTCTCGGTGTCAATGCAAAGAGACAAAACTCAATGACACTCGTAGAATGGAACACAGGCGAAGAATACGATGTAGATCATTTTGAAGTTGAACGTAAAGATATTTACAGCAATACATTTACCGTTATTGCAGAAGTTCCTGCACGTAACATGATCACGAACAAATATAACGTAGAAGATCATTTACCCCTGGAAGGAACGGCCTACTACCGTATAAAAAGCGTTGATCGCGATGGAGAGTTTCAGTACTCAAGAGTGGTAGCAGTTAATGACAAGTCATCAGGATCGATGGCGATACTAAACAATCCTGCGCGGAGCACAATCTTTATTTCGGTGAACAGTGCACCGAAAGGAAACTATGCATATCAACTTATAGATGGCTCAGGCAGAATCGTTCAGGCAGGACAGGTAATGCTTAATGGCCAGACAGTGTTTGATATTCCGGTTTCAGTTAAATCAAGTAAGGGATATTATTTTGTAAAAATCAGTAATAGTTTGTTTGAATTTACCGACAAGGTATTTATACAGTAAACTCTTTTGATAATTGTGATCAGATGTCTGATTCCTATTCGAAAACAGTAAACATTTTTTTGACGGTAGACCCTACTACCATCAACGGCTTCTTTAACGAGAACGATCCGGCACCGTTATATAAACGACAGCTTAGTCATAAGCTCGAACATTATATTTCGATGACCGTTGGATCTGTTAAGCGTTTCTCTCCCGTTTTCTACAAATTTCAGTGCAAGAACGAAATCGATAAGCAATACGCAGAGCCATTGATCTATGCGATACGCCGTCACTTCGAAACGAAGAAGGCCGTAAGGGAGAAAGAATTCAAGCGGTTCAAAAAACGAACGTGGCTGTTCCTGCTCTTCAGTATTCTCATCGTAATTATCTGCCAGGGGTTTGTAATGGTGTTGTTTGATGAAAACCACAACTTCCAGTATGGTGTAAGCAACATTCTCGACGTATTCAGCTGGGTATTGCTATGGCAACCCATAGATAAGCTGCTGTTTCAATGGAACCCGCATTTAAAAGATATTTCATTGCTTAATAAACTGGCCACGGCCGAAGTAATTATTACATAATGAAATTGTACACTGCGATACCTATTCTATTAATATGCCTGCAGGTGAATGCACAGTCGGCGGTGGTAGAGCAGTATTTTTATACCAGAACACCGGGAGCTGAATCGATGGTAACACCGATGGCGAATTTTACAACACCCGGAAACTGGTATGGAGAGGCGCGCTACAATTTTGATGAATTAAACACCTTCTCGCTATACGCCGGAAAGAAATTTACAGGCGGCAATGCTTTATCGTGGGAAGCCACTCCCCTCATCGGTGGACTGCTTGGCCAAATGACCGGCGGGTCGCTGGGAATGAATTTCGGGATGGATTACAAGCGGATCTTTTTTTCAACGCAATCGCAGTACAGTTTTTCCCTGGAAAACACAACAGACAAATTTTTCTATAACTGGTCGGAGGTTGGCGTTGAAGCAACAAAATGGCTATATGCCGGGGTTGCATTGCAGCAAACAAACGTGTACCGCACACAGGGTAAAATGGAACCAGGATGTATGGTGGGATTTTCCTTCAGTAACTGGACGATCCCCTTTTATGCCTTCAACACTTCAAATGAGGAACGATATTTTGTTCTTGGTTTGAACTGGCAGTGGCAGAGTAAAACAAAAAGAAATACTGATCAAATACTTACAGCAGAACAACCACACTAAAAAATGATTAAAATGATCCATATCCTAAGCCAATTCTTACTGGCCAACTTATGGGCGAACATATGGTTCCAGGTTGCACTTGTTTGCTGCCTCTCTATTTCGGCCCTTATAGTCTACAAAAAGAAGGTTGGCGAATTAACCGACAGGATTCGTGATCTCGACAGAAGGCTGGTTGAACGAGCCGTACTGTTACAGTATGCAAAAGAAAATGAGAAGAAAGCCAAAGATGAAATTCTCATCAGGCAAACTGAGTATACAACTTTGCTTACGCAGCTTAGCCATGATATGCGTACACCAATGAATGGTGTTATAGGGATGACATCTATGCTGGAAACTACGCCGCTTACCAATGAGCAGCAGGACTATATGCAATCAATCAAAAGAAGCAGCGAAGATTTGATAGATGCACTGGATGAAACGTTGCGCACCGCAGGCATCACGCACGCAGAAGTAGAGCCACAAACACCGAAAAAAGCTAGTCAGCATACTTACTCAGGAAAGATGTCCCCAGAGTTTGCCCAGCATTTCCCTTTGAAAATACTGGTAGCAGAAGACGACGAAATGAACCAGCAGATGGCTCTTATGTTGCTGAAGCGTTTAGGTTACGACGCCGACTGCGCCAGTAACGGTAAAGAAGTGCTTGAAATAGTGAGTGAAGATAGATACGACGTGATCCTAATGGACGTACAGATGCCTGAAATGGACGGCCTCGAAGCCACACGCATGATACGCCTTTGTTTGAATGAACAGCCGGTTATTATTGCCATGACTGCAAACGCAATGGATGGTGATCGGGAAGCCTGTCTGAAAGCAGGAATGGAAGACTACCTGGCAAAGCCGGTGAATGTTGAAGAGCTGATGCAAATGCTCGAAACATGGTCGCTTCATATCCGCGAAAAGAAATAAAAATCACGACCTTATATAACCGCCAGGATCGCCAGCAATATAAAGAGGCAGAATAAAACTGAATCTTTTGTGCTTTGCCTTGTTAACAGGTCATACTTCTTTCCTAAAAAGATTTGTGCCTTAGTTTTCATGCAAACGGGTATTATCCAGCAGTACATATAAAAAAACCGGGCCCAAAGGCCCGGTAATTCAACTAACCCTAACAAATACTATTTTATCTACCCAGCTGCGGACCGGAAACCCGGTTACCTACGCTAAGCGTCATTTTCGAAATCGATGAGTGAACGGTTGGGTTTTTCAGGTCGTTATAGCAACCTGCTAATGCGAATGCTGTAATACTGAGCAGCAATAAAAACAATACGGTTGTAAGAAATGAATTGCTCAGGTGTTCTGAGTGTACTCCACGGACTTGTTTTGGATAGGCTTTTTTCATACTAATGTTTTTTTTTGAGGTACGAATGCGAATACTCGCCGGCCCACAGGAAAAAAAGGATTTTTCAGTATTTCAAAAAGACCTTGGATAATTTAAAACGGAAGTGAAACCTTGAATCAGGTTCGTCAGTAGGAGTATTGGTGTGATGCAGTGTAAAGATGGAAAGAGAACGTTAGAGCTGCAATAGGATTTATACGTAGTAGGCCTCCTATTTCCACGCATTCTTTTTGTAAAACCATAACTTTCAATATCTTTCAGCTTCAGTTTTACCCCCTAAAAACTTTGCTAATGAGAAAAATTCTCAAAGTCCTGGGCATTCTAATAGCCCTCATTGTTATCGTTATTGCAGGTGTTGCTATCTATGTTAAAGGCTTCCTGCCAAATGTTGGTCCTGCACCCGAATTAAAAGTCGCTTCCACACTAGAAAAAGTTGAAAGAGGTAAGTACCTGGCAAACCATGTAATGATTTGTATGGATTGCCACAGTACACGCCAGTATCAATATTTCGGCGCTCCGATGGATAACAATACCCTTGGTATGGGCGGAGAAGTGTTCGACCAGAAGATGGGTTTTCCGGGAAGAATTGTTGCAGCTAATATCACGCCTGCCGGCATAGGCGGATGGACCGATGGCGAAGTTTTCAGAGCAATTACTACCGGCGTGAGAAAAAGCGGAAAGCCGATTTTCCCCGTGATGCCGTATCATAATTATGGAAAGGTTGATCCGGAAGACATTGAAGCGATCATCGCATATTTAAGAACACTACCGTCTAACCCGAATAAACCGGATGCCAGCACTTATGATTTTCCGATGAATTTTATCATCAACACGATACCCGAAAAACCTCAGTTTACAAAGAGGCCATCTCCTACCGACCGGCTTGCATACGGCAAGTACATGATTACTGCAGCATCCTGCGGTGAATGTCACACCCCTTTCGATAAGGGTTCGTTCGACACGACAAAAAGATTTGCCGGTGGAAGAAAGTTTGAATTACCTGCGGGTACACTTACATCCGCTAATCTTACTCCCGACAAAGAAACTGGTTTAGGAAATTTAAGCAAAGAAGAGTTTTTGGGAAGATTTGCCGCTTACAGGGATTCCGCTTACTCTCACCGTCAAATAAATTTCATGGCAGAGTTCGCTACGATCATGCCCTGGCCGATGTATGCGAACATGAAAGATGATGACCTGTCCGCGATTTATGAATACCTGCAAAGTTTAGAGCCTATCAAACACAAGGTGGTGAAGTTTGCATCGCGATGATCACAGTTCCTTAATAGAAATATTTCTGAACTTTATTTCAGCGCCCGGTTTCCACGACTGCGACATGTCAAATGCTTTTGCTGCTTCTGAATAAGTCGCCGACCAATGGGTTTGCAAGTCCAATCATTCCTTCGGTTGCACCGGCGGTGAAGTCGTTCGCAGGCTGGGTAACATCCCACATTTGCTTACCGTTTATCCAGAGTATGATGCGCGGCACTTCCCCGGTCATCCTTATGCGAAACTCGTTCCAGTCGTTTGCTTTCCAAACCTTAGACTTTTGATCCGCCTTCGCAGGTTGTCCGATACTCATCATCTCCCCAAATAAACTGCCGGTACCACCCGGTTCAGCAAGTTCAACCTGGTAGCCTTGACCACTTTCTGAAGAGCGAAGAAAAATTCCACTGTTACAGAAGGAATCGATTTTTACTTCCAGCGTTAAGTCGAAATCCCGATATTTTTTATTGGTAAGCAATACGCCGGCCTGTCCATATGGATGTTGCTTCAACGTTATCTCGCCATTGTTTATTTTCACTTCTGGAGTTGTTCCCTGGTGGGTGGTGCGACTGACGTGCCATCCATTCAAACCATCCTTTGGTGTAGACAGTTCTACTGGTTTTATTTCTGTCTTAACGTCTTCCATCAACACCCTGAACCCGACATCCCAGCCGTTACCCGGTCCCGCAGCATGCGTCATGTATGTTGCATTCTTTACATCGCCTACAAAGGAAGCGCCCTTTAACACATGTTCACTTCCTGAGGTAGCGGGTGTTTGATCTGCAAAAATTTTCTCGTTGTATACGTCAGTCGTCCACTCCCACACATTGCCCAGCATATCATAGAGACCCCATTCATTTGCCTGTTTGGTTCCTACACTTGCCGGCTCTTTCACACTGATATTTGCATGTTGGCGAATAGTGTCCCATGCAATGTCCTCAACGGCACCAGCACGCGCAGCATATTCCCATTCGAATTCTGTTGGCAGGCGATAGTGATGATCCCGGTCGGATTCATTTAGTTTCTGCATGAAGTTCTGCGCGTCGTTCCAACTAACATTTTGCACCGGCAAACTGTCGCCTTTAAATGTTGAAGGATTGTTGCCCATTACCTTCTGCCACTGCAGCTGGGTAACCTCATACTTCCCTATTGAAAACGGTCGTTCTATTTTTACCGTGAAGCCCGGCATTGCATCAGCCTTGGCGAGTTGTTCAGCCAATTTGTAATCTTCCGATGAATATCCTTCTCTTGATGAATCATATCTCGGAAACGGCGGATCGAACTTTCCGTATACGAATGAACCTGGTTCAATCTTTATAAATTCAATTCCAGTTGTATTAGCCGGCGGCTGCTGCTTACATGCTGCGATCAATATAATAATCAGTATGGTTGATATTCTCATTTTTTGTCCCAGTTTGCCCGTTCGGCTCTTCCAAGTTTAAAAATCTCCAATAATTGGAGCGTAAATCCTTCCGGAATTTTCGGCGTGTCCTTACGGGTTGCTTTTACTTCTTCAGTCGTTACAACAGACGCCTTGTTTCCCATCTCAGCATTGTTACGGATATAACTAAGCACCGAAGCAATCCATTCATCAGACTGTCCCCACATCGAGGGCATTTTATCATTGTAGGTTTTCCCGTCCACGGGGCCGGTAAGACCGTTGAGCAGCAGTTGCGTTAATGCTATTTTATCGCCTTTAACACGCGGCGATCCGGCAATAGGTGGAGCGGGCATGTCTTTACCGGGAATATTTATTCCTTTGCCATCGGCACCGTGACACGTTGCACAAAGCTGCTTGTAAATCTTCGCGCCATCGGTAATTAATTTTCTTTCTTCCGGACCAAGATTCCGCGTTCGTTTGATTTCCTCTTCACGTAATTTCTGTGCAGCAACAAATGTTGTGTACGAGAACTGCATCATACTGTTATTCTTATTAGCCTCAAGCAGTGATTTCACGATCGATTGCGCTTCGGGCAAATTGCATGACCTTAAGGATAGCGACAATTGCACTTTTACATCCGCACTATTATCGTTCTTCAGCGCGCCTAACTTTTCGATCACTTCTTTGTCGTTCTTCTTTATAAACAGCTCACTAATCCATACTGCGGTTTTTCTCACCTGTGCGTCTTTGTCGGCAAATGCGGTATACAATGTCTCTTTATCAATTGCGCCCATTCCTTCGAGCGTCCACAACGCGTGGATGCGTGCGAGATGATCATTTGATGAGGTGGCAAGGTTTTTTAGTCCCGGAATGACTGACTTATCATTTTGCACGATCAACATTTGCTGCGCCATATCGCGCCACCATCCATTCGGGTGCGACAAGTAAGAAACTAATTTAGAAGAAGGCGCGTCGAGCAGATCAGGTTTTGTTTTGTCAGGCTGAAAATCTTTGTGCACCACGCGATAAATTCTTCCCATGCCCTTGTTCTTGAAAATTTCCTTCTCCGCTATTATCTGGCCGAGGTATGAATCAGGTGTAGTCCATTCACTTTCCTGGATAATACCATGATACATGTCTACGATATAAAATGCCCCATCTGGTCCTGTGTATGTATTTAGTGGGCGGAAGTTCATATCGGCTGAAGCAAGCCAGTCTTGCTGCTGATACGCATCCTCAATAACAATTTTACCGTCACGGTTATCAACCTTTCCCCGTTTAATGATCCGACCCACCGGTTCAGGAATGAAATAGTCGCCGACCATATCTTTTGGCATCCTGTCGCCGCGGTAAATAGATTGACCGCAACCTGAGGTAAATTCTTTTAAAGTGTTGTCTTCGGGCCTTAGTGCCTGCCGGCCACCCTGTGCGTCTATCGTTCCCACGATGGGCCAGGGCTTCGTGAATTCTGCAGAGTACTGGTCGTTGAAGTTTAAGGCGCCGTATGCGGGCCCCTGCTGAATTTGTACCGCCGGCAAACCCGGACCAGCTTCGGAGTAATATAAGCGCCCGTAATTATCGGTGGTCATCCCCCACTGCCCAATCATGTTGTCGGTCATTGTGTCGGCTACCAGCGATCCATTTTTGTATTTATACCGGAAATTGTCGCGGCTGGGGTATATCCAGTTGTCGAGGTTCCAGAGTAGTCCTCCATTCTGGTGTTCGAGGTTGCGGACATCGAGGTCGTCGTTACGGAACACTATCCTGTGCTGATCGGCCTTGCCATCGCCGTTCGTGTCCTTATAGCTCCAGATGCTCCTGTTGTTTGTAACGGTCACCAGCAATTCATCGCCTACCGGTAAAACTACCCGGGGCAGTATAAGGCTATCGATGAATATCGTAACCTTGTCCATCTTTCCGTCACCATTGGTATCCTCGAGCCGTTTAATGCGGCTTAAGGGTTCGTATTCCCCTGTAGCGGCGGCGTCTTTCATGTAGGTATTCATCTCCACTACATACAATCTTCCATTCCCATCCCAAGCCATACCAACCGGTTCCTGAACCATCGGTTCAGCAGCGACCAATTCGACAGAAAATCCCGGCGGCAGCTGAATAAGTTTCATGCTTTCTTCCGGGGAAAGAGGTTTAAACGAGGGGCTGGTATCGCGCACCGTGCGAGTGAAGTTGTCGGAAGGACTTGAAGGTCTATCTGAACATGATAATGAAAAAATGCAAGCAATAACGCCCGCAACAAAACATGCGGCACCAAATCTGGATATCATAAACCAAAATAAACGAATTTCGCGAAGTTTTAATTTTAATCAAATATGACAGAACGGAAACCCCGCATAGCAGTGGATATGGACGATGTAATTGCAGATACGATAGAAAGGTTTGCAGAAATTTACAGGAAGCAACACCAGGTGAATTTAACACCTGGAATCCTTCACGGAAAAGAGATCCGTGAGGTGTTGCCGCAGGATATCAGGCACACGGTACATGAGTATGTGAACCAGCCCGGATTCTTCAGGCACATTCCTGTGATGAAAGACAGCCAGCAGGTGCTGAAAGAACTTTCAGGACGCTATGAAGTATATATTGTTTCGGCGGCGATGGAGTTTAAGAATTCGCTGATTGATAAATACGAATGGCTCGCGGAGCATTTTCCTTTCATTCCCTGGACGCATATTATTTTCTGCGGGCATAAGATTGTGAAGGTCGATGTGATTATAGACGACCGCATTAGGAATTTTGTGGATTTTGATGGACGGAGTTTGTTGTATTCGTCGCCGCATAATATGTTGGTAGAAGGATATGAGAGAGTGAATACGTGGCAGGAAGTAGCGGGTAAATTGTTATAGCTGCTTTTTAATAAATATTGTTAAGTCTGTTGAATAGCTAAAATGAGGCCTGTAGAAACAGGCCTCGTACGGGGTATGAAATACTGATGAATAAAAGCTACTGTACATGAGATAAACAGTAACTCTTCGTATAACAAAACGAACACTGATGTAAAGATGCCCAGATCTTCATTTCAACGCATCAACTTTCAAATTATCAGGAAACAAAACTGTTCTTTCAATTTTCTTCCGTCATACTTTCTGTTTAATTCCACTAATCCCTTTATTTTTAGAAAAATTTACCTCTCATGCTTACCTCTCTGGATCAGGACGATCTTCAGATCCTGCAATTATTGCAGCATGATGCTCGTCTCACAAACAAAGAAATCGCCGACAAGATCGGCAAATCAGTCAGCCCCGTTTATGAACGAATACGACGATTGCAGAGTGATGGAATCATTCAGCAATACGTTGCTCTGCTCGACAAACGGAAAATCGGCAAATCTCTTACCGCCTACACGCACGTTCAACTGAAGGAACATGCCGACCACATGATGAAAACCTTCGAAAGAGAAGTGATCAAATTCGCCGAAGTGATGGAATGCTATCACATGACGGGCCAGTACGATTACCTTTTGAAAGTGGCCGTAAGCGACATGGATGAGTACTACGGCTTTATCATCAACAAAATCGCCAAACTTCCAAATGTTGGAACCGTGCAAAGCTTTTTTGTATTGTATGAAGCGAAGAAAGAAACGGCTTATCGCATCAACGCAGAGGAAAAAGGAAGAAAAAAAGCGGAACGCAAAACAGTTCCGGCGAATTTATGAATTCATTTTTTGCATGGTGTGCATTTATTGTCTAACTTTCGTCCTTTCATAGGATAAGGTTTAATGAGCAAAGCTCATTTACAATCCCCGGTTTCTACCGGGGATTTAGTTTTATAACACTCCAACGTTGACAATTAGAATTTACAGGTACAACTACAGTTTGAAGAACAGCTTTTTCTTGTACAAAAAGTAGCACAGGTACCACTCAATCGCAATTACAACAAGGCAGCTTATCACCGCGCCGGCAGCAAGCGGAACATTGACAAAGGACAATAAACCACTAACCAGCACATTCATATGGCCATTCAGCCATTTGTCGCCGATGAATATGAAGAAGAGATAAATGAAGATTGAGTTCATCCCCACGATGGTAAAGAACGAGAGGTTGTTGCGGCGCTGTTTGCCGTCGATCAGGTAGTATGAAACCGCCAGCACAATTAAAGCGATACCGCCCGTTACCAGCACAAAAGAACTGGATGAATTCCATTTCAGCATAGGGGTAATGCCGGCTATATCCATCCCTGCTCCTGTAATAATGGTTACGATACCAGCCGCTATCAACCACCACATCTTTTCCTTTGCGCCTTTATCCATCATTAACAACCGTCCCGCCATCAGCCCCCATATGGTATGGGCCGAACTGGAGATGAAGTTAATAGTCGTGGTTTTGTGCTCGGTATCAACGCTGATACCAATGCTTTGGTTGATAAAGCTTCCGAAGTTTTTCATTTCAACAAATGGCTGATCGAAACCAGGCATAAGGATAGTGCGATATAGCACTTCAGGTACAATGAGGCAGAGTATGCTCACTACAAGCTGGGTAGTGAGTGACTTGTTGATTACAAGAAACGTGATAAACGTTGTGAACGCGAGCTGCGTAAGAACATTACTCAGCTGCCAGTTGAGGTGGCCATCACGCACTGCGTAAATCAGGATCCCCCAGAAGAGCAGCCAGAAACTACGCTTCAAGGTTTTTCTGAAAGAATCACCCCAACTAAAGCCGAGTTCCTTTTGTCTTTTATACGAGTAAGCCATCGACGTTCCGGCCAGTAGCATGAAGCCCGGAAGAATGACATCCCAGAATCTTAGTCCATGCCACTCCGAATGTTCGAACTGGTAAGCAAAGAATGCTGTGACAGCATTTGGGAAGGCGACATGGAGTTTCTGAAACAACCCGGTTTCACCGGTCATCAATGAAACCATTATAAAACCGCGCAGGAAGTCGAGCGACAGCAACCTATGCGAAGAAATGGTTGTTGCGCTGTCGGGCCGCGTAATGGCCTGTGGTAATATTTCGCCTACTGTTTTAATATCTTAACGGCATTAGTGTTATAGACTTTTTTCAGCGTTGCATCGGTAAGGTACAGCCCGTACAAGTGGCCAGTGGTAACTGAAAAGCTCATTGTCGTAGAAATGTTCGTCTGCCGACTCTAGTATTCTGAATGTAGTAAGATACATTGGTTTGTTGGGAGTCATATCGGTTCCGTAGACGATACGGTCTGCATACTTTTCAAAAAAAGCATGAGCATATCTTGGAATCGGTGCGATTTCTCCATATCTGGCCGAGACAGTCGGCATACAGGTTCGGATATTTGTCGAACAGTCTTCGCAATCTGGCTAAGGTCGGAACATGTATTGGCAAGATGCGATGCTACGAAGGTTGTTTTGGGATTGTCGCGGACGGCGTTTTCAAGAGTTTTTACCAACGCATCATGATCGAGGATGTTCGGCTTGGACATGTCTACGTTCCACTTTGCCGAGTTCATTAATCCGTCGTTAGTTGAATCCGGAGGAAGGTACATCCATGCGTCTTCAGCAACGTGAATGTTGATTGGAATTTTCAGTTCGCCGCATCTTTTAATCAACGGCTTCATCCTGGGATCATCGATGTGCATTCCATAACCAGGAGTCGGTTTCGAATAGAGTTCTCCTTCTCCCTTATCACCGAGTTCTCCTACTCCCCTTGCGCCCATCTTCACGCATCTTTCCAATTCTTTTACCGCCTTCTCGCCCCATCCGGGCTGATCGGCACCGGTGTAATCGAATCCGCAGAATAATATAAAGCGGTCCTTGTGTTTGGAATATTTCTCAACAAGCGAATCAAATTCTTTTCCCGTGGTGTAGGTAAGGATCATCGTTTTCGCGACGTTTAATTCATCCATTCTTTTTACCCATGCATCTACCTCGGCTGCTGTTTCTGCATAGTCGTGCGAGTGCATGTCGTACACAGGGTGCTTTGCTTTCTGAATATTGGCGGTTGGTGTTTTGTAAATGGATACGGGCCGGTAATCTTTCAGCTTTAGTTCGTTTGCGTTCTGCGCGGAGGCCGTTAAGCAAAAGAACAAAGCGGCGGCGGTTATTACTTGTTTCAAAATGACACAGCTGTTTTTGGTACTTAGCTAATGTAATGGATGAGACGGTGAAAACGGGGGTCAAACGTTTGCGTATTATAACGAGCCATTAACAAACCCTAATGAGCGTTAGCCGTCCAATAACTGAATAAACACACGAACCGAACATGAAAAAGATTTACATTTTTACCGCGTTTATAGTAGTTCTTTTCACTGCGTGTACCAAAAGGGATTACATTCCTCCTGTTCAGGTTAATCCTTACGACTGGATGCGTTCACATGATGAGGGAGTGGTTACTTATGTTGATTACTACACGGGGAATTATATCGTTGAAACATATGAAGGATATTCTGTAGTTGAATCGTGGGGAAGTTATACTCCGCGGGAGTATGACCGTGAGTATGCGTATTTCGGTAACCGCGGTGTGCAGAAGGTTTACAATCGTAATGGGGATTATTTTACGGATGTGAGGGTTGTGGAGTCGTGGTTGAGTTTGTCTGATGCATTTTACGTGATTGATGGGTTGGCTGCTACCAGATAAAAAGCGCGCGGCCCCCGCGCACAGCGCAAAAAATTTCCCTAATTTGTAGCGCTATGTATAACGTAAACATCAACAGAAGAAAATTTCTGACAGGCACTGCTGCCACACTTGCATTTACAACTCTCGGCGCCCGCGGCATCGACATCATCAACCCCGCGAGGCCCGTACGCGTGGGGCTGATCGGATCCGGTTGGTACGGGAAAAGTGATTTATTCCGGCTGATGCAAGTTGTACCCTGCGATGTTATCGCCCTCTGCGATGTTGACAAAAACATGCTAACCGCAGCGATCAAACTCGTAGCCGAAAGAGCTAAAAACGGAAAATCTCCTAAAGGATATGGCGACTACCGGAAAATGCTCGCCGAAAACCAATTCGACATTATCCTCATCGGTTCGCCCGATCATTGGCATGCTCTCCAAATGATTGACGCAGTAAAATCCGGCGCACACGTATACGTACAAAAGCCAATAAGCGTAGATGTAATGGAAGGCGAAGCAATGATCGCCGCAGCCAGGAAATACAAACGCGTTGTGCAGGTAGGCACACAAAGAAAAAGCACTCCCCACCTGATCGACGCAAAGAAAAATATAATTGATAAAGGGTTGCTGGGCAAAATATCTCATGTAGATCTCTGCTGTTACTTTCATATGCGCGCAAACGGCAACCCACCTGTTCAACAGGTTCCGGACTTCCTCGACTATGAAATGTGGACCGGCCCCGCACCTTTCCGTCCCTACGATGGCTTACCTCATACCCGCTGGTGGAGAACCTTTATGGAATATGGCAATGGCATTATGGGCGACATGTGCATTCACATGCTCGACACCGTTCGATGGATGCTGAAACTTGGCTGGCCAAAGAAGATCACCTCGCGCGGAGGCATTTTTGTTGACAAAGAAGGCAAATCAAACATCTCCGATACACAACAGGCCATCTTCGAATTTGATGACCTGAATTGTGTGTGGCAGCATCGCAGCTGGGGCACACCCGCCGATCCGGAATACCCATGGTCATTTATCATTTATGGAGAAAAAGGGTACTCTTAAGGGCAGCACCATGCAGTACGACTTTATTCCTGTAGATGAGAAAGCTAAGAAGATTCACATGGATGTTGTGTACGAAAAAGAGAAGTATCCTGAGGATCTCAAGGAAAAAGATATTGAATTGAACGCCGCACCTGCCACCCGCTTGCATATGCTGGATTTCCTGAGAGCAATTGATGACAGCAAGCTACCGATCGCAGACATTGCCGAAGCTCATATTTCAACGGCCAGCTGCATCCTTGCAAATATTTCTATGAAGCTCGGCAGACCCGTGGTGTACAACCAGGAAAAGTTTGAAGTGGTAAATGATCCGGAAGCGACCGCTTTGCTGAAGAGACAATACAGGGCTCCGTGGATTCATCCCGAGGTATAATTTTTTATTTAAAATATTCTGAACGCACTTTCCCCTCCCCTGACAGAGGGGATTTTTTTTCATTGAAAATGATAAACATAAACCCATGGAATACCTGACAAACCTATTCGGCACCGGCGAAAACCTGACCTCCGGCCAGATGGCCCTACGGGCGTTTGCCATGTTTTTTGTCGCGCTGATACTTATCCGCCTTTCGGGCATGCGGTCGTTCGGATCGAAATCAGCCTTCGATAACATTATAGTGATCATGCTTGGCGCTATACTTAGTCGCGCCGTAGTAGGTGCAAGCGCGCTGGTGCCGACTATTTGCGCAGGTATCAGCCTCTGTGTAACGCATAGGGTACTTGCGATGCTGTCGGCGCGCTTTCATACGCTATCAGATCTTCTGAAAGGTAAAGACCGACTTCTTTATAAGGATGGCGAGCTCTACCGGGACAATATGATCAAGGCGGACATTAGCAAGGGAGACCTTGAAGAAGGAATACGACTGGCTGGTAACGCCTCGTCGTTTGAAAAGATAAAGGAAGTACGCATGGAAAGAAGCGGACAGATCAGTGTGGTGAAGGATTAAGTCCTAAAACGTGTCACGTCTCACGACTCACGCTTCGTTTCAACTACACTCTACTGAACTTATAAGGATACACCTTATCCGACGCCCACTGTGCAACATATAAATTTCCATCATCATCTACACAAACATCATGCGGATGCGCAAAAATCTTATCGGCCTGCGCCATTGGTTGCAGTACACCGTTTTCATAAACAGGTTCTGTTCCACCGATATTTGAAACCACCTTATTGTCTTTATCAAGGATAGTAACAAACCCGGTGCGTTCAGCATTCAGATTGGGTGAGCGCAATACTGCTGCATAAAGATGATCCTTGTTGATCACTGGGCGACAAACGCATGCGCCTGGCAAACTTATCGTTTCGATATAATCACCGTTGAACGCAAACCGCTTAAAACAGTTTTTTGTTCTGTCTGTAACGATCAGATCAGGTTTAGATTTTCTCGTGTCGATGGTTATACCGTGAGCGTTGTCGAGGTTCTTTGGTTCGTCTCCTCTTCCACCGAAGTAACCGAGCAATTTTCCTTTTTCGTCGTAGTGCATCACATACTGCAGGCCGTATCCGTCTGCGATATAAAATTCGCCATTTTCCAACACTGCTGTTTCAGTTGGCACAAACTCCTCCTTCTTTGTGTATGCCGGAACCTCTTTCGGATACTCGATCGTAAGAAGGATTTTTCCGTCGAGTGTCGTCTTGTACACCTCGTGGCGGTCGTTATCCGTGATGAACAGGTATTCCTTTCCGCCTGTTTTGTGAAGCGTTAAGCCATGTGCTCCGGGAAACTCATGGCCCCAGGAGCTCAGCAGTTTGCCCGACTTATCGTAGATGAGAACGTTGTTCTTTGTTTCATTCGTTAAAAGAATGATGCGCTTCTTGCTATCCTGCACCATCTCATGGCAGTCTTTCACGGGAAACTTGCCTGTATCGAGCTTACTCCACTTGTTATCCATTCTGTACGTAAGACCATTATGCCCGTATACGGGTTTATCATTCCTTGCAAAAAGATCGCGGGTAATCAGCAGGCCGCCGCTCACTACAGAGGCTGTTTTCAGAAAGCTTTTTCGGTTCATTTTCTTATGGCTTAAAGGTGAAAAGGTAAAGCTTAAAAGTTGAAAAACCGAGATGCACTTTCATCAATCAAAGTTGCTTACCCGCAGTTTTTTGCCATTGTGACTGAATGAGCTGCCCTTTGCTTTTATAGTGGCGCTTTGAGCGTTTTCGCTCTTAAGCAGGTTGTCGGCGTATGCCTTAACCGCCTGATCTTTTACGGATACCGGTTTGCCATTTAATATAGCTTCGGTGGCGTAAGATTGCAGCAGGCTTTCGAGCTGCGCAGCAAAAAGATTATGCGTCGCAAACAAATCACATCCTACCACCCTGTCGCCGGTAACCACGATGACGCCAATGATATCGTTCTGAGTTTTGAGTTTGTTCAGAAAATAAGAAGAATACTGGCTAAGTTGATCGCTGAGTTCGGTGGAACTCGTGATCGCTGTATATGTTTTTGTACTGGTAGTAGTCTTATTTTTCTGGTTGATGGTGGCTACCTCGTTCCACACTCTTGACTGGTCACTTTCTTTTTCAACTACTTTTCGCAGGCTGAGGGCTGCCTTGCTATGATAGCTTTTAAACTCAGCGGCGCCACCTGATTTATGGGTTTGCCTATCTGACCAGCGGCCGCTTTCTACGCAGAACACAGGAAGTTTCTTTTTACCGCTTCGCGGGGCAAGCACCACATCTTTGCGAATGACTCTGTCCTGCTTTCCTCCTTTGATGATTTCGCCAGGCAACACTATGATGGTATCATTCGAAATGTTTTCCATTGTTAATTCCTCAACGTTTCCGGACTCATCCTGCTCAGTAATCTTAATTTTGTTTTTAGCAAGCGCTTGCTGAAGGGTAAGGTACTTGCCGACTGTTTGAAATTCAAGTTTGAAACTTTCCTTTGCGCGCACCGGATAGAGGCGCAGGTTTTTGAAGGTAGCGTTCTGGGGGGATGCAAAGTCAACAACTACATTTTCATAAGTGTATTGAGAAAGGCAAAAGAATGGCATGGCCATCGTGATGGCGAGTAAAAGGGGTTTCATAATTGCAGTATTTTTAATGGGATGCCGCGATTTTTGCAATTACATAAAAACATTCTCCGAAAACTATGTTAAGGTGGAGAATACACATAGCAACTAAATGGAAGGATTAGTCTCGTATAACGATAAAGTGTCGCTCGAAGTAACAGGATGGAAACGCCAGATGTTGCGCCGCCCCGGCATGCTGAATAAGGTATCAAAGAAAGTGCAGGATAAGATCAACAGCTTCATTCCCGAGAGAGTACACAAAGGCATTACCGTTACGATTAAACAAATGGTGCGCGGTGTATTGTTCGGGGCCAATTGGACCACGAGGAAAAAACACGATTACACGGACATACTCGCAAAAGACCTGGCTGCCGATGAACGTATAAAGTTTTTCCAGGGAACTGCTGCTACTGAAGGAGCAATAACCGGCGCCGGAGGGCTCCTCCTGGGCCTCGCCGACTTCCCATTACTGCTCGCCTTGAAGTTTAAATTATTATTTGAGTTGGCGTCCATATACGGTTATGATACAGAGAAATACCAGGAGCGGTTATTCATCCTCCACATCTTTCAACTTGCCTTTTCGAGCGCCAAACACCGCAAGGAAGTTTTCCTGGGAATGATCGACTGGGACAAGAAGCAGCAAGACCTTCCCGGAGATATGAACGAGTTTAACTGGCGGGCCTTTCAGCAGGAATACCGCGATTATATCGATCTCGCAAAAATGGCGCAGTTGGTACCGATCATAGGTGCACCGGTGGGTGCCGTAGCAAACTATCAGCTTATTAAAAAACTCGGCAAAACAGCGAAGAACGCTTACCGGATGCGATTGCTCGCCCACTCGTAACAAGGCATAATTATTTTAGCCATTTATAAAACTTCAACCATGGCAGAAAATAACCGTTCGATAGATATAAAAGATTCCGAAAAGGATATTCAGAAACTTAAGGCTGATAAGGCCACGATTGATTTGCCTGATGTCAGCGACATACCCGGACAGGAACACATTCACGTACCCTCTATGGGCGAATTAGGCGATACCACCATATCTTCGGCCGATGAAGAAGGAGATGGTGTGTTTGAAGTAGATGACGCGGATGGAAGAAGCTTCACAACCGGCAACCTTGATCCGTCATCAAGGGATGACAATGATCTGAGGAGAAGCATGCTGGATACGAGAGATAACGAAGGAGAAAAGCTTAACGAGCAGGTAAATGTAAGCGGAAGCGATCTTGATATGTCGGGAGTTGACGAAGATGATGTAAACGAGGGCATTGGTGAAGAAGATGAAGAGAACAACCATTACAGTCTCGGCAGCGACAGTGAACAGGAAGGTGGAAGCCGCGGATAGATACGGTCTTTAATTAAATAAACAATAATGGGCATCAGCGACAAACTGTTTGAAATGAAAAATCAAAAAGCAGAAGAAAACCTGAAAGCGGGACAACAATTTTTAGAAGAAAACGCAAAAAAACCAGGCGTGGTAGCACTTGCCAGCGGGTTGCAATATGAAATCCTTACGGAAGGGACAGGTCCGAAACCTTCGGCCAAGAATAACGTTACGTGTCACTATCATGGCACCCTTACGGACGGCACCGTGTTCGATAGCTCAGTACAAAGAGGTCAACCGGCCACTTTTCCCTTGAATATGGTAATATCTGGTTGGACTGAAGGGCTACAGTTAATGTCAGAGGGAAGCAAATGGCGTTTCTTTATACCGCCTCATCTTGCTTACGGTGACAGGCAGGTAAGCCGCGAAATCGGCCCTAATGCCACGTTGATATTCGACGTGGAGCTGTTGGGTATATCCTGATAAAATATTATTTCATTTCAACGTCGGCAACGACAGGGAAATGATCGGAGGGGAATTTTCCATGATAACTATCTGAGAGAATTCCCCATTTTTTTACGACAAACTGTTTGGTCGTGAAAATGTGATCAATGATTGCAGAGCTACCGAGATTTTGCCCGAATCCATTGAACGTTCCATTATTTGCGTATGGTTGCGGAACCTGCTTAAAAGTATCCTCCAGAAGATCAGACTTGTCAATATTCAGGTACGGCTCACTCTTTTGATCACCATTTAAGTCGCCCACAAAAATTACAGGCTCATTACCCGCAATTGCGTTCATCCGCTGCAGGATCAGTTTACTGCTCTCTATCCTGGCTACGTTACCCTGGTGATCAAAATGTGCACTGAAGAAATAAAAGTTTTTACCGGTTTTTTTATCAGTGAGGTAAAGCCAGCTGCAGATGCGGTTGCAGCATACTGCGTCCCAACCTTTCGATGGTTGGTCAGGCGTTTCAGATAACCAGAAGTCACCCGACTTAAGTACATCAAAGCGATCCTTTCTATAAAAAACGGCACTATGTTCGCCAGCTTCCTTTCCGTCATCTCTTCCCACGCCATAAAACTCATATTCAGGAAGGGAAGTTTTAATATCATTGAGCTGTGTGCGCATGCCTTCCTGGGTGCCGAATATGTCTAATCCGTGAAAGCGGATCAGCGCAGCCACCTGAGGTGCCCGCTGGGTCCATAGGTTACCGCTGTCGGTAGTGTTCTGATACCGGAGGTTGAAGGTAGCGGCAATAATTTTCTGGGAATAAGAGGTGATGCAGAACGTGCTGAAAAGCAACGTGAAAATAACAATCCGATGCGGGCTCATATTGGGAACCAATGTAGGAAAATAATCAGCAGTGGCATAATAATTTAAGGATTTAAAGTGAACCTCTAAAATTGAAAATATGGACAGGTTAAACATTGGTTCCCGATGGGACGACGTAAAAGAGCGTCTCAAAGAGAACGATATAAATCTTACCGATCAGGACCTTGAATACCGCGAGGGCGGAGAAGAAGAGCTGCTCGAAAGGTTAGCCCGGAAAATGAAAAAAAGTAAAGACGAAGTGAGGGATTACATTGAGAGTATCGCAGCGAACGAGGATAGGGCTGGATAAGCTGGCGCGGCACGATAATTTGAAGTAAATTAGTAAAGAACAAGTCAATCATATTTTATGGCAAGAAAATCAATGACACCAATTGTGCTCGCGGGCCTGGCAGCTGCTGCGTACTATGCGTACACAAAGATGACCCCAGAGCAGAAAGAAAACGTGTTTGGAAGTATTAAGAAAACCGGCCAGGATCTGTTGAGCAAATTAATGCCTCAGACCTCTGACCAGGCGAACGGCAATAGCGAAGGCTCTCAAGTGGGCTAACGGTTAGAACAGCGTTAGCTGGCTGCTGGTATGAACAAATCGTTTTGCGAACCTCACGTCTGGTGAGGTAGCTGCGGGTATCTCATATACATCCGTTTCTTTGAACCTCGAGGCGATAACTATTTGAGTGTGGTAGGAATGAGGACTGAATAATTCTTCAACTATTTCGTGGGTATTATTTTCACGCGACAGGTGCGATAACACAAGATGCGACATGAATGACGGACGGCATCCTGTAAAAAGATCATAGGCCTGTTTGTTTGAAAGATGGCCCTTCCCTCCTCTTATTCTTTGCTTAAGATGATATGGGTACTTTCCATTCATCAGCATACGCTCGTCGTAATTTGATTCGAGAAACACGGCGTTGCATTGCGAGAAACTATCGATAACATTATTGCAGGCATTGCCTATATCGGTGAAAATCCCGACTTTAACTCCCTGCGTCGATACAATAAAGCTGTGCGGATCGGCTGCGTCATGAATTTTCGGAAAGGCATGCACCACCATCTGCCCGATGAATACTGGCTCGAAAGGATTGAATGTTTGTACCAGTTCCGGCTCTAGCCGCAGACCGCTGTACAGCCTGGTACGTTCGGTGATGTAAACCGGCAACAAATATTTTTTAGCAAGAACGCGTAACCCGAACACATGATCATTGTGTTCGTGCGAAATAAATATCGCTTTTACGTTGCGAATATCCAGCCCGAGGCGACCCATCCTTTTTTCAGTTTCCCTGCACGACAACCCTGCATCAACAAGAATAGCTTCTTCCTTGTTTCCTACATAATAGCAATTGCCGTTGCTACCGGAGTTGAGTGAAGTAATGAAAAGCGACATTCGCAGCTAATTATTTTAGCAAAAGTAAGGGATGACACTTTACGCCGAGCGGGTGTCAATAAATATTGTTACAGGACCATCGTTCACTAACAACACCTGCATGTCGGCGCCAAAAATTCCTGTTTGAACAGGTTTGCCTAATTCAGCAGAAAACGATGCAATAACTTTCTCATACATCGGAATCGCCACCGGAGGTTTGCTGGCGCGGATATAGGAAGGACGGTTTCCTTTTTTTGTATCGGCAAACAATGTAAACTGGCTTACTACCAGAATGTCTCCGCCTACATCTTTTACACTCACGTTCATTACCCCTTCATCGTCGTTGAAAATCCTGAGGTTTGTAATTTTTGAAATGAGTTTGGCGATGTCTTCGTCTGTATCAGCATCTTCAATACCCAGCAAAATCATCAATCCACGACCTATCGAACCGGTAACGTTATTATCTACGGTAACTGATGCTTTAGATACTCGTTGTATAATTGCCCGCATTTTTAATATTGAAATTTTCGCAGCGATGGCGACCGAAACCATGTTAATATCACAACGGTTATCGTGGCGCAACCGCCGAATACAACCGATGGAACCACTCCGAGCAGCTTCGCCATCACACCACTTTCAAACTGCCCGAACTCGTTACTTGAATTTACAAACATTGAGCTCACGCTTCCCACGCGACCCCTCAGGTGATCAGGGGTTTTCAATTGCATAATCGTTCCCCTCACCACCACGCTCACCCCATCAAGCATGCCCGCTACCATCAGTGCGAAGAAGGATAACAGGAACCATTGCGAAAGCCCGAACGCTATTATAGATAAGCCAAACCCTCCAACGGCGAATATCAGCTTTCGCCCCTGGTGTTTTCGGATAGGTGATATGGTAAGGAGGATCACAACGATGATGGAACCGATGTCGGCAGCGGCATTCAGCCATCCGAAGCCAATCGATCCGATCTTTAAAATGTCGCGTGCGTATACGGGAACCATGGCAACCGCTCCACCGAAAAGTACCGCAAACATGTCGAGTGAAAAGGCACCAAGAAGTTCTTTTGATTTGAATACAAACCTGAGTCCCTCCTGAACGCTTTCCCAGGTACGCCCCTCGCCCAGGGGTTGCCTTAACGGCTTGGGCTTAAGCATTGTTAAGATGCATAGTGCGGTAAGCATGAGTGAGCACACCGCGATCATGGTTCCCAGGTGGCCGAAAAGTGCGATCAGGAAGCCGCCGAGGGCGTGACCGGTAACAGAAGCCGCCATCCAGCTGCCCTGGCTCCATGTAGTAGCATTCTGCAAAACGTTCCGCGGCACGATTGCACCGATCATTGCGGTGAAATTAGGACCAGTGAATGAGCGGATGATGCCAGTACAAAAAATTACAGCATAGATGCAGATAGCTATGTAATGTTTGTCGAGATGGTCAGTGATGAAAGAAGTAGCAAGAAAGAGCAGTATCGATGCGCATAGCACGTACAGTGAAACGGTTTTCAGCAGAAGCTTACGTTTTTCGCTGATATCTACCACGTGCCCGGAATACAGGGCCATTAAAAGAGCAGGTATCACTTCAGAAAGACCAATCAATCCTATTGCGAATGGGTCGTTTGTAAGCTCATATATCCACCATCCCACCAAAGTACCCATCATCCTCAGAGACATGATGAAAAAAAATCGGCCAAGAATTAAAAACTTATACTCGGGCACTCTTACTGATGCAAACGGGTCGTTTGTTACCTGGCCAAGAGAATCATTTTCATCCATACAAATGGGTGCAAAGATATTATACCTTTGCCCGACGAAAAAGAGAAATTAGAACATGACGGAATCTATCATAGCCCTGGTCACCCTTATCCTTCTTGAAGTAGTCCTTGGCCTGGACAACGTAATTTTTATTTCCATTCTTTCCGGACGCCTTCCTGAACACCAGCAGAAAAAAGCGAGGCGGCTGGGTCTTATACTGGCCATGTTCATTCGCCTCGGGCTCCTGGCGGTTATATCCGTAATCCTGCGGCTCACCAACGACTTCTTTACTATCCCCTGGTATACTGAAGAATCGAATTACGAAATGGGAATTTCGGGAAAGGATCTCATATTAATACTTGGCGGGTTATTCCTGTTGTACAAAAGCGCAACGGAGATCTACCATAAAATGGAGGGCGAGGAAGGTGATAAGTCAACTTCTATGAAGGCGGTTAGCTTCAGCAGCGTGATCGTGCAGATCCTTCTTTTGGATATCGTATTCTCTGTCGATTCAATTATCACAGCGGTTGGAATGGTGCAGGAATTATGGGTGATGTATACCGCTGTTGTGGTCACCGTTGGTATTATGCTTTTTGCGGCAGAGCCTATCAGCAAATTTGTGAACAGGCATCCAGCATTTAAGATGCTTGCATTGAGCTTTCTTTTATTGATCGGGCTGTCGCTTATTGCTGAAGGCTTTGAGGTGCATATACCTAAGGGATATATTTATTTTTCGATGGCCTTCTCTTTATTTGTTGATATTATTCAGTTGAAACTTAATAAACCGAAGAAACCGCCTGTAGCTACAAGAGAACATTATTTGCCGGAAGAAGAAGCGAACATCAAGGGATTCTGAGTCGGCCGACGGCAGACGGCAGACGTTATTAATTAGAAAACGAAGCACATATGAAATATATCTTTTTAATCCTAACTATTTTTACGGTTTACTTTACGTCAGCGCATCCTCCAAAGCAAGAGTATTATGAGATTCGTGTTTACAACTTAAACAGCGAAGCACAGGAAACGCGCCTCAACGAATACTTGAAAGATGCACTCGTACCCGCGCTGCACAAAGCGGGCATTACCTCAGTTGGCGTGTTTAAACAACGCGGCAACGACACTGCAACTGTAAGAAAAGTCTACCTCCTTATTCCTTATAAATCGCTATCCGACGTCGAAACAATCGAAAGCAAGCTGGAAAAAGACAACGCCTACAACACCGCAGGGGCAGATTATATCAACGCGGCTCACAACAATTCGCCTTACCAAGCGTTTTTCGAAAATATTATTGAAAGCATTCAGCGGTCACCCGATGTTGACAAAGCCAAGCCTTACGGCCCCAAAAAGCGACAGAGTGTATGAACTCAGAAGTTATGAAGGAGCGACAGAAAAGCTGTACAAGAAAAAAGTTGACATGTTTATTAAGGGCAACGAGATAGCACTATTCGACAAACTGAAATTCAACCCGATATTTTACGCAGAGGTAATTGCCGGCTCAGCGATGCCAAACCTTATGTACATGACGAGCTTCGAAAACCAGGAGGAGCGCGATGCACATTGGAAGGCGTTCGGTGAGGATCCGGATTGGAAAAAACTTTTAGGCGATCATCAGTACGACAATACCGTTTCGCATAGCGACATTACTTACCTCGTAGCGACTGAATATTCTGATCTGTAATTAGCCATGCGTTTGCCTGATGATCCACGATACTAACCGAGGAAAGTTGCGCAAACCAACCACTATACTGTTGGTTATCCATTCTCGACCAAACAATGATTGAATGATACGGCCGGCCATCAAACGCCGGCCGAATTTTTTTCGCCATGCTAAGGCATACTCCCGTTCGAATTGATCGCGGGTACTTTTGTTTCGAAGAAATTTATCTGCACATTCTGCAGCGAGTTTGCCGCTGAAAAGAGCCATACTCATTCCGTTGCCGCAAAGTGGTGCAATAAGTCCTGCGGCATCGCCGAGCATCAACACATGATCAAGCACCTGCTCCTTCCTGGTGAAGCTAACCTGTGAAATCACCAGCGGTTTTTCATACAACATCGTTGCATTCCGGAAGGCTTCCCGTAAAAAAGGATTATTGTGAAGGATATTTCTCTCCATACCCTCGATATCATTCCCATTTTCGCGAAGATTAGAAGCATTGGTAAGATAACAGATACATGTTTTATTGTCCTCGATAGGCGCTATGCCGCAATAGCCGTTTTTAAAATTATGAAGTGCGATATTGTTGCGTGGATGATCGAGAACAGCATGGTACTTAACGCCGATAAAATTATTAAGTGCGTTGGGCTTCTGAAGAGTGAAGCGGCGCCTCATTTTTACGTCGAGATTCGAACGTTTGCCTGCGGCGGAACAACAAACGAGCGAAGTGAATGTGCCCTGTGTTGTGTATATCCCGAACTTATTCTCTGCGAATGATATCTTTTCAACTCTTGTATTCTCCAACACAGTTACATTTTGCTGCCTGGCTATTTTCACAAGCTCATTATCTATCTTAAAGCGGCTGATACCAAACCCGCCCAATGGTAACTTTTGCTGGATCGCAGTACCCACCGGGGAAGACAACGACAGTTCATTCACCACAGGAAGATTCCATTCATCCAACGGCAAACCCAGCGATAGCAACAATTCTTTTGATTCGAGGCTGATATATTCACCACAAACTTTATGAAAAGGGAATGTTTCTTTCTCGATCAGTATTATTTTATAGCCCTTCTGGGCGAGCAATATAGATGCCGACAATCCTGCGAGCCCTGCGCCTGCAATAGCAACGTCGTATACGGCTTCATTGTTCATGCTTCACTAATACGAGGTAACGAAATGCCCACCGCCACTCAATTGAATATCTCTTTATTCCGGCTTTCTGCAGCAGTTGCTCCCACTCATTTCGATGAAATCCGCGAAGCACGGATATTGGTCCATCGTTTTTGACAAGATAAGACCGCGAGAACATTTTCGTAAGCGCCATAATAGAATAATGCGCAACAGGATGGCGCTGGAGATCGTTGATGAAAAAACCAAGCGTGCTATTATCACTCATCCAGCGAAGCATTTGTTCCAGCTGATCGTTTGAAAAATGGTGAGAGAAAAGTGAATTGAAAATGATGTCCGGCTTTTGCGTGCCGAATTTTACAAGCTTGTAGTCGGAGCAAATAAATTCAGCATCAAGAGTTGCACAATTCTTCGCGGCAAATTCGGTGCAGGCCTTATTAATGTCGACGCCCAGGTAGCGAAAGCGGCCGCTGCTTTTACCTGCCCATCGATCTATTGCTTTCAGGTTATCGCCGCCTCCGCAACCGATTTCCAGGATAGTAACGGGCCGCGGTTTATTCACAAGCTGCTTTACACCGTCAACCGTAATGGCGTGACCGCCCAAATAGGTATTCACCGTGTTTAATTCGTGAAGACACACTTCCCAATCGGAAAATGGGATGCCGGGTTCGTCAATTAATTCAGACCCCGCATATCTTTCATCAAATTTGTTCATTTGGCGAGAATAAGCGTTTCCATCGTGAGACCAGGGCCGAAGGCCGCTGCAAATATCTTTTCGCTTTTACTGTTGAGCTGCGAGATGATATCTTTTAATACAAATAATATTGTGGGTGATGACATATTGCCGAATTGACGCAGCACGTCTACCGAAACTTTTACGTCGCTCTCGTTTAGCTGAAGTTCTTTCTTGATATTCTCCAATATCTTTTTACCACCCGGATGGATCGCCCAACGTGTGATGTCGTTACGGGTAAGGCCACCTGCTTTAAGTGCCTTTTCTAACAATGGCGAAATGCCGGCCTGGAGCAATTGGGGTATATAGGAACTGAGCCTCATTAGAAAACCTTTCTGCGACAGGTTCCAGGCCATATCTTTCTGTCCATTAAGTGCTACTTCAGAATAAAAATGCCCGATGGATACACCATCAGCACTTGCATCATCCCCCGACACTAATGCCGCAGCCGAGCCATCAGCAAACAACAAGCCCGATGCGATGCTGTCCATTTCGCAATCTTTCTGAAAATGTATAGTACAAAGCTCAGTGCAAACGATGAGTACTTTTTCTTTGGGATTGGCGCGGCATATATTGTCGGCCATCTTCAATGCGTGTATTGCAGCATAGCAGCCCATAAAGTTTACGGAGCTGCGCTGAATGCTTGATGGCAGCCCCAATTGCTCCATCACACTTATGTCGAGTCCCGGCGCCGACATGCCGGTGCAGCTTACGGTAACGAGAGACGTAATTTCTTTTGAATTGAATTTGGAACCGAGGCAGTCGTTGATAGCATCGATGCTGAGCTTTGTTGCCTGCTGATCGTACAATTCCATGCGCTGATCGAGATTGGGAAAAGGCTCCATATCGGGCGTTTTCCGGAAAAACTCCCTGTCATTAATATCTGAAGAAAAATCAGGGATCACCGAATACCTCGTTTCGATTCCACTTCGTTCATACAGCAGCGATATCTTTCTGCGATCATCAGCTTCCGGTTGATACGCATCCAGCATAAACCTAAGAATGTCGAGCTGCCTGTGTTTGTGTTGGGGTAAGGCTGTTCCTATCGCTACAATCCTGCTCATCAGTATGGGTGATTCAAAAAGTATAACAATATAAATGCGGCGTTAGTTGACAAGGCGGCAACAACATTCATTCTGAATGAATACGTAAAATTTGCGTTGCTGCTGTTCCTTATTACTTTCTGCCACCAGTAAATAAAATATACGAGAACAGGAATAAAGAATATCTGAAGTGCCGCAAATTGTTCAAGCTGCCCGGCGCCACGAAAATATATGAAGAGCGCCAGTTCAGCTAATGCATACATTATGCCACTGAAAACAAAAGTACCCTTTATACCCAGCTTGTAACTGATGGTGACAACACCGTCTTCTAAATCCTGTTTATGCTGGTAGATCTGCGTTAATGGATAGAATCCACCAAATAGCAGGCCGCTGATGAGCATTCCGTGCCACGGAACGGACAATTGCTGCCAAGCTCCCATGGATCCGGCATACACCATGAAATAAGTAATGGCCCCCTGGAATAGGATAACCGTTAGAAAACCAATGACGGGATATTTTTTAAGCCGGATACCCCGATAGCTGTAGGCCCGGGAAGCCAGGATGTTGGCCAGGATGCACCAAGCGAACACAATGTTTACAAAGAGACTGACGACCAAAGCGATGATATCTAATACGGCGGTCAGGTAATAGAGTTGCCTCGTAGGTTTGGGCGGCTTTGCGATCATCCCGATACTTTCTTCGTCGCGATCCATGTAACTATTGTAACCGTTGCTGGCGGGATACATCACAAAATGGATGATGAAAAAAACGAGTAGCGCTTTTGGGTAATTAATATCAGGAACCTGGCTCAAGGAGAAGAAAAATACGGGCATCAGAAAAAACGAAAAAGGAATACGCAGGAGCGTTATCGTACTTTTCTGAAGCATCACTCCAAGGTAGCTATTTATCCCGGCAGACGGCAGGGGGCAAACGGCAGTAGTAAGGAGACAGGCATGTATATGCTGGGTATTCTGGTCATAATACTTATATTCCACAATCATTTCATCACTAAGCAACTGTCATATGAGTCGCCTGTCACAGGTTTTCATTTTTATCTTCATCACAACTTTCATTGCCTGCTCCGACAACAAGCAGCAGGATCTGGTTCAGCAGGAGTCATCCGATCCAAAAATCGCGAAGCTCAAGATGCCGGAAGGCTTTGCGGCAGAGCGATTGTATAGTCCGGGCGAAAATGAGCAAGGCTCCTGGGTGTCCATGACCTTCGACAATAAAGGCCGCCTGATTGCCTGCGACCAGTTTGGCTCGCTATACCGTATGCAGGTGCCAGCTATCGGCGACTCATCAAAACCTAAAGCAGAGAAATTAAATGTTGACCTCGGGTACGCACAAGGGTTGCTATATGCATTTAACAGCCTTTGGGTGAGTGTAAACCACGATGGCGAAGGCGACCTGAAAAAGAAAGGTGGCTTGTACCGGCTTCGCGACCTGGACGGCGACGACCAATACGAAAGTGTTGAACATTTAAAAGAAATGAATGGTTCAGGCGAGCATGGCCCGCACAGCCTCATTCTTTCGCCTGATAAAAATTCGATCTATATGGTGGCCGGTAATTTCACCGACATACCAAAGTTTGATACGTATAAAAATCCTTCAAATTGGAAAGAGGACAACCTGTTTCCTTTAATCACCGATCCGAGCGGACATGCTGCCGACCGGCACGCACCAGGCGGTTGGATTGCGCATATCGATTCGTCGGGAAAGAAATGGGAACTGGTTAGCTCCGGCTACAGGAACACCTATGATATCGCCTTCAACGATGCCGGCGATCTGTTCGCATACGATTCTGATATGGAGTACGATTTCGGTATGCCATGGTACAAACCGACACGTATTTGTCACGTTACCGACGGTGCCGAATTCGGCTGGAGAACAGGCAGCATTAACTGGTCGCCTGCTTTCCCCGATGCTTTACCTGCCGTATTGAATATCGGACAGGGGTCCCCTACTAACCTCGTGTATGGTGGCAACGCAAAGTTTCCTGAAAAGTATAAAAAGTCTCTTTTCGCATTTGACTGGAGCTTCGGCATTATTTACGCAATCGAAGTAGAACCAGACGGTGCAAGTTATAAAGCGAAGGCCGAGGAATTTATTTCAGGTGCACCGTTGCCGCTGACTGATGGCATCATCGGACCCGATGGCGCATTGTACTTTCTGACTGGCGGACGCAGACTGGATTCTGATCTTTACAGAATTACTTACACCGGAAAGGAAAGTACAGAAACGGCAAAAGCTACTCCGATTACCGAAGAAAATAAACTGAGAAGGCAGCTCGAAGAATATCATGTTCCAAAACAGGGCGCAGTGGAAATCGCCTGGCCGCAATTGAAAAACAACGACAGGTTCATTCGCTATGCGGCACGCATTGCGCTCGAACATCAGCCGGTTGCGCAATGGCAGGACAAAGTGTTTGCAGAGAAAGATCCTGTGACCTTGATTCAATCAGCAGTAGCGCTGGCAAGACAAGGCAAACCCGATGCAAAGAATAAGCTGATCGGATTATTGAATGGCATTGATGCAGGGAGTTTAAGTGCCGCGCAGAAAGTAGATCTTTCCCGCGCCTACGAACTCGTATTCCTGAGAATGGGAATGCCTGAGGGATCGTTGAAAGAACAAACTATCTCCGTACTTGATAAGCAATATCCTGCTAATGATAATATGGTGAACAGGCAGTATTCGAAATTGCTGATTAGGCTGCAAGCTCCTGATGCTGTTAAGAAAACAATGGCATTGATGGACGATGCAAAAGACGACACGTCATACCAGCGTACGTTTACTCAATCATCCGATTTGATTTTAAGAAATCCGCAATACGGACTCGATATCGCTGAGATGCTTTCGAAAGTTCCACCTGCGCAACAAACCTATTATGCAGTAATGTTAAGCGCTGCAAAAACCGGATGGACACCGGAGTTACAGCAAAAGTATTTTACGTGGTTTAAGAATGCGAGCAACTACCGTGGCGGCAAAAGCTTCATGGGATTTATCAATGCATCGCGTAAACTAGCACTTGCAAATGTTCCGAAAGCGGACTTTGCAAAATTCAATACAATGTCCGGCGATTCGATCTTTATGTATGCAGGACCTTTTGTTCCTCGCAAGGGACCACAACCAAAGGGGCCGGGAAGAGATTGGAAGCTTGATGAAGCAGTAAAGGTTGTTGATAGTGGATTAACGAATAGGAATTTCGAAAATGGTCTCGCGATGTATAACGCGAGTATGTGCAGCACGTGCCACAGCATGCGCGGAGAAGGCGGGCAGATTGGCCCCGACCTTACGCAACTCGGTACAAGGTTTTCTACTGCGGATATGCTACAGGCGATCATTGAACCAAGCAAAACAATCTCCGACCAATATGCTGCCACTACTTTCTATTTAAAAGATGGAAAGTCTATTGTCGGAAGGTTGATCAGCAAGGACGATAAGAAGTATTCCATCTCCCAAAATCCATTTGCTCCTGAAACTTTGCGCGAGATTCCTGTGGGTGACGTAGTAAGGACGAAGCTGTCTGATATCTCGATTATGATGCCGGGAATGATTAACAACCTCAACAGTGAGGAGTTAAAAGATCTGATGGCTTTTTTAATGGCAGGAGGAAATAAAGAAAGCGACGTTTATAAGAAGAAGTGAAAGGTGAGAAAGAGAAGTGAGAAGTGAGGGGTATTATTATTCCTCACCTCTCACTCACTTCTGACCTCTCACTTTCCTTACACGTTTTTCCAACTTCGCGTATTAGCTGATTCAATAACTGCTTCGCAAACCTTTTGCGTTTCTAAGGCATTGCGAAAATCCGGTTGGCACGGAACGCCTTTCTCGAGACTCTCAAGAAAATCAGCTACCTGGTGCACGAAACTGTGCTCATAGCCAATATTCAATCCGGGCACCCACCACCTCTTCATATATGGCTGATCACCGTCGGTAACAAGTATTGAGCGCCATCCGCGAACAATAGAATCATCTGCATAATCGAAATATTCAAGACGGTTAAGGTCATGCAGGTTCCAGCGGATGGATGCATTTTCACCATTAATTTCAAAAGTGTAAAGCGCCTTGTGTCCGCGGGCGTAGCGTGTAGATTCAAACAATCCGAGTGAACCATTTTCGAAGTGACAATGGAAAAGACACGCATCATCAATACCCACCTTTTGTACTTTCCCTGTTACCTGGTGCATTCGTTCTTTTACGAACGTCTCTGTAACTGCAGATACATCTGTGATAGATCCGTTAATCCAGATCGCAGTGTCAATACAGTGTGCAAGAAGATCGCCCGTAACGCCGGATCCCGCTGCGTCAATATCCATCCTCCAAAGGCCATCGCCGCCCTGTGGAAGGTCGGCGCTGATTGTCCAATCCTGCAGAAAGTTGGCGCGGTAGTGAAATATCTTTCCAAGTTTGCCTGAATCAACAATTTGTTTTGCCAATGTTACAGCGGGCAATCTTCTGTAGTTGTACCAAACAGTATTGGGTACGCCAGCTTTTTCAATTGCATCGACCATTCTCTGGGCTTCTTCAACATTTCTTGCAAGCGGTTTTTCGCAGAGGATCATTTTTCCTGCTGCAGCAGCGGCGATCGCAATCTCTGCATGACTATCATTCGGCGTACAGATATCTATTGCATCGATGTCATCGCGGGCGATAAGTTTTTTGTAATCTGTTTCATAAGATTCGTAGCCCCATTGCTCAGCAAATGCCTTCACTTTGTCTTCTCTTCTTGCGCATACCGCTTTCAACACCGGCTTATATTGCAGGTCTGGAAAAAAATCGGCTACCCGTTTGTAACCATTGGTATGCGTACGGCCCATAAAACCGGTGCCTACCAATCCTATTCTTAATTGCTTGTTATTAGCCATAGCACTTGAAATATTTTATATTAATCATGTTACGACCAGCCGTGAGCGTTTCTCACTTTGATCATTGTTGCAAGAATGTCATTCCATGTTTGTTGTTGCATCATCACGCTATTAGGAAACATGCAACCATCCCAGCAAATGTGTTTGAATTTTTTGGTAAGATTTCCGTTGTCATCCCGCAGCCAGTAGCCTGCGTCATGCGCGATGTCGAGTTTACCGTTGGGATCTGTAGCAAGACAATGTCTTCCTGTTTTGTCATGCGATCCTGAACCGTGAACAGTTCCATCATTTTGTGCCACGTGAAAATCGATCGTCCACGGCCTTAGTGCGTTGGTTAATTTTTTTAACCCTTCTTCAAGACCTTTTCTATCGTTCCAGTCGAAATTCTCGGGAAGAATTCTATCCGCCGGACTATTGTATCCAAGCAGATATAATAATGTGTGTGACATATCTGCCTGGAAGCCGATATTCGGACGGCCCACCGCTTCGAGTGTATCAATCATTGCTTTCCAGCTGTGCATGCCACCCCAGCAGATTTCGCCTTCGGCTGCGAGTTGTTCGTTGTACTCGGCTGCTACGTCACATGCTTCACGAAAAGTTTCTGCAATCAGTTTTGTGTTCGTTGGGGGATCGGCAGACCATGCTTCGGGGCTGCTGGCCGAGTCAATTCTTATCACGCCGTATTCTCTTACGCCAAGTTCACGCAGTTTTTTTCCGTACTCGCATGCTTTTCTTACTTCGTCAACAAAACGTTTGCGATCATCTTTGTTGCCCATTGCTGCGCCGCCGGTAGGTGGCCAGATGGCAGCTACAAGACTTCCTATTTTAAGTCCGTGCGATGAAACTTTATCAGCGATTTGTTTTATGCCTTTATCGGATACATCGGCTACGAGGTCGGGATCGAAAAGTCCGATATCTATTCCATCAAACTTAACACCGTCTACTTCGGCTTTCGCTGTCATCTCGAGCATTTTGTCGAACGCGATCATTGGCTCCGAGCCGGGGCCTTTTCCGACGATGCCGGGCCATGTGGCGTTGTGGAGTTTTGGAAATGTATTCATAGTTGTTTGTTTTAGCCTGCGGTGGCGTTGCCTCCCGCAGGGAGATTTTTTTTCCTGCGGCGCTCTTGCGTTTTTAGATGCCCCCCGCAAGGATATTTGTTTGCCTGCGGCGCTCTTGCGTTTTAAATGCCCCCCGCAAGTTTCTATCTTATCCTTGCCGCGCCGTTGCTTTCAAAATGCCCCCGGCAGGGAAGCCCCGGCAGGGATATTTTGTTGTTGCCTGCGGCACTCCTGCTTTCAAAATGCCCCCGGCAGGGAAGCCCCGCAGGGATATTTTGTTGTTGCCTGCGGCACTCCTGCTTTCAAAATGCCCCCGGCAGGGAAGCCCCGCAGGGATATTTTGTTGTTGCCTGCGGCACTCCTGCTTTCAAAATGCCCCCGGCAGGGAAGCCCCGCAGGGAGATTTTTTTTGCCTGCGGCGCTCTTGCGTTTTTAGATGCCCCCCGCAAGTTTCTATCTTATCCTTGCCGCGCCGTTGCTTTCAAAATGCCCCCGGCAGGGAAGCCCCGCAGGGATACCACTTTATCCAAGCGTCAGCTCAGGATTATCCGGCCCAAAATGTTTCAGCATAACAATCGGATCCGTCTTCGATGCATTTACAATCCTAACACCAGCCCGCGCAGCCTCCTCACTAATAAAAAATTCATCATTAGTCAATTGACCATACCGAATCAATGCAGGCGTTTCAATCTCCCACACGCCCATTGTTCCCCTACCCTGCATCATGATAATACCATAAGCCGCCGCATCCTTAATAGTAACCGAAGCGCCGGGTAGAACCGTCAACTCCTTCGCACTGAACGCATCATTCTTATAACAAATCCAGTTTTCAACATAACCCTCTTTAGTCATGTCCAAAACCCCACGCACCGGCTTCGGTTCCATAAACCGATTCTGCCAAAGGTTCGGATCTACATTCAAATCCCAATCAATCACATCAACCAGTTCATCGTAATCACCAATCTTATCTTTTGGTGTACCATTCCATAATAATTCTTCCGGAATGACGGCATTATTCACGAGCGACTGGTACATCGCAAAAATATCAGAAGCCTTTTGCGGCTCGTAAGTGCAAAGACTACCAGGCGCATGAAGCAATCCCGGTGGCACATCCCATCCTGTTCCGGTTTGTAAACGAAACGCCTGGGAATAGTTTGTAATCTTGTTATCCCCTTTTGTAAAATTCATGAGGCATTCCTTAATGGTCTCTTTAGAAGTACCTGGCGCAATACCCATGAACGTATACGGAAAATCACCACCATGATTATTCAACTGCGGAGGAAAATAATAGGCTTCAGGCTTACCGAGCTGCCCAACAAGACCAGCCTTTTCATCGTTGTGATGAAGGTGATGCGGTAACGGACCAAGGTTATCGAAGAACTTCGAGTACATTGGCCACGACTTATATTTATTCCAAATTCTGTCGCCAATCAAGGCACCTTTCAGTTCATCGATGGCATCTTTCAATAAAAGTTGTTCTTCCGATTTACCTTCACCGAACACAACTTTACTTAACCCTTCATCTTGTCCTGTAAGAGGACCATTCTTTGCAGGTGTAGTAGACGACAACCATCTTTCGTCTATACCTCCCCGTTGGCCACCAAGTACATAGTAGTCGTCGGGATGCAATTTTATTCTTCGTCCGGGAACACAGAATGAGCGCGGCACCCACGTTGGTGCGAGTCTTAATATTCCCTTACCCTGTTCAAGCGCATTTTGAGCTAACGATCTTTGCATGAGTTTAATTTGATCGGTTAAAATCGGTTGATGAATTTATTTATTTCAGCCTCGTTATCCATCACTTCTATACGAACGTCGTAAATCTTTTTTTCGCCCGGTGCAATAAAAATCAGTTCGTTGTTTTTGCGTGCCTTTGCCTGGCCAATCGGTGGATGTGTTGCAGGCTCGATGCCCGTTACATATTCACCTTCTCCCCAATGCTGCCAGTTAATTAACCAGGGCAATTGTTTTTTGTTGAAGGTAAGTTTTACCGCAATTTTCAATTCCTTATTGTAAATACCCGCAATACATTCATCGGAAGCATCCGATTCGATATCTACAAACGCAACCGCTTCTCCTGTGCCTTTATGAATGTCGAGGGGTGACGGACATTTGTGAAAATCGTTTTTATCATTGAACACTTTGTCGTCGCCTTCACGGTCGGGCAAAGTCATTTTACCTTTCCATAAAATGGTTGCTCCTTCGTCGGCAAGCGGAAAACCAAAATTAAAATGGTACAAAAGCATATGAGGTGCAGGGGTATTGCCTTTGTTGCTAACCTCATCATGGATATGCAAGTAGCTTTCACCAAGGGTACCTGAAATGGTTCTGCGTAATTCTAATGATGGACCAAATATTTTTGATTCACGCATTATCCCCGTAATGCCCATGTCGAATTTTCCGTTGAGCGGATCCGGTTGAATGATAGATTCGATTTCGGCAGAAATATTACTGATGTTTCCATGGATACCACGATCACCATGTTCATCTGATTCGGGACCTCCTACATGCGATAAGCCGCAGGTAGTAAGTAGGCCACCGAAAAAGGTACGCAGCCAATCTATTCCCTTGTTTGCAAGTGGTTGCGGCGAAGCAATTCCTGCGTAACTGATCCATGCAAGACTATGCTGTGCGCTAAATGCATCAGCAATATCCATCCCTCTGTCGATAATTATTTTGTAACGTAAACCTGTACCCGTATTGATCCACGCGAAGCGTGTACCTCTTGCTGCGCCGTTGTCGGCAATGGACGTTTCGATTCCACCAAGCTGTGCAACATTCGATATCTTTCCCTTAAATCTTTGCAAATAGGTATTACCTTGTAAGTGTGCACGCATCGTTAGTACAAAATCGAATTTAATTTAAATAGTATGATGAATCGTTTTCAAACTGCTGCTAAATTATTTCCAGCTGCAATAATTTTCATTTCATTCTCCGCAACAGCACAGCACAGTCAGGATGGCTTCCGTAATATGTTCGACGGCACATCACTGAAAGGATGGAAAGGCGATACTACAATATGGAAGGTAGTTGATAATACGGTTGTAGGAGAAACATCAGCCGAAAATCCACTGAAGTCGAATACGTTTCTGATCTATGATAAGGCACAGCCTTCAGACTTTGAACTTGTCGCAGAATTCAAAATCACTGCCACGGGTAATAGTGGTATTCAATACAGAAGTACCATAGTAGATTCTCTTCCTTTTACATTAAAAGGTTACCAGGCCGACATCGATGGAGGCAATGTGTATACTGGCCAGAACTATGAAGAGCGAGGCCGTGGTTTCCTGGCGAAGCGTGGTGAAAGTGCTGTACTTGAAAATGGTAAACCGCCCGTGATCACTTCAACGATCGGAAGTGCCGACTCACTAAAAGCGGCGATAAAATCCGACGACTGGAACGAGATACGCATTGTTGCAAAGGGAAACAAAATGCGTCATTTCATCAATGGCGTTTTAATGTGCGAAGTAACCGACAACGATGGCAAGTTGCGCAAAATGAAGGGTCTAATCGGCTTCCAGGCGCACATGGGTCCCCCAATGAAAGTTGAATACAGGAACGTGAAAATAAAAAATTAGATTTGGGCAAATAACGAACGCTATATGAACAGTCTTTCAAGGAAGGATTTCCTGCAGCATACCGCTCTCGCTGGAGCCGCAGTCCTTCTCTCCAATCTCAAAACTTTTGCCGCAGGCAACGACGAAAAGAAATTGAAGGTAGCCGTAATCGGATGTGGCAGCGTATCCGGAGTTTACCTCCCCCATCTCACAAAAAGCCCCTTTGTAGAAGTTGTAAGTGTGTGCGATATTAAATTCGACCGCGCCGAAAAGCGGGCAAAGGAATTTAATGTTCCCAACAAATTTCCAAACATTGAGGCACTGTTAGCTGGTCCGCATTTCGATATGATGATCACGCTTACCGATATGCAGGCGCATGGTAAGCTCAACAAACAGGCACTTAACGCCGGGCGCAATGTGTGGAGCGAAAAGCCGATGGCTAACACCTATAAGGAGGGAAAAGCATTGCTTGACCTGGCCGCCTCTAAAAAGCTCAGAATTTGGGGCGCTCCTGCCGTTGTAAACAGTCCGCAGTTCGCGTTTATGTCCAAAGCACTTCGCGAAGGAAAGATAGGCAAGATCGCGGCGGCTCACGCACACTACGGACATACCGGCCCAACCTGGTCTGCATTTTTTTATGAAGAAGGCGGAGGAAGTCTGCCCGATCTCGGCGTATATAACATTGCTACGCTCACCGGTTTACTCGGGCCTGCGAAAGCCGTTGTTGGAATGACGAGCATTGTAAAAGCGGAAAGAACTGTTGATGATAAGGGCACTATCCCCGTAAAAGCCGAGGATAATGCGATGATCCTGATGGATCATGGCAACGGAATCATCTCGCATGTAATGTCGGGTTTCAATTATTTTGACCCTTATGGACACGAAGGAAAAGGACAGGAAAAACCCTCCATACTTATTTACGGAAGCGAGGGTAATATGTCGCTTGTGGGATACGACTGGGCACCGTGGGGCGTGGATATGGTTACGAAGGATCATGAAAAGTCTGAGCGCTTTCTTCCGGATCCGGGAACGTATGTTTGGCAGGAAGGCGCTTCCAAGATTTCGGAGGCGCTTATTAACGGTACTGAGCCATTGATCAACGCGGAACACGCCCTGCACGTTCTCGAAGTAATTGAGGCCACGCGCGAATCGCAGCGAACAGGAAAAAGAATTGAAATGAAGTCGAAATTCAAATGGCCTGTTGTATAATGCAGCATGACTGCTTCAACTGAATTTTCCATAAAAAAGGCGCGGACCGCAACGCACCTGATGTTTTTACTTTGCGGACTGGCAGTATCAAGCTGGGCGCCGATGGTTCCTCTTGCAAAAGAAAGGACGGGGCTCAACGAAGCAGGACTCGGCTTGATATTGCTTACCATGGGCGGTGGCGCCATTCTCTCAATGCCATTTGTTGGCCCGCTTATTCAAATTGTAGGTAGTCGCATTATTATTCTTGTCAGCGCTATCCTTACTTGTATTATTCTCCCTTTTTTAACTATTGCAGATACGCGGCTCAATTGGGCATTGCATTATTTGTATTTGGCGCTTCGCTGGGCTGCCTTGATGTATCAATGAATTCGCAAGCTGTGATTGTACAGGATAGAATGAGCAAGCCTGTAATGTCGGCATTTCATGGCATGTTCAGCGTTGGCGGTTTGCTCGGCGCGATGATCTTTGGTTTGCTATTGCTTAAGGGTGTTAGTCCACTTATAGCTGCCTGTATTATTTCTGCGGCATTATTGATTGTTGCTGTGACCAACTTCAGGCATTTTCTCGATCATCCCGAAAAAGAAGAATCAAAAGCATTTGTGTTGAAGCTCCCGAAAGGGCCCGTGTTGCTACTGGGAATATTTTGTATGATAGCATTTTTGACAGAAGGGGCGTTGCTCGACTGGAGCGCATTGTTTTTAAGAGACGACCGGGGGTTCAGTGTGTCGATGGCTGGCGCTGGTTATAGTGTGTTTTCGGTGGCGATGGCGATGATGAGATTTATGGGCGACAACCTGGTGCACAAACATGGACCTAACAAAATAGTTTTTTGGGGCGCGGCGCTCGCTGCCATAGGATTGCTGGTGGCGGTGCTTACGCCGTGGCCATCCACGGTGTTGCTGGGATTTTTGTTGATAGGTATTGGTGCTGCCAATGTGGTTCCTGTGCTTTTCAGTGCTGCCGGTGGTGCAGATAAAAGTTCGCCTGAGCTTGCGCTGGCGGCTGTTACTACGATGGGTTATGCAGGTCAATTAGCCGGCCCGGCATTGATAGGGTTCGTGGCCCATAGTACGTCTTTGCCGGTTGCGTTGGGGCTGATGGCCGGGCCGATGATGCTTGTGGCGCTTACTTTTGGTTATGGCCGGCGAAGATCATCTGCTGGTGCTTGATGCCAGCTTCTTCGAATTGTTCTCCGACTGGTTTGAAGCCGAGTGTAAGTAAAAGTTTAATGCCGATAAGCTGGGCGTTGAGATAAATATGGGAGGCATTTTTGGGTAGGTCGTATCAATACCGCCTTTACAAGATGGACGCCTATTCCCTTTGCCGCGAAAATTTGGCAGCACGGCGAATCTTTCAAGCTTATATCCATTTTGTGTTTTTCGCCACCTTGCTGCGCCGCATGGTTCGCCATTGCAGGTTGCGAGGAAGTGGGTTGACTTGTCGTCGTTTTCGTATTCGAGTTCTGGCGGGCAGTGTTGTTCGTCTACGAATACGGTTTTTCTTATAGTTAGTGCTTTAGCAAGTTCCGGATCTTCTAAGGATAATTTTTTAACAATTATGTTGAGCATAGACATTTATTCTTTACAAAAGTAGAACCGTCGGGGCTTAATTTTACAAATGAACATTTATTTTATTCCGGGGCTTGGCGCGAATAAAAAGATATTCCGGAACATAATAGTGCCCGATGGATATACGGCACATTACCTTGAGTGGATAACGCCTCACAGAAAATGAAACGCTGCCACAATATGCGTTGCGGCTCGCAGAAAACATCGATACTTCCCGGCCTTTTGTAGTTGTAGGTTTATCCATGGGTGGAATGATCGCTGCAGAAATTGTAAATAAGCACCCGAACGGTGAAATGATCATTCTTTCCAGCATTACTTCACATAACGATCTTCCATTTTATTTCCGCTACGCGGGAAAAGTAAAATTGCACAAACTTATACCGGTATCACTGCTTAAATACGCCTCCAATATCAAACGTCTTTTTACTGCAGAAACGTCGGAAGAACGTTCAGTAATTCGGAAGATGATCCGCGAAACGGACGACTACTTTATCAAGTGGGCGATGCACGCAATTGTTACGTGGAAAGGCAAAGCGGAACGACCTCCCGCTTTGCACATTCATGGCTCACGCGACGAATTGCTCCCTGCCAGGTTTTGCAAACCTACACACGTTATAAAAGGGGGTGGTCACCTGATGGTGATGACGAGGGCACGCGAAATCAATGAATTGCTGAATGACTATTTTATCAATCGGCACGCGTACCTGATCCCGGCCTTTCTTCTTATTTCATCCAGCACCTGCATCATTACAAGCGTGTTCTCGTGCGTCATCACGGGGCTTTCCTTCAATCCTTTTTCAAGGCAGTCAGTGAAATGCTGGGCTTCATACTGATATCCCCAACCTTCAGCGGGTTTATCGAAATCAATAAGCTGTTTTGATTCAATCTTATCGGGATAAAACTCGAGAGCACATTCCGGCGCATAGAATCGTGTCGTAAGTCGCAGGCGACCCTTTGATCCATTGATATCTGCATCAGTAGCCAGGTGGGAAGTGAAAGTTGAAAATAGCTGCGCCATCGCCCCGCTTTGATATTTGAACAGAACTGCACATTGCTCATCAACGCCTGTAGAAGCCGGCGTCATCGTCGCCTCTATTTGATCGGGCCTCCCCAATATACTCATCGCCATAAAAACATTATACACGCCGATATCGAGGATGGTTCCACCGGCAAGCGCAGGATCTAATAATCGTTGCGGAACAGGCACGCGCGGACGAAACCCGAAATTAATCAGCACGGAGCCGATCTCCCCAAGCATTCCTTCCTTAAGTATCGACATCATTTTTTGGTAATGTGGAAGAAATTTCGTCCACATCGCTTCCATTAATAAAACATTCTTCTCTTTTGCTTTCTGCACCATTTCGAGTGCCTCACGATAATTTACGGCAAAAGCTTTTTCGCAAAGCACCGCCTTTCCATTTTCAATGCACAGCAATGCATGTTCATGGTGATGACTGTGCGGCGACGCAATATAAACAGCGTCTACTTCAGGATTTGCTGCAAGCGATTCGTAAGTACCGTGTATGTGCTGTAGCAGGAAACTCTTTTGCAAACGCTTCTGCTTTTTCATGTGAACGACTGCCGATAGCAACGAGTGTTGCATTATTGACGAACGATAAATCTGCGGCAAACTTTCTCGCAATGTTTCCCGCTCCAAGAATACCCCAACGAACCATAGTTGTTAATTGTTTTAACAGAAATAAAAAATTATCAGCCTGTAACCTTTCTTTCCCATCGCTGCGTCAAATGTGCAACTAGCACTATTCAAGCTATCGAACATGAGAAAAATTTCACTTTTACTGGCTTTATCGTTAACTACTTATATCGGTTTCAGCCAGAACGCCCCGGTAACATCAGATTCAACTACTACCGACTCAATACTCGCCTTCCAGCGCCAGGACCTCAAGGAGGTAAAGGTAGTGGCACGAAAGAAATTAGTGGAACAGAAAATTGACAGGATGGTTGTAAACGTTGACGCCGCTGTTACCAACGCCGGTACAACTGCAATGGACATTCTCGAAAAATCGCCCGGCATACAGGTCGACAAAGACGGAAACATCAGCCTCAAAGGAAAACAGGGTGTTATGGTGATGATCGATGGAAGGCCAACATACCTTTCAGGCCCCGAACTCGCCAATCTTTTAAGAGGGATGGAATCTTCACAGCTCGAGCAGATCGAGATCATGACGAACCCTCCGGCAAAATATGATGCTGCCGGTAACTCAGGCGTTATTAATATCAAGACGAAGAAAAGCAAGCTGAAAGGTTTTAATGGCAACTTAAGTGCAACGGCCGGACAGGGCAAATACAGCAAGATGAATGAAAGCCTTTCGCTGAACTACCGCAATAATAAAGTAAACCTGTTTGGAAATTTTAGTCATGGACGTTACAACAACTTCAATGAACTTAGTATTTACAGAAGGTATAAAAATGAAGATGAATCAACACGCGCAATCTTCGAACAGGTTTCATTTAATAAAAATGTCTGGAACAACCACAACGCGAAGATTGGAATGGATTACTATGCATCGAAGAAAACAACCTTAGGCATCGTGGCAAGCGGATTCACAAATCCCTCGGATGAAAACGGCTTCAATAAAAGTTTCCTGAAGAATCCACAGTCTATTACAGATTCTATTGTTGAATCGCGTTCGAACACAAAGCAACGTTGGTCGAGCGGGTCGCTGAATCTGAATATGCGCCATTCGTTTGATTCAACAGGTCGCGAACTTACTGCAGATCTGGACATGGTAAAATACGACGTGACCAATAGGCAGAACTTTTCAAATATATCGTACAACCCTACCATGGTAAAGCAATATGAAGACAGGTTGCGCGGCGATATTCCAATGAAAATAAGCATCTACTCAGCAAAGATGGATTACACACGTCCATTAAAAGATGGCAAAGTTGAAGCAGGATGGAAATCGAGCTACGTTGAAAACGACAGCAGGGCTAATTATTTCACCGTAGTAGGCGATCTCGCATCAGCAGACTATTCGAAAACAAATTACTTCAGATACAAAGAGAACATCAACGCTGCTTATGTAAACTTCAATAAGAAGCTTTCTAAAAAGTTCGAGATGCAAACAGGTTTAAGGTTCGAGAATACAAATTACTCTGGTTTACAGTGGGGTAATCCAACACGCAGCGACAGTTCTTTCAACAGATCATACAACGGATTATTTCCAACAGTGTACGTTAAATATCTCGCAGATTCTATCAACCAGTTTGCGGTATCAGTAGGCAGGAGAATAGAAAGACCGAGATATGAAGATCTCAACCCATTCCTGTTCTTCATCGACAAATATACTTATGGTGCCGGTAACCCTTACCTGCTTCCACAATATTCAAACAACATTGAGCTTTCGCATACATTCAAAGGATTTTTAACTACAACGGTGAATTACGGCGAAACAAAAAACATGTTCTCCGAAGTGTTTGACCAGGAAGGTTCGTATGCAACAATAGTAAGGCAGGGTAACATTGGAAAGCGTAAGAACTGGGGTGTAGCGATGAGCGCACAAATTCCTGTGGCGAAATGGCTGAACTCGAATGTGTATGCTAATTACAATTACGATAAGCTGACTGGCCAACTGATTGGCGAAGATTTCAAAATGGAAGCTGGCAATTTCAGCATCAACCTTAACAACCAATTGACCTTCGGTAAAGGATGGAGTGGAGAAGTGAGTGGTTGGTATAGAACAAAAGGTATCTGGGGACAAATTCAATCAGATCCCATGGGCGCTCTGAATGCAGGTGTATCGAAAACAGTGTTGAAAGAAAAAGGTTCGGTAAAACTTTCGGTACGCGACATCTTCTACACCCAACCAGCAAGTGGAACGATCAACTTCAAATCAACAGAAGCCCGCTTCGCCTCTAACTGGGATTCAAGGCAGGCAAGTCTCACTTTCACCTACCGATTCGGAAAACCGTTTAAAGTTGACGGACCGCAAAGAAGAGAAGGGAGACCGGAAGAGCAGAACAGGGTGAAGGGTGGCGGCAGTTAACGGCCGAGAATCAGTAAAAATATTTATTCCGTATCTGGCAATCAGTCGTTTGTTAAGGTGTTCGGGGCCCCTGTGGGCCCCGACTTCTGTTTTAAGAACCAAGCAAAGCTTTCAACTCCTGTAGAAGCGGAAGCTGTCCCGGGATCATCTTTTCCCTTGCAGCTTCGAAGCTGAACCAATCGGCCTTATCTACTTCCGGAATCTCAATTTGCCGTCCTGATCGCGGAGGCCATTCAATCTTAATAGTATTGGATTGTATGATGGTGTTATCAATATCACCTTCACACGCCCATGCATATACGATCTTTCCTGATTTTTGTTTGACCGGTTTCAGTTCTATGAAATCTCCTTTTATTGCTACGCCAGTTTCCTCTTCAAATTCGCGCCGTGCGGCTTTTAGCGGCTCCTCTCCTTCTTCAAACTCTCCTTTCGGTATTGACCAGGCACCGTTGTCTTTGTTTTTCCAGAATGGTCCGCCAGGGTGAACCAGGAAGTATTCGACCCGGGCACTCGTTTTGCGAAACAATAATATGCCTGCGCTTGTCCTCATTCAGGTAAAATAAAATAAATTACGTTTTTAGTTCATAAAAAAAATAAATGCTTAACCGCGACGACCTGCCGTATTCCGCCAAACTCGCTTTCAACCTCCTCACCGTTTGTTTAATTGCGTTAATCATTTTCCTGGGCCAGGACATTATCATGCCGCTGTGCTTTGCGATTGTGCTGGCGTTTATCCTGTTACCCATCAACAAGTGGCTGGTGAAAATAGGACTGCCGCAGGTGCCGGCGATGCTCATCTCCATCCTTATTGCAGTAGCACTGATAGCAACAATCGTGTATTTTCTTTCAACCCAGATCGCTCACTTTACCGACGACCTTCCAAAAATCCGCAAAAACCTCGACAGGCATATATCGACAGTGCAGCAATATATCAGGACAAATTTCAACATCAGCCGGAAAGAACAGCAGGAAGCGATAGAAAGTGCTTCGAGCGATATGAAAACAAGCGGTCCGGGCATGCTTGGTACAACGGTTTTAACGGCAGCCTCGGTATTGATACTCGCTGTTTTGCTGCCGATCTACACTTTTCTAATCCTTTACTACCGCGACCTGATAAGGCATTTTTTCGTGTCCGTGTTTGCAGAAAAACACAAACCAGTGGTTGAGGAAGTGATGTTTGAGTCGCGTATAATCGTGCAGAGTTATATGGTCGGTCTTTTGATTGAAATGGCTATTGTCGCGGGACTAAATGCAGCAGGCTTTTTTATCATCGGCATCGACTATGCTATTTTCCTCGCGGTACTTGCAGCGATACTCAACCTTATTCCATACGTGGGGATGCTGGTGGCCACGCTGATTTGTATGCTTATCACCTTAGCCAATTCAAATAATATCCAGGATATACTGTGGGTAGCAGTGGTACTCACCATCGTCCAGTTCATCGACAATAACATCATCATGCCTTACGTGGTGAGCTCCAAAGTAAAAATAAATGCACTGGTTAGTATCGTTGGTGTTCTCATTGGCGGCGCGCTAGCTGGTGTTCCCGGGATGTTCCTCTCAATTCCGGGTATTGCTATTATGAAAGCCGTATTCGATCGCGTTGACGGACTTAAACCATGGGGTATGTTACTCGGCGATGACAAGACTATGGCCAAGCCAACCATAGGCCAGCGGCTGCGAAAGAAAATAAAGAAATAATTATTTCCTTTTTGCCAGCTCTGAAACCGGCAACGTGATTTGCTTTCCTACCTGTTTTCCATTGCGGTAAGTAACCAGCCGAACATCCAGTGCATCTTTCGGAATGATTAATGGCCTGGTGTATTTCGGGTAATAATTATCAGGGAACGAGCCATCGTAAGAATAATAAATATCAAGGCCTTCTATTTCGGTTTCTAAAGTAAGCCTGATCGATTGACCTTCCTTTGCAGTCTTCACAATAGGATCGTACATACTTTTTGAGTACCTGATATGCGCATCATCCATACGTACGAATTCGTTTTCAACACGCGAGATAAAATTCTTCCAATCCTTCCTCGACTTTGGTGACCATACAGATTCTGCTACTGCCAAACCGCGTGGCCAGATCATATATTCCGCTGCACGTGGATTTTGTAATTGTTCCGTCCACAGGTTGAACTGCCCGCCAAGTATCATTGATGAATCAATTCCTTCTGGTACCGGATCAAATTTGTATGAATCGCGCAAGCGCAACATTCCATATGTTGGCGGCTCCGCAAGGGGGTCGCCCTGGTAAAGGTCAACGTACACGTGTGTATAAGGTGTCATCACCACTTTATGCCCTTCCTTTGCTGCATGGATTCCCCCTTTCATACCGCGCCAGCTCATCACCGTAGCATCGGCCGGTAAACCGCCTTCAATAATTTCATCCCATCCGATTAACTTTTTGCCTTTCGATTTCAGGATCTTCTCTACGCGTTTTACAAAATACGATTGCACTTCCCCCATATCCTTCAGCTTCTCTCTCTGCATAAGTTGTTTGATCTGCGGATTGTTTCGCCAGAAGTCTTTAGGAGTTTCATCGCCACCCATATGGATGTAGGCGAATGGAAACAGTTCGGCTACTTCTGTAAAAACCTTATCAAGAAACTCGTACACTTTTTCGTTCGCCGGGCACATTGTGTTATCTAAAAGTGCCGTAAAACCTTTTGAGTGCCAGTTAATGATTTTGTCTCCAACAGTTACGTAGTAGGTGCTGTCGGTGGTGCATGATAGTTCAGGATATGAAGCTACCGCGGCCAAACTATGACCCGGGCTTTCTATTTCAGGCAGTATTTGAACATAACGATCAGCAGCATATTTCAACAACTCACGAATATCGTCATGCGTATAAAAGCCGCCATATGTTTTCGGTTCGGTGGGAGATGGTTTCGCTGTGTTACCCCATTTGCCTGTACGTTCAGGGCGCCATGCACCAACTTCAGTAAGCTTGGGCAAAGATTTTATCTGCAAGCGCCACCCCTGATCATCCGTCAGGTGAAAATGCATTACGTTTAATTTATAGCGTACCATGTTATCGATAAAATCCTTTACCTGCTGCTTTGTAAAAAAGTGCCGCGCTACATCCAGCATTGCCCCGCGCCATGCGAAGCGCGGGTAATCATAAATGGATACTGCCGGAACGGCAAACTCGCCGTTGTTTACTGATGTTTCAGAGGGAACAAGTTGCAGCAGCGTTTGGATACCATAGAACAATCCCGCTGCTGAATCAGCAGTGATAATTATTTCGGTTGGTGTAACATTCAATTGATAGGCTTCCTTATTGGAACCAGTCTTGCCGCTCAGCCGGAGGTGGATAGCATTTTTGGAAGAAGATGCGCCTGTTTTCAACGAGAGGCCCGTTGCCGTATCAAGCTGCGCGGTGAGATAGTCAGCCAAATTCTTAAGATCCGGTGACGACAAAACCACTGAAGTGTTTGCATTAAGAGAGAACGACCCGCTCGCTTCCGTTACGGAAACGGGCTGAGGTATAACGGATATGCGGCCTTGTGCGAACAGCGAACCTGCAGATACCAAACACATAATCACCACTGACAAAACAGACCTGGGCATTTTCAGAAAATTTTGATGAAGACGAATGTACGGACTAAATTGCTTTATGACCAATTCACTGGTGCTCAAAGACTATATCGTCTTCATCCTGTATTTTGTTCTCGTTTCATGCTATGGATATTGGATCTATCATAAGAAGAAAAAGGGTTCCACTGATACAAAAGATTTCTTCCTCGCGGAAGGATCGCTTACCTGGTGGGCAATCGGTGCGTCACTGATTGCGTCCAATATTTCTGCTGAGCAATTCGTGGGGATGAGTGGTGAAGGATATTTCATAGGCATCGGTATCGCAGTGTACGAATGGCTCGCAGCTGTCTCACTTGTCATAATAGCGGTTTGGTTTATCCCGGTCTATTTAAAGAACAAGATCTATACGATGCCGCAGTTTCTTACGCGGCGGTATAACGACACAGTGGCGCTGATCATGGCCATCTTTTGGTTATTCCTCTATGTGTTTGTGAATCTTACTTCAATTCTATATCTCGGTTCGGTAGCGATCAATGGGCTTGCGGGCGGAGAATATCTGCACGTAATTATGATCGGCCTTGCGGTGTTTGCACTCTTTATAACACTTGGTGGAATGAAGGTGATCGGTTACACCGACGTAATACAGGTTGCCGTATTGATCCTTGGTGGTATTGCTACAACATATCTTGCACTAAGCCTTGTTGGCGACCGTCTCGGCAATGGAAGCAGCGTGATAGAAGGATTCAAAACGCTTATGGTGCAAGCACCTGATCACTTTCATATGATCGTTCCTAAACCAGTGAAAGAAAGCGCACAGATTGACGTAGATAAGTATCTGATCCTTCCGGGCATCGCAATGTATTTCGCGGGCCAGTGGATCGTTAACCTTAATTATTGGGGATGTAACCAATACATTACGCAGCGTGCACTCGGTGCTGATTTAAAAACAGCGCGGACCGGTTTAATATTCGCCGCGTTTCTTAAATTGTTTATGCCGGTGATTGTAATGCTCCCCGGTATCGCAGCTTACGTCCTTTACAAAAATGGCGAATTGCCACATTTGATTGGCGGCAAAGACGGAGCTTACTCGGCGATTCTCGCGTTCCTTCCAAGTGGATTCAAAGGTTTATCAATTGCTGCACTGGCCGCTGCCATCGTGGCCTCGCTTGCCGGCAAGGCAAATAGTATCTCTACTATTTACGTGCTCGATATACATAAGAAGTATTTCAATAAAGATGCGGATGAGAAAAAGATGGTAAATATCGGTCGCGTTACAGTTATTGTGGCGATGATTGTCGCCATCATCTTTACGTGGAATGATACGCTGGGAATTGGAGGAAAAGGTGGTTTCACATTTATTCAGAAATATACCGGCTTCATCAGCCCGGGCGTGTTTGCGATGTTCATACTCGGTATGTTCTGGAAGAGAACAACAGGTGCGGCAGCAATCGCTGGTGTGATCACCGGGTTTTTGCTGTCGATCGTTTTCAACAACTATGCGCCTGACTGGTTTGGGCCAGACACGTGGTTGTACACAGCGTATATGAACAGTGAAGGCATTTATGAGATACCGTTCCTGTTGAGTATGGGATATTCTTTCTTCATTACTGTTGCATTGATGGTGCTGATAAGTTTGGCCGGGCCGAAGGTGAATCCGAAAGCATTCGAGCACGACAAGACGATGTTCAAGGTGGAACCGCGCATACTCACGCTGATCATTGTATTGCTGATAATCCTGTCGCTGCTGTATGTAAGGTTCTGGTAATCTAACGATATGTCTACCCCACCATATATTCTCGTTGTCGGCAGTTCGAATACCGACATGGTCATCAATTCGCCACATCTTCCCGCGCCGGGAGAAACAATACTTGGCTCTTCTTTCTTTATGAATCCTGGTGGCAAAGGTGCTAACCAGGCCGTTGCTGCTGCACGACTCGGCGGAAACGTTACATTGATCTGTAAGACAGGTAACGACATTTTCGGAAAGCAGGCAGCCGGTATTTTTGAGAATGAAGGCATCGATATCTCCTGCCTTGTTGAAGATTCAAATAATCCTTCGGGAGTAGCTCTCATTACAGTTGACGACAACGCCGAGAATACAATCGTCGTTGCGTCAGGATCGAATGCCACTTTAAGCCGCAGTGATCTTGCTCATTCAAAGAATGTAATTGAGAACGCTTCGATAGTTCTCATGCAACTTGAAATTCCGATTGACAGTGTGTTGTACGTTGCAGAAACAGCACGCGCAAAAAATGTGAAGGTAATTTTAAACCCCGCTCCTGCCTGCTCGCTTAGCGATGAGATTTTGAAAAACGTTTCTATCATTGTTCCAAACGAAACAGAAGCCGAAATGCTTACAGGCATCAAAGTAGATAGTATTGATACTGCAAAAGAGGCTGCAGAGAAGCTTTCGTCAAAGGGAGTAGAAACAGTGATCATCACACTTGGCCCAAAAGGTGCGCTGCTATATCATGACGGAAAATTCGAACATATTAAATCGATAGAAGTAAAAGCAGTGGATACCACGGCGGCCGGTGATATTTTCACTGGAGCATTTGCGGTTGCTTTAAGTGAGGGCAAAGCTTTGAACGATGCGGTTGAATTTGCGTGTAAGGCCGCTGCTATTTCTGTAACGCGTAAGGGCGCGCAGGCGTCGGCGCCATATAAAAAAGAACTAAACTAAAACCAGTATAATGTTCATCGTTCAAAGCTATGGCCTGGCAATCTTATTTTGTGTGATCACTATGCTTTGCTGGGGATCGTGGGCCAACACGCAAAAACTCGCCAGCAGAACGTGGAGATTCGAATTGTTTTACTGGGATTATGTGATAGGCATTTTATTGTTCTCCATCATTTCGGCGCTTACGCTTGGCAGCATCGGCGAACAGGGACGTCCATTTATAGAAGATCTCAAGCAGGCAGATGGTGCTAACATCGGCAGTGCTCTTCTTGGTGGCGTAATATTTAACGCTGCGAACATTTTGTTTTCTGCAGCCATTGCCATTGCGGGAATGTCTGTTGCATTTCCGGTTGGGATCGGCCTCGCTCTTGTATTAGGCGTAATTGTGAATTACACGGCGGCCCAAAAAGGCGACCCAGTAATGTTATTCGGTGGAGTAGCCCTTGTGGCCATAGCCATTATTCTGAATGCTATCGCTTATCGCAAAGCAAGCGCTGCCGATAAAAAAGTGTCTTCGAAAGGGATAACAGTGTCGCTGATAGCGGGATTACTGATGTCGTTTTTTTACCGGTTTATTGCGGCATCAATGGATCTGGAAAATTTTGAGTCACCCGCTGCCGGAAAGATGACGCCGTATACAGCGGTGTTTATCTTTTCGGTTGGTATATTCCTGAGCAATTTTATCTTCAATACCATACTTATTAAAAAGCCGATCGCCGGGGCGCCCACCAGCTACGCTGAATATTTCCGCGGAAACTTTGCTACGCATATGACTGGAATTCTTGGCGGCCTTATATGGGGACTTGGAAATTCGTTTAACCTTATCGCCGCGGGAAAAGCCGGACCAGCCATCAGCTACGGATTGGGCCAGGGCGCTACACTTGTCGCCGCGTTATGGGGTGTATTTATCTGGAAGGAATTTAAGAATGCGCCGGCAAGTACAAACAAATATGTAACGGCAATGTTCCTGTTTTTTGTGGCTGGATTAGCAATGCTTATTTATGCCGGAAGCTGATCCGTTTGCCTGATCACATAGATGAGTGAACTTGCCCTCCGGTTTTTTGAGAACGCTTTCATGTTTGAGCGTAGCCCGTACCAGAAGCCTTTAATAAGGCTCGGTTTTCCTGTGAGGTATTTTTCACTCAACAGGCTTACATAAAAACTATCGAACCACATCGGTTGCGCTTTTATCACAGCGAGACCGTGGCGCTTCATCAGCTCATTCATTGATGCGGGAGAAAAATGATACAGATGTCTCGGTACATCATACGCGGCCCAGGCCGATTGATAGTGCTCTGCATCGTAAGACGTATAATTAGGAACCGCGATAAAAATGGTGGCTCCTGGCTTCATCAGCTTTTTTATCTGACGAATGTATGCGTGCAGGTCGTGAACATGTTCAAGCACATGCCACATGGTAATCGCGTCAAAGGTTTGTTCAGGAAATGAAAATAGTTCTTGTGAGTGATTAAGCTGGATGTTGTATTCACGCGCAGCACGATTTATCGCTCCGCTGTCGGGCTCCACGCCTTCCACCATCCACTCCTTTTCTTTCATATGATGCAGAAATGCGCCGGTGCCTGCGCCGATATCGAGAAGGCTGCCTTTCTTCAAACCCGTTTCATCTTCAATAAAAGTTCTCTTAGAAGAAAGCGTGTATTTTCTGACTTTCAAATAAAGCCAGTTAACCATTCCCTTGCTCGTTTCGGTATGAGAGATATAATTTTCAGATTGATAGTAACGACCAATGTCGTTTAGCTCCGGAACATTCTGTGTAAAGCGAAGTGAGCAGTTTGCACATTGCCGGATCTCGAACGATTCACCACTTACGGTATGATCGATGGCACTGAATACAGGATGTATTCCGGAAGAGTCGCAAACGGGACAACGTTCGTAACTGATCATCGAGGCTCAATAGTTTGCTGATTGCCGAAAGCAGAAATATTTCCCTGGCGGGAGAAATGAAAGACGATCGCGGCTATGGCTACCACTGCAATAACAGCGGCGTATACCCACCATGAGAGTTTTTTACGATGTGCGTCTTCAAATAAATATCCTGTAACATCCGACGGGCCTACTTCTTTGTTCACTTCCTTATCACCCACCAGCATCGTATGCTTAACATGTGTGCGAATAATACGTTTTGCAGGAACAGGAACATTGTATGAAGTGGGCGCAGCAACAGGTTCAAACAGCACATCGCCCGACACGTCTCTTTTCAAAAGACCAATTCCCTCAAGCGAGGCAGACTGATCGTTTCCAATATTATTGCGAAGCGATTGCGCCCAATCGTTATACATCCTTATCGCTTCAAAGTCTTCGACATATTTATTTGCTGCAAGAAATGCAAAGAAGTCTTTTCCCGGAGCATCGAAATATTTATCGAAACGAAAATGATATGATGGAGGAAGTAGTTGCTTGTTGATGAAATCGGAGCGCGCGGGCGTTCTGTCGACGTAGATAGTGCCGAGCCCGGGAATGCTGACCCGCGATTTCTGCAGCAGATATGTTCGAACCAGGTAATCCATGCTATTGATTGAACGAATATACAATTCCTCCAAGGATATTGAACCCAAACACCTCATACTGGTGCCAGCGTTCATACCTGTTGTTCATGATATTGTTCATCTGCAGCCACACATTGAAATTTTTATTTATTCTAAACTCTGCACCTGCATTAAGGTCGAAAGCGGTTTCACCTTTAAGTGACTGACCACTCGTTCCTCTGTAACGGGCACCGTCCCATGTCCACAAATCAACATTCAGGAACAGGTCGCGGAGGAGTTGCCACTTTAGGGTGGTACTCACTTCTATGGGTATCAATCCCCATGCTCTTGACTGGCTGTGTACATTGTAAATGTTCCAGTTGAATGTACCCTTGGCGCTGAATTTTTCTCCCACGCGATATTCAGCCTCAGCATGCGTTTGAAAGATGTTGAGCTTGTCTTCATATAAAATCAGGAATGTTTTTCCATCACCGTTATCGTTTACGAACAGCGGCATATTTCTGTGCTGTTGGTATCCGACCTTTGCCGAGTAGCTGAAGTGATCGAATATTGAACCCTTGAAGCCTACATATCCTTCCTGCACTCTTGTGTTGAACAAAGAATCGGGGCGAGCAAGCCAAGGATTAATGGAAGCGAACCTCTGATACGATCCCTTATTGTAATATCCTATCCATCCCAACTGGAGTGTAAATCGTTGATCGTTCGTGGTAATATCCGCCATAGCATTAGGCAGCATGTGAAAATCACCATTGTCCCACGAGGGAATGATGCCCGCCTGTAGGTATAGATTCGGTGTTTTTAATAACACCGTCGGCGAGATCATGTAAATATTGTTGTTGACTGTTTTTTTGGTCAACAGTTCGTTGCGATAATTGGTAAGATCGGCAGTAACACCAAGATTGAACGCGGTGGTTTTACCAAAGTTTTTCTGCACCGGAAGCGTAACAACTGAATTGGCCTCGGTGGCATCGGGCTTGTGATTATCCCTGAAAACAGAAATGCGCGCCGAAGGGTTATAACTTAAACCAAAATCCGTAGGCGCGATGTTGCGCAGGCTTACACGCCCTTCTATTGTTTGAAAACGTTGCTTGAGCTGATTCTTTGTATAGTTAAGTGTATCTGGCCTGAATCCGTACAGGTAATAATCATCACTCGAAAAACCGAGCCCGGCATTCCATTCCAGGTCTTTCGGTGTTTTATAGGTGACCGTAGCGCCTACTTTCGTCAGACTGTTTTTTTGAAACTTCAGATCTCCTTTCGACGTGTAGTGATCAGCAAAAACATTGAAAAAAGTATTCTCTCCGTCGCCGAAGCTGAAACCGGCCTTAAGGTATGGTTGATGCACATTACCAAAGCCAAGTTTTATATAATTACTGTACGCCCATGCAGAGGCTGAATCTGCTTCAAGTGAAAGAGGCTTCAATTCAACAGGCCTGTATTTAAATAACAGTTGCTCTGCCGGAATGTTGTATCCCAGCTTCGGCGGTGTTGTATCGGCGACTACCGGCGATGCCTGGAAATTTAATTTTGATGATTCGCGCAGCTCGGGTTTAAAGGTTGATGTTACCTCAATTGTTCTGCGCTTGGTAGTATCCTGCGCAGATACCATCAGTGCGACAAAACAAATTATCGATGTTAATACAAAGTACTTAGTGCTCTTAATCATCTATCAACTTTTATAAAACCCCCGCCGGAGGCGGAAAAACTATTCGCTCACTTTACTGTCGGTAGATTCTTCATCAGAAACTTTCTTCAGCTTCGCTTCTGCTTCCTGGCGCAGACTTTCAATCTTTGCATTATCCACAACACTTTTGTAAGTGGCCTTTGCATTGAAATAATCTTTTTGCTTGTAATAAACATCGCCAAGCAAAATATATGCGTGTGTTACCCAATCTTCATACGACCCGGATTTCTTGATCACGTCAAAGGCCGCCTTTTCAGCATCTTGATATTTGTTCTGGGTATAGAAACAGTTAGCTATTTCGTATCGTGCTTCCGCCCCATATGCAGCTTTGCTCAATGTGGCTACTGTTCTGTAATTCGTGATCGCTGTTTCGCAATCGTTACCGAGCTGGGCAGATTTTGCGATCGCCATATTTGCGAGTATTTTGTCATCCGTTCCCGCCGCTTTCTCCGCGAGCAGGTCTTTTGCGTTCGCTACGGCTTCGCTCCATTTTTGCAATTGAAACTGGCTGCGAAGCAAACCTCTCATCGCTTCCATGCGCGATTCCTGGTTCGATGCAAAGTCCTTCAACTTCTGGAAATATTTTTCTGCGTTGTCATATTTCTTCAGATCAAAGAAGTTAAGTCGTGCAGCCTGCAGCAATGATTTCTCTCCAAACTTATGCGGTACACGGTCGGCAAGGGCTTCATAGCCCTCAACCGCCTTTGCGTAGTTTTTTTGATTAAGATAGATTTCACTCTTGTAGTATAGCGCTTCCAACGAATATTTACCGTTGGGATATTTCGCCAGGTAGTTTTCAAACTTCTGGGCGGCCGCAGGAAAGCTTCCATTGTTGAATTGCACTTCTGCTTCCTGGTAGGCGAGGTCATCTTCCTGCGAGCTCGTAATATCTCTTCCAAGCTTCTTTGCAAAATCCACGTACTCGCTTGTCCGGCCTTCTTCTACGTAAATAGACTTGGCATTGTCGAGCGCGGCTTCAGCTTCGGGTGAATTCGGGAACTGGTCGAGCAGTGTTGAGTATTGCTTAAGTGCTTCGTTGTTATTATTGAGGTTGTAGTAGGCAATTCCCAAACGGAGGTAAGCGCGGGGCTTAAGCGAAGCATTGGGGTCGTTCGCTACATTTTTAAGAAACGGTATCGCCTCCTGGTATTGTTCGTTCGACAGATAAGTATTTGCTATTTCCATGTTCGCATCTGCCCGCAGGGACGACGTAGGGAACTTGCGGCTCATCGAAGTAAGCAGGTCGATCTTTCTTTTGCCATTGCTTACGCCTTCAATCATTCCCTTCTGAAACGTTGCGTAATCCGAGGATGGCCACGAATATTCAAGAACCTTGTTGTACATATTTTCCGCGCGTTTGTAATCGCGGTTCATATAATAACAATCTGCTGTCCGCAGGTAAGCGTCCTGTTCGATGGCAGGAGAATTAATTTTCGGCGTTTTTACAATCTCCTCAAAAAACCCCGTTGCCTGGTTATAGTTTTCCTTCTTCAGAAAACAGTAGCCAAGATTATACTTCGCGTTGAGGGGAGAAATATCGCCGCTTACTGCGCCGCTTCTGAGGTAATCGAAATAATACCGGATGGCATCGTCGATATTATTATTTCTGAATGCCAGTTCGCCTTTCCAAAACTGCACCAGCGGAAGTACGGATTCATTGCTCGGTGCCTTCTCTGCAGCATCGAGGAGCGTGCGGGCCCTGTCTACCTGGCCGTCATTGATCAATTCGGTCGCCCGGCCATAAAGTATTCGTGGATACACCTGCCTGGCTGCAGGCGAAGGGTTCTTCATCTGGCCGAACAAGGCTATCGCGTTTTCATAATTGCTTGTATTGGCCATTACCCCTACCAGCAAGTCCCTTGCCTCCGGTGCGTATTCTGACTGAGGATATTTGGCGAGAAATTTTTGAAACTCGCTTAATGCCACATCCTGGTAGCCGAGTTCGTATGAAAGTTTTGCGTAGTTAAATTGAGAAATTTCCTTTTGCTTTTCGTTGCTGCTATTCGATGCGCAGAAAAGAAAAGCATTGCGGGCGTTTGCTTTTTGATTGGTTTTCAGGTAAGCATCACCGAGCAGATACATCGCATTTTGAGCGAGCGAATCCTCTTTTCCGCCAAGCTGCTTGAAACCTTCCACCGCTTTTTTCAGGTTACCCGTCTGGTAGTAGCTATACGACAGTTCGTATAATTCCTGGCGTGAAACTTTTTTCGATTTGGTCACATATTCTTCGAGGTAGGGAATCGCCTTATCATACTGCTGCTTCTGAAAGTAGCTGTGCCCTACAAGCTGCCGCATTTCGAGATCGTAAACCTGGTTCCCGGTTTTCAGTTTGCCTTCGGCATATGTAACAGCTTTATCTTCCTGCTTGGTTGAGTACTGAATGGTGGAGATGTAGTATGGTACAACTTTACCGTACGTTTCATGATTTTCCACTACTCTGAATGCCTCTAGTGCGTTACTGTAATCGTGATCGTAGAAGGCTATGAAACCGTAGTAGTAGTTTGCATCGAGATAGTTGGGATCCTTTGGCATCAGCCTGATCGTGTTCAGCAGCGGCTTTGCCTGTTCGAACCGTTGTACGGTAAAATAGGAATATCCGAGGTGAAACTTCATCACCGCGATCTCATCATTCGACAGATTAGAAATATTTACCTTTTCAAAAGCTTCTATCGCTTTTGAGAAATCCTGTTTGCCGTAATGATATTCTGCAAGATGGAAGCTCATCATCTGCACACGGGCCGCATTATCTTCCAAATCAATAAACTCCTGTGCATTGTAAACCGCGCGCTCCTCATTTTGCTTCAGCGCACACACGGTGGTATAATAACGCAGGTCGAGATAATTGAGCGCATCGTTGCTGCGATCCGTTTCGCGGGCACGTTGCTGCAAGTCCTTCAATATCGGGTAAGCGAGGCTGTACTGTTCTTTTTGAAAAAATTCTTTGGCCTGGTTGAAAGAAGCCTGCGGGTCGTTGATTAAACGCGTTTGTTGTGCTGGAGAGAAGTACGAAATGCCGGTCAACAGCAGGATTAAAACAGGCGAGTGCTTCATGGATTAGTATTCATTTTTAGGTCTCTTAAGGACGGGCAGCGTAAAGATTCTTAATATTTCATTGTCGACCAAACATCGTTCCAAACACCTGTGGATAAACATGTGAGGATTAACAATTCATTTTGATAAAGGATACTCTTCATTACTTTTGACAAAAGTTTTCGATGAAGAGATTGATGAGTATAGGTTACACAACTTCCGCTTTCAACATTGCACTGTTCGTTTTGAGAGTGGGTACGGGTTTGCTGGTGCTGCTTGCACACGGTTACGATAAATTTGTAAAGTTTGAGACGCTTGCTCCAAAGTTTATGAACTTTCTTGGCATGGGCAGGAGCTTATCGCTGGGTCTCTGTGTTTTTGCCGAGGTGGTTTGTTCTCTTTTTGTAATACTAGGTCTCTTTACAAGGCTTGCATGTATTCCACTCGTCATAAATTTTGCAGTTGCCGTTGCACTTGCACACAAGTACGACTTCCTGCACACCGGCGAGAAGGCTTCGCTTTTTTTCCTCATTTTTCTGACGATACTTTTTGTTGGACCGGGAAGAGTAAGCGTGGATGGAATGCTAAAAAAATAATTCGCAACGTATGAATTTAAGTCCGCTGAAAGCAGACACTATCCGGAAGCGGGGGAAATACAAATTCCGGTATGTACTGTCAGGATATTTAACCGATCGCACGTTCCGCCCTATGGTCACGCTGCGGTTATGCCAGGCCACCCGTAACTGGAGCATCGGCAAACCTGTACATTATTTTTTCAGACTTCTTCATCGCGGCGCATGCCACAATGCTGGCATCGACCTCCCCTGGAAAACGCGGATTGCCGGTGGATTTTCGCTAACACATGGATGGGGTGTTGTGATCAATCCTAACGCCATCATCGGCAAGAATGTAACTTTCTTCAATGGTGTTACACTTGGCCAGCGCGACCGGATTTCAAAAGATGGAAAACGCAGCACCGAATACCCGACCATCGAAGATGAGGTTTGGGTGGGTCCGCATGCGATGATCGTTGGCGGAGTGATAATAGGGCGCGGATCGCGCATTGCCGGCGGAGCGTTCATTACCGAAAGTATTCCGCCCTACTCTACCGTAATGGGCAATCCCGCTTCCATTGTAAAAACAGGCAGTCACCCGGATGTAAAGTTTCCCGCTCCTTAATCATTAAGTATGGTAAATGAAATTGTGAAGGCATCCATCATCACTATCGGCGATGAACTGATGATCGGGCAGGTAATTGACAGCAACAGTGCGTTCATTGCACAGCAATTAAACAAAGAGGGTATCTGGATAAGAAGACGCGTAGCCGTTGGCGACGACCGAAATGAAATAAGGAAGGCACTTGATGAAGAAAGTGCACATTCAAAGGTGATCCTTATCACCGGCGGACTCGGCCCTACCGCCGACGACATTACAAAACCACTATTGTGCGAATATTTTGGGATGACGCTGGTGAGGAACGAGAAAGTGCTCGCGCACGTTCGCAACCTTTTTGAAAATGTTTTCAAGCGGCCGTTTACCGAGATCAATATGAAGCAGGCTGATGTTCCCGACGGTTGTACTGTTGTTGAGAACCCGCGCGGAACTGCTCCCGGGATGTGGTTCGAAAAAAACGGGGTGATTTTTGTTTCCATGCCCGGCGTTCCCTTTGAGATGCAGGGCATGATGACAAATTCAGTGATTCCGTTGCTGAGCGAAAAAGTGCTGAGCGGCATAATAGTACATAAGACGCTGCTGACTGCCGGCATAGGTGAATCGGCACTCGCCGAACATATTGCAGAATGGGAGGCGTCGCTGCCCGGCCATCTGAAGCTGGCGTATTTACCGAGTTACGGCATGGTTCGTTTGCGCATAACCGGCACCGGTAGTAACAGGACGATTTTGGAAGAAGAGATCGACAAATATTTCACCACTTTGCAGGAACGAACACGGGAGTGGCTCGTATCGACGGGTGATCTCAGCATGGTGCAAACAGTTAGTGCATTGCTGCGGGATAGAAAGAAAACCCTCGGCACCGCTGAAAGTTGTACCGGTGGCTATATCGCACATTTGATAACGAGCGAAGCGGGCTCGTCAGATATTTTTAACGGCGCCATTGTAAGCTATGCGAACGACGTGAAGAAACGAGTGTTGCAGGTACAGGATGATACGCTGCAAAAATCCGGAGCAGTAAGTGAGCAAACGGTCATTGAAATGGTGCAGGGTGCGATAAAAGCGCTGAGAACGGATTATTGTATCGCTACTTCGGGCATAATGGGCCCCGGTGGTGGCACGGCGGAGAAGCCTGTTGGAACTGTATGGGTAGCCGTGGGAGATGGAAACAAAATAAAGACGCAGAGATTCAATTTTCGCTTCAACCGTTCGAGAAATATCGAGATGACGGCCGTGCAGGCATTGAACCTTTTTAGGAAGTATATTCTGGAGGAATGATTGCGTCCAACTAACACATGTTAGTTTTATTTGGCATCGCAAAAATCAATTCCTTACTTTTGCCTCGAAACTTTAAACGAATCAATCATTTATGGCGATAGTTGACCTGGTAATGCCGAAGTTGGGAGAGAGTATCATGGAGGCCACGATACTGAAGTGGCACAAGCATCCCGGCGACCATGTCAAGATGGATGAAACCGTACTGGATATTGCTACGGATAAAGTGGACAGTGAGGTGCCATCCACAGCGGAAGGAACGCTTGCAGAGGTACTATTTAAAGTGAATGATGTAGTGCCAATTGGTTCTGTTATCGCAAGGATTAAAACATCTGCAGAAGAAACCGCTCCACAGGCACCTGTAACACCGGAGCCATCAGCCCATCAGCCACAACAGGCACAACAATTACCACCCAGGCAGCAACAACCGGTATTCGGTAATCATACAAAGCCGTATAAACCTGCAGGCAATGCGAACCGGTTTTATTCTCCTCTTGTGTTAAATATCGCGGCGAATGAAGGCGTGAGTATGCACGAACTGGAATCAATTCCGGGAACTGGAAATGATGGAAGAGTGACGAAGCGTGATATTCTTCAGTATGTTGAGGACAGGAAGTCGGCGAATGGTAACGGCAGATCACAGCACGATCAGTATGCTAACGTTGAAGTTGTTAATGAACCGAAATCGTTTGACGCTCCTGCGTCTCGCGAATACTCCCGCGGCGAAGCATATGAGCCACCTGTTCGTTCATCAGGGAATGTTGAAATTATTGAGCTTGACAGAATGCGGAGAATGATTTCGAAGCATATGGTTGACAGCATCAATACCAGTGCTCACGTTACAAGTTTTGCTGAAGCTGATGTTACTAATCTTGTTTTATGGCGCGAGAGAATTAAAAAAGACTTTGAAAAAAGAGAAAACGAAAAGCTCACATTTACCCCGTTGTTCATTGAGGCGATTACAAGATGCATCAAGAAATATCCCTGGCTTAATAGCAGCGTAGATGGGGACCGGCTTATCGTTAAAAAAGACATTAATGTCGGCATGGCGACTGCGCTGCCGACGGGAAACCTTATTGTTCCTGTAATTAAAAATGCGGATCAGTTAAATCTTGTCGGTCTCACACGCCAGGTGAACAGGCTCGCCAATGATGCGCGTAATAACAAGCTTCGCCCCGATGATACGGCAGATGGAACGTTTACATTAACTAATGTAGGATCGTTTGGAAGTATTATGGGCACACCGATCATCAATCAGCCGCAGGTAGCCATACTTGCCGTGGGGGCCATTAAGAAAAAACCGGTTGTGATAGAATCAGCGCTCGGCGATTCTATTGCCATAAGGCATATGATGTTTTTGTCAATGTCGTACGATCATAGGGTTATTGACGGGGCACTCGGCTCTACTTTTTTGAATGCAGTAGCAAAAGAATTAGAGAATTTTGACGCCTCCCGAGAGGTCTAAACCTCAGGGCCTGCCCACTTATTTAAGAAAAATGCCATATACTTCGGACTGTTAACTAGATTATATATCTTCAGGACTTAACCTAACTAACATGAATCAGTACTTCGTGCAAAGAACCTCCTGTCCCGCATGCGGAAGTACCAATTTCAAAAGACGTATTACGGTAAGCTTTGACGATCCAGGGTTAAAATCATACATGAACAACTTCTATGATTCGCAGGGCGGCATAGAATGGGAATACTTAAAAGACGCCGATTTCACTCTATCAGAATGTAACGATTGCGGGCTGGTATTCCATGAACAAATTCCTAACGATGAGTTGATGTCGCGGCTATATGACAAATGGATCGATCCCCAAAAGGTTATCGATAAATATGTTACCAAGGATAATATCGACTACTACAAGCGCTACTCAAATGAGGTCATCAATCTGATTATCTTTTTCAAAACCCTCCCAAACAATCTCAAATTTTTCGATTTTGGAATGGGATGGGGCAAATGGGCATTGATGGCGAAAGCTTTTGGCGTGGATGCCTACGGCAGCGAATTATCGCAGCACAGAGTTGAGTTTGCGAGGAAGAACGGCGTTACAGTTCTCAACTGGGACGAGATCCCCGGTAAGGAATTCGATTATATCAATACCGAGCAGGTTTTTGAACACATCCCTGATCCACTGGGAACCATGCGTCATTTAAGCAAGGGTTTAAAACCTGGTGGCATAATCAAGATCAGTGTGCCCAATGGTGAAGGCATCGACAGGATATTAAAGCACATGAACTGGAACGAGCGCAGAGGTGGTTACAATTCGCTCATGATGATTAGTCCCCTCGAACACATCAACACCTATAAGGGCAGGAGCATAATGAAAATGGCCGAGGTGGCAGGTCTCGAACCGGTAAAGTACAAATCAGAATTCCTTGGTATCCGCAACAGCAAGGACCTTGCGAAGATCGCTCTCAGAAAAACGTACTACAAATACATGAAGACAGGAGATTTTGCCTTTTACTTCAGAAAGAAATAGCGCTCCAAATTCCAGGGTGAAACATCAATTCATTTGACATTCAGCGAAGAATTTCGTAAATTACTGTAACAGTATACTTTACGAAATGTCACCTTTATGAAAACGCTTTCGGAAACCTGGTTCGCAGACGGCTATATTGATTTCGAACTTAAAAAGTACACCCTCCTCGCCTATCTCCAGGAAGTAAACAAACACTTCGGCGAGAACAAACTCTACCCACAACTCGGCGATATAATCTTTCATTACAACAACCTCGTTGCATTCCGCGAAAACAAAAAATACCTGCAGGAGCAGTTTCCGAAAAAACTATCAATGATACAGATGGAAAGATTGCAGATGCTGTACGAGCAAATGATTGAAGACGATGAACTGATGCTCGAACTTGAAGAGATCATAAATTTTTCTGCGGGCAAAATAAAAAGCACGATTTCAAACGGAACAGAGATATATGAATTTGTAGAAACACAGTTGACCATTTTCCCTGTAGGAATTGTTCCACTGGAAATTACAGAAGGTTATTTTTTCCTCGCTCAAAATAAACACAAACAGACCCGGGTATACCAGTACAGTTTAAGCATTTTTCAAAAACAAGATGAAAAGTACAGGTCGATCAAAACCGAGTACATCGACCATTGGGATAATAGCATTGTAAACACTTACGAAAGTATAAAAGCGGAACTGATACGTAGAAAAAAAGACTTACCTAATCCTGCAGTGTATTGTATTGAGACGGGCCTGAATTTTCCTGTTGATGAAACGTTACTGCCAGTAGCGAAGCGATCGCTGGTGAGATATATTTCGGCAGCGTAGTTATTCTTTTTAAGCGCCATTGACTTTTTCTGCACCGCGCATCTGGTTGCTATAATCTTTGAACATACTATAGAAGCGCAGCTTCAGCACACCAAGTATTCCTTCTTTTACAATGCCTTTATGCATTTTTGACGAACCGAATTTTCTGTCTTTGAAGATAATGGGTACTTCAACCACTTTGAAACCCAGTTTCCATGCAGCATATTTCATCTCTATCTGGAACGCATAGCCAAGAAAGTGGAGTTCATCGAGGTTCATTGCGTCAAGAACTTCTTTGCGGTAACACATAAAACCAGCCGTTGTATCCTTCACTGGCATCAGCGTAATGAGCCTTGTATACAGCGAGCCACCTTTCGACAACCATATCCTGTTGCGGGGCCAGTTAACAGTTCCCCCACCCTTCACATACCGCGATCCGATTGCCACATCAGCTGCTCCGGAATGGCATGCGTTATAAAGCCGTTCAAGATCTGCCGGGTTGTGCGAGAAATCGGCATCCATTTCAAAAATGTAATTATACTTTCTTACCAGCGCCCATTTAAAGCCATGAATATAGGCGGTGCCTAACCCCGATTTTCCTGTTCCTCTCTTCAAGAAACAAGGTGAGCGGATACATGTCCTGCATCGACCGAACAATGTTCGCTGTGCCATCAGGCGACCCATCATCAATTACCAGGACATGATAATCCTTGTCGAGCGACATGATCGCACGGACAATGGCGGAAATGTTTTCCTTTTCATTATAGGTTGGTATAATGACGAGTTTTTCCAATCAACCTTTCTTTAACATCATCCTATTGAAGATTTCCGTTAATTTCTGTTTTGTGTGGAGCGGGAATTCCCCCTTCATCATCCAGTCGTAATATTGCGGTTCTGCCTTCAGTACATCAGTAACTCCCTTGCCTTTATGTTTGCCAAAGTTGAAAACTTCTCTTCCGTTGTCCATCATCATGCGGCGGGCAAAGTCAACCGTATTGTTGTCATCGCCAATGCACTTCAATACGCTTTCAACGGTGGTGCCAAGTTGCGGATACTTTTTAATCTGCGACTGTAGTACCTCCCATGTGGCGCTTGCGTCGGCTTCGGCACTATGCGCATTTTCGAGTGTGCTGTTGCAATAGAATTTGTAGGCGGCGGATAGCGTGCGTTGTTCCATGCTGTGAAATATCTTCTGCACATCTACTAGCTTCCTGTTCTTGAAATCGATTTCCATCGATGCTCTCAGAAATTCTTCCACGAGCATCGGTACATCGAAGCGATTAGAATTATAGCCGGCCAGGTCGGCAGTTATCAATGAACTGCTTGATTTCGTTAGCCACCTGCTTAAAAGTAGGCGCATCTTTCACCATTTCGTCGCTTATTCCGTGTATATCGGTCTGCGATGGCGGAATCGGTACTTCGGGGTTCAGGAGCTTCCTTTTAACCACCTTTTTGCCGTCGGGGGTGATTTTAACGATGGCTATTTCCACGATGCGGTCGGTACTCAGGTTCATTCCTGTACACTCAATATCAATTACCGCCAAGGGTTTAGTAAGTTGTAGCATCACGCGAAGTAAAGTTTCAGGCCGCAATATATCGATAGAATCCTCATTAATTGACGTTAAAACTGGGTGGAAGGGCTTGCATTTACAGGAAATTATTACTTACTTTGACCCACTACCTAGTATCCCAACCAGAAAAATTCCCCCTTTTAATCTTACGGTCCGCTCTCCTTTGAACTACCCTGGTTTAAACAGGATTATCTTTACCTAAAATAACATGAAATGAAAAGGACCATTATTGCGTTGGCGCTTATCTGTATTTCAGCGATCGGCATCAGCTCGTGCACTGCACAAAAAGGATGCAAATCCACCCAGGGATACGTAGGATACGGCAGCCGGTAACATATTGACTGAGATTGATTAGTTTTGCGGCCCTATGGAATGGAAAGTGCTAAGAGATGAGAACGAGCTGAACGAGATTGTGAAGAAGTCTGAAACGTTACCGCAAGTAATATTCAAGCACAGCACCCGCTGTTCAATAAGTTCCGTGGCCAAGAACAGGCTGGAAAAAGCTTCGGCACCATCAGGTGCCGATTTTTATTATCTCGATATCATTAGTTACAGGAGTATCTCAAACAAGATCGCCGAAAGATTCATGGTTCATCATGAGTCGCCACAGGTACTCGTGATCAGGAACGGCAATTGTATCTATGATGAAAGTCATATGGGGATAAGGATGTCTGACATCCAGGCAGCTCTCTAAAAAACTACTGTCACCTTGTTCTTCTGTAAAACAACAAAGTCGGGAAAGTCTCGCTGAGACCCTTTTCGCTGTAAGTAAAAAATCCTGAATTACTTTTTGTAAATGCAACCGCCTCGCCCTGTGGCTCCAACTCATATGCGAGGGTGTCTGTAGGCGTTTTTTCGAGGGTTACTTCCAACCCCTCTCCCGCGGGCCTTAAATAGTAATAGAGGTTGGTATAGGTCTTCACAAGCACTTCAGTACCCGCAAGCGAAAGCGACGCACTAACCACACCTGAATACTTAAGGTCTGCCACATGCACCGCCTGGTTCATATTCTGCGTATCCTGCGGATACGGAATTTTGTACAGCTTCGACACGGCATCTCTTTTCGTGATGATGAATATATCTTTCGTCGCATCATCTACCAGCAATGCCTCCGCATCGTGTGAACCATCCGGGTAAGTAAACTTCAGACTATCGTAAACGGTTATATCAGGTTCTCCCAAAGCCTTAGGTTCAGGTATCCTGTAAATAGTATAGTCCGTGTATTGCGAGTTGTTGTCGCCAATGTCGCCTATGTACAAATAGGTAAGCGCATCGTCGGGGCCTTTTCCTACTGTGATGTCTTCCCAGTCGCGGTTTCTCGCGCCGGCCACCATGAACGAATCTGTAACAAACCCTTCGTGTTTTACAAGGAACAGCTGAGGTGGATTTCCGCTGTCTTCATGTGCCCACAAATGATCGGATATCGTGCGGGAATCGGCGATGCCGGATACTTCCGGAATTGGCCTTGTTAGCGGATAGATTTGGGGAATCTTTGCAAACCTTTCGGCATTAGGATCCGGCGTTGTCACCTGTGACGGTGTTTTATTGCAGGCTGCAAATAACAACACTATTGGAATGATTGTTTTCATTGTTCGTCGTTTAGGTTGCATCTACCTCGGGCGCAACGTGCCGTTTAGTATATTTTTCAATATGGTGTATTATCCAGAGAGAAAGTACCAGCCATATTATGCCAAGTGAAAACCCACCCAACACATCGCTTGCGTAGTGTACTCTGAGGTATATGCGGCTGAATCCGATCAGCAGAATAAAAATAGCAAGTAGAGTTGTTAATGTCCACTTCACCGCCACGTTTTCAACATAGCGCCATAACATATAAATAAGAAGACCATAAAACGTCATCGCAGACATCGCGTGCCCGCTCGGGAAGCTAAATCCCAGCGCAGCTTTATATACCGGGTCATCGGGACGTACCCTTCCGAAATACTGCTTAAGCGACCACATTACTATGAAACTGCCCAGCGAAACCACGGGCACCCGTATTGAATACCAATTGTGTTTTCGAAAGAATAAGAAATATAAAGCAAGGAGAATGTTTGCTGGTACCAGAAACTGGCTTGTTGCAAAGAGGGTAACCACCCGCATGATCCGGGTGTTCGCTTCAGAAATGTACGGGCTCACCAATTGAAAAGCGTGGGTGTCGAAAGAAGTGCCTTTTGACTCGAAGATATAATTGATGATGTAGGCCAGGGTTATCATCGACAGCACAAACAGCATCAGAACAATGATCAGTTCAATGGATAAGAGTGCGATGCTGGCAAAAATCTTCTTCTTTACTTGCCGAATCATGATGTAAGATAAGTTGGGATAAAACAAAAAATGCAGGAAGCTCCTGCATTAATTAAGTATTGACGAAAGATCTTTAAAAAGCGTTCTTGTTTCCCTTAAACGTGTTATACACCGTGAGGAACATTATTCGTACATCAAGCCATATACTCCAGTTTTCCATATACCAGATGTCGTGCTCCACCCTGTGTTGCATCTGCATAATGGTTTTGGTTTCACCTCTGAAGCCATTTACCTGCGCCCAACCAGTGATGCCCGGTGTAAGGAACTGACGAATCATATACTGACCGATTACTTTTGAGTAGTCTTCTGTGTGCTTTAACATGTGCGGGCGTGGACCAACAATACTCATTTCCCCTTTCAGCACATTGATGAACTGTGGAAACTCGTCGAGGTTTGTTCTCCTGAGAATCTTGCCGATGCTTGTCATCCTCGAATCGTTCTTCGTGGCCTGCATGCTGTTGGCATCCTTGTTAACCTTCATACTTCTGAACTTAAAACACCTGAATGGCTGGTTGTCGCGTCCGCTTCTCTCCTGTACGAAGAATATTGGTCCGCGCGATTCAAGTTTTATCAGGATGGCCATCAGTGGAATGAGCCATGAAAGAATAAAAATTATTACGAGAAGACTTACTCCAACATCAAACAATCTTTTCTTGATCCTGTTGCTTACGTCGTTCAGTGGCTCCGTGCGCATGGACAGCACCGGCATATCTTTCAGATAATCGATATACACCGGTCGCTTTATAAAGAATGACAAGTCGGGAATAATTCTGAACCTGATACATTCCTGGTCGGCCTGCATCATCAGTTCGTAAATTTCTGAATCCTGTTCGGGGCCTATCGTTGAGTAGATTTCGTTTACCTGGTACTGCTTGGAAATATCCATCGCCCCGCGGATGCCTCCTACTATCGGGTAGTTAGAGAGCTCATGAACATTTTTTTGTTCTTCACAGAATCCGATGATCTCGGTATTCATTCCTTCTTCTTCAAGATAATTTACCAGTTTCTTCGCCACATCATTGTAACCGATGATCACCACTTTGCGCACAAGGTATTCCTGGTGCCTGAAGTAGTGGCGGATCATGAGGTAGATGAACCTGTTTATCATCAGCATGATACCCATGCTCGACAATGTAACGGAAATGAATATGCGCGAAAGACGAAACTGTTGAAAGAAATAGAGGTACAGCATCACTATACCGAGCCAGCCGAAATATATGCGCGTTGTACGGCGCGCGAACATTTCGAAGCTGTTGATGTACTTTTCATTGTACACATTGCCCACCCAGCAAACCATCATCCATGCGAGGTTCAGAAACAGCCAGAACCTTGCATACACAATAAAGTTCTCCACCGGAATGGAGTCGCTCAGCCACAGTTGGGTGACAAGAACGATGAGGTTTAGGGTGATAAGATCAAGTCCGGCAAGTACAAGTTGCAGGAACCTGATGAAACGATAGTTCATTTGAGTGTGTTATATTTTTTCACGAACTACACAGTGACTGCAGTGTTCGCATAAAGCGTGATCAGTTTCGAAACGATTCTCGGCGCTGTTTTTCCATCCCACAACGGGGGCACTGCACCTTTTTTCCATTGACCATTCTGAAGCCTTTCAAGATACGGCGCCAACTGCGACGGATCGGTACCTACAAGCTCATTAGAGCCGGTTGTAACCGTTTCAGGCCGCTCGGTCGAATCTCTTAACGTCATACATGGAACACGCATCACAGTCGTTTCTTCAGTGATGCCTCCGGAGTCGGTAATTACAGCTTTCGCATTCTTTACCATATATATAAATTCAAGGTATCCCATCGGTTCAACCTGTAACAATCTTGGGTGCTGATACTTGATCACTTCAAGCTTTTGCCGGGTTCTTGGATGTACGGGAAACACAACGGGCGAATCGCCGGTACCGTCAAGAATCGCATCCAGCATGGCTTTCAGCTTATACGGATCGTCTACGTTTGCGGGACGGTGAAGAGTTACGAGGAAATAATCGGCTTTACGCAAACCAAACTGACTCCAGATCTCAGGCTGCTGAAGCCTATCCATATTTTGATACAGCGTATCGATCATGGTGTTTCCAACAAAGTGTATGCGGCTGTCTTCCACACCCGAATTTCTCAGATGGGTATTCGCCACTTCACTTGTTGTAAAGAAATGGTCGCAGATTGAATCGGTAACGATCCTGTTTATTTCTTCGGGCATCGTCATATCGCCGGAGCGGATGCCCGCTTCAACGTGTACAACGGGAATGCAAAGTTTTTTTGCTACGATGGTGCAAGCCATGGTAGAGGTAACATCTCCCACAACGAGCACAACATCCGGCCGGTTTGTTTCGATCGCTTTTTCAAACCGCGTCATGATCGCAGCAGTTTGCTCAGCCTGTGATCCACCACCTGCTTCCAGGTTTACATGCGGCTCGGGAATGCCAAGTTGCTCAAAAAAGTCGCCACTCATTTTTTTATCATAATGCTGACCAGTATGAATAAGGCGGTAATCGATATCCTGGTCATTTGAATGAGCTTCCTGGATAGCTTTGATGATTGGAGCCACCTTCATAAAGTTCGGGCGGGCACCGGCGATTATTGCAACGATCATGGGGCGAAAGATTTAGTTTTTAAAGTGTACTTGTTTGTATTGAAAGGTCAGAGGTGAGAAGTGAATTGTCTTTCTCACCTAATAAAAAATAACTTAGTCCATAGAATATCCACGCCTGCGACCAGCGCATATAGGATATCTTGTTCGTATAATATTTTCTCTTCTGATAATAGAAATAACCTTGTGGTGATTGCATGTTGGCCACCGTCCAGTTTAACACACGTTGCGCCAGCTCTTTATTTTTATTGAATATGCCTGCTTTATACAACGTCACAAACAGCTGCGACGGCGCATGAATATCTATCGGGAAAAGTGAATTACTGTAATACGCCGAGCGACCTTCGCTATCAAAAAATGTTTCGAGGTAGTACTTCATTCCCTTGTCGATGTATTCGTCGAATGACGTGTCTTCAGTGTATTTGCGATAATCGATCATACACTCGAGATTGAACCCGGTATGAAAGTTATCAATCCACTGATGAAAGGGTAAAGTGCTGTAATACCACGATCCATTTGCATTTTGATATTCGCAACAATATGCTACAGCTTTACGTGCGGTATCATATAGCTCCTGGTCTTTAGTATAGTAGTATGCGCGTGCAAGCAAACGTGCTCCCAGTAACGATGCATTGAACACCGACGTTTTATCCATTGGTGAATAAGAGAACACGAGATTACCGTTTTCGGCTACTGTTCTGTTCAGATCTTTCAGAACAAAGTCTTTGGTGGAAAGCCCTACTTCAAGATATTTCCTATTACCCGTTAGTTCGTACGCGTCGATTAATGCATTGGCTACAAATGTTGATGCCACAACCGTTGGCGTAAACCGCGGCTGGTAAAATGCTTTTGCTTCCCATGGAAAATTATATCCCCAGCATGCGCCTGAATAACCGGGCGATTTCAGTTCGATCAGTTTTTCAGCAAAGAAGTTGATACGATCGATGTGCTTGTCTATTCCTTCAATTTTTGCAAGGTTTACATAGCCTGTTAGGAATAATCCCAAACCCTTTGCATTGTAATCTTTTTTTACACCCGCGATACCACGAAAATTAACCGGAAGTTTCTTGAATAACTGGATCCAGACAAGTCTCGGAAATCTTTTCTTAGGAAGAATGGGAAGGCTCTGAAACAATTTGCTGTTCAGACCGTCGTAGGGATCGTATCCCTTAAACTCTTCTTTCTCACAATAACTTATGAGCTTACTCAAACTCTGCTTCGCTGTCACCATACTTTTTATTATCTAAGCTACTTTTGAAATAACCAGTTTAAACTTTCCTGAAAGGGTTTTGATTATGTCCTGTTCATCAACTTTGTTGAAGTTGATGGAAATTGTATTATTAAGCCGCTGCCGTAATTTCTTTTCGAGCAGGCTTTGTTCTGTCTCTTTAAACGATGGTGTGGTAACCATGTTTACAGTGATGCCTGTGTTGTTCTCCTGGATGATCTGGGCATATCGCAGATGTGGTATACCCTGGAAAGCCACACCCAGCCTGCCTATGCGCGTGCCATCTTCTAAAAGCACCACGTCGTCTACCCTGCCTTCTATCGACGATACGCCCGCACCTTTACCACATGCACAGGCCCCGTCCATAAATCTGAAAGTGTCGTCGATCTGGTATTTAATAAGAGGAAACGCTTTATTGATAAAACCGGTGGTTACTACGCCTTTTCCATTGTCAAGAAAGTCTGAGATGCCGTACTTCGGTGCAGGATGATAATTTCCATGTTCACATTCATGAAGAAGAATGGTTCTTTCTGCAGTGCTGTACCTGTCGTACACGCGGCCACCCAGTGTTTGTTCCATCTTCTCGCGCTGAAACGGATAGAGCGTTTCAGAAGACGTGAACAACAAGGGTATTTCCACTTTCAACCCTGCTTCGTCGAGCAGGTTAGACAGTGTAAACAATGAGCTTGGAAAAGCAAAGATGGCTTTCGGCTTAAACTTATTTATATAATCCGCGTATTTACCAATTGTTGATTTCGACAACAGGTAACTTGATAGATATAAGGTGTTTTCGGCTTTATTGAAATACTGCATCGTTTTATTATCGAGCACGCCGCGCATTGATATAAAAGGATCGCCAAGGCTGATGCCGTGACTCAGGCGATACTGCCACACATAAGCGTTTTCTTTAAGAATTGCTCCGGCTGACCGGTACATATTAAGGGGAGATCCGGATGTTCCGCTAGTGTACGCTTTTTTGAGAAGCTTCGATGGTTTTGTAAGGATGGTCGCCTCATTTTCCCTGATCGCAGATTTGGTGATGACCGGAAGTTGGGGATACACTTCACTAAAAGAGCCGTTAACGTTGATGTTCTTATACAGTTCCCTGTAAAATGCTGATTTTTCCGCCGCAAAGCGGATCATCTTCATCGCTTCCTTCTCTTCGATCTTACGAAGTTCCGCGGGATCGAGATTCTCAAGTGCAGTCAGCTTTGCCATCTGTCTCGTCAACAGAAAATTGTGGCGTGAATAATAAGCGATACTGTCTTTAAGCAGGTTGACCATTCAATTATTGTTGAGTATCTGTCGATACAATTCGTTCACTGATTGAAAGACGGATTCGGGTGTATAGTTCTTTGAAATGCTGAGCGAATTACTGCCGTATTGTTTCAGGCGTTCTTTATCGTTCATAGCCTCAGCTATAATTGATCCCAGTGCATTTTTATCGCCGGGCTCAAATAGCCATCCATTCACTCCGGGCTTAACAATTTCGGGTATGCCGCCTACATGAGTAGAAATAACCGGCTTGCCGTACGACATCGCTTCGAGTATCGAGATGGGTAATCCTTCGAAATATGATGGGAGCACATACACATCGCAACCGTTCAGCAACTCGGCTTTCTTGGTTCCATTAACCCAGCCGGCAAATTTTACATCACCATTGAACTGGTGGTCGGCAAGAGTTTTTTCCAGGCGCTCCACTTCACCAATACCGCCGATAGTGAGTCGCACCTTGTTTTTAAATTCGGTTCTGTTCTGCGCAAGCACATCCAGAAGATCGAATAAACCCTTTCGCACTCCTATCTGACCTAGAAATAACAGGTTAATTGCTTCGCCATTTTTATCGTGTACATCCCGTACCGCTGTTGGTATAACGTTGTTGATGATCACAAGCTTTTTGAGCTTGAAGTTGGAAGAAAAGAATTCTCTCCATACTTCCGAAAGGCACACAACAACATCAGCTTTCTCTATAATAAATTTGATGAAGCGTTTTCGCAGTTTGTATTTCTCGTAGAACACGTGAAACTTTGCGCCGTGAACGTGCAAAATCACTTTCTTACCAAAAAGCTTTCCTATCAATACCAAAAGCGACTTCCTGAAAAAACTACCCTTCGACGCATGATGAATGTGAAGGATTTTTATTTGTCTGTCCGTAATACAAACCCAAATGAGTTTGAATATGGCCGACAGATAAACTGCGGTTTGTTTCGGAAGCGGTTTGGTTACGTATGTCGGGATGAATTTAAACGGAGAGATGTTTTTTGAATACACATCCAGAACCGCTCCTATTCCGCCACGGTGGTCGCGGTAGTCGGGACCTATGAAGAGCACACTGTTCATACTGCCTGTACTTTTTTTGGCAGCTTCAGTGCATCGCCAAGGTAAACGTCGAACAGGTTATCCCATTCAAACCTGTTAAATTCTTTTGCGATAGCTTCCCGGTTATACAGGTGGCGATTCGCAATAATTTTTCCTACACCCTCTTCTATTCCTTCTGGGCTGTCTACTATGATCACACCACATGGAACTTTTGATGTTTCCACCATCTGAATATTGTCGGGTGTTGCTGTGCCGATAACCGCAACGCCATTTACCAGGTACTCGTAAGTCTTGGTATTCGGCTGAAGTGGGAACGGGTGCGTAAGTGGCATGAATGATATTCCTGCATGCGCATGATTGAAGATGTACGACAACCGTGATTGAGGAATATATCCCAGCATGTGCACCTGGTTCTGCAAACTGTGCTTTTCGATATAGGCGTTGATCTCGTTCGCTTCGTTGCCTGAGCCTGTTCCGATAACCACAAACCGGGCTTTTGTTCCGGGATGTTTGATCATGTAATTGTGAAAGCCCTGCACGCATTCGATCACTCGCCTTTTGTGCAATGTGCCCACGTAAACGATAATGTAATCTCCGCTTTCAAATATATGCCTGTATTTATCGTTGTCGGGAGTTCCGTTTTGCTGATTTCCAAAATAAGCTCCTCCGAGCGGGAGCAGCTTGTAATTGCGAATACCGATTTTCTTAGCCGCCATGTCATTGATCGACGAGGTATTCGGGTAAACGTTTGAAGCGATCTTGATAAGAAAATCGAAAAAGTTTCTTTTGAAGGGCTTGATGTGTATGGAAACGGTGCGGACATCAAGATAAATCTTTTCCTTTTTAATGAAGAGCGACAGCAGCGATACCAATGGGAAAACGTGGATCATGATCCTGTCGAAGTTGTGTTTCTTTTCAGCGTCTACAACGGCTTTCATGAAGGTGTAATGCTTCTTCGCCTTGTTCTTTATCTTGGGTATATAAATGACGTCAGGATTATTTCCTTCGATCTTCTCTCTCTTGTAATCGATACAGATGTACGTTACGTCGTGCCCCTGTTTCTTAAGATAGGTATAGTAACGGTGATAGTCTACCAGGTAGCCGAATTGGTTAGTTGTTACTAAAAGAATTTTCATGCCTGTAAAATGTTTCTATTATATAGGTTCGAATTAGCGTAATACATACAGAAGAAATAAATAACGACAAAGCCCTGGTTTCTTAACTGGTCGTTATACACCAGGATGATAAGAAAGACCAGTAATAAGAACGTTTTATACTTGTTATTATTTTCGGTGAAGTACCTGTTTATGTGGAATATCAGCCAGAAAATACCGGTGATCAGAAGGAGTCCTCCCTGCAGAAGCAGGAAGAAAATGTAGGGCCTGGTTCCGCTCATCAGCCATTGTAAATTCTGCGCGACCTGCGATGCTTCGACAACTTTTCCCCCTTTGAACATGCCGTATTCAATACCAAAAAGCAGCGTATGCGTTTCTTCTGCGCACACTTGCCATGCAAGTATGATCTTGGTGAAACGCGGCACATCGTCCGATGAGTAAATATCCCCCATCAGGTAAGTGTCCAGGAAGCTGTCGCTAAAGACGCCGGCAATAGAGTTTTCTCCAACGTCCATACCGCCGGTATTGGCATAATATGAATTGAATAGCAAAAGAAATAGCCCTGCTCCGATTATGGAGATGGCAATACTTTTAATATTCGGCTTGAAATGAATAAAGAAAATGAGCATGGGAAGAAAGATGAACGACACCTTCGTTTCGTTCAGGAAAAGTGGAAGAAGGCAGAAATACAGCAATGCCCTTTGCGTGTTGCTCGTTACATAGTCGGACAGGAAAAAGACCAAACAAATGATCGACATGGTTAATGTACCACTTCCTTTATTTCCGAAAGTTCCGCCCACCCAGTCCGTTGGTCCGTGCTGTATATACTGAAAGATGGCCGCCGGAAGCTGCGCAATCAGGAAGATGACGGCAAACCTTTTGAAGATGTCGATGTACTCCTGTGCAAGATCTTCGTTATCGTCCCGAAATACTTTAAAATAGAACACCGCCGCTGCAATAAGTATCAATATCTCACGGATACCGTTCATTGAGTACATGAAATCATTGCCACTGTAGGAGAGATTCACAACAATACAAGCTATGAGAAACAGTACCACCCATATCAGGCGGCCTTTTAGATAACCAATGCTTATAATAGCGAGAAAGATCAGCGTAGCATCGTATGCCATGTACAGTACGGTCTTTGCCCCCTCTACCAGATCGGTAACGAGTCCTCCAAACGTGCATGAATAGAGGAGAATCGTGAATAGCCACTTTTGAAAATTGTTAACCGCGTTGCGCATACCTACCTGATAAGTTCTTTTATGGCTTTATTTAAGAAAAATCCGTGTCGCACCTTTTTTGAAAGGTTCCGGATATTCGAAACGTACTCCCTGTATTCGTTCCCCGGTCACCTTTTTACCGGCTTCTTCCAGCTCGCCGAACGAGCTGATGGTGAACCCAATCTTGTTTTCGGTTACGAAAGGTGCGATGGCAGCTTCCTTCCATACGATCACCGGCAGACCGAGTGACAGGTATAACGAAAATTTGTGCGGATTGTTGAACCGGATATATCTTCCATACTGCCCGGTACAGGTATCGATACTTTCGCCCTCCCAAATCAGGCCGAAATGATATTTTTCCGGGAGGTTCGGGGCGTTGGGATTGAAAATCCCTTTATAGCTTACCCTCGATCCGTTGATCCGGTCTTTCTCGAAATGTTGGCCGTACACGCAGAGCTGAAAACTGTCGAGTTTCCCGAGCTCTTTGTTGTAGATATATGTGGCCTTGTCGTATGACAGATTACCGGCGTATAGCACTTTCAACTGACCATCAACTCCGTTTTCATTGAAATCTTTCTCTTCATCAAGGCAGTAATCGAACACTTCGAGGTTAACGATCGGCTTCTTATAGCCCTGTTCGCGGAGCCAGAGGGTCATTGAAGCATTATGTGAAATAAGACCATCAAACTTATTCAGGAACAACATGTCAGACAGCTGCTTTACATCGGGAAAACGCAGGTCGCCGATGTCATGAATAAGCCCATACAGCTTAATGCCTTTAAATGCTTTGAACATGGTGATCACCCATATCCGTTTCCGTGGCATGCAAGGGTACTCCAATACGAGGTGACTTTTGTTAGTAATAACTTTAGACAGCGATCTCCAGAATTTCAGGATCTGAATAAAGCTGTTCACTTTCGGAAAATAAAACGAATGATATCCCTGCTTCTCCAGTATCTCCATCACATCGACTTTAGCCTTTGTCTTAGCTGTCTTGTCGTTGGGGATTTCGGTGCTTAGAAATATTTTAGTGTGTTTCATCTGGCGGATTCGATAAATTTTTTGCTCGCGGTAAGGGCCTCGGCGATCACATGGTGCATGTCCATGTACCTGTATGTGGCAAGGCGTCCGAGAAAAGTAAAGCCGTCAAGTTTGGTAACTTCTTCCTGGTATTTTTCCAGAACAGTCATATCAGCTGAAAGTCTTTTTGGATAATAAGGGATATCGTCCTGTGTTGTCTCCTTGCTGTATTCCTTGAAATAAACGGTCTTATCGTGTGATTCCCAAGGGGTAAAATGCTTGTGTTCGTGTACACGCGTATACGGCACCGACTCTTCCGAGTAGTTAATTACCGGGTTACCCTGGTAGTCGCCATCAGCTACGTGTTTTTCAAAAAATACGGTTCTGTAAGAAAGTCGGCCATGCTTGTAAGCGAAGAAAGAATCGATAGGGCCTGTATAAAAGATATGATCGAACCCGGATGCATCAAAAGATGAATCGAATTTCGTGCTCAATCTTACCTCAATATTCTTGTGCGTAAGAAGGTTTTCGAAAATTGCCGTGTAACCGTCGGTAGGTATACCCTGGATCGGGTTGTTGTAATAGTTGTCGTTGTAGTTGAAACGAACCGGCAATCTTTTAAGGATTGAAGCTGGCAGTTCAGTTGGTTCGCATCCCCATTGCTTTTTCGTATATCCATAGAAGAAAGCCTTATAAAGATCCTTGCCGATAAATTTCATCGCCTGCTCTTCGAAGTTTTTTGGCTCGTCTATCGACTTATCGCTCAGTCCCTCTACAAACTCGCGGGCTTCTTTAGGCCCGAGGGTTTTTCCATAAAACTGGTTGATAGTATGCAGGTTTATCGGCATCGAGTAAACCTGGCCTTTATATACGATCTTAACCCTGTTGATGAAGGGTTCGAATTTTCCGAACTTCTGAATGTATTCCCATACTTCAAGGTTATCGGTATTGAAGATGTGTGGGCCGTAGGTATGGACCATCACACCAGTTTCTTCATCCCGTTTGGTATGGCAGTTCCCGCCGATGTGATCCCTTTCATCTATCACAACAACTTTGCAATCGAGTTCATTAACCAGTCTTTCGGCAACAACGGCACCGGAGAAGCCGGCGCCAACAATTAAGTAATGTTTCATTGGATTTATCTGTTGATCTTTTGTTTTACCGATAGTATAATCGGTGTTATATATCGTTTTAATTGTGTGGGGGTGAAATATTTTTTATCAACAATGCTGATGCCCTTTCTCGCCAGCACAACATACATGCTTATAACGATCAGAATTTCTGTGAGCACCCATGACAAGGCCGTGCCTACAAAGCCAAGCTTTGACACGAATAAAAAATTCAGAATAATGCTGGTAACCGCACCTAATGCGGTTATCCTGAAAAAAACCTTATCCATTTTCAGGTTGATCATCGTTTGAACGCCAAATAAATTACTCCATCCTACGATCATCGGTACAAAAGCAAGGATCCGGAACACCACGATCGACGGTTCGAACTTGTGGCCGTAAACCAGCAAAATGATCATCGGGCTGAAGAGCCATAGTACTAACGCTGCGGAGAACGTAAGTATGGTGACAACCGGAAACATTTGTTTTACAACGTTCAGCCCTTTTTCCCGGCTCTGTGAAAAAGCCGAGCCTGTAAAAGGGAACATTGCCTGCGAAAGAGGTATTGAAATGAGCGACTGAATGATCATGATCAGTCTGTAACCTGCTGAATAATAACCTACCTGAGTTGGAATTTTGCAAAAAGCCAAGCAGCACAACGTTGGTAGTAGTGTAAAGGTTGATCACCACCATAGAGAAGAAAATAATTCTTTCGCTCCATAGGAGTTGAAGAACAGGCTGAAGCCTGCTCATGGTAAGTGTGATCTTGTAGCGGCGAAGCGCGTACATGAATGAGTACACTCCCACAACTATCTGTGCGATGCTGATGGCGAGCGGTTGCCAGATATAATCACTGCGTTCTCTGACGATAAGCAGGATGAGCACCGTGAAAATAACCTTGGTGACCAGGTTAAAAATGGCCACCCTCGACAGTTCCTGCATGCCCTGGTAAAGCCAGTTCGGCGTTATTACCCATGAAAAACAAAGCAGGAAACTAAAAATTGCCACTTCCTTTTCGTTCGTCAGTTGTGGAACGGTAAAGAGGGCAATCAAAAAGAGGACGAGGGAGACCGCGAAAAGGAGTGTTTTTGCGGTGACAACCTGGTTGAATATTTTACTTCGTTCTTCGGGATTATTTCTGTTGGCGGCGATTGCACGCGTGGCAGAAAGATCGAATCCGAAATTGATTAGCAGCGTAAAGTAGGTAACAAACGAGGTGGCAAAGCTCAATACGCCAAACTTCTCGGGACCAATGATCCTCGATACGATGGGAACCGTAATGAATGGGAAAAGGTAATTGGCTACCTGAACGACGCCAAGCGAAAACACATTCTTCATCAGTCCTGTCTTGGAGCCGTGATGATGAACGTCTGCCTCAGCAGCCAATACTCAAAATTTTTAAACTGATCACTTTTCTTAAGGGGTACTGACTACAGCTCAGTTCGAAAGTTTGACATTGTCATTGTGCGACAAATCAAATTGACGCACCAGTTTCACTTTTTCTATGTGTGTTTTGTCCACTTCAGCAACAAGGGTGAAGCCGAGAGATGGCAATAAGACTTTAACTGTTTTATGTTTTACTTCCACCACATTGCCTTCCATGAAGAGCAGCGGGCCATGGGTTACTCTTACTGAATCGTTGAGGTTCACTTCTGCTTTTTCGAGCTGGACGTTTTCGTAGTCGTGCAGGAAACGCTTGATCACATCAATTTCATTATCGCGGATCATTGCAGGTTTGCCGAGCCAGTATACGAAATTAATGACGCCATCAGTGTGCCTGATTTCTGTCTGTCTGCCTTCGGGAATGCATACAAACACATACGATTTGAACAATGGTTCAAGGACGATCTTTTTACGATCGCTCCATTGTTTTTGAACCCTGTTCAGGGGGCAATAGTTAACAATCTTCTTTTTTGTAAGAAGATCAGCCACTTTTTTCTCCCACCGCGGCTTGGTGTACAGTGCATACCATGTAGCTTTCTCAATGTTCATAGCAGGTGACAATTAACTTTCATTCTCAGTGATTCTCTTTCTTTAAAAGGCTACGCACCCTCACTCACAGGATGGAGTGTTTGGGGGCCGATCTTTTAATATATACTATTCTACGAACCAGAGCTTCGCTCTATTTCTTTCTAAATCCGTGTTACCTATACGCCTTACCGAATAATTTACTTTTCCTGGCGCCACCTTTCTCAACATCGTCGTAACCCACTCCATATCCATAACCGTACCCATTTCCATATCCACCTTTACCGATACCTCTTGCCTTAACGCCGTTGAAAATAAGGGCAAGGTTCTTCAATCCCCTTACACGGTTATTCTCATCGAGCAACTGCAGGTAAATGCGCGGCGTGTAAGCATGGCGCACCACATACAATGTAGCATCGCAAAACTGCGACAACAGGTAGGCATCCGTAACAGGGCTCACAGGTGCAGTATCTATTACGATATAATCGAATGCGTTTTCGAGGTATGCCAACAGTTCCTGGATTCTTCCATTAAGGATGAGCTCAGAAGGATTTGGCGGAATCGGACCTGCTGAAATGATGAACAGGTTCGGGTTCGCTTCTGTACGCCTGATTATTTCATCAGCTTCTTTATCGCCGATCAGATAATTACTCATACCGTTTACGGAATGTTGCATTCCAAAGATTTCACTCAGCTTAGGTTTTCTCAGATCCACTTCAAGCAAGACTACTTTTTTGTCGGTCAGAGCAAGGCTGATAGCGAGGTTAGCCGCTATAAAACTCTTTCCTTCACCAGGGATGCTTGATGTTACGAGGATCTTTTTCTTCTTGGAGCTGATGCCGAGATAGCTAAGCGATGTACGAATCTGCCTGAACTGCTCTGCAATAAAATTCTTTCTGTCGTGCGATATCACTATCGGTTGTCCGCTGGCATCGTGAATTACTTCACCGATAACAGGCACACTTGTAAAGTTTTCGATTTCGCTGCGGAAGAGGATAGTTCTGTTGAAGCCCTCTTTAAGAGCGATGATAAGAACTGCGATACCAAGTGCTGACATTACAGACACGAGGTAAGCGAATAATATGTTTGGACTAACCGGTTCTGTGCTTGCTTCCGCTTCACTCACTACTCTACTGTCTGCAACTGCAGCGTTGAGGCTAAGTTCTGTTTCAGCTTTTTGCTGAAGCAGTGCCTGGTAACGTGCACCTTTTACATCACGGTCGCGGCTGATTTCTACGAGTTGTCTTTCCTTCAGCGGAATTCCTTTCAGCTGAGAGTTATATTTGGTTCCGCTCGACGCAAGTGTTGACCTGCTTCCCTGCATGGCTCGCTTCTGACTGGCGATGTTATCAAGTATGCTCGGACGGAGCCCATCGATCTGTTGCTTGAGCTGCAGCGCCATCGGGTTATTTTCGCCTGTGGTACTGATCAGTTTTTGATACTGGGACTCCGCAGTGTAAAGATCCCTGATAAGGCCGGATAGCATGTCATTATTCAAACCCACAGTTGAGGGAACCATCGCTGCTCCCTGGCCTTTTGAGCGAACATAGGTTTCAACCTCCTTGAGTACAGACAGCTGAACGTCGATCTGGCCAAGTTGGGCATCACTTGTTCCGGCACCGGCGAGGTATTGTTGTCCCTGCACACCGATATCTACTATATCCTGGCTAGTTCTAAACTCCTGGATAGCCCTGTCAATTGAATCAAGCTCACGTTTTGTGGTAGCGAGATTCTGTTCAACAAATTTTAGTGTATTTAATGCAAGGGCATTTTTGTCTGTAACAGATACCTGGCTATACTGGCGGATCAGTTCATTTAAGATGAGCTTGCCACGTACAGGTACAGGGTCTTTTACTTTGATATTAATTACAGTCGACTGTTTGCTTGTCGGTGTTATGGAAAGATGTTCATCGAGGTAGTCGATAACATACTTTGGTTCGATAAGCTGAAAGAATAAAGGCTTTGACACGTGCCATGATTCGAAATATGGATTTTCGACAAATTTCCATGGAATGCCGTAATCAGTTTGCACCCACTGACCGATAGGAAACTGCTTACCATTAACCGTTACGATCTTTTTATTCTTATCGTAACTGTAATATATCTTGTCTACTGAGGTAATTGAGTCGATATTGCTTACCAGAAGTTCCACAGGCGATTTGGTGAAGGCGGGAACGATGTTCACTTTTCCTTCTTCATACACCGGCGCATACAAGTTTAACTTGTTTACCACGTTCTTAAGAATGCTGCGTGAACGGATCATTTCGATTTCGTTCTCTACGATCTTCTTGTCTCCGAAAATGTTCATCTCTTCAACAATTCTCGCATTGTCGGTTCCTTTCTTTTCATCCTTTATCAGGATAGAAGCCTGTGCCTGGTAAATGGGTATAGCATAGCGAATGTATACGTATGCGGTGGCCACGCCCAGGATAAGCATTACTATGAACAATGGCCAGTACGGCAGATAACGGAATAATAACTGCTGAACAATGTTACCATCTTGTTGCACTCCACTTTTCTTTGTAACCTTTATACTCATAATCTTCTTGTGTGTATTAATTTATTACCCTTGTCAGGATGATCGCGACGAAAGAAAGCGCACTGAGAATCGTTGGCAGCAACTGCTGTGAACGGCTCGAAGTAGCTACCCTTGCGTTGTTCGGTTCTACATACACCACGTCATTGGATTTAAGGTAATAGTAGGGCGAAGAAAAAATCTCACTCGTGTTGAGGTTAAGTCTCTTTATCACTTTGCCATTTTTCTCTTCTCTTATCAGAAGCACATTATCTTTTTTACCATAAATGGTAATATCCCCGGCGAGACCGATCGCTTCGAGGATGGAAATTTTTTCGTTGGGAACGGTTACGACTGTCGGACGGGTAACCTCACCGAGTACAGTAACACGGTAGTTAAGAAAACGTATAGTAACTATCGGATCGATCAGCAATTTGCTGTCGAGAAGCTTTTGTGTGATTTCTTCTTTTAACTTTTGTTTGGTGAGACCAGCGGCAACAATTTTACCGAGCGCGGGAAATTCGATCGTGCCATCCTGACTTACAAGATAGCCTGATGAAGGGGCCATATTACCGGCAGCAGCAGTGGTTTGGTTAGCAGCCATGTTAGGGGCATTAAACATTAGAGTAGCATCGGGATTCGGACTCGTAACGGAAATGCTAAGGATATCGCTTTTGGATATAACCGGCTCTAAGTTTACGATCGAAGAAGGAATAACGCCCTCGCCAAGATCATGGAAGTATGTGACCTTTTTGGTATCGACGCAAGCACTAAATATTAATGAAGTGCATAATATAGCAAGAAGTACGACCTTTTTCCGGGCAGTTATTAAACCTGTTTTCATAGACGCTTTGACTGATGTATATATCTTAATTTTTAACAAGCTGAGTCGGTCGGTTTTTCAACCCAAAAGAAAGTAGGAAAATCTACTGAATCGATTGCAGGATATAGTGGATTCAGGGAACTGCGAAAGTAAATCTTAAATGCGGCAAATCAAAATTTTAGGCCCATCTAAATCTCCCGTAAGTTCTACTTTCTTCCTCCTGATCGCACCATCTTTACAAATCTTGCACCAATCCCTCCTTTTCAGGTTAAGTTATGTATAACTATTTAGCCCTCTTAATATTGCGTAGGAGGTCAAAATATTTAAAAATCTTAGTATACGGGGTCTGGATAAATCTTTCTACAAACCGGCACGAGCGGAAATGAACACCTTAACCTGGGTGTTTCCATGCCTTTTCTGAGAGCTACTAATCAGGTTCAAATAAGCACCATCAAGTTATCAAGATTCACCACGGGTGCCAAATATATTTTGAACCGCTAATACATATCATTTAGGAAACCTGCGATTTCCCCCGACATCAGGATTCTGTCGACCTCCACTTCATTTAGTGCATGTTGCGGCATAAAGCTCACAAGCGCCGAGCCGGGATCCTGCACAACACATACTCCCCCAGCCTTGCGGATCGCCTTCAGCCCCTCAGCTCCGTCGGCATTGGCCCCTGAAAGTAGAATTCCGGTCACTTTTTGGCCAAAAACACCAGCCGCGCATTCAAACGTAACGTCTATGCTCGGGCGGCTGAAGTTCACTTTCTCCGAATAATCGAGCGACATTGTTCCGTTTTGTTCGATAAGCAGGTGATAGTCCGCAGGCGCCACATAAAAGTACCCGGCCCGGATGGGTTCTTTCTCTTCCGCTTCTTTTACAATCATGGGACTTTTAAGGCTCAGGAGTTCCGGGAGATCGGAATGGAGAGAACCTTTACGGTGGATGACAAGTATGATAGCCAGCCTGTTGTTTGTGAGATCCTGCAGCATTCTGAGTATCACTTCAAGGCTGCCGGCGGAGCCGCCGATCACTACAACCGGAAACTGTACGTTCACTTTAATTTCCTCCATACCTTCTCTTTAGGGTCGAGCTGCCCGTAATTTTTGTTTATGGAAGCGAATTTGATCTGCTCTTTAGATCCGAGAGCAAGGTATCCTCTTGTTTCGAGACTGTTATCGAACAGTTCAAGAACATTATCCTGGAGTGACTTATTAAAATAGATAAGGACGTTTCGGCAGATGATTAATTGAAATTCGTTGAACGACCTGTCGGAAACAAGATTGTGGGTTGAAATGATCATTTTGGTTTTCAACTCATCATCGAATTTCGCGAGATCGTACTTTGCCGTATAGTAAGACGAAAAATCTTCTTTACCGCCGCTCAAAATATAATTCTCGGAATACAATTTCAAATTTCTCAATGGGTAAATACCTTTCACTACCTGGTCGAGTACTCCCGGATTAATGTCGGTAGCATACATCAGCGATTTATGCATGATGCCTGCTTCTTTGAGGAGTATCGCCATGGAATACACCTCCTCTCCCGTTGAGCATCCGGCATGCCATATTCTTACGAAAGGATACGTAGCCAGTACCGGTAATACCTGTGTTCGAAGCAACTTGTAAAATCCCGGGTCGCGGAACATTTCTGTTACGTTCACCGTTATCTCCTCTACGAACCGTTTGATGTAAGTGCTGTCGTAAAGAACGCGTTTGCGGAATTCCTGGAAGGTTTTGAAGTGGTCCAGTACAAAAAGGCGGCTGATGCGGCGCTTGACCGAAGCGGTGGAATAACTCGTGAAATCGTAACCGTACTCTCCAACGATCTCGTTAAGCAACAGCGACAGCTCGTCATCACCAATTTCTTCCGGGGTCACATCGTTTTTTTAAATGTTTAATTCCGATCGTAGAGCCACACTCTGAGCAACGACATCAGCTGGTCCTTGTCAACAGGTTTCGTAATATAATCAGATGCGCCTGCGCTAATACACTTCTGCCGGTCCTCCGCCATTGCCTTTGCCGTTACCGCGATGATGGGAATTTTACTCATTCCCGGCATTGCACGTATCGATTGCATGGCTTCGTAACCATCCATTTCCGGCATCATCATATCCATCAACACGATATCCACCGATGGGTTGTTCTTCAACTGCTCAAGTGCCTCACGGCCATCAGTAGCTGATACAACATTCATACCCGCACTCTCCAGCACTTTGCTGAGAGAAAAAATATTTCTCACGTCGTCGTCGGCGATCATCACTTTTTTGTCTTTCAACACTTCCGTGAGCCTTCCAAGGTCACGAACTTTTTGTGTATTGGTTCGACCCTGCGAAAGGTGAAGGAACAATGACACTTCATCGAGAATGCGTTGAAATGAGTGCGCCGTTTTTATAATAATAGAATTGGCATGTTGTTTCATCCGGCCTTCTTCGAGCTTGGACAAACTCTTGCCCGTAAATACAATTATTGGAAGAAATTCAAGGCCCGGCGTTGATTTTACTTTCTCAAGCGTTTCATAAATCTCTCCGCCCTCTCCACTCATATCCAGTATTACGCAGTTCGAATCTTTCGCGAGCAATGCCTCGATACCTTCATTTGCGCCTGACTTTATTTCGGAATCGATGCTAAAGTTTTCCAGGAAGTAAAACAGCGCGCGCGCGTGAATTTTATTCTCTTCTACGATAAGCACCTTCCTGGGTTCTTTATTAAGTACGCTTTCTATACGTTGCAGTACCTGCGTCATCTTTGCCGATGTATCATCTTCCGTGATGAAGACCGTTTTATCATCATGACCATTTTCACGCGGGTGCGCGAACTTAGGCTCAGCGATTTCTTGGTGCATTTCCTGTGATGCCCCTACCCTGATAGTTGGTACAGTGAGATGAAAGGAGCTTCCTTTGCCTGGCTCGCTTTCTAATTCAATTTTTCCACCTAACAACTTCGCTAACTCTTTGCTTATAGATAAGCCCAGCCCTGTGCCACCATATTGACGGCGTGTAGAACCATCGGCCTGTTGAAAAGCATCGAATATCAATGCCTGCTTTTCTGAGGGAATGCCAATGCCGGTATCCTTTACCGTAAATACAACGGCATGGTCGGTTTTCGGGGCCTTCCGCACAATGAGGTCTACCTCGCCCTTCGATGTAAACTTGATTGCGTTCGAGATCAGGTTTTTCAGCACCTGCTCAACACGCATCTTATCGGTTTCCATTTGTGAAGGCACGTCCTGCGCGATATCTATGTTGAACCTTATTCCCTTTTCGTGTGCAACCGGTTTGAAAAGAGCATTGAGATCGTTTGTTATCTCCTTCAATGCGATCTCCTGATATTCTACGGTCATCTTGCCTGCCTCAATCTTCGAAAGATCGAGTATCTCATCTATAAGTGTTAATAATCCCTGCCCTGATTTTTCTATCACATGTGCATATTCTATTTGTTCTTCGTCGAGGTTGTCACGCTTATTATCCGACATTAATCGTGCAAGCAATAGTATTGAATTGAGCGGTGTACGCAGTTCGTGCGACATGTTTGCAAGGAACTCCGATTTGTACCGTGCACTTACTTCGAGCTCGCGGGCCTTTCGTTGAATTTCGATATTGCGCTCCTCGATCATCTGGTTCTTTTCTTCGAGCATTGTTGTACGCTCCTCGAGCTCTGTGTTTGTCTGCATAAGTTCTTCCTGCTGAACTTTGAGCTCTTCTTCAGACACCTGCAATCTTTGCGATTTGGCTTTGAGTGCCTCGTTGATATTTTCAAGTTCGGAGTGCTGCATCTGCAGTTCTTCTGACTGCGACTGCGTTTCTTCAAGTAGTTCCTGAAGTCTTCTCCGGTTTTGGCTGGTGTTGATCGCTACGCCCGCGATTCCGGATACCGATTCAAGAAACAAGAGATCATTTTTTGTGTATGCACTAAGTTTTGCCAACTCAACAACACCCTTAACTGTGTCTTCATGCATAATAGGGATGGCAATAATATTTTCCGGCTTGAGGGTGCCTGCAGAAAAAGCGATGTTGAAATGGTCATCCTTAAGTTTGTCAAGCAGGATAGGCTTTCGATCGGCCGCGGCTTGCCCGGCCACACCTTCTCTCAACAAAATTTTCCTTTTTAAAAGGCTGTTGGTTGCGTAGGTGCTTACCACTTCCATCTCATCGGTGTTCACGTTCATGTAAAAGGCACCCGCATTGCTGTTGGTATAAGTAACGAGGAACGAGAGGATATTTTCGGCGAGATTGTTTGTCTCCATCTCGCCAATCATAGTCTTATTTAAGCCAGCCACGCCGGCCTGCAGCCATTCTTTGTCCGAAAGTATATTGAATGAATATTGGAGTGATTCGGCCATTTTGTTTAATGTACCGCCGAGACTTCCGAGAAGGTCTTTGCCTTCATCGTCAATTCTAACCTTATAATCGCCGTGTGAAATGCGCTGCGCAAGATCATTAAGTATTGCGAGGCGCTGACTGAGTTCAAGATCTTTTCGTTCGAGCGTTTCCTGAAGCCTGGCACGTTTGCGATAATCTGATATGATGCGGCCATAGAAGAAAATCGTGATGAAGATGGCGAGCAGTGCTGCGAACACAATGATGACCGGTGTATAGGTAATAAGCAACTGGTAGCGTTCTGAACGTTGCACGTAAAGCGTTTTCTCCTGTTCCTCCATGCGCCGGATCAGGCCCGACGTTTCATCCATGTATTCCTTGCCCCGGATAAGGGTGTTGTTGTTGATAAGCTGCCCTTGTTTTCGGGCTTCCACACCCGTTCGTAAAATCGAGAACCGCTGGTTGATGAGGTAATCGAGCCGGGTAAGATACTGTTGCTGGACGGCGTTGTCGTTAGTGAGCACCTTGAGCGCCGTAACTTTTGCAGGAACCGTTTTTGCTGTTGCATCGAATGATACAAGAAACGACTCATCGCCGCTCAGAAGGTATCCGCGTTGACTGGATTCGGCCTGGACAAGAGTGACGTTAACCTCCTCGAGTTCTGAGATGACTCTATTAGTATGATCTACCCACTCGGCACTTTCAATAAGATTACGAATACTGAGATAAGAGGCAATGGAACTTAAGAGAAGTAGTAGCAATGAAAATCCGAAGCCGATTACTACGTTGCGTTTAAAAGTGTTTGGCATTTACAGGAAAGATTTAAATAGCGCTTAGTTCTTTTTCGGTGACCGGTTTGTTTTGAAGTATTGGCAGTACGAGTGTGAATGTTGTTCCTTCCCCTTCTCTACTGTTTACTGTGATCAGGCCGTTGTGTTTCTCTACAATTTTCTTTACGATAGCCAGGCCGATGCCAGTGCCTTCGAACGCCTCTTTCGAATGAAGGCGCTGAAACATTGTAAATATTTTTTCTTTGTAGATTTCGTTAAAACCGATTCCATTGTCAGAGATGGATATGCGGGCATACGCGCCGTCATTGGCATCGGCAGCTGCGATGTCAAGCGTTTCGGTACGCTTCACGATGATATGCACTTCAGGTGGCGCACCATTCTTGGAAAATTTGAGCGCGTTGCTGAGTATGTTCTGAAAAAGCTGACGAATCTGCCCGGGTATCACTTCCATCTCGGGAAAAGTATCGATGCTTATCGAGGCATTCTTTTCTGCAATAAGAATTTCGAGGTCGGCCATCAACTCATCAAGAATCACATTGATGTCGGTGGGCTTGAACAGTCCTTCGCCTGAAAGTCGCGAATAGTTGAGCAAATCGTTTATAAGCCGCGACATTCGTTGCGATGACGAGATAATCTTTTGCATGTACTGGTCGGCTTCCTGGTTTTCTTCCAGGAAACTCCGGCGTACCCTGTCGCTATAGATTTGAATTTTCCGCAGCGGTTCTTTTAAATCGTGTGAGGCCACGGATGCATATTGCTGAAGGTCGTCGTTACTTATTTCGAGTTGTTTATTGATCTGAAAAAGTTCCTCGGTGCGTTCCTCCACACGTTTTTCAAGGCTATGGTTAAGTTCAGACAATTCCTTTTCAGCCTTTTTTCGAAATTCAATTTCTTCTTTCAGAATATTCTGCATTTCGTTCAGCGCCCTGCGTTGCTCTGATAAACGATAGAAGGTTTTTACTTTAAGCAGCAATACATCCGGATCGAACGGTTTCGTTACATAATCAATTCCACCGGAGTCATAGCCCTTTGTGATGAAAGTCTTATTGATTTTTACGGCGGAAAGAAATATAATAGGGATGTCCTTTGACTTCCCATAACCTGAGATCGCCTCTGCCACTTCGAAGCCATCCATAACCGGCATTTGTACGTCGAGGATGATCAGGGCATAGTGTTGTTTGAGAATCTTTTTGAGGGCTTCTTCTCCTGAAAGGGCCGTGTCAACTTTGAACTCGTGAAGCTGTAAAAGTTTCTGAAGTGAAAAAAGGTTCTCCTGCTTATCGTCAACAATCAGAATCATAATCGAAAATAGTGAAAAGCTATCTAAATCGGTTAGCGATAGCGTTCATCATTGCACGATAAGTTTCTGATTAAGACGATTTTGACTGCCAGCGTAAATGACCGTGTAAAAGCCGGGGGTGAGCGATGCTATTGGCACTTGCGTTTTGGTAGATCCGGTATTCGGTTGCAGCCTGAGCATTAGCGCGCCGGTAAAATTATAAATGAAAATGGCGTCTTCGGTTTTTGCGTTCGGATGAGTGAGATCTACTACGTTTTTTGCGGGATTCGGAAACAACGAAAGGCTGTAAACGGCTGCGGCAGCTATTGGTCGGGAGACACGTTGACGCGCCTGCATATCGAGTACAGCCTGGACAGTTATCGTTGCGGAGTTGTAGGCTACGAAAGCGATGTCGCTCGTTCCGCTAAGGTTGATTTTGAAGTATGCCACATTCGCAATATTCGATGCATTGATACCGAATGTGGTGAAGTCGGCCGCCCACAAACGGATGTCGCGTTGCGTTTGTGTATATCCGGATGATAAAATCGTAGCGCCGGTGGCCTCATAAAAATCCGCCATCCACTGGCCAACAGGTGAGATAGTATTCAAAACTACATTGAGGGATGACCCGACACGCACACCATTTATATCAGTGAACTCATACGAGTCGTAGCTCGATGAAGGATCGGCGATCTGCGTAACTACAATGTCGGGAATGCCATCGCCAATTTTAGCTGCCTGTATATTGCTCACCGATAGAAACATGGTGCCGGAAGGAAGATTGGCAATACATGTTCCCATATCCAAACCATTGGCGCCATCATTTAAATAAGGTGCAAGATTTCGGGAAGGAGCCGCGCCGGCACCATTATTTACACCATCGATCATGGCGCCCAATCCTATTTTCGTGTTACCATTAGCAGTGCCGGCAATGTTCGTCATTGGCAGCGCCTGGTAAACGCCCGGCGTATAGGTAAGACCGTTTGTAGAAAGCAGATTATCGTTCACGCCCGTTGAATACCTGGCACCATTGTACGAAAATGAAATTAGTTCGTGGTGATTATCTGGTTTGACCGCGCTGACATTACCAGTGCCCGTCCGCCAAAAGCCATTGTAGTTGGTAATAATTTCGGTTACAGCCTGCGAATATGAAAACGAAGGAAGAGTAAAAAGCACACACAACACCATCGCGCACGGGTATGCGGAGGAAAGGGTATTAGATTTAAAAAGTTTTCTGAAGCACATAGGATATTGGAACACTCTTCGCTAAGCAAATACGAAATCAAATCAGGGGACGGTATCCAATAACTTCCTGGCTACTTTTTCACCACTGTCTAATGCCGCTTCAACTGTTCCGGTATACGGCCCGTGGTACAGGCCTTCACCGGCAAAAAACAGGGTGTTTTTGAGGGGTTCGTTAAGGATCTTTCTCGCCGAAGCCGAATCAGGCGTCGAAAAGCTGTATGCTCCCAGTGATTCCTCGTTTTTGCTCCAGTTAAAAACGTAAGACGACTCTATTATATTTCGCAGTTTCTCGACGCTCGTGTCGAATATATTAGCCAATGATTGTAATGCAATATTAATCACTTCATCGTCAGTATGTTGGGAAAACTTTGCGGCCACCGGGCCGCCGGCCCAACCTGTGATTAAATTATTTTTAACAGGGTGTTGCGTCCACCAGGTTGGGATTTGCTCGTTGCTAAAGATGAAACCGGTGTTTTCTTTCCAAAGCTTCTCTTTAAAATCGAAAATCACTTTTACCACCGTTCCGTAACCGATCCTGCCGACGGCTGCACTCTGTCGATCTACGGTTGGGGTGAAGCGAATAGTGTTGCTTCGCAGCGCGCCGACAGCAACGGAAACAACAATTTTGTTGGCTGAAAACGTACGACCGGTCGCCGTTGCTACCGTCACATGATCTTTTTGCCAGGTGATATGTTGTACCTTTTGGCCTGTGATAAGTTCGCATCCCGCCGCTCTGCATTTACCTGTGAGGTAATCAACCAGCTTTACATAACCTCCTTCCACCCTTCTCTGCTCGCCCTCGTTCGACCATTCTTCATACAACGATTTTACACTTATCTCATTCGTATCCGCAACATCAAATCCGCCCACAAAGGCTTTTATGTGACTACGTAGTTCTGTATATTTTTCGCCGGCGAAATGTTCATCCATGAACTGTTGCATGGTGATGTCACTTTCCTGGCCCTTCATCTTTTCTACCAGTTCATCCCATCCTTCGATCATATCCTCCTCCTCTTCCCATTTAGTTCCTTCTTTTCGCAGCATTTTTCCATCCAACGCCACGGTTCTAAGCCCCGCCTGTTTCAAGACTTTTGATGTAACAGGCGTATCTCCGTGAACAAATTCTGCTCCCGCCTCTATCACCTGGCCCTTTTGATCCTTAAGCGTGTGCATCCGTCCGCCTGCATAATCATTGGCTTCGATAATAGTAACAGCACATTTTTTCGCTATTTCGGATGCTGCATAAAGTCCGGACGCTCCCGCGCCAACTATGATCACGTGTTGCCTTTCCATTCGTCAAATTGTTTTTCTGTGAAAACTATAAAGGAGGTAGTACAATGCGGGTAAGATAAAAACGCTTCCTATGAGTAATGCGGCACCGAGATAAAAAATAGTTTGTTCATGGCCTGCATGTTCAAGCAGTGATAATGTTTCGCCGTTTTTCATCAGTACGATGTTTGGATAATGCCGCGCGGTAACGGAGACCAAAATCATTGACACCTGGAAACCGGCCAGGACGCGGAGCACTTTTGTTTTCCGGCGCACCAGTAAAAACCATTGCAGGATCAGCGAAGCCATAGCCAGGCAAATCGCTAGAAGGCTTATAGCATTTCCGAATATCCAGTTCAATATGGGAACGTTCTCGAAATACCCTGCTATAAAAACCAATGTGCCAGCCAGGAAAGCGGCGATGGTTGTTGTAAATGCTTTTACCGTGAAGCGCCTTTTATCATCGGGCTGTGTTGTTTCGCCAATGATATACACCGCGGCCAGGTACCCGCAGATAGCAACGGTGAACAACCCGGTGGAAATTGAAAATAAATTAAGCCAGCTGAAGATGTATGCATCTGCAAAATTATTCGCATCGGTATCTATCTTGCCCGACACGGCGCTTCCCGCGATGATGCCAAGAAAAAGCGGCGTAACGAAGCTTGAATAAACAAATATCTTATTGTATACCTTCTGCATATCGTCTATCACTGCATCGTAATGTCTGAATGCAAATGCGGTGCCCCGGGCAATAATTCCGAGCAGCATTATAGCAAGTGGAATATGCAGGTAAACCGACATGGTAGTGTAGATAACCGGGAAACCAACAAACAATATTACGATCGCAATGATCAGCCACATGTGATTTGCTTCCCATATGGGACCGATCGCATGATACATCGTCTCCCTTGTTCTGCTTTTATTTTTACGGGACGTGAACATTTCAATAATGCCCGCACCGAAATCTGCTCCGCCCAGCAAAATATACAACAGAATGGAAGCCCACAGAAATATCATCACCACGTAAAGCATCAGTGTTTGTTTTCTTTTTGATGAGGCACGTCGTATATCTCGGGTACCATTTTTATTTGCCGATGGAGCAGAAATGTTACAATCAAAGCAAGCGAAACGTAAACAGCAGTGAACAGGTAAAATGAATAAACGATCCCCGGCATTGGTGTTACTGCGTCTTTAGTGCGCATGATTCCGTGGATGATCCATGGCTGCCGACCCACCTCGGTGACAACCCACCCGGCTTCAATCGCAATATACCCGAGCGGAACAGACAACACAAATAGCCGGAGCAGCCATCTTTTATTTAGCCAGCTTTTCTTCTTAAAAACGGCGAGAAGGTAAATTACTGAGAGGAGCGCGAGAAGTGTACCGAGACCAACCATCACCTGGAACGCGTAGTGCGTAATCGCTACCGGCGGATGATTTTCCGGCGGAATCTGATCCAGTCCTTTTACTTCTGCTGTAAAATCTCCGTGCGCAAGAAAACTTAAGAAGCCAGGAATTTTGATAGCGTACCTCACAACTTTATTTTCTTCATCAGGAATGCCTCCGATGATGAGCGGAGCGGACTTCGAGGTTTCGAAATGTGCCTCCATAGCAGCGAGCTTGGCAGGCTGGTATTTTGCTACATGTTTTGCGGATCGGTCGCCGCTGATAGGCTGAAGTAATGCTGCAATTGTCCCAAAAACTGCGGCGATGTGAAATGCTTTTGTATGAAACAGTACGTTCTTTTTCCGCAAAATCATGTAGGCATGCACGCCCGCCACTGCAAAACCGGTGGCTACAAATGCAGCGAGGCACATATGAAGCGCCTGCGAGAACCAGGCTTTATTGAACATGGCAGCAATTGGATCGATGTTGGTAAATTTGCCATCTATGTAATCGAACCCTGCCGGAGTATTCATCCACGCGTTCGCTGCAACGACGAGGATTCCGGAAGCGAGTCCGCTCACACCGACCACTACACCTGTTATCCAGTGAAACCACTTATTGAATCTGTTCCAGCCGTAGAGATAAAAGCCGAGTGCGATCGCTTCGATAAAAAAGGCTGTTCCTTCAAGTGAAAACGGCATCCCGAATATGGGCCCCGCATGTTTCATGAAGTTTGGCCACAGTAAACCAAGCTCGAAAGACAATACAGTACCCGACACGGCGCCCGTTGCAAAGAAGATGGCCACGCCCTTCGTCCACGCCTTGGTAACGTTGAGGTAAACCGGATTTTTAGTTTTGAGCCAGTAGTAATGTGAGACAGCCATAAAAAAAGGCATCACCATCCCTATACAGGAAAAAATTATGTGAAAGCCGAGCGAGAGTGCCATTTGCGATCGTGCCGCAATAAAATCGTCCATATTTTAATTAGATGGATTCGATATTTTTAGACAAATTTCGCTTCTTTATAAGCATGAACAATCATTCGTTTCAAAAAAACATCCTGCACGCGGCCAGGCCCGACTGCTGGCCCCTCGTAGAGTTTGTAAAGCAATTCTATCCTTTAACGGGCGAAATGATCGACTTTATCATTAGCCGTACCACTTTCAGAAAGCTTCAGAAAGGGAGATTTTTGCTTAAGCCCGGTGAATTTTGCAAGGATTATTATTTTATTCACAAAGGCATTTTACGGTCGTACATAAAATATGGTGCTAAAGAAATTACGATCTGGATCAATCCCGAGGGCGAGATAACTACTGCCATCAGGAGCATGGCCAGCGAAAAGCCATCGGATGAATATATCCAGGTGATCGAAAATGCCGAGCTGGTGGTTATTCCCTTCGAAGCGATGGCCGAGCTATACGAGCGATTCCCAGATATGAACCGCACCGGCAGATTGTTACTCGAACAATATTATGCTGCATCCGAGGAGCGCGTTTACATTGCCCGCATTCCTAATGCCGCCGCGAGGTATCAGCACTTCCTTCAGTCGCGCCCCGAATTACTTAATCGCATACCCCTGAAATATATAGCATCCTATCTTGGCATAACATTGGAAACGTTAAGCAGATTACGCGCAAAAACAATGCGGAAAACAACGTGATATTAAAATCTTCAAGATGGCACAGCAAACTGACAAATCGCCTTTTTCTCTTTTTGATATCGTAGTGCGACGGCTCGGTGCGCGGATCCTTGTATTTGCATTGTTTTTGTTAATTAACTTCTGGGCGCCACTAATTCCTTTTTCGCCAGACGGCCATTATATATTCAATAAAATAATCGACATACTGATCACCATTTCGATTGCGGGTATCCTGGTGGCGCTCGTGAAAGTGGGACAGAACTACTTCTATCACAGGTACGACTTGAACAAGGCAGATAATCTGCGTGAAAGGAAGATCAGAACCCAGCTTGTTTTTCTTCGCAAAATTATTGTTACGCTAATTGTAGTTATCACCGTTTGTGTGATCCTCCTGAGCTTCGACAATCTGCGGAAAATAGGTACAGGATTACTTACCGGCGTAGGCATCGGTGGTATCATCATCGGTTTTGCTGCGCAACGTTCACTGGGAAATTTACTGGCTGGTTTTCAGATCGCATTCACGCAGCCGATACGCCTTGATGACGCGTTGGTGATTGAGGGCGAATTTGGTAGGGTCGAAGAAATTACGCTTACATATGTTGTGATTCACTTATGGGACCAGCGGAGGCTCATCCTTCCAATTAATTACTTTATTGAAAAGCCATTTCAAAACTGGACCCGCACCACTTCCGAAATGATGGGCACAGTGATGCTTTATTTTGATTACAACATTCCCTTAGAGGCGATACGTACTGAATTTAAACGTCTGCTGGAAGCGAATCCCCTCTGGGATAAGCGCGTATCGGCAGTGCAGGTAACCGACAGCACGAATGAATATGTGGCAGTGCGAATGCTGGTAAGCGCAGATAATTCTGGCAAAGTGTTCGACCTGCGCTGCTACATCCGTGAAAAAATGATCGACTTCGTTCAGAAAAACTATCCGGATAGTCTACCCAAAACAAGGATGGAACTTCGTGAGAGGCGCGCAGTAGGTGGCCGTGACACGGGAGAAGGGAATTAATTGTTTACTTCAAATTCAACAGACGCGCTGCCAGCGTCGCCGGTTGTTGAAAGTCCGTTGACCTGGATGATATACTTACCAGGAAGATCTGATGTATAAAACTCCACCCTTGCTTTACCGTTGCGATCTGTTTGTACTGATGGATTCCAGTACAACACATTGCGAAAGTCTGGCAGGTGTTCGTTGGCTTGCTGATGATATGTGGGAGCAAAAAACGGGTGGCGTTTTTGCACAATTTCATAGGGCAGCACATTTGCGTTTTGATCAATTACCTGTCGGTCGGTTTTGCCTCGAAAAGTATACACACTAATAATTCCCGGGAAGGCTCCGCCTGACCGAAAATATTTACTGGTGATAACATCTATCGTTTTAATTTTTAATGGATCGTAAGCAAAAAATGCGTTCATATCAAAAACAGGAATGCCATCCATTAGAACCAACGGGTTCTGGTCGACAATGAAACGGTTGGTTTGGTTGAACACCGAAAGATGAAAGATCCCTTGCCGTTTCGACACCCCTACAGGCCGTATGTATTCACGAAACACGTCTTCCATTTTACTGAACCTGGTATAGTCGTCGAGTACATAATGAGCGTCTTCTTTATAATAGAATGGAATGCTGTCATTTCTGATTTCATTAAACCTGTTTAGTTGTTCTTCATAATACAACGCGGTTGCCTGTGCGTTAATGCTTTGTTCGAGCACCGTAGCAGGAAAAGAGGTAACCGCGGTAAACGATGAAGACTTCTGTTTAGCAAAGCTGTTTGAAAATGGGCTTTCGATTTCTATTTGATGTTCGCGGTCGTAGTATGAGTCTGTCTGCACTACGATGGAGTCGCCGGAGTTTAGTTTCGACACTAAGAAAATGATGTTGCCTGATGCATCTGTTCTGGAAGTATAGAACGACTGGATGTCGTCCACTACACTGAGGTAGCCGACAATATTTTTAGAAGGCATGCGCGTGTTGCGGTCGAGCATTTTTCCCTTGATAAAATGCCCTTTGAATTCGGGTGGATATGGAAAGTTTTGAGGGATGGTTACGTCCGTAGCTTCATGCAATGATGAATATATAGAAACGGGATCGGGTGATGTAAGAGAATCCAAACGGTAGACAGATATAGAAACCGCTGACGAAGGCGGCGCTCCGGTTGCATTCCCGATGTTGATCGCGACAGTTACGTTTTTCCTTTTTTGATACTCGCTTTTATCGGGCTGAATGTCGATCAATAATGAGCCGGATTTGACAGGAATGTCTTTATTGTTTGCAACGTATGCAAGCTGGCCACCTGCGGCATTGACTATAGCGATCTCTTTATTGAAAAAAGTTCCCGGTGAAAAGTTTTTCATCCAGTTCGTATAACTCCTAAAGGTGTAAGTGCCGGTGGCCACATTTGCCGGTATGGTAAAGGACCCATTGCCTGCCCCACTTTCAAGAAGAATCTTCCGCTGCAAAATCGGGTTGTTAGCCGAGTCGAGCACTTCTACATAGGCGATCTTGCTTACATCAAGAGGTGTAAATTGCTTTCCATCCACGCAATAAATGCTGAACCAGATGATTTCGCCTGTCTGATAGTAGTTACGATCTGTATGCACAAACATCTTTTCAATCAAAACTTCCTGTGCACTGCCCTTTTGCACAATCAAAAGAGCTATCAGAGAAAATATTTTTATGATCATTTTCATGGCCAGAAATCCGGTTTAATATTTGAACCGCGCAGCCGGCAATCAACACACTGTTCTTTCTGGACGTCAAACTTTTCGATGCCGCCGCCCATAGTATACTTCGCGACTACGGTAGGCACAAGCCTTTCTTTCACCAGCTGTAGAATAACGTCCGCGTCGTTGGGGTGCGGATTAGAAAAATAATACTGGCAGTCCTGCTCGTAACCCCAATCATTGAGGTCCCTGTTGTCGATGAACAATCTTTTTTCTTCAATGGTAGTAAACTCTACGTATCCTATCACCAGTTCGGAAGGGTCGGTAATACATTTTACATTGCCGGATATTTCTGAAGGCTGGGCATCGAAGATGGAGCCAAGCGATTCTGTATTCTTCTTCATCTTCACATAAAATTCATATCCCTCTTTACTTAAGCCATACTGTTTAACGAGGATACTATATAGCACACTCAATTCAATAGCGCCCCGCGTATAGGTTTTCACAGGCGTAAATACAATATTTGAATCCAGCGCCTCGGTTGATACGAGGTTGATGTTACTGGATGATCGCGAATTATAACAGACAAACAAGGTAGTATCTACCGATTGCGTTACCGGATCGAGATAAACAACCTGGTATACGCCACTGCCCGGGGAGGTCTCCTTAAACCCAAGTAACGTTCTATAAGCGGAATGAAATTCCCATGTTTCATCGTAATCTAACTTATAATATTTTACATCGCCTTCGCTCTTTGCATTTGAAAAGATATCCAGGCCGGCAGGCGTCTGGCGCCATGAGAGAGAATCAACAGGAGGGGTAACCAAAAAACTCTTGTAGTCTGTTTCGTATTCCCGGTTGTCGGCGGTTCTTATTCTGAGTTTGTATTTAGTAGCGGCGTCAAACACATTATCGCCGCTTTCATATACTCCTTGCTGCGTTTCGATCAGTGGATATACAGCACCGTTATTTTCACCTTCTATAAATAAAAAGGCACCGACCTCAGCTGCAATTCGTTTATCTGCCAGCCGCGTAGTACGGCTAAGGGATATCTTAGTTTTACCTCTTGCGTTCATTATACCTTCCACCACCAGCACACCATTACCGTTTGTTCGCAATACAACATTGTATTCTTCCCTGCAATGAACAGTCAGAAATAATAATAATATCAGGTACCATTTCTTCATCAATATGTATGCGCACCATCTCATCAAAACCTGATATTGTAGGTTACAAAAGGTATTGCACTGCCAAACACTGATAATTTGTAGCCGTTGATGGCGCCCCCTTCGGATACGTAATACACCGAGTAAGGATTTTTTCGCCCCGAAATGTTGTAAACGCCGAACGTCCATGAGTTATGAAAGACCTGCCTTATTTTATGGTTGCCATCAATGTTGACAGAAAAATCGGTTCGGAAATAATCAGGAATTCTATGCCCGTTGCGGGGACCGTAAAGGGTTCTGTAGCTTCCGGAATAAAAATATCTCCCTACGGGCAACGTAATAGGCCGGCCAGTGCTATACGTAGCGTTCAATGAAAAGCTCAGGCGCTTATTGATGCGGTAATTTGCGATGAGCGTCGCGTCGTGAGGTTTATCGTAATTAGCCGGGTAACGTTCGCCATTGTTAATGAGTTCACCAGCATTGGGATCGTCCTGTCTCAGCAGGATTCGTGAATATGTATAACTAAACCAACCATTCAGTTTTCCGCTCAGCTTACGTATCATGAACTCAGCACCGTACGCCTCGCCTTTTGTGCTGACAACATCTGTTTCAACGTGGTCGTTCATAATAATGCGCGCACCGCTTTTGTAGTCGAGGTAGTCTTTTATTTTTTTATAATATACTTCAAACGAAATCTCTACTGTACTTTTTACCAGGTTCTTGTATACGCCAAGAGAGAGCTGGTTCCCCTGTTGCGGCTTCACATTCGGATCGCTCAACTTCCAGGTATCGGTCGGCGCCATCGAAGCAGTGTTCGACAACATGTGAATGTATTGGCGTTGTGTGTTGAAGCTCGCCTTTATTGAATACTGATTGCCAAATATGTACCGCATCGACAACCTGTATTCGGGACCGCCGTATGTTTTTGCCACTTTCCATGAATCGAAATCCTGGACTCCTGTGATGTTGTCCTCGGTTTTTGGTGCTCCCGGCAGATAGGTGTTTATATTTTTAGGTCCGAGGTAGTTGAATAATGAGTAACGTAAACCAGCTTCGAGTGAAAACGCATTTGATACGTCGAATTTATCACCGACATACACTGCCGACTCAAGCGCCTGCTCATTACTGATGATATCTTCCTCAACAAGCGACGAATTATCGTATGGCCGTAAACTTCCGGGTTTAAGGGTATAGTAAATGTTGTTGAACCCGAAGTCGATGGTATGCCGGTTGTCCATATAATAGATGAAGTGGCCGCGTAAATACTTTTGATTCACATTAAACGACAGTTTGTAAGCGTTTACCGGGTTTTCCTTAGATGAGGTATTGTACATGTAGTCGTCGTACCCGCCGGTAAAAGTGCCAGTGATTTTTCCGAATACATGGCGCCATTTTAATGATACGTTTTTATTCTGGTAAGCAAAGGTCGTGTCGCTGTTCAGCGTAAACCGGTCGCTGCTGAAATACCCGGTGGCAAAAATTTCATTCGATTTATTGAATGTATGACTGAGGTTGAGGTTGACGTCGTAAAATCCTGCGGTGCTGTTTTCGTATTGTTCTGGTAGAAGTTTCAGAAGCCAGTCGGCATAAGTAGAGCGGGCGCCAAACAGGAAGGACGTTTTATCTTTTATGATGGGGCCTTCAAGCGTAAGCTTTCCCGTTAGGATACCGATACCCGCTGATCCGGTAAGTTTCTTTTTATCTCCTTCCCTGCCTTCAATATCAAGAACAGATGACAGGCGTCCGCCATAACGGGCGGGCACACTGCTTTTATACAGGTTAACTTCTTTTACGAGGTCGGGATTGAATGCCGAGAACATTCCAAAAAAGTGAGCAGGATTATAAATTGTTGCATCGTTAAACAAGATCAAATTCTGGTCTGTTGAGCCGCCTCGCACATTCAATCCGGTAGAGGCCTCTCCTACTGTTTTTACGCCGGGTGTAGCAAGTACCACTCTTAATATATCCGCTTCCCCAAAAAGCACAGGTACCTGTTTAATGGTTTTTATATCGATGGATTGCACGCCCATGGTAGTGCTGCGAACGTTGAGCGCTGCGGAAATAGTGACGCTTTCAAGTGTTTTTACGCCGGCTACGCCCGCAAATGCCGATCGGGCTGCGGAATCTTCCTCTGCCCGCGCAACGGCGGTACGTTTCCGTACAGGGGCGCGGGCTACGCCAAGTGAAGTAAAAATTGGTTGGCCCTTTGTTATAAACACCCGCTGAATACCGTCGATTGAAAAGAAGAAATCAGTTGCACCGAATGCAGTTTCGAGGATCTTACTTAACGATTGGTTGCTGACAGAAAAATTAAACGTAATGGTATCCAGCTGGCGTGCATCGTAGTAAAAGTAATAGCCGGTTTTTTGTTGCAGTTCATCGGCAAGCCGGTCAATCTTTACATTGTTGAACTGGGCCGTGATCGATGATGTGTCACCGGACTGCGGTTTAGCGGTCACCGACAACAAGAGCAGCAAAGCAAATGTTAAATACCTCATTTAATGGGTTAACTGGTCATAAAAAGCTACCGCCTGATAAAAAACATTTTCTTTGTCCTGTCGGTACTTCAGATTTTTGTCCCTTAAATAGCCTGCAACTGCCTTGCGTTGATTGTCGAACAATTGAAGTAAGGTGCTCAGACGATTAAATTTCTGAAACCCCTTCGGTGTTTTTAAGTAATAGTCAACCGTTACATCGACAGATCTAATTGTCTCTGCATTTGTTTCGCCATGTTTCTCCTGCACAATTTTTTTTTCTTTCACCAGAATAGTCGACTTACCATTATATAGAACACGATAATAGCCTGCGCCGGGATCGTTCGTAGTGTTGTTCACAAACATATGGGTACCTAAGGAGAAAGCCGAGACTTTTCCTCTGTATAACTGAACAAGATTAGCGCCCTGCACATCAGTGGTAACGAGTTGATCACCCCATTCGTCGTATTGCAGTTTTACGCCACTGTATTTTACTCCGTCGTAAACGAGCGTTCCTTCAATCAGGCTGTCTGCAATAAAAAATGTGTGACCCGAATGAATAAAATTCGGATAGCGCTTGTATTGCACGCCATTATAATAGCCAGCCTGGTTGCCCGTAGCGGCAGCGTAAATGTTTAATGCGTGTTCAATAGCGGGATTGGTTGAATCCTGTGTAAATGCAGACTGTGCCCATGTGTTGCCAGGATGAAGAAATAGGATAAGAAACAGCACCAGTGCTACCTGTGCAGTTTTCACGGCGAGCATAGTCATCAGGCTAATTTACAACTTTGCAATGTGGGTTGTGTAAGCATGACAATAATGTTGTGGCAAATGTTGCCTTTGGAGTAAATTGTATTTTAAACCAACTGTTGTATGCGTAAACATTTTTGTTATAGTTCGCTGGTTGCGCTGATTTTGTTTTCATCGAATTTTACTGTTAACGGTCAGGACAGAAGCAGCGGAAGAACATTTGTTACCCGCAGCGAGGTAATTGCACAACACGGCATGGCTTGTACCAGCCAGCCGCTCGCTACGCAGGCAGCGTTGGACATTTTAAAACAAGGCGGCAATGCAATTGATGCGGCTATTGCTGGCAATGCAGTGTTGGGCGTAACCGAACCGCATGTAAACGGCATAGGAGGCGATATCTTCGCAATTATTTATGAGGCAAAAACGGGGAAACTTCATGGTCTCAACGGATCGGGGCACTCTCCTTACTCACTTACGCTGGCAGAATTCAAGAAAAGAAACCTGAAATATATTCCTGCCAAAGGTCCGTTACCCGTGTCGGTGCCTGGTTGCGTTGACGGATGGTTTGCCATGCATAAGCGTTTTGGAAAACTGGGTATGGATAAAATTCTTGCGCCTGCAATTTCATACGCGAAGAATGGATATCCGGTTGCCGATGAAGCTTCTGGCTCGTTAAGTGCTATCAAAAGAGCTTATGGTGAGTATCCAAACGTTGTAGATGTTTATAATCCTGACGGAAAAGTGCCGAAGCGCGGCGACGTCCTGAAAAATCCGCAGCTGGCTAATACGTTAGACCAGATAGCAAAAGGAGGCCGAGACGCTTTTTACACTGGCGACATTGCCAGGAAAATTGATGCGTTTATGAAAAAGAACGGCGGGTTTCTTTCTTATAAGGACCTTGCCGATCATCATTCCGATTGGGTTGAGCCGGTTTCGACAAATTACCGGGGTTACGATGTTTGGGAGCTACCGCCAAACGGACAGGGCATAGCGGTTCTGCAGATGCTTAATATTCTGGAGGGATATGATTTCAGCAAAATTGCGTGGGGTAGTCCTGAGCATGTTCACCTTTTCGTAGAAGCAAAGAAGCTCGTGTTCGAAGACCGTGCAAAGTATTATGCCGATCCGGCGTTTGCAAAGATTCCTGTTAAGGAGCTTATCTCTAAAAAATATGCGGCCGAAAGACGAAAGCTGATCGATCCTAACAGGGCCTCTACAAAACACGAAGCCGGTAATCCCATTCTCGAAGATGGCGACACGATCTATATGACTGTGGCCGACAGCGAAGGCAACATGGTGTCGCTTATTCAGAGCAACTTCCAGGGCTACGGATCAGGCATGGTTCCGGATGGCCTCGGATTTATGCTCCAGGATCGTGGTCAACTTTTTACGCTCGAAGAAGGACAGAACAATACTTATGCACCTCACAAACGGCCGTTCCATACCATCATTCCTGCTTTCGTTACGAAAGAAGGGAAGCCGTATATGAGTTTTGGTGTGATGGGTGGAGGTTTTCAGCCACTGGGCCATACGGAAATTATCATGAACATGATCGATTTTGGAATGAACGGCCAGGAAGCGGGCGATGCGCCGAGAATAGATCACCAGGGTTCATCGGAGCCTACAGGCGAGAAAAAGGAAGATTATCTTTCGAAGGTTGAGCAGGAAGCGGGCATGGGAGCGTCCGGTGAAATATTTCTTGAAAGCGGCTTTCCTTACGAAACAATAAGGGAACTGATGCGAAAAGGTCACAAAGTAGGGTATCAGCGGCCGGGGTATTACGGGGGTTATCAATCCATCCGTTTCGATCCGGTTCAGAAGGTATACTTCGGCGCTTCAGAGTCAAGAAAGGATGGGATGGCCGCAGGCTGGTAAACAGAATTGAAAGCGGTAACGTAGTATTGCAAAAAATTTGCTGATGCCCCGGAAAGTTCTGGTTATTAAGTTGGGTACTGCAGTAATTAGCGATAAGGAGGGAAACATAGACAGGGAGGTAGTGAAGAAAGTTGCTGATGAAGTGGCAGAGCTGAGTAAGAAATATCATATCGTTATTGTATCGAGTGGTGCAGTAGGCAGCGGCAAAAAATTTTTGAAAGATTACAAGGGTACACTAAGCGAGAGAAAAGCGGCTGCGGCTGTTGGCAATCCAATCCTCATTCAACTATACCATGAATATCTCACCCGGCATGGTATTACGGTGGCACAGGCACTTTGTGAACGCGTTCACTTTTCCAACAGGGCACAATTCCTGCAGCTAAAGCAAACGTTCGCAACATTCTGGGAGAATAACATTATTCCCGTTGTAAACGAGAACGACCTCGTAAGTAATGTAGAAATCAAATTTTCTGATAACGACGAGCTCGCAACACTGATTGCAATAGGATTCGACGCACCTTCACTCATCCTGTGCACATCAACTGGTGGCCTGCTAGATGATAAAAAGAAAATTATAGACAAAGTTGAAAAGGTAGATGCGTCTGTGTTAAAATATGTGAGCACTGAAAAGAGCGGCGCCGGTTTAGGAGGAATGATATCGAAGCTTACATTCACGAGGCTCGCAACCTCGCTCGGTATAAATGTAATTATTTGTGGATTAAAGGGCGAACGACCCCTTTCACAGGCGCTTGAAGGAAAAAACGGATCTTACTTTTCGCCGCAGGATTCGAACCTGAAAGCGCGCCAGAAGTGGCTAGCCAGCGGTTCAGTAACTTTAGGAACTATTCACGTGGATAAAGGCGCAGCGAAAGCACTCAATGAGCGGAAAAGTTTGCTGACCGTAGGCATAACAAAAGCGGAAGGAAAGTTTTTGTCGGGCGAGGTGGTGCAGCTGATGGATGAGGAAGGAAATATCCTGGGGGTAGCGAAAGCAAAACTAAAAGCGCAGGACATCAACGCGCAATTAAAAGAAAAGAATGTTGTCGCCGCACATGCCGATGATATTGTGATGTTCTAAAAAGTGAGAGGTGAGAAGTGAGAATCTAATAATTTATTATGTCTGTAATAGAAATACTGAAACAAACTCATAAATCCATCTCGTCGATTCAGAATGCTTCTGATGAGCAGATAAAAAATATCCTGTTCAACATTGCTGACGAACTCATCGCGCGAAGAAGCGAGCTGCTCGAAGCGAACGCAAAGGATCTCGCAAAGCAGGCACCCGACAATCCGCGTAACGACCGCTTGTTGCTGAATGAACAGCGGGTAAAAAATATCGCTGATGCTATCCGGAAGATAGCAGATCTCCCCGACCCTACCGGCAAAGTAATAGAAAAGCGCGTGCTGCCGAATGGCCTCAACCTGCAAAAAATAGCTGTTCCGCTGGGTGTGGTGGGTGCCATCTACGAATCACGTCCGAATGTTACGTTTGATATCGCAGCGCTTTGCATTCGAAGCAGAAATGCGACAGTACTTAAAGGAAGTAGTGACGCAGAGCACTCAAATATTGTTGCCATTGATATTATCAAAAGCGTATTAAAGAACAATAATATCAACACTGATGTAGTCACGTTACTGCCCTCGGCACGCGAGGTAGTGGAAGATATCTTTAAGGCCACAAAGTATATAGACGTGTTGATTCCACGCGGGTCAGACAGTCTTATTCAATATGTAAGAAAAAATAGCCTCGTGCCCGTTATCGAAACTGGTGCAGGTGTGTGCCACGTATATGTAGAAAGTAACGCAGACATTGCAAAAGCAGTCAGCATTGCGGTGAACGCAAAAGTGTCTCGTCCATCGGTATGCAATGCCGCCGACACGATATTAATTGACAGGAAGGTTGCCGGAAAATTTCTTGACAAAGTAAAACCCGAATTTGAAAAGTACCAGGTAGAGATATTTGCCGATGACGAGTCGTACACTTTACTAAATGGATACTCGCAACTAAGTCATGCAACTGCAGAAGATTTCGGAAAAGAATTTCTAAGCCTGAAATGTGCGGTTAAAGTTGTTGAAGGCATTGATGAAGCGCTTGAACATATCGACACCTATTCAACAAAACATTCTGAAGCCATTGTTTCTGAGAACAAAGACATTTGTAGCCGGTTTATTCGTGAGGTGGATGCGGCGGTTGTGTACACAAATGCATCAACACGTTTTACTGATGGAGAGGAATTCGGTTTGGGCGCCGAAATTGGTATATCCACACAAAAACTTCACGCACGCGGACCGTTCGCGCTCGAAAAACTGGTGACAGAAAAATGGGTGATTGAAGGCAATGGCCAGATCAGGTAGCCATTTCCTTTCGTTTTGCCTTTCTGTAAGCTGAAAGATTTAAGAGGAGAACACTTCCGAGAATTACCGCGAGCCCGATGACCGGCATAAGGGAAATTTGTTCGTTGCCAAATAGTACTCCTAACAGCACCGCAACAACCGGGTTCACGTATGCATATGTACTTACCTGCGTTGCAGGCCTTACAGTTAGGAGCCAAACGTACGCGCTGTACGCGGCAATCGATCCCATCGAAATAAGATAAGCCATCGACGCCCAGGCGAATGGCGTAACGGTTGCAAGATGAAAATCTTTAGTTTCGTCAAGGAAAAATATTCCTGGCAAAAAAGCCAGCCCTGCAAATAAAATTTGCCACCCGGTATTCACCAGCGGTGACCCCACAGACTTATATTTTGAATACAACGATCCTCCCGCCCAACCTATCACGCTAAAACTTAGCAGCAACAATCCCAGCGCCTCTTTGTCGCCTTTGAAACTCGCGCCCGATAATTTCTCCCAGAATAAGAGGACGACACCAATAAATCCGAATATCAATCCGAGAATGATATTAGCGTTAGAGAAATTCATTTTCCATTTTGGTTTATCGAGAATAACAAACCAAAAAGCCGCCGCTGACACCATAATGGCGGCCATGGCACTTGGTAGAAATTGTTCTACCCATATCACCATACCATTGCCAAGAAACAGCATCAGGATCCCGCTGATGGCCGCTGGCCCCATCTGATTTTTATTGAATATCTTCTCCCCTCTCAAAACGGCCCATATCAAAACGATGATTCCGGCGATGATAAAACGCAGCGCACCTAAAATAAATGGTGGAAATCCCGTCAGCGCTTCCTTAATGAAGAAATATGTCGATCCCCAAACGATGTAAACGGTTAAAAAGGCTATTACTACTTTAATGGTCGACGGAGGATGATTTATGTTGTTCGTACCTGACTCCAAGCTATGATTTTTTTAAACCCGGATATTTTAGATCCAGTTTCCTGATTACTTCCAGCACGGTTTTCAGCATTACGTATTCCTTATACCAGTTCTGATCGGCGGGTACAATTGTCCATGGAACCTTATTGCAGTTTTCAAAGCAGTCCTCGTAAACTTTATGATACTCGTTATACTTCGCAGCTTCGGCAAAATCTTTTTCGTTATACTTCCACATCTTGGTTGGATCATGCATTCGTTCTTTCAATCTCTCCTGCTGTTCTTCTGCAGAAACGTGCAGGTAAAATTTAATGATCTGCGTGTTACTATGTTGTGTTAACAATTCCTCGAAATTGTTGATGGCCTTCATCCTTTTGCGCGCAGTTTCGTCGTCGACCCAACCATGCACGCGTGTTACGAGGATATCCTCGTAATGCGAACGGTTAAACACCTGGATCATTCCTTTTGCAGGTGCGTTCTTATGAATTCTCCATAAAAAATCGTGCGACAGGTCTTCTTCCGTCGGCACTTTAAATGACACAACAGAAACGCCCTGGGGATTTACGGAACTGAGTACGTCCTTGATTGCGCCATCTTTTCCGCTGGCATCCATTCCCTGGAATACTATCAAAAGGGAATGTGAGCCCGAAGCGAACAGAAGATTCTGCAACTCGCTGAACTCTTCAAGCATTCCTGCGAATTTTTCGCGCGTGTCGGACTTGTTGAATTCTTTCGGAGCACGGGTCGATATGTCTTTCAATGAAATCGCGGCCATGGTTACTTCTTTTCTGTTACGGGCGGATTGATCATAATGTGTGCGCCATGTGTTCCCGGATGCATAATCCACGGCATACCCGGGGCCGCAGGCTTTAGGGGAAGACCAGTGCTTTCTGCTGTTGCGAACGGAATATATACTACTGAGCGCAAGTATGTGTTCTTCACGTCGCCGCTCGCCGAATTGAAGTCGGCGGCTTTTGCTGTGAGCACATACAACGTTGCAGGCTGTTTAGGCAATACGAGCGTACCGGCTTTCGCTTCTTTTTCCCGCGTATCGAAAATTTCTTTCTGGTTTTTGCCTTCTTTTCTCAGGTCGCGGCCGCGCTGCATAAACGGATGCAGATCTTTTTGATAGCACGCAACTGAAAAATCCGTCTGCGAGGGATCGTCTGCCACACAGATCAGCTCATTTGTACCGTGCCTTAGTATTACCATCTCCCCATTATTATTGAATCCGTACACCGTGGCGCTGTCGCGCTTGTCATCTGGTGCCGCGAGCACCGCCGTTTTAATCTGAAGTTCTGCTGAAGGAATATTGTTTTGTGCAGTGGCCGTAAAAAGGCAAAGAGCGAATGCAACAGTTAAAGAAAGCTTGCTCATAATGTGGTATCGTTTAAAGGCAGTGTTAAACAAAATTAAAAGAAATGGTTTTGAATTGAATAGTTTTTAATAATCCATACATTCATTGCTGAACCTCCCTAAGTAATGCCAAAACTTTGCCTAACCCTTATCCTTATAGGTTGCATAAGCCTTTCTGCCTACTCCCAGCAGTTTAGTATCTCCGGATCTGTCATCGACACGAGCGAAAATAAACCAATTCAGAATGCGGTTGTAAGCATCCTTCGACCCGTTGATTCGGTGCTCCTGAAATTTGTAAGAACGAAGAGCGACGGAACATTTGTAATCAGCAAACTTCAATCATCTAAAAATATCGTACTCATCACCTACCCTGGTTATGCGGATTATGCCGATACAACGAAGCACCCTGACGGCGCTGAAGTGAAGCTTGGCCGCATCCCCCTCACGCAAAAAAGTCAATTGCTGGAAACCGTTATTGTGCGGCAACAGGTAGCAGCAATCAGAATGAGAGGCGATACGCTGGAATATAAAGCCGACAGCTTCACTGTGCGGCAGGGCGCAACCGTTGACGAATTGCTTAAGCGCCTGCCCGGCATAACTGTCAATAGCAAAGGCGAGATAACGGCACAGGGACAAAAAGTAAACAAGGTGATTGTAGATGGTGAAGAATTTTTCTCGGACGACCCTGCTGTCGTGATCAAGAACTTACAGGCCGATGCCGTAGATAAAGTACAGGTATTTGACAAGAAAAGTGACCAGGCCGAATTTACCGGCATCGACGATGGCAAAAGTTCTAAAACGATAAATCTTTCGCTTAAAGAAGATAGAAAAAAGGGATACTTCGCAAAAGCAACCGTTGGCGGTGGAACGAGTGGAGCTTTCGATAACGACATAATGGCAAATGCTTTTAAAGGATCTAAAAAAGTAGCAGCGTTTGGAATTATGTCGAATATCGGCCGGCAGGATTTAAATTGGACCGAAAACACCCAGTTCGGCGAAGGCAACGACGTACGCTACGACGAAGAAAGCGGAGGTATGATGATGTTCTGGAATGGTGGTGACGACTTCAGTTCGGGGATGAATGTTGAGGAGGGACTACCCAAAGCGTGGACAGCCGGCTTACATTTTTCAAACAAATGGAACGCAGATAAGGAGAAAGTCAACGGCAACTACCGTTTCTACAAAAACAATCAGCGGGCAGACAGGCAAACTATCAGCCAGTATATATTACCCGACACTCAATTCTTCAATACTTCGTCGAGGCAGGCCTTTAGTACCTACAGCCGGCATTTTGCAAAAGGTGTTTACGACTTTGCGATCGATTCATCTTCGAGTCTGAAGCTTACGGTGAAAGGTAATTCGATTGAATCGGAAAACGCATCCCGAATGATGAGCGCTGCGTTGAACGCCGACAGCGGGCGTGTGAATAACAATGAACGAACTGCAAATTCCCAGTCGGCGAAACACTCGATAAATTCCAGTCTTCTCTGGCGAAAAAAATTCAAACTGCAAGGGCCGCACATTATCTATCAATATGGATCAGCAGGCATCTGACCTCAGTTCCGATGGATTTCTGACGATCGGCGACAGATTATATGGTCCGATCGGGACAAACCGATTCGATCGGAATTAATTGATCAGAAAAAATTGAACAGGCAGAATAATTTTGGTCTTCAGACAAGTGTCGTTTATACAGAGCCGTTAAGCAAGAGCATGTTCATGTCGGTGAATTATGGTTATAATTTCAGCAAGAGTGAATCGTTCAGAACGGCGCTGAATAAAACGGGCAGTGACTATGATAAACGCGACAGCTCATTAAGTAATGATTTCCGGTTTAGATTCAATGTGCAGTCGGCCGGACTGGATTTCAAATACAACAAAAAGAAACTGACTGTTACGGTAGGCTCCGGGATCAATTATTCTAATTATAGTCAGACGGATCTGCTGAATGATACGGCACAGGGCTATTCTTTCTTCAACTACTTCCCGAAGGTATCGGTGAGATGGTCTCCACATCAGCAGAAGAGGTTTCGTTTCAGCTATAATGGCCGCACCGATGCTCCTACCCTCGATCAGTTACAACCGGTAAGAGAAAACAGCGATCCGCTAAACATCAGAATTGGAAATCCCGAGTTAAGGCAAGAGTTCACCCACGATTTCTTTTTGATGTTCTATGATTTAAGATCCTAAAAAACAGGGGATACTACTTCTCCGTAAATTCAAGCGTTCAGGATAACTGCGATAAGTAATTCATTCACTACAGACCTTGGTGGCAAGACTACGTACCAATCTATCAACGTAGACGGAAATTATTTTGTGAACCTTTATGCGGCTTATCAGGTCAAACCTAAAAAATTAGATGTCAATATAGATTTCGGTCCCCAGATTACATATTCAAAACTCGGTAACCGTGTCAATGGGCTTAACAATATTAACCACTCCGCTAATTATGGGTTCCGTGCAAATGTTGGGAAATGGGGAGAGAAGAGAAATTTCTCTTTTTCGCCACATATAGGTTATAATTACTCAAAAAGCAGTCTTAGACCTGACGTAATTACTAAATATTTTACAAGCAACAGCGAAGCAAACCTGTGGACCAAGTTGCCTTATAAATTTGAATTCTCAACATCAGCATATATCAATTTTCGCCAGAAAACAGATGTGTTCGCTAATAACCGCAACTCAACAAAGTGGGATGCATATATAGCTAAAAAGTTTTTGAAAAAAGATAATCTTGAGTTGAGGCTTTCAGTTTTTGATATCCTCGACCAGAACATCGGGTTCAGCAGAACAGCCAACAGCAATGTAATTACTGAGGAAAGTTATCAAAACCTAAGACGGTTCTGGATGCTAAGCCTTCAATTTAATATCACAAAAACGCCGGGATAATGAAGAAGATACTGCTCCTTCCTGATTGTTGCAGTTCCAATGTTATGCAGTGCGCAGGCCAAATTTATATACGAAGGAAACATTGAGTTTGAAAGGAAGATCAACGTGCACAGGCTTTTCCAGGAACAGGAGGATGCAGAGAGTCCGACTGGCTGAAACAACTGATAAAATCGGTTCCTGCTATGCATACAAGTACGTTCGCATTGCAATTTAAAGACGCGCGTACCATTTATAAGCAAGTCGGAGAAAGTGTTCCGGTACCAGCGTCATGGATGACCGGGCCCGCTAAAGAAAATGTTGTTCTGACAGATTTCAGCAAAGCAATCCCGCACGAGTTATAAATCGATATTTGAATCGAACTTTTTGATCTCCGATTCACTGACCCCCATTGAATGGAGGATTGGCGAGGAAAAACGTACGATCGCTGGATTCGATTGCCGCAAGGCCGTTGGGAAGATATGCGATTCGGTATATGTCGTGGCTTTTTACACCGATGAGATACCCGTTAGTGGTGGACCTGAATCTTTCAACGGCCTGCCCGGTATGATACTTGGGTTGGCCATCCCAAGGCTTCATACAACATGGTTCGCTACCAGGGTTCAGTTAATCACACCCGGCGACAAGGACTTTGCAATTCCTTCGCGCGGCTCAAAAACAAATAACGGAAAATTGCAGTCTGTTTTGCGGTCTTCATTGAAAGACTGGGGCAATTATGGTCCACGCAATATATGGTGGGTGATGTTGTAGTATATTTGGCGCCCAGATGAAAAAGGTTCTAAGCTTCGGAGAAATTTTATTGCGGCTGTCGCCGGATGTTGATGGAAATTGGATCGGTAACCACGCCATACCCGCTTACATAGGCGGTGCGGAATTAAACGTGGCACATGCGCTCGCCCGTTGGCAGATACCGGTATCTTACTGCTCAGCCGCACCAAAAAATTATTTATCAGACGCTATTCTTGCCAACCTTGAAACGCATGGTATCGATACCAGCCGCATGATCAGGTCGGGCGACCGTATCGGAATATATTATCTCGCACAGGGAACGGATTTAAAAAATGCAGGAGTAATTTACGACCGCGCAGGGTCTTCTACAGCAATGCTGCAGCCCGGGCAGGTAAATTGGGATGAAGTATTGAAAGAGATTTCATGGTTTCACTTCAGCGCCATCAGTCCCGCTGTCAGCGAAAACCTCGCAGCTGTTTGCGAAGAAGCGTTAAAAGCGGCAAAGGAAAGAAACATCACCATCTCGGTTGACCTTAACTACCGCGCGAAACTTTGGAAATGGGGTAAAGAACCTCATGAAGTAATGCCTTCACTTATTCAATACTGTGATGTTGTAATGGGAAATATCTGGGCAATTGAAAGAATGGCCGGTATAAAACTTCCCGGGGATTTTAAAACTGATAAAAATAATTGTCTGCACCAGGCTGAGATAAGTTCGGCAGTATTGATGGAAAAATTTTCCGCATGCAAACACGTGGCAAATACTTTCAGGTTCGATGAAGGTAGTTCGTTAAAATACTACTCGACGTTATACAGTAAAAACGGATTGACCGTTTCCGGAGAGCATAATGTTTCAGATATTATAGACAAGGTTGGTAGTGGCGATTGCTTTATGGCCGGACTAATCTATGGCTTTAGCAATGGTTTGAATGAGCAACAAACACTTGAATTTGCAACCGCAGCGGCCGTAGATAAGATGTACGTGCTTGGCGATGCTACCACTTCAGCTCCTGAAAAGATAAAAGAACGAATAAAAAATATACAATGACATCTTCTGCTTCAAATCCCATCAGTATCATAGTAGAGCAGGGACTGCTTCCGCTTTATTTTCATGCCGACAAACAAGTGTCTGCAAATATTTTACGCGCTCTTTACCGGGCTGGTGTTAAAGTGGTGGAATATACTAACAGGGGTGCGGAAGCGCTTTCGAACTTCAAACATCTCAGATCTGTATCAGATAAAGAATTACCGGGAATGCTACTCGGAGCGGGAACAATTAAAACGGATAAGCATGCCCGTGAGTTCATCGATGCAGGGGCAGATTTCTTGATATCTCCGGGATGGAGCAAGAAAGTTGCGAAGATTGCCAGCCATGAAAACATCTTATGGGCGCCGGGTTGCATGACACCCTCGGAAATTATGAAAGCCGAAGATTATGGAGTGGAGCTGATCAAATTATTTCCCGGCAGTTCACTCGGTCCGGGATTTGTTTCCGCTATAAAAGAATTGTTTCCAAACCTGCTATTTATTCCTACCGGCGGTGTAAAGCTTGAAGAAGATAATTTACGCGCCTGGTTCAAGAGCGGCGTTTGCGCCGTTGGAGCCGGCAGCACCCTGATCGACAAGAATGCTATCGCCCTGGGCGAGTATGCATCACTGGAAGCACTTACTGCAAGCTCGCTGGACCTCATTCAGTACGTTAAGCAATCGCTGAAAAAGTAAAATTTATTTTAGGCAAAACCTTAACAAACCGTCGCTAAACCTTAACGGCCGGAAGTGTTCTAACATTCATAACCTTTTAAATGGAACAGTTATGAAACAGTTAGCACTTGTTGTATTGATCGCAGCCACCTCATTATCCGTATCTGCACAAAGAAATCATCGCGACAACGACCGGCGCGACCGCGTTGAACGCAATCATGATAAATACGACAGATTCGATAGAAGGGAGAAGGAACAATTTCAGCGACAGATCGCCCGCATTAATCACGAGTACGATTCAAAAATCCGCTCCATTCAAAGAGCACCCTTTACAAGGGCACGCGTAAAGTCGCGCAGGATAAATGAGCTTGAAGGTGAAAGACGTTATGCGCTTAACGAATGCCGCGCAAAGTTTTACCGCGAAATGGACTATGCTGAAAAAGGCAGAAACAACAGAAAGAACAGATGGTGATAAAGAACAATCCGTTACCACAAAACCCTTCCACGTACCGGAAGGGTTTTGATTTTTAATTAAGCTTACTGTGAAGGCTGTACGTTAAACAACTGCACAAAGTCAACCTTCTTGGCCTTGTTGACCCTCCAGATGGCATGAAATTCAGTTTTACCACGGCTGGTTTCGGAAGCTCCCCATAATGCCACCCAGTTTTCTTTTCTATCTACACTTACCAGCGGAATAATAGCATCGAAGGTAAATTTTGTATCACCATCTTCCTGGCGCCCTTGTTTAAAGGTTCCAAGTACGGTTGCCTTGCCCTGCAGCATCTGTCCGTTCGGAAGTATTGCCGTTATTGTATCTGCAAGCGATGACTCATTACTGAAGTCGTTTGTTTCGTACCCTTTGTACAGTTGCAACACGATCGAAGATAAATCGTGCGTGCCGATTTTGAAGTTCGAAGAATACTTTGCCGGATAAGGAAGCGATTGAGCGTGCAGTACACTTGAAATTAAAGTGTGCGCAAGAAGCAGGAAAAATAATTTTTTCATCGTGGTTATTTTTAATTTAGGGATTGTTATAAAAGGTAACACTTTAAAATAAATCAATACTGATGAAACGTTTCTTATTCTCCGTGTCTTTTAGTTTTGTATACGTTGTTGCATTTTCCCAGCCTCTTCATACACGATGGGATGAATTAACAGCCAGCGAATGGCCGAGGGCAATGGCGCTATCTGATTCCACCTGTATCCTGCCGATTGGCGTACTGGAGAAACACGGTCCCCACGGGCCTATTGGATCGGATCTCATTAAGGTTCGCGAGTTTTCGGCGAGGGCAACTAAAAAAGAGTATGCGGTTGTTTTTCCTGATTACTTCTATGGTCAGATAAACGAAGCAAAACAGCAACCCGGCACTTTCGCGCTCCCGGCGCGTGTTGTATGGGATATGCTGGAAGCGACTTGCGATGAGATTGCCAGGAATGGCTTCCGAAAGATCATTATTGTAAATGGGCATGGTGGAAATCCTAACCTGATTACTTACTTTTTGCAGACGCGCCTCGAGAAGAAAAGAAACTATGCTTTGTTTTTTTTCCAGCCTTCTATGGATTCGGCTTTCAGAAAAAATATGCTCGCTACACGCAAGTCCGATATTTCATACGACCAGCACGGTGGCGAAAGTGAAACCTCTATGCTTCTGTACATCAAACCCGATGTAGTAAAGATGGATAGCGCGAATAATCAATCGGGCAAGCCGTTGAAGAGGCTCCAGATCAAGAACGCGTATACACCCATCTGGTGGTATGCCGATTATCCTAATCATTATGCGGGTGAAGGCAGCAAAGCAACCAAAGAGCTTGGAAAGATGCTCGTGGATCAATATGTAGATAATCTTGCTGCTACTATTAAAGCGATTAAAGCAGACAGGGAAACGCTCCGGCTGCAGGATGAGTTTTATGAGAAGACGTTGAAGTAGGGGAGCGGAGGGGTTTCATTTGGAAAAACCACAAGCATGAACGATCTTCCTTAAGATAAGATCATAATTGCTTATATAAAATAAGCAGCGCGATTAAACAAAACCAAAGCTAAACCAGCAGGAAAATAATGAAAAACAACCGCAGGCAGTTCATCAAATCATCCGCGTTAACCGGCCTTGGTATTGCCGGTGGAGCAGGCATGTTATCCGCGTTAGGGAACGCAAACAATCACCCAGCTAAAAATATTGCATTGAATACACTCGATCTCCAGCAACAGGAAAGCATTATCGGTCAGTATGGGCCCTGGGCAACGGCATTAAACAGCAAGAACATTCCCTCCCACTCTTTCCGCCACCCGGATTGGAAGAATGTATCCAAATGGCAAAAGGCTGCGCGAAAGGTAGCGATGGACAGAATGGGCATCCCGGCAATAGGCAATGCACCCGCTGTAACAGTGAAGAAGAAATACGCTTACGATGGATTGCAGGTTGAGGAGTTGACATGGCAGCTTCCTTATGGCCGAGCAACTGAAGCCATTTTGCTGAAGCCGGCGAATGTTACCGGAAAGCTTCCTGCCCTTCTTGCCTTTCATGACCACGGCGGGAATAAATACTTCGGAACGAGGAAGATCACGAAAACGAGCGACGATCAGCATCCGATGATGAAGGCACACCAGGAACATTACTATGATAACACTGCGTGGGCAAACGAAATCGCCAAGCGCGGCTACGTTGTACTGGTATCTGATGCTTTTACGTTTGCAAGCCGCCGCGTTCTGTTGCAGGATGTACCACAGCATCTGCGCAATAATCTTAACGACGAAAATCCGGAAGAACAAAAAAACATAGACGCATACAACAGCTGGGCGTCAGATCATGAACATGTAATGGCCAAATCATTATTCTGTTCGGGCACAACATGGCCGGCAGTGTTTTTCGCCGAAGATCGCATTGCACTGGACATCCTCAGCGCGAGAAGCGACGTAGATGCGGGGCGCATCGGATGTTGCGGATTATCAGGCGGAGGTTTACGCACAGATTTTATGGCAGGTCTTGACGATCGCATCCGCTGCGCGGTATCCGTTGGCTTTATGACAACGTGGAACGATTTCGCGCTTAATAAATCTTTCACGCATACCTGGATGACGTATGTACCAATGCTGCCAAAGGAGCTCGACTTTCCTGAAATACTCGGTCTTCGTGCACCGTTGCCAACGCTCGTGCTCAATGATAGTGAAGATCAGCTATACACTCCGGAAGGAATGAAGACAGCCGATACGATACTGAAAGAAGTATTTGAAAAAGCCGGGGCTGCAGATCGCTACAAGGCGAGCTTTTACCCCGGCGAACATAAATTCGACAAGCCGATGCAAAAAGAAGCATTCGACTGGTTCGACAGATGGTTGAAAGCTTAATTCTTTCTCATCAACAACGATGCGGATAACGTATCGAGATAAAACTCACAACCGTCGTGCAGTTGGAGTATGCTTGCAGGAATGAGGTTACTTACTTTTTCTTCAAGTGTATTTTTAACTGCACGCGCTTTGCGCTGATCGGGGACTGAGCAGATTATTTTTTCCGACTTACAAATTTGACGGATAGACATGCTAATGGCCTGTTTTGGAACATCTTCAATTGTTGGAAACCACCCTTCGTTCAATTGCTGCATCCTGCACTCGTGATCAAGACTCACCACAATAAATGGATCTTCGATTTCAAAGTCGGCAGGGGGATCGTTGAAAGCCAGGTGACTATTCTCCCCTATTCCAACAAGCGCCACGTCTATCGGATGCTTTTGTATGATTTCATTTAAGCGCTTACACTCCTGCACCGGATCGTTTTCACCATTAACAAGGTGTGCAGCTTTTAACGGCGAAACCTTTTGAAGAAAGCGTTCTTTCAAATATTTTCTAAAGCTGGCAGGAGAAGACTCAGGAAGATTAATATACTCGTCGAGGTGAAACATTACCACCTTGCTCCAGTCTACTTTTTCTTCGATGAGCGTATTGAGTGTCTCGAATTGACTGGCACCCGTGGCAAGAATGATGTTTGCCTGCCCATTGTTCCGGATTGCTACATTAATCAATTCTGCCGCCCTGCGACCTGCCTGTTCGCCTAATTTTTTTGGCGTTTCGCCTATTACTACATTAATCAAGCTCAATATTTTTTTGAAAAGTCTTCCGTGAGGTCGTTGATCTTTTCGTTTGATAGATGTTCGTTTGCACTGACGATAACACGGTATCTCATTGTGGCAGACTTGCCATTGGCGATTGAAAAGTTCATTGACTCTTTGCCTTTGGTAAAATCGAATACTCCGAATGGATTAGCAGAAAACAAGCCGTAGCCGCGGGCGTGCCAGTATGTGGGATAGCCCGGGTTCTTTGGATGGTCTGCAATAACGAGCGACACTTTTTCATCGCCGATATAACCGAACAGGTCCATCCACTTAGCTTTTGTGCCCCATACCGAATCGCCCTTAATGCCTTCGCTACTTACATAGCTACCGGTTACCCCTTCGTTTGACAGTTTTTTTACTGTAGTAGGATTACCACTTGCGTCGGTGAGTGTTACCTCTTCCGTAGAAGGCAATTCGAGGCCGCGCGCAACGCGTATTGCGAACATGCCTTCCTTGGTGTCTTTAAAATTTACATCGCCGGCGGTAGCGGTAAGTGTGGTAATTCTGTCAATGATCCGGATACTGCCCTGGGTAATGAAATGAAATTCTGTTTTCTCTTCGAGTACCTGCTTGCCGGATGGATCCTGCCAGCTGGAAAAGGTTTCCAGCCTCGCATTATTTCTTCCACCTTCTACTTCCCCAATTCTTACGTGCCGTATCCATCCACCCGTTTTATTGCGGGTATCTTCAGGTATATCAAATGAGTTACCCCAAAAATCAAGTCCATTTACGTTTCCATAATTCAGCCACATTCCAACGTGATGAGGATGGTCTGTGCGCTCTCCCGGGCGGGGTTTTAACGGATATCCTCTCGTTACTTCTGTGCCATTCGCATTTATTATCGGGTAAAGTACCGGCTTCATCACCGAATCGGACCAAACGTAAGAAGTAAACAACTTTCCATCAATCAATACATCGACATGTCGTTCCGCCACGCGGGTTTCTATGATGATGTCTGAACCGTGATCTTTCATTGGTTTTGATGAGGAGCATGATGCAAGCACAACGGTTGCCAGCATCGCCACTATAAATCTGGATTTATACATGTTAAACTTTTTCCGGCACCACGAAAGGTTCGCGGTACTTTCTTGTTGTCAATGCATCCGCTTCGGGATCGTTTACAAATTTCTCTTTTGAACCATCGAAGTTTAATTGTCTTCCAAGGCGGTAAGAAATATTTGAAAGCAACGGCAGGCATGATGACATATAACCTTCATGAATGTCGCAATGAAGTTTCTTATCGTCTTCTGCGCGTATTGCGTCGAGGAAGTTTATCCAGTGCGGTGCACCGTTTGAAGCAACGTGCGAGGTAAGTTCCTTGTCCCTGTCTTCTACTTTCTTCGAGCCGGCAAACGGTTCTTTTTCGCGCTGTTTAAATGCTCTCCAGGTTTCTCCATCTATCTCCACCCATCCATCGGTTCCATAAAACATATTACCAATGGAAATACCGAGTGGCGCTTCACCGTTGGAATACCTTCCCCTGGTTTCGAATTCCAGGATCTTTCCATCAGCATATTTAAGGATTGATGTCTGAGTGTTTGGTGTTTCCTGCGCGCACTCGTTTGGATTGATACCGTATATGCCGCCGGCTGAGTACACCGATTTGGGATGCTCGTTTTTATTGAGGCCCCAGCGGGCTATATCAAACTGGTGAGGCCCCTGGTTGCCTGTATCACCATTTCCAGTTTCCCAGAACCAATGCCAGTTGTAATGACCTTTCTTTTCGTTGTAGGGCCTTTTGGCAGCGGGACCGAGCCACTGATCATAGTGAAGGGTTGCAGGTGGTTCGCTGTCTTTTGCAATACCAAACGAATCACGTGGTTTATAGCAGAGCCCGCGAGCCATGAACACTTCTCCTATCCCACCCTTGTGAATGAAATCTATTGCCTCGATCACATTTGGAATCGAGCGGTTTTGAAAACCAACCTGTACGCGGCGCTTATATTTCCTGGCGGCTTCAACCATTTTTTTGCCTTCGAAGAGATTATGACAGGCAGGTTTTTCAACATACACATGCTTGCCCGCCTGCACGGCCCAAATGGTGGCAAGTGCATGCCAATGGTTAGGGATGGCGAATGAAACAGCATCTATTTCCTTATCGGCAAACACTTTTCGCATATCCCACTCAGTGAGTGGCTTTTCGCCTGTTTTATCGACAACGATCTTTGATTTTTCAGCAAAATACTGCTCGTCGGTGTCGCAGATTGTTTTGAGGCGAACGTTATGTGACTGTTTCAGGTCGCACCAGTTGTTGATGTGCGCTGTGCCCTGTCCGCGAACGCCGACAACGGCTACATTAATACGCTCATTGGCACCCACTATTGCCCTGTATGATTTGGCATTAAAATTAACGCCACCGATAGCGATTCCGGCGGTTCCGAGAACGCTGTTTTTAATGAAGTCTCTTCTCTTTGGCATACATGTTCGTTTTGTTTATGGCGCGCAAACGTTTGAAATCAACGATTGTGCATTCTAAAATACCAAGTTTATGCGTACACTCGCGTAATAATTTAAAATTGTTGTACCTTCTTTGGTACGATTTTAGAACAAAGCAGGATGGCATGAATAAGAAAGGCCCAATTGTATTGATTGATGATGATCAGGATGATCTGCACTTACTTATTGAAATCTTTGCCGAGTTTAATCTCCCTAACGAAGTTCATCTTTTTAAAAGCGGCGATTCGCTGCTGACATATTTGCGTAAGCCCGGTGTGGATCCTTTTCTTATTATTTCGGATATCAATATGCCAGTGACCAATGGCTTCAGATTGCGGCAAATGATTATTGAGGATAAAGAAATTGACAGCAGAACCATACCCTATATCTTCTTTACCACCTCTACTACGCTGCGCGAGGTGAATACGAGCAACCCCGCACCTTTTCATGGAATATTCAAGAAGCCTGTGCGGCATTCCGAGTGGAAGGAAACGCTGATGGCGATAGTAAGGTATTGGTCGATGAGTATGCCTCCGGCGGATTACGAACTTTAATAAAATTTTTCTGAACCTTCGGGCGGCGTCCATTGATGTTTCGGCTCGAAATAATTCCATAAAGTGTTCGACACGCTCCGTATGAAGCGCTGCGCTTCGTTATTATAACTCCATGATGTGTCTGAATTATTATTGGTAATCACACAAAACACATAGGTGGATTGCACTCCTCTCACTAATACTACTTCACTACGATACGCATCGAGGGCTCCACTTTTACTAAAAACAGTTGCATATGGCGGAACCTGTGAAACCGATTCTGCATCCCAATAATTTCTATTGATTATTCGTATCATTCGCGCGCTTGCAGCTGTAGAAATAACTTTACCCTTATAAATATTTTCCAACAACGTTGCCATTTCACGTGGTGTAGTTTGCCCCCATCCATATCTTTCGCGGTCAGCCTCGCGGCCGGGCGTGCGGGAATTCATCCTTGTGGCTTTCAAGCCCATACTATCGAGTAACTCGTTGATCCGCGTTCCCGTTCCTGCAAACATCTGCAGATAACGGCTGGCGGTATTGTCGCTCATCGTCATCATCAACATCACCAGTTTACTTAATTCAATCTTTTCTCCATTCTTAAAACTTCCCAAAATGTCGACCCCGGGATAGAGCAACGAATCATCGTAAACTATTTCCTGGTGGAATGATAACTCATTCCTGTTTATCCTATCCATGATGCCAACGAGAATGGGCATCTTAATCATGCTTGCTGTGGGATAAATCGTATCAGCTTTAATCTGGACTGTTTTGCCCGTAGTTACATTCTTAACGTAGATGCCAACGTCGCCGTGAAATGTTTTAATCATCTCGTTGAGTTTGGACGTTAGTCTCGAATCACTTTGTGCGACCAGTAAAAAAGGAGTCAGCAAACAAACCATTGTTACAATGCGTCTCATCATTTGAAATTACTTCTTGTTTGGTACATTTATCGGGAGAAAATTCATCAACCATGCGCGCATTTGTTATCGTTGACATTAGTATCCATGACCCGGAATTATATGAGGACTACAAGAAACTTACACCTGCGTCTATCGCTGAGTATGGCGGTAAGTTCGTAGTTCGCGGGGGCAAAACCGTTTCGCTGGAGGGCCATTGGAAACCGGAGCGTGTTGTTGTTACAGAATTCCCTTCTGTTGAACGTGCCCAGGAATGGTGGAATTCTGACGGATATGCAAAGGCAAAAGCAATCAGGCAGGCATCGGCGGAAACGAAGATGATCATCGTAGAGGGCATCGAGTAGCGTTAGGTTTGGTTGGAACGGAGAATTGAGAGGTGGCGAGCATGCGGCTGGCTATTAATTTGCATACTGCTCTCCTATGCCCGAAGGACCATCACTTGTCATAGCCAGGGAGGAGCTCGCCCCTTTCGTTGGCAAAACAATTATCAGCGCCAGCGGAAACGCGAAGATTGATTTCGATCGATTGAAAGGCCGTCGGATAAAAGAAATCCGTACATGGGGAAAGTTATTATTGATTGTTTTGAAAGATGTAAAGGTGCGCATTCATTTCCTGATGTTCGGTGCCTTTAGCATTAATACTGAAAAGCGGGAGAAGCGCAGTCTTCGACTCCACCTCGCACTTAAAAAAGACAATATCTACTTCTACACTTGCTCCGTCAGATTTATTGAAGATGAAATATTCGATGCGTACGATCCGGAAGCCGACGTAATGAATGATGAATGGAATCCGGCCAGGGCACGTAAAAAATTAAAGAAAACGCCGGAAACACTTGTTTGCGATGCGCTACTCGATCAATCAATATTTGCGGGCGTCGGAAACATTATTAAGAATGAAGTGTTGTACCGCATCCGTGTGCACCCGGAAACAAAAGTCGGCGACCTCCCTCCCCGCAAGCTTACTGAACTGATAAAGGAAGCCCGAAATTATTCTTTCGATTTCCTCGCCTGGAAGAAGATCTATCAACTCAAAAAACACTGGCTCATCTATACAAAGAAGAGTTGTAAACGGTGCAATTTGCCCGTCACTAAAAAGTACTCCGGCAGAACAGGAAGACGGACATTCTTTTGTGTGAATTGCCAGATAAATTACTCATCAAAACGCGAAAAGGCTTGACCCAGATCAAATAATTGCATATTTCCTTAGATTAGCAGCTACTTTGTGATACATAGTACTGTATTGTACTTTATATTTGTGTCATAAAGGCGAGCGATCATGAGACAAACATTCCAAACTGCGAGCATCGATTTTTCATACCTGGCTGTCCTGCTGCTACTTGCATACGTTCTGGCAAGTGCTCCTAAATACGTCAAGCACATCAGGTCGAATACAAACGATACCAAAATTGAAAAGATCTCACCGGTCAAAGAAGTGCTGAAACTGGGCAAGTATTACGCAATTGATCCATATGTGAGAGTTTGGACGCGCCTGTCTCCTACCAAGGACAAGACGATGCCATCAGGAACACCAGTTAACCTGGCCGTAATCAAAAACCCACCTTCACGATAAAACCTTCTTCGCTTCATCAGCAATTAACTCTTTTATTTTTCCCTGGAACATCGAAGCCGCAAGCGGCAACTTTCCATCCAATGCCACCTCGGAGTTGTTGACAGTAAGTTTACCTGAAATCGCCATTCCCATTACTGAAAATGAAAACGCTCCCTCATTGCCGTTCCACTCTTCCTGAACATCTTTTACCTGTCCCGCGAACTTCGTCTGCACGTTTCCAATCAGCTTTTTAATTCTGGTGAGTGCTTCTTCCTGTCCAATTGAATGAGGGATAGACATTTCGATATTTGGCATAGCGTATTTTTTAGTAAGTAATAGTTTTTATATTTAGAGGTATAACTGAACACTTAATGAACGTTAGCTCGATCAACAGGCGAAAATTATTAAAACTTCTTGGTGCTTCCACCGGTTTGTCACTATTACCTGATTTTGTAAAATCCATGCCTCCCCGTACCGCCAATAAAAATTTCATTTATTGCCTCAATACGGCAACTATCAGGGAGCATAAACTTGGGTTGATCGGCGAACTGGAAGCTGCATCTGCTGCCGGCTTTAACGGCGTGGAAATCTGGATGGAAACCTTGCAGACGTATCTCAACAAAGGCGGCAAACCGGCAGAACTTCGTAAGCGTCTTGCTGATCTTAACCTCACCGTTGAAGGTGCGATCGGTTTTGCTACCTGGATAGTGAACGACGATACCCAACGGAAAAAAGGCATCGAGCAGTTGAAAAAAGAAATGGATTTGCTGGCGGAGATTGGTTGTAAACGCACCGCGGCACCCCCGGCAGGCGAAACAGAAAAACCCGGACTTGACCTGAGAAAAGCTGCCGAACGATACCGAACAATTTTGGAGCTGGGAGATCAGACCGGCGTGGTGCCGCACCTCGAACTGTGGGGATTTTCGGCGAACCTGCATAAGGTAAGTGAAGTGATGTTTGTGGCGATCGAAAGCGGACATCCCAAAGCAAAAGTGCTGCTCGATAATTATCATATCTATAAAGGAGGGTCCGCGGTAGATAGTCTGAAAATGATCAATCCATACGCGGTTGAAGTACTTCACGTTAATGACTATCCGAAGATGGAACCAAAAGTGATCACTGATGCCGACCGGACATATCCCGGGGACGGTGTGAGCCCTATTCGTGAGGTTTTGCATTCGCTGCAAAGTCCTGCACGGCCGCTTGTGATCTCGCTGGAAGTATTCAATAAGAACTACTATCGCCAGCCGGCAGGTGACGTGCTAAAAACCGGATTGTCGAAAATGAAAAAAGTAACAGATGATGTTGCAAAAATCAACTGACACGGCGATAGCCATTGTTCGCATCGTTGTGGGCATTTTCATGATCATCCATGGGGTTGAAGTATTTGATCCTGAGAAAATGAAAGGATATTTTGATTTTTTCAAATCCAGCGGAGAGTTCCTGGCCTATGGAGGAAAAAGTTTAGAGCTTGTAGCAGGTATACTGCTGACCTTAGGATTGTTCACGAGAGTTGGCGCAGTAATTACTGCCGGGGCAATGACCTTCATAACATTTGGTATCGGTCATGGACGCTTTTATATGGAAGACCAGCACCCGTTCATGTTTGTGCTGATTGCATTTATCCTGTTCTTCGACGGAGGCAAAAAATGGAGCCTCGATAATGTGCTTTTCAAAAGAAAAAGAATTTAGAAACCATCGGCTGCATCATCACCTCGTGAATCGGCCACCGCTTCAAACGAACCATCATCTTTTATCCTGATCACCTCCGTTCTTCCGATAGACTGACGGGAAACAATCTTATAGCCCATTTTTTGGAGTGCATTTCTCGTTGAGTCAGGAAACTTTTCTTCAACATCCACCTGGTCGGGCAGCCATTGATGATGAAATTTCGGATAATTAACAGCATCAGAGGTGCTTAAGTTGAAATCTACAATATCAACTATTGTCTGAAATACAGAAGTTGGAATCGTGGTGCCGCCAGGCGTTCCCGCAACGAGCAGCGGTTTGCCATCCTTTAAAACGATAGTGGGCGACATAGAGCTCAACATTCGTTTACCCGGTTGTATGGCATTCGCCTCACCACCAATAGCACCGTATAAATTTGGTGCACCGGGCTTCACGCTAAAATCATCCATTTCATTATTCAATAAAAATCCTGCGCCTTTTACTACGGTTTTACTTCCGTAGGAATCGTTGAGCGTAGTGGTTACGGCAACAGCATTGCCATCTTTATCTATTATGGAAATGTGAGTCGTCTCTTCACTTTCTTTCTTCACCGATCCCGGTTTTACATTGACACTGTTACCGGCAACACCCGCAACATAATCTTTCATCCTCTCCTGCAAATATTCTTCGCTGGTAATTTGTTTCGCTGGCACCTTTACAAAGTCGGCATCACCAGGGTAATACGCGCGATCGGCGTAAGCTCTTCTTTCAATTTCAATCATCAGTTGCACTGAAGACGGAGAAAGAACTTTGTATTCGGAGACCGGAAACTTTTCCAGCATCTTCAACATCTGGTGCAAAAGTATTCCACCGCTACTTGGTAAATTCATAGTTACGATGGTATGCCCTTTGTAATCGAACGAATGGGGTGTGCGCCATTTTGCACGATAAGATTTCAAATCGGCTTCTGTAATAAGGCCGCCATTGTTCTTCATTTCATCAGCAATCATTTTCGCCGTTTCGCCTTCATAAAAACCTTTCGCACCTTCATCGCGGATGCGTTTAAGTGTTCCCGCAAGATCTTTCTGAATCAACGTGTCGCCCTCCTTCCAACCGACAGTCTTTTGAAACACAGTTGAAGTTGTATTATATCTGTCAAAATCTCCTTTCAGACGATTAAGTGAAGCAGCCTCACCGGCAGTGATAGCAAAACCTTTTTCAGCAAGTTCAATGGCTGGATCAATGAGCTCTTCCAGGGTAAGCTTTGCATATTTCAGCGTTTCGATAATTCCTGCAACACTGCCCGGCACCCCGGATGATGAGGGCGACCTGGTGCTCATATTGTCGATGATGTTCCCGGCCGAATCCAGGTACATGTCTTTATGGGCTTTAGCCGGCGCAGTTTCGCGATAGTCGAGTGACAACAGTTCTCCTTTTTGAGTCCTGGCCACCATAAAACCACCGCCACCAATGTTGCCGGCACCGGGATAAACAACAGCTAGTGCAAACTGCGTGGCAATGGCAGCATCAAAAGCATTGCCGCCTTTCCTCATTACATCTACACCAGCTTTGCTCGCCAGCGGATGCGCAGATACAACCGCACCATTCTTTACATTAACAGTTTTGCCGGAAGAATAATTGAAGGCAGTAATGCCGGTAGATGGAGCCTTACATGCCACCAGAAATATAAAAGCGATTGACGCAAATGTTCTCATCGCTGCAAAGATGCAGGATTGTACCGATTCATTGCACTACCACAATGCTTTGCCTCGGTAGTAATCGAGAACTTTTGTTCTCAGGAGGAAGTCGTACCGCGCAATAATCAGATTGCTGTTTGCACGGTCGTAGTTATTTTTTGCGATTACGTAGTCAATCGCTGTTTCCACGCCGGCGTTGAACCTCACTTCGGCAATGCGAAACGATAATGCAAATGCTTCCACCTGTCGCGTGAGGGCATCGTACCTGTTTCGTGCAGCGCTCATGTTGGCATATGCCTGCTCAATTGCCTGCCTTAAACGAATCTTTGTTGCTTCGGCAACATAGTCGCTGTTTTTAAGAGAGAGGTTTGCCTTCCTGATCTGGTTCCTTCTCGAGAAATTGTTGAACAATGGAATTCTCAGATCGATGGAAACAGTTGTATAAAGGTTATTATTAAGCTGATTGTTATACCTGATCTTATCAGTTTTGAAATTATCTTTTGGCGCGAACACAGGCTTCTTGTCATTGTCTACCAGCACATAGTTCTCGGTTTCTTCATCTGACCGGTTGAGAAATGTGTTCTGCATTGCAGCACTGGAATAATTTGTATTAAGATTTCCGTTCAGGGAAAGATTAGGATACAGTAGACCTTTAGCCGCCTGCACACCTTTTTCCGCGCTCAGTTTCCTTAAATCTGCTGCCTTAACCAGTGCGAGATTCTCCAGCGCCGTTTGATAAATTTCGTTAGCGGAAGCATCATACTGCGGATTGAACAAATCGGCCGAAACTCTTTCGAACTTTACACTTGAATCGTAAGGCACGTTCATAAATTGAAACAACGTGAGCCGCGCAGATTCCAATTGATTTTGCGAATTAACCACCGCTAGTTCGTTACCTGCAAGTTCTCCCTGCAAATTACTAAGCAGCGCCGGTGCAATCGCTCCTTCTTTATTCATTTTTTCGAGCCTGCCCACTTGTTGCCGGCTCACTTCGAGCTGGTTGCGGGATTGTGTAAGCAGATCTTCGTTACTCAATACCTGCAGGTAAGCAAGTATTATATCGAGCGTAAGATTATCTTTCTCCTGCTGTACATCCATCTTCGCTGCCTCGTAGGCAAATGCATTTTGCCTGATGCTATTGTGGAGATTCAAACCATTGAAAAGTGTAACACCCGACGACACACCGTAGCTCGCAAAGTTTACCTGCTGCTCGATGAACGAGTTGGTAAACGGATCGATACTGCGCCCCTGGTTAATACCGTGACTTGCGTTACCATTTAAATTGGGTAGCAGGTTTGCTTTTGACTGACGCCAATCAATACCCGCCGACTGCATTTGGAGCTCCATTTGTTTTAGCTCCAGGTTATTTCTCAAACCTGTGTCTACAACCTGCTTCAGGGTAAACACGCGTTGTGAAAAAACGGTGTTAGAAAAAACTAACAATATGATTAAAATCCTAACTGACATTTATAAGAATTTTTACTGCTGCGCGTGGCCGTTCAGTACGAATATCAAAACGTGCATTTACGCAATTCGTCCATCCAGAAGATTTATGATTCTCGACCCGTAACCAGCGTTTTTTTCAGAGTGTGTAACCTGGATAATTGTTACGCCTTCTTTATTCAGCTGGCTAAACAATTCCATTATTTCTTCGCCCTGTTTCGAGTTCAGGTTACCCGTAGGTTCATCTGCAAGAAGTAATTTTGGTTTGGCGATCAGTGCACGTGCAATACCCACCAGTTGCTGTTGTCCGCCGGAAAGTTGTGAAGGAAATAAATCCTTCTTCCCTACTATACTAAACCTATCGAGCATATCGGCTACCATCGCTTTTCGTTCCGAACCTTTGATGTCCTGGTAAATTAGCGGCGTTTCGATGTTTTCGTAAACGGTAAGCTCGTCAATCAGGTGATAGGCCTGGAATACAAATCCGATGTGTTTTTTGTATAGTGCAGAGCGTGCCTTTTCTTTCAGCTTCAGGACGTTCTCACCATTGAATTCGTAATCTCCTTCATCGGGCTCGTCGAGCATGCCGATAACATTGAGCAGCGTTGACTTTCCGGAACCGGATGGACCCATTATCGAAATGAATTCGCCTTCGTTTACCGTAAGATTGATGTCTTTAAGAATGAATGTCCTGGCCGATGCGTTGGAGATCCATTTTGAAATGTGGTTCAGTATGATCATAAGAAATAACTAAACTAAAATGTTTTCAGTAACCGTTTGGCCATCGAGCATACGGATGATTCTGTGACTGTAACGCGCATCGTGTTCTGAGTGCGTAACCATTATGATGGTGGTGCCTTGCTCATTCAGGTCTGTAAGCATCTGCATCACTTCATTACCATTGCTTGAGTCGAGGTTTCCCGTAGGCTCATCCGCAAGAATCAGCTTTGGGTTATTCACTACCGCACGTGCCACCGCAACCCTTTGCTGCTGGCCGCCCGACAGCTGCTGCGGATAGTGATTGCGACGGTGCATGATCTGCACTTTATCGAGAATGGTTTCTACACGAGCCTTTCGGTCTGCACTTTTCATACCGAGGTATATAAGGGGTAACTCAACGTTTTCGAAAACGGTGAGCTCATCAATCAGGTTAAAGCTCTGGAACACGAAGCCTATATTACGTTTCCGCAGATCCGCTCTTTTTCTTTCATTGAATTTTGCTACTTCGATGCCGTTGAAAAGAAAGCTACCCGCATCCGGATCATCCAGTAACCCGAGAATGTTTAGCAGGGTGGATTTTCCGCAACCGGAGGGTCCCATCACCGCAACAAATTCTCCATTTTTTACTTCAAATGAAAGCCTGTTGAGCGCGACCGTTTCAACTTCTTCGGTACGGTAGATCTTTTCAAGACCTGTAATTTTTATCATGATTTGTTTGTTATTACGGGGTTACTATTTTTTCAAGACAAGTTCCTGAATGTTTCCAAAATTTTCGTAGCTGGACGTGATCACTTTATCGCCCGGGTTCAATCCCTCAAGCACTTCATACAAATCAATACTCTGACGGCCAAGCTGGATGTTTACTTTGTAAGCGGTTTTGCCATCTTCGCTCACTTTGAATATCCAGTTACCACCTGTCTGCTGAAAGAATGCGCCGCGTGGCACAACAATAGCCTGTGTTTCGTCGCTCAGAGAAAGTACTATCTGTAATGTTTGCCCGCGCCTGATTCCTTTCGGCTCTTCGCCGTCAAATTGCATATCAACCTGGAACCTGCCTGCTGTAACCTGTGTATAAATCTTCTTGATCTTCAGTTTGTATTCTTTTCCTGCGAACGTGAATGTCCCTGTCTGGTCGGGGTACACTCTTGAAATATAGTGTTCGTCTATGTCTACCCGAACCTTAAATCCGTCTATCACATCAATCTGGCCAAGGGTCTGACCCTTGTTTTTGTTCTGACCTATTTCCGCATCCAGCGAAGTAAGCTGTCCATCGATCGGAGAACGTACGATCAGGTCACCCACTTTTTTACGCATGACCTCAAGAGCATTGCGGGTTCGATCGAACGACTGCCTCTGCTGTTCAAGCTCGATCTTGGTGTTGGAACTATCCTGTTTCAGGATCTTGTCGGATAATTTATTCTTTTCTACCTGGTAGAGGTAGTTATTCTCAGATTGTTTGAATTCCTGCAAGCCGATTGCCTTCTGTTCGTAAAGCGTTTTATTAAGGTTATAAATACGCTCAGCTTCTTTCAGCAGGTTGTTCGCATCAGTCACCTGGTTAAGCTTCGTGATGGTGTTCTGCTGCGCCGCATTGCGCGAAATCTGCATTTGCGTAAGAAGGTTGAACACTGACGTTTCCTGGTTCACAAGGCTCAGTTCAAGGTCGGTATTAGAGAGCCTGAGGATAGGTTGGCCTTTCTTCATCACGGCGCCATCTTCTACAAACTTCTCCTCTACTCTTCCACCTTCTATCGCATCTAGGTAAATAGACGTCAACGGCAGCACAACACCATTTACCGGGATGTTATCCTTAAAAGGTCCTTTCCTGATCTCGCTGATCGTAATACGTTCAGTGTTTACGTTCAGGCGGCTTTTGCCGGAGGTAAAGTAAAAGCTGAACACTATCAGCGCAACGATCAGGGCACCTCCCCCGATCATCATGATCCTTTTAGTCGACCACTTTTTCTTTTTAATTATTCTGTCCATCAATTAACAAATAACGAATTTCATTTACCGTCAGACCATCATGGTTTTTCCGGTTTGCCTATCTTAAAGGAACAACATGCCAGTTTGTAGCCCATTGATAGCTACATGATTATATTCATTCGCGTTTATTTTATGTCCGCTATTGCAACATGAACTGTACGCTTTTGGTACAGTGAGTTTTTGCATGTTTAATTTGGGAAAGATTAAGGGTAATTTAAGTATAATTGCACTCGGTGAAATTACCGTTCCTCAAACTCCTTACGTGAATATATGTTGATGAAAGATGCCTCGATATTGATCGTTGACGATGATCAGGACGTTCTCACAGCAGTGAGGCTCCTGTTGAAGACGGAGGTAAAACAAGTAGTTACCGAGAAAAATCCTGAGAATCTCAAACATCTTCTGTCACAGCAACCCTTCGACCTGATATTGCTCGACATGAACTTCAACAGTTCTATCAATACGGGGAATGAAGGATTTTTCTGGCTGAAGAAAATTAAAGACTATAAATCGGAGGCGCTTGTGATCATGATCACGGCGTATGGCGATATCGATCTTGCGGTGAGGTCGCTGAAGGAGGGAGCTGCAGATTTTGTGGTGAAGCCATGGCACAATGAAAGGCTTGTTGAAACCATTAAAGACGCACTAAAGCGTAAAGGCGCGCGATCTGCGCAGCATATAGCGAGTGCGAGTTCTATTATCGGTTCTGAACTGCTTGGTGAGTCGAAGTCGATGGAGGATGTATTTTTTAAGATTGAAAAGATAGCCCCTACCGATGCAAATATTTTGATACTTGGGTGAGAATGGTACAGGAAAAGATCTTGTTGCCAGGGCAATTCACCAACATTCGAGGCGCGCAGGCAAACCATTTGTAAAAGTGGATCTTGGTGCGCTCACAGAAACACTTTTCGAAAGTGAATTATTCGGTCATAAGAAAGGTGCGTTTACTGATGCCCGTGAGGACCGCGTAGGCCGGTTTGAAGCAGCCGACGGCGGCACACTGTTCCTGGATGAAATCGGGAACATCTCGCTGCAGCAACAGGCAAAACTTTTAAGCGTATTGCAGAACAGGCAGGTGATCCGGTTAGGTACGAATGAACCAAAGATGGTTGACATCAGGCTGATTTGTGCCACAAATGTTCCATTGAGCGAATTATCGGATGAGAGCGTATTTCGGAAAGACCTCATTTATCGTATCAACACAGTAGAAATCATTCTGCCTCCTTTGCGCAAGCGAAAGGCCGATATCATGATGCTTGCCCGACACTTCTCCAGGTTGTACAGTAATAAGTATATGAAGTCGGCACTGGAGTTTGATGAAAGCGCAGAACAAAAATTGCTCGACTATCATTATCCCGGTAATATCCGCGAGCTGCAATACATAATAGAAAGGGCAGTGATCATGGCCGATGGCGATGTGCTTGGGGCGGCTGACCTCATTTTTTCTCCGATTGAATCGGCAACCGAGCCAATAGACGAAGTGGCCGAACTGAAATTGAGCACCGTAGAAAAAAGTACGATACTAAGAGTGATCGAAAAACATCATGGCAATATTTCGCGCGCAGCGAAAGAACTTGGCCTTACGCGTACAGCTTTATACAGAAGGCTGAGCAAATACAACATCTGACGGCAACATGGTTTTCTCCAAAAATATACAGTGGAACACCCTGATAAGGATCGTGTTGTTGTTTATAACGCTTTGTACCGCCAGCTTTTTGCTCGTAAACAAATTATACCTGTATCTCGTATTGATATTGCCCGTGATCGGTTACCAGGTAATAAACCTTTACAAGTTTCATAATCGCTCGCTCGACGAATGGTCGGGGTTTGTTGAATCCATTCATTACAGGGATTTCTCCAGGTATTTCGAAACGCGGCAGGCACCGGTAGATCTGCAGATATTGCGAAAGGGCTTTAACGAAATCAATACTACTTTCAAAATTCTGAGTAAAGAAAAAGAAACGCAATACCAGTATCTCCAGAAAATACTTGAGCTGGTGGATACGGGTATTCTTTCGTACGAAGAAGAAAGCGGCGAAGTGGTCTGGATGAATGAGTCGCTTAAAAACATGCTGCAGGTCTCGTATTTAAAAACCATTCATTCGCTGGCGAAAAGAGATAATAACCTGTACGAAGAAATAATTTCGCTTAAACCTAAACAAGGCCGAGTAGCGAAGGTGACAACAGAAAGAGCGTCGCTCAAGATCTTTATGAGCGCAACCGCTTTTCAGACAGAAGGGAAAAAATACAAACTCATTGCATTTCAGAATGTGAATGAAGCGTTGGAAGAAACTGAATCGCGTGCCTGGGAAAAGTTGTTGAATGTGATGACCCATGAAATTATGAACTCAATCGCTCCTATTTCATCGCTTGCTGTTACACTCAAGAGCCGCCTGCAGGAATCGGTCACCGAATTAAATAACAAGTCCGGTGCGGTAGATGATCTGGAACTGGGCATTGATACTATTAAGAGAAGAAGCGAAGGTTTGCTGAAGTTTGCTGAAACGTATAGAAACCTTAACAAGATCACCTCTCTTAATCTTGAGAAAGTGCTCGTACGCGACCTGTTCGAAAACCTAGACAGCCTCATGCAGCCCACGCTCAAGGGAAAAAATATCGACCTCCAGATTGTGTTGAAAGACCCCGACCTTCCTTTGAATGTTGACGTAAACCTGTTTGAGCAGGTGCTCATCAACCTGGTTGTAAATGCCATTGAGGCGCTGAAAACACGCGAGGACGGCCAGATCACCATCTCGGGTTATATCGACACCAACTACAAAACGATCATTAAAGTTGCAGATAATGGCGCTGGGATGTCTGCCGAGTTGATCGATAAAATATTTATCCCGTTTTTTACCACAAAGAAAAATGGAAGCGGAATCGGGCTTAGCCTGTGTAAGCAGATACTAATGCTGCACAAAGCAAATATCCACGTGCAAAGTAAAATAGGTACCGGCACGGCATTCGTGCTCACTTTCTGATCATTCATTAGTTTTGTACGGCACAAACGAACAGATGCATGTTTAGGTCGCTGCTCGCCTACATTTTTTTCGGCAACTATTTCTACGGCATCTGTGCGGTGGCGCTGGCGATAGAGGCAAGTCTCCAACAACAGATTCCGCTTAACTCAATTCCATTTTACATTTTCCTTTTTTCCGTTACTGTCCTTTATTACACCAAAGCATACATCACCGAAAAAAAATCGAGACAGGGAAACAAACGCACTGACTGGTATTACGACAAACGCCGCTTTGTATTCGTGAGCCAGGTGGTGCTTACAATTATAGCATTGGCGTACATCGCGAGGCTATTATTTCTCCACTACGAGTTCATTCTGAACATGCCCGCCATCAACTGGACGCTTATGCTCGTCTTTCCTGTGGTGTCGCTCTGGTACTATGGCATCAATCATCCACGCTTCGCGAACCTCCGTCTACGTAATGTGGGATGGCTGAAGCCATTCATTATTGGCTTCGTGTGGGCAGGCCTCGCGAATATTTACCCGATGATGTTTTTTGATATAGAACACGAACAGGTATACGTTCCCGATGTTATCGGTTTGCTGTTGTTTATCAAAAACTTCATGTATGTGGCCGTGTTATCTATCATGTTCGACATAAAAGACTACGCTGCTGATCACAACAGGCAGCTGAAAACATTTGTGGTGAAGGCGGGCCTGCGTAAAACGATCTTTATGATCCTTATTCCGCTTAGCCTGTTGGGGCTGGCTTCGTTTGTACTTTTCGGAGTACTACGACATTTCAGCGAATTGAGAATAGCGCTTAATGTGTTGCCGTTCTTGTTTTTGATTACGGTAGCTTATTCCATGCACAGACGCAAATCCATCTTTTACTATTTGATAGTAATAGATGGATTGATGTTGCTGAAAGGGTTGTGCGGAATTATGGCGATGACACTGGGCTAGTTGGGCAACCTGATCGCTTGCCTTGCTAACAACCTCCACTGTTTGTCTTCCTTCACAAACACCATCAGCACTGCGAGCTTAACGTCGTTAAATGCTCCGTTCTCCTTGATCTTCGCAGCGAGTTTATGCCTAACCATTGCCGTTTTATTCTTCACAACAATCGTCTGATCGGTAAGATCGATCGATTGAAAATCAGATGCGCCACTGGCGAGCATATGAATAAATTCAGCCTTAGTCTCAAGTTTTCCTAACGAATGACCATAGCTCAGGTCGCTGTCGGTGAGCTTATCTAGTTTCGCGCTGTCCCCGTCGAGCATTGCCTGCTTAAATTCGTTAACCACCTGTTCTATCTGCTGCTTTTTATCCTGCGCAGAAACACAAAACACAACAAAAGAAAGTAGAGCAATAAAAAGTGTACGTTTCATATAAATTCAAAATATTTTACAAGTTAGCGTATTCCTTCTTCCATTCGTCCATTTGATGCAGCAATTGGTAAGATGAAAGAATATCGTTAGCAAATTCTGCCTGCCTGTCTGCCAGGTCAGATGTTTGATTTCGGAGCAGCGCCAATGCATTTGACGCAAGACTTTCCTCGTTGGCTTGGCCATCGCCCAGCGAGCCGTAATATCGCAATTGCTGCTGCAGATCCTTTCTAACAGAAGCATCCACCTTTGCAGCGAGCGTTTGATCGCCGGAAAGATAACAAGCCTGCAGGTACTGAAGCGAGATCGCATTATGCTGGTTGCCCCGGTTGCATGCCATACCATAGGGATAGTCTTTGCTATCGTACTGCTCATCAAAATGCTTGAGCAGCTGAATCGCTTTATCTTTTTTACCTGCATCGGCCAAACCAATTGCAACCTGCGCATGTGCCAACCTCATATAATTCAGGCGACGCCTGTTTTCCTCGTCATAATATATTCCTTTTTTGTTTGCAGCACCATACTTAAACTTTTTCATCATATTGGCATATGCCGCTTCGGTGTTAACATTGGTGTTCTCACCTTTGTTCAACACCGGCACAAGCCTGTAAGTCATCCCTTCCTGCCGCACGTATTTATCAATTCCAAGGTCTTTCAAACTATTTGCCGAAGTAAAACATATCGGCCGCTCGAAGTTTGTTGTGGCCACAAGCGCCAGCATCAACAGATCGCCTCGTAACAAATACTTTTTGGCGGACACATCAAACTGCAACTCGCTCACAATTTCGTCACCGGCAAGTGCCGCTCCGCTCTGTATAACGCGCCCCCGATCAACGGGCATTTTAAACTTCGTTACAGGGTAGATGCTATAGATCTCTCCATCGTTGCCTTCGGTTGCAAATTTCGGGTCGTCACTGGCAAATATGTTCTTAAGCGATGATTTCAGGTCGTAGTACGCGTGAGGGTCGTATCCCGGAATGCTTACAGGATACATTACCTGCCGGTTGTCGCCCTGAATTTGTTGTTTCGTAAAAATCACATCGAACGGTGCGCTTTCGTTTACTTTATATCTCAGCTGATTCATGAACCATTCAGTGCCAGCCAGCGTATTCACTATCACCCTCACATCGGGCCGTATTCCCTCCACCTCCTGTGCATACCATAAGGGGTACGTGTCGTTATCCTCAAAAGTAAACAGGATCGCATTCTTCGGACAGCTTTCAAGATAATTTCTTGCCATATCGAGGGCAACCGTCTTTTCACTTCTGTCGTGGTCATCCCACTCCTGTTGCAACATACGTACGGGCACCGCTAAAAAAGTAATGGCCACCGCTGCGTACGTAACATACCGGCTGCGCATATATTTTTCTAGCAGTTGGTTGATGGCTATTACACCGAGACCGATCCAAATGGCAAACGCATAAAAAGAACCTACGTACGCATAGTCTCTTTCACGGGGCTGGAAGCCCGATTGATTAAGATAAATGACTACCGCAAGTCCGGTAAAGAAAAACAGCAGCATGTTAACTATAAAGTCACCGCGTTTTCTTTTGTACTGAACAAACAATCCGGCGAGCCCTACAATTAATGGCAGCATGAACAGCGTGTTAAATGCTTTATTATTTGTACGTGCCGAATCGGGCATTTGCGATTGATCGCCGCGTATAACATTGTCCACAAACTGCACACCGCTGATCCAGTTGCTATCGCGCGCATTGCCCAAGCCCTGGAAGTCGTTTTGCCTGCCGGCGAAGTTCCACATGAAATAGCGCATGTACATCCACCCCGCCTGGTAGTTGATGAAGTACTTTAGGTTGTCCGACATGGTAGGATTTGCACCTTCTTCCAGTCCCGAAAAACGGCGGTAACATGCCTGCTGCTGACGATCGTTATCATTATCCCACATTCTTGGAAAGAAGTGCGCCGAAGGGCTTGCAGACCAGTCAGGCTTCTTTACCACTCCTGCTTCTACGTATTGCTTATCACCTTTCACATACACTTTTCCATCGTTATAAAATGGCGGCGAATCAGTGAAATCAGGACCATACATTATTGGCCAGTCTGCGTATTGTTCGCGGCCAAGGTAACCTTCGAGGCTGATAGGATTGTCTACATTGAACATATCGATACCGGGGTTGGCATTCGACCTGATCATTGTGGTGACATAGGTTGAGTAACCGAAGAATAAAAAAATTGCACTCCACAAGGCAACGTTGAGGTTATGCAACTTTTTGCGAAGTGAGTAACGGAGTGCAACAACAAAAGCGATGGCGAGCAGTATAAAAAATGCAATGAACCCCGAAAAGAATGGCAGGTTCATGTCGTTCACAAACGTGACGTCGAACCAGCTTGCCGCCTTGACAGAATATTGTATCAGGAATTTTTGTATGATACCGGTAACGACACACCCAATCAAAAATGCGATGATGGATCCCTTCCATGTTGGTTTATACTTTCTGAAGTAGTAGATCATCACCAATGCGGGAATCGCCAGCAGGTTCAGGAGATGCACGCCAATTGAAAGTCCGATCATGTAAAATATAAACACGATCCATTTGTTTGCTTCAGGAAGGTGCGCGCGTCGTTCCCATTTAATCATTGCCCAGAATACGAGAGCGGTAAAGAAGGATGACGAGGCATATACTTCGCCTTCCACAGCGCTAAACCAGAAAGAATCGGAAAACGCGTAAGCGAGGGCGCCGATGGCTCCTGCGCTAATTACAAGAAATATATTTTTACCTGTCGGCTCATCGCTATTTTTCAGCACCATGCGCCGTGCGAAGAAAGTGATCGACCAGAAGAGAAACAGTATGGTGAGGCCGCTCATGACTGCACTCATTGAATTGACTGCCATCGCTGCGGTTTCGGGGTTGCTTCCGAAAAGGATCACAAAGAGCCGGCCCATCAAAACAAACAGCGGGGCGCCGGGCGGATGCGGAATTTCTATCTTAAAACAACTTGATATGAACTCGCCGCAATCCCAGAGGCTTACAGTCGACTCCATCGTTAAGAGATAGGTTGTTGTGGCAATTGCACAGACGGCCCAGGCTGCGAGGTTGTTGATGCGATTGAATTTCATAGATGAGCTTTTAATTTTTTTCTTTTTTGAAAAAGCCGTTGGAAAAACCTCTAAAAAAGCGTCGCAGGCATTTCTCATCCTCTTATATGATACGCCTTCGGCTGCACGAATGCCCGTATGCCCTGGTAAGACAATGTACTCCCCAGCCCTGAGTTACCCCTCCCTGACCATGGAAGGCTCGCACTCACCCTATCGCAACAATTCCAGTACACCGTGCCCGTATTCATTTTCGCCATCACCTTTTCCGCCCGGTCAAAATCTGAAGAATATACCGCAGCTGTTAAGCCGTACGGCGTATCGAGCATCAGCTCAACGGCCTCCTCATCACTCTCCACTTTTTGAATACCTACAACCGGGCCGAACGATTCTTCGGTCATCAGCTTCATAGAATGGTCAACATCTACCAGCAACGACGGTTCGAAAAAATACCCCTTGCCGCCGGCGGGCTTTCCCCCTGCAAGCAGCTTCGCCCCTTTGTGCACCGCATCATTCACCTGTCCCTCAAGAAAATCAAGCTGCTCCTTACGACTGATCGGACCCAGCTCGGTTGTCTTATCCTGTGGATCACCAATCTTTAATTTATTGAGTTGGTTCAAATAGGAAGCCACAAACTGATCGTAAATTTTTTCGTGCACATAAATGCGTTCTACGGCGCAGCAACTTTGTCCATTGTTATACACCACACCTTCCACTGCTGCACCAGCTGCAGAAGCAATATCCTTCACATCATCCATCACATACATCGGATCTTTGCCTCCCAGTTCGAGCTGGCATGGCACCAATTTGGAAGCCACTTTTTCGGCTATGTATCTGCCTGTCTTGTAACTGCCCGTAAAAAAATATCCGTCAAGGGGAAGCTCAAGTAGAAATTCACCTACCGCACCCCGACCAATGATCGTTTCGAAAACATCTTCAGGAACGCCCGCCGCATACAATAGGCTTTGTATGTGCAACCCTGTAAGGGTTGAATATTCCGAGGGCTTGTACAACACAGCGTTTCCGCCGATAAGTGCGGGAATAAAAACATTTACCCCTACCAGGTACGGGTAATTCCATGCAGAAATGTTAGCGATCACGCCGAGTGGTTCATATACAATTTTTTCTTTGGTTGAGCCTTCGAGGGTGATCCATTCATCTGACAAATACTTCTCAGAATTATCTATGAAAAACTTTATACGGGCTTTTGCTCCATTAAGCTCATTATACGATTCGCGCAGCGGCTTGCCCATTTCGCTGGTAAGCGTGCTGGCAAGTTCATCCTTATCCTTTTCCAGAAGTTCATGAAACCTGGCAATACAGGCGTATGCGTTCACTTAACGGCACTGCCATCCAATTGCGGAAACCGTTCTTTAGCTTCGCATATTTTTTTGAAACCGATTCGCCGGTGTCCTCTTTCAATTCGGCTATTACTTCTTCATTCGCGGGATTGATGATCTTCATTTTTGCGAATTTGATTTTACACGCTCAATAAATTGATCCCTGATATTTTTAGAGAATGGTGAATTGTCAAGCTTCGCTTTATCCATTCTTTCCGGGTGCCACTGCACAGCCAGCATAAAGGGTCGTCCATTTTTGTCTTTCCATTCTATTCCTTCTATAGTTCCATCCCCGGAATAACTGTTTGCTATGAGATTTGAGCCAAGTTTCCGGATCGACTGGTGATGCGCAGAATTTACCATGCCCGATTGCATCGCCAACTATGTTTGAAAGCATCGTCCCTCTTTCAACATCAATAGGGTGTGTTTTATCGCTCTCATCATCTGTATGGATATCGTTCTGCTCTGCCATATCCTGCACCAGCGTACCATTACAATAAACGTTGATCAGCTGCAAGCCGCGGCAAACGCCAAGCACCGGACGTTGTGTTTCAAAAGCCTTCTTCAGCAACGAAAATTCAAAGTCATCTCTTTGCGTGTTGAAGCGAGATGGTGCGTTGTCGTAATTTTCGTTACCGTTGTAATATTCCGGATGAATATCCACACCGCCAGATAACACGAAACCTTCACACTCATCAATTTTTTCTACATCATCTTTCGATAATGTAACCACTTCAACATCGTTACCATCTCCTTTTATCCAACGGACATAATTAAGGTGTTTATCCTCCCAATCGGTTTTTGTTATTCCAATCTTCACGCTCATGGTCTATAGTGCTTTCAAGATATAATTATTTTTACGCCTGCCGGCGTGCCTGCCTGAGGCAGAAAATAGTAGCGCTTTGCAGGGTTCAAAATCGTCGAGCGATAAAACTATAATGATTCCCGATATTTATTATTCCTGTACACAACTTGACACTCATAAAAATCTTTCCCCCTAAAAATTCCATACATTCTAAACTATAGTGCTTCAAGATATAATTCTTTAAATCGTTGCGTTAAAACTATAATCGCCCGGAATATTTATCATCATGAAAGAAATCCAACTTGCTCCAACCTCTTTCGTCTTTAAAATCCTTAATCTCATAAAAATATTTCCTCGAAAATCTATACATCTAAACTATAGTGCTTCAAGATATAATTCTTTAAATCGTTGCGTTAAAACTATAATCGCCCGGAATATTTATCATCATGTAAAAAAATCCAACTTGCTCCAACCTCTTTCTTCTTTAGAATCCTTAACCTGGTAAATATTTCACAGAAAAAATCAATACATCTCAACTATAGTGCTTCAAGATATAATTCTTTGAAATCGTCGCGGGTTACGGGCTTCGGATTGTTAGGATGTGCAAAATCCGCAATTGCAAGGTCTGCCAACGTTTCAACATGTTCTTTTTTCACCCCTGCCTTGCCGAGCCTTTTAGGCAAACCAATTTCTTTATTCAGTTTGAAAAGATGTTTTACCACAGCCTTCCCGGTCTTCTTTTTCAGGTTCATGGTCGCGGCGATCTTCTCAAACTTGTCTTCGTTGCCTTTGATATTAAACTGCATCCCATAAGGCAGATTGATGGCATTTGCGAGCCCATGATGCATATCCAGCAACGACGAAAGCGGATGTGCGAGCGAATGCACCACACCCAACCCTTTCTGAAAAGCTACCGCACCCATCAGCGAGCCGATCATCATTTTACTGCGCGCCTTAAGATCCGGTTCGTTAACCGCATCCGCGATGGCGCTGTTGATAAGCGAGATACCCTCCAGCGCAATTCCTTCACACAACGGGTGAAACCCTTTGGCAATGTAAGCTTCCAGGTTATGCGTTAACGCGTCCATTCCAGTAGCGGCAGTAATAAATGGCGGAAGGTTCATAGTGAGCGACGGATCGGCAAAAACAATCTTCGCAAGCAGCTTCGGTGAAAACAAGATCCGCTTCCGGTGTGTATCGTCTTCCGAAATAATCGCGCTCCTCCCTACTTCACTTCCTGTTCCACTTGTGGTAGGCACGGTAATAAAATAGGGTACATCTTCAGTTACGTATATATCGCCGCCAATAAGGTCGTCATAATCGAACAGGTCGCGGTGATGATTGACGCGCAAGGCAATTGCACGGGCCACATCCATCGCAGCGCCACCACCCAGGCCAATAATCGAATCGCGATTAGTTTGTTTGTATACTTCGCCTCCACTCAGCACATCTGATTTAACAGGATTTTTATGGATAGAAGAAAATACTTCCACCGAAATTCCCTTCGACTGAATATCCTGGACAATGTTTTTGAAGAAGTCGAGTTCCGCGACATTCGGATCGGTTACAAGAAGTGGCCGCGATAAGTTCTGCGACACAAGATGCGGCGCAAGTTCAGCCGATGCTCCTGCACCGAACCTGATAGTGGTGGGAAAATTGTATTGTCGTACGATATTAAAATCAATGCTCATAGTTACGACTTAAAATAAAATTTTAAAAAAAACTTTCCCCTCACTTATAGAGAAGCTGGGGTGGTTTAAATAAGTTAAATAATTTCAAAATACCTCTTCAACTCCCAGTCAGTAACGGCTTTTGCATACTGCCTCCACTCCCACTCTCTCGTTCCCGTGAAGTGTTCCACAAATTTTTCGCCGAACAACTCTTTCGCCACGGAAGAACTTTTCATTGCACTGGTAGCCTCCGATAAATTTTTCGGCAACACTCCATTCGATTTATCAGCATATCCGCTTCCGGAAGTAGGAGCAACAGATAGCTTCATTTTATTTTTAACGCCATACAGACCGGATGCAAGGCAGGCAGCCATGGCCAGGTATGGATTACTATCGGAACCTACTACGCGCGTTTCTAACCGGGTTGAGTTTCCACCGCACAACACGCGCAAAGCAGTCGTTCGGTTATCGAAGGCCCATGTGATCGTTGTCGGCGCCCATGCCCCTTCCACCAAACGCTTATAGCTATTTACTGTAGGTGCGTACATGGGCAATATTTGCGGAAGGCAATGCAACTGCCCGGCGATATAACTTTCCATCAATGCACTGATGCCCTTATCACTTTTATCATCATTAAATAAGTTCTTCGATCCATCCTTCGCCCATAAGCTTTGGTGCACGTGACCACTGCATCCCGGTAACGATTCATTAAACTTTGCCATAAAGCTTGGCATCACATTATGCCGGTGGCCGATTTCTTTTACTCCACTTTTAAATAACACCGCCCTATCGGCCGCTTCAACTGCTTCGGAATATTTTATCGCTGCTTCATACACACCAGGACCAGTCTCGGTATGTAATCCTTCAATCGGCACGTTAAATTTCGTAAGCAGATCGAAGAGATCATGAAAGAAAGGTCCGTTTTGCGATGCACGAAGCACTGAATACCCGAACATGCCGCTGGTAATCGGTTTGAGATTGCGAAATTGTTGCTCGTGAAGCTCGTTGCTCGTATTGCTGAAATTGAACCATTCAAACTCCTGTGAAAAGTATGGAATGTACCCCTGTTGAGAAGCCTGCGCCGCGATGTTCTTTAATAATGTACGTGGACAGGTAGGGTGATCATTACCGTTAGTATCTCCGAAGTCTGCAAGAAAAAACGGAAGATCGTTTTCCCACGGAATATTGCGGTATGTGTTCAGGTCAACAAGTGCCGTTGCATCGGGATAGCCGGTGTGCCACCCTGTAAAGGAGGCATTGTCGTACGCAACATCGCCTGCGTCCCAGCCAAAAATCACGTCGCAAAAACCGAAGCCTTTATCAGCTATTGACAGGAACTTTTCGAGCGATACAATTTTGCCGCGAAGAATTCCGTCTGTATCTGTTACGGCGAGCTTTACTTTGTTAACACCTCTTTCGTTGAGTATACCCGTTATCTCTTTAACAGATATTTTATGCTGCATTGTTGGCTGGTTTATAGAAGATCAGAAAACCCGTATAAGTTAAACCTATAATGGCGAAATAAATAATGGCAAGTGTTAAGTTTAGCGAGGTCATTGCAATAAGTGCTACGGACGCAACAACCAATGCAATGATTGGAAAATAGGGATAGAAGGGAACCTTGAACGGACGTTCCAGCTCCGGCTCTTTTTTCCTGAGCACCATTACTGCGATCATCGAAACGATATAAAGCGACAGTGCTCCAAAGCAGGCCATGATGATGATTTCGCCGGTTTTACCAGTAAGCAGCGCAATGATGCCAAGCACCATATTCGCTACAAGCGCATTAGCCGGAGTCTTGAATTTTGGATGAACTTTACCAAACACCTGTGGTATGAACCGAATGCGACCGAATTCATAGGTGGCCCTACCTGCCGCCAGGATAATGCCGTGAAAGGAAGCAACCAATCCCATGAGCCCTATTGTAACCAGCAAATGATACATCCATCCTTCTGAGCCTGTAATCTTCGACAACGCCAGCGGCAAGGGAGAGTCTGATGGTTCAGCGCCGGGGGAAGGAAAAACAATCGCCTCCCATCCTGCTACCCCCACAGAAGAAATAAAAGTAAGTACACACAAGATCACCAGCGTGATGAGCGCCGATCCAAAACCTTTCAGCACATTTTTTTGCGGGTTGATGGTTTCTTCTGCAACATTCGCCACTCCCTCGAGACCAAGAAAAAACCAGATAGCAAAAGGCACCGATGCCCACACGCCCATCCATCCATTGGGAAAAGCATTGCGTTGAAGGTTGGCCGCATCGAAATGTGGCAGCGTTATACCGGCAAAAAGCAGTAATTCGAAAACCGCGAAGATGGTAATCAGCAATTCAAATATTGCGGCAGCCCGAACGCCATAAATATTCAATGCGGTAAAAACCAGGTATGCTGTGATAGCAATAGTGGTAACCGAAAATTGCGGGAGAAAGATGTGAAAGTATGCACCTATAGCCGCTGCAATAGCGGGGGGTGCGAATACAAATTCAATAATTTGTGCCATGCCGGCCACGAAGCCGATATTCTTACCCATTGCCCGTGTTGCATAGTCGAACACTCCGCCCGCTCTTGGTATGGCGCATGCGAGTTCAGTGTACGAAAACGTAAAGGTTACATAAAGAAGAATGATGAATGCTGTAGCGACGGCAAGTCCGCCCGTTCCGCCCTGTTGTAAGCCAAGATTCCATCCGAAATACATGCCTGAGATTACATAGCCGACGCCGAGGCCCCACAACATAAGGGGCCCAAGTGTGCGCTGAAGTTGTTGTTCTGCCAATCAGGGTTTTAAGAAGTAATTTAATTATAGTTTTTAACTTTTACTTTTAACCTTAACTTTTAATCTTTTAAGGTCGTCAGATGAAAATTATCAGTACTGTTTGCTTGTTAATTGTGGCGCTTAGTGCCTGTGCGCAATCGCATTCCGGAATGGACTTCGAAAAATACAATCCACCCTCTACACTTGTTGTCCCGGAACATAAGCTTACCCGCGCTAAGTTTCCTTTCATAGATGTGCACAATCACCAATGGGAAATGGGTACCAGCCGCCTGAAAGAGCTTATAACGGACATGGACAAACTGAACATGAAGGTAATGGTGAACCTGAGCGGTGGCGGCGGTGACAAGTTGAAAGGATTTACTGACAACATTAAAAGCACCTATCCTAAGCGTTTCATCGTTTTTACGAATATAGATTTCAGCGGGATTGGCTCTGATACATGGACGGCCGACGCAGTTAAGCGACTCGAAGAGGATGTACGCAATGGTGCGAATGGTCTGAAGATCTTTAAGAATCTTGGTTTTTCAGTAAATGATAATAAAGGCAACAGGGTAAAAGTAGACGATCCGCGCCTGGATCCTATCTGGGCAAAATGCGGCGAACTAAAGATCCCGGTGTTAATTCATACCGCTGACCCAAAACAGTTCTGGAGCGATGTGGACGAAAAGAATGAGCGCTGGATGGAGCTCGCCACCCACCCAAACAGGAAAAGGAGCTCTAAAGAGGCCTCGTGGGAAGAATTGATCGGTGAGCAGCACAGGATGTTCAGGAAGCACCCCCAAACCACATTCGTTGCAGCGCACTTTGGCTGGCTGTCGAACGACCTGGCACAGTTAGGTCAACTGCTCGATGAACTGCCTAACGTAGTAGTCGAATTTGGCGCGGTGATCGCTGAATTAGGCCGGCAACCCCGCGCAGCGAACGCATTTTTTACAAAATACCAGGACAGGATTTTATTTGGCAAAGATTCCTGGGCCCCTGAAGAATACGCCACTTATTTCAGAGTGCTTGAAACTTCCGATGAATATTTTCCGTACCATAAGAAATATCATGCATTCTGGAGAATGTATGGAATGGGTTTGAGCGATGATATTTTGAAGAAGGTGTACTATAAAAATGCGCTCCGGATTATACCTCACATCGACAAAAGCCAGTTTCCCGATTGATAACAGGTTGAACCGGTTATAATTTTAATTATGAGAATTTATTCTCTCTTTATTCTTGTACTTCTCATTTCAAATACAAACGCACAGCCTGTTCGTGTGGGCACCATAGACGTTTACGGTAACGAATCTATTTCTACAGATACTATTCTTAGTCGCATTGGAATTGCGACGGGCGATACTATCAGCCAGAAACACTTAGCCGAAAGGGTGATTGAAAAAAGACTCGAAGCCATTGCCGGCGTGAGGCTCGCTAAAACAGCTACTGTATGTTGCGATAACAACAAACGATATGCATTGTTTATCGGCGTTGCAGAAAATTACAGCTCTATTTTTGCGCTCAGAAATTCTCCCGGCTTAAAAATCAAGCTGCCCGATTCGTATAACTATGCCTATTCCGCTTTCATGAAGCGTCAGAACGACGCTATCCTCCTTGGACAATCCGATGATGACTGGTCCAATGGCCACTCAATGATTAAATATGCACCGGCAAGACGGATACAGCAGCGGTACTTGCGATGGGCCAACAGCGATTTCGCATACCTTCAGAAGATCCTCCATTTTTCTGTGTATCAACGACAACGCGCAACGGCGGTTCAGATCATCGCTTATAATGACGATAAGCGCCGGGTAATACAAGAGCTCCTTTATGCACTGCGTGATGAAAGCGATGAAGTAAGAAACAATGCTATAAAAGCGTTGTCGGCCATAAGCTACTATATTACACTTCATCCGGGACGACTTAATGTTTCTTTTCAGCCATTCATCCGGATGATCAATTCTGTAGTTTGGGCCGACAGAAATAAGGGATTATCGGTGCTGATGCAGCTATCTGAAACAAGAAATAAAGAATTGTTTCGCCAACTCCGTGAAAGCTCTCTGCGCTCTTTGAAACAAATGGCCCAATGGAACAGCGAGGCCCATGCCATGCCCGCATATGTTATCCTGGCAAGAATGGCAGGGCAAACAGACGAACAGATATTGGAAGTTTCAGCCCGCGGCAATTTTGCACAAGAGGCCGGAAAGATCGTGGATGCATTAAACTGAGGAAGCACTTGGAAAATAAACCTGATTTACCTTTGACAAATGAAGGTTAAGAATTTCTTCTCGCGCCTGATGGCGTGGGAAACATGGCATTATCTTGCGAAATACATTCCAATAATGCCTGTATGGCTCTGGTATTGTCTCAAATCCAGGTCTTTTTGGTTCTTCACGGCCTCTAACCCCACGCTGACATTTGGAGGCTTCGAAGGAGAGAGTAAGAAGGAGATGTATGATCAGCTTCCTCCGCACACTTTTCCTAAAACGCAATTGATACGACACGGTATTGATTTTAGCGAGGTATTGACCATAACAAATAAAAATCATTTCACATATCCTTTTGCCGTCAAGCCAGATGTTGGCATGATGGGTTTTATGTTTCGAGCTATTTCAAACGAGGACGACCTGAGACAGTATCACGAACTGATGCCGGCCGACTACCTTATCCAGGAACTGGTTACCTATCCCAACGAACTGAGTGTGTTTTATTACCGTTTCCCTAATGAACAAATCGGGCATATCACAGGTTTTATTCGCAAGGATCATCTAACGGTTACGGGTGATGGAAGTTCGACACTGCTCGAGCTAATATTAAATTATCCGCGTGTAAGATACCGCGTTGAAGAAATGAGGTCGAAACACAACGAAAGGCTTGACACAGTTATTCCTAAAGGTGAAAAGTTTTATCTGTCGCATGCGTTGAATTTAAGTCGTGGTGGAAAGATGGTGAGCCTCGCACATGAGAAAGATGAGCGGCTGTTGGGGGTGTTTGATGAACTGAGCCATTACGCTGGCCATTTCTATTATGGTAGATACGATATTAAATGTGAGTCGATAGATGATTTAAAGGAGGGGAAGAATTTTCTCATACTGGAATATAACGGATGCGGCGCCGAACCCCATCATATATATGGAAATGGTCACACACTTATAGAAGCGTACCGTATTGTGCTGCAGCATTGGAAAGTATTGTATAATATCTCGAAGTATAACGAAAGAAATGGGGTGGATTACTGGGAATTCAGGAAAGGGTATAAATTTTTAAGGAGTGCTAAGAAGCATTTCAAACTTCTTAAAAAGTTAGATCTGCAAACCCAGATATAATTTGAATATACATACTACTTTAACAGATTCAGATATCACCGAACAGTATCTCGGTTTTATCAGCGGCCCCGACTTCGCGTGCGTAGCAGCGAGAGCAGCATACAAGAGTAAGCAAATTAAATGTTTTGTTGCAGGCAACATGGCATGCCCTGCCAGCGATCAATCCATTTTAGATTTCATCTATGATTTTGTAAAAGAATACCGTGCGGCACAATCGTTGTTTCATAGCGCGACCGTCATTTTCACCGGACCAACGATCCCGGATGAAAATTGTTTTGACAGATTGCTATGGCAACGGCTACAGGCATTGGCCGATCTCGATGCACGAAATTACCAGTATGATAAGCGGGTAAGCAATGATCCTTCATCGCCTGATTTTAGTTTCAGTTTGAAAGAAGAAGCGTTTTTTATTATTGGCCTTCATCCTCAAAGCAGCAGGGTTACTCGTAGATTTGCCTATCCGACTATTGTATTTAATCCGCACGATCAGTTTGAAACACTGCGTAAGGAAAATCATTTCGAGTCGATGAAGCGAACTGTAAGGAAGAGAGATATTAAGCTATCTGGTTCTATCAACCCAATGCTCGACGATTACAGATCAGCTTCTGAAGCCCTTCAATACAGCGGAAAAAAATATGATAGCAGCTGGAAATGTCCACTACACATCTCACATGGAAAATCTGAACATCATCCCACCCCGGAGCGGAGTGGCTTTCACCATAAATAAAGGTCAGCGACTTACTATTACCGATATTGAAGGCGAACAGGTTTCCGACCTGGTTTGTTTCAACCGTGAGGATACAAGAGAATATCTGTCATCTGGTCGCACAATAGACTATGCTGAAACTATTTTTCTCACAAAAGGTCATCCATTATATTCTAACCGCAGCAATGTAATGCTGGAGATCGTCGAAGACAAAGTTGGCCGCCATGATTTTTTATTGACGCCCTGCAGTGCAGAAATGTTTAAGATCATTTATGGACATGAACATCCTCACCGCGGTTGTTTTGGCAACTTAGCCGCGGCGCTCGGGCCCTATGAATATATCTCCGGATAACATCCCGGTATGTTTCAATGTATTTATGCATGTAACCGTAGATGGTACTACAGGCAAAATCGCCGTGTTGCCTCCTAAAAGCAAGCCCGGCGATTTTACAGTATTCGAAGCGAAAATGGATCTGATAGTCGGACTTACCGCATGTTCAGCCGGCATGTCGAACAATTTCACATTTAAGCCTATCGGCTATAAGATTAGTTAGTCTATTCGGTGCGTAAACTTTTAACAGGGTTGGTACTTGCTGCTCTGAGCGTATTTGCACTAACTATAAGTAATGCAAGCAAGAGCACCAGTAGCCCTACAACTCCAAATAACCATAAACTGATCTGCACGCGGAATTCATAATTTTGCAGCCAACTGTTCATCGCCCACCATGCAAGAGGCACGGCAACAATAAATGCAACAAGAATAAGTTTCAGGAACTCTTTCGATATCAGTCCAATCAGCTGCTGTACACTCGCGCCAAGCACTTTCCTGATGCCGATTTCCCGTGTGCGTTTTTCGATCGTGAAAGACGCAAGACCTGCAAGACCAATACAGCAAATAAAAATTGCCAATGCTGCAAATATGTTCGTGATCCTGCTTACAAGTTGTTCGCCAATAAACTTCCTCGAAAATTCCTGGTCAACGAACTGGTAATCGAAAGGAAATGACGGATTATGTTTCTTAAATATTTTTTCAACTGCAGCCATTTTGTTAGTAAGATTCGCTTGCGTCTTTAAATCGCAATGATACTCTTGCCGATGCGGTGTTGTTGTAAAACACAAACATCGGTTCAACAGGTTTAAATGGTGAATCCATTACAAGGTTATCGATGATACCCACAACAGTAAGTTGTTGACCGCCACCCCAGTTTACATTCATACCTACGGGGTTCTCCACTCCCATCGCCGCTATGGCAGCTTTATTCAATAAAATCGACGTAGAGTCAACTGGTTGGCCCGTGAAATCTCTGCCCTCCAAAACTTTCACGCCGAATGTTTTCGTGAAATCAGCGTCTGCAGCGATACCTGAAAAAATAACGTTCGCGTCAGGTCGTTTGCCCTTGTAATCTGGTCCACCTGAGCGCCACCAAATCTGCGTGATGGGCGAAGATGACCTGGTGACCGCACTCACCAACCCCGTGGCCAGCAATTCGTTTTTAATGACAGCGTAATTTTTGTTCACATCATCAGATGATGAAACCATTACCAGGTTGTTGGCATTGTATCCCATGTCGCGACCCTTAACATATTTGATCTGCTGGTAAATAATTACGGTTGCAGAGATAAGAGAGATGGAGATGACGAATTGCGCCACCACCAAAACTCTTCTCGGGTTCACGGAGCTCTTGCCCGCCAGCAATGTTCCTTTCAACACTTTTACAGGGTTGAAAGATGATAGATATAATGCAGGATAACTGCCGGCAACGATACCTGTAAAAAGTATGATGCCCACCGCCAATGCCCAGAAGCCCGGATGAAGCAGATTGAAATGAAGTTGCTTCTCTACAAGCTCGTTAAAGGATGGAAGAAGAAAGAATACGGCTATCAGCGAAAGTACAAACGCTATCAGCGCAAGAATAATTGACTCGGAAAAGAACTGCATAATAAGCTGCAGCTTGTTTGAACCAAGCGTTTTTCTTATTCCAACCTCTTTCGCTCTCTTCTCTGAGCGGGCAGTAGACAAATTCATAAAGTTTACGCACGCAATGAGCAGAATTACCACCGCAATAATGGTGAACATCCTTACATACTCAATCATTCCCCCCGTGTTCTTACCGTCTTTAAAATCGCCGTAAAGGCGCCACCTGTTCATCGGAAATGCAAAGTATGTGCTGATGGCATCGTTGTCGTGCGACTTCTTGATCTGATTGATCTTCTTCTCCATCATTTTCATGTCAGAACCCGGCCGCATCTTCAGGTACACTTGCCACGATGAGTTGCCCCATTCCTGCATCGATGCTTTCGTACCCGGATCGGAGTAATTGAACGGTATGATATAGTCGAAACGGAGCGAGGAGTTCCCCGGCACATCTTCGATAATCCCAGCTACCTTGAAATTATCTCCGTTATTGATTTTTACAGTTTCTCCAATCGGATCTTTTTTGCCGAAGACTGAAATAGCCGCAGATTTGGTCATCAATATTGAATGAGGATCCTTCAATGAATTCGCATTTCCTTTTAAAAATTTGAACGAGAAGATGTCGAAGAATCTTTCACTAACCGTCATGCCATCTTTCTGAAGCAGCTGGTCGTTGTATCGCAAAATATTTGAGCCCGGATGGGTGGTCACAGCCGCACTAATGAGCTGCGGCGTGCTACCCTGAAGGGCATCTGCCAATGGCAAAACCATGTTTTGATCGGTAAACATTTGGTTCTTGAAGTCCCGGTTGGCCATCACCTGGTAAATATTGTCGTAATGCTTATGAAACTTATCATAGTTCACTTCATCGTTTACCCATAATGCTATTAGTATCGTACAGGTTATACCGATTGTGAGACCCAGAATATTTGTAATCGAAAAACCTTTGTTGCGGCGTAGATTTCGCCAGCCGATCTTAAAATAGTTTTTAATCATACTGGTTAGGAAGTTGATGGGCTCGTAACTCAACGGCTGTGCCAATGGCTCAAACCCTTAACAGGTAAGCACTTTTCTGAATATTAAAGTTTTCGGGTGTACGAAAATGGACAGTCCTGTGTCCGTTTCCGCATTTCTTTCCTATTTTAGAACCATGAGAAAATTACTGATGGCCATCGCAACATTCAGCGTTGGAATTGCCGCTTCAGCACAAACGGGGAAGGTGCTCGAAAACGAAGTTGTAAAGAGCAAAATACTGAACATGGACAGAAAGTATTCTGTTTACCTACCTCCGGATTTCGACCAGTCACAGCGAAGCTATCCTGTGCTTTATCTTCTGCATGGCAGTGGCGATGATCATACTGGATGGGTACAGTTCGGCGAGGTTTTACAGATTGCAGATAAAGCGATTCGCGAAGGCACTGCTACACCTATGGTCATTGTAATGCCTGATGCCAATACAGGCAAAAGAGGTTATAATAACGATATAGAAGGAAAATGGTTGTATGAAGATTTCTTCTTTAAAGAACTGCTGCCCGAAGTTGAGAAGAAGTTCAGAATAAGAGGCGAAAAACGATACCGTGCTATCGCGGGATTATCGATGGGCGGCGGAGGTTCTTTCTTCTATGCGCTACATCATCCGGAATTGTTCTCGGCTGCCTGTCCCCTCAGTGCGTCTGTAGGTCCGCTTACCGTTTCAGATCTGAAAAAGAACCTTGAACGGAGCAACGTAAAAGCAAACGACGACGTGGTGAATAAATACTTCAGCCGGTACAATGCTATTGAACTTGTAAACGCCGTGCCGGATTCTCTGAAGAAAAGCGTCAGATGGTATATTGACTGTGGCGACGACGACTTTTTGTTTGAGGGCAACAGTCTTGTACATATTGCAATGAGAAAAAAAGAAATTCCTCACGAGTACCGCGTACGCGACGGTGCACATTCATGGGTTTACTGGAGGCAATCGCTTCCAACAGTTTTGGAATTCGTTTCAATGGGTTTCCACCAGTTTTAATATGATGGCATTTAAACAAATTATTGCCTGCTTCACAGCAGCGGCAATGGTGTCGTGCAATTCTGTACCGGACGACACCTGGACTATGTATAAAGCAGATGGAGCCAGCACCAGCTACTCTCCCCTCAGGCAGGTGAACAAAGAAAATGTAACGCAGCTTAAAATTGCGTGGACGTTCAATGCAAACGATGCAAAAGACGGCGCGCGTTTCGGGGGCAGCCAGTGTAACCCTATCGTCGTAAAAAATGTGATGTACGTGGCGTCCGTGCAGCGGACCATATTTGCACTTGAAGCGGCAACAGGCAAACAGATCTGGTCGTTCGATCCTTTTTTTGGAGAGAAGGGCGGCGGATCGTTTCGAGGGGTTACGTATTGGGAAAATGGCGATGATAAGCGCATACTGTTTACCGCAGGCGATAATCTCTTTGCCATTAATGCGGCGACCGGCAAACCAGTATCTTCTTTCGGTAAAGATGGAAAGGTAAGTATGAACATCGGCATCAGGGACGATTCATCAAAAATCTCCATCAAGCCTACTTCTCCCGGTATTATTTACAAGGATCTAATTATCATCGGCAACGAGGTGTCTGAGCTATATGGTGCACAACCGGGATATATCAGGGCGTATAATGTTGTCACCGGAAAACTTGCGTGGACGTTTCATACGATTCCTCTTCCCGGAGAATTTGGTTACGATACGTGGCCTGCCGATGCATGGAAATATGCAGGCGGTGCCAACAGCTGGGGAGGGATGAGTATTGATGAGAAGAGAGGAATGGTATTTCTCGGCACAGGTTCTCCAACGTATGATTTTTATGGCGCCGACAGAAAAGGAATTAATCTGTTCGGTAACTGCATCATCGCATTGGATGCAGCAACAGGCAAACGTAAATGGCACTTCCAAACCATTCATCACGATCTTTGGGATTACGATCTTCCATCTCCTCCAAATCTTGTTACAATAAAAAAGGATGGAAAAACAATCGATGCCGTTGCGCAAACATCTAAGGTCGGGTTTCTGTATGTGCTCGATCGAGAAACAGGCGAACCTGTATTTCCAATAGAAGAACGCGCAGTACCTGCATCGGACGTGCCGGGCGAAGTGGCATGGCCCACGCAGCCATATGTTACCACGCCGAAGCCATACGCAAAACAATTTATCACCGAAAATGAGTTGTCGAATTCATCGCCTGCAGCACACGACTCTGCGGTAAATTATTTCAGGGGCCTTCGCTACGATGGATTGTTTACACCACCATCTGTGAAGGGCACATTTGTTTATCCTGGAACCATCGGTGGATCCGAATGGGGAGGCGCAGCATACGATCCTGAGTCGTCTATCATTTATCTTAAATCGAATGAATCTCCCGAGCTAAGTAAGCTGGTAAAGATTGAAAACGATGACAACAAGAATGCATCCGTAAATGGTCGCGAATTGTATATGACCTACTGCGCGGTCTGTCATAAGGCCGACATGAAAGGTGAAGAGCCGATGTATCCTTCGCTGGTGTCATTGAAGGACCGTATTACTGAAGACCAGGCACTCGTTCGCATCCGTGAGGGCGCAGGAAAGATGCCGCCGTTTAAACACGTGCTGGGTGGAAAAGAGAAAGCCATTGTTGATTTTCTTTTCGGCAAAAACCAGCGTACACAAAAAGATTATGATGTGGATGAAATGAAAAGAAACCTGAGCATACTTGGGGATTCCAGTGGCAGATCGAAAGGTACCGGTGACGTTTACATCAATATTGCAGCGTATGCTATCATGAAAGATAAAGACGGGCACTCGTTTATTAAACCACCAGTGGCAACACTCAATGCCATTAACCTGAATACAGGTGATTATGTGTGGACTGTCCCTCTGGGTGGAACCGGTTCTCCCGGACCTATCATTACTAAGGGAGGGCTAATTTTCATTGGAGGCACAAGGGATAAAAAGTTCCAGGCATTTGACAAGGAAACAGGAAAAGTTTTGTGGGAAATCGAACTTCCGGGTAACTCAACCTCCACCCCGAGTACCTTTATGAGCAACGGAAAGCAGTATATTGCTGTCTCCGTTTCCGGAAATAAAGACAACCCCGCAGGCGGCGTAGTCGCGTTTGCATTACCAGAATAAACACAACATTACATATGAAAATCTATCTCACTTTTATTATCGTTTGTGCTATAGCGCTAGCAGGATGTGCACAGCAGAACAAGATCAGCGACGCATTCAAGGCTTCAACCTTTACTCCTGAAAAAAGCTTCACGGGCGGATGCGAAGGTCCTGCAGTTGATAAGGACGGAAACGTTTACGCCGTAAACTTTGGAAAGGAAGGAACAATCGGCAAAGTGTCGCCGGATGGTAAGCCAGAATTGTTTGTGGAACTTCCACAGGGCAGCACAGGTAACGGTATCAGATTCGATAGCAAAGGCGCGATGTACATTGCAGACTACACCGGGCATAATGTACTGAAAGTAGATATGAACACAAAAGCAATTTCTGTTCATGCACACGAGGCGTCAATGAGCCAGCCAAACGATATTGCGATAGACAGCAAAGACAGAATTTATGCGAGCGACCCCAACTGGAAAGCTAAAACCGGTCGTGTATGGCGCGTTGATACCGATGGAAAAGTAACGCTGCTCGATAGTCTCGGTACAGCAAATGGTATTGACGTAAGTCCGGATGAAAAAACACTTTATGTAAATGCCGGCCGCGAAATATGGGCGTACGATTTGTCAGAAAGCGGTGACGTAAGCAACAAAAGAAGACTGATTGAATTTCCAGACTTTGGAGTAGATGGCATGCGTTGCGACGTGCAGGGCAACATCTATATCGCACGTTTCGGAAAGGGAACCGTTGCCAAAATTTCTCCAAAAGGCTATATCGTTCGCGAAGTTACACTCACAGGCAAACGCCCGACCAACGTTGCATTCGGCGGTAAAGACGGTCGCACCGTTTATGTAACGCTGATGGACATGGGCAACCTCGAAAGTTTCAGGGTCGACGAACCGGGCCGCGAATGGAAAATGCAAAAAGACCGGAACTAACTTATTTCTCTACCAGCTGTTTAAGACCCTGGAGCACAATTCCCCAATTCTCCTGCGAATGATCGCGCGATTTTTCGTCGGCATTGTTGCTTTGCGTGATCGTTAATATGGTTTGACCGCCTGCCGTTTCTATGCGGTAAATAACATCCGCATAGTTTTCGGGCTTGTCTTCTTTTCCACTCATGCTGCTGTAATAGGTTGTGTGCAGCAGTTGATTCGGAATTGCTTTAATTACTGTCCCTTTGTCTTCGTACTTCTTACCTTCCCACTCTCCTGTATAGGTAACAGAACTTCCTTCCTGCCAATCGCTTTTCGCATCTGTGCCAAAAAGGTATTGTTTGATGTCTGCGGGATCTGTAAGGGCCTCCCATACCCGCTCTGGAGTGGCATTCAATTTAATACTTGCTGTTGCGGTTAATTCATTGTTCATAACAATCGATTTAATTATTTACTTCTACCCAGCCACAACAGCGCATCAATGATAAATTGATTCTGCTCTTTGCTGCTGAATGAACTGGACAATGTTGCATTCGTCTTTCCTTCATAGTCCATATCGTTATGTCCCATGTTGGTATAGATCATCTTATACTTTTTATTGGTCCAGGCTATCGGGTAATATCCGCTGTGCCATATTTCATCTGGCTTAGGCCCCGTTCCCAATGGAAAGCTTGTTGAATCGACAGAAAGCAATATGCTGATGTCGGGATTGTTTCTCAAATCTTTTTCCCACCGGTACCATTCACTCGGTGCAGACTTAAACGTCTTTCCCAGGTGTTTTGTAGATGGATGTTTTTTGTTCTCTACTTTTAAAATCGCTGAAACGGGTCGCCAGGTATTGCTTACAAATTGGCCAGTGCCGATGAACTTGTCGTGATACCAATCCCAGTCCTGGTTAAAATCGGAAGGGGTAAGAGCAAAGCCTGCAAAGTGAAAACCCATCCAGCGTCCACCGTTTTCCATATAGTTCTCAAAAGCTTTTCTCTGGTAAATGGAATCGGGACGTGTATCAAAGAAGAGGACGACGTTGTATTTAGAAAGAAAATCCTCGTTGAGATTGTTCCAGTCGCGCGTTGAGTCGTATACAAAATTATATTTAGCTGCCTGCTCAGTGAACCATTTATTGGCTTCTGTAACGAAACTTACATGAGCGAGATCAGCTCTGCCTGTATAGAAGCTGATCACTTTGAATGATTGCTGCTGAGCGGTGGCCGCAAGCGAGGTGATGCAAAAAAGAATTATGAATATCCTTCTCATAGATAAAAAAATAAAGGTTGCGTTTAACGGCAACCTTTATGAAGATAATTCATTTATTTAATCACTTAATCCGGTATCCGAGCGATATACCAAAGCCGGTATTCTTTACGGTAGCGTCACCATTTGTGCCGTTTCCGTCCTGCAGGATGTTAACGAGGCCAAGCTGCGCATTTAACTGTGCAGATAATTTCGGTGTGAATTCATACCCGAACAATATGTTACCACCTGCGTCAAATCTCTTCAGATCATTGTCAAAATCTATGTCATTATCGCCAGTTTTCCCTCCGACCGCATAACCAAGATAAGGACCGACGCCCACTAGCAAATGGCCTTCGCCGACAAGAGGCTTGTAAAGGAACGTGATCGGGATTTCGAGATATGAAATATTCATCTTTACATCCGAATTTTCAAACTTCGCTCCTTTTGTAGAGAAGAGCAAACCTGTTTGTACAAAATAATCGGGGGCCGCAACAGGAATATCGGCTGTTACACCGGCGTTGAAGCCGACTTTCATTTTGTTATTGAGCTTATCGCCGGCATCATCTTTTCCGTTAAGATTCTGGAAGTTCACCCCTGCTCTGAGACCGAGTGAAGTTTGCGAGTACGAAGCGACTGAAAAACCTGTGAGCAGCAGTACAGGTAAAAACACTTTCTTGAAGTTCATAGTTTGATTTTTATTGAATTGATATGGCTGGATTAATTAGATGATTCTTTCTTGGATTCTTCCACCATCTTTTTGTTGGCAGTGATAAGGAAAGTAACCCTGCGATTTTGTGCGCGGCCGTCTTCAGATTCATTGTCCCCAACAGGTGCGCTTTCACCATAACCTTTATCTATGATCCTTGATCCTGCAACATTGCGGCTGCGCAGGTAACTTGACACTTCCGCAGCCCTTCTTTTGGAAAGGCGCATATTATAATCGTCGGAACCCTTGCTGTCCGTGTGTCCCTGTACCTCTATATTAGTATCAGGGTAGTCGTTAAGAATGGTTACAAGCTTGTTGAGGTTAGTTGTGGCACCTCCGCTAAGATTTGATTTATCGTATTCGAACAGAATTTTATCGCTGAAATCCACCACTATACCCTCGCCTACGCGTTCAACTTTTGCGCCGGGAACATTTTTTTCGATTTCTTCTGCTTGTTTATCCATCTTTTTGCCGATCACTGCGCCGGTAACGCCACCAACAGCAGCTCCGATTATGGCGCCAAGTGCGGTGTTACCTGCGGCGCGTCCGATTACTGCGCCTGCGGCGGCCCCTCCAGCTGTCCCGATGGCAGCACCTTTTTGTGTTTTGCTTGCATTCTTGCAACCGCCGATAACGAGAGAAGTAACAACTAGTGCGAGTACTGATGTCTTGATTGTTTTCATTGCGAACTGATTTTAATATTCGTTTACATCCACCCCTATTCAAATGTTATACCATGGAGGGGTATCGAAACGCAATTCGCTGACAATGAATGGCTAAAAATAAAAAAGACAGGGAAACACCGTTCCCTGTCCAATAAATTAAGAATACGCGGTTCGCTAAAATTCTATCTGACCCCGGATCTCCCCACCCTTATTTTCCGGTGTATGGATATTAAAATAATAGAAGCCGTTAAGTAAGCTGTCTTCTTTGATGGCTACTTCATCCACTGTGATGGATCTGTTGAAGGTTCCCGTAGCTGTGGTAACATTATCATGAAAATCTACTTTCACGCCAGCGTTTGCTCCCCGCGCAGCGGTACCGTGTATGTGGGCAGCTACCGGATCGGCGGTGAGGTTAGCCCATGTAGCAGATACCACAAGCACCTTTGTGCTTTTATCATACGATACGTTCATAGTACCGGTTGCAGTTGAAGCAGTGGCTGGCACTTCCTGCGCGGCGCTCAAAGCAAGGTTGTTACCCGTAAATACCGTTTGCTCTTTATCATCATCTTTATTACACGATAAAATTGCAGTTGCCGAAACAAATAGAATAGCCATACTCCAGATTGCGGGTTTTTTCATAACGTCATAATTTGATATACTAACTGATACGTATCAACAACTAAGGTGGTTGCCCGCCGATTCTTTATTTTTAAGGGCTGTAACATTTTAAGGCACTGCTCCGTCTCACATGAAAAGCACCTTAAAAATTTCTGTTATGAAACAAACTCTTCTGTTCGCGTTCTCCTTCGTCTTCATGTTTGCAGCTACGACAGTGCAGGCTCAAAAGAGGGTTAAAGGAGAAGGTCCGATCGTATCGCAGGACCGCAATGTTGGTTCGTTCAATTCTATACATACCCATGGTAGTTTCAACGTTACTATTACCGATGCCACTGGCAGCTCCGTAAAAGTTGATGCCCAGGAAAACCTGCAGGAATACATTATCGTGGAAACCGAAGGCAATGAGCTACACATCCGCAATAAAAAAGGAGTAAACATCCAATCTGGTAAGGAGGTTGAAATTCATGTGAGCGTGCCGGAACTTAAAGGTGTTTATCTTTCCGGATCCGGAAACGTAAAGAGCACAAACGAATTGAAGGGCAGTCAAACGTTCGAAGCCAGGAGTTCAGGCAGCGGTAATATCGATCTTGATTTGCAAACTTCGGATCTGAAAACTTCTATTGCTGGTAGCGGCAATATTCATCTGAAAGGCAAGACGAGCGATTTTGAAGGAAAGATTGCAGGAAGCGGAAATATTAAGGCAAAGGATCTCCAGGCCGATAATACGTCTGTAAACATCTCTGGAAGTGGTAGTGCAGAAGTTGTTGCAAATACGAAACTCGATTCACGCATTGCCGGCAGTGGCGACATCAAATACTGGGGTAACGGTGCTGTAAGCAGCAAGGTAGCCGGCAGCGGAAGTATCCGCAGACAAAACTGATCAGCAAAGGATATTGAAGAAAAAAAAAGTCATAACGGTGCTTGCATTTATTCTGCTGCTTTGTGCCGGATCGATAGCTTTTGCTTTCTTTTATCCGCGGAACTATAATGTTACCCAACTAAAAGAACGTGCGGGAACCAGGTATTGGTCGCTGGCTTCGGGCTCGCGGATCGCTTATACACTGGTTCCTGCAAAAGGTTGGAAACAACCCTACCCTGTTATCTATCTCCATGGCGGGCCCGCTGCAGGGATTACAGATCTCGAAGTAGAAACACTTGGCCGCCTTTCCAATTACGGTTACGATGTTTACCTGTATGATCAGGTTGGTTGTGGCCATTCAGGCCGGCTCGATGATATTAATGAGTATACCGCCGACAGACATCGTACCGACCTCCAACAAATAGTTGAGAAGCTCAACAGCAAAAAAGTTATTCTGCTGGGTCAATCATGGGGTTCAATTCTTTCGGCACTTTATATCGCCAATAATCCAGATAGAGTGGCAAAGCTCGTGGTAACCGCACCTGCAGCCATGCAGCCCCAGAATTATGCTTATGCCGCGATCGCGCTTCCTGATAGCTTACAAATTAAAAAGCCATTTACAGGGAAGAGTGGGAACTTGTTTATAACAGCACGGGCGAAAGCTGTTGAAGTCTGGTTAAGAAAGTTTGGGACGAAATTGGCCAGTGACGACGAAGCCGATCAGCTGGCTACTTACTACGCTACTTATTTGAATAAATCGATGGTGTGCGATACCGCGAATGCAGTGATTGCCGAGGGTACCGAGGGCTACTATGCTCACTATATTACAAGGCTTAGTCTTGGTAAACTGCAGGATCCACGACCGAAATTAATGGCTGCTACTACGCCTGTACTCATCATGAAGGCGCAATGCGATAATCAACCGTGGGGATATACAACTGAATATTTCGATGTGTTTAAAAATCATGAGTTTGCTTTTATCAAAGATGCGGGGCACAACATATTTATCGAGCAACCTGATGAATATATCCTGACGATCAAAAGATTTCTTGAGAAATAAGCCTGCGGCGCTGTGCCTGCGGCGCTGTGCCTGCGGCGCTGTGCCTGCGGCGCTGTGCCTGCGGCGCTTTTTGATTGCGTTATCGCAGGTGCGTTTTGCTTCTCGCGAGTGAAAAGATTTTGCGCTGCGATTCAATTTGCCTGCGGTGGTTTTCGATTCTGCTAATGCAGAGGTGATTATTATTTTGACCTGCGGACAGGCGCTGTGCCTGCTGCGCTTTTTGATTGCGTTATCGCACGGCGTTTCTCGCGAGTGAAAAGATTTTGCGCTGCGATTCAATTTGCCTGCGGTGGTGTTCGATTCTGCCGATGCAAGAGCGTTTTGATTCTTGCGGCTGAAAAGATCTTTGCGATGCGATTGGATCAGCCTGACAGCGCTATGCCTGCGGCGACTTTTCATTGCGTTATCGCACGGCGTTTTGATTCTCGCGTAGTGAAAAGATTCTGCGCTGCGATTGGATTTGTCTGCGGTGGTGTTCGATTGCTGCGATGCGGACGAGCGTTTTGATTCTTGCGAGCTGAAAAGATCTTTGCGCTGCGATTGCATCAGCCTGACAGCGCTATGCCTGCGGCGACTTTTCATTGCGTTATCGGACGGCGTTTTGCTTCTCGCGAGTGAAAAGATTCTGTGCTGCGATTCAATTTGCCTGTGGCGCTTTCTGATTGCGATATCGCGCGGCGTTTCTTGCGGCTGAAAATATTTTGCGATGCGAATGCATCAGCCTGCCACTCGCAACGAAAAGTTGCGACCTGCGGGCAAATCTTCACGATGTCAACAACACATTCAACAAGCGGCGCAGGCACAGCCGCCGCCAGGCACACCTGCAGTATACCGCAATTTGAATAGTAAAAGTACGAGCGAAATAAAATTTATTTAATATAGATTTGTTACAGAAGATGTTACACTGCTAACCCATTTTGTTATACGCTCCTTGCAGTTAGTTTTGGTTAATACCCTTTCAGCAATGAAAGGGTATTCTCTTTTTAGTCGGCCAACGAAGTGTAAATTTTACTTTTTGCAATAACCTGGCGAATTCTTGCAGGGCTCATATAGCGCTCACGCGTCGTATCAGTAAAAAACGGATCAGGGCCATTTTCCGGATCAGCAACACCAAAAGCTTTACGCAGATAAATATTCCAGTCTATCAGTTGATAACCCAATCCTCGTTCTATACAAACACTATCGGTTTTGTTTTCAAACCGGTCCATATAACGGACAGACACATGCGCAATTCCGGTTTTGAGTAAACCGAAAGTATTTCTGCGAGAGAAGTAGATGATATGCGACAGCTCATGACCGATGATGCCGACCTGTCCATCTACAGGAGAATTTCTAAACATAAACCGGGGAGTACGCTTTGCAAATGAATCTCCGATAAATACTACGTATGCACGTCGCCCGCTGTTTTTGAATACACTCAGCCATTCTGGTCGTGTTGATATTACACCGGAACTGCCCTTCACAAGCGTGAATGTTATTTTAGTGTTGATCAATTCAGGGAAATAAGATAGTGCGGTGATAATCTGCTTTTCGTACTCTGCGGGCATTATCTTGTTTGTACCGAATTTTGATTTGTTGGTTTCGTACTGGCTTTCCATACGCGGAGTGATCTTTTTCACCGGGTGCATTTGTGCAAATGCCGTAACAACAACAAACGAATAAACAAGTAGTAAAAACATTTTAAGTGGCATCACCATCATACAAAAATAAAAAACCAGCCCGGGGGCTGGTTTTGAAAATTATTTAACCCAAAATCATTTCACTTGTTTGTTTATCAGCTTAGCTAATTCAAACATAGAGATCTGGTCTTTGCTGCCGAATAAAGGTTTCAACTTAGAATCAGCATTGATATTTCTTCTGTTCTTCTTGTCCTGAAGATTATTTTTCTTGATATAGTCCCAGATCTTCTTAACTATTTCTGTTCTTGGAATGGGTTTGCTTCCAACTACTTCAGCAAGAGCTGCGCTTGGTGTAAGTGGCGCCATGAAAGCAGCATTAGGTTTACGTGCTGATTTTTTCTTTGGTGCCGATTTTTTCTTTGGTGCCGATTTCTTGGCTGCCTTTTTCGGAGCTGATTTTTTAGCCGCTTTTTTCGCAGCTTTCTTCGCGGTTTTCGCCATAATAATTAAAATTTAAAGAATGAACAGTTAGTCAATGAATTTTGAATACTGAAACTTACCAAACCCATATCGAACCTAAGATACAGACAATTCTGTAAATACAAATCGTCCCAAATCTTTTTCGCCGGTTACTTAAACATTTTGAGCGGCCAGGGTAAATGGTTAAATCTCCAATGGAAATACGGTTGGTCGGTCGCACCAAACTTTCGGTAGAACGCTTTAACCCCTGGAATATCCGATCCTTCAAAGTCGAACACCATACCCGACAACTGATGCTCTTTCCATAGCTGTGAGAGGAGAAAATAGTTCGCTTCAAGCTTTTTTCCCGCTGGAAAAGTGCTGTTCATGATGTTGTATAACCGCCCGCCGTAAGAGGGCAAAAGTGCAATCGCCAGCACTTCGCCATTGGCAGAAATCGCCTTTCTCCCTATGAGATTTCCCCCTTCAGAAAGAAATTCACATAATGTCCCCATCCTGCTAAAAGTGTCGTCGGACACCATTATCCGGTTACTATACAAGTCACGATAGGCTTCTATCCCCTCCTGCAGCGTTGCCTTTTCGTATCGCAAACCGTTGTTCTCTGCACGGCGGATATTCTGCAAAACATCTCCCGAAAATCCATCTGAAATCTCCCCGTACCCTCTGTCCAGCGGCAACACAAAATTGGTTCTCGGTACATTACCCATACCCTTGTTTGCATAGTTAAACGGGTACGTCCCATACCTGCAAAATGTAAGCAGCGCCTTTGCAAACCACGCCCCATCAGTGTTTGCGCGCAATCCGTAAATGCCCAGCTGTTGTACAAAAGGCACATGATAGCAATACCTGATGCCGTACTTCTTTCTCCATGTTACCGGCATTACTGCTTCGTAATCGTTAAGTATTAAACCCGACCAGTTATCTGCGAGATGATCGAGCCAGGATGAAGTTGCGTAGATAAGTGAATTTGATGCGGAAGAAATGCACGTGTCCCATTTTGACCTGTCGATTTCCTGTGAATGAATCAATGCAATTTCGTCGCGCATATTCAGGCAATTTCGTCTATATTTAAATGCACCGATCCTTAAACAATTTATTATGTACAAACAGGGAAGAAGAGAATTTATTAAGAACACTGCGATGGCAGGAATAGGAACAACATTGATCAACCCCGAACTACTCGAGAGCACCTCATCAATCAGGGCAAAGAAGAAAGTAATCGTGGCAGGAGCCGGCATCTCAGGTATGTGCTGCGCATACGAGCTGATGAAAAAGGGCCACGATGTAACAGTACTCGAAGCCAGCGGCAGGCATGGAGGCCACGTTTTCACTGTGCGCGATGGATTGTCAGACGGATTGTACGGCGATGGTGGCGCTGAACATTTTACTAACCCCGGCTATGAACGCTACAGGGAATATGTAAAAGAATTAGGACTCACAGGACTGCCCTACCCCCGCAGAAAAAATGTTGTGAGAAGGATCAATGGCAAATTCTACACAGAAAAAATGCTTGCCGATCCGGCAGAACTTCGAAAACTCGGTTACAACGAAAGGGAAGTTGAATTTCTTTCTAAAAATCCTTTCGGCGAATTGCCAAGGTTATTCATGAATCCTTATCTCGACAAGTTCAAAGATGAATATCAACCGTTCGGTGTTGGATATGACGATTTCGACAAAATTCCAATGTCGGACATCTACAAAAAAGAGGGCGCTTCCCAGGCCGGCTTAGATCATGTTGGCGGCAGCGGCTCTTCGGCACTATTTGAGTTATGGAAATCGGCGATCCTGAAAATGCGCGGGGTTGCAGAGGCACCCATCGAAGTCTTCAGGCTGAAAGGTGGAAACCAGATGATGCCAAGTGCATTTGCAAAGAAGCTGGGCGAACGTGTGTGGCTGAATAGCCCGATACAATCAATAAGCCAGGACGATAGCGGCGTACTCGTCAAATACAAACAGGTAGATGAAGACAAAGAAATGCATGCCGATTACCTGGTGTGTTGTATTCCCCCTCCTGCTTTTAGCAAAATACCTGTAACTCCGGAGCTGTCGCCAGAAAAGAAATTTGTACTTAATAACATCACCTACGATTCGTACCAGCGTTTTGTGTTCCAGGCACGTTCCAAGTTCTGGGAAAAGGATAAGATCAGTATCAACCTCGAGCTGGGCCATCCCGATCTCTGGAGCGTATGGCACTCTGCTGATGAAGTAGACACGCACAGGGTAATTGTATTAGGCACCGGACCCGGTGGTATATCGCCACAACGTGCGTTAGCCGCGTTCAGGGAAGTATATCCAGGCAAGGACACTATTGAACAGGCATTGGGCCGCGATTGGACGAAAGAGACTTATTCACCCACCTGCGAGCGCCTGGCTTTTCCTATTGGGGAGCTGCACAAGTTCTGGCCAGAATTGATGAAGCCTGCAGGCCGTATACACTTTGCAGGCGCATCGGCTGATAATCTTAACTGGGGAATGGAGGCTTCTACCCGTTCGGCCAACAGGGTGGCAAACGCAATTGATAAACTTTAGTGTGATAAACTTTAGTGAGAAAAGGTTACCGTGTGAGTATAGGTAACCTGTGAAATCGTTTCTATTTCTTTTACTACCAGCTGGTTCTCGGTAAGGGATTCCAGCAGGTAGTCTATCCTCTGCACTATCAGCTCCGTTTCGTTCTGGGCAAGCTGCCATGTTAAGGGTATGGTCTGCGGATCGCTGTCGTCACACTTAGTAGCACCTTCGTTGAGCTGGCCCGAGCCATCTTCATAAAATGTCGTGTGGTCGTCTTTCACGCATGGCTCCATTACGGCAAAAGCATTTGTTTCATCAACGCCATCGCCATTAAAATCAAGCGCCGGCTCCACTGTATAGGCCGTAACATGCCAACTGCCGTTGAGCAATAGTTCCATCTTAGTTTTTGACTTGTCGCCTTTTTTGCAGGAGAAAACGAGTAAGATGGTTACGATGGGCAGGAAGAATTTCATGTCTACTCTAAATTTACAACAATTCATTCTCTTAAATACGCAGTTCACACCTGTTAGGGTTGCATCACCCCTCATACCCGGTATATATTCGTGGGGTCAATAACAACTATCCAATGCAACAAAAAAGAACAATACTGGTAACAGGAGCCACAGGCGCACAGGGCGGCAGCGTAGCGAGAAAGCTTTTAGCCGATGGCAAATTCGATGTAAGAATATTTACAAGGAACAGCGAATCACCCAACGCTATCGCTCTACGCAAAGCTGGCGCACACGTAGCGACCGGTGACTTCACTAACGTAGACAGCCTTCGCAGGGCGATGGAAAATGTTTACGGGGTATTTGCGGTAACAGATTTCGAGGAACATTCTGAGAAAGAAATCTTCCACGGGAAGAACCTCGCAGATGCGGCGAAATACGCAGACGTAGAACATTTTATTTACAGCTCCTCGCCTAACTATCATAAACTAAGCAAAGGCGAACATTCCGTTCCGCAATGCGATATCAAAGCAAGATTGCAGGAATACACTAAGAGCATTAAGGTTCCTGCCTCATTTATACACGTATCATTTTATTATGAAAATTTTATTGATCTATTCCCTTTACAGAGGGATAGGCATGGCAATCTTCACTTCGGGTTTCCGCAGGGTGATACAAAGCTTGCGATGACCAGCGTAACAGACGTTGGCGGCATCGTGGCAAAAATGTTTGACCACCCCGTTGAATATTTAGCAAGAACAGTGGGTGTAGTGGCAGAAGACAGGCCTTGTGAAGAGTACGCTTTGCTGATGTCGAAGGCGCTCGATCAGAACGTTTATTATCATCACATACCAAGAGATATATTCATAGGATTTGATTACTCACAGGCAGACAGGTGGGCAGATGTTTTTGAAGTACAACGGCGATTTATTCCAGACAGGCACATAGATATGATTGAAAGCTACGGCCTCTACCCTGCAATGCAGACCTTCGAAACCTGGCTTAGAACAAACAACGACAAAATTTTATCGCTTATTCCGGCAAAGGAGGACGGCGTGCTGGTATAGAAATTTCACAGGACGGCTCATCAATAAATACAAGCTGCGACCCCGTAAGGTGGCAGCACCCCATTAGCTGCGACCCCGTAAGGTGGCGGCTACCTTATAGCTGCGGACCCGTAAGTCGGCAGCTTTTTTATTGAATTACCCTGGTGATTTCGCCTGGTGAGGGTTCCATTAATACATAGCGCGTTACTCCGTTGATTAACATTTCGTCAAGCACATCAACAAGGTTTTTATAAGAGCTGTAAGTAGTTGGCTTTATAAGTATAACTAACTCATTCTTTTTTCCGGACGTTTGGTCTACGATTTTCTTTTTATTTTGTATTACCTGTCGGATGCCATTTGCATAATCCGACGGAGATATACTATCTATAGCACTGCCGTGATAATACCATACATGATCATCCCGGCCTAACAAGATATTCAGCGTTTTACTTTCCGCCGTTAAAGATGGATCGGTGATCGCATCTTTTGGCAAATTCAAATCCATACTCTTAGGCTCTTCCATCTTCGTTGTAAAAATAAAAAACGTAATAAGCAGGAAGCCCAGGTCAACCATTGGTGTTAGATCAACTCTCGTAGAATGTTTTTTACGAAGGGGTTTGCCATCGTCTTTGACGGAAACATTTACTTCTCCCATAAACGTAGTTTCTAATTAGATACGGGGAGAAGATTATTCCATAACAGATTTCTATTTTCTTCTTACAAGAACAAACCGGTTAAGGAAAAACTGGTTTTTGTTTCCATGTGTCTTGAAGTGTATCGAGATAGTTCTATGATCAGGCGTACGCTGCATCGTACCAGCTTTCTCAGCTTCTATCCTCGAAGTATCGGCTGCATAAGTTTCAATCCAGCCCGACAATTCTGTCTGACGCTGCATAACTTTCATCTTCGCTCCCAATGGAATCTTATCGTAGTCTACCAGCAGTTCATAATCGCCGTACGGTATATCATCAAGAGAAAATCTAAGAATCGTTTCTTCTTTAACCGTATATACATGGCTAAGCCCACCTGTATTGTGCGCCCAAAGTGTTTGCTGGTCTGCACCATTCCACGAAATGGTTGGAGTTAATTGGGGATAGATCACCAGCGTGTCGGGTGAAAACACTTCATTATTTCCCATTTTCGATAACGAAGCAGGTGGCCTTTCACCGTAGCAAAATGAAAGAGATGTATAGATCGCGGGAATATTATTCGCTACTGGCCCATGTTCTATTGAATGAAAGAAAGACTTGTCAAATGACAGTTTATCGCCGGGATAGAACCTGTATGCGCCGGTTCTGCATAAGGGTAAACTGTAACCGAGCGAGCCGTGGAAGGGCAAACTAAAAGCAGCATCCCATCGATCAGGAAATGCATACCATCCACCATTGAAATAGTCCTCGGAACCCGTGCCGTGTAATGTTGTTTGTCCATCAATAACAGTAGAGTCATCACCTTCAAAAAAAAGTGTCATACCGGGAACTGTACCCTGGCATTGAAGTATCGTGCCTATAAAATGCCCTTTGCCTTTTGTGTTGAGAAGAACATGTGAAGGGCCGCCTTTATTATGCTTTACTGACGTATACGATGAATATAATTTTCCCTCACGAGCGGGATCTCTTTTGCGATTTTCGCTATTTACCGCGTACGAAATGTTTAGAAGTCCCGGGCTATTATTAATCAGGGTTATTTTACACTGATCATCAAAGGGCATGGGAATATTGCAGAACGCAGTATCGTTACTTACACCCAGCAACCATGAATTCATGGAAGGCTGTCCAAAGCCAAATCCAAAAAAATCAGACGCGGGGCAAAACACTGCCGTGTCTTTATTATATGTTATACTGATCCAGACATCTTTACTATTTCCGGCAAAAGCTGAGGCAGGATATAACTGAAATGTATTTACGCGTCCGCCCGATAACTTCTCAAATAGTACCGATCGCGAAGACGCCGCTAAAACAACACTTTTTGAAACAGCTTTTAAATTCCTCTTATCTACGTTTTTAAATTCATCAAAGGTATTTTTGACTTTGGTACCCTTCGGGTAACTTCTCCATTGTACCTGGTGAAACTGCATCTGCTTGCCGCGGCAAACGATCTTGCAACTATCGGCAAACAAAATCGGGTAATAACAATAGTTGCCGCCAAGCTCACTCCCGCAAAGCGGATACGTAAACGGCTTAACCCTGCCAGAAAAGAGATCAGCATATTTTATAGAGAATACCGAATCATCAACATAAATGTCGAACGTATCTTCTGTCGGCGTGGGTGTCCAGATCCTGTTAATTACACCAGGACCTTTAGCGTCGAAGATGATAAGCGAGCTATCAGCATTCCTTTTAATGAACGAGTAAGTGCCATTAAATCCATCGTCGTTCTGGCCGGTTCTGTCGTACGTTGAAACCTGGTTTACGCTTTCGCCTGTCCGGTATGCAGGCAACAACGATAAGTCAGCAAACTGCTTCAACTCATCGGCAGTAGTCATGGTTTTCTGACAAAAAGCGCCGCTCACAACAGTAAGCAGCGCTATCACAAACGATATTCTTTGCATCAGTACGTTAGTTCTTACCAGTAAGTGCGTTAACAAGTTCCTGCCTAGGCTTCAGATCCTTATCAACAATACCAAACGAACCCGCTTTAAAATTCCAGTTCGCGTAGCCGATATTATGCTTTTCAAACACGGCTACCATGTCTTTGTACCAGGCGAGCCTCGCATCAACAGGAGCGCCATCTATCACTCCGAATTCTCCGCAATACAATGGCAGTCCAAGGCTATCAGCAAGCTTTATTGGCTTTGCCATCATCTTTTCAAGCGTATCGCGGTTGTACACCATCTTTTCATATTCATTCGCACCGTTTACTACTATCTGTCCCGGATACTGCACCTTACCGTTGAAATCTTTCAGGGGGGTCCAGCTTGCTTTGTAATGCGTCAGGTGAAATGGCTCATAAAAATGAAAACTGAGAATAATATTTCTATCATTCGCCGGAACTCGCAGCTGATCGAATGTCTGAGCCGATTGCCACCTGTTAGAACCAATCACCAGCACACGTTCGGGTTCCCAGCTTCTGATTGAATCTGCTACCCTTGTAAGCAGCACGTTCCATTCCTCGGCGCTGTCTGCAACCGGTTCATTCATGAACTCATAAGCCAGCATATTGTTAGGATACTTCTTCACTGCAGAAGAAAGATCGCTCCATAGTTGAATGAATTTATCCTGCGCTGCGGGTTGCGTCCACAGTGGCTTTTCCTTTTCGTTGAAGTGATGAGAACGCAGGATATGCAGATCAAGCACCATGCGAAGTCCGGATTCATTCGCCCATTTAATAGCGTTGTCAAGCAGCTGAAATGCATCCGCATTCCGTTTTCCAGCTTCGTCCCACAGTTGTTCTTCATCTACCGGCAAACGGAAATGATCGAAACCGGCGGAGGCGATATACTGTACATCTTTTTTCGTAAAAAATGCAGCGCGTTCTTTACCACGCGTTTTACTTTGCGACAGCCAATGCGCAATGTTCGTTCCCCTTTTAATTTTAAAAGGGCCCTTGTTGTCCTGCGCAGGCACATCTGCGGCAATCATAAAAATGGCAAGCGCCACAAAAATCACTCTCATTGTATTCGTTTTGTTGTTATTGATTATACCCCTTAGTCGAGGCGGTAAATTTCCATGATGTGTTCCAGTATCCCATCAAAATCAATCTTAAGATCCTTGAGCATACCGGACCTCATGTCGAAAACCCATCCATGAATTTTGATACCTCTCTCCTTATATGCTCTCTGCACCTCAGCTGTCTTAATTACGTTGATGCACTGTTCCTGTACATTCAGCTCCACGAGCCGGTCGTAACGCTTTTCGTCGTCAGCGATCGCGTTCAGTTCATCTTTGTGAATCCTGTAAACATCCCTGATATTTCGCAGCCAGGGATTCAGGACGCCGAGGTCAACTGATTGCATTGCTGCTTTCACGCCTCCGCAATTATAATGACCGCACACCACTATCTGTTTCACCTTTAAGATGTCTACTGCGTAGTGAAGAACCGACATCGCGTTAAGGTCGATGCTGATGACCATATTCGCAATGTTGCGGTGAATAAACGCCTGGCCCGGCTGAATGCCCATAAGATCTTCAGCGGTTACCCTGCTATCTGAACAGCCAATGTACAGGAACTCGGGCGATTGGTCTTTCGACAGCTCAGTAAAGTAATCGGGACTGATAGAAAGTTTTTGTGATACCCACTTCTCGTTGTTCTTAAAAATTTCGCTTGCGTGCATGCCTTGTGGATGTTTTTATGAAGATAAATGATATGAATTGTATACATTCAAAAACGATACATTTATAAATAAAAATCCAGAAATGAATTTTCGCAGATTTATTCTTCACTTTGCTTTTTCTCTCCTGTTTGTTGCGGCAGCAAGTGCGCAACCCGTTGAACAATTCGTAAAAGTTGTTGTAGCACCTGATCACTCCGATTGGATCTACAAAACCGGAGAAGCGGTTAAATTTTCGATCACCATCCTGAAAGATGGCAACCCTCTAAAAAATGCTATAGTAAAGTATGAAGTTGGACCTGAAAAGATGGAACCTGTAAAGAAGGATTCACTGCAATTGAAGGATGGCAAACTAACGGTGGATATGCCGGGGATGAAGACGCCCGGCTTTATGCGCTGCAGTGTTTCTGCCTTTCTCGATGGTAAAGAATATAAATACTGGACAACAGCGGCTTTCGATCCGCTTAAAATCGCTCCTACCGTTGATGATCCTGCCGACTTCAAAAACTTCTGGGATTCAGCTAAGGCAGAGCTCGCTAAAATTCCCATCGATGCGCGCATGGTGCTGCTACCTGAGCGTTGCACCGATCTCGTAAACGTTTATCATGTCAATTTTCAGAACATCAACAATTCAAGAGTATACGGCATTCTCTGCGTGCCTAAAAAGCCAGGTAGATATCCAGCTATACTTCGTGTGCCTGGTGCAGGTATTCGTCCATACAACGGCGATATCCGCAATGCCGCAAAGGGTTTCATCACGCTGGAAATCGGTATTCATGGCATCCCGGTGAATCTTGCTCCCGATGTTTACTCTAACCTTTCATCGGGCGCTTTGAATGGCTATTGGTATTTCAATCTCGATAGTCGCGACCGGTATTATTTCAAGCGCGTTTACATGGGTTGTGTTCGTGCCAATGATTTTATTGACAGTCTTCCCGAATATGATGGTAAAACACTTGGCATAACAGGCGGCAGCCAGGGTGGTGCGCTGTCGATTATTACTGCAGGCCTTGATCCCCGCATTAAATATCTAGCTGCATTTTATCCTGCTTTGAGCGATATGACTGGCTACTTAAAGAACAGGGCCGGCGGATGGCCGCACATTTTCGATAAGTACAACGCGCAGTATAACAACAAAGCCGACAAGATCAAAACCATCGCTTACTACGATGTGGTGAACTTTGCAAAAAGATTGAAAGCAAAAGGATTTTATAGCTGGGGGTTCAACGACAATGTATGCCCGCCTACTTCAATGTATGCAGCTTACAATGTTATCCCTGCACCTAAACAATTGTTGCTTGCAGTAGAGACGGCGCACTGGACCTATCCTGAACAGAACGAAAAGGCAGAGCAGTGGCTCCTGTCAAACCTTAAAGGCGAAAGCAAATAATTATTGCGACCACTCCGTTGGAGTGCGATCCCAGCGATGCTTCTTAAGGTCGTTTAACAGTGAGGCCGGCAATCCTTTTCCATCAGAAGAGGCTATGTTGGCCTCAACGTTTTTAATCTTACGCATGCCGGGTATAATTGTTCCGACCTGTTTGTTAGATAAAATGAAGCGCAATGCCATTTCAGCCATCGTCATACCCTGCGGTATCAGCGGTCTGAGCGCATTTGCATGGTCAACGCTTGTCTTAAGATTTTCCGGAACAAAATAAGTATTGCGCCAGTCGCCTTCGGGGAAGGTAGTATCATAGTCAAGCGTTCCTGTAAGTGTTCCTTCGTCAAACGGAACGCGGGCTATGATGCCGATATCATGTTTTTCGCAAACCGGGAACAATTTGTCTTCCGGATTCTGATCGAAGACGTTGTAGATCACCTGGACAGCCGCGAATAGATCTGTCTCCAGCGCCTTAATGCCATTCCCAGGTTCCCATCTGTTCACCGATACGCCCCATTGCTGAACCTTTCCTTCTTTACTAAGTTTAATTACCGCGTTCTTCCATTCATCCCTGTCGCTCCACTCATCTTCCCACACGTGAAACTGAAGGAGGTCAATCGTTTCAAGTCCGAGATTTTTTAAACTTTTTTCTGTGTATTCAACGATGTAATCTTCCGGAAATACATCTTCGAGTTTGAAGTGCGGCTTCGATGGCCACTGGCGGTTCTTAGGTGGCAGCTTGGTCGCTGCGTATAGTTTGTTGCCGGGATAATCTTTTATCAGCTTTCCGAGTATTTGTTCAGAACGGCCTTCGCCATATCCCCAGGCTGTATCAAAAAAATTACATCCGAGTTCGACTGCCTTGTGCAGCGCCCTGTTCGTTTCGTCGTCATCCGAATCTTTCCATCCTGCTAATCCCCACATTCCGTACCCCATTTCCGATACCTGCCATCCTGTACGTCCAAACCTTCTGTATTGCATATCGTTGATTTATTTTTAATGAAATTACTTTATCCACTTCAGTGTCTCCTCAGAAAGCAGTGATATAATATCGCGCTTCCCGGCTTTAAATGCATGATCCGCGCCTTCTATTTTTATCAGCGTGGCGGTGGCTAATGAAGCACTCACCTGTTCTATCAATTCCAGCGTAGCCAATTCATCGCGTGTGCCCTGCAGGAACAACATCGGCGCCTGGATGTTTTTCAGGTGCTCCGCCCTGTCTATCCCCGGCTTGCCGGCAGGATGTAACGGAAAACCAAAAAACACCAACCCCTTCACGGCATCATCAGGGTGCGCGGCAAGAAATTGCGAACTCATCCGTCCGCCAAATGATTTTCCGGATAAATACAGCGGAAGATTTGGGTAAGATGTTTTGGCTTCCCGTGCCGCTGCCTCTATTGCTTTGTGTGCAACCGCAGGCAGATCGGGTCTTTTCTTGTGCAGTTCGGTGAAAGGAAAATTAAAACGCAATGTGGCAATGCCGTGCGAAGCAAGCGATTTAGCGAGCGCAACCATAAAAGTATGATTCATGCCTGCGCCGGCGCCATGAGCCAGAGTGAACATGGCCACCGCATTTTCAGGGATCATATATTCCGCCGATACAGTTCCGGCAGATGCGGATACATCAAGAGTTATTAAACGTGTTTCCATTACAGCCCTTCAAGATTTATGTCCACTCTTAGCGCTTTCAACCCGCGCACACCCTGCAGCTCTTCGAGCTCAAGATTTTCAATTCCAGGTTTTAGCAAACCTTTACTTTGAAGGTAGTATATATATTCATTGTATTCCTGCGCCTCACGCGGATTCGAATACACAATCGCTATCTTTCCCGGCTGCGTTAACCGCTCATTCGTTCCCTCGATATGAACTTTGTCCAGGCGCTTTTTCATTATCTCGTAGCGGATATTGTATGCGCCCTCTACATCAAACCTGCGTTCATCTTTTCTGAATCCGATAGATATCGGCTGGCTATGCACAAGTATCAGTTGCGTTGTTTGCAAAGGCACCCGCAATTCAGGAAGCAGGTTATGCGTAATGCGTGCCACTTCTGCCATCGATTTAATCTGCCACAACCTCAGGTTGTGCAGGTACATCATATCGAACTTTACCTCCGGAGATATTGACTGGCCAATGTAAATAGTGTATTCTACACCATCAGTCCTATATTTCTCGAAGTAATGTGGGAACGACTCCTGGATCGATTGCTCTTCCGCCATTATACTCTTCAGTACGGCGTTGTTGATGGTTTGCATCGTCTCCTCATACTCGTTCCGGTTCACATACAACGTACTTCCTTCAAGATTTACTTCGCTGAAATATCCGTTCACAATTTCACTTACTTGCTCGTTTGTGTGCTGAAGGTGACTGAACATTGCATTGAGGTCCCTGTCAAAAAATTCGTTGAACCTTACTTCATCTTCAGCTGCCAACCCGTTTTTCATTGACGTCCGGAAGTTGCTCACTTTAAATTTCAAGCCATCCAGCAACGGCAGCTTCACATGCTTCATTAGTTTGTCGAGCGTTCTGTCGATCAGGTCTAAGTGGCCGTTAAGGTCTTTCTGTATCGCGAAGCCTCTTTCAATAGATGAGTTTCTTATATCGATTGCACCGTACAACGGGTACACGTTATCAAACACCACGTTCCCACGGATCACTTTACCTGCTCCTTTGTCCTTATTCATCGACTCCCACGCAGCTTCGGCAAACTTCCACTCTACAGCAGGCTGGAGCGCTGTAAAGTTTTCCTTGATCATCTTTTCGATGCGGTCGTTAAATGCATTTCTCGTTTTAAGCAATGCGAGCGATAGCAAAGGCATAGCGGGCTCGAGGCGTTTCAGCACTTCCAGGTCTAATTGGTTGGGAACCGGCGATGCCAGCTCCAGTAATCCTAATATTCCCTGTTCGTCGCGTATAGGGTAAACGATATAGCTTCTCACACCTTCTCTCCAAAGCCGTTTGAATATTCTCACCATGTTGGTGATCTCATCATCAAGCACTGTGAACGCCGTTGCTTCAGGGTGCTCCTTCAATAATTGCAGGCAGGTGTTAAACGCTTCAATGCTTTCTTCGTTGTCCTGTTTCCAGTTTCTACCGATCAGGCTATGTGTAATGCATGTTTCATCAAGAACAAAACGGTTGTTAATTTTCATGAACGGCGTAAATCCAACTTCTACTTCGTTCATACCTATCAATGCATGCACGTGCTTTTTAATATCCCTTACTATCGAGTCGTCGGAACTATCGTGTCGAAGCAGGATCTTCTTTATCGATTCTATCGACTCGTTGGTAGTAACATCTTCGGCTATCCATATTCCGAAGCCTTCTACGCTGAAAATATCAAAAGGCATCTTTTCAAGCTGCTTGTCGAGGTCGAGGATGCGGAAAGTGTTCAGACACACAGCACAATTTGCGATGTCTGGCAGTTCACCTTTTAATTTAATATCAATGAAACGGCTCTCGTACCTCAGCTTATAGTAGCGCTTCATTCCTGTTACCCCATCTACAACTGGCACTACTACTGAAGTGTTTTCATTCAGCCTTATATTGTAGAACTTTTCAAGCACATGTTCATAAAACAATGCGCCCTGTAGTTTTTTCAGTGCCTCGAACGATTCTGATTCTGTAAGAAGGAATTTACTTTCCTTTTCATCCACAAAAAGATCACCGAACGATTTCGAATAATTAAAGATGGTGTAGTGATAAGGCAGAGCGAGTGTGAAGATGCGCTCCTTATCAGTTACAAGTGGGAATAATGAAGTGGTAAGCAGTTCCAGGAGATCTTCATTATCACTAAGAATACTAGTGTCCTGAATCGGTTCGAGCAATGCGGGTTCCGCTTCAAACTTTTGCAGGAGATATCTGTAAAAACCAGTCCTTATATCAGAAGTGTTATCAGCTTTTTGTCGTAAGTATTCAATGAATGGCAGGAAGGATATTTGGCTAACGATTGGAAGCTCTTCATCGCGCAGGCTTTTTCCCGAAGCGATGATTTTCACCTCTTTTAAAGGCCGGATAGAAGGAGTTATTTCATCCAGCATGTCATCAAGAGTTTAATAGTAAAGTTACAGCAACCACAATTAATCTGCCGAAAGGCACAAAACAGAAATAATTGCTGTTTTAAGCGCTTTAAAAGATTTGTTTTCTGCCATTCTATCATTTTGGTGTGCGGGTTCGTCGCGATTGCACCTTTGCAGCGCTTTCCTCATCAAATACACCACATGAAACGTACACTCGTACTGCCACTTGAGCAGGTCGGACTTAAAGATCTTGCACTTGTAGGTGGCAAATCGGCTTCATTAGGAGAAATGTTACGCAATCTTTCATCGCTTTCCATCGCTGTTCCCGACGGATTTGCCGTAACCACCGAAGTATACTGGGAGTTCATCCGCGCCAACCATCTGCTCGACTATATTCACACTACACTTAACAGCATAAATCATGATGACTTGGAATCATTGCGAAGAGGAGGCCTGCGTATCAGGCAGGCGATACGTAACGCCAGGTTCCCTCACCAGCTGAGTGCCGAAATTATCGAATGTTACGAGTTGCTGTCGCAACAAAATCTGCAGCAATACACGGATGTTGCGGTGCGCTCCTCGTCGACTGCTGAAGATCTGCCCGACGCGTCTTTTGCCGGCCAACAGGAAACATACCTGAATGTCCGCGGACCTGGTGCGCTGATTGATGCCGTGAGAAACTGTTTCGCTTCGCTATTTACCGACCGCGCGATAAGCTATCGCAAAAGCTTCAACTTCGACGTTTCGCATATTGCTTTGTCAGTTTGTGTACAGCGCATGGTGCGATCTGACCTGGCTAGTTCGGGCGTGGCCTTTTCGCTCGATACGGAAAGTGGATTTCGCGATGTAGTGATGATCAACGGCTCATTTGGTTTAGGCGAAATGGTGGTACAGGGTGCGGTTTCCCCCGACGAGTTCCTCGTGTTTAAACCTACGCTGCTACAGGGTTTTCCGGCTATAATCGAGAAGAAGCTCGGCGTAAAAGATAAATTGATGGTATATGGAGACGACCCTGACGAACGCACGCGGATTATTTCAGCAGACGATCATCAGCAAGAAATGTTTTGTCTTACGGACGAACAGGTGCTGCAGCTGGCGCAATGGGTATGCCGGATAGAGAAGCATTATAACACGCCGGTAGACGTTGAATGGGCGGTTGATGGTTTAACCGGGCAGCTGTTTATAGTACAGGCGCGACCCGAAACCATTCACTCACGCCGGCAGGGTAAAGTGTTTACGGAATACCGGTTAAACAAGAATCATGAGAAGAAAACGCTGGTAACCGGCATCGCTGTGGGCGATGGCATAGCAAGCGGCGAGATAAAGATTCTCTATTCGCTTGATAAGCGGGTTGCAGATGGCCATGAGTTCAGGAAAGGTGATGTGTTGGTAACCGATATGACCGATCCCGACTGGGAACCGATCATGAAAAAGGCTTCTGCAATCATTACCAACAAAGGAGGCAGAACATGCCATGCCGCTATCGTTGCACGCGAAATGGGTGTGCCTGCTATAGTAGGTTGCGGCAATGCGACTAACATTTTGAAACAGGGCGGATTTGTAACAGCATCCTGTGCAGAAGGAGAAACCGGCTTTGTTTACGACGGCACAGTAGAATTTGAAAGATTAGAAACAGCTTTCGATGATATACCGGCAGTGCGCACCCCGGTGATGCTGAACGTAGCGAATCCCTCCGCAGCATTTCAGTTTGCGTCGCTGCCGCATGCAGGTGTAGGTCTTGCCCGGGAGGAATTCATCATCAATAATTACATCGGCGTACACCCATTGGCGTTACTCGGCCACGCCTCGCTGGGCGATGCAGCGTTGAGTGAGGCGATCAGGCAAAAAATAACAGGCTTTGCGGATGAGGTGGATTTTTTTGAAAGCAAGCTGGCATTTGGTATCGCTAAAATTGCTGCCGCATTTTTTCCCAGGAAGGTGATCGTACGCTTCAGCGATTTCAAAAGCAATGAATACCGGAATATGCCCGGTGGTCAATATTTTGAACCACATGAAGAAAACCCGATGATCGGATGGCGCGGTGCATCCAGGTATTACTCGAGTGAATACCAGGAAGCATTTGCATTGGAATGCCGCGCGATTCAAAAAGTACGAATGCATTTTGGGTTGGATAACGTAACGGTCATGATTCCATTCTGCAGAACAGTCAAAGAACTGCTCGATGTTAAGGAGGTGATGAAGTGTAGTGGGCTTGTGCAAGGAAAAGATGGACTTGAGTTATACCTGATGGCAGAATTGCCTTCAAATATTATTCTTGCGGATGATTTTGCAAAACATGTGGATGGCTTTTCTATTGGCTCAAATGATCTTACACAGCTTACGCTTGGCCTCGACCGCGACTCTGCGCGCGTTGCATATTTATATGATGAAAGAAATGATGCAGTAAAAGCGATGATCAGGTTATTGATTTGTCATGCGAAGAAAGCAGGTGTAAAAGTTGGAATATGCGGCCAGGGGCCGTCGGACTTTCCTGATTTTGCGGCCTTTCTTGTAGAGTTGGGAATAGATAGTATTTCGGTAACGCCGGATTCGTTTGTGAAGACAGTGAGGGCCATAGCAGAGATCGAAAAGTAAATCCCTAAATTTGGCGCAAACGACACACTAACGAACATGCGCCATTATTTTTTGCTATCTCTTGTATTCATTTCTTTTTTCGCAAACGGACAAAAGAAAAAGAAAACTGCTCCCGAACAAAACAATATTGTCCTTACAGAAAATAAAAGTTCTCGGTATGTAATCATTATCCCCTCACATGCGAGCCAATTCGAGCAGAAAGCCGCTACCCTTCTCCAAAATTATCTCCTGGAAATTTCAGGAGCCGCGCTGCCTATCATCACGGCAGACAAGCACTATTCACCATACGAAATCGTACTTGGTCAAAACGAGCGTCTCGACCGCTTAAACCTCAACATAAACTATCAGAAGTTAAAAGAAGACGGCTTTTTAATAAGGACCGATTCATCCAGGTTGATCATTGCGGGCGGAAACGAGAAAGGCACGATGTATGGTGTGTATTCATTTTTGGAAAAGTATCTTGGCTGCAGGATGTACACGAAATCGGTGAAGGTCATCCCCAAACAATCCAACATAGTCCTTCCTTCTATAAACGATCAACAGGTTCCTGTGATCGGTTTTCGCGACACGCATTACCGCGGCACCTGGGATGCTGAGTACACCGACTGGCACAAACTCGATCATTCACCAGAAGGGGAGCGCACCGATTGGGGTATGTTCGTGCACACGTTCAATGAGTTGGTTCCTCCCCAAACTTATTATGAATCGCATCCCGAATATTTCGCAATGGTAAAAGGCAAACGCCTGCCTACACAGTTATGTCTTTCTAATGCTACCGTTCTTGAACTGACTATTCAAAGTCTGAGGAAAAAAATAGCGCAGAACCCTGGCGCGAAATATTGGTCAGTAAGCCAGAACGACAACCGCGATTACTGCACCTGCGACCTCTGCCGCAAGCTTGATTCAATTGAAGGTTCTCCTTCGGGCTCCATTGTAAACTTTGTCAATAAGGTCGCTGACCAGTTCCCGGAAAAAATGATCTCTACGCTGGCTTATGAATATGGCAGACATGCACCTAAAAACATTAAGCCACGTGATAATGTAAACATTATGTTATGCAGCATTGAAGCATATCGCGATAAGCCGTTGACAGGCGACACCGCCAGCGCTGAGTTTGTAAAAGATGTGAAAGACTGGGGAAGAATTTCAAAAGATATAATAGTATGGGATTACGTCATTCAGTTCAACCATTTGCTGAGTCCGTTTCCAAACCTGCAGGTGCTGCAGCCTAATCTTCAGTTTTTTGCAGAGAACGGTGTAAATGCAATGTTCGAGCAGGGTAACCGCGAAGTAGGTGGCGAGTTTGCTGCGCTTCGTTCGTATATGGTCTCTAAATTAATGTGGGATCCTTACCAGGACGCAGATTCACTAATGAATGACTTTCTTTACGGCTACTATGGCGCGGCAGCAAAACCTATCAGGCAGTATATCGATAATATGCGCACTGAACTGTTGAAAGCTGGTAAGCCATTACGCATATTCGGTTCGCCGGTAGACGCCGAAACTTCATACCTCACTCCCAATCTACTAAAAAGTTACAATCTGATTTTTGACGAAGCGGAGAAATCAGTGAAAGACTCAGCGGTCATCCTGGAGCGCGTTCGCATTGCCCGGCTGCCACTGATGTATGCCACTCTTGAGCAGGCGAAGAAAAATTATACAGGCGACAACGGCTTATTTGTAAAGGTGAATAGTAAATGGGAGCCGAAAACAGCATTGAAAAATATGGTGGATGAGTTTGTTGACCTGTGCCAGCGCGAAGGCGTTACCCAGGTAAAAGAATGGAGCACAACACCCGAAGACTATCGCTCAGCATTCTATCGTATTTTTTCGCAGGGCATGAATGAACACCTTGCTTTTGGCAAACAGGTTGCGTTGATAAGCCCTGATACAGCGGATATCAACACTAAAGAACTGGCGATGCTTACCGATGGAAAGCGCGGCAGCCACGACTATGATAACAATTGGGTGATCTTCGCCGGAAAGAATCTTGAAGCGGTAATAGACCTTGGCGAAACGAAGAAAATACGGAAGATGGGTTCAGGTTATTACCAACTCGGATTTTGGCTGAGGCTGCTTCCATTGAATGTTGAATATTATACATCTACCGACGGTAAAAAATTCGAGCAGGTAGCCAATATCAAAAATACACTTCCAATCGACCAATATGGTGGGTACCTGAGAGAGTTCAATGCAGAATTTCCCGAACGCGATGCACGTTACATCAAAGTGATCGCGCGAAGCATGGGCAATACACCCGGATGGCATCCTGGCGCTGGCCGGCCAGCCAATATGTTGATAGACGAAATAGTTGTAGAATAATTATTTAATCTTTTTACCGGCTTTATAGACTGAATTAATCTTTTGCGTGTTGCGGATATCCTGCAACGGATCGCCATCCAGAATTAAAAGGTCAGCGATTCTACCTTTTTCGAGAACGCCATAGTCGGATAAGTTCAGTGCTTTTGCAGCATTCGAAGTAGCCACAACTATCGCCTGCATTGGAGTGAGACCTGCTTCAACAAGCAGTTGTAATTCGAGGTGTTCCGAAAATCCCTGCGTACGAATGGGCATCGCGCCGGAATCTGTACCCAGCGCCACTAATATCCCCGCATCGAATATCTTTTTAAGATTCGTCATGGCTATCTTAAAACCATTCTCGTTTCTTGCATTTGCGGGAGAAGTTTTAGTGTCGTTCTTATACTTTTCGGTGGTGATCATCTCATAAACACCGGGCTCGAGAGATGCTTTGAAAAAAGGATCATTTATCCATTCGGCTTCTCCCCCATAGGCGTACGAAAACTTATCCAGCACGAGCGTTGGGATGTAGACAACATTCTTTGACTTCATTGCCTGCAACAATGCGTCGTCAACAACAGAATCGCGTATACTGTGAGCGAGATAGTCTATACCGTCATTCACCAGCCGGCGTGCATCTGCCAGATAATATACATGCGCCGCAACTTTCATATTTCTCTTATGCGCCTCGTTAATGATCGAATGATATACACCCGTATCCATTTTGGGTACCGACTTATTAAAATCATCTACCCAAATTTTTACCGTCGTAATACCAAGTGCATTCAAACTATCCATTTCTGCCGGAACCTGCGATGCTAATGATGGCCTGTACAATAAATTCATGTGTGATGTAGAATCGATGTTAGCCTGCGGCACATTGAATCCATAACCGGCCGATAACATGCGCGCACCGCTTTGCAATCCACTCTTAATAGAATCGTAAAACCCATTCTGGAAAAGTACCGGCCGGTCGGTACCAAGTGCCTGCACATGTAAAATTCCATATACCGCGTATTTGTTAAGCTGACTCAAAACATTCTCCTTGGTATAATTACCGGCGTTTGTCGTTGTGCCCTTTAGTGTGCCAATATGTACGTGGGTGCTGATAAGTGCAGGCATCAAAGTTTTTCCGTTAAGGTCGATCGTTTCGGCTGTGTTATTTGTGATGGGTGTGCCGATGTTTTCGATTCGCCCGTCTGCCAAAAGAATATCACTTTTCGCCGCCGGAGAACCATCTCCCTTTATAAGATTTACATTTTTAAGTAAGATAACATTTGATGTAGCGTGTTCATTAGAAGTTGAACAGGCCATAAATAAAGCAACCGCTATGTAAATACATTTTTTCATTAGAATATTTTTAGGAGATAATGATTAGCTCGTGATCTAATACAGAAGGCAGTGTAAAACTTATCCAGCCTTTCGAAATGGGTGTATTGTCATTTCGAACCGAGCGGCTCTGCCGCGAGTGTGAGAGATCTGTGGATGATGCGGATATTTTTTGATCGCTTACTTTTAGTTCTATACTCTTGCCGCTGATAGTCGTTGGTAACCTGATGCTAACATGAAGCGGCCCTACGGGAATGTATTCTTCAACAGGCTGACGCCACGTTCCCGCACTTGTTAAGTTGACCACGTGCAGCACTAATCTCTTAGCCTGTTGGTATAAATGCACGTCCAGCAACCCAGGCCCATCAACAGTCAACAATTGTTGGTCCGCTGTAACCCAATTCACCATGTTTTTGATAAGATTAGCGTGGTCCGGCAGATTGTTAACAGCATACTGCCTGTCGATATCAGCAGGTACAAAAATAACTTTCCCGCCACCTGGATTATTTTTGATAATAACACCCGGAATAGTTGTGACAGGTTCCCGCATCCATGCAGTCTCCGGGGGATAAACAGGGAACTGCGGCACATAAGTTAACGGCACTTCTGCATTTGCATCAACCACCACATTCTGCAACCATCCACCGAAAGGGATAATTTCTGTCTCTTCAAAACCTTCAAGCATTTTATGTCGCGACGCTATGTTTTTACTTAAGCGCAGATAGGTATGATAGGCATTACCCGCAACTTTTGTCTCTGGTTTCGTTCCATCGCCCACATAGTGCGCACCAAACATTTCTGCAAGCGCAAAGTCTTCCCGTTTGTCTCCCAATTCATTATACAGGGAAGTTTCACCGGTCGCAATTACACTTCCACCCCTGGTTACAAATTGTTTGACGGCGTTGACCTGCTCATCAGACATTGCGCCGATATTCGGCAATATGAGCAGTTTGAAATTCGCTGCGTCCCGCGTAATATGATCGATGTGTACGGGCAAATACGGAATCCGCGCACGCATCAGCGCATTCGTCATCCCCCTCCACGGTTCCTCTACTAATTCATCCGCGTCATCTCTTCCAAAAAAATCTGTATTCTGTTGCGACCATACCACGCCAACATTGGCAACCGGCAGCCTGTTGATTAGATATTGTTCATTGTCTTTGTGCCATTTCATTATAGGCGCAGCGGTAGAGTGCATTCTTTTATCTTCATGAAACGCTGACACATGGTGCCACCACGGTTGAATGCCGCCGGCTATTCCGCTGATCATCCACATCCGCGCCTCAGGTTGCACTTTGCTTGCGAGCCTGAAGTTGGTGCCGCCACCATTTTGATACATGGCCATACTTTCAGGTACAAGCTTGTCCCATCCCAACAATCCGTGAATCAAATTGCCCGTTTGTGCGTTGTGCTGAAAACCGCCCTCATTACTCCGTGTCTGATCGTCGAGCATAAGGATGTCGGCGCGTTTGCATATTTCTTTGTAATCTCTGAAGTAGATGCCCTGTCCCTGGATCGAGCCGCTGTTCATTCCGGCCCATGTACAATCCGCACCGCCCGCGGCTTTCGTCGTTTTATTGTTCAACTCCCATATCTCTATTCGTCGGTTGTAGTTCCATTTTATCCATTCGCGATACACCTTGTCATTCCAATTCTTTTCCTGCGGAATTTCGTTTCCTGTTTTCTCCCTGAAACTTTTCTGGCAATAATTGCAGTAGCAGACCTGGTTGCGCGTAAGGCCGCTCCAACTGTTGTCGGTAAATCCTTCCGGATTGTACAGCATAGCAATCTCCGTAAGGATGGCGGGAATGTGAGCATCGTAATAGGGGCTATTAATGCACGACAAATACAAGTCTCCGGCCCTGTAAGGCTTTCCCTCTTTGTCAACCGCAAACCATCCCGGGTACTGGTCGTAAAATTCTTTGTGGGCGCGGTTCGAATCCATTCTCGCAAATACCACGAGGCCATCTTCGTGGGCAGCTTTGCATAGTTCGCCGAAAAGGTCGCGGCCGTTAAGATATTGCGCCTGTTTATGAAAAGGAATTTTGGTTGGATAATAGGCAACAATACCGCCGGCGTTGATGATTACACCTTGCGTTTCTGTTTTTTTCCATTGGTTGCGCCACCAGCTGATGTCGTATCGCTCGGGATCCCGTTCGGTAATATTTACCTGTCCCCATCTCGTCACCGTACGGTACCATGGCGCTTTAGGTTCCTGGCCAAGCGTCGAAATATCATTTGCTATCGCATTGGTCGGATTCAGCGAAGCCAATAATGAGCCTGCGATCACAGACTTTTTTATAAACTCCCGGCGATTGTCACCGCCCGGTTGCGTTGTACCTGAATCTTCCATATTTTATTACATTTACCAATAAACCTTATTGCTGCCATGAGAATTCGTATCCTTACCCTTTTTCTTCTATTTACCGCGTTACAATCTTTCTCCAAAACCTTTCCCGGCTATTACCTGGACAAACACGGCGACACCGTACAATGCGAATTTAAATTCAAAGACTGGAACATCACGCCTGAATCTGTTGACGTAGTAACAGGCGGCAAGGCGCTCAGGTTGCAGCCCGCAGATGTGAAGGGATTTGGTGTATACGGCTTTGGAGATTACATCAGCAGCGAAATAAGGTATCACCAGGGCAACTATTCCGCATTGAATGCTCCGGATATTTATTCCCAGGCCATTTCGAAATATTCTTTCCTGAAATTGATAGTGCCCGGTAAATACACGTTGTATGAACTGGCCGAATCAGTCCATTCCTACTTTTTTGTGAGCAAAGATGGTGGGGACGTAAAAGAGCTCGTGTACCGGGTAAAAAAGATCGATCAGAAGATCCAGGAAGACAATGCTTACAAACGCATGTTGCTCGAGATGTTCGCCGATGAAGACCTGGATGTTAAATACAATTCCACCATTACCACACTCGCGTACAACGCGCGAAGTATTGCTCCATTATTTCGTAAATTAAACGGTGAGCTATCTGGCGTAAGGCATAAAGCAACAAAGCGCGATGCCACCCAATGGGATTTGTTTATTGGTGCTGTCGATAACCGCCTCCCTTCGTCAATAGCGGGGAGGTACTCGCAACCGGATAATAAGTTTGATGGATCTACTTCTGTGTCGGGCGGGGTAAGCCTGGTGTACTTTACTCCTGGCCACTTCAAAAACTTCGCAGTCGGCGCCTCTCTTGCATTTAATCAGTTCAGCGATGAATTCGACAATATTGATTCTACTGTGGAATTCCGGAGCCAGTTTAATAATAAGACGAACAGGTATAAAGAACATTTTGAGCTGAAGAACAAGGCACTGATGGTTGATCTGTTCGCAATGTATTTTATCAATCCGCTCGATGAAGTAAAGTTTTACCTGAAAGGCGGCTTCAACACAAATGTTTCGCTGGATAAAGAAAACGATATCTATGTGCGTTATACCTCACAAACTACGGGCGTAAGAAACGGCAACATTCCTATTAACGAATCTGAAGAAGGCGTACGGGTGATCGATACCAGGAAATTATATTATAACATTCATGGCGGAATTGGCTTCAACACAGGCAACCATAAACTGGAAGCCAACTACTACACACCCGGCGTGTTGAATACCCCGCTTCTTTTTAAAGTAAGAATGTTGAGCTTGTATTACTACTATACCATATCAAAGTAGTTAGGTGTGCTGGTACAGTCCAAAAACATTTCCTGCCGGGTCGGTGAAGTAAGCAGCTTTCTCCTCTCCATCTATTGGGATAATCTGCATGATCTCGCCGCCAAATTTTTCTATCCTCGTAATCGCCTCCCTCAAGTCGAACACCATGATGTGCACAACCAGGCTGTCACCCAGTATCCGGCTCTTGCCGGTCACCCACATGCCGCTTACCTCATTCACTGCGTCATCAAACGACAATGCCCCGTCTCCATGATCACGGATGTTCCAGTTAAATACATCATGGTAAAAATCAGCCGATCTTTTTGCATCTAACGCTGGTATTTCCAGGTAACATATCTTGCCATCACCAAAAGTTGGACCTGCCATTATTTATTTTTTAAGTGTAGTGAATGTGCTTTATTTGAACAAACGAATGTATTGAAATCTCTCATCTGCGTTTCGCCCGGGCATTTTGAATATGCTGACAAACCTGAGCCGACACCCACATCCGGCAAAACGATCATCAGGATTAAACGGATTGGCATTTGCGGAACCGATCTTCATGCATTTGAGGGCACACAGCCGTATTTTCAGTATCCGCGAATATTGGGCCACGAACTATCTGCCGAAATAGTGGATACCCCGCCAGGGGGATTCAACACCGGTGATATAGTCACCATCATGCCTTATTTCTACTGCGGCACTTGTTATGCTTGTCGCATAGGCAGCACCAATTGCTGCGCAAATCTGCAGGTAGCGGGCGTTCACACTGATGGAGGGTTCGCAGAATATTATTCCGTTCCCAACTATGCAATAGTAGCGAGTAATGGCCTTACTCTCGATCAACTCGCTCTCACGGAACCGCTCGCGATAGGCGCACATGGCATACGAAGAGCGGATATCAAAGAAGGAGAAACTGTACTGATCATCGGCACCGGACCAATAGGCATGGCCCTCATCACTTTTGCGAAACTGGCCGGAGCAGTTGTGATAGTAATGGATGTAAATGATTTCCGTCTCGACTTCTGCAAGACGCATCTTGGTGTGGAGTATATTCTCAATGCAAAAAACCCATCAACCAACAAACAATTTGAAGATATAACGAACGGCGAGCTGGCGCCAGTCGTAATCGACGCAACAGGAAATATCGCTGCAATCAATAATGCTTTCCGCTATATGTCGCATCGTGGCCGGTATGTTCTTGTAGGATTACAGAAAGAAAGTATCACATTCAGTCACCCCGACTTCCACAAAAAAGAGGGTACCCTTATGAGTAGCAGAAACGCTACAAAAGCTGATTTTGAATTTGTGATTGATAGTGTACATTCAAAAAGAATTGACCCACTGCCGCTGATCACAAACCGGGTGCCATTTCTCAAAGTAAAGGATGAATTTGCCAGCTGGCTAAACCCCGCTAATAATGTCATCAAGGCCCTGGTAGAAGTTTAATATTTCTTCATGATCTTAGTCAGTTTCCCGGCAATAATTTTATAGCCTTTATCCGATGGATGAAGTCCATCATAAGTGATATCGACCGCTTCTACCGGGTATGGATATTCGTCTTTTTCAGGATCAAAAGGCAGGTTGATGAAATCAGGATACTTGTAATTTTTAAACGTTGCTTTACCCGGCTCGCGCATTCTCTTATATTTCACGAGGTTCTTATGCTCCATACCTTTTGTGTGATACAGATCTACCAGGTCAAATGTCTCAAATTTGGTGATCGAGTCTACTGCCTTCGCGAATTGTTCCAGCATCTGGCCATCCTTCTCTTTGTACGATCCGTATGCGTTATTCTTCATATCGCCCATGGAAACAAAATCTACGCGCTGCATCGGTGTGATCAAAATGATCTTTGCATCCGGGTTTAACGATCTCAGTTTGTTTACGATCATTCTGAATGATCCATAAACCGTTTCATTCCCGGTAGCATCTTTATAGTCGTTAAGTGTACCGAGCCTCTTACCCTGCCACCAGTCGTTGGTACCGAGAAAGATTGAATAGATATCGGCCTTCACTATGCCCAGGTTCTCGATTTCCTTCGCTATTTCAACGGACGTCCAGCCGTTATGTCCCTGGTTGATATATTTAATATGTGGCAGCTTTTCAGTCACCATCGTCATATAGCCTTTCGTGATCCTGCCATCGGTTTCGGCGGCGTGTTCGTTGAGGTAAGTAATCGAATCTCCGATAGCTACCCACGTAATTTCTTTTTTCTGAAATGATACGCCTACGATTAAAATAAAAAGAAGAAGTAAAATGTTTTTCAAAATAGCCCGATTTAATACACCGCTAACTTATGAAGTATTTGCTGTAACCATACCAAAACCATAAGAATGTCGTAAATTTTGATGTGGGTACGCAAATAAGTGTTTAATCGATACGATTTCTTTCATCACCCAGCCATTAAATTACTCTAAACTTCAAGCTTATGCGCCCGTTCAAACGCTGTATTGCCTTGATGCTTTTCCTATTTGTGTCTTCCAAAGGTATCGGGCAACAAATAAAATTGCTGGAAGTGCGAAACTATGTGACGAGAGAAGGGCATCGCAACGACTTCATCAATGCCTTTGAAACAAAATTAATTGACACACTTAACGACTTTAAGAACTACGTTCTTGGGCAATTTTATGTGCAAGGTGCAGACGACAATTTTGTTTGGCTCCGCGGTTTCAGCAATCTGGAGTCACGTAAAGATGCACTTGCCAAATTTTACAAAAGTGAATTTTGGTCGCGACATAGCTACATCCCCGAGAAGCATTTATTGAACTACACAAACTCCTACCTGATCAAGCCGATAAGCCTTAAATCAAAAGACACCACGTCGGCCTTCGATGGAAGTTGGTTCGGAAAAGCAAAAGGTTTTGCTGTAATAGACTTTTATGTGGCTAACGATCGGCTGACTCCCCTGATCGATTTCTTCCAATCAACTTATGATTCTTTACTTCGTAAGGCAGGAGTACGAGACATATCTTACTGGATTAGCGAAACGCAGCCTAATAACTACCCTGAGCTTAGTATCTTCCAGGATAAAAATCTTTTTTTAACGATAAGCTTCTATAAAAATGAAAAAGAGTACGAATCCGTTCAAGGTAACCTGAAACGACTACTGAATAAAGAATTACGCGAGGAGATGAAAACGGCAATTACTACCGGATCTTCGTGGCTTTTAACACCTACAACTCTTTCTTTTAAAAATCGAAATTAATACTACCTTCTTATCATGAGAAACAAAAATAACCGCCGGGAGATGCTCAAGATGCTTTCTCTTGGCTCGGCTGCAGGATTGCTCGGCGCTACTCCATTTGCTGCAAAAGCAGAACAACCAAAAGTACCGGATTACAAAAAAGCTCTACCGCCAGTCAAGATCAAAAATGTAAAGGCGATCGCTACGGCGCCCGATGGCATCAACCTGGTTGTGGTTAAAGTAGAAACGACAGAACCAGGATTATACGGACTCGGCTGCGCCACCTTTACTCAACGCGCGGTTGCAGTCGTTGCTGCAATCAACGGATACATGAATGAATTCTGCGTAGGCAAGGATGTAGACAACATCGAGGATATGTGGAACTCGTTTTACGTGAGCTCTTACTGGCGCAACGGACCCGTATTAAACAATTGCATCAGCGGCCTTGACCAGGCTTTGTGGGACATAAAGGGCAAACGTGCGAACATGCCGGTGTACCAGCTGCTCGGCGGCAAGAGCCGCTTCGCGGTAGATTGCTACGCGCATGCAGAAGGCACTGACCCGGCAAAATGTACTGAAAAAGTGCAGGAGCTGATGGCAAAAGGATTCAGGCATATACGCATACAGCAGGGGGGTTACGGAGGAACCGGCTCTGTTAAACAAACCGCAGATTTTAAAGCAGCGGGATTTGGCTATGAGAACGACAATTACATGAACGAAAATGCCTATCTCACAGCCATTCCGAAATTGTTTGAAGCAGTACGTAAAACATGCGGCGATGAAATTGAATTGCTGCATGATATTCACGAGCGCGTTCAACCGATGAATGCGATCAACATGATCAAAAAGCTGGAAGACTATCACCCATTCTTCGTAGAAGATCCTTTCAGTCCGGAAAATATGGAGTGGTTCAAGCAGCTTCGTGCGAGCACAACTGTACCGATAGCCATGGGAGAGCTCTTCAACAACATCAATGAGTTTAAGATGCCAATGGTTATGCAGTGGTTTGATTATATCCGCGTACACGTGTCACAGATTGGTGGTATTACACCGGCGATGAAGATTGCACGGCTCGGCGAATGGTTTAACATTCGTACTGCTTTCCATGGTCCTGGAGATGTTTCACCTGTTGGTCACTCTGCCCATGCACACCTCGATCTTCCTATCTGGAATTTTGGAATACAGGAGTCGGTAAGTTTCTCCGATAAGTTGCAAACAATTTTCTCAGGCTGCCCTACAATGAAGAACGGGTATATGTATGTGAATGAGGCGCCGGGACTCGGTGTTGATGTGAATGAAAAAGAGGCAGCGAAATATCCCATCGGAACAAAATCTAACTGGCAGGTTAGAAAGAATGATGGAACGATAATAAGACCGTGAAGAAGTGAGAAGTGAGAAGTGAGAAGTGAGAATAAAATTCACGTCTCACCTCTCACCTCTGACTTATTTAAACATTCCTTTCGCAGCATCCATCAACCCACCAGCTCCTCCTCCACCAGAAAACATAGATTTCAAATCGTTGAAATCAACATCTCCGTCTCCGTCTTTATCTAATTTTCCACCGCCAAATTTGGCGAGCAAACTTTCAACATTAAAACCCCCGGTTTTTCCACCACTCAGCTGGTTGAAAATATCCTGGATGTTGAAGCTGCTGTCGTTGGGATCCGTTGTCTTTTTTGCAAGCTCACCCATTGTTGAAGGAATTACTTTCGAAGCAACATCATTTGCCTGGTCCTGGTCGAGGCCAACTTTGCTTTGAAGGTCCCTCGAATAATTAGTTGTGGCCTCATTAACGATGTCGTTATTGCCTGCTCCGCCATTTTTAAAATAGCCGAGCACGTCATTCAAACGGCCACCGGCAAGCGCCCCTTTAAGTGTATCGATTATCGAACTGCCGCCCTGCTGTATCGCAGCGTCGTTTTTCTCGTTAGGTATTGCAGGATTGTTTACTACTGCGCCGCCTGCGTTTTTTCTTATCAGGTCCATGATTTGGTCAAGCATACTATTTTATTTTTTATGATGAAGAATAGAAGTCGCTACGAAGATGAGATAATTCCGGACAGTAATGTGTTCGAAAATGAACACCCCCTGGTATCTTATCCGTATGACGTACAGTACAGTTACACAATGGCATATTAATTGGCTGGCGTAAGCTCATATTCAACAGTATGTTAAAGCACTTCTTTAAAATTGCGTACCGCAATCTTCTTCGTAGGAAAGCTTATTCAATAATTAATATAACCGGCCTCTCCGTAGGAATCGCTTGCTGCCTGCTGATCACCTACTACGTGCAACACGAGCTATCTTATGACAAATATCATGCGAAGGGCGAAAGAACGTATCGCGTACTTCAAACCTTCCGTACACACCAGGAAGGTGAAAAGCTTCCCCCTCCCCTGCCCGAAGACTACCAGGTATGGGGTTGCGCACCCGTTGGCCCCGCACTTAAACAAACGTTCCCGGCAATAGACCAGGTGGTGCAATTCACGAGCCCATGGGATATTCTCATAGAAAGCGGTGAGACAAGAATTCAGCAGGGGAATATCCTGTTCATGGACTCTACCGCCTTCGACGTGTTCAGCTGGAAGATGCTGTCAGGCAATCCACGTACTGCGCTGCTCGCACCCAATTCAATAGTGCTTACAAAAAGCGTTTCCGAAAAATTCTTTGGCAAGGCTGATCCCGTAGGAAAAAGCCTCAAACTAAATAATGGCGAACTGTTCCAGGTAACGGGACTGATGGAAGACGTTCCATCAAATTCCCATTTTACATTCAGCGCCCTCATTCCAATGACGATGTTCAGAAAGATGAGAGAAGAGATCTTCAATTGGTGGGGCTACGTTGATTTCTACACTTATTTCACCCTAAAAGAAAACGCCAGTATAGCCTCCATCCAGGCGGGTGTACCAGCGTTTTTAAAAAGTAACAACGCCGACCCCGGATACCAGGTAGCGTTCGAAAAACTTTACGACGCATACCTGTATTCAAAAGCAAGCCGTCAGCCCGGTCCCACTGGAAGTCCAACCAACATTTACATCTTTGCGGTCATCGCCGTATTTATATTGATTATTGCCTGCATCAACTTTATGAACCTTTCAACTGCGCGCTCGATGGAACGCGCGAAAGAAGTTGGCGTACGAAAAGTGCTCGGCGCAGTGAAAGGCGGACTCGTTCGGCAATTTCTCTCAGAGTCAGTGATGCTATCACTTGTCGCCGCAATAATTGCGGTACTGCTTGCCCATTTTGCTTTGCCCGTAGTTGGAGAACTCTCTGGCAAAGATTTTACACAAGGCAGCCTGTTCTCCTGGCAAATGTTGTTTTGGATCGCTTTATTCACCATCATTACGGGGTTGGTTGCCGGCCTTTATCCTGCATGGTTTCTGTCGCGCTTCAAAACTATGCTCGTGCTGAAAGGTGTATTTCAATCTTCCGGCAAAGGGATCGCGCTCAGAAAGGTGCTTGTTGTATTTCAGTTCACCATATCAATGGCCCTGATTGCCGGAACGGGTATCATCTTTTCGCAACTGAAGCATTTGCGCACCCATGAACTCGGATTTAAAAGGGACCAGATGGTTACGCTCGACTTCGGTGGAGATTGGGCTATACGCAATAAGATCGAAGTAGTGAAAAAAGCTTTGCTCGACCATCCGGCTGTAACATCCGTTGCAGCATCACGTGCGGTACCCGGCGAGTTTCTCCCCAACGCTTACACGGAGATGCAATCGCCGGAAGGCCAGATGAAAAATAATTCTCCATTACTTTACGAAATCGATTTCGACTTCATCTCTCACTTCCAGATTCCCGTGATCGCCGGCAGAGGTTACTCGAGAGAATTTCCTGCAGACAGTTCGCGCTCGCTCGTGATCAACGAAGCAGCAGCCCGCCAGTTTGGATACACCAAACCAGCCGATGCCGTAGGTAAAAAGTTCTCGCAGTGGGGTCGCGAAGGAACGGTTATAGGCGTGTTGAAAGATTTTAATTTCAGATCACTCCACATGCCGGTTGAACCGCTTGCACTTCGCTATGGTTATCCGAATGACTTAAACAGGATTTCGCTTCTTGTTAAATCAGAAAATCTTGCCACTACATTGAGGGAACTAAAAATGATATGGGATAAAGTCGCACCATCAAGGCCATTCCTCTATACCTTCCTCGATGAATCGTTCAACAAACAATACGAAGCCGACGCACATTTCGGACGAGTGTTTAGTCTCTTCTCCGGCCTGGCAATTCTTATCGCGTGCCTCGGTCTATTTGGGCTGGCAACATTTACCGCAGAACAACGCACAAAAGAAATCGGCATCAGGAAAGTTCTTGGTTCATCAGTAAGCGGTATTGTGGCGTTGATATCAAAAGACTTTTTGAAACTCGTGGTGATTGCCATCGTGGTTGCAGTTCCAATTACATGGTGGTCGATGAATAAATGGCTGGATGATTTTGCCTACCGTGTGCAGATCGGTCCGGGTATATTTTTTCTGTCTGCTTTCGTGGCGATTCTTGTAGCGGTGGTAACGATCAGTTGGCAATCGATCAGGGCTGCGTTGGCAAATCCCGTGCAGTCGCTGCGGAACCAATAGTACTAACGTACAAGAGTAACCGTACCACGCTTAAGATGAGTTTTGCCTGTGTAATCTACCGCCTGTACCACCCATGCAAATGTTCCTGAAGCAAGGGGCTTACCACCATACGTGCCATCCCATCCGAAGCTATGCGTGGCTGGCGAATCGAACACCAGCTGGCCCCACCGGTTGTACACGCGGAATACATTGATGCGCGAAATACCAGGAGCGCGCAGTCTGAAGAAATCGTTATTGCCATCACCGTTCGGCGTAAAAGCATTAGGCACATAAATATCGGGGCCGGAAGAAAATACGCTCACCCGCACATTTGCAGAATCCACACAACCCGTTTCGTTTGAAATCCTCACTTTATAAGTAAAATATCCTTCGGCCGGAGGATTGATATAACTCGCAACAGGGTTCGCGACGTCGGTTGCAGACAAACCATTCGACGGCGCCCATTCATAAATCGATCCACCGGAAGCTGTCATTTGTAATGGTTGATTGACCACAACATTGGTATCGTTACCTGCAAAAGGAATGATCTCAGGTTGCACATTTACCGTTACCGTATCCGTTCCCGGCTTATCACATCCCCTCGTATCAAATGCATACACAATGTATGTGGTAGAAGATGTGGGCAATGAAACAGGATCAAGTGTATTTGATCGCTGCAGGTTGAAATCGGGCGCCCATAAAAATGATTTTCCATCAGTATTGGCATGAAGTTGTGCAGGCGTGTCGAAACATATCGTTGTATCGGCACCAGCCACCACAACCGGGTATGGGATAGGCGTAACCGTTATACTTTCTGATGCCGAGCAATTACTAATGTAGGCAGTAAGCTGATAAGAGGTTGTGGCTTCTGGCCTCGCAAACGGATTAGCTACTATTCCGCTGTTCAGCGTATTGGATGGCGTCCACGAAAAGCGTGTTGCATCCGTAGAGCTTTTCAATTCTACTTCATCTCCTTCACATGCTTTCAAATCATCCGGTAAACTCAGTGTTACATGATCCACAACGCGTACAGTAACTGAATCGCGATTGATGCACCCGTCTTCTTCAATCTCCACATAATAAGTTGTAGTAGCCACAGGAGTTACAAACGGATTGGCAATGCCCGCATCACTTACCCCCGCCGCAGGCGACCATGTGTATGTACCTGTAGCACTTGCCTGCAATTGAAACCTGTCGGGCGGACAAATGAGAGTATCCCGAAACGCAAGACCAAGTGGTGGCTTATCGTAAATGTTCACGGTCTTCGTTACCGTATCGCGGCAACCCAAATCGTTTTCTGCGATCAGCGTTACATTCTTGTCGCCCATCGCCTGGTATTGATGTGTAGGATTTTGCGCCGATGCGTTTTCATCTCCAATTGTCCCTTCTCCAAAGTCCCACGTCCATCCGGTTACGCTTCCGAGTACTGAAGTGGTAGCGTCGATAAATTTTGTGGCCCTGATAATGCACGGCGCGGTCACATTAAAATCCGGTTGAAAGCCCGGGTACACTCTTACGATTGCTGTCGCGGAGTCGGCGCATGTCTGGTCGCGGTTAACGATCAGCTTTACATTGTATATTCCTGTATCGCTAAAAGTAAAAGACGGCCTTGCTTGAGTGGAAGAAGAAAGTTCGCGGCCCTCATTATCGCTGAATACCCAGCTGAAAGTACTGATGAGGGGACTGTTAGAAAGGTTGGATGGATTAAGTGTTGTGGAAGCGCCGCAAAGCATGTATTCCGGCTGTAATGCTGCGCCCGTTATGGAGCATGTAGTAATATTTATCTGGAGATCTTTGTGCTGCGTGGCAATCACTTCACCGTTACGAATTTCTTCTACACATACGGTAACAACATACTTTCCCGCAGCGGGTGCTACACCTGTAATGAGCCCCGTTGACGGATCGATTTGCACGTTCGCCCCTAAAGGTGTCGAACCGCTATAACCCTGGCCGTATGGGACAGGTCCATAAGGCGGCGGTGGAGGTGGTTCGTTCCTTCCTCCAAAGCCACCGGGACCTGTTGACCGCAATGCATTACAGAATGAATAACGCAATTCATCGCCATCATCATCGCTTGCAGCAAAGCTGTACGAGAATTCATTGTTCGCACAAATGGTCACAAGATCCGATCCCGTAAAATGTGCACTGTTATTTTGCACGGCGGGCACTTCACCGATATAGGTTGCACCAATCTGGTCGTAGTTCAGTGCTAAATTGTTGATACCATCGATTCTAAACATCACCTGTGTGGCGATTGTAAAGGCCGATGATGCGGGCAGTGACACGTGAAAAATGTAGTAGCCCACTTCGTAACAAACAGTCGGCGGATTGATGATGCAGGGATCGTCACTTGTTTCAGAGAGAAAGTCAACGCGACTCAGTGCTACGCTGTAATCACGGTAACGCGCATTCGAAGTTTTATTGAACGCGGTAAATATAGTGGGGTTATTAAATTGCCTGCCGGAGTTGCAGCGCATAAAAATCCGTACAGTAACATCGTATTCGTAAAGGCCATTTGACGTGCCGGTAAACTTGTAAAACATTTCGCCGCCGGTAATGTGATCTGCAGAAGCGTTCAACACACATCCCAACAAAAAAATCAGTATCAGCACAGGGCGGTTCATGCAGTTCGTTTCGTCATTCTAAATATAACGTTATTTCATGTTGAAGGTTGACATTCCCAAAATGAAAATTCTGAATTGCATAACTTCATAGATCGTATGAAAAAAGAGCTGTCCATCCAGGTAAACGGAACCACACATTCCGTTACAGCCGACCCTGGCACGCCCCTACTATATGTGTTGCGGAACCAGTTGCAACTCAATGGTCCAAAGTATGGATGCGGGCTGCAGCAATGCGGTGCATGTATGGTGTTGCTGGATGGCAAGGCGCAGCCGAGTTGCATGCTGCCGGTGTCGGCCGTAATGGATCAAAAGATCACAACACTTGAGGGATTGAGCTAAACATGATAAACTGCACCCTGTGCAGGAAGCTTTTGTAAAAGAGCAGGCGGCGCAATGCGGCTATTGTTTAAACGGGATGGTGATAGCGGCTGTATCGCTGTTGGCGGAAACATCCTCACCCGGATGATACACAGATCAGGGAAGGATTGCAGAGGAACCTTTGTAGGTGCGGAACACATTCAAGAATTATTAATGCAGTCAAAAGCGCCTCGCGTTAATTAATATGCTTAAAAGCACACGCAGACAATTTCTTAAAGCATCGGGATGCCTCACGATCGGTTTTTCGCTGGGCGGCCTTTCATCAGGCAACGCGTTTACGGGCGCCGCAGAGTTACCTGAAAGCATAAAGCGTTATCCCAACATCAATGCATGGATAGAAGTGCTGGCAGATGGAAAAGTAAGAATATTTACAGGCAAGGCCGAACTCGGCCAGGGCATCCGTACAGCTATTGCACAGGTGGCAGCAGAAGAGCTGGAACTAGAAATGGAAAGCGTTGAAGTAGTGCTGGCAGATACGCTGCGCACACCAAATGAAGGATACACAGTGGGTAGTGGCTCGATAGAGCAAAGCGCCATGGCCGTACGCTATGCCGCCGCGGCAGCAAAAATGAAACTGCTTGAGCTTGCATCAGCAAAATTGAAAGTGCCGGTTAACGAACTCAATATCACTAACGGTAAAATATACGCGAAGAATAAAACACAAACTCTTTCCTTCACACAACTGCTCGAAGGAAAACAAATTGGCGGACAGGTAACAGAACCCGTAAAACTCAAACCAGGATCAGCATACAAACTTTCAGGCAAGGCTATACCGCGCGAAGACATCAAATGGATGGTGCAGGCAAAGGCCGACTACCTCCAGGACCTCCGGTTCGAGGGTATGGTGCATGCGCGCATGGTGCATCCGCCTGCTTATGGTGCCGAACTGAAGAAGTATGATGAAGGATACGTAAAGAAAAAGATTCCAGGCTTATTAAAAACGATCAACAACGGAAGTTTTCTTGCCGTAATCGCTTCCGATGAATATGATGCGGTACGTGCGCAACGGGCGATGCGACAGAGTGCCGCCTGGAACAATCCCGCAAAAATGCCAGGAGAAAAAAATCTAAAAGGATACATTCTCAAACTCCCTGTGCAAACAGACCGCATACATGAAGCAGGAAAAATAACCTCCGATAATTTTACTCACTCCGCTACTTACTATAAGCCATACATTATGCATGGTTCAAGCGGACCATCATGCGCGGTAGCATTGTGGGATAACAAAAAACTTTACATCTGGTCGCACTCGCAGGGCGTTTTTCCTTTGCGCGAAGCGATTGCGGAGTTAACATCATTGCCGTCTGACCAGATTGAAGTTACCGGCGTGCCCGGCTCGGGTTGTTACGGACATAACGGTGCAGATGACGTTTCCGCGGAAGCAGCGGTCATTGCTCTGAACTACCCCGGTAAGCACGTGCGGTTACAATGGATGCGTGAAGAAGAACATGCCTGGGAACCTTACGGCAGTGCAATGGTATTGAAAGTTTCCGCAACGCTCGACGCTTCGGGAAAGATCACTCATTGGAAGCACGACCTCTGGTCTGATTCGCACAGTTCACGACCCGGCGGTAAGGCAGAGAATTTACTTCCGGCACGATATTTAGAAAAGCGTTTCAATTCAACGGGTGCAGGTTACATAGGCGGTGCGGTAAGAAATTCAGAACCTTATTACGCCATACCCAATCAACAAATCAACGCAAATGCCTTCCACGGGCCATTGAGGGTGTCTGCGTTGCGAAGCCTGGGCGCTTACGGCAACATCTTCGCGCTCGAAAGCTTCATGGACGAGCTGGCCACAAAAGCCAACAAAGACCCTTTTGCATTCCGCTTAATGCACCTCACCGATCAACGGGCCAAAGATGTGATCACGAAACTGCGTGACATGATCAGCCATCAAAAGGTTGAACAAGGCTCGGGCATCGGAATAGCCTTCTCACGATATAAAAACTCCGCCGCGTATTGTGCGGTGGCCGCTCTTGTAGAAGTAAATGAAAAAGAGCAGATGGTGCGCGTAAAAAAAATGTGGGCAGCCATCGACGCAGGAGAAGTGATCAATACCGACGGGCTGAAAAACCAGACGGAAGGCGGAATGATCCAATCGGCGAGTTGGACGCTGAAAGAAGAAGTAAAGTTCGACAGCACCCAAATCACCAGCACAGACTGGGGCACCTATCCTATTTTAAGATTCCATGAAACGCCTGAAGTTGAAGTAGCAATCATACCGCGGCAGGATGAAGAAGCAATGGGTGCCGGAGAGGCTGCGCAGGGACCGGCATGTGCGGCTATTCTAAACGGCATATTCCGTGCGTGCGGCAAGCGCGTGCGCGACCTTCCGGTTAACTTGTTTTAATGTCATCACTTTGAAAATTTTTATACCTTCAGGAACCTAAAAAATTCTTTCTCATGCCAAATTATAAGCTTAAGATCAACGGAAAAGATTATGAGGCCGATGTGGTTGCCGATACTCCGTTGCTGTGGGTGCTTCGCGACCATCTCGGTTTGGTTGGAACCAAGTACGGATGTGGTATTGCACAATGTGGTGCGTGTACCGTGCATATGAACGGTGTAGCCACCAGGGCGTGCATCCTGCCGGTGTCAACCGTTCAGAATGCAGAGATCACGACCATCGAAGGATTATCTGAAAACGGCGATCATCCAGTTCAGCAGGCATGGGAAGAAGTAGACGTTGCACAATGCGGATACTGCCAGGCGGGCCAGATAATGACCGCCGCTTCTTTATTAAAGAAAACGCCGAAGCCAACCGATGCCGAAATAGCACGCACCATGAACGGCAACATCTGCCGCTGCGGAGCTTACCATCGTATTCGTGAAGCAGTAAAAGTTGCAAGCAATAAAATCTAACGCATCATGACAAAATCCATCGATAAAAGCAGGAGAAATTTTTTAAAACTTAGCGGTTTAACAACCGGTGGTTTGATGCTGGGCTTCAGTTGGTTCACCAATGAAGCAAAAGCTGCAGTCATTACAAAAACAGCTGCCGGAGCCATTGACTTCAACAGCTATCTCTCCATATCAACTGACGGCCTTATCACACTCTTCTCTCCCAACCCCGAACTTGGCCAGAATATTCTTACATCGTTCCCGATGATCGTTGCTGAAGAGCTGGATGCAGATTGGACGAAAGTGAAAGTTGTCCAGGCACCTCTCGACACTGCAAAGTTCGACCGGCAGGTAACAGGTGGTAGTGGCGCTGTTCCGCATTCATGGAAACTGTTGCGTACCGCAGGTGCTACTGCACGATATATGTTGGTGGAAGCAGCAGCAAAGCAATGGAACGTTCCTGCCGTCAGAATTGCACAACTGAAAACAGTTTTGTTATTCATGCCGCTTCAAATAAGAAAGCGAGCTATGGAGAACTGGCACAGGAAGCGTGCAATGTTGCCGTTCCTGAAAACGTGAAACTGAAAGACAGAAAAGATTTTAAACTGATAGGAACAGCAGTAAAAAATGTTGAAGCAAAAAGCATCTATACCGGAAAGCCATTGTTTGGTCTTGACTTTTACCGCGAAGGAATGTTGCACGCGATGATACAACGCCCGACTGCGTTCGGTTTGAAAGTAAAATCGGTTAATGCCGAAGAGGCTAAAAAAATACCAGGTATTGTCGACGTGGTAACGTTTGGAAATAATGTTGCGATCGTAGGCAAATCTACCTGGGAAATAATGAAGGCAAGAAAAGTGTTGAAGGTAGAATATGAAAAAGATGGCAACCTCGAAAGCACCACTGATCATAATAAATTATTCACTACCCTGCTCGACAGTGGCAATGCAACTGTTCAGCGCAAAGATGGTGATGTAGATGCAGCCTTCAAAGGCGCAGCGAAAGTGATCAAGAGCGAATACCAGTGTCCGTTTCTTCCTCACAGCCCGATGGAGCCGATGAACTTTTTTGCGCATGCAAAGGCTGATGGAGTGGAGTTGATCGGACCTACACAAACACCTGCTGCGGCTAGAACCGCAGTGTCAAAATTGCTGAATATTCCTGAAGATAAGATCAGCGTGGAGATCACACGCTTGGGTGGAGGTTTTGGCAGAAGATTGAAAACCGACTATGCAACCGAAGCCGCAGAATTATCTGCATTGATAAAAGCGCCTGTGAAAGTTACGTGGCTCAAGGAAGATGACATGACTGGTGGAAGTTATCGTCCTGCTGTCCGTTATCGTTTCGAAGCAGCTATCGATGCGCAGGGTAACATGATCGGTTATAAACTTCGTGGCGTTGGTATTAATGCAGGCAACTGCACCAGGCAGGATAATTTTCCTTCCGGTGCGGTTGACAATCTTTTAATTGAATCTGTTGAACATGTCTCGCCGATTACTACCGGTGCATGGCGCGCTCCGATAACAAATTTTCTTGCATATGCTGAACAATCATTTCTTGATGAAGTGGCGTTTGCAGTGAAGAAAGATCCTGTGCAATTCAGGCTCGATTTACTTGAAAGAGCAAAGACAACACCCGTCGGCGATATCAGGTATGATATAGATAGAATGATAGCCGTAACAAAACTCGCTGCTGAAAAATCGGGATGGGGTAAAAAGAAAGGCGTTGCACAGGGCTTCAGTGTTTATTTTTCGCACCGCTCCTACGTTGCACAGGTTTGTGAAGTAAAGATGGAAAATGGTAAACCTGCGGTAAAGAAAATATACGCGGCCTCTGATTGTGGCGAAGTAGTTAACCTGAGTGGCGCGCGGCAGCAGGTAATGGGAGGAATTGTGGATGGTTTTGGCCATGCGATGTACGGAAAACTCTCGTTCACCAATGGCGAAACTGATCAGAAAAATTACAACTCATACCGTTTGATTCGCATGCGCGAAATACCTGAAGTGGAGACACACTTCGTTGATAACGGCATTGACCCTACCGGTTTGGGCGAACCCGCGTTACCTCCGACCGGTGGTGCGGTAGCTAATGCAATATTTGCAGCTACTGGTAAACGAATAAAACAACAGCCGTTTAACGAGCACAGTGTATTTTCGGGGAAGAAGGTACAGAGCACGATGAAGAACACTGACATAAAATAAGATTTTCCTGGCCCCTCTCTGAAGGGGCCTCGTTTTAACATGAACACACCCCTGTCCCATGAGCTTATTGAAATGGCCCGCAAGGATATCGAAATGCGCAGGCAACTCGCCGCCGATCACTCTTTATTTAACGGCTATCATCCGAAAATGAAAGCGCTGCACGACAAAAACGCTAACCGCTTGTCGGCAATCGTTGACCAGTATGGCTGGCCGGGTAAATCGGAAGTAGGCGCAGAAGGTGCACATGCTGCATGGCTTATTCTTCAACACGCGATATCTCATCCCGAACTACAACGAAGATGTTTTCCTTTGCTTGCTGCCCAGGTTACTACAGGCGAGATGGAAGCCGTTGACGTAGCCATGCTGGAAGACAGGATCCGGTGCTTTGAAGGCCGGCCACAGCGCTTCGGCACTCAATTCGATTGGGATGAACACAATGAAATGAGTCCGCTGCCAATGGACGACGAGTCGTTAGTGGAGGCACGCCGGAAAAAGATTGGATTGCGACCGCTGGAAGAAGAAACTGCTGCGAAACGTGCGGAAGTTACGGGAAGCGGTGAAATTCCACCAAAAGACTACCAGCGATACATAGCCGAAAAAAACGACTGGCTCAAAGCCAACGGTTGGAGAAGTTAATTTTCGTCGGATATATAGGAGATCAACCTTTTATTGCCGAGGTAGGTAATATTGTCTGAAATATTGTTTAGAAAGAAATACTGAAATACACTCTTTTCTATTGCTTCAAGATTTTTTCTTGTCTCCTCTCCTAATGTTTTGGCGAACACCGGGTATGCGTCTTTCTTCATGATCCCGTAATACCGCGAAGTGGCGTTCTGCATCTGGAAGAGGCAATAACTTCCTTTGGGCAGCACATCTTCCATCTTCTCCAGCTCGTTAAGAGGCATATTAATAAAAAAGTATATCATAGTTTTCCCGTATTCCTCGTGTAATTTAGTCTCAACTTGGTTATAACTCCTGTGTACGAGTAAAATTCTTTCTTTATCTTATAAGAAATTTTGAAATTAGCTATGGCTCGTATACTTATTCTTCTTTTTGCTATATCATGTTCAGCTCCTTTATTTTCTCAGACCGAAAAGTTGCGTGTCATCGTCATCGGCGCTCACCCCGACGATTGCGACCTTGATGCAGGCGGCACGGCGATATTGTTTGCTAAAATGGGCTACGCAGTAAAATTTGTAGCCGTCACCAATGGTGATGCGGGGCATCAGAAGATGAAAGGCGCGCCTTTAGCCAAAAGAAGACTTGCAGAAGCAAAAGAAGCCGGGCGAAGGTTTGGTGTGGAATATGATGTGCTCGATAATCATGATGGTCAGCTGGAACCGACTCTTAATGTGCGGTTGCAGGTGATAAGAAAGATCCGCGAATGGAACGCCGACCTGGTGATTGCTCCGAGGCCGAACGACTATCACCCGGATCACCGGTATACCGGCGTACTGGTACAGGATGCGGCCTTTATGGTCACTGTGCCCAACATTGCGCCTGAGACGCCGGCGCTAACTAAAAACCCTGTGTTCGTTTACTCGCAAGACAGGTTTCAGCGCCCCAATCCTTTCAGGCCCGACATCGCAATAGATATTTCATCGGTCTACGACCAGAAAGTACATGCGCTTGACGCGCATGTGTCGCAGGTGTATGAATGGCTGCCATGGATTGGACACTATTCCGAAAAGGTACCGGCGTCGGATACTGTTGCGCGTAAAAAGTGGTTACATGGATATTCTAAGGTGGAAATCATTCCTGCAGTGCGTGCAGCCTTGGAAAAGTGGTACGGTCCTGAACGCGCCGCTAAAGTTGAATATGCTGAGGCTTTTGAAATTTGTGAATACGGTGCGCAACCGGATGAGGCGCGCCAAAGGGAGTTGTTTCCTATGCTAGGCAAATGAAAATATTATTGATTGTTATACTACTCTCTCAGACTGTATACTCGCAAGACATCATTCGCGGGGATACTACCGTCAGAAACATATCTATTGTCTTTACGGGTGATGAGTTTGCGGATGGTGGAGCGTTTATTGCTAAAGCGCTTAAAGAGAAAAACGTAAAAGGATCATTCTTTTTAACCGGCAATTTTTACAGGGCGTTTAAATCTCTCGTCGAACTTCTTAAAAATGACGGACACTATTTAGGTTCTCATTCTGATAAACATCTTTTGTATTGCGACTGGGAAAAGAGAGACAGCCTTTTGGTGACCCACGACGAATTCGCTATTGATCTAGAAAAGTCGTACGATGAACTAAAAAAGTTCGGTATCAACAAAGAGGATGCACCCTTCTTTCTTCCGCCATACGAATGGTATAACGATAGCATCATTGCCTGGACGGAACAGGCCGGTCTAAAACTCATCAACTATTCGCCGGGCACGCGATCCACTGCAGACTATACTTATCCGGAAATGGGTAACAGGTATGTTGCGAGCGATGTGATTTATAAATCTATTTTCGATTTTGAAGCGAAATCATCTGTCTGGTTTAAATGGATTTATTTTGCTGGTTCACATCGGTACCGATCCGCGAAGAACGGATAAGTTTTATAAACGTTTACCGCGGTTGATTGATGAATTACGAAAGAAGGGATATTCTTTTGTGAGGGTTGATGAGTTGATTTCTCCGAAAAAATAATTTAAATTAATTCCCCTCACTGAGGGAGGGGCGAGGCTACGCCCCCATCGTTATCCCGAACCGAGTGGCTCTGCCACGAGTGTGAAGGATCTGCGGAGAGAGATTGCCATGTGCTCATCAATACATCTAGTATACCTCTAGACTACTTCTCGTATACTTACGGAGTATAGAAGAAGTATAGAGAGTATAGGCAGTACAGGAGAAGTATAGCACACCTCTTACGCTTATCTAAGCGGAACGATATAGCAATTAATCCATCAAGCTTACTGAAGCGTTCTCCGGAGCCGCCTTGGCTCGCGAGCGAAAACCAAGAAGTATACACTCGATGCATGTTATTGCGAGCATGCCGCAGCGGCGGAGGAGAATGCTGAAGGGAGGCGCTTGAAAATGGCTTCTCGGCAGATCCCTCACACTCGCGCGAGGCGCGCTCGCTTCGGGATAACATTCACAACGACAACCCTATCTCCTTCAAAAAACTCTCTTTATAATTCGAGCCGATAGGAACCTCTGTTTTCCCAATAAAGATCCTATTTCCCTCAATGTGCCCAATCTTATTCTTATTAATAATAAAAGACCTGTGCACACGAATGAAGATATTTTTAGTAAGCAATTCTTCAACACTGGAGAAAGTCATCGAGGGCATAAAGATAGAAGCAACCGTCACCATCTTGGTATAGTTTCCGCTCGCTTCGGCATACAGTATATCATTCTGCAGCAGCTTGTAAATTTTCCCATCCGTTTTAATAAAAATAGAATCGTCAGAAACAGAAGCTACGTTTTCATTAGCAGGCATAACCTTTCCCTGCAACCGCTCAACCGCTTTATCAACGGCAACAATGAACCTGTCAAGTGAAAAAGGCTTGAGCAGATAATCGCATGCTGCAACGTCGAAAGCATCGACAGCATACTCTTTATAGGCAGTCGTAAAGATAACCTGCGGTGGATTCTTCAATGTCTTCAGGAAAGATATGCCGCTGATCACAGGCATATTGATATCGAGGAATAAAATATCAACACGTTCCTTACCCAGCACCTCTTTAGCTTCAAGCGCATTCCCACAATGTGCAACCACTTCCAGGTAAGACAAATGCATGCAGTATTGCTGGATGATATCTCTCGCAATAGGTTCGTCGTCTACGATCACACATTTCCACCTGTTCATTACTATTTCATTTTAATCTGCAGCATCACTTTGTAAGTGTTATCTGAATCTTCAATAACAAGATGATGATCGTGATGATACAAAAGCTCCAATCGTTTCTTCGCATTGTCCAAGCCTAACCCACTATCCTCTATCTCCGTTTTTCTTTCATCACCATTGTATGAGTTTACGATCGAAAAAAGGATCCTGTTGCCCCACGACTTTATTGACATGTGAATGTAAATCTTCTCATTCAACGAATCTTTCGAATGCTTGAAGGCGTTTTCGATGAACACAATGAGTAACATAGGCGCAATCATAGCATGGTTGCCACTAAAATCTTCAACATCCAAACTTAACGCGAGCCTGTCACCGATACGCATCTTTTCAAACTCTATATAGTTCTTTATATAATTAAGCTCATCGTTGATCGGAACGAACGATTTACTCGCATCGTACACTGAGTAACGCAGCAGCTCTGAAAGCTTGAGCAATAGCGGCGGCAGTTTCTCGTGCTGGGTGATAGATAGCCCATACATATTATTCAGGGTGTTGAATAAAAAGTGCGGACTGATCTGCGATTGAAGCAACTGCAATTCACTCGCGCTGTGCGCCGCCATGGATTTTGCATCCGTAACCTGCCTTCGTGTAATTTCTGTAGCAAGTTTATACAACGCCCCTATGATACAGCTGAATATAAATAAAGGAAGACCGAAAAACAATCCAGCGAGCGCATACCTGTCACGAAGCGGAAACTGCGCATAAAAAAATAGCCACATCAGCAACACCACGCCTACAATCACCAGGATAATAAATGGCCTGTTGGGAATTTTTTTATACCGAAACGTCCACATCATCGCCAGGTATCTGCCGACAAATACGCCGGCTGCGAAAAACACTGTAAAGGCAAACGCAACTGCTTCATCTTCCGGAAAGCCGGCCGACTTCGCGAAGATCATCATGAACATCCAGAGCGGTATACAGCAAATACCGAAGATGAAAAAGTTGAGCACTTTTCTGCGACTTGAGAAAGCTGATTTGAGGTGATTCCTGATCATTCGCTGCTTTTATACGCCAAATTTGAACGGCCTTTCGAGGAAAAATAAATCTTACTGACGAACAGGTCGAATGTCATGGTGAATTATACTAGTGGGCTGACGAAACTCTTCATCCTTACTAATCGCAGTTCCATCATGCCGTAGTCAAGATACGACACTATTATTTTCTCCCCCTCCTCTCCTTTTAAATCTTTGACGCCGTAAAACAAACTGATATGAAAAAGGCAATCATCTTAGCGGCGTTAATCGTAATCGCAGGCACTTTAGCGGCACAGGATTCGACCAAAACGACCGACACTTCGAAAAAGTTCTCACAACGGCTTGCAGCAGTCACCGTTACTGCTAAGCGCCCGCTGATGACCCAGGAGATTGATAAGACCGTGGTAGATGTGAAGGCCATGGCCGGCAGCGCAACGCTAAATACAATTGAGCTTCTTGAACGAATACCGGGCGTAACCGTGAACCCGGCCGGGGAAATCAGTCTGAACGGAAAGCAGGGAGTGATGGTGATGGTAGATGGCCGGTCGACTTATATGTCAGCACAAGACCTGATCGCATACCTCAAATCTATACCTGCAGGCAATCTCGACAAAATTGAACTGATTGATAATCCCTCTGCACGCTATGATGCATCGGGAAATGCGGTGATCAACATTAAGATGAGAAAGAACCGCGATGCAGGTTTTAACGGCAACTTCTCGAGCGGAGCGTCGCATGGCCGTTACGCCGGAACAAACAATAGTCTGAACCTAAACTACAATCGCAAAAAACTTAACTTCTTTGCAAATATTGGCGTCAGCGCTTTTAAAGAATATACCGACGACCATTACGATAGAAAGTTTTTCAATTCGGATAACAGTCTATCCTCTACGATCTTGCTCGACAACGACCAGGTCCTGGATTCAAAGAATCTGAACCTGTTTACGGGTTTTGATTATACCGTCTCACCTAAATCGTCTTTTGGTTTTAATCTGAATTATAATAAAGGCAGAAGAGACAATGAATTTGTGTTTAACAGCCAGGCTTACAATGCTGCGGGTAGTGCCGAAGAGTACGGCTCAGGTTTCACAGACGGTGTGGAAAAGAGAACCAGAATTGGCGTGAACTTCAATTACCTGTTACAATTGAATAAAGATGGGCACGAACTTTCAGCAGATATAAATGTGCTGAGGCACGACCAGGGAAGCGACAGACCACAGGGTAATTTGTTAACTGACAACCAGGGACAGGTATTAAAAGACGAAATGTTTCAATACATCGTTCCTACAAATAGCGATATCACCGTTTTGAAAGCAGATTATGTAAGACCGTTCAAAAATAAGCTTAAACTGGAAGCTGGAGTGAAGTCGAGCTTTATTAAGAACGACAACGAGTCGAACTTCTACACTATCGAAAATGGATCGCGGGTATTTGATCCGGCATTTTCTAATCATTTTAAATACGATGAAAATATTAATGCGGTGTATGTAAATCTGCAGAAGGCATGGAAACGTTTACAGGGACAATTTGGTTTAAGAATGGAAAACCTGGAAGCGAACGGCGATCAGCTGGGTAATGAGGTTGTTCCTAAAAGTGCATTCCAAAAAAGCAATACGAGGTTATTTCCTTCTGCAACCTTTTCATACAAATTAGATACGATGAATAAAAATACGCTGACCTTGTTCGCGGTAAGCAGGATCAGCAGGCCAAACTACGGGCAGTTGAATCCATTTGTATTTGAGAAAGATGAATTCACTTCTACGTCCGGAAATCCGGACCTCAATCCGCAATACCAGTATCGCCTGGAACTGAAATTTCAGCACAAGCAACTTTATTGGTTTCAGCTGAGCTATAACCGCTTCGAACAGCTGGTGTTTGGTGTAACTAAAGTGCAGGGTGAACGTTATATCAACAGGCCGGAAAACATTGGCACCGGTTACATGATTTTGCTGAGCTCAGGCTTGAATTCGAACCCGGTAAAGTGGTGGAACAGCAACAACACCATGCGTATCGCCCGGCTGGCAGCGAATGGAACAGTTGACAACCTGCCACTGACGCCAAAACTTTTTGCACTTCGTTTTGAAACTTGGAACGCATTCACCATCAGCAAAACGATCAGTGCGGAAGCCGGCGGCTATTTTGCGAGTAAAGACATCATCGGGCAGGCTTATACAAAACCGATGTTTCGTGTGAATGCTGGCGTACAAAAAAAGATATGGAGTGAAAAGGGCAGCGTGCGTGTAGGCATCGACGATATTTTTCACTCGTGGCAATACAGGAATTCTTCGCTTGCATTGCGGCAGGCGTCGTACTATATGACGAATGTGACGGATACCCGACGCGTAACGGCAGCATTCACTTACAGATTTGGCAGCGAAGCGAAATCGAAAAAGAGAAAGCAGGGCAGTGTAAACGACGATGAAAAAGGCAGGCTCGACTAGTTCCCAATCCTGGCTACACTTCGCCGTTCAACCTCGCACAGGGCCAATCTTGAACACAGCCGTAAGAAATTCATTCTTTTTGCCTCTTCGTTACGCTTGTAGTAGCAGCGTTCTCATGACCGGCGGATCGGTGCCGAGTAAAGTATCGATCCACTAAAATCAATTACATCGAGTAGCGCCCACTTATCTTCCACGAAGCCGTCGTCGTTAATCACTTTATTATTCTCTCCCTGCCAGATATACCAGCTAAACGAGCGTACAACGCGCGTTTCCTGGCTAAATAGGCGCACTACAACGTAACGGTTCGAATCGGACTGAATGTGGAGATTGAGTACCCACGACGAAAGAAAAGACGACAATGTTAAGTTCGCAATCATAGTAAAAACGGGGACGGATGAAAAAAATAAACCTGGCCAGCTATTACGCTTCCAGGTTTTTCATTTGGCGAAGTAAAGAAGCGATACTTGTGCCCTAAATTAACGGATTGAAAATGAGGGCGTTTCATTTTTCCTTATCCGTAATGTTTCCAAAAGATGGAATTTTTTTTCCGTTAATGAACAATCTTGTCAGCGGCGCGGCACAGTTATTTATGATACTTGTTTAGTATTGAACGCTAATAATTTAACTAGATTAATGACGAAGAGAACTCCTAAGCCCGGTTTTCAAAAAACGTTAACAGGGATCGCAGGCTTTGATGACATAACCAATGGCGGCTTGCCAAGTGGACGCCCCTCACTCATTTGCGGTGAGGCCGGTGCGGGAAAAACCCTGTTTTCCATTGAATTTATTGTCCGCGGTATCACACAATTCAACGAGCCCGGCGTAATAATGACCTTCGAGGAGAAGGCAGAGGACCTTGAAAGTAATGTGGCCTCACTCGGCTTCGACCTCAGGAAACTGCAGAAAGAAAGGAAGGTGTGGATCGATCACGTACACATAGACCGTAGCGAAATAGAAGAAACGGGGATGTATGATCTTGACGGGTTGTTTATCCGCCTGGAGCATGCCATCGACTCTATCAAAGCGAAGCGCGTAATGCTTGATACAATTGAGAACCTGTTCGGGGGCCTTGACAACGAAGGGATTCTTCGCGCAGAGCTGAGAAGGCTTTTCACCTGGCTAAAGCAAAAAGGCGTTACGACAGTTATCACTGGTGAAAGAGGCGAAAAAACGCTCACCCGCCAGGGGCTTGAAGAATATGTTTCCGATTGCGTGATATTACTTGAACATCGCATAGTGGACCAGATCTCTACCCGGCTGGTTAGAATAGTAAAATACCGGGGTTCCCTGCACGGCACAAATGAATACCCGTTTTTAATTGATGAAGACGGTATTTCTGTTTTGCCGGTGACATCCCTGCAACTGAATTCGCAAGTATCGATACAAAGGGTGTCTTCTGGCTTACCTACTCTCGATGATATGCTCGGAGGCCTTGGCTTTTTCCGGGGAAGTACTATTTTGGTTTCAGGTACACCAGGCACAGGCAAAACGAGTATTGCAGCGTCATTCGCTGATGCGGCGTGTAAACGTAAAGAGCGTTGCCTGTATCTGGCATTTGAAGAATCGCCGCAGCAGATTGTGCGAAATGTTCGGTCCATCGGTATGGACCTGCAACAACATATTGATTCAGGGCTGCTAAACCTAACCTCATCGCGACCAACATTGCACGGCCTGGAGATGCATCTTGTGAGCATCCATAAAACTGTAAAGAAATTCAAGCCAAAGGTTGTTATCCTCGATCCGGTCAGCAATCTTTCTACAATAGGTAATTTTGCAGAAGTGAAATCAATGCTGACGCGGCTCATTGATTTTCTACAGAACGAGGGAATCACTTTCATGATCACCGCGCTGGTTTACCAAAATACCAATTCAATTCAAAGCGATGAAGGCATTTCTTCGCTGGTAGACACATGGATACTTGTGCGTGAAATAGAAAACGACGGTGAACGTAACCGGGCAATTTACATCATGAAATCGCGCGGAATGAAGCACAGCAACCAGGTTCGGGAGTTCAGAATGACTGACCATGGCATAGAATTATTAGACGTTGTAATGGGTGCAGATGGCATCCTTGTAGGGTCAGCAAGGGAAAATGAAAGGTTAAAAGAAGCAACGGGCGAAGAGCTGCGCACTTATGCGATCAAACGTAAAGATCAGCAGATAAAGCGGAAGCAGGCGGTACTTGAAGCGAAAATAACTTCGTTGAAAGAGGAATTTGACTCGGCACAGGAAGAACTTAATAAATCATTTTTAGAAGAGGACCTGAGGAAAGAGATTATGAAGCAGCACCGTGAACAAATGTCTCGTTCGCGTAACCCAAGAAATGCAGGTAATGGCAAAAACAAAAACAGTTAAGATATCAAAGAACGGCAAGGCAGTTGAAAAAATAGTCAAGTGGCAATTGCGGCTCTATATAGCAGGCAATACCCCTAAATCTGTTGCTGCTTTAACCAATCTTAAAAAGTATTGCGAGCTGCATTTGTGCGACGAATACTCGATTGAAGTAATTGACCTGATGGTGCAACCGCAACTTGCGGCTGGAGATCAGATTCTTGCGGTACCCACACTTGTTCGGAAAGTACCGGTACCTGTTCGAAAGATTATCGGCGACCTGTCAAATGAAGAAAAGGTACTCGTTGGCCTCGATATAAGGCCAGTAAAACTGTAAAATGCGAAAAACACCGCGGAATCACGCTTCGCACGAGAAGGAATTTGTTTTACGCCTGTTTGTAACAGGCGCATCGCCGAATTCTTTGAAGGCTCTTAATAATATCAGGGAGATCTGTGAAAATCATGCTAAAGGAAACTATTCGCTCGAGGTAATTGACGTTTATCAGAATGCAGAACTTGTGCAACAGGAACAAATTATCGCCCTTCCCCTGCTTGTTAGAAAAAATCCTCTTCCTGAGAGGAAATTAATCGGAGACTTGTCTGAAAAAGAGAAAGTAATAAAATACCTTGGTCTTGAGGTTAAATAATGAACAGCAGTGTAAAAGATATCCGCCTTTTAGAAAAGGAGCTGGAGGAAGTCCGCCAGCAACTGGAGGAGGCTCATGAAACCATCGAAGCCATCCGTTCTGGCCAGGTCGATGCCCTTGTGGTGCACAACAATGGTAACCACCAGGTGTATACCCTGCAAACGGCTGATAGAGCCTACAGAATGTTCATTGAAAAAATGACGGAAGGCGCCATTACTTTGAACAGCGAAGGAATAATTGTATACGCCAACTCAAGATTTGCCGAAATGATGGGCGTTCCGCACTACCAGGTAATTGGCGTGCCGTTCGACCAATTTGTGCTTTCCACCGACAGAAACTATTACAAATCTCTCTTCACAGTGGCATGGAAGGAGGATACCAAGGGAGAAGTGATCCTGTCTTCCAACAAAAATGAAGTGCCGGTGCTTCTATCGCTGACGGCCCTTGAAATAAGTGACGGCAGTTCATTAAGCATCGTCATCACAGACCTTAGCGTTCAAAAAACTACACAGCGCCAGCTGGAAAATAATAACAAAGAGCTCGAGGATCTCAACAAAAAGCTTGAAGCAAATAATCACGATCTACAGCAATTTGCTTCCGTTGCCTCGCATGATCTACAGGAACCTGTACGGAAAATTCAGATGTATGCTTCGCTTGTACAAGCTAATGGTGAAGGAAAACTTGATGCGGAGAATATGCAGTACCTCGGCAAAGTGCTTAGTGCGGCCGACCGGATGAGAACGCTTGTGAGCGATGTGTTGACCTATTCAAGTTTATCATCGGGCCGCGGCGAATTCGACCGCGTGAATCTTAACGTAGTCGTGGATCAGTTAATGGAAGATTTCGAACTGGTTATTGCAGAAAAGAAAGCCTGGATCATTCATTCGGAACTTCCGGTTGTGCATGGCAACAAAGGACAACTGCAACAGGTATTTCAGAATCTGCTATCGAACGCACTGAAGTTTTCGAAACGGGATTCAACTCCCATCGTCGAAATAACGGCTACGCGTGTGGCATCAAATAAAGTGACGGGCCTGGCACAAAAAGAGGGCGACTTCTGGCTGATTAGTATCAAAGACAACGGAATAGGTTTCGACGAAAAGTATACCCCCAACATCTTTTCGCTTTTCGAACGTCTTCACTCTAAAGATGAATACGAAGGAACAGGCATTGGACTTGCCATCACCAAGAAAATTGTTGAAAGGCACGGTGGCACTATTACTGTGCGCAGTGAAGAAGGCATTGGGTCGGAGTTTCTTTTTGTTCTGCCGGCAGAAAAATCCGGAAACTGACAGTTTGTGTAACGCCATCGCACCAAAGAGCCAAATTCATTTAACAACACAGTTTTTTCTTCCCGATTACACGAGTAATTTTTTAACGAGGCATGCGTTATAGGTGACACATTCCATCCATGACCTCCTATCCCCTGCCAGTAAACGAAAAACAGCGATTAAAGGCGCTTCATAAATACAATCTCCTCGACGGCATAAGCACGCAGGAGTATGACAGGATCACAAAGATTGCGTCTGAAATCTGCAATACCCCTGTATCGCTCTTAACATTGCTCGACGAACAAAAACAATGGGTGAAATCGAGCTATGGCTTTCCCCTTAAGCAAACGCCACGTGAACTGGCATTCTGCAATTATACCATATTGGACACCACGCAGGTTCTTGAAGTGGCTGACATGCGCAAAGATGAGCGCTTCGCCAATAATCCTCTCGTTGCCTCCGACCCGCACGTAGTGTTTTATGCTGGTGCACCGCTTGTTACCCCGCAGGGATTTGCACTCGGTTCTATTTGTGTACTCGATCGTGAAGAAAAGAAGCTAAACGATAATCAACGCGACGCCCTGGTGGCCCTATCACAGCAGGTAATGAATTCGTTCGAACTTAAAATAAATATTCGTTCGCTGAAACAAACGCAGCGAAAGTTGAAAGAAGCGAACGAAAAATTGAAAAGCTACGCGCATGTTGTCTCGCACGATCTCAAAACGCCAGTATCCAACATCAAAATGCTAACGCGCGTCTTAGAGGAAGAACACCTTGTAGAAACATGTTCCGAACAAAAAGAGATAGTACGTTTGATACAGGAAAGTGCGGCCAGTTTGCTGTCGTTTATTGATGCCCTGCTGAACAGGAGTAAGATTACAAAAAGAAACGCCGCACAATCGAAAATGATAGACACCCATCAGCTGGTGAAAAAGATTGTGCGCATGCTTGCGCCACCGGATGACATCTCAATTTGTGTCGACGCCAAATTACCTAAAGTAAAAACAGACCAGCTGGCGCTGCAGCAGGTATTTCAAAACCTGTTAACTAACGCGATTAAATATAACGACAAGGCGGCGCCGCTGATCAATGTCACCTGTTTTAGCAATAACTGTTATCATTCTTTCGTGGTGGAAGATAATGGAAGCGGAATTCCATTGGATAAGATTGATACCTTGTTTGAAGCCCGGGTTGCAGGCGCGGAGCCTGATAGGTTTGGCAACCACGGAACCGGCTTTGGATTGTATAACATCAAGCGTTGCCTTTCTGAGATCGGCGGAAAGATCGAAGTCTCTTCAAAACAAGGCTCCGGTTCTCGGTTTACATTTCATGTTCCTGCGTAGCTTGTCTAATAATTCATATCAAAAAGCATCTTGCACTTCGACAGGCTCTAACATTTGGAGAATTTTCACGTTTAAAAAGATAAATTTATTCTACTTAAAAAAGAGCAATGTTTATAGGTCAGGTTACTGTTGAAGTTCCGTTCAAAGGTGCAGGTAATACCGTTTTAAATAATGATGTATCGTTTAAAGTACACCGCGACAAGGAGGTATACAAGGCCACACCGGTTTTGAATGCCTCTGAACTGCGCGTGGCGAATTTACCGCCGGAGATTGAATTTATTGTGAGTGAAGGCAAGGTTGCAAGCGACCGCGGTCCAACGGATACTAACTTACATGTATGGCAGGCGATCTATGATAAACTGAACGCGGATTTGTCGTGACTTCCCGCTACAACAGCGCCCTCACACTTGCCCTGCCTATATGCACCACGCGTGATGCGCCAGGCTTGCGCCCTTCATACTGGATATTCATCTCTAAATTTTTCGATAAGCGCTTACTGATATCGAGGTTCCAGAGATAATTTTTACCGGGCAACAACCCATCAAGAATAATATACGCCGCGGTATTGTTAACATTCGGAGTGGCCTCCAGTGATGTAAAAGAAATATTATTATAAGTAAACTTACCCTGCAGTGACGTACTCTCGAGTATATTGTACTTTATCTCAGTATTCATTGCATTCGAAGTAGCTTTCTCCAGGTTGCCAACACGATTTGTTTTCTCTCCATATCTATAACCCAGTATCACACGAAAGTTTGGACCGCCGGTAAAACTTACACGCGGCTCGGCAGACTCCTGCTTAACCTGGTAATTTCGGTTGTCGAATTTTATATTTGAAGTAGTCAACTCATTGACGCCCGTTTTTGCCGTTACATCAAGCAATACCGCCTTCGTGATGTTGTACCGACCGCGAATCGTCCAATCGTTTAGCTTCCTGCTCTCATATCCGTAAGTGAGCAGCGACTTGCTTCCATTCTTGGCATTGTTCACATCAATCCCCCATTTGGAACTGTAACGGTTAAATGAAAACGTATTGATAAATGTAGAGTTCAATACAATCAGCGATGTGTCGTTCAACGGTGATTTAAACGGATCGAATTGGACCAATCCTTTCGCCTCTTCCTTTTTATTTATCTGCAACGCACTCTGCAAATTTATTTTAGATATGAATTTGGAGAGGGATTTCGCTTTGGTCACATCAATTACTGAACGCGGATTTAAAGCGATACTATAGTTGAAGGTGTTGTAATTCGCTTTTACAAACTGATTCGTCGGGGTGAATATCCTGATATATTTTGCCTGGTCCTGGAACAGCGCTATCTCAAATTCGTTGAGCGACTGCACGCCATTGCTATCGTAATCAATCCATGTGTACTCACCTTGTCCCGCAGGCACTTCAAGAAAAGCAAAATCTCTTTTCTGCTCCTGCCCCGCTCCCACTTCATATAAGACATTACCAGACACTAACCCGTTCCATTCATTCACCTGGTACTCTGCACGTCCGAGCAGACTGTTATCGGCTTTAATTGTTGGCAATACCTGGTTAATCACTTTAAGATTTCTGTATGTACCGTTGAAACGAAACTGGTGACGTTCATTCTTCATCAGCTCAGTTGACACCGTTACGTTCTGGCTACGGTCAGATCTTACCAGGTCTTTTCCAACCGGGTACGAATCTTCACGCGTAAAGTAGGTAATACCCCATCTATTCATTTTTTCATCGGATGATTTTATGCCCGCTGAGAACACATCGAAAGAGAAGCTTTGAGGAGTGATTGAATCAGATATCTTATTGTGAATTTCATTATGCTCGATCGCATAACCGAGATTCACCTGGTAGTTGCTGAGTTTTTTGAACGACTTCGCCACATTCAGTGTCGGCCTGAAAAAGTATCCTTTGTTCTCAATAGAATTAATGTTCGAGAGGTTCACCACATTATTAAACTTCCATCCACCTACATCCTGCAACTGCATTACCGTATTACGTATGCCATTGAATCCATCGCTTCTATTGTAAGTAGTCAACTGGTAACGCAGCACATTTGCTTTCGCATCTTCCAACTGAACGCCGGCTATTGCAATCTTTTCATCTGCAGGATCGGCCCGCAATGGCAATCCCCAATCTCTTGTAAATTCAATATTTCTCAATCGCTCTAAAGGCCTGAACAATGCATCGGTATATTCGTAACCCAGGTTGGTCACCAGTTTTTTCCCTTTTGAGCGGTCGCCCACATTCAGCGTATTCTTCAACGACACTTTCCCCGCATACCCGCGGTCGTTAGTTTTATCTCTGCTTGAAAATGTGTTAACATCGTAAGTGCTCATTGCACCTTCGGTACTGATCTCCGTGGTTTTTGTTATCGCATAATCTATTCCTACGGTGACTACCTGCTGTTTTTTTGGCGTCACTAAAAACACAGCAGGCTCATAGTTACCCTGCCTCACACCATTTACGGGCGCGATCCATCTATACACTTTTCCATTGGCGCCATTAAGATCGGGCGCATAGTTGCCAAAGCCCTGACCCACTTCCAAAAATGATAAATTATATATCGCGCTGTCAGGGTTTGTGGAGAATACATAAATCGAATCACGGGATGCGCCATTGTCGTACACCGTATCGATTCGCTGATACAATATTTTGCCGGTAGAGAATGTATCCATTGGTGCAACCGGATAGAACGCGCGATTGATATTATCACCAATCGTATCTAGAAATCTTTTTTGCGGATTATCGAGCGTTTGATTGATCGGCGAGTTTTTAGCGTCGCTGTTATTAAAGGCTCCTATTTTCAGTTTCAGCTTGTCACCGAATTTTGTCTCGTTGTATGCGTACAAATTTGCGTTGAGATAATTCCTGTCAGAGTATTCAAATTCAACCTGTATCCTTTTATCTTTCGTTACCATACGCCTCGGCGTAAAGGCAATTTCGGCAGTGTTATAGTTGATCACATAATCCTGGTCTTCGCCGCGCTGCAACAACTCACCATCCATCCATACGCGTTCTGTATTTGCGAGCACCACAAAAAAGAACTCATTGTTTGCGCCAATCAGCCGGTATGGTCCCTGGTTGCCTTCCTGCGCATCAATAATGTTTCGTGTAAATTTTCCCTTTGCGATCGAACCGCTGACCAGCGCACTATTCTTCACATGTTCGCCGATATCGTTTTGCGTTTCGAAGGCAATCCCCTGCAGACGTTTGTAAAAGGTTAAGAAGTATGACTGATTCTGCCGGATATCGATATCACCCAGGCTCAACTGCCATGTCCGCTTTTTGAACTGCAGAAATATCCGGTCGAATTCATTTAATTGCTGAGTGGTGCCATCAGGCTGGATAGGAATATTGTTGTCGGTGATCGCCGCCACGATTTCGATACTATCGGCAAGAAATCCGTTGAGTTGAAGATTAAGGTTTGAGGAGACCACCGCATCCTGGCTGTTACCAAACGAGATGCCTCTACCAAAGCTGCCACTATAGTTGATGTTACCAAAGTCGAAAAAGCGATCGTCGTTCCTGTTGTTGAATTCCGGGGTGTACGTTTGCCCCATAAAGTTGTTCATCACGCTGTCGAAGTCCATCCTCTTCACCGTTGCGTTCAGCCGGCTGCTGAAAACACGATAGCGCACGAGCACGCTGTCGACCGGTGGCCGCTGTCTCCAGGTCAGTCTTGCATTGATGAAATCTATTGCATAAGTGCTGTCGGGGAAGCCGGGTAGCGCCAGGGTATTGGGTATGATGCTGAGGCTGTCGAGCTGAATGGTGTCTTTTGCGGAGGAAATCATCTTCGTCCGGAGGTTAGACAAGGGCCTTTCAGGGCGGCGTTCCTGTGAAAATGCAGTAGTTATGAATGCCTGAAGGACAAAGCACGATATCAATATCCTCGAAAGCAAAATTGGTTTTTCTAATAGCGTGAAAATAAGGGTTTTATTGCCCTAAGTTTCAGATTGGGAAAAGGTTTGCTCCGCAGATCCCTCACGCTCGCCTTCGGCTCGGTTGGGGATGACAGCAATCAGCACTTTGTGACCTCGAACGGAGCTTCGCGCGGCGAAGCGATCTGAGAGATCTGCCGAGGAAGTATGTTACGCCATTTGCAACTTTCTCGCTTCTTTGAATTCCAGGTACTCATCAAACGTCATAAGTTTATCCACCGCGCCATTAGGTGTAAGCTCAATGATCCTGTTGGCCACTGTCTGAAGGAAAGTATGGTCATGCGAACTGATCAACACAATACCCTTGAAATTCTCCATGCTTTCGTTGAAAGACTGGATAGATTCAAGATCGAGGTGGTTAGTCGGTTCGTCAAGAATTACAACATTCGGATCCTGCAGCATCATCCTGCTCACCATACACCTCACCTTTTCACCCCCGCTTAACACACCTGTCTTCTTAAGAATCTCATCACCCGAGAACAGCATTTTGCCCAGAAACCCGCGTAAGAACGGCTCATCTACATCCGTTACATGGCCGCGGCACATACTGCCTGAGCCAATCCATTAACGGCAGGTTATCGGTGAAGTATTTCGAATTGTCGTTCGGGAGATATGCTTTTGAAACCGTTGCACCCCACTCGTACTTACCGCCGTCCGCGGCTAATTCACCATTAATGATGTCAAAAAACGCGGTCACAGCCGTCTGGTCGTCCGACACGATAGCAATCTTATCGCCCTTGTTTACCGTGAAAGTGACGTTGCTAAAGAGTGTTTTCCCGTCGGCCGACTTAGCAAGTTTCTCTACATTGAGAATCTGGTTGCCTACTTCGCGCAATTGTTTAAATACAATGCCGGGGTATTTTCTGTTTGAAGGAGTTATATCTTCAATAACAAGCTTTTCAAGTGCCTTTTTTCGGGAAGTCGCCTGCTTAGACTTAGATGCATTCGCACTGAACCGGGCGATGAACTCGAGAAGGTCTTTTCTCTTGTCTTCTGTCTTCTTGTTCTTGTCGGTCATCTGCCTTGCAGCAAGCTGGCTCGACTCATACCAGAAGGTATAGTTACCAGTATAGATCTTGATCTTCTGCCTGTCTACATCCGCCACGTGGGTACACACCGCATCGAGAAAGTGACGGTCGTGCGATACAACAATCACAATATTTTCATAGTCGGCAAGGAAGTTTTCCAGCCAGCCGATGGTCTGAACGTCGAGGTTATTGGTAGGCTCATCCAAAATAAGGATGTCGGGATTACCAAAAAGCGCCTGTGCAAGAAGCACCCTCACTTTTAGCGCGCCCTGTATATCTTTCATGAGCGAGCCCTGGACATCTTCCATTACGCCAAGTTCACTAAGCATACTGGCAGCATCGCTTTCTGCCGTGTATCCGCCCATCTCGCCAAATTCCGCTTCCAGGTGACCCGCTCTCATGCCATCCTCTTCCGAAAAATCGGCCTTCGCATAGATAGCGTCGCGCTCATGCATTACTTCCCACAATTTCTTGTGACCCATCAACACAGTATTCAGAACAGTCTGCTCATCATACTGGTTCTGGTCCTGGCGCAACACCGCCATACGCTCGCCCGGCGTAATTTCTACCGTGCCCTTATTAGGATCTATTTCACCTGAAAGTATCTTCAAAAAAGTAGATTTCCCTGCTCCATTCGCACCGATCACGCCATAGCAGTTGCCTTTGCTGAAAGTGAGATTCACCTCATCAAAAAGCACTCTTTTACCAAACGACAGGGTAACATTATTAACTGTAATCATCAGCTCTGAAAATTGAGGCGCAAAGGTACGAAAAATCACCCTTCAGGCGGATTCAATCTTGAATTTTTTAACTCATCTTGCATCCATGAAACGCGTGAGAATACTGCTGTTGACTGTTGCAGTATTTATGGGAGCTGCGGCGGCGGGCCAAAACTGTAATCAATTAGGGCAAAATCCATCTGCCGCTTTCCCCGTTTGTGGCACCGTGGTGTTCACTCAATCCAGCGTGCCAATCTGCGGTAACCGTGTGGTGCCCGGTCCATGTCCAGGAATAGACCTTACCGACAAAAACCCCTACTGGTATCGCTTCACTTGTTACGCACCTGGTTCATTGGGCTTCCAAATCACACCAAATAATTTGCAGGACGATTATGACTGGCAGCTTTTCGACATTACGAACGAGTCGCCTAACGCCGTGTACAGCAAAAAATCGCTGTTTGTTGCTTGTAACTGGTCGGGGGAACCCGGCATTACGGGTGCACGGTTGAACGGTCAATCACTGGTAGTTTGTGAGGGAAAAGGAAAAGCTTTGTTCAGCGCAATGCCCGACCTTATCGCTGGCCACGAATACCTGTTGCTCGTAAGCCATTTCACCGACTCTCAGAGCGGTTACACACTGGAATTCGGAGGCGGATCAGCCGACATTATCGATCCGAAAATTCCGGAGATGGTCGCAACAACTGCAGTGTGTACAGGAAACGAGCTTAGAGTAAAGTTGAGCAAGGAAATGAAATGCTCGAGTGTGGCAGCCGATGGCTCTGACTTTTCTCTCTCTTCAAACCTGGCAAACATTACTTCCGCCAATTCACCGATGTGCAGCGCATCATTTTCTACCGACAGTATCGTGATCTTGTTGGACCGCCCTCTTCCACCCGGTGACTATACACTCAATGTAAAATCGGGCAGCGACGGAAATTCGATGCTAGATAACTGCGACAACAACATGCCCGACGGCTCAACTACTTTTACCGTCCACGAAAACGTTTCTGCCGCTTTCAGTTATACCCTGAAAGAGGGTTGCATACAGGATACGATCGAATTTTCGCACGATGGCGCCAACCATACACGCGTGTGGAACTGGACGTCACCAGGCGGGAATCTTAATTCTGCATCGGGATCCATCATATCCACCACTACAGGCCCCTTTGAATTAAGCCTTACAATAGCAAACGACTTCTGCTCAGCATCGCAGACAGAAACAATCAGCATTCCGCCAAAAGTGAACGCAGCATTTTTATCACCCGAAATTTCCTGCGCAAAAGACCTGGTTACGCTCAGCGATAACAGCGTTGGAGCAATCGCAACATGGAACTGGGATTTTGGCGATGGAAATTCAAGTACAGAACAAAACCCTCAGCCATTTAAATATCAACTGCCTACCGGCGAACGGAACTATAAGGTTCGTCTCCAGGTGGCCACGGCCACCGGATGTACAGATTCGGTGTCTGCCAATATCCTCGTTGTTGGAAGCTGTAATATCATGGTTCCAACCGGTTTTACGCCGAACAATGATGGCATTAATGACTACCTTTTCCCTACGAATGGATTCGCTGCCGACAACATGGTATTTAGGGTATTTAACCGGTTCGGGCGGGTGGTATTTGAGTCGTACAAGTACCAGCAAAAATGGGATGGTAACGTTAACGGACAACCGCAAAGTTCAGGCACCTATGCATGGACGCTCAGCTACACGCTTAAATCAACAGGACGGCAGTATTTTTTCAAAGGAACGACCGTGCTATTACGATAACCGGCAGCGGCATAATATTTTCTGTAACTTCTAAAACGAATATTATGGACAGCGACAAAAATAAAGGCCGGGCAGGAAACGAACAAGGTAACGATAGAGACCTGCCAGGATATCCCCACTACCCTTCTGATGAAGATATCATGAATCCGCAATCGGGATTTAAGAAGATATCCGCCGACGAAGAACTTGCTAACTCAAAAGCTTTATCGGGCAGAAACCTTAATGCCCGCGGTGAAGAAGACGATGTATCAAGGGTGGATGATGAGGATGATGACATTAAAATTGTAAGTGGCACCGAAGCGGATGTTACCCGCGAAGACCTGGAGCTGCTTGGTCCGAAAGATGGCGACAATGATATGAGCGATGATGAATTGGTATTAGCCAATAGCAGGGTCGACGAAGTTGAAGACGAAGAAGAGGCCGATCTTGATGTTCCCGGTGCAGAGCTTGAAAAAAATACTGACGCTCTTGGACAGGATGATGAAGAGAATAATTACTACAGTCTCGGCGGAGACAGGCACGAAAATCTCGAAGAAGATCAAGCATCAATATGAGTTCATTAGCTGAAACAGGTTTTCAGATTCGTAATGCGGATATAACCGACGTACATGTGATAAGCACCATGGCACATGCTATATGGCCGGAAACTTATTCCGGAATCTTATCTGAGCCGCAGCTCCATTACATGTTGAAATTGTTTTACGCTGAAGATTCGTTAAAGAAGCAGATGGAAGAAGGCCATCATTTTCTGTTAGCTTTTTCTAATGCAGAAACTGTTGGCTTCGCATCTTATTCCCACGGCAACAAAGTTGGTCTTTTCAAAATACACAAGCTTTACGTGCACCCCATGCTTCATGGACATGGTTTCGGACGAAAAATTCTCGACCGGATTGTAAAAGACGTCACGCCAAAAGGGGCAACTACTCTGCAGTTAAACGTGAACCGGCAAAATCGTGCTATCAACTTTTATGAAAAGTATGGTTTCAAAAAGGTTGGCGAAGAAGACATTGCAATCGGCGAAGAATTTTTCATGAACGATTATGTGATGGAAAAAACGCTGTGATCACCTTATGATATGGCTCAGGATTATTCCTGTTGCCATCGCGGCGTTTAGCGATTCCGCTTTACCCTTCCTGGTTATTGTGATCTTTTCATGTGGCAGCGCAAGCACTTCGCTACTGATTCCTTTCGACTCATTGCCAATCACGATCGCGCCTTCCGAAATTAGAGGAAGTGACCGAATATCTTTTCCATGCAAAGTGGCCATAAATAAAGGGACACCGTTCAACACGCCAGGCAGATTTTCGTAATACACCTTTACCCGCGCAACACTGCCCATAGTAGCCTGCACCGTTTTAGGATTGAAGACATCGGCACAACTAAGGCTACAGACAACCTGCGGGATACCAAACCAGTCGGCGCACCGGATGATTGTACCGAGGTTACCCGGATCCTGGATGTTGTCGGCAATGATTGAAATGGTACCCTTCAATTGCAATGGCGGCAGAGAAGGTTTTTTAAAGAGGCCTATTACCTGGTTAGGCGTTGACAGAAAGGATAACCGGCCGAGCATTTTTTCATCGATAATTGTCGCGTGATGATCACCGGTACCTTTTTGCTGTAAAAACCATTCTTCGGTTGCAAAAACCTCGATGACTTCCACGAGGTTTTCACCTAAGAATTCGTTAATAATCTTCGGACCTTCAGCTATAAACACGCCATCATCGTCTCTTAGTTTTTTGTCGCCTAAACTATTGATATATTTGATCCTGGATTTATCCACCATTGCATTCCCATTAAATAATTATGCTATTCTGCAGGCAAGTTAATTTTTTTCCGTTATCAGGTATTGTGACTGCAGCTCTGGCGGTAATTTTGCTCACCACGTCATGCATCAGGGTCAAAGAGTTTCCAAGGGGCAAACCCTTTCCTTACAGCACCGAACTGAAGCTCGAAAACGTGAGGCTCCCACAATCAAAGAAAATACAGCTTCGCGACGCCCTCTACACGCAGTTAGATGATAGTTTACAGGTTCGGAAAGTATTAACGCTTGGACTTAGAAACAAAATTCTCTCGCCACCGGTTTTCGACACCATTTACATCGACAGGTCTAAAACGTTCATGACCGGCCTGCTTGCGTCGCAGGGCTACTTCAATCCCCATATCACAGATACGTTTTGGATAGACACCGTTAGAAAGCGAAATGCGAACAGGACGCAAATAAGAGCTTATACAAGATTTGTAATCAACCCGGGTAACGCCCTGCGTTATGATTCGGTGGGATATGATATCCAGATACCGGAGCTGCAGGCGCTCGCTATGCAGAATATCGACAAGTCGCTCGTGAAGAAGAACGCACAGTATTCAACAAACGATATCTCTGCAGAACTCGACCGCTTGCTGAATATCTATCGCGACAACGGTTACTATAAAATAACGCGGGAAGACTTGTACGCCGAACATGATACCGTGGTCGCGGCTCTTATCGACCCGGGTCTCGATCCTTTCGAGCAGTTCGAGTTGTTAGACTCTCTTTCGAGAAAAACGAGGGAACCAACGATCAATGTAGTGTTCAAACAAAGGGCTCCGAAAGACACCACACACGTAGAAAAGTATACCTGGGGAAAGGTGAACATCTTTCCTGACAGAATGTTACTCGACCAAAACGCTTCCACTCCGGATTCCGTGGTGATCAATGGATACAACATATTCCCAACATCGGTTAGATTTAAAAATTCATTCTTAGCCCGCAACGTCAGCATCAAACCGGGCACGCTCTACCGGCAGTCGGATTACTTCAAAACTATCAACACCTTCAACAATCTCGGCGCCTGGGAGCAGGTGGATATAGATATCAGGGAACGAAACGATAGCTCGAAAGTGCTTGACGCGGATATTTTGCTTTATCCCGCTAAGAAGCAAAGCATGAACATCGATCTTGAAACCAGCCGCAACGCAAGTGACGTGTACACCCAGGGAAACCTTTTCGGTATCGGTCTCAATTTCGGTATAAGAAACAGGAACGGTTTCCGGGAAAGCATATCGAGCTCCAGCAATATCAGGCTCGGCGTTGAGCTGGGGCCAAATATTATTCAAACTGTGCAGGCGAGCTTCGCGCATAATATTTATGTGCCGCGTTTCATTGAACCTTTCGGCATCAATAAGTCGAGGTTTATACAACCGCGTACGATCATCAATTTCAATACGGCCTATACCGACAGAAGGCTATTCTTCAGCGCGCGGTCCGTTAATACTTCATGGGGATACGACTGGTCGACAAAGAAAAATAACAACTGGCAGTTCACGCTGCTGAACTTTGAATACACTGATGTAAATAGTACGGATAGCCTGGACAAAATCCGCGACTCTTTCCCTTCGCTGTTCAACGATGGTATGATCATTAGCCAGATTCTTTCGTTTACAAAGGCCCGCACAAGAGAAAACAAACTCAGTGTTTTGAAAGCCAGGCTGGAATCCAGCGGATTTCTTTCCGGGTTCATTAAAACATTGGACGAGGGAGCACTTAGAAGATTTGTGAGACTGGACCTTGAATATAAATATCTCATTAGCCAGGCGAACTCAGCCTGGGCCTTTAGAATATTCGGTGGTTATGGGTATGTGTATGGAAAAACCAAAGACGGCGACGAAAACAACCTACCCTTCTTCAAAGCTTATTTTGGCGGCGGCCCGTATAGTATGAGAGCATGGTCCGTTAGAAGACTGGGACCGGGCTCGAGCAATATATTTGATGGAAGCAGGATAGACAGGTTCGGCGACATTAAGCTGGAAGGAAACGTAGAGTATCGCTTCGATATCGGCACCATATTCGGAATAAAAGTGAAAAGCGCATTGTTTACAGATGTTGGAAACATCTGGGCAAAAACTATCAAAAATAATGTGCGGCTCGACTCAACAGAATTTAACCTCGGCAGGCTATACACAGACCTTGGAGTTGGAGCAGGTACAAGCTTACGATTCGATTTTGATTTCTTCCTTATCCGCCTCGATTGGGCTTACCAGGTTAAAAACCCCGTGTATGCGAAGGAAAACGATGGCTGGTTTCACAAATTACAAGTCAAAGACGGACAGTTCCAGTTGGGGATCGGTTACCCGTTCTGATCTTTCAACTCCTTTACCCACTGCTCGAACTTTTCAAGTGTCATGGCATCTCTCAAATGAAACTCTCCTATTCTTGTGCGGTATAAAGCGCTGAGATATCCTCCACAACCTAACTGTGTTCCCAGGTCGTTCGCTAAACTGCGTATGTACGTACCCGTTGAACAAACAATTTTAAAGTAAACTTCATTGTTTTTAAGAACCGTATGAAATTGCGATACCCTAATGGTTCTCGGTTCTAATTCAACATCCTGACCCCGGCGTGCGAGCTCATATGCACGCTTTCCATCTTTCTTGACAGCGGAGTAAATCGGTGGTACCTGCTGGATTTCGCCAGTGAAAACTTTTGCCGCTTCTGCAACATCGTGGTCAGTGATGTGCGAAATGTCTTTGAAATTCTCTGGGATACTTTCAAGGTCATAAGTCGGAGTGGTGGCACCAAGAGTTATTACACCGGAATACTCTTTCTCCTGCGCCATGTACTCGTTGATCTTCTTCGTGAACTTGCCGGTGCAAACAATCAGTAGTCCCGAAGCAAGCGGATCAAGCGTGCCCGCGTGACCAATCTTTTTTATTTTGATCAGGGCACGCATCTTTCTTATTACGTCAAAAGATGTCCAATCATATGGCTTGTCTATTAGTAAAACACGGCCCTCAGAAAATATATCCATCAGATTGCCTGTCGCGCTTTAAGTTCTAAATATTTATTAACGGTGTTGATAGTGAGATGCTCAGGTGCGGTGAGTATTGTAAAAATGCCGTGTTGGTGAAGTTCTTTGACCATGAGATGTTTTTCGTGGGCGAATTTTCCTGCAATGGTACGAACATAAAGGCTTTCTATATCATCTGCGGGAGATTCGGTCAATTCGCGGAGTTCAGTATTTTCGAAAAATACTACCAGCACGAGGTGGGTGCGTGCTATTGAACGAATGTACGGGAGCTGTCGCTGCAGGCCTGAAAGTGATTCGAAGTTTGTAAAAAGCACGACGAGACTACGTTGAGTAATGCGCGTGCGGACCAACGCGTATAATTTTTCGTAATCACTTTCACCGAACTGCGTTTTCTGGTCGTAGAGCGCTTCAAGAATGTTGTTCATCTGCGAAGCACGACGGTCGGCCGGGAGTACCTGCCCGATCGTATCACTGAAGGTTACGAGCCCTGCCCTGTCCTGCTTTAACAATGCAACGCGTGTAAGCACGAGCGTTGCGTTTATAGCATAGTCAAGGAGAGTCATTCCCCTAAAAGGCATCTTCATTACCCTTCCTTTATCGATAATGCAGTAGATCTGCTGACTCCGTTCGTCCATATAGTTGTTCACCATATGTTGTCCGCCTTTGCGTGCGGTGGCCTTCCAGTTTATGGTTCGGATGTCGTCGCCGGTAACGTATTCACGTATCTGTTCAAACTCCACACTCTGCCCTATCTTACGAATGCGCCTGTTGCCGGATTCAGACAAATTATTCGAATACGCAAGGAGATCGTATTTGCGTAACGAAAAGTATGATGGATACACTTTCACCATCTTCTCCGACTTAATTTTGTATCGGCGCACAACAAGATTCAACGGAGTGGTTGCAAAGATGTTCAGATCATAGAAGTTATACTCGCCACGTTCAACAGGTTTCAGCACGTAGGTCAGCGTGCGCTGCTCGCCTGCGGGAATCACCTCGCGTAGTAAAAAATCTCTGTTCTGAAACTGCACGGGCAGTTCGTCGATAACCTTCAATGAGGTTTTGAAAGAATAGCTATTTGACACAACGATATCTATCTTGTTATCGTCGCCGTTACTCATGCGTTCAGTAACAATCCGCTCGCCTTTTATTCCTGCGGTGTTGCCATAAAGCACTATATAATCTATCAACACCAGGACAGCGAATAATAATACCGCGATCCTCGCGATCACAAATAACAGCGGTGATAGGTAGGCGAAAACAAACAATACAATAAGGCCGGCAAATATTTTATAAAAACGTTTGCTGAAGAATAGTGAGTGAATGTATCGCCGGTATAGGTTCATGTTTGACTAGCGTGGCACTTCTATGGACTGAATAATCTGCGAAATGACTGAATCCGTATCAGCGCCTTCCATTTCCTTTTCGGGCGTGAGCGTTAAACGGTGCCGCAATACAGCAGGCGCAATATAGATGATGTCTTCGGGCGTTACGAAGTCGCGGCCCTGCATGGCTGCATACGCCTTCGATCCGTTTAGGATTCCTATCGATGCCCTTGGCGAAGCGCCGAGATAAATAGATTTATGCGCGCGTGTATTTCCGACTATTTCGGTGATGAACGTTATGAGCTTGTCTTCTACGTGAATGTCGCGTACCTGGGTTCGCAGTCCTTCCAGGTCCGTAGCCGACATAACAGGATGCACGAGTTCGAGCTGCTCATTCGGTTTCGATCGGTGATGATTAAGCACGATATCGAATTCCTGCGCGGTTGTTGGATAAAGGACATTTATTTTAAAAAGAAACCTGTCGAGCTGTGCTTCGGGCAAATGATAGGTGCCCTCCTGCTCTACGGGATTCTGTGTGGCCACCACAAGGAATGGTGCAGCTAAATGGAAAGTGTTGCCATCAACGGTTACCTGCTTCTCTTCCATCACTTCGAACAATGCGGCCTGCGTTTTTGCAGGCGCACGGTTAATCTCATCAATCAGCACGATGTTGCTGAATATCGGCCCCTGCCTGAACTGGAAATTACTTTCGCGGGGATTGAATATCGATGTGCCGATAACATCGCTGGGCATGAGATCGGGGGTAAACTGTATCCTCGAAAAACCAACCGATATACTTTTACTCAGCAACTTTGCAGTTAGTGTTTTGGCTACGCCGGGAACGCCTTCAATGAGCACGTGGCCATCGGCAAGCATCGCCGCTACCAGCAGATCGAGCATCTGTTCCTGGCCCACGATAACCTTTCCTATTTCCGCTTTCAGTTTTTGAACGGATGATTGAAGGTTTTCAAGGTTCGTTCGTTCTTCGAATATGTTTTCTTCCATCTGGAAATTGTTTTTAAATGGTTCGGGATGCCATGCCGGCTACCGAATACTATCCCTTAATAAATCTATCCATTTTATCATTAAAAGCAAGCAACTCGTCGTCTGTCACTACCTGTGCTTCGTCCATCTTCTTTATATCATCCACAATATCCTTCACTAACGTTTTGGCGTAACCGCTCTTGAATGCAAGCTTATCAACAAACTCATCGGATAACTCAGCGGTAGGCAAATTAAACCGCGTACGAATCGTGCCCAGGAACTGCGTGATCATTTTCGACGCAAGATTTTTATTATCCTTACGCTGGTAGTACAATCGCCCGACCGTCTTCACAAAATCCAGCGACGCATTTTTGAGCGCCACCACCGGGGGAATAATTCGCTGCTTGCGTTTCGATTCGAAAAGATAAACAATAGCAAACAGGATGATAGTTAACCAGAACGCCCACTTCAGTACTTCGTCGTTCATGAACATACTCAACTTCGAAAAACCGGATTTTTGACCGATATCTTTTCCATCGGCGTGCCTCCTGAAATAGTCGTCCCAAATAACCTTTGAAACTGTATCAGGGATCACCGACATTGCGAGGTCATAGTATTTCTTATTCTGCTTGTGCAGTAAAAAGAAATTTGTGAATCCTACCGGCGCATAGTGAATGGACACCGAACCACCACCCTGGTAAGTAAACCGCACAAAATTGGCATCACCATTTTCATCTCTTCCAACGATGTTGGTTATTGTTGTATCCATTCCTCCAAAGCTTGATTCGAGTCGGAAGCCCGGATATTGAAACTTAACGGAATCGCCCACTTCCGGATCGTAAATAACAAGTGTTGTTGAGTCGCTTCTTAGAGGGAAGTTGTTTTTTTCTTTTAATCTGAAACTGTCAAGCAGATTTTTTCCGATTTCAAGGCCTGAAATAAATATGTGATTGCCCGCCACAGCAAGATTAAAGATCGACTGAAGTTCATCGGCACTTGGCTTGACAGTCGGGCTGATGATAATGTAAGCCGAAGAAGTAACATCTAATACCTCTGGTGAAGTTTCATTAACATCTATATCGGAGTTGGGAAATAAATAGTCGAGGTTGTAGTAGGCGTAATAAGTGCCGTATGGAATTTTATCGCTTCTCCACAAAGTTACTCGTTGGTTCAGTCGCTTACCACACGACGAAAAGATTATCGTGATCAACAAGTGAACTAGCAACAGGTATTGTGAATGTTTCTTCAACTGTGCGGATTAAACTGGTTGAAGTTCGTTCTGATCTTTTCAAACTGCGATTCATTTGGAATGAATTCTCCGTACCAAACATACTCGTAGATCCTCGTTAACTGGCGAAACTGTGCACCTTCTGAGTGTTGATACATCTGCTGCACATACTCATGGTTGGTTGACTTCGCGTGAAGGGTAATAAGGTTATTCTCGCTTAGAACTTTCAATGTTTTCAGGTACATGTACCGGACAGCCGTTCGATAATTTCCGGCTGCTATGGCCTCATTCACCTTACCATCGATGTTCTCCCATTCGTCTACATCGCTTTCCGCTTCTCCGCGCTTACGGCTTCGCCGCTTCTTTGAAAAAATGAAAAAGTTGTTGGCTATTACTACCTGGTAAACAATGAAGACAACGAGTAGTCCGACAATGATGTATAACAGAATTTTCAGAAAAACACTATTGCTAACTGTATTGAACAACCAACTTAAAAAGCCCGGGTCAGATTCTTTTTCTTTTTCCCAGTACGAACTATCGTTTGCATACTTGAAATCCGGATCATTCCGCATTTCATCCGCTACTGAGTCTGGTACCTGCCGTTGATATTCAGCGTTGGCTGAGGTTGAATCCTGGGATTTTACGTCATCACAAAAAATGAACACTGATACGCAAAGAAAAAAAGACAGAAAATATTTTCGCATCAGCTTCATTCGGCAGCAGTTTGAATCACCTGCACCGCTTTCAAGTTTGCCCGTTTGGTCACTTTGACGGGCAAAATGATAAAGTACCAAATGATAAAAGACAAGGAAGCAACTAAAATGGAGATGCTGGCGGCTTTAGGCATTGTTGAGTGACGGGTGATGAACCCTTCGAGAAATGCAGCCGCAATAAATACGGGTACCAGCCCTATCATTAGTTTCATTCCATCCCGCGCGGCCCGCTTCAGTGAATCGATGCGTTTCAAAGTTTTTGGGAAGAGAATGCTGTTACCGATAATGAAACCTGCGCCTCCTGCAATGATGATCGCTGAAATTTCAAGCGTACCATGAATCCATACTACGAGTATTGACTGCACTCCGAGATTTTTCATGAAGAAGAATGCCTGGAACGAACCGAGCATCATTCCATTCTCGAACAACAGCCAGATGGTACCGGCAGAGGCGAGTATGCCCCCGATGAATACCATGAAGGCGATCTTAATATTATGAAGGGCAATAGTAAAAAACATGGTTATCGGATCTGCGTTCTTGTACACGCCAAACGGATCACCCTTCGCGATGTTATCTTCTGTCATTTCAACATACCCGTCGCCAAGCACTCCTCTTACGAAGCTTTGATCCTGCGCAGAAGAAAATGCACCCATCAATGCAAACACTGTAAATATGATGAGCGAGTAAAGAAGTTCGCGGTGGTGACGGCGGATAAGCAAGGGCAGCTCGGTGGTCCAAAAGGTAATGAGGCGAGACCTGTCTTCGCGCTTGTTTTTATAAATGCCGAGATAGATTTTTGAAGCGAGTCCGTTGAGGTAGTGGGTTACCTTACTTTGCGGGTAGAAAGTTTTCGCATAACCGAGGTCGTTAACGAGCTCAGTAAACTCCTGGGCCATTTCATCGGGGTCGGATGAGGATTCGTACTGGTAACCTTTCCATTTTTCTATGTTCTTCTTTAGGAATAACCCCTCACGCATAAGGTTTTTTTAATATTGGTTTTGATGGGCTACTGCCTGTCGAACCGCCTTTCACAATAAATATAATCCTTCTATCTTTACTTCCTATGCCCATTGTAAAGTTAGACACGGGTTATAACATACAGGTAGAATTTGTGGTGACGTCGTTTGGGCAGCGACTACTGGCCTGGATAATTGATGTGCTCATCTGCTGGGCACTTACCGCCGCCCTCGCGTATGTAACGAAAACTCCATCATTTTTCGTGTGGACTGATTCCTGGACGATTTCCGGTTTAATTGTTAGTCTGCCGGTTCTTTTTTATCACCTCGTTTGCGAGATCACGCTTAACGGACGTAGCGTGGGTAAGATGTTGCTGCGATGCAGGGTTGTTACAGAAGAAGGTGGGCATCCTAATATCGGGCAGTACCTTATCCGGTGGGCTTTCCGCTTGATAGACTTTCCTTACTGGATATTTTTCGCAGCTACCTATGGTGCGCTTCCTTACTGGACGTTGCCGTTAGTTTTTTCGGGAGTGGCTTGCGTGTTTTTTACTGATAAGTCGCAGCGTATTGGTGACATTGTTGCCGGGACTATTTTAATTGATACGCGGAATAATACTTCATGGCAGGATACTGTGTTTACAGAGTTGAGTGAAAATTATAAACCGCGGTATCCGCAGGTGATGCAGTTAAGCGATCGCGATATCAATACGCTTAAGAGTATTATCAATACGGTGAATAAGCAGCATGATCATGAGCTCGCGAATAAGATCGCTCAGCGGATTATGTCGAAAACTAAAATGGAGACGGACCAGTTGCCGATTGATTTTCTGGAAACGTTGTTGTTGGATTATAATTATTACTCTACGAGATAAGGGTGGGGTCCCTGCGGGGGGCATCCCTGCGGGGCGTGGCTGCCGCCGGCGGGAAAACGTTTCATGTGCAGCCGTGTCAGTCAGTGTGTTAGCAAAATGTTCTGCAGGCGTCGGATGCTTATGAGATGCAAAATATTTCCTGCGGCGCTTGGTTATTCGCTGCAGGCTTTTCCCTCCGTGGGCTTGGCTGCCGCCGGCCGCCATCAATACGCTATCGCAAACAACACCCTCTCCTTACTCGGCTTGCCCGTCAATATACATTTCCCTTCCTCCTGGACATTATTCAACGGAATACACCTGATGGTAGCCTTCGTTTTATCTTTGATCGCATCTTCCGTTTCAGCTGTTCCATCCCAATGAGCCGAAATAAATCCGCCCTTTTCATTGAGGGTTTTTTCGAAATCTTCCCACGTATCAACCTTAGTAATACTCGCATCCCTGAAGGAAAGCGCCTTCTGATACATTCCCTTCTGAATTTCGTCTAACAGCGAAACAACTCTATCACTTAAACCGTCCATAGACACACTCGACTTTTCTCTCGTATCCCGCCTGGCGACCTCCACAACATTATTCTGCAGATCGCGCGTACCGATAGCTATACGCAGCGGCACACCCTTCAGTTCATACTGCGCAAACTTCCATCCCGGGCGCTGGTTATCGCTATCGTCATACTTCACACGAACACCCTTCGACTTTCAACTCCTGCAGCGATCTCTTTCACTTTTTCATCTATCTCTTTTTTCTGGTCCTCCCCTTTATAAATCGGAACAATCACTACCTGCAAAGGAGCAATCCGCGGAGGCAATATCAATCCCTCATCATCGCTATGCGCCATCACCAGCGCACCAACAAGGCGGGTACTTACACCCCAGCTTGTAGCCCACACAAAATCAAGTTTATTGTTCTTATCGGAGAAAGTTACATCAAAAGCCTTTGCAAAGTTTTGCCCGAGAAAGTGCGACGTTCCGGCCTGCAACGCCTTTCCATCCTGCATCAACGCTTCAATACAATAAGTATCTACTGCCCCTGCAAATCGCTCCGACGCAGTCTTCACTCCTTTTATCACAGGCACCGCCATCCAGTTCTCTACGAAATCTGCATACACGTCCAGCATTCTTACGCTTTCTTCTACCGCCTCCTGCGCGGTGGCATGGGCGGTATGCCCTTCCTGCCATAAAAATTCCGCCGTACGGAGAAAAAGCCTTGTTCTCATCTCCCACCTTACCACGTTCGCCCACTGGTTAATGAGCAGTGGAAGATCACGATACGACTGGATCCACGTTTTATAAGTATTCCAGATGATCGTTTCGCTGGTTGGGCGCACAATCAGCTCCTCTTCGAGTTTTGCATCCGGATCAACGATTACGCCTCCTCCATTCGGATCATTCTTCAATCGGTAATGGGTAACCACCGCACATTCTTTGGCAAAACCCTCTACGTGGGCGGCCTCTTTGCTCAGAAAGCTCTTGGGAATGAACAAAGGAAAATAGGCATTTGAGTGGCCGGTATCCTTGAACATTTTGTCTAGCGCATCGCGCATGTTCTCCCAAAGTCCGAATCCATATGGCTTTATCACCATACATCCTCTCACCGCCGAATAATCGGCAAGATCACCCTTGATTACAAGGTCGTTGTACCATTGCGAATAGTCCGTGCTTCTTGGCGTTATTTCCTTACTCATTTCAGTTGTTTCTCTTCTTAAAATTTTATCCCGGTTAAAGAAAATTCAGCAGCGATATTTAACAATTGGCGTGCAATGCTTTTCTTTTTTCCGGTGTCTAATAATCGTAACTTTACGAGGTGGACGCAAAAGTAGCGACTTCGTCCATAAAGATAAAAACCATCATTGCCATGAAGTCACTTCTTATAGCCTCTCTTTCATCAATAGTCGTTTTAAGCAGTTGTTCGGTTTATCGCCAGGGTCAAACACCAGACGACATGTATTACTCTCCAACTCCTGCTAAACAGGAAGCCGCGGCAGGTTATGTACCCGCTGATGGTGGACGCGATGACGGCAAGCGTTACGACGACGACCGTTCATATAACGGTTACGACGATTACGCAGCGGCAGACGACCGCTGGTTGATGATGCGCGTGCGCAACCGCAGCAGATGGTCTTACTTCGATGATTACAGCTACTACAACCCTTACGGGTTTGGCTATAACGGATTTGGTGGATATGGTGGTTATGGCGGAGGATTCGGTGGTTTTTCACCCGGCTTTAGTTTTGGACTTGGTGGATATGGACTGGGATTAGGTTACGGCGCGTACGATCCCTTTTATTCAGGATATGGTTCGTTCAACAACTATTACAACTGGAATTCTTTTTACAACCCTTACTACACAAAGTATGTTGTAGTGAATCCCAAAAACGATCCGGGAGCTTACAACAGGGTTAGGAACTTTAACCTCAATACCTACAACAACAGGGCTTATAACAACAGCAGGGCAACTTCGAGCCCGAGCCTCAACAACAGGGGAAACTCAGGATACAATAATTCAAACAACAGAACGCTGGGCAATTCTTTCAGGAGGGTATTTTCTAACAGCAACTCATCAACGCCGGGCCGTAACAGCAGTAGCAATGATAACTACCGCTCATCGGACAGGCCCACAAGAACTTATTCTCCCAATAATTCCAATAACTCTACCTACACTCCGCGCAGTAACTCGGGCGGTAACAGTAATTCAGGTAGCAGCAGCTCAGGAAGCAGCAGCGGATCGAGACCTAACAGGAGATGATAAAAAAGATTTTATTCTTGGCGATCGCTGCATTTCCAGCGATCAAGTTATCTGCACAATTACCGGAAGACGCTATCCGTATGTCGTGGAATGTGCCATCGGGTACCGCGCGTAGCCAGGCGATAGGTGGAGCGATCGGCTCCCTCGGTGGCGATATCACGTCGACTTTCGTTAACCCGGCAGGCATCGGCGTATATAAAACAAGCGAATTCGTTTTTACTCCATTCACCAATTACTTTGGCAGTAAAAGCACCTTTCGGGGAACCGGCACCAAGGCTTCACCAGAAGGCACCTTTAATCTCGGCGCTACCGGGTTTGTAATCGGAGGTCCGTCGCAGGGAGGATCGAAGTGGAACAGCAAAGCCTTTAGCATCGCTATCAACCGTACTGCCAACTTTAATAGTGAAATCCGTTACCAGGGAAACAACGACTTCAGTTCTTTCACTGAAAGCTTTGCTGAGGAATTTGCGAACTCAGGTTTGCCTATCAACACCCAATTATTCGACGCACCACTTTCATACGGCACCAAGCTGGCCAACTACACCTACCTGATCGACACGCTTCATGTAAATGGCGGAGTTGAGGTTGTAGGACTGCCACAACGCAACTCGATCCTGAATGGAAGTGATTTCCTTGTTCACCAGGAAAAGACAGTGAGCTCGCAGGGCGGGATAACCGAAATTGCCATCGGGTATGCTGCTAATATGGATGACAAGCTGTACATCGGCGGTAGCTTAGGTATTCCAATTGTAAAGTACGACAGAACAACTGTGCTTACGGAAACCGACGAAACAGGCAATACCAATAATAACTTTGCGAGTGCCCGGTATACTGAAGACTATAATGCAAGTGGCGGAGGTTTTAATTTGAAGTTGGGGATGATCATGAAGCCTACGCAAAGTGTTCGTGCGGGTTTTGCGATACACTCTCCTACCGTTTATAGTATAAGGGAAGTGACGCGAGGTTCAATAGATGCAAACCTTGAAGGTTATTTGCGGGATGGACCAGCCAGCTTTGCAAATGAAGACAGTATCTATCACCAGTTTGGATATGATGTTCCGAGATTTCGTTATGATTTCTATTCGCCGTGGAGGTTTATCGTAAGCGGCTCTTATATTTTCAGTGGTGTGGAAGATGTGTCTTCGCAAAAAGGTTTTATTTCAGCGGATGTTGAATATGTAACACATAGATCGTCGAGGTTTAGAGCCGGCACCGAAGAAGACGATCAACAGTATTATGATGGAGTGAACGATGCCGTTAAGTTGTCTTACAAAGGAGCTTTTAATGTGAGGGTTGGAGGAGAGATGAAGTTTAATACGTTTATGACGCGGCTGGGATTTAATTATTTTGGTAATCCTTATGAAGATTCGCAGCTAAAAGCAAGGAAGATGAATGTGAGTGGAGGGGTTGGATATCGCAACAAAGGGATCTTTGTTGATGCGACATATGTGTATGGGATGAATAGAGATGTTGATTTTCCGTACAGGCTCGCTGATAAGGCAAATACTTTTGCAGAGGTGAAGGATCATAATTCGAGTGTGCTTGTTACTGTTGGGTTGAAGTTTTAAAAGATTTGCCCTGCGGGCGGCGTGCCTGCGGCGCTGTTGCACTAAGCGCGACGCTATAGAAGCTGATGCAGCGCATTTATCCAAACTATATCCGCATCTTTGCGGAACCACGTCATCTGGCGCTTCGCATAATGGCGAGTATTCTTTTTGATTTTTTCAACTGCCTCTTCAATAGAAATCAATCCATCAAAATGTTCGAACCACTCACTATAACCAACGGTTTGTAACGCATTTAAATGCCGGTACGGCGCAAGCGCCATCACCTCATCTACCAACCCATCTTCAATCATACTCTCTACACGCAGGTTTATATTTTCATACAACCGCTCACGTGGAATATCAATCGCAAATTTCTTCACGTCGTATCTATCCATCGCCCCTTCGCACCTGCCCTTCTGATAATCTTTAATAGACTTTCCCGTTCCGCGGACCACCTCCAGCGCACGCATTAAGCGTTGCGGATTTTGTATTTCGCCTTCCGCAAAAAATTTAGGATCGGCAACCTCCACCTCCCTCTGCAACCACGACAACCCGCGTGATTCGTAATTCGACAATATTTCTGCACGCAGGGCGCCAGGAATTTCCGGGATCTCATCTAATCCTTCAAGAAAAGCTTTGATATATAAACCGGTTCCACCCACCAGTATCAACACATCATGATTCACGAATATCTTTTCGGCAGCGGCATGTGCATACCTGGCAAACGTAGCGGCGTTTACCTCTTCATGAATGGAGTGAGAGTTGATAAAATAATGCGGCACAGACGCAAGCTCTTCGTCACCAGGCTTCGCTACGCCAATGCTCATTTCTTTAAAGCACTGCCTCGAATCTGCGGAAATAATCTCTGTGTTGTAATGTTTGGCTGCCTGTAAAGCGAGCGATGTTTTACCTGACGCGGTAGGGCCGGTTATGAGGATAACCGTTTTCACAGCTGTTCATCTTCCGAACTTTCTGTTGATTCTTCATCGCCACCCGAACTGAACTCACCATCGTCGGTTCCTTCACCTTCCACACCAAAGCCTTCGGCACCACGACTGAGGTCATACTTCTCTTCCACTTCCGTGAGCTTATCCCCTACGAGACCCTTCACACCATATTGAGAGGGGCCAATGCCTTCTTTCTTGATCACAGCCGGATAGTCCAGCTTAGAGCTTTCCTCTTTAGAAACATTTATCAGTTCAACTAAAAAAGACCAGTTCTTTACAAAGTCGTACTGGTAAACGAACTTCTGGTTTGGATCCTTTATTTCAGAACCGATTGTGGTGTCTGCCATCAGTAACGGTGCAACCTTATAATTGCGATCGTACTTTTCGAGTGTTATTTCACGGCCGCGCTGCCAGTTGTCGTTACTCCTGTAAAAAGTAGCCGGGTGCTTTGAATCGAATTCATAGCCTTTAAGAATAGCGTGATGAAGATCAGTAAACGACTGTGTATGCCTTATCGCCACATCCCTGTAAATGCTGTCATCCTCCTCAAAATATACCCTGAACTTCAATATAGCCATGTAATTCCTTCGTTAGTATTAAGTGTCAAAAATAAGTAATTTAACTGATTGGGCTTACGGGCTTAAGGTCTAGTTCGCCCGCCTTTTTCATCAGCAGATCATAAGCATCATCATAGTTGTTTGCGATTTCTCCATCGAGAATTGCTTCCCTGATGGCGTTTTTCAGCAAACCAACCTGCTTACCTGGTTTCAAACCGAATATTTTCATGATCACCTCACCGGTAATCGGCGGCTGCCAGTTACGTATCCTATCGCTTTCTTCCACTTCTTTCGACCGCTGTTCAACAAAGTCGAAGTTCTCAAGATAGCGTTTCACCTTCATCCTGTTTTTCGACGTGATGTCGGCCCGGCAGAGCATCATCAGCGCATCAACGTCTTCCCCTGCATCAAAAAGCAATCTCCTAATAGCTGAATCAGTGATATTCTCTTTTGTTAAACCAATTGGCCTCAAATGCATTTCAACGAGCTTCTTTACAAAACGCATCTTCTCTGTGAGCGGTAACCGGAAGTGTGCGAATATCTTCGGCACCATTCTCGCCCCGATTACTTCGTGGTTGTGGAAGGTCCACCCATGCCCCTGTTCAAATTTCTTTGTGGCCGGCTTACCAATATCATGCAATAATGCTGCCCACCTCAGCCACAGGTCGTCTGTGTGTTGTGCGATATTATCGACCACCTGCAGGGTATGGTAAAAGTTATCCTTGTGGCCGTGGCCCTCAATATTTTCCGCGCCGGCAAGGTCAACCAGTTTTGGAAAGATGATGTGAAGTAATCCGCTTATATAAAGCAGGTTCAGCCCGATGGACGGTTTCGGGCTTAGCAGGATCTTATTGATCTCTTCGGTTATCCGTTCCTGTGAGATAATCTTAATCCGCTCTGTATTTTGTTTGATGGCATTGAATGTATGCTCCTCGATGGTGAAGTTGAGTTGCGATGCAAACCTGATGGCACGCATCATCCTTAACGGATCGTCGCTGAATGTGTTTAATGGATCGAGTGGTGTTTTGATGATATTATGTTCGAGGTCGTGGATGCCGTTAAATGGATCAAGTAATTTGCCGAAGTCGTCTTTGTTTAAACTGATGGCAAGCGCATTGATCGTGAAGTCACGGCGGAGCTGGTCGTCTTGCAAGGTGCCAGGCTGAATTTCAGGATTGCGGCTGTGGTACCCGTAGCTTTCCTTTCTCGCGCCTACAAATTCTATTTCCCAGTCGTCTAATTTTATTTGCGCGGTGCCGAACGTTTTGAAGTATGCAATTTTAGGGTTAGGATTGAATCTTTTTGCCACGGCATGGGCAAGTTCGATGCCGTCGCCCACGCAAACGATGTCGGCGTCTTTTGTTTTTCTATCGATGAGTTTATCGCGAACGAACCCTCCAATAATGTAACACGGCACGTCCATTTCCTGTGCGGCGTGCGCGATTTTGTTGAATACAAACAGTTCTTTTTCTGAGCATTGGATGTCCATCGGGGCAAAGATAGTGAGAAGTGAGAAGTGAGTAGTGAGTAGTGAGTAGAGTAGTGAGATGAGTACCGCTCACTCTCACCTCTCACCTCTCACCTCTCACCTCTCACCTCTCACCTCTCACCTCTCACCTCTCACCCCTTCACCGTCCCACTACTGCCAATAACTGCTCCTCTTCAATGTCAAGGGCGCACTTAAAATGTGCCTGCGGACAGGCAGCATGCCCATGAATACCGCACGGCCGACAATACAAGGGCTCACTGCGTTCGATGATAAACTTAATATCAGATAATGGACCGTAGCCAAATCCCGGAATGGTGGAACAATACACCGCGGCAACAGGTGCGTTAACCGCAGAAGCAAAGTGCATTGGCGCGGAATCGTTTACAAAATTCATATGCGCATGCTTCATCAGTGCCGCAGATTGCAGGAACGACAACTCACCACATAAATTAACGGGCGATTTGGACGTGGTCATTTGTATGATCGCTTCGCATAACGAACGATCATCCGGACCGCCTAAAAGATATACCTGGTAATGCCCCGACAATGCATTCATAAATGCAGCCCACTTGAGCGGAGGATATTGTTTGGTAAACCAAACCGAAGCAGGCGAAATGCTAATGAAAGGCTGACCAATATACTTGTTGATCTTTTCGAAGTCGGTTGCAGAAGGATAAAGTCTCGGGCGCATTACCGGCGACTTCACTACATCGGCAATCAGCAGGTGATTTCTATCGATTTCATGCAACTCAGTAAACTGGTGCTTTACTTTCTTCGAAAACATAAACGATAGCGGATTCTTATCGAAACCTATGCGATTTTTGGCGCCGGAAAAAGCAGTCAACATTCCTGTAGCCGCATATCGCTGAACATTCACTACCGTGTGATACTTTTCTCTCCGGATTTGACGCAGCATTTTCAAAAGGTTCGGAATCTTCTTCTCTTTTTTGTTCCATACCAATACATTCCTGAGAAACGGATGACCGCGTAAAAGAGATTCATTTCCCTGCCTTACCAAAAAGTCTATCACCGCATCGGGAAACGCCGCGTGAATATTTTCTATGAGCGAAGTAGCAAGCACCACATCACCAATAAAAGCTGTTTGGATCACGAGGAACTTAGCTTGCATCGTTATTCGCGTATTATGGTAGTGGTGCCGTCGCGGTTTAATCTTACTACCGAAGAAGCCTGCGCACTTTTTTCATCGTCCTGCCTGTAGTGCACAACATAGTCAACTGCTGTACGAATAGGATTTAAAATTTCCCTGAATAACCCTGGAGTGATTTCGCCGGAGAGGTTGGCCGATGTAGACACCACCGGTTTTCTAAATCTTTTGATGAGATGTTTGCAAAATTTATCCTGAACAACGCGTATGGCAATTGTTCCATCTTCGGCTACTAAATTGGGGGCAAGTCCCACCGCTCCATCATACACTATTGTTGTTGGCTTCTGAACAGTTTTCAGGTAATCGAACACATGCGGATCGGGATTGGAAACATATTGCAGGATGTCTTTTTCATCAGCAAGCAACACGATCATACTCTTCTGTGACGGACGCTCTTTGATCTTAAAAATCTTTTCGACTGCGGCAGCATTCGTAGCATCGCAACCAATTCCCCACACGGTATCGGTAGGATAAAGTATGGTACCTCCGTCATTAAGTACTGCCAGGCAATGTTCTAAATCCAATTCAAATTCGGCCATCTTCAATAATTTCAACAAATGTACAGGCTACAACCCAAGATGACATATTACTCGGGCGCATACATTATGTTTGCAGGAAAATATTTTTCATGGAATGGAAACCGCTCATCACGGAAGCCTGGGGCAACAGGGAATTATTAAAAGAAAAAATATATGCTGAGGCGGTAAGAGCTGTTATCGAAGAAACCGATAAAGGGCGTCTGCGTGTGGCATCTCCCTCCGGCGATACGTGGGTAGTGAATGAGTGGGTAAAACAGGCGATACTGATGTACTTCGCCATTCAGCCTATGCAGACATGGAACATCGAGCCATTCGAATTCTATGACAAAATGTTGCTAAAATCTAATTATAAGGGACTCGGCGTGCGTGCCGTTCCTCACGCAATCGCGCGCTACGGCGCCTTTCTTGCCCGCAACGTAGTCCTGATGCCATCTTACGTGAATATCGGGGCCTATGTTGATGAAGGAACGATGGTAGACACCTGGGCCACGGTGGGCAGTTGTGCTCAAATTGGTAAAGGCGTTCACCTTAGTGGCGGTGTAGGTATCGGCGGCGTGCTCGAACCGTTGCAGGCAAGCCCGGTTATTGTTGAAGATGGCGCTTTTATCGGTAGCCGCTCGATTGTTGTTGAAGGGGTGCACCTCGAAAAAGAAGTAGTACTGGGTGCAAACGTTGTGCTTACACAAAGCACAAAAATTATTGATGTAAGCGGCAGCGAGCCTGTTGAATACAAAGGCCGCGTTCCGGCACGCAGTGTAGTGATTCCCGGCAGCTATAAAAAACAATTTCCTGCAGGCGAATATTCCGTGAGCTGTGCGCTGATCATCGGTAAAAGAAAAACTTCAACAGATCTCAAAACGAGCCTGAACGATGCGTTGAGGGAATTTAACGTATCGGTCTAAAACAATACCATGCACAGCGTCTATGAATAAATTTGTAGGGTTCTTTCTCACATTTGTAGGCGCTGTTCTCTTTTCTACCAAGGCAATCATCGTAAAGAAAGCATTTGCCGATACCAACATCGATGCGCTTACCCTGCTTACGCTTCGTATGGTGTTCTCTCTCCCATTTTTCCTTATAGCCGCATATTTTGTAAGCAGTAAAGCGGGAAATGTAAAGATGACGCGCAAGCAATGGATACAAATCATTTTCCTCGGCATTTGCGGGTATTATCTTAGCTCTTACTTCGACTTTACGGGATTGCAATATATTTCCGCCGGCCTCGAGCGACTCATCTTATTTCTCTATCCCACTTTCGTGCTGTTCATCAACCGGATTTATTTCAAACAGCAGATCACAAAAATTCAGCGGCTTGCATTGTTGCTTACCTACACCGGTATTGGCGTTGCTTATTTTAATGAAATGCAACTCGATACCAGTAATCCCTATTTCTTCTGGGGTAGTTTCCTGATATTTTTATGCGCCATCACTTATGCTATGTACATATCCGGAAGTGGTAAAGTGATCCCATTCGTTGGCGCAGCAAAGTTCACGGCTTATTCGATGCTTGTTGCTACTGCGGTGTTATTTATTCATTTTATACTACGGGGTGACTTTTCCGGCGTAAGCGAGGCCACTGACATGTGGACGTACGGCTTGCTCCTGGCTATTCTTGCTACAGTAATACCAACATTCATGCTGTCGGCCGGGTTGTCGAAAATAGGATCGAATAATGTTGCGATCATTTCGGGTATTGGTCCTGTTAGCACTATTCTGCAGGCCCATTGGGTATTGGGTGAAAAAATTCATACGGGACAGATCATTGGAACCGTACTCGTGATCGCTGGTGTGTTGCTTGCCGGCTGGAAGACGCAATCAGAATGATATTAGGGTTAATTTTGTATGAATGGCATCAAAACTTCTCATCAAAAATATGGTGTGCGACAGGTGCATTATGTCTGTAAAAGATATTCTTCATCAGCACGACGTTCCGTTTGAAAATATAACGCTTGGCGAAGTTGATCTTACCAAGAAAGTTCCCCATAACACGCTCGAGAAGTTACGCACTTCGTTAAGCAATGTCGGATTTGAATTGATTGAATCGAGGGTGAACAAAATAGTTGATGACATTAAGCAGCGCGTGATCGAATACCTCGCATTGGGTATGGACAGCCAGGATATCAAGTTGTCTGATTTCATTACCAGGAAGATTAACTACGATTATAGTTACCTCAGTGATTTGTTCTCGTCTATCGAAGGAAAAACAATCGAACAATATTTCATTTTGCAAAGGATCGAGAAGGTAAAGGAGTTGATTGTTTATGACCAGCTATCGCTTACAGAAATCTCGTATCAAACAGGGTTCAGCAGCGTCCATCATCTATCATCGCAATTCAAAAAAGTGACCGGACTTTCGCCTACACATTTCCGAAAGGTGGCAGAAAAAAAGCGCCGTCCGGTGGATAAAGTGTGATATATCACTTATTTATCTAATTTTAAGTAAACATTTTGCTTATGACACTGATCGGTTTTCTTGTACTGCTGATCATCGCTGCGGTATGTGGCTCCATTGGACAGGCGTTAGCCGGGTATAACCTTGGCGGATGCCTGGTGTCGATTGTTGTGGGATTAATTGGTGCTTATATTGGGTTGTGGATCGCAAGGGAGACGGACCTTCCACGCATCCTGGAAATTAATATCGATGGCAAACCATTTCCTGTACTGTGGGCGATTATCGGGTCTGCTATTTTTACGCTGGTAATGGCGCTACTGCGTAGGGCCTTTGTAGGACGGAGAAATTAAAACGAGTACTCTTTTTACTTATTCCAATAGATTTTTAAATTCTTGGTGGCCCTGCCGGAGGCAACAATATCCGGCTTACCATCTCCATTCATATCTAAAACCTGCAGATCTTCGCAGGCCATTCCATTTTTATCTACCCAAACAGATCGCCACTCGTTACCGTTGGTTCTGCTATACATCTTAATCCCTACCAAACCATCTTTATCAGGATTGCGCCATCCGGCAACAATCTGATCATTGCCCGAGCCGGTAAAATCTGCTACACCAAGTGCATGTCCATCAGCAAACGCCGTATCGAGAATGGTTCGCTCCCCTTTTTCAGAATAAACAGATAATTTATTTCCATGCATCGGTTGAATTGTTGCTGTAAAACTCTTTGACAATTTTATCTCACCCGAAGAATGATCTGTTCCATCAATTTTGGTTGCTGTCAACGCGTTCTTCGCTGTAAATGGTTCAGTGATTATCTTCACCCCTTCTTTTCCTGCTATATATATTTGCGTTTTCTTGCCATTTTCTTCTTTAATCGCCATGTTGTGCGTCATATGCATTTCATCTGCAATCGTGTAAATATTCCATGACGATTTCACGTCTGATGGATACTCGTACGCAATCACTTTCACGCCAACCCCTTCTCCACCTTTATTGCCACGACCGTGAAGAGGAAGCACTACCAAAAAATATTTCCCTTTCGAATCCTTCACCCAACGCATGCGGTGAACGGTGGGCTCATGATGCAAACGAACGGGTGTCCATGCTTGATTCAGATCATTCGGACGTTGAAGAAAAAACACCGCGCCTGAAAGCGAATCGTTGCTGGTTTCACCCGGGTTCCATTGTGCTCCAACCGCGACCTCGGCCTTTCCATCACCATCCAGATCCCGCGCTGCAATGCACACGTTATCTGATTCCGTAAGATTTTCTGCCATCACAAATCGTTTCCAGTCGCCATTCCGGTACCACACAATCTGCTTTTTATCAGCCATTAATATGTCGGGCTTCTTATCGCCATCCACATCAGCAAGTGCGAGTCCATACCCGATACTGATGTTCGAATCAATTACCTGCTCACGAAAGGGCGGTTCATTCTGAAGGGGAGAGAAAAAATTGATGAACAATAGTAACGGAAGCATACGCTTAAAATTTGTACTAACAATTTAGGAACAAATGCCGGCGGCAAAACGTATAAAATTTTTTTTAATGCTGAATTCTGTTAAATTGTGTCGGGTTGAAACAACTGACTGCTATATTCCTCATACTCCTCTTTCTGTTCAATTTCATTGGATACAGGCTGTTTTTCTATTACGTTCAGGAGAAATCAAACGCGCAGTACGAACTGTCGCTCGATCGTAACCAATACGATGAATCACAACTCATAGCGATTACGGTAAGTCTTGATATGCCCTACCAGGTAGAGAATACTGATTATGAACGTGTGGATGGAGAAGTGAACGTTGAAGGAAGGATATATAAGTATGTTAAGCGCCGTGTAGTGAACGGGCAGCTCGAACTGCTATGTATTCCGGATCACTCCAAAATGAAGTTGCAATCTGCAAAGGATGTATTTTTCGCGCTATCGAATAACATTACGTCAGAACAAAATTCAAAACATTCGGTTCCTAAAGCAGGAATCATCAAAAATATTACGACAGACTTTGACTTTTGCCGGCAGGACTTTCTCTCTCATACTGCAGTCTTGCCCGGGAACTTCAATGCGCCCGCCGACCAGGAGTTTACGTCTTCTGGTTATTTAAGCCGGCCAACGCAGCCGCCAGACTACATTTTGCACCCCGTTGGATAGTTTTATTTTTTTGATGTAGTCATTTCATTTCCTTCATGGCATATATACCTGTAGAGGAGCATCTGCCGGGCATTACCGGCCTGCTCGAATACCGGAAAGACACAGCGGCACCTATCCGCGAACTCACACAGTTTTTGTTGAGAGGTGATAATACGCTTTCTACAACCGAACGTGAGTTGATCGCAACGGTAGTGTCATCTGGCAACCAATGTAAATTTTGCACCACTGCACACGCAGCGACGGCAGAATTACTTGCAGGTGACAGCCAGGTGGTAAACCAGGTTACAAAAGATTACCGCCAGGCTGATGTGAGTGAAAAAATGAAAGCATTGTTGCATATCGCCGCACTTACAAGAGTAAGTGGTAAGAATGTAACCGCAGAAAGTATTGAGAAGGCAAAGGCAGAAGGTGCGACAGACGTAGAAATACACGACACCGTATTAATTGCTGCGCTTTTTAGTTTATACAACAGGTACGTTGATGGATTGAATACTTCTGCTTCCTGATAATACATCATATTTTAAAACGCTTGCCGACAGGCTCGTTAATCACGGCTACACACGTTTACCACAGGGATACGATCATCTGAAAAAGAAGTAACATTTTACATGGCTCACATCAATGTGATTGAAGGAGTGCCCGGTATCAGAAGCCTTGCATTATTCAGACCAGAAACCGCTAAGTATTTATATGAACTTGCGCAGGTATTATTACGCGGCCCGTCGCCACTTACAGAAGGCGAACGCGAACTAATTGCTGCATACGTATCTCATTTAAATAACTGCGGATTTTGTATGAATAGTCACGCTGCTGCAGCACGTTGCCTGCTTGGGAAACAACGGGCATTTGATGGATGAAGTATTGAATGATTCATTTGAAAATGTAAGTTCCAAAATGAAAGCGCTTCTTGAAGTAGCACGAAAAGTTCAGATACTTGGAACAGAAGTTACGCAGACAGATATTGACAATGCACGGAATGCAGGCGCTGGTGATGATGACATTCATGATACAGTATTGATTGCGGCAACATTCTCGATGTTTAACAGGTATGTGGATGGATTGAACACACTTACTCCGGAAAACAAAGAAGAATACGCTGAGATGGGAAAACGACTGGCAGAAAAAGGTTACGCTCCACCACAAACACCCATACCTCAATAATTATGGCTCATATAGATTTGAAAAACGAACATCCCGGCATCAGAGGTCTGATGGTATACAGTCCGGAAACCGCCGAACCACTGAATAAACTTGCCGACAAATTGTTGTGGGATGAAAACAATTCACTTGCGAGAGGCGAACGCGAATTGATAGGTGCGTACGTTTCGTATTTGAATGATTGCCATTTCTGTCAGAGTGTACATGGAGCAATGGCGGCACACTACATGGAATGCAATATTAATCATGTACAAAAAATTAAAGAAGATTTCAACTCTTCAGATCTTTCAGACAAGATGAAAAGTCTGCTCACTATTGCAGCAGCCGTGCAGAAAGGCGGAAAATTTGTTACAACGGAACAAGTAGAGGCAGCAAAGACTATCGGCGCCACCGATAAAGAAATTCATGATACTGTAATGATCGCAGCAGCATTCTGCATGTTCAACCGCTATGTAGATGGCCTGGGTACATGGGCACCTCAAGACCAACAGATTTATGTTGACAGAGCCGCGATGCGCGCCGGTGAAGGTTATGCGGCTTCAATTAAAAATCTTAAATGAGAAAAGCGATAGCCATATCACTTATCGCTTTGTTTGCGTTCAACCTCGCAGGATACAGAATACTGTATTTCACGATCGGCGAGCAGCATGATTTGTCCGTCACAAGCGATATTGAGAATGGTGTTTATAATGAATCGAATCTAATTACTATAAGTGTGCCGCTGTCACTACCCTACCTGCAGGATGCAACGGCATTTGAACGAGTTGACGGAGAGATAGAATTAAACGGAACCGTATATAAGTATGTAAAACGCAAAATATCGGCAGGACATCTCGTATTACTCTGCTTACCGGATAATACAAAAGCCAGACTAAATCAGGCTGCAAATAATTTTACTGAAAAAGAATCCTCAGCCAAACTTGTTATTAAAAGTGTGCTGTCTGATTTTACTGAACAACCACTGCTCTATGAATTTTCAATAGATGATCATTTCACTGTTCCAAGCAGGCTATTTAGCCAGTCACGTTTGCTATCGCCAGCCTGTACCGTGGCGGAGCAACCTCCGGATCTTATGTAACGGCTTTGAATAACTGGTCACTTTTTTACTTTACTACCTAGTTCTATTACTCCGGATGAAATTAACTGCTGCTTTTATTATTTGTTACCTGAGCATATTGTTCAGTGGCATCTCATCGATGGTGATGTCTGTATACCTTCCTGTTGTGGTGAACGATCTGCTTCAAAATGAAAGCGAGCAAACAATAAACAATGCCGGCGCATACATCAGTGCATTGTTCCTGTTCGGACAAATGTTTGGTGGACTTGCATGGGGTTTTATCTGCGACAGGATCGGAAGATCCAGGGCGGTAATGCTTTCAACGGCTTTCTATGGTTTGTTTACGGTTGTAACAGCTTTTACCGATTCATGGGTGCTGGTGGGCGTATTCAGATTTTTAACCGGCTTCGGCGTTGGGGGTGTAATTGTTACGACCAACATTCTCATTTGTGAGATATGGCCGGAAAAAAGAAGGGCGGTTGCATTAGGAATCGTTTCAGCCGCAATGCCCGTTGGATTTATCGTAACCGGTATAATGAATAATGTGCTAAGCAACTGGCGTGATGCATTCCTTACAGGCCTCATTCCAATGGCTGTTGCAGTTGTTGCAGCATTCATTTTATCTGAATCGGAAAGCTGGACAAAAAACAGGAGCAGTAATAACAACGAAACGCGCGCAGGTATTTTCGACGCAGACTACCGCAGCAACCTCATTACGGGATCTTTGATATTCGGAACAATGCTCATTGGACTATGGGCTGTGTTTTCATGGACGCCAACGTGGGTGCAAAGTGTAACAGCAGATGAACAGCAGGCGCAGCAATTGCGCGGAATTACGATGATGATACTGGCTACCGCAGGTTTGGTGGGCAGTATGGCATCGGGATTTATTACTAACGCACTCGGATTGAGAAAAACACTGATGATGTGTTTTCTGATGTGCTTCGTAATGGTGTTCGTGGTGTTCCGTTTAAATACCTCGATAACTAACTCAACGCTTATTCAAATGGCGATACTCGCATTCTTCTTCGGCATCAGCCAGGGAGTATTGTCGGTGTACATTCCATTGCTCTTCCCTACTGTTGTAAGGGCATCAGCAACGGGTTTCGCTTTTAATGTGGGAAGACTATTTACCGCAAGCGTGGTGTTTTTTATTGGTGCGCTCGTAACATTTCTCGGAGGGTATGGCAACGCAATTTTTATTTTCTCTTTTATATTTCTCGTCGGATTGGTAGTGACAAGTTATTCTTCAGGCAAACCCAGGGAGTTTACAAGTAACAGGCCAACAATCAAATTTGAATTAAATGCCACATATAGATGTTGATCCCGCGCTACCGGGGATCAGGGCGCTTTTAGCTTTCAGCCCGGAAACAGCTTCGCCTATAGGCGAACTGGCTAACCTGGTGCTGCGCACTAACGAAGGGCTATCAATGGATGACCGCGAACTTATTGCTGCTTATGTTTCTTATATAAATGACTGCTTTTATTGTCACCAGTCGCATGGCGCGATTGCAGCATGCTATCTTAATGGCAACGAAGAGCTCGTTGAAAAAGTAAAGAAGGATTATTTAAACGCGCAGATATCTCCGAAGCTAAAAGCATTGCTGACGATCGCAGGAAGCGTAACCAAAGGTGGAAAGAACGTTACCACAGAACAGGTGGACCAGGCAAAAAATCTGGGTGCCACTGATAAGGATATTCACGACACCGTTTTGATTGCAGCATTGTTCTGCATGTTCAACAGGTATGTGGATGGACTCGGAGCCACTACTCCATCTGATCTGTCCAGTTATAACCAGCGGGCCCGCCAGGTCGCAGACAAAGGATATGGAAACCATGTTTTCTTATCGAAACAACCCCAAAACAACAATGATGAAAATTAAATTTTTAATATGCGGGTGGCTTTTAATTGCTATGCTGCCCGTATCTGTTTTCGCACAGAATGTACTTACCGGCCAGGTATCTGGCGAAAATAATCAACCACTGCAGGGCGCGACTGTAAGCGTTCAGAATTCAGTGCTCGCGGCTATTACAGACATCAATGGAAAGTTCTCTCTTTCCGCTCCGGACGATGCTACGCTTATCGTATCTGCCGTTGGTTATAAAACAGAAACTATCAAAGCAGGTCAGGGTGAGCTGCAGGTAAAGCTTATTGAAGATGTGGGACGACTCGATGAAGTAGTCGTTACAGGGTTGGCAACATCTGTTAAACGCAGAAATTTGCCGAATGCCATTGCAACAGTAGATGCGCAACAACTCAACGGGGTTTCGCGTGCGCAAACTTTTGACGGAGCGTTGTCAGGAAAAATTTCAGGCGCATACATCACCAGCAACAACGGCGCACCCGGAGGCGGATCATCTGTCCGGCTTCGCGGTGTAACTTCTATCTACGGAAATACACAACCACTTTATATTCTCGATGGTGTAATACTCAACAACGCTGCAACACCTGCAGGTTTGAACGTCATTACACAAGCTTCTTCGGGTGGTAACTCTTCTAACCAGGATAACCCTTCCAACAGAATTGCCGACATCCGTCCTGAGGATATCGGCAGCATCGAAGTGCTGAAAGGTGCTTCTGCATCTGCAATATATGGATCGAAAGCAGCGGCTGGCGTTATCATCATCAACACTAAAAGAGGTGCACAGGGAAGAACACGCGTTACCTTTTCGCAAGACCTCGGTTTTGTTAAAGCAAGAAAATTATTAGGCGTAAGGCAGTTTACGGCTGAATCTGCTGCAGGCCTGGCACGTGACTCGGCAACAGGCGTATTTCTTCGCCAGCAATTCCTCGATGCTCAGTCGGCAGGAAAAATTTATGACTATGAGAAGGAAATGTATGGAGAGACAGGCTTCACTACAAACAGTGTAGTAAGTGTTTCGGGTGGAAGCGATAAAACGAGCATCTTTTTCTCAGCAGCAAACCGGCAGGAAGATGGAATTATCAAGAAGACAGGATATAATAATAAGAGCCTTCGCTTTAATGTTGACCATCGGCTGAATGACAACATCAAAATATCTGCTTCAACAAATTATATCTATTCGTCTGCCGACAGGGGCCTTACAGGAAACGATAATGTAGGCGTAACATATGGCGTGGCGCTTTCATCTACTCCGGGTTTTGCAGAATTGCATCCCGATGAGAACGGCGTTTACCCACGCAACCAGTTTGCAGGTTCGAACTTTCTCGAAACAAGAGACAAGGCCATCAATAACGAACAGGTAAACAGGTTGATCACAGGCGTTACCCTGGATGCCTATCTTATTCGCGCAGCAAAATCCACAACAAGATTGATTGCACGCGGAGGTTTTGATTTTTATAACCTCCAAACCAATGCACAGTTCCCCTCGTTTCTGCAGTTTCAGCAGGTGAATAAGGGAACCTCGATCCAGGGATTCACAAAGAACCTGAACACAAACTATATTCTCTCGCTCGTCAACAGTTTCAATCCTTCTTCTACACTCGCTTTCACCACGTCAGCCGGTGTGACGCAGGAAACAGGCGACTTCAACAATCTGCTCAATGTCGCTACACAGGTGATCATCGGGCAGTCGAATGTTGACCAGGCAGGTTCGCTGACGGCTACACAATTCAGAACCAAGAACCAGGACAATGGGTTCTTTGTACAGGAAGAAGCATTGATAAACGACGCCATAGCGCTTATAGCAGGCATCAGGTTCGACAGATCATCTAACAACGGAGATCCTTCCAAATTTTACGCCTATCCGAAAGCAGGGGTGTCCTTGAACCTCTCACGCATGGGTATCCTGCCTGGTGATATCTTCGAAAACTTTAAACTACGGGCTGCTTACGGCCAGGCTGGCAACTTCCCTGCTTATGGCAGCAAGTTCACCGCGCTGAATGTTTCGAACATTGAAGGATTACCGGGTTCTGTAGTGAGCACACAACGCGGTACCGCAGGGATCGAGCCAGAGCGTCAGACAGAAATCGAAGCGGGCCTCGACTTTTCGGTATTGAATGGCAGACTGAATTTCGAATTCAGTGTATATAGCAAGAAGGTGTTCGACTTTTTGCTGCTGAATGCTTCTCCGGCTTCTACTGGTTTCGCAACGCAGTGGCTCAATGCAGGCGACCTGCGCAACAGGGGTGTGGAAATTGGTTTAACCGCCCTTCCCTATCAGACAAAAGATTGGAAGTGGACCACTTCAGTTAATTTCTGGCTGAACCGTTCTAAGGTTACAAGGCTCGAAGTTCCACCGATTCAACTCGGTGCACTTGCAGGCGTGTTAATTGGTACGTTCCAGATCGAGGAAGGTAAATCGGCCACGCAAATCATCGGGTTAACCGATGAGCCTGGCTATATGCCACCGATAAAAGTCTGGGGCGACCAGGAGCCAAGGTTCCAGATGAACAGCTTCAATGAAATTACTTTCAGAAATAAACTGAGCCTGCGTTTCCTTCTGCACTGGAAAAATGGCGGATACAATGCAAACCTCACCAATCTCCAAAGCGATTTCGGCGGCACAAGTGCTGACTGGGATGCTGATGCAAACGGTGATCATATTCCCGACGGTTTGAACAGGATAATGAAAATCGGTTCGAGTGCAGTTACGTCTATCGTGAGTTCGGAATACTTCAGGGTGCGTGAAATAGGTTTGTATTACAACTTCGATAAGCTTCCGGTTAATGCCGTTAAAGGTTTTTCCATTGGTGTATCGTTGTACAATTACTTCACGGTAACAAACTATCCGAGTTACGATCCTGAAGCTTCAAATTTTGGTGCAGGTTTCTCTACTGGTATCGATGCTATCCCCTATCCTGCATCGAAACGCGCTGCAGTTCACCTGTCTGTAAACTTTTAACTCATCTGAACATGAAAGCACTATTATATACTATATCGATCGTTACTCTCTCAACGATATTCGTTGGATGCAAAAAGGACTATGGCAATTTGAACAGTCCGACGGAACAGGAGTTTCTTGCCAATCCAACAAAAGACCAGTTGAACAATCTTGTTAGCGGAACAGAATCTGCAATGCGTATTAACGTTGGACTTTATCTTGATGATGTGGGTGTGATTGGCAGGGAGATGTACCGGTTTTCTACAGGCGATCCCCGTTATACAACAGATTTGCTGGGTGCAGAAGAAGCAAATCTTGAAAATACGGGCTTTTATCTCACCAATACATGGGCAAGCAGGTATCGCGTGGTTAAAAATACAAACCTGTTGATTGATGCATCGGCTAAATCGGGTTTCATCAACAACGAAGAAAAGAAAGGATATGCAGGCTTTGCAAAAACAATAAAAGCCTATCAGCTGTTGTTGAATCTCAATCTTACAAATAACAATGGTGTAAGAATAAATGTCTCGAATCCCGATCAACTCGGGCCGTATGAGGATCGCAATACAGCGCTTGCTTCGATTGCGGCTCTTCTTGATGAAGCCAATACTGATCTTTCCGGGGCGACAGTTTCTTTTCCGTTGTCATCGGGCTTCGCTGGTTTCAATACTGCAGAAGGTTTGAGCAGCTTTAACCGCGCCCTTGCTGCGAGGGTGGCGCTTTATCGTGAACAATGGGATGCGGCGCTAACCGCACTTGACGCATCATTCCTTGATTTGAATGGCAGCTTTAACAGCGGGGTATATCACGTGTTCAGCACTGGCTCCGGCGACCAACTTGAACCCGGCTTTCTTTCCTAAAAATTCGGCAGGTGATGTAAGGCTTGCGCATCCATCGTATGCTACGGATATCGATCCTGCTGATGATAGAATTGCAAAAGCAACATTACGTTCTTCAATCGCCTTTTACCAGGGGTTAAGCAGCAACCGCGATGTGTGGGTGTATACTTCCAGTACAGCGCCTGTGCCGTTAGTTCGCAATGAAGAATTGATATTGATTTATGCCGAAGCAAATGTTCAGGAGGGCAATTTGTCTGATGGAGAAGATGCGATCAATATTATCAGGAATGCGCATGGACTGGCGGATTATGCCGGTGTAGTGAACGAGGACGCGCTTATCGATGAAGTTTTAAATCAGAGAAGATATTCTTTGTTCTTCGAAGGGCATAGATGGATAGATATGAGAAGGTATGACCGCCTTGATGAACTTCCGGTGGATCGTGCGGGAGATGATGTGTGGGAGCAGTTTCCGCTTCCGGTAACTGAGCAATAGGTCTCTTCATATTAGCAATTCATATACCCCGGGATATTCATATTCGCGGGGTTTTTTTATAGTGCTGCTTTGATGGCGTCTTCGAGTTGCTCGGTTGACTCGAACGGCCGTGAAATTATTTTCCCTTTCCGGTCGATCAATACATAGCGGGGTATCATATATATCTTATAAGCCGCGCGGATGTCTTCGTTGCCTAGCAGCTGAGGAAAATGATTTTGCGTGACACGTTTCATTTGCTTGGCCTGCTCCCATTGTTGTGGTCTTAATAGAATACCTAACACCGTCAAACCTCTGCCCTTGTACTTAAGATACAGTTCATCCACTTTGGCATAGACCCAAGACAGGGTCCGCACCAGACTTCCCAAAAGTCTAATAGCAGCACTTGCCCCGCGAAACTGTTTAATGTAACATGGGCGCCGTTTGTATCAGTTAACCGGAACGCAGGTGCTACGGTTCCTACTTCCAGTTCTTCCTGGGCATTGGGACTCAAATCGAATTGTCCGTACCCGGCGTGGCACTGATGTATTCCTAATAACAGCTAGTGATTCGTCGTCGTTAAGTTTAATGTTTGAAAATGCGTAGTTCAGATCCTGGACTTTTCCCGCGGTTTCCTGGTGTAAACGAATTTTTACCGGAAGCATCAGTTTCGTATCGATAACAATTTCTTTATATCGGTTTCTTACGTCATATTCATCGATATCGCTGCGGCGGATGATCAGCACCTTATAATTCGAAGAATCCTTAAGTTCATAGGCGATCGCATTGGCCGTATCGAGAAGAAAAAAATCGCGCGCAAATACCTGGCCAGCGCTTTGTGTTTCGAGGTTGTCGAGTGTCGCTGGTTGTGCGATGATGCGAAACTGACGTCTCGAATGGTCCACGAATAGAAGTGAACCCAGCGTTTGAAAGAGCTCATACTGTGCATCAAGTCTCTTGATGTCAAATTCTATCGCACTATTGGATAGGTTGTAGTATGCTTCGCCTTTTATCTGGCGCCTGTCGCCGGTAACAAGGATGTCGTTTCTTACAAGTTTATAACTGATGGATTTGATTTCCCGCTGCTGTTGCCACACTTTTTGGATAAGAAGCATTGCATCCTGCGCGGAAGACACGTTACACACCCATATGGAAATAAAAAAGAGAAACGATTTCATTTGAGGAATGTACGAAGAATTTAGTAGCTTGTTTGAATGAAACAAGCACTGTTACTGGCTGTATTTTCCGTCGTTGTATTCACATCAAAGGCACAGGATGAAGAAAAAGCCGTTCTGAAAGTGATCAACGAATTTTTTACTCACCTGGAAACGCAGGATACAACAGCCTTTCGTAACCTGCATATTGAAAACTCGAAATTTTATATCGTAGCAGAGCGTAATGATACAGTGAAAACGTTCTCACGTGACGTAACAGGCTTTAAATTCAACAAAAAAGAGATCCTGAAAGAACGGATGCGGGATAAAGACGTGAAGGTTAACATTCATGGCCGCATAGCCACGGTATGGGCACCCTACGACATATGGGTAAATGATACATTTTCTCACTGCGGAGTCGATGCATTTACTTTATTGAAATCAACTGAAGGATGGAAAATAGCAAGCTGCTCTTACACCGTCGAGAAAGAAAATTGCAAACAATAAATTAAGGCTTCTTCACAAACTTCAGACAAACCGGCATACCAACAGAAATGCGCTTACCCGTATCTGTTAATAATCCGGTCTTCGCATTTCTTTTAAAGATGACCATCTCATCGGAATTCTGATTGCCAACAAGCACAAACTTACCAGTAGGATCAATCACAAAATTTCTCGGCGCCTTGCCCAAAGTAGATTGCCGGCCGGCATATTTTAATTTGCCGTCTTTACCAATGGCATATATCAATATCTCATTACTCTCCTCGCTGTTCGACGCATAAAGAAACTTTCCATCAGGCGAACAATGAATATCTGCACCCTCGATCGTTCCCTTATATCCTTCTTTCAACATCGTAAGAGAATGCATAGGAGTCAGCTTCCCTTCAGCATAACTATACGCAGTCACACTTCCATCCAACTCATTCACTACATAAACAAACTTGCCATTCGGATGAAAAGTTAGATGTCTTGGTCCCGCGCCTGGAGTAGCACTTACAAACGCAGGATTTGCGGGAGACAAAGGCGCCTCCTGCCTTCTGTTGAAACGGTATGTATGCACTTTATCCGTTCCCAGATCGGCGACCATTAAATATTTATTATCCGGCGACAACACAGTGCAATGCACATGTGGCTTCGACTGATTGTCTTTGTTGATACTCGTGCCTTCGTGCTTTATCACCTGTATCGATGAATCCAGCGATCCGTCATCTTTCACACGAATAGCAGCGAGCGTTCCTCCACTATAATTCCCTGAAAAAACAAACTGATCATCATTATCCACTTCAACATAGCATGGTCCATCACCACCCGACCTCACGCTGTTTATGAATTTCAATTCGCCTGAAGAAGCATCAAAGGTAAAGGCACTGATACTGCCTTTACCCCTTCCCGCTTCGCTTACCGAATAAACCTTCTTACCGTTTTTACTAATCGCGAGATAAGAAGGATTGGCAATGCCCGGCGCATTCGTTTTAAACGTGAAGTCGCCGGTCTTCACATTGAAATTATATACATAAATGCCATCACTTTTGCCTGGCTTTGTGTAGGTGCCTACCAACAAATTATAATCACCGTCTGCAGCTACCTCAAGAGGGCTTCCTCCAAAGTGTACCAGGCAGATGAGCGATAAAACAATAACACTTTTTAGATAACTCATTTTTTATCAGAATTTCTTACACTCGTTACTTCTAAGGTGCTGACAGACCCCTTTACATGGCCAAACCTGTTCCTGATGAAGGTTGCAATTGATGCTATCGCATGATCGTCCAAAATATCTTTATGCGGAGGCATAAATCCATTGTACGTTTTCTCATTAACAGTAATCTTTCCTGAAAGTCCGTTGAGAATTATAGAGATCAATAAATTCTTATCGCCTTTCACGAATTCTGATTCTGCAAGGGGCGGAAAGCGGCCACCATCACCTTTACCATCGCCCTGGTGGCAACTTGCGCAATATGTTTTGTACAAAATACTTCCTTCAAGCCTGTCCCCTGTATTCAGGTTATCTTTTACTTCATCCGGCGTTTTAATATACGTTCTGGTTTCAGCACGTTTTTTCATCTCAGCAAGCTGATCAGTGCTGAACTTGGTCTTATCACCATTATACATCACTCTCCATATCCTTCCTTCTTCCGATTCAGATATGTACAGGGATCCATCCGGACCTTCTGACAATCCCATCGGTCTGTGCACCGCATCGCTTGTGTTGATCACAGTATCCACCCCGGTAAATCCATCAGCAAAAACTTCGATATCCCCTGTTGCCACCCCGTTATTAAACGGAACGAAACAAACGATATAACCCGCCTGTGGATATGGCGAACGGTCTGTAGAACCATGCAGCGCCACAAATGCGCCGTCTTTATAACGTTCCGGAAACTGATCGCCTTTGTAAAACAGTACATCCATTGGCGCCCAGTGACCAGGAAAACCTACGACCGGTTTATCAAATTGCGCAGCTCTTCCAATGATCTTTCCATCGCCACCATAACCGGGCTGCAAAACATTTTTGCCCTGGATCTGATCGAAATATGCATAAGGCCATCCGAAGTTTGCACCATCATGCAGCTTTATCAGCGTTTCAGCAGGAAGCACTGCAGCCTGCCACGAAGAATACAATTTTGGATAGATAGTATGAAAGTTATCAATGCCATTTACTACAGCGTATACGCTTTCATCTTTAGGGTTCCACGTCATGCCGACAACACTGCGGATACCGGTTGAGAACTTATACCCGTCGTCCTGGAACTGGTTTGGTTTATCAGCCTTGAATCGCCATACACCTGCATTTCTCACTAATTCAGGAGCCGGATCCAATCCTTTTCCTCCGGGAATACCTACCGGACCCCACTTGTCAATGTCCTGACCCGCATCTGAAGGCGAACCAAAGGGAACATACATGTTTCCTTTGTTATCGAATGCAAGAGGCTTGGTAGTGTGCCAGTTCTTTTCAACATTCCTGTTCGTATCGGTAAGCATCACTTCGGTTTTACCCGTTGGAACGAGTTCTCCGGGAGTGAGCTTATTTCTTAAAACCTGTGTAACGGTGCTCGTCCACAAATAACCATCATGAATAGTTACCCCCACAGCAGAACGGCCAACATCTTTATAGTCGCCAAAGAAAACAACGGAGTCAACTTTGCCATCACCATCAAGATCGCGCATACCTATCGTACCACCAGAACCATTTCTCTGGTCGTTGTACGTAAGTTTCGCATAGATATCGCCGTTATCGTTAACAGCGATGTGCCGGGTTGGCCCAACGCTGTCTATAACAATCATCGCTTCAAAATTACCCGGAAGAAATAACCCTCCGTTATTCGGATCGGCCGCGGGCCGTTTCGGCTTCTGTTGGCATCCGGCAATCATGATTACCGCGATGCATGCTGCAAAGAAAAAATAAAGGCTACGGATTAAGCCGGCGCGCAAATCGCTAAGATAAAGTTGCATTTCTGATATAGATATTTAAATAAAAACTTTCCCCGCTGATCCCTTACATCGCGCCATAGCGCTCCGTTCGGGATGACAACTGCTCTCGATTAATGAACATCCCACCATAAAGCTGTACCGATATTATCAGGTCCACCCAGCAGGTCTGCAGCTGCTTCCACAGCTGGACCGTTTCTGTCTCTATCATAATTTAAGAACGGTATACGCTTGATGAACTCTCCTGCAGGAGCTGCCGGGTTATCCGAATGCACCACAGGATAAAGCTTGGGATACCCTGAACGTCGTACTTCCGCCCACGCTTCGTGACCTTCAGGGAACAACGCTATCCATTTCTGCGTTAATATCTGCTCGCGTTGCTTTTCAGGATCACTGCCGAACTTCACCGGTATATCGGTTAATGCAGGCGTATTAAACATACCACCTGGCGCCATCGGAACGTTTGTACTGTTCACATAGCTGTTGATTGCACCGGCATCGTTGATGCCCCACGTACGCAGCGACATTTCGATACCTGTTTCGTATAGTTCCTTCGGAGTGCCGCCCATTGCCCAGCCATTCAAAGCACCTTCTGCTTTCAGGAAATATGCTTCCGCAGTGTACATTACAGTAGACGGCGTTGTAGACATGTTTTCAGGCAACAAATAGTCACTCGGACCAGAAGTATTATCAGGTTCATTTTCAGGATCTACTATCTCAGCTACGTTCATTCCGTTTCTTACTCCCTTGTATTCGCCAGTATTAACAGCAGGCTGCCAGAATTTCGGCAAACGTGGATCTTCATATCCTACAAGAAGACTCTCCATGGTCTGACTCATTCTGAATTCATTCCATCCTGACTGACGGAGGTAACCATTATAGTTGATACCATCGCTTTGCAGATAAGCATCATCAGAAAGTTCAGCCATGGTTCCGCCTGCAACTGCTGCTTCGGCTTCTTCCTTTGCCATGTCGGGCAATACATATGAAATACGCATTGCAAGACGGAGCCTCAGTGTATTTGCAAACTTCAGCCACTTCTCATTATCTCCACCAAATATCACATCAGCCTGACCGTAAGCGGGCTGAGAAAGATTTGCCTGTAGATCAGCTGTAGATTCTCTCAATTCTTTGAAAAGATCCATGTAGATGTCTTCCTGGCGGTCATATGGAATAACTGTACTATCGTAACCGATATAGGTATATGGAAACGGTCCATAATAATCAGTTGCGCGGTGTACAGTCCATACCTTCCATATCCTCGCGATTGCGTTTAGCGCTTTCTGGTCTTCGTTTACAGTTTGCTTAATGATACTCACCAACGGAGCCATTGCTCTGAAGGTTCCAATCCACTGCTCCTGTATCCACTCCTGTGTAATGTTGTATCTGTCGGTAGGATCAAATGTTGCAGTAATGGCAGAGTACTGTGCGTACAAATCTGCAAAAAATCCCTGCGCATACTGATACTCCGCAGAACCATCACCTGAATACATCGCCATGTACTCTGCACGGGTAAACAAACCCTTTATGTCTTCATTACTTAGAGAAGTCAACCTTGTTGGGTCGGTATTTATCTCTTCGTAGTTTTTTGTACAACCCGCGGAGATAAGTAGCAATGACAGACAAACGAAGTGCAATATTCTTACTGTCGAAAATTTAGTGCAATTCATTTTGAATAAATTTATCAGAATGTGAGATTAAGGTTTATTCCATAATTACGGGTAGAAGGCAATTGCGCATATTCAAGGCCACCACCGTTAACACCTCTCGTAACTTCAGGATCAATTGGCGATTCATTGTTGAAGAAGAACAGGTTTCTTCCAACGATTGAAACATCCGCCCTTTTAATAAATTTCGTCTTCTTCAATACAGTTGGCGCAACTGAGTATGTAAGTACCAATTCACGCAACCTTGTATTTGTGCCAGAATAGCTGTAGAACTCTGCGATAGGATACCTGCCGCCTATTAAGCTGAAATATTTTTGTGCTTCGATAGCGGTTGTATTCTTTCCACCAGCATGGTTAACACCATCCAGTACTATTCCGCCTTCGCGACCCTGCAGTGAAGCTGATGAATGACCATCAGCATCAATCAACGCCTGTGTACCAGAGATCACCACACCGCCCTGCCTGTGATCGATCAGGAAGCTAAGCGAAAACTGGTTGTACTTAAATGTGTTCGACACACCGAGCATGAAATCAGGATTGTAGTTTCCTACAAACACATTCGTTCCATCCGTTAATGTTGGAGAACCATCATCATCTACTAAATGCTGACCCGAATCATCCCTGTCCCATCCTCTTACATATACATCACCAAAGCTGCTTCCTTCATCAACCTTAATCAGGTAAACTGCATCACCCGCGCCAATGATAACCGACTTCATGTTCTCTGTCAGCTCTTCTACTTTATTTATGTTCTTGGCATAATTTCCTCCAATTGTCCAGGAGAAAGAAGAAGTTTTAACCGGAGTGTAGTCTGCAGTAAACTCAACGCCTTTGTTACGAATCAAACCTGCGTTGATGTATTTCTGAGAAAACAATGTTGGATTTGGAATACCTATCAACAGCAGCTGATCTTTTGTTGCTGTGTTATAATAGGTAATATCGAAACCGAGCCTGTTGTTCAGGAAGCGCCAGTCTAAACCGAATTCGAGTGAACGTGTAATTTCAGGTTTGTAATTACCCAGTGACTGAATTGATGGTGTAGATATAGAACCACCCGATCCAACTGAATAATAGTTTCTGTCGAGATATTGTGTACCACCGAATCCTGAGCTTGCATAAGTTATCCTCGCCTTACCGTAGGTTACCCATGACGGTAACGCAACCATGTCCGAAATAATTCCTGATAAGCCCACAGATGGGTAGAAGTAAGATTGATTTTCTTTTGGAAGCGCAGACGACCAGTCGTTACGTGCTGTGATATCCAAAAACAGAAACTCCCTGTAACCGAAAGTTGTTGTAGCGTACAACGATTGAACCTGCGGCCTTCTGCCATAAACATTGTTCACAGCCGCGCTCTTCGCATTGGTCATGAAAAAGAAGTTCGCTTTGTTCAAACCGTTTGCCGCTTCGGAAGTATTTTCAAACCTGCTTTCCTGCAGAGAAGCACCAAGGTTTCCTGTGATATCAAAATTCTTACCAAGAGAATGATTGAATGATAACAACGCATCTACGTTTAAACCAAGATTACGCGCCGATGTTCTGTCGTAATCTGAACCAACAGAGCTGAAGTAATTATCGGCAAACACTTTGTATTCGTTGTTTTGCATAAGTTTGTCCATGCTACCACGAACAAGCAGGTTTAACCAGCTATTGAATTCGTACTTCATAGAAACCAAACCAAGAAAGCGATCTCTTCTCTGCGTATTCAACACCCTGTTCAAAGCCCATATAGGATTGAGCTGCACCGATGAACCGGGATTCCAGTAGCTCTGTTTTTCCTGGCCTGTTTCGTCAATATAGGAATACTGTTCTATTTCGCTCAACGGAATAGTTACCGGTGTGCGGAACAACGAAGGCAGTGCAAATGTTCCACCATCGCCGGGAAATACACGGTTGTCAACCTTTTCATATATGTACGACAACTTGCTAAAGAAAGAAAGTTTCGAAGTGATATTGTTTGTGATCTTCCAATCGATGTTATGCCTGTTCATGTCGTTGTTCCGCATAATACCTTCCGCAAGCGTGTTGCTGTACGAGAAATATGACTGCAGCTTGTCTGTACCACCCTGCAGGCTCAATGTATTATTAAGTGTTCCTGCGTTCCTGAAATAGTTTTTGAATCTGTCGGGTTGACCTGCCATTTTCACGGTATGGCCGTTCCAAAGTTCAACTTCCTGGCCGGTGATCTTAGGACCCCAGCTATGTTCTGAGCTTGCACTGTAGGTACCAGCATCACCCTGACCGTATTCAAATTGCAGATCAGGAAGAACTGCCGCCTGGTCGATGGAGTAGTTACCGATGTAATTAACGATCGTTTCGCCTGACCTTCCTCTCTTGGTCGTGATGATAATGGCACCATTCTGACCCTGGCTACCATACAATGCTGCAGCAGATGCACCTTTAAGTACGGTCATGCTTTCGATATCATCCGAGTTAAGCATGCTTACATTTCCACTTAACGGCACGCCATCTATTACGTAAAGCGGTTCGTTACTGTTTGTGATAGACCGGTTACCACGAAGAAGAACCTTAGAATCACCACCCGGCCCAACTGCGTTTTTTGTGATCGTAACGCCCGCAACTTTACCCTGGAGTGAATTAATAACGTTTGTTTCTTTTGCCTTGTTCAATTGGTCGCCCTTAACATTGTCAACTGAATACGTGAGCGATTTTACCGATTTGCGTATACCCAGCGCCGTTACCACTACTTCGTTAAGAGATTTGTTTTCTCCAACAAGCGTAATGTCGAAATCAGTGTCGGAGCTCACCGCTATTTCGCGCGAGTTGAAACCGATCGAACTGATCAGCAGCACCTGTCCGGGCTCCACAGTAATCGAAAATTTTCCGTCTGCATCAGTGGCTGTTCCCCTGTTGGTGCCCTTGATAACAATGTTTACGCCGGCAAGCGGATTACCTTCTCCATCCCTGATAGTGCCCGAAACCGGGGGCAGGGCTGGCGGAGTATTCACTGCCGTTGTAGATGGAGCAACTGCTTTCTTCTTTTTGATGAAAATCGTTTGCTGCTCGATGTAAAAGCTAAATGGCTGGTCTCTCAACACCATGTCAAGGAACTCAACCAGGGGTTTGTCCTTAACAGATACTGATACCGGCCTGGCTCCTTCGAGCATGTCTTTGTCGTAAAAAATCGAGTAATGGGTCTGTTTCCTGACAATGTCGAATACTTCAAGTACCGACACGTCTTTCACTGACACCGTTACTGTTTGAGGATTAATTTCCGCTGCGGCATTCAAACAAAATGCTAACAGAAGAAGTCCGGTTAATCGGACGGATAAAAAAGCACTTCTCATAAGTTGTCATCTTTTGATAGTGAATAAGCAGTATTTCGAACCGTTTAAACTCTCTTTTTATAAATACTCCATTTACTCAGTTACACTTGGAGTGATTACCAGTTTTTTTCCGGCGAGCTCAAAACGAACCCCCGAATTCTCAAGTCCTTTCAGCACTTGCGCCAGTTTAAGATTTCGCCCGATTTCGCCGCCGTATTCTTTTTGCGGAACACCAGCAGGATATACAACTTCCAGATCGTACCAGCGCGCCAGTTGCAACATCACCTGCTTCAGATTAAGGTTATCGAAATTGAAGATGCCATTCTTCCAGGCCACATCCTGTTCGATATTTGTCTGAACGATGCTTCCATTCATGAAAGCCTCTCCGGGTTTCAGAATCTGTTTATTGATCTTCACCGAACCTTCAAGCAAACTTGTTTTTGTAGGACCATCACCGGGATATGCCTTGATGTTGAACTGCGTACCCAACACTTCTATCTCCGCGTCGTTCGCTGATACGCGGAACGGTTTAGTTTTATCTTTCGCTACTTCGAAATATACCTCACCCGCTATCTGTACTCTCCTCTCGGTATCCGAAAAAGCAATCGGATAGGTTATTGAAGATTCCGCATTGAGCCACACCTTCGAGCCATCCGGCAGCAAAAGCTGGTATTGTCCACCGCGGGGCGTAGACATTGTATTATAAGTAATCGACGCTTCTGTATTCGACACATCGTTCAGCGCCTTATACTGGATCTCACCATTCGCGAGTTTGATGATCTGCACATGCCCCTGCTGGGCAATTTGTCCGTTTGTGCTATTGTCGAGCACGATCTTTGAACCATCGGCCAAAGTAAGAACCGCCTTCTCACTACCAGGTTCAACATCCTGGATTACCGGCTGAATCGCCGCCTGTAGGTTTGTATCCGCCGGCCTGTACTGCATGAACACTGCAGCTGAAGCAATAACGAGTATTGCAGCCGCTGCCCTGAAGCCCGTCTTGTGGCGGTGATATAAGTTTATAATGCGGGAGGAAATGTTGTTAGGTTGACCTTCCTCGGAGTAGATCCTGTCCCTCACTTCTGCTAAAGAGTGGGAAACCTGTGCCGGATGCGAAAGACCTGTTTGGGTCCTGGAAACGATTGCCTGTTCTATTGCGTCGAGCCAATCTGCATCATAACTATCGTCTTTAAGGGTACTCCACAAACGTCTGAATTCCTCTTCTGGCAGGGTGCCGTTCAGATATTGCTCCAGCAATAATTTCAATTCCGAGGAAACCATAATAAGCAGTTTAGTAAGGCCTTACTCCGGTATGAACCGCGAACGCCGTAAAAGGAAGTGGGAAAATTAAAATAAATTAAAAATACTGCCTGCAAGGATAACCAGCACGCCGTAGTGGTCGAGGTAGGGCCGCAGAAATGCGAGCGATCTGACTATATAGTCTTTGACCGTCTTCTTGCTAACGCCCATTAGTTTGCTGATGTCTTCATGTGTGAGACCCTGCTCGCGGCTGAGTCTGAACGCACGCTGTTGCTGTGGTGACAATCTTTCGACACCACGTTGCAGCGACAATTCCAATTCCTTAACAGCCATCGATGACTCCTGCTCATTTTCGTGGCTTTGAACTGAAATTTTATGACGCAGGTACATGGCGAATGCGTCTTCAACTTTCATTCGCCTGAATACCTTATGCACCTGGAATTTTACGTGCGTATATAAAAATGCTTTCAGGTTTTTTATTTCATGTAGATTCTGGCGGTCGCGCCACAACGAAATGAAAGTTTCCTGCGCAATATCATCAGCAAGGTCTGCCGATTTTGTCATGGTGAATGCTGCGGAATAAACATGATCCCAATTGGCATGAAACAATTGGTCGAACGCCGTTCCATCTCCTTCGGAGAGGCGTTGCAGTGCATTTAGTTCGTTATATTCAGCTTGGTTAACCAATTTGAAATTATTTCTATACTCTTTTCAAGCTGACAAGGCGTATTTTTCAATATGGTACAAGAAAATGCGTTAAAGCAACGTGTAAGTAATCACGAATGTGCTTAGCAAGTATACCAAAAATAATTTCGATTTGAACAAAAAGAACTTACGCTAACGTTTGCGTAAAATTTCAACAATATTATCGTTGCTTCTTAATATAATCCTGCACCTCTCCGACTGGCGCGAGCCATACCCCATTCGCTGGATCTTTAGCGTATTCAATCAGCTTCCTTAGCATGCTGATGTTGGTAGTTTGCATCCCGTTTTCGCCCATTTCGTGACCGGCAAGGAGTAACCAGTCGCCATTGGATTTAGCGCCGTTGATCAGTTTAAGAATCTGTTCAAATGATTTACCATCCATTTCGTTGCCTGCGAGTTGGGCAAAGTCGCAGAACATCGGATCGTTGTTCATCTCATCAAACCATCCTCTCCCGCTTGTAAACATTTCTGCAACCAGGGGAACGTAGCTCTTAAGGTCTTTACCTCTCCCGATATATTTTTGTCCGCACGGATAGGCAAACAATGTTGGCATTACGCCGAGTTCATCCTTAATCGCTTTACTGCACGCTAATAAATTTTTACGCATGCTATCCATCGTAAAATTCTCCAGCTCATTTCCTTTTCCGACCCATGCATAGTTTCCGCTGCAAGGATGAGTGGCGGAATGGTTACCTATCTCATGACCCGCGGCAACAGCTTTTTTCCAACCTTCAAGACGTTCCCTCATTGTACCAGGGTTAAGATAAAAAGTTGCCTTCACGTTGTATTCGTTCAGCACCTTGATTCCTGTGTCTACCTGGCTGAGGCGGCCGTCGTCGAAGCTAAGACTTACAGCTACCTTGCCGCCATTGGGCCATGTGATGGCTTTTACTCTTTCCTGGGCGGAGAGTTGCAGATGTATGATGCAGGCCATAGAGAAAATAAAAAGACGTATCATATTCTAAATATAATGCATCTACTTTTGCGTGCAAGCTTGCCATTTTTTTCCAACCTAAACCTAATACGGTATGTCTAAATCAATCGTTCTTATTCATGGCAACTTTGTAAACAATCGCAGCTGGGCTGAATGGAAACCTTACTTAGAGCAAAAAGGCTATACAGTTTATACGCCTGCAAACCCGGGACACGATGGTAACCCCGCCGATCTACGTGCAAAAGTTCACCCCGACCTCGTTAAAACAGGTTTTATTGATGTCGTAAACAACATTGCAAAGCTGATAGACACCCTTCCCGAGAAACCGTTGATCATCGGACACTCGATGGCAGGTATGGCCACTATGAAATTGGTAGAAATGGGGAAAGCTGCCGCTGGAGTAAGTATAGATGGCGCCCCGCCTAAGAACGTGTTCCCCCCATTTCAAACGCTGAAAACCGCATTGCCCGCTTTCGGCTTTTTTGCATCTTCGAAATATTACATGGGAACCCGCAAATGGTACGACTATTCATTTTTCAACACGCTACCTGATGCAGAAAAGGCGAACGCTTTCGAAAAATTTGCGGTACCTGAAAGTTATAAGGTTAGTCGCGAGCTAGTCTTAAACTCATATGCAAATATCGATTTCAAAAAGCCTCACGCACCTCTGTTGTTTATCGGCGGTGGCAGCGACAACATCTTTCCAACCTCTCTTACAAAAACAATAGCACACAAATACAACGATAAGGGCAGTAAGGTAGACTTCAAAGTATTCGAAGGAAAAAGTCATTTCATTTGCGGCGAACCTGGATGGCAGAACGTAGCGGATTATATTCTGAGTTGGTACGAAGCGCTGTAAAATGTCGGATGAAAATATCAGGGAGTGTTTTGTTCAAATACAAAAACTCCTTTCTTATTTGCAGTAACAATGTCGTTCTTCCCGTCTTTGTTTAAGTCGACAATGATCACCTGCAAACCCGCGCCTGAATTATTATCAATCTCGTGCGGAATAAACTTCGGCGTTTTACCCGGAATAAATTCAAACCAATATAATACGGCAGGTTCTTTCTCGCCTGGATCGTTGCCATTATGCGCCCAAAAGCGTTTACCCGTTACAAGGTCTGGACGGCCATCACCATTGATATCTGCAAACGCAAGACCGTGCGTCTGTGAAAATTGTTTAAATATTTCATGTTTCTTCCATGCAGATGTATCTCCTTCGCGAACCTGCTCATACCACCAGATACCGTAATTATGCGCCGATGAAGAGATCACATCATTATCACCATCAACGTCCACATCAACAACATACATCTGCGCGCATTCATCACCCAGGTCCGCTTTATGAAATGTCCAGTTCTCCTCCCGCGGATTCTGCGGTCCCTCCCACCAGCCATCGCGGATCACTACATCTTTTCTGCCGTCACCATTTATATCGCCGTAACCAAGACCATGTGTGTACTTATGCGTTCCGATTAGCGTATCGTCGCTGATAACATGCGCCGACCATGCAGTATCGCCTTTCTTGTGCGACGCATCGAGCCATATCACTTTTTTCTTTTCGGAATCGTTACAGAGGAGATCATTTCGCCCGTCTCCATCGATATCAACAAGCGTTGGCGACTCGTTACCCACGGAATGATAAAGAAGCCTTTCTTTCCAGTGACCCTTCTTATTCTTCGGATTTTCGTACCAGAAAGCTTTTTCGCCTGGTAATCCGACCTTGATCACATCATCCCATCCATCATTATTTACATCAAGAGAGAAGTTCAGGAAAGAGTTGCCGTAACCTTCTTCAGATGGATGTATGTACGGAGTAGTGATTTCCATTTTTTCCCAATTTGGCGCTTTCCACCAAAAGGTGCCGGCAAGTACATCGGGTTTACCATCTTTGTTTACATCGGCAACAGCTACTCCTTCTGAGATATATTGGGTGCTCAGAACAGTTTTTCTGAATGAAATTTCTTTGTCGCCCGACAACAGAACAAGAAAAAAGAGCGCGTTTAACTTTTTCATTGGCAATGATAAGGTAAGACAGAATTTTTAATCGCCAGTGAACGATTGTATCAAAACCATACATCCTGGCTATCTTTATCATGGAGCTAATAACCTGGATGACAGTATTCTTACACATTGGCACCAACGTTGACCGATAAATATTATGCTGCTTAATCACATCCTCAGCGCCTGGAGAAACTTCCGTAAGGGTAAGATCATCTCGGCTATCAATCTTACCGGGCTTATTCTTGGCGTAGCCTTTTGTTTAATGATCCTGCAATGGGTTAAGGATGAAAAGCAAGTAGATGCGTTTCATCACCATACTGCGCGCATCTACAATGTTTACGAACGTGAATTCGCTGATGGAAAGGTTGTGCACGACTACTCTACTCCCGGGCTGCTGGCAAGCGAACTAAAAAAGAAAATACCTGATGTTGAGTATGGCGCGGTGTTCGATAGAAATTCCGAGATCACACTACAGGCAGGTGAGAAAAATATCAAGTATGATGGATTATATGCGAATGAAGATTTTCTGAAGGTGCTGACGTTTCCACTGCTTCGCGGTAACAAGGACGATGTATTGAAAGATGCATCATCGATGATCATCTCTAAAAAAGCAGCGCTTTCCTTCTTTGGGTCGGTTGAAAAAGCGGTGGGACAAAGTATACGTGTTATGGACCGTGACAACTTCCTTGTGTCGGGCGTTTTCGATGATGTGCCGGATAACTCAAGTCTCAAGTTCGATTATGTTATTAACTGGCATGTGTTCATGAAGCAAAATCCCTGGTTCAACGATTTTGGTAACACTGCGCCATTTACAACCATCCTTCTAAAAGACAACGCTAACACGAATAATGTAAAGTCAAAAATAAAAAACTTTTTAAAGGACTATGAAGTTGGAGAAGGCCCGGGATACAGGCTGGAACTCGACATGCAACGATACGACGAGCAATATTTGTATTCGAACTTCAAAGACGGCTACATCTCTGGTGGAAGGATTGAATATGTAAGGTTATTCAGCATAGTGGCCATTTTCGTGTTACTGATAGCCTGCATCAATTTCATGAATCTTAGTACAGCACGGTCACTGAAGAGGGCAAAAGAAATCGGTGTCCGCAAAGTAATAGGGGCAAACAAGCGCGCACTCATCTTTCAATTTATTTCTGAAGCATTATTCCTTTCATTTCTGGCAGTGATCGCTGCAGTGATATTAGTGCAACTGTGCCTGCCGGCCTTCAACAGTCTTACAGGCAAAAACATATCGCTTCAGCTTAGGGCCTCTTCGTTCTGGTTTGAATTGTTCACGATCGCGGTGGTATCAGGTTTACTGGCGGGCGTATACCCTGCATGGTACATTTCGTCGTTTGATCCGATAAAGGCAATCAAAGGGAATCTGAAATTCAAACTCAATGCGGTGCTTTTCCGCAAGGGGCTTATTGTATTTCAATTTACGTTGTCAATACTTTTCGTAGTGCTGACAATCGTGGTGAGTAAACAAGTAAAATATATACAGAACAGGAACCTGGGCTTTGAACGGGAAAATCTCGTGTATGTGCCGATTGAAGGAAGGCTCACCGAGACTTTCGAGGTGTTCAGGGAGCGTGCATTGAAAATGAATGGAATCAAGTCTGTCGGAGCGATGACCAGTGCTCCGACATCTATCGATTCGTGGTCAACATCCGTTTCATGGGCAGGGAAAGATCCAAACGAGAAGCCATCGTTTGCCCAGATAACCGTTGCGCCTGGTTTTGCGGATGCGATTGGCGGTAAGATTGTAAACGGCAGAGATTTTTCTACGAATTACCCGCAGGACTCAGCGAAGTTTATTGTTAATGAAACTGCTGCCAAAAGAATTGGTTATAAAGATCCTGTTAGCAGGCCATTTTCGTATGGTGGTGTTGATGGTTCCATTGTCGGTGTTATAAAAGATTTTCACTTTCGTTCTTTGCATGAACCGATGCGTCCTTTGGTGATCAGGCTGGGAAAGCAAATAAATTATGGAAACATCCTTGTGCGGATCCAGGCACGCAGCGATGCAACGGTGTTGAAGGAACTGGAAAAACTTTGCAAAGAATTGAATCCGGGCTTTCCTTTTACTTATGAATTTGCTGATCAAGCTTATGGAAAATTATACGTGAGTGAAAGTATTGCCGGCACATTGAGTAAATACTTTTCGGGCCTCGCAATTGTTATCTCGTGCATGGGATTGCTCGGATTGGTAATATTCAGTGCGGAACAAAGAACAAAAGAGATCGGTATACGCAAGGTGCTCGGCGCAAATGTTTCCTCCATATTCGGGTTGCTGTCGAAGGATCTTGCAATACTTGTACTGATAGCATTCGTGATCGCTACCCCGCTTTCATGGTGGGCAAGTAACAACTGGCTGCAATCGTTTGAGTACAGGGTATCGCTTGGCTGGGTGACGTTCGCACTTGCAGGTTTAGCAACGCTTCTTATTACGTTGATTACTATCGGCGGGCAGGTACTCAGATCTGCCCTGGCGAACCCAGTGAAGTGTCTTCGGTCAGAATAGTAAATTTGTTTTACAAAACTTACTCTGTAAGAATTGCCCATACTTGAATTTATCGTGGTATCATTCAATGCAAAAAAATTTTGATGTAATCGTTAGTGGTCTTGGCGCGCATGGCAGCGCCGCGGTGTATGAATTGTCTAAGACTAACCGTTCGGTGCTGGGCATTGACAGGTTCACGCCTCCTCACACTCATGGTTCTTCGCACGGCGAAAGCAGGATCATCAGGCAGGCTTATCATGAGCACCCGATGTACGTGCCATTAGTGCGCGAGGCCTACGAATTATGGCAGGAGCTAGAAGTCGCTACCGGTGCTCAGCTATTATTAAAGACCGGCGGGCTGATACTAGGAAGTGAGAAGTCGGAGATAGTGCAGGGAGCGATCATTAGCGCAGAAACACACCACCTGCCCTATCAAAAACTTACGTCGCGGGAGATCAGCAAACAATTTCCTGCAATACATCCTGGTAATGATACCATTGCTGTATTTGATAAAACAGCCGGTATCCTCTACCCCAAAAATGCATTGAAGCATTTTTGAAACAAGCGGCAAATAATGGGGTGCACTTACGGTATAACGAAAAAGTATTGCGCATTGACGACAGTGGTGATTTGATTAAAGTTGAAACGGAATCTGGTGTTTATACCGCGCGCAAATTAATTGTATCGGCAGGTGCGTGGCTTAATTCACTTCTACCCGGTTTGCACTTACCGCTTCGTATCGAAAGACAAGTGTTGCATTGGTTTAAAGATGAAAATCAAAACGATTCTTTCACGCCGCAGCAACTCCCCATCTATATATGGGAATATGAAAAAGGAAAAGCTTTTTATGGATTTCCTGATCTTGGAACGGGGATGAAGACAGCGTTACACTACGGTGGTGAAACGGTTGATCCTGATGAGGCTTCAAATCAGGTGCATGCCGCGGAAATAAATGAGATGGGTAATCTTTTGAAACGTTTTTTTAATGTGCGTCCTAGACATCAATACAGCGCAACATGCATGTATACCAACACTCCCGACGAGCATTTTATTATAGACGTTCATCCCACCAACTCGAATATTATAATAGCAAGCCCTTGCTCCGGCCATGGGTTTAAATTCGCAAGCGTAATGGGTAAAATGCTGATGCAATTAGCAACTGACGAGCCTACCTCGTTCGACCTATCTCCCTTTCAAATAAGCAGATTCAGGTGAATTGGCTCAAACGAAATGGATCGCCTTCGGCGATTTAGTTTGATTTTCAGCAACAAACATTTCGATTACGACCAGGAAAAAGCACTTATTAGAAACACTGCACACTGCCCATGAACTCCCATAAAAAAATCTCTTCGCATAAGCCGTTACTTCTTTATAAATCTCTGCACCCCGTCGTTCGACATCAGCAGGTAGATACCTGGAGACAGGTACTGCACATTGATTCGGTGTTTACCCGGAGCAATTTGTTTTTTAATGAAGGTTTTGCCCTCAATATCTCTAATGGAGATTGTTGCATTTTCTTTCGCGCTTATTTGCAACTGCCCATTGACAACGGGATTGCCAAGTATGGTTATGTGACCGGCATCGCTTGCATACCGCACAGTTTTAACCGTGCTAAATTTATAGTTACCATCGATATCGAGTTGCATCAGGCGATAGTTATTCACTCCGGTAGCAGGTGCTGTATGAGTAAAGCTATATTTTTTGACCGTGCTACTATTTCCGGCAGCGGCAACGGTTCCCACCGTACTCCACTGCATTGCATCAATACTATGCTGAACTAAAAACTCTTTTGAATTTTGCTCCGACGCTGTTCTCCATTCGAGTGCCACGGTTGAATGCTGAACTTTTGCAGAAAAATCCAACCATGTTACCGGCAAAACAGCAGACGACCCAATGGCATAGTCAGAAAAGCTGCTTAAACCCGAAAGCACCAGCTTTCCACTTAAACCATCCGCTTTCCGGTCAATCAAATTACCGGTTACTTCTACCCAGTTCGCAGCGGAGTTACTCCGTTTCAGTACACGAACGTTGTTCCATTCCATTTCTGTTTTATTCAAACGGGAGAAGTCCAGAACAATGACATAACCTCCCGGATTCGCTACAGAAGAAGTTACAGTGTAATAAATTGAGTCGACTGAATTTAATCCGGCCGGTAAACCCTGTTTATAATTCCAGGGGCGAGCGCCCTGGAATTTGGTCGCTGTAACGGTTGTACCGCCACTCACCACTCCGTCTACAAATGTTACGTTTACTTCCTGGTTCGCAAGGCCCGCAGATGAGCTTTTCGCAGTGGTGCTCATTGGAAAATCATTAAACACCCTGTTGTTGATCACTGCTTTTACCGGGTTTGCAGTAAGGTAGTTAGTAGCTGCTCCACCACCTTTATAAGAATAAATAGTGTAATGATAATCGGTTAAAGCGCTTGCAAACAAATCAGTTACTGCTGTGAGATTGCCTATGTATATAATTTCGCCGCCAGTTACAATGCCCGTGGAATAACTTGTTCCGTCTGCCGGTACAAAGGTTGGCTCTGACCCGATATTACGTACCACAAGATATCCATCTGCTGATGCCGAGGCTGCAAAATGCAGTACGTTGTTATAAGGATGGGCAGAACCTGTATTTGTAAAATATAATCCTGTTGGTTGAGCTGTCGGTTCACTGGTTAATGCACTGTAAACCGTTACAGTTTCTTCAAAATCATCTGCTACCTTATTAGATTCTGTTCCTACGAGGGTTTGAGATTTCGACACGGTAAGTGTGCCCGGTGTGGGAGATACCACCGTTTTCCCCGTTGCTGTGATGCGCAACACGTGTTCTTCACCGTTACGCATCGTGCCGATGTTCCAGGTATACGTGGATCCTGAATTGGTAACAGTTCCATACGTTGCAGTGGTGCCTGTAATATTTACATTGGAAGGAAGAATATTGCTAAGAACAAGATTGGTAACATCAAAAACGCTCAGGTAGCGAACAGACACTTCAAATGTTACTGTTTCACCTGAAAGAATTCCATTTTTATCTGCTGTTGTAGTAACTATTATTTCCGGGCTGCAGTCATAGATATACTGGTTAGCTGAATTATATGAGCAACTTCCATTGGAAACAGTTACAGTAAATTTTCCTGCCAGGCTGGGTGCATAGCTGTTGCTGGTGATGCCGGGTACAACGCCTCCATCGCGGTACCAGGTGTAAGCAGTAAAGCCTGGAGTCGCTGTAAGTATGGTGCTTGGTAAACAACCATCTCCTATTCGTTCTACTTCGATGGTAGGAATTGTTTCAAACCCCGAGAAATATCCCGAAGCTCCCGCCACACCGGAATACCCAAAATAGCCAACCGCAATAGGACCGTTTGCTGCAACAGACACGTCTCCTGAAAGCCCCGACAGGTAATAAGTTTTCCAATCGGATGTGCCTGCAATTGTACGTTTGGCGTTGGTGAGCGTGCTTAAAGAAACCGTGCTCGCGCCATATGTTACGATAATGTCATCATCGTCGATAGCTGATGACGCGATTATAGTGATACCCGCAGTAATGCCAAGCCCAGCGATATTAGCGATATTGGGAACATTATCAACTGTGTTTGCCAACAAACAGTTGACCGGCGCAATAAAGTTAAGGTCAGCAGTGGCATCGCTTAACGCACCTCCCAGGGATTGTACGGCGTAAGCTTCTTTCGAAGTCCGTACATACATATTTGCTCCGGGATTTGACACGGAAGAGCCAGATAGAGAATAATTGGTGGAGGGAATCTGGTAATAATCGCCACTGTTAATGGTGGTTATCGGTGTTGTACTTCCATTTACATAAATCTTTGTATCGTTCTGCGTGGCAATGATCACTGGAAATTCAAGATCATCAATACCGTTACCGCGCACGAAAATGTATTCTTTTCCGAGCGTATTTTCAGGTATGATCTGGTCAATTGCGCAATCTTGTGAGCTTGTGGCCTTTGGCTGGAAATGCATTTCGCCGATATTCACGGCAATGTCGTGGTTTGATGTAATGCTAGCGCCTATCCATCCGTCTTTTTGTGCGGCGTTGGTTGAACTACCTGGACATTCCAGCACATAGGTTTGTCCTTTATTGAGGGTGATGGATATATCGTCGGCCGTTATGCCTACTTCAGTTGCACCCAGGCGAAATGTGCAGGCTGGGTTGTAACCAAAAATATTCACAGTGGTGTTGTCTTCAGTGGCCATGATGCCTACCGAGGCGTTTACTAAATTGGCGTTAGTACCGCGGTTAGGGGCGCCTACCCACTTGAATGCTGTTCCGAGTGCGGCTTTTCCTTTGGAGGTGAGCGATGATGCCTGGTTGCCCGACTTACCTCTCCAGTTTACATAGAACTTTTTTCCGTTTTCAGATTCAAAACGTAAGCCGGCAGTGCTTTGAACGGAGCCCGTATTTGCATCGGTAAGAAGTGTGATGCTGTTGTCCTGATCTCCCGGGTTATAGGTAGCACCAGTGGCTTTTGAAACCGACAGGGTGGTAAGTGGCGTGGTTGACGTGCCGCGATAAACCACCACATTAAAGGCGGTGGTTTCGGGTGTTGAAAGATAAATGGATTGCTGAATAAATGCAGCACCTCGTTGCTTCAACGGTGGCATATAGTGTACGTCACTTAACTGTGCATATATCGGGGCGGTGACGCTGACGAATAGAATAAGGAAGAAATAGCGGATATAGGATTTCATGCAAAGGGTAAACGTTTGATTCTAAGTGTTATTATGTACGAGTAAAATAAAGTAGAAAGGCGAAAATTGGAGAATGCCAGCGGACATTTGGTCAATTGTCTAGCGAGTGTTCGAACCCTTAGAAAAAATAGAAACTGGATTGCCCTTCGGGCGATCCAAAAATGTTGTGCAGTCCAAGACTGGATTGCCCTTCGGGCGATAACAACTGGATTGCCTACGGCGATCCAAAAATGTTGTGCAGTCCAAGATCCCACGCCACGCTATCGCGTGGCTGGTCTTTTTATTTTGTACGCTATTGCGAGCAAGCTCGCATCGCTCTCAAAATAAAAATCCCCGCAATAAAATTGCGGGGTTCTAGTGCCCAGGACTGGATTCGAACCAGCACATAATTGCTTACGCTGCGACCTGAACACAGTGCGTCTACCAATTTCGCCACCTGGGCATCCTGTATCAGGGGTTGCAAATATAGAACGGATGGAACGTTTTACCTAACTAATTTTATCAATGTAAAAGCCTAAAACCCGGACCTTTAGAGTATGAAATGCCTGTCCATCTATATCATATTTACCTCATTCTTTTTCACGACAACCACAGTTGCGCAGCAGCCTTATTACCCCGACACCGTATGGCAAACAAAGAAACCTTCGGAACTGAAAGTGAACCAGCAAACACTCGACAGCGCCATCAAGTTTGCAATAGCCAATGAATCATCCACCGACATCGACCTTCGCATTGCTAACCTCAAAGCATACTCACGTGAACCGAATTTTCAAATACTCGGCCCAACAAAGCTCCGCGGTAAACCAAGCGGTCTTATAATAAAAAACGGATACATCATCGCGCAGTGGGGTGATGTAACCCGCGCAGATATGACGTTCAGCGTTACAAAAAGTTTTTTATCCACCGTAGCCGGACTCGCAGTAGACCACCATATCATAAAAAACGTAAACGAGCCTGTAAGAAATTATGTAAGCGACTACTTCGACGAGAGTCACAACGCGAAGATCACATGGAAACATCTTTTGCAACAATCGTCTGATTGGTCAGGATGCCAATTTGAATTGTGCGACTGGGCCGATCGTCCGCCGAAAGAAGGAAATATTGAAGAATGGAAAAACAGGAAATTACTGGAGCCTGGAACAAACTTCGAATACAACGACGTTCGCGTCAACCTCCTCGCCTATTCTTTATTACAGGTTTGGCGAAAGCCACTGCCGGTTGTTTTAAAAGAAAGAATCATGGATCCGATTGGTGCCTCTACAACATGGCGTTGGTATGGATACGAGAATTCATTTGTAAACGTAGATGGCATAATGATGCAGTCTGTAAGCGGCGGCGGACATTTCGGAGGGGGATTGTTTATCAGTAGTCTCGACCAGGCAAGATTCGGCTTACTTTTTTTAAGAAAGGGCAAATGGAAACATCAGCAACTCATTTCTGAAAACTGGATTAATGAGGCGAAGATGCCATCGCAACCAAATAAAGCATATGGATACCTGTGGTGGCTGAATAAGGATGACAGGCTGAAAGGCCTGTCGAAAGATATTTACTACGCGGAAGGTTTCGGCGGAAATACAATTTTGATTGATAACGAACATGACCTCGTAGTTGTCTCTCGATGGCTTGAGCCCGCGAAGCTGCCACAGTTTGTGCAACTGGTTTTGAAAGCAGTCGAAGGGAAATAGCAACCTGGTAACGTTCTAGTCCTTAGACCTGAGTGTATCTCCGAAGCTTTCATTCTTTAGCATGCCATCGATTGTTTTCGCAATTCGTTTCGCTTTTGTTTCGCGGGTTTTCGCATCTGTGATCCATTTACTGTAATACCGCTGATGCGAAGGTGGCATTTTGGAAAATGCTTTAAAGGCTTCCGGTTCGTCTTTTAAACAGGCAATGAGTTCGTCATCTACTTCGATCTGTCGGACGTCTTCTGCAAACTGCACGTTTACTTTTGCGCCAACTGCTTTCCTGATTCCGGTCCTCATCGCTTTGTTTAACGGAAGAATAAAACCTCCATCACCCATTGGTAATAAACTAGCCTTTTCGATCGCGTGGCTGTCGATCTTCCCTTTTACACGAAATGACTTTTTAGTGCCCGCTTTAATCTTTTCAGCAATCGTTGCAGGAATTTCGATGTAGGTCCAGCCGGTTTTGTCACCCTGCTTGTCAAATCTTTTGATAGTGCACTCGAACGAAACTGGCATAGACGCTAAATTAAAACGAATATCTTGTCGTTAAAACAACGCAAAGTCGCCGCTTTAATTCTGCAATAAAACGATGAAAATCCCCTGCCAAATTATTTAGCTTTTTCCGTACTTTGCTAAAAATATTGACAGATGGACGCCTACACCGATAGCCTCAGAAAACTGCTTGACCGTATCCGCACTATTTCGCTGTGGGACAGGCTGTTTGCCTGGTCAGGCATTAAAAATATGCTGTATGCTGCGGCGGCCGATTTGCAGCGCCTGGCGTTTAGTATAGATCATTACAAAGAGCAGCAGGCAAAAGCCGACAGTGCAGTTGCAGCGCAGAACGAAAGAATAAGGCTCCTGGAAAAAGAGAAGACTGAGCTTACGCAACACCTGAGACATGCGGGCGAAGAAATCGCGAAGTATCGCGATGAGGTCATCAACCTGCGAAAGGATGATCAATACAGGCGGAGCGAACATTCGAATTCGATGGCAACACTAACAAAATTGCAGCGTGATATCCTGGAGGATAGAAAGAAGGAGGTTGATGAAAAAGTCCGCATAGAGCATGAACGATTAATGAAGATGAAAGAGACATGGTCCAATCACCAGGATAATGTCCGCAACGCTATAAGGTCTATTTGTTCGAAGCACACTATTGAATACGTAGACAAGGTGCCGTTCAAAGGGGATCCCGATAACACGCTGAGAATATGCGAGGAATATATCGTGTTCGATGCGAAGAGTCCTGCAGGGGAAGACCTGAACAACTTCCCGCTCTATATCCGTGACCAGGCAGAAAAGGCGAAAAAATATTGTAAAGAAGAAGGCGTACGAAATGAGATCTTTCTTGTTGTGCCGGTGAACACACTGCCGAAAATAAAGCAGTTCGTGTATAACCTGGCCGATTACAAGGTATATGTGGTTTCAGTGGATACGCTCGAGCCGATGATCCTTTCATTGCAAAAGCTCGAAGAGTACGAGTTTGCAGATCAGTTAAGCCCGGAAGAAAGAGAGAATATATGCAGGGTCCTGGGAAAATTTGCGCATCTCGCTAAACGCCGTATTCAAATCGACACATTCTTTATTAAACAATTTATGGAGCTTGCTTATAAATCAGAAAGCGATCTTCCCGCAGATATCTTAGACAAGGTGGTAGAGTTTGAAAAGGCGGAGAAGCTGAATCCTCCAACGGAACGACGATCGAAGCGCATCAACCTGAAGGAACTTGAAGATGCGGCGATGAAATTAAGAAATGAAACGAGCACGAAGGGAATTGCAGCGATCGAAGGGATCATATCGACAGAGCTCGATAAGATGCCACTGTATACTGGTGACTATTAACGCGAATCTGGAATGCGGAAAAGCGATGTGCCGGAAGTAGGTTTTTCCGAGAATAATCAAAGTGTACTTCGTACAATGAGGAAGTACGGGATCATTCTCGCGGATATTGGAAATATTTTGTACTCTGTCGGTCTGCCTGCGGCGCAATGCCTGCGGCGCAATGCCTGCGGCGCAATGCCTACGGACCTGCCCAGTGAACTGTCTGCCTGTGGCCCCGTTTGAACCCCATTAAGCGCTCACCCCTCACTTCTCACCTCTCACTTCTCACGTCACCTCTCACTCTCACTTCTCACTTCTCACTTCTCACTTCTCACTCTCTCACGCCCCACGCCTCAACCCTGCGACAACACCGTCCAGTCGTTCTTAGCATTGCCCTTATCCAACCACTTATCCATCCTCTTCGCGACTGCAGGAATTACAATCAGCTCTTTATTCGCCGATTCAGCCTGCTCCATCATTAGTCGCGCATCCTTGCGGGCCATAGAAAGTTCCCACGACGGTTGATCAAAAGTTTTACTCGTGATCTTCTTTAAACGCGCCTGTGCTACACCGGCAGGATTTAAAATCTCGAACAGTGACCCGATCTCCGACGCTGGAACGTTCAAAGATTCAGCGAGCGTGATCATATCGGTAAGTCCGCCAACAAAACTGATATGAAATAAATTTCCCATCAGCTTAATAGCCGCAGCTTTCGAAGGATCAGACCCATAGTTGATCAGCTTACCTGTCATCTTCGATAATTCCGGTTCTATCTTTTTAACAATCTCCTGGTCGCCAGAAACCATCATAGTACCGGTGCTTTCCAATGCCTGCGGTGGCCCCATAAACACAGGCGCATGTATGTAGTACACGCCTTCATTCTTCCATTTCTCCGCACGTGCAGCGGCCCCCTGCGCTGAAGTTGTGGTGTGGTCAACGATAATCACTCCTTTCTTAAATCCTTCCGAAGCGTTCTTCAACACTTCATCAACAGATTGATCATCAGAAAGCGTAAGATGAATACGGTCTGCATCAGCGACGGCATCGGCTGCATTATCAAAGGCTTTTGCACCTATCTGCCTCAAGCGCCTTCGCTTTGTCGGCCGAACGATTCCAAACATTAACCTTCTCTCCTCTCCTCAGCAATGCCCGGGTGAAATTTGCACCAAGCAAGCCGGTTCCCAAAAATGCTATCATGTTATTTTAATTTTTTAGACATACATACGCTGTTCTCCACATTCGCGTATTGGCCATAGTTCGGAATTAAGTTATACCCTGATTTTTCATAAAGGCGAATGGCATCAGGCTGACGCTTACCCGTTTCCAACACCGCAACGCGAATATCCGAGCGCGGCCGCCCATTGTTCAAGCTCCTGTCAATATCATTTGAGCAATTCCCTTGCCTCTTTGATCGGGGTGCACATACATTCTTTTGATTTCTACCGCATCGCCCTCAAAGGGCTTGAATGCTCCACAACCAACGGCGACATCATCAACATAACACACCACCACATTGTTGAGCATGTCGATCTTATTGAACTGCGCATAAAACGCATTCTCATCGCCATCCCGGATCTTGAGGTAAGCATCGAGTTGTGCAACCAGCGAAATGAAGTCGCTGTCGGTGGAGTCGGTTCGCTTTAATTCGGTCATACGCTTACGGCCAGATTTGAGCGAAAAATGCTTTCATGTCATTCCATGAATTCTTATCCGCTTCAGCATTATATCCTACGGGGATCTTAAACTTTTCAGCGTACTTATCGGCATCGGGATTAGTAAAAGCATGCACCGCATTGGGGTAATCTTTGAATGTGTAGGGAACACCTGCATCATCAAATGACTTTTTAAATGCGGCCACATCCTTTGCAGGAACAAACGGGTCGACAGCCCCGTTGCACACGAGTATCTTACTTTTTATATTCTTAGACGCCGTTACTCCTGTAAGACCTCCGTGAAAGCTTACTACACCATCGAAATCGGTACCGAGCGTTGCCGCATTCAACACCATTGTTCCTCCGAAGCAAAAGCCAATGGCTGCTGTTTTGGAAGTGTCTGCCTGTGAATAGCTTTTTGCTTTATCGAGCGCGGCCTGGATGCGACCCGTTGCCAGCTTCTTGTTTTTGTAGAATGGCCCGGCGCGGTTGCCAGCTGTTTTAGGATCGTCGGCTATTGCGCCGCGGCCGTACATGTCTGCCACTATTGCGAAATATCCAAGCTCTGCAATCTGTTTTGCTTTATTTTTCGTGAAATCGGTAACGCCCCACCATTCAGGAACAATCACTACAATCGGGCGGGCGCCACTTTTATTTTCATCGTACGCAACATAGCAATTCATGCTGGTAGTGTCGGCTTTAACGCTTACGCTGTTCGTCTTTACAGATACAGCGACCGACGAATCGGAAGCTACTGCTGTTGAATCTGCGTTCGTTTCGGTTCCTTCTGATCCACTATTACACGCCGTAAAAAGAACGGCAGCCACTATCACTAACAGGGAGATATGTTTCATCTTATTCGGAAATTTGCCGAAAGTTACTTATTTCCTGCTGCCGAAATTGCGAAGCCGGTAAGAGAATGTAAGCATAAAGTACTGCCGGAGCACCTGCGTCTGTACATCTTCCACATAAATTTCTTCAACATTTCTCCTGATACTTTGGTTTTGTTTCAAGAGGTCGAATACGGTAAGACGCAGTTCGCCATTATCGTTTTTGAGAAACTTCTTGCCTACGCTCACGTTCCATAACCAAAAATTCTGGTTGAAGCCGTCGGTTAGACCGCGATAGGACTGGTTATTCAGGTCGTTCTGAAATACCCATCCATTTTTAGACAGCAGGTTGATCTGAACGCCGGCATTTTGAGAGAAATAGTTATTGTTAAGTGACGGCTGTATCGAGTTTTTCACCCTATTGAAATTTGCAGAATATGATAACGTAAAGTCGATGTTCTCGCTAACGTTGCTCGCGAGCACTGCACCAGTGTTGTACGTCTGTGCAGCCGATATATTCGATACACCATTTACAATACCGGGAATATTGGAGTAGCTGTAGCCGGTGTTAAAGTTGAGGTTCGATTTAATGAACTTCAGCGGCATACCGAGCGTTACAAACGACCGAAGGTTCCAGTATCCGCTAAGGTTAACAGGCTTTCTCAATTGCGAGCCCTGGTAGAGTGTCACTGAGTTCGACAATACAGAATCGGAAGCTGCGAGAAAAGTTGCATTTCCAATATAGTCGTTTGTTTTCTGGTAGAATATGTTACCAAAAAGACTCAAACCCTTAGCGGTATTTGTATAAGTATAACGGGCAATCACATTATGAGAATATTGCTGGTCGAGATCAGGATTACCCGTAGATAATATCAGGGGATTATTATTGTTGATTACATTCTGCAATTGGTTAATAGATGGCGCCGAAGTATTTGAACGGTACGAAAGTCGCACGCTGCTTTTTGCAGACAGTTTAGCGTTCCACATGGCAGTTGGCAAAAGGTTCGAAAACGTTCTGTTTGTTTCAGTCTTCAACGGAAATTCCTGGTCACTCGACAGGTCAGCATGCTGGTAAGCGAGTCCTACTGAGAAAGTGTTTTGCTTGCTGTTGAACCTGTAATTCACACCACCGTTCTGCGTTGTATACGTGTTGTCGAATTTATTTGACAGACTTGAATCAAACAGGTTGTATTTGTCCGCCAGGCCATCGAATTGAAATGAACGCTGGTCGGCATGACTCACCGAATAAGTGGGTCGGTACGACAACTGCAACTGACCCTTCTTTCCTACCGGTTCCGTATACGAAACATTCGCTGACAGTTGATAACCGTTGCTGCTTCTATCGCTGAACTGTCTTAAAGAATCCTGTGTATCGTCACTCGAGTTAAACGCATCGATGTAAGTATCTCCTGAACGGTTGTTTACCGACGTTCCAAGATTAAGAGAAAGGCTACGGCCGCGTTTAGCAAAGGCATGCCGGTACAAAATATTATTGTTGAAATTATACCCTGAATTGTCGCTTCTGTTCAGGTTGTTTGTTTCGCTGATAATTCCCTTTATTGCAGAGTTTATGCCCGTGAGTTTGTTGAGGGAATTATTTTTCTGCAAGCTTAATGTCGGAGTAAAGATCAGTGTGTTCGACGAATCCATCTTATACTCGAGGCGCATATTGATGCGATGATTATAATTGGACGATGTTGAAATTTGATTCTCGTTATATAATTGCGTGGAATCGTTCTCAAGAAAATATTGGCGGTTTGTAATTTCATTCGCCGTATTGTTACTGTTATTGAAGAAATAACTTCCTGTTACGTTCAATTTTTCACCCCATTTGTCTGAGAAGTTTACGCCGAGCGAATTCGCTTTGTTGATGCCTGATTGCTGGCCGACCAGGAAATTATTTTGTCCTGAAGAGCGAAAACTACCGCCTCCGCCGCCGCCACCCTGGCGACCACCACCCCTACCACCACGCTGGTTGCCCGAGCCCGAACTCGTAACACCCAATAAATCTTCAGTAGCAAAATTCTGTACGTTAATGTTATTGGCCATCCCTACGACAGAAATTCTTCTGTTGCCATTGAAGAAGCTAACATTTCCGCCGGCAGAATAACGGCTGTCGGTTCCATAACCCGCAAATACGCGTCCGAACTGACCGTTCCGCATATTGGCTTTGGTAACAATATTTATTCCTTTCGCTGTATTGTCGTCTTCGAAGCCGGTGAGTTGCGCCTGCTCGCTCAAACGGTCAAATACCTGGATTTTGTCGATCACTTCTGCGGGAAGATTCTTGAGAGTTGCTGTTGCATCGTCGCCGAAGAAGTCACGCCCATCAACAGTTACCTTTCTCACATTTTCACCGCTCGCCTTTACAACCCCCTGCTCGATAGATATGCCAGGCATCTTCCTAATCATATCCTCGGCATTGGCATCAGGGTTCACTTTAAAAGCCGTCGAGTTGTATTCCAGGGTATCTCCTTTTTGTCGCACAGGCGGCAAGGTGGCCTTCACGATTACCTCATTAAGCAAACCATCCGTCTTCAATAAGTAAACAGTGCCAAGATCAACGGCGGAATCACCAACTATCAACAGGCTGTCAAGTGCGATATAGCCTACAGCGCTTATCTGAAGCTTGTACAGACCGGATGGAGAGAAAATGCGAAACTTACCCAGTGTGTCAGTCACCAGTAGCCTTGTATTGCTTGAATCGCTTCGTGACTGCAACATCACGGTTGCGCCTGCGACGGGCATGTTTTCAGACTTATCTCTTACAGTAGCGGAGATTGATTGACTATAGGTTGAGGAGAAAGCCAGTACGATCAAAAGGGTAAAAAGGATTCTCATTCACTACTCTTTGAGTTAATAATAGACGACACTGTCATTAGAATCCTTCGCGAAGCAAAAGTTTAATAAGTATTTGTTAACGCGACAGCTGCTTTTCCGCAAGGGCTGAGCCCTTTAGTGCGTTCAACCTTTTAGGATGAGTGACAAGATCCGTTTTATATGCTTCAAGGGCGCTGGCCGCGTTACCATCGGCGAGATACATTTCGGCAAGTAACTCACGTGCAGGCAGCACTTCTCCCGGCGTAACAGGATGTTTCAGCGTTGCATCTTCCAGGTCGGCCGCGCTACGCATTAGTTCGAGGGCTTTTGCCTTATTATGCTTTTTATACTCTATCCATGCTTCGCCAGACAACCTTTGTACTTCAACCTGTTTCGCTTTGTAATCGTCTTTCTGATCGAGAAGATTATCTCTAAGCAGCTTCAATTGATTCAATTCTTCCGTAGCACCTGTAATATTGTTCGTATGCACTTTTCCCAGCAATCTTGCATAGACAGTGATCGCCTGTTGCCATGGAAATTTACTCCATGGAAATTTAGCAGGATATGATTGTAACTCAGCAGCATCATCCCAATTCTTGTTCTCAAGCGCATAACGGGCAGGCATAGCCGCGTATGCATACGCCACTTTGAAGTTTTGGGCGGAAACATTTTTGATACTTCTCAAATATTTCAGCAGTTCTTCGGCCTTTGCATTGTCGCCTTTCTGCAGATAACTATACATAAGGTAATCGAGTCCATGAAGCTCTTCATCGAAGTTCCCTGTTAGCGCCGCTTTTTCAGCATAACATTTCGCTGAGTTGACCGAAGCAAGATTGGATGATATCGCTTCATCCCACAGTCCGAGCCGAATAAAAATATGCGATGGCATGTGTTGCGCGTGTGCTGAAGCAGGAGCGATTGACGCATACTTTCTTGCAGCGGGCAACGCACGCTCAGCTAATTCAGGATTATCGTAGTTATGAATCACATAGTGAATCAGACCCGGGTGATCGGGCTGGCCCGCAGCAACCTTATCCAATATATTCCCGGCGCTTATTTGGTTGACATGCGCTTTATCTGTTGGATCGGCAGTTGTATTCAGCGCCAGCGCATAAAAGATTGCAGCCTCCTTATCCTCCGGATACTTTGCATACAAATTTGGCCATCGCGTGCTCGTACTGCATGCATCTTTCCTTATGTGCAGTTGTTTGCCAATTATTATAGAATACTCCCAGTGCATTGATATAATCATCCTCTCTCGGCGATTTCGTTTTAATAGCCTTTGCAACCTTTATTGCTGATGCACCTTTTTTCAAATCGTCTGGCTTAGGTGGCTCCCACAACGGATGAAAATTACTCATCGCCACGCCCCAATACGCCATGGCGCATGAAGGATCTTTTTCAATAACCGATGCGAAAGCTTTCTCGGCTTCCTCATATTCAAACGAATGAAGCATTGCAATGGCCTGGTTGAAATCTTTACGCAATTCTGCAGGGGCTGATACGTTGAACTTAACGGAACCGAAATCGGCCATAGCCGGGCCGCACCATATCAACTCACCTTTTTTAAGGTTGATGTCTGCAATTACTTTTGGATCGGGAGTATCCTGGTTGGAAGATTGACAGCAAGTAATGATCACGATGATCATAGCAACCATAAGTTTTCTCATGGCGTGTGGTTTATCTCTCCTAATTTCCGCTTATTTCATGATATAGCTAAATAAATCTCTTACCTGTTGATCGTTCAGGCCGTCAAGAAGTTTTTCAGGCATCATTGATGTTTCCATCGCCTCAAGCTTCTTAATCTTGTTCGAGGCGACAATAACGGGTTCCCCAGTGAACGGTTGAAGGGTGACAGACTGATCGTTGCGTGCTTTCAATGTGCCAATCACTGTTCGGCCATCGTTGGTTGTAAGGTGCCACGTGCCATATCCTTCCCTGATATATGCAGATGGGTCAACAATGTTCGACACTATATCCGAAATATTTTTTCTATCGTACCCGGTAAGATCCGGCGCAATGCTTCTCCCCTCGTCGAACAACTTATGGCACGTACCACATTTCGCTATAAATAAGGGGTGACCCGCCTGCTGATTGCCCATGCCGGATTTAAGTAGTTTATTCACTCTATCTACGATCTTATTTTTCTGCTCAGCACTGGTATTATTCAATCCTGGCCACAACCTATCGCACTCGGTGCTTAAAGGTTCATCGCCCAGTAGCTTTATTTGCCGAACGGTGTGATCCGGCACATCTGACTTTTCAATTGCGTGCGTTTTCGTGATCCCATTAAGCATTTGCTGGGCCCAAGTCGGCCGCGATGCAAAGAATGCCATTGCGGCTTCTCTTACGTCATAATCATCTCTCAGTTTATCAGGGTAGAATTTTACTACTCGCTCGCCGATACTGTCAGCACTATAATTCTGCAACGCATGCAGGCATGCCTGTTTTAACGCACCGGACGAAGATGCTTCGGCCAAATCGACCAGCACCTTCGCTGCCTCAGGCTGCGCTACTTCACCCATTATCCTGATGTAAGCAATTTGTTCGGGTAAAGGGACGCTTTCCGCGTAGAGAATCTGAATAGCTTTCTGTACAGCTTCCTTTTTCCCTGTTCGCAAGTCGATAGCTAATGACTGTTCGCGGAATAGTTTCTTATAAGGGGCAAGCGCCTTTACTAACACGGGCGACAACTCTGTAACGTCTCTTCCACGCAATCCTTCCTGTAGTCCGCCAAATAATATCCCTGCATGTTGCTCAGACGGCGCGAGGTTGAATAATCGCGCACACGCCGTTACGTTTTCATCGCTGCCTGAAGAAATATATCGTTGCACCAAACGATTCAAAATCGTTTTAGACACCACGTTATTCTTCCAAATACTTTTATCCTCGAATAATTTCAGTAGCGCATCACGGTCTGATATACATTTTGATTCGATGGCCCACCATATTTGCAAGGGAATGTCGGGATCTTGTGAGTCGTCTTTCTGAAGAAGATTTTTTATTATGGGGATGGCTACGGAACCGGGCAATCGTTTTGCTGAGGCAGCGAGCTGGCTTCTCACTTCAGGATGACTTTCACTGACGGACATTTTAATCAGCGCTTCCGCTTGCATGATCGTCGGCTTACCTTGATCTCCTATTAACCGAACCGCCCACATTCTCACAAATGGATCGGTATGGGAAAGAGCGATAGTAGCGATTTGATCATCAAATCCTCCCAGTAAATGTATTGCCCACAGAGCCTCCAGACTTTGTGTTGCATCATTGCCCTGCAGCATTTGCTTTAATAAAGGAAGCAACGATTTATTTTTTTTATCACCCAACATCTGCAAAGCCGTCTGCCGGTACCAATTATTTTTATGCGAAAGAAGTTTTATTAATTCGGAGTCAGATGATGTGTATAGGTTGAATTTCTGATTATTTGTTTTTGAAGTCTCGCTATTTCTTAGCCGATAGACCCGGCCCGAATTCTTATTCCATGTATCACGTGGATCAATATGCGAAATTCTGCTGTCGTACCAATCCGCTATATACACATTCCCATCAGGACCCGTAGTGATATCCACCGGCCTGAACCAATGGTCGTCGGTGAGCATTATCCTTTCGCCGTCAATCGTTTTAAATGTTGATCCGTTCGGTTCAAACTTCGTTAGTTGTACATAACTCTGCAGCGGGTTAAGCGCAATCATGTAATCGTTGTACTTGTCAGGGAGGCTCGCACCTTCATATCTAACAAAGGCATGCGTGAATCTAACTTCCTCGCCGGTCAACTGCATATTTGGCAAATGCCCGTAAGTATATGGATTCGTATACTCGCCATGCTTGCCAAGATTTCTCACAAAGTAAGAGCCCTGTTTGAAATACTCGCCCCTCGATGTACCGTTATCTCCCGAGTACAATCTTCCCTTGCTGTCGATCTCTACATCGAAAGTGTTGCCCCCACCTTCTGCAAATACTTCAAACACTTTCGTATCGGGATGATAACGCCAGATCGCCTGACCCAGGAATTTTACATCCTTAGAAACTTCGGAACTGATATTCGCGTTGCATGTACTTCCCTGCGCCCCATACAGCCATCCATCCGGACCAAACTTTAAATTATTCGCTACGGCGTGTGTATCCTCAATTCCAAATCCTTTCAATCGCACTACAGGTTTACCATCCGGTATGCCGTTATTATCTGCATCAGGATATGCAAGCAAGTAAGGCGGATTCAATACCCATATCTGGCCGCGACCAAACGCAACGCTTGTTATTAAATTGAGGCCCGTGATAACATCTGTCGATTTATCAAAAGAGCCATCGCCGTCGGTGTCTTCAAACATTGTGATCTTGTCGGCGCCCTTTGCATTTGATGGAGGCGGCAGCGGTTCTTTGTCGAACTTTGCGCGGTTATGCCAGTCTACACTCAATACTTTCAGACCTTCAGGATATGGATATTGATTGTATTGAACAACCCATAATCTTCCCTGTGGATCGAAGGTGATGAATACCGGTTGAGTAACCGTGGGTTCCGCGAGCACAAGTTCTACAGCGAGGTCAGCAGGAATCTTAAAGCCTTTTACAGCTTCGTTGGCATTCACCATGTGCGCGGTGTCTGAGAGGTCACCCCGGCCTTCAAATGCCTTCATGTATTTCAGCACTTCTTCATTGCCTGCAACTTCGCTGATATCTTTGTTCCTCAACTGTTCGTGGTTGCCGGAGCAGGCAGACAAAACAGCTACAATCGCAATAAGCAATGTTAGTCTTACCATACTTTATAAATTTCTCTTGATCCCGACTGGTACATTTCAGTATATCCTTCCATTAGCTTTTCCATCTTTTTCATTAACTCACTTTCTTTTGAGTACTTCTCAAAACTCGATTCATACGCAGCGAGATTTTCGTATTGCGAGACAATTATAACGCGGTTAAATTGCCCGGTGATGTCTGTCAGAACATGTACTGCTTCAGACATCATTTCCATCATTTCTTTGAATTTTTTGGCAAGTTTCGATGCATTCCCTGGTTTGCATACGAATGTTTCGTGAACGATGATCATAAATTCAAGTTTGCATAAATTTAAGCTGTCTTGCGCAAAACAACGATGTCCTGAAAATCGAAGCCGTTCGCCTGGTCTTTATCTGCCCACCAACCGTATTCAATCTTTACAATTGCTAACCCAGCGTTAGATGCCATTAACTGAACTGTTTCGAGGGTAAAGGCAATATTTGCATCCTTTACTCGGTTGTCGTGAAGGTAGAAATCACCACAGTTGTGTTTGAAAAACTTGTTGATGTTGTGAGCGTTTTTTTCGAGTCTTTGAACGGTGATCAGAAAAAAGGTACATAAACACGACCCTCCCGCCTTCAACACTCTTGCCGTTTCATTAAAGTAATGTTGCACATCATTCAGCTGCATGTGAGTAAATACCGATATTGAAAAAGCGGCATCAAATAAATTATCATTGTATGGAAACCTGAACGTAGCCGCAGATTCAGAAGTCTCCAGGTTATAAAGGTCGTTTCGAAGCGGAATATACTGAAAGGTGAAGTTCGCATAGGCACGATAGTGATGCTTGCACCAGTTTACACCTCCAGGTACAATATCAAATCCTTCATACTTTCCATCGCTGGTTAAATACGCAGCTAGCGGACGTGCAACCCGCCCAATGCCGCTACCGATATCCAGAACACTGGCATTTTTAGGAAGCTTACATTCTTCAATAATCTTTTGTGCGAACTTATCTCCTATTTTCTCAAAATCACCTGCACCTGTGAAAATCAATCCTTTCGGTGGAACAAGTTTCTTGGGTTTAGTAAACAAGTCGAGCGGGAGATACAACAGCCTTCTGATGAGCAATCTTGTTCGCGGGTCGAACGAATAAAAAATATCTCGTAGCAGCATCCGGTGCTGAAGATATTATTTTTCTACGGCAACGTTATCACCTGGAACCATCCATGCATTACATCTGCAAGATCAGGGTACTCATCACCCAAACTTCCAGTACGGCCCACAAAAGCGAAATGCGTATCGGTAAGTTGTTTGATTTTTTTGATATTATCGCCCTTAGCACCTCCCAATATTGCCGTGTTCTTAATGCTGCCTTCACCATCAAGGCGCATCATCCAGGCATCTTCTGCACCTAAGTTCCCCTGGAGATTGCCATCGATGCTCATAGCAAAACCGCCGAACACAAAATCACCGTTGTCGGTCTCAACCAGGTCGCCCGGTTCTTCATCGAGTGATCCTCCGTATGCTTTCTTCCACCGCACATCTCCCGATCCACTCAGGCGACAGACAAAAACATCCTTTCCGCCATGATAATCATCAAATTCATCCGACGTACTCGTTCCTCCGGCAAACACATAGTCGCCATTTGCGGCTTCGAGCGCAACGGTTCCGTAGTCGAGGTCAGACTCACCGAGATACACTTTGCCTCCCACCTGGTGTGCCGTGTTCAGTTTTATGATCCATGCTGCCGGAGTTGCCGCGGCTCTCCCTTGTGCGTCGCCATCATTGCTGGCGACCTTACCGGTAAAAATATATCCGCCATCTGAAACCGGCGTGGCGTCATACGCAATATCATCTTTTGACCCTCCGTAAGTATCTTCCCACACTATCGTACCTGTAGCATCAACCTTTACTATCCATGCGTCAATTTCGCCGTTATTCGCAGCAACGTCGCCATCAGTACTGGCTGTCCAACCCGACATGAGGTAATTTCCATCACCTGCGGGTTTCAGATTGTTTTGCCAGTCGTTTGCCGATCCACCTAACGTTTTTTGCCATTGCAGGTTTCCATCGCCATCGATGCTGATCAGCCAGGCATCCTGCTGGCCCTTGTTGCCGGTTACATCACCATCATTACTTAGCGTGGAGCCAAGAATGATGTAGCCGTTGCCTGGTGTTCGCACTATCGAATTAGCAATATCTTCTCCTGTGCCGCCAAATTTTTTGTGCCATACCTTTTTCCCTTCGCCATCGAACTTTACCACCCAGAAGTCTACCCCGCCTTTAGAGCCAGTGCCATCGCCCTCTACGCTCGCTGATTGTCCAACTGCTATGTAGCCCCCATCTGGTGTAAGTGCCATATCATTGAAAGTATCGTATCCCTCGCCGCCAAATACGGCTTCGATAATGGCGTCGTTGATTTGAAACTGGACAACAGTAATCGTTTGTGAAGCTGAACCGGTCACTGCAATAACTTGCATATTCGCGGTTCGCCGTTTAGTAGATGGATTTGAACTTGTTGCCGTGATAATGAACATGCCGTTCCCTGTGCCGGAGCTGGGCGTAACGTTTATCCAATCCACACCCTGGTCAACATTAACTCTCCAGTCTGTGTTCGATGAAACGTATATCGTATCTCTTGATTCCCGGGTGCCAGGGAGGGAAACTGTATTCTTTTGAACCTTCAGTATATCGGCTTCAGGCGGGGTGTTTTTCTTGCAACCGCTGAGAATAAGGAGGATGCAAACGATTGCAGGGATCGCCAAATGTTTCATAGCCGAATAAATATACCTTTTATTTTTGCTGATGCAGAATATCAAAAACGTCATATTCGATCTTGGTGGGGTAATCCTCAACATCGACTTCGCAAAGACAAACGAGGCATTTCATAATCTTGGTCTTAAAGATTTTAGTCAGCACATCAGCCAGCATCATATCTCTGATCTGTTCCTGAAATATGAGACGGGTCAGATTGATGACCTCGAGTTCGTAGATAGCGTTGCATTGCTTTCGGATGCGGCGATGCCTAAGGATAAAATAGTGAATGCATGGAATGCGCTGCTGCTTGATTTTCCTAAAGAGCGGATTGAATTGCTTAAAAGAATTAAGGGCGAGTTCAGAACCTTTTTGTTGAGTAATACAAATAGTTTGCATCTCCAGGAATACAATAAGCGACTTAAGAACGAACAGGGAGTATATATTGAAGATCTTTTTGAAAAAGCTTATTATTCTCATGTGGTGAAATTGCGGAAGCCTGGTGCAGAAATATTTAATCTTGTGCTTGAAGAAAACAACCTTGATCCAGCTGAAACATTATTTATCGACGATACATATTCGAACTTCGCGGAAGCGGAGATGTTAGGTATTCAAATTCATCACCTCAAGGCCGGGACGTCCATTACAGAAATGGAGTTGTTTAAAAAATATGTATGAGCTGAACACTTATGAAGAGAAGAAGTTTTATAAAAGGAATACCGTTAACGGCGTCGTTGGCTGCCACCGGGATCGAGATGAAAGAGAAGTTTGCATTAGAAGAAGCCACTATTAGCGAGCTGCAAAAGAAGATGCACGACGGTTCACTCACCTCAGAAAAAATAACCAACCTCTATCTTCAAAGAATAGATCAACTGGATAAAAAAGGACCGAAGCTAAACGCTATCATTCAAATAAATCCGGATGCACCGGCTATTGCAAAGAAGATGGATGCAGAGCGAAAGAGCGGCAAATCGCGTGGTCCATTACATGGCATACCTATACTAATAAAAGACAACATCAACACCGCTGATAAAATGATGACAACAGCGGGCTCCCTCGCCATGCTGAATCACATCGCGCCCAGCGACGCCTTCATTATTAAAAAACTTCGCGATGCCGGCGCAGTGATACTAGGAAAGACAAACTGCACGGAATGGTCGAACTTTCGGGCATCAAGAGCATCAAGCGGATGGAGCAGCAGAGGGGGACAAACAAGAAACCCCTGCGTGCTCGATAGAAGTCCATCCGGTTCGAGCGCGGGCTCAGGCGTAGCTGTAGCCGCCAATCTTTGTACGGTAGCGATTGGTACGGAAACAGACGGTTCGATAGTTTCCCCTTCATCATTCAATGGAATCGTCGGATTAAAACCGACCGTTGGGTTATGGAGCCGCAGTGGCATCATCCCTATTTCAAAAACACAAGATACTGCAGGCCCGATGGCGCGAACCGTTAGCGATGCGGCTACCCTGTTGGGAGCTTTATGTGGCGAGGATACCTATGATGAGACTACCTTAACCAGCCGTGGAAAATTTGAAAAAGATTACACAAAATACCTCGATGCCAACGCACTGAAAAATGCGCGCATCGGTATTGAAAAGTCTTTTTTCGAGGGCCACCAGGATGTTGTAGCATTGTATAAGTCGGCGATTGATGTATTGAAGTCGAAAGGCGCGATCATTATTGAAATCGATTTAATGAAACCTTACCACGAAGTTAATTATGCCGAGTTCCTCGCCTTTCAATATGAATTTAAAGATGGCCTGAATCGCTACCTAAGCACAAACAATGCGAAGTTAAAATCACTCGAAGAGATCATTGCTTTCAATGAAGCAAACGAAGCGACAGTAATGCCTTACTGTAAACAGGAAATATTCGTGAGCAGCCAGTCGAAGGGCCCGATCACATCTTCTGAATACACCGACGTAATCAGGAAGAGGCAAAAAGTTTTGGATGTCGTCAATCGATTTTATACCGAACACAACCTGGACGCTATCTGCGCACCATCTACCGGGCCGGCCTGCCCCATTGATGTAATAAATGGAGATGCTGACAACGGCTTTTATTTTTGTTCACCGGCGGCGGTGTGCGGTTTCCCGCATATTACCGTGCCGATGGGCAAAGTGCATGAGTTGCCAGTCGGGTTGTCTTTTGTGGGGAGAGCGTTTAAAGAAGGAGATGTGATTAAGTTAGGATATGCATATGAGCAGGCGACGAAGAAAAGAGAGGTACCCAAATTTATTAATACAACTATACCATGAATCAACTGCTCCGCAGGGTGCGCCCGGAGCGCGGTTTAAAGTAATTAAGACAAATACATGAAAACTATATTTTCTCTTCTATTGTTTTTTAGCACGGTTGCTTCAGCGCAAATCAGGTATGTGAATACTGCATTCGAAAACGCATCACCCGCAAGCTGGCGTGTTGACTCGGCAACCAACACCATCAACATCGATCTCATCTACGACCAGGAAAGATCTTCAATAAACCGGGCAAACGGCCACTGGCACTTCCAGGTAGAAGCTGAACCAGGCACTGACGCCACCATCATCCTCAACAACTTCGAAAATATCTGGAACAGGATGCCCGGCTATCCCGTATCAGCAAAGACAAACTGCATGATCTCCACTGATGGAAAAAAGTGGACGCACATACCTGGTGAATTCAAAAACGGAACACTCATTTTTAAACCCCACTTCGATGGCACCAAAATGTATTTCGCGAGTGTGGAACCTTATCGCGTCAGCGACCTGGAACGTTTTCTATCTAAAATAAAAAAGAACCCGCTTGTTCAGGTTACAAACGTGGGCAAAACACCGGAAGGGCGGCCTCTCGAAATAATTCGTGTTGGCAATCCTAATGCACCACACAGCGTGTTCCTGCGTGCACGCGCACACGCATGGGAGCCGGCAGGCAACTGGATCACAGAAGGACTTGTAAACAGTCTGCTTGAGAAAGATGCGGCAAAATATCTCAAGAGATACTGTGTATACATCATGCCGATGGCCAACAAAGACGGCGTTGCACATGGAAGAACACGTTTCAATACACGGGGAGTTGACCTCAACCGTAAATGGGACAAGCCCGCGGACTCAATCAACGCTCCCGAAAAGGTAGCCTTTGAAAAATGGCTGACAGCTATGATCGCGAAAGGAAAGAAACCCGACCTGGCTATAGATCTGCATAACGACCAAAATGGAAATGTGCACGCAAACCTTCCAAGAGATGACAACAAAGGGTATACGGAGCGCATCAACAGGTTTGTAGACCTGTTGTACAAACACACATGGTTCAGAGAAGGAAAAACAAATGTTGTAAATGAAGGCTCGTTTGGAGAAGGCCTGGCCAACCGGTTTAATGTTGATGCCATCATTTACGAATTCAACTACGAATGGGCGGCCGGTTTAAATAAAGTTCCAATGGGCGAAGACTGGATGGATCTTGGGAAAAAGTTGAGAGAGGTTTTCTGGCTGTATTTCGAATAACGGTCATTTGCGTGTATCAAAAACGAACAACAAAGGGTACTTACCGGGAAAGGCACTCCTTGATTTTCAGAGCATAGTAAATATGGTCTCCTATTCGCTTCGCAAATCTTATGATTAAGAATTATCTGAAAGTTGCCTGGCGACACCTCCTGCAGAACAAGGGTTTTTCCTTTATCAATATTTTCGGACTCGCTGTGGGCATGGCTTTCGCCATCCTCATCGGGCTGTGGATACAGTACGAACTATCGTTCGACAAATTTCATACGAACAGGGACAACATCGCGATGGTGCTCAAGCACCATCACTTCAACAACGAAAAGGGCACGCAATCTTCTACTCCGCTTCCCCTGTTTTACGAATTCAAGAGCAATTATCCCGAGGTAAAGTATGCGAGCAGGATGGATTGGACGCAGATGACCAATATGATCGTGGGCGAAAAGAAGTTTAATAAAATAGGCCAGTATGTAGACCCCGACTTTCTGAAGATGTTCTCCTTCCCTATTGTAAAGGGAAACGCTGAAACAGCACTAAATGATATTCACTCGATCATTATCTCAGAAACGTTGGCGAGCACGCTATTTGGATCTGAAGATCCGCTGGGCAAGACGATTAGAATGAATAACGACTACGACGTGAAGGTGGCGGCAGTAATGAAAGACGTTCCGAAAAATTCAACGCTCCAGTTCGATTTTCTCGGTCCATATGAATACCTGATGTCGGTGAATGAATTCTTTCGCAACCAGAAATCGAACTGGCAGAATAACTTCCTGATGAATGTGGTGCAGGTGAAAGATGGAGTTTCGATGGAAGCTTTTTCGAAAAAAATAAGAACGCTCAATACAGACAAAGATCCGGCACTGAAAGAATTATATATGTTTCTACAGCCGCTGAAGGACTGGCACTTGAGAAATGAATACAAAGACTGGATACAAACAGGAGGCAAATTTGAATATGTAAGACTGTTCGGCATCATTGGAATATTTGTATTGCTGATAGCCTGTATCAATTTCATGAATCTCTCAACAGCGCGCTCGGAAAAACGCGCAAGAGAGGTAGGCATCAGGAAAGCAATAGGCTCACTCCGCTCACAGCTTATCGCGCAATTTTTGACAGAAACACTTCTCACCTCGCTGCTTGCGTTTATCGTTGCGATAGTAATTATTCCATTGATACTGCCATTGCTGAGAGACATCGGCTTCCAGGACATTCGATTTAATTTAGGAAACATACCGGTGCTTCTTTCTATACTTGGCGTGGCTGTACTCACCGGATTAATTGCAGGAAGCTACCCGGCATTGTACCTGTCTTCGTTCATGCCAGTAAAAGTGCTCAAAGGGCTTTTTAAGCAGGGCCAGGGAGCGGTGCTATTCCGGCGGGTTCTTGTTGTGTCGCAATTTGCGATCTCGATAGGCTTAATTGTATCCACTGCGATAGTGTTTCAGCAGATAGAACATGCACGCGGCCGTTCTATCGGGTATGATCCTAATAATTTGCTGAAAGTGGATATGAGCCGTGATTTGGCCAAAAACTTCGTTCCCCTGAAGGCAGATCTGCTAAAATCGGGTTCCATAGAGGCGGTTGCAAGTTCATCAGGACCGTTAACAGCAATATGGAACAGCTGGGGCGATTTTGAATGGGAAGGAAAAGACCCGAATGCACAGATAGCTATAGACGTGATAATGTCTGAATGGGATTTCGAAAAAACTGCCGGGCTGAAATTCAAACAAGGGCGCCCGTTTTCACGTGAGTTCAAAACCGACTCCAACGCCATAATTCTAAATGAAACTGCCGCGAAACTTATAGGATATAAAGACCCGATAGGAAAGACAATGAAATCCGGTGGGCGTGTTGTGACGATTGTTGGAGTGATAGAAGATATGTTGGTTGTAAATCCATTTAAACCTGTACAACCAATGGTGCTGATGTTCAATGCGTCCGTTAGCAATATGATTTACATCAGGCTGAAAGATAGTGCGCCTCTCGAGAAAACATTAGCTGCGATAAAGCCCATCTTCGAAAGATATAATCCTGCATATCCGTTTGAATTTAAATTTTCGGACCAGGAGTATGAACAAAAGTTTATGCTTGAGAGACAGGTTGCAAAGCTCGCGGCAATTTTTGCGGTGCTTGCAGTATTTATTTCCTGCCTCGGACTGTTCGGCCTCGCCGCGTTCATGGCGGAGAGAAGAACGAAAGAGATTGGCATAAGAAAAGTATTGGGTGCATCAATGTTCAACTTATGGACACTTCTCTCTAAAGAATTCGTTTATCTCGTTATCGCCGGATGCCTGATTGCAACGCCGCTATCGTTTATGCTCATGAATAACTGGCTGCAGAGTTATGATTACAGGATAAATATTTCCTGGACGGTTTTCGCGGTGTCAGGGTTGATAGCTTTAGCAGTAGCATTACTTACTGTGAGCACGCAAGCACTGAAGGCCGCTATTTCGAACCCGGTGAAAAGTTTACGTTCAGAATAATCTTATAATGAAAAAAAATTGCCCCGCGCTTCGTGCAGGCGGGGCTTTTTATTTTAATACGGCATAATCAAATTAACACTCCCTCCATTTCTTCCTGTCCACACAAGCTTATAAAAGTAGTTACCTGTACCCGGGCAATCGATACTTTCGCCACCCGCATCAAGTCCGAATGTAACAATCGCAGCAAACGCTTCTGTTGAATGTTTAACAGAACCGCCTGTTACCCTGAAATTGCAGGACTGTTTCACTTCAACAGGTACCAGGGTTGATGTGGCAAATTCAACGCCATGACGGTTAGTTCCCCATTCAGCAACTGCTACCTCAGTGCCTGCAGTATGTGTTCCGGAGATTGTAAGCACAGCGCCGTTATTGTAAGTATATACACGTTGCTTGGCTACGTGCCAGTTACGGGCAGCGCCGTTGTCGAAACTAACTTTCATGTTATCGCTCGTAACGGTGTGAATGATCGGGCCACTGGTGGCAAGGTTAATTAAAAGTCCGCCGCTCACGTTGGTAACGTTGTGTGTACCAGTAAGCGTAATGCTCTTGTTCCCTTTCTTGATAGTAAGCTCATTGAATGTGATCGTAAACGATGCACCTGCGTTTTTCCATTCAGTACCTTGCGCCATTGCAAGTACTATTGAACCTGTTCGTTTGCGTCCCTGGCCGCAATTAGATCCATTGTAAGTAATGGTGATGGTCATTGGGTCAGATGCCGTGTTATATTCTACGGATGCATCGCAGATTAATTGGTCTACAACGGAGTTATTTCCAGAAAAGGAAGCCTCGAATTCTATGGCGGCACCTGCATCCAGTGCAATGGCATCTGTTTCGGAAGTTACCTGGCTGTCGTCAGTAACCGCAGCAGATACTTCATCACTTTCATTCTTCTTTTGGGAATCATCTTCTTTTTTACACGATGTAAACAGCACGACAGTACATAAAAAGGCAAGAGAGAAATTTGAGATCAGTTTCATAAGGTTGTTTTTGTTTAGGAGATGGACCTTTGACCATTAAAAAGTACCAGGGTTTAAACGCTTTACTGGGCCTTTTATTTTTAATATTAATGGACTGGTTATCAGGGATGTAAAAAAGTGATGAATGCTACCCTTTTAATTAATCTACCTTTATATATCAAGTTCTTTCCTTCCACTTAAAACCTTGCTATATGAACCTCGCACACCGCTTAGAGCTGTGGGGTGACAGGCACCATCCCAAATGGCTCGACATAGTAAGAATACTATTCGGACTTTTCCTCTGCTACAAAGGTTTTCAATTTCTCAACAACATGGGTGAATTGCTCGACATGATGAGCGACAGGCTTTCATTCAATGCGTTTGCAGTAATCGTGTTGAGTCATGTAACTGTGTTCGCACATATTCTCGGAGGCTTTTTGATTGCATTGGGACTGCTTACGCGCTTCGCATGCCTGATACAAATACCCATTCTTATTGTTGCGGTATTTTTTGTAAACAGTTCAGGTAACCTGCTTCAGCCATTTTCAGAATGGTGGGTGTCGATCATCACCTTACTGATGTTGATCGGTTTCCTGATCGTTGGCAACGGCACATGGTCGTTCGAGTGGTTCGTTGAACACGACAAGCCACACAAAAGAGTATCCCGCCGGTAATTTATTTCAGCTTTGAAATACGGTAGTCCACTGTTTTGATTGCTGGAAGTTCGTTTGATGGTGTATTCAAATAGAAAAAAGTTGATGCGGCAACATCATCTGAACGATAAAAGTTTGTCCAATTATTAGGGAGATTGCCCTCTCTTAAATTAGTGACCTTACCCTTCTGGTAGATATGTATGAATTTTCCGGACTTCTCCATATCGTCGAGTGCAATAGGAATAAGCGGAACGTTTTTATCCATCATATCCTGAACTACTTCCTTACCGTTCCCTCCTATTTGCTGAAGCGTAATTTTTATCCCGGATGAAAAGTACACCGGATCCGGAACATGATACCTGTAAAACGACCATTTGTCTGCCGAATCATTTGCAGCCAGGCAACCAGTGTAACGATTCATGAATGCACCTTGTCCCCAGGCGGTACCTATATAATCTTCTGTGCCCGTGCCAACGAGTGTTGGAAAATCTGTATCTCCATCAACATACATTTTCACTTCTCCTTCTCCCCACCATGATTTTCTATATAATGGATTTGCGTTTACAGTTACATGCGTACCGATAATTCTTCCCTTCCCTTTTATTGCAGGCAATAATTCAAAATCTTCGGCAAGTTTAGTGGCAGTATCACGGTTCCACCATGCGTGGAAATACATAAAGTCATCATCCCAGTCTTTAATCAGGCTATAGTCAACATCAAAGAATATGGTATTCAATTTTTTGCCTGATTCATTTGTGATTGTAATTTTCGCTGCCTTTTTAAAAGGCATTGGAATAAAACAATTAAATGATCGTCCCTCCGGGCTGGCAAAAAATTCATTTTCAAACTTTACCGCACCCTGGCCCATTCCATAAAAATCTGCAATGGGAACGGAGACCGCGGGTTTCTTTTCATTGTCCCAATACATTTCTATTTTAAGAGAACGCAGCATTTCAAGAGAACGTTCGTTGATGGTAAACCATATCCTGTTTATTACACCCTGGCCCTGGATGTCGAGCAGCGTTCTTGTGGTACCAGCGTCTATATTGTCTGTGGGATGTCCCTTTGCCCCGTTATTTTCCCTGCCTCCGGCGCCTTTGGCACCATTCAAATTTTCACCGCTGCTCCACCTCGTTTCGGTGTTCGGATCAAAGGTGTAGATAGTGTTATGATGATTCTTGGGAGAGGGAGCGCACGAAGCAATAAACAGCAAACAAACAATTAGAACTCTGGACATAGACAGTTGTTGAGTTTTGATTATGCAGGATGATTGAATAATTCCATATAATGTTTCGAATCTTCAAGTATGCCCCCGCTCTGTTCGTAGAACGACGCATCTGTTTCATATACACCATTGCGCGTAACCGTCCAGCTGCCGTTTGCGCGTGGATGGTATTGCATCATCTTATCCCAGTTAATGTAATACTGATGTCCGTTTGTTTCCTGCAGTCCGATATTGTTCAGTCGGGGAAAGGGCGCGAGGCGTGCCGCCACCGCTTTGTTCCAATCCACAAGAATCGGGTTCACCGTAAGATCTGCGCAGAAGCACGGAACATTTTTTTCATGAGCAAGCTGGGTGATACGCATTGTCATGCTAAGCGTTTTGGCAACCGCTTTCACAGCGATGGCACGATACCCTTGTTCGATACGAGCCGCGGCATCTTCAACGGTGTGTGCGCTTTCGTCGGCAGCGAGTATCATGTCGATGTCTTTCACAGAACTTTGATTGCGCTCGCCAAATGGTTCTTCTATGCATGATATCTGATCGAAGGCGCCAATTTTTCTCGCGTGGTCAAGAAAACGCAACAGCGAATCTTTTTCATCGTAACGTTCATTCGCATCGAAATAGTAGGGAATTTTTCCGCTCTTTGTATACGGCGTTTCGTAGTGACCGATCGCTTTGTGTACTGCGGTTAAGAATTCTATATCTTTCTCGAGCATTTCTTTTTGCGTACCTGCAGAACCAATTTTAAGCTTCATAATGAAATAACCTTCATCTGCAGCCTTTTTTATCTTCGCCACTTCGGCACCAGCACTAAAAGATGGCATACTACCAACTTTACTGTGTCGTGCGCTCAGCCCCGGACGATAAGCCGCAGGAATAAGCTCATCAAAAGTTTTCAGTTTGTTTTCACGCGCATAGAGTATCCAAGCCGCGTTGTCAACACAAACAAGTGCATTGAGGGCGAATGTTTTTCTGAGATCCGGGTTACCGGTTATCTTTTTACCGTATTCAAAAACTTCCGGAAGTAACCGGTCGAGAAGTTCGTTGGGATCGGTAAAGGATGTGCCTTTCATGATCTGCAGCGCGCGTTCCGTCATAGCGAACATCAGCGCATTGCCACCATTTACAGAATGCTGTGCGAATACTTTCGAATCGGACCATAATACACTCTGCGTTCCTATCCCGGCAACTTTATTCCCGCTTTCCGATTCCAGCATGGCCACCGTCTGCCACGCTTCTGTTATGGCGCTGCCTTTGAAGCGGTAAGGATGAAGAGGCTCGCGTTCAAAGTTCGAGTCAACATTTTTGATCTTAATAGTCGCAGCTGGTTGCATAAAATTTTCAATTTTGCCATAATTGGGTTGAACGCCTCCTAAGCCGAGCGACATAAAACCACCAGTATAGTTTACAAATTCCCGTCTATTCATTGTTGTGGAATATTATTCAGCGTGTACCATGCATCGCCCGTCCATAAACGCGTTCCCTGCTGATTGCGCCATGAGTGAGGCATACGGAAATATACGACACGCTTTTCCTTCAAACCCGGTAATTCGATATAAATATGTTTGCGATCCGGGGATAATTTAATAGATGAGATTTTCAGGTCTTCGAGATCTTTCTTCGGTCCTCCATAATCTGATGTTGGAAGATACCACCATTGCTGAGCTACAATATCTTTTGGATTGATGGTTATAGCGTCGTTTAACGCTTGTGTAAGTTCAATGTCAAACCCTTTGGGTCGCGCTCTGATCGCCAAAACATCGAAATACTCAGCAGTATTAAATTCGATACGCTGCAAACCATATTGCTTTTCTTTCCAGCTCCAACCTCCTACCATGCCCACGCCGCCAACGTACAGCGCGCCATCAGGCCCCCAGGCCATACGGTTAATTCCGGCTTCAAGGCCCTGCGAGAATTTGAAAACAGCTCCCTGGTATTCACCATCTACTTTTTCTAGAAAGTCGCGCTGCAGACCCCCATACGTTACGTCGCCATGCAGCATCTGGCCTTTATACAGTCCATCTTTTATAAGAATGGGTTCGGATGGAGAATTACCGATATCGTTTTCGGGGAGATAAATAGCAGGCAGCGCAACTTCGGGAGGAGCATTTGCAGTATCAAGATGGCCCCATCTCATGCCATGGTACTCGCCTTGTTTTATATGAATGAGTTTATTTGCAGGCACCCATTCGCCCTGGTTGTCCGTTACAAATATTTCGTTGTCGGGGCCAAGCGTAATTCCATTTGGCGTTCGTAAGCCATAACAGATCGACTGATACTTTCCGTCTTTACTAATTCTAATAACGCGGCCCCTATCCTGCTTTTGTTTCTCGTTCGACATCAAACGCATTGCCATTGACAGCGACGCATAGAAGTATCCGTCTTTGTATACCAGTCCAAACGAAAACTCATGAAAGTCGCCTGTTACTCCCCAGCCGTTGCAGATCGCGCGGTATTCATCGATAATATCATCACCATCATGATCTATCAATTGAGTTAACTCCTGTTTTTGCAAAACGAATATTTCTCCGTCAACCACTTCTATTCCTAACGGCTCAGCAAGTCCCGACGCAATGCGTTTTACTTTTATTTTGTTTGTATCGCCAGTCGTAACGCTGTCAAGAAGATATACGCCGCCAACCGTGTCCCACGTGGTTACCAACAATTTACCGTTTGGCATGAATGCCAGGCCGCCCACACGCGGACGAAAGTTTTGACCGTGAATAGTTTGAACAGTCAGTGATGGATTAAGTTCATCCAGTGGAGATCCAAAACCCGGAGTTTGCACCGTAGGCTTTGTATTAACTGTTTCATTCGCCTGTACGTTTTTGAGTGGCGGTTTCAACGTGAAAATATAATCCAGCATCACCCTGATCTCCGATTCACTTAAATCAGGATGGGGCGTCATTACTGATGTGCCCCATATGCCGCTGCTGCCCTGTTTTACTTTGGAAACAAGGTCTGATGAAGGATCTTCTTTATTGCCATACTTTGCGGCGACTTCAATAAAAGACGGACCAACCGTTCGCTTATCTACTTCATGACAGGTAAAGCAATCACTCTTCTCCATCCAGTATCTTCCGCGATGATCGTATTCACCTTCCGATGCTACCGGCGGCTGCTGAACAGGTAACGGTTTGAACCAACTGAAAAATTCTTTTGAGCCGTTTGACGGTAAAGTGATTATTTTATCAGAAGAGGATATGCTTATGACAACATTTGCGGGAACATTTCTCGTAGCGAAGGTTCTCGACAAACCCGGATCATTTTTTTCGTTGGTAACGAATTCCGGTAATTCCTCTACCTGTATTGTATCCTGACTGGATAGGATGATTGCATGATGAAGAACGACCTGTTTGTTCTCAAATCTATATCCTTTATTGACGATCGTAAATGAGTCCGGTTTATCATTGAGTGTTACTGTCCACTTATTCTGTATGTCGGTGGCATATGGCGTTCCCCACGATTCGGGTTGTACATTCTTCTTATCCGTATATGCGGCTCCCTCAAGCGTTACACCACCTTTCCAGATTTTAGTGAGTTTACAATTTGCAAGGTCATAGGCCACGTAGCAGGCACTATCCAAAGCAAGCGTCAGCATCCGTGGCTGCTTATCGAGCACAGAACGAAATGCCCACGGATCGCGCGGACGATGAAATTGTTTTTCATGCTCCGAACATCCGGAAACAACTACCGCTGCAATCAACAAAAAGAAACAATACTTCATCACGGCCAGTTAAGGTGCTTATGCAAAAATTTGAATGTGCCTTCACCACGCATGGTGTGTCCTCCATTAAAATATTCGATCTCGGCTTTGTCGCCCTGGTTGAATTGATCGTAGAAGAAGCGGATCTTACCAAACTCATATCCAATCCACGAATCCGGTTGAATAAGATCATGGTGACCGCGTTCTACCATAAAAGGACGAGGAAATATCAGGTAAGCCATTTCTGCATAGCCAAAGGTATTTCCCATATTGAAATAAGGCATCTCCCACTCCATCGTATTCATGAAACTGCCCTTGTAGTGAGTGTCTGCTACTTTCTTTGTGACATCACCAAAATCACCCGCGCAAATAGAAAGGCAGTAACCCTCTAGTAATGGTGGCACACGCATAGCAGTTTGTCCACCATAACTCAATCCATAAAATGCAATCCGTTTTTTGTCGACAAAATCAAGTGAGCCAAGCCATTTTATTGTTTGTTCATGTTGTGCGGTAATGAATGAAAAGAGTGTTGCCTTTACATTGTTTGCTTTACGCGCGAGCCAGCGGTACCTGTCTTCTCCCCGATAGGGATTCTGGGGAACATAAACGATGAATCCCTGGTCAGCGAGTTTGGAAGCGGCGTTATTGTAAATAGTAGCGTTGCCTTCAATAAGTTTACGGGGATAGTCATTACGTCCGTGCTGCGTTACAACAACGGGCCTGCGTTCACCAGCCTTGATATTTTTAGGTATCAATAAAATTCCCGTTGCGATTACGTCCTGAAATACATCGATCACTACTTCATAGCCCGTGAATCGTTCTTTGTCATACACCTTTCGGGTAAGCGCATTGAAGGGAAGAAACTTATCATTGAATGTTCCGATAATCTCTTCGGCAAAATACTTTCGGTACCTGTCTGACTGATCCGTAAACTTAGAAACGGGATAGTATGGATGATAGGGCTGTGTACTCCAGTTGCGTGCGGGAAATTCCGGCATTATCTTATAAAGGAAAAATCTGTCGCGCTCCTGGTCTGAATCGCGCACCATTTGCTGAACGTCGTCTTCAATCTCCCTTACTTGTTGTAGCTGACGATTCTTTCGATCCACACTTTTTCTTGTATCAGCGATTTGTTGACTCGTTAACTTGAATGATTGATTGTTTCCGAACGACTTCAAAAAAGCATCGGTCGCGTCCGTAGAAAAGAAATTTACGGGATCTCCATTCTTTCCGGCGATGAGCTGCTTCTTCTGAAAGCCCGGTTTTGTTAATTGTTCTATGCGATTGAATTCGGATTGTACCGTCGCAAATAAAGGCGTTTCAATTTTTCCCTTGTAACCGGTAAAAGGAAGGCCTTCCACCTGCATTCCCTTCTGTGCATCAGCCGAAAGCTGATCCGTTATGGTATTTACTTTGCTGTGCTCAACGGTCAATGATCTCGGTGCGATTAATGTTGCTATTTCTGCGTCACCAAATTCGTTCAATAACGACCACACATTTCGATACACGGGTTCATCCCAAACTTTTTGCCGGGAATTGAAATACCCGCTTACCAGCACACTTTCTATTCGCTTATCAACAGCAGCAGCATAAAATGCAAGCAATCCACCTTCGTTGTAACCGGCCACGCCAATCTTCATTTGAGGGTCAGACTGTTTGAAGTAGTCTATTGCAGACATTATTTTCTGCACCTCATAGCCAATGATGTGCCGGCCCATATGATAAGACTGCCGATACAGCCACTCGCGATATGTTTGTTGTTTGTCCTGGCCGGCAAAAATGGTGTCCCTGCTAATGAGCAATGGTATCAGCACCTGGTAACCATTATCGGCCAGGTTGCGAGCAAGCTGCGATTCTGCTGCAACCCCTTTCGAAAGCCCCGCTAGTTGTTCCGGATCCTGGTCAGCATCAGGTACCACTATAATTGTTGTTGACGCTTTTGCTTTCGGTTCAAACAATAGTCCCTGCCCTGTTACCCTGTTAAAGACTGTCCAACGAACCTGGTATAATTTATAGTTCGCGGTTTCAGCTATCAAAACATTATCGGTTCCGGTGGCGTACTTCTCCATTGCAGGCGGAGGGTATTTTTCAGGAAACCCCACATTGTAAGAAACAAGCGGCTCGCTCTTGTCAACGATACCTATAATTTTTGCGAATCGCTTCCTGTTTTCCTGAATAGATTTATCGTAAGCGGCTGCTGAACTCAAATCTCTTTTCCAGAATTTTTGCCGGCCCGCAACAGATTCATCTATCTTCCTCTCAATAAATTTGTGTGCGCCATCGAGCATGCGAACCGATAGATCACCTTCCCAGGTAAGCGGCTTCGTTCCCGGAAAAATATCCGGCATTTTATTATAGGGTAATTCTGCATCGTTCTGCGCCAACAGCTTCGCCCCGCATACGAGAGCAATGGAAAATATGAGAAGCGATTTTTTCATCGTGCGAATAATTATGCTTGTTGCCACAATTCGTGCAACTTTTTCAAATCTTTTTTCATCGCTTTAAACACTTCCTTTTTATCGATCGTAATCTCCGTATTTCCTTTTTCTGCGCCGCCCAACGGGTATTCAATATGCAGTGTTACAGGCACGTGAATGTTGTATTGTTTTATCAGTTTAAAGTAATGCGCGAAGTTGATTATACCCTCTCCGAGCGGAACGTCAATAACATTTTCTTTTCCGTTACTCCACTTAAAATCTTTGACGGTCAACGCTTGAATGCGCGGATGAATGAGCCGCAACCCATTCTCCCACGATTGAGAACCTTCTACCATGGCATGCCTGATGTCGTACTGTGCTCCCATAAATTCTTTATCTGCATCCCTGGTCATTTCATGTATCTCGAAAATGTTTGAGCCAGCAGACAATCCCGAATGATTTTGATAATAACCTTTCAAACCCAACTCCCTGTTCAATGCACCAAGACCACTCACGCGTTTCGAAAATGCGGCAAGCGCCTCAGGTATCGATTGATTTTCCGGGTAGCTGTACCAATTCATCCGGTAATATTTAAAGCCGAGTGTCGCTGCGGTTGTCAATAGTTTTTTGTCCGTTGCATTATCAGCGTCATTCACAGCAGTGGTCATTAACGCCGGAGAAAGACCCACCTTCTTCATTTCTTCTGCTGCCTTTGGCAAATCTTCTTCCACTCTTTCAGGCACAACGTGTCCCTTCGGACGCACAGATAGGTCTATTCCATCAAATCCCATTTCAGCAGCCGCCTGTGCGAGGTCTTTGTATTGGAGAAACTGCAGATGCTTAGAGAAGATGTACACTTGCAACTTTTCCGCGGATACCAACGCATTCGCACCAAACACGTTGGCGTTGATAAGTGGCGCCATTGCACCGGTTACAATAGTGTTCCTGATAAATTCGCGCCTCGTGTTCATCGTAATTAATTTTTTGTAGGCAATGTAAATGCAAAATAATAGTCGCCCCTTCGTGTGGCTTGTAAGCCACCTCCACCAGCTGCTATTACTACGTATTGTTGTCCGTCTACTTCGTATGTGGCGGGAGTCGCATACCCGCCGGCGGGCAATTGAAATTCCCAAAGAGTTTTTCCTGTCTTCTTATCTATTGCCCGGAACATCTCATCTCTTGATGCTGCTATGAAAATAACGCCTCCGGCAGTTACTACTCCTCCGCCAAATAACTGCGTACCGGTTTCGGGAAGTCCTTCTTTAACAAGTTCCGGATATACACCCAAAGTTCTTTTCCAGACATAATCACCGGTTGAAAGATCAACAGCGTTTAGGGTGCCCCATGGTGGTTTAATTCCCGGGTAACCAAACTGATCTTTTAACTGTGTATAGCCTTTTATTTTATAGCGCTTCTGTTTGGTAGCGGTCCCCTCCTTAGCAATGCTCTCTTCCCTGGTAAGTTTTTGGTTTTTTATATTGAAAAGATACGCAACAACTGCCTGCCGTTGCGCCAAAGAAAGATTTACAAATGATGGCATTTTATCGCGGCCATGGGTAATGATATCCAGCGCTTGCGCAGGTTTCATTTTATCTGGAACATTCAGTAAAGATGGAAACGGATCAATACCTTTTCTGTCGGTTCCGTGGCACGCTGCACAGTTGTTCAGGAATACGTTCTCACCTGCTTTTAACACTGGCAACTTAAAGAATTCTTCTTCACTTTCATTCTTTAACTCAACAAGTTTTACCACGTTCGGAATATCGTTCGCTCCGATATACATGATATTCGTTTCCGGATCAAAGGCACCTCCGCTCCATTCGCTTCCTCCCCTGAATCCTGGTACCTGCACTATCCCCTGCGTATCCGGTGGCAGATAAATATCACCCAACGTATAATTAGCAATCTCTTTAGCTATAAAGTCGTGCGATTCTTTTGATATGTCCGTAATGAGTGAGGTATCGAAATGATGTCGCGCGAGCGGTGCTGGCTTGTCAGCAAATGGTTGTGTTGGCGAACTGTATTCGTCGCTCATTTTCGACTGCGCAACATTTCTTTCTTCAATCGGGAAAAGTGGTTTGCCGGTTTCCCTGTCGAACACCATTATCCAGCCTTGCTTACTCAATTGAACAACTGCATCAACGGGCTTTCCGTGTTTCTTAATGGTGACTAATATTGGCGGCGTGGGCAGATCGTAGTCCCACATATCGTGGTGCGATACCTGGAAATGCCATTTATATTTACCGGTTTCTGCATCCAATGCGAGCACAGAATTCGCAAAAAGATTATCGCCCTTCCTGTTGCCGCCATGAAAATCAAATCCCGGCGCGCCGGTGGCGGCGAATATCATTCCTCTTTTTCTGTCCACACTAAAACCCGACCACACGTTTACGCCTGCCGCCTCTTTGTAACTATCAGCGGGCCAAGTTTCATAGCCCATTTCACCAGGCCTGGGAATAGTATTAAATGTCCATCGCAGTTTGCCTGTGTTCAAATCAAAAGCGCGGATACTGCCGGGCATGTCTGTGTACGTTTCACCCATGCTCGATCCAACAATTATCATGTCCTTATAGATCACTCCCGGCGATGTGTTCTGCACCGAATACTTTTCGATGTCAGCATCGTTCCTTAACCCTTTGCGCAGATCAACAAATCCGCTTTCTCCAAATTTCTTAATGAGTTTACCGGTTTTCGCATCCAGGCAAAACAATTTATACCCTGCACAAACATATATCCGCTTCTCATCGCCTTGTTCGTAATAGGCCATACCCCTCGTAACGCCACTTTTTGTTTTGTCGCCCTCGTACGGGTCAAACAACCAGATGTTCTTACCCGTTTTGGCATCCAATGCAAATACTTTCTGACGCGGAGATGCGCCATATAAAATACCATCTATGATCAGTGGATTACACTGGAGGCTCGAGTTGCCTAACGTATCATTCGTGCGGTACGTCCATGCTACCTGCAGTTGATGAACGTTGTCTGCGTTGATCTGCTTCAATCCGGAATACGCACTAATGCCGTCATTTCCGCGGTATGCGCCCCAGTTTTTATAGTCGTGTGAGTTGTTTTTGCAGGAAGATATTGCAGCCGTAATAATGAGAAATAGTAGCTGCGCGCGTATCACAATCACTGAAAGTTTAGTGTTCCGAAAAATTGAGGCATGTGAAAGTTCGGTGTGGGATTTTCAACAACAGACCACGTGAGGTAGTTGGGGCTGGAGGTTTCGCTTCCTGTTTTATAAAAATTTCCTTTCCATTTTACACCAGGACCCGGTTTTGTAAGGCCTGAATATTTCTTAAGCAGATCGAATGGAATGCGGTATTCAATTGTCCAGGTAGTAGGCTCTGTTATTTCAGGATCTACTTTTTTGGGAAGCGAATGAGCGATTTCAATTTTCTTTATGTCGTCGTTCGAGAGTTTTTTGAATTCGTCCCAGGGCTTTAGAGACAAAGAATATGAGCGGCGTTCCCCCGGCATTTACTTCGAGATTAAAATATTTCAGCGGCTGCGATGAGTCCGGAGAGAAGAAGAATTCCACACAGGAGTTTTCTGATACCGGCCCGTTAAATTCCTGTACTGTGCTTTTTACGTAGCGGTCTTTCACGCGGAATATTACAAATACATTGTTTTCATCGTACATCATCTTCGCTTCGACAACGGGTGTAAATTTTGGATCAGGGCCCATTTGTTTGTTGACATTTACGGGTTGGATATTTTTCCATTGGGCCTTGTTCCAGTCGCCGTCGATTTTAAGAGGCCCATTCAATTTCGTAACAGAATATACAGCCTCCTGTGCAGTTGTATTCATACCAATAAATAAAAGGATAATAGTTATGCGAAATAAGCTCATGAATATTTTTTCAGTTTTCGCCTGCGGCGGGCTTTGAACAGGATCCCATGGATCCTGCAAATTAATACGAGATGTTTCGTTTAGACCGCCACAGACACACCGCCCGCAGGGCATACCTTTATGCAGACGCCTTCGTCAATTCTTCTTTTAAGCGCCTTGCAACCAGCTTATCTTCCCCATCCTGCAACATAAAGACAGTAATTCTTATCATATTATCCGTCTCCCATCCTATCACTTCAATAGAAGGACTTCCCATGCGCAAACTCTCTGCTAATTTTTCTTTCGTGGTCTTCACCTTAGCAGGATCCCACGTAATCCTCAGCGATGGATTGTGGTTATCCACTGCGGGTACAAATACTTCGGTAGTTACGCCGGGAATCCCCTGAAGCGCATTCTTCACCACCGCAACCCTATCCTCCCACATCTTCCATTCTTTCGCATGATCGCGTTTAACGTAGTTGTCGAGCGCCACATACATTCCTATAATTTCTTCCTTGTTAATCTTGTGACCGCGCGCAATTCCGGAACGTGGACTCGCACTTAACCTGGCAGCATCAATGAGCGCCTTTTTACCCATTAATATACCGGCACTCTGCGGACCGCACAGCGCCTTACCACCGGAGATCGCAACGAGATCGAAACCCATGTCATTGAAGCGCCATAGATTTTCCACTGGCGGAACATCGGCAGCGATGTCTATCATACAGGGAATGTTATGCTTCTTAGCGATCTCAACCCACTCTTCGTGCTGTATTTTTCCTTTAGGAGCTTCGCGATTAAGAAACCAAAGCATCGCGGTTTTTTCATTGATAGCTTTCTCCACTTCTTCGCGCGTTTCAACCCTAATTAATTTCACGCCTGCATTAGTAAGCGCATGATCATAACCGACAGAATGCGTTTTCTGCAATATCACTTCCGACTTCATCCCATTTTCCGCAGGAAAAGGCAACAAAGCAACCTTTTTAGGATCGAGCCCCGTGAGTACACCCGCCATTCCGAGCACCAGTGCAGACCAGCAACCGGCTGTTACGGTCGCCGCTTCCGCGCGGCAGAGCCCGGCGATCTTTACGCCAACCTTATCCTGCACTTCATCGAGTTGAATATATTTTTTTGATGCGGCATTGACAGCCTCCATCACTTCCGGTGTCATCAAAGAACCAGTCAACGTGGTGTAGTTTCCTGCCGCATTGATAAATGTGCGGAAACCGAGCTCACTGATAATGTCGCGTTTAGCAAGGTTTGTGACCGCGTTATCTACTACGTTTGCTGATGCTGGGGTGATGGCTCCTGCCACACCACCGGCAAAAGGAAGGATGGAAATTGTTTTGAGTATCTGCCTGCGTTTCATAGGCTTAAAGTAGTTTAAATTATTGAAAAGCAAACGTGCAAACGTTTGATTATTACGGTTTCGAAAGAATCCACCTGTTTAATGTATTAGTGGATGTTTCAAGAACAATCTTATAGAGGGGAGAATTAGTTTTATCGAGTTTGAATTTGGCCTTTCGGGCAGCAAGATTTACTTCTCCAATAAATTTGTATTCATCTTTCGCACCACTTTTAAAGTGATTCGTGGTACTCATATAAACTTTTCCTTTTCCCGCCTTTTTCATTTTCCAGGTCAGCTCTAGTTCGGTGCCGTCCAGGTTCGCTTTCAGGTCGGCTACACTAACGTCGCCGATGAGCGACGTTCCATCAATTTCTTTTTTGTGGTTTGGATCGATTGGAATCTTCAAGAAACTTGCGATCGTTGGCATGATGTCTACGATAGATATTGTGTCTTCTTTGTAATGCGCATTCAGGTTTTTCGCATTTGTTACGATCCATCCTCTCTTCTCGCGATCCGATTGTCCCCCATGATTCATTCCGGTAGCGGAATCGCGGCCATGGTCGGTAGTGATGATCACCAGCCAGTCTTCATTAAACTTTTCTTTCCTGTATTGCACCGCGCTCCAAATGCGGCCCATTTGGTTATCCATCTGTTTTATAGCATCGTAAAATTTTTCACCGTCACCGAATGTATGTCCCATATCATCTGTGAATTCCAGGTACACCCACGAGAGGTCCGGCGCCTGCTCCCGGATTGTTTGCGCTGCTTTGTTCACTACCGCTTCATCAATTTGGTGCATACGTAACGAGGTGGTATCGTTTGGATATGTGATGGTGTCCAGTTCAAGTCCATCGTACTTTATATCCATTTTAATATGAGAGGTGCCTGGCAGTGATTCGCCGATAAGTTTTGTGCGGTTATCGAGCCATGACGAGAAAATAGCGGTCTTCTTTTGAGGGGAAGCATCTTTCAGTAAGCGGAAAATAGTTTTATAGTGGTAATTGGGACTGTCGATATCCTTTCCATAATTACCCCACACATTGTGTTTATTCACCCAGGTGCCGGTTAAAACACTGTTGTACCCTACTGCGGAAATCGTTGGCGTTTCATTGTATTCCCCTTTTTCTCCGCCCACCAGTGCGCGTTTATACCCGCTTGCACCCGCGATGGAATCCAAAGCTGGCGTAGGAAGTTTTTCTACCAGGTCGGCAGGAATGCCATCGACAATGATGAAGACCGCCTTCTTTGACTGTGAAAAAACGGTAGTAGCAAAAAATATTACAACGATCAAAAACTTATACCTCATAATTTTAAGATGTGTTAACCGGGATAATTTTTATTTTCAGCTAAAGATAATATGATGAACCTAACCCGCCCTTTTCCCTGCATTATCTTCTTTTTATTCTTTTACACTGCGAATGCACAAACCGATAGCGCTTCCATCATCGACTCCCGCCACTATAGCAATGTGCTTGGCGAGATCAGGAACTTCAGGATATTTCTGCCTCCCGGATATTCTGCAACCAATGCGAAAAGGTACCCTGTTATTTACTTTTTTCATGGATGGGGACAACGCTATTTCGGTGAGGGAGCCGAAGAATATGCCGGGTACGACAAGGGCGCTCAAAACAAAGGCGATAATATCGCCAATTACGTTGCAAAGCATAATGTGATTGTTGTGAAGGCCGATGGCTATAATCGCCGCGGCGACGAAGAGTACTACCGCCGTCCCTACAACGTGTTACCTGTTGAAACTTACAGGCAGTTTCCTATTTATTTTCCTGAGCTGGTAACCTACATAGACGATCACTACCGAACGATGGCCGACAGGCAGCACCGCGCTGTGTCCGGACTGTCAATGGGTGGGTTTATGTCGTTTGTACTTGCGGCGAAGTATCCGCATATGGTTTCCTCTGCCGGAAGTTTTTGCGGGGCACCGGAATTTACCATCGGGCCCTATGATTTTCCGGTTGAGTACAAGCATATGGATATGTATAAGAACCTGGCAGGAATCAATGTGCGGTTGCATTATGGTGATAAAGACTTTATCCGCAGCTATCATCACGACATGAACACGATGTGGTACCAGGTGATGGATAATTACAAATCGAAAATTTATGATGCGGAGCATTCAACATGCGGACTGGGCGAAATGTTCGATACGATCATGAACACGTTCCAGCACCCGTTGCCAATACCTGCGAAATGGGATCATACCGAGGTATATCCCGAGTTTGAAGTGTGGAACTATAAAGTGAGCACCGACAGGACAGTGCCGGGATTTACTATTCTGGAAAACGTTGACAAGCGCGGATTCAGAAGCGCTGTGAGAGAGTATGTGCCCGACGGCCGGTTGCTGCAGCACGTGGAGGTAACAGTGTTGACGGCACCGGTTTATGAAAAGAATCAGGAATATGTGATCAACGATATCGATTTATTTACAAAGAAGACGTCGCAAAGAACTGTAACAAGCGATGCAAATGGAAGAATTTTCATCACGGTAAATGGAAGTATTCATGATATAGGAATAAACAAGAAAAACGATAAGGCGGAGCTATCGCTTGTAGGTGTAAGCGTCCAGGATGCTAGCGTGGGCGGTGCATGGGAAAGAAGTAAAATTGAATATTATTTTATTGAATAAAGGTGCTGCCGCAGCGAAGAATGTGAGTATGAGGGTTACGCCTTTTAGGAATAATGTAATGTTTTCAAATAACGCAAGGCTTAAAACAACAAGCATTACGATTGAGAACATTGCCGTCAACGAAATAAAAAAATCCTCCATTGCATTGGCTTTTACATCTACAATTGACACTGTAGGTGTAATAAAATTCCAACTCGACATTACTGATAACAACAAAAACAAATGGACACAGTATTTTGATTTACCTATAAAGCGGAATGCAAAACCATTTGCCGCGGTAGAGATTGCAGATGGCCGAATGGTAACAGTTGTTAGCTCTGGCATTGAGCTGGATACGCTAATGTTAGGAAAAGGAAATGGTGACGGCATCCCTAATCCGGGCGAATCGATTGTTTTGCTGGTTCGCGATTCGGGAAGATTATTTCGAACAGATCTTACATTTTCAGATAAATATTTAAATCCCCGCGGGTTGGTCAGCAGAAAATCTGATTGGTTTACAAACATGGATCATGTTGGTGGCTCCGCGAAATACGATGAAGTATTGATTGCGGCTGATTGTCCTGCTGGCACTGAGATTCCCCTATTCGGTGAATACTGGACAGCTAAGTATCCGATGCATATTGTAAATGAAGGCACCGCCAGCATCAAAGTTTCCGGTACGGATAAAACGCCACCGGTGATTGAGTATGTTCAATATCGCGGAGATAACACGATAGAGGCTTTTATTTACGACGGCGGTGGAATTAAAAATGCTAACGCGCGACTGACGCTGCAGGATGAAAAGAAAAGTGTTTCTTCTTTTGTTTTGAAAGATGATGGCAAAGATGGAGACCGTACCGCTGGCGACAATATTTTCAGTGCGAAGGTTCCTGACAATAAGTTTGCTATTTACAAGGTAGTTGTTGAAGCTGAAGATGCGTTGGGTAATAAAACAGCGCAGGAACAAAATACATTGTTTGTAGCCCACTAACCGAATAAAAAAATCCCCGCAGCAGCGGGGATTTTCAATATAATATCATCAAAAATCTTACTTTAAAAAATATTCCCACACCTTGGCGTGAACATACGTCCCGTCAGCCTTTTTCGGCAGGTAACTATCCACACCAGTCATATTGTGAAAAGGATCGAGTGAAGTTGAAGGCGACTTAGCTACAGTGATCAGCAAATGCGTATTGCTATATGGATAAGGCGTGTAGTCAATATTTTTGTATGCACCATAAGCAGTCCATCCCACAGCAGTCCAAAGTGGTTTTACTCTTCCCCATGGAACGAGTTCATCGTTCATATTGATAAGGCTATAATAGTTTGCATTGTTTGCAGGCAATTTCTCCCAGCTTGGCACCTTACCATTATTAAGGAAGTCAACCATTGAGAAAAGAATCACTCTTTTAGCAGGATAGAACTTTCCGATAACACCAGAAAGCGCGCCACCCTGTGAGTGTCCACCAATGATAACCTTCGACCAGTTGATCTGACCGTTCACGATATACTGACCCCATCCTTGTGTAGGCTGAGCAGTGTTCATGTAAATCAGGAGCTTTGTCAACCTGTTGATAACAGAGTTTGTGGGAGTAACAACTACTGACGTATGACGATCAACGCCATCGATTACTTCCCTGCGCAAACGCACGTGGCAGGTAGTGTCGTTTGTTGGAGCACAAAGCGGGTTACCTGGACTATTATTTTGATAAGTAAGGCTGATGGCATGGTAGCCCATAGACGCTGCCTTGACAGCGAACGCCTTGCTTGTAGACGGTGTTCTGTTTGTACCCGGTATATATACAACCAGGTTATTCTTTAACACTCCACCGGTTTGTACAGATACAAAATGCGGGGACAGGAACGTAGTGATATTAGCGTCAGTGGTTTTTGGGTTCACCGAGTATGTTTTGGTAACTACGGCGTCAGACGATGACGATGGACCGTTGAGGCTTCCTCCGTCTTTTAGGTCCTTGTTGCAGCTCATAGCGACAATGAGTGGTGATGCAAGGAGCACTTTAGAGGCGATACTAAGCAGAGATTTCATTGTATTTATTGTGTTAGAAAATGTTCCTTAAATGAATTAGAAAAATTGGAGAAGATGTAGTTTTTCAAAAATAAAGGGTCGAGGGACGGATTACTGTTGGTGGGATTTCCAAAGATGGATCCAAGTTACACGGTTTTCCGGGCAATGCATATTATTTTTCGCGTAAATAGGTGAAAATACTTACAATTTAGATTGATAATCAAAACACAACGGATAATACGACTTTTCGCTTATTACCCCTTTTCACGGCCCAGTCAGGTCCATTGTTAATGAGCCTGATAAGTTCTTTATCATGTCCAGGAGAAATCGAGTGGATGATTGCAATCAACGCCGGACGGCCTGCACTATCGATAGTAAATGATAGTTTTTGAGTGCCGGTCAGTGTGGTGTCGTAAGCATCAGTGTTTTTGTTTTGGCCGAGGTAGTTTTCAAATTGCTGCCAGCCGCCTTCAGGCTCGATGCGGCGCTCTATTTTGCTTTTAGCCAGGGGACTATTGTATTTTTTTTGTTTTTTGGATACGCCATATCCCATCACCACGACTTCCTGCAGATCGCTGTCGGTGTTTGACATGTCTACACCGGCCACGCGGCCTTCTAACGCTGGCGCTATTTGGGCCGCAGACTTTTCATTTTTAATAATAGAATCCTGTATCGGAGCGGCGGCGTCACTATATGTTTCTGCTTCGATAGCTTCTTGTAAAGGAGGGGGCTCTGGAATTTGCCGTGCTTCCTGTTTCTTAAAGGTGTTAGCTGGCTTTTCTTGTTTGAAAGCCGCAACAACGCTGTCTTTATAAAGATTATATGAACCCGTATCTCGTTGACGAGGTGCTGACTGTTTCTCTTCCTTCTTCACTATTTCTACTCTTTCTGTTTGATTCTTTTGCCCGGTAAATATAATTATGGCAACGCCGGTTACCACAACAGTTAATACTGCGGCAATCTTCGCGATCATTGGAAAAGCAAGAACAACTGATCTTCTTTTCTTTTTAACCCGCTCATTCAACGATTCTTTAAGCTGAGCGCTTTCAACAACAAACTGCTCATTGTTACCGAAGTGCTGCATTCCCTCTATCGCATCCGCAAGAAAGGGATCGTCGAGGGAAGCTCTCTCCATCGCATGCATTTCTGCAGGCGACAGCTTTCCCTCGAGATACAGACGAATGTCTTCAGCAGTATATTTTTTGTTGTCGCTCATTTTTCAGATGCTGATAAAACAGCTTTCTCCATACATATTTTCAGGTTTCGCCGCCCATTTTGGATCAGGCTACGCACTTTGTTCCAATCTAATCCGGTCGCCTCCGTGATCTCGTTATAGCATTTCTGCTCAAGGTAAAACAGCTCAACCGCTTTTTTCTGATCGCTGATAAGCGTATCGATACACTTCGTCATTTGCTGCAATTGCCACTCCTTTTCATTTACACCGTCCTGATGCTCTTCGGCGACCGATTGCATAAAGTCGGCGTCGAGATTAACAGTTTTATTGCGATTGTCCTTCCTAAGCTTCATCAGGCAGTGGTTCTTTACCACGGTGTGGAGCCAGCTCCTGAAATTCGTTACGTCGTGCTTTTTCAGTTTGTCGCCCAATTCTTCAAATACGTCCATCACGGCATCTTTGGCGCTATCGCTATCCTTCAGGTACTTAATACTTACGGCAAAGCACAGATCCATATATCGCTGGTAGAGATCAGCCAGTACGCGCAGGTCGCCGGTTGCTTTGTAGCGTGCGACCAACTCGTCGTCGCCAGTGTTGGTTGTTATATTATGAATGAGTGCCAATCTTCGGTTGAGCGGTTAAATTAAAAAATTTCGGTGAGCTTATGTAATGACTGCTTTTTCGGCATCCACAGATAAAATAAACTGTTATGAAATCGCTAATTGTTGCTTTGTTTATCTGCTTTTTGTTTGCCTTGTGCAAATCGCCGAAGCCTGCCGATTCAACTGCTAAACCTGCTGAACAACAGCTTGAAGAGGTTGTGGTGACAGCGTTGGGCATTGATGGGGAAAGTGCGCCATCTATGCAAGGCAAAGTTGCCGGAATTACTATTAAAAATAGAAAACAAACTTTCTATGAAGAAGACTACAACACCGAAGACTATGACAACATCACCGAAAACCGCTTTCGTGAAACATCTGTCAAATCCGCTTTCTACATTTTCAGTAGATGTTGATCGCGCATCTTATAGTAATGTGCGAAGATATTTGAATGAAGGCGTATTGCCGCCTGCAGGATCGGTTCGCATAGAAGAGCTCATCAATTATTTTCATTATGATTATCCCCAGCCGAAAGGCGAAGATCCTTTCTCGATCAATACTGAACTTGCTGAATGCCCCTGGAATAAAAATAACAAACTTGCAATGATTGGATTGCAGGGAAAGAAAATTCCGACGGAAAACTTACCTGCAAGCAATCTTGTGTTTCTTATTGATGTATCCGGTTCTATGGAAAGCGAAAACAAACTGCCGCTCGTTAAATCATCTCTCAAATTATTGATAGAACAATTACGTGAGCAGGATCGCGTATCAATGGTAGTCTACGCGGGTAGTGCCGGCCTGGTGCTTGAACCAACTCCAGGCGATAAGAAACAAAAAATCCGTGATGCACTTGAAGAACTTTCTGCAGGTGGTTCTACTGCCGGTGGCCAGGGTATTCAGCTCGCGTATAAAGTTGCGAAGGACAATTTTGCTAAAAATGGAAATAATCGCGTGATACTTTGTACTGATGGCGATTTCAATGTAGGTGTTAGCAGCGATGCTGCGCTGGTAGATATGATAGCACGCGAAAGAGAGTCGGGTGTGTACTTAACGGTGCTTGGCTATGGTATGGGCAACTACAAGGATAATAAAATGCAGCAGCTGGCCGACAAAGGCAACGGCAATCATGCATATATTGACAACATAGATGAAGCTAAAAAAGTGCTGGTGAATGAATTCGGTGGAACGCTGTTTACTATCGCGAAAGATGTGAAGCTGCAGGTGGAATTTAATCCCGCTAAAGTAAGAGCATACCGGCTTGTTGGATACGAAAACAGGATGTTGCAGAATGAAGATTTCAATAACGACAAAAAGGATGCGGGTGAGATAGGCAGTGGCCACACGGTGACGGCTTTGTATGAAATTATTCCTGTTGGCGTGGAAAGTGAGTTTATCGAGGGGACTGATGAGTTGAAATATCAGCGGTCTGCCCGAAATGTTTCCAGTGATGAGATGATGACGGTTAAGTTTCGTTATAAAAAACCTGGTGGTGATAAGAGTTTATTGATTGTGCATCCTGTAAGGGAAAACATTTCGCAGGCGGCGTCTGACAATTTTCGACTGGTAACAGCAGTGGCACAGTTTGGCATGCTGTTATCGAATTCTGAATTTAAGCAGGCGTCTTCGTTTAAGAGTGCGCAGTCGCTTGCCAGCGGCGCGATTGGTGAAGATGAAGAGGGGTATCGTACGGAGTTTGTTGCGTTGATTGCGAAAGCGAGGAAGCTTTATTCGAATGACGGGGTATCGAGGAAATAGCCAGCTGCTCAATATTGTTGTTCACATCTGGTATACCTCTGGACCTGTTCTGGTATACTTAAAGAGTATAGAAGAAGTATAGAAGAAGTATACAAGAAGTATACAAGAAGTATACAAGTAAAAGTATACAAGTAGTATAGCAAGTATACAAGAGATGACCACAGAGGAGTGAGTGGGAAGCACATAGTGATTAAACCCTCGAAGCTTCCGAGGCGTTCTCCGAAGCCGCCTTGGCTCGCGAGCGAAAAACAAGAAGTTTATAGTTAATGCATGTTACTGCGAGCATGCCGTAGCGGCAAAGGAGAATGCTGAAGGTAACGCTCGAAAAATGTCAGCGTTCTCCGAAGCCGCCTTGGCTCGCGAGCGAAAAACAAGAAGTTTATAGTTAATGCATGTTACTGCGAGCATGCCGTAGCGGCGAAGGAGAATGCTGAAGGAAGATTGGAAGAATCTTTCTCCGCAGGTCCCTCACGCTCGTGGCAGGGCCATTCGGTTCGGGATAACAGTCTCAGAGCGAAAAAAACATATTTTAGCAGTACGATGGCAAAAGTTCCTGCGAAAGAGAACGGTTTACAGAAGTGGCAGATGCAACTGCACGAACTGATTTACGAATCAGAAACAAAAGCAGGAAAAACATTTGACATTATTTTACTCCTTTGCATTTTAGCGAGCATTATCGTAGTGATGCTTGACAGCGTCCAGGTGTTGAAGGCTAAATACGGTTTTGTATTTTATGTGCTGGAGTGGTGTTTCACTATTGTTTTCACAATTGAATACATTCTCCGCCTCGTTTGCATCAAGCGTCCCCTCAAATATGTATTTAGTGCGCTCGGCGTGATAGATTTGTTGGCAATCATTCCTTCATACCTAAGCATCGTTATCGCGGGTGCGCAATCGTTGCTGGTGCTAAGAGCGCTGCGGTTACTGCGCATTTTCCGAATATTCAGACTCGTTCATTTTCTTTCGGAAATGCAGTTTTTGTCGCACGCCATTAAAAATAGTTTAAGAAAAATCAGCATATTCATCCTATTTGTGCTCACCTCTGTCGTGATTCTCGGTTCAATAATTTACCTGGTGGAGGGAGAAGAGCACGGATTTACCAGCATTCCGCAGTCTGTTTACTGGGCGATCGTAACGATCACCACAGTTGGTTATGGCGACATAGCGCCAGCTACACCGCTTGGTCAAATGATTGCCAGTTTCATTATGTTGTTAGGCTATGGGATCATCGCAGTACCTACCGGGATAATCACTACAGAAATGGCCATTGCCGCGAGATCTAAAAAACAAGGGAACCAGGCATGTCTCAATTGTGGCCGTGAGGGCCATGATGAAGATGCTAAGTTTTGTAAGTTCTGTGGAAATAAACTTTAATGACATTACGCGTCAGGCAAATTCCTCTCCATAAAATTCATCCAATTCTTATAAAAAACCTTCTCAATATCCTCTTGCGAATAACCCCTCGCCGCAAGCAATCCCTGTAACTTCTGCAGATCAGCAATAGTGTCGATATCCGCGGGTGATTGCTCCGTTCCGTAAGCCCCGTCAAGATCACTGCCTATCGCAATATGATCGCTATTCCCTGCAAGCTGACAAATATGATCATAGTTATCAACCAACTGCTCAAGCGTAACATTCCGCGCCTGCGGCGTATCCACGCCCCTCACCCATCCGGGTACCAGCATCCAGGTATCCAACACACCACCAATTACCGCCTCCCTTTCAATCAATATCTTAATCTGTTCATCGGTAAGCTGGCGCTGGTAATCTACAAATTTCCTGCAGTTGTGATGACTCGCCCAAACAGGCCCTTTAAAAACACTTAGCGCCTCACCAAAACCCTCATCAGTAAGATGTGTAACGTCAAGGATCATACGAAGCTTGTCCATCTCCTTAATCAGTTCCCGACCCTTTGATGTTAAACCGCCTGTCATTCCCGTACCCGGCGCATACCGACCCGGACCGTAATGCGCGGGACCGCATGCACGGAGTCCGTAGGCGTAAGCTTTATGTAAGTAATCGAGGTTAACAAGCGAGTCTGCACCTTCGAGACTCAAAATATACCCAACAGGTTTGCGTAAATCATCGCCATCACTCAGCCATAAAGTAACATGTTCCTTCAATTGAGAAGAAGAAGTAATCTGAACCATCTCTCCTGCGTCTTCCATGGCACGATACCACGCCAGTTGTGCCTGCGTAATGCCCCATGCTATTTCAGGCGAGTTGTATCCGGGCAATTCGCTACCTGGTGCAACATAACGCGCAATCTGCGTAGCCACTACCAATCCAATTTTACCTTTGCGCAACTCCGGCAGGGCGACCGTATTCTTACCGCGATCAAGTTTATCGGTCATGCCTCTTTCTCTTTCTCTAATCTCTGCGACTGATTTACTGATATCGCGGTTCCACTCAATCGCATTCATCGCGAGATCAAGATGCGAGTCTATAATGAATATGTTATTGCTCATGTTGCTTTACGGCTGCTAATTTTTTCTCTACTACGTCAACAGGATATTTCAATGCAAGCTTCCTGATGTCGAAACTGAACTCGTTAAATGTTTCTTCCCACATCTTTGCTTCTTCGGGAGTATAATCGTAAAAACCCTTTCCATTTGCCACCCCTCTACCACCTGATTTTACTATATCATCAATAAGTTTCGGAACGTCCTGCCGCGTACTGAGTGTGGGAAATAATTCTTTCATCACATTATGATACGCGGGCACTCCTGTAAGATCCATCCACCGGAAAACGCCAACAAGCGTCATCCAGTATCCTGCATTGTTGCGGCAGGCACGGTCAACATCTTCGATCGTTGCATATCCATTTTCAACGAGGTTAAATGCTTCGCGATACATCGCATACATCAACCGGTTTGTAATAAATCCGCGGATATCTTTTCTTACGAGTGTTGGTTCTTTATTCCACTTATGCGACAGCTCATACAAATATTCGCCTTTAGAAATATCACTTAACTCTCCACAAATAATTTCAAGAAAACGTGTGGTATGAGAAGGTTCGGCCCAATGCAAACCAAAAAACCGCTCGGGATGCGACGTTAGTTTTTGGAGCAAACTGATGGGTATGGCAGATGTATTTGACACGAGTAAAGCATCAGTCGAAATGACTTTCTCGATCTTACCGTAAACGCTTTTTTTGATGTCCTCATTCTCTATCGTGCATTCAATAACAAGCCTGCACGGCTGCAGCAAATTGTAATCCATTGAAATTACAAGACGCTCTAAATAATGTTCAGCCGCTTCACTAATCAATCCCTGTTCAAGAGAATTTTGAAGATGATGAGTTACACGTTTCTCCGCATGATGAAGATCTGCTTCAATCGGCGCGATGGCGACCACCGGGTGCCCCGCCATCAGCAAACATGTGGTAATACTGCATCCCATCAAACCCAACCCAACTACTGCAACGGGAATTTCACCCGTATTGATCGTACTATTTTTTGCTGTCATAGTTTTACTACTTGTCCTGTTCTTACGGATTCATCTGATGCGAATGCGATTCTTAAGCTGTTCACAGCATCTTCGCCATGTGCACTTAAATCAAGATCTTCATCTATCGCCTTTAAAAAATATCGTTGCTCGCGGTTGCATAATTCCTGGTGATCAGGTTCATCTTCAAGATTGATCCACGTATCGGGTTTTGCAAATTTTTCGTTCGCGTCTAAATCAGCATGATGGAACCGCAGCGATTCTGTTTTCGTATGCGCCTCTATCGATTGCGACTTCCCCGATCCTGAAGCATCTTTCGCAACAATAGACAATGATCCTTTGGGACCAATTACATCTTTCACAAAAAATGCTGTTTCACTTACCATCGGCCCCCATCCTGCTTCATACCATCCTACAGATCCATCTTCAAAACGAATCTGCAGCTGCCCGTAATTGTAATTGCCCTTTGGAATTTCATCAGTCAGGCGCGCACCTATTGCATATACCTGCGTTGGCCTCGATCGCGTCATCTGGCACATTACGTCGATGTAGTGTACCCCGCAATCTACTATGGGACTAAGGCTGTTCATGAGGTTGCGATGTAAAGTCCACATACTGCCATCGCTTTGCTGGTTAAGGTTCATGCGCATTACGAGTGGTTTACCTAATTCGCTCGTCAGCTCAACAAACTTTGCCCACGACGGATGATGCCGGAGAATATAACCGACCACCAGTTTTTTATTTGCTTTCTTACCAGCGGCTACAACACGCTCGGCTCCAGCAACAGTATCTGCAAGAGGTTTCTCGATAAACACATGACACCCGCTCTCAAAAGCATTTATAGCAAATTGCTCGTGGGTGTCCGGCCATGTTGAAATACACACGGCATCGGGCTTCGTTTCTTTCATCCCCTCTTCCATCGAATTGAAAAGCTTGTATTTTCCTCCAAGCTTCTCATTAAGTATCTCTTTTGTCTTGCCTTTCGACACAAGACCAACGATCTCGAAGCCATCCATGTGATGATAAGCGGTGGCGTGCGAAGCACCCATATTGCCGCAGCCAACCACTAATACGCGAACAGGTTTTTTAATTTCTGACATACTCAAATTAGTAAAGGATTAAAATGCAAACGGTTGCACAAATAGAAAGGTAATATATGACGAAACAAATTATCGAATTACCCTGTGATTGACAGATAATTTAGAGAAATTTGAGTTAGATTTATCGCATTGCCGAATATGAAACTGAAGAATAAAAAAAAGATCGTTTTTATTACCGCTATTATAGCCATTGGTTTTGCGGTAGCCAGGTTCACCACCTCTGAAAGAAAAGTTGACTTCAGTGCCGATGTTAAGCCCATTCTCAACAAAAAATGTATCACCTGTCATGGTGGTGTAAGAGCAAAAGCAGGTTTCAGCGTACTGTTCCGCGATGAGGCGCTTGCAAAAACAGAGTCAGGTAAACCAGCCATTATTCCCGGCGACCCCGATGCAAGTGAACTGATGCGTCGCATTACCATTAACGATCCCGAAGAGCGCATGCCTTATAAACATGAACCGCTCACCAAAGAAGAAATCAGCATTTTCAGGAATTGGATCAAGCAGGGCGCAAAGTGGGGCGACCACTGGGCATACCTTCCCGTTAAAGAACAACCCGTTCCCGATGTATCAAATCCCTGGATATTAAACGACGTCGATAAATTCATTTACGAAACCCTCGAACAGCAGGAACTTGAGCCATCAAAGCCAGCAGATAAACCTACTATCCTCAGGCGCCTGAGCCTCGACCTCACCGGTGTGTATCCATCAGAAGCTGTAGCCAACAAATTTCTTAATAGTAACGATCCCAAGGCGTACGAAACATTAGTAGACTCCCTGCTCGCATCAAAACATTTTGGAGAACGCTGGGCAAGTATGTGGCTCGACCTTGCCCGTTATGCCGATAGTAAAGGCTATGAAGCCGACCATAGCAGAGACGTTTGGAAATACCGCGACTGGGTGATCAATGCTTTCAATGAAGACAAACCTTACGATATCTTTTTGAAGGAACAACTTGCAGGAGACCTTCTGCCCAACCCTACCGATGCGCAGTACATCGCTACTGCGTTCAGCAGAAATTCGATGACCAACGATGAAGGAGGAACAGATAATGAAGAGTTCAGGCTCTCCGCTGTTCTTGACCGCGTGAACACTACATGGGAAGCAGTAATGGGCACAACGTTCGCGTGCGTGCAATGTCATAGCCACCCTTACGATCCTTTCAAACATGACGAGTATTATAGCTTCGTTGCATACTTCAACAATACACGTGATGAAGATCAGTATCCTGAATATCCTTTCCTTAAAACATATAACGACACGTTGAAGACCCAGCTCGATCAGCTCGTAGGTTGGGTGAAAGAAAATTCGAATGAAGAGACAGCAAAAGAAACAGAACTCTTTTTGCGTACCGCCCAGCCAGCTGTTTATGGCTCGTCTACCGATAGTGTAAAGAATGGTTATGTTGATGGAAATAATGGTCCGCTTGCGCTGCATCATAATGGCTCGTTCCGCCTGAAGAAGATGGATATGAACGGCCGCGACCAGGTAATATTTAAGTATTCGCTGCAAAAAGGAAATGCTACGCTCACGGCTCACCTGGATTCTCCTGATGGTCCCGTTATCGGAACCGGCAATGTTTCTGAAGCAGCTGGCAATCATGAGCTGGGGAGCTTTACTGTGAAAACTGATAATAAAGTTCACGACATATACATCCGTTATCAGAATAAGGGAATGGCGTCTGACCAGGACAGGGACAGGATTTATCTTCCATGGATGGCGCTGACAAAAGATTTGCCTGCGAAGGGAACACCGGCTTACACTACTAACAAAAAACTTTACTGGCAATTACTGAATAAGCCACAGGAATCGATACCGGTAATTGTAGAAAATCCGGAATCGTTCAAGCGTAAAACATTTGTGTTTGAAAAGGGAAACCGCTTTACTCCGGGTAAGGAAGTGAAAGCGCGCGTGCCGAATTCTCTTGCGATGGCAATGCCGGAAGATGCACCCGCCAATAGATTGGGAATGGTAATGTGGCTCACTAACAAAAGTAACCCGCTTGTGTCAAGGACAATTGTCAATCGTTTCTGGGAACAACTGTTTGGAACCGGGATAGTGGAAACGCTTGAAGATATGGGCACGCAGGGTATTCCGCCTACGCACCAGTCGCTGCTCGATCATTACTCATGGAAGATGATGAACGATTATAAGTGGAGCATGAAGAAGCTGATCAAAGAGATGGTGATGAGCGCCACTTACAGGCAGGATTCGAAGGTGAGAGAAGACCTGAAAGAGAAAGATCCTGATAATAAATACTACGCAAGAGCACCACGTTTGCGCCTGCATGCCGAGCAGGTTCGCGACCAGGCGTTATGCATCAGCGGTCAGATGAGTGAAAAGATGTATGGTCCCGGTGTGATGCCATATCAACCGCAGGGCATCTGGATGAATCCATACAATTCTGAGAGCTGGGAAATGAGCAAGGGCGAAGATCTTTACAGGAGATCAGTATATACCTATCTGAAACGTACTGCCGGTTATCCCTCCATGATAACCTTTGACGGATCGCAGAGAATTGTTTGCACGCCGCGACGGATAAGAACGAATACGCCATTGCAGGCGCTCGTAACGCTCAATGATTCGGTGTATGTTGATCTTGCCGGGCACTTCTCATCACGAATGGCAAAGGAAGGTGGCAACGATGTGAAGAGCCAGATAGCGAAAGGATACGAGATGATGCTGTTCAAAAAAATTCCACCACAAAAGCTCGACGTTTTTGTGAACCTGTACGACAAGGCACTTTCAGAATTTAAAAGCAACGATAGCTCGGCAGTAGCGTTTACGCACGCTGTAGGAAATAAAGAAAAAAATCCGGAGAAGGCCGCCCTGAAACTTGTGGCCAATGCCATGTTGAATATTGACGAGGTGATTACAAAAAATTAAGCATGACCAGACAGGAACTTCATGTACAACGATTACTGAAAGAAGCGGGTGAACGGTCCATTCACGCACATACGCGCAGACACTTTTTGAAAGAGTCGGCGATGGGACTAGGTGCGCTCGCCTTTGGATCCATGTTTGGCAGCTGCGGAACCAAATCTTCCACACCGGGCGTAATGTTCGACCCTGCAAGACCTTTATTACCGAAGCCTCCTCATTTTCCCGGCAAAGCGAAGAGTGTAATCTTTCTGCACATGGCCGGTGCGCCTTCGCAGCTTGAGCTTTTTGATTACAAGCCCGAGCTGATGAAGATGGATGGAATGGATTGTCCGCAGTCGTTCCTCGAAGGAAAACAGTTTGCCTTTATTCGTGGTGTACCGAAAATGCTGGGACCGCAGGCAACTTTTGCACAACGCGGACAAAGTGGAGCATGGATAAGCGATCACCTTCCACACTTTTCCACTATAGCTGATGAAGTTTCGTTTCTGAAAGCGATGACCACCGATCAGTTCAACCACGCTCCTGCTCAACTGCTGGTACATACCGGCGCACCTAGACTTGGCAGACCAAGTATCGGAAGTTGGGTAACTTATGGATTGGGTACAGAAAATCAGAACCTGCCTGGGTTTGTTGTGTTAACGAGCGGAGGTAATAACCCTGATGCTGGTAAAAGTGTTTGGGGAAGCGGCTTTCTTCCGTCGGTGTACCAGGGCGTTCAATGCCGCAGCGAGGGCGATCCTGTTCTTTTCATAAAAGATCCTGAAGGTATCAACCGCGACCTGAGAAAAGCATCGATTGAAGCGATCAACGACGTGAACAAGCAGGAATACGATGAATACCAGGATCCGGAAATTCTTTCAAGAATATCACAATATGAAATGGCTTACAGGATGCAGATCACAGCGCCTGAAGTAATGAACATTAATAATGAGCCCGAGTACATTCATGAAATGTATGGAACGAAGCCAGGTAAAACCTGTTTCGCCAACAACGTGCTCCTTGCGCGTAAGCTGGTAGAAAAAGGCGTTCGTTTTGTACAGCTGTTCGACTGGGGATGGGATGCTCATGGTGATGGTGCATACAATGCATTGAATCTTGGCATGGTGAATAAATACAGATCGGTTGATAAGGCGATGACTGCGTTGATCCTCGATCTTAAACAAAGAGGTCTACTTGAAGAAACGCTTGTTGTATGGGCCGGCGAATTTGGCCGTACGCCTATGCAGGAAAGAAGAAATGGTGCAGTAAATCCTTTCAAAGGAAGAGACCATCACACTGAAGCGTTCACTATCTGGATGGCAGGTGGTGGTATTAAGAAAGGCTACTCACACGGTGAAACAGATGAAATTGGGTATACAACAGTGAGTGGCAAAACAGATTGCTATGATTTGCAGGCTACGATCCTGAACCAGCTCGGTTTTGAACACGAAAACTTTACGTATCCGTTCCAGGGCAGGCCTTTCAGATTGACAGATGTTGGCGGAAAAATAATTCATGATATCATTGCATAGCAACAATCACCTAACCCAAATCACCGTCCGCAATAGATGCACTTTTTAGTTCTGTTTGACTTCACTGGACGGCTGCACCCGGCAATCGTACATCTTCCCATAGGCATTTTACTTTTTGCGTGTTTGTTTGAACTATTTACACGGCAGGAAAAATATGCACTGTACCGGCCCGTAATTCAGAAAATGGTTTTCTGGGGCACAGCTGGCTGCTATTGCTGCGGTTGTTTCGGGATTACTTTTGGAAGGAAGCGGAGAGTATGATGATGAGTATGCTGATCCGCATAAGCTGGCAGGGATAGCCGCGGCAGTGTTGTCGATCATTACTCTATATTGTTTACAGGGCGAACACAAAAGAGAAATCTGGCAAAAGTATTTTCAGTGGTTGTGCTGCTAATGGTAGGCATAACCGGGCACCTGGGAGGAAATGTTTCGCGGGGACCTGAATTTCTTACCGAACCTTTTACCCAGGGCAAATCAAAAACGATTACAGTTAAACCGGTGGCCGACATTCAAAATGCAGTAGTCTATAAAGATGTGGTGCAACCGATATTGCAGGAAGGTTGCTATAGCTGCCATGGCCCCAATAAACAAAAAGGCAAGTTGCGCCTTGATGATAAGGATCACATCATGAAGGGCGGTAAAGAGAAGAAAGCGGTTGTTGCTGGAAAGCCGGAAGAGAGCGAGATGATCAAACGATTGCTGCTGCCGCTTGACGACGAAGACCACATGCCTCCGAGAAATAAAGCTCAGCTCACAAAGCAACAGATATCGGTGCTGCAATGGTGGGTAAACATGGGCGCGGATTTCAATAAAAAAGTAAAAGATGTAAAACAGCCCGAGACTATTAAGCCTGTCTTGCTGGCGATAGAAACCGGCGTGATGATTCCCGATAATGAAATCCTGGAAGTTCCCGATGAACCTGTACCGACTGCAGATTCTTCTGCCATAAGTAAACTTGTGTCAAACGGTGTGATGGTAATGCCGGTAGCCAGGAACGGCAACTACCTCGCTGCCACTTTTGTGACCGCCGCGAACAAGGCGGACTCACTCGTGAAATCGTTGGAACCGCTGAAAAAGCAACTTGTCTCACTTAAGCTTGATCAGTCGAACATCAGCGATTCATCGCTTTCGGTTGTTGCGGAATTAAGCAACCTGCGCAGACTTCATTTAAGCAATACAAAGCTCACTGACGACGGCGTTGCCAAGCTCGCGAAGTTGAAAGAACTCATCTCCCTCAATCTTGTCGGCACCCTTGTTACTGCTAAAGGAGTAATTCAATTGAAGGATCTTAAAAAGCTCAAATACATCTATCTATACAAAACTTCGATCGATGCTGCGGAGCGCGATGAGCTAAAGAAGAACTTTCCCGAAACCATTCTTGACTTTGGCAATTACTCGTTGCCGATGCTAATTGGCGACACCACTGAAGTAGATATCAACGTGAAATAATTCTGCTAAATTCGAAACATGAGTGAAGCAGGAGCTATTGCGACGAAGAGGTTAAAGGTTACGAGGATCATCGAAGAAACAGTTGACACAAAATCCTTCGTCCTGGAAGCAGAAGACGGGGAGCCCATCAAATACAAAGCGGGCCAGTTTCTCACCTTTGTTTTCAAAAAACGAAACGGAGAGCATGTAAGAAGAAGTTACTCGCTGTCCTCGTCTCCCGAACTTAACGATCCACTCACTATCACGGTTAAGCGCATTCAGAACGGCGAGTACTCACGCTACCTGCATGACAAACTAAAGGTGGGCGACCGTCTCGACACTATCGGCGCATCCGGCTTTTTCGTATTGCCAGAGAAACCCGAGGCCTACAGGCAATTTGTTTTCCTGGCAGCGGGCAGCGGCATCACTCCTGTTTTCGCAATCATAAAAGCACTGGTTCGGCTCCATCCTTCAGTTCGGATATTGTTGATTTACAGCAATACTACAAGCCACAACGCAATATTTTCTTCAGAACTGGTTGAACTACAGAAAGCGTTTCCTGAAACGCTGAAAATTGAGTTTTTGTTTAGTCGCTCGGCCAATGCATTTACGTCGAGGCTGACGCCTGAATCGTTTGAATTATTCCTGCGTAATCATCGCGTTCCATTGTCGGGCGAAGCGATTTTTTATACCTGTGGGCCCGCCGACTATATGCGGATGATCGTATACCGGTTAACCACAGCTGGTGTCGATCCATCGCATATCAGGAAGGAGATCTTTCATGTTCAGCATCCGAAAGTGCGGCCGGAGCCTCCGGATACGGCGCAGCATACGGTTACGGTTACCCGAAATGGACACACCCACACGTTCGATGTACAGTATCCGCTTACCATTTTGCAGGCGGCAAAATTGTTGAATATTCATTTACCTTTCAGTTGCGAGACGGGGCAGTGCGGAACCTGCGTGGCTAAATGTTTGCATGGTAAAGTGTGGATGGCGCAAAACGAAGTGTTGCTTGATGAAGAGGTAAAGAGGGGAATTGTTCTTACCTGCACCGGCTACCCTGTTTTTGGCGACGTCGACTTAATGATATAACCTTTAAAAGATTTATAGATGAAAAGCAGGGCAAATTTTAAGGGGCATCCCATACACCCCATCCTTGTTTGCTTTCCCATTGCATTTTATATCGGCACCCTTCTGTTCGACATTCTTGCAAAGACATACAGTCCTGAGTTTTTATTCACAGCATACAATCTCGAAATCGCTGCATTGATTGCGGCCGGTCTAGCTGCTATACCGGGCATCATCGATTATGTCTATACTGTTCCACCCAAAAGCACGGCGAAAAAGCGCGGAGCGAAACATGCCCTCACTAATGTAGGTGTCATCCTGTTTTTTACCGCCGCACTGATATACCGTGCTAACAACGAGTTGCCGAATATCACTATTCTCATCGTGCTCGAAGGGATAGGTGTTATCCTTCTTTTGTTTGCGGGCTGGATGGGCGGAACGCTTGTTTATCGTAACCAGATTGGCGTGGACCCGCGTTATGCCGATGCAGGCAAATGGAAAGAAGAATATTACGACGAAACGGAAGGTGAAGTTGAAGTAGGATCAGTGAATGAGTTAAAGATCAACCAGATGAAACTCGTTCATGTGGGCGCCAAACGGGTTGTTATCGCCCGTTCTGAAGAGGGTTATGTTGCGTTCGATGACTACTGTACCCACCGCGGCGGTTCTCTCGCTGGTGGTGCCATGATCTGCGGAACTGTCCAGTGTCCATGGCATGGATCTCAATTCAGCGTTACCGATGGAACCGTAAAAGCGGGACCGGCGAAAATGCCCATCGTCACTTATGCGCTGCGCGAAGAAAGCGGCAGGTTGTATTTAACGATTTAGACTTGAGCTATATCATATAAATGGCCTTAGATATAGGGTTTTACCTGTTTGCATGTTATATTAGAGATACAATCCGAAACGAACATGCTCCGTGCCTGTTTTCCTATCCTTCTGCTGCTTGCGAGTATCCTCACGCCGCTCTATGCGCAGGACCCGACAGAATACCAGGTGAAGGCGAATTTCCTCCTCAACTTCAGCAAGTTCATCGATTGGCCGGCAGACGCTTTTCCAACCCCGGATGCGCCCGTTGTGGTGGGCATCCTTGGAATAGACCCATTCGGCAAATACATAGATGATATCGTTTCAAAAGAAGAAATAGCGAACAGGAATATCGTCGTTCGGCGATACAACAATCTCCAGGACGTTTTCGACTGTCAAATTCTATTCATCAATCAACCGTGGAAAACGGAGGAAGTCGTAAGTGTCCTTAAGGGAAAAAGCATCCTTACGGTGAGCGACGAACCCGGCTTCGCAAAGGCTGGTGGAAACATCCAGTTTTATAATGATAGCTCTGTGGTTAAATTAGAAATTAACGGAGTGGCCGCGAAGGAATCAAAGTTAAACATCAGTTCCAAGTTGTTACGTATAGCGAGAATCGCAGAAACAGATACGGCAAAATGAGTAGAAAATCGTCGATACAGCAGAAAATGATGAAGGTGATCATGCTCACCAGCGGCATTGTGCTTTTTATGACCTGCCTCGCCTTCTTTGTATACGAATACATCACAGCGCGGCAGGTGCTTAAACGCCAGGTAGTAACGCTGGGCAAGATCATAGCCACCAACAGCAGCGCGGCTCTTGCCTTCGATAGTCATGCTGATGCAGCAGAAATATTAAACGCCCTGCGTGCAGAAAGCAACATAAAGGCCGCCGCCCTGTACGATAAAGACGGGAATCTTTTTGCAAAATATCCTGCTGATATTTCACCGTTCTTTCTTCCAACACACCCGGGACGGATGGGGTACTATTATAGTGAGTCTTACCTGGAAGGCTTTCACGAAGTGAAAGAGGGCGATTCTCAAATGGGTGCCGTCTTTATTCGTTCCGATCTGCGGATCATTTATCAGCGGTTTATTTTGTACGGGGTCATCGCATCACTCTTCATCATCATCTCCTTCATATTCGCGTGGTTCATTTCAAAGGGGCTGCAGAAAACAATCTCCACCCCCATTCTTGAGCTTGCCAAAACGGCAAAGATTGTTTCCGATGAAAAAAACTATTCGGTACGCGCCAGTAATACCAGCAATGACGAAGTAGGTGTACTGACGAAGGCCTTCAACCACATGCTCACCAGGATCGAGATTCAGAACGCCGAGATCACGGAGCTCAACCAGAATTTGGAGCTGAAAGTTAAAGAGCGCACGCAGCAGCTGGAGCTCGCGTTTGATGCTCTTAAGCAACAAACGGCGTTCACAGAAAGAATTCTTGATTCTTCGGTGGACATCATCGCTGTATTTGATGCGGACATGCGGTTTGTAACAATGAACAGGCTGGGCGAAGAAACCTACAATCTTACGCGGAATGATCTTGCCGGCCGTTATCTGGAAGAAGTTTTTCCTCAAACGCGTGAAAGCGGCATGATAGAGGACCTGAACCGGGCGCTGGAGGGAGAATTCGTGCGGCATGTGGACTACATTTCAGGTGTTACTAAACGGCACTACGAAAATTTTTATATACCACTGGAGGATAAAGACGGTAAGGTGTACCGCATACTTACGATAGCGCACGACATCACCGATATAATGACGGCGAACGAAAAACTACAAAAGCTTAATTCGGAGCTTGAAAAATCGAACGGTGAGCTGGAACAATTCGCCTATGTGGCTTCGCATGATCTGCAGGAGCCGCTGCGTAAGATTCAAACCTTCTCAGAGCTTGGAGAGCGGAACATTAACAACGAAGAAGTACTAAGGAAATATCTTGGCAAGATAAATTCGTCGGCGCAACGCATGACTGAATTAATTAAAGCTGTATTGAATTATAGCAGGCTTTCTAAAGCCGATAATGAGTTTTTGGAGGTGGACCTTAACACTGTGTTGCATAGTATCAGGGTAGACCTTGAACTTTTGATCCAGGAAAAGAATGCAGTGATCAATTATGGCACACTTCCGTCCATCTATGGTATCCCGTTGCAGCTGCACCAGTTATTCTTTAACCTTATCACGAACTCTCTCAAGTTCAATGAAAATGTTCCTGTTGTTGATATTACCACGAGGGTGGTGAATGGGAATGATGTGGAGGGTGAGGATATGATTGTGAAGGGTCGCGAATATTTGTTGATTACTTTATCCGATAACGGTATTGGATTTGATCAGAAGTTCGCGGAGAAAGTCTTTTCGATTTTTCAGCGTTTACATTCAGATAGAACCACGATACAGGGGACGGGAATTGGGTTAGCGATTTGTAAGAAGATTGTTGAAAATCATCAGGGGGTTATTTCTGTTAGAAGTGAGTTGAAGAAAGGAACGAAGTTTTCAATTTATTTGCCGCTACTTCACTTGCGTAGCGCTTCTTAATTCCCTCAGGGAGGGGATATTTTTTTTATTTTTTAAAAACCAAAGCAAACCCGCGGCAGCTATTAATTAATAAATACTTCATCTACAAACACCCAGGCCTTCTGCCCGCGCTGCGGATGCCACTTGGGCATAGATCGAACGCGGCGAACCACAAGCTTTAAACATTTCACTTCCGTTCTGGGATAGCTACACACTACAGAAATATTTGCATTCGGCTCATTCTCTGTAGGCATCACAGGGGTTAACGTACCAATTAACTTCATGTTACTACTACTCTCCCCTCCATACACCTCAACCTTGCCGGGAGGAAAAATATGCCTGCTATATTCTCTCAACAAACTAATCGTAATATTGGAAGTAGTTACCGGCTTGTCAAACCTGAATATCGCCTCGAGATCATTATCATAGTAAGCAATCCATTTGCCTGAAGAAAAATTAAGATCGCTACGCACGTTGTCATTCAACGTGCGTCCACCCGCGCCAGGATACTGCGGACTCGGCATAGTAAGTAATTGCACACTGTCGGGAACAAAGGCTTTCTTGTAAAAATGGTATTCGAGCACCTTGCTGCTGTACCAACCCGGCTTAAAGGCAGCCGCCTTCAGGGTAACATTAGAATCGATCATAATACCCGGTTTGTATTCCGGAGACTTTAAACTATCAGGAGTTGTACCATCAAGAGTATAACGGATAACCGCACCATTGATGTAATGTTTCAGCTTCAGCTCTTCAGGTTCTGTTAATACTTGTTCTTCATTGCCCAGCAAGGGCGGGGTCAGTTGAAGCATTAGCGTATCGCCTGTATAACCGGCGTAATAAGCAATGTTTTTATTTTTCGCTTCGAGGTCCGCAAGTTTTTCTTTAGCTGCAGGCGTGCTCCATAGGTACACCGCCTTAAGTTTCGGAAACGATTGCAGTTTCATCAGGTTAGTGTAATCAACGGCCGTTCCTGCAACTGATACCGACTTCAAATTCGGAAGCGATTGCAACTGGTCAAGCGTTTTGCCTGTGATTTGTGTGAAGTTTAAATTCAGGTGCCTAAGATTTTTGAATTGTTTGAAGTGTGTGATGTCTTCATCCTTTACTCCCATCCTCGGAAGATTTAATTCAACGATCTTGTCGCTTACAGGTGCCAGCTCTTTTACCGCAGCAATATCAAACAGCTTGCTGTTATAAAATGTAACATTCAAGCCCGGCGATTCCTGGGCGACAGGCGTAATCACCCGGTTGTTGTTATTCAGCTTCGCAAGTTCGCTTTCGTTCGCTGCCGGAAAGTCGTACAACTCCTCTGAAGAAGAAGGCAGTTTCTTTTGTCCGATAGCATACAGTGTATCGGATGGCAGCAGCTCGGTAAATTTCTTTTCGAAGTTCGCGCCTGCTTTTACCCATTCATTGATGATGAACATTTCTTCATCTGTCAGTTGCGTTTTCCCTTTCGGAGGCATGTGCTCTTTATCTTCAACCGGCAGATGAATCATCCTCATCATCAAACCCAAATCATTCTTTGTGGTATCCCATGGCACCCCATTTTCACCACCCTTTATAAACAACTCTTTGGTATCCATCACCAGGTCGCCTTTCGCTTTGCTGCTGTTATGGCAACCTGCACATTTGTTATCTAGAATAGGTTTTACGAGATCGTTGTATACAAAAGCATCCTCAAATGCGGGCAGCACTCTTTGCTCAGTCGGAGTAAGCGGCGCAAGAATAAAATTTTCTCCGTGCGTGATTACCGCACCATGATGCCCCGCGACCGAGATGAGTATCGCAAGAAATATTGCAATGCCTCTCGCGAAATAAATATTCCTGGTAATTCTTTCTCTCAATAAAAAAAACGCATACAGGAAAAACGGTATCAGTACACCTGTCCATTTGTGTACCGACAGTGCATCGGGATCATAACCATCATTTCTCGAGAGCGCAAACCCCATTAACGCGGTAATGGAGGCAGTGAAAGCCGCTGATAGCAATATCGCATCAGACGCCGCCTGAAACCAATGCTGACTCCTTACCCGTGAGGGGAAAAAAAGTATAAGCACCACGTATAGCAATAACAGTACAATTGGAAAGTGGAGCGCCAGTGGATGCATTCTTCCGAATACCTGCAACCAGCCGGGCAGTACGATGCGCGGTTCGAACAGGAGAAAAAAGAGCAATAATGAATTCAGTGGAATTAGCGACCGTTCAACAATCGTTTTGACCAGATTTGATCCACGCATTTATCGTTAAGCAATTAGATTTTGTATGACTTTGCCTGAAACGTCAGTGAGCCTGTAACGGCGACCAAGGTGTTTAAATATCAGTTGCTCATGGTTAAGTCCCATCAGGTTGAGTACCGTCGCCTGGAAGTCGTGAACATGCACCGGATCCTTAACAATGTTATATCCGAATTCATCGGTTTCACCATACACAAAGCCGGGCTTCACTCCACCGCCTGCCATCCATACCGTGAAACATCTCGGGTGATGGTCGCGCCCGTAATTATCTTTACTCAGTTCGCCCTGGCAATAATTCGTTCTTCCAAATTCGCCGCCCCAGATCACTAATGTTTCGTCGAGCAGGCCACGTTGCTTCAGGTCCATTATCAATGCTGCCGATGATTGGTCGGTATCCTTACATTGGCCCTTCAACTCTCCGGGAAGGTTTGAGTGGCCATCCCATCCCTGGTGATACAGCTGAACAAACCGAACACCATTCTCAGAAAGTTTTCTCGCCAGCAAACAGTTCGCAGCATATGTTCCGGGTATCAAACATTCGGGACCATACATTTTAATTACAGACTCAGGCTCCTTGCTCATATCGGTAATTTCCGGAACAGCGGTCTGCATCCGGTAAGCCATTTCGTATTGCTGAATCTTTGTACTGATTTCCGGATCGCCGAATTCTTTGTACGACATTTCATTCAGTTCACCCACTTTATCGAGCATCGCTCTTCTGTCGCTTTTGTCCATGCCATCAGGATCGGCGAGATACAACACCGGGTTTTCTCCGCTGCTGAATTGTACACCCTGGTGCACGGAATCAAGAAAGCCGTTCGTCCACAGTTTTGAATAAACACCCTGGCCATTTCCTGCTCCGCGTGATAGCAACACGCAGAAAGCCGGTAGATTTTTGTTTTCGCTTCCGAGGCCATAGCTCAGCCACGCACCCATGCTGGGGCGGTTCCCCACCTGTGCGCCTGTCTGGAAAAATGTAAGCGCAGGATCGTGGTTGATCGCTTCAGTATACATACTGCGGACAAAACAAAGCTCATCTACAATTCCCGCTGTATGCGGAAGCATCTCACTTATCCAGGCGCGGGCCTGGCCATACTGACTGAACTTGAAAGTTGTGCCCGCCATTGGAAATTTCTTCTGGTCGGCGGTCATACCTGTAAGGCGCTGGCCCATGCGAACAGATGCAGGAAGATCTTCGCCGTGCATCTTTTGCAACATTGGTTTGTAATCGAACAGGTCGAGTTGCGAAGGAGCACCATTCTGGAAGAGGTATATAACGCGCTTTGCTTTCGGTGCAAAATGCGGCAGACCACTCATGATCATTTCTTCATCGGGCTTGTTGAACAGGTCGGGAATGAGTAGTGAACCAAGCGCGAAGCTTCCAATTCCAAGGCTCATCCTTGAAAGGAACTTGCGGCGGTTAAAATTCATCCCGTGTTCAAAAACTTCTTTTTGCATAATAAAGTTTATGTCCTCGTTATCGCTTCTTCAAGATTGTATATTGCGCTGATGGTTTTCATCAATGCTGCCAGTGCGTTCCTGTCTGCATCCTTTTTACCAGGATATTCTCCAACTCTCAAGGCCTTTTCTGCGTCGAGAGATTTCTTTTGAAAAAGTGCTAACTGGTTTTCGTAATAAGTTTTTAAGATCCCGCTTTCCTGCGCCGATGGCCTTCTGCAAATGATGCGTCTGAAAGCGTTCTGTATATTTTTGTCGGCCGATGTATCCTTTGATAGAAGATTTTGCGCCAACACGCGCGATGCTTCCCACACGAGCGGATCGTTCATCATCACCAATGCCTGCAAGGGCGTATTGGTTTTTGATCTTCTTACTTCACACTGGTCCCGGTTGCTCGCGTCGAATATGATCATCGATGGTGGAGGAACAGTAAGTTTTATAAATGTGTAGATACCCCTGCGGTAAAGACTATCGCCATGATCCTGCTGATAAGTAGCCAGTACGCCGCGACCTGAAGTTGAACCTTCCCACAAACCCTTAGGTTGATATGGCTTCACACTCGGCCCACCAACTTCTTTTACAAGTAATCCGCTGCTCGCCAATACTACGTCGCGAACCATTTCAGCAGGAATGCGTGTACGCGGCCCATGCGATAAATAAACGTTCTCAGGATCTACGCCCATCTTGTCGGGCGATGTTTTAGCAGACTGACGATAAGTTGCACTCATCACGATCTGCTTCAGTAATCGTTTGATGTCCCACTGGTGCTCCATAAAGTCGACTGCGAGCCAATCAAGTAATTCAGGGTGTGAAGGCAGTTCGCCTTGCATACCAAAGTCGCCGGAAGTCTTTACGAATCCGCGACCAAAGAAGTTTTGCCACATCTGGTTCACAAACACGCGGGCAGTGAGTGGATTTTTTGGATTGGTAGTCCATTTAGCCAATCCCATTCTATTGCGGGGAAGACTGGTGGTATCAAATTTCATGATAGCCGGCAGAGCGTTTGGCTTTACAGGCGTTGTTGGTTTATCATACACACCACGATCGAGGATGTATGTGGTTCTGGGTGTATCTAGTTCGCCCATTACTGAAACGGTAAGCGAGGCGGTATCCTTACTGTTAATGTAACTCATCACCGATTTGATGTCGGTGTTTTTAATAGTTAGCCATGGTGTCTTCGCGGGTTTCGAAACAGACACGTCACCTTCATACCCGGCTTCTTTCGAAGTATTAAAAAATGCAAACAGACTGTAGTAATCTTTTTGCGAGAACGGATCGAATTTATGATCGTGGCACTGTGCGCATTCGATTGTTACACCCATTACGCCTTTGCCAAATGTTTTTACTTTATCGAGAACGTATTCAATGCGGTATTCTTCAGGCACCACCCCACCCTCTTCTGTGTACTTATGATTTCTTAAGAACGCAGTAGCCAGTACCTGTTCTTTTGTAGCATTGGGTAGCAGGTCACCGGCAAGCTGCCATGTGAGAAACTCATCGTAATGCATGTTGTTATTAAATGCATGAATGAGCCAGTCTCTCCACGGCCATTGCGAGCGGATGTTATCATCCTGGTATCCGTATGAGTCTGCGTAACGCGAAACATCGAGCCAGTGAATGGCCATCTTTTCACCGTAAGCACGATCGGCTATTAGTTTATCAACTACCTTCTCGTATGCCTGCGGCGAGTTATCCGCAAGAAACTCATCCATCAATTCCAGCGATGGAGGAAGGCCGGTAAGATCGAGAGAAACACGTTTAAGTAAACGTTCTTTGTCGGCTTCTTCATTTGGAGTTAAGCCTTTTTGTTTTATTTGCTGAAGAACGAAATAGTCGATTTCGTTTTTCGCCCATTTCTTTTCATCCTCTTTTGGTACGGATGCTTTTTTAGGGGGAGTAAACGCCCAGTGCGATTCGTATTCAGCACCCTGTTCAATCCATTTTTTAACGAGTGCGATCTGCTCCTCATTCAGTGCACCCATATGCGACTCGGGAGTAGGCATCTGGTAATGTGGATCGGTTGAAGTGATACGCTTATACACTTCCGACTTTTCCGGTTTCCCTTTTACAAATGCAAAGGCTCCCTTCGTTTCTTTCAATGGTGCAAATGCAGAATCGGGCATGTCTAAACGCAGATGAGCCTCTCGTTTATTAGCATCAGGACCGTGACATGCAAAACATTTGTCGGAGAGTATGGGACGAATGTGAAAGTTGTAGCTCACTTTGTCGGGGATATGAGCAGACGCATCTTTGCCACGCCTTCCACAACTGAGGTAAGTTACAAGCACGAGGGCAATCACACACAAGGCAAATACAGATCGTTTATTCATAGACAAAACAGCTGAAAACAGTGGGCCAATAATACCATTATTTGCCTGAATAACCATCATCTACCGGGCTGGATGTATTGAAACGCCTGCGGCAGCAACGCCTGTGGCAGCAACTACACCATTATCCCTTCCTAGGGCTGCACATCCAACATCCTGATCCTGTTCTTGTAAAACGGAGGTAATAGAAAGAATTTTACTATATGATCGGCCTTGAATTTCCTGCTCCAGCGGTAAATTTTAAAAAGTGGCCGGATCAACAGCGGTGAACCGAAATTTAATAGGGTTTTAACCCGCTCAGATACTACCATTTTCTGCGATTCGATCAACACCCGGTAGCGGATCAAACCCAGGTGCTTGCGGTATTGACGGAACAGATCGTCCGTGAGAGCGCTGCGAACAAGGTTTGTGCGGGTATGATGATCGTATAAAATGGTCCATTCATCGTAATTCGACGGCAAACCTTTGATCTGCATACGGTTCCCTACCCGAAGAAAAACCTCAACCACTTCTTCTTTTTCGTCGTCGGAGAGTTTGCGTTCGAGCGCTTCGTATGCGGCGATAGAATAGTGAATGAGCATAAAAAGTACATCGCGGTAGGCGGCATCCGGAATATTCGCACCGCGTGCCTGCTCTACCGATGTGTGAATACCCCTCATTTTATCGATTGCCATATTGGCTTTATGCGTGTTCGAAAAAATGATATCTCTTGCATAGGATACAGTCGAAAATAATCTGCCAAGTGGATCCGATGGCAGCCGGCCAGTGAAATATAACCAGTCGACCGCCTTATTCAGCGCGAACTCTGCAGCTGAGCCGGCGAAGATCAGGAGTATGGTGTCGGCCTTACCCCAGATCTCGCGGACAATCGAATCCTCTTTTACGTAATAGTCCATAGGTGTCATGCTTTTTCCGGAGTACCCGTTCCGTACCAGTCGATTTTACGACTCGAGTACATCACTATTCCTAATACAATAAACAAGCCGATACTTCCAACTAAAAGCGCTGTGTCTTCGAGACGAATGAGAACAAAAATGAATGAGTACAACATTGTAAGAATTCCAGTGGTAAGCAATGTTGAACGTGCGTTCTTAAATAATTGAATTGTGTACAATGAAATCATGATCACTACGGCAAGTGCAGAAATAAGATATGCAATATCGAAATGTATAAACTCACTGATGGACAACAATAACGTGTAGAATATTGCAAGTGCTAAACCAACAAGGATGTATTGAATAGGATGCACCGGACGTTTGCGGGTGATTTCAACTATAAAGAATAATCCGAATGTGAGACCGATAAATAAGATGGAGTACTTGGCACAACGCTCAGTTTTTGCGTACTGATCGGTAGGTTGCAAAAGTGTTATACCGAAATCGATATCTAAATCTGCTGGTTTGTTTATCTCGGTGATCGTTGTGGTGAACGGTAAATTTGCTTTGTTAAATTTCCATTCGGCAGAAAATCCGGAATCAGAAACATTGCGGGTATCAGGAAGTACACTTCCTGAAAACGATGGATTGGGCCATGTTGATGTTATGGAATAGGTACTGTTGCCTGCAATCGGAACGAAGTTGAGTGTTTCGCTACCTTTTATTTTCAATTTAGTACTGAACGAAAACTGCGACAGGCTTTGCGCCGCAGGTAAGGTTGCGGATAAACCCTTTGTACCAAAATATTCAACGGGTAAACCCGGAGCCAGTTCAAGGTCTTTTCCGTCAACGGTTACTACAATTCTTTCTTCTATACCCCTGAAATCAGAAAGATTCATGCACACTCTCGCTTCGTTCCATAAAATATTCAATGAGTCGACACCTTCCGGAATTTTTACGCTGAATGCGCCGTTCATGCCCACATTGGCTTTATATAAAAGCACGTTGTAGATGGATCTTTTGCGAATGCTGTGTTCTATGTTGCCCGTTGCGTTGAGTGTTTCGGGCAGGAGGATAAAACTTTCTCTTACTGTTTCTGTTTTGCCTGCGCTGGTGGTGTACACGCGGTTGTATGGAATGTGGATATACGGACCGGCTACCGTTTGTGCATACGCCCATTTACTGCTGACCTCTCCCGCAATTTCCTGCTGGCGCATTTTGCGCTCGCGAACGAGTTCCGTAACCAGCGCGGCGGGAATAAGCATGAATAGCATGAGTACGCCAATGATGATGCCTTTGAAAAATATCCTGTTTCGTTGAAAAAAACCTGGTTCTGGTGCGATGGGAAGTTCCATATGTTACCTGTTATTTGTTGTTTTATAAAAGCACTTTGAATTGCAAAGTATATGGGGAAAAAAATATTAGTTGATGGACCTGATCATTTTTTCAAGGGCATCGAGGTGACTCTTAAAAGCTTTCTCGCCTGATTTGGTGATTTTATAGATGGTGTTAGTTTTTCGGCCGATAAATCCTTTTTCAACTTTTATGAAACCATTCTCTTCGAGGGTTTTCAGGTGGCTGGCGAGGTTGCCGTCTGTTACTTCAATCAGTTCTTTTAGTTCGTTGAAATTGACAGAAGGGTTCACCACCAGTGCGCTCATGATGCCAAGCCGTATTCGGCTGTCGAAAACTTTATTAAGATGCTGGATCGGATTCTTCATTCGTTAATTTTCATTCGACACTTTGCGGTCGTACTTCCACCACATCGACAGGCCATAAATAATATGCATCACCCCAAAACCAAACGCCCATGCGTAGAGTCCTCTCGGAAAAATAAAAAGACTTAGTACGCCGATAGCGATTTCTGAATAACCCAGGAACCTCACCTCTCCCATCGTGTATTTGCTGCCGTTGACAAGGGCGAGGCCATAAAAAATTAAGGTAGAGGGTACGATCAATTCATAATATCCAAGGTCGATCATTTTCCAGATGAGTATTCCGCCTATTACCATTGGAAGCAATGTGTTCCAGAGAAGCCTGCGTGCTGCGCTTCCCCATATCGCCACTCCATCTTTCTTGCTTTTGAGCCAGGTGAACAGGAATGCGGTGATAAGGGCTGCGATGAATATTGCTGCTGCGATAATCAGAAGGTCTTTCAGGAGACATGCTGAGCACGACGTTTGTGTGCTGTAGCTGTCGTAGTATTCGTTTATTCTGTTGTTTGCTATGAAGGAGCCGATGAGCGCACACATACCTGCGGAGATTCCGCTCCAGCCGCTTAGACTGATGAAGCGGCTGCTCCGTTCCATTATTTTCCGGATATCCCGTATGGCGTCGAGATTGCTCTGGCTTGCGGTGGTCATAGATTTACTTTGAGATTCAAAGTAATTTGAAATTATTGGTTTTTACAAGTTTTTGTTGGAAAATTTTTTATTGCAAAGAAGGACGCTGCCGCGGGGCGATCAATATTTTGATGCAACGGCACAGTTGTTCTCCGAAGCCGCCTTCACTCGCGAGCGAAATACATGATCTGTGCAGTCAGCGCGATATTGCGAGCATGTGGCAGCGGCGTAGGAGAACACTGGCGGTTGCATGCTGCCGCAGGCAATTGTAAAGCTGCCGCGGGCATGCTGCCGTAGGCAAAAAAAAAGCGCCGCAGGCAAATGAGGACGCTGCCGCGGGCATGCTGCCGCAGGCAAATGAAAAAGCTGCCGCGTGTGTGCTACCGCAGGTAAAAAAAAAGCGCCGCAGGCAAGCCGCCCGCAGGGCAACCCTTAGGCAAAAATTATCGTCTTATTCCCTGAAACAAAAACCCTATCCTCCAACACCATCTTCAACGCATCCGCAAGCACCGACTTTTCAATCTCATGCCCCGCCTCCACCATATCAACCAGGTCATCATCATGATGCACAGGAATAATCTTCTGTGTTATAATCGGCCCCTCGTCAAGGTCGTCGTTAACGATGTGCGCGGTAGCGCCTATCAACTTAACACCCCGCTCGAAAGCCCTTTTATATGGATTAGCACCCTTAAAGGCAGGTAAAAATGAATGATGAATATTGATGATCCTGTCGCGGAACGCCGTTACAAAATTAGATGAAAGGATCCGCATAAACTTCGCGAGGATAATATACTCAGGGTTATAGGTTGCAATAGTCGCAAGCAGTTCCCCCTCAAACTCAACCTTATCTTTTCCCTCATGCGAAACATAATGAAACGGAATATTAAACTTCTCAGCAAAAGGCCGCAGGGTTTCATGATTACCAATCACCGCCCCAATTTCTGCATGCAATTCAGAAAAATAATGCCTCACCAACAAATCCGACAAACAATGATGCTCCTTCGTAACAAGAATTACGATCTTCTTTTTACGGCGCGGAATGATATCAATCTCCGCTCCCGAAGGCAAAACTGACCGAAGCTCATCTTGTAATTTTACCTCACTCAACTCACCCGATATCTCCAGCCGCATGAAGAACGTCTCGGTAGACGTCTCCACAAATTCTTTCATCACCAAAATATTATGCTGATTACTAAAGATCACCCCGGCAATCTTTGCAATCAAACCTTTCTGGTCGCTGCACTTAATACGTATAACATTGTTCCGCTCCAACCTAATGAAAGTTAATTTCCTTCAGGTTGATGATTCCAGAATTATCAGGAATGCCTTTTTTCAATACAAAGAAGTAAACATCGTGTCGCCCACCGACAGGTTTTTCAAGCGAACCCGTCACCGTCTTACTGTCCGAACCTGTAGCAGTAAAATCAGTCTTACTCACAACGGGACCCGCCCTCGAATCCAATCTTACTTCTATCACTCCATCGTTGTCATCAGCAGAGTACAAATAGCTGAATCCCTTGATACCATCCAGGTCAATATTTCTCAATAAGATATATCCCTTGTGCCTTCCTGATGAAAGATTATCGCCGAACCTCGGGAAGCCCGGATACTCATCTGCATACATCGGGTTAACCTTCGCATTTCTGATAGTGATCACATCCGTTCCCTTCAGCGGACCAACCACATTCCCGCCCTTGTCTGTGTAGGTGGCTACGATAGTATACTGACCCGCAGGCTCGTGATCATAAAACGGAAGATTCAGCTGCCCTGTCAGTGGCAGTGCTTTCTGTGCAGGCTTCTTATCCGTTAATGAATAGATATACTTAACAATACTTTCCGCATCGCGACGTGCTAGCTGCGGATGCGCACTCATCACAAATTCTTTACCCCAGTTGCCACCGCCACCTGCAATTATTTTATCAGCAAGTTTCCGTACGGACCCTGTTTGATTTTTATACCTGTTCGCAATCGATATGTAACTCGGCCCCACCGCTTTTTTATCAGCAAAGTGGCACGATTTACAATCGCTCTTAGCCATAATTTCTTTCCCGGGATAATTTATTTCCGTAAACACAGGCAGCGCATCACCACTTTTCGACGGCTGCGGATTATAGAAATAATAAGCCTTCACCTTCGTCATATCCACTGTGCCATCTTCTGCATCTTTCACTTTCACTGCATACTTAAATGGCTTATTCTTCCACGCGAATGATTTGTTACCCGGACCTGTAATCTTTACATCAGGTTTTGTGTTACCTACTTTCACAAGCAATGTATCAGTTGCTGACAAACCACTTTTATCAGACACTTTCAACAATACATTGTAAATACCAGGTTTGGTAAATGTATATTTTGCATCACGTGTTGTAGCAACAGCATCAGCTTCGCCGAACGACCATTGATATGAAACACTGTCATCATCATCGAGGTCACGGCTACCGCGGCTGCTCACTCTTACATTTAGTGGAGCCTGTCCTGCAATTTCTTTTACAATAGGAAGCTTATTTGATTCGCTCGTCAGAAAACGCGTTTTTGAAAGCGAATCCATCATTGCGGAATCAACGATGTTAGCAGTTGCAAGCGGAGCGCGGTTGCCGTTGTTGTATTCGATCTTCACGAGTCGTGCATCTTCATTTGTTGCACCATATACCGATCCGTATTCAAGCATGTACAACACGCCATCTTTACCAAACGCCATATCAATGGGCCTGCGGAAATCGCCGGTCAGCGGCATGAATGGTTCTGTACGTTTGAAGTTTTCATCTTTATCGAACTGTACATTGAACACCCAGTTGCGCATCCAGTCGGCGATAAAGAGTGTTCCATCATAATATTTAGGGAACTTGCTAGCTGAAGGATTTTTCTCGTCGAATTGGTAAAAGTCTCCACCAATCGCACATCTTCCACCCGAGCCTAATTCAGGAAACTGTTCTGATGCCACATAAGGATAGGCGATGAATGGAGGCGTTGCAGGTGGAAGTGTATTTAAGCCAGTATTGTTAGGCGAATTATTCACGGGCGCTTTAGGATCGAAAACAGGACCTAAAGTAAGCGTAGCAAAATCCCATTTTGCATATGCCCTGTTGAAGCCAACAAAATAAGGCCATCCGAAATTACCCGGCTTTTTCGCCTGGTTAAATTCGTCGTAGCCTTTAGGACCACGCGTAGAATCTTCGCCGGCATCAGGACCAATCTCACCCCAATACACAACCGAAGAAACCGGGTTCACCGCGATACGATATGGATTACGGGTGCCCATTACATATATTTCGGGCTTCGTTTTATCTGTGCCCTTTGGAAAAAGGTTTCCTTCCGGGATGGTGTATGTTCCGTCGGGTTCAGGATGTATGCGCAGAATTTTTCCTTTAAGATCGTTTGTGTTTGCAGCGCTGCGTTGCGCATCCATGCTGTAATATTCTTTGCCTGGGCGTTCGTCGATCGGCGCATAACCGTTCGAAGGAAATGGTGTGGTTCCATCGCCTGTGCTAAGAAACAGGTTGCCGTGTTTATCCCACGCCAGCGAGCCGCCATGATGCGAGCCACTGTTCTTTTGTACCGGAACAGTCAGCAATATTTTTTCTGATTTAAGATCAGGTGTGTTATCGTCTTTCAATGTAAACCGCGACAAATTGAAATGCAGATTTTCTTCTGTTAATCCTCCCGGTGCATAGTACAGGTAAATCCATTTGTTTGTCGTGAACTGCGGATCGAGGGTAACGCCTATCAACCCTGTACCTCCTTCAAATGTTATCGGGAACTTATACAGCAAGCGACTTTTATTCGTCTTCGGATCGTGCATAAAAAAACGGCCGCGCAGTTCGGTGTAGAATATCCTGCCGTCGGGTGCAACAGCAAGTTCCATTGGATAATCAAGTCTGTCGGTGAGAATGGTTTTTACAAACCTGTTCTGGTCGGGTGTTACTTTCGCGTAAGCTTTCGAAAAATCTCTTTTGCCTGTGCCTATCGCATATTCAATTCCACCTGTGAGGTGATCGAGATATAATTTTTCAGAATAGGTTTCGTCGGTATGACCAAGCCCTGTGTAAAATGCTCTGCCACCATCATATTCATGGTACCAGCTAATGGGATGCACGGCGCCATTCGTTCCGCCATCATAAGTGCTTTCATCCAGCGTCATCAATACTTTCAGATCAGAGTAGATTGATTTATAGTTGTACCACTCATCTGTTCTCTCCCACTTGTCGGGAAGCATTGAAGATGCCGGATGCTTTTTATCCCTTACATCTATTGTTGCCTTGCGCACATTTGAATTGTTAGGGTGACTCTCAAAATAAGCGCCAACGAGGTTGCCGTACCACGGCCAGTCATATTCAGTATCCGCAGCAGAATGTACGCCGACATAACCGCCACCCGATTGAATATATCTTTCAAATGCTGCCTGTTGTTCAGCGTTCAGTACGTTGCCCGTGGTGCTCATGAAAACGACAGCATCGTATTTCTTAAGATTTTCGTCGGTGAAATCTGCCGAATTCACTGTTGTATCTACCTGGTAATTTTTTTCTTTGCCGATTTTTAGAACGGCTTTTATACCAAATGGAATGGAGGTATGATGCCAGCCTTTTGTTTTTGAAAACACAAGCAGCCTGTGTTTTGGCAGTGCGATGCGTTGTGTTTTTGCTTTTGAATAGTCAAGGGTAGCATTGTTGCCGATTGCATATTGCAGGCCGGCCTTTAGATGCCTGACGAACAGGGGATCGCTGTAGCTTTCGTTGGTATGCCCCAATCCTGTATAAAATGATCTTCCTCCGTCGAATTCGTGATACCATGCTATTGGATGGTATTCTCCATCGGTTCCGCCTTTGTATGTTTTTTCATCGAGCCTGAGGAGAACGGTCAGATCTTGTTGCCTGTTTTTATAGTTATACCACTCATCGAACCTTTTCCATTTTTTGGGAAGATGGCGGGTGGAAGGTTCCTTGCGTTTTGCAATGCTCACCACGCCTTCCTGTGGTTCAGGGTGACCGTTGAAGACAGCTCCGAGGAGTTTTCCATACCATTCCCAGCCGTATTCTGTTGCCGCAGCACCGTGAATACCGAGGTATCCCCCACCGGCCTGGATGAACCGTTCGAAGTCGGCTTTCTGTGCTGTGTCGAGCAGGTTATTACCTGAAGTGCTCAGGAATACCACGGCAGCGTAGTGCTTCAGCGAATCTTCATTAAAGTACTTTGCTTCTGAAGTAGTATCTACCTGGAGGTTTAGTTCCTTTCCTATGTTTATTAAGGCTGTTTGTCCGGAAGGGATGGATTGATGGAAATAACGGTTCCAGCCGCTGTATACCAGCACACGTTTAGGCTGCTGCGCAACGGAAATAAAGAAGGAAAATGTCAAAGCAACTAGCGGCAAAAATCGTTTCATACCTCGTGTAAAATTGAGGGGTGCAGTTTACGATTTTTTGTAGATTCGCTGACGATGTGGGAAGAAAAAGACAATAAACTCTATAAAAAGTTCCAGTTTAAAGACTTTGCCGAGGCGTTTGCCTTCATGACGAGGGTGGCGTTCTTTGCAGAAAAGATGGATCATCATCCCGAATGGAAGAACGTTTACAACACGGTAGAGGTCTGGTTATCCACGCATGATGCCGGGGATGTGGTGACCGATAAGGATCGGAAGCTGGCGGCGAAAATTGATCTGATTAAGAAGTAATTCTTGTAATGGTCACGCCTCACGCTCAAACATAATTCCTGGCAACCTGCTTCGAACTCCCCAATCCATCAATCCCCAATTCAATCACATCCCCAGCCTTCACAAAAACCGGCTCCGGCTTCATCCCTAATCCAACCCCATGCGGCGTACCAGTAGAAATCACATCACCCGGAAGCAGCGTCATAAACTGACTCAGGTAATGCACTATAAACGGAATATTGAAAATCAAATTCGATGTGTTACCATCCTGTACGGTCTTACCGTTAACGGTTAACCATAATCGAAGATTATCTACATCTTCGATATCATCTGCGAGCGCTATAAAAGGCCCAAGCGGCGCAAACGAATCGCAACTTTTGCCTTTCACCCACTGCCCGCCGCGCTCCAGTTGAAACGCCCGCTCACTATAATCGTTATGCAGCACATATCCGGCGATATGCAGGTGCGCAGCATTCTCTTCAACATAACTTGCCTTCTTTCCTATTACCACTCCAAGCTCAACTTCCCAATCCGTTTTCTTACTTCCCTTAGGAATCACCAAATCATCATTGGGACCACAAATAGCCGTCGTAGACTTAAAAAAGATTATCGGCTCCGCAGGCGGCGTTGCACCGGTTTCCCGCGCGTGATCCGCATAGTTCAAACCAATACATATCAACTTTGAAGGCCGCGCGAGTGGCGCTCCCAGCCTCACGTCATCACTAACCGGCGTTAAGTTGTTATGATTTTGATTGATGTATTCTTTCAGTTTCGAAATGCCATCGTTACCAAAAAATTCTTCATCATAGTCTTTTACCGCCGTTGATACATCATACCTGTTTTCGTTAATGATCACGCCAGGTTTCTCTTGTCCCGCCTCTCCAAATCGTATAAGTTTCATAAAACAATGTCTTTATTTTGTTGCTAACCTCGAATTTACTTTTGCAAAACCAATAAGCCTGTCTGCCCTGCCCGCAAGCTCCCTGTAATACACCAGTATCATATAATCGTTTTCCGTCTCCCACAAATTTCCTTCCGTCGTATCAAAATTTGCCTTCCGCTTCGCATCATTTTTATCAATCGTCACATACATATAATCATAATACCCCTGCTTCAAAAATAGTGTCGATTCGTACACTCCCTTATCTGCACTATACTGCATCTTCGCTGCATCGCCCAGGTTGTAATCGGTAAGTTCACCAAACAGGTAGATGTCTTTATCCGCAAACGGAGTATTTCCCGGCGGCACGAAGCTAAAGTGAACGGTTGCATAGTCCGACTGCCACAACGGGTTGATGCTTTCAGTGGGTTCAAGAAAAAACCTCCCGTTGAAATCACGATAGAAGTTAAACCGCTGCGTTAACCGCTCCATATCTGGCCGTACAAAAATCTCAGTGCTCTTATTCGAATAACGGGCATCTGCCACACGATCGCTCTGCAATCTGAAGCTGCGAAGATCGAGCCATCGCCATTCTTTTCCAGCGGGAAATACCGCTTCATTTTCAGTATTATACTCAAGTGTTCGCCGTGAAAAAAACGTTGGACGCATGCTCGTGATCGCATTATCCCAGCGCATATTTTGCAATAGCGTCACCTTAATTTGCTGTTGCGCATTTACCAGGTCAAGCCCTTCATTCACATTTACCTTGAACTGTAGCTTCTGGTGGGTTTTAAAAAACTGCCCGTTGAACGGCTGCTGTACCTGCACGCCGATCGTCGACATTTCCTGCACCACCAGCATCCTCCTCGTAAAAATCAGCTGCGACGTATCGCTGTTTTTAAAAACCTTCAATATATAATTACCCGACCTCGACGGAACACAGTTCCTGTCGGGCAGTACCGCCTGGTAGTGCGTGTAGCGCGTAAATGCAATGGATGAAATACGGTAAGTAGTGAGGCGCACCTGCGAAAAGCCCTTGATAAAGTCAAAGTGACTGAGCATCGCAGGCGTCCAGTCGGCATTACATAGCTGAAAAGTGTATGAATAGTTCTTTACGTCGGCATCGAGGTCGTCAAAGTGAAGCTCGAGTTGTTCCGCCGAACCAAGCCTGATGAGCGGGTATCCTATCTGGTTGCCATATGGATAAAGCTGTACCGATTTGATGTTTGCCGCAAAAACCTGTTCGGGAATTTGAGAAAATCCCGTTGAAGCCGTCCACATGAGCACAAAAAGAATAAAGCCCCGTTGCCACATAAGATCAATAATAACATAAAACCGTCTATTTTTGAGCCTAAATCTTTTGTGGATTGAACATTTCGGGATTTATAGCGAAACGGATCGCATTCAATGAACAACAATCCTTTTCGCGCTTTGTGATCAGGCTTTCAGTGTCGGCTACTATTATAAGTGTGATGGTAATGATTGTGACCCTCGCTTTCACCGGCGGGTTCCAGAAAACCATCAGCGATAAGGTGTTCAGCTTCTGGGGACACATCCGCATCCACAACTTCGAAGCGGTTCGTGTGTCGATAGCTGAAGAAACGCCGATTCTTCGGAACGATTCCATCACGCACCTTCCTGCCACGTTCCCCGAAATAAAATCGATCCAGGCTTACGCCACCAAGAATGCGATACTTAAAACATCTGAAAATCTTGAAGGTGTTTTGTTCAAAGGCGTGGAAAGAGATTATGATTTTAAAAATATCAATAAGTTCCTCGTCAGCGGCCGGTGGATAAAGTTTTCCGACAGCACTTACAGCAGCGAGATCAATCTTTCAGAATCGATAGCGAAACAGCTGCGCCTGAAAGTGAATGACCAGTTACTTATTTATTTTATTCAGTCAGGCGGCGCCTCTCCGCGTCCGCGTAAAGTGACTATCGCAGGAATATTTAAAACAGGTATTGAAGAATATGATAAGCTGATTGCCATCGGCGATTTGAAATTGATACAGCGACTCAACAATTGGGGCGAAGATGAGATTGGCGGGTATGAAGTGTTTCTGAAAGATTTCACGCAGATGGACCGCATCAGCGAAGACATCATGTACAAAATTCCGATCGACTATAAAAGCAGCACGATCGAACAAATATTTCCAAACATCTTTGACTGGCTATATCTCCAGAATAAAACGATCATCATCGTGCTGATCATTATGATCGTGATCGCTACACTAAATTTAATAACCTGTTTGTTGATACTCGTTCTCGATCGTACGCGCATGATTGGTATCCTCAAAGCTATTGGCGCGAAGAACTGGATGGTGCAAAAAATATTTCTTTATCATGGGTCGATCATAAGTATTGGCGGATTGATTGGTGGAAATATTCTCGGGTTGCTGGTTTGCTGGCTGCAGCAACGGTATGGATTTATTACTTTACAGGAAGAGGCATATTATATTTCAGTCGCGGCTGTGCATCTTGTTTGGTGGCAGGTGATGCTGGTGAATATCGTTACATTCATTATCTGTTTCATTGTACTGATGATACCTACGCTGATCGTGAAAAGAATCCAACCTGTAAAGGCCATACAATTCAGGTAACATGACGTTGCTTATCATATTTGTCTGCATTCTGTTTCTCATCCTGCTCATTACGTGGGGAAAGGTGAACGCGTTCATCGCATTTCTCGTAGTTTCTATTACTGCAGGATTAGCTCTCGGTATTCCGCTCGGCAAAGTGAGCGCCTCAGTACAAAAGGGCATCGGCGATACGCTCGGATCTCTTGTAATTATTATTTGTCTGGGTGCAATGCTTGGCAAACTGGTCGCTGAGAGCGGCGCCGCAGAAAAAATAACGTCTGTACTCGCGCGCATGTTCGGCAGAAAATATATTCAGTGGGCGCTGATGGTAACAGGGTTTATTGTAGGTATTCCCCTGTTTTATAATGTTGGATTTGTGTTGCTCGTGCCTTTGATTTTTTCGGTAGTCTACCAGTACAAACTTCCCGCGGTTTACGTAGGCTTACCTATGCTCGCAGCATTGTCCGTAACGCATGGCTTTCTACCGCCTCACCCCTCTCCCGCTGCACTCGTTGCACAGTTCGATGCGAATATGGGTGTAACGTTGTTGTATGGACTGGTCATAGCAGTGCCAACGATAATTGTTGCAGGGCCGTTGTTCGCGAACACGCTCAAAAATATTCAGTCGAAGCCGTTAGAAACATTCAAGCCGAAGGATGTGGAAGATAGTAAGCTGCCTGGCGCGGCGAATAGTTTTATTACATCGTTATTTCCCGTGATGCTATTGGTAGCTACCACTATTTTATCCTTTACGATCAGCCCCGATAGCGGTTCTTACAAATACATTACCTTCTTTGGCGACCCGGTGATTGTAATGCTTATTTCATTGATCGGCGCCACATTTACACTCGGTATTATGACTGGCAAGTCGATGAAAAGCGTGATGAAGATTTATGCAGACTCGGTTGGCGACATTGCGGTTATTTTACTTATTATATCGGGTGCGGGCGCATTAAAACAGGTATTTGCAGATAGCGGTGTCAGTTCGCAGATAGGTAACATGCTGCTGGGGCTCAATATTCATCCACTGGTATTAGGTTGGTTGATTGCAGGCGTAATACGGGTTTGTCTCGGCTCCGCGACTATAGCGGGTTTAACAACTGCGGGAATAATTGCGCCGTTGATGATTCAATCGCAAGTTGATCCAAATTTGATGGTGCTGTCTATCGGTGCAGGAAGCCTGTTATTCTCTCATGTAAACGACTCCGGTTTCTGGCTGTTCAAAGAGTATTTCAACCTGAGTGTTAAAGATACCATCCGCTCGTGGTCGGTTATGGAAACGATTGTGGCTGTGATGGGTTTGATCGGCGTGCTAATCCTTAACGCAGTCATCTAACTACGTATACATCAGGCTACATCCGCGTACATCGCTGCTATCCATCCTTCCCAGTACTTCGAATGAACCATCGCTGTAAAGTTTTCCAATATCATCTGTTGCGATGAATGAGCAGGAATGCATATTGGCAAGATCTATCACGTTGATCAATCCTGTTTGTGTTTTTGAAGTAGTTGATTTGATAGTTAAAGGATCATCTTCATCACGCACTATTATTTTCATCCAGGGTGGACAACGAAAGATGCCTTCGCCTGTGGAGTACGCTTGTGATAGAAGTTCAGTCATCCCGTATTCAGAGTGGATATTTTTTAACTGGAAGGCGTTTGCAAGAGATGCATGAACCTCCTCCCGTGTCAATTCTTTTCTTCTGCCCTTCATTCCCCCCGTTTCCATGATGACAGTATGCTTAAGCGGCATCGCAAATTTGTCGGCAAGATCGAGCAACGCGAACGTTACGCCGATGAGCAGTGTTTTCTGACCTTCTTTTTCATTTTCTAAGATGAGACTTGAGAGCTTGTCATACTCTGACAGGTAGAATCCACTGTTTTCGTTTTTGCTCGATGCTATTAAGTCGATTTACCATCAGCACCAGCGACGAATTACTCCTTTCAAGATATGACGGCAGCAAACCGACAATGCACCATGATTCTACAGGCCCATAAAATAATTCAAAGCCACGCATGAAACTCTTGCGGTATAAGTCGACAGATTTCACCAGATGCCGGCTATTGCCTGTTTGAGTGGTTCCGCTGCTCTCGAACACTACTTCGGGATGAAACGTGCCGGTAACAATATCATGATTCTTAAAAAAACTTACGGGAATAAAAGGAATCGATGCAACATTGTTCACCTTCTCCGGATCAATACGCAGTGCATCGGTAAAAGAGCGGTAGATGCGGTTTTCGTTGTATTGCAGCCTGAAAATTTCGAGCGCAAGTGATTGAAAATCCTGCTCATGTGCATCAAAAATTTTATCTTCTAATTCACAAATCATATACGCTAATTCAGCGGAGAGCCTTTAAATTTGTAATTATAACTTTTTGTATGTTAAAAAGATATCTGCCCTACCTGGCTTTTGCTGTTGTTGTTGTGGCGTGCGGTAAAGATAAGCTTGAATCAAGACCCTCTTTGAAAATAAAAAGTGTCAACGGAAGTGAAATACCTCCAGGCGCCGAACTCATTATTAATCTTGAATTCACTGATAAAGAAGGCGACCTCGGCGGTGGAATCATTACTTATGTTCGCAACCGGCTCAATTCAAAACCCATCACCGACCCTAATTCGAACGACAAAGCAGACACCGTTAATCAAATCCTTCCTGATTTTCCAAAGACCACCACTGGCGAAATTCAATTGAAGATCAGCAATGCTTTCATGACTGAGGATCCCTTTGATAATGACACCATGTTCTTCAAAATATATGTGGCCGACATCAATAACAACGTGAGCGACACGCTTACAACCGGCACCGTAATCGACCGCCAGAACTAATTTCTAAACTCCTGTATTAAATCATCCTGATGGCAAAAGCTGTAAAGTCCAAATCTCTACTGACCGACAATTCTCTTCAATTTCTTAAAAAATATATCAACAATCCTTCGCCCGTTGGCTTCGAAAGCAGCGGACAACGACTTTGGCTCGACTACGTGAAACCGTTTGTAGACACGACAATGGTTGATCCGTACGGTACCGCTGTGGGTATTATCAATCCAAAAGCGGATTTCAAAGTGGTGATCGAAGCGCATGCCGATGAAATCAGCTGGTTCGTCAACTACATTACTCCGGATGGCGTTATTTACCTGAAACGCAACGGAGGTGTCGATCACCAGATCGCTCCCGGGCAGCGCGTTTTTATTCATGGTAAGAACGGTCCGGTTAAAGCAGTGTTTGGATGGCCCGCGATCCACACCAGGATAAACAGTCCAGAAACAAAAGAGCCGCAACCAAAAGTGGATAACCTGTTCCTCGATACCGGCGCCAGAACCAAAAAAGATGTTGAAGGCCTTGGAGTGCGCATCGGATCAGTCGTAACATACCAGGATGGCTTCGACGAGCTCGCTAACGGCCACTATATCGGTCGTGCGTTCGATAACCGCGTCGGTGGTTTTATGATCGCGGAAGTAGCCAGGCTCCTGAAAGAAAATAAAAAGACACTCCCCTTCGGTCTATATGTCGTAAATGCCGTTCAGGAGGAAATAGGGCTCCGCGGCGCGGAAATGATTGCACGCAGAATAAAACCTAACGTGGCCATCATTACCGATGTAACGCACGATACCCATACTCCAATGGTGAACAAGATTATTGAAGGCGATGTGCTATGTGGAAGAGGACCGAGTCTTGCATTTGGTCCCGCAGTCCACAATAAACTGCTCGATGTGGTGATCGGTGTTTCCGAAAATAAAAAGATCCCGGTACAGATGCGGACCGTATCAAGAAGCACAGGCACAGATACAGATTCGTTTGCTTATGCAAATGATGGCTGCCCTTCAGTACTTATTTCCATTCCTTTGCGTTATATGCATACAACAGTAGAAATGCTGCACCGTGATGATATAGAAGAGACCATCAGGCTGATGTATGAAACGTTACTCGTGCTAACACCAAAAACGAACCTTAGTTACCTGTGACCGTCAACACAATATTATTGTATGTTGACCCCGGCAGCGGAAGCTACCTGGTACAAATGATTATAGCAGCCATTCTTGGAACATTATTCTACTTCAAATCAGCATGGTGGAAAATAAAATCGTTCTTCACGAAAAAGAAGAAGGACGGACATCCAAAGAATGACAACCTAAATGCCTGATATAAATATCCACCCGGCTTCGTTCAGAGATCCATCAGGATTTGTATTTCAATCAAACAACATCTATTACCGGCAGGTAAATAAAAGCTATTCCGAAGATTACGATTTATTGATGAGCTCTGGACTGTACGCTCAGCTGACGGCAAAGCGATCGCTGATTACTCATGATGAAACCACCGATATCGTTGCAGAAAGTAACAACCACTATAAAACGCTTCTTCCACAACAAATTCATCATACCACCTATCCCTACGAATGGTGTTTCGATCAACTGAAAGATGCAGCGCTTCTTACAATCGACATTCTGAAAGATGCACTTTCGCATGGTATGATCCTGAAAGACGCTACGCCTTATAATATCCAGTTTCATGACGGCGCACCTGTTTTTATTGACACCCTTTCCTTCGAGAAATACGATGAAGAAAAACCGTGGGTAGCGTACAGGCAGTTCTGTAATATGTTTTTGTTCCCGCTTTATCTCGAACATTACCTTAAAACGGATATCCAAAAAACGCTGATTGTTTATTCTGACGGCATTCCTGTAGACATCACCTCCAAATTATTACCGTTAAGAAGCAGAACGAGCCTTGGTGTTTGGCTGCACGTTTACCTGCAAAATACTGTTACACGCAGTGCTGGCGGGAGAAAAGATGATGGAAAATTCAACAAGCGAAAGCTTTTAAACTTAATTGATCACCTTGAAAAAACGGTCAGCCACGTAAGAAGCGGCTACAGGACTTCGGGATGGAGCAACTACTATTCGGAGTCTATTATGGGAGATGAATATCTTGTCACCAAAGCCAAAATTTTCAGGGATATCATCGCCGACATACCCGTGGGAACCGTGCTCGATGCCGGGGCTAACGACGGCCATTTTTCGAAGATCCTTGCTGAGGAAGGATGGAAGGTTGTGGCACTGGATAGCGATAGCCAAACCATTTGCCGGTTGTATAAAGAGGGCCGTAAAGCGGCCACCAGGAATATTCTGCCCCTTGTAATGGACATCGCCAATCCATCGCCCTCCACCGGATTCAATAACCGCGAGCGGGTACAGATTCCATGAAAGGATCACAACGGACCTCGTAGTGGCCCTCGCGCTCGTTCACCATTTAGTGATCGGCCGAAACGTTTCACTCGATGTTCTTGCACAATGGTTGAATGATATTGCGAATACTTTGATCATTGAGTTTGTGCCCCGCGAGGACGAAAAAGTAAAGATGATGCTGGCCAGCCGTAAAGACGTATTTCACGAGTATACAGCCGATAATTTCGAGAGGGCGCTCGCCCCCTATTTCAACATAAAGAAAAAAGAGCCGGTCAGCGGCACCCGCCGCATGATATACCTCATGGAAAAGAGGTAATATTTAATACTTTTGCCCCTAAACCAACTGAGTATGACTGAAGGCATTAGGAACGACTGGACGATTGACGAGATAAATGATATCTACAATTTGCCGCTTCTTGAGCTGGTACACCGTGCCGCTACGGTGCACAGGGAGTACAACGATACAGGCGAAGTACAGGTTTGTACCCTCCTTTCTATAAAAACCGGTGGCTGCTCGGAAGACTGTGCTTACTGTCCGCAGGCCGCCCGTTATAACACAGGCGTAGATGTTCATGCCCTAATGAAAAAAGACGAAGTGCTGGAGTATGCACGCAGAGCGAAAGAAGCAGGCTCAACCCGTTTTTGTATGGGCGCAGCCTGGAGAGAAGTAAGGGACAACCGCGATTTTGATAAAGTGATAGACATGGTGAAAGGCGTGAACGAAATGGGCATGGAAGTTTGCTGCACGCTCGGCATGCTTTCAGAGGGACAGGCCGAACGTCTCGCAGAAGCTGGCTTGTACGCTTACAATCATAACCTCGACACCTCTTCAGAATATTATAACGAGATCATCACCACAAGGACGTACGATGACAGGCTAAGAACCCTTGATAATGTGCGCAAAGCGGGCGTAACTGTTTGCTGTGGTGGAATTATCGGTCTTGGCGAACAACATGCCGACAGGATCAAGATGCTTCATACACTTTCAACACTTCCTTCGCATCCTGAAAGCGTTCCCATCAATGCACTGGTGGCAATAGAAGGCACACCGCTCGCAGACCAGCCACGTGTTGACATCTGGGATATGGTACGCATGATCGCTACAGCCAGGATACTGATGCCTGCTACGATGGTACGCCTTAGTGCGGGCCGCGCGCAGATGAGCGTGGCAGAACAGGCATTTTGTTTTATGGCTGGTGCAAACTCAATATTCGCAGGGGAAAAGCTGTTGACCACACCAAACCCAACATTCGATGCAGACATGCAAATGTTCGATTTGTTGGGACTTACCCCGCGTAAAGCATTTAAAGAAGAATTGGAGGCGCAATGTTCCCATCAATAAAACCTGATCATACACATGCATGGGCAGCATTAACAGGAACATCATAATGAGGCCCGCTCATGGCAGATGAAGGATCTTTTTAAAAACGACCCTGATCGCTTTAAGAAGTTCTCTATCAGGCACGACGATATACTTGTAGACTATTCAAAAAATATCATTACCGATAAAACGCTTCAGCTGCTTTTTGATCTTGCCAATGAATGCAAGTTGAAAGATGCCATCGAAGCTATGTTCACTGGTGAAAGAATAAACCGTTCTGAAAACAGGGCAGTACTGCATACAGCACTAAGAAATTTTTCAGGCAAACCTTTGGTTGTTGAGGGAAAGGATGTCATGAAAGATATCCATGCCGTACAAGCGCAGATGAAAGCTTTCTGCGACCGTGTTCATTCCGGCGAGCACACAGGCTGCACGGGTAAAAAAATTAAATACATCGTCAACATCGGTATTGGTGGAAGTGATCTCGGTCCGCAAATGGTTGCCGAAGCACTTAAGCCTTATTTTGTAGATGGCATCCAGGCCTACTTTGTATCGAATGTGGATGCAACGCATATAGCGGAGGTATTGAAGAAGATAAATGCGGAAGAAACGATCTTTCTCATTGCTTCTAAAACATTTACTACACAGGAAACGATGACCAACGCACTGACCGCGCGAAACTGGTTCCTGCAGCATGCATGTGAAGACGATATTTCAAAACACTTTGTAGCGCTGTCAACAAACGAAAAAGACGTTGCGAAGTTTGGAATCGACACACACAACATGTTTGTGTTCTGGGACTGGGTTGGAGGACGTTATTCCATCTGGAGCGCCATCGGTTTATCGATCGCACTGAGTGTTGGATACGATAATTACGAACAACTCCTCAGGGGAGCCTACGAAACGGATAAGCATTTCCGTTATACCGACTTCAACCAGAACATCCCGGTAATACTTGCAGTAATTGGCTTATGGTACACCGACTTTTTCGGATCGCAAACTGAAGCCATCCTCCCCTACGATCAGTATATGCACCGTTTTACGGCGTATTTTCAACAGGGCAACATGGAAAGCAATGGCAAGTCTGTTGACCGCAACGGCGAGCCGGTTAGCTATGCTACAGGGCCTGTTATTTGGGGGGAACCCGGCACAAACGGCCAGCATGCTTTTTACCAACTGTTGCACCAGGGAACAGTGATGGTACCGTGCGATTTTATTGCGCCGGCAGAAAGTCACAATCCCATTGGCGATCACCATCAGAAACTGCTGTCAAACTTTTTTGCGCAGACCGAGGCGCTGATGAATGGAAAAACGCTGGAAGAAGTGCAAAATGAATCCGGCTCGGATCCGAACGTAATGATGTTCAGACAATTCAGCGGAAACCGACCAACCAATTCCATCCTCATCAAAAAAATCACTCCTTATAATCTTGGCCGGTTAATTGCCCTTTACGAGCATAAAATATTTGTTCAGGGCGTTATCTGGAACATCTACAGCTTCGACCAGTGGGGTGTTGAACTAGGCAAACAATTGGCCAACAAAGTGCTGGCCGAACTTGCAGACAATAAGCCGGTAAATGGACACGATAGCTCAACCAATGGACTGATTAATACGTATAAGGATATGATAGCGAACAATTAATATCTGTTGTTATCGTTTAAACCGTAGTTTCAAGGTAAAAATTTTCAACTTCAAGCACCTATGAGAAGTTATACCGGCTTCCCTGGACTATTTTTAGTTTGCCTTTCATTCTGCTTTAGCACTGTTCGTTCGCAGGGATTGTACCCGGTTACGACAGAGCAAAAAATCATCCACTCGAGTCTTATTATTGAAGGAAAGGTCATCGGCAAAACGTCTGCCTGGAACCCTAACCATACCATGATCTATACCACCAACCAGGTGGAAGTGTATAAGGTTTTCAAAGGTGCCCTTCAAAAGAATATCGTTGACATTATTACTGTCGGTGGCGCAGTCGATGGACACGTGATCCAGGCAAGTCACCTTCTTGAGCTGAAGAAAAATGAAGTGGGCGTTTTCTTTTTGCGCCAGCAGACCATGAGGAATGCACCGCTTTCTTTTAACACTGCGCTTGAAGTATATAGCAGCTCGCAGGGCTTTTTGAAATACGATCTCGCTTCTAAAACAGCTACTGCGCCATATGTTGAGTACGGAAATATTGAACAGCTGTTATACAAGGACCTTCGCACTAAACTTGGCAGGGGACCTGAAATAAAAAATTCAACATTTAGTATCGATAAGCCTGCATCGAAGTTCCAGTCAAATAATTCTACACTCGCACCGATAATCAGCAATTTCTCTCCATCGCGAGTAAATGCCGGCGCGCTGCTCGATCCAACAAATAATGTACTGACGATAAACGGAAGCGGCTTCGGCACAGCATCAGGCGATGCTGCCGTGTTATTTTCGCATGCAGATTTCCCATCAGGAAGCCAGTTTGCTGTTATTGATTATACAAGCCCTTTGGTGATTTCGTGGTCGTCGACCCAGATCAAAGTTCGCGTACCAACACAGGCCGGCACCGGCCCTGTAAGAGTGGTTGACAACATCGGGAACTTTGTAAATTCTTCTACTAACCTACAGGTAATATATAGCGTGTTAACTGCCGACTTCGGCGCGCCCTACGAAATTAAACAGTTTACGCTGGGTAATATGAATGGTAGTGGCGGCTATTCAATTAAGTATAGCAGCTCAACCGCAAACAGTGGGGTAAACATTAATTCAAGTGCCGCCAAGGCTACTTTCCTCCGTGCGATGAATACATGGAAAGAAAGTGTAGGCGTAAACTTCATTGAGGCAGGAACAACATCGCTGCAAACGGTTAACCCTGATGATGGCGAAAATATAATTCAATACGACAATGGCGGAACCAGCCTCGGACCTCTTGCCGATGGCGTGCTGGCAACATGTTTTTCAGGTATCACTATCTGCACGAACGACCCGGTTAATAACCAGGCACGTAAAACAGGTTTCGATATAGTCATTCGTAATACTGGTTATTCTGCAGGCAGTACACCTTTTACATTAGGCCCATGTCCCCCGCTTTCCGAAGCGAGTAATGTCGTGGATCTTGAAACCGTACTACTTCACGAACTTGGCCACGCCCTCAACCTTGGCCACATTGTTGACCCACTTGTTGGTTCCGGCGCAGGAACTGCCTCGCCTGGTAAGGTGATGCATTATTCTATCGCTTACAACCAGCGTAGAATAAGTCTCGACTTCGCTGCAAAGTCTGGCGGCTTATACCAGGTCACGCAGCATGATTTTGATTACGGGAATTGCGTAACAGGCGAGCCTGAAATGACGCCTATCGAAGCGATTGTGGAAGCGAAAGATGATTGCCCGCTCGCGTTTCCTATCAGCACTATTCCAACGCTCACCGTTGTGAACTTCGATCTCGCTCACGCTACAAGTAATAAATTTTCGGACCCTGCCTTCAACCAGTGGAAAGTTGATGGCGGCGGATCGAATGTGACGAACACAGCATTTTACGCGTTCAAAACAAATGAAATCGGTGGCAACCTCTCGCTTAAGGTGATGAACTATACAACCAACCCCGTAGCGATTGCCGATTGTCCTGTTGGTGCCGCTGGCGTTGCACCTAAAGGAGTAAAGATCTCGATGTACAAAGTGTCATCATGCCCAACGGGCGGATCGTTTCCTACAGCATTGGATTATCAGACTTTTAACGCCGATGGTCAGTTGCAGGTAATAAACGGCCTGACTGCTAACAGCACATACCTTGTTGCGGTGGATGGTATTCAAAATACAAAGGCCATCTTCGACCTCGAATTTTCGGGCACCGCCCTTCCTGAGCAATCAACAGAACTTACCGGCCTCGTAATAGGTGAATACAATGAACTCAGGTGGACAACAGATCCAACATTCGATGTGTTTGAAATGGTATTAGAAAGAAGCCAGGATGGTGTTACTTACCAGGAGCTCAAAAAGATAATTGACGAACAGCAGCAGCTTGCGGGTACTTTCTCCGACCTCGATCCTTTACCGGGTTTTAATTACTACAGGATGAGAGTGGAAAGTGCATCAGGGTTAATTCAGTATTCTGATATCGTTACGCTAAACCGCGAGGAAAGTGGCTTTGTAATGACGATTTCACCCAATCCTGCCGAAAGCGAAATCAATCTTCAGATACTCGGTAACGACTTCGGAAAGTATGGCGCTACTATTTACAATGTTCTCGGTCAGCAGGTGCTGGTGAAAAGTTTCACTGTAAGCACACGCACACACCGCGAAAAATTAAGAGTTGGAAACCTTATGAGGGGAATGTATTACGTAGTAGTGCTGGGAACCAAGGGTGAGAAGGTAAAGTCCGCTACCGTGAAGCTTAAATAAACAACTCACAAAAGCTCAAATAAAAAAGGTAATTCAAATCTGAATTACCTTTTTAAATTATGTGTCAGCAGGCGCTCTCAAAGAACCCTACCACTTATCTACTTCTTCGCTGGCAGACGGACCGGGAACAGATGCAGCAGCGGCGGCAGCAACCGGAACAACAGGAATACTTCCAACAGGAGTAGCGATTGCTACTTCGGGAACTACACTGTCATCCTGTTCTGATTCGTGCTCAGGAGCCTGGTCGTGATTGTAAGCGTCGAAGTCGAAGTCTGGCATCAAATCAGTCTTAACGTAGTCAACTGCTTCAGTCAATGCTTTCAGGAACTTGTTGAAGTCTTCTTTGTACAGGAATATCTTGTGCCTGTCGTAGCCGTCTTCATTAAATTTTTTGCGGGATTCGGTAATGGTAATGTAGTAATCATTACCGCGGGTTGCTCTAACATCGAAAAAGTAAGTTCTTCTTTTTCCAGCCCTGATGCGTTTGCTATAAACGCTTTCCATCCGCTTTTCGTTATTGTCGTACGCCACAATCTTGGTGTTTTACAGTTTAAGTTTTGGTTTAAGGTAAGACATACAAATATAATACTGTTTCGGTATTAGCAAAATTTTTACAAAGCGTGATGCAGCATTACGTGTTTTTACTCACTCTCTTCTTCAGTTTGCTGGTGTTCATGCAGGTATGTATAGTAACCATTTAATGCAAGAAGCTCGTCGTGTGTGCCCTCTTCAATAATTCTTCCCTCCTCCAGGACAACGATTTTATCAAACTTAAAAAACGGCAGGATCCGGTGCGTAATAATTATGGCTGTACGATCAGCCAGGAAGTTCGACAAATTCGTGAGAATGTCCTTCTCTGTACGCGCGTCTACAGCGCTCAGGCAGTCGTCGAACACAATCGCCCGCGGATCCTTTATCAGGCCCCGGGCGATGGAAATACGCTGTTTCTGACCTCCACTGAGCGTTACGCCTCTCTCTCCTACCATCGTGTCGAACTTCTCGTGAAACGTCAGTATTTCCTTCTCAATACTGGCATACCTCGCTGCCTGCTGAACAAGTTCCTTCGATGCATCTTTCACACCAAAACTTATGTTATTAGCTATCGTATCGCTAAAGAGAAACACATCCTGCGGCACATAACTTATTTCGCTTCGCAAATGCGCGAGATCAATGTTCTTAACATCGACTCCATCAATTAATATTTTCCCTTTGTTAGTGTCGTATAGGCGTAACAGTAATTGCGCGACGGTGGTCTTTCCGCTTCCGGTATGACCGATCACCGCAACCTTCTGACCCTTTTTTATTTCAAGATTGAAATTCTTCAGTGCATGTATTCCCGTATTGGGATAGGTGAAGTCAACATCTTTAAAAGCAATGTGCCCTTCAATCGTTTTGGCCACTGCGCCGGGCGTATTTGTAATGTCTGGCTTCGTATCCAAAAACTCATTAACGCGTTTCTGCGATGCCGACGCGCGCTGAATCATGCTGGCGGTCCACCCAATGGCACTCACCGGAAACGTAAGCATGTTTATGTACATCACAAATTCCGCTATGGTACCTACTGTTACTTCGTGAGTGCCGTAGATCGCATATATGCCGCCGATTAATATAGTGAGCAGCGTACTCAGGCCTATCAGCAAACCCATCGACGGGAAGTATATCGCTTCGAGTCGTGCAAGTCCTATGGCATTTTTCTTATATGCTTCAGAATTCTGTTCAAAAAATCCAAGCATCGCGCGTTCCTGCACGAATGATTTAATCACCCGTATACCCGAATACGACTCCTGCGCATTCGTAGTAAGCGATGACAGCAGTGCCTGTATATGTTCACTCTTTTTATGGATTACCGTGTTCACCAAATAAATGGTGAGCGCAAGTATCGGCAGAGGCGATAATACATAGAGCGTGAGCTCCCAGTCTTTCCTGAACATATAGAACACACAGAACGAAATTCTGAACAACAGGTTCACCAGGTACATCACTGCCGGCCCGGTGTACATGCGCACGCGGCTCACGTCTTCCGAAATACGGCTCATCAGGTCGCCGGTGCTGTGCGTCTTATAGAAATTAAGGTCGAGTTGCAGGTAATGGTTGAACACTTCGTTCTTCTGATCGAACTCTATATGACGGCTCATCACGATGATCGTTTGCCGCATCAGGAACATAAAGAATCCTGAAAGGATGGCAAATGCAAGGATCGCTATGCTGAATGTTGCCACCTTACCTGAGAACGAAAGATCGTGCGTATTCATCTCGCCGATGATCACGTTTACCAGCGGATCGTACGGAACCAACCTCGACTTCACCGGCTCACCAAGGTTCGCCTGCAGCATGTCGAAGATGAACGCCGTGACCTGCGGAGCGAGGATCGCAAAATAGTTCGAGAGGATAATGAAAAATATTCCGAAGAAAAACCGGTACCGATACTTCCAGAAGTATTTATTCAGGGAACGAAGATGCTTCATCGCTGCAAAGCTACGCGTTCTGCAACTTTTCTATATCAAACTTCCTCATCTGCATGAACGCTTGTGTGACCCTGCCCGCCTTAGCCGGATCTTTTAACAATTTCGGAAGAATTGTAGGAACCACCTGCCACGATAAACCAAATTTATCCTTCAACCAGCCGCACATTGATTCCTGTCCTCCTTCTGTGAGCTTCTCCCAGAAGTAATCTATTTCTTCCTGGTTTTCGCAGGGAATCGTAAAAGAGATCGCTTCTGAAAACTTAAACTGCGGACCGCCGTTTAGTGCGAGGAATGGTTGTCCATGTAAAGTAAACGCCACCGTTAATGCAGTGCCTTCTTTCTTTCCATGAAATTCAAACCCTTCTTTTCCATAGCGACTGATGTCACCAATTTTCGAATCTCCTTTAAATACTGATACATAGAAATTGGCTGCTTCTTCTGCTTCGTTATCGAACCATAAACATGGTGTGAGCTTTTTATTTTCCATTTGTATTGCGTTAGGTTATTACTGAATCTTTTTAAAAAAACAGCTGGCCGTTAATTACTCTCCGTATACTTCTTGAAATTATCAAGAATCGCCTGCCATCCCGCACGTTGCATTTCTACCGGGTGAGTCGACTCTGCATCGAATGTTTCCACCACCTTAGTCCCATCTCCCTCGCCTGAAAACTTAATCGATACTTTTCTTCCGTCAGCTATGGTATACTCGATCAGTTTGTGATCTTGCACATCATCGTACACTCCCCCGAAATCAAAACCAAAACTTCCATCCTTCGCTTCCATGCGCGAAGAGAACTTACCACCCGTACGGAGATCGTTATCCGCACGCGGCGTGTGCCAGTCATCCGAAGCGTTGCACCATCCGATAATATGTTCAGGTGCACTCCAGAAGTTCCATACCTTTTCAACTGGCGCGTTAACGGTTGTTTCGACTGTAATGCTTGTTTTGTTTGCTGTTTCCATATAGCTGTGTTGTTGATAATTGTTTTACAAACTTAGTATTGCCAGCGTTAGGGCAGGCAGTGTAAAAACGGCAAAAGCGGGGTATTTTCCGACAATCCCGCAAAGACCATCCAAAACCCACCAGGGGGTACATCACCTGACGATCTTTTCAACCCCGATTGCAGTACGACGCAATTGAGTATATTCCATTTATAATTAAACGAATCAATGAAACAGATCTTCGTATTGGCAATGATTGCATCCATTGCGCTGAGAGCATCTTCCCAAAAATCAATTACAATAACCAAACAGCAGCTGCGCGACAAAATAAAAGGCGGATGGGCCGGACAAACCATTGGTGTTACGTTTGGTGGTCCATATGAGTTTCAATATAACGGAACATTTATCCAGGATTACCAACCGCTGCAATGGCACGACGGTCTTCTGAAGAACCAGATGCTGTACAATGCCGGTTTGTACGACGATCTGTATATGGATCTTACGTTTGTAGATGTCTTTGAAAAGCACGGTTTCGATGCGCCTGTCGATTCATTCGCGAACGCTTTTGCGAATGCAGGCTATAAGCTCTGGCACGCAAACCAGGCCGCGCGATACAATATTTTGAATGGCATCAAGGCCCCTGCGTCCGGACATTGGAAACACAATCCCCATTCAGAAGATATCGACTACCAGATAGAATCGGATTATGCGGGGTTGATGAGTCCCGCGATGCCAAATACTGCTTCCGAAATCAGCGATAAAATCGGGCATATTATGAACTATGGCGATGGATGGTATGGCGGTGTGTTTATTGGCGCGATGTATTCGCTTGCATTTACATCCGGCGATATGAATTTTATTGTTAGTGAAGCACTAAAGACCATTCCGAAGCAATCTACTTTCTACCAGTGCATACAGGATGTAATTACCTGGCATAAAAAATATCCGAACGACTGGCATGCGAACTGGTTCGAATTACAGAAGAAATGGTCGAGCGACATTGCCTGCGCCGACGGCATATTCAGGCCATTTAATATTGATGCGAAGTTAAATTCAGCTTATGTCGTATTGGGCTTACTGTATGGTAAAGGCGATTTCACAAAAACATTGGAAATATCTACAAGAGCAGGTCAGGATGCGGATTGTAATCCATCCAGTGCGGGTGGTGTGCTAGGTACGGTGATCGGTTACGATAAAATTCCGGCTTACTGGAAAATGGGTTTAAAGGAAGCGGAAGACATCGATTTTAAATACACTACCATATCGTTGAATAAGGTGTATGAAATTGGGTTGAAGCATGCGATTAAAAACATTGAGAAGAATGGTGGCAAGGTGAATGGCGAAAGCATTTCTATTGTATCGCAAACGCCGAAAGCTGTAAAGTTGGAGCAGGGATTTCCGGGCATATATCCTGTGAACTCTGTGAATATCTACAAGGATGCAATTAAAGATTTGTCGTTCGAATTCGAGGGTACCGGCTTTATTCTTGCCGGCAATGCCGACAAGAAAAACGAAAACGACAAGGAATATGTTTTTGAAGCCGAATTGTGGATAGATGGAAAGAAAGTGGAGACCGCAAAAATTCCTACAGACTTTACAACGCGCAGGCACGAACTATTCTGGAGCTATGAATTGCCAAAGGGCAAACATAAGGTGGACATTAAAGTGTTGAATCCTGATGATCGTTACAGGCTCAATGCAGGAAATTATATCGTGTTTTCAGACAAGCCGGTAGCAAGTTTACAAGGGAACTAAAACGATAGCGGATGCCTTCGTCGAGACGTGATTTTATTAAGAGCATTTCGCTGGCGGGCACGTTTCCTTTCATCGGGAAAGACACGTTGCTGCAATTGGATAATGTAATTGTTGCCGAAGACGATTACCCGAAATTGATCGATGCACCTGCAGATGCAAAAGAGTGGCCGGCGTTCAGGCGGAAGTTGCATGAATGGCGTGAGGCGAAGAAACAATCCATTAATTATAGCAGCGCACCTTATGATGACGCTGCCTATGCATGGGCGGCAAAAAACTATTCATGTTGCTTTTTGATGATGTATGATCTGGAGTTCTTCGATCCATCGACGAACAGTTACACAGTTGAGAAAATCATTAACAGAGGCAGGAAAGAATTTGGCGGGTATGATAGCGTTGTGCTGTGGCACGCCTATCCACGGATTGGTATCGATGAACGGAATCAGTTCGATTTTTATCGCGACATGCCTGGCGGTCTCGCCGGAGTGAGAAAAGTGGTTGATGAATTTCATGCGAACAATGTCAAAGTTTTTGTCAATTACAATCCATGGGATACCAGTACGAGAAGGGAAGGAAAAAGCGATGTGGATGCATTAGTTGAGATTATCGCGGCAATTGATGCCGACGGAATTTTCCTCGATACGCTCAAAGAAGTAGAGTCGGTGTATCGTGGTAAACTGAATAATATCAAGCCGGGCATTGTACTTGAAGGAGAAACTGCCGCAGATATTGAAAACATTCCAACTAATCATGCCTCTTGGGCGCAATGGTTCAGTGATAAATATGTGCCGGGAGTTTTGCGTAACAAGTGGTTTGAAAGAAGGCATATGCAGCACCAGATTGCGAGGTGGGATCGCGACCATACCACAGAGTTGCAGCAGGCGTGGATGAATGGAAGTGGAGTAATGGTGTGGGAGAACGTATTTGGCCAGTGGCTTGGGTGGAGTGAAAGAGATAAATCTATCTATCGTGCGATGCTGCCAATACAGCGGAGATATCATTCTCTTTTTATTGGTGAGAAGTGGACGCCATTGGTAGAAACATTGCAGGAAGGTGTGTTTGCTTCGCTTTGGGAAGGTTATGGCGTTAAGCTTTGGACGATTGTAAATCGTTTAGAACAACCGGTAAAAGGAGATCTGCTAAAGATCGATGAAGAGAATGCCTACAATCTTATTGCAGGAAAAAAATTTAATAGTAAAACATTCAGCGGAGTACTCCGTCCACGATCTATTGCATGCATTGTATCAGGTAGTAGTGATGCACTTGGAAAAGACTTTAGGCAGTTTCTTTCTTCTATGCAAGGGCTGGACACCCGGTATGCCAGCGACGCTACTGCTCCAACCTACACAACATCTTTAAAGAAATCTCCCACAGCAAAAGCAAATTCGGTTCCTCCTGGGATGGTGTTGCTGCAGCCGTACACTTACAATCAACGGGTAGAGATATTAGTGAGAGAAGTCGGCGATTACAAATCAGCGATGGACGTGAACGTTTCTGATCAACTCAATCGACCGTACTTAATTCTTCGAAAAGTTCACATCAAGAAGATGGCGATAGATAAGTATCCTGTCACTAATAGCGATTTCGCGGAGTTTATTCAGGCTACGTCATATAAACCTGTAGTCGCTCATTTATTTCTTCATTATTGGCAAAACGGTATACCGCCCGCCGGTAAAGAAAATCACCCGGTGGTGTATGTGAGTCTTGATGACGCCCGGGCGTACGCCCGTTGGAAAGGAAAGCGCCTTGCTACCGAGCCGGAATGGCAATTTGCCGCGGGTGGCTACGATCAGCTGCGCTATCCATGGGGTAACGAGTTGAAGAAAGGATTGTATAACGATACAGCCGGCACCACTCCAGTCGATGCCTATCCGGATGGCATTTCACCATTTGGTGCTTACGACATGTGCGGGAACACTTGGGAATTGACCGAAAGCGAACATGCCGACGAGCACAACCGCTTCTGCATGCTAAAAGGCGGATCATACTTTCATGCAAAAGATTCCATATGGTACACCAGCGGGGGTGCCGTCCACAATTCTTTGTCTACAAAGTTTTTGATGATGTATCCGGGTTTAGATCGTTGTTCGACGGTGGGGTTTCGGTGTGCGGTAGATTTATAAATTCAACTCTACCCATACCGGTGCGTGATCACTTGATTTCTCCCACCCTCTTACGAATCTGTCGACGCCGCCTGCACTTAATTTCTCTGCTAAGTGCTTGCTTAACAGAAAATGATCAATCCGAATACCTGCATTTCGCTCAAAATTGTTTCTGAAGTAATCCCAGAATGTGTACACTACTTCGTCGGGGTTTAATTTGCGTAGTGCGTCAGTCCAACCCTGGCTCATGATCTTTGCAAATGCTTCACGTGTCTCCGGACGAAACAATGCATCTTTTACCCACCGTTCAGGTTTATATGCATCCAGGTTTTCAGGTATTACATTGAAATCGCCGGTTAGTAATACAGGTGCATCCAGGGCGATTAATTCTGCGGCTCTTTGTGTAAGTCTTTCGAGCCACTTTAGTTTATAGTCGAATTTTGGTCCTGGTGCAGGGTTACCATTGGGCAGGTACAATCCTCCTACGATTATTCCATTCACCTTCGCTTCCATGTACCTGCTATGAGTATCTTCCGGGTCGCCGGGTAGCACTCTGCACATTTCTTCTATGTCTAAATTTTTCGCGAGTATCGCTACGCCGTTCCAGCTTTTTTGTCCGTGCCATATAGCGTTGTATCCTGCTTCTTTTATCGAGGCTTCCGGAAAGTTTTCCTGCGGTGCTTTCAGTTCCTGCAGGCACACTACGTCTGGTGATGTTTCCTGTAACCATCTCAATAGCACTGGCAAGCGACTCGATATTCCATTTACATTATATGTTGCGACTCTCATTGATTTGTTTTGAGCGCGGAAATTAGGATTTTTTTCGTGAGGGGTGAGAGGTGACATGTGAGACGTGAGAGGTGAGAAGTGAGAGGTATTCTAATTTGTCATCCCGAACGGGGCTTGGCTGCGTCATTTGTTTGTTGTTCGCTAGCAGCGTGGCAGGGCGAAATGGCAACCCCTTGCTGTCATCCCGAACGGAGCGCCGAAGGCGCGATGTGAGGGATCTGCGGAGGACGTTTGCTTTTCGAAAAGAACCTTACTATCTTATAGCATGAAAATCCTGATCCTGGCGTTTGCAATAGTGAGCACAACCACATCCTTCTCACAACAAATAAAGCGCATGAAAATCGGCGAGCTCGAAAGTTTCATAAAATCGAGAGAAACGCCAGCCGTAATAAACTTCTGGGCCACATGGTGCGGCCCATGCGTAGAAGAGATGCCATGGTTCAATAAAATAGTACCGGAATATAAAAACAAAAATACCGAGTTGGTATTCGTAAGCCTCGACAACGAACGCGCGTTTCCTCAGAGCATCCAGGCCTTCGTCAATCAAAAACAAATTAAAGCAACATTCATCTGGCTGGACGAGACAGACGCAAATGTATTCTGTCCGCGGATAGACAAGAAATGGGAAGGATCAATACCCGCAACAATATTCATCAACAACAAAACGGGATATAGAAAATTTTTAGAAACACAACTCTCCCCTGGAGAACTGAGGAAGCAACTACGTTTTCTTAACCAACCCTCTTAATCCCACAACCCACACTCTTCGTAACAGTAACGCTCACTGGTCTGCCCGCATTCACTTCTGTAATCGCTTCTTTCAAATGGGTACGCTTAACACTCGCTTCATCCTGCGGATTGTCGTCAATCGCACCGTGATACACTAACTTATTATTCTTATCAAACAAAAAACACTCAGGCGTCCGCTTCGCGCCAAATGCATCCGCAAGCTCGTTATTTTTGTCAACCGCGTAATACCAATCATACTTCTGCGTCTTCGCATATGTTTTCATCGCATCATGCGAATCGGCACCACTACGATTTCCCTCATTCGAATTCAATAAGATCACCCCGATACCTTTTGCGAGCGCAAACTTCGCTATAGTACGGGTGCGCTCCTGGTTCGCCATCACAACGGGGCAGGTATTACAACTAAACATCACCAGCAAGCCGTTCTGCTTCCGCGCATCTTTTAAAGAAATTGTTTTACCCGAAACGTCGGTCATCGTCACATCTGCTTTCGGCATGTCGGACCCTATTTCAATGGGATCAATGGGGCCAAAAGAGCGCAGCGCAATCAATACCGGCGCCACTACAAGAAGAAGTATGTTTTGCATAGAAAGGTATTTATCTAAAGTTCCGATTTTTTTAGGCGTCCGGGGCGATTTCCAAGAAAAATCACCCTATTCCACACGCTATCAATTAAATTTAACACTCAATCATCTCTCACGATATGCTTTCACGCCGCGATCTCTTATTAAGAAGCCTCCTGCTTGCCACCGCTGGAAAAATTCAACTGGCAAAAGGCGCTTCACCAATTACTGAACCAAAACTAAAAATCGGCGCATGCGACTGGTCGATCGGTATGAACAGCGATATCCGCGCATTCGACGTTGCACAGAAAATTGGTCTCGACGGATTAATGGTAGACGTCGGCTCACCCGATAACGATCTGCACCTCCGGCAAGAAAGTTTGCAGCAACGCTATCTTAGTGAATCACAAAGAACCGGCATAAAGATCTCAAGTGTTGCCATGGGCACGCTGAATAATTTTCCTTACAAGTCTGATCCCCGCTCCGATCAATGGGTTTCTGACACTATTGATGTAGCAAAAAACCTTGGCGCACCGGTGATATTACTTGCATTCTTCGGCAAAGGCGATCTGCGCGATGATGAAAAAGGAATCCGGGAAGTGATACGAAAATTGAAAGAGGTAGCGCCAAAAGCGGAGAAAGCAAATGTTATTTTGGGAATCGAATCGTATTTAAACGGTGCCGACCACCTCCGCATCATGGATGCCGTTGGCTCAAAAAACGTCAAAGTGTACATGGATTTCAGAAATACCGCCGATGCGAAATGGGACGTAATGAAAGAATTAAAAGTAATCGGCACCGAAAATATCTGTGAGCTTCACATGAAAGAAAACGGCAAGCTCCTCGGAAACGGTGATCTGCCCTGGAAAGAAATAAAGAATTACCTGGTGGAACATAATTATTACGGCGACGGCTGGATGCAGATTGAATCTTCCAATCCCGAGAAAGCTGACGTTGTCACCAGCTACAAACACAATCTTCAATTTTTAAGAGAACTTTTCAACGCTAAACCCTGATGAGAATATCACTACTGTTCGTTTTCGCAATAGCCGTTTTTTCGTGCAAGCAAACAAACATCAGAGCGGTCAACCAGTAATGAACTTAACGTTCCGGACGACCTCGAGGTAACACTCTGGGCCGAATCGCCAATGCTGTATAATCCCACCAATATGGATGTGGATATAAAGGGAAGGATCTGGGTAACTGAAGCCGTGAATTACAGGAGCTATCGCAACAACGATTCGTTTTTCATGCATCGCCCTAAAGGCGACAGAATAATGATTTTAGAAGATACCGACCACGATGGGAAAGCCGACACAGCAAAGGTATTTGTACAGGATTCGGACCTTCTCTCCCCTGTCGGAATCGCCGTGCTGGGCAATAAGGTTGTCGTGTCCTGCTCACCCAACCTCATTGTGTACACGGATGAAAATGGTGATGATGTACCCGATAAAAAAGAGGTTTTACTCACCGGCTTTGGTGGGAAAGACCATGACCATTCCCTGCATGCAGTATATGGCGGCCCCGATGGCAACTGGTATTTTAATGTGGGCAATGCAGGGCCGCACATCGTAAAAGATAAAGCGGGTTTTACGCTGAGAGCGGGAAGTCTTTACACCGGCGGTTCACCATATAATGACAAGAACGAAGGCAGTATGGTGAGTGATGATGGGAAAGTATGGACCGGCGGACTGGCATTGAGAGTAAATGCGGAAGGAAAGAGTCTGAAAGTAATGGGTCACAACTTTCGTAATTCATACGAAGTAATTCCTGATTCATATGGAAACTTATGGCAGAATGATAACGATGACGAGGTATTGGCCTGCCGTACATCATGGTTAATGGAAAATGGTAATGCAGGATTTTTTAGTACCGATGGCACGCGCAGCTGGAAAGCTGATCAGCGTCCCGGGCAAAGTATTCCTACTGCACATTGGCACCAGGATGATCCGGGCGTGATGCCTGTTGGCGATATCACCGGTGCAGGTGCTCCTACTGGCATTACAATGATCGAAGGAGACGAATTAGGCGAAGGATACCGGGGCGCACTGTTGAGTGCAGATGCGGGAAGAAATATGATATTTCAGTTTAACCCGAAGATTCGTTCTTCTGGCTATACCATGGGTGCCAGAAAAGTTTTTGCTTCATCGCTCGACAATGGCAACGAAGATTATATATGGAACGATTCTATGCTGAAGTACCAGCAAAATAAATGGTTCAGGCCGAGTGACGTTACCATCGGCACCGATGGCGCTTTGTATATAGCGGACTGGTACGATCCTGTGGTGGGCGGACACCTGATGCAGGATTCCACCGGCTTTGGAAGAATTTACCGGATCACCCGCAAAGGTGCAAAGATGGATGTGCCTAATATTGATCTGAATACAACCGATGGACAAATAGCAGCGCTCAAAAATCCCGCTATCAATATACGATACGCTGCGCATGAAAAATTAAAAGCGCAGGGCAGCAATGCAGTACCGGCGTTAAAAGAATTATTGAAGGATAAAAATCCATTCATTCGCGCGCGTGCAGTTTGGTTATTGCCGGTAAATGAACTTGAGCAACTGTTAACCAATGAAGATTCGCTGATGCGGTCAACGGCTTATCGCGCGTTGAGGCAATCTGTTCCTGATATCATGCCTTATGCCTCTAAAATGGTAGATGATCCATCGTCATTTGTAAGAAGAGAAGTAGCTGTGTCGTTGACGGATGTATCCTATGAAAAGAAGAAAGACCTGTTATTGAAACTGATTGCATCGTGCAAGGATAAATGGATGCTCGAAACAATCGGTACTGCGCTTGCAAAGCACGAGGCTGACATTTATCCGGAAGTCAAAAAGCTTTTAGGGGAAGGCAGGCCGGCGCCGCAATGGAACGAGGCGATGGAAATGTTTGCATGGAGATTGCACCCTGCAGAAGCGATCAATGATTTCGAAGCTCGTGCTACGGATAATAATCTATCAACAGATGAAAAATTAAGAGCACTCACCGGCACTTGGATTTGTTGCAGATAAAAAATCAATCACCAGCATTAAGAAGCTGACCTCCTCTTCCGATAGCATGGTGGCAAAGAATGCGAAGTTTTGGTTGTCGCTCAGGTCGCCTTCTACATCTCTTGGCGCGGGTAGCTCCACTCCTCTGCCCGTAAACACTTCGTCCTCATCGAAATCTTATGTTGTAGGAGACATTCTCAAACTAAAAGCGGATGATACTCGAGGAGTGGAAGTATTCAATACGTATTGTCGTGGTTGTCACAAGACAAGAAACGATGGGAAGAATGTCGGCCCCGATCTCACTTACACTGCAAGCAAGTTTGATGATGAACAGTTGTTGAAAGCAATCATCTTTCCAAGTTCGGCGATTGCATTTGGCTATGAACCATGGATAGTTACTACTAAAAATAAGTCGCAGTATTATGGATTTCTCGTTTCGGATTCTAAAAATGCGATGGTGATACGCGACCTTGGCGAAGTGAATTATACGATCGACAAGAAAGATATTCTAAACGCCGTGAAACAGGATAAGAGCCCGATGCCTGAAGCGGGCCAACTTGGTTTAACCGAACAACAATTGCGCGATATTACGGGTTACCTGAAGAGTGTGAGGGATTGAAAATAGTAAAGATGGCAGTGTCGAGGAATTTGCCATCATAAAAGAAGTTCTCCTTGAAGTAACCTTCCTGTACAAAGCCAACGCTTCTCAACAAAGCGATAGACGCGACATTGCCAGGATTAATATTCGCAATGATACTATGCAGGTGCATCGTTTCGAAACCGTAAGACAACACAGCGCTGAGTGCCTCTTTCATGAGTCCTTTTTTGTGATAGGCAGGGTGTAACAGGTATCCCACTTCGCAACGGCAATTCTCTACTTCAACATGAAACAGGCATATGTAACCGATCAATGCAGGATTTGAGGGCACCGAGATGCCCCATAAAATTGATTCGTTTTTGTCTATTGAAGTATTGATGTCGTTGATGTATTTTATTGCTTCTTCTATCGATTTAGGCTTAGGGCGGTCGATATAGCGTTGCACTTCTTCATCTGTGCGAAGGAAAAAGATTTCGTTAGCATCATCAGGCGTTAAATGGCGCAGATGTAACCTCGGGGTATGAATATCCGGAAACGGCGTAAACTGCATTTTCAGCATTCGCGAATCTAGTTAAATGACGCATTTGTATCAAAACCGAACGCATCAAAACAAACAAAAAATAACTAAACAATTAATCCATAATCCACTACCCGATTGGCACTCGCTTCGCTCTAACTCAACCATGCTCAGAAACTTCATCAAAGTTGCCGTAAGGAACCTCCTCCGCAGCAAAGCATTTTCATCGATAAACATATTCGGACTTGCCGCAGGCTTAGCCACTTGCCTGCTGATCCTGCTATATATATCGGACGAGCTGAAGTACGACAAACACCACAAAGATGGCGACAGAATCTACCGGCTGGTATATACCACGCCCGACGGCACATGGTCGTCGCAACCGGCGCCGGTAGCAGCAGCGATGAAGCAGGAATTTCCCGAAGTAGAAGAGGTAACAAGATTGCTGAAAATGCCAGGCATGGAGAGGGTGTTATTCAAATACCAGGAATCAGGCAATCAAAAAAGGTTTTATGAGAAAGACGGATATTATGTTGATCCAACGTTCTTCAAATTATTCACTTATCCATTTGTAAACGGTTCCGCCGAAACAGTATTGAGCGAACCGAATAGCATTGCCATTAGCGAAACACTCGCAAACAAATTATTTGGTAACGGAAATCCGATGAACAAATCCATCACCATGGGCTTGCCGTTCGGTGAAGCGAATTATACAGTAAAAGGAGTATTCAACACGGGAGATACAAAATCGCACATTCCTGCTTCGTATTTTTTGTCCATGCGAAATACAGACGTAGGCAACTGGGCGGCAGGCATTACCGACTGGACCAACACCAATATCTTCCATACATACTATAAACTGAAGCCAAACACAAATGCAAAAACTTTCGAAAGCAAGCTGCAACCTTTTCTGGACAGACACGCCGGCGAAGCACTTACCAAAGCGGGATTTGCGAGAACCCTGTCCAGCCAGGCATTGAAAGATATTTACTTGCGATCAAACATAGGTAACGAACTCGGGCAAAATGGAAACATCAAATTCTTGTACATCCTGGCATCCATCGCGGTATTCATCCTTGTAATAGCCTGCATCAACTTCATGAACCTTTCTACCGCACGCTCAGAGAAACGTGCCAGGGAAGTAGGCGTGCGCAAAGTAATGGGTGCAACAAAGAGCACTCTTATCGCACAATTCCTCGGCGAATCGCTACTCATTAGCTTCATCGCCCTGGCCATTGCTTTCGGAATTGTTTTGACATTGCTACCGCTATTCAATTCACTTACTCAAAAAGATCTTCATCTTTCTACCGATTCGGGATACATTGCAGGGGTTGCTGCCCTGACTATCATTACCGGCATCCTCGCAGGCCTCTACCCTGCATTTTATTTATCAGCTTTCCGGCCTGTGCTTGTGCTCAAAGGGAAACTTAAGAACAACTCCTCTGCTACAGTGATTAGAAAAGGATTAGTGGTGTTTCAATTTGCAGTCTCTGCAATACTAATCTTTGGTGCGATTGTAATCTGGAGGCAGCTTAATTATGTGGAGAGTCAGCAACTGGGCTTCAATAAAGAACAGCAGCTGGTGATACCGGCCAACCAGGAAATGGCGGCAAACTTCAATCCGTTGAAAAATGCAATGTTGAAGAATACCGGCGGTGAAATCTGTTACAAGCGCCTCTACCTATCCTGGAATAGCGAATCTTAACAACATGGTTTTTTATCCTGAAGGCAAAACCTCAAAGGATTTCACTGTTGTAAATATGAGCGTGGTGGAAGAACGATTACTTCTCTACTCTTGGGTTTCATTTTATTAAAGGCAGGCCATTCTCACAAGAGTTTACGGGCGATTCAACATCAATCATTCTGAACGAAACAGCTGTTAAACAGTTCGGTTATACCAACGAGAACGCCGTTGGCAGAACCTTACACTTCGAATGGGAGAATGCGCGGCACGATGTAACGGTTGTCGGTATTGTAAAGGACTTTCACTTTGAGAGTCTGCATACCAGTATCAAGCCTTTTGGCTTTTCTACTAACCAGTTCTTTGCGAATAAGTATGCGTATTTTATCGCGAATCTTCAAACAGCTAACTATTCCAAAACCCTGGGCGAACTGGAGCGCGTGTGGTCGGGCATTTTCCCGAATACCCCGTTCGAATATTCTTTCATTGACCAGGATTTCGAGAACAATTACGAGAAAGAGAAACGCACGTCGGGTATTGTGATCTCGTTTACCTGCATAGCGATTATTATCGCGTGCCTCGGTTTATTTGGCCTGGCTGCGTTTTCAGCTGCATCAAGAACAAAAGAGCTAGGCATTAGAAAAGTACTAGGCGCAAGCGAAGCGACTATTGTGAAGTTGTTATCAAAAGACTTTCTCAAGCTGATCGTTATTTCTATGGTCATTGCCTTTCCGGTGGCTGCCTGGATCATGAACGAATGGCTGAGCAACTTTGCCTACAGAACGAATGTATCCTGGTGGATGTTTGTGGTGGCGGGTTCGTTGTCGTTGATTATCGCATTTCTCACCATCAGTTATCAATCGATAAAGGCGGCATTCGCCAATCCCGTAACGAGCATGCGGACGGAGTAGTACTTTTAAAATTGTTCTGTCATCTCGTCAACGCATCCCTCGACAACGAATTAAAATACTTATCCGTTCGCAAAATCAACACCCAGTCCCATTCACCGCGCGCATTTTTACCTGGTATCACAAATTCGCGCTGTGTCCAGTTAGATATTGGTGAGCCATTTACTTTTTTCAGCGTTCCACTGGAAGGATCCAGCCACGTGGCATACACGCGCTTTTTCATCACGGTCATGTCAACCGTTATTCTACCATGACTCGCAGGAGGCACATACGCCACAAGCAACGATCCATCAGGATTAGCGGCAGAAGGCACGTATGTCATTGCTGTATCCGACCCCTCTCCTTTTACAATTAGTTTCTTCATTCCATTCACACCAGACGGCACCAGCTTCCACCATTCAATAGATTTAATGAACCGGTTTAGTCTATCCATATCCAACGTCGCCTGTGTACTCAGGTGTTTCTGCCAATGCGGATCGATAAACGGATAGATATACCCGTTACCTGCCACATATCCACCTAAAGTAGTCATCCACCCCCACCACTGGTAACGCCTTACGGGCTGCGTAGCGTGTGGATTATATTTCGTGCCATCCGGACCCTCTTCATCATACGGCTCCTCCAGCAAAAACGCAGGCATCACAGGGGTGCGCGCATAAGCTTTGCGCCCTAGTGTGGGTATGCCAACACTATCCCACGTATACACGCCATTTAAATTCATTTCATGACCAAATTCTTGCTGGTCAACACTATTCTGCCCGCTAAACGATTCTGCACTATAATGAGTGGATTGCTGATTCGGAATACTTTTTAATCCGGCAATCAACGCCGCCTCTGCCTCTACCTGCGGAGCAGTAAATTTGCCCTGGTCGCCGAGTAGCATCCAAACAAGGTTCTTCTGATTTTTATAACGGTTAGCCACCCACGCGCCATATTTTTTCACCCTGTCCGGACCATTAGCCAGCATCTCCTGCATCCAGCCCTGGTCGCCGCCGTCAAATCCTACATACGCCGGAAAAAACAGCACCAGCACGCCCTGCTTCTCACAGTACGCCAGGAATTCATCAACAAATTTCCAGTATTTCTCGTTCGGTGTTGTGAGGTCCGGCGCCTCCGCAAGCGTGTCCTTATACACCAGCGAACCTTTCCACGCGGTTCCATCCAGTTGTTTCTCAAATGGCAACTGCATATCCCCATTAAAAGGCGGGTGATTAACGGTGGGCCAATGGAAGATCACCGCCATTTCAATGGCATTATACCCGTGCGAAACAGTGTTTTCAATGTATTGCTGGTAAGCCTTTACCGGCTGCGAGATAATACACCACGAAGTGCGCCCAAGTATGGGAAAGGGCCGGCTGTTGGCATCCATAAGATACCGGCCATTCGCGCTAGTTTGCAGGGGAAACTTTACCTGTGCCTCCGTTGTTGTTAACCAACTGCCCGACAGGATTACGACAATAATCAAGAATACACGCAAAACCATGAAAAAGATAATAAGAACGTTATTTTCGAAATATACTTAAAAGAAAAATTAATACCTTAAACACTGACGCCAAATATAACACTGATGAACATTGCATTACAATCTGCCAACGAAATACTCGACCATTTCGATTCATATGATATCATCCCGGAAGTTACCAAAACACAACTCCTGAAACTTACCGAGAGCGATTTCCTGTTTCGCGATCAGCTCGATCTTGCTGAAAGCATCCACCTCCATATAAAAGTTCCTGCCACCGATAAATTGCCTCACCAGGATCTCATCGATCATGGTGGCGTTCCGCAAAATGAAAAAGACGGCTACATTAAGTATGCGTTTCCTTCCGGCGTGCATCTGATCTTCTCTTCCATCCCGGTTTCGCAGGAAGAAAGAGCAGGTCTGTCACTTTTCAATTATCCCCACCTCGATCATATCGGTATTGATATCAGGAAAGATGATACAACCTCGTACGATGTATTCAACCAGATACCCGAACTAGCCGACAGAAATTATCTTCCCTACAAACGCCAGGGCGGCGATGGAACAAGTGTGTATTGTTGCCACGTTGCGGTAAACGAAAAATACTGGGTGTACCCGAAAGGCAGACCTCATTTTGAATTTGCGTTCGGTCCGTTGGTAGTGAGCGATACTGTTTTTGGGTGCGACCTCCGTCCTGCAGATCCTTCTCTTCAAATTCCTGAGGAGCAACCCGCGTGTTGCGGCGGTTCTACTAAAGAAACCGCTGAAACCAGCCTCGCCGGCGCATCACGCTGTTGCTAAAAATTTATTCGTTTCTTAAACTGTTTACAGGATTTGCTGCAGCCGCCCTGAACGCCTGGATACTTACCGTGATCAACGCGATGAATATGGCCATGCCCCCTGCCAGTGCAAACAACGTCCACCCGATATGAATGCGATACGCAAAATCCTGCAACCATTTGCTGATGCCCCAGTATGCCAGCGGTGTAGCAATGGCAATTGCAATCGCAACGAGTAACACGAAGTCTTTTGTAAGCAGCGAAACAATGTTCGTAATGGATGCACCCAGCACTTTGCGTATACCTATTTCTTTAACACGTTGCTTAGCTGCGTAGCTGATGAGTCCCCATAAACCCAGGCAGGAGATCAGGAGTGCCAACACAGAAAATATTCTGAACAAACTGTACAATCTTGCTTCCGTTTTATACAATGCATCGATCGACTGGTCAAGAAAATTAAATTCAAATAATCCCTTCGGATACGCTTTTGCGTAAGCGGCTTCGATGCCGCTAAGTGTGCTTCGCATATCAGTTCCACCGGCTATTTTAATGTTCGCTTTATTGCAGTATGCGAGGTTCTGGGAAATTAATGTTGGTTTGATGAGCTCGTGCAATGAACCAATATTGAAATCTTTCACTACACCGATGATTTCCGGATTCCATCCATCTATTCCCGCCCAGAATCGTTTACCGAGTGCTGCTTCTGCAGATGGAAAGCCAAGTTCCCTGATCAATTTTTCATTTACCACCGACCGCGGATAACGGTGACCTTCGGGAACGGATGCCGCAACCGCAGACGTGTCTGCGGCTTCAAAAAATCTCCCGGCTATTAATTTCAAACCATAAAGAGAAGGAAACTTTTCATCGGTCAAAATGGTGGTCACCTGCTTACGATCGGGATCTTCCGGACCCTGTCATGACTCATGAGCGTGCCCCAGTGTGTATTTTCTCCACCAGTTGGAGGGCTTGTTGAATAAGACCAGCTGACACCCTTAATCTTCGACAGCTCATTGCTGAAAATATCCATCTTACCTGGTCCACCTCCCATCAGCGGCACCATCAGAATATTATCTTTCTCGAAGCCTAAATCTTTGCTTCGCATGAAATTCATTTGTTTCCCTATTAACAGCAAACCCATCAGCAGGCAAACCGAAATAGTGAACTGCACCACAACGAGACCTTTTCTGAGGAATATGGATTGAAGGCTAGTTGTAACGGTGCCCGATTTTAAAGTAGTTGACGGGCGGAATTTTGTAATGATGAATGCAGGGTATAATCCCGCGAAGAGCGAGGTGATTAAAATGCCGCCGATTAGCGACACTACTAAGACCGGTGAATCGAAGAAATCGAAACTTAGCTGCTTTTCACTTAAACTATTGATGTACGGGAGCGCGAGTTTCGTGATCAGTATCGCTGCAACTGTCGAAAGAGATACGAGCAATAATGATTCACTTAAAAACTGCAGGATCAGCTGAAACCTTCCGGCACCAATGGCTTTACGAACGCCAATCTCTTTTGCCCTGTTCAACGATTGTGCTGTTGAAAGGTTGATGAAGTTGATGCATGCGAGGATAAGAACGGCCAACCCAACGCTGCCGAAAAAATAGAGCCATGTTGTGTTGATGGCTTTCACCCATTGGCCACCTCCTGCATATTTTGCATTGAAGTGAACGTCGCTCAGTGGTTGTATCTCTAATTCTACCCGCGAATCTTTGCCCATCCACTGTTGATTATTAGCAAACCTGTCGTATATACCCTGCAACGATGCCATCAATCCTTTTCCGGGCTTCACTCCTTCTGGCAAGACAATGAATGTGGAGCCACCGGATACGGAGCCGTAATGTCGTGTATTGGCGCCAGTGTACTTGGCGTTATCCGCCAACGACAGCAACATTGATGCAGGAAGATGGGTGTTGGCGGGGAAGTCTTTGATTACACCTCCTACTGTTATTGTGAATTCGTTATTATAAAGAAATGTTTTGTTTAATGGGTTCTCATTGCCGAAGAATTTTTTTGCGGCAGATTCTGTGAGTACTGCGTGGTAGGGTTGCACTTAAAGCTTCTTTGATGTTTCCTTCAATTGCTTTTACATCGAATACGTCCACGAATTCCGGGTCCGTGAACATTACATGATCCTGTTTGAATCTTTTCTTCGGATTGATCTCTATCATCGTGCTCTCCATGTGATGCACCTTTGTTACTTTTTCCAGTCCCGGTACGTCTTTGCGTATCTGGTCGGCCAATAAATATGGCGTTGAATAGTGATAAGTTTTTTGGCCGAAGTCTATCCATACCTGGTTGAGGCGGTAGGTTCTTTCCGATAGCGGCTGGTACGTATCGAATGTGACTTCGTATTTGATGAACAGGCCAATCATCAGGCATGCCGCAATACCGAGCGTTAAGCCAACAATGTGGAGCGTAGTGGTAATCTTGTTTCGTATGAAGCGTCTTATGATGAAGGCCAGGTTACTAAATAGCATGTTCTGGTTTTTGGAATCATCAAAGACAAATGAAGCGCCATAAAAAGAAAGTGCTGATTTTCAACGAATGATTTCGTATTGATAAATTATGATTGTGCGGTTTTGATACATGACTGTACGCTTCACGCAAAAAATCCGGAACCATAAAGGCTCCGGACTGTAACCAAACGAACTGCTTAGTGGCCAGGGAAACTATCGAGAAAGGTGTGCTACCCTATCTTTTAAAATCTCTTTCAAAAATGGCAGGCTGGGAAAACCAGCCCGCCCTAAATTTCAAACTAACAGGAATCTCAACCTGACTGTAAGGTGTGATCCGTTTCAAAATTGTATTATTTCTGATAACAAATACACAGCATTAACACCTAAAGTATACGGGTGTTTTAACGGGACCGCCCGAGAGCTGTTTTTAGCTTGTTGTAAAGGAGAGGAACTTTCACGCGAGGGTCGCCTTTGCCTAAAGTTTCAATCGGCAGGTAGCCGTTATAGTTAGAGGAGCGAATGATGCGAACGATCCTATCGAGATCGGTATCAATTTCTGCACCGTTAATAAATATTTTCTCTTTGATCTGCCAGTTCACAGCGTGCTTAATGGATCTTTCTATTTCCAGGTATGCATCATTCACACGGTAACTCCCTGTATCCAGGATCAGACCAAGCCATTCAGAATTCACCGCCTCGATAATAGCATTTACCTGCTCTGCAGTCTGGATAAAATCCGCATGATTCTGCAAACCAATGACCACTCCATGCTTAGCGCCGTACTCCACACACTCCCTGATATCTTCAATCATCCATTTCGTTACTTCATCACGAGGCACGTCATTCTTTTGATTACCTGCAAAGATTCTAATCACCGGCGCACCAATCTTCACCGCCACATGCACCCAATCCTTCACTAATTGAACCTCCTGCTTCCTCTTGTCCTTATCAGCAATAGTAAAATCATTCCTTACGCCAGTTCCACTAATTTCCAGTCCAAGCTCAAGGGCCTTCCGTTTCACTCTGAACAGGTATTCATCGCCAGGAATAACGGGATATCCCTTCAAATAATAACCCGTAATATCCACCGCATCAAAACCTGTATCAGCGCAGAATTGCATCAATTCAAAAACATCCATCTCTCCCGCAAGCAACGCATCATTAAATGAAAATGCATTCAGACTAACTTTCAACCGGGATGTTTTTAGATTCTCAGCAACATTAGCAGGTGAAGAACCGATCGCGGCCGGCACTAACAGCACGCTAGATAAAAATTCCCTCCGGTGAAAAGTAGACATGTCAGTTGTTTATGACTTTAATAATATTGCGAAGCTGGTACAAATGTCTCTGGCCATGTATCACAAAGAAACGGTACCATTCATACCGCGTCATTGTACCAACAACCGGCAGTTCAAAATTTAAACATAACTGCGTAAGATCAACATCAGCCAACGCAGCTTTATGCCGAACCTTCAGCTCGTCAAATTGTGAAAGAATAACACTCCTCTCAAATGGTCCGCCGCCGGGCTCTACATATTCCGGCGCTTTGCGCTTATTTTCAAAATCGAGAAACACAGATTCAATAGAAGCCACCTTCGCATCGAAAGCACGTTCAGGTGGAGCCGTATGCCTGTCAGGAATTCGTTTAGTGGACTTAATAATATGATCAGCTACCTGGCCGGGCGTCCAGCTGCCTTCAAAAGGAATTTGATTGATCTGTACATCAGTAAAATTTTGAAATATCAGGATGTACTCGTCATACACCTGTAGCAGGTCGTGGGTGAGTTGGTCATTCATTTCCATGCCCCCAAAGATGAGTAAAAATCAGGTAGTGGCTTTCTTTCTCAGGTTTACCCCGCAGCTCTCCCGAATCACGAGCATTTCATCGAATACTTTTCTCACAGTCTTTTTTCGCGAATGCATGATCCGCTCACCGGCAAGCTGCACCGCCTCGCGACCAATTTCTCTTACCGACTGACTGATAAACGTCATCGGCGAATAAAAGAAGTCGAATACTTCGGTTTCGTCAAAAGAGATAACCGCAATCTGCTCCGGCACGCGAATGTTATGGGACACTACTCGTTTGAGACCTGCTACCGCCAGTGAGTTACTGGCGAAAAGGATAGCATCGAGCTGCAAAGGCTTTAGCAAGTGATCTAAACCTTTTTCCATGTCTTCCGAAACGTTGGAATATGACACTTCTACCCTATATTCTTTTTTCGAAGTGATCTTGTTTTTTCTAAGGGCCTCGAGGTATCCGTCAACCCTGTCTTTCATATGCTCCATAGGATTCGTGTACGACACCATCGCTATCTTCTTTCTTCCATTATTAATCAGGTGCTGAACCGCTTTGTAAGAGGCCTGGAAGTTGTTTACGTGTACGGAGTCTACGTCTACGTTTCCAAAATACCTGTCTATTAATACCACAGGAATACCGCGCGATTTTAAAAGATTGATCTGGTCTTCGGTTCCTGCGGCAGGGGTTAAGATGAATGCATCTACCTGCCGGTTAAGAAAAACAGTGATGAGGTCCTGCTGTTTTTTAGCATTCTCATCACTGTCTCCTAATATCACTACGTATCCAGCCTTCTGGGCTTCGTCTTCAATAATGCGTGCGATGTTCGAGAAGAATGGATTCGATATATCAGCTACAATCAACCCGATGGTATTCGTTTTTCCGCTCTTCAGGCTTTTCGCGATCATGTTGGGATGGTATTTCAGGTCAGCTGCCGCTTTCCTGATTTTTTCTACCATCACCTGGCTTACCCGGGCTTCTTTTTCTTTTCCGTTCATTACATATGATACGAGCGCGGTGGATACGCCTACGTGCTTCGCAACATCTTTTAATGAAGTTTTCTTTTTGATTTTTTATTTTTTAGAAAACGATAAATACATTTTAGCCTGCCGCAGGCAATTGTTCTTTGGTTAAAAAGCCCGCCGCAGGCGAATTAATTCCTATGCTTGCTGCAGGCAGCGATACTCGGATTAAAAAGCCCGCCGCAGGCGAATAAAATTTACTACAGTTGCTGCATGCAGCGATACTCGGGTTAAAAAGCCCGCCGCACGCGAATACTTTTCCTATGCTGCTGCAGGCAACCTCCGGTTAAAAAGCCCGCCGCACGCGAATACTTTTACTATGCAGCCGAAGACAACACTCCGGTTAAAAAGCCCGCCGCAGGCGAATAAATTTACTACGCTTGCTGCAGGCACACCTCCGGTTAAAAAGCCCGCCGCAGGCGATCATCAATAATTCGCATTCTGCAAAATCACACCCTTACTCTCATCAATAATCTGCTGAGGTATCGGCATGTAATAATTCTTAGGACGCTGAAACGTACGCGCCGGCACGATCACCGCACTATTAAACGGCGGCAGCGGCGACGCTTCCTTCGGCTTGCTCACGATATCATTAATATCTATTAACCCCGCCTTATCCCACCGCAACAAATCAAAGTGACGAATATTTTCTCCACCCAATTCAACACGTCTCTCATGCACAAGGTCATCAAACGATGCACCGGTGATCGGATCAAGACCCGCTCTTTCGCGCACAGCATTAAGCTCCGCATCGCCTGCACCAGTTCCACCTGTCCTGATTTTATTCTCAGCTACAAGCAGGTAAATGTCAGACGTCCGGATCAACGGTTGTTTGATGCTGAAGTCCAAACTTCCATCAGGTTTGAACGCAGTATATTTTCTCATTGAATAACCAGTGGGCGACTGACTAGGCAACATCCTTCCGCTTGATTGGCCTTCAAGACCCGCAAACATCTGGTAAGCATCTTTATCAGTAATCTCAATCAACGCAAGCTGGTTAGGAATTGTATCGCCTACAGCAAGCACAGTTGTTTTTAACCTCTCCTGGTCTTCTGTTTCAAACTCTTCAACAAAGTCTTTTGTTGGATGATGAAATCCCCATCCACCCCATGCACGGTTGCTGAAGTAAATGTTTGCCACTGCAGAACCAAATCCATCTTTACTCCAGATGGCAAACAGAATTTCTGAATTATCATTCTGTTTTTCAACAGTAAAATTATCTGCATAGCTCTGTGCCAGCGCATAATTTGGATTAGTGATTACGGAATTACCGGTAACCAAAGCCTTGTCAAGCTTTTCCCAATCCATGTACAACTTCGTAAGCAATCCCCACGCAGCGCCTTTATGCACTCTGCCCCTGTCATCGCCTGAAGTGGTTTCGGTGAGCATGTCAGCAGCTTTCAACAAGTCGCTTTCAATTTGCACGCGAACTTCTTCAACCGTTTTCTTTGGCTGATTGTATTCACCTGTCAGCACATTATCCTCCAGGATAACCGGCACTTCACCATATACGGTGTTGAGAACATAATACGCATGTGCACGCATGAAATACGCTTCACCCATCGAACGCGTGCGGATGGCCTCATCCATGGTAGGCACTTTCGGAATGTAGATCAGGGCATTGTTACAACGGGCTATCTGCTCATAGGCAAATATCCAGGTGGTGCGTATCTGGTAGTCGGTGCTCTGTGCATTTAAACCTTCAATGCGCCAGTAATCGGCGTGGTCACCATCTACCGAAAGATCATCACTCTGATCTTCGAATACATAGTTACCATGACCCACTCCATCTTCCTGGTACATGATGTTGTAAATACCGGCGATGCCTTTCAGCACGTCGTTCTGGTCGCGCCAGAAATTTCCGGTGGTATACTGGCCAACGGGTTCCGATTCCAGGGGGTTCTTCACGCAACCCGGAACGCTAACCGCCACTACGATCGTGCAGGCCAATAATTTGATATAAGAATTCATATTAGTTCGTTTAAAAATTTATTGTTGCTCCGAAGAGGATCGTTCTTGCAGATGGGTATTGTGCCACATCCACACCGCGTTGCCTGTTGTTGTTTCCATTGTCGTCTGTATATCCGAGCTCAGGAGTGTATCCCGAATAGCCAGTGATATAAAACGCATTGTAACAACTTGCATACACCCTGATTTGAGGAAGATCGGTATCCATTAAACGTAAGCCGCTTAAAGTATAACCAAGCGTAATGTTCTTCAAAGCCAGGTAACTTCCATCTTCTATCCACAAGTCACTCGACCTGTAATTGTTGTTCAGGTTTCTCCTGGTAAGTCGCGGAACATTGTTGCTTGTTCCTTCACCGTGCCACCTGTTTTTCTGATCAGCATACCAGTTGAAGACACCGGTTGCATCCAGACCAGCAACACGATCCGCATTGTAAAGGCTCACACCAGATACACCAGCAAATGAAAAACTGAAATCAAATTTTTTATAACCAAGGCTACCGTTGATACCATACACCGCTTTCGGATGTGGATTTCCAAGATAAACCCTGTCTTTATCGTCGATCACGCCATCACCATTCTGGTCAACAAAACGTACATCGCCAGGTAGTATGTTTGCTTTGTTCGGATCGTTTGCAATGCCAGCATCATCCTGGATGTCTTTTGCATTCTGATACAAGCCATTTGTTTTAAATCCATAGAACGAAGCAATAGGCTGACCTTCATAAGTGCGTGATGTTTCAAGCAACTGGCGGCCATAAATAGCCGAACCGATATAGTTTTTATCATCGCCGTAAAGCGTGGTCACTTTATTCCTGATGAACGCTGCATTCACACCAATTGAATAAGTGAGGTCTCCTACTCTATCCTGGTAGCTGAGGTCCGTTTCAAGACCCTTATTTCTCAGCGTACCAATATTCTGGTTAGGGATACCCGCTATACCATAGGTTTCCGTAAGCGCAAACGGTATAAGCATGTCTTTTGTATTCTTCACGAAGTAGGTAATCGTTCCGCGGAATTTATTGTTCAGCAAACCGAATTCAACACTTGCGTTTGTCATCGTTGCACGCTCCCAGGTAATGGTCGGATTAGAAAGACTTCCTACTGAAACACCCTGCACCGCAGTATTTCCAAACACATACGGTTGGTCGGTCCTGATGATGGCGAGATACTGCAGGTTAGGCACTTCCTGGTTTCCCAACTCGCCATAGCCGGCAGTAATTTTAAGATCATTAATGAAGCTCACACTATTCTTGAAAAACTCTTCATCCGATACTCTCCAACCAGCAGATACGGCAGGAAAATAACCGTACTGTTTGTCTTTAGGAAATCTTGATGAACCATCCACTCTTAAGGTAGCAGTGAGGAGATATTTGCCTTTGTACGCATAGTTAAGTCTGCCAAAGTAAGAAACAAGCCCATTTGTTACACCGCGTACTCCATTATTAAACTGGAAGTTTGGATTACCATTGTCAAGATTTCTCAGTGGCTGGGTTTCATCATCAAACCCATTTCTCCACGCTCTGAAACCACGTCCCTTAAAAACCTGTGCAGAGTAACCGCCAGTAAAATTTACACTGTGATCCTGTGCGAAGATGTTGTTGTAGCTAAGCGTGTACTCTTCGAGAATAGAACTTGTTTCATTTGCGGCCTGTGTAAGGCTGGCAAGTTGAATGGTGCGCGTTTGATTTGGCTCGGCAGGCTGAAAATTAAAACCTGTTGATGTAGACTGAGCATAACCAAAGTTTGCTTTTACTTTCAAACCTTTGATGATGTCTACTTCTATATAGCCGTTTGCAAGAACGTTGTTCGTTCTGTTTCTTACATCGGGACTAACCGCTGTGAACACAGGGTTATTGATATCACCCAGCTCATTATCTGCTTTTGAAGTTCCCCATGAACCATCATCATTACGAACGGGAATAGCAGGATTGAAACGCAGCGCACTCCAAACGTTACCTGTTTGCGTAGACCTTGTATCAATACTATTGCCTGATGTTGATGAATACAGGAAGTTCTCACCCACCTTTATAATTTTAAGCAGCTTGTGCTCGGAGTTAATTCTTCCACTTAAACGCTTGAAGTTGGTATTTTCAATCATACCCTCTTCATCATAATAGTTTCCTGAGAAACTATACGTAGATGTTTCGTTGCCACCCCTGATACCGAGATCAGCATTCTTCGTTTTTCCTTTTCCTATTAATGCACGCTGCCAATCGGTACGCTGCGTTGCATAGTAAGCATCGTTCCACAATGGCGCAACAGGTGAACCATCGTTTGTAAACGCTTCTTTCTTCAACTCCGCAAGGTCAGGAGCAGTCAGCAGGTCAAGATAATTGATGGCCTTCGATGTTCCGGTATATGCATTCAGGTTTACGGCCATCTTCTGTCCGTAGCTGCCCTTCTTGGTAGTAACAAGTATTACACCGTTCGCGGCGCGTGTACCATAAATCGCAGACGATGAGGCATCTTTCAATACTTCGATCGACGCAATATCATTCGGGTTCACATCGCTAAGGCTACCTGCCGGCACTCCGTCAATAACCACCAACGGATCGGCGTTGTTGATCGTTCCCGTACCGCGAATTCTTATACGCGGCGCAGAACCCGGTGCTCCATCTGAGCGAACCACATCTACACCCGATGCACGCCCCTGCAATGCAGAAGCCGGTGTGGCGACCGGTAAATTTTTGAAGTCTTCTCCTTTAATACTACTGATGGTTCCTGTTACGTCGCGTTTTCTCTGCACGCCGTAGCCCACTACTACTACATCGCTCAGCCCGGCGGCTGTCGGCGTAAGTGTAACGGTAACATCAGATGCATTTGACACATCGATTGTTTGGGGCAGAAACCCTACGAGCGAAATCTGTAAGCTCTTAACATCTGCCGGAACGCTGATACGGAAGCTGCCCGACTCATCTGTTACCGCGCCTTTTGATGTGCCCGGAATGAGTACACTTACACTTGGCAACTTTGTTCCGGCCGTGTCGGAAACCGTTCCTGTTACTACCTTCTGCGCAAATAAAAACGCGGCAGACAAGGTAAACAGCATTAGCAACAACAGTTTTTTACTTTTCATAAGCATTGCTGTTTTGGGTGATTGGGTGATTGGTTTGTGATGAACATAATGGCATGTTGATTTTTCAGCGTTTATTTATTGAAATGACCTGCACCGCGCTGTTGCTTTTTGCAAACACCAGCAGATCTTTGTTCCCGGATTTTATTGTTTCCATTGAGCGTACATCGCCCGGCACGTTCAATCCTGTTTGTTCATTTGATAAGGCCCTGAAGTTGCCCTTCCCATCGCCTTTCAACACAACACCTTTCGATGCATCGAGCGGCCCCTCGCGCACACGCATAGGATAAAAGTTTCCTGCCACTAAAATATCCTGCTGGTGATCACCATCGGCGTCCATCACACTTATCGCACCTGCCATACTCATCTGCGCCGCAGCAGGTAAAGGCTTTATTTCAAAAGCGCCTTTGCCAGTATTGATGAGCGCAGCAGATTGTAGCGTTTTGATGTCAGATACTTTTGCACTTTCTAATTGCTCTTTCGTGAACATGTCACTAATCTGTGCATCTGAATAGTCTGAGTATCGGCGGAACTTCTTTTGCAGCACCGGCATCTGCTCAAACATTTCATCCCTCGTAAAGTATGGATAGCTTTTGCCCTGGTTATATATCGTTAACACCGGGTCAAGAACCTTGTCCGCATTGAAGTCGGCGTAAGTCACTTGCATCGGCTCTTTTTCTGTTGCGTAGAACTGTGTGTTGGTGCCAAGATTGCCCGCAATCACATCCTGTTTACCATCGTTGTTGAGATCAGCAACAGTGAGCCGGCACCACCATCCCTCCGTATCAGCAAGACCATACTCTTTTGTTTTATCTACAAGACGAACCATTGTTATTTCAAAGACAGTGATCGGCATGAACATGCCCGCTACTAATAATTCGGGGAATTTATCATTGTTGAGGTCAAGCCATACAGCATCGGCTACGAGGCTGTTTACCGCAATGTTTGAACTGGAAAAACTTGTCGAGCCTTTAGTACTTTTATTCAACAGCAGCATACTGGGAGACGCTTCCGGAAAACTGCCGGGCTTATAATTACTTCCAACAAATAAATCAATGAGACCATCATTGTTGTAATCTGCCGCGGTTACACAGCTGCCACTGAATGTTTCTTCAGGAAGTGCGGTTGAATCTCTTACAAAGTTTCCTTTACCGTCGTTGAGGAATAGTTCGTCCTGGTAGTTTTTTGCATTGAGCGGAAAGTCTGCTCCCCCGCTTACAAGATATAGATCATCATCGCCATCTGCATCTGCATCAAAGAACAGTGCATCGGTAAAAACTTTTTCGAGTGATCCATTCCAGGGTTGATTGCCCGATGCCGCAAACGTTCCATCTGCTTTCGCGAGGTACAGGATGCTAACTGACTTTGAAGAGCCGATAAAAAGATCTTCGAGTCCGTCATCGTTTACATCACCTTTTGCAAGGCATGGACCGACTTTTGAAAGTTGATAGGGCAATAGTGGAGATATCTTAAAATCGACAAACGCCGATTGTTTATGTGTGTAGTCGATGCCGGATGATTTTGTCACATCCGTAAAGATGGGTTGAGTTGAATCAGATTTTGTTGATAAAGCTGCTGCCGCATCAGATTGCGCGAGAGTAATTCTTTCATTCGCTTTTACATTCCGCAGCTCAGACACTTTTCCGCCCGGCCATTCAACTCGCAACTTTGTGATGATGCTATCTGTTCCGAGTCCAACATGCAACACCGGATCAATAGACGACTGAAATCCACGCGTTAAAAACTGTTCGAAATACTGCGTGCCCGCACTCGTATGAACAAAAACTTTCGCACCTATACCGAAGGGATTTTTGTTTTCGCCCTTTAATTTAACACTAACATAATTTGACCCCTTTGTTCCTGCCGCCTGATTATTTAAAATGAACGGCGGATCATTCAGACAATTGACAACCAGGTCGAGATCACCATCATTATCAAGATCAGCATAGGCCGTGCCGTTACTGATCGTTTCATTGCCGGAGCCCCACTCTTTCGACATATCACTAAATGTGAGATCGCGGTTATTCCGGTAGAAGTAGTTGTTTAATTTGGTAGAAGGCATTTCTTGTATCAGCTTCCACATCTCCATTTTATCGCCTTTCTTATTCTCGAAGTTGTTGCTATAACCAGATGTATACTTGACAAAGTCAAGATTAGTGATGTCTTTGAATATGCCATTAGAAATAAACAGGTCCTTCCATCCATCATTATCAAAATCGGCCAGCAACGGTGCCCAGCTCCAGTCCGTTTTCGAGATTCCCGCTAACTGTCCAACTTCGCTGAACACAGGTATGCCATCCTGCCCAATCATGCTCGTTAATTGAAGCGTGTTGCGCATCTGCTGATGATGGAAACCACTTTTAACGCGAGTAGTGTACTTGTCGTAAGTGTCACCACCCTTCAGCAACTTCTGCCGATGGTTGTCTTCCGGCAGCATATCCAGCACCACTACGTCTGCTTTTCCATCATTGTTATAATCGGCAATGTCCGATCCCATAGCAAACTCCGAAATATGTCCGGCCGCAGTGTCCAGCACTTCCCGAAACGTTCCGTTAGTATTGTTTAGGTAGAGAAAATCCCTTTCATCGTAATCGTTGGTTACGTAAATATCTGTCCAGCCATCTTTATTTATATCACTTGCTGATACACTCAGCCCGAAGTTCAAACCACTTCCTGCTATGTTCGCCTGCTCACTGATGTCGGTAAATACATTATTGTCGTTCCTGTACAGCCTGTTGCCAAATTTCGGATGGCGCTTTTTACGAAGCTTCTCAGTGTTGTAAAATGGGTTATAGAACATATCGGCATGGTTCACCAGGAACATGTCGAGATCGCCGTCATTATCTATATCGAAAAAAGACGCAGTAGTAGAAAACGTTCCCGGTGCATCGAGGTTATACTGGCGCGCTTGTTCGGTAAATACCGGTACCCCATCCTTTACCCCCTGGTTGATGAACAACTGGTTGGCGCGTTCTTCGTCGGTACCCGGACCAGAATAACACAGGTATATGTCGAGGAGTCCATCACCATTCACATCGCTCATGACTACGCCCGTTTTCCATTTGATGCGGTCGGTGAATGATGATTTGTCGGTAACGTCTTCGAATTTCATTCCGCCTTTGTTGAGATAAAGACGGCTTCTGACCATGTTTCCTGAAAAGACAATGTCGGCGAGACCATCATTGTTGAGATCGCCGGTGGCTACACCTCCACCATTATATAAATACTCGTAAGTAAGAATGTTGAAGTCGACGTTTTCCTCGATGTTGTTGATAAAATCAATATTGGCGCGACCGGCCGGGAGATGTTCGAACAAAGTTTTTTCTTTGTTTTTACACCCAACGCAGACAAGCAAAAAGAGAAGAAAGTAGTATGCAGTTAGCTTGGTATTCACCTTCAGGCGATGAAAAAATCGATTTTGCTTAATCGTGTAAGCAAATTAAGCTTATTTGCCATATCCCAAAATTATTTTTGTGTTGTGTACACCTTACACACACATCTTTACATTAATTGATTATTCTCAAGAAAACACAGTGTCAGTGATCTTGATAATGCCATACACGCCAAGAAAACCAATTGATACGACACTTATCCACAGCAGTATGTCGTTCACGACCGACTTAACGAGGAAGAAATTTATTTTGTAGCGAAACCATATCGCAGCGTACGCAACAAGTAATAATAAAACGGATCCAACGAACCCACCTGATAAAATCATTAACGTAGGCAGCTCAACATAAAAGTAGGCGAGTATCCATGTTACCGGGAACACCCACGCCAGGATGCTGACTGTTTTCTTTCTTGCGGCTTCCTGGCTAAAATTGATCCAGCCGAACTGTCCGAAGATATCTGAGAAAAGTCGCGTCCAATAGGCCAGGGTGGCGAAGACGCTGGAAAACAAAACGAAGAAAGCGCCGACGAGATAGATTACCCGCACGCCGTCTCCCAACGTTTCCGTGTAAATGTTTGCCAGAAATCTTACGAGTTCATTTCCATCGGGAATATCTTTATTGCTACTGAGGATGGCCGCTCCAAGAATATAGAAGGCTGCTGTTACGATTGTATAAATAACCATTGCCAGAAGCGCATCGAGGCGCATCACGCTTATCCACCCGGCAGCTCTGCTCTTCCACTCTTCTGTATCTTCAAATGGCCCGGTGTAAGCCGCGTAACCCTTTTCAATGCACCAATAGTTATAGGCTATAATTTCATCGCTCGCTACACCTGTAATGCCGAATGCTCCAATGGCATAGATAATATATTCTGCCGGAAGCCTGAATTTCAGTCCTTCTATAATATCGTTCCAGCGAACTTCATACGGGAGTATAGCCAACGGCTATAAGCGATACGAGCGTGAACACTGTAAACAGTACCACCATAATAACGGACGCGCGTTCTATCAGCTTATAATAATTCCTGTAAATGAGTATAGCCACCAGCAATCCCAATGCAACCACCCATACAAGAACGGGTACGCCGGCAAACAATTGATTCAGGACCAGTGCTGCGCCGCCGAGCATACCGCCAACCTGTATTACTTTTAGCAACGTAAGGATAAAAACAACCCATACCGCCCATTTACCCTTTCCCGGAAGTTTAGCGAACGACTGCATAGGCGTGGCTCCACTTGTAATGGCTGTTCTTCCAAATTCCAATTGAATCGCTACTTTAATAAGACAGCTGACAATGATCACCCAAAATGCAACGAACCCGGCTTTGGCACCAAGAATTGTTGTTGCAATTAGTTCACCTGAACCTACAATGGATGCGGAAAGAATAAATCCCGGCCCAAGGAATTTCAAACGCGACAAAAAGGTGCGCGGCGTATCTTTAATAAGTATTGGGTTCAGGGAGTACTTGTCGGCCATGTTGCTACAATTTACAATAAGCTTCCAACTTCATTTAGTATGAAAAAGCAATGTGCTTATATTTTAATTCTGGTTCTGCTGCATTTACAGTGCGGGCTTCATAATGAAGTAATTTATACCGTAATGGGCCCGGTATCAGCAAACAAAATAGGATTTACGCTTCCTCATGAACATGTGCTCGTAGATTTTATTGGTGCAGATTCGGTTAATGCAAACCGGTATAATGCCGACAGCGTGTTTATGAAGGTGTTGCCCTTTTTGGTTGAGCTCAAAAACGCTAATTGTAATACGTTCTTTGATTGCACACCGCAATATCTTGGTCGCGATGTAAAACTGTTGCACAGGCTTTCCAATGCCTCGGGTGTAAATATTGTTACAAACACCGGGTATTATGGTGCCGTTAACCAGAAATATTATCCGAAGCAGGTGTATACCGAACGACCGGAGCAGATAGCTAAGCGGTGGGTGAGTGAATTTAAAAACGGAATAGATGGTACGGGTATTAAACCGGGATTTATAAAGTTGGGCGCCGATAAGGGGCCGCTTACCGCTGATCAGAAGATGATATTGATTGCTGCGGCGCTTACGCATGATCAAACGGGACTTACTATTGCTGCGCATAGTGGCGATGGTGCCGCGGCGCGTGAAGAGTTAAGTATACTAATGCAAAATGGTGTGGCGCCCGATGCTTTTGTTTGGGTGCATGCGCAGAACGAAAAAGATTCAGCTGTGATTAATGAACTGGCTGATATTGGTGCGTGGGTGGAGTTTGATGGATTGAATGAAGATAATGTTGGTGAGTATGTGAATCTGCTGTCGTATTTAAAGCGTAATGAACTTTTGCATCGAACGTTAGTATCGCAGGATGCAGGTTGGTATAATGTGGGTTCGCCGGATTCGGTTGTGTTTCGCAGGTATACTACCGTTTTTACTGATTTGATACCTGCGTTGAAAAAAGAAGGATTTAGTGATAGTGAAATTGAAATGATTTTTCGCGAGAACCCTGCGGCGGCGTTTTCGGTGAAGAAGAAATAAATTTTTGCTGATTAACTCTTGGAATATGTCCGTAAATATAAAAAATAAAACCCCTCCCTTGAGGGAGGGGCAGGGGTGGGTGATTTCTTACAGCATTAACCTAAACCCACTCACATAAACATTCGCCTGTTCGAAGTCGAGATCTTCTGACCGCTTAAATCCAATTTTTTCATACATCTTCCAGGCGTTATGCATGGCGTGGGTGGTATGAATAATTAATTGCTTTTTACCTTCGGCTTTTGCTTTGTCAATACACGCAAGTGATAATTGTTTGCCGATGCCCTGTTTGCCGGAATCCGGATCAACGGCAAGCAATCTGAATCCCGCAGCGTCCTGTGCCTGCGGTGCTACACCTTTTGAGCCGTAATACTTCATCACACCAATATATACTACAGCACCTTTTATCACACCCTGATCATCGGCTGCTACAATTATTTCGCTGCCCTCATTTTTAGTGAGATCGCCAACGTTCGCCAGCATTTCAAAGTATGAGGGCAGTTCATTGGGTTTTGGAAAGTTTTCAATTCGTGAATATGCGTGAACCATTAATTCGCCAATTCGCTTGTATTCTGCGGGCACAGCGGTTCGTATTTTAAAAGGCATGAATGAAAATAATAATTCTTTGTTGAGACACATCCCATTAATTATCAATCCCTAAACACCCGGCTTAAAATAATCAGCATTTAAATTTCTCCCCACCACTCAAAACTAAAACTTTTATTCCTACTTTGCTAAAAATATTAGCAATCAGTGGGGTGGAATTATGCTGCAAAACCGGGCAAATATCATAGAACAACTAAGGAAAGATGTACTGCTTCAGCGGTTTAGCACACCGCGAAGCAAAGTACTGTCCCCTGTTTTATTCAAACCTTTTGCCGAAGCTTTTCCGAACAGCCAGTTTCCTTTAGGCGTGATACACGAATTTATTTGCGCAAACAATGAATCCTTTTCTGCTTCATCAGGTTTTGTTTCCGGAATTATTTCTTCTCTCATGCAACAAAACGGCGTTACCGTTTGGATCAGCAACACACAGAAGATGTTCCCCCCATCCTTCACCCTTTTCAATATTCGTCCCGATAAATTAATTTTTATCACACTCGATAACGCAAAAGATATTTTATGGACGATGGAAGAGGCACTCAAGTGTGAAGGACTCTCCGCAGTGATTTGTGATGTACGAGAATTATCATTCAAACAATCGCGCAGGCTACAACTGGCAACAGAAAAAAGCCGCGTTACAGGATTTGTTTTGCGTAATGCACCACGATATATTTCAACAACAGCCTGTGCAACCCGGTGGACCATCAACCCAACAATCTCCAGGAAGATCAACGACATGCCCGGCATTGGCTATCCTTCGTGGAACGTGGACTTGCTTAAAGTAAAAAACGGCAAACCCGGATCATGGAAAATATCCTGGCACGCCGGAAAATTTATTCACATGCAGGACCAATCTCCTGCCATCACCATCCATCAAAAGCAAGCGGTCTGATGCAGAAGCGGTTTGTCACCATATGGTTCCGTCACTTAAAAACGGATTGGCACTCCCGCCGCCATCCTGCATTTAAAACCAAAGCCTTTGTATTGGCAGAGCCCGATCATGGACGCATGGTAGTCGCTGCAGTTAATAATCTTGCACAATCCAAAGGCGTGCATACCGGCATGGTGGTGGCAGATGCGCGTGCCATCTACCATAGTCTCGAAGTAATAGATGATCAGCCTGGCATTGCAGAAAAGCTTCTTCGTAACCTCGCCATATGGTGTATACGTTATACCCCTGTTGTTGCCATTGATCTTCCCGACGGATTAATTCTTGATGCAACAGGCTGTCCCCATTTATGGGGCAGTGAAGCGGCTTATATACAAGACATCACACAACGATTAAAAGCATTTGGTTACCACGTACAGGCAGCTATATCAGATACAATAGGTTGCTCCTGGGCAATGTCGCGCTATTGCAAAGGTAACACCATTATCAAACGCGGCGATCATATGAATGAGTTGCTGCCGATGCCACCAGCGTCATTACGCTTCGATATATCAATTACAGAGCGACTGCATAAGCTTGGATTGAACCGCGTCAAGGATTTTATCGGCATGCCCCGGCAATCGCTGAGAAGAAGATTTGGTGAACAATTCTTAAAACGCCTCGACCAGGCATTGGGCTATGAAGAAGAATTTATTCAACCTGTTGAACCACCTGAACCGTTTCATGAAAGGCTGCCATGCCTTGAACCGATCATCCATCTTGCCGGAATTGAAATAGCACTGCAAAGGTTATTGGATACCCTGTGTCAAAAACTTGCGCACGAACAAAAAGGTTTGCGCCATGCGGTATTGAAGGGATATATGACCGACGGAAGAATTGAATCGATTGAAATCAGTACAAGTCATCCTTCAAATAATGCCCAGCATTTATTCAAATTGTTTGAACTGAAGTTTCCAACAATTAATCCTGAGGCTGGCATTGAAGTCTTTTTACTTGAAGCAAAAAAAGTAGAAGATATAACAGCAGTGCAGGAAAAATTATGGAACGTGTCGCAAGGCGTTAATAATAAAGATTTGTCCGAACTGCTCGACCGCCTTACTGCGAAATATGGAGAAGGACATGTGAAAAGATTTGTGCCGGATGAACATTACTGGCCGGAACGATCCTATAAAAAGTCAGAAGGTTTAGAGGAAGCGGTAACAGATGACTGGAATGTGCCGCGGCCCCGTCCCGTTCATTTACTTGAACAACCCGAACGCATAGAGGTAACCGCGCCGATACCCGATTATCCTCCGATGAACTTCAGGCACAAAGGTGTTTTACACAAAATTATTAATGCAGACGGACCTGAACGAATAGAACAGGAATGGTGGCTGAAAGATGGACAGCACCGTGATTATTATTATGTAGAAGATGAAGAAGGTAAACGTTACTGGTTATTCAGGCTGGGACATTACGATGCTGATAAAAAATATGATTGGTTCTTACACGGATATTTTGCATGAGTTATACAGAACTACAAATAACAACAAACTTCAGTTTTCTGCGCGGTGCATCACACCCTGAAGAACTTGTTGAACATGCAGCAGCATTAGGATACACTGAAATTGGTATAACAGACAGAAATACGTTTGCAGGACTGGTACGTGCACATGCAGCAGCAAGAAAAAAAGGCATCAGGATCATTCCCGGTTGCAGGCTGGATCTTATCGATGGCGTAAGCTTGCTTGCTTACCCGATGAATATTAAAGGCTATTCGCAGTTAAGCAACCTGCTTACTAATGGAAACAGGCGGACAGAAAAAGGAAAATGCGATCTGTATAAATCAGATGTATTTGAGTGCGCAGGCAACATCATCTTTATAGTGATACCTCCCTCCTCTCTTAATAGTCATTTCAGTTTCGATGAATCCTTCAAAAAACAGCTGCATGAATATCGCCATCATTTTGCTGAAAATATTTATATCGCTGCTTCCCGATATTATATGGGCGACGATGCAAAATATTTGTACAGTTTGTCGAATTTATCTGAGGAACTTCATATTCCCCTCGTAGCCACTAACGATGTCCACTACCATGATCATGATCGCAGGCAATTGCAGGACATCCTTACGTGTGTGCGTGAAAAATGCACCATCTATAATGCCGGGTACAAACTGCACCCTAATGCAGAAAGATATCTGAAGCCGATTGAAGAAATGGAGAGGTTATTCCGCCAGTATCCCAACGCTTTTAGCATTACGAAAGAGATTGCGGCCCTGTGCAACTTTTCTCTTGATGAATTGAAATATGAGTACCCCGAAGAAATTACCACAAACGGGAGGGATCCGTTAGAAGAACTCGAAATGCTTGCATGGCACGGCGCTCATGAACATTTTGGTGAAGATGTGCCTGAGAAAATAGCCATAGCAATAAAGCATGAACTGACATTTATACGAGAAATGAATTATGCTCCATACTTCTTAACAGTGTATGATATTGTTCGTTTCGCCCGATCTAAAAACATTCTTTGCCAGGGCCGCGGTTCAGCAGCTAACTCCACTATCTGTTTTTGCCTGGGCATTACCTCTGTAAATCCAACAAAATTTGATTTACTATTTGAGCGGTTTATTTCTGCCGCCAGAAACGAACCTCCCGATATTGATGTTGATTTCGAGCATGAGCGACGGGAAGAAGTGATTCAATACATCTTTGAAAAATACGGCCGCGATCGCGCTGCTATTGTCGCCACCGTAACCCAACAGCATCAGAAAGGCGCCATCCGTGATGTGGCCAAAGCAATGGGATTATCTGTTGATACAATTAACAGGCTATCCGGATCCATCTGGGAATTTACAGATGAATGGTTCGAAGGAAAACGAATTGAAGAACAAGGCTTGAATCCCGAAGACACTCATCTCCGGAAAGTACTTGATCTTACCCGGCAGTATATGGGCTTTCCAAGGCAGTTAGGTCAGCATACCGGTGGCTTTGTCATCACCCGGGGGAGACTTTCAGACCTATGCCCTATCCTTAATGCGCGTATGGCCGATCGCACCTGCATAGAATGGAACAAAGATGACATCGATACTCTTGGCTTTCTGAAAATTGATGTGCTTGCACTCGGAATGCTTACTTGTATTCGTAAGGCATTTGATAAAGCAAAAGAACACTACAACCTCGATCTGACCCTTGCTAACATCCCACAGGATGATGACGCTGTGTATGAGATGATCTGCCATGCCGATACTATCGGTGTATTTCAGATAGAGAGTCGCGCACAACAATCGATGCTACCACGATTGAAACCAAAGAAGTTTTATGACCTGGTGATTGAAGTAGCTATTGTGCGACCGGGACCTATACAGGGCGATATGGTGCATCCTTATTTAAGACGAAGAAATGGAGAAGAGGATGTTGAATACCCTTCTAAAGAACTCGAAGAGATATTAAGCAGAACATTGGGCGTGCCGCTTTTCCAGGAACAGGCAATGAAAATAGCCATCGTTGCGGCCGGGTTTACTCCTGCCGAAGCAGATGAACTGCGAAGAAGCATGGCCACCTTTAAACTGAAGGGACTTGTTACTCAATTTGAAGAAAAGCTTATTCGTGGCATGACCGACCGCGGGTATACGCTCGAATATGCGCAGCGGGTATTCAGGCAATTGGAAGGATTTGGAAGCTATGGTTTTCCTGAGAGTCACGCTGCGAGCTTTGCGTTGCTTGTGTATGTTTCGTCATGGATAAAATGCTACTACCCCGATGTGTTTGCGTGTGCCTTGCTTAACAGTATGCCAATGGGCTTTTATCAACCTGCACAAATTATCATCGATGCACAAAAACATGATGTTGAAGTACGGCCAGCCGACATCAATCATTCGCAATGGGATTATACATTAGAACCCGGTGCCGGTAAATACTTTGCGCTGCGCATGGGGTTCAGGCAGATAAAAGGAATCCGACAGGAAGATATGGCGATCCTTATTGAGAAAAGAACGCAACCTTATACCAGTGTAGATGATCTGAGAAAGAGCGGAGTGTCGGAAAGTGCGTTGGAAAAGCTGGCAGATGCGGATGCATTTCGCTCTATTGATCTGGATCGAAGACAGGCTTTGTGGGAAGTGTCTGCAAAAGACAGGAACATTGCTTTATATGAAGGCCTGGCAGCAGCCGATCCATCAGAAAAGAATATTGCACTGCCTCAAATGAAAACGTCGGAGCATGTTGTTCATGACTATGCCACAACATCTCTTTCCCTGAAAGCTCACCCTGTAAGCTTTGTTCGTGAAAAGCTTGCATTACTTCACATTCGTACAACAAAAGAACTTGCCAAAGGCAGGGATGGTGAAAATGTAAAAGTTGCAGGCCTCGTTCTTGTGCGCCAGCGGCCCGGTACTGCAGGCGGTATTTGTTTCATGACTATCGAAGATGAAACGGGTTATGCGAATGTGGTGATCTTTGAAAAACTATTTGAAGAGTTTAGAAAAGAGATATTGCAATCGAAACTAATAATGATTGAAGGCAGGTTGCAGATTGAAGGAGAGGTTGTTCACGTGATTGTTAAACGTGCGCATAATTTTTCCAAGATGTTGCGATCGCTAACTGATAGTGCAAATGAAGAATCGCCGTTGGTGCTTACGATGTCGCGGGCCGATGAGAAATCCTTGCCCCCGGGCGTTAATAAGCGCGCCCAGGTGCGTGTAGTGGCCAATGAAGAAATATTTCCGGGAGCAAGGAATTTCCGATGATCAGTCTTTTACTGCTAAAAGCTGACCCGTCTTTATTGGTTTTAATGTCTTTAAATATTTATATACCGCTACAAGGTCCGCATCGCTCATGCGCTTGAACGAGTTCCATGGCATCGGGCTCTTATCAATTTTTTTTCCTTCACGAAATCTCTTAATGAATTGTTGCTGATCCCATGTATATAATCTACCGCTCGTATCTGTTGTAAGGTTAGGTGTAACGAAGCCATCTATCTCTAATCCTCCTGCGAAAAGCTCGCCTGTGAAGGCACCCGTCATCATATCTCGTTTCGTATGGCAACCACTACAGTTGGCCACATTGATCGCGAGGTATTTCCCATAATCTGCCGTAGAATCTCTCTTCACGCTTACCGGCACTTCTCCATTCGGACCAACAGGCTTAATCAAAAATGCCTTGATCACCTTGCCCATCGTATTGAATGAGTTCTTTGGAATTTCATTGTGGACAGGTTTCTGCGCTCTCAAATAAGATATGATTGCTGAAAGATCTTCATCGCTTGTATTATGAAAGGGCATGAAATCGAAAAATGCTGTACCGTCAGGTCCCATTCCATAACGCAATGAGCGCGCAATTTCTTTATCTGTGTATCGCCCAATCCCTGTTTTTAGATCGGGTGTAATATTTCTTGTATAAATTTCTCCGATGGGCAATTCAAATTTATATCCGCCGGACAGCGAAACTTCCTGCCCCAATGCAAATAATGAATCTGCATTTTGAAGGCTATGACAGTCTGCACAGTGCGCCGGACCAAACACCAGTTCCTTACCTCGTGCTATTACCGCGCTATCTGTTGATGATTTTACGTTGGGGTATGGTCCATCGTATCTAAGATCCTGGCGCAGCCATACAGTGAGCGTTACACCTATTATAAGTGCGAGGATGATGATGCCTGTCCATTTGAGAATTTTCTTAAACCTTTTCATGACTGTTAATGCTTTCGCGGTTTTGCTGTTAAAAGTCTTAAACAGAATTAAACAAAGCAATACATGATTAGATCAACTGACTTGAAAATGGATGAACTGTAGTAAAGCGCGTATGAATTGTAAACGCAGGGGCACAGATATTGTATTAAAACAGTCTAAAATATTCTTATGGCAACTAAAAAGAAAGCAGCTAAGAAGAAAGCAGCTAAAAAGTCGGGACCCAAAAAATCAGCACCTAAAAAGAAAGGCGCTAAGAAAGCGGCACCAAAAAAGAGTGCGAGAAAAGCGAGTGGTTCAAACACGGCCCGTAAAAAGTCTGCTTCGAAGAAAGGTGCGAAGAAGAAGAACAAACTTGGTGTAAAAAATTCGCTTGTGAATAATATCAATGCACGTAAAAAGAAAGGTGCATCACGAAGCAAAAGCAAAGGCACCGTTAGTAAAAAGTCTTACTCAAACATGCAGGAAGGCTGGGGTAAAAAGAAAAAATAGTTATGGCAAGGTTTAAAATTTCAAGAGACGAAACCGGCAAACATACCTGGAAAGCAGAAGGCACAAACCCTAAGACAGGAAGGAAGATGACCATACGCGGCGGGCAGGTGGGCACACCGGTTGGCAAGAAGAATCCAAAGAGTGAGAAAAGTTTCGATGCACGGCATGATGCAACGGGTATGACACCCAAGAAGTATGTAAACAAACTTCGCTGGGATAATAAGGCAAGGATAAACAGCTTTGTTACGATACCTGATAAACTTTTCGCTAAGGCGGCAAAGTGATTACACGGGTTCGAATTTAGCCGTGAAGTGCCTGAGCAATGGCGACTCATAGACTATTTTCAAACCTTTTAATTGCGACCGGTTTCTAAACACTTCAACGATCACTTCGGCAGTATAGTCGAAATGACTTTGTGTGTACACCCGGCGGGGAAAGGCTAATCGCACGAGTTCCATTGATGGCGACACCAGGCTTCCGTCTGATGCATATTTGCCGAACATCACGGATCCTATTTCAACTCCTCTCACACCACCTTCTGTATACAACGCGCAGCACAATGCCTGTCCCGGGTACTGCGATGCAGGTATATGTGAGCAAAACGCCGCAGCATCCAGGTATAATGCGTGGCCTCCTGTGGGTTTGAGAAAGGGTATACCTTCTTTCTCAAGCTTTTCGCCCATGTATTCAACGCTGCGGATGCGGTAGTGAAGATAATCCTGGTGCATTACTTCTTTCAGACCGATAGCGATGGCTTCCAGGTCGCGGCCGGCGAGACCTCCATAACTTGGAAAGCCTTCTGTAATGATGAGCAGGTTGCGGCATTGCTCGGCCAGCGCTTCATCGTTGATCGCAAGAAATCCGCCGATGTTTGCGAATGCATCTTTCTTCGCACTCATCGTGCAGCCGTCGGCATAAGAGAACATTAGTTGTGCGATCTCTTCAATAGTTGTGTTCTTAAATTCTTCTTCCCGCTGTTGAATGAAGTATGCATTCTCGGCAAAGCGACAGGCATCGATATAAAACGGAATATTGTTGGCTTTGCAAACCTTTTGTGCGTCGCGGATGTTTGAGATGCTTACTGGTTGTCCGCCGCCGGAGTTATTGGTAACCGTTATAATTACAAGTGAAATATTTTCAGCGCCTTTTTGTTTGATGGTTTGTTTCAGCGCTTCGATATTAATATTGCCTTTGAATGGTGCGGCTACAGATGGAATTTTTCCTTCATCGCATAGCAAGTCGATTCCTTCAGCGCCGGAGTATTCTATGTTTGCGCGTGTGGTGTCGAATAACGTGTTGCTGATCACAAACTTTCCTTTTCCTCCGAGAAAGCTAAATAATATGCGCTCCGCTGCCCTACCCTGGTGTGTAGGGATCACGTGTTTCATGCCTGTGATTTGCCGGATGGTTGATTCGAAGTGGAAAAAGCTTTCGCTGCCGGCATAGCTTTCGTCGCCTTTCATGATGCCTGCCCATTGGTCGCTGCTCATGGCGCCGGTGCCGCTGTCGGTTAGCAGGTCGATTAGTACGTCGTTTGCTTTGAGGAGGAAAGGATTATAAGAGGCATCTTTGATGAGGGATTCTCTTTGTTCTTTAGTAGTAAAATGCAGGGGTTCTACGGATTTTATCCGGAACGGTTCGATGATTGTTTTCATTATGTGTGGTTAAAAGAGGTGCGCGAATGTATGATTTTTTTGTTGGCGCAGTCCGGGCGCCATAGGCAAGTGTTTGGGTAAAAAACATTGCGCCTCCGCAGATCTCTCACGCTCGCCCGGCTTCGCGGGGCTCGGTTCGAGATGACAATAGCGCCGAAGGCACGCTGTCCCCAGGGCAACAACAGCGCCGCAGGCATGCCGCCCGCAGGGCAACATCATTACACATTAAGCACTAACGGCATGTTCGCTTGCACCGCAGGCACGCCGCCCGCAGGGCAATATCATTTCACATTAAGCACTAACGCCAACAACAGCGCCGCAGGCACGCCGCCCGCAGGGCAACATCATACACATTAAGCACTAACGGCACGTTCGCTTGCGCCGCAGGCACGCCGCCCGCAGGGCAACATCATTACACATTAAGCACTAACGGCACGTTCGCTTGCGCCGCAGGCACGCCGCCCGCAGGGCAACATCATTTCGCGTTAAGCACTAACGGCACGTTCAACTTGCGCCGCAGGCACGCCGCCCGCAGGGCAACATCATTTAAGCACTAACGGCACGTTCGCTTGCGCCGCAGGCACGCCGCCCGCAGGGCAACATCATTTAACCACTAACGGCACGTTCGCTTGCGCCGCAGGCATGCCGCCCGCAGGGCAACATCATTTCGCGTTAAGCACTAACGTCAACAACAGCGCCGCAGGCACGCCGCCCGCAGGGCAACATCATTTAAGCACTAACGGAACATTCGACTTAAAATCAGAATAAACATTTGTAAAATTCGCCGGAACGGAAGACAACACTCGCCCAGTAGAATCCATTTTATAAGTTAGGCTATCGCTGAGAACGATGTCCTGTTGAGACTGCACTTCCTGCAGACCGGTCTTATAACCGAAATGCTTTTCTTCGGCAGAAATTTCGCCGTTAGGCTGAAACGTATACTTAATATTCAACTGGCCCGTCTCACCAAAAATCTCCCATGTAGCATCAGCAATTGTATCATTAATGTAATGCGCTTTCACGCCACTGCCTTCAGCACTTAAGCCATCAATAGAATACGTGATGACCGTATCAGACCTGTGATTATCGAGCACGACTTCCTCTTCGGGAATATTTTGCGTGTCGCTACTATTACACGATAGCAGCACCAGCAATACGGCAAGGATCGAATAATTTTTCATCTTCTGAAATCTACTAATTTTTTGAGATAAGAACTCTTTTATGTTTATAATCAATTATTAAAAATTTATTGCTTGAAAAGAAAGCGAGACCGATCAGGCGCTCCTGGACGCTGGAATTTGTATATAGCGCTGCAGGATAAGAGATGCCGTTGATGGACATCCTGTCAATTGCTTGCTTTACATCAACCGTATGCTTGTCTGTGGCAGTTGTAAGGCGCGATTTGCGGGTGACAACACGGGGATTATCTTTTGTAACCATGTCAAATTCTTTTTCCGGAAGCAAAATCATTCCGTTGAAGCCGAGGTCAAGGTAAAGGGTTCGCGACATGCCGTTCCTAAACTTTACTTCGATAGCAATTCCCTTGCTGGTGAAGTCGCTATTCAGTTCGGTTGTTTCACCAAAATCAAATACGTCACTCGATAACGTAAGTGTTCGCCTGTTAAAGAAAATACCGACAACCGTGTTGCTGAGCACGTCATCACCTATTACACCTTCCGCTTCGTTTGATCCATTATCGATGAGGTACACCGGAACGGATGTGGCGTAAAAAGGTCCGAACCCGACCGTATCTATCAAATAGACGTCACCTTTAATGTTAGCGCCATCAACAGTAGTGGTGTTGTAAGTAGCGTCTGATTTTTTGTGTTTTGTTTGTTGGAGTGCTTTTTTGTTGAGCCAGCTTGGGGAATGATTGTCTATAGACGTTTGTATAATCCGGTTACTCCACATCATCGGCACCTCAATGCCTTTCTTATCAGCAGAATATTGAAAGAATAGTTTAAAATTACTTTTTGAATACTGGTCTGTTCTTTCGATAAAAAACTTTTTATGATCCGCTCTTTTATACTCGAAAAAAAATGATGAATCTTTGAAAACGATTTTTGAAAAGGCACCCGCGTTTATCTCAAATCTTGCAGGTTTTCCTCTAAATAAAACATCGCCGGAGTATGACGCCGGCAACAGAGTAACATAATGATGTAATGACCGGTTTTTCACGCTTTCACTATTCTTCAGCACAAATTCTATCTGTGCATTAGTGAGCATCCAACTTGCGCACTGTGCCTTATAAGTCTTATAAAAAACCGCATTGGTATCGATAAACTTTTCAGCCTTAAGAACTTTGATTTGAGAAAACCCCATGCAAACAACGCACAAAAAAACAGCAAGCAGTAAACATACCTTTGGACGCATCGTTCCCAAAAAATAAGAAAATAAACTTAATCTCCGCCCCCTCCTCACTTTCCTAACCTCACATTAACAACTCCAAAAAGTATTAATACCCCGCCGCCTCATTACAACCCAATATTCCGCACCTTTGAAAATCTAACGAACACTTTTGTCTATGAAGAGATATGCTTTCGTGACGCTCATAGCGCTTTCTACCGCAACGGCGGCCACCGCTCAAAAATTCCCTGGTAAGTTCGACGCTTCACTCTTTCCTAAACTGACCCCACACCATGTGGAGGAATACAATTTTGATAAGTCAACCAACCCGCAGGCCTGGAAGTCCGTATCACCCGGCCTCCACGCATCTTTCGGCTCCACGGAAGAACTATACTTTAATAAAGAAGTTCCATCCAGGGCCGACATGTCACAGCAACAGGTTATAGCGTGGAAGGGTGAGCGCGTAAATTTCCAGGTGTTGATATTCAGTCCCGATTCACTTGAACAGGTACGATTAACTGTAAACGATCTTAAAAGCCAAAGCGGGCAAACCATAGACAAACAAAACATCCAACTGCAGCTGGTACGGTATGTCGTATCAAACTATCCATATGGTGCAAAAGATGCGGTGTGCGGCGAATCGCCGTATAAGGATGGATATATGATGCCCGACAGGTTCGAGAAATTCGACCGCTTCGATCTACCCGGTAACACTACCCGCCCGGTTTGGGTTTCCGTACAGGTTCCCGCGAATGCATCACCGGGAAAGTACACAGGCACACTCGAAGTAGTAAGCGAAAAACATAAAACACCATTAACAGTTAGCATCACGGTGCAGGATGAAACCCTCCCTCCTCCAGCTGAATGGCGCCACCTGTTAGACCTCTGGCAAAACCCATGGGCTGTTGCCTGGTATAACGACGTAGAACCGTGGTCCGATGAACATAAGGCACTTCTCAAAAAACATCTATCTCTTTACGCGGATGCAGGTGGAAAATATATTACTACGTACGCCGTGCATTCACCATGGGCCGACAACTCCTATATGATCGAAGGCGGAATGATTGAATGGATAAAAAAGAAAGACAACACCTGGTCGTTCGATTATAAAATATTCGATGAATATGTGCAGCTCGCAATGGACTGCGGTATCAACAAGGCTATAACATTGTACACACCGGTTCCATGGGGTGAGCGGTTCAGGGTGAAAGACGAAGCAACCGGAAATTATGTGTATGAGCAGTGGAAGCCGGAGACTGAAATCTTCAAAACGCAACTGGAACATCTTTCTTACAGATCTCAAAAAACATCTGGATGCAAAAGGCTGGAGCAAAATTGCGTATCTCGGCATCAACGAAAATGAAATGAAGCAAACGCTCGCTGCAATAAAAATCATCAAACAACATTCTCCCGACTGGCGAATAACCTACGCAGGCGACTGGCACAACGAACTCGATACCCTGCTCGACGATTACTCATATCTCTATGGCAAAGAGCCGACAAAGGCACAACAACAAAAAAGAAATTCACGTGGCGTAACCACTACGTATTATGTATGCTGCAACCCTCCCTATCCAAACAACTTTTTGTTCTCTCCTCCTATTGAAGGCAGGTGGATCAGCTGGTACACCGCTGCTGCAGGATATAACGGCTTTTTAAGATGGGCATACGACGCCTGGCCGGCAGACCCGCAACGCGATGCACGACATGGCTCATGGGCGGCTGGTGATTGCTACCTCGTTTATCCTGGTGGCAACAGCTGCATTCGCTACGAAAAGTTGCGCGAAGGAATCGTTGATTTTGAAAAAATAAGGATACTAAAATCAAAAGCCGCTTCAAGTAAAGATGAATCAGTAGCAGTATTGATGAAGGACTTGGATGGTCTCTTAAAAGTGATTAAGTCAGAAAAACAATTTGATACAAAGAAGATTACTGGTGATATTGAAAAAGGCAAAACACTGGTGGCCCAATTGGCTGATAAATTATAATAGTTCTAATTTCGATGAATGAAGATTGAGCAGTTTTCTCCGGACATTAGTTCACATACCGTGCATTCCGATCAGATAACGCATGCCGAGCATGCGCACCATGTACCGATTTATGCAACGTCTACTTTCCCTTTTGAAAGTGCAGAACAGGGCATGGACCGGTTTAGCGGTAAAGAGAAAGGTTTTATTTATTCAAGGTTCGGTAACCCTACCACCACTTCCGTCGCCGCAATGATTGCATCGCTCGAAGCTTTTGGATTGAAAGATGAAAAAGGCGACGATTTACAATTGAAAGCGTTGTTGCATGCAAGCGGACAAGCCGCAATGGTCACGATGTTTATGAGTAACATGGTGGCGGGTGATGCGGTACTTTCTCATTTTTCATTGTATGGCGGAACACATGAATTTTTGTTTGATGTGCTGCCGAGGTTTGGGGTGAAAAGTTTAATTGCGGACTTCACAAAGTTGGATGAAGTAGAAACCACTGTTCGCGATAATCCATCATTGAAGATGCTGCACATCGAGACGCCTGCGAACCCTACTATGCGGTGTATTGATATTGAAGCCGTGGTACGCATAGCGAAGAAGTACAACAAGCTGGTAACGGTCGACAACACATTTGCAACGCCATATTTGCAACAACCTTTTAAATATGGTGTTGATTTTGTTTTTCATTCTACTACAAAGTTTTTAAATGGACATGGTACTGCGATTGGTGGAGTGTTGATTGGACGAGATGTTACGTTCATGTCGAAGACGGCTAATAAATATCACATGCTGTTGGGCGCAAATGCAAGTCCTTTCGATGCGTTCTTACTCAGTACAGGAATTAAAACGCTCGCATTAAGAATGGATAAGCATTGCAGCAATGCGCAGGCTGTTGCCGAATTTCTTTCTAAACATGCTGCCGTTGCTAAAGTGAACTTCAATGGTTTGCCTTCTCACCCGGATTATCATATCACGCAGAAACAAATGCGGCATGCCGGCGCGGTGCTTAGCTTTGAATTAGCCGGAGGCATCGAAGCTGGAAAGAAGTTTATTAATAAGTTAGCCATGTGCACGCGGGCCGTTTCCTTAGGTACAATAGATTCTTTATTGTCGCATCCGGCTTCGATGTCGCATTCGGGAATGACTCGCGAGGATAGGATTAAGTCTGGTGTTACAGATGGCTTGATCCGGATGAGTGTTGGTCTCGAGTCGGCCGAAGATATTATCAGCGATCTGGAGCAAGCGTTGGATTAACTAATCAGCATCTCCCTGATCTTGAATTCTTCAAGATCTATCAGCGTTGAATACTTTCTTATGATATCCTCGTCAAACTCCGCACGTTTATTCATATCGCGTAGCAAGGCACGTTGATGATCGAGTACCTCTAAATACACTTCTTCATATTCCTTCAGCGAACTTCCGTTTCCATCCGAAGATTTATCTATGATCCCGGTAAAATGATCGAGATCTAATTTCAACCGCGTGTATAAATTATGCAGATGCTCATTATTAAACTTATCTCCATTACGACGCTCATCTAAAAACTTCATCGCATACATCGCCATCTTTTTCTGAATAATCATTTCCTGCTTACTATCCGGGATGATGTTTTCTCTTTCCTCCAAATTAAGCTTCCTGATGACCCACGGTAACGTGAAACCCTGCAGCACCAACGTAACCAATATCACCACGAACGTTATAAACAGGATCAGGTTTCTGAAAGGAAACTCTTTGCCATCCGCCAGCAACACCGGTATTGATAGCGCGGCGGCAAGCGATACCACGCCGCGCATGCCTGCCCATCCAATAATTGTCGGGCCCTTCCACCCCGGGCGGGAATCGGCCACCGTAATGAACCGCGCCGCCACCAACGTAAACGCCGCAGCACCAAATGCGCAAAGCATACGCGCCACGATCAGCACGAGCGAAATAAGCAAGCCATAGACTATAGCCCTTGACAGGCTGACGCCACCCAGCTCGCTGGTAATAGTGGGAAGCTGAAGCCCGATGAGAGAAAATACTAACCCGTTCATCACAAACACAAGATTCGACCATACATTGACCGCCTCAATGCGACTTCGGTAATTTAACATGACCTGTCTTTTGCTCGACAGGAACAACCCGCCACTTACCACTGCAAGCACACCAGAGAAATGGAAATGCTCAGCAGCATAATACATACAGTAAGGTGACACGAGCGTTAGAATTATTTCTATGCTCGAAGTAGTAGGCATATAGCGGTGAATGGCATAGAAAATTAACCCAACTGCCAGGCCGAGTGCTATGCCCATCACAATTACCAGGAAAAAATTCGCAGTAGCGGCGCCAAAATGAAAGGTTCCGGTGGTAACAGCGATAAGCGCAAACCTGAAAACAATAAGAGATGAAGCGTCGTTCAATAGACTTTCGCCTTCGATAATCGTTGTGATGGTTCGTGGAACTTTTACGCGCCGCATAATGGTGGTGGCAGAGATGGCATCGGGTGGAGAAATGATCCCTCCAAGCAGGAAGCCAAGCGCCAGGGTAAAACCTGGAATAAGGGCCGCCGAAAAGAAAGCGATTACGCATGAATTGATGATCACGATAGGAAATGCCAGGCTGGTGATCACCCGCCGGAAGCGCCAGAACTCCTTCCAGGATACCTGCCAGGCCGCCTCATACAACAACGGGGGCAGAAATATGAAGAACACCATTTCCGGACTAATTTCTATGTGCGAAAAAGGTGTTGTAAAGCTCAGCAACAGTCCCCCAACTACGAGCACTATGGGATACGCAACCTTCAACCGGTTGGCGAGCATCACCAGTCCCATGATGATAAGGATGAGAAATATGTATTGGATAAAAATGTTCTGCATTAATGTTACTTCAGGGGTTTGAGCACCAGCACCCAGTCTTCCGCACCTTCTTTGTTGGTAATAGCCGGCGGAGCAAAATATGCAATTCCTGCATTCCTGAACGCTGAAGGGATTTTTATCGATACTCCTGATGAAGGATCGAGCCATGTCGCCGTTACCTGTTTCTTGAACCTGCTCATGTTCACGCCCACTTTCCTGTTAGTAGGAAGATAGATGGCAGCGATCGTACTGTCCGGGGTAAACATCGCCGCTGCGTAATCTTCACCACCAGGATAGATAGTGGAATTGAAAGTTCCCCTGCCGCTTACAAATAATGAATGCGGCCAGTCGGCACGCATACGGTGCCACGGGATCGTCTTCACAAACTCATAGAAGATCTTCATGCTTTTGCTGCCCGGATCTTTTAATCCCGCGCGCCAATTGCCCTGGAGTTGATAGAGATCCCTGTGACCAAAGAATGCTCCCGACGCACCACTGAGGAGTGCCCAGTACGCCTGTCGGCGCAACGTTTGAGTAGTAGTGTGCCGTTCGCGTTCGTATGCGCTTTCCAGTAAGATCACTGGCATTTTGTAACGCATCAGCATTTCTTCATACAGTTGCGTGTACACATGCTTGTACTGCCATGCGGTATCGGTTTCCATAGCAGGGAAGTAAGTGTATGCGGAGCTGAGCGTTTGCCATTGCACTCCTTTCAGGCGCTCAGCAGATGACTTTCCGGGATGCGCATGGCTGGTATGCAAATGAGTAGTATCAACAGAGGCGACACCTTCTCCGAATGCGATCGATTCAGGAACAGGGTTGTGATCACCACCGTTAAGCCAGATAAGATTCGGGAGGTGCTTGTACCTTTTGGCAAACCACTTTCCATATTCGCGGCATTTCGCCTCGCCGTCCTTATACTGCTGAATAATTTCGAGCCAGCCATCCTTACAACAACCGAGATATAATGGAGCCAGCACCACGGCAATGTTCATTTCATTGCATAATTTCAGAACGCTGTCTACGTGTTTAAAATATCTTTCATTTGGTTTATTAATGTCGTTGTCGAAAAATGCGTTCGCGCCAACAGGCATCGTATCGGGGTTGATGCTGTAGGGCACAACATCCGGCGAGATCATTATTTCAATGGCATTGAAGTTGTTCTTCTTCCTGTCTTCCAGCAGAAACTTTACCTCTTCGTATGAGATAGCGTACGGCATGCGCCACAGCGAACAGCCATTCAGGAAGAACGGCGTGCCTGCCTGGTCGACGAGATACTTTTTATCGTCGCTTGCCTTGATTGGAAATTTGATTTGACAAAACGATGCTATCGTTACAAAAACGAAAAATGCGGTAAGGGTTATCTTCACTTATTTATTGTTAGTTATGGTTCAATGCCAAGTTTAAACATCATCAACCCTCCGATCGATTCCACTCTTTTATGCGCTTCAGTTACTCCCGGTCCTTCGAAGTGCTCATCGAGCGTGGCGTAAAATAATTCTTTCCAGCGGTTGAACAGTTCGGTACTGAGCGGAGTTTTTTGGTGGAGGGAAATATGCTTCTGCATCGTGTTGCCCTTATAGGTGTTTGCGTCGAGCAGTACGGTTTCCCAGAAGTTCACCATCACGGGGATGTGGGTATCCCAGTCGAAATACTCAACGTTATTGAATATCGGCGCGAGCAGGTCGTCCTGCTTCACCTTTATGTAGAAGCTTTCAACGAGTAGCTGTATCGCTTCGCGGTTGTCGAGCATTCTCTTTTGCATCGCCCGCAAAATTACGAAACATTAATTCCTGCAGGATGTAATCAGAAGATGACGTGCCTCTTAGAGGGAAAGCAGCTTGTATAGCGTCTCCGAACAACTGGAAAAACAGCCGTCTTCGAGTTGCAGGATAAGTGGCTCCTTAAATTTATATTTCACAAGCTTTGCCGCCGTGCCCGCTCCACCGTAAAACAAGAGCGTAGAATCGTTTTCTATTTTGTAGCGGCTGAACGGATAGAAAGCCGGGGTACCGCGGAAGTTGTATACAATCTTATGGTCTTCAGTAAAGGAAATAAAGTACCCGTCGTCAGCCAATCCGGATTGCCAACTGCCAACGATAGTCGTGGGGAGCGGATCTTCATTCGTTCCATCTTTTTTGCAGGCAAAAAGCAATACTACCAATGCAATCGCTACAATACTGCGCATAGAAAGACTTTGAGATTTGACAAAGAATATAGCCTATCCGCTGCATCAGCTGAAGGTGTGCACGTCTACCTGCTGGGTTGTATATTCATGCAATGAAATACGCAGTCATCCTTCTGACCTTACGGTTATCTGCCCATCGGTATTCTCTCAAAAAACACAAAACCCTGTATTCAAAGGCTGGTATGCCGATCCGGAGGCCTGATCATTGGAAACGAATACTGGATCTACCCTACTTACTCCGACGATTACGACAAGCAGGTGTTTATGGATGCCTTCTCTTCAACCGACCTGGTTACCTGGAAGAAACATGAAAGAATAATTGACACCGCATCTGTCAAGTGGGCTAAGCGCGCCATGTGGGCACCTGCGATTGTGGAGAAGGACAACAAATATTATTTGTTTTTCAGCGCTAACGACATTCAGAGTGATAACGAATACGGCGGGATAGGTGTCGCCGTTGCTGATAAGCCATCAGGTCCGTTCAAGGATCATCTTGGCAAACCACTGATCGACAAATTTCATAATGGCGCACAGCCTATCGACCAGTTCGTTTTTAAAGATAAAGATGGACAGTACTACATCATTTATGGTGGATGGAGGCATTGCAACATTGCAAAGCTGAACGATGATTTTACCGCTGTGCTTCCCTTTGATGATTCGACCGAGTATAAAGAAATAACACCTGATGGTTATGTGGAAGGACCGGTAATGTTTATCAAAGACAACAAGTATTACTTTATGTGGTCGGAAGGTGGATGGACGGGTCCGGATTACTCTGTTGCGTACGCGGTATCAGATAAATTAACTGGTCCCTTTAAGCGCGAGGCAAAAATATTACAGCAGGATACGGTGATCGCTAAAGGCGCCGGGCACCACTCTGTGATTCATCATCCGTCTACCGGTCAATGGTACATTGTTTATCATAGGCGGCCCTATTGGTGACAATGCGGCAAATCACCGCGAGACTTCTATTGAGTACATGTATTATGATGCCGATGGCAGGATCAAGCCGGTAAAGATCACTAAGGAGGGCGTTAAGGCGAGCCCGTTGAAGTAAGCTCATATAAAAAAAAGTGCTATTTCGTTCCTGAGACGAATTAGCGTTGTAACTTCAATCCATGTCAAAGAAAATAATCACAGTATTCGGCGCCACAGGTGCACAGGGTGGAAGCCTCGCCAAATCTATATTAAGCGACATGTCAAGTGAGTTTGCAGTGAGGGCCGTTACCCGCGATCTAACTCCGACAAAGCAAGAGCGTTAAAGGATCTTGGCGCAGAAATAGTAGCTGCCGATATCGATGACAAAGAAGCGGTGAAGAAAGCCCTTGAAGGTGCATATGGCGCATACTTTGTTACATTTTTCTGGGCGCACTTTTCAACTGAAAAAGAAATAAGCGAAGCAAAGAACTTTGCTGAAGCGGCGAAGGAAGCGGATATTAAACATGCAATATGGTCTACACTTGAGGATACGCGTGAGTTTGTTCCGTTAGATGATGATAGGATGCCAACCTTGCAAGGCAAATACAAGGTGCCGCATTTTGATGCAAAGGGTGAGTCAGATAAATTCTTCAGAGAACTCGGCGTACCGACTACATTTTTCCGTGCCTCGTTTCTACTGGGATAATTTTATTTATTTCGGAAGCGGTCCGCAGAAAGGTCCGGATGAAAAATATTATCTCACGTTTCCGATTGATGATAAAAAGATGGCGGGTATAGCATCTGAAGATATTGGTAAATGTGCTTACGGTGTTTTCAAGGATCCGTCTTTGATTGGTAAGACCGTTGGTGTAGCAGGTGAACATCTCACTGGTGAGGAGATGGCTGCGGCGCTGACTAAATCGTTAATACTCCGATAACCTTTAATAACGTCACTCCTGCTACTTATCGCTCTTTTGGGTTTCCTGGTGCGGATGATTTAGGCAACATGTTTCAGTTTTATCGCGATTTCGAAAAGGAATGTAACGAACGTGCGTGATGTAGCGTTTTCTAAAAAGCTAAATCCTGAGTTGAAATCTTTTGAGGAGTGGTTGAAGGAAAATGGAGAGCGTATTCCTCTTAGTATTTTGCGGCAGTTGAGAGATTTAGCAGATTCAATGTCTTTTGCAAACTTTGAAACCCACCCCTGCCTCCCCTCAGGGAGGGAATATTTATTTTATTCTTAAAAAGAAGTATTCAGCTTTCTAAATTAATCCTGTACCAATTGCGAATGCAATTGCTCTAACTTCTCCATAGGATCCTCGCAAAACCCAGGATGAACTTTAGACGTCTGCACAATAGTACTCCGCGTAGCGGTAAGCCATCGAAACCTACTCGCAATATCAAGCTTCGCTATCGGAGAATTCAATGAACTGCCGCAACACACTTCTTTAAAAGCATCAAGAAATGTCTTCAATTCTTCGATATCAGCTTTTGCATAAATCTGTTTTATTCGCTCAGCATCAATCGTAAACTTCATATTCAAAAACTTCTGCGAAGCACAAAACAGGATCACCCCAATATTGAGAAACTCCTCGCGCTCGGCACGAGGAACAAATCTTATCACCGCATACTCAAATAAGTTGCTTCCTCGCATTGATGGCTTCGTTTAAAAATATTTGTGATGCTTGTAATCGTGTAGTAAGATAACTCCTGTACACTTCCCTCACTTCAAGAGGCCGATTCATCAAAATCATCCACCAGCCATTCATCCGGAATTAATGAAACCACACCGTCAATTTTCTCCGGCGTAATCAGCGTCTTCATCATCTCATCTGCTTGCTCAAGTTGCGCGTGCCTGTTTCAGCAGCACATGATCTTTTACCTGCGTGAAACGGTATGCCCGCACGCTCCTCCCATCCTTTCCAGCTATGATGAAAATAAAGAGATGCACCATGATCTATGAGCCACAGTTCACTATGCCACATCAGCATATTTGTGTTGCGGTATGAACGGTCGACGTTTGTGAGCAGGCAATCGAGCCAAACAATTTTACTCGCTAACAATGGATCAACTTTGTGCACTGCAGGATCGTAAGTTATAGCACCCTGCAGGTAATGCAACGCGAGGTTAGTGCCGATGCTTGCTTTAAGCAGATCCTGTATCTCTTCATCTGGTTCTGTGCGGCCGAATGCTTCATCTAAATTTGCAAATACTAATTCAGGCACTTTCAGGTCAGCAGCACCGCGCAAGTTCCCCACCAATAAATTCTGCAATCAGCGCCTTAATCCCCTGCCCTGCTCCACGAAATTTCAGCACATACAAAAATCCATCGTCCGCTTCCGCTATAGCAGGTAGCGATCCGCCTTCACGCAAGCGGCGTTACATAGCGGGTAACGTTCACCGTTCGGATATTCATGCTCATTGCCTGCAAAGGAAAAGGTTTTGCGGGAAACTTGTTTCTGCTTTATTTAAGCGACAAAATATATTTTACCATTGTTCGCGCATCATCTACGGAAAGGTTGGGATGAGGGCTCATGACAGCATATCCCCATGCCCCACTGCCGCCAATTATAATACGTTGTGCGAGTAACTCAATGTAACCGTTGTTTACGGGATATCGTTTGGCAATGTCTCTGAAGGCTGGACCTTTGAAACGTTCATCTATGGTGTGGCAGGTTCTGCAATCCGAATAGGCTATCAGCACTTCTCCCCTGTTACGTATTTCTTTCGGTATGCTATCGCTTTTGCCTGGAATGGCTTTGATGTAATCAGCTTCGCTTTTCGGAGTAACGTCTGCTTGTTTTGTTTCTGTTTCGCTGCAGGCAAACAACACTACCATCAAACAAAATACACCCATCACGCTGCAGGCAATCCTCATCATTCACGTAAATATAACGACTTCGCAGGATTGGCCACCGCGGCGCGTATGGCCTGGTAGCTTACAGTGAGTAACGCAATAAGCACCGAGATCAACCCCGCAAGGGCAAACACCCACCATTCAATATTAATCCGGTAAGTGAAATCCTGCAGCCATGCATTCATCACGAACCAGGCCACGGGTGATGCAATCAGTAAAGAGATCATCACCAACAAAAGAAAGTCTTTCGACAGCAGCGTTGTAATATTAAAAACAGAAGCACCGAGAACTTTCCGTACGCCGATCTCCTTAATCCTGTTCTGCGCCATGTATGCGGCCAATCCAAATAAGCCCAGGCAAGAGATAAAAATAGTCAGCCCCGCGAAGACTGTTGTGAGCGTTCCCAACTGTTGCGTTTCATCGAACTTTCGTTTGTAATCATCGTCCACAAAATGATATTCGAACGGGTACTCCGGGTTATACTTTGCATAAATTTTTCCCATAACATCAATCGCCTTTGCCACGTCATAACCTGGCGCCAGTTTGATATTGATAATATTAAACCAATTCGAATGCGCACCATGTATCACCATCGGGGCAATTTGTGCGAAGGGCGACTCCAGTACAAAGTCTTTTATTACTCCTACAACACGATAATTTACATCCTGATCTTTAACTATCTGCCCGATGGGATCCTTGAAACCCATCACCCTTACAGCAGATTCATTTAACAATATCGCAGTCGAATCCGTTGGATACTGTTTAAGATCCATGTCTCTACCCATCAATAATTTTAATCCCGCTGTGGTCACCAGCCCTTCATCCTGCACAAATGTGTTGATGACCGTTTTATCGTTTGGCGCTTTTCCTGCCCATTGATAACCCCACGTATTGCTGAACGATGCAGACATCGGCGCATTCGTTTTGGTAACTGAAGCAGCAATACCTGAACGCAACAGTTCGCTTTTTACCATCGGATATCTGTCGTATAGTTCGCCCGGACAACCACACATATACAAGCTGGCCTTTTTCGAAGCCCGCCTCGCGCTTTTGCGCGTGCTTGATCTGTTGCGTAACAATAATAGTACTGATCACTAAAATAATGGCGAACGTAAACTGCAGCACAACGAGTATCTTCCTCGGATTAATAATAGCATGCGATTTCTTAAAACTACCCTTTAAGCACAGAAGAGGCTTTGTAGGAGGATAGAAAGAACGCAGGGTAACTGCCCGCTATTAGTCCCGCCAGCAAAACAAATGCTACAGCAATCAGCCAGAAATAAATATTACCGACTCGGCAACACCAATTGTTTTGCAACAAGAAGATTAAACGACGGCAAACAAAGCATTAAAATCAATGCGGCAAATATTCCGGCAATACAAGCTGTAAGTACCGATTCGCCAAGGAACTGCCCTATAAGTTGCGACTTCACCGCGCCACTTACTTTACGAACACCCACTTCTTTCGCACGTTTCTCACTGCGCGCAGTACTAAGGTTCATAAAGTTGATGCACGCAATCAACAATATAAAACATGCAATCAGGCCGAACATCACTACAAGTTCTATCCTGCCACCAACAATTTTACCATTTTCAAATCGCGAATACAGGTGCCAGTTGCTGATGTGATGCAGGAATATTTCCTGCTGCTCAACACCGCCGGAATGTTTCTTCGTTACGTTTTGTATTTCACGATCTACGCGCATCGGGTCGGTACCGGCCTGCAGTTGCACATACGTGTTAACTGAGTTATTACCCCAGTTGTGATCGTCCTGTCCCGTCTTTGTCATATACGACCACGGAAGGATCATTTCAAAGTCGAATCTTGTGTTTGTTGGAAGATTTTTCAGTACGCCGGTAACCGTGAAGTTGTTGCTATCAATTGTGATGACCTTATTTAGCGCGTCAGCGTTCCCAAACATTTTGGTAGCCATCTTTTCAGTGATCACGAGCGAGTAAGTACTGTTAAGCGCTGTGTTGATATTGCCCTTTATCATCGGAAAGCTAAACATCTTCAGGAATGTGCTGTCTGCGATGAGTGCACTTGAAGAAACTTTCTTGTCATCGGTGCGGGTAACGAACCATCTTGAACTGGTGCGGACCACATTCTCCAATGCCGGGATACTCGAGCTTTAATGTGGGTCCAAGAATTTTCGGAACACTGGTCCAGCATTCCAGTTTATTATCGAACGTGCCGCGGTTCCACACCTGGTAGATCTGTGAATCGTTTTTGTGAAATCTATCGAAAGTAACTTCGTTATATATCCATAACGCGATCAACATCGCTGATGCGAGGCCTATAGCAAGACCAGTGATATTGATGAATGAAAAACCTTTGCTTCGCCAAAGATTACGAAGTAGCTATCTTAAAAAAATTGCGGATCATAAGTATAAGTTAAGAGCGACACTGTTTGGCCGACTAAAACGATGCCAGTAGTATATTTACTTCACGATCAGAATATTACGTGTGACGCCGGGCGTTCGGCACTGTTCGTTTTTGAACATTAGTGTTACAGTATTTAAAACTAAATCATGAGCAACCGCACCGTTTTCAAGTGCTTCGCTTTCGCCTGTGTACTGCTTATTCCGTTTGTGTTAACCGCACAGCAAGACGCTATAGATAGTTTCGTCAACAACCAACTAAAAGAGCAGAAGATTCCGGGATTGTCCCTGGGCATTATTAAAAATGGAAAGATCGTTAAGACGAAAGGCTACGGGCTCGCCAACATTGAGTTGAATGTACCGGCAACAGCGAATACGATATACAAGATTGGGTCGATCAGTAAACAGTTTGTAGCTATTGCCATCATGCAACTTGAAGAAGCCGGAAAACTAAAAGTTTCCGATCCTATCAGTAAGTATATAAAGAACACACCGGCGAAATGGAAACATATTACGATCCGGCATTTGATCGTTCATACTTCCGGCTTGCGCGTGGAGCCGCCGGGTTTTGATGGTAACAAAGATCTTGCAGATTCAATTTACATCAGGCGCGCATTTTCCGATACACTACTTCATCCTACAGGCGCGAAGTTCGAGTACAGCAACTTCGCTTATTTTATCCTGGCAGATATTATCCGGATCGTTTCTAAACAAACATTTTCCAGTTACATGCAGGAGAAAGTCTTTGTTCCCTCCAACATGCTGAATACAACATCAACTTCTGCTGATGCAATCATTCAAAACAGGGCTGATGGATACAGTAAGAATGCGCAGGACTCGATAACCAATGCCCCGAATTACGTGCAAGTGCGGCCAGGTGGAGCGTTCCTTTCCGACATACCCGATATGCTGAAATGGGAAATGAACATGCAGAACTATCAATTGCTCACAGCGAAAAGCTGGAATAAGATATTCAGCGATACAACCAAGACACCTATGTCAATGGACAACGAACCGATGTACTATGGTTATGGTTGGATGGAGAACAGGGTGAACGGAAAGCTGTTTGTGCACCATGGCGGTTCGATGCCGGGTTTCCGGTCGGTTTATTTTCGTTATATAGAAGACAAGACTGCAATTATTATACTGTCAAACGCAGAATACGCTGATGTTTACGGAATAGCATTTGGCGTAGCAGAATTGTTGAAATAGCGGCACCTCAGCAACACCCACGAAGAATGGCGATTCAGTAAGTACTCATAAACAAACGATTCATTCAACGATGACAGGAAAGTTCGTGGTAAAATAATTGCAGGTACAGTTACGTGATACATGCAGAGCAACAATCGGCAATATGGACCATCGGTCATTCTACGCATCCTTTGGAGAAGTTTGTTGCCATGCTGCACTCATTCGACATTGCCACTTTGGTGGATGTAAGGCACTATCCCGGATCGAGGCGTTACCCGCAGTACAACAAAGAGTCGTTAAATAATTCTTTGCAAGAGCAGCAGATCCGCTACGTGCACCTCGAAGCGCTCGGGGGCCGCAGAAAGCCATCACCAACGTCCGAAAACACCGCGTGGCGTCTTCCCGCATTCAGGGGATACGCCGACTACATGGAAACAGGCGCGTTTAAAGAAGCAGTAGAAACATTACAAACTATTGCAAGAGACACGCGCACCGCATACATGTGTTCGGAAGCGGTGTGGTGGAGTTGCCATCGTTCACTCATTTCAGACTATTTGAAAGTAAAAGAATGGAACGTCATGCATATCATGGATGTGGGTAAGGCGCAGCCGCATCGGTTCACTGCACCGGCCCAAGTGATAGACGGGCAACTCTCATATAAGCCGCCATTGGCCTTTTAAGCAGCCGAATCCAGGCTCCACTTCTGTACCATCATCATTAAGTCTTCAGGCTTCACCGGCTTACTCAGGTAGTCATTCATGCCTGCCTGCAGGCACGTCTCGCGATCTTCCTCCATCGCATTCGCCGTCATCGCGATGATTATCGGCTGCACAGTAAAATGCTGTCGGATATGTTTGGTCGCTTCAACGCCATCCATCTCCGGCATTTGCATATCCATCAGTATTAAATCATAAGGATGATCGGAAAGCATCTCGATCGCCTCAAGTCCGTTGTTCGCAATTTTAGGTTGATATCCCAGCTTGGTAAGTATGGTGGTGGCCAGTAGCTGATTGATCAGGTTGTCTTCCACCAATAATATGCTTAGCGGGTTCCTCGCAGCAAACTCGCTATTCAAGACATGTACTGAGGACGAACTCTCCGCAACTACAGTACTCACTTTACTCAGCGCTTTGAGTACATGCTGATGCAACAAATGCTGCCTTACGGGTTTGATCAATACTGAATGAAACAATCCCGGATGTTTAAGAGATACGTCTTCTCCCAGTGAGGTGAGCAGAATGACAGGCATATCCTTAAACCGTTCTTTTATCTTACGCGTAAGCTCTACTCCGTCCATCAGCGGCATTTGCATGTCAGCAAGCACCAGGTCAATTACAACATTCTTCGATAAAATATCAAGCGCCTCAGCTCCGCCGGACGCAGGGTGACAAACAGCACCGAGCGTTTCCATCTGGCTCTTCAGGATCTTTAAGTTTGTTGCATTATCATCTACTATCAACAAATGCTTTCCACGGATATCAACGTTATTGATCGTCAGCAACATTTGTTACGGATGCTACAACCCGCGTTTTAATGGAAAAACAAAAGCTGGTACCGGCTCCTTCAATACTCGATACACCAATACTTCCACCCATCAGGTGCACGAGCTTTTCGCAGATCACCAAGGCCCAGCCCGGTTCCGCCATATTTACGCGTAGTAGAAGAATCTACCTGCATAAATGCCTGGAACAGCCTGTTTACTTTATCCGACGGAATACCTATCCCGGTATCACGCACAGTAAATTCAAGTTCCGCTTCATCGTTCACCAGGCTTGTCAATTTCACTTCAATCAGCACTTCGCCTTTGTCGGTAAACTTTGTAGCATTTCCAACGAGGTTAAGCAGAATCTGGCGCAGACGGTGACTATCCCCCATTATGGTTGCCGGAACATCAGGAGCCATATCATACAAAAGATCGATGCCGGTTTGCGCAGATTTTGCTGCGAATACTTCAAGCACTTCTTCAATCGCTTGTCTCAGGTTCATTTCCGAAGACTCCAATTCAAAGCTGCCCGATTCTATCTTAGAAAAATCAAGGATATCATTGATTACTTTCAACAGGCTCTCACCGCAATTGTTGATCGTTTCCGCATAGCTGCGTTGTTCCGTGGTAAGTTCAGTCGACTCAAGCAAAGATGCCATCCCAATCACGCCATTCATTGGCGTGCGAATTTCGTGACTCATCGTTGCAAGAAATATACTCTTCGCCCGGTTGGCTTCATCTGCCTCGTGTCGCGCACGTTCGGCATCCATTCTCGCCTCATGTTCCTGGGTGTTTAGCGCGCGTAATTCCTGCGTTTGCTGGTCTACCAGCGCCTCCAGCTTATCCTTCTGCTTACGATAAGCGTTTACACGTCTCCGGTAGAGAATAACGATTGCTGCGATCCACGCAAGCACAGCCAAAGTCCTGAACCACCAGGTCATCCAGAAAGGCGGCACAATGGTAAGGTCTAGCTGCAATGTTTGCGTGGACCACTTTCCCGCACCTTCGCGGGTACGGACAAGAAATGTATATTGCCCCGGATCGAGATTCGTGTACGTAGCGGCACGTTTGTTACCGATATCGTTCCACGTTTCATCGAACCCTTCAAGCATATAACTGTATTGCTTTTTACTGCCCGATCTGTAATGCAGGGCAGTAAATTCAAACGAGATAACGCTGCTTGAATAAGGCAGCCGCAATGCACGCGTTTCCGCAATCGGCTTTGTCAATACTGACTGATCATCGGTCCCCGGAGTTACGGGTTGATTCATGATCAGGAAGTTGCTTAATACAAGTGGCGGTGCATATGGATCGGCATACAGTTTACGTGGATCAAATTCGTTGAAGCCGTTGTTACCGCCGAAAAGCAGCATACCGTTGCTCGTTTTGCATGCAGCATTTAATTTGAACTCGTCCGACTGCAGGCCATCTACTTCTGTATAATTATTGAAAGTTTTCGCGGCAGGATCAAATAGTGACAACCCTTTGTTAGTACTCAGCCAAAGCTTATTACTTTGGTCGGCAACGATACCAAACACCGCATCATTAGGCATGCCTTGGGCCGTTCTGTATATCTCAAATGTACCGGTGCGCTGGTCTAAATAATTTAATCCAGACATGGTACCCATCCACAGGTTGCCACGTTCATCTTCATAAATCTTCGACACATTGTTGTTGCTGATGCTTGGCTTTGTTTCATCATGCTTATAATGAATGAACTTTCCGGTTGCAACGTCTAATTGATCCAGGCCGCTGCCATCGGTACTCACCCATATTCGTCCGCGACTATCCTGGAAAACAGAGTTGATCTTGTTGCTTCCTAAACTGCGCGGGTCGTTGTCGTTGTGCTGGTATCGGAACAGTTTCTTTGATTTGTCATCGTACACATTCAGACCGCCATAATAGGTTGCGAGCCACATACGATCTTCGCGATCGCGGTAGATACCATAGATATTATTGCTGCTAAGACTTTGAGTATCGCCGGGAATATTTTTAAGGCTACGGAACGATTTCTTTTGCGGGTCAAATATTGAAATGCCATTGCCCCATGTGCCGATCCAGATGTTGCCATTCTTATCTTCTGAAAGACTCAGCACATAATTGCCACATATCGAATTTGCATTTTTTTCGTCGTGTAAAAAATGAGTAAACTTCTTCGTTATGGGATCATACAGGTTTAATCCTCCACCATCGGTCCCGATCCATATATTCTTCCGTGAATCTTCGAAAATGGACAGCACTTTGTTATGGCTCAAACTCGAAGCAGACGATGTGTGGCGGAAATGTGTGAACTGGTTATTTACACTGCTCCAAAAATTGACATCACCTGAGTACGTACCCACCCACATATCGTTATGAATATCTCTGTAGATTGTCCAGATGGAGTTGTTGCTTAAACTTTCGGGATCGATATCATCTTGTGTATAAGTCTGAAAAACATCTTTACCCGGAGGAAGGATGCTTAAGCCACCATTTTCCGTACCGATCCATAAGTTTCCTTTCGCATCTTCGTTGATGGCTACAATGTAGTCATGACAAATACTCCCGGCAACAGCACTATGCCGGTAGCGGGTAAATGAATTAGTCTTCGCATCAAACTTATTTAATCCCGCTCCGCGTGTACCAATCCACAATTGGTGACGGCTGTCTTCGAAAACAGTTTTGATAGAGTTACCGCTGATTGAGTGCTCATCCTTGTCGTTTTGAAAATAAGCCGTAGCGGAGTTGTTTGATGGGTTGAAATAATGTAAGCCATTATCATTGGTGCCTATCCATACATTATGTTTCGCATCTTCATGCAATCGACTTCACCGAAGAGCGTTGTAACGATATATTGCCAGGTGTATGGACAAAAGTTTTTCCTTTGCGATCATAGCGGTCGAAGCCGGCGTCTTCTGTGCCTATCCATAAAACGTTATTATGATCGAGCATTAATGTATTGAGCAGGTTACTGGCGATTGAAGTGTTTACACCTGCATCGTGCTGAAAACGCATAAATTTTTCGGTGTTGCGGTCGAAGCGGTTGAGTCCCCCACCCCATGTAGCGATCCATATGAAGCCTTCTTTATCCTCCAGCATCGAGATGATCGTATTGTTACTGATGCTGCCAGGATCCTGCGGATCGTTTTTGAAAGTAGTGAACGTGTAGCCGTCGTAGCGGTTAAGTCCATCGCGGGTACCGAACCACATAAAGCCGCGGCTGTCGCGAAGTATGGAGATAACGTTGCTGTGTGACAAACCTTCACGCGTACCGACATGGCCGAACCTCAGCTGGTCGTGTTGCGCATTGACGGAGAAAAATGTAACTAATAGTATGAAAGTGTTCAGTAAGAAGAAAGTCAGTTTCTTCATAGGGCAATGGATTTGGGAAAACACAGAGATAAAACGCTGAAAATGCTAGGATAGTGCAAAAATTAGCCTTAAAATTTGGTGTAAGTGTAAAGGTGCGGATGGGTCTAAGCGTTTACATGTAGGCTGTGATATGTTGAGATGCAGTAACTTTTACGTTGATCGAACGTCGTAGCAGTTATGAAGTATTTATACATCCTGGTTTTTGTGTTCTTTTGGAACATATCCCAGGCACAGATTACTGAAGAAATATCCAAAAAGGTTACACTTTCGGTGAATGCAAACATCGAAACTTATTTTATCGCAGAAAAGTTAGCGGTAGAGCATATCGGTAATTATGTTTTCAGCAATAAGAACACTCAATATTCACATCAGCCACTTGTTTATTACGCGCAAAAAGAATTTATGGGTTGGAAAGATTCGCCTGTCATTTTGCGCATTGCCGAATTGCTGAAACAATTGCGGGATATACAGCACGATAACGCACCGCAACTGGAATTGCTTTTATACCGCAATCAATTTCCTGCCACAGGCTACAGGTGGCCGGTTCCTGCGGATCTCTCCATGTTTAATGAACAAAATTATCCCGGCGCAAAAGCGTTAGGACTCGAGTTGGCCGATAGTCTTCTTTCCTTTTATCACGAGGCGGAAGTAGGTAAATTTCTTAAGAGAAATGCCGCCTATTACAGGGGTGCCATTGCGGAAGCAAAAAAGCACATCAATGCGAAGGCGATTCCTTTTATGGAAAAATGGTATGGTCAAACCTTTGCGGGCTATGAGTTTTACCTGATGCCGGGAATGCCAATTACACCCGGTGATGACAACTATAGAGCATTCGGACCGATGCTGGTGAGTCCGAAAGGAAAAGTTTCTGCGATGGTATTTAGTTCAAGTGTGCAGGTTCCTTTGCTGGATTCACTTTCAAAGTATAAAAAGTTTGGATTTGATAACGCGGAGGTAACGAGGTTCCTCACGGTGCATGAGATCGGGCATTCGTTCGTTAATCCATATGTGATCCAGATGCATAATGAGGTGATCAAAGACACGGCATTGTTTACACCCTTGCTAGCGAAAAAGCTGGAGAAGTCGTATATCGAAAATTGGGAAGTATGCGTGATAGAGCACCTGGTGCGGCTCGGAGAGATCCGGATAGCGAAGGCTATTGGAGATAAAGTTGAAGAAGCGCGTATCAGGAAACTTCATACGTCCGAATTTGGTTTTGTTCTTTTGCCGTTACTCGAGAAGAAGATTACAGAATACGAGAGCAATAGAAGTAAGTATCCTGATTTCAAAAGTTTTCTACCCGAGATATTTAAAACGCTTCATAGGCTTACACCAAAGGATATTGATGCGATGGTCCTTTCGTCTCACGGCTCAAGTTGATGGTTTGTCCGGATCAACCTCCCACAATGTCTGTTTCACCACCTATTTAGTTTCTGATAGAGGATACCTTCGTTGGTATGAAAACACAAGATTTCACAAAGACGATTTGGATAGATGAGTCACCCGCTCAAGCCTATAAAACAATTCTGGACGTCAGGTCGTGGTGGTCTGGTTTACATGGCGAATCATTTGAAGGCAGCGCTGAAAAACTGGGCGATGAGTTTAGTTTTCTTGCAGGTGAAGGCGCTCATTATACTAAACAAAAATTGGTAGAATTAGTGCCAAACGAAAAGGTAGTATGGTTAGTAAGCGACGCCAACCTCAGCTTTGTAGATAAAACAGATGAGTGGAATGGGACCAGGATTCGTTTCGACATCTCCGAAGAATCCGGCAAAACGAAGATCGTGTTCACGCATATTGGCCTCGTTCCTGAATTTGAATGTTATACTTCATGTGCACCTGCGTGGACGCAGTATATACAAGAGCAGTTAACAAATGCAATAAGCAAGCGAAGCAATTGATTTGGTAGCGATTTTGTGCTTATCTGAATTTTCTGAATTATTTCTTTGCTTGAATCAATGGGATAACCTTTGTACCGATCCATTTGATAGAACTCATTAGTTGCTCATGAGTTAATCCTGCATTATCCATCTGAAATGTAAACCGGTCAACACCTCCAAGGCCTTCGCTATGATGCATTAATTTTTCCGCCACCTGCTCCGGCCCTCCCACCACTAACACACCTTTTGGGGCAACGAGTGTATCAAACTGTGTTTTCGTAACTGGTGGCCACCCACGTTCCCTTCCTAATTTTGTCCATAGCTCTGCATACCCGGGATAGTAGTCTTTGATAGCTTGTTCATTGGTTTCAGCCACATACCCCGGCGAATGCAAGCCCACTTTCAGTTGGTCAGGCGCAAATCCCGCTCTCCGGCCTGCTTCCCGGTACAAATCAATTAAAGGCCGGAACCGGTGCGTTTCACCGCCGATCACTGCTACCATTAGTGGCAATCCCAGGGTGCCTGCCCTGGCAAAAGATGCCGGCGTACCGCCAACGCCAAGCCATACAGGAAGTTTTTCCTGTAACGCCCGGGGGTAGACCGGCAGGTTATTGAGTGCTGGCCGGAATTTACCTGACCAGGTAACAAATTCTTTGTCGCGTATCTGAAGCAGTAACTCTAGCTTCTCTTTGAAGAGCGCATCATAGTCATTCAGATCATAACCGAAAAGTGGATAGGCTTCAATGGAAGACCCACGTCCCACTACTAATTCGGTTCTGCCTTTGGAAATCAGGTCGAGGGTGGCAAACTCCTGGTAAACGCGAACTGGGTCAGCAGCACTAAGCACGGTGACGGCACTGCTCAGCCGAATGCGTTTAGTGCGTGCGGCGGCTGCTGCTAAGATCACGGCCGTAGCCGAATCAAGAAATTCTTTTTTATGATGTTCACCGATTCCGAAAACGTCGAGTCCTGCTTCGTCTGCAAAGGCAATCCTTTCGAGTAATTGTTCCATTGCATCAACGCTGCTGAGTGTATTGGTTCCATACATTGCCGATGCGAAGCTGTCTATTCCTATTTCCATACTGTTATTCTTAATTGTATATACGAAATTAGACTGAAAAGCTGGTTAGTGCGATATTGATGACAGCAAAGCAGTAAAGCGTCAGGAATACCAACCTTGCTGTGCAACAAATCCAGGACTGGTTCAATAATCTGTATAGCTTTTGCAGGACTACCGACCATCTCTCCGATAGCTCTCGACCGGAGATCCTTCGTCTTTCTTACGTCTTTCTTACGTCTTTCCTTCAGGATGAGTTCGACTATAGTCGAACGTATACTGAAGGATATGCCTATAATTATCGAACATAAACTAGCCAAGAGCCCTTCGAAAGATACTCGAGATACCTAGCGGTAACAAGTCACGTAATTCGTGGAAGTATCGCATGAAGTAGTGTCGTACATTGAAGACTTCTTGTATCAAAACCGAACAACAACCGCACGCCAGTGTACAGTACCTTCATGTTTTAATCGCGTAAACACCTGGCAGACAGGTATATGAACTTTCGGTATTGTTTTTCGTTTTGATAGGCCACCCCATTAAAGAACTAAATGATAAGAAGCTATATAACAATCGCACTCCGCATTTTCCGACGCAATGGCCTGTATGTTGCGATTAATCTTCTTAGCCTCGGTTTCGCTATTACCTGCTGCATTATAGCCTATACGAATTTTAGTTACTCCCGTGATTTTGACGCCGAATATCATCACCAAACCGACAATGTCTACCGTGTAAACAGCATCCGAAATGCGGACGGCAACCAGCGGGCAGTAGGAATGGTGCCGGCCGCTCTCAGTGACATACTGGAAAAACAAATCGTTGGAATAGAAAAAGTCAGCCGGCTGTATAAGTCTGGCGTACTCGTCAAGGATGATGACCACGTGTTTCATGAACAAATTCACTACGCCGACAACAATCTCTTCAAGCTTTTTCATTTCCCACTGAAGTATGGAAGCGTAGGCAGCTTTAGCGAGTATACTGTAGTGATCGGAGAAACATTTGCCAAAAAGTATTTCGGCAATGCAATCCCCATTGGAAAAAAGCTTGCGCTTATAACTACAGATGGACATGAAGAAAGCTTTACAGTGACGGGAGTGCTAAAAACTCCTCCTACTAACTCAAGCTTCCAGTTTGACATTGTTACACCATTTTCACACGCATTGCGAGGATCTCTTCGCAGCAGCGACTGGCATGAAAGCGAGTTCATTTCAACGTTTGTGGAAACGACAGCGAGCAAAGGGGCTATTGAAAAAAACATAACGAAGTACGCTTCTCAGTATAACCAGGCACACAAGTCAGATACGGTCGAGCGTTTTTATTTACAGCCTTTCAACGAAATCGCTCAAACGTCGGAGCGTGATTTCTCGAACTACGTGGAGAATAGAGAAATGGTATCCAATCCACGTGGCGTTGTAGTAATTGTTCCCGTGGTAATGTCGATCCTGATTGTCTTGATCACATGCTTCAACTTTATCAACATCTCTGTTTCATTTTCTCATCGGAGGTTAAATGAAATTGGGATGAGAAAGGTTTTTGGAGGTGTCAGAAAGCAGCTGGTTCTCCAGTTTCTGACAGAAAATTTTATTCTATGCCTGACTGCTGCGGGTATTGCTGCAATTGCCGCCGCCCTCCTCTTGCCAATTATTAATACGTATACAGGTTTTGCTTTAAGCCTGAACTTCCGATCAGACATCGGCATTTGGATTTTCTTACTTGGTTTGCCAGTGGTGCTAGCAGTGCTCTCAGGAACGTATCCTGCATTGTTGGCTACCAGGTTCAACCCACTGAAGTTATTGCAAGGCAAAGGCAGGATCGGCTCGATGGGTGGATTCGCGAAAAGCCTGTTAGGTGCCCAGTTTGTGATTTCCTGCATTGCGATTGTAGTTGGAATAATTCTAACGAAGAATGCTAAGTTCCAGGAAGAGGTAGATTACGGGTATAACATCAATAACGTTATTGTAGTGCCTGTTGACAATTTGCAGGAATACACATCATTTACCGACGCTATACGTAAATGGCCGGAGGTTGGACAAGTCGCCGGGGCTACTCACCAGGTCGCTGAATGGAATTCTGCTTACCAGGCGACTGTATATGAAGGTGGCAATACTTTTAAGGCCTTTGTTGCTCATGTTGGCGGAGACGCCTACATGAAAGCAATGGGCTTACGATTAACTACCGGGCGGCCGTTTCATGAAGGCAGCGGTTTAGATGCCGACCGATCTGTAATCGTTAACGAAACGTTCGTGCAGCAGCATCAACTCAAAGACCCTGTTGGTCAACAGGTGAAGCTTGACAGCGCATACTATACGATCATTGGTGTTACAGCAGATTACAAGCAGCTCGGTTTGCACGCACTTGTACCGCCCTGCGTTTTGCGCCTGGCGAAACCAGCAGACTTTAAGTATGTAATTGTACAATCCCGTAACGAGCTTACGCAACTTAATGTACAAATGGAAAAGGAATGGAATAGAACTGTGTTCAATAAGCCGTATCGCGCCTTTTTACAGGCGGATGTTGTTTCCAAAGAACAGGATTTGAATCGCGGGTTCAAAACGATCGCTATCGGACTTGCATTAGTAACTATCGTGCTTTCTGCAAGTGGATTGTTTGCATTGGTGTCTCTAAACATTATCAGCCGGCAAAAAGAAATCGCTATGCGGAAGGTGTTGGGTGCTACAGTGTCGCATCTTATCCTGCTGATGAATAGGGATTTGGTAAAAATTGTGGCGATAGCCTTCATCATTGGATCATCGCTGGGCTACCTGTTTGTCGACAAGTTTATATTTCAATTCATACTCGTTTATCATACGAGTGTCGGTTTCGATCCCTTCGTGTTAACGCTTTTGTTTATGCTGATATCTTGCGCGTTGACTGTCGGGTTCAAAGTTTATAAAGCTGCCACTTCTAATCCTGTTGATGTGCTGAAAGATAATTAAACACTACCCGGTGAAGCGGACCAGCAACACTGGCAGTATTTACTGTGCGGAATTCAAATGTGTTCTCAGCGCGATTCAATGGAATGGCTACTTCACCAGCTATATCTTCCCATTTACCGGCAGGCAACTTTCTCATTTGATAAGTGTGCAAATTAGGAGTAGTCGAGATTAATTGCACATTGGCGAGGTCGCCATTGATCGTAACGGTCGATTGAATCGTGTTCGGCGTCCATTCAATCGCCTCGCGACTTTCAACCAGGTTCATGAATTTTGTATGATATGCCCAGTGTGGCTTTCCATCCCACAACCAAGAATGGGTCTTAAAATAATCATCGTTATACATCGTTAAAATGCCACGGTCACCCGCAACATTACCGTCACGCACATATTTGTCATTGAATTTGTCCCATTCGATGTTCACATAAGTTCTTGCAAACTCCGCTTTACTCATTTTATATTGTTCGTCGTATTCAACAGGAACGCGCCGAACGCCTTTACCCTCTGAATATCAGCCGCCCTGTTCTTAAGAAACTCCGCTCGCACTTCCATTGCAGACAACGGGTATTCCGTTCTTTTCAAAATGGCTCTCATACTTCGCATCAGACAAAAACCATTTCTGGTACGTGATTAAGCCAAACTTCATTGATACCATGATGATTCTGCACACCATCAGTTCCGCCCGGGCCGGCACCTAAACATCGTGTAACATATCCGTACGCGTTCATGATGGCATTCTGCACAACCATGTAATGGCCGCAATGATAACCACTGCCCTTCAAAGCATTGTCGAGAATACTTTCACAACTGCCCATCGCCGGGATGCGGCCCGGGATCATTGATCGGAATAACTTTCCTGATCCAGTTTCTTAACAGAAGAATTCTTTTTAACTCGTCTGTTTCATTGTGAAAAATTGTATCGAGTTGGTACTTTGTCCGAAGGTTTTGAAACTTATTGGACTGAAGATTTTCAGAACTTAAAAAGACAGTGTTCGGGAATATACTTATGATTGTCATCCGAGGTTACGCTATAATGCGATGGAAGCAATGATGATTTGAAGCTTGCAATGTATTTTTGAAGATTAAGTAAATAACCCTCAAGATTCAATTGCTTCTCATCAACAATTAGATACGACATATCCGCCGTGCGGTTCGCAAAATGGCGGGTACGCTCCTGCTGGAAAAAATAACTCTCTGTTGCAGTTGACATGCCTTTTGGCAATCTTGTTTCCTCCCAAACCGATACAAGGCGATCAAATACTTCTTTACGTCTTTGAAGCTGGTTCTTTACTACCTGCTCAGCTGCAGTAAGACTTTCCAAAGCACTATCAATATCAACAAATCGTTGCTGATGCGCTTTCTTAATATTATTTTCTAAAGCCGAAAGGTCAAGGTAGGTTAGTGCAGTATGACGGATTAATTCTGCCAATGTTTTGAAAACTTCAATCTCATATTTGTTCGAAATATTTTCCGCAAGATTCGCATTACAGATCGCGAGTGCCTTGTCCATCTTACCTAAATATTCATGAGCCGCTTTAACCCTGTCTGCATACTGCGTGTTCCAAAACGGATCGTACTCTATAGCGTCACCCCTCGGCAAATCGGGTATTTGTGTTTTACCTATCTCACCCCAGGCCCAAACCCGTCTTTCGAAACTTTCCATATAAAAGTATGCGCCTTCGTTCAGGTACCTGAACAGCGTGTCGATATCTTTCGAATCGGTACCGTAACGATTCTCGAAAAAACTTCGGGTAAATTGATCGAGTGAAGGCCCCGTTGCATTCCACGAATACCCCGCCGCAATGGCAAATGACAACATCCACGCCTGCATTGGTAACCCGGAATCGTCCCACGATGTTTTGATCATGCCATCAAACACATTCTTTCCCATGTTCGCCTTAAGAAAGTCATACGAATTTTCGAGGCTTCCCTTCACTATCTTATCATCGTCCTTTGCAAAATAGTATGGTAGAAATAATTGTTCAATACCCGGATTAGGATCATAGGCAAAAAGCGGATACCCCAGCGCTTTCGCCTTTTTAGCGTAACGCAGATCGGGCGTTTCGTAGTCGTAAGATTCTGTAAGCACCAATCCTTTTAGGGGATACACGGGTTTGTCGTGCGAACTATCATCCTGGTGATACGCCTGCAGCCTGCGTTGCTCCCATCCCATCGGCGCTTCCCACGCCATAATCTGCCGGCCAGACTTTTCTCCTATTACGCTTGCAGAATTCTTTATGAATAAATGATAAAGTCCGCTTTTACCAATCTCCTGTTCACGACGTTTACAATCTGCACATTTGCCAAGTTCATATGTTTCGTCGGAACCTATATGTATGTATGCTGAACCTGGCGTGGCAGCAATAGCATCCTTCCACAGATCAGCAAGTAATTTATAGGAGCCCTCTTTCAAAGGACAAAATTCAAAATTGGAAGCGGGCACTTCACGAAGCGATGCATACTGTGGCCACTTTAAAATGAAACCCGCATGACCAAGGCCCTGCACTAAAGGAACGATCTGTATGTGGTATTTTTTGGCATACCTCGTAAACTCCTGCATTTCCTTCATAGTGAAAGCGCCGGGAGCACCGATCTCCGGGTGAGATGGATATTCGAATTTGTCTTCCCACTCCCACACCAGCATGTTCACTTTGTATTTTGCGAGGTCTTTGATGAAGTCTTTTACATACGCAGCGTTGTCCTGGTGATGCTTGGTGTCGTAGTGGATCGCACGCATTTTAGTATCGGGCCAATCTTTGATATTTACACCCCGCACAGAAATTTTATCGCCGCGCTTCTGCCACAATTGAATCAGCGTTTGTATTCCGTAAAACACACCCTTCTCCGTATTGCCGTCTATCGAAACCTGATTTTTAACGGCTGATAATAAATACCCTTCGTCACCGATCAACTTGATCTTGTTGCGTTCGGATAAAACAATTGATCGTGGCGAAGCGGTGTTTGTTATGGATATTTTTACGCCGTACGTTGAGGAGAGATGGTCAATCAATACGCCCGCAGCAAATTGCAGTTCAGAGGAAGCACTTTTGCTGAGGACTATCTTTACGCTACTATCGAGCACGAATTCTTCGTTCGATACGACTACCTTTTTCGGATAAGGAATGATATGAAGTTCCGCAACCTGGCAAAATGCAGAGGTTGTAAAAGTGAAAAAGGCAAGCACAAGCGAGGCAGCGTACTTCGCAAAACATTCGATCCTCATAATAGTTTAAATTTTATCAGTCCGCCAGTTTACCAATACACTTCCGGAGGATATACTCCCTGATTTTGATGATGAAACGGTAAACCTGGCTTAGCATCCCACCACATTTTGCTCATCATAAGATCTTTTCCGTCCAGGCGCTGTACCGCCGCCGACAAATTCGAACTGTTCAGGTTGTATTCAGAGAGCGGGTAGGTAAGTCTTCTCGGGATTTCTCCGTTAGTGCTTCCCAAATTAATTCCTGTCCATATTTTAGGATAGCCCGTCCTTCTGAATTCGGCCCAGGCTTCTCTCCCTTCAAAAATAATCGCAAGGTATTTCTGTACAGCAATATTTTCAAGGTTCTCTTCGGTTTCTCCTCCTGTTAACGCAGCCGCCGGAGAAGATAAGTAAGTAGCAACGTCTCCTGGATCAACGTTCCATTGCAACATAGATGCTTCAATACCTTTCCTGTACATTTCCGCAGCGTCTTCACCCGACAACCCCCGAAGCGCGGCCTCGGCCCTGATCAAATATACTTCAGCAGCATTCATTACAATAATCGGGTATGACTGCTCATAGAAAACACGACCCATATGCGCAACCGAATCATAGGTGTACCGGTCAACAGAATCTACCCCACCGTTCGTCATCGGAACGCCCCTGTATTCGCCTGTTGCGGAAGGAACAATGTATACAGCCAACCTCGGATCATCTCTCTTAAGGAGTTCCTGCGTTACCGTAAATCCCATCGTCCTGAGATTCACGACTGTGGCGTTGACGGTATCGAGATAAAAATGATTTTGGTTCTGCGTATTTGCATCGCCGGCGAGCGTTGTAAGCTGCGCATTAAATGAATTAGCATCAATTAATGGTTTGGATAAAGCATCGGCGATATTCGCGCGTGCAAGCTCGGGATCCGCGTAACTAACGCGAATGGCCAGCCGTAGTTGCAGTGAGTTGGCGAACCGTGCCCATGATTCGACATCGCCGTTGAACAATATGTCCGCACTCTCGAATCCGACCGTTGCAGCGGGATTTAATTTGGAGACGGCATCCTTCAACTCCTTCAGCATATCGATATAGATCGCTTCTTGCGTGTCATATTGAGGTTGATTGTTTGCACTGTCAGGAGAAAGCGTCGCCTGGAAGTAAGGGATGTCGCCGTACGCATCTGTCATCCTTTGATAAAGCCAGACCTTCCATATTCTCGCCATTGCATTTTCGTTGACCAGTGCGGGATCGTTAGCCGTCAATCTCACTACCGCAGCAATGTTTGTTAAGTTATTCGTGTAATCATCCCACGGAGTGCTCCAGTCTCTCGTTTGAAATATCACACCGGAGGCGCCGTCTACCTGGTAGTTTGCATATTCCCAAAAGATATCGTTCGACCAGGAGGAGAATATAGATTTTTTCAGAACGTTAGTGAAAACCATCGCTGGTGGCACAACATCTTCTGTAATTAAAAAAGGTGGTTTATTAATTTCGTCGAATCGTTTTGTACATCCGCTACCTGTTATCACAATCATAGCCGCTATTAATGCTGGCATGATAGATTTTATATTGAGTTTCATTGTTGCTGGTTGAATGATTAGAAGGAAAAGGACAAATTAAATCCAAGACTTCTCGTTGTGGGAAGACCGGCAGTTTCCAAACCCTGAGCGCCGAATGTTGTGTTGAACGCCGTTTCAGGACTAATACCCATCTCTTTAAACTGGGGATCGATTTTTAAGTACAACAGGTTGCGAGCAACAATTGAAATCTTTGCGGACTTAAAAGGTGTCTTCTTCAGAAATGCAGCCCTGCCCATGTTATAGTCAAGCGTTGCCTGCCTCAGCGCAACATAAGAAGCGTTAATGATCATCGGCTCCGCGATATTTGACCACGGTCCTTGTGCCGCATAATATTGCTGCGCAAGTAACACGATATCGCTTTTCTTATAACTGCCATCGTCCTGCATAATTACCCCGTCTGCAATAAGGTTCGTACGGTTTTCAGTAAACTTACCCGTCCCGCTTGCCATCTGCATGTACTTCGTCATCGAAAAGATCTGTCCGCCTTGACGCACATCTAACAAAGCACTTACTGTGAAATTTTTGTAAGAAAAACTGTTGGTGATGCCTCCGAGCCAATCGGGCTGAATGTTACCAAGCACCTCTTGTTTTTCCGAAGATTGCCAGATACCCTGGGCGTTCAATAATCTTTCACCTGTAAACTCTCCAGATTTATCCGGCACTCTCGCGAAAGGAATGCCCATGATGTTACCAAACGGTTCGCCGGGGACAGCTTGTATGGTGGCACCATTGTAGGTTTCGAGCAGAAGATAGGTATCGAGGCCCGGTGCAAGTGAAACGACTTTCGATTTGTTTCTTGAGAAGTTAAAGGTCAGGTCCCACCTGAAATCTTTCGATCTCACAGGCGTGATGTTTGCAAAAATCTCTATTCCCTTATTATCAATCTCCCCGGCATTGATCAGTCTCGTACTGTAACCAGTGGTTGCAGATACCTGGATCGGCGTGATCTGGTTGAGTGTTCTTGTTTTATAATAAGTAAAATCAAGGCTCACGCGATCATTGAGGAATCTTAATTCAGTTCCTATTTCAAAAGATTTGCTCAACTCATTTTTCAGATCTGCGAGTGGAATAGCGCTGCTGATAGCCGCCTGCAGATTTCCATTGAAATTATTTCCTGTTAGTTGATATCCGCCATGTGTAAGATATGGGCTCGCATCATTACCTGCCTGCGAATACGAAAGCCTGAGTTTGCCGAAACTTAACACCGGCGAATTGATTGCAAGTGCGTCAGTGAAAACAAAACTGGTACTAATGGAAGGATAAAAGAACGAACGATTATCGACGCCTAAAGTGGATGACCAGTCGTTACGGCCGGTTACGTCAAGAAACAGGTAATCCTTAAATCCTAACTGGCCGGAGAAATAACCCGAGTTCATTATTTTTTCTGTCGGATACTGGAATGATGTTACCAGGGCCGCATTGTTTGTCGTATAGAGATCAGGAATAATTAATTGAGATCCTATCACAGCAAGGATATCTGTTTTATTCACCCGATGATTTGCGCCTATAGAAAACGAACCTTTGAAATTCTTGCTAACGTCGCCGGCAGCGGTTAACAGGAAATCGCTATTGTCTTCTTTCACGCTGAATTTCATCTCATCTACCTGTCCTCTTCCGTAGGTATAGTCGTAAGAATACTTAGCCGTTTTCTGGAGTCTTGAATCATTATAGAAATCGGTACCAGACCTTGCCTGCAGGTTCAGCCATTTATTGAATTGATATTTCGCCAGTATATATCCAATCACCCTGTCGCGTCCGCCAGTGGCGGTTACCTTATTCATCAGCCAATACGGATTATTGACACCAAAATTGATATAATTATTTTGTTTCCCGTCGGCTGTTATATAGTCTTTTTCAAGGCTCAACGGAACGAAGGACGCTGTGCGCGCGAGTGAAGCAGTTACGTTTGTATTTGCGCCGCCTGTTTCAGGGGGATTTTTTACGTTCTGCCTGATGTAGTTGATCTTCGCTTCGATTGTTAGTTTGCTTGTCGCCTGGAAGGACCCGCTTAAGTCAACAGACTGCCTGTTCATTGAATGATTAGGCGTAATGCCCCTGTTCTCGAGGTCGCTTAACGATACCCTGAACACAGCCTTCTCGGTACCACCCGACACTGAAACAGTGTTAGTATACGTTGATCCTGTTCTGAAAAAATCTTTCCATGGACTTGAAGACTGCGCCGAGTAAGGGATCGGCGACATACCAGGAATATTTCTGAAGATGATTGGCCGGCCGTCGTACGCGCCGCCCCAATTGTCCATCGTATTTCCGTATACGTATACCTGCTCACCATTAAAAAGTACAGGTTCGCCGTTCACACTGTGTGGTGTAAGGTTTTCGTAGCTGTCACCATATCCTCCACCGTACTTATTTTGAACCTTCGGGATCACATTGATCGTTTCGAAAGTTGCGTTAGAATTAAAATCGACCCTGGCTTTTCCTGCTTTTCCTTTTTTTGTAGTGATGAGGATTACTCCATGCGCTCCTCGTGCACCATACAGTGCCGAAGCAGAAGCACCTTTAAGTACTGAAATACTTTCGATGTCTTCGGGGTTAATATTACCGATGCCGTCACCATAATCGCGCATGGCGCCGTATGCAGTAGGTCCACCGATCTGACCAATATTTCCCGCATCACTGTAAGTTCCAAGGCCGAGCTGCTGATTATCGATAGGCACGCCATCTACAACGAATAAAGGAAGATTGTTACCAGCGATTGAACTCGCTCCCCGAATATTAATGTAAGTAGATCCTGCGGGTCCTGCAGAGGATGGATTTACATACACGCCTGCCACCTGGCCCTGCAAGGAATTTGCTACGTTAAGTTCTTTTGCTGCCGATACTTTTTCACCGTCTAAAATTTGCACGGCGTATCCGAGGTCTTTAGAGGCTCTTTTTATTCCCAGTGCGGTAACCACAACATCCGCCATTTGTGCCTGGCTAAGCTTCAGCGTAATGCGGATGGCTGCATCACCTGTAACTTCCACTTCTTTTGTTTCATAGCCGGTAGAGGAAAATACAAGCCTCGATTTTCTGTTGTTCAACACGCAGCGAAAATTGGCCGTTATTATCGGTTACAGTGCCTTTATTCGAGCCCTTAATCATTACAGATACGCCGGTCAGTGCTTCACCTGTTTCAGTTTCAACCCTACCCTTTATCTCAAGAGGTGGAGCAGTGGTTTTTGTTTGCCTTTCTGAATTGGCCGCGGCTTTTCGCGATACGAAAATCGTTGTGTTCTTGATCGACCATTTCAGCGGCGTACGCTCAAACACGTCTTCAAGAAATTCTTTCATTGGTTGATTAACAGCATCAACGCTAACCGTAAGGTCGTTGTCTAAAATGTTTATGCTATACGCCACCGAAAAACCCGTCTGTTCGGTGATAGCAGTAAAAACCTTCACCAGCGGAACGTTTTTACCGGAAAAGGAGACGGTGGTTTGTGCCAAACCGTTCGCGGATACATTAAGAAAAGCTCCAGTTAGAAGCAGCATTGTTAGCTTCATTACTAACATAGTTTTGGAAACCATACCTTTGCAGTGTTTGGGTGATTGAATAAGCAGGTGCGAAAAAATCTACTTGCAGTTGCCCGAATGCCGGCCAGGAATCTCAACTTCCTGGCTTTTATTTGCGCGCAATTCTGTTGCCTGTTCTATTGTTTTACATACAGTCGTTTTTCTTTTATTTCGAATTTAACACCGAGTTCTCCGAGACCTTCCAACAGCTGCAATAAGCTGAGGTCGCGTTTTATTTCACCACCCAACTGAATAGATGGTACTCCATTTTCATAAAATACTTCTACGCCGTACCATCTTTCTACTTGTCGCATTACAGCGTCGAGTGGCGTACGATTAAAACGGAACACTCCGTTCTTCCATGCCATCACCTGTTGTATGTCTACCCGCCGGTTTATTTTAACATCACTATCTATTTCTGCTTGTTCACCAGGTTTCAGCATCGTGCCGTTACTGCCTTTCAGAATTTTTACGGCGCCCTCTAACAGTGTTACCTGGATGTTCTTTTCATTATCGTACGCCTGTACGTTAAAGTGCGTTCCCAACACCTGGACATTCATATCGTTCTTAACAACGTAAAAAGGTTTTTTCGCATCGTGCGCCACTTCGAGATACACTTCACCATTCACGCTGACTCTCCTTTCACCGCCAATGAAAGCTACAGGATAAGTGATGGATGAACCTGCGTTCAGCCATACCCTGGTGCCATCGGCAAATGTCATATCGATAGTTGTACTTCCTTTTGGATTTTCGAGCGTGTTGTACGCCATTTCGCCGGCAGGCTGGCCGGCGATTGCCTTGTAAGCTATTTCACCATTTGCCAGTTTCACCAGTTGCGCATTTCCCTCGAGCGCCATCGTACCGTTGTTCAGGCTGTCGAGAAATATCTTTGCACCATTGGCCAGCGTGATTGTCGCCCTGCTGCTTTTCGGTGCTTCCACTTCTAATTTTTGAATAGCGGCGGTGTCGGTGTTGCTGGTAGCTGTTTTAGTGTTAAAGAAGAAATATGACCCTACTGCTAATATCAGTAGAACTGATGCAGCGGCGACGGCCCGTGGCCAGTAATGTATTTTTGCCCTCGCGGGTAGTTGATGAACGGGGGCTATCTTTTCTAACAGGAGCTTATGCATCCTTGCACTGGTTTCCTCTGGCAGGGCAATGTTTTGATTTAGTTTTTGCTGGAAAGCTTTTTGATTATCGAAGCTCAATAAGCGGTTTGCACTTTCGGAGGCGGATGCAATAAAATCAAATAATTCCTCCACTTCACGAGGAGAGATGTCACCAGAAAGGTACTTGTCTAATAAACTTTTAAAGTAATGTTGAGTTTCATCCATATCCCCGTGTGCGCGTGAGTACCGCGCTTAGGAGATAAGACTGCAAAAAAACAAAAGAGGGTAGATCGCAGAAATAATATTTTTCGACAGCAGTTCGACCAGGGCGGCAGGGACGAAAAAAGCGCCTTTTTCAACGAGGTAGTTGCGGAGGAATCGTAGGGCCAGTACCATGTGTTGCTTAACCGTATTGCGGGAGATGCCTAACTCCTGCGCTACGTCATGGTAAGATTTCCCTCCTCACGGCAAAGCATAAATATTTTTTGACGTTGTGGCGGAAGATCCGCGACAGCCTGGAGATATAGCTCTTCGTACTGTTGAGTTGAATCTTTGACCGAGGTTGATTCCGGAAGTGCCGACGCGATGTGAGAAAGTACTTCCGAACGAAGTTTTTCCTCCCTGGTAATAGTTTTTAGTGCGTCGATGGCTTTGTTATGGGAGATCCGATAGAGGTAGGCGGAAAATGAAGTGTTGATAGTAAGTCGTTCTTTCACTTCCCATATTTTCATGAACACCTCGTGCGTGATATCTTCAGCGAGCGCGGGGATCTTCACGAAGTCGAGAACGTAGGCGAAGATACCTTTATGGTAAAGATTATACATCTCAGTAAAAGCATTCGCATCACCCTGTTTTAATTGCTCCAGCAAAGCCCGGTCGGTATGACTCGTTTCGTTGAACACTAATAATGCCTGTTATTGATCAGTATCGCAATTTAAAAGAAAACATTGATTTTTTAATATGTAGTTATGCCTTCTTCATCTTATCAATCCATCCCCTGCCTGATTTCTTTTCCTTACCAATTAAAAATCCATAAGGCCGCAACGGTTCAACATTATCGCAGATTATTTTTACGATGCCCAGTAACGGTATCGCCAATACCATTCCGGGGATTCCCCATACTAATTCGCCGACAACGATTACCATTATGGTGAATAGCGGATTGATGTTTACTTCCGCACCAACTACCAATGGTTCCAGCAAATATGTTTGCAGGAATTGTACGATCGCATAGGTAATTACAACACCGAGTACCATACTTGAGCCACCTCCCTGCGCCAATACCATCAAAATGGTAATCAGGTTGCCGGTAAGGTTTCCGACAAACGGCACAATCTCAAGAAGACCACAGAGTATCGCGAAGATTAAAAAGTGTTTGACGCCGATAATGGAAAATCCTATTCCGTACAGGATCCACAATGCCACTATCATCATTCCCATGCCAGCCAGGTATTGTTGTGCAACCTTTTGAATCTTGTGCATGGCATCTGCTGCCTTTTTTTGGTTTTGCGGATTGACAAGCTTGAAAACGAACTTTTTCAGATGGCTCCGATAATATAAGAATAGAAAAATGTAAACGAATACTAAAACAGTATCAACCAGGAAGCCAAAAATAGATGAGCCAACGTTTGCAATAACGCTTGCCGCGCCTTTGCCGGAAGACTGTTGTTTTTGAACCATATTATCCACTTGCTTAGTGGACACTCCCAACTTTTCGGTGATTTGTTTCTTAAATTCTCCGGCTGCCTGCCTGAGCTTTTGATCCATATCCGTCAACGAGCTGCCGAGGTCTGTCAGCTGCCAGCTTAATAGCCATAAAAGGCCACCAACAACAGCGATTAAGACGAGCAGACAAATTAATATGGACGGCCCTTTACTTATTCCTTTGGTTTCGAGCCACCGGCTAAGCGGCAAAAAAAGCAGGGCCAGCAATGCTGCAAAGCATACCGGCACCAGGAAGGGCTTCGCGAAGTATAAACCGGCAAAAAGCAGGAAGAGAAGAAGTAATACCTGGATGGATTTCGTCAGCGTCAAGTTGTTTGGATTGAATGCGTAATCTAATGCGTATGGAAGAGTACGAAAAAAATGTGCCAATGCCGGCAGTGCCCGTGTAGAGGGCGTTAGCGAAATAAGGATTTTGATGGCAATAAAGCCGCTATCGCTGGAAACCAGTTTTATCGCAACCTAAATGCAATCGGCTGCTTCTTGTAGGATCTTACTTTTTTGCCACTCTGCTCAGCAGGTATCCACCGCGGCGATTTATGTATAACGTCTAACGCGGCTTTGCGCAACTCTTGCGGGCCGCTGATCGCTTCAATGTCGTTCAGACTGCCGTCTTTATTCACAATAAACTGGAGAACTACCGTGCCCTCGATATTTTTTCGCTGGGCTTTTGATGGGTAAGTTAGATTTTCCATCAGAAAAGTTTGCCAGCCTTGCCTTCCTCCGGGAAACTCTGACTCCGTTTCTACTTTGGCAAATATGCCGCCGTATACAGTGTCAGAACGGTTTGTGATAACTGTGTCCTGGCAGTATGTGTGCGTTGATATAGCAACTGATATAAGCAGCGTAACTAGAAAGTATTTCATGATCGAGAAAGATATTAGTGCATAATACACAAGAAGCGGAAATAATCATAGCGGCAGTCGCTGTTTCCAGGTACAATAAGAGTATTTATCTACTTAGTTCGAAGCAATAAACATTTCACTCTTAAAGATGATTTCTCAGCATGCCGTTCTTGTACATCTGGTCTATCTTATCTTTCAAAATTGACACGAGTTCGGGTTGCATAAACCTATAGTATCCGTGATGTTTAAGCAAATACCTTTATTGTTAACAGAATAGTTTGCGTAGCGACGAATAATATCATGCAAAAACCAATATCTCCTTTATAACAGCACTTTTCCCTTTATAACATATTTACACGGCAGCCGGGATTATTTATACCATTTTTATACGGCCCGGCATACTTTTGTTCTTCATTGTTTCTCACGAAGACATTCTTTACATACAAGCTTTCAACACCACAGCAGTACCTGATTAGCTTACTGCTGATTGCCATAGTTTCAGGTACCAGCTTCTTTCTCGTTGACATTACAGGCTATAAGGTTGTGGCCTATCTTTTACTGGCTACACTTTCTATCATAGCGCTGCTTTGCGGTATTGTTCCTGTTGTTATTTCGGCCATCCTAAGTGCCTTGACCTGGAACTTCTTCTTTATTCCTCCCAGGTACACTTTCCATATCGGGAATGCTGAAGACGTCTTCCTTTTTGTAATGTACTTCGTTATTGCAATGGTGCATGCCTCACTGATGTACAAATTAAAACAAATTCAAAAGCTTGCGCTGGAGAAGGAAGAAAAGGCAGCAACGCTAAAATTGTATTCAACGCTTTTAAACTCTCTTTCTCATGAATTGAGGACACCTATTGCCACCATAATCGGTGCCTCAGATAACCTGTTAACGATGAATGGCAATCTATCTGATGCTAACAAGCAGAATCTCCTGTCAGAAATATCTGTTGCATCCCTGCGATTGAATCAACAAGTGCAAAACCTGTTGGATATGTCAAGGCTCGATTCCGGTACTATCCGTCTTAAGACCGACTGGTGCGATATCAATGAACTGGTTTATAAAACCATTGACCGGTTAAGTGAATATTCAAAAGGCCACGTACTCGAAATAAGAATACCTGATAATCTTCCCTTATTTAAATTAGATGAAGGCTTATTGGAGCAAGTGTTATACAACCTTATTTCCAACGCCGTTACTTACACACATGAGAACTCCACTATCAATATCAAAGTATCGAGAAAGAACGGACACTGCGTCATTACGATTGAAGACGATGGCCAGGGGTTTCCCGAACAAGAAATAGGAAAAGTATTCGATAAATTTTATCGGCTTGATCATTCCAAAACAGGCGGTACTGGTTTAGGATTATCGATCGTGAAAGGGTTCGTGGAGGCACATCATGGAACGGTTACACTCGAGAATGCACCGTTAGGAGGCGCATTGTTCACGATCAGCATTCCTGCAGAAGTTTCTTACCCAAATGAAGTGCAACATGAATGAGTCGTACGTTTTGGTGATAGATGATGAGCCGCAGATACGAAGCCTGCTGCAGATCACCCTCGAGTCGAACAACTATAAAGTGCAGACCGCGGCTACCGCGAAGGAAGGGTTGGTATTGAGTAGTAACCATCCTCCCGATCTCATTCTGCTCGACCTCGGCCTACCTGACGAAAACGGGCAGGCGGTATTAAAGAAACTTCGCAGCTGGTACACGAGGCCGATCATCATTGTATCGGTTCAAAACGATGAGCAAGCTATCGTGAGCACACTCGACGATGGAGCTAACGACTACATCATAAAACCATTCAGGACAAGAGAGCTCCTGGCAAGACTGCGTACCGCATTGCGACTCGCTTCCGATACAAAGGAATATCCCGTACTTCATTTTAACGGACTGGAAATGGACTTGTCGTCAAGAACGGTAAAGAAAAATGGAGAAGCAATAAAGTTGACAGCAACGGAATATTCGCTGCTCTCACTGTTTGCGCAAAATGAAGGACGTGTATTAACCCAAAAATATATCCTGAAACAGGTCTGGGGACCAAGCTACACAGAACAATCTCAATACCTGAGGGTCTATGTCGCCCAATTAAGAAAAAAAATAGAAACCGATTCTAATCATCCGCAGTACCTGGTTACAGAAACGGGTGTAGGCTACAGATTTCTTTCAGGCGCATGAATCAATAAACAGTAAATCATATTCAAGTGGGCAAGCAAATTAATAAGCTATCAGCAGCAGGCATGCTGGTGGCACTGGGAATTATTTATGGTGACATAGGCACATCGCCGCTATACGTAATGAGTTCAATCGTCGGAAAGAAAGAAATTTCAGCCGAACTGGTGTTTGGAGGAATTTCATGCGTGTTCTGGACGTTAACGCTTCAAACGACATTTAAATACATCATACTCACACTCCAGGCTGACAATCGCGGCGAGGGCGGCATCTTTTCGTTATTCGCATTGGTGCGACGCTATAGAAGATGGCTATATCTACCTGCTATTATCGGAGCAGGCACCCTCTTAGCCGACGGTATCATCACCCCTCCTATCTCAGTAGCCTCTGCTATCGAAGGATTAAGCGGTGTGGAGGCGTTGAATAATGCGATCGCACCCGGCAACCCGCTCACAGTGGGCATTGTAATCGGTATTCTTTCGCTGATGTTTTTCTTTCAGCAATTCGGGACTAATTTGATTGGAAGATCTTTCGGTCCGATAATGCTGACCTGGTTTTTAATGCTCGCAGTGTTAGGTATCCATTATATCGGCATATATCCCGCTATTTTAAATGCAATCAATCCCGCCTACGCATATGATCTCCTCTCAAAGTATCCGCATGGTTTTTGGCTGTTAGGCTCTGTATTCTTATGTACAACAGGTGCCGAAGCATTGTATTCGGACCTGGGGCATTGCGGTAGAAAAAATATTCGTGTCAGTTGGCTGTTTGTAAAAACTGCTTTGTTGCTGAACTACTTCGGGCAGGGCGCATGGCTGATGATGAGGAAGGAACAGTTCCTTGATGGATTAAATCCGTTCTATCAACTGATGCCAGGCTGGTTTTTGATCGCTGGCATCATCATCGCCACATTGGCCGCTATCATTGCAAGCCAGGCCCTGATATCGGGTTCCTTCACATTGATCACAGAAGCGATGCGATTAAATTTCTGGCCTAAGATCAGGGTGAAATATCCGACAGTTATTCGTGGACAGGTATACGTACCCAGCATTAACATCATGCTGTGGATTGGGTGTGTTGCCGTAATGCTGTATTTCGAAGAGTCCAGCAGGATGGAAGCCGCTTATGGATTCTCAATCACCATTACCATGCTCATGACAACCATACTGATGTTCTATTATATGAAGTTCATCAAAAAATGGCTCGCTCCTGTTATTGGTTGCATACTTGTTGTTTTCCTTACGGTTGAAATCGCTTTTTTCATTGCAAACGTTGCCAAGATCAAACAGCGGTGGATGTTCCTCATCTTCGAGATCGGCATCATTGGCGTTATGTATGTGTGGTACCAGGCCAGGAGGATCACAAACCGTTACGTTGAATTCGTGCGGGTGGCACCTTACCTGCCCATGTTACAGGAATTAAGCAATGATTTGTCGGTTCCGAAATATGCGACGCACCTGGTGTATCTCACCTCTGCCGACAATGCGAACGAGATTGAGCATAAAACCATCTACTCGATATTAAGCGGCAAGCCGAAACGTGCAGATATTTACTGGTTTGTACATGTGCATACAGTAGATGAACCTTATGTGAGCGAATATTCGGTAAAGCAAATTGTAGCCAATGAAGTAATAAGAGTAGAGTTTCAGTTGGGCTTCCGGGTTTCGCCGCGTACTAATATGATGTTTAAGAAAGTGATCGAGGAGATGATACGCAATGATGAAATTGCCGTTGACAGTAAATATGAACGGCTTCAAAGAACGACGCCGGTGGGTGATGTGCAATTTATTGTGATAGAGAAATTCCTTTCTGGTGATAACGATCTTCCTTTCTTTGAACGGATGATGACGAACTTTTATTTCAGAATCAAGGAGAAAGGATTGACGGAGGAAAAGGGGTTTGGCCTGGATCAAAGTAATGTAACCGTCGAAAAGTTTCCGCTCCTGATCACGCCCGCAAATGAGTTCATTTTAAAACGGAAGAGGTTGCCCCATGAGGAAATTGTGTAACGCAAAACCAGCATTAAATGCACTCAACCTGTACGATTGCAGGTGAAAAAAGAAATGAGGAGTACAATGATGACAATAGCAACAATAACGTACCGGGTATCAAATTGACCTTTAGCAGTCCTCGCACCGTATTCAGATGACACGTTATCAAATGATGCTTTTCGTTCCATTTCCACATAATGATTCCGTTCCGCATATTCTGTAGCGATAGGCAGCATGAAGACATGTGTGCGTGTATTGCGAATCACTCCGTCACGATACAATCGGTGCAATACTGGTTCGTGAAGAGATGGTGGAAAGTCCGGTAATAATTCCCATAACACAGGTTTGGCCATTGATAATGTGCCTTTGCTGTGCATCAAATCAATCACCCGCTGGCATCCCGTTAATATCGAAGGCTGAATCATGAAAGCGCAATGTAGGGAAAGGTGAAACGGAAAGAAGAGGTATTTTGTCAAAGACAAAAATGGTTGCACAAGGGTCACCATGAATTTTGTAAGATAGTCGATAGATCATCCGAAAAAATCAGATGATGGGTCGAAATAGTTACAAGTGCGCGGAACTCGATGGTGGCTAATCCGCACGTATCCACTTCTCCCCGTGACATACTGGACAAGATGAAAGCTTCGTCTCTTGAGTGACGAGAGGTAGTGTATCCGCAGTGAATGCAGCTGAATGATCCTGCTCGTACTATTTGTTGATTTGCAGAAAAAATATCAGTGTTGTCAATCATCTCCTCAGGCTCGACGCTTAAACCAGTACTACGTTGTGAGATGACTGGAAAAAAACGGAGATAGCACCAGAAGTTTCAAAAAACGCTTTCTTCACCTCCCCCAAATGCTGAACGTTCTTCTCTCTGAGGCTTCGGAAAAGATCCTCCCTGGAAATGTTATCTCGTTCCATACATCCCAAATGATGACGCCATCCCTGACAACCGTATTTGACTTTCCCTCCATTACGGACTCAACCTTTCGGTTCTTGTTGATCAGCCGTTCAAATCCTATCTGGCAAATTGTTACGACCGTTATCGCCAGCAGGCCGTAGAATATCGGCATGTCATATGCAATCATAGAATCGCCAGGAGTATTACGTGTACCCGTACATAATAAAGGTTAACTGAAAGTCAAAAAACTTTGAAATCGTCCATTTCGCAATCGAGAGGTTACCTATCGATCGAATTCACTTCTGCTTCCACACGATAGAAAAATATTGATTTTTCGCACGCCGATGTTTACAGTCATGGTTGAAAAACAAATCGAGAACAGTGACAATGTTTAATCCCGCAGCTTGATATCATAATAGAAAATCTGGCTTGACGAAACCGGCCGAAGTACGAAAACTTCTCGTGCAGCATCTTCGACCGATAATCATAAATGGTGTCCCTGGTTGCCGATGCGGAAGCAACAACTACTATTTTACTATAAATGGAAGAGTTCATCACTCGCCCGTCAAAATCATTGACGAAGATGGTATGATGCGCAGGCACTTTTATGCGGAAGTGGCTGGTCGTTTTCCATTCTCCTGGGTAACCTCCGGAGGCCTTTCGTCTCATGAAAGAAAACATCGATGATTGCAGTCTCCTCCAGCATATTGCGGATATAGACATTGTCGTAAACGGAGCAGCCCTGGAGCAGGGGAACAACAAGAAGTATCCCTACTAGTTTCATCATAGCAAGCAATGCACAAGGCAGCGGTCATTCCTGGATAAAATCAAACGACGCTTTCGCGTATGCCGGTGAAGTAATCAGCTGCCGCAGACGTTTAAATGTTTCGAACGGTCCTTTCGTGGTGAACGGATTAGCTACCCAGCCGGGAACGCTTCCCCCCGGGTCCGCCTGGCCGAAGTACTCAATGCTTAACAAAGCACCCTTCAGCGGCGTTACTTTCCATCTTACCGATGAGGCCGGTACCCTGACCGTGCCGCTTTTTACCGGTATTTTGTTTTCAGCATTGTCGATGTTCACCGATAGTACTTTGCTTACCGCATCCTGGACAATGTTCATGACCACAACGATTTCGCGGTTGGCCAATGGCCATGGCAAATCGAGTTCCGAATAGTATATCTGCCGGTTTTTCGTCACCTGTTGCACGAGGTAGGAAGATTTTGTGCTATACACCCAACGTTCGTGTGCGCTTACATCAAGAAGTAGCGCTGTCAGTTGTGAAAGCGTCCCGGGAATGGTACAAGTCACCTTAACCGACTTGAACGCCGAGTTTTCTGCGTCGCGGGTGTAGACTTTTATCGCGTCTTTATCTTTCTTCAAGGTCCACGCGGCCTGTGCGCTGCTCCACAGCGGCAATGCGGCCGACAGGAAAATAACTATCAATATCAACTTGTACGGTGAAAACATTAACTGGCTAATTGGTGGAGAAAAGAACGCCGTAAACGAAAATGCGGTAGAGAGGAACTCAACAGACTAACCACCAACTTTTGAGATAACGGCGAACCTTCTGAAGATACGCCGTTTGGTGTTAATTAAATGCCAATGGAGATCTCTTTGTTGTGGCTGATGTGCGCCCTCGTTACTTGAAAATACAGCAGTGTTGAATCGAAAAACGATCATTTGTTTCCTGTAGGATTTTTGTTCGAAGGTTGAAGGTGAAGAACAATAGATCGGTGCTCCGTGACTTCATTATCGCCGATCGAAGAGCGTAAGTAATCCGTGTCTCAGGATATTTCCAGCTTATACCCTTTCCCGTGAACATTCGTTATTCTCAAATCCGGATCACCACTTAATTTTTTTCGAAGTTTCGACACAAACATGTCGAGGCTGCGACCAGTGATCACTCCTTCGTCGATCCAGACCTTCTGCAACAGCATTTCTCGTGGGATCAATTCACCGAAATTCTTATGGAGTAATTCCAGCACCTTGCATTCTTTGTCGGTAAGACTAATCACTTCATTGCCCAATAACAAACGCTGACCTTTCACATTAAATGAAAATCTTCCCAGCGAGTCAAATTCCTGAACGGACTCTTTTATTGATGTCTGCTGTAGAACCGGCACGGGAATAGGTGTTAAATTTTTTCGAGAACGCCAAATGAAGAAGCCAGCAACCAACAGTATTAGTATCCCGGCATAAATCATATTGTTATATGCAGTCGCGGAGATCGTCGCTTTTTTTGAATCAACCTCCTGGGGAATAGCACCAACTGGTTCGAGCTCTGTAGATGGTCCGCGCATTTCACCGCTGAAACCTGAAGGCTTTAATTCTGCAAGTTTTGGATTGCCTTTCTGGCGATCAATGTTAACCGATTTGATTTCTTTAGTTTGCTGATCGATGCCAGCCTTATCCTGCTTTACAGTTTCATAAAAATCAGGAAAGTCAAACTCGATTGTATAACAATTTATGGGTTGGTTCCTTCCGCCGCAAGCGAGGATGTCGGGTGCAGAACTATTTACCTGGAAACCATAGACGATTTCATGTTTGATGCAATCAAGTACGGTAACCGTGTACCCGGATGGAAACTGCTTTTTAGGTAGCAGGCCCTGTGCAAGCATCATGAGCGAGTCGTGACTGAAAAGGAGTTGATTTTCGAATTTTAGTACAAACGTGCCCTCTTTAATTTCGACAACAGGCAGAACACGTGAAGTTGAATCGCCCGCCTGCAACAATAACTGATGACCAATCTGACGGATAATAAGATTCACCTGCTTAGACCGATAAACAGGATCGGGATGTTTTTTGAAAGATGATGCAATAAAAAAGATAGCGGCTAGCATGATGGCAACGCAGGAACTGGTAATCGTTCGGTTATTGAAAAGGCCGGTAAAGGAAGAATTTACACGCATTTACATTTCTTTTACAATTGATTTACCAGGAGTGGCAGCACGGGTGCGTACGTTTGAACAGTGAAGCTAAAACAATATTTTATGAGCTACTATCGAAAAATAATGAACCTTTTTGCAGCTACGAAGTGGATTTTCCTGGTAATTGCCGGATTGGTTGGCCTAAGCTGTGTGGCCCAGCCGCAAGTCGATTTTTCCGGTGAATGGAAACTAAACGAATCGAAAAGTGCCATCAGGGAGTTTCCTCTTTGCATTTTCGGCGGCGATCGTATGAGATCTAAAACAATGAAGATTGCCGCACATGCAAACTTTATCACTATTGATGTTGCAAGCTCATCTGCTGACGGCGCGCTGGTGACAAGACAAGAGAAACTGGCGTTCGACGGCAAACAAAATGATGTGACCTATGTTGGGTTTCAAAGAGAGAAGTCTTTTGCAAAGTGGTCAGCCGATGGCCAAACCATGACTGTTAGTTACGCCAGATCTCTCGATAAAGTTAGAAATACTGCGGATTTTAGCGTTACCGAGACCTGGAAGTTGGTCGATGATGGAAAGTCTATTTTTATCCAGGTAAAGTCCATCTCGACCACGGGAGAGAACGTTATGAATCTTGTATACGATAAGCAATTGGCTGCGGATTACCGGTTTTAGAAGAAACATAAACGGTTACAAGCGAATTTTGCGGAGGGGTTCTTCTGACAAGATCATTTCTCTGATTGCCGTAGGAGCGATTGCCAATCCTTCCACTCCCGGCTGACGCTGTATTCAATATCCTCCTCTTCTGATTCAAAGTGATGTCCCTCTTTCGGAACGATGTAATGCAACAGTTTGTCGCCCTTGAAGAAATACGTACCGATGAAAGGGGCGTCGAGGCTATCACTTCGGTAATCGCCCGATCTTACATCAAATGCAAAGGGCCAACTAATATGGCGTACAAAAAACAACCGATCCTGGTCGAAGTAAAATGTTTTTTCATCGATTCTGAACGGAGTGTAGTCGATCCGACAATGAATCTTCCGCAGTTTATCGTCATGAAAATATCCCGTCAGCTCACCGCACTCTGATGTGACTTGCAAAAACTTTTCGTTCTTCAAGTGGACAACAGTCAACGCTGTATCCTGGTCAACTCGTTGGGCGCGATTCAGCCACTTAGCCGAAGAGAAAGACGGTGGCTGGGCATTTACTACAGTTGGCGACAGCAATAAGCACAACAGAAATGCGCGGCTCATGTTCCACAGTCCGACGCAAGAAAATGACAACGAGAATGGCATAACCAATAATAATCAAATAATATGTATGTGAGAAATGCGGTAAGAAGGTCAGTAGCAGAGGTCATTCAAAATATTTCCATCGTCAATGCAATAATTAGTCATCGCTTGGAGCGCCAGTTCTAAAGGCTTATCAGCTTCTCTAGCTGTGCAGCCTTTTACTCGTAAGGGTATTTTGAATTCAGCATAAATTCCGAAGGGTTTGCCACTAGAATTAATATAACCTACTTACCATCCAACTTTACAACAGTGATGGCGCTCTTTGAAGTTTTGCAAGATGAAACAAAAAGTAATATTAATATCAACGAATTGAGGTGAATCATAGCGTGTATGTTTGCAAGTGCCAAAGATAGATTTTCAGACGTCGTCAGAGCCATACTGCCCTTGGAAATCTACTTACTTTTGCGATTTGAAGGAGTGGGAAGATTCCAATGATAGTGCAGTGCCAATATTCGTAAAGTTAAACATGTAATTAGCGCAATAATGGAAATCCAATCCCGGGATATCCATGTTAACTCATTTCCTAACACAACAATCAAAGATGCCGATAATGCAGCTGATGCGTATATTTCCTTCTCGAAAATAACTGGCACCCGATTCAGTAGGATATCACGTAGCACACCGCCCCCAACCGCTGTGGTGATCCCTAAAAGAACCGCGACCTCTCCATTTTGACCATACGCAAGTGCTTTTTGCGCGCCGGTTACTGCGAACAACGATAATCCCACAGCATCGAAAAATACCACCGGGCGATTGAGCCGTTGAACCAGGTGATATAATAGAACCGTTAGTCCCGCAGCTATCAATGTTACAACCAGGTATTGCCAATTTCTTAATCCTGCAGGTGGCACGGCGCCAATACATAAATCACGGATAATCCCTCCTCCACAGGCAACGGTAAATGCAAGTGCGCAGATGCCAAACAAATCGAGACCACGTACCCTTGCAGCAATCGCACCACTTATAGCAAATGCGAATGTCCCTGCCATTTCGAGTATATAAAAAAGGGAATGCAATTTTTCCATGTGGTTCTCACAATATTAGAATGGTCGATAAGTGTGAACTCCAACCGCGCCGCCATTAACACCGACCACCGGCGATTGACTATGAAGCAATGCTTGGCGCGGCGAACGTTTTCTGTAATTCCTTTAATGTCGCACGCATTCTTGTTTTTAACGTCCCCACTGGTATGCCACACATCCGTGCCGTCTCTTCGTAAGTATACCCATGAACATAGATGAGTTTCAAAAGTGCTTTCGTCGTTTCGCTCAATGATGGGAGTTGCTGAATAATGTGGAACTGTATTTTATTTGGGATATCGTTCTGGTCGGTAGCCCGGAGATTGTCTGATACTTGGTGATATTCAGCGTGCTTAAAGGAAGGGCCGCTAAAATAATCCAGGCAGCTATTTTTGGCAATAGTGATCATCCAGGTGAAAAGTCGACCTTTGCTGGGATTAAATTGTTGCAGTTGCTTGTAGATTTTCAAGAAGGTATCCTGAAAAATATCTTCGGCCACAACTTGATCTTGCACCGATTTTAATATTTCTCTATACAGCGCCGCAGAAAAGTGATCATAAAGATCATTGAAGGCCTTGTGATCTTTTCTCAGGAGCCGCTGATAGAAGTCGTCACTATTTATTAATGCATCATCCATTTGTAATGTTTCTAACGAATCGTTCTTCACGGATGATTAAGACTTGAAAATAGCAAGATTTACAACTTGTTGCAATGCAATCGCCGTTCCACCGCATTATATAACGATGTATTTTTTAAAAGTTGACACTTTGTTTAACCTTGCAGATAGACTACGCCACAACGGTTAGACAAACCAGGTTAGGCTGACTCTGTTTCGAATGTTGACATCACATCGGAATGATCTTTTTTGCTTATCACAGTGAATTTGGCTTCGCTTAAATAAAATGCAAACATGACCGTCGTTGTTGACTTTGATGAATTGAGGGAAAGGATTTTTATCACAACTGCAAATGACATTTATTTTTCATACTATAATTTAGAACTTATTGGCAGGGAAACTAATCACTTTACGCTTTGAATTTAGAGGGAAAGAGTTGCGCTCGTTAGTGCTAATGAGTGGGACTCATAAATTCACAGAATTACAAGATCAAATTGTTGAAGCTATTGGAGGATATTTTTTCGATAGATAGTTCAAGGCTGGCTTCGTCTTTCGTTCGGGAAATATTTTGTATCCCCACATCAACTCAAAGTGTGAAAGGTCAGTAGTGCCGGGACTGATAGAAGGATACGGTTTTATTCTTGTCGGAATAATGATCTGTCTGATAAATTGTGCAAAGCGCTCAGGCCTTGTTTGGATGTCGAAATGAAGACGAAAAATGACAGAGGCCAGTTGCAAATTTTTATAATGTCGCCTCCTATTGAAGAGTTTGATTGTTGGCGCTTTCAACTGCCAAATTTCGCGGCAAAAAAAACTTCAGTGAAGAGCGGTTCTTTACCGATTTTTGCCGCATACGAGGTACAAAAAAGATGATGGCAGATAACAAGAGCTTGGCAAAACCTAAGGTAGTCCTGCTGGATGTATACGATACCTTATTGCGTATGGATGACGTAGAACGGAAGGTAAATCAGCTTCTGGACAGTCGCTTTGGTTATACTTTATGGTTTGAGCTCTTCATGCAATATTGCTTCGTGGATAACTGCATTGCGCAGTTTAATAATTTTTCATCGATAGCCCGGGCAACGATGCAGATGACGGCTGGCATGATGAAAAAAGATGTCAGCGAACAAGGCATTGTACAAGTGCTAGATCTGCTAAAACAGTTGCCTGTTCATGAAGGTGTACAGGAAGGGCTTTCTGCCCTAAACGATTTAGGCCTGCGCCTGGCGGCGCTTACAAACTCTCCTGAAGCAACGGTAAATGAAAGAATGCATCGGACAGGACTCATCTCTTACTTCGAGGCTGTATTGAGTGCCGAGCATGTGGGAAAGTACAAGCCAAGCCTGGCGGTGTATCGTTGGGCGCTACAAAAAATGCACGCGGAGCCTGCTGATGCCATTCTCGTTTCATCGCATGGGTGGGATCTCGCGGGAGCACAAAACGCTGGGATGAAAACTGCCTATATTAAACAGGCTAAACAGATGCTCTATCCGCTCGCACCAACGCCGGATTATATGTGCAATGACCTCAATGATTTAGCGCAACAATTATCTGTTTTAATTTTATAAAGCTTTAAGGCAGCGCTGTTGCTTCATATTGAATCGTATTTGCCACGAGAATTAAAATACCTTTTTTGATCTTCGCTTTCTACATCAACGGGATAATATAGAAGAGACTAATTTTCTATTGATGCCATTGTTCGCAAAATATTCGCCCCCCAACTAAATACGTTGTGCTTCAATATCGTCCTTCGCATAATTTTCATTCTCTGCGTTTGTAATTCCTCGGGTAGTTCTAATGCCGTTCGAATGGCGTCAGAAGACTCTTCAATGTCGTATGGATTAATAATTAATGCGCCGTAAAGTTCCTGAGATGCACCGGCAAATTGGCTCAATATCAATACGCCTTTGTTTGACTTCTTAGCCGCGACAAATTCCTTTGCGACCAGATTCATGCCATCGTGTAATGATGTAACCATACAAAAATTTGCTGCTTCATAGTAGGGTTGAATTTCCTGGTGGCTGTGATGTCCCTTCAAAAATAAGATGGGTTGCCAGCCTTTGCTTTTAAACTTCCAGTTGATGCGGTTCACTTCATGTTCCACGGCATTGAGAGTGTCTGAATAGACAGTTAACAATAACCTGCTCGGAGCGCCTATCTGCACGAAGGTGAAATTGTTTATATAGTGAGGATTTTTTTCAAGGAACCGTTCGATAGCGAGAAATTTTTCGATAAGCCCCTTTGTATAATCGATCCTGTCAACGCCAATACCTAAATATTGGGCATTCAAACCATGAGCTTTCAATAACGCGGATATTGTAAGGTCTGTAGGTCCGTACTCTCCTGCTTCCAAATCTTTTGACGTGAAAGCGATGCTGATCGGAAATGGCTTAACCAATGTAAAATGGTTGCCAATCTTAACAGAAAAGGTTTCCCAGATTACCCTGGATTCAAGCGTTTTGTTCACTGTTTCCAAAAAGTTATTACAATGAAACTGCGTATGGAATCCAATTAAATCTGCCCCGATCAACCCGGTGAGAATTTCTTTTTTCCATGGGCATATACCGAACGACTCAGGATTAGGCCATGGGATATGCCAGAATATGGCAACTTTTGCATCTGGCCTGGCGTCTTTTATAAGCTTGGGTAAGAGAGCGAAATGGTAATCCTGTACTAAAACAAAAGGCTCTTCTTTGTCTTTAATTTCCTTAATGACCGCGGCAGCATATAGCTCATTTACTTCTTTATAATAATCCCAATCTATCTTCCGAAAGACCGGGCGGGTGTGAGCGATGTGGCACAACGGCCAAAGACCTTCATTCGAAAAGCCATAATAGTAGTGATGCTCCTGCTCTTTCGTCAGCCATATCCTTCGTAAGGTATAGCGGTTTTCATACGGCGGCACCAGCACTTTATCATTCATGTCAACCGTCTCCCTATCCGCGTCACCAGTTCCTGAGGCAATCCAAAGCCCCTCACACGCTTTGACGATTGGTTCCATCGCCGTAACCATACCGCTTGCCGGCACAATGCACTCGATATCGTTACCCTTCCGGATATGCATATAGGGCTCGCGATTGGAAACAATGATCATTGCCTTATCCTCAAGAATTTGTTTCATTTCCTCAGTCAGCCGTTCGGAGGTCCAGATTGCTTCAGCAGACGTTCTTAACCTCGCCTCCTCCTGGGCGATTGCTTTTGCCTCTTGTATGGCCTGCGCGATGCCAGAAATTTCTTTGTAAAGCGGTTGAAGAAATTCAGTTGGAGGGCGCGCTTTTATTTTATCGACATTACCAAAACGCGCAGCCTTTACCCATTCAACAATTTTATTAATAGGGGTCAATATACTTCTGCGGATAATAAGTAGTGTGATTGCGGAAATCAGCATTGCCTGCACGAACCATCGTAAAAAGCTCCTTAGCCAGATTCCACTGATAATGTTGTCAATATAATCCGCAGCAGAGTAAAAAACGATAGCAAACTCCGGTTGATCATTATTACTCACGGCAACTATATATTGATAAAACGAACGTCTTTTTGAGTTGAAATAGGCACCAAACGACGAATCGGACACGAGCGCTTGTGACACCAGGTCGGATGAATGTTTTGCATAGAATGTAGAATCGATCGAAATTCTGAAAACGCTGTCAGCACGATAAATAACCATTCCCTGGAAACCATGCGCTTCCACAACGCTATCGTTGATGAAATTTGGGTCGAGACTGTCGGAAATGAAATCGTTATTGATGAAATCATCAGCCGATCGGGCAACTTTTAATTCCAGTTCACCGTTGAGTTTTTCCCTTTCAGCAGCGATTTGAAAGGAGTTGAAAATAAAAGCGACTCCTCCAACCGCCAAGAGTATGGCTAATATGAGTGAAAGGTTAATTTTCATTTACGATAAAGCTTTAGTCGAGTACTATTCCTGCACGAGATAGTATTGGGTTCGCCCACTTTGTTTCTTTAATTTAACATGCAGCTACTAAATCAACAGACCGGTAATTGAAGAATATCGTAATTACTTTCTCGATTATTAGAGGGCAAGGTAGCCCCAGTGCGCCCATTGACCAGATGCTTGATATTAAAATGTGATTATAATCGGGTCACCAGAATATTCCTATTAAACAGAAATGTGCTGCGGTAACATACAAGCGTACATTTAACCAAGTGTGGAGTTTACGCGGATATTTTGAGGTAAAGGCCTTGCACCATCCATACTTCTGATCGCGCTTATGACAATCTTCGATTGCCTGTTGGGAGATTGAATATAGAACTGGTATGCAAATTGTCGAGTGAAACTGACGATTCACAATTTCCGCAAACTGATCTATCCCCTCGCTAAAAATCACTCAATGAAGCAGTCATTTGTCATTGAATTAAAAATTGGAGAATTTATTGATCTCAGTTCCGACTCAGTAGATCCGGCATTGAGTTATCTCGATTTCAGGGTTGTTGTCGAGAACTTTTTGGAAGAAAGGATTGGCGGTTTGTTATGCATTGATGATTGCCATATTCCTCAATTAAGATTTATTGAAAACGGGCATCAAAAATGTCGCCTGGAAATTGCCTGTTGTTGCGAAAGACAGTGCTTGGTGGTGGAAAACAGACTGAATGAAATTTTAATGTAATTCGTAACCATGAGAACAATAAGTTATGGAAGAACAAGTCAGATCTCATAATGAAATCGACAATACGAACCGTTTGGTTGATTTTGCCGCTATGCAAAACAAGTGGGGAGTGTCTGAGGCAGAATTGAAAAAAGCAATCCGTGAAGTAGGATTTGACCAACCGAGAATTGAAGAGTACCTGGTCAACCACAAGTGGCAGACATCAGAAGACGAAAATATCTTTTGACGGCGTTCCGGACCCGCAGAGATGCCGGCTGTTGTTATTTATGCCTGTCGTTCTTATGGTAGTGCCGTGCTGAAAAATAAATGATTCCAGAGGCCATAAGTGTTAAACATACTACGAGAAGCGGAATCATCGTCCACTTAATTAGACTGTAGCAATATTCTCGCTACACCTGAATGTAACATTCTTCTCAAACTATATTTACATGACAGTGTGGGCGTTGGCACATTTTTTCGTATTGTTTGAATTATGAACGATGCCCACTTATTACAGGAAGGTAATTTAATAAGCTCGCCATTCGGCTATAAAACGGTAAAGGCACTAAGCGCCGATGGAGTAATATACGTGGATCAGGGAGAAGATTTGTCTGCAGATGAAGTGGATCCGGTTAACCTTACAACGGAAATCTTAATCACCTCGGGATTCGAACGCCTAACTGATACAGATTCCGCTCCGTTGTTTACCAGGAATGGACTAACAATAAAATATACAGGAGAAAGATTCGTAACCACTGATAAACATGAGAGCGAGATCCGGTTCGTTCACGAATTACAAAACCTCTATCTCAGCACAACTTCGAAGAAATTGCCAATCACTATTGCAGACGGTGACAAAAACATATCTACATAAGAATAAGCATTCAATCCAGGTAACTTGATGCAGTAGCCCGAAACCAAAATGAATAAATAGATGAACCTAAAGGCTTGATCTACTGTCGGGCCTTAAACGATGCAGGAAGTCTTGTTTGAGGCGATCAATTTCTCCAGCTAGCCAGGGATTGTCGCTCCCGGCGATTTTCTGTTTTTCCTGTTCGAGCTCAGTTTCGAAAATACGACGATGTGCTTCATATCCTTGCCGGAGAAGATCTTTGCTTTCCGGGAGTTCGCCTCCATAGCGTGTATTTAATTCCATCAAATGATTGTTCAATCGTTCGCTAGCCATAGACTCGAAATTGCTAATTGCGTTCCGTGGATCGTTGGTGTTCATAATAAAGTCTTTTAACAAATTTTGCTGTTGCCAATCAATAACCGTTTTAATTTCATTCTTCCCTGGTTTTTGCAGTGCTTCCCGAAAGTCTGTCAGCTGCATGATGTCGCCAGCCAAAATCGTCATCGGGCGACTACCCGGAGGAATGCCTGTTGCAAAGTACACGCCGTTGGATAGCGTGTCGATCAGTTGGATCTGGAGTTTTGCAATGCCGGTTGCTTCAAAAACAAAATCACTCGCACTATAAACATCGTCGATATACATCACGTCCACCCGACGTCCGTCTACATAGATGCCACCGATATTCTTGAAGATCCGAACGCGAAACTCAGATTCATCAACACGATATCCATGCCAATTAATTGGCTCCCCTAAGGCGCCCCTTCGGGAGCACGAGCTCGTCCTCCGGTAATACTATAAAACTTCGTGGTACATGGCATAACTGCTATTGTTTTCATAGGGTATGATTGGTGTTTTTATTTCTGCTGTCATTCAACTGACTATTCAGATTATAAGCTGCACTTATAAGACCAAGGTGAGTAAATGCCTGTGGGAAATTACCAAGGTGTTCACCTTCAAAACCCAACTGCTCGGAGTATAAACCAAGATGGTTCGCGTAGCCCAGCATCTTTTCGAAATAAAATCTTGCCTTTTGCAACTGCCCCGAGCGCGACAAACATTCTACGTACCAAAACGTACACATTGAGAATGTACCCTCATGACTCACAAAGCCATCGAATTCTGCCATCCCCGGGCGATATCGGTATACGAGCGAGTCTGAAACCAATTGTTCTTCTATTAGTTTCATTGTGGAAAGCCAACGAGGATCCTTTGGGCTGATAAACTGAACCAACGGCATAAGTAAGGTGGAGGCATCTACGGATTCTGCACCGGGATATTGCATGAAAGCGTTACGTTTTTCGTCCCAGAACTCGTTATAGATACTTCGATAAATATTGTCGCGTTCCTTGATCCACGCCGGATGCAGAGGAAATGATCTGGCCTCTGCTATCTTAATCGCCCGGTCGAACGCCACCCAACAAAGTAGTCGTGAGTACAGGAAATGTTTTTTCCCACCTCTTACTTCCCATATTCCCTCATCAGGCTGATTCCAGTGACTTGCCAACCAGTCGATTTGTCTTTCAAGATCCTTCCAGAAATCATAGCTTATCGGTTCACCGTACTGATTATATAGGTATACAGCATCCATCAACTCTCCATAGATATCCAGCTGTAGTTGCGCATAAGCGTCGTTCCCAATCCGCACCGGGGCAGAACCGCGGTATCCTTCAAGGTTATCCAGTATTTCTTCGTTCAGCTGTCTTTGTCCGTCTATAGAGAACATAATACCGAGCCGATTATGCCCGCGGATATCCTGGCAAAGCCGTTCTACCCAATTCATGAAAGCCCCTGCTTCACGCGTATACCCAAGGCGGATCAATGCATAAATGGTGAAAGAAGCATCCCGGATCCAGGTGTAACGATAATCCCAATTCCTTTTCGCTCCAATACTTTCGGGTATGCTAAATGTTGGAGCCGCCACGATTGATCCGTACTTATGCGAGGTCAAAAGTTTAAGCACCAGGGCCGATCGATTTACCATCTCCATCCATCGCCCGCTATAATTGGACCTCCCGATCCACTCCTTCCAATAATTAACTGTGCGAAAAAGACTATGAGTGATAAAATCCTTAAAATCCTTTCTATCAGCCACCTCTTTGTCCACCTGCTCCAGTAAAAAATCGGCTGTCTCATTGGGCCCTAAAGTAAATTCCGTGTACACATCGTCGTTTTCAGCCGTCAACGCCACCGAACTTTTCAGCCTGACAATTAAAGGATCCGGACCATTACTTATGAAGAGAACTTCATGCGTGCCGAGAGTTTTGATACTATGTGTGCTTCGCCCGTAATTGAATCGCGGCTGAATACTCATCCGGTAGCGTACACTGCCGCGAATCGTTGTAACCCTCCTGATTAACTCCTTACCTTCAAAAAGTTCTTCAACAGGCATGAAATCAGTAATCTCGCCTACGCCTTCGGAAGACAGAAATCTTGTAAGCAAAACGTTGGTATCGGGTAAATACAACTGTTTTGTTTTCATCCGGGCAAACTGAGGGGTGATCGAAAACCTGCCACCTCTTTTTTCATCGAGCAGGGCAGCAAACAACGTAGGCGAGTCGAAATTCGGGAAACACATAAAATCTATAGACCCATCAAGACTTACAAGTGCCACGGTATTGAGGTCGCCAATTACTCCATAATCTTCAATAGGTCGATAGCTCATGAGATTTTCAAATAAAAACTTTCACATTCTAATATTCTTCCTGTTCGTTTAGATCTCTTTTCTGAAAGGATGGTTCTTCGATACGGTTCTTGCCTGGCTGAGAAGATGGTTGTTCAATACGATGCTTGCCTGCTTCGATCCCATCTTTCCATTCTTTTCTTCTCTTTTTATCTTGTTCGTCTTGCGATTGTCTGGAAGCATCATCCGAAATATTGTTTCGTTGGTCTTTAAGAAAATTGATATGTTTTTCTTCGTTCGCTACAGATGGAATGTCAAGCGACTTATCTTTTGGTTGTTCCTGTTTCATAGTTGTTTTTTTTAGTTGTTATTGAATTCGATCAGTCTCGAGAACATGCCTGTACCCGGGAGCTTGTATGTTCGCATTGTCTTCGGCTGTAATAAAAAACTGCCTGGGTGTAAAAGGGCTTACGGTTGACAATGAAGCTTTGCGCGCCCTGGAGAAAAGCTTTTTGGACGATTGAAGCTGTCCTAGGTTCTTAATACCACTGTCAGTGTCCATCCACAATATATACAGGCCACCGCCTTGCCGGATTGCCTGCGGATCCGCAAGATTGTTAACCCGCACTTTAATCGAGTAATTGTTATTTCGGTCTTCGCGAACCGAAACTTTACCGCTGGCCGCGGGAACGATTGTGGACGAATTAAACCTGAATGCTTTTGAACATGACGATAGCAATGCTAACAATGCCAAAAGAAAAAAGGCACGGCTGATCCTGTTTGAAATTCCTGCAATTGATGATGTATGCCGGGCTTTTGAAAAATATTTCATTCTATTCATATCCTTGGAAGCTCAAATATGGTGCGGCCTTTACCTATCGGGGGTATTCGTCATAAATGTCAGGGACAAATATCTTCGATATTAATTGAGCTTTAATGTGAATGGCTTTTTACAATTTCCGGTCTGGGAATTATATCCCCATTCAAACGAATGGGCGGCATTTTTCGAACTTCGGCAACTAATGAGTTCTGTCGAATAGATTATTTTGGACCGTGCGAGCTATGGCTTCTGCCAAATCCAAACGAGCAGCTATGTGGCTTATGATGCAGAAGGATTCCATTTTTTCTTTCAAACACATATGCGCCATGTATCCTGGTTTCAGCTTCTGTTATAAGTGGCAGGTATAGTCAGTATATTGGGCACAGAACAAAATTAGTAGTTTTGGCATCGTATGGTAGTAAACCGAACTACAATCAGGTAATCCGGGATGACGCGCAAAGTCGAAATTATAACGTAATTAAAATGAGTGTTAATGAGCGGCTTAAGCCGCAGGGCAGATAATTTGCAATTAAAGTTCTTTTTGCCGGATACTGGTTGATGTTGAAGAGTTTTAAAAATCAGACTAAATGAGGTATGCGTATTTCGTACTTGCGGTGAGTCTATCATGTTCCGCCTGCGATAGCAAAAATTATGATCGCGAGTTGCATGTAAAACAGCAACTCATTGATCAGAAGGAGCAGGAACTTTTAACCAAAGAACAGGAATTGCTATCAAAGGAAAAGTCACTGATAGCGAGAGAAGCTGAACTCGCCGCCAGCAAACACAGCCATGATAGCTTGCTGCACAGTATCGATACTGTGCCGTTGATGCAACCCGATATTACCGGTCGGTGGAACGTGAATATGCGATGCATTGAGACCGATTGTCCCGGTTCGGCAGTGGGAGATGAAAAAAATGAACAATGGCAAATTAGTTACACTAACAAGGCAATTTTAGCCCAGGCGTTCACCGGGGATTCATTGGTTCGCGAGTATCGTGGTACAAGTGCAAATAACGCAATTGAGCTTTTAACGACGGATTCAACAACCACAACGAGAATAGTGGTAACAATTCAAAGCGTGCAGACCGACAAGATGCGCGGTCAGCGTGAAATAATTCGTCCAGAAAATTGTCATATTCTTTACTCGATAGAACTAAACAAACTCTAACCGCGAAGTCCCGTTCAAAATAAAATTTTATGGTGTTAATGAATGTGGATTTCTCGCTGCCCTTGAAAAATCCGGTAATCATATTTTCATTGGTACTTTTTATTATCCTTGTTGCGCCACTAGTTTTAAACAAGATCAGGGTTCCACATATTATCGGATTGATCGTTGCCGGGATCATCATCGGGCCTTATGGTTTTAATCTGATGCTCCGCGACAGCAGTATCGTCCTTTTCGGAACAGTGGGTCTGCTCTACATCATGTTCACAGCCGGGTTGGAAATAGATCTCCAGGAATTCAGGATTAACAAGATCAAAAGCCTGGTTTTTGGGCTGTACACGTTTACCATTCCGATGTGCCTTGGCTCGCTTGTCAGCTATTATTTCCTCTCGTTTGATTTAGGTGCCTCGTTGTTGTTGGGTAGCATGTTAGCCTCACATACTCTCCTGGCTTACCCGATCGCAAGCCGATATGGGTTAACGCGGACGAGATCTGTTACCCTTACCATCGGTGGAACGATCATTACCGACATCCTGGCTCTTTTGGTGTTAGCGGCAATTATCGGAACGCATAAAGGAGAGGTCAACGGTCTATTCTGGATGAAACTTATTGTCTCTTCATTGGTCTTCGCGGCCATCGTCTTTTTCATCTTCCCAATCGTTGCCAGGTGGTTTTTCAAGAAATTCGACGACAGCATTTCTCAATACATTTTTGTACTGGCAATAGTATTTATCGGATCGGTGCTCGCTGAAGTCGCGGGCCTTGAAGCGATAATCGGTGCCTTTCTTTCTGGTCTCGCCATTAATCGCTTTATTCCCCACTCTTCTCCACTAATGAACCGGATTAATTTCGTTGGAAACGCGTTGTTTATTCCATTTTTTCTCATAGGTGTGGGAATGCTTGTCGATTTTCGGGTGCTCTTTGACGGCTTCGGTTCTCTAAAGGTGGCAGCGGTAATGATCACGATAGCGGTAACCGCGAAATACCTGGCCGCTCATCTGACAAAGTGGACGTTCAAATTAAGTACTGATGAAAAACAATTGATTTTCGGCCTGAGTAACGCCAGGGTCGGTGCAACGCTTGCTGTTGTATTGGTCGCCTACAACATTATCCTGGGAGAAACCAATACGGGTCAGCCGATCCGGCTGTTGAACGAAGACGTGTTGAATGGTACCATCATTATGATCCTGGTTACCTGCACTATCAGCTCACTTACTGTTGAAAAAGCCTCACGCAACCTGGCTCTGAAAGAAGATAATAAAGACATTGAAAATGATGCAACAGAACATCGGGTCCTTATTTCCCTGGCCTATCCTGATTCGGTCAAGGGTCTGGTAGATCTGGCCATCCTCCTGTCTAAAAACGATAATTCGTATTTGTATGCGTTACACGTTGTGGATGAAAGCAAACCGAAGGGAACTTTGGCGAGCGTCGGCAAAAAAATGATTGAAGAGGCAACCCGGCAAGCCAGTAGTACCGATATGTCAATAATACCATTGACACGTTTTGACGTAAACATCAGCAATGGAATTGTATACACAGTTAAAGAACATGGTATAACAGATGTAATTATAGGGCTGCATCACCTCGCGGACGAAGGAGTAAACTTCCTTGGTCAGATCACGGAAAATATATTGCAAAATACCAGCAAGACGATTTTCATTTACAAAGCCGTTCAACCATTGAATATTATGAAGCGACTGATTGTCGCGGTTCCGGCCAACGCGGAATATGAAGAAGGTTTTTTTAAGTGGTTTACCCACTTGCAGAAAATTTCGAATCAGTCAGGACTACCGATCAGCATTTACGGGAACGAAAAAACGATGGAACAAATGGCTGTTCTCAATAATAAACAAGAGTTTCCACTGATGATAGACTATCATCTTTTTGAGAATTGGGAAGATTTCCTGATACTAAGCCGGGAGGTACAGAAAGATGACCTATTCATCATAGTCTCTTCGAGGAGCGGATACCTTTCTTATACAAAGGAAGTTGACAGGCTCCCGAAATATCTGATGCGATACTTTGTCGACAATAGTTACATTATTATTTATCCGGAACAAGCCAGGAATACATCAACAGTTAATATAATGCCCGTCGATGATAGTATCGAACTCTTTGGAAAAGCAGGAAAAATTGTAGAGAAGATATTTACGCCATCTAAAAGACGTGAGTGATGGAGACTCTTTCGAGGTATCAAAAAGACTTTCGGATTAGTGATTACCAAACACTATAAGTTCAATTCCAGTACATTCGACGACCAACCCACGTTGGCAAGGTGTCGGGAATCCAGGAGCAAAATCTTTCCCAACAATGATCTTTCAATTTTTATAACCAGATATCGGATCTGCCAGGTATTATCTTCGAGTATAAAGTCAGAAACTTTTCCCAAAACTGCTTCGGGTGCTTTTATTACATGCCCGGTAATGACCTGTGTCCGTCTGAAAGGTGAGTATCGAAGGCACGAACGCCGGAAGTTGTGGGCGCTTTGGGACTCAACCTTGCTCCTGGTTGTTCTAACCGGGAAAGTTTTAGTAAAGATGTCAGGTTCAAGTAGCACTGACGGAGAAATCAGGATCTCGTGATTAAGCCATTTGCCCGTATCGACTACGAGGTATTGTATCGTCCACGAGGATTCATGAAAATAAAAATCCACGACCTTTCCTATTCTCCCATCGGGCGCTTTGAGATCGTATCCGATAAACTGGTTCAATACTACTTCCATAAAATATCGATTTAGGCTGGAATAAATCCTGGCAGGAACTAATAATCAGATAGACTTGCGGTTGAAGAAAACAGGTTGTACATCGTGGCTGAATTAATACGATTTTAATTTGTGCCAGGCCCCCCGGACGAACAGCAAAACAAATAATTTACAATACAGTGTGGAAGCAATCTCACACAGAGGCGAATAACTGATCACCCGTGGCCCTTATCTTTATCATTGCTGGTTCATGAAATCAAGCAGAATTGCTAAAAATGCAAATGGCATCGTTGAAATAAGTTTTATGTAAGTTCTTCATAACGAAAATGTCACAGACAGGATTAAAAACGTTCAATAACATGAAAAGTGGACTAACCGGATTATTTACAGAGTTCGTTAATAGTGAAAAAGCAGGCGGGTTTATCTTAATCGCCTGCACAATCATTTCTATCATTGCCGCAAACAGTGCTATAAGCGACAGTTATCTGCATTTCTGGCACAAGGAGATCGGTTTCGATTTCAACCCGGTGCGTCTTCGTCATTCAATAGAATATTGGATCAATGATGGGCTGATGGCAGTGTTCTTTTTACTGGTAGGGCTTGAAATTGAAAGAGAGATATACGCCGGCGAATTATCGACCTTCAAAAAGGCATCTTTGCCCCTGGTTGCAGCAATCGGCGGCATGTTAATTCCGGCGGCACTCCATTTTAGCTTAAACGCAAACACAAGCACCCAATCTGGTTTCGGCATTCCGATGGCAACAGATATAGCTTTTGCGCTCGGCATTTTGTCTCTATTAGGCAATCGTGTTCCCGCTTCACTGAAGATATTCCTCACGGCCTTTGCGATTATAGATGATCTGGGGGCCATTGTCATCATTGCAGTCTTTTACACCGAAAAGTTTTCGTTGTTGTATTTCGGCCTGGCTCTTGGCATTTTTGCAGTACTGCTGGTGTTTAACAGGTTACGGGTCCAGAGTTTAACTTTTTACCTGATTCCCGGCGTATTTATGTGGTACTGCATGTTGCAATCCGGCGTTCATGCTACAATAAGTGGAGTTTTACTTGCATTTGCATTACCCTTTGGAAACGGTGGAAAGACAACGGCTTCTTATAAGCTCCAACACATGCTGCATAAACCTGTTGCATTTTTGATACTACCACTATTTGCGTTAGCGAACACCGGGATTGTTTTCGCAACAGGATGGCACAGTCATTTGATGTCCAAAAATAGTTTGGGTATCTTACTTGGACTGGTAGTTGGAAAGCCAGTGGGCATTTTATTGTGTACGTTTACTGCTGTAAAACTAAAAATCAGCTCGCTGGCAAGCGACATGAACTGGCACCATATTCTGGGTGCGGCACTGTTAGGAGGAATCGGCTTCACTATGTCGATATTTATTACGCTCCTTGCATACGCAGACAGCACGACCGTTATTGACTCAAAAATTTCGATTGTAATCAGTTCAATGGTCGCAGGGTTTTGTGGATACTTTTACCTGAAGTTGCGAACAAACAAAGGAACGTCCACTTCAAGCTCTTGAAGTATGGCTGCCTGTTCCCTTTTTAATTCGTCTTAATATTGTACTCTGAATTATTGGTGCATTTGTTGCGCGAATAGCCTTATGGAAAACTTGTTTTTTGACAGCTGGGACAGCATAATACGTACTGCGGCCATAACAGTGATGAGTTATATCCTACTGATCCTGCTTCTAAGAGGATTTGGAAAAAGGACACTTTCCAAAATGAATGCATTCGATTTTATTATTACGGTTGCACTTGGCTCAACGCTTGCATCGGTCATACTCACAAAGGATATTGCCCTGGCAGATGGCGCAACTGCATTTTTTCTGCTGATCGGGTTACAGTATTTAATCACAAAATTATCCGTGCGCAGTAAGCGTTTTAGTCACCTTGTAAAGTCAAAACCCACATTACTGGTGTATAAGGGAGAGATGATGCCCTATTTCATGAAAAAAGAAAGGATAGCGGAAGATGAGATAATGGCAATCGTCCGTGAAAAAGGATTGGGCTCGCTTTCAGAAGCGGACGCAATCGTGCTTGAGACCGACGGAAGCCTCACAGTAATCGGCGGTTTGCCCGATAAAGAAGTTGGCGCAATCGATTCAGTTGAGATGCCAGTTGGAATTGAAAGAAAATTACCGTCATAAGATTTTTCGCAGCGATAACCAAGGACATACTGGTAACTGTAAATTCACGTGTACTTAAAGTCGAAACCTTTGAACAACTTTCTCGAGCGTCAATCCTTGTACAAGAATGGAAAAGAGAACTACCGCATAAGTGATAGTTACGATCAGGTCACGGTGCATATTTCCAGTCAGCGAAAGTGCAAGCGCAATGGAAATTCCACCTCGCAGGCCACCCCACGTCATGATGGCGAGCGTTGAAAAGGGCGAGTTGTACTGAAAATTAAAAAGCCGGTAAGGAATTGTTAGTGAGATAACTCTTGCACCCAGTACAATAATAATCGAAATGAGACCGACCACGAAGTAAGCTCCTTCAAGCGGGATAATCAGTAGCTCTAAACCAATCAGGACAAACAACACTGCGTTCATCACCTCATCAACCAATTCCCAAAATTTATGGATATAATCGTGCGTTTCCGTTGACATTGCCTCTCGCGAACCTCGGTTACCAATAAATAAGCCCGCCACCACCATGGCCAGTGCCGCTGAAAAGTGAAGCTGGGAGGCGAGAACACCCCCTCCTGCCACCACGGCTATCGTTATCAACACTTCGGTTTGATAGTGGTTGATGCGCCTGATCATCAGGAACGCTCCGTATCCCAGCATCCAACCAAGCAAAAGTCCGCCGCCTATTTCTTTGAGCAACAGCATGGCCACTGTCCCTGGTGTTACACTATCAACTCCTGATTGGGCGATAGTAAACAAGGTTAAAAATACAACAACGCCGACCCCATCATTAAACAGCGATTCTCCCGCAATTTGTGTTTCGACGGCTTTTGATACGCCGGCTTTTTGCAGGATTGACAAGACGGCGATAGGGTCAGTCGGCGAGATCAGGGCGCCGAAAAGCAGGCAGTGAATAAAGGGAACGGGTTGGTAAAGCAACGGCAACAGGAAGAACAAGGCAATTGCAATAATGATCGTCGACAACAATACACCTACTGTTGCATACGTGATAATTGGCCAGCGCGCCTTTCGAAGCTTATTAATATCTGTATGAAGGCCGCCAGCAAACAGCAAAAAACTTAACATGAAATCGAGCAGAAATGTCGAAAAGTCTATTCCTTTTACTATTTCCCTCAGCCATTCGCCGAGTCCAGAACTGCCGGTTAATAAAACCACCAGGGAAAGCAGTACCGAAAGAGCCATCAAACCAATCGTGGTTGGCAGTTTTAGAAATCTCACATTTAGGTACGCCATTAATGCGGACAATGTAATAACTGTTGCAATAAGTTGAAGTGCATGCATAACAATGACTATTTCAAATTCAGTCCCATTCAGTACGCGTTCGGAGCTTCTTGTGCTCCGCAATGGCGCTTGGCTTACCAAAAGCAAAAAATAGCATTTCCCGAAACGTTCGAGCCCTTTTTATATCGTGTAGAATGTCGGAAAATTCATGAAAGTTCAGATAAATTGGATCGATCTTTTTATTGATTTTGGTGGTTGTTCCGTACGTGGGGCGTTCCTCTTCTTTCTGATAGGTTTTAAACAACTTATCCCATAGCACTAAAACAACTCCAAAGTTCTTGTCACGGTACTTGTCATCGGAACCATGATGAACGCGGTGATTGGCTGGCGTTATAATTAAGTTTTCAATAATTGGGTGCAGCTTTTTAATGTATTCAGTGTGCTGCCAGAACTGGAAGAGGATAGCAGCCTGATTTATCACAAAAATAATCACCGGGTGAAAACCGGCTCCTGCAAGTGGCAGGAAGAAGAGAATTTTTAAATGTTGGACCCAGCTTAACCGGAAAGATACCGTAAGGTTGTAATGTTCGGCTGTATGATGAACCACATGAGTAGCCCAGAAGAACCTGTTGACGTGCGACACCCGGTGCGCCCAATAGCTACAGAAGTCGTAAATAAGAAAAGCAGGAATAAGCGTCCACCAGTTTAACGACATTCTCCATGGAACCAGGTTGTAGATGTACACAGCACCAAGTATCAAAGTAGCTTTAAACACTAAATTCAAACCGACGTTGCCCAGGCCGATGATTAGGGACCCAAACGACTCCTTTGCGTGGTATTTACCATGCCCCAGCCGTTTGGAAAAATACATTTCCAGCAAGGTGAAGAATGCCATCACAGGAATAAAATAAACAATTAGATCCGCTGACTGAGCCTCAACTGACATGAGATCACTACGTGAAATACGTTGGGCGCCGAACAAATTGGTAACGTGCATTGGTAGGAATCGTTTAGACGGAGTGTCGAAATAAATATCATAAGCACCCGTTTGACGGTTACCCATTAGTCGCTAACGTTCAAACACTGTGCTGCATACACAGTGTTAGCTGAATAAACGATTCGCAAAACACCATTGAGCAGTTGTTTTAATTTTCTTTTAATTCGAGCGCGAAGAGTCGTTGAAAGAGCAGAGAAAAAATCTCTACAATAATGGATTTGAATTGATGTGGGCACTACCCTAATTATTGGGCGCCAGGGTTTATCAGTGATATTATAGTTTGATTAAAATCAAAAACGTTTCATTCTTTCAAAAGCCTATTTGGTAATTTTGAATTGCTATTAGAATTTTTTTCATGAGCTTTCGTTTACAAACCGGGACCTGATCCACCAAATGTCCCGGTTTATTTTCCCTCTAATACTAAAGTCTCGCTGAACTTCTTAATTTACATTTCCTGAAGGCGTAGAAGTATATTTAGCAGCGCAACTATGAAAGAAAAATATCGCATAATTCCATTCATAATCGTTGCTGTCGCATTGGGCATCTTCGTGTATTTGAAGACGAGAAAGCTAAAAGATTTTGAACCCCAGATAATCGCTAAGCTACAATCCCTGGTGCGTGAAGGAAGCGACAGTCTTTACCGTCTAAGTATAAGTGGGATTGAAGTCGACGTAGTGAACGGTAGAATCGCGCTTGTGGGCGCTTCTCTTGAATTCGACTCAGCTGTATTGATAAAAATGGACTCAGCCAAAGCGGCTCCGAATGATATTTTCAGAATATCGTTAGACACCCTTCATGTGGATGGGCTAAGTCCCGCTGATCTGCTGAACACACGATCGATCAATTTAAACGTGCTTAATATAAACAATCCCACTATTGAAGTATTTCATGAAAAAAGAAAATACAACTCCAGTATAAAGAAGAACACCACATCGCTTTATCAGAAAATAGCGACTCAGATCGGTACGGTTTCAGTCGATAGTCTATCCATCAAAAGGGCAAACTTTATTCATCACAATCTGTCGAAGGGGAATAAAAAGTCAGCGCTGAAGGATGTTTCTCTCACCTTCAACAATATACTGATCGATTCCACTACCGAATATGATACAACCCGCTTCCTTTTCGCCAAAAAAGCGTTGATCTCAATGAAAGATTATTCCTTTCGAACATCAGATGGGCTCTATCTATTAAAAGCAGATAACCTTAGCGTATCAGCACCGGAAGATGTGATGAGAATAAGCGGATTTTCTGTGAAACCCACATCTGGCAGAGAAGCGTTGGATAAAATATCCCCTTTTCGGAAGGAACAATACGATATCAATATAACGAAGATCAATATAAACGGAATTAACTGGTGGGATGTACTAAATAATGAAGCATTGAAAGTCGGGAAAATGACGATTTCCGACAGCAGGATTAAAGTATACCTTAACCGTGCACTTCCGCCTTCGACAAAAAGCAAAGTCGGCAAGTATCCTCATCAGCTGTTGATGAACGCTAAGTTTCCTGTAAAGGTAGATGAGATTAATATTAGCGGTCTGGATCTCTCTTATGAAGAATATAACCCCAAATCAGGGAAGTCCGCTGTGATCTATTTCGACAATACCAGTGGAACAATATCAAACATTACCAATTCGGCAAGGGATATCGCACATAATCCCCATATGAAAGTAAGAGCGCGCACTTCATTTATGCATGACGCTTTACTACAAACTGACTTTATCTTCGATCTTGCGAATTATAAGAAAGGAAAGTTCTCTGTCGATATACAGCTCACAAAGATCAACAAGGAGCATCTTGAAAAGATTGCAAATCCACTGGGATTGGTTTCTATCAAAAGTTTAAACGTAAAAAAGCTGGAGGCACATGTCGACGGTAACGATGTGCTTGGCAAAGGAAATGTGCTTTTGCTTTACGACGATCTTAAGGTGATTCCGTTAAAGAGGGACGACGACGAAAAGAACGGCATGAAGCAAAAATGGTTTCAGGCTTTTGTTATCAATTCCTTCATCCTTAAAGACAAAAATCCTTCCGGGAACGACAAGCCGAGAAATCCCACAGCGGAGTTTGTTCGGGAAAGCGATAAATCATTTTTTAACCTGGTATGGAAAACGATACTCGTTGGAATTCTCAAAACCGTTGGAGCCAAACCGGAACTGGCAAAGTCCAAATAGTAAGGAACTGGATAAAAGCCTTACTACTACGTCATATCCGCAATAGCTCGTTTTGTGTGATGATATAAGGCATCTACTTCTAAAGCCGATCCCTTCATCTTAAGTTGTGTTAACGCATGAAGCATTCCTTTCAGCAGAATTCTGTCAGTTTTACCATAGTCCCAAATAGGATAGAAATATTCCTTGAAGGCTTCGTCAAATGTCTTTTCTTTTGTTATTAATCTAACCGCACCGGTTTTGTCTTTATACGTCGTCTCGGCGAAATGATTAAATTTATAAACGATCAGTTCGGTTAAAGCCTGCAGTGCTATTACTGCGGTACCAGGGTCATTTATACCAGGACTTAAAGCCTTAATAGCAATCTCCGTTAACTTAGTAAAACCATAATCATAGCATATATCAATTTCCTGACCTTTCTCAATATTTACCGTCACATTTATTTTATCTTCTACGGTTTTGTCGATTCCCTTTTTATGTAAAATGAATAGCGGATTTCCCTCCAATACAAAGGTGCCTATGGGATACAGAAATTTAATTCTCACATCTTCTTCTTCAGCGATAGCCATTAACTCATTCCAGTCAAAGCCCTGGTAAATACCAGATTGGTGAGCACCGACTTGTTTAACATCATCATCGGACAATGAATACTCCTCCGGCGCTTCGGTTAGTGAACACGTTTTTGTCATCACCTGTTTTGTATTATCATAAATCCGATGAATGATTGTTTCGAATTTTACAGATTGAGTGATATAATGAAGAAAATAAATGAAAAGGAAAATGTTAAATACCGTAAATGCGATCAATAAATAGGTGCTGATGGCAGGAACACTTATGCCTGAATTGACATCTCGTATTGTGCTAAGCAAAAACAAGGCATAAACAATAGTTCCTATGTAAAACCCCAAAACATATTGTTGAAAACGGTTACCAATGAGCTTACTTAAAATTCTATTGCTCATTTGGGAGGCAGCCTGGTTGAGCAATATCATCACCATACTGAAACTGAATACAGCGAGAGAAATGATACCGCTTACAATTGCAGTGCAGATGCTTCTTGCGGTTGATGCGTCTTTTAAGCTAAGCCAATGGAGGTTCGACTTTATTTCTCTACCGGTAGGAGAAAAGTCGAAGTTTACCATTGCAAATGACAAAATCAGGAACAACAGGGCAATAATTGCAGGAATGAATGCTATGCTTGTTACCGTTTTTTTATACCCATTTCTAAACCATTTTATAATTATTGCAACCATATATCTTGATTCAAAGATTGAAAGTTTACCTACTGCACATACACAATGATAAACAAACAAACTAATATTACTAGTGTAACGATAAGCCATACAGGGATACGTACTCTGGTAATATCTCCCTTATCAGTATCTCTTTTACCCATTTTCAGCTACGGTTTTTCAGCCCACTATTTCAATTCAGTGTTTTCTTAATTCGCTTTTCGACCTCCAACCACTGGTCTTTACAGCAACATCCAACAATAAGTATCCAGTTATAGTGCTCCAGGTAACAGGATACGTGTGGAATATGATAGTGTTTTAGACAAATCAATCCCCCCAAATCATTGTCGACCTTGTTTTTAAATTTGCCTACAGTGCCGATTGCACCAGACAAATCATCTGATAGTAAGCTATCAGTCAGAAAATCTAATACCCTTACCTTAAATACAAACTCATATTCCATTTTGAAAATGCCCATGATTTGTTTAAGCGCTACCAAATTCACACCATTTAAAACTTAGTTTAGCATCCCTTGTGATTTTTAATAGCATTATAATCACAACCAAAAGATATGTTCCAGATTTTAATTCTATTATAATGTTTCACGCAGTTATCCCAGTTCATTGACCCTACCTTTGCGTCCAATTCGAAGTATTCATGTCTTATGTAGAGACCATACCCTTTAATTATTCTTCAAAGGAATACGTTCTGCTGGTCCGGGCCCTGCGAAGCGAATCCTGTACAGATTTTCATGTTACGGCAATAACGGATGATCTTCAGTCTAAAATTTACATGACCTACGTTTTTCGCTGGAACGGGAATGAATTGACATTGCAACCGAATCGAATTGACAACGAGGCTAATGAAGATTTAGTTCATGCACTGTCATCGACAATCTATAATCAGGTTGTTCTTAAAAATGGTTCCGAACGCCCCTGAATCTTATGTTCAAGCCGGGTAGCCGGTACTCCCGGCCCTTTTTTTGTATTGAATGATGAAACATTCAACTATTGGTCGCGTTGACTAAAGATCAAAAAACGATGCTCATCGGAAGTAGATGATTCGAAAAAAGATTAATCGGTTTAGTATTTATCTGAAACAGTTACGCCATAAACCGCAGGCGGTCTTAATCAAGCGGAATTTTCTACAGGCGCTGCCTTTTTGGATCGCCTCAGTGCTCGCTGGCTTTGTAGCTGTTGTCTACACAACGCTGTTCAACATTGCTGAAAAAGCTTTTCACTCACTAAGAGACTGGAGTGCTCCGTCTGTTCTTTTTGTTACTCCGTTAACATTCGTCCTTGCATACCTCGCTGTGCATTATCTCGCGCCACATGCGAAAGGCAGTGGAATTCCGCAAGTGATGGCATCGATAGATCTCAGCAACAAGAAACATTCTGGCATAGTAGACCGGCTACTCGGTATTAAAATTATTCTGACCAAAATATTTTCAAGTCTTCTTATGGTGCAGGGCGGGGCACCAATTGGCCGTGAAGGACCAACCATTCAAATTTCTGCATCTATCTTCCGTATCATCGATAAGTCAATTCCTGCTTCCTGGCCGAGACTCTCTTCCCAAAACTTTATTATTACCGGCGCGGCAGCCGGACTTGCCGCTGCCTTCAACACTCCCCTGGGAGGAATAGTATTTGCCATCGAAGAGCTCGCCAAAACCCACGTGAAATATTTCAGGACTGCACTTTTCACCGCTGTAATTATAGCCGGATTAACCGCGCAGGGCATCCTCGGGCCTTATCTGTACCTCGGATACCCTGAAGTGGGTTCGAACGGGATCACCATCTTTTTCGCGATCGCATTTGTCTCATTTACAGCCGGGCTCGCTGCATCATCTATGTGTGCTTTGATACTCTGGATACGGGAGCTGAAAAAAAATGCCGGGTTGACGCACAAAATAATTTTTGCCCTGCTTACAGGTTTGGTCGTAGCGGCAATAGGCTTTTTCCTGAACGAAAACATCTTCGGGTCAGGCAAAGACCTGATGAATCATGTACTATTTTCTGATGATAAGTCAACGGATTTTGGTACGGTGCTCCTCAGGATAGCGGGGCCTGCGCTGTGTTTCAATACTGGTGGTGCAGGTGGTATTTTTGCCCCGTCGCTAGCCGGCGGGGCTGCTGTAGGATCATATTTAGGCCATGTGCTCAACTATTCCGGAACAGGGGCGAATCTCTTAATCCTCTGCGGCATGGTCGGTTTTTTAACCGGCGTTACCAGAACGCCCTTTACTTCAGCTATACTTGTTTTGGAAATGACAGACAGGCACGGGGTAATTTTCTACCTGATGTTTGCTGCACTTATAGCTTATCTCACATCACTAATGACCGAAAAACACTCACTTTATGAAATTTTGAAAAAGGAATATCTTCCTGATGTAAAGCCTGGACTCTCGCTGCGCCCAGATGAAAAGAGATCTTAAAAAAACCTGGTCGCTCCGCCGCAACAACCAGGATGATCGCAAAAGGGTCACATGCACCCATTAATCTAGCCATCCTGTAGTTCTGTCGAATAGTCCGATTATGTATGCTCAACAACCGACTCCAAAGAAATATGTTTTGAAGATTACTGCTAACTCCGCTCGGTGGCAATCAGTACGTCCCATGGAAATGGAGATAATTATTGGCCAGGCGATCTTTTTTCTCTTTATCAATCTCCATAGCAATGATGTTTATAAAACTTGCAGTGGCTGCATGTCGCTCGTTACTGTCTGCCTCAGGCCATGCGCCGTTGATCGCCACCACAAGGTGCCTCGCCGGATCAACATGTATCATTTGACCGTGAATACCCAAAGCCTCAAAATTATCACCACCAAAGATCCACCATCCGTAACCATAGCCGCCACCGGGCCAAAGGGGCACCTGTATACTGGTAGCGGTTTCAAACCACCCATCAGGAACAATTGATTTCCCGTTAATGCGTCCGCCTTCCAGAACAAATTGTCCGAATCGTGCAAAATCGCGAAGCGGCATTTGAAGGCAACAACCGGCCATTTCCTGGCCTGTTCTATCAAGTCTCCAGGTTGCCGTTTGCTCCATGCCGTAAGGAACCCATATTTTGGAGGAAAGGTAGTGGGATAGGGTTTGATGGGTAGCTGCGCTGACAACAACACCCAGCAGGTGCGTTTCCCCAGTGCTGTACACCCACTTCTTGCCGGGTTCTGCCTCGTATGGCAAACGCCGCATATAACTCACCGTCGCATTCATGCCCGGTTCTATTGAGTCTGTTTCAAATTTTGCAATGTCGCCATTTGGATCAGTGTAGTTTTCGCTCCATCGTACACCAGTGGTCATGGTAATGAGATGGCGGATCGTCACACTGTCGTAAGCACTGCCTTTCAGATCGGGGATGTAGTCCGTTACGTAGTCGTTGATACTTTTAATGTATCCATCCTTTATGGCAGCCCCCACGAGAGTGCTTGTTATTGACTTTGCAACTGATAACGATGACCAGAGAGCCGATTTGCTGTGCCCAAGGCTGTAACGTTCCAACCGGATCTTTCCATCCTGTACAACGATGAGGCCGGCCACTTTCTGTTCCGTTATAAAATCTTCCAATGCTTTTTTCTTTTCTCCATCTGTGTTGAAGGCCGCAATGGGCATTCCCTTCGGAAGCTTTTGCACTTTGCTACCATTCGGGACTTCATGTTCTTTCTTTTTAATGTTGGATGCGCTTTTCGTAAGTGAATCCTTGTTGGAAGTACTCTGAGCAAGGGAAGAAAAACTCAGTGTTAGCGCAATGACCAGCACGACAACTAACATAAGCTTCGAGTTAAGAAGTGTACGTACTATTTCGTAATGTTTTTTATTCATCGAGGTGAGGTTAAACTAGTTAAGATCGATTACAATCAAAATGCTATGAGTTTTTTTTCTCCCTACTATTTTTCACTATTACACTTGAATAGTTGGTCGTCTGTAAGAAATGATTAATAACCTACTAAAATCAACTGAACAGAATATATATCGACGTTCACACTCAAATGTTACATTTCGGCGTCGCCCGAAAGCTTTTGAAGTTTTCTGTCCACTCTCTCGGCCACGCTCTCAATTTTTGTCGTCGCACTACAATATCCTTTCTCAAATGCATGATGAAGTTTACGTGGTAGCCAGGTGATGTATTGTTCCTGCAAAAAACGCGATTGTGACTGTTCTCATCGAAGCTTCGTTTTGAAATTTATTATACAAGAAAATCGTCCAAATCCGACTAATGGAAACGGCAGTATCGGCATCACTAAATTCCGCACTTTCGGAGACAAGACAGGCTTGATTAACATTTTTAATCGTATTATAACATCAATGCACAAATCGATGCTTCTAAAAAAATTCTCGTAAAAATTGTAAACCGAACCCAGAAAAGAATGGTGGGAACGTTTTTCAGGTGCTCAAAAAATAGAATCAAATTGAATAGGCTAAAGTCAAAATGTCCGATCCATCCTCAAAACGGGAGCAAACTACGACCAGGTTATTGTTATTTAATGAACAGGTGACTAATCATTCTCTCATCATGGCCATAAATGTCTTCTCTGAGTTCTAATCTGCCACTACTATCTACCCATGAAGTGAAATATGTTATGAATACCGGTACAGCTTTATTTAGTATGGCCCATTTTTCGTTGCGACTGTTCATTGCATCTGAAATTTTTGAAGCCGTCCAACCTGAATCACTCTTCAAAAGCAATTGAGCCAATTCAAAAGGTTCACTTATACGTATGCATCCGTGGCTAAAAGCCCGTCGTGTTTGTCCGAAGTAAGATCTTGCCGGCGTGTCGTGGAGATAAATATTATACTGGTTTGGGAACAAAAATTTGACCTTACCTAGAGCATTGGTCGGCCCCGGCCGCTGTCTAATTATCGGAAGTCCATTACTTTTTCCTATCTGCTCCATATTATTCCGTCTCAAATATTTTCTATTTTTTCTAATTGCTGGCAGGATCTCATTTCGGACGATACTGGCCGGCACGTTCCAGTATGGACTGAATACTATAAATTTTAACGAGTCGCTAAAAATTACGGTCCGTGTGGCAGTTGTTCCTACTACGGCGCTCATCTGAGACATGACAGAGTCACCATGTAAAACCTGAAGACGAAATGATGGAATGTTCGCGAGGATCCAAACGCTGTCTGACTGTTGTGGTAACCATCGCAAGCGTTCCATATTCACGAGCATTTGTTGCATTCTTTGTTGGACAGAGACATTTAATGCCTTAAGTGTTGCCGGGCCTATTTCGCCGTCTGGTTGTAGCCCATACGTCTGTTGCACTATTTTGATTGAATCACGTAGCTCGCGGGTAAAAATATTCGAACTGTCCTCCGATGGATATTGTAGAGTGAGGGCCAATCGTTGTTTGACCCGCTTAACCAAACTGTCCTGACTTCCTTGTTTCAATTTCTGATTCACAAAAAGCCTCAATGAATCCCAGCCGCCGTTCTCGGCGATGGCAGAATAGTCGATTAATCGTTTTTTAAGCAGTCGGTACTGCGGATGAACGGGTTCCCAATCATTTGTAAGGCTGTTGCTCCCAGCAATCAGGGAGTCTAATAAGCGAGCAACATTTATTTTTCTTCGCGGAATGTACCACTGCATTTCAGCAGGGTCAAGGTTGCCAATGAATTTTGCAAACGCGTAATCAAAAAATAATCGTGTAAGTTCCAACTCTGCTTTCTGCGCATGCGGAGGGTTTATATTCAGACTGGTGTCGGTTAGCCAACCGTCCATTTCTTCAAATAAAAGGCCGTCTGGTTGAGGCACATCAACTCCATAACTTCGATAATCCTTGTAACGATTCCAGAGCATAATAGCGTGTTCTGTCAGGCCATCTTCATTAAACCACGCATACTGATAATTACGGCTGTTGTAAAAATTCCTGATTAATAACCTTGAGGTATCTGTTATGATTGCGATGTCAAGGTACCTGGCAAGCAGTTGGCTATCTAATTTAAGAAGTGTGAATGCATTCTTCACTGTGATTGTTGTATCACGGTCTGTAACCGGAATATTTGCAGGCGTTGTTTCTTTAGGATTGCATCCAGCGATTAATACACATAAGGTGACGGCTATCAAACTAATCTTATGCCTTATCGTCATATATACACGTTCACTTCGCATGCCACAATTTACCGCAAATCCTGAATTACAGGCGTCACTGCGGAGAACTATTGACCCTACTCGCCGCTTTGTCCATTTTAAAGTTTGCGTATTAATTGACAAAAGCAAATCGTGCAAAATATTGTTCGCATTGGTCGACTATAGCTTCAATCGTCCCACTACCTTTTCAATGGTTATTCCGTGCACAAGGATCGAAAACAAAACAATTGTGTGGATAATAGTTTACAAAAAGATCAGGGTGTTATTGTTCGCGGGAGGCGTAGGAATAGTCTTTATTTGTAGCATTAAGCATAACCGTTTGTGTCGGGAAAGCAAATTCGATATTCTCCTGTTCAAAGAGTTCAAATAAACGTAGGTTGATCATCTGCTGCTTATCCATATAGACATTATAATCAGCGGATAAAACATAGTACACTACTTGAAAGTTTAAGCTGAAATCGCCGAATGTTTGAAAATGCGCGCGGTCAAATCGGCAATCTCCAATCGAAAGGATGACATCCTTGACAATATCGGGGATTTTCTTTAAAGTGACAGCGGGTGTTGAATACACAACACCAAATGAAAAAACAATTCTTCTCTCCTGCATTCTTTTGTAATTGTGCACTCTTGAATTAGTAAGATCAGTGTTTGAACAGATCAATTGCTCACCACTGAGGGTTCGCAACCTGGTCGTTTTTATCCCGATGTACTCAACACTACCCATTTTGTCGTCAATGATGATAAAATCGCCCTCTTCAAAAGGCTTGTCAAAGAAAATTACCAGATAACTGAATAAATCGGCCAGTATAGTCTGTGCCGCAAGGGCAATGGCTATACCACCAATACCTAGCCCGGCAACGATAGTCGTAATGTCGTAGCCCAGATTGTCTACAAGAAACAGTAGACCTGCCACCCATAAAATACTCTGCAGAATAAAAAGTATACCGTTAGATCGTTGTGTTCTTTCCCTTTTATCACCATTGGCAAACTCAGCGCGACTGAAAATATATTTTGCAAGGGAACTGATTAGCCTGATGGCAAAAAAAGTAACCACGGCCATCAAAGCAATATTCAATATTGCTTCAACCTGATTGGGCACGGAGAGAAATTTCAATCCCAGGTAAAACGCAAGCACGTACATTACCGGTAAAATCGCACGATTGATTGCGTAAACGACAAAATCGTCTATTGTTGATTTCGTTCCCTTTGTGATTGTCTGTAATCTATTAATTATTATCAGAGTGAACAATCTGAGAAGCAGAAAAGCAACCACGATAATCGCAGCGGTAATACACCAGTCTTTGACTGTATTATTTAAAAACGTATAGTCCCAGAAATCGGTCATGCGAAAGTTTCAATTTTATAATCCGACTGTAAAATTAGGACACCCATACCGGTGTCTGCAGTCATTAGTAGACTTCTAACTAAATTCTAATATCTTCTTAATGTGAAATTACAGTTGCATCGTAATCAGGAATAGCTCCCGGGAGAAAAACCTACGACGGCCATCCATGAAATATTTAACAGGTACCAAAAAAGTCGATTTTTAGCCAACCCCATGGCGGCCACTCCCGCTGGTGATCCGACAATCAGGCGCTACCTCCGGCTGAGGTACAAATCGGGACGCCTCATCGGGTGTAATATGAATTTCTTCGAATTTGTCGAGTTTGCCGCTCCGGTGGCAGTTATAACCAACATTCTTTAAAACGCCATCTTCTACATCCGGAAGACTTTCCGTAATGATATTGACATTATACCTGATCGCAAGCTGAGCAAACCGATCTCAGATCTCGGGCGTAAATCTGGCAAGCGATCGCATCGCCTCCGCCTCATGGAGATGATTATACTGAGCAAGCAGCGGCCCATTAAATAGTTCAGGAAACGGTGCAAAGTCGCTTTTGTAATCAGATACGGCATCAATGAAATATTCGGCCTGGCCCAATTCCCGCAAGACCTCCAAAAAAAGCAATGAACATATCCCAAAGTGTTTCCATATATTCGAATAAGTAAATAAAAGAGCTAACAATGACACAAACTGAAGAACAAGAACTAATTTTTAAAAAGAGAAAACCAGTTTGGCCTTGGATATTAGTAGGCATTGTTTTGATCGCTGCGGTGTTCTATTTCCTTTTTAGCAATGAAGGTCATAATAGAGGCAAATCAGAAAACGATCAAGCTCTCATCGAAGTTCATGAAAACAATCCTTCAGTAGTTTCATATGTCAATTTCATCGATTCGGATACGAACAAAATGAGCCTAGACCATTCTTACACCAATATGGCTCTTACTGAACTTACCAAGGCCATTGAGGCGATGGCACTGGAAGTCGGCTATGATGTAAAGGCTGATATATCCAAGGCAAAGCAACTTGCAGACGAAATCACTAAAGACCCGCTTTCTACTGATCATGCAGATAAGATCAGAAACGCTGCCGATATATTAAGCACTGCTTTACAAAATATGCAAAGGTCCAAATATCCGGAGTTGAGTGCGGAAGCTTCGCAGGTGCGAAATGCGGTTTCGGCCATAGCTCCCGAAACCCTCACGCTGAATCAGCGCGATACTATTAAGTCTTTTTTTAGAGAAGCAGCGATGTTACTCAAGAAAATGAATTGACGACCTCTCGGATGGAAGGCCGGAATAAGTCCGCAGACCGTACATGTATTCATGGTTTCTTTTCCCCAAAGAGATTTCCCGCCGGTATCAGGTGCTATGCAATGGTATGCCTGGGCTACTTGATAAAATGCAAATAGCTACTTTTAAGTCATTTCAAACCAGGCTTTGCAACCGGCCGGAAATAAAAATGCCCCTTTCGAGTGCTTTTGTTTCGATTGGCGGAGAGAGAGGGAATTGAACGTCGTTTGCTTTTATCTCTTTAGATAAGCTACTCACCTCAGAATCAATTATCTATGCAATCGGTTTCAATTGGCTAATCTTCCATTATTTCTTCCTACACCAGAAGTACACCAGTGAAGTAAAGAACTATTGTTGTATCAACAATATACAAAACTCAAACAGAATTCACTTGAAATTATTGACTCGTCAGTGCGCCTTCAGGCGATATGTATGGAAACAGTGGTGACAGAAATTAGTGTTGCATCAAAACGTAGTCCCGTGACCGAGGCTCGATCATTTCAGACAAGCTTTTCTCTCTTTCAGATAAATTATTCAGCCTAAGAATCAACTATCTATGCAATCGGTTTCGACTGGCTAATCTTCAATGATTTCTCTATACACCAGAAGTACACCAGTGAATTAAAGAACTATTGTTGTATCAACAATATACAAAACTCAAACAGAATTCACTTGAAATTATTGACTCGTCAGTGCGCCTTCAGGCGATATGTATGGAAACAGCGGTGACAGAAATTAGTGTTGCATGAAAACGTAGTCCCGTGACCGAGGCTCGATCATTTGCGCCGAAGCTGGAATGATGTGAAGATGAAGTTTCCCTAAAACTTTTTGCTGATTACCCGGCCGGTAGTGCGCCGCATTCTTAATCGATCTATGACCATCTGGCCGACAATAGCTCCTTGCTTGTTACCCTCCACAAGGTCAAATTCATAGTGAATGCCCCCATAAAGTCGTGAGATTGACGCTTCCTGAGCTGCCTGTCGAACAGACAAAAACGAGCGTGCTGGAATTCCGAATTCTATTTGCGAGGTATCCCTGAAAGCCAGGCTGTCTCCGAAAACATCGGTCATTATTTCTGCTGCAGCTGCTGTTATTACAGAATGACCGCTTACATATGACGGGAAAGGTGGTGTCTGCAGATAAGGCCTCCATTCCGCATCTATGTATTTATTGATCACGGTTTCCGGCCGGATCAGATTGCTTCTATACTTCTCATCCCAACAGCTGATAAAGGCATCAAACATGGCAATGGAGGTTTTTGCGTATGCGTACACCGTGTTGTTGAAATCGGCCCCGGCTTTTTGGCAAATGATTCCGACGATATTCATCCAATGGCCCGCAGGAGAAAATTTCTTGGTCGCGAACATGACGTGACCGCTGACATTCATTTTAAAGGGATTGTCGTCCCAAAAATCTGCGATGTGTTTTTGTTCCTCCTTAAGGCTGTCTACCGTAGTTTTGACGTTAATGGCGGCCCTATAAAATCGCCCCGTCGTGTCTTTCATGTCGAACCGTGGAGCTGAAGAAGGTTTGCATTGGCTTGCAGAGTCCAACACCATCGTTCTCATTTCCATCCAGTGAGATTCCATGGCGGATGTGTATGACGGCGGTGTTGGAACCCATCTGCCATCTTCATCAGTTACAGTATATTTGCTTGCAGATCGAGTTTGATCGTAGTTGTCCTTTTTTGCCCACGCAAGTATTGCATCGAAAATCCGGTCTGAGAATTCTTTGGTGTTATTCAAAATATCTCTCGGTGCTCCACCATCGCTCGCTTTTTCAAGTAAGCCTTCGTAGTATGCCATCATACTTCCTTCAGGAAAGGTGACTGCATTACCGACCTTGGTGAAGGCCAGCAATGCTGCGAGCCTGTAATCTATCAGCTTGCCTGGCAGGGGCCTGGGCATTTCGGGCATGTGTCTGATCTGCCCGGAAAGCGTAACAAAACTGCTATCTCCAGCTACAATACACTCATAAGCAGCTATGTTGGCATAGGCATAATTACGCGCGGCGATCATTGGGGGAAAATTGTTTTCTAATACTATGTCGTTCAATTCCTTTACGGTAATTGAATACAACAGGGGTTCGGCTGTCAAAGTTCGGTAATCTTTGTGGCTACATGACACAATAGGCAGGAGAAATACCGTCACCACTACGTTAAATGTTTGCGACACCAATCCCCTATAATATTTATAAAAATTCATACTGTTTCGATTAAGCAACTACAAATGCCGTTTACAAGACTACTATTATGTCAGGAATCGTTGAAATAACGACAATTAATGGAGTAGTAAATTAAAAAATCAAATGATTTAAATCCGCTTTTATCAATCAGAAAACACCGTTCTTGGGAAGGCCGCATTAATAGCCACTGGAGATTGATGGCGCATCCACCAAAGCCGCTGATGTTTGAGAAAGATTTTGTTTTATTTGGAGTTATATATTTCGTTTATACATATGGATTGTCGGTATCATAGTTTAGGCACATAAATTGGCATCAGCAATGATTTGCTTCGCAGCTGTGCGGATAAGGGATCATTGAATAAAAACATTGTCAGAACGATTAGTATGTTTTTTAAAAAATTCATATTAAAAAGCCATATTTCCTTTGCCTGGAATTGTTTCACGTAAGTCCTTAACACCTGAAGTTTGCCATTCCCGGATTTTTGAAAACGGAAGTTTCAGCAAATAACCAATCGTTAGTTCATCGGGATTGCTGTAAGATGGAACACCAGTGACAATTAAATCTTGCGCAACATTCACCCGAATGGTTTGATGCAGGCGGTCCCAGAAGGAAAATATCACCGAATAATTACTGTCTGTCTCCTGCCGGACCATGGAGTGATGAATACCATGCATCCTTGGTGTTACAATAACTTTGTTCAATGCTTTCTCCAACCTGTAGGGCATTCGGATATTGCTGTGATGGAATTGCGTTGCTCCTTCAAAAAGAACTTCATACAGCAACACCTGCAAAGTAGTGGCACCAGATAGAAATACAAAAGCGCCCCGGTAAAAGACGGAGCCAATAAGTTCGCCAAAGTGAAAACGAAACGCTGTTGTTACATCAAGATCGGGATCTGAATGATGCACTACATGAAAGCGCCACAGGGAAGGAATTTTATGATTGAGTACATGCCACAGGTAATTGGTGTAATCCATTACTAAAAAGGCAATTAATCCTTTTAAAGCCGGGTGAGCAGTATATTGATAATTCAATCCCCATTGCAACTGACGATTTTTTACCGCCAACCTTACCATTAGCGGAAGAAAAAGAAAACGCAATAGCGTAAAGGCGGGAATAGAAACAATTGAATTAATTATTGCCCGTTTTATGCGAGGCTGATTTCGCTTCCGCAAACGGCGTTTGCCTTCTACGATAAAAAGCACCAGGAATGCTGCTGCAAGTATGGGCACGCCTCTGTGGTCAAATATTCGCTTAATCATCGTTAACTTTTTATAAAAGATGCAATTAACCTGCCTTTTATTTTTCCCTCAACTTTTCTCCTTCACTTTTCGCTGGCTTCAAAGTGGTATCCCTGTTTAAGTTCAGTTCCATTTGCTTTTCCGGAGATGAGTTATCAGGGGTTAAACCAAAGCGCAACATCCATGAACGAATGCCTGTTTTGGCTTCTTTCCAAAGATTGGTTGGTTTTTCGTATCCATAAGCCCTGTATTTGCCGGGAGTAACTTTTCCTTTTTGCCGGACAAACCTTTCAAATTCTGCAACCCACAGATTAAACGTCTTCATAAACTCCACCTCGTGTATCATGTGCTCCGACTGGTTCTCACTGTACTTCTTCCCTTTACCGCTGGTGCAATACATCCATAAATTATCCGGAACTTCCACACCACCATAACGGCATTGCCAGACCAAAGGAGCATAGGCATCACGCATATTTATAAATGGTTCTTTATCTCCGTCAAAATAGTTTTTGTGTCGCAACATTTTTGGAACATTGTTTTCATCCATCTCATCGCCGCCTTCATCTCCATAACAAAAGAATGCAGATGTCCTACCTTCCAAATGGTTTATACTCATGTCCTCCCATTTTTCAGTATGCTCCAATGCCATTGCCTTTTCAGGGTCTTTATGGTCAATGGTTGTTTCATCAGGGTTACCACCATTCATACATACCAACCGGTCAAACATCAGTTTTAAATTGGAAGAACAACTGTACCAATTGATGGGTCCAATGATAGCCCACGCATCTGCCATATCCAGGCGGGCATAAAGATCAAGCTCCCACATCAGGTCCTTCTCCATCCAACTGCCCTTTTCATAGCAATTGCACGGCCACACACAAAGCGCCATGGAAGTAGAAACACAGGCATTACAACTTTGGATGTGCGCCCTTCCGTAAACATTACCCAAATCTTCATAATCAATTTCCCAATCCTGTGGCAATTGTTCAGCCATTTTAAACATTAAGGCTCTTGATTTACCATCTACCCCCGGACAGTTGTATTGCCTACGGTCAGAACCGGATATAATCAAGATTCTGAACGGTCTTTGCTCCGGCGGCAGTTTTGCATTATCGTCGTTTGGCTTCATGTCGATTTTTTTACTTTTGATATTGTTGAATAAATACCATACGCAATCATCACCCCAATAAAAATATAAACCCACAAGGGGATATTTCTGCCTGCAATCAGTAAATACAGGTATGCGGAAATAAAACAAAAGGATGCAAGAAGCAAGGGCACTACAAATGATTTCTTGTTCTTTATATTTTTGATAGTGCGACTAAGGAAAAGAAAAAAGAATGGTATAGCACCTATGTAAATGCCGCCAAAAATATATGGATTTACATTGTATTTTTCGCCCAGGCTTAAAAACCATTCTTTGAAAATTTCCCACCATTCCATTAGCCAAATAACTTAAATGCGTTTCTTAATAAAGTTTTCACAATACTCGTTAAGCTTTCTTCCTTAAGTTTAATTATAGCGTGTTGGTTAATTCTTGTGGCAACAGGGTAAGCATAAATCTTGTTGAAAATTGACTTCACAGAAAGCTTACTTGTATTAGCTAATACCAGTTCCTGGATCAGTTCACCCGCATTTGGAGCAATCATTGTACCACCAAGAATTACTTCCTTTTTGAACCATCCACCTTTGCTGATGTATAAGATTAATTTAGCGTATTGGTGGTTATCAGTAACGGCTCTGTCGTCCTCAGAAAAATTCTGTTCTAATTTTCGATACTCGATCTTGCTTTGCTGCAGTTGTTTTTCATTTCTCCCAAATGTCGCCAGTTCGGGATCGGTAAATGTAACCCAGGACATGTATTTGTTATCTAGCTTTTGTTTAAGTGGAGAAAAGAAATTATTGAGGAGGATACGGGCATGAAATTCTGCCGCATGTGAAAATTGAAGATCGCCGGCAATATCGCCGCAAACAAAAACGTTTTTATTTGTAGTACACAATTTTTGGTCTACGATGATCTTATTGTTTTTAAACGCTATACCAGCGCTTTCCAATTGCAACGGGGATAAAACCAGTTCACGTCCAATGCCAACAAATACCGCATCGAAATACAGCAATGATATTTCGCCGCTTTTATATTTTATTTGTGCCTCGTTGGCTGACGTGAATTGTTGTAATGAAACATTGAAGTAAAACGTAATCCCCTCCGATTTCAATTTTTCTAACAAAACGTGGGTCAAAGCGTCATCGTCATGCAATAGAATGTTACTTCCTTCGTCGATGACAGTTACACTACTACCCAGCCGGCTGAGTGCCTGCGCCATTTCAATTCCGATAGGACCTCCTCCCACCACTAAAATGTGTTCAGGCAAACAATCGGTATGAAAAATATTTTCGTTGTCAAAATATTGAATAAGCTCAACTCCCGGTAGTTTTAGTTTGCGTGGCTTAGAGCCGGTTGCCAAGACAATTTTATTCGAGCGAAACCTTTTGCCTGCGCATTCAATTTCGTTCTTCCCGGAAAACCTTGCTTCTCCTAAAACAACTTCAATGCCTTGTTCTTTTAACCACGCCGCATTTTCATGTTCCCTTATAATTTCCTGTTTTGAATAAACGTACTTTATAGCTTTTTGTATGTCTATTTTACCATTTATTTCCAAACCAAATTCAGACGCAAGTTTCGCATTATGCGCTATACGGGAAACATGTATCAAAGCTTTACTGGGAACACAGCCGTCGTTCAGGCATTCACCTCCTATATCCCTATCCGATTTAACTGCCATCAGCACCCTTAAGCCCATTTTCGCCACAAACAAACCTACACTTAGTCCACCGGAACCGGCGCCGATTATTACGATATCATATTCATTTTCTTCGCCCATTTTCATCATTTATATCTTGGAGGTTAGAGCTTATGCTTCCTGATTAGTCTTCTATGCACCTGTAACATTTTTTCTTGCGAATAGCCTAAATAGTACATTGCCCAGATGCGATAAAAGATGCACTGCATCCTATATACTCCATTATCCAAATATTTTCTTGCCGATGTAATTACATAATCATTCAGTACCTTAAATTTTCCATGCTTCTTTATGCGGTGAATGATTTCCTGGTCTTCCATCATTATAAGGTCTTCTCTAAAACCACCCGCTTTTTCAAATATATCTTTGGTTACAAACAAGCTTTGGTCACCAAAGCGAACTGCATTTACATCAAAACGGGTGAACCATGAATTGGTTTGTAAGAACCAGTGGTGGTAATCAAATTGCAGCCTAAAGCAGCCGCAGTTTATCCCTTTACTTTTTGAATCTAAAATATTTGAAGTAAAGTCTTGTGGAGGAATGCTGTCGGCATGAAGGAAATAAAGAATAGGATATGTAGCTTCGGCTGCGCCTGTGTTCATCTGTGAAGCCCTTCCTTTCCGTTTGCTAAGAAATGCTCTTGCCCCACAGGCTGTTGCTATTTTAATTGTGTCGTCTGTACTTCCACCATCTACAACAATAATCTCTGCTTCATGCTTGCCATTGGCAGCATGTATTTTGCTGATTGTTTGTGCAATCTGCTCGGCTTCATTATATGTTGGTATGATGATACTGAACATGTTATTAAATTTTTCATTTCACTCCACTCTAATTCTTCAAAGTACCTGTACTCTCAATTTCATAAAATCAACAAACCCGATCATGCCTCTTGTTGTTTTCCAGGTGTATCAAATCTTTTTCTTCATCTACATCATGTAATACCGGTAACTGTGAATAGCTGACATTATTTCTTTTACAGATAGCAATAGTTTGGTCAAAAACTGTTTCAGTGCTCCAGGCTATATTTTCAAATAGTTGTGAATAGTGCTGCTTCATTCCTAACAGGTAATACCCGCCATCTGCTGCAGGACCAATAACTACATCATGATTATTCAGATAAGCAAAAGCGTTCATTATTATTCCGGCATTCAGTTCAGGGCAATCGGTTCCAATGATTACAGTCCGATCAAAGCCATTCTGAAAAGCGTAGCCGAATGCATTGCTCATTCTTGCGCCTAAATCGCTGCCTAACTGTACTTGCTTCTGATAGTATTTATCATTCCAATTATCTTCCTGTACAATTTGATTTGAATAAAAAACAATCTTATCTACAGGTAAATAGTTGGTAACTGAAATTGTGTGTTCAAGAAGTTGATTATAAATAGTGAATGCTTTTGCCGCGCCAAGCGTAGCTGCAAGTCTTGTTTTTACTTTTCCTGGTTCAGGATTTCTTGTGAATATCAGCAATGCTTGTTTTGTCATAGTTGTTTTATTACTTCAACAAATAATTGGGAAAGAGTCCCATCTGCTTTACCTGCTATTTCAATAATATCAGGGATATTCACAGGCTTCAAATTATCCGGATCACATTCATCTGTAATAACAGAAACAGCTACACAAGGCATTTGCATGTGGGCAGCGGCAATCACTTCAGGAACGGTTGACATGCCAACCATATCTGCACCAATAATTTTCAGGTAACGGTATTCAGCTTTTGTTTCCAGGTTGGGACCATGTACGGCTGCATAAACTCCTTTCTTCAATTCTATCACCAACTCATTTGCTTTATGCTGCAACAAACTTTTTAATTGCAAGTCATACGGTTCGCTCATGTCTGGAAAGCGACTACCTAATTCATCATAATTCATTCCACTCAATGGATTGCCGCTTAAAAGATTGATATGGTCATCAATTAAAACCAGATCACCTTTTTTAAAAGTAAGATTGATGCCACCTGCTGCATTGGAAAGAAAAAGTTTTTGTACTCCTAAAAGTCGCATCACTCTAATTGGAAAAACAATCTGCTGCATGGTATAGCCCTCATAGGCGTGCAAGCGTCCCTGCATGATAAGAACGTTTTTGTTGGCTATCGCTCCATAAATTAAATTGCCTTTATGAAATTCCACCGTTGAAACAGGAAAGCCAGGAATATCGGTATAGGAAATAGTTTTCTTTACATCAACATAGTTAAGAAGTTGATGCAAACCCGTTCCTAAGACGATACCAATTTCCGGACTTTCAATTTCTCTTCCTTTCAGGTAGTCCTTTGCTGCTATAAGTTGATCCATCATATATTAAGCTGCCATTTTCCTGCATTCTTCAGCACATTATTTGATCAGTTCAAGTGGATGAACTGTACTGCCACAATGTTGTTGCTTCTAAATGAGTTGTTTCCATATCATTATTTTTATGCGACAGCACCACCACAGCTTGAACCTGCACCGGCAGTGCAACCATAACAATGTTGCCCTATAACGATTTCTCTTTTGTTCAATTCGCCTTTATTAAAATCTGAAATGTGTTTGCTATTACAGTTTACTTTAATTTCCAGCATCTGATTAAAATCACAGTCATATAAAAAGCCATCCCATCCAACTGAAATGGTATTGCGGCACATAACATTTGCTGCCGCCAGGGGGTTATAGGCATTCACCAGCTTTTCCATATAGCTTTCATAGTTGCCGCTTTGCAACAGGTAATCTAAGAACCGGCTGATGGGAAGATTGGTGATAGCAAATAAATTATTAAATACAATGTTATATCGCTCTTTCAATGCCTGCTTGTACTCTTTTTCCAGTGAAGCCTGGGTGGGCGGCAAAAAAGCCCCGGCAGGGTTATACACAAGGTTTAAAATTAATCCTGATTCTTGTTCACCATAACCAATTGCATTCAGCATTTGGAGAGCTTTAATACTATCTTCAAATACGCCATTGCCACGCTGCCTGTCTGTTCTGTCTTGTGTATAAAAGGGAAGTGATGAAACCACTTCTACATTGTGTTGTTTATAGAAATGTGGCAGGTCGTAATATTTTTTGTTGGCAAGAATGATTGTGAGATTGCAACGCACAATGATGTGTATTTTCAGCTTTGATGTCTGTTCGACAAACCAGCGAAAGTTTGGGTTCATTTCAGGAGCGCCGCCGGTTAAGTCAACAATTTTTAGCTGCGGATTTTTACGCAACACATCAATGCACTGCTGCATAGTTTGCAGGGTCATGATTTCCTTCCGGTCGGGACCAGCATCTACATGGCAGTGTTTGCACACCTGGTTGCACATCTTGCCAATGTTCACTTGTAATACTTCAAGACGCGTTGGTCTTAACGGATGCAGACTTGATTGCTCCAGTTTCTGCTGAAAGGGAACCAATGCAAAATCGCCTTTTTGCCCATGCTCAATAATTTCTATTTGTTCATGGGCATCGGCCAATATGTTATGTTGCGCTTTTAATGATTTCATTACATGGCTATTTCTTTCACTTTATTCATCATTTGCACACCATGCACTAAAGAAGCGCCGCCACGAATGGCACAGGCGACATGTACTGCTTCCATCATTTGCCCTTCGCTCCATCCTTTTTCAAAAGCATCGCTGCTGTAGGCATCAATGCAATAAGGGCATTGCACAGCATGAGCAACTGCTAAAGCGATTAATGATTTCTCTCTTGCCGTTAAATCGCTGTCCTTAAAAACTTCTCCGTAATAGCTGAAAAACTTTTCTCCCAACTCTTTTTGAAAGTCAGCCACGTTTCCAAATTTTGACAGGTCCTTTGAATGGTAATAGTGTTCGCTCATTAAGTTCTAATTTTATTTGATTGTAAAAAACAGAATAGTTGTGGCATAAGCAGTGATAAGTATAATTTTTGCTTTTACATTTTTCCTTTCATTGCCGGACAATCATTTATTTTGGTAATGACTAATCCTCTTACACATTATTCGGTTAATCGTATGCTTCCTGACAAAGAGTAAGAAAATATTTAGAGCCTGCCTAATATTGCCGCTTCCAGTTCATCAGTATTCTCTACAGTATGTGTATCATTAAGATTTTTTTGAAGGAGTTGATTAATTAAACGACTGTGCTTCATATAATTTCTGCAACCTGAGCACATGGTTGTGTGCATCCACAGTTGAAATCTTTGCATAACACTTAATTCAACATGATCCTTTAGCTCCATAAGTTGAGTTGCCTTTTTACAGGACAACATCATCGCATTCATCAGTTTCATAAAAATAAATGTGGTGGGTTAAAGCAGGTTTTTTAATAACTCAAAAAATTTACTTGTCCTGTCTGGTATTTGAAGGAACAAAACATTCACCATGGCATCCCCTGTTTAGAATACCCTGAATGATAAATACAGCCCCAAATAATGCCGGCATCCATTCCTGGTAATACAATGAAACAGCTATAAAAAACAAACCTATCGTTATTCTAAACCACCGGTTAAAAATAGCTACTGTCTTATCTGTCATAATTATTCATTTTTTACTTAATGCGCTGTAACCAATATCTAACAATAGACTACATTCATTAAAATACATCGAAATATTCTAAGCATGCGCTGCTCTCATGTTGTCGTTATGCGACATAGTAGAATAATTTGGAACAATCAACGCTACCACAGCGCCATATCCCAAATGACCAATCAATGAACCAATCATCATGCTGCTGCGAAAATAATCCTAATCATGCAGTGCATTATGTAACCTTCCATAATCGGAAAGCCCATCATTCTAGAAAGCAATGCTGCAGGGTTCATTTTCGGTAAGCCCATGTAAGGAGCCATCGGCCCAACGACTGTCATTATTGCAGTGGCAATCAGTTCTGCTACTATTGTTTGTGTTATTCTACTTTAATAAAAATGGTCTAGTTTAATGAATAGTCGCACAATGATTTGATTCCTGACAAAAACTTCATTTAAACCATTTTAATTCTAAGCAATTTCTTAATGATAGCTTAGCTCTGTGGATGATTTGCCAGAAGTTAGTTTTGGTTATTTCCAGCTTTGCACAAATCGTTTCCGCAATATGCTCTTCCAGATATTTTAATTGAACTGCAGATGACCATGTAACGGGCAGGTTGTCAAAGCAATGCTTTAAAGCTTTTGCAAATTCAGGATCATCCAATAATTCTTTCTCATTACCCCAGCTTACCGGTCTGTGTTCTGTTTTCCATTTTTCGTCTTCATCAAAAAACTCTTGCAGGATGCCGGATGAAGTTTCTGTGTTCTCTTTATATTTCAAACGGTAATAATCTGCAATCTTATGTTTCAAAATAGAGAACAACCACGTTTTTACATTGCTTTTGCCTTTGAAGTTTTCGTACGACTGATGTGCTGAAAGAAAGGTATCCTGCACGAGGTCTTCGGCTATTTCCTTTTGCTGAACTTTGGCTAAAGCATAACTGAGCAGGTCATTTGTAAACAACTTGACCAAAGATTCGATTTTTAAAGGCTCCATTCCCAATAAGTATTAACTTTTTCCAGAGCTTTAATGTTTGGATGTTTTCGAAGATACTCATTTAATCAATTAGAATTTATGCGAGTTAGCGTTGAAAATAAACGAGTTAAGTCTTTTTTCCTAAATCATACTCACGTCCCGGGAATCTGCTCTAAAAAATCTAAACTACGCTTATCAGGAACGTTGGATTTAACCGCCTTTCTTTTAATTCTAATGTTCAATTCCTTGTACTCCAAAAAAGCGGATTACGTCAGTTATTTTCAAAATGCTATTCTTTATTTGCAGACTATTGATTCTCTAACCAGGTTATCACTCATGATATCTTCACTCCGGCAGTTGCCGGTCGTATTTATGCGTATTATAATTAGCGGCCTATGAAGCAATGGCTGAAGGCTTTAAGCAATCCAGTCGCTTTACGGCCAATTTAAAAGTCTGGGGAGAGTTCCTCAACCGACAGACAGTTTACTTTAATTACAGTCTCACTTCGTTACTGGCCTTTATTTATGTGGGACAGGCGCTAACATTTTCTAAATATTCTACAGACAAGATTATCAACAATTTTTTAGCAAGTGCAGAAAAGCACGGTATGCCCACTGGAAGTATTGAAAGTCTATGAAGTATGCAATTCAAAGCAATCATATTATTTCATTGAGTAAAAACCACTGATAGGCAGAAACGAGGTCTGCCTCTAAGTATTCTGCGAACAACGAGGAAGGAAGATGGGTGCCTACATCTCCTGGCTATATGCAGACAGTTGAGCGCAGCTGGTGGAAATTAGAACTATCTCTATAGATTCTGCCAATCAATTTTTTCTAAGGCAACCTTGTACATTTAGCGGAGATAAAAGCAGCGTCTTTTATAAAAATGTAAATGAAGTGTATGAAACAGTAAAGAAGTTAAATCCGGGACAAAAAGCGATTGCTGACTTTTGGGATTGTAATGGCTTTAAATTACAAGTACAGGTCTTTTAATGTTTGCTACGAACGCAATTACGCCTGGTGGCCATTGGATGGGTATCATGCGAAGACTTATGCACTAAACATTACGACGCTGATGCCTGAGGAAAAATAAGATTTTAGCCGATGCCAGAAGAAATGAGTTTTGGCCAATATGACGAAGTGCTTCCGTTTTTCGCAAGGGATATGACAGAAAGGCAAATCCTGATCCTGATGCATGACCATCAAACGATCATGCCGCTCAGCTGATTGTCGCCAGCGGGCTGTCGCTAAAACAGGAGTTCATTTTACTCCGGTTTTTGGTATATTGTTGGCGGTTTATGAAGGTAATCCTGCTGGTAATTCTTATGC